>NZ_JAIUZM010000002.1 GCF_020171345.1 Microbulbifer agarilyticus
TTTGCCTGACGACCATAGAGTTGTGGAACCACCTGATCCCTTGCCGAACTCAGAAGTGAAACGCAACATCGCCGATGGTAGTGTGGGGATTCCCCATGTGAGAGTAGGTCATCGTCAGGCTTATAAATAAAAGAAAGGGCCACCCATTTGGGTGGCCCTTTTTTTATTTAGGATACGGTGAATTACTGTTTACTACCTCGCAGCAAAGAGACGGCCACCCAGTCGAGAGGCCCTTTTTTTGTTGATCAAACCCACAAATACTTGGTTGCGAACATTGCGAGAGGAGAGTGTGGGCTGGTCACTTCAGGGGAACCAAAGCCTGCATTTCGGAGCCACTTCAATTTCAACGTGCCGTTCACTGCCAATATCTGGTTAAAGCAAGAACAGAAACCGGGTTCCGACGACAAAGGTCTCATTGACGTCCGGATCGAGAGCGGGGCCAATGAGGTACTGTAGGTCTGGGGTGATTTGTAGCCAGGGGGTAACTCGAAAGTTGTAAAAGAGTTCGATACCAGAGCTATTACCTTTCTGGGCAATAAACGAGTCTTTGGAAAACTTGTTATACCATCCGGCGATGCCGAATACGTCGTACTGCCGGGTCCGAGCGATTCCCTCGAAGGTGACACCTAGCGAATAGTGATTCTTTATGTTGTTGATTTTTCCATCTGTGTGGCCAACCCGGGCAAATAGGCCGATTGACCGCGTTGGGTTGTCGGGATCCTTATATAGCCATTGATTGAAGTTACCCCAAAGTGTCCAGTCAGAACTTCTGGTTTGTCCCGGGTTTTCCAGCAGTGGTTGATTTTTTTTACGATATGCCGCGCCGACTCCTAATTGCGTCGGATGGTCTTTGTCAAAGGGTTGTACGATCGCTCGCCATTCCTGGAGTAGATCCCAATCCCCGTCTTCAAACCAATCGACCTCAATTGCGCTACTACCGGGATCAGCCACACCGGTGGTAATCGTCAGGCAGTCATTTGGTTTGGCCAGGGCCAGGGCGCCCAGACGGTTATAGGGCGCCCAGGGGAGAAGGGTCGAATTAAAGAACATGTGTGCATTGAGAAAGCGGAAATGATAGGGGCCGGAGAATGGCGATAAATCGTAGAATCGGCCTATGTCCCACATGCCGCCCAGTAGCTCCAGCTTACCCTGCAGAAATACATGGGAATACCACCACTCGGTTGCTTCCAAGTCTTTGCCTTCCGGCACAGGAACGGCTGCATCGAAATTTACCGGTACGAGGGCGCCGGTAAAAAGATTTACACCGTCGTCGTTGGTTTTCCCCTCTAGTCTGAGTAACGCATAACCGTTTTTCCACCAGCCAAGCTTTTCAGTATCGAGGTAGAGCTGGGCATCGTAGGAGGCACTGATCACACCTTTACGCTCGGTTCCACCATCGATAATTTTCTGTCCAATAACAATTGTTGAAAAGTGGAGGTCAACACCGCAGTCGTGCCAGCAAGCGCGGTCATCGCCGAGCATGCCTTCTGTATATTTGAATGGTGCGCCGTGATGCCAGCCTGAGCCTGCTTCCGACGCAGATGCCATTGGCCCGGCTGTGCATAAGGCGGTGATTAGTACGAGGTGGGTATAGGGAGATGTCGCTTTTGCGTTCGTGTCTGCATAGCTGTTCGATAGGGGCCCGGGACAAAAGCGGTGAGTTTCGGAGTTCTTGCCCTCAGAAGACGGAGCGTATCCGAATGCTAAATGCCTGTGCGTCACTGAACTCGTCCCTGAATGCCGGATTTTCGATGTGCTGGAGACTCACCGTCGTATCGAGCCCCACAAATGATGGAAAACGATAGAAAATCTCGAAGTTCACTTCTTCTTGCGCAGTCGGGACTACCGACTCG
The DNA here is from genome assembly GCF_020171345.1 of Microbulbifer agarilyticus. GTDB lineage: Bacteria > Pseudomonadota > Gammaproteobacteria > Pseudomonadales > Cellvibrionaceae > Microbulbifer > Microbulbifer agarilyticus_D. The sequence goes on from NZ_JAIUZM010000002.1 coordinate 1,854, forward strand.
ACCCAGTTGATCGTTGCCCCACAGAGGTCATTTTGTATTCGCAGTGGACCGCTGGGATTATAGACTAGGAAGGAGATCGCGGCCTGTCTCCAGGTCTTACCCCAGCGGACGACTGCAATTTTTACGCCATGTTGGTCCAGTTCCTGCTCCAGCTTTACCATTACGCCATGGTCCTCGCGTCCGGTGCTTGCGTTGATTGGCTGATCGTCCTTAGTACCGTCGTTGTGCCACAGGGTGAGTTTCGAATAAGCTGCTTTTTTTGTCTTGGGGCATTGCTTGTATCCGATCTCCACCGGCTTGTAGAGGTCTTTCGCACCGATGTCACCGATTTGGGTGTTGGAATACGGTGAATTTATGCTGAGGGCTGAGGGCTGAGGGCTGAGGGCTGAGGGCTGAGGGCTGAGGGCTGAGGGCTGAGGGCTGAGGGCTGAGGGCTGAGGGCGTCAAAGAACCTTGTGCCATCTGCCCGAGGCCGGACTGATCACATCGGCTACGCCGATGTGCCCCTGCGGGCGCCTGGCGGCGTCCCAACTGCTGGCGCAGTTGGTCGAACCGAGCGCCGGTTCTTGCGACCCCTTGTAGCAAATAGTTAGTACCAAACAAAAAAGCCCTGACTGCTCGCGCAATCAGGGCTTCTTTGTTTGGTACCAGAGGCCGGACTCGAACCGGCACGCTTTTAAGGGCGGGGGATTTTGAATCCCCTGTGTCTACCAATTTCACCACTCTGGCAGTTCCTCTAACCGCCATAAAGGTCGGTCAGGAAAGGACGATGATTATAGCGATGAGTTGTGGATGGTCAACCAAATTTGGCTGTGGAAGTGGTTTCCGTTACTCTTCGCGGCCGATTGATTAATGCCTAGACTGAAGTGATGCAACGCCAGGACTTTTATTTTGATTTGCCCGAATCGCTGATCGCGAAAGCGCCCACTGCGGAGCGCCGCGGCAGTCGCCTTTTGTGTCTGGATGGCACAACCGGCGCTCTGGGGCACCGCCAATTTGCGGAGTTACCGGACCTGATTGCGCCCGGGGATTTGCTGGTATTCAACGACACCCGCGTGATTCCGGCACGCCTTTTTGGGCAGAAGGCGAGTGGCGGCAAGCTTGAGATTCTCATCGAGCGCGTGCTCGACGAGCATCGTGCACTGGCACATATCCGCTCCAGTAAATCGCCCAAGCCTGGCAGTGAAATTTTCCTCGAGGACGGCGCCCGTCTCTCGATGGTTGCACGCCACGACACGCTCTTCGAATTGGAGTTTCCCGCCGAAGGGGTGCTCCCCGTACTTGAACGCCAGGGACATATGCCTTTGCCGCCGTATATCGACCGTGAAGATACGGAGACGGATAAAGAGCGCTACCAGACGGTATACAGTCGTAACGCGGGTGCAGTAGCAGCGCCGACCGCTGGTCTGCATTTTGATGACGAGATGATTCAGTCGTTGCGGGACAAGGGTGTGGATACTGCATTCGTTACCCTGCATGTGGGCGCCGGCACCTTCCAGCCGGTGCGAGTGGATGATATCAACACGCACAAGATGCACAGTGAAATATTAGATGTGTCTGCTGAGGTGTGTGATGCGGTGAAAGCCTGCCGTGCTCGTGGAGGCAAGGTAATTGCCGTTGGTACGACGAGTGTGCGCGCGCTGGAAAGTGCTGCGGCCAGCGGCCAGCTCAAGCCGACTCAGGGCGAGACCGAGATCTTCATTTATCCCGGCTATGACTTCCGCGTGGTGGATCGCTTGATCACCAATTTTCATTTGCCGGAATCGACCCTGTTGATGCTGGTGAGTGCGTTTGCCGGTTACAACAACGCGATGAATGCCTACCGACAGGCGGTTGCCGAAGAGTATCGTTTCTTCAGTTATGGCGACGCGATGCTGATTGAACGCAACCCGGCAGTCGATCCCGCTGAGGTGGGCGCTGGGCACGCGGACGACTGAGTTCGCACAGAGTTTGAATCAAGTAGTTTTGGATGAGGAGGATGCCTTGAGCCGCGAATGTTTTATGAAGTTTGAGCTGGATACCACCGACGGCAAAGCCCGTCGGGGGCGGCTGCATTTTCCTCGTGGCACGGTGGAAACCCCGGCATTTATGCCTGTTGGAACCTACGGCACCGTAAAGGGGATGCTGCCGCGAGATGTCGAGGAGATTGGTGCACACATCATTCTCGGCAACACCTTCCATCTGATGCTGCGCCCGGGTACCGAGGTGATCAAGGCCCACGGCACCCTGCATGAGTTTATGCAGTGGAAGGGGCCGATCCTCACCGATTCCGGCGGCTTTCAGGTGTTCAGCCTTGGCAAGATGCGCAAGATCAGCGAGGAGGGGGTGTCTTTCAAGTCGCCGGTAGATGGCAGCCCGGTGTTTGTTGGGCCGGAGGAGTCGATGCAGGTACAGAAGGACCTGGGCTCCGACGTGGTGATGATCTTTGACGAGTGCACCCCATACCCGGCGACGCCGGACGAAGCACGCAAGTCCATGGAGCTGTCCCTGCGCTGGGCCAAGCGCTCAAAGGACGCCCATGGGGATAACCCGTCGGCGCTGTTTGGCATCGTGCAGGGTGGCATGTATCCCGAGTTGCGTGATGTGTCCCTTGCGGGGCTTACCGACATTGGCTTTGATGGCTACGCCATTGGCGGACTCTCCGTAGGTGAGCCAAAAGAGGAGATGATCAAGGTCCTCGACCATCTCGCGCATAAGATGCCGGCGGACAAGCCGCGTTATCTGATGGGTGTGGGTAAACCGGAAGATCTGGTGGAGGGCGTGCGCCGGGGTGTGGATATGTTTGATTGCGTGATGCCCACACGCAATGCCCGTAATGGACACCTGTTCACCTTCGAGGGTGTGGTCAAGATACGCAATGCCAAACACCGTCACGATACTGGACCACTCGAGGAAGGATGCGATTGCTACACCTGTGAGAACTTCTCCCGCAGCTACCTGCACCACCTGGACAAATGTGGTGAGATTCTCGGCTCCCAGCTGAATACGATCCACAACCTGCGGCACTATCAGCGCCTGATGCAGCGGTTACGGGATGCCATTGCCGCCGGTACCCTCGAGGAGTATGTGACGTCTTTCTATGCCGGATTGGGGCGTCCGGTGCCTCCGCTGGACTAAATTACCGGGCGGCAATTTGTGCCACCTGATGATCCCCGTATAATCAGCTCGCAATTCTGTACGGTAGCGCTCGTGCCTTGTATTTGGGCGCGGGGGCCGCATATCGTTAGTTACCAAAAAAACGTGCCCGACAACGGGCCATTCCAACAATGAGAACAGCATGAATCGCTTCCCCCTCTGGAAATATATCCTGATTCTGATCATCGTCGGATTGGGGCTGCTGTACGCGTCCCCGAATCTGTATCGCCCGGATCCGGCCGTACAGATCTCCGGTCAGTCCAGCGCCCTGAAAATTGATCAGAATGTACTCAGTGAAGCCCAGAAAGCCTTGGATGACGCGGGAATCGCGTATTTTGGCGGCGAGGTGCAGGACAAGTCTGTACTGCTTCGTCTGAAATCTATCGAAGAGCAGTTGCCAGCCAAGCGTGCTATTCAAGAGGCGCTCGGTCACAGCGATTACGTGGTGGCCCTAAACCTGGCGCCCACCACCCCTGAGTGGTTGAGCAAGCTGGGTGCGAGCCCGATGAAGCTGGGTCTCGACCTGGCCGGTGGTGTGCACTTCCTGATGGAAGTGGATACCAACTCCATCGTTAAAACCAATATGGAAGGCTATGTTTCCGATGTGAAGTCCAAGCTGCGTGCGGCCAAAGCGCGCTACCGCAGCGTGGAGTTGGAAAACGATCGCGAAATTGTGGCCCGTTTCCGCAGTGATGAGTTGCGCACCCTGGGTATGCGTACCCTGCGCAGTGAGTTTCCCACCCTGCAGCTGACCGAAGCCGGCGGCGGCAGCAATCTCGAGATCCGTGCGACCCTGGCCGACCAGGAGATCAAGCAACTCGAAGACTATGCGGTTACCCAGAACCTCACCACCCTGCGCAATCGTGTAAACGAGCTGGGTGTGGCGGAGCCGATCGTACAGCGTCAGGGACGTAACCGTATCGTGGTAGAGCTGCCAGGTGTTCAGGACACCGCGGAAGCCAAGCGTATCATCGGTAAGACCGCCAACCTGGAATACCGTATGGAAGCGCGCCAGGATGCCCTGGTCACCAATAAAGAGTATTTCGAATTCCGTAACGAGCAGGAGCGCGCGGCCTACGGTGGTGCCTGGCTCGAGCGCAAACTTATTATTTCCGGTGAGCGCGTTACCGATGCACGGGTTGGTTACGATGAGAGTGGCTTCCCGCAGGTGAACATCACCCTGGATTCTCGCGGCGGTGAGTTGATGCACCGCGCTACCTGGAAAAACGTTGGCCGCCGGATGGGTACGCTGTTCGTGGAGAGCCGCTTTACCCCGGAGACGCAAGTCGACGCCGAAGGCAATGAAGTCACCGTTCAGGTGCGTACCGATGACAAGAAGATCATCAGTCTCGCTACCGTACAGAGCCCGCTGGGCCGTCAGTTCCGTACCACTGGTCTCGGAAGCCCTGCGGAAGCGCAGGAGCTGGCACTGCTGCTGCGTTCCGGTGCACTCGCTGCCCCCATGTACTTTGTTGAAGAGCGCGTAATTGGCCCGTCTCTGGGTGCGGATAACATCAAGGTCGGCGTGACCTCGGTGCAAATCGGCCTGGCGGCGGTGGTGCTGTGTATGCTGATCTTCTACCGGGTATTTGGCCTGGCAGCGAATATCGCCCTGGCAACCAACCTGATCCTGCTGGTCGCGGTGATGTCGATTCTGGGCGCCACCCTGACCCTGCCGGGTATCGCGGGTATGGTACTGACCATCGGTATGGCGGTGGATGCCAACGTGTTGATCTTCTCGAGGATACGGGAGGAGTTGCGTAATGGCCTGCCGCCACAGTCGGCCATTAATGCGGGCTTCGACAATGCCTACAGCGCCATTGTCGACGCCAACCTCACCACCCTGATTGTTGCGGTCATCCTGTACGCCATTGGCTCCGGGCCGGTTCAGGGCTTCGCGGTAACCCTGTCGATCGGTATTCTGACTTCCATGTTCAGTGCCATCATGGGTACCCGCGCGTTGATCAACCTGTTCTACGGCGGCCGCCGTGTTCAGAAATTGTGGATTTAAGGGGACGGTGATGAGCAGTAATACCAAAGAAGAGAACGGAAAAATCACCGAGTACATGGGCAAGCGCGTGTACGACTTCATGCGCTGGCGCAAAGTCGCCGCAGCCATGTCTTTTGTCCTGGTGATCGCATCGGTGATTGCACTGGCGATGAATGGCCTGAAGCTCGGTCTGGACTTTACCGGTGGTACCCAGATTGAAGTGGGTTATCAGAATGCCCCGCAGATTGCCGACGTGCGTAGCCAGCTGCAGCAAGCCGGCTATGAAGGTGCCGAGGTGGTGCGCTTTGGCTCCGACAGTGAGCTGCTGATCAAGCTGCCACCGGAAGTTGCACAGAAACAGACGCAACAGAACGCCCGTGATGCAGAAGCAACCAACTCCATTGGCGACAAGGTTGTTGGCGTGCTGCGCCAGGGTAGTGATGGCCGCGTCGACCTGCGCCGTGTGGAAATGGTGGGGCCGAAAATCGGTGAAGAGCTGCGCGACGATGGTGGTCTGGGCATGCTGTTCGCGTTGGCAGTGGTGATGGCGTACGTGGCCCTGCGCTTTCAGTACAAGTTCGCCATTGGTGCGGTGGTTGCCTTGATCCACGACGTGATTATTGTGCTTGGCTTCTTCGCGATCCTGCAGCTCGACTTTGACTTAACCGTGCTGGCGGCGGTGCTGGCGGTGATCGGTTACTCGATTAACGACACCATCGTGGTGTATGACCGCATACGTGAGAACTTCCGCAAGGTGCGTCAGGCGGAGCCTGCCGAGGTAATTAATATCTCCATGAGCCAGACGCTAAGCCGTACCTTTATGACGTCCTTCACCACTTTGCTGGTGCTCTGGGCTCTGCAGTTCTTCGGTGGTGAGTTGATCCACAACTTCTCCCTGGCACTGATTGTCGGTGTGATTATCGGTACCTTCTCTTCTGTGTACGTTGCCGCGAATACCTTGATGGCGATGAACATCAGCAAGGAAGACCTGATGCCGCCGGTGAAAGAGGGTGCGGATCTGGACGAAATGCCGTAATTCATCGAAAACGGCAGACAAAAATCAGATCAAAAAAGGCGGGTACAACCCGCCTTTTTTGTGCCTGCGATTTCGTGCTGGACCGATCTCATGTGATTGATGTGAATCAATCAGTCAGCCAGCCGCCGCAGTTAATCTGTGCCCGTCCACTGAGCTGAGCGGGCTCGCTGGATCGAAATAATTAATTTGGGACTCTGGAGAAACTCATGAAGTTAATCGCCGCTGCGGCCACCCTCTTACTTTCTGCTCCTGTATTTGCCTATGAATCCGGTAGCGTGTTGCTGCGTGCGGGCGCGGCCACGGTTAGCCCGGATGTCAGCTCATCGGCGCTCGCATTATCTGGGACCGCGTTAGAAGGAACGGCTGCGGGGGTGGAGGACGGCTCCGCGTTGGGTATCACCGCGACCTACATGTGGCGGGATCACTGGGGAGTTGAATTGGTTGCGGCAAGTCCATTTAGCCATGATTTGCAGGTCACCGGTTTGGGGGAAAGCTTTGACTTGGGCGAGACCCGCCATCTGCCGCCGACCGTGTTGTTGCAGTATTATCCATTGGCGCCATCCTCCAAAGTGCAGCCGTATGTCGGCGCGGGTTTGAATTACACCGTGTTCTTTGAGGAAGCGATTAGCTCCCAGGCAAACAGTGTGTTCGCGACTCTGGGTGCGACGGACGGAGCCGACCTCTCTCTAGAAAACTCCACAGGTGTCGCACTGGAAGCGGGTGTTGACTTTGCGTTTGGTGCGGATCAGCGCTGGCTGTTTAATGTGGCGGTTTTGTGGGTGGACATCGACACCAAGGCCACTGTTGAGGTGCCCGGTGTCGGTAAAATTACCGCGGATGTTGAACTGGACCCGCTGGTAACCATGGCGGGATTGGGGTACCGCTTCTAAACCGGGCCGTCGGAAACATGCGGAAGAAACTTAAAGAAACTCGAGAGAAGAGCCTTAGATCAGCCAGCTCCTGAGGGAGCTGGCCTGACGAGAAATCGCTGGCGGTCTTCTGAATAGTAAAGGCGAGCGGTAGGATTAGCTGCGTGGCTTTTTGCCCAGAGTGATGTGCTTGGGACCTGAGGTATTGGTTTGGCCGCTCACACCCTTGGGTACTTGCTCAATTTGGCCGCCATTGGCCAGGAAGGCCTGTACCTGGGCTTCGATGGCTTCGCGCGACTCTGTAGAAACAGTTTCCTTACTGCGTTTGTTAGCGCTAGATGCTTTTTTAGCCACTATTCTTTCCACTTTTTATGCATGAACAGCAGATTATACCGCATTTTGTGCAAAAAATCACCCGCCAGTACGCCCGTCTGTTTAAATGGTGTACGAAGCGGCTAAGTCTGCTACAGCAATTGCTGGCCTAGAAACGATAAAGGCCTGATTTCTCAGGCCTTTTTCTCAGTTACTTGAGACTACTTAGCTATTGCTCAGGGGCAGTTGCCCTGTTCGTAATAGTCCGGTCCGGTTTCAGCCAAGGTGGTGGTGACAAAGGTGTTGTACAGGCCGAGGTTGTCGCCAGAGCCGAGTGCATAGGTGTAGCCAAAGCTGGTGGTTGCGCGTCCCGCCGTCACATGGCTGTAGTTACTGGCGGTGTACTCGGTACATGCCTGCTCGCCGCCGGGCGTGCTGTCACAGGCATCGCCGATACCATCGCCATCACTGTCTTGCTGACCGGCGTTGGCGACGCTCGGACAATTGTCCGCAGTGTCTGCGACGCCATCATTGTCACTGTCGACGGGCGTTTGATTGCCGTCACCGCCACCACTGTCCCCGCCGTCACTGCCGCCGCTAGAGCAGGCCTGCAACGGGCCGGCACAACTGCTATCGCCATCCGCTACCCAGCGGCACTGTTCCCCCGCCGCGGTTTCGCGCATGGTGAACGGCGCGGTGCCGAAGGCGAGGTAGCAGGCGGAGTAGCCTTCGCCCCAGGTAATATGTCCCTCGTTAATGTGGAAATTGTAATCGCCGGTCTGGCCGGCATCGATATCAAAGCGCACGCTACTCTGGCCCGACAGGTCAGTGGTATCAGAGGCTGTAATCACCACATTGTTTTCGCCACCGGGAAGATCGCAGCCCTCGGCGGAGAAACGACTACCGTCAATATCTGCAGAGACTGTGCCACTGGCAAAGGCCACCGCCACGTCTTGCAGGTTCTGGTTCGCATCCACCACCGAGCCGGTAACGGTGGCGCACTGGCCACTGACAGTGGCTGCAATGTCACTCAGCTCTGGTGCTGTCGCCGGCGGCTCCGGGCCAACGCGACTGGTAACACTGGCCGTATCTCCCTGCGCGCCTTCGTTGTCGGTGGCCGTGACCTCTATCTGATACAAGCCATCTGCGAGAGGCGACGAGGTTGCGTTGAAGTAGCCGTCGGCCGGAGAAGCCAGTGTATTCAGCGTTTCGACCAGGTCCGGTGTGCCGCTGTCGATATTGCTCACCGCAATGTCGACACTCGCCACGCTGCCTTCGGCATCGAGCGCGTTGCCGGTGATCGTCAGCAGGCCTGATGCTTCGGTTGCTGACAGGCTGGTGATCTCGGGGCCGCTGTTGCGGTCAACGCGCTGGTTGTTTTCGGCGAAGTACTGGCCGAGGTAGCGACCGTAGTTGATGCCATTGCCGTTTACATAGCTACCGCTGGCGCCCTGGCCGCCGGACCAGGCGTGGTCCACTCCGTTCAACCACAGCATGGATACTCGTGCGTCTTCCCAAAGGGTTTCCGCAGCGGTGCGTGCGTCATCGGTGTAAGTGTTGGTGCCGGATAATTCGTTTACGCCATACACGCCGGCCATGCCTTCGGCGTTTTGCCGGTTGTAGCAATCGTCCACGGTGGTGTCGTTGGTGCCGTGGGCGATGGAGGCAATCTGGGTGTCGAAGTGGCTGCTGTAACTGCCGGCGTAGGAGTTACAGCGACTGGTGACGTCGGCGATTTCACAGCTGCCGATGGCGCCATTGGAACTGGTGCCGATACTTGGTCCGGCGCTAATGCCCATGCCGGCGAAGATGTCCGGGGCGATACACGCGGTGGTGTTGGCAAACGCGGCACCGGATGACAGGCCCGCGATATACACCTGGTCGGGGTCAATGTTGCGCCCGGCATCGCCGGTCATGGTGTTGGCCAGATTGATCAGGTTGGCATAGTCACCTGCGGTGCGGGAGCGGATACCTTCCCAGTAAGACCAGCAGCTGAAACCGGCTTTATATACTGCGTCGGGAACGGCAACCACCATGCCGTATTCTTCTGCGGCGTCTTCGAGGTTGGCGGTCAGGTAGGCATCAATAGATTGGGTGCAGCCGTGCAGTACCACCAGCAGGGATTTGCCGTTGCCGATGGGAGATACAGAATCGGGGGTATAGATGTGGACTCGATTAAAGCCGCCGATGGCGACGTTCTGCTGCCAGCTTCCAGCTTCGACCGAACTGGCGCCCAACAGTATGGACAGGCCCAGGCTCGCGCCCAGGAGTTTTCTCTCTTTTGTTATTGTCATCGCTTTCACCCTTATATTTTTATAGGAAGCGATACGAGACTAGCGGGGCCCCATAACAGTGCATATGCGACCTAGGTATTGGTTGGCAGCTGGTTTTGCTTCGGTGAGCGGGCAGGGGATGAAGAGAGTGGCGGCGCGAAAGACCGGGGCGCAGAAAGCGCCCCGCCGGTAGTTAGTTATTCTGGCTGAACGCGCCGGTTGTTTTCCGAAAAATACTTGCCCAGATAACGCGCATAGCTCACACCATCCGCGCTGATGAAGCGGCCCTCCGCGCCTTCGCCGCCCGCCCAGGCGTGTCCCACATCGTTCAGCCAGACCATGGACACGCGTCCGCCTTCCCACAGGGTTTCGCTCGCGGTGCGTTCGCCCTCTGTGTAGGTGTTGGTTCCCTCGATCTTTTTCACCCCGTAAACATCTGCCATGCCTTCCGCGTTTTGGGCGTTGTAGCAGTGATCCACGGTGACGTCTTCGGTGCCGTGTGCCACGGAAGTGATCTGGGTGGTGAAATGGTTTTTGAATTCTCCCGCATAGGTGGCGCAGCGATTTGCCACATCGGCCGCCTCACAGAAACCCAGAGCGCCCTTGGGGCTGCTGCCAATACTGGGGCCGGCACTGATGCCCATGCCGGCGAATACATCAGGTGCGAGACAGGCGGTGGTGTTGGCAAAAACAGCGCCGGAGGAGACGCCGGCAATGTATACCTGATTGGGGTCGATGCCATGCTCACCGTCACTGCTCAAGGTTGTGGCCAGCTCGATCAGGTTCTTGTAGTCCCCCGCGGTGCGGGAGCGCTCGCCCTGCCAGTAGGACCAGCAGCTAAAGCCGGCCTTGTTTGCCGCGTCGGGCAGGGCGATCACCAATCCGAATTCATCGGCGGCGCGCTCCAGGTTGGCACTCAGGTAATTGTCGATGGGCTGTACGCACCCGTGCAATAGCACCAGCAAGGCGCGGCCATTGCCGATGGGCGAAGTGTCTTCGGGGGTGTAGACATGTACGTTTTCGAATCCGCCAATCGCCACATCTTTTTGCCAGCTGCCGGCGGTTGCGTTGCTGCTTAGAAGCAGGGACAGCCCGAGCGGGGCTGCCAGATACTTGCGGAGGGAGGAAATGTTCATCGTGCACACCCTGATCTCGTTGTTAGCGCTCCAGCCTAGCGGCGGGATTTTCGCGGCGACATACGACTAAGGTATGAGGTGTGCTGAGCCTCCGGAGGGGGTTGCTCAGGTGTCGGCTGCGTTGCCTTCTTCACCGGTGTCTTCGTCACCGTCGACGGGCGCATCGGCCAGCGGCCAGCCGCCCAGGTCGCGCCAGCGATTAACGATGCCACAGAAAAGCTCAGCGGTTTTCTCCGCATCGTATTCCGCGGAGTGGGCGCTGCTGTTGTCGAAGGGGATTCCGGCGGTCTGACAGGCCTTGGCTAACACGGTTTGGCCATAGGCAAGCCCGGCCAGGGTAGCGGTATCCAGGCAGGAGAAGGGGTGAAATGGGTTGCGCTTCAGACCACAGCGCGCCACGGCGGCATTGATAAACCCAAGATCAAAGTGGGCATTGTGCGCAACCATGATCGCACGGGTGCAGCTGTGTGCCTTGATGGCGCGACGGATATGCCGGAACAGCTCGGGCAGGGCGATTTCCTCGGGCCAGGCGTCGCGGTCCGGCGAATCCAGGTCCACACCGATAAAGTCCAGTGCGGACTGTTCGATATTGGCCCCTTCAAAGGGCTCGATATGGAAGCTGTGGGTCTCTTCCGCAAACAGGGTGCCAGATTCATCCATATTCAGGATGACCGCAGAAACTTCCAGCAGGGCATCGGTGCGGGCGTTGAAGCCCGCCGTTTCCAGATCCAGGACGATCGGAAGGAATCCCCGGAATCGTTGTGCCAGGAGGCTTTTGGGGCCGGAGGGCGTTTCTGCTGGTGTCACGGGAATCCTGAAGTCTTAATCAATCACAAATTAGCGGGCGGCAACCGGGATCAAGCCCGGCGCCAATTCAAGGTTTCGCCAGCGGCCAGCGGGATCAGTGCGTCGTCACCCATTTGCAGGCCAGAGGGCAGGGTCCACGGCTCACGTACCAAGGTAATGGTATCGGAGTTGCGCGGCAGGCCGTAGAAGTCCGGGCCGAATTCGCTGGCAAAGCCTTCCAGTTTGTCGAGCTTGCCGGCGCGTTCGAAGGCTTCGGCGTAGAGTTCAATGGCGCTGAATGCGGTGTAACAACCGGCACAGCCGCAGGAGCTTTCCTTCTTGCCCTGGATATGTGGGGCGGAATCTGTGCCCAGAAAAAACTTGGGACTGCCACTGGTGGCCGCCTCAATCAGCGCCATCTGGTGTGCGTTGCGCTTGAGAATGGGCAGGCAGTAATAATGTGGGCGGATGCCGCCTACCAGCATGTGATTGCGATTGTACAGCAAGTGATGCGCGGTAATGGTCGCGGCAATGCCCTCGCGGGCCTGGGCGACAAACTCGACGGCGTGCGACGTGGTGATGTGCTCGAGCACGATCTTCAGGGTAGGGAAGTCGTCAACAACCGGCCCCAGAATATTCTCGATGAACACGCGCTCGCGGTCGAAGATATCGATATCCGCAGTCGTGACCTCTCCGTGCAGCAGCAGCTTCATGCCGCATTCCTGCAAGGCTTCCAGCGCCGGGTAGATGTTGGCGATATCGGTAACGCCGGAGTCGGAGTTGGTGGTGGCGCCGGCCGGGTAGAGCTTGGCGGCAACCACACCTGCGGCGTGGGCCTGCTTGACCACTTCCGCAGTTGTGTTGTCGGTCAGGTAGATCACCATCAGCGGGGTGAATGGGTTGCCAGCGGGAACCGCCGCTTCAATGCGTGCCTTATAGGCCAGCGCGTCATCCGCATTCACCACTGGGGGCACCAGGTTTGGCATGATGATCGCACGGCGGAACTGGTCTGCGGCGTCACCAACGGTGCGGGTCAGGGCATCGCCATCGCGCAAATGGATGTGCCAGTCGTCAGGTGCTCGCAGGGTAATTTGCTGTTTGGAATCCACCGAATATCTCCTCCCGGATTGAACGCGGCGCCGATGCTACCCGAAGCGCCAAAAAATTGCGAAAACTGTGGCAAATGCCTCTTCGGTGCACAGTTTGGGTGTAAAGTGATCAGCGTATTCCGCCTGCCAATAATCACTATTTGCGGACGCCCCGTATGGTGCTGGCCGTAGGGCCTTCTAGGCGCTACAATCCCGCCCCGAAAAAACGCGGCCTCTCCGCGACGACTGGGCACACTTCCAAAAATAATCCCTCCCAGAACGAGATTTCCCGCAGGTGATCGCATTCTCCTGGGGTGCTTCACGTTTGTGGTTAGCAGTTGTGTCCGGATCATCGCCCGGGACTGAGGGCTTACTGTACAGAGGATAGTAATGAGCAAGATCGACAAGGTGGTATTGGCGTATTCCGGTGGTCTCGACACTTCGGTGATCGTGCGCTGGCTGCAAGATACCTATGGATGTGAGGTCGTCACCTTTACCGCCGACATCGGTCAGGGTGAGGAAGTAGAGCCCGCGCGCGCCAAAGCGGAAGCCCTGGGCGTCAAAGAGATCTACATCGATGATCTGCGCGAAGAGTTTGTGCGCGATTTTGTATTCCCGATGTTCCGCGCCAACACCATCTATGAAGGTGAGTACCTGCTGGGCACCTCCATTGCGCGCCCGCTGATTGCCAAGCGCCTGATCGAGATCGCCAATGAAACTGGCGCGGATGCCATTTCCCACGGTGCGACCGGTAAGGGTAATGACCAGGTGCGCTTCGAGCTGGGTGCTTATGCACTGAAGCCTGGCATCCAGGTGATCGCGCCATGGCGCGAGTGGGACCTGAACTCCCGCGAAAAGCTCATGGAATACTGCGCGCAGCACAAGATCCCGGTGGATTTTTCCGGCAAGAAGAAAAAGTCCCCGTACTCCATGGACGCCAATCTGCTGCACATCTCCTACGAGGGCGGTGTACTGGAAGAGCCGTGGGCCGAAGCCGAAGAAGATATGTGGCGCTGGAGCGTCAGCCCGGAAGCGGCCCCGGACAAGGCTACCTATATTACGCTGCAGTTCGAAAACGGCGATCCGGTTGCCATCGATGGCGAGCGCATGAGCCCGGCGACCCTGCTGGAAACCCTGAACAAGCTGGGTGGCGCCAACGGTATTGGCCGTCTGGATATCGTGGAAAACCGCTACGTGGGTATGAAGTCCCGCGGCTGTTACGAAACCCCTGGCGGCACCATCTTGCTGAAAGCGCACCGCGCCATCGAGTCCATCACCCTGGACCGCGAAGTAGCGCACCTGAAAGATGAGCTGATGCCGCGCTACGCGAAGCTGATCTACAACGGTTACTGGTGGTCCCCGGAGCGTCGCATGCTCCAGGCGGCAATCGATGAGTCCCAGTCTGTGGTTAACGGCGAGGTGCGCCTGAAACTGTATAAGGGCAGCGTGACTGCGGTTGGTCGTCGCTCGTCCGACAGCCTGTTCGATGAGCGTATCGCGACCTTTGAAGATGATGCCGGCGCCTACGATCAGAAAGATGCCGAAGGCTTCATCAAATTGAATGCCCTGCGCCTGCGAATTGCCGCAGGTAAAGGTCGTGACTTGATCTAAATCAGTTGGGAAGGGCGATTACAGCGTATAAATCGTCTTCCCTGTGCCTACTCGGTCTAACGTGAAGGGAACAGCCACGACTTTAACTGGCGAACCCTGCACGTTTGACGGAAGCGAATTTCAAAAAGCAACGGAAGTTACACAATGACGACAACGGTGGCAGAGGCCGGCAAGTTGCCGGACTATGACTACAACATTGTGCGCCAGTTCACCATTATGTCGGTGGTCTGGGGCATTGTTGGAATGGGTGTCGGCGTATTGATCGCCGCTCAGCTGGCGTGGCCTGCGCTGAATGACCTTTGGCAGCCATTCACGAACTTTGGCCGACTGCGCCCGCTGCATACCAACGCGGTTATTTTCGCGTTCGGTGGTAGCGTGTTGTTTGCCACTTCCTACTATGTGGTGCAACGTACCTGTCAAACCCGCCTGTGGGGTGGCTGGTTGATCCCGTTCACCTTCTGGGGTTGGCAGGCTGTTATTGTCGCTGCGGCGATTACCCTGCCACTGGGTATCACTTCTGCCAAAGAATATGCCGAGCTGGAATGGCCGATCGATATCCTGATTGCGCTGATCTGGGTTGCCTACGGCCTGGTATTCTTCGGCACCATCGTTAAGCGCAACACCTCCCACATTTATGTGGCGAACTGGTTCTTCGGCGCCTTCATTATTACTGTTGCCGTTCTGCATATCGTTAATAGCATTGCCATTCCGGTAAGTACCTGGAAGTCCTACTCTGCCTACGCGGGTACTACCGATGCCATGATCCAGTGGTGGTACGGACACAATGCAGTGGGCTTCTTCCTGACGGCAGCATTTCTGGGCATCATGTATTACTTCGTGCCCAAGCAGGCGGGCCGTCCGGTATATTCCTACCAGCTGTCCATCGTGCACTTCTGGGCGCTGATCTCTATTTATGTATGGGCGGGTGGCCACCACCTGCACTACTCTGCACTGCCTGACTGGACCCAGAGCCTGGCGATGGTCATGTCCATCATCCTGCTGGCGCCGTCCTGGGGTGGCATGATCAACGGCATCATGACCCTGTCTGGCGCATGGCATAAGCTGCGCACCGATCCGACCTTGCGCTTCCTGGTTGTTTCTCTGTCCTTCTACGGTATGTCTACCTTCGAAGGCCCGATGATGTCCATCAAGACCGTTAACGCGCTGTCCCACAACACCGACTGGACCGTTGGCCACGTGCACTCCGGGGCCTTGGGTTGGGTAGCGATGATTTCTATCGGTGCCATTTACCATCTGGTTCCGATTCTGTGGAACCGCAAGGAAATGTTCAGTGTGAAGCTGGTTAATGCGCACTTCTGGCTGGCGACCATCGGCACCGTACTGTACATCGCCGCCATGTGGGTGAACGGAATTACTCAGGGCCTGATGTGGCGTGCATTTAACGCCGACGGCACCCTGACCTATAGCTTCGTCGAAAGTGTGATCGCCAGTAAGCCGGGCTACATCGTTCGCTGGTTGGGCGGTGCGATCTTTACCTCTGGCATGTTGCTGATGGCGTACAACGTCTTCCGTACCGTTACCGATGAGCCGAAAGAAGGCGAGGTTGGTCGCGATGAAAGTCTGCCTGTGGCAAAGAGTGTTTAAGGGGATTGAATCGTGAAGAATCATGACATCGTAGAAAAAAACATCGGTTGGATGATTTTGTTTACCGTCATTGCGATTAGCTTTGGCGCGCTGGTTGAAATCGTTCCTCAGTTCTTTATCAAAGAAAACAACGAGCCGATCGCGGGCCTGAAACCGCTGGGTCCCATTGAGCTGGAAGGTCGCGATATCTACATTCGCGAGGGTTGCCACGTATGCCACACGCAGATGATTCGTCCTCTGCGTGCGGAAGTGGAGCGCTATGGTCATTACTCCATGGCGCAAGAGTCCGTATACGAGCACCCATTCCTGTGGGGCTCCAAGCGTACTGGCCCGGACCTGGCGCGCGTTGGTGGTCGCTATTCCGATGAGTGGCACCGTGCGCACATGTACGACCCGCGCAATGTGGTGCCGGAATCCATCATGCCGGCTTACCCCTGGCTGTTCGACAATATCGTGACCGGTGAACACACTGCGGCAAAAATGCGCGCGATGCGCATCGTCGGTGTTCCTTACACCGATGAAGATATTGCCAATGCCAGCAAGCCTTTTGTTGGTGGCCGCGTAACAGAAATCGACGCGCTGGTAGCCTACCTGCAGCAGCTGGGTACTCTGGTACAGCAAAAGCGTTAAGCGAGGTGCTCGGTGGATATCGATATTCTGCGGCAAATTGGTGTGGTTCTCGGATCGCTGGCATTCCTCGGAGTTTGCTGGTGGGCTTTTTCGCCAAAGCGTAAAAAACGTTTTGAGGAAGACGCCAAGCTGCCGTTTGCCGACGAGCAGGAAACTCTAGATAAGGGCGCTCGCGAGAGCGATAGCACGACCGAAAAAAAGGTCGGTGAGAAACAGGAACAGGGGCAGGACAAATGAGTACATTTTGGAGTGTTTGGGTAATTGTGCTCACCCTCGCCAATCTTGCATTGGTAACTTGGGTTCTTTTTGCAAACCGCAAAGTGGCGGTGAGTGACCAGGACGATCCAGAAAATAAAACGACTGGCCACGTGTACGACGGCATCGAAGAGTATGACAACCCGCTGCCCAAGTGGTGGTTCTTGCTGTTTGTCATCACCCTGGTTTTTTCTGCTGCGTACCTGGTGATTTATCCGGGTATGGGTAACTTCAAGGGTATCGGCGGCTGGACTTCCGTGGGTGCACTGAAAGCGGATCAGGCCAAGGCTCAGGCGGAGTTCAAGGAAACCTACGGTAAGTATGCAGAAATGCCGATCGAGCAGATCGCGGAAAACCGCGATGCACTGAAAATGGGTGCGCGTATTTTTGCCAACAACTGTGCCGTGTGTCATGGCGCTGATGGTGGTGGTAACTACGGCTTCCCAGACCTGACCGATAACGACTGGCTGTACGGTGGCTCTCCGGAAAAAATCCTCGAGACCTTGCACAATGGCCGCCAGGGCATGATGCCGCCGCAGGAGCCGATTATCGGTGGTGACGGCGTGAAGCAAGTGGCTGAATATGTTCTGTCCCTGAGTGGTCAGGAGCACGATGCGGCGCTGGCGGAGCAGGGTGCACAGGTATTTGGCACGGTATGTATGGCGTGTCACGGTGCAGACGGCAAAGGCAACCAGGCTCTGGGTGCGCCGAACCTGACCGACGACATCTGGCTGTACGGCGGTACTCGCGAAGAGATTCAGCACTCTGTGCGCGGTGGCCGTAGCAACAACATGCCGTCTCAGAAAGACAAGTTGCGTGAAGACAAGATCCGTCTGGTTGCAGCTTACGTTTACAGCCTGTCACGTCAGGAAGACGTACAGCAGTAAGCTTGTTTGCTAGAGCTTATTGAATGGGCGGGCGGCGAGTGATCGCCGCCTTCGCCTGAGGGAAGGGCACCGCAGGGAAGAAGAACAAGCCTCATTGCATCCACTGCAGGAATGCCCGAATGACACAATTTCGGGGGAGTGAGGTATTGTGAGCGATAGAATTCCGACCCGTGAAGAGCAAGATGGTGATGGCGAAGTCCGCTACCGGATGCTCTACGAATCCGACGATAAAATCTATATTCGTCATATCCGCGGTGTTTTCACCCGTATCCGTAAATACACCGGCCTACCACTACTTCTCGCTTTTTTCTTTATACCCTGGCTGAATATTGATGGTCAGCAGGCGGTTCTGTTTGATCTGCCCGCGCGACAGTTTCATATCTTCTGGGCCACCTTCGGTCCGCAAGATGGCATTCTGCTTGCGGGACTGTTGATCATTGCCGCGTTCGCCCTGTTTGCGATTACCACCTGGCTCGGTCGTGTGTGGTGTGGCTTTACCTGTCCGCAGACGGTGTGGACCTTGATGTTCATCTGGGCGGAACGCGTGTGTGAAGGCGATCGTGCCAAGCGCATGAAGCTGGATGCCGCACCCTGGGGCGCGGAAAAAGTGTTGCGCAAAAGCGGCACCCACGCGATCTGGTTGTTTATTTCCCTCGCCACTGCGCTGGCATTTGTCGGCTATTTTTACGGCATTCGCGACTTGGTGGTGGATCTGGCGACCTTCCAGGCGCATCCCCAGGGGGTATTCTGGGTCGCCTTCTTTACCTTTGCTACCTACATGAATGCCGGCTTTATGCGCGAGCAGGTGTGCAAATACATGTGCCCCTACGCGCGCTTCCAGTCTGTTATGTACGATCAGGACACCCTGGCGGTGTACTACGATGCCCGCCGTGGTGAAGCCCGCGGCCCGCGTAAGAAAAACGTGGATTACAAGTCTCAGGGCATGGGCGACTGCATTGACTGTTACTGGTGTGTGCAGGTGTGTCCGGTAGACATCGATATCCGCGATGGCATGCAGTACGAGTGCATCAACTGTGGATTGTGCGTGGATGCGTGTAACAGCGTGATGGACAAGATGGAGTACCCGCGCGGGCTTATCCGTTTCACCTCAGAAGATGAGTTGCAGACGGGCAAAACCCAGTATTTGCGCCCGCGTTTGCTCGGGTATGCGCTGGTGTTACTGGTGCTTGTTGGCGCCTTCACCTACCAAGTGGTGACGCGCTCGCCGGTGCAGGCCGAAGTGCAGCGTGACCGTGGTGCCCGTATGTATCGGGTGTCGCAGGGCATGGTGCAGAATGTCTACACGGTCAAAATCAACAATATGGATCAGCGCCCGCACGAGTTCACCGTGCGCATAGACGGCAAACAGGGGTACGATTATTCCTTGCGTATGCAGGGGAATCCCTATGTCGTCCCTGGCGAGATATACTCTGTGCCGATTCGGGTTAGTGTGCCCAAGGATCAGCTGAAGGATACCAAGCACGACATCTATATTGAGATTCAGGCGAAAGATGCGCCCGAGCTCAAGGATCGTCACAAGACCGTATTTATCGGTCCCAAGTAGCCTCCGGGGGCTGTTGCCCCCGCGCAGGCATTTGTTCCAAATAATTCGTAGATTTAGAGTTCGGGTTTAATACGTTCGTGCCTCAGAAAAAAAATTCCCAAACGCCAGGTGTCTGGTACCGCGAGCCCTGGTTTTGGGTGGTGATGGCGCCGCTGGTCGTGGTGGTAATCGTGTCCTTTACCATGCTGTCCATCGCCGTGCGGCACGGCGATGACGTGGTGAGCGATACCTATTACAAGGACAGCCGCCTGTATCACTACCGTGCGGAGCAGGACCAGCAGGCGAAGGCCCTGGGCCTGGCAGGCATGCTGCTGTTTTCTCCGGAGGAAAAGTCCGTGTCTCTCGATTTGCGCGGGAGCCTCGAATACCCGGAAAAGCTGTTGCTGATCCTCAGCCACCCGGTGGAGGCGGACCTGGATGAGCATGTGGTGCTCGAACAGGTTTCCATCGGCCGCTACCGCGGCGAAGTCGCCGCACCCATGCGCCACCGCTGGTACCTGCAGCTGATGCCGGAACTGAACTCGGAAAACTTCGACCAGGCGGAGTGGCGGCTGAAAGGGGAAATCAATTTCAATATTGGCAATGGAGTGCCCCTGAAGCCTGCGGAGCAATGATTCCATGGGTGACTCGATGAGCGACTCTCTCGCGCCGGATTCTTCTTCTGTTGATCCTTCCAATGTCGCTGCCGAACGCAGCGACTGCTTCCACTGTGGCCTACCCGTGGCTGAGGGTAGCCAGTATTCCGTCACCATTGATAGGGTTGCCCGCCCCATGTGCTGTCCAGGTTGTGAAGCCGTGGCTGGGGCGATCGTCGCCGGTGGCCTGGATAACTTCTACCGATTCCGCGAAAACAGCAGCGAGCGCCCTGAAGCTTCATCCCAGGACCAGCGCTGGCAAGCCTACGACCTGCCACAGGTACAGACGGAATTCGTGCGTGACTTCTTGGGTTCCCTCCCGGGTGTGGACACCGCTGCCCCCCTGAAGGTTGCCAGTCTGCTGGTGGGTGGGATTACCTGTGCCGCCTGCGTGTGGCTGATCGAAAAGCAGCTGATGGCGATGCCCGGTGTGCATCGTGTTTCGGTCAATGCCAGTACCCATCGTGCGCAGATCGTGTTCGACCCGGCGCAGATCAAATTGAGCGAACTGTTTGGTGCGCTCACTCGTATTGGCTACCGCCCCTCCCCCGCAACTGCGGCCAACAATGAGCAGTTGATTCAACAGGAGCGTCGCTCCGCTATGCGTCGTCTGGGGGTGGCCGGCCTGGGTACCATGCAGGTCATGATGTTTGCGATTGCCCTCTACTTTGGCGGCAATAAAGGCATTGATGTTCAGTTCGAGCAGTTCTTCCGCTGGGTGTCGCTCGTCGTCGCAACACCGGTGGTGTGTTATGCGGCGCAGCCGTTTTTTGCCGCGGCCTGGCGCGCCCTGCGCAGCGGGCACCTGATTATGGATGTGCCGGTCTCGCTGGCGATCGGGCTGGCCTATGGCGCCAGTGTTTACGCCACGGTTTTTGAAACCGGTGAGGTGTATTTCGAATCCGTCTCCATGTTCACCTTTTTCCTGTTACTGGGCCGTTTTGTCGAGATGCGCGCGCGTCATCGGGCGGGGCTTGCCAGCGGCGGGCTTGCGCAGTTGCTGCCGTTAGCCGCCCTGCGCCGTGGAGAGCGTGGTGCACTTGAATCGGTACCGGTGGCGGCGCTCGCGGTTGGTGAGCACATCCTGTTGCGCCCGGGGGATACCGTGCCGGTGGATGGTGTGGTGACCGAGGGTGCAAGTGGCGTTGATGAATCCATTCTTACCGGCGAATCCGAGTTGCAACAGAAAGTCTGCGGCAGCCCGGTATTTGCCGGCAGTGTAAACGGCGATTCATCGCTCACCGTGCGGATTTCTGCCGCCGGCAGTGGCACGCGCCTTTCCGCCATCGAAAAGCTGGTGGAGCAGGCTCAGTTGGACAAGCCGGAGCAGGCGGCACTCGCCGACCGGATTGCCGGGCGGTTTATTGCCGCAGTGCTGTGCATTGCGGTGGCTGCTTTTGTATTCTGGTGGCAGCAGGACCCGGGGCGCGCCTTCTGGGTCGCCCTGTCGGTACTCGTGGTTACCTGCCCCTGTGCGCTGTCACTGGCGACGCCCGCGGCGTTGGCGGCGGCGACGCTCCGTTTGCAGCAGCTGGGGCTTCTGGTTGCCAAGGGGCATGTGTTGGAAACCTTGCCCACGGTCGATCGCGTGATTTTCGATAAAACCGGGACCCTCACCGAGGGTGCACCGCAATTGCGGGTGGTGACACCGCTCAGGGAGGGAGTCTCCCAAGAGTCGGCGCGGGATATCGCTGCCGCACTGGAGGTGGAAAACAATCACCCGCTGGCGCGGGCATTTCGCCCCTGGTTTGGCAATCGCTCGGCGAGCAACCTGCGTGCAGTGACCGGGCAGGGTGTGGCAGGCCTGTGCGATGGCGTCGAATATCGTCTCGGCGCGCCAGATTTTGTTGGGGAAATCAGTGCTTCCGGGATTGCTATGCCTACACCCGCAGAACCTGGGCAGTGGTTGTTACTGGGCGATGGCTCGGGGCCGGTGGCATGGCTTGGGCTGGGCGATGAACTGCGCCCCAGTGCAGCGGGTGCGGTGCGCATGCTGGGGAAGCAGGGCGTCGCGGTTGAGCTGCTGAGTGGCGATCAGTCCGCGGAAGTGCCGCGCCTGGCAGGCCTCGCGGGCATCCGCGACTATCAGGCGGGTGCCTCTCCCGAGCAGAAGCTGCAGCAATTGCGACGACTGCAGAGTGATGGTGAGCGCGTATTGATGATTGGCGACGGCATCAACGATGTGCCGGTACTCTCCGGTGCCGACGTGTCCGTGGCAATGATGTCGGCGGCGGACCTCGCGCAATCCAGAGCGGACGCCATTTTGTTAAAGGGTGACCTGTGTGCCTTGCCGCGCGCGTTTGCGCTGGCGGCGAGTTGCCGCAAGGTCATCCGGCAGAACCTGGGGTGGGCCATTTTATACAATCTACTGGCGCTGCCCCTGGCCTTCCTTGGGCTGGTACCACCCTGGGCTGCCGCCATCGGCATGTCGCTGAGCTCTCTGCTGGTGGTGGTTAACGCGCTGCGTTTGTCGCGCTGGCAGCCTGCGGCATAAATCCGATGATGCCGAAATCCTATTTCGAGGTTTAAGTGGACAGTATTTTTCTTCTCGTGCCCATCGTGATTGTCTTTATCGCCTGTGCGGTGAAGTTTTTCTTCTGGGCGGTGAACAATGGTCAGTATGACGATCTGGAAACGGAAAGTCGCCGAATCTTGTTTGAAGAGGATCGCAAGCCGCTGACGAAGACTGAGACAGAGGGCGTTGAGGTGTCAGAGGATGGGCGCGCAAGTAAAACGTTGAATGCTGGCGACGAGCGGAAGTCAGACTGATGGCGGACTGGAGTTTTCTCGCTGCAGCGCTGGCGATCGGTTTTTTGGGCAGTAGCCACTGCATTGGTATGTGCGGCGGAATTTCCGGTGCGCTTGGGCTGGCGGTACCAGGGGAGAAGCCCCAGTGGCCCAAGCTACTCGGATACTCGGCCGGACGCATCGCCAGTTACGCGTTGATGGGGTTGCTCGTGGGCAGTCTCGGTGCCTTCCTGGCTGCAGACCTTGCCGCCGGTTTGGCACCCCTGCGTACTGTTGCCGGTGTGATGCTGATCGCCATGGCGCTGTACCTGGCGGATTGGTGGCGCGGGCTGGTGTGGCTGGAGCGCGGCGGTGCGGTTTTGTGGCGCGCGGTGCAGCCCCTTTCCCGACACCTGTTGCCGGTAAAGTCGACCCCGCAGGCGGTAGCGCTGGGTGCGGTCTGGGGCTGGCTCCCCTGCGGACTGGTATACAGTGCGCTGACCTTCGCGCTGGCCCAGGGGAGTGGTCAACAGGCGGCGCTTGCCATGATCGCCTTCGGCCTGGGCACCGCACCCGCGGTGTTGGCGAGCGGAATGGCGGCCACGCGTTTGCGCAAGATTGTGCAGAAGCCAGGGGTGCGTTTATCCATGGCGTCTCTGGTGCTGGTGTTTGGGGTATGGACACTCTGGGGAACCGTAGGGCATGGCGCCCACGGCGCCCACGATAGCCACAGCGCGCGCAGTGCGCAGGAGGCGCACTCTGGTCATGACCAGCACGCTACGCACAGTGGCGCCGAGACTCGCGAAGAGAGTTCGACGCATGTGCACCATACGAGTCACGATAGCGAAGAAGCTGACCCTGTGCCCGAGGATGCGCCGGCTGAGCCGGAAGAGGCTCCGGCGGAGCATGAGCACCATCATCATCATCACTGAGGGCCATCAGGTGGGTGAGTAGTTGGGCGACAAAAGTGACTATTGGTTCTCCCAGTATCCGATGGTGCTGGGGGATTCTGGCGGTGCTTCGGGGATGGCGGTAAACTGGTGCAAGTATGACCTGTGGCCTGGCCGCCCCATCAGGTATTTTTCGTGATGCCAAAAACCTGGTTCGGCTGTACAAGTTGGACCGAGCATGAAGAAAATAAAAAGTAAAAAACCGGCCTCCAAGAAGCCCGCTGCGCAACGCGCCTCTCAGTCTCGCATGAATGGGGCGGCTGCTGTCCCGTCCTGCCCCGACGCTCCCACCAATATATGGATCAACCTGTTTGCCCTGGGGGTGTCGCTGGCCGCGGTTTTCTGGTTGCGGGAGTACGGCCAGGATCTGCATGTCAAAACCCAGTCACTGGTAGTGGTTGCTGTCGCACTGGCACTGCCAATTATTCTGCTGGAATGGGTCTTTGTTAAACCATGGCGCAATCCGTCCGCCGGCCTCGACTTCCGTCGGATGAATTTCAATTGGGGGCGCACCGCCCTGAAGCTGGTGGGTTTCTATCTCACAATCGGCTCGGTGGCGTTTGTGTACTGGCTGTTCCCCGAGTATCACGGTTCCTTTTACGATAACTATTACACAGTAGTGAAAGCAGTGTTGCCCTGGTGGATGGCGCTGGCGGTTCCGTATTTTTACCTGGTAGATGGGGCCATGCAGTCGCCCAAAGACGGTTACTGGCAGCTCGGAAGCTGGTTGATGGGGAATACCAAAGAGGTATCCGGCAAAGCCGTTGGCCAGTTGTATCTGGGCTGGCTGGTGAAGCTGTTCTTCCTGCCGCTGATGTTTGTTTACCTTGGCAACAACCTTACCAATCTGCTGAATTTTGATTTCTCCCGTCTACTGGTGAACTTCAAATCCGTTTTTGATTTCACCTTTAATTTCCTGTTCTACATCGATCTGTTGTTTGTCACCGTGGGGTATGTGTGCACCCTACGCCTGTTCGATTCGCACATCCGCACCGTGGAGCCCAGCTTCCTTGGTTGGGGGGTGGCACTGATCGGGTACCAGCCATTTTGGAGCCTGTTTTCCGGCACCTATCTCAAATATGACGATGCGCCGGCGTGGGGATACTGGTTCTGGGATACTCCTTGGGCCTACAGTCTCTGGGGCTCTATTATTTTGTTACTCATTGCCGTTTACGTATGGGCCAGCATCCCGTTCGGAATCCGTTTTTCCAACCTGACCCATCGCGGCATTCTCACCAACGGCCCTTATCGGTATACCAAGCACCCGGCATACATCAGCAAAAACATTTCCTGGTGGATGATCTCCATGCCGTTTATGGTCAGCGCGAGTGGGCCTGAGGCTTTGCGTCAGTCTTTGCTGTTACTGATGGTGAACTTTATCTACTTCATGCGCGCGCGCACCGAAGAGCGGCACCTGTCCTGGGATCCGACTTACGTGGCTTACGCACACTATATTGCCGAGCGTGGGACTTTTGCATTCCTCGGGCGCTGGTTCGCCATACTGCGCTTCGGGCAGGGCCGGCTCTTTTTCCGTGGCGAAGATGCCCCAGCGGTAGAACCTCTGGTATCCGGCATCCCTGCGGCGGCCAAGCCAGTGGCTAAACCCTATAGCCCCTGAAGCGGATTGCCTATTGATCGCTGTTGGTTGCTTCAAGCGGGCTGTATCTGTTGATCGCAACGGGTATCTAGCTGGGTCTCACGACATCCTTAACCCTTGGTCCTCCACAGTGACTGGAGCGCAAACAGGGAAGGTGTGGTCACGGCGAAGATTGAATTCACCAACGGCGCCGAAGGCGAGGATGTGGCGGTGGCCGAATGTCCGCTGATGTTTGTGAGTAACTACTTGCTGTACCAGCACTAAGTATATTGGCCATCGGTGTACATCCGCCCTCTACGGTTTGCAGCGAGGGCTGATTGCAGCTTTCGCCGCGTACCGCTTACTCCGAGTACAGGCGCAAAGACAGGTCGATGGCACGCAGGTGTTTGGTCAGGCTGCCCGAGGAAATGTAATCGACTTCCAGGTTGGCCAGTTGCTGCAGGCGGGCTTCATTTACACTGCCGGAAATTTCAATCTTGGCGCGGCCCTTGGCCAGTTGCAGCGCCTGTGCGGTCATCTCATCGGTAAACTCATCCAGCATGATCACGTCGGCACCAGCGTCCAGTGCCTGCTGAAGTTCTTCCAGGCTTTCTACTTCCACTTCCACCAGTGCACCGGGCTTGATTCGATGGGCTTGCTGAACCGCATTTTTGATGCCGCCCGCTGCAGCGATATGGTTTTCCTTGATCAAAAATGCATCGTAGAGGCCGATTCGATGGTTCTCGCAGCCCCCGCACAGAACCGCGTACTTCTGCGCTGTGCGCAGGCCCGGAATGGTTTTGCGGGTATCCAGAATTTTTATCTGGGTGCCAGAAGTCAGCGCTGCATAGGTTGCCGCGGTGGTGGCGGTGCCGGAAAGCGTTTGGACGAAATTCAGGGCACAGCGTTCGCCGGTAAGAATGGTGCGGGCATTCCCCTCCAGCTCAAATAATGTGCTGTTTGCGGCGACGCGCTGACCGTCCTCCACATGCCAAATGACGTTAAGTGCGGGGTCGAGTTGCCGAAATACTTCGTTTACCCAGGCAACTCCGCAAAACACACACGCCTCGCGGGTGATCACCCGGGCGCGGGCGTGGCGGTCCGCAGGGATCAGCTGTGCTGTGATGTCGCCATCGCCCACATCTTCCGCCAGCGCATCTCTCACCGAACGCTGTATATCCAGGACAAGATTGGGGATGTTGGCATTCGCGGGCGTCATACTTGAACCTCAATAGTGCTCGCCTAAATAAAGACGAAAACCGAAAGCTTGGGGGCATTGTGGGGCGCCAATACTAGCAAATCTGCTCGCAAGAAGAACGCGTATAAGGTGTCGTTGGTAACCTTGGCGGCTTGCCCGATAGGGCTCCTGTGAATAAAGTCGCAAAAACGGTCTAGCGACCCTGTCTGTGGTTGTTTGTTGACACATGCTGTCTTTAGAATCAACGGTCGACAAAAATAGGTTACCTCGCTCTCTGCCGCCTTAGCTTAAAAGGACGGTGCTTTAGGCCGTTAAAGAGGGAGCGCAAGAAATCCAATAATAAGCGCAGTGGCTTCCCAGGGCGGCTGTGATGCATCACCCGGAATCTTCCTGGGGAAGACCGGACGAGGCTAGATGACATGAAAGACAGCGAAGGTCCATCTTCGAATGTGGTATCCCTGCAGCGAGGCACGCGTGACAAACGCGAATCCCAGCCTGGGAGCAGCCTGCCTGCCGCAGTAGAAGTGCTGCGCGACAAGGCGCAACAACAATTGGTGGAGCTTGTAAAGCAAGTTTTCGCCAAGGTTGATGATTCGCTGTTTGCTATGGGTGAGAAGGCGCACGGGCAAGACGAGCAGGACGGCCTGTTTCAGGCATTGCGTTTGCTGCGGGTTGAGCGTCGCCGAGTTGTAGAGCAGTTTGCCGACAAGTGCGCGCAAGCATTCTATGTGCAGGAAGCTGCCGACGACGAAGATTCCTACGAGGCAGACAACCTTTCCCTGGTACATAACGACGATTTGGAACAGTTGGTGGCCGTCGATACGATGGTCGCGAATGCCAAACGTGACTTTGCTGAGCCCTTGTCCGCGATTTCACTGCGTTTCGACACCCTGCTTTCCGCCAAGATTTACGACAAGAATAACCCTCTGGGGCCCGATGCGATTTGCGATGCGTTTGTGGAAGCTTCGCGCTCATTGGATCTGCATATTCGCGCCCGCCTGACGCTGCTGAAAAAGTTTGAGCAGGTGGTAATGGCGAATCTTGGCACGCTTTACGATACGTGTAACAGCCTGTTTGTTGAGCAGGGAGTATTGCCAACCCTGAAGCATCAGCGCAGTGCACGGCCGCAGCGTCAAGCCGCCCGTCCGCAAAGTGCGGGGGAAGGGCAAGTTGTGCCGGAGCAAAGTGGGGCTTATTCCGGTTCTCCTGGCGAGGGTGCCTCTGTTAGAGGGGCCGCAGCTAGTGGTGCCTCCGGGCACGGCCTGATCCCGCTCGGAAGCGGCGTTGCGCCGATGGCCCCGCAAGATCTGCTTTCGCATCTTGGCGCGTTGCAGTCCCATCTGCCTCAGAGCTACAGCGATGGCCAGGTAGAGTTACTGAATGTTAACACCCTTCTGCAGAATCGTTTAGTTGAGGCTCGCGAGTCTGCCGCGCTGGGAAAGATGGATAGCGATATCATCAAGCTGGTGGAGATGCTGTTCTCCTTCATTCTTGAAGACCGGAATCTGGCAGAGCCGATCAAGTCTCAATTGGGTCGCCTGCAGTTGCCGCTGTTAAAGGTTGCAATCGCGGACAAGTCGTTCTTCAGTAAGGGTGGCCACCCGGCCCGTAAGCTCCTGAACGAGCTGGCAGATGCGTGCACGGGTTGGCAGGCAAAAGACAATTACGAAAAAGACCCGCTGTACAAAAAAATCAGCGAAGTGGTCGCTCGCGTGCTCGCAGAGTTCGACCAGGATATTAATATTTTCTCGACCCTGTTGGAGTCCTTCCGCGAGTTTATTCTGCGTGAGCGCCAGCGTGCCGAGCGCCTGGAACGCCGGATTGTGGATGAGGCCGACGGTAAGGCTAAAACCCAGGCTGCACGTGCCCGAGTTGCTGCGGTAATGGATGCGCTGATGGCCGAGCGCGATGTGCCGCCGGTGGTTGCCGATTGGCTGCAGAAGGTCTGGAGCAATATGCTGTTTCTGACTTGTATCAAAGAGGGTACTGACAGCGAAACCTGGAGCCGGGATGTGCGTACCGCCCGCGATCTGGTGTGGAGTGTGCATGCTCCTATGCCGGAAAGTCGCAAGCAATTGCTCGGTTTGTTACCCGCATTGCAAGACCGTCTCAAGGCCGGCGTGGAAGCGGTTTCCCTGAATACCTTTGAGGCGCGCCGCCTGTTCGCCGGACTCAAGGAAATTTACCGTGAACGCTTCGCCTTGGCGCAGCGCCTGATGCAAGAGCACAGCCGACAGGTTGAGCAGGAAGCGCGCGCGATGGCAGAGGCGGCCAGTCAGGCTGAAACGGCAGAGCCAGAACCTGCCGCGGCTCGGGAAGTGTCTGCTCCACTGGCTGAAGAATTGACTGCGAGTGAGGCCGCGCAGGAAGTCGTGGCTGAGCTTCCAGAAATGGAGGCGCTGGAGCAGGCGGTTGCCGAGGTCGAGCTGCAGCCAGATTCGCTTGAGGGTGAAGACATTCCCGAAAGCGATACCCACTGGCAGCAGACGTTCCGCCTAGCGCAGGGGAGCTGGTTCGAGCTCAAGCGCGGTGAGGAAGAACAATTCCGCTGCCGTCTGGCCGCGGTTATCAAAGACATCGACCAGTTTATCTTTGTGAATCGCAATGGTGCCAAGGTGGCAGAATTCACCCGTGCGGAGCTGGCGGTTGCGCTACGCAAGGGTGAGTTGATGTCGATGGATGATGGCATGCTGTTTGAGCGCGCGCTGCAATCCGTCATTGGTACTGTGCGTCAGTCCCGGGGCGAGATGCACTGATCGTCTCCTCTCGGGGTCTGAGGTCCGCTGATGGTTACGAGGGCATCTCGGGGTTGCTATCCGTTTCGCAAAATGTAACGATTTGTCACCAAGCAATTTTGGCATAAAAGTCCACAATTTGGTTGCTATCCCTCCTGAATATCGTGCCATTCCGGTACATCCGTACAATTTTCAAGCGGTTTCACATAGATTGATCCTTTTTGGCACTTGCGTGTCGCTGTGCTTTGCAGGATATTGAGGGCATGTTTTGAGACATCGGTCGCCTTTTGCCTCTTGATGTCTCCAATTTTATAAAAATGAGTCATAGAATTTTGGCGGTTTTGGCGCGCAGATCGTTTTGCTGTGCTGAAAATTCGCGCTGATGACCAGGTGCATTCTGTTCGGATCGTTGGTTTTTGAGAGAGGTACCCGAGCAGGTGCGCGTCAGACCGATGCCAGGAGGGCATACTGGGGTGAGCATGGATGATATGGAAAGAAGTAATAACGAGCTTTTTGTAATCAGTGGTGGCGCGAAGACGGGGCGAACTGGTGCCTCTGGCGGCAGGTCCGCCACCCGGCAACTAAGTAAAACCGTGAGCCTAGTCAATCAAAAAGCCATTCAGTGGATCCAGTCTCGGGTAGAAGAAGTCTTTGCCCAGGTCGATGATTCCCTGTTTACAATGGCGGAAAAAGCGCATCAGCAGGATGAGCAAGACCAGCTGTTCCAGGCCATTCGAGCGATTCGGGTCGAGCACAGCAACCTGGTTGATAGCTTTTGTGATGGCGTCGAAGAGCGCTTTCACCACCCCCGCAACGACTCCCTCGGCGAGGATGCCGAGCTCGATTTGCGCGCGGCCCCCAAGGGCCTGTCGCTGGTCAATAACGATGACCTCGAGCAGCAGGTCGCGATCCGTTCCATGGTCGCGAATGTCCGCCGTGATCACGCCGAGCCCATCGCGGCCCTTTCTCTGCGCCTCGATACCTTAATGCCGGAAAAAATCTACGACGAAAACCTGCCGATAGGCCCCGCGGCAATCTGTGCGGCCTTTGCCGACGCACTGAATGATGTGGAAATCTCCCTGCGTGCGCGGATGACGGTACTGAAAAAGTTTGAGTTGCAACTCGCCAACCGGCTGGGTGAACTTTACGAAGACTGTAACAGCCTGCTGATCGAGCAGGGTGTTTTGCCACATATCCAGGATCCGCTGCGTGAGCGGAGCCGTCAGGCAGGTGGCCGAGCGCCAATGCCTGGCGTACCGACTGCTCCAGTTGTGCCGCCAGTGGCGGGTGGGCAGAGTGTCCCGGGTCCAGGTGCTGGGGATATGGCCGCTGCAGGGTTTGCTGGCGGTATGCCCGCAGGTTTTGCCGGCCAACCCGGCGCGGCTGGCTACCCGGGCGGGGGTTCCGCGGCAAATTACTCTGGGGGGCCGGGTTTGGCGCCAGCGGGTGCCGGCGTTCCTGCCATGGCAACACCGGCACTGCTGCAGCAGCTCGGCCAGTTCCAGATGTCGATACCCGCGCAAACCGGTGCTACCGGCCAGCTGGTAAACGTTACCGAGTTATTGCAGCAAAGCCTGATTCAATCCAAGCAAAGCGCATCGCTGCACGAGCTGGATAGCGAAGTCATTCGCCTGGTGGACATGTTGTTCTCGTTTATGCTCGAGGACCGCAACCTGGCGGAGCCGATCAAGGTACAACTGATCCGCATGCAGCTGCCTATGTTAAAGCTGTCTGTTGCGGACAAGGCGTTTTTCAGCAAGGGTGGACATCCCGCGCGTCGCCTGCTGAATGAGCTCGCCGATGCCGCCATTGGCTGGCAGCCGGGCGAAAATTATTTGAATGATCCCCTGTATCGGGAAGTCTGCACTATTGTCGAGGAGGTACTGGCGAAGTACGACCGAGACGAGCAGATCTTTGTGCGCTTGCTCGAATCTTTCCGTCAATTCTCTGCGCGCGAACGCAAACGTGCGGAAGTGATGGAGCGTCGCACCGTAGACGAAGCCCAGGGTACCGCGCGAGTCGAAGCTTCCAAGGCGCGGGTCGCGGCGGTATTTGACGCACTTACCGCCGAGCGCAAGCTGCCGAAGATTGTGCACGAGTGGCTGAACCGGGTATGGAGCAGTGTGCTGTTCCGCGCCTGCCTGAAGGATGGCACTGATAGTAGTGCCTGGCGCCAGCATGTTCTGACCGCGCGCGACCTTATCTGGAGTGTGGTTGCCCCCATGCCGGAAAGCAGCGGGAAAATGCGCCGCCTGTTGCCGGTGCTGAAAAAGCGCCTCGAAGCCGGTGCGCAATCACTTTCGTTGAGCCCGAGTGACCGCCAGCGCCTGATGGGCGGATTGGATATGCTCTATCGTGAGCGCCAGAAATTGGGTGAGCGCGTTGAGTCAGAGCGTGAGCGGCGTACCCGCGAGCGCCTGGTGCAAGAGCTGCGCCGCGAGGCCGACAGCGTAGTATCTATTCCGGTAGAGGATGCGACCACCGCTGCGGTGATCGAGGAGCAAGTGCCGGAAACTCAGGTGCTGGATGAATCCCGTGAGCTGCCGGCAGAGCAGAAAGCGCTGCCGGAAGTGGAAGAGATCCAGCAAGTGGTCACCGAAGCGGCATCGGCGAAATCCGAAGACCTCAAGCCGCTGCCCAACGACGACAATCACTGGCAGCAGACTTACCACCTGAAAGACAGTTGGTTCTTGCTGCGTCAAGCGGAGAAGCTTCCGCTGCGTTGCCGTTTGGCCGCAATCATCAGCGATCTGGACCAGTTTATGTTTGTAAACCGCCAGGGCGCTAAAGTAGGCGTTTACTCACGGCTGGAGCTGGCCCACGCATTGCGCAATGAGGAGCTGCTGCCACTGGAACAGGGGCCTCTGTTTGAGCGGGCGCTTGAGTATGTGGTTGGCAACTGTGGTGAAAGTAAAATCGCGATCAGTGTTTGACCCTCTTGCCTGATCTTGCAAGGCGCGGAGGATCTTTGACCTATTGGTCTCTACGCGCTTCTACATCCAGCAGGGTGTTTTCTGTTCAGAAAACACCCGTTTTCCGTAAAAAAGTCGTATTCATCCCACAACTCGCATCGGCGGCTATTGGCAGACTCTTCTTCGCTTCCATAAAATAACTTCGTGCCCAGTTTCAGCGGAGTCGTGTTTTGAAATATCAGATCC
Source organism: Microbulbifer agarilyticus (assembly GCF_020171345.1). Classification (GTDB taxonomy): domain Bacteria; phylum Pseudomonadota; class Gammaproteobacteria; order Pseudomonadales; family Cellvibrionaceae; genus Microbulbifer; species Microbulbifer agarilyticus_D. Next base: position 34,010 of record NZ_JAIUZM010000002.1, read on the forward strand.
AGTCAGGATGGCTTTCTGGCGTGCGCCGGGTCGCGAGTCCCCACTGTAATGCACGTCCTGACAATACGGATGTGGATCTGTTGGTCATTCACAGTATCAGCCTTCCGCCCGGCCAGTACGGTGGCGCTTTTATCGATGAATTTTTCCTTGGTCATCTGGATATCGATGCCCATCCGTATTTCGCGGAGATTGCTACCTTGCGGGTGTCGGCGCATTTGTTGATCGACCGCAATGGGCGGGTAACCCAGTACGTACCTTTCACGGCGCGCGCCTGGCATGCGGGGCAGTCCACCTTTTGCGGGCGGGACAACTGTAACGATTATTCCATTGGTATTGAGCTCGAGGGGCTCGACACTGATACCTTTACGGCCGAGCAATACACCGCGCTTGCGGAGGTGACCGCGGCGATCGTGGAAGAATACCCGGGTATAGACCGCTCGCGGATTACCGGGCACTCGGACATAGCGCCCGGCAGGAAACTGGACCCGGGGCCTGGGTTTCATTGGAGTCAATATTTTCACGAGCTGGATGCGCTGGCCGGGAATAGCAAAGGCGACCTGCCCGACGCCTAGCGCGGGATAGGTCAGCCACAGATGACAACGGGGGAGTTATGGCACTTTTGATTGTGCTGCTGGCATTGGCGCTGGTACAGATATGGGGCTCTGGCGGCCCGCTGCACCGGGACGCCTGGTTTGGCCACTGGAAAGATTTTGTGTTGAACCGGCCGGCGCTCAAGCAGCGTTACAGCCTTGGGTTTGGCATTCTGGTGTTGGCGCCGGTGATGGCGGTGGCACTGTTGTTGGCATTTGCCGAGTCCATGCTGGGTTGGCTGGGGGTATTGCTGGTCAGCGTGCCTGCACTGCTGTATAGCTTTGGACGGGGCAACTTTAACGATGCCCTCGCAACTTACCTGCGTGCCTGGTACCAGGGCGACCTGGATGCGGCCAAGGCTGCTGCGGGACCTCTCCTTGGCCCGGATGCTGAGCGGGAAGTGGCGCAAGTCTCCGACGCGCAGTCCTTGCACCGCCTGGTGTTCCACTCTGCCGTTTACCGCGCGTTCGAGCGGCTGTTTGCGGTGCTCTTCTGGTTTTTGTTGCTGGGTGTGCCCGGTGCATTACTGTACCGCATGAGCCAGCTCGCGCTGTCCGCATTTACCCGCCAAGATGCAGAAACCGATGCTATGTCGGACGAAGATACTGGCGCCGAGGACGGTGCAGAAAATTCGCAGGCGGAAGAGGCGGCGCTGGCGGCGCGCTGGTTGTGGCTCATCGAATGGCTGCCGGTTCGCGCTCTGGGCTTTTCGCTGGCGATTGTGGGTAATTTTGCCGGCTGCTACCGGGCCTGGCGTGAACGCCTGACTTGCAAGGAAACCACGACGGCGGACGTACTCGAGCGCTATATGGAGGGTGCCCTTGGCGGCATCGACAGCAGCGAGTGCAGTGCTGGCGTTGCGGTGAATGAAGGGCAGCGACTGTGCGGCGCCGAAGTCGAGGCAATGCAGAGTTTGTTATCCCGCGCGCTACTGATGTGGATAACGCTGATGGCGTTGTATGTGCTTTGGGGCTGACGCACGCGTTTGCCACCCAGAGTTGCGCCTTATCACTACTTTCTTTCGGTGCCGCCCTCAATAGGGCGGCTTTTTGATGGGTAACTTAGTGTCTGATTCTCCTGTCGAATCCATCGATTTGCCGGTGGCCGCGGATATCTTTACCGCTGCCGAGCGGCTCTGCGGCCTGGTACACCGAACACCATTGATCACGTCGTCTGCGCTGAATGAAATGCTGGGCGCTGAGGTGTACTTCAAGTGTGAACACTTGCAAAAGGTTGGTGCGTTTAAAGCTCGCGGTGCGGCGAATGCCCTGTTCCAGTTGCCCGTGGGTACCTCTATGGTGGCGACACACTCCTCCGGCAATCACGGGGCGGCGCTTGCCTGGGCGGCATCGCGGGGTGGAATTCAATGCACCGTGGTAATGCCGGAAAATGCACCCGCGGCAAAAAGAACCGCGGTTGCGGCCTATGGGGCAAAGATTGTGTTGTGCGCGCCAACCCTGGCCGCCCGGGAATCCACCCTGGCACAGGTGGTCTTAGAGACAGGGGCGCACGTGGTGCCGCCGTTCGATGATGCGCGGATTATTGCCGGCCAGGGCACCGTCGCGCAGGAAGTGATAGGCCAGTGTCGTGAGCAGGGTTTTGAGCCCGATCTGCTCGTGGCCCCGGTGGGCGGCGGTGGCCTGTTGGCCGGCGTCGGCTTGGCGGCATCGGCGTTGGCACCACAAATAAAAGTACTGGGCGCAGAGCCGCAGGGTGCGGATGACGCCCAGCGCTCTCTACGTGGTGGTGTGCGCATCACCGAGCAAACGGCCGACACGATTGCCGACGGGCTGCGCACAACCCTTGGGATGCGTAATTTTGCGGTGATTCGTGAGACGGTTAATGACATCGTCACCGTTTCTGAGGCGGGTATTCGGCTGGCGCTAGAATTACTGTGGAGCCGTACCAAACAGCTGGTGGAACCATCCGCGGCGACAGGAATGGCGGCGTTGCTTGAGCATCGCGCGCGTTTCCGTGGCAAAAAGGTCGCGGTGGTGCTTACTGGGGGTAATATGGATTTGGCTACCATACCGACCCTGCTGGCGGAAGCGCCGTAAACCCTATGCGTCAGCCAATGTTAAGAATGTTTATCTGCACGACGAATACTAGCAATCGCACCGAGTGCACGAGCGCGCTGGATACTGACTGTGGGCTGCTACACTGGGAGGGCGATACTCCATGGCGCCTGTAATAATTTTTTCACGTGTATTGACCGCTCTGATCTGGATGGCCCTGGCTGTCGCAGCGCACTCCGAAACCTTTGCACTGACGTCTACGGATTACGCTGAGGGGGATACGTTACGCCCAGCACAGCTTTACTATGGGCTGGGGTGTAACGGTGAGAATCTCTCGCCCCACTTGGCCTGGTCTGGTGCCCCGACGGGGACGCGTAGTTTTGCCGTGGTGATGGAGGATGTTGACGCGCCTGCGGCAATCGATGCCTGGCACTGGGTCGTGTTTAATATTCCCGCCGAGGTCACCGAGTTGCCGGCTGGCAGCGGTGATCCCAAAGTTGGTCTGGTACCGGAGGCGATACAAAGCCGCTCGAGTTTCGGTGATCCCGGTTATGCTGGCGCCTGTCCGCCAGCGGGGCAGGGGGCGCATCGTTATCAGTTTCGTGTTTACGCCCTCAAGGTCGAGCAGTTGGCACTGGGCGTTGAAGCTCCCGCTGCCGAAGTGGCCGCCCAGATTGAAGCCAACAAGTTGGCCGAAGCACAATTAGAAGTAAAAATTGGTCGCTAGGGGTTCCGTTTTGTCTCGGGCCTTAGCGCAGAAACTTCAGGCAAGCCGATAAAAGGAAGCAGAGCCTGCCCATGCAAGAACCAAAAATGACCTGGGGACAGGCAATACGGGTTTACCTGAAACCCAAAGTGCTGGCGATGTTTTTCCTCGGCTTTTCGGCCGGGCTGCCATTCCTGTTGGTGTTTTCGACATTGGCGGCGTGGCTCACGGATTATGGTGTGAGCCGAACCACGATCGGTTTCTTTGGCTTGGTTGGTCTTACTTATTCCATCAAGTTTGCCTGGGCACCGGTTATCGACCATCTGCGCATCCCTTTCTTTACCAGTATGCTGGGAAAACGCCGCAGCTGGTTACTGTTGTCGCAACTGGGAATTGCCCTTTGTCTGTTTTTTCTCGCCAATCTTAATCCACAGCTTGCCCTGACGAAAATTGCGCTGATCGCCGTGGCTGTTGCATTTTGCGCCGCGTCTCAGGATATCGTGGTGGATGCTTTTCGTATTGAATCCGTCAGCGAAGAACTTCAAGGCGCCATGGCTGCTAATTATGTATTTGGTTACCGAGTGGCATTATTGGTCGCCGGTGGTGGTGCATTGTATATTGCCGATATCGCAGACTGGTCGACTTCCTATCTCAGTATGGCGGGATTGATGGGGGTGGGCATTATTACCACTCTAATCGTTGCTGAACCGGATCATACTAAGGCGGCGGAATTGGCCAAGCCGTTTGAGCGTGCTTGGATAGAGCGAATCTGGGGCTCCGGGGAGCACAGCGGATTAAAAGAATGGTTTGTAAAGGCGGTTGTCTGTCCAGTAATTGATTTCTTCAAACGCAACGGGCGCTTTGCATTGATCCTTTTGTTACTAATCGGTATTTATCGCATTAGTGACCTCGCCATGGGTGTTATGGCTAACCCGTTTTACTTGGATCTGGGCTTTTCGAAAACAGATATTTTCCAGATCGTAAAAGTCTTTGGTTTCTTCTTTTCAATTCTCGGGGCGTACCTCGGTGGGTTGCTTGTTGTGCACTACGGTATTATGCGCCCACTGATTCTGGGCGCAGTGATGGTTGCTGCGACCAATCTACTTTTTGCGCACATGGCACAGATCGGGCCAGATAAGAACTGGCTGGCGATCCTGATTAGTGCGGATAATGTCAGTGCGGGCATTTCCAACACGGTGTTCATCGCCTATCTGTCGAGTCTGGTCAACCAAGAGTACACGGCGACTCAATACGCCCTGTTCAGCTCTTTGATGACTTTACCGGGCAAATTTATCAGTGGATTCTCCGGGATCGTGGTGGACTCTATGGGGTACTCCGTATTTTTTACCTATGCGGCGATTCTCGGAATACCGGCGATCCTATTGGCGGTTTACGTCTGGTGGCGAGACAACCGTGAGGCTGAGGTGGAAACACCGACGACCAGTTAGTAGTACCGGGTTACGGTCGCCAGAGGAATTGTTCAAGATCGACTTTCCCGTGTATCAGGACTATACCCTCGGCCTCTAGTCTGCTTTTCTGCCTTTGATACCCTGGTTCTGGAATTGAAATGCGCCCCTGGGCGTTGAGCACGCGGTGCCACGGCAGGGTGGTATCCCGCGGTAACTTGCGCAGGGTTTGTCCCACCAGTCTCGCTGCTCTCGGCAATCCAGCCAATTCGGCCAATCCCCCATAGGTCACTACTCGTCCTGTCGGCACCTGCGCAAGTGCAAGGCAGATGCGACTTGTGGCATTATTGTTGGCTGACATTGGTTTCTGCACCATGTGTTATCCGGATGTTTGGAAACTTTTTCTTTTTGCCGAACTCCTGAATTATTAGTTTCTCGCAATTAATAATGTCAAGCTATCGGAAGGTTGTTTCGTGCTGTCTGTTGTACCTCGTTTTCCCGCGTTTACCGCGAAATTTTTCTCCTCCTTTTCAAAAAGTTGGCTGAAAGTTGCGTCAGTTTCTCTTGTCGCATTTACGCTGGCCGCGTCCGCTGCACACGCCGGAGTGCTGAGCCTGGCCAACGGCGACCGCATTTATGGTGAGCTGGTGGTCGTGGAGAAAGACCATGTGATCTGGCGGTCGGAAACCTTCGGCGATATTACGGTGGAGAAAGCCAAGATTCTGTCGCTGGAAACCGATAAGGACCTGAAAATCGCAGGGCGAGATGAACCATGTGCGCTCGCTGGTCACCGTCGTCAACAGTGGGAGCTGTACTGTGACGAAGGCGCAGGCTGGGTGATGGATTTTCCCGCCATCGACCGCGCGGAACCCTACGTAAATTTTGTGGGCAACCCGATCGTGTTGCACGGCAACGTATCTGCGGCAGGAGTATTCGAGGATGGTAACCGCGAGAGACAGGACTGGGACGTCAATGTGAATTTTGACGTGCGCCACGGTGACTTCCACCACATTATTGGCACCCAGTATCAGAATCAGAACAACCCAGAAATTGATGACCTGGAAAAATATCGCCTGAGTTATGACTTGCGCTGGATCTTCGCGGAAAAATGGTTTGCCGCGGGTAACAGTGCGCTGCTGCGTGAAGAAGCGCGCAACCTCGAACTCAGCACTACGCTCGGTCTCGGTCTGGGTTACCTGTTTTTCGACACGGATAAAGCTGCATTCTCTATCCAGGGCGGTGTGAGTAGTCTGCAGGACGAGTACATTGATCCAAGCCTCAATGAAAACTCGGGTAAGCGCTACGCCGCGGGCCGGTCGGCCTGGGATTTTCGCTACAAGTTCGATTTAGGTCCCGAGGTTTATTACAACCAGGAAGTTCTGCAGTCCTTTGAAGGCAGTGAAGACTACCAAAGCAACGCGGAAATCGGCGTGCGCACACCGCTGGTCAAAGGCATCTTGATGGAAGTGAAATACGCCTGGCAGTATGACAACACGCCTTCCATCGACAGCGAAAAACAGGATACAAAAATGACGGTCGGTGTGGGCTATTCCTGGTAAAACCGATCGCAAAAACATAACAAGCTCGACATACCGAGCCATCGACGAAAGTGCTGAGAGTTATATGAAGATTGAAAATAGCGTTGTGGTGATCACCGGTGGTGGTCAGGGATTGGGCCGTGCCATGGCCGAGCACCTGGCCAAGCAGGGCGCACGTCTTGCCCTGTTGGATGTGAACCAGGAGGCGCTAGACCAAAGTGTTGCCGCTTGTGAGGCGCTGGGTGCTGAGGCCCGCAGCTACAAGGTGGATGTCACCAGTGAGGAGGCGGTCGACCAGTGTTTTTCCGCGATCACCGCAGATTTCGGCGCGCTGGATGTTCTGGTGAACAACGCCGGCATTATGCGCGACGGCATGCTGCTGAAGGTTAAAGACGGCAAGGTGACCGATCGTATGTCGCTGTCCCAGTGGCAATCGGTGATCGACGTCAACCTGACCGGTGTCTTCCTGTGCGGCCGCGCCGCAGCCGGGATCATGGCGGAGCGGGGCAATGGTGGCGTTATCATCAATATCTCCAGTGTATCCCGTGCCGGAAACATGGGGCAGACCAACTACTCCGCCTCCAAAGCGGGCGTTGCGACCATGAGCGTGACTTGGGCCCGTGAACTAGGGCGCTACGGGGTGCGTGTTGCGGCCATCGCCCCCGGGTTTATTGGAACCGAGATGGTTGCGCAGATGCGCCCGGAAATCCTCGAGGGCCTGATCAAGCAGGTTCCCCTGCGCCGTATCGGCGAGCCAGATGAAGTTGCCAGCACTGTGGCGTTTATCATCGAGAATGACTATCTCTCTGGCCGGGTGATTGAAATTGATGGCGGCGCCCGCATCTAATCCCCTCCTGTAACAACTTTGAAGTGCTCGCGACGCTAGTTCGCAATCTAGTTCGCAAGCGCTTCCCCAGAGACCCACACCATGCGCCCATTTCTACTGTTGTTCATCATCATGCCCATTCTGGAGATGTGGGTGCTGATCCGTGTGGGCGAGGAAATTGGCGCGCTTCCGACCATTGGCCTGGTGCTGCTGACTGCAGTGGTGGGGCTGGCACTGCTGAAGCGGCAGGGGTTATCCACCATCTTACGCGCCCAGCAAAAAATGGCGGTGGGTGAACTGCCTGCTCAGGAAATGGCCGAAGGCATCTTCCTAGCGGTCGGTGGCGCATTGCTGCTTACCCCCGGCTTTATCACCGATGCGATTGGCTTTGCCTGTCTTATCCCGGGTGTTCGCCACCTGTTCTTGGGTAAGTTGCTGAGTCATGTGGTGGTAGTGCGCGGCTCGGGTTACCCGCCGGGAGGCGATCATGCACCCGGCTCGCAATCCCAGTCGGGGAAAAGTGGGCCCCACGATGTGATCGAGGGTGACTTCAAACGCGAAGACGACGACAAAGATCAGCGCTAATGCTGATTTTTTGAGCAATTTTGCCACGATCGGTCCTGTATTGCCGAACTCCTGAAAATTTCTCCGGGTTTTTTTCTCCGCCGCCGTTGAAATCCCACTTTCCCTCCCACATATAGCTTCCACCTAGATTTTCCCTGCGCCCGAAGCTCGCGTGCAGGAATGGAGCCCGCCTCGCCAACGGGGCAGGCCCACAAGTAAATGCAACCCTAAAACGACTCATTGGAGAGCAATCCATGAAAATTCGTCCTTTACACGACCGTGTAGTCGTACGCCGTAAGGAAGAAGAACAGAAAACTGCCGGTGGCATCGTTCTGCCTGGCGCAGCGAAAGAAAAACCAAACCAGGGCGAAGTGGTTGCCGTGGGCGCAGGCAAGCAGCTGGACAACGGCGACGTTCGTGCACTGTCCGTAAAAGTGGGTGACACCGTTGTATTTGGCCGCTACGCCGACAGCAACACCCTCAAGGTGGACGGCGAAGAGCTGATCATCATGAGCGAAGGCGACATCTACGGCGTACTGGAAGGCTAAGGGCCCAGGCGAGCTTCCGCTAGCTCCAACTATTTCCAGTATTTGGCAACCACGAACAGAATTGAGGAATTAAGATCATGGCAGCAAAAGACGTAAAATTTGGTGACGACGCTCGCCAGAAAATGCTGAACGGCGTAAACATCCTGGCCGACGCAGTAAAAACCACCCTGGGCCCGAAAGGCCGTAACGTGGTTCTGGATAAAGCCTTTGGCGCGCCGACCGTAACCAAAGACGGTGTATCTGTCGCCAAAGAAATCGAGCTGAAAGACAAGTTCGAGAACATGGGCGCACAAATGGTGAAAGAAGTTGCTTCTAAAGCCAATGACGCCGCCGGTGACGGCACCACCACCGCGACCGTACTGGCACAGGCGATCGTCGTTGAAGGACTGAAGTCTGTAGCCGCAGGTTTCAATCCAATGGACCTGAAGCGCGGTATCGACAAAGCCGTTGTTGCAGCTGTTGACCACCTCGCTAGCCTGTCCACTCCTTGTGAAGACAGCAAGTCCATTGCCCAGGTTGGCACCATCTCCGCCAACAGCGACGAGAGTGTTGGCACCATCATCGCTGAAGCGATGGAAAAGGTTGGTAAAGAAGGTGTTATCACCGTTGAGGAAGGTTCCGGCCTCGAGAACGAGCTGGATGTGGTTGAAGGTATGCAGTTTGACCGCGGCTACCTGTCTCCTTACTTCATCACCAACCAGGAAAACATGACCGCTGAGCTGGAAAGCCCGTTCATCCTGTTGGTCGACAAGAAAATCTCCAACATCCGCGACCTGCTGCCGCTGCTGGAGCAAGTAGCCAAGGCTTCCAAGCCGCTGCTAATCATCGCTGAAGACGTAGAAGGCGAAGCGCTGGCCACTCTGGTTGTAAACAGCATGCGCGGTATCGTGAAGGTTGCTGCGGTTAAAGCACCTGGTTTCGGCGACCGTCGTAAAGCCATGCTGCAGGACATCGCGATCCTGACCGGCGGTACCGTAATCTCTGAAGAAGTTGGCCTGGAACTGGAAGCGACCACTCTGGAGCACCTGGGTACCGCCAAGCGTGTAACCCTGTCCAAAGAAAACACCGTAATCGTTGACGGTGCCGGTGACGTAGCTGACATCGAAGCGCGTGTTAAGCAGATCCGTGCTCAGATCGAAGAATCTTCTTCCGACTACGACAAAGAGAAGCTGCAAGAGCGCGTAGCTAAGCTGGCTGGCGGTGTTGCTGTGATCAAGGTTGGCGCAGCCACCGAAGTCGAAATGAAAGAGAAGAAAGCCCGCGTTGAAGACGCGCTGCACGCTACCCGCGCTGCGGTAGAAGAGGGCGTTGTACCTGGCGGTGGTACCGCACTGGTTCGCGCAACTCAGGTAATCTCTGTAACTGGCGACAACGAAGACCAGAACCACGGTATCGCAGCAGCCCTGCGCGCCATGGAAATGCCTCTGCGTCAGATCGTGAGCAACGCTGGTGCCGAAGCCTCCGTGGTTGTCGACAAGGTGAAGCAGGGCGAAGGTAACTTCGGCTACAACGCTGGTACCGGCGAGTACGGCGACATGCTGGAAATGGGTATCCTGGACCCGGCAAAGGTAACCCGCTCTGCTCTGCAGGCGGCAGCCTCTATCGCTGGCCTGATGATCACCACCGAAGCCATGGTTGCTGAACTGCCGGAAGACAAGCCGGCTGCCGGTGCACCTGACATGGGTGGCATGGGTGGCATGGGCGGCATGGGCGGCATGATGTAAGCCGGCCTTTCCTGTCTATCCAAAAAAGCCCCGCAATTGCGGGGCTTTTTTGTATCTGCTTGCGGCGGGTAGAGCGGTTCGGGCAGGTCTGCAGAAAGCGTGTTCAGATACGCGCAGCTTGCACTACACCAGAGCCGCACGGTTTTGCGGGGGGTATTCTGCCTGCATCACACCTCTGAGATCGACCGGCGCGTCCTTGTTCTGGGATGGCCTGTGACCAGTTGTAAAGTGGGGTGCGGTCGTCTATCTAATTTGTCGGGACTGAATATGGCCTGTACACCGCAGCCGATTCACGTCGTGCCGTTTTTCAAGCCACCGAAATGGCGTTTCTGAGTATTTCACACATCGGGCCAGCCACAATAATACCCGTTGTGTTGATGCGAACGCCGGTATCGCGCAAATCGGGCATATATGAGTTCTTCCGACATTCACATACCTGGTTACACCATTCACTCTGCGATCGGCCACGGCGGAATGGCGTCTGTGTACCTGGCTATCCAGGAGTCGCTCAATCGCAAGGTGGCCATCAAAGTGCTGCATAACAGCACTGAGGCCGGTATCGGCGAGCGCTTTATCAATGAAGCGCGTTATATCGCCGATCTCAACAGCTCTCATATCATCACTATCTACGATATCTCGACACTGGAGAGCGGGGACTGTTACATCGCGATGGAATTTCTTGGCGGTGGTGAGCTGGCGGATAACCTGTCGAGGATGACCAGCGCTGTAGCCATGCTCCAGTTGATACGCGAGATCGCGCTCGGCCTGGCGGTAGTACACGAAAACGGCATTATTCATCGGGATGTGAAGCCGTCCAATATCCTGTTTCGCAATGATGGAACGGCAGTGCTGACGGATTTCGGGATCGCCAAAGAGATCGACAACGACTCGGACCTGACTCAGGTGGGGTTCAGCCTGGGTAGCCCCTCATATAGCAGTCCGGAACAAGCGCAATGCTTTCCCATCGATTTGACGACCGATATATATAGCTTGGGTGTGGTGCTACTGGAGCTGCTGCTTGGTCACAACCCGTTCAAGGGAGATAGCCATACCAGCACAGCGCTTAACCATATCCAGTTGCCGATACCCGAATTGCCATTGGACTACCACTATCTTGTACCGCTAGTGAGTAAGATGCTGGCAAAGGATCCGGGTGACCGTCACCAGTCTGCCCGTGAGCTGATTGAGGGCATAGATCAGGCCTTGAAGATGGCTGCGGAGGCATACCCGCATACACAACTGCGGCGATTCGGCGGTCGTCAGTTTCGCCGACTGCGCCTGCCTGCATTGCCAGCCATCTCTCTGTCTGCGGCGTCACCCATGATGCGTTCTACTCTGGCGTCGGCGATATCCCGCTTACGTGCAAGGCTTGACCGGTACCAAGTGTCCTTACCAACCCTCTCATCAGGGAGGCTTGTGGGTGGGCTGGCGGCGGTGAGCCTTGCCGCTTTGGTGCTGGTGACTTATTTCGGGGCCTTTTACCAGAGTGAGACGGAGAGGCAGATTGCCCGCTTGCTGGAGCAGGCAGAGCAGAACATGCAGGCCGGTCGTTATATCGCGCCAGTAGCCGATAATGCACGGGATCTCTACCGCCAGGTTTTGCAGCTCGATAACGCCAACCTCATCGCCATTCTGGGAATGAAAACAGCCGAGCAAAAACAGGTTGAGGTCTATTTGGCTGAAGGCGGCCAGGCCCTGGCGGATGGCCGGCTTCAGCGACCGGATAACGACAATGCGCTCCACTTTTTCCGCCAGGCACTGGCCATTGATACGGAGAATTCCCAAGCTCAGACCGGCATCCGGAAAGTGATTCAGGAATACGTTCGGCTTGCACGCATCGAAATGAGCGAGCATGACTACAGTGATGCGCAGTACTATTTGGACAGTGGGCTCAACATTGCCCCAAATAACGCGATGTTGCTTTCGCTCAGTGACGAAGTGCGAAAAAGGCAGGCGCTGGCGCAGCAGCAGGTAAGACAGCGACCAAGGACCGAGAAGCGTCAGGACAAGCCACCCACGGTGAGAGCTTATATTCGCAGCGCGTTGGATAAGTTGCGAAGCAAGATGGGTGGGGGTTGAGTGGAGAAGGGCAGCGGGAGAAAAGAAAATGGATCCTAAAGTCTGAAGATTTGATTGCGCGCAGTTGATCCAGTACACCGCCCTCATCGTGGCCGATCAACTGATCGTTCAGCTCCGGTGCTTCCAGGTTGGTTCGTGGCAGTTTCAGCGCTGGGCCTAATTGCTCCAACACATCCAAAAATAGGAACAGAAGTCATATGAAAAAATATGACCAGGGCTTAAGAATAAAGCTATTAAGCGTCCAAGGAAAGCCACCCTTGATGTGGGAAAGGCCCGTTTAGATTTGCAAATCCAATAATATAAATTTCAGTATATGAATTTTTGTCTTACTTGATGTTGCTTATGGGAATGCTATTAAAAATTTATGCTTAACGTATTTAAATTTTTGCTGGTGTGTAATCCCCCAAATATTGATGCGCTAGCAAGATAGGGGGTTAAATTCAATAAAGCCTATGTACAATTTTCCAGTTGTAACGCTTCGCGCACGTCAATGATCTGAAGCCACTTTCGTGGACGGTATTTTTATTCACGAGAGAGGTCCGGTATGGGGCGGCCCGAAAAACGTAATGACGATGGTTATACTCTGGCTATACGCTTCAAGCCCTTAAGTTGGCCAGTCATCCTGACGTTAGCGATGAGCTGTGGCTGCATGCCCCAGCATACATCCGGTGATGCGCTATTGGTGGCAGATGGAGCATCGTCCGGAGATCTGAAGAAAAATAAGCATATAAAGACTGAAAAACCATTTTCAAAACAGGAGTCAAGTCGCGCTGATCCAGTAGAGTAAGTTGAAGAGATTTTGGTCGAAACTGCGATGAAAATTATGACGCTAGCATTCGATTTGGCGAATCGTAATAACGAGATTGATCTAATGAAAAAGCCGGGCGGTTCTTCCAACGGAAAAAGTAAAGATTTTTGAGCTGATTGAGGCGGACCGCAAAGGGCGTGGCTTCAGGACGTTGTGTGATCTGTTTGGCGTTTCGAAAGTGGTTTCTGCGCGTGGTCAAACCTGAGCATCGATGGCGTAACCGCCCCCTTACCGATGCGATTGTGGCGTTACACCAAGGATTTTCGGAAATCTACGGTGCTCGCAGAATACATCAACAAATAAAGCGTGGCGGCTTGTCATGTTGAGTTGGGTGAGCATGAGTTGAAATGGCTATCCGTTTGACAGCGCCATTTTCGAATCATTCTTCCAGGATATGAAGGCAGAGATTGTTCATCAGCGAATGTTCGATAACGAAATTGATGCGGTCGCGCATATCATCGAACACATCGAGTTCTATAACCGAAAGTGGCTTCACTTCAGTCTCGGCTATCAATCGTCTTCAGAGCATGAGAAGCTGGCGGCATAACGTGTCCATGAAAGTGGCAGAAGATCATCGAACTCCGCTATTTGTTACTCGTGATGCTCAAAAGTTCACGCGAACATGGTAGCTGATTAGTCGCTGAAGAGGTAGTTAACTACTACTATGAGCCTAATCTATTACCATGTCTCTAAGTAACATTATGTTTAATAAGTGTCTCTCATTTGTCGGGCTCGTCTCATTTGTTAGCTTTGCAGCTGCCGCCCCCCCTTCATCTGTACCCCAAACTGCGCAAGAAATGGGACTTATGGTTGGTTCGCCACCTAAGAAAACGATCGATATCGCTAAGTGGGATAAAGGGCCATACAACCGCTGGGCTTTTCAGCACATGAGTGAAATTGTGCCAACTGCGGTAATCAGCCGGGGTATGCAGCCGCGTACCGAATTCGTGAGCGCGCCTGTGGAGAGCATCACGCAGCTGAAATTTACTACGTTGGATGACCAAGAGCTAACTGTAGAGGAGAATCTTAAGCTCAATTACACCGATAGTTTTATCGTGCTTAAGGGTGGTAAGGTGGTTCTTGAGAAATACTATAATGGCATGGGCCCAGAAACGCGACATTTGTTGATGTCCGTTTCTAAATCCGTAACGGGGGCAGTCATTGGCAGCTTGATTGAAGCTGGAGAACTCTCCCCCGACAATAAAGTTGTGGACTACATTCCAGAGCTGAAGAATAGTCCAGGTTTTAAAGATGCCACCGTTCGACAAATCCTCGACATGACCACCGCTATTCAATTCAGCGAGGACTATGCAGATCCAAACGCTGAAGTGGTCAAGCATGAAGAGGCAACAGCTTGGCGCGGGCAAACATCCACTGCCAAAGATGGCCTATACGCTTTTGCACAAGAAATCCAAAGGGTTGAGCGCAATCATGGAGAAGTATTTCATTACGCATCCATTAACACGGACATATTGGGCTGGTTAATTGAGCGAGCCACTGGAGAGCGTTTTAGTGACTACATGAGTAACATCGTCTGGTCTAAGCTTGGCGCGGAACGCGATGCCTTATTAAGTGTCGATCTGTTAGGCTCACCGGTTGTAAATGGTGGCTTTGTCATGACGACTCGGGATTTGGCACGATTTGGGCAGATGATTCTGCAAGGTGGACATTTTAACGGTCAGCAAATTGTTCCTAAAGAATGGATAGAAGATATTCGCATGAATGGTAACAATGCCGCCTGGAAACCCACCAGTTATTCGAAGATTTGGCCAGACGGTTTTTATCGGAGTCAGTGGTATGTCACTAAAGACGACCAAGGTTCTTTTTTCGGGGTTGGCGTTAATGGGCAGCATCTGTGGATCAATCCAACCACAAATGTTGTGATCGTTAAATTTTCGTCCTACCCAATATCAGCGGATGTTAAGCGGGGAAAACAGGATTGGGCGATGATGGATGCAATCGCCAGATCGTTAAAATAGTCATTGCTGACAATGGGGTAGTGCTGGACAGGAAACTATGCGGCGTTGCTTCGGTTTACATATTATGTCGTTTGACTTCTGTTCATGTAATACGTTTACTTCGGTTTTTCTCAATAGGGTGAGGATGAAAAATGATCACTTTATCTCAGGTGACTACGGTTTTAGGATGGGCGTCACTGCTTAATATTGGCTACTTACTGCTGGCTACAGGTATGGTGTATCTGATGAGGAATTTCATCAAATCTGTACATCGCAGTATGTTTGATCTTACTGATGCAAAACTCTCTGAGGCATATTTCGATTTCTTGGCGAACTTTAAAATTATTACGGTAGCTTTCTTTATCGTTCCATACCTCAGCTTGAAGGTGATGGGGTATTAGTGGTTCTGCGGGTGGCCGAGGTTTTCCCTGAGGCGCCTGCGGTTGATTTTTGATTAGGAGTAATGATGGGACTGACGTGGGACAAAAGCCTGGTAGCGGGTGGAAACGACGATTTGCTTGGCGATGGTGTCGAGTTTGAAGTGTATTCATCGGTGAGTGAGGCCGACCAAGATGATTCGGTGAATACCCATGTGATTGAGGCCCTTGATTACGCTTTAAGCTATTTGGATAGAAACGTTAAGGATGAATCCCGCTTCTTTTTGGTTGGGTGGGATGCTACCAGCTCGACGCTTATGTTTGCAGTTACGGATGATGCCAAGCAGCTGGACTCTCCAGTTGTGGTCAGATGTCACTTTGCCGGTTTTAGCAAAAAGTTAGCGTCTGATTCTCAGCGAGAATCCGTGGTCGAGGCGTATAAGGAGAATGTCAGATTTTGGTGCAAAGAGCATTTGTCCACAAGCAGTGCATTCACCCAGTACTCTTTGATTGCCCTGTTTGTGGATGAGGGTAGGGCACGTGCAGGGCTTCTTTAAGTCATCAGGTGTAAACGGGTATATGATGGCTTTGTTGTCGATTCGTGAAGTAGTGGTAGGCTGCAGAACACCCGGACAGGTTGTATGAGTTTCAACATCGCTTTACTGTGTTTGATTGTTACGGGCTTGCTCGATGGTTTCGCGCGTCAGTACTTCTATCCGGGTGTGGACTTTCCACCGACGTCATTATGGTTTTCTCTGGCAATCGCCTTCTTGGGCTTCGCCTGGTACGTTGGTGACTCCAATTGGCGAAACTACCAGCGCAACCTTCTTCTTAATATTTGCATCATCGGTTTCGGCCTGATAGCGCTGCCGTATTACTTCTTTCGTAGTCGTGGCTTGAAGGGCGGTTTACAGGCGACGTTGGTGCTTATTGGGGTGTTGATTACTTGGGCGGTTGCTCTAATTGCGGGTGAGCAACTTGCGCTATTGGTCGGGCAGCGGGGGTGAGTACTGGTTTTCCTGCAGGCTCCCTTGGTAGTCCTCGCCCAGATACTCAATTAGGAAAGGCGGCCCGCGACGAATCAGCTGCTCTTTTCGTGATTTCGGCCAGCGTTTGATTTCTACTTCCAGTTTCAGTGCATCGGACTTGCTGCGCATGGCGCACTGAAATTCGAGGCTCAGCGGGCCGCGCCCGCGCAGGGCCTTGGCCGCTTTGGGGCCACCACTGCTGTGTTCCTCAAAGCGCCGCTCCACATCGCGCGTGACCCCGGTATACAGGGTGTCGCGCTTGGTGCGAATGAGATAGACAAACCAGCCAGACAAAAATATTCCTACTCTTATATTTCCCACTCGGGGGCAGGCCTTAAAACAGGCTGTGTTGATCCCCGGATTGCGGGGGCAGGGTGAACTTGTTGCAGTCCAGATTGAGCTTGCGCTCATTCAGGCCCAGTTTGCGACAGGTTATCTTAAATCGCTGTTGCAGTAACTGGGCGAACACACCGTTACCCCGTTGGCGGCTGCCGAATTCACTCTGGTAATCCTTACCGCCGCGGCTCTGTTGCACAATGCTCATGACGTGTTGTGCGCGCTCCGGATAGTGTTCCTGCAGCCACTGGCGGAACAGGGGGGCCACCTCAAATGGGAGGCGCAGCAGGATGTAGGCAGCGTGGATGGCTCCGGCCTTGTGCGCCTGCGTCAGTATCTGTTCCAGCTCGGCGTCGTTCAGTGCGGGAATAATCGGGGCTGCCATCACTGCGGTGGGAATACCCGCGCTGCCGAGGGCCTCAATCATACGCAGCCGTGCATTGGGACCTGCGGTGCGGGGTTCCAGGCGGCGTTTCAATTCGTTGTCCAGCGTGGTCACACTGATAGCGACGTGTGCCAAATTATCCTGCGCCATTTCGGCGAGGATGGGCAGGTCGCGTAGGATCAGCTGGCCCTTGGTGACGATGGTTACCGGGTGCTGATGTTCCTGCAGGGTCTGCAGGATCCGGCGGGTGATTTGCTTGTCTTTCTCCAGCGGCTGGTAGGGGTCGGTGTTGGTCCCCAGGGCAATGGGGCTGCACTGATACTTGGGCTTGCGCAGTGCTTGTTGCAGAAGCTCTGCGGCGTTTGGCTTGTAAAACAGCTGTGTCTCGAAATCCAGCCCCGGGGACAGGTCCATATAGGCATGCGCCGGGCGCGCATAGCAGTAGATACAGCCGTGTTCGCAGCCGCGGTAGGGATTGATGGATTGGCTGAACGGGAGATCCGGGGATTGGTTGGTGGCGATGATCGAGCGCGCCTTTTCCTCTATGGCGATGGTTTCGATACGTTCCATCGGCTCCAGCGTCGTCTCCCAACCGTCACTCTCGCGGCTGCTAACCTGATCTACAAAGCGCCCGGCCAGGTTGCTGACGGCACCGCGGCCCTTGAGTTGGCGGGTAGGGTTACTGGAGGAATCGTTAGCCACGTGCTTCTGAACAGGGTCTGGTACTGAATATGATCTGTATGGATATACAGTTTATTGCCGTGTGGTGAGGTGCGCAAGAGCACTGTGCAAGGGCGTGCGGGAGGTCATACAATGACTGATCGGTACTCAATAACAAAGACAGTGCAGGGATTAGGGAATGGATCTTCAAGCGGTCGCCGCCATCTATGCGTTTGCGGTCAAGGTGCTGCAGATATTTGCCATGCTGTTCGCCTTCGGGCTGGTGGTGCTGGTGCTGTATCTGGTGTACCTGTATCTGGCGGATGTCAGCCAGACCAAGCAGGCGATTCGGCGCAATTTCCCGGTCCTTGGCCGCTTCCGTTATCAGTTTGAGCACCTGGGGGAGTTTTTCCGCCAGTACTTCTTTGCACTCGACCGGGAAGAAATGCCGTTTAACCGCGCCCAGCGCAGCTGGGTGTATCGTGCGGCAAAGAATGTGGATTCCACCCTCGCGTTTGGTTCTACGCGCCCGCTGAACCAGCCCGGTGATATCGTATTCCTGAATCACCCGTTCCCCACCCTGGCCAAAGACGCGGTGCCGGCGCGGGAGATCACTCTGGGTGAGGGCGTGGCGCGCAGCCCCTATACCACCCGCTCCATCTTCAATATCTCGGGCATGAGCTTCGGCGCGCTGTCGGTCCCTGCGGTGACGGCGCTATCCAAAGGCGCCGCCAAGGCGGGTATCTGGCTCAACACCGGGGAAGGGGGCTTGTCTCCGCACCATTTGGTCGGGGGCTGCGACATCGTGTTTCAGGTGGGTACCGCCAAGTACGGCGTGCGCGATGCGGAAGGCAATCTCGACGACGACAAGCTGCGCAAGATCGCCGACCACGAACAGGTGAAGATGTTCGAACTGAAACTGTCCCAGGGTGCCAAACCCGGCAAGGGCGGGATCTTGCCCGGCGTGAAGGTGACACCGGAAATCGCCCATGTGCGCGGTATCCCGGTGGGCGAGGATTCCATCAGCCCCAATGGGCACCCGGAAATCCGCGACGTGGATGGTCTGCTGGATATGATCAATCACATCCGCGTGGTGACCGGTAAACCCACGGGCATAAAGTGCGTGATTGGTACCAGCGACTGGCTGCACGATTTGTTTGAGGCGATTTTGCGCCGGGGCGTCGACAGCGCGCCAGACTTTATCAATATCGACAGTGCCGATGGTGGCAGCGGAGCGGCGCCACAGAGCCTGATGGATTACATGGGGCTACCTTTGAACCGCAGCCTGCCGATGGTGGTGGATTTGGTTGAAGATTACGGGCTGCGGGAACGGATCAAAATTATCTGTGCGGGCAAGCTACTGACACCATCGGTGGTGGCCTGGGCGCTGGCGATGGGCGCGGATTTCGTGAATTGTGGGCGTGGATTTATGTTTGCACTCGGCTGTATTCAGGCGATGCAGTGCAATAAAAATACCTGCCCCACAGGCGTTACCACCCATAATCCGGATTTGCAGCAGGGGCTGGACCCCGTGGACAAGGCCGAGCGCGTCTACCATTACGCGCGTAACCTGGATTACGAAGTTGGGACTATTGCCCACTCCTGTGGTGTACCGGAGCCGCGCCAGTTGCGGCGTTCACATCTGGAGGTCATTGGTGAACGCGGCGTCGCGGTGCCACTGACCACCCTTGCCTCGCTGGCGGAGTCCCGCTCGGTGATTGCGACCGATCGCCGGGAGTAATAGAAAGCTCAATAGACAGCTCACTAGACAGCTCAATAGAGAGATCAGTAACAAGGAGCGAACAGCCATGGAAGGCGTTGTTACTCTGGTTGGCCAGGGCCTGTATATGGCGTTTGCCGCCGTCGCGGGTTTGGGTATCGCCCGTGTCTTAAAGCGCGACAGCACGCTCGGTTGCCTGATTGCCGGGGTGATCGCCGGCATGCTCCTGCCCATTTTCGATTATGACACCGGCCTGCGCGCGGAGAATCTGCACCAGCTGGTGTTTTTCGTCATCCTGCCCGTGTTGATCTTCGAGTCTGCGTGGAAGATCGACCCGATTATCCTAGTTCGCTGGCTGGGGCCGATTCTGTTACTCGCCACCATTGGCGTGCTGATCTGTTGCCTGATTACCGCGGTGCTCGTCTACTACGGCATTCATCACCCCACAGGGTTTCCCTGGATTGCGGCGTTCCTCACTGGCGCGATTCTCGCGGCCACAGATCCTGTTAGCGTGGTGGCGCGCCTGCGCCAGAGTGGTGCCGATGACCAGTTGCTGACGCTGGTGGAAGGGGAGAGTCTGTTTAACGATGCCGCCGCGATCGTGTTGTTCTCATTTGCATTGGGTATTGCCAGCCACAGTGTGATGGAGGGAACCGTGGCCACTGGCGAGTCGCTCTCCGGGTTCGCGAGTTTTTCCCTGTATTTCCTCACTGTCTTTATCGGCGGGTTGGCGGTGGGCACCATCTGCGGTTTGCTTACCGCCATTGTGATTCTGTTTTTGAAGTCTGCGGGTGCCGCGCTGATGGTGCTGGTGCTGGCGGCATTCGGCAGTTTCTATCTGGCGGAACATGTGGTCGGCGTGTCCGGCATTCTTTCGGTAATGGTGTGTGCCATTATCGCGCGCTCCTGTTTGCGCGAGCAGCAGGACACCTACTTGAGTCACGCGGAACCGACCTGGGAGTGGCTGGGGCTGTTTTTCAACGCACTGATCTTTGTGATTATGGGGCTGGTGATTACGTTTGAAATGTTTACTCATCAGTGGCTGGCAATCATCATCGCGATTGTGGCGGCGCTGGTTGCGCGTACGCTTGCGGTATTTTTGGTGTCGCCATTTGCGCGCTTTGTGGGTCCGCCAATTCCCAATGCTTGGCGCATGATTCTAAGCTGGGGCGGATTGCGTGGCGTGATTGCGGTGGCGCTGGTTCTGTCACTGCCCACAGAGTTACCTTACTGGTGGACAGTGCAGTCGATGGTATTTGGCGTAGTGCTGTTCTCCCTGCTGGTGCAGGGCACCACAAGTACACGCCTGATCAAGAAGCTGGGTGTTTAGGCGCGCTCTAGGATATCTGATAGAACTTTATCGGTTCTATACAGCCAGTCTCGTTATCACCTTTGTTGTCATAAAACAGGCGTGCCGCGAGAGCGAGCAGTATCACGGCGAGTGCGAGTAGGGCGATTACTCTAAGCATGGCATCTTCTCCTTTGGCAGGCTGAATCATTCAAAGCCTCTACCAATTAAGTTGCTGAACCTCTTAATCGAAAAATTCCCGACTTTTCGATTATTGTAGATGCGCTGCCCGACAAACGCGGCCGGACGTGAATTGATTTCCTCTTTCCATAACCTTCCTGTTTACATAGGGATGTCCGTAGTACTCAATTATTGGCTATGAAAGGTCCTTCCGATAGGTGAGTGGTGTTACGCCTGTCCAGCTTCGGAAGGCACGGATAAACGCACTGGCTTCAGAAAACCCCGTCAGGAAAGCTATCTCCTCGATCGAGGTGCGCTGCCGGGACAGGAGATAAATTGCCTGGTCGCGCCGTATCTGGGCTTTCAAGTCGCTGTAAGTCAGCCCCTCATCATTCAATTGTCTTCGTAGTTGCTTTGGATTTAACTCGAGGCGCGTAGCAATTTCAGCGAACGTGGGCATTGCGCTCAGGTCGTCTCCAATCACATCCTTGATTTTCTGACTCCAGCTTCTGCTGCGATAACTATTGACCAGTGTGTTGTAAAGGGGCTTGCGCAGAAAGTCGGCGAGGCTCTGGGGCGTTTGCTTCACTGTTTTTTCAAGTAATCGCCGGTCGAAGACTAGACGACATACATTTGCGTCATATTCGACCGGCGCGCCGGCAAACAGTGGACGATATTCTTCGCTGTATTCCGGCTGTCGGTAAGGGACGGATGCACCGGCCAGT
Source organism: Microbulbifer agarilyticus (assembly GCF_020171345.1). Taxonomy (GTDB): domain Bacteria; phylum Pseudomonadota; class Gammaproteobacteria; order Pseudomonadales; family Cellvibrionaceae; genus Microbulbifer; species Microbulbifer agarilyticus_D. The sequence continues at coordinate 55,472 of NZ_JAIUZM010000002.1, forward strand.
GGCAGGTTTTGCTGTGTCAGCCAGCAGAGCTGCCTGTGGAGAGAGAAACAGAAGAGTTCGTAGACATAGGGATCCAGGGGCGGTGCATCGTCCACGGTCTGGCGTATCTCAATGATGGCCTGCCCCCCTTCTGCCAGTAGCCGCGGAGCCAAATTCTGGTTGAGGATGTCGTAAAACAGGCAAAACCGTTTCATTGCCTGGCCCAGTGTCCTGCACTGGATCAGCCAGTGACACAGGGCGGACCACTGGCCAAGCCTGAATGGCTGTTGGCAATAGCCCAGCATCTCATCACCCATTTCACGCATGGTGATCGTTTGTAACTTGGCATACTGCGCAGCGCTCACTCGGGCCTGACGCTGTTCCAGTAGCCGCGGTGAAATGCGGCTGCGGCGCAAGAGTCGCTCGACATCATAGCCGCGTTCTGTAGCCTTTCTGAGTACCGCTTTCACGAAGCAGACGTGTACAGAAATATCCCGCATCGTTGCGGACCTCGTTGATTGGCGTGAATTCCCCCTTTTTTGGCTGGCAAGCGTTCTCAGCTGATGCGGGGATAAAATGTCTATTTTTGTCCATCATGGTCATTGTTTTGGTAGTTTAACGCAAGTAAAAATGCATAAAGCGTACATTATTGTGTGTGTCGTCTTTTAATCAGATCAGGCAGGGTTTTCCCAATGGCACCAAATACTGCATATATTTTCGATGCAATTCGTACTCCCAGGGGTAAGGGCAAGAAAGATGGATCGCTTCATGAAGTGAAGTCGGTAGCGCTTGGCTCGGGCTTGCTCCGCGAGTTGCAGCAGCGTCACGACCTGGATACCGCTTACGTGGATGATGTGGTGATGGGGTGTGTCTCGCCGGTTGGCGAACAAGGTGGCGACATTGCCAAAACCATTGTTCAGTACGCTGAGTGGGACGAGAGTGTTGCCGGTGTGCAGCTGGATCGGTTCTGTGCTTCCGGCCTGGAAGCAGTGAATCTGGCGGCCATGAAAATTGCTTCAGGGTGGGAGGAATTGGTGGTGGCCGGTGGTGTGGAATCCATGTCACGGGTGCCGATGGGAGCCGCCGGCGGGGCTTGGTTGAATGACCCGGAAATTAATATTGCCACCGGTGCCGTACCCCAGGGGATCGGTGCCGATACGATCGCGACGCTCGAAGGATGGAGTCGTGAAAATGTGGATGCATTTGCCTTGAGCTCCCAGCAGCGTGCGGCCCATGCCCAACAAAATGGCTACTTCGATCGCTCTGTTGTGCCCGTGAAAGACCTAAATGGGGTGACCATTCTCGACCGAGATGAGTTTATCAAGCCCAAGTCCACCATGGCGGTGCTGGGCAAACTGCGGCCTTCGTTTGAAGCGATGGGCGCACTCGGGTTTGATGACTTGATGCTAAGAAAGTATCCGGAAATTCCCGCGATCAATCATGTCCATACACCAGGGAATTCCTCCGGCATTGTGGATGGTGCGGCCGCAGTACTGATTGGCTCGGAGAAAGCGGGTAAAGACCTCGGTCTCACCCCGCGCGGTCGTATTGTAGCAACCGCGGTACTGGCGACTGACCCGACCATTATGCTGGTGGGGCCCGGCCCTGCGGCCAAGAAAGTTCTGGCCAAGGCTGGCATGACCACTGCGGATATTGATCTCTTTGAAATCAACGAGGCATTTGCCTCCGTCGCACTGCGATTCATGCAGGACCTCGAGATTTCCCATGAAGTGACCAACGTCAACGGTGGGGCTATTGCCATGGGGCATCCCCTCGGCGCAACGGGTGCGATGCTTGTCAGTACGATTCTCGACGAATTGGAGCGGCGTGACCTGAAGCGCGCGCTGGTCGCCCTTTGTGTAGGCGGCGGGCAGGGTATCGCAACAATCATCGAGCGTGTTTAACCGGAGCCAATCGCAGCCTAACGGATTGCAGGCACAACAGAGCAAGGTATCAAATCATGAGTGAAAACATTCACGGCTTTGTCTATCAAAAAGACGCCGATGGCATCGTTACGATCACCATGGATATGGATGGCCCGGTCAATGCGATGAATGAGCAATATCGCCAGGCCATGGCAGTGATCCCGCAAAAACTGGAATCAGAAGAGGGGCTGGCTGGTGTTGTATTTGCCTCGGCAAAGCCTACCTTTTTCGCCGGTGGTGACCTGAAGGAACTCTGCACGGTGCCCAAAGGGGGCGAAGAGCAGCAGTTTCGGGTCATCGAGGAAAGCATCAAGGCACCGCTTCGGCGACTTGAAAAGCTCGAGGTTCCGGTCGTCGCTGCGATCAATGGTGCGGCGTTGGGCGGGGGATTTGAAGTGTGTCTCGCGTGTAACCGGCGAGTCGCCTTAAACGGACCCAAAGTGGTGGTTGGTTTCCCGGAAGTGACCCTGGGGCTACTTCCCGGTGCCGGAGGCATTGTGCGCTCCATACATATGCTCGGGCTGCAAAAGGCCTTGCCGTTTTTGATGGAGGGGAAGCGTCTCAAGCCGACACAGGCTTTGGAGGTTGGCTATATCGATCAACTGGTGGACTCCAGCGAAGACCTGATCCCTGCCGCCAAGCAATGGATTAAGGAAAACCCCACTGCGTGGGCGCAGCCCTGGGACGTCAAGGGGCACAAGATTCCAGGTGGGGATAAATGGAGTCCGGCGATCATCAATTTACTGGCGGTTGCGCCTGCCACGACCTTTCAGAAGACGCGCGGACTCCTGCCCGCACCGGAACGGATACTGGCGGTGAGTGGTGATACCGTATCGGTGGATTTCGATACGGCTCTGCGTATTGAATCCCGTGGTCTTGCCTATTTGGTTACCACACCGCAAGCGAAGAACATCATTTCTTCCAGTTTCTTCCAGCTCAACAGCATCAATAGCGGCATAAGCCGTCCGGCGGAAATCGAACGCACCCATGTAACCAAACTCGGCATTCTGGGGGCAGGCATGATGGGGCAGGGCATCGCCCATGCCGCCGCCAGTGCGGGTATACAGGTGGTGCTCGTGGATACCAGTGTGGAAGCGGCGGAAAAAGGCAAGGCCTACAGTGCAAAAGTATTGGATAAGCAAATACAGCGTGGCCGCAGTTCGGAGCAGGACAAGCAGACAATTCTCGACCGCATCAGTGCCACCGCTGAATATGCAGCACTTCAGGGGTGTGACCTGATTGTCGAGGCGGTCTTTGAAGATGTGGCACTGAAAAATCAGGTCACCCGAGATATCGAACAGTTTCTGTCAAAAGACGGTGTGCTTGCAACGAATACATCGACACTACCGATTACGCTTTTATCGGAGGCAAGTGCGTCCCCGGAGAAATTCATTGGTATTCACTTTTTCTCTCCCGTCGACAAGATGCCACTGATCGAAATTATCTGCGGTGAGAAAACCAGTGACCGGACTCTGGCAAGGGCTTTTGATTTTGCCCGTCAAATCGGCAAGACCCCTATTGTTGTGAATGACTCGCTTGGATTCTTTACTTCTCGTGTGTTCGGCACCTTTATGGATGAAGGCGCACGCCTGTTGGTCGAGGGGGTTAATCCAGTATTGATCGATGCGCTGGCAAAACAGGTGGGTATGCCGGTGGGGCCGCTGGCCGTGCAGGATGAAGTGAGTCAGGAACTCACGCGTAAGGTTGCCGAAACCCACAAGAAAATGGGCGTATTGAATTCCCTCGGAGACAACAGCTGCAATGCCGCGGTTTCCGAGCGGTTGATCCGTGAATTTGGCCGCGGTGGCCGCCATCATGGCGGTGGCTACTATGAGTACGCCGAGGATGGCAGTAAGAAAATCTGGCCACAGTTGTATGAGCTCTACTTCAACCCCGAAGTGGAACTTCCGCGGGATGATATCAAGGACCGTATTCTGCTCAGGCAGGTGGTCGAGAGCCTCAAGTGTTTGCAGGAAGGCGTGCTTCGCACTGTGGCAGATGGCAATGTGGGGTCGCTGATGGGGATCGGTGCACCGACGTGGACCGGCGGCTTTTTGCAGATGGCGAATACCTATGAATACGCTGGAGAGGTTGGTCCCAAGGCACTACTGTTGCGCTGTGACGAGTTGGCTGCGCGGTATGGGGAGCGCTTTTCTGCGCCGGAAATTCTGCAGGAAAAAGCGCACTCTGGCACTGGCTTTGAGTGACGCGATTTGATTGATTCAAGGATCTGATTCCAAGGGGGTTTGCCGAAATGCTGAAACGTGACTTCACTCAAGAACAAATGATGTTCCGGGATGCCTATCGCAAGTTTCTGCAACAGGAGATCGTTCCGAATATGGAAAAGTGGCGGGCACAGGGCATTGTGGACCGTGAGGCATTTCGCAAGGCTGGCGAACAGGGGTTCCTGATGGTTTGGCCTGATGAGGCGTTCGGTGGCCTGGGGGATGATGACTTCCGTTTTGAACAGATCATTCTCGAGGAAAATCAATATGCGCTCTCGGGAGATTGGGGAAGCACTCTGCACAGCCGGTTAATCGGCCCTTATCTGACGCGTTTTGGTAGCGAAGAGCAGCAACGCCGATTTTTGCCAAAGTGTGTGAGCGGCGAAATCATTCTCGCAATCGCCATGACCGAACCGGATGCAGGCAGTGACTTGGCAGGTATGCGTGCTACCGCCATCGATCATGGAGACTACTTTCTCCTGAATGGAAACAAGACCTATATCTCCAACGGTATCAACGCCGACCTGGTGATCGTTGCGGCGAAAACGGACCCTGTTAATGACCCGAGAAAGATCGGTTTGTTCCTGGTCGAGCGGGGGACGGAAGGATTCCATCGAGGTGCCATGCTCAAGAAAATGGGACAAAAGGCACAGGACACTGCCGAGCTGTTTTTTGAGAACGTGATTGTCCCCAAGGAAAATGTTCTGGGGGACCCTTCAAATGGATTTGTTTATCTGATGGAGGGGCTGGCGGAAGAACGTTTGATTGCTGCGGTGGGCAGTCTCGCAATGGCCCAGAAGGCCTTTGATGTCACCTTGGCGTTTACCCGCGACCGCAAGTTGTTCAAGCGAACCCTGGGTGACTTTCAGAACACCCAATTCAAGCTGGCGGACCTGCGTGCTGAGCTTGATATGCAGCAGGTGTATGTGGATCACTGTGTAAAGGCTCTTGGTCAGGGCCAGTTGACGGCGGAAGATGCGGCCAAGGCCAAACTGGTAACGACGGAGCTGCTTTGCAAGGTCGTTGATGAGGGGGTTCAGTTGCACGGGGGCGCCGGGTATATGGATGAGTACCCGATCTCGCGCCTGTATACGGATGCCCGAGTGACCCGAATCTACGCTGGTACCTCCGAGGTAATGAAATTGATTATCGGGCGCGATCTCTACAGGAGTGAGGCGACACCGTTTATAGACCGAGACATGCCGTAGTTGGGTACTGCGGCTGTTTTAGCGTGATGTACCGAACTGCACTTAACGAGAGGAGCAGAAGATGGATATTCAGGGAAAAACCGCGATCGTTACGGGCGGGGCCTCTGGCCTGGGTGCCGCGACAGTTGAACGCTATGCGGCGGACGGCGCTAACGTAGCGATCTTCGATGTCAACGAAGAGGCGGCTAGCGCACTGGTCGACCAATTGGGTGCAGAGGTTGGAGACAAGGTTGCCTTCTTCAAGGTGGACGTGACAGATGAAACTTCCGTACAGGGTGCCATCAATGCCGTTGTCGAGCGCTTTGGTGCATTGCATATTGTGAATAATTACGCAGGCATTGGACCTGCCTGCAAGACGTTCGGCAAAAAAGGCCCGCATCCGATCGCACTGTATATGAAGGTGGTGATGGTCAATCAGGTCGGCACGTTCAACGTAGCCCGCCTCGCTGCCGAAAAAATGGCAGAGAATGCGCCCGTCAACAAGGATGGCGCACGGGGGGTGATTATCAATACCGCGTCTGTGGCAGCCTACGAAGGGCAAATCGGACAGGTTGCTTACAGTGCAACCAAGGGCGCTATTGTCGGGATGACATTGCCTATGGCCCGGGAATTGGCGCCGTACGGTATTCGTGTGAACACCATCGTGCCCGGACTGATCCACACTCCACTTTTTGAGACCATCGAAGAGTCTTATTACAAAGCGCTGGAGGCCTCTACGGTTTATCCAAAGCGTCTCGGGAAGACCAGCGAAATTGCCAAGCTCTCCGCACACATTGTGGATAACGATTACATCAATGGTGAATGCATCCGGATGGATGCGGCGGTACGCATGCAGCCCAAGTAACTTCTCAGGTTTTGTATCTTTCGATAGGGGCGGATGTCGCTCGGTCAGCACACCGGGCAGTGTTGCGCCCAATTTGTAACTTCGGCGAGGTCGTACGGCTATGGGTGTATTGAGCGGATATACCGTTATCGAATTGGCTGGTATGGGGCCTTGCCCGATGGCAGCCATGTTGCTGGCGGATATGGGGGCAGAGGTCATACGGGTAGAGCGAGGGCCACAGCGCGATCCTATTTACACCCATGATGTGAGCGCACGCGGCAAGAAATCGATCATCCTCAATCTGAAAAGTGAGGAGGGGCGGCAAGTGCTGTTGCGGCTGGTAGAGCGCGCAGATGTGTTACTTGAGGGGTTCCGCCCCGGGGTTGCGGAAAAGCTCGGGCTGGGCCCGCAAGATTGCGCCGAAAAAAATCCCGCGTTGGTGTATGGCCGCATGACCGGCTGGGGCCAGACAGGCCCGTTGTCCCAGACCGCGGGGCATGACCTGAACTACATTGCCTTGACCGGTGCGCTGCATGCAATTGGTCGCCCCGGAGAAAAGCCGGTGGTTCCGCTAAACCTTGTGGGCGATTTTGGTGGTGGCAGCATGTTTCTGGTTGCCGGCGTTCTGGGCGCATTGCTTGAAATGAAACAGTCGGGTAAGGGCCAGGTGGTCGATGCAGCGATGGTGGATGGCACGGCTAACCTTATGTGGATGTGCCACAGTTTTTCTGCTGCCGGTGCCTGGGACTCTCGTGAGCGAGGTGTCAATCTGCTCGATGGCGGTGCCTTTTTTTACGATACCTATGAAACTAGTGATGGGCGATTCATTGCCCTCGGCGCGATTGAACCTCAATTTTACACTGAGCTGGTAAGCCTCGCGGGACTGGATCCAGAAGTCTACGGGACGGACACGCAGTATGACCCGGCCAGCTGGAAAGATTCCTCGGCAGTTTTTACCGAGGTGTTCCGGAGTAAGACCCAGCAAGAGTGGTGTGAAATTCTTGAGGGGACCGATGCCTGTTTTGCGCCGGTTCTGACGCTGGAGGAGGCGCCCGCGCATCCACATAACCAGGCGAGGAATGCCTACGTGGAAGTCGATGGCTTTCCGCAACCGGCACCCGCGCCGCGCTTCAGCAGGACGCCATCGGAAGTTCAGCATGGACAGCGCGGCCCGGGAGAGGATACAGAGACGATTCTGGCAGAACTCGGCTACAGTCGGGAAGAAATTTCGACGTTGAAGGCTGCAGGTATTTGTACCTGAAGATTAGCCACTCAACACAACAACAATAAGTGAGCGGGGTAGGTGGTTATGGGTGATTATGAAACTGTCAGTTATTGCAAGGACGAGCAGGTAGCGATTATTACCCTGAATCGTCCTCAGGCGCGCAATGCGCTCACAGCGAAGATGCGCGCTGAACTCCATCAGGCTATATGCGAGGCCAATAATGATAGCAATGTAAGGGTGGTGCTACTCACCGGCGCAGGGAAAGGATTTTGCGCGGGCGCCGATCTGGTTGAGGCGTATCCGGACTCGGGCAGAGATGGCTTTATCACGCACCAGTTACGCACCGAATACCATCCGATCATTCAGGCAATCACCGAATCCCCCAAGCCTTACATGAGTGCGATCAATGGCGCAGCCGCGGGTATTGGGGCAGCCATTGCGATGGCCTGTGACCTGATGGTGATGGCGGAGGACGCGTTTTTGTATTCCGCCTTCGGAGCAATCAGCCTGATACCTGATGGCGGGACTCACTGGTTCCTCTCCAGAAATCTCGGCAACAAGAAGGCTTTTGAAATGATCGCGCTATCCCAGCGCCTGTCTGCAGAGCAATGTGTGCATTACGGGATTGCCAACTGTGTCGTAGATCCACAGCACCTGCAGGAGGAAGCGCTGGGCTGGGCGCGATCGCTGACAGATCTGGCACCGCTAACCCTGCAGTACAGCAAGCAATTATTGCGCGAGGCGAGTACTGCGACCCTCGCGCAGACCATGGAGCGCGAGGCGCAAATCCAGAATATTCACTATCGCAGTGAAGACTTCAAAGAGGGAGCGCAAGCGTTCCTCGAAAAGAGAGCCGCAAAGTTTCAGGGCAAGTAATCCGCTCGGTGATAGCCGAACAATACGAATCCGAGAGGAACGTTGAGTGATGACGAATACTGCGTTGAATTTTGATGTACTGGATATATCCACGCTGCATTCGCTGGAGGGTAAGACGGCATTGGTGACGGGGGCCTCCAGCGGCCTCGGTGCCTACTTTGCCTGGGTCCTCGCGCAGGCAGGTGCAGAGGTGATTGTCGCTGCTCGGCGCATGGAAAAGCTCGAACAGCAGGTTGCCAGGATTCGTGAGTTCGGCGGTTCCGCCCATGCCGTGGCGATGGACGTGTCTCGTGCTGAGAGTGTTGCAACCACCTTTGAGCAGCTGGATAAGGACAATATCAATCTCGATATTGTTCTGAATAATGCCGGCGTCAGCAATCCCCCTGCGCGATTTGTGGATCAAGGTGAGCAGGACTGGGAGCGCCTGCTTGATACGAATCTCAATGGCGCGTGGCGGGTTGCGCAGCAGGCTGCAAAACGTATGAAGGCCGCGGGAAAGGGCTGTATTGTCAATACCGGTTCCATCTATAGCCTCGCCACCGGCTTGATGAAGACCGATTACAACGTTTCCAAGGCGGCCATTGTCCAACTTACCAAAAACATGGCGCTCGAACTGGGACGCTACGGTGTGCGCGTAAATGCCTTGTGTCCCGGCTACTTTGCTTCAGCGATCAACCAAGATGAGTTTGCCACCGAACGTGGGCAGGCCTATATCAGCCGACTGGTTCCGCAGCGACTAGGGGATTATCCGGAGCTGGCCGGTCCTTTGTTGTTACTGGTGAGCGATGCGGGTTCTTTTGTGAGTGGTGTGGCTTTGCCGGTGGATGGCGGGTCTCTGCTGGCTCCCATTTAAATGCTTGGCCCAAACCCGTCGATGCGTGTATTTACCCTTCGACCAGTACTGAGCCCAATTTGGTGGCATGAATCCACAAACTGGAAACCGCAGTGATGAAAACGAGAATTACCGAGCTCTTTGGCATTCAGTACCCGATTATTCAGGGTGGCATGATGTGGGTAGGGCGTGCCGAGTTGGCCTCCGCTGTTTCCAATGCGGGGGGGCTTGGCATGTTAACAGCTCTGACGCAGCCTTCCCCGGAGGTATTGCGGGAGGAAATCGCGCGCTGCCGCTCGCTGACGGATAAGCCATTTGGAGTCAATCTCACTATTTTACCGGCGATCAATCCGCCACCTTATGCAGAGTATGCGCGGGCGATCATCGACAGTGGTGTCAAGATTGTGGAAACCGCGGGCCGCAGTCCAGAGCCATTTATGCCAGCCTTCAAGGCGGCAGGGATCAAGGTGATTCACAAGTGCACTTCCGTTCGTCATGCCATCAAGGCGGAGAAAGTGGGTTGTGACGCGGTCAGTGTCGATGGCTTTGAATGCGCCGGTCATCCGGGGGAGGATGATGTCACGAATCTCGTACTTTTACCCGCGGCCTACGCAAAATTGACGATACCGATGGTGGCCTCGGGCGGGATTGGTACCGGGACGCAAATGGCCGCAGCACTCGCTCTGGGCGCGGAGGGAGTGAATATGGGCAGCCGGTTTGTTGCGACGCAAGAAGCGCCGGTGCACGAAAACATGAAGCGGGCGATGGTTGAAGCCGATGAGCGCCAGACGACGCTGATGTTTCGTTCGTTAAACAATACCTGTCGGGTTTTCAGTAACCCGATCTCGCAAGAAGTGTTGAGTATCGAGGCGAAGCCGGGCGAAACGGAATTTACCGACCTGCGTCCACTGGTCTCTGGCGAGCGCGGACGAGAGCGGTGCATTGAGGCCGGTGATATTAATGATGGAATCTGGACCGTGGGCATGGTGATGGGGTTGATCCATGATATTCCCACCTGTCAGGTGCTGATTGAGCGTATGGTGTCAGAGGCGCGCACCACGATTCGTCAGCGGCTGGTGTCGCTGATCGAAGACTGAGCCCCCAATCTGCACTTTTTACTCCCGCTCTACGGTCGGCAGCCCCAGGGATTGCTGTAGAAAACGAAAGTTTGCCGCAAAGAGTTTCCGGGTTACCTGGGCACGAGGCGCGATGGTTTCAAATGCGTGTGGCGCCCCGGATACGACATAGAGTGAGCACTCCACATCAAATTGACAGAGCCTTTGCGCGTAGGCCAAACACTCCTGATAAAACAAGTCGATGTCGCCAATGCCGATCCACGTTTTGGGCAAGCCTGACAAGTCTTCTCGTCTTGCGGGCACTGCATAAGGTGCTACCTGCGCCCCCCCCGGGGATTGCTGTAGGTATGCAGACCAGCAGGCGCGATTGCTGCGATTGTTCCAAATTTTGTGATTCAGCGGGTCAAGCGCCATGTTAGTGGAAGTGCGGTCGTCGAGCATCGGGCAAAATAGCGCGACGCAGGCCGGGGTGCCATCGCCTTCATCGGTTAATCTCTGGGCCAGACTGGCCGCCAGTCCTCCGCCGGCGCTTTGCCCGGATAGCGCAATGCGCGCAGGATCGATACCGAAGCGATCGGCGGAGGCAACCAGCCATTGCCAGGCTTCGTGGCAGTCATTTAGCGCTGCGGGAAATGGCTGCGCTGGCGCAAGCCGATAGTCCACCGAGACGACGATGAGCCCCAGTTCTCTTGCATAGGCCGAGCACAACGTATCGTCTTGCGCTGCGCGACCGGACACCAGCCCACCACCATGCATCCACAGCAGCGCCGCACCGCAATGTACACCTGTGGGTTGATAAACCCGGATACTCGCGTTGGACAACGCACAGGTGTCAATGGTGATGCCCTCTGCCCCCTTGGCCGACGGCCAGATACGTTGCAGCGACTGGACCACTTTGACAAACCACGTTCGGTGGAATGGCAGCGTGGGAATAAAGCGGACCGTTTGTGCTAACTCGGGATGTACTTTCAACTCCGTCATGTTTGGCATGTTCCACCTGGTTTGTGGGGGTGAGGGCTAGAGCAGTTCGATTGCCATATCCGCCAGGGGCTTCACCAGCGCCCCCAGCTGCACGGCACGTTCGCTGGAGGCGTTGCCATCGATAGCGCGACGCTTGACGCCCTGTAATATTGCCGCGAACCGGAAAAAGCTGAACGCCAGATAAAAATTCCAGTTGGGGATACTGTGAATACCGCGGTTTGCACAATACTCGCGGACATAGGCGGCTTCTGAGGGAATCCCCAAGTCTGCCCGGTCTAAACCACCGAGCCCGGGCATGACTCCCTGGCTGTCCATACGCAGCTGCATGCACTGGTAGGCCAGATCGGCGAACGGGTGCCCCAATGTAGAAAGCTCCCAATCGACCAGCGCCAGAACACGGGGTTCGGTTGGGTGGAACAGCATGTTGTCGAGGCGGAAGTCACCGTGGACCAATGCAACCTGTCCGTCATCCTCGGGCATGTTGGCGGGTAGCCACTGTATCAATGTTTCCATCGCCGGAATGGTTTCGGTTTCGCTTGCCCGATATTGCTTGGTCCAGCGCCCTATTTGCCGCTCGAAGTAATTACCAGGTTTTCCGTAGTCTGCGAGACCGACCCGGTCGATATTCACCGAGTGCAGGGCCGCAAGTACCCGGTTCATTTCCGCGTAAATGGCTGCACGCTGGCTTGGCGCAAGTTCCGGTAGGCCTGGGTTCCACATCACACGGCCGTCGACATATTCCATCAGATAAAACATGCTACCAATCACGCGCTCGTCTTCGCACAAGTGGTAGACCCGCGCGACCGGCACCCAGGTGTCGGCCAGAGCGGACATAACACGGTATTCCCGGTCGACAGCGTGAGCGGACTTCAACAGCGTGCCCGGGGGCTTGCGACGCAATACGTACTTCCCGCTCTTGGCCTGAATTAAAAAGGTGGGGTTGGACTGGCCACCGGCAAACTTGGTAGCGGTCAGAGGCCCGTGAAAACCGGGGACATGTTGCTCCAGGTAGTCTGTCAAACGGTCTGTCTTGAGCTCCAGTGCCGCCGTGTTCATGACGCTCGCTCCCGTTGCGTAGCTTCCAGATCAGAAAAGCGGTCGATAATTTTTTTACCCAGCGCCATCTGGTGAACCTGATCGGGTCCATCGGCCTGACGACACCAGCGCGCGTAGTTGAACGCTTCCGCCATAAAGTAATCTTCCGTCAGGCCACCGGCACCGTGGATTTGCATGCAACGATCGATAATAGTTTGTACCAGGAGCGGCACCGTGGTCTTTGTGGCCGCAATCATGTCGACACTGGCCGGAACACCTTGCTGGTCCATTTTGTGGCTGGTTTTCAATACCAGTAGACGGGCCATTTCGATTTCGGAAAAGCTTTTGGAGATGTCTTCGCGGACAGATTGGTGTTTGCTCAATGGGCGCCCGAACGTTGTACGAGAAGCGGCGCGTTGGCAGGCGAGTTCCAGGGACCGCTGCGCAGCACCGATCAAACGCATGCAGTGGTGCATACGGCCTGGTCCCAGCCGCCCCTGAGCAATTTCAAAGCCGCGGCCTTCACCCAGCAATACATTGTTCAGGGGCACACGTACGTTATCGAAGATAATCTCAGCGTGACCAATGGGCGCGTCATCATATCCGAGTGTTGTCAGTGGTCGAATAAGCTGGATTCCGGGCGTGTCCTTGGGTACCAGAACCTGGGTTTGCTGTTTGTGCCGGTTGGGATTTTCCGGGTCGGATTTCCCCATGACGATGAATAGCTTGGTGCGTTCATACATGGCGCCGGTAATAAACCACTTGCGACCATTCAGTACCCAGTTGTCGCCTTGTTTTTCAATGCGCAACTCAATATTTGTTGCATCACTGGAGGCTACCTGGGGCTCCGTCATGGCGTAAGACGAGCGAATATCACCGTTGAGGAGCGGCGTGAGCCATTGGGATTGCTGCTCCGGGGAGGCGTAGTTCATCAATACTTCCATATTCCCGGTGTCTGGCGCATTGCAATTAAATACCTCCGGCGACCAGGTAACACGGCCCATCATTTCCGCCAGCGGTGCATAATCGTAGTTATTGAGTCCACCGTGGTTGCAATACCGGTTGTGGTTCTCCGGTACAAAAAGATTCCACAGACCTGCGGATTTCGCTTTGTCTTTTAGGCTATCCATAAGGGGCAGAGGCGCAAAACGATTTTCCGCCTGATGGAGTTGCTCGGCATAGGCTTTCTCATTGGGATAAATGTATTCATCCATGAAGGCGCTGAGTTCGGCCTGAAGGCGTAAAGATTTTTCACTAAAATTGTGCATTCCAGTCTCCGTCGAGCATAGCCACGATTTTTCTTATCAGGCAAAGGTGACATTGTGTGGTTGTTCGACGCTGAGCAGGTGGCCCACGTCATTGAAACCATCGAGGGTAAATCTATCGGGTGATACTGCAGGTAATATGCGAGGTGATGTGCTAGTTGATGTGCCAGGTAAAGAAGGCGCACTGGCCGCAGACGCTGAATTGCTGCGGGAATAAAGCAGTCTGCTCGCGCTTGTGTTTTTGACTTGTAGGGTCAGGTTCCGAAGACGCTTGTCATCCAGTCCCAATACACTGGCGAGTATCACCGCAATTGGGCCTCCGGAGGAAACCAGTAGTGTTCGCCGGGCACCTGGGCCACTGGCAAAACTAAAACCCTCCCTGACGCGCTGACGGAATGATCGCCAGCTGTCTTTTCCATCCGTTTGAATTGCGCCCTGCATCCAGTAAGTCAGGGCAAGCTTAATGTTTTGGTAGTAATCTCGACGCGCGTCCCCGGTATCAACCCAACGTGTGGGGTACTGTGCCTTTAGCTGACTCAACAGGCTTTGAAAACGGTATTCATTGAGTAATGCTGTGGACTCTATAGGCACGGGTTGCCCAAGCCCCTGCAGAATACCGTCGGCGGTCTCTGCATGCCTCACCATCGTGCCGCAGATGAGGCGATCGAATCTTTGGCCGTAGTCCTTCAAGTGTTGTCCGAGCAGGATTGACTGCTGCCGCCCGAGAGCACTTAAACGATCATAATTGTCAGCCCCAAAAGAAGCCTGGCCATGTCGAATCAGGATAATTTCTGCCATGAACCGCTATTTTCCCAATGAATGTCTGCCCTGGCGCGTGGATATGGTGCCGGTTGAGCGATTTGGTTTATGCCATTACCGGTGGGGTTTCCTGCACCAGCGCCTCGCGCTCGGTAACGCATTGACCTGTTAGGGCAAATCCGCCAACTTTTCCGTTAGTATCCCGGAACACCGCCCTTACGCCATGGACGGTGGTTTGCTCAATGGTCCATTCACCCTCGCAATCACGGGGCGGTGGATTGGTTACTACCGGATAGAGTGTAGTTTTGACCGTAATCGGCAAGGTCCCGTATTTGACCGCGGTGGTCTCACCGGTGAGTGTTCTGGCTAGTGCGCGCGCTGAGGCCATCAGCGGTGCTACATAGAAAAGGACATGGCCATCGACCTCCGCGCAGTCGCCCAGTGCGTAGACGTTGTCTGCACTGGTCTTCAGGTTACGATCCACCAGGATGCCACGATTAGTCTGCAAGCCAGCCGCCGCTGCCAGGCCTGTGCGGGGACGTACGCCGATTGCGGAAAGAACGATATCCGCCTGGATAACATCGCCATTGTCGAGCTGTGCGACCACCGCATGGGGGCCCTTACTCCGCTTTACGGTGTTGACGACGGTTTTGAAGTGGAAGGTTACCCCGGCTTCTTCCAGAGCGGCCTGCACTGAATTGGCGGCCGTCACCGGAAGCAGGCTCGATAGTACGTTTGGCATCGGGTCGACGACGTCGACTGTATAACCAGACTGCACCAGATCATTGGCATATTCACTGCCAATAAGTCCCGCCCCGATGATCAGTACTTTCTGCACGCCCTGCATGGCTGTGTGGAAACGCGCATAGTCCATCAGGTCATTGACCGAATACACATGCTCCAGGCCGTTGCCCGATAGTGGTGCATCGATACAGGCCGCGCCGCTCGCGAGCACGAGTTTGCTATAGGCGAGTTTCTGGCTGTCGAGTTCTACACATTGCTCGGCTGTATCAATCGCAGTTACGGCGGACATTGTTCTGACTTCAATGTGATACTCGTTCGCCATCTCTACTGCTGTTGCGGTAGCCAGATCATCGGCCGTCTTTTGTTTGTGGAAGCCGGTGGAGAGCAGGGGCTTCGAGTAAAACCTTCCATCGTCTGCGGTCAGCATCACCACGGGAGTCTGTTGATCGAGCTTGCGCAGTTCTTTTACCAGGGTGTAGCCGGCAAGTCCGGAGCCAATAATGACAATGGGAGCAGCGCCTGCGGCGCTATCGGCGGCAACGGGTGATTCGTCATTTGCAGGAGAAGTTGTGGATGTACCTACGACCTGCATCTCGAAGTCCTGCTTGCCGACCCCACATTCAGGGCAGAGCCAATCTTCTGCGACATCTTCCCAGCGGGTGCCGGGCGCAATGCCATCTTCTGGCCACCCCTTGGCTTCATCATAAAACCAGCCACACACGAGACATTCCCACAGCTTGTAGGGTTCTTCCTGTGCCGCAGGTTCTGCTTGAAGTGGGGGTGTTTGCGATTCGCTTGTGGTGACTCCTGTTTCGACCATCTCAAAATCCGCTTTGCCCACGCCGCAGTCTGGACACAGCCAGTCGCCGGGAACATCCTCCCAGCGGGTGCCCGGTGCGATGCCATCTTCAGGCCAGCCCTTTGCCTCATCGTACACCCAACCGCATACCAGGCATTCCCAGGTTTTGTAGTCTGTCATTGCTTTGCTGCCTTTAGCCTTTAGCCTTTGAGCATTTGCTGGATGGTTTTATCGGTCTTTTCATTAAACGGCGGGTTCATCCCCGTCATGCCGTTAATGTCCATTTTAGACTGGCTGAAAATCGATTTGGCATGGCTAAAGGTCTTGAACCCGTCGAAACCGTGGTACGCGCCCATACCGCTGGGCCCAACGCCGCCAAAGGGCAGATCTTCCTGTGAAACATGCATAATGACGTCGTTGATCGTCACACCTCCAGACGTTGTACGGTCCAGCAACGCGCGCTCTTCCTGTTTATCGTCACCAAAGTAGTACAGACCCAGCGGACGGGGCTTACTGTTTACAAAACCAATTACTTCGTCGATGTCCCGGTAGGTCTTAATCGGCATCAATGGACCAAAAATTTCTTCCTGCATTACCAGCATGTCATCGGTACAGTCGAGCAATAGCATGGGTGGAATTTTGTGGTGAGGCTGGCCCTCGAATGTTTCGTTGGCCGGATTGAGTTCAATGATCGTAGCCCCTTTCGCTTTGGCATCGGCCAGATACTTTGTCAGGCGGTCGAAGTGGCGCTGGTTAATTACCGATGTATAGTCGTTGTTGTTGAGAAGAGAGGGGAACATTTTAGCCGTCGAGGCTTTAAAGCCTTCGATATATTGATTGAGCGCCCTTTCTGGAACAAAGCAATAGTCTGGTGCCAGGCATATTTGTCCGGCGTTTGTGGTCTTTCCCCACATCACCCGATCACAAACCAGTTTTGGATCTGCTCCCTCGCTCACAATAACTGGCGATTTGCCACCCAACTCCAGCGTTACCCGCACCAGGTTCTGTGCGGCGGCGGTCATGACGTGTTTGGCAATTGACGTGGCACCGGTAAAAATCAGATGATCAAATGCGAGACTGCTAAACGCCTGGCCGATCTCCGGGCCACCAGTGATGACGGAAATTTCGCTTGGGTCAAACACTTCTTCCACCATTCGCTTTATCAGCTCGGAGGTTGCCGGAGTGAACTCCGAGGGTTTGATCATTGCGCGATTTCCCGCGGCAAGCACTTGGGCCAGTGGTGCGAAGGTGAGATTCACTGGAAAATTCCACGGGCTGATAATGCCAACGACACCCAGTGGTTGGTATTCAACGCGGGAGCGTGCACCAAATAAATTCAGCGGGAAGAGGGTGCTGCGCTTTTCCGCACGCATCCACTTTTTCACATGTTTCCGCGCGTGGACCAGTGGGCCGACACCCGCCGCCACGTCCATAAGTTTGCTGTGTTGTGTTGAACGATGGCCGAAGTCACTATTCAGGGCTTCCGCAATTTGGACTTGGTATTTCTGCAATTGGGCGATGGCCCTGTTGATTCGGTCGATACGAACTTCTGCGGAGACATGCCCCTCTGCTAAGAAAGCTGCTCGTTGTGTCTTCAGGCGTGTAGTCAGTTCTAATACCGCCTGAGTGTCTTGTGGGATGATTGCATTCATTATTGTGTCCTTTACTCGTGCGGATCGCACCGCTGTGTTCACCCGAGTTCAGCCTAATAACGTTGAAGCTCTTCGTCTATGACCGAGTCTAAGGCAATATACACTCAAATAAAACAGGATGTACGGATTGTTTTGGGGCTGGTGGTTTGCTACGATCATCGAAGGCGGTACTGAGCCGTGTGTCGCACACGCGGCGGTGACTGGAGTGGTGGCGTAACCCATTGAAATATTGAGTTTTTTTGAAGTTGGGCAATACGCACGCTGGTATAAGTGAACAGACATTCGTTGGAGTGGATGCAATATGGACTTTTCTCTGTCTGAAGAGCAAACGATGTTGCGCGATAGTGTCGAAAAATTCGTACGTGAAAATGGCGGTGTAGAACGCCATCGGCAGGTTAGCAAATCCGCGCAGGGGTTCGACCCACAATACTGGCAGCAGTTCGCCGATTTGGGCTGGCTGGCCATGCCCTTCAGTGAGGCCCTGGGAGGCTTTGGAGGTGGTGCGGTTGATCTGATGGTGATGTCAGAGGAGATGGGTAAAGGTCTACTAAGGGAGCCCTTTCTTACCACTGCAGTGACGTGTGGGGGCTTCCTGCAAGTTGCCGGCAGCAGCGCACAGCAGGATCGATACGCCGGGGATATTATTGCGGGCCAGTCACAGTGGGCCTTCGCATTCGCAGAAGAAACCGGTGGTTACGAGATGCACCGTATCTCGACGCGCGCCTCTGTAGTGAAGGGCGGTTACATGCTGAGCGGCAGCAAGCTCGCAGTACTGAATGGCCATTGTGCGGACTACTTCATCGTGACGGCGGCAACGACGGATGGGGTTAGCCTGTTTATCGTCGATGCCCATCAGGAAGGGGTGACTAGGGAATCCTTTTCTGCGGTAGACGGCAGTCGCGGTGCGCATGTGCATTTTACGCGTGTCGAGTTAGGCACAGAGCAGCTCCTGGGCAAGCAGGGGCTGGGCGAGGCATATATCGATACGGTACTGCAAAAGACCATCGTTGCGATGGGCGGGGAAGCCCTGGGCTCCATGCAGGTATTGCTGGATGCAACGGTCGAATACACTAAGACGCGCGAACAGTTTGGTCAGCCGATCGGCAAGTTTCAGGCACTGCAGCACCGCATGGCAGACATGTTCCTGAAGATGGAAGAAACACGCTCCCTGCTACTGCATGCGGCGATTCTGGTGGATGAGGGCAGCGATCAAGCGGGGAAAGCCTGTGCGGCGCTCAAGGTTAAGATCGCCGAGGCCGGACGCTCCATCTCACAGGAGGCGATACAGTTGCATGGTGGTATCGGGATGACCGACGAACTCAATGTTGGCCACCACTTCAAGCGGCTGCTATTACTGGCAATGCTGTATGGTGATGAGCAGTATCACTTGGAAAAGTATTGTGCACTTTCTGCGTGAGTCTGTTTGTTGTGCTTGATTTAAAGAATTAGGCGTCAATGTGGGACACAAAAAAGCCACCCGTAGGTGGCTTTTTTTAGTTTTTCGCTTTCATTTTTGAAGAGTGCTGGGAAATTGCCGTAGGGCCGTCATCGGAAAAAATCTCTTCCAGGCGGTCTCCCAGATAATCGAGCAGGCGATTGATGCGTTTGTTCTTGTTCTTGCCCCACTGGCCTACCGCCATACCTTCCATCATGAATTTGGTCAGGTCCATGGCGAGGAAGTACAGATCACCACGCTCGTTCCACTCTTCAAATAATTCGTGATTGGACTCGTGCACGTGTTCCTCGAAGCGGGCGGTTGCACGCTCCAGTATGGAATTCAATTCTTCGTCAGTGCGTCCGGCCACGCATAGTTCATGGTAAACAACAAACAAGTCGCCGGTCAGGTGTTCCCAGTATGCGTCCAGGCCCGCACGTCTGCGCTCCTTGCCTTTCAGCTTCTTGGGAATCCTTGCTACACGTTGGGTGTAATCATCGAGCAGCTTGCTGTGGAGATATTCTACCGCTGCTTGAATCAGCTCTGTCTTGGATGGGAAGTGATGTAGCATGGCGCCACGGGAAACCCCCGCCGCATCGGCAACTTTGGCGGTGGTGACGTTGGCGTATCCCAAATTGATAAAGCAATCAATGGCAGCTTCCAGAATACGGTCACGGGTCATGGCACTCTTCTTGGACTGCCAGCTGACTTCGCCCTCGGATTTACGTGCCTTTACTTCACTCATCGTGATTTTGTTTCCTGCTGCTGTTTATAAAAACAGTTGGTACTGTTTTAGTTGGTCAGTATCGCGCAATTATAAAGAAATGTGATGCAAATGAAAGGCCAAGCCCTTGTGCTTGCGCGTCGCAAGGGCGAGCGGCAATCCGCGGGTCTACCCCGTTGGCCGTGCAGCGGGGCGGACTTGGCTGGCGCATCCGATACTTATTGGTTCACTCCGCCCATACACAGGTATTTAATTTCGAGATAGTCATCGATGCCATATTTTGACCCTTCGCGGCCGATACCGGACTCCTTCACGCCCCCGAATGGGGCAACTTCGGTGGAGATGATGCCCTCATTGACGCCAACAATACCGTAGTCGAGGCCTTCGGAGACACGCCAGATACGGCCTATATCCCGGGCATAGAAATAGGCCGACAATCCGAAAGGTGTATCGTTACCGATACGGATTGCTTCTTCTTCCGTCTTGAATTTGAATACCGGAGCGACCGGGCCGAAAATCTCTTCGTTATAGATGTCCATGGAACGATCGACGTTCGCTAGTACCGTGGGCGGGAAGAAGTTTTCACTCAGCTTCTCGTCGCTGCCGCCAATTAACGCCTGCGCGCCATTGTCGGTCGCCTGTCGAACAATGGCACTGACTTTGGTATAGGCGGCATCGTTAATCAGCGGGCCAATGGTGACGCCTTCGGTACTTCCGTCGCCGACCTTCAACGCGCTGACCGCAGTGACAAATTTATCGACAAAGGCATCGTACACCGATTCCTGAACCAGAATCCGGTTTGCGCACACGCAGGTCTGCCCGGCATTGCGGAACTTGGACGCCATTAGCCCCTGCACGGCGGCATCCAGATCGGCATCGTCGAAGACAATAAATGGTGCATTGCCGCCGAGTTCCATCGAGGTTTTCTTGATGGTACCGGCACACTGTTCCATCAGTGTCTTGCCAATTTCGGTCGAGCCAGTAAAGGTGAGCTTACGCACGGTTGGGCTACTGGTCATTGCACCGCCGATATCCCGTGCCTTGTTACCGGCTACCACGCTAAAGGCACCCGCAGGGATACCCGCTTCTTCGCCCAGTTTTGCCAGTGCCAGCGCACACAGGGGCGTTTCGGTTGCGGGTTTCAATACGATCGTACAGCCCACAGCGAGTGCCGGTGCTACCTTGCGGGTGATCATGGCGATTGGGAAGTTCCAGGGCGTGATTGCTGCAACCACGCCCACAGGTTGTTTCAGAGTCACAATACGTTGATTGGGGTTATTTGCCGCTATGGTATCGCCATAGACCCGGCGGCCTTCTTCCGCAAACCATTCGACAAACGATGCGCCATAGGCAACTTCCGCACGGGACTCGGCCAGTGGCTTGCCTTGCTCTGCGGTCATCAGTTTGGCCAGGTCTTCCTGATTTTCCATGATGAGCTGAAACCAGCGTTTCAACACCGCGGATCGTTCCTTGGCGACGACCTGCTTCCAGACTTTGAGTGCCTCGTCTGCTGCCAGGATAGCGCGATGGGTCTCTGCCGCACCGGCGTTGGGTAGGTCGATAATTTTTTCTCGCGTTGCCGGGTTATACACCGAAAACGTTGTTTCGTTGTCGGCGTGCACCCATGCACCATTGATATAGAGCTGGGAGCGAAGCAGCGATGGATTGGAAAGAGCTAACATGGTATTCCTCGCAGTGTCGGCAAGTGTCGTAGGTTCTGTATCAGTGAAATAATCGGCCGCATTTATGGCATAAGATGCCCACACATCGTATTTTCGGTGGGCATCGTTACCGTGCTCATTGGTCGTATGAAAATCAGACCGGCTCGCTCACCTTGCGGATAGATACCGCAATGGCGCTTTGCTGTGCCATTCCGGAATATTTCGCCGGGTTGTCCAGGTTGTGGATGAGTCGGTTGGTATTGGCGCCAATTTCCCGCACCTTGTCATCGCCGGCACCGTCTGGAGCGCCCCCCCAGCAGTGGGCCATAGAAATTACTCCCCTGCGAATGTCCGGGCTGCTTTGTACTACGCCCGGTATTTCACCGCGTACGGAGCGAATAAAAATAATTTCGCCATCCTCGATATTCATTGCTGCCAGGTCATCGGGATTCATAAAGGCCGGGTTTGTTGTCCCCTTTGATGCAAGGAAACTCAACTCTGGACCCGTGGAGTTGAAGGTGTTTTTCATGCGCCGGCTGACCAGCAGGTAGGGATGTTGCTGTGCCTCCGTAACACTGCGATCTGCATCGGTAGCTGCGCCTTCCAGTTCTTCGTCCAGTCCTGCGGGGAACAGATCCAGCAAGCCTTTGGTCGCTGGGTCTGCAGGTTGAACAATGACATCAGGGGCGTCGAATACATGACCGCCGTCGCGCTGGTATATCTCTTTCAAGGGTATTCTCGAGCCCGCGGTCATTTTTTCCAGAATGTCATATTTCGATGGCTTGTTGACCATGTCCAGTGGTTGCTCACCTATGTTGAGATCGAGGCCAAGGCGTTTGCCGAGCTCCCAGAATAGTTCCCATTCCTCAATGACATCGCCCTCGGCTTCGACAACCGATTTGGTGTAGTGGCTATAGGGTTGCTCGTACCAGATATCAGTAAGTACGGTGAGATCGTCGCGCTCCAGGCAGAGCTTCGAGCCGATGACATAGTCCGCCATTTCCGCCGTGGCAGACAGCTTGTAATCGAGGCAGATCAGTAGGTCGAGATTTTTTAGTGCTTTGTAGGCCTTTTCCTGCCCGGGCCAGGCCAGCAAAGGGTTCCCGCCGATACAGATGAGTGCCTTAATTTGCCCTTCGCCCTCCATCAAAATTTCATCTGCGCAGATGGCTGTGGGCATCTCTTTAAGCGGTCCATTCGCCGTCAGTACGGTGACCTCGCCAATATCGTCGGATACACGGCTGCGTATCCCTGTCAGCCATTCCGGTTGTGGTGGTACCGCCTGTGCCAGGCGAGGAAACGGTGGTGACAGTACACCTGGGTTTGGCAGCTTTTCTCCGGCACGGTAGTGGCGCCCGCAGATTGCATTGAGTGCTTGCGTTAAATGCTGCACCAGATTCGGGTAGGGGCCCATCTCTGGGCCAGTACCGGTAGTCGCCGAGCCCTTGGGGCCTGCAGCAAACATGCGAGCAGCGGCAAGAATGTCATCTTTGTCGAGCCCTGCACGTTCGGCAACATAGTCTGGCGCAAAGCGGGCAAGGCTCTGCTTGAACGGTTCCAGGTTTTCAATATTTTCCTTACAGAATTCTGCATCGTGCAGGTTTTCTTCCAGAATGATATGCAGCAGTCCCGCCAGCAGGACTGCATCCTGACCGGGCTTGATCTGTAAGTGGATATCCGAGCGCGCGGCAACTTCTGTGCGTCGAGGGTCCACGCAGATAATTTTCATGCCGCGTTTCTTACCTTCCCGCAGTGCACTGCTGGGGCTGAACGAGGGAATTCCGCCCGGGATGGAGAAATGCGAGACCAGCGTATTATTGCCGATAATCAGCGCGACGTTGGAATCCCGCCAGGTATGGTTGCCACCGGCCCAGAAACCCATGCGCGCCTGGCCAATGCCTACTTTTGCCGGTTGGTCGATGGTGATGCTGGTGTAGTAAGAAGGGGAATCCAGTGCGACATGCCAGGCCTTGGCCACCGGGTGCGTCGCGGAATTTTGAAAGGATACGGTACCGTTATAGCTGGCAATGCTGCGCGGGCCATATTCGTCGCGGATGGCCTTGAGTTTCTCGGCGATTTCGTCGAGTGCCTGATCGGTAGTTATCTCGCTGCGGGTACCGTCGGGGTTTCTTTTGAGCGAGCAGAGGATTCGTTCAGGCAAATACAGCTGCTCAGGCATTTGCCGGCCTTTTAGGCAGGTGTAGCCACCAAAGAGTTTATTCTCGATATCGGGTCGCAGCGAAATGACCTTATTGTCACGCACCGTGACTTCCATAGGGCAGGTCGCGTGACAGAATCGGCAGTAGGTTTTGATCTTCTTGTCGCCTTGCGTTTCAGCCATGATGTTCAACCCTGAATTATATTATTAGTGATTAAGCGTGAGTCTGGAGCTGGTGATTAAACCGTAAAGAAGTCGCCGCGCGGGTTGCCCTCTGAGTCATAAACGGGCTCTTCGATGGCAATCTTGTACTTGGATACTGCGGTGTTGAGTATCTCGAAACTGCCCAGTAGGCCGAGCATCTGTGCGTAATATGGTCCAGCAAGGTGCGCAACTAAGTCTTCGGTGGAGTCCCACTTTTCGTATACGTAGACGCGGGTCTCTGATGTCGGGTCTGCCGACCACACATAATGCTGGCAGCCTTTTTGCAAACGTGTTTCTTCGATCAGTGACACGGCCGCTGACAAGGCATTGGCACGATCCTCGGCCTTGATGTCGACGTATCCATTAATCAGTACCGTCATATTGTTTTCCTTCTACAGCCTTTGTCCGGGGTGTTTGACTGTCATCCGTTGGCTATCGGTAAACGTATCAAACTTACCAAACCCAAACAATCAGGTTTGACTGTTTTTTTGTCTGGGTTTATATTGCCATGAGCTGCGGGCATGTTCAGCCCGTTCGAGTTATTGCTGAGCGTTAGGAGGGGGGTGCCCCAACTAACGATAACGCGCGGAGACCTGCGAAGACTGGGGAGTGTTTGTGGGCGCATCCAGAAAGGCCATTTCTTTTATGCAAGACATGATCAATCGACAGTTCTATCTCGCGTCCCGTCCGGACGCAGCGCCCACCCCGGAAGAGGTTCCGTTCCGCGATGTTCCGCTGCGTGAGCCGGAACAAGGGGAAGTGGTTATCCGCAATATGTACATCTCGCTCGACCCGGCAATCAGGGGGTGGATGAGTGATGTCAGTAATTACATTGAACCGATTGGGATTGGCGAGCCAATTCGTAGCTCGGTGATCGGTCGGGTAGTGAAGTCCAATAGCGACCAGTTGTCGGAAGGCGATGTGGTCTTGGCGGTAGGTGCATGGGAGCGCTATACGACGGCACAGGCAGCAGCGATGACTCGATTGGATGAGGCCGCTGGAATTCCCTTGAGTAGCTTTCTAGGAATTCTTGGGCCAACGGGTTTGACCGCCTACTTTGGATTGCTTGACGTAGGTAAGCCGCAAGCCGGGGAAACAGTATTGGTGAGTGCCGCCGCGGGGGCGGTGGGCTCCACTGTGGGCCAGATTGCCAAGCTAAAAGGCTGTCGTGTGGTTGGTATTGCTGGTTCAGATGATAAATGTGCGTGGATTACCGAGGAGCTCGGTTTTGACGATGCGATTAACTACAAGACCTGTGGTGATCTCGAGGCGGCGATCAAGGGCGCCTGCCCACAAGGCGTGGACATCTATTTTGACAACGTCGGCGGTGACATTCTGGATGCGGCATTAATGTGCATGAACAAGCACGCCCGTATTGCTGTGTGTGGATGGATTTCCACGTATAACGAAGCCGATGCACCGGGTCCTCGAAATTTGTGGCAGATGGTCGCCAAGAGTTTGACGGTACAGGGTTTTGTGGTGCTCGATTATGTTGACCGTTTTACTGAGGGTGTTGAGCAGCTTGCAGGGTGGCTGATGGCTGGAAAGCTTCAGTATCGGGAAGAGATCGTTGATGATCTCGACAATATTCTGCCAACCTTTCTAAAATTATTCGATGGTTCGAACCAGGGAAAATTGATCACGCGGATTCCTGAGGAGTCCGTATAGGGCGGCTGCCCACGCAGCAAGGCTTTGCTCTCTGGGGCGGCGATATTTGGCCAGAACTCGGTTCTGGCCATTTTGTCTCAGGGGTCGACGGTCGTGTTCGAGGTGTCAGCATTTTCGGCGGTGTTTGGCCGCGGATTGGCGCCATTTGAAGATGGAAATGCTGCGGTAAATAGCGGTTCACCAGTGTATAGGATCTGATAGTTTCGCCGCTGATATTTCCAATTCCCGTCCTGCTTGATATAGCAATCCTCATAACGGCTAAACAGCGAATTGGCATTTCCATCAGTATCTTTAGTGTGTTCTTGCAGGTACCAGTAACCGGTAGCGCGATCGCCGGCTACTTTGAACTGGCAGGTGCCGGGGATCATCAGGGCAAATTCAAACCCTGTCATCATTTGCTGGAAGAGCGTCAGAATGGCCTCTTTACCGGATACGGTATTACCCAAGAGGTTCCAGTGAGCATCCTCACTCCAACAATCAATCCAGCGGCCAGAATCGTGGCGAATTACTGCGTCGCAGTACTGCGCCATTAGATTGCGCAATGTGATTTCATCCGCCAAATCGTCGTGACTATCTAGTGTTTTCTGCATTTTTATCTACCCGTTGAGCGTCTCAGCGTACTTTCAATCGACTTTATCTGGCGTGTCAAAAAAAATAAACAGGCGGGACTGTTTTATTTTTTTGAGGGCTGATAGTATCTATTGAAACCGCAGGCCTCACACTGATGTATCCGCGGCGGCCTCACAAACTCAGATCAGGTTACGAGGGCGATCTCATGGATTTAAGCATCTCTCCCTACTTGCAGGGCAATTACGCGCCGGTGATTGAAGAAAGCGATTTCGGGCCTGATGAACTCAAAGTCGAGGGGCAGATTCCCAAGAATCTTTTAGGGGCTTTTATGAGGGACGGCCCCAATACCGCTTTTCAGCCCAACCACTATGTATACCCGTTAGATGGCGATGGCATGATCCACGCGATTTACCTGCGGGACGGCAAGGCGACTTATAAAAATCGCTGGGTCGAAACCAGTCACCTGAAAACCGAGCGGCAATTCAATCGCACCATCTACGGGAGTGTTGGAAAGCTGCTTGAGGTGCCGAAGGATGTGATCGAGGCGGGTGGCGAGCCTAATCCGGTGCGCAATACCGCTAACACGAATGTGTTGTATCACGGTGGCAAGCTTCTTGCGATGTGGGAGGGAGGCTTTCCTCACCTCCTGAATAATGATCTTTCCACCGTTGGGCTGTACGACTATGACGGTGCCCTCAAGCCTGGTGACGCGCTCACTGCACACCCAAAAATCTGCCCGACGACGGGCGACCTGATTAGCTGTACCCAGCGTTGGGACAGTGCGAATTACTGGGTCCAGATATTTGATAAAAACGCCCGGCATAAGAAGACCATTGAAGTGCCGTTCGCGCGCAAGGGCATCATTCATGATCTGCAAATTACTGAAAATTATGTGGTCATTTTCTATGCGCCAGCGTTTCACGACGTGAATCGGGCGATGCGAGGTGAGAATCCCTTCTCATGGGAGCCCGAGAAGGGCACCAAGATCTTTGTGATTCCACGAAGCGGCTCTGAAGACATTGTCACCTATGAGACAGATGCGTTCTTTAGCTGGCACTTTTGCAACGGATTCGAGAAGGGTGGAAAGATCATCATCGACTATGTGTGGATCAACTCCATGCCCTTTACCCAGGAGCAGGGTACCGGTGTGGAGAAGCAGGCGCGCCGGATGTATCGCATGGAACTCGATACAAAAACCAGAACCGTCACGAACGAAGAATTCTCTGACGTCTTCTGTGAGTTCTCACGGGTAGATGAGCGCCGTATGGGTAAGTCATACCGCTATGGCTTCGCCGCATCAAGCAATCGTAGCTGGGGAGATGCGCACGGCTACAACTGTACCGGGCGTTACGACTTCAACACCGGTGAGACGGTCCTACATGAATACGGCTCCGAGGCGAACGCGGGAGAGCCGGTGTATGTCGCCAACCCCGAATCTGAAAACGAAAAAGATGGGTGGCTGATGTGTTTTGTCTACAACCCCGGAGAGGGGCAGTTCCTCTCTATTCTGCCGGCTGGAGACTTTACCTCCGGTCCGGTAGCAAAAATCCACATACCTAGTCGAGTTCCCAATGGCTTTCATGCTAACTGGATGCAGGGATTGACCCTGTAACGCTAGAAGTGACGATCCGAATACTGAACGGTTGTTACCGATAACAATACATCGAGGCAGAACATGTCCCTAGATACACAAGAAATAACCAAACCCAAGGCATCCACGGCCGGCATGAGCAAGCAGCAGTTCCTGAAAGCCTACCGAACGATGCGAACGATTCGTGATTTTGAAGCCAAAATCAGCGAACAATTTATGAAAGGCAATATCCCGGGCTTTCTTCATCTCTATTCTGGCCAGGAGGCGGTTGCTGCAGGTCTTTGTCTCTTGCTCGAGGATGATGACTACGTAATCAGCACCCACCGTGGTCATGGTCATTGCATCGCCAAAGGTGGCGATGTTGGTGGCATGATGAAAGAGATCATGGCCAAGCAGGGTGGCCTGTGCGATGGCAAGGGTGGCTCTATGCACATTGCCGATTTTGACAAGGGGATGCTCGGCGCAAACGCGATTGTTGGCGGCGGTCCTCCCATTATCGTGGGTGCGGCGCTGTCCGCCAAGACGCTGGGTACCGACCGGGTTGGTGTTGCATTTGGTGGAGATGGTTCGTCAAACCAGGGAACCACATTTGAAGCCATGAATCTCGCCGTCGTATTGAAATTGCCGGCCATTTTCCTGTTTGAAAATAACGGCTATGGCGAAGGTACCCATGCAAGTTACGCGGTCGGCTCAAAAGATATCGCCAGTCGCGCACAGGGTTTCGGTATGCCCGCCTATAAAGTAGATGGAACCGACTTGTTTGCCGTATACGAGGTCTGCAAACAGGTGGTGGAACACTGCCGACAGGGCAAGGGCCCTGTCACCATCGAAGCCAATGTGCCGCGGTTCAAAGGGCACTTCGAGGGAGATCCCCAGGCCTATCGTGGTGACGGAGAGATTGAGCGCCTGATGAAAGACGAGGATTGTCTTGTGATTGCCCGCAAGGCTGCGATCAAAAATAAACTGGCAAGTGCAAAAGAACTTGATGCGATTGACGAGGAAATTGCCAGCTACATCAATGAAGTAACTGAGGCAGCCCTCGCGGCTCCAGCGCCGGGTGACGAGGAATTGCTCACCAACGTCTACAGCTCAGCGTATTAATGAACCCAAAGGCGCTTTGATAAAAGCCCGTTCACAAGAATAAATTTGGAGTTATCAGGATGCCCGTCAAAACATACAGAGAAGCAATCAACGAAGCATTGCATCAGGCCATGGCCGAAGATTCCAGCGTAATTGTACTGGGTGAGGAAGTGTCAGGTGGCGCAGGGTGCGATGGTTCAAGGGACGCCTACGGCGGTGTGATGGGAGTGACCAAGGGGTTGCTGCCGACCTACGGCGATTCGCGAGTGATCGACACCCCGATTACCGAGTCCGCCATCATCGGTGCTGCGGCAGGGGCCGCACAGACCGGCCTGCGCCCGGTTGCCGAATTGATGTTTATGGACTTCTTCGGCGTTTGCTTTGATCAAATCTACAATCAGGCGGCCAAGTTTCATTACATGTTTGGTGGCAAGGCCAAATGTCCGATGGTTATTCGCTGTACCACCGGAGCGGGATGGCGAGCCGGCGCACAGCATTCCCAAAACCTCACCCAGATGGTCACCATGGTGCCCGGGTTGAAGGTGGTGTGCCCCACCAATGCTTACGATGCGAAAGGCCTGATGCTGCAGGCGATTCAGGATGATGACTGCGTGATTTTTGTAGAGGACAAAATTCTTTACGACACCAGCTGCGAGGTCCCTGACGAGATGTATACGGTGCCCTTCGGTGAGGCCAAGTATTACCGCGAAGGTAAGGATCTCACCATCGTGGCGATCTCCAACCCGATGCACAAAGTCCTTGCCGTGGCAGACCGGCTCGAGGCGGAAGGTATCACCTGTGATGTGATCGACCCACGCACCACATCACCGCTCGATGAGGAAGCGATTCTCGAGAGTGTTGAAATGACCGGCCGATTGGTCGTGGTGGATGAGATGACGCCACGCTGCGGGATTGCGTCCGATATCTCCAGTATCGTTGCCGAAAAAGCGTTTGGCAGCTTGCGAGCGCCGATTAAGAAAGTTACTGCAGCACATTCCCCGGTACCGTTTGCGCCCAATCTCGAGGATGCCTGGATACCGCAAGAGGCCGATATTGAAGCGGCTGTCCGACAAGTACTGGAGTATGCCTCATGAGTAACTTAAAGGCGCTGACAGTCCCCAAGTGGGGCATGTCAATGGAAGAGGGCGAGATTACGGAGTGGCGTGTTGGTGAGGGGGATGAGGTTTCTGTCGGCGATGAAGTGGTCGATATTGAAACGTCAAAAATCATCAATACTGCAGAAAGCACCTGTAACGGCACACTGGTTCGTATCGTTGCTCAACCCGGTGAAATTCATCGTGTGGCGATGCTACTCGGCGTGGTTGCACAGGGAGAGGTTACTGATGCGGAAATCGATGCCTTTGTCGCGAACTTTGAACCGGATGCTGCGGCCCTGGTTCCCTCGTTGGTTTCTGGCGACGATAGTAAGCAGCAAGTTCCACAGCCTGCTGCTAACGAGAGGTTGGCTCCTACTACAACCACAGTGTCACCTGCAGGTGAAAAAAATGAGGCGGCACTGTCTGATGGGCCTGATGACACGAATGTGAAGGCTTCCTCTGTGGCTCGGCGAATTGCCAAAACACATAACATCAACCTGCACAATGTATCGCCCACCGGAAGAAACGGTCGTGTTTCCAAGTGGGACGTGGAGAAAGCCGCGGGGATAAGTATTGCTGCACCGGTCAGGAGAACGGTAGCGTCTTCCCAGGTGGCGAGCTCGTCTCTGGATGACTCCCGCATTGCGGCGACACCAGTGGCTCGCAGGCTCGCCAAGAAGCTGGCCCTCAATCTGAATGACATCGTACCGACCGGACGCAGGAATCGCGTTACCAAGGATGATGTAGAAAATGCTGCACGTTTGCTAAGCGGAGCATCTGACTTCAGCGTGCAGAAATTCAGCAGGATGCGTCAGACAATCGCGGCGCGCCTGAGTGAGGCGAAGCAGACCATTCCCCACTACCGTGTGAATGTGGAGATTGATATTGACAGCTTGCTGGCTCAGCGAAAGTACATGAATGGCGAGCTCGGCCATAAAATTTCAGTGAATGACTTTGTAATCAAAGCCTGCGCCAGTGCGCTTAAGCGGGTGCCGGAAGTCAATGTCCAGTATGCCGGCGACACAGTCCGTGCTTTTGAGCGTGCTGATATCTCGGTCGCGGTCGCGCTCGATGGCGGTCTGGTAACACCTGTGATTCGCAATGCCTGCTCCAAGAGCCTGCTACAGATTTCCGAAGAATCGCGGGACCTGGCACACCGCGCGCATGCTGGAGCGCTGGCCATCGATGAGTTGCAAGGGGGTACATTCAGTGTGTCCAACTTGGGGATGTTCGGTGTCGATCACTTCGATGCAATCATCAACGCACCTCAGGCGGCAATCCTTGCGGTAGGCGCAGGTAAAGAGAAAGCCGTTGCGCGCGACGGAAAGATTGTCTCGGCCACGATGATGACAGTCTCTCTCTCTTGTGACCATCGCGTAATCGACGGCGCAGTGGGCGCCAGATTCCTTCAGTCGGTTAAAGGGTTTTTAGAAAACCCGGCTTCCATGCTGGTGTAAGGATATCAATGTGGCAGAGAGAAAAATTGATAAGCAATCATTCGACCTGGTCGTGGTGGGTGCCGGACCGGGTGGATACGTCGCAGCCATTCGTGCAGCGCAATTGGGCATGCGGGTAGCACTCGTAGAAAGTCAGCACCTCGGAGGTACCTGTTTGAACTGGGGATGCATTCCGACCAAGAGCCTGTTGAAAAGTGCCGAAGTTTATCAGCAGATGAAAAATGCAGATGACTACGGATTGACGGTAAGCGAACCTGGCTTTGATATCGAGAAAATTGTCCAGAGAAGCCGCAGCACCGCCGGTCGTCTCAGTCGCGGTATTCGCTACCTGATGGAGAAGAACGATATCTGTGTCTTCGAGGGATTTGCCAGTCTGATCGATCGTAACGCAGTCAGTATCAGCTCCAATGGCGCCGTGATTGCTTCGATCACTGCGCCACACATTCTCCTTGCAACTGGTGCCCGCCCCAGAATGATTCCAGGAGTGGAGGCGGATGGCGAGGTAATCTGGACCGCTCGGGAAGCGATGACTCCGAAAGCGGTCCCAGAGTCATTATTGATCATCGGTGCCGGCGCCATCGGCATTGAGTTCGCCAGCTTCTATTCCACATTTGGTAGTGAAGTCACGGTGATCGAAATGGCCGATCGCATCCTGCCTCAGGAAGATGAAGACATCTCGCGGCTGGCAATGCGTTCGTTCAAGAAGCGCGGTGTACAGTTTTCTCTCGGATCGAGCGTTCGGAGTATTGATGTGAAAGGTGGGCGTGCCTATGCGCGGTGGCAAGATGCAGCAGGTAACCCACAGGAAGCTGTCTTTGACCGGGTGATTATGGCGGTAGGTGTCGTCGCCAATACCGAACACCTTGGACTGGAGGCGCAAGGCATCGCGATGGAAAAGGGCCAGGTGGTGGTCAATGAATGGTCGCAAACCACTGTCGAGGGTATTTATGCCATCGGCGACATGACTGCGCCGCCGCTGTTGGCGCATAAGGCGAGTCATGAGGCGGTCACTTGTGTGGAGCGAATCGCCGGCGCTGATGATCTGGAGCCACTTGACCCACTTACCGTACCTTCCTGTATTTACAGCGCCCCCCAAGTTGCCAGTGTGGGTCTGACAGAGTCTCAGGCGAAAGCTCAGGGTGTGTCCGTGCGCGTCGGCAAATTTGATCTCAGCAATCTCGGTAAGGCTCAGGCCATGGGTGACATGGAAGGTTTTGTTAAGACTGTGTTCGATGCCGAAACGGGAGAATTGCTCGGAGCACATATGATCGGCGCCGATGTGACGGAGTTGATCCAGGGTTATGTCATTGCTCGGAAAATGGAAACAACGGAAGAAGAACTGATGGAAACGGTGTTCGCGCATCCGACGATGTCAGAAGCAATGCATGAATCGGTCCTCGATGCGTATGACCGCGCGATTCATCACTAGGGAGGCGGTAATGTACAAGCAAATTCCAATTGCCGAAGGGCTATTCACTTGGCCTTCGGAAACTCCGGCGCTACTCGGCAGCCGCTGTCGATCCTGCAATATAGCAGAGTTTCCGCGAAAACCCAGTTGCCCCGCCTGTGGCAGTGAGGACGTGGTGACCGAGGAGCTACCACGCCGCGGAAAACTCTGGACGTGGACCATTCAGGGGTTTATGCCGAAGAAGCCCTACCACTCCGATGAAACGCCGGAAACGTTTACACCGTTTGGTGTTGGTTACGTGGAATTGCCCGGCGCAGTTTGTGTGGAGAGTCGGCTTCTCGAAAACGATCCGGCGAAACTCAAGATTGGGATGGAAATGGAACTCGTGGTGGAAACCTTTCGCCATGATGATGCGGGAAACCCGGTGATGAGTTTTGCGTTTAAGGCTGCCGAATGACCAAAGTCCAGGCTGTGATCACCGTGTCGCAAGCCGGGAAAACGTATTCCGGTACTGTGGTGAATATGCCACCGCTCGCCGGGGATGCCTGAGATAGGGGGAATTAATGGACGTTGCAATCGTTGGAATCGGGATACACCCGTTTGGTCGTACACCCGGCCTGAGCGGGTTACAGCAGGGCGCTTATGCCGCGCGCTTGGCACTAAAAGATGCTGGTGTCGAATGGAAAGACATGCAGTTTGGTTTTGGCGGTAGCGCCAGCGCAGGTAGCGCGGATGCGATGGTCAATGAACTTGGCTTGACCGGCTTACCCTTTATCAATGTGGCCAATGGCTGTGCGACTGGTGGCAGTGCATTGATTTCCGCGTTCAACGCGATCAAATCCGGAGAGTATGACATTGGTATGGTGACTGGCTTCGATAAGCATGATCGCGGTGCCTTCAATGCGGATCCCAAGCAGATGGGAATCGACGAGTGGTATGGCGAAGTGGGTCTGATGATGACGACTCAGTTTTTTGCAATGAAAATCCAGCGTTATATGGATACCTATGGGATCAGCAACAATACGCTGGCCAAGGTCGCACAGAAAGCATTTTCGAATGGTGCAAAAAACCCCAATGCCTGGCGTCGCGAAGAGATTCCACTGGAGGTTATCAGCCAATCCCCAATGATCAGTCACCCACTGACCAAGTTCATGTTCTGTGCGCCTGGAGAAGGTGGTGTGGCCTTGATTCTCTGCCGGGCGGATATTGCACGTCGTTACACCGATAAACCGATTTACCTGAAGTCGGCAGCAGTTCGCTCGCGACGCTACGGTTCCTTCGAAGTATTTGCACCTTCACAAGCGCTGCAGCAAGTGGATGGTCCCACGGTTGATGCTTCAAAAGCCGCTTTCGAGGCAGCGGGTCTGGGCCCGCAAGATATCGATGTACTGCAGTTGCAGGACACCGAATCCGGAGCGGAAGTGATGCATATGGCAGAGAACGGCTTCTGTGAACATGGGGAGCAAGAAGCGCTGATTCAAGCTGGGGAAACGGGCATTGATGGGAAGCTCCCGATCAATACCGATGGTGGCTGCCTCGCCAATGGCGAGCCGATTGGCGCAACTGGCCTGCGCCAAGTGTACGAGACCTGCGTACAGTTGCGTGGAGAGGCAGGTGAGCGTCAGGTTCCCAGTGCCCCCAAGGTCGGCTACACCCATGTATATGGGGCACCGGGTATTAGCGCAGTAACGATTTTGCAACGCTAGGTAACAACAAGAAGAGGCATAGCCATGTCAGAACAAGCGGAACTGAGCCCAGAAGATATTATTGCCCGCAGTCCGTCCGAGTCCTTTCAGGACTTGCTGAAGCGGGAAACGGTGGATGTGCCGGACGCGTTGCTGGAAAGTACTGAAACCTATCTCGGATCAGAAGATCTCTCTGTCGAGCGCTACACGTCCAAGGCTTTTTTTGACCTGGAAGTGGAAAAAGTCTGGCGTAAGACCTGGCAGATTGCATGTCGCGAAAACCGGTTGCGCAAGCCCGGAGATTATTTCGTCTACGATATCGTCAATGATTCAATATTGCTGACGCGTACGGAGTCTGGCGAGCTGAAAGCCTTTCATAACTCCTGCCTGCACCGTGGTCGGGTCCTGAAGCGCGGCGCCGGCAATAGTGACAATCTTCGCTGCCCGTATCACGGCTGGTCGTGGGATCTCGATGGTGAATTCCTCGGGGCGCCCTGCCAGTGGGACTTCCCCCATGTTACCAAGGAGAACAGTAAACTCCATGAGGTGAAAGTGGATACCTGGGGCGGGTGGGTATTCATCAATATGGATGAAGATGCGCCATCCCTCAGAGAGTATATGGAAGTACTTCCTAATCACATGGACCAGTGGAAGCACGAACAGCGTTTTGTCTCACTGCATATCGAGAAGGTGATTGCCTGTAATTGGAAAGTCGCGCTCGAAGCCTTCATTGAGTCTTATCACGCAATTGCAACGCACCCACAGCTCATGCCTTTCCAGGGTATTGATAATTCCCAATATGACATCTGGGGAGATCACGTCAGCCGGACCATCAGTGCCTATGGTGTCGTCAACCCCAGTCACGCGGATCAATTCACTGAACAGCAGTCGTTGGATGCGATGATGGAGCTGATCGGGGTGCCCGATCGCCCGCAGCTCGCGCCTGGGCAAACCGCTCGCGAGATGTACGCGGCCCTCAACCTCCCGGTTGCGAATGAGCAGGCAGGGGAAGACTTTGCCGGTCGTACCACCATGTCGGAGCTAATGGACTCCACGTTGTACCTGCTATTCCCGAACTTTGCGCCATGGGCTGGCAATGGCACCGTCATTACTTATCGTCACCGCCCGAATGGCGACGATGTTGATAGCTGCATCATGGAAATTTTCCTGTTGACCCGCTTCCCGCAAGGAACAGAATCACCGCCGGATGCACCGACATTCCGTCTTGGCATTGACCAGCCCTTCAGTGAAGCGGCCGAGGTGATGGGGGCGGGTTTTGCCAATGTGTTTAATCAGGATGGCGCCAACCTCCCGCAGGTACAGAAAGGGCTGAAAGCCTCCAAAAAGGGTGCTGTAACTCTGGGTAATTACCAGGAAGTGCGGATTCGACATTTCCATCAGACACTCGACAAGTACCTGAATGAAAAATAGCCGTGCAGGTATATATTGGGAAAGGCCTATGAACAAACTATTAGAACCTTTTTCGCTCACCGGAAAGGTTGCCTTGGTTACCGGCGCGTCGAGTGGCTTTGGTCTGCACTTTGCACAAGTGTTGGCGGACGCGGGTGCGAAAGTCGTTCTTGCGGCGCGTCGCACAGATTTACTGGAATCTGCACGTGATGCAATTGCTGACCGAGGTGGTGAGGCTATGGCGGTCACCATGGATGTCACAGATTCAGCAAGTATAAGCGCTGCTTTCGACCAGATTGAGGAACGGTTTGGCAAGGTTACGGTGGTCGTCAACAACGCGGGTATTTCGATTGCTCGGTTGCTCCTTGAAGTTTCTGACAGTGATTGGAATGACGTAGTGAACACCAATCTCAATGGTGTTGCTTATGTCACCAGGGAAGCGGCAAGTCGACTGACCGCCGCTGGCTTGGGTGGCAGTATCGTGAATATCGCCTCAATCACGGCCAATCGCCTGCAAAAAATGCTCAGCAGTTACGCCTCCGCGAAGGCCGCAGTGGTGCAGTTCACCAAGGCGGCTGCGCTGGAGCTTGCAGAACACAATATCCGAGTGAATGCCATCTGCCCTGGTTACTTCAGCACACCGTTGATCAGTGAATGGTTGAAGACGGAAGACGGACAGGCGCTGGTTAACCGTATTCCGATGCGTCGTACCGGAGAGCTTGGTGAACTCAACGGGCCGTTGCTGCTGCTGGCATCGGATGCCGGCTCTCTCATGACAGGCTCATCCATCACCGTGGATGGTGGCCATTTGCTATCGGAGCTATAGGCAAGAGCGTCGTAGTTAAATCTGGACTGACTATTTCAGCGAGGGACCATAATGATGATTAATCCCCTGACAGAAGCGCGTATTCAGCGCGACGGAAAGTACTGGGCAAATACCACCATTTCTGATGGAGCCTGGGAGAAGGCTGCCTCTAACCCTGACGATGTGGCGATCTATTTGGAAGACGAAGCGCCGATAACCTATGGTTCCGTCGCATTACAAGCCAGACGTCTGATTACCGGCCTGAGGAAGCTCGGCCTGGTGCAGGGCGATGTGATTAGCTTTCAGTTGCCAAACTGGCGCGAGTCGGTCGTGCTCGATATCGCTGCGTCTGCAATGGGGCTGATCGTAAATCCTGTGATTCCCATATATCGGGATCGTGAGCTGCGCTTTATCCTCAAAGACGCCGGGACCAAGCTCATTTTTATTCCAGAGAAGATTCGTAGCCTAGAGTTTCCCTCGATGATTGCTGCCCTGCGATCAGAGCTTCCTGATCTCAAGTATGTGGTTACGGCACGTGCGGAGGGAAGTCATGAAGGTACGCTGCGGTTTGAAGACCTGTTGGATAATTTACCCGCAGATATCAATAGCTTGCCGGATGTAGACCCGAATTCGATTAAAACGATCCTTTATACATCGGGAACCACCGGCACACCAAAAGCGGTACTGCACAGCCACAATACACTTGCGCGCATTATTCAGAATTCCGTCGACTGCTGGGACCTCAGAGAAGGCGATATCATGCTGATGCCTTCACCCGTCACACACATTACCGGTTATGGATCTGGCATGGTGTTGCCATTTATTTCTCCAGTGAAGTCGGCATTGATGGCCCGTTGGGATGCTGATGCAGCGGTCGAGTACATCCAGCGGGTTGGCGCCTCAGCCAGTGTGGGTGCGACGCCGTTCCTGGTGGAACTCTTGGCGGCAGCAAAACGCCATAAAACGGGATTGCCCACTATGCGCCTATTCGCCTGTGGCGGCGCCGCCGTGCCGCCACAGATCATCCACCGCTGCTACGAAGAATTGGATCATTGCCGTGCGTTTCGCGTGTATGGCAGTACCGAAACACCGGTCATTACCCAGGGCTTTGTTCGGGACGGTGAGCAGAACCTCGCGGCGGAAACCGACGGTATGATTTATGGGTATGACGTAAAGATTGTCGATGATAAGGGTAATGAGGTTCCGGTTGGCGTTGACGGTGAGATTACTGCCCGTGGTGCTGGCATGATGCTTGGCTATGCCGACCCGCAACAAAACCGTGAAGCCCATGATGACGAAGGTTATTTTTACACTGGCG
Source organism: Microbulbifer agarilyticus (assembly GCF_020171345.1). Classification (GTDB taxonomy): domain Bacteria; phylum Pseudomonadota; class Gammaproteobacteria; order Pseudomonadales; family Cellvibrionaceae; genus Microbulbifer; species Microbulbifer agarilyticus_D. Next base: position 93,147 of record NZ_JAIUZM010000002.1, read on the forward strand.
ATATCGGCATGCGCACAGCGGACAATGCCATCCTGATTACCGACCGTAAGAAGGACATCATAATTCGCGGTGGTGAGAATCTGAGTGCGAAGGAAATCGAGGACGTATTGCACGATCACCCTCAAATTAAAGAGGCTGCCGTTGTAGCGATGCCACACTACCGTCTGGGCGAAGGCGTCTGCGCCTTTGTGATTCCGGTCTCGGATGACCATAAGCTTGACCTACCTAAAATCGCTGAATTTGCTGACAAAGCCGCTTTGGCAAAACAGAAAATTCCCGAACATGTAGAGTTTGTTGAAGACTTGCCGAGAACGGCCAGTGGAAAAGTCAAGAAAGATATCTTGCGTAAGGAAATTTCCGATCTTTTTCTTGGCTGAAAGATTATTTTGAAAAGGAAGACAGTAATGGGAACCTTGACCAATAAAACGGCTGTGGTAATTGGCGCTTCAGGTGCGCAGAATTTTGGCTCAGCGATTGCACGTCGTCTCGCAGCTGAGGGCGCGAACGTTGTTGTTGCAGCCAGACGCAAGGAACCACTGGAGGCGCTTGCGAAAGAGATCGGTGGTCTGGCAGTGGCTTGCGATATCACTGATGAAGATCAAATCCAGAGCCTGTTTGACAGTGCATTGAAGGAATACGGAAACGTCGACATTGCGATAAATTCTGCGGGCATTCACGCCGCTGGGCTGATCGATGATCTCACTGCCGATCAGATTCGGCCAACCTTGGAAATTAGTTTTGTCGGCGCATTGCTGTTTTTCAAGTGGGCTGCCAAGTCGATGGCACATGGTGGTTCGGTGGTGACGATTTCCTCACTCACTGCGAGGATTCCTGGTCCGGAAATGGCTGTGTATGCAGGGGCAAGGTCCGGTATCGACTATGCGATCAAAGTTGCGGCAGTGGAATATGCTGCGAAGAAAGTTCGCTTTAATTCTATCGCGGCCGGTTTGATTGAAACAGACATGACAGCGCCCTTCTTTGGTGTAGGACCATTGATTGATGCCTTTGTGGCTGATACGCCAGCCGGTCGTATGGGTACCGTCGATGATATCGCCGAGGCAGCGTTATATCTTGCAGATGAAACGCGTTCCGGTTTTGTAAATGGGCAGTTGTTGGACCTTTCGGGTGGTCAGCAAATGGGCCATTTGCCCCGCCTATAATCGCCGGCCGCCTCAAGAGAGGCCCATTGAGGCCACGGTTGTAAACAACTCCAATAATCTAAAACGGAGGTTCGTCATGTCTAAGGATATGCAGGGTTATGAAGACGTAACGATATATGGTTTGTCAGAGGAGCGAGAGAACGAACTGCTGAAAAAGCAGATTGAGTGCAACTTCATCTGGACTAATAAGGAAGGGCACGGTCTTGGTGTAATCATGAATTACATTGCCAAGAATGGTTCCATCTGGGTCACGGCAACTAGCCAGCGACCACGGGTCAAGGCACTGCGCAGGGACCCGCGTGCATCGGTGGTTATTTCCAGCATGGGCACTGACATGGGGCCGGGCAAGACTGTTACCTATAAAGGACGGGTCAAGATCCATGATGACCAGGCAACTAAGGACTGGTTCTATCCCGCAATGGCCAAGATCATCTCGCCCTATCCTGCGCCGACAGAAGAGGCGGCGATCGCGCACCTGGATACACCCCTACGAGTCATTATTGAGTTGGTTCCAGAAAAAACCATCAAGTTTGACGGCGATAGTATTGCGAAGTCCTCTCACGAGGGGACCATCCCGGGAACGTCGGCCTGATTCTCATAACAGGAGTTTTCAGGTTCGGTAGGCGTACTTTAGGGAGGTAAAAAAACAGGCGCGTTTAGCGCCTGTTTTTTTATTCCCAAGGTCAAGGCGCGTTGCGCCTATCTACCTTTTAGCGATATTAAGGTTCGATGATCACGGGAATTTCCTCCAGCCCGCGCAGAAGAAGGTGAGGCATATATTCCAGCTTGTCAGCAGGGCAAGCGAGTCTAAAGTTACTGCTATTTTCGATGAGCTTCTCCCAGGCGACGATCATTTCCAGTTTGGATAGGTGTTGCCCGATGCAGACATGGGAACCGAATCCAAACGCCACGTGACGGTTGACGTTCTTTCTGGTTAAATCGAATTTTTGCGGATTCTCAAACATCTTTTCATCGTGATTCGACGAGAAGTACTTAAGCAGTACCATGCTGCCAGCTGGAATCGTGACATCGCCAAGGGTGTAATCCGCTTTACAGACACGCCACATGTTGGAGGTTGGTGACGCGATACGCAAGGATTCTTCCACCAGTGTCGGGATAAGCGACGGGTCATCGCGCACCATTTTTTGCTGTTCAGGATGCATACAGAGCTGGCGCATGCCTTCCGCCAAGGTAGCCGTGGTGGTTTCATTGCCCGCAACCAGGAACTGAGTGCAATGGGAGAGCTGCTCCTCAATCGTCAGCGGGCGCCCCTCATAGGTGGCATGTGCTATGAGTGTTAACAGGTCGTCCTGTGGCTTCTCTCGGCGCTCATTCAGCGCTTCAACGAACCAATCGTATTCGTCTTTGACTCCGGCGTGGGCAGCTAGCAGCGTTTCTTTGTCACCCAGCTGCGAGAAAACAGTAACGTTGTCGACCGTCCATTTGAACGCTAGGTCTCGCATCTCCAGGGGCATGCCTAGTACATGCATGATGACGGAAAGTGGAAGGGGGCGGGTAAATTTCTCGATAAAATTAAACCCCTCTCCCTTGGGGAGAGTACTGATCAATTGATCGGTAAAGTCACTAATCCAGGGGCGGTATTTGGCCAAATTCTTGGCCAGGAAGAAGTCCCTGAGCTCATCGCGATAGAGCTTATGCTTTGGGTCGTCAACCGTAAGCAGTGTCCCCTTGCCAAGGTCGTAGGTATTTGCCATCGCCGCCGCAATATCGTCATCTAGCGCGGCATCGGCACCCTGTGCGAGGGCAAAATCGTTGGTAAATATATCGGGCTTTTTGTGCGCTTCGCGTACAAGTTCGTACGTCGAGACGATATAGATACCGGAGGACGGGTCCTGATAGACCGGTGCCTTCTCACGCAAGGTTTTGTCAAAGTGATATGGACACTTGAGTGTTTCGGAGTCAAACAATGGCATCTCAGCCAAAGATTGCGGATCTTCTAGGATTGCCTCAGTCATATGCTCTTTCCTCGTTATTGTCCAAGTATGATGCGGTATAGAAAATGCAATTCGGATTGCTACGTTGCCCGATGATAGTAGCAGGGGATTTAAAATAAAAACAAGCAGTACGGTTTGTTTTGGTTTGTTTCTTGATCTGGATCAATCGGTGAGAGTAGTGCAGGTAAGTAAAAAGAGGATGCCCGTGGTGAGCACCCTCTGAAGTACCAGGCGCAGGCACCGCCCGTATATTACGATGGCGATACCGGTATCTATGGGGCGAAACTATTGCTCTGGTTGTAATGTTGCTTGGCTATTAATCGCATCTGAGGTTTTGTCCCGCATGGATCCGCCGTCAAATGAGATGGTTTTTTCCGGGACGACTTCAATAACGATGCGCTCCGGTGTGTCGAGGAATTGCACAAACAAATCCGGCGTAGGGGCGGGATTATTGGTATGCCGGGCAAAGTCGGGATAGAACCAGTCTTTAGTCTCTTGATCGGTGTGCAGTACTGCATGCCCCTTAAAGGTAATGGACTGGCTGACATCGATGTCTGTACCGGCACTGGAAATGACTACACTGCAGCGATTATCTCTTGCCAGAGCTTTCATGCGAGCCCGTTGTGCGGTGGCAGTACACCAGATACGACCATTGCGCCAGATATAACTCATGGTGACGCCCATGCCGTGCCCGGCCTTGTTGGTCCAGATAAACGTTAACTCGTTTTGTTTTCGTAGGAGCGCCTCTTCTCTATCGTTGGTTAGCCCGTACATAGTCACGTCATCATAGTTTTTCACATGGCTATCACTCATGGGGTTGTCTCTCCTGCTTTGTTGACCAATGTGTTGTTACCTGGCTGAAATACTCGGCTGTCCGCACATACCCGGTGGCTCAATGGAATCGTCGTATTTTCAGTGCAGCCTGTAATTCGTGACATATACGACTATTGCCACTGTCACAGCTAAGGCGCTCCGTTCTTTACAGCGAGATTTTCCTTTCCATTTCAATCATGTTAAAAAACAGTACAATCTGACTGTTTATCTGATAAGGTACAGATCTAACTATTCGAATGCAAGCGCCGCCTGGGTATCGATAACCGGTGTTTGTTGGTCCTGATGGCTGTAACTCTGTCAGTAAAAGTGCTTATAAATCAGCTTGTAAGGAGCCAGCGAAGGATAGACAACATTGGCCGATGTGCCTGATCGTTAACTATCAGTTGCTGTTAGTGAAAGCACGTGCAGTCGATATGCGTTTGGCGCGAAAATCAACTAGCGCGAAATTATGGATTGCCGATCTTGACGAATGTCATGGTTGTGCAACGCCTTGTCGCGATCCGATGCGCAAAAGTTATATATATGGTACAAAGTTTCAGGAAGTCTTAATAATTCAAAATAATACGAGGCTCGGTTACATCATGGGACGCGTAGATAATAAAGTAGCGATTATTACAGGTGCTGCCTCTGGCTTGGGGCTCGCATCGGCGAAGCGGCTGGCGCAAGAGGGCGCTTCGGTGATTATGGCCGATATTGACGTTGCACGCGGAGAGATTGAAGCCGCAAACATCGATGGTGCAGCGTTTGTAAAGCTAGACGTGACCAGTGAATCCGCTTGGGAGAAACTGGTCGATGACGTAGTTTCGGACTACGGATCGTTGGATATTCTTCTCAATTGCGCCGGTGTTGCCGAGTTGGCCACGATTGAGCAGACAAGCGAAGCGTTATGGCGCAAGGTCAACGCGGTGGGTACCGATGGTACCTTTTTTGGCTGTAAGCACGCCCTTCGTGTGATGAAAGCGCAGGGTCGCGGATCTATTATCAATATGTGTTCAACCGCGAGCATTCAGGGCGGGCCGGCAATTTTTGCCTATGCCACATCCAAGAGTGCGATTCGCGGAATGACTAAATCAGTTGCCTGTTTAAGCGCTCAGGCCGGTTACGGTGTTCGCTGTAACTCCATTCATCCGGGCAATATGTCCACACCTATGCTCGATACGATGTACAACATCGTTCTGGAGCACGATCCAGTAACTGCTGCGCAGATGAAAAAAAGCTGGGTTGGCGATCCGGTGGATGTAGCCAATATGGTGCTTTTTCTTTCCTCTGATGAGTCTGTATCTGTCAATGGTGCAGAAATGGTGATCGATAACACGGTGACCATCACCGAGGGTATGGTTCCCAAAATCTAACTAGGTCACAGCGGTAGCTTCTCAGGAATTAGCCAATGAATGAAACTGATTTTCTCCAGTTAGAGTCTTCGTTTCGTGCCAGTTACTACGCGTATGCCGAAGGGCTTGATCGAAAAAACTGGGAAAAAGTACGACGCTGCTTTGCCGATGAACTGTATCTTGATTATGGTCCCGCCGTTGATCCAACGGTTTCGCCAGATAAGCCCAAGAACGCGGATGAGTGGGTTAGTCGGTTGCGGCATAACATCGGTGGGTTTGATCTAACGCACCATGTGATTACCAATTTTCGGGTCGACGTGTCGGGCGAATTACCAAGCTGTAAAGCCTATATGGTCGCGGATCATATGATTTTTCCGGATGCTTCGATGCCGGTGGCAGGACCCGAAGATGTTATTACCGTGATCGGTGAGTACACCAATTCCTATCAGCGAGTTGGTGATGAGTGGAAAATCTTGAAATCCCGTCTTGAGGTATTTGGATCAAAGGGTAATTTGGATTTGTTTGCGCGTGCGATGGAGCGCGTATCCACCACAGAGGCATTTGCGGCCCCATAGTTAACCTATAGGTAAACTGTACGCGGAGCGTTGGCGCTACTCGTGGTAAGGCGACCTGAGCAAATAAGGATAATTTAGGAGTTTGGCGATGGCTACACGACCCGAGATGGATCTTTCACGTTTTCCCTATCTACAGGGTAATTATGCCCCAGTTTTGGAAGAGTCGACGTTTGATGAGGGGGAAGGCGGGCTGCGAGTGGAGGGAAAACTTCCGCAGAATATTACCGGCGCCTTCATGCGAAACGGTCCCAATGTTGCCTGGCAACCGGACCATTATGTGTATCCAGTGGATGGTGACGGCATGATCCATGCGGTCTATTTCAAGGACGGTCGTGTACATTATCGCAATCGCTGGGTGAGAACCCAGTGGTTTAAAGTCGAAGAGCAGCTGAAGCGAGCATGTTGGGGGAGTCACGGCAAGCCCTTTCCCGTGGATGAAGAGACCATTGCTGCTGGTGGCTCACCCAGCCCCATGAAAAATCCTGCAAATACCAATGTCCTCCTTCATGGTGGCAAGCTGTTCGCACTCTTTGAGGCGGGGTTTCCTCATATCATGAGCCCCGATTTGTCTGCGGCAGATGAATACAGCTATGACGGTTTGTTATCGTCGGGTGAGGGACTGACGGCACACCCAAAAATTTGCGGTAGAACCGGCGAGCTCATCTCAAATACACAGACCTTCACGCCACCGTATTTTACGGTCCAAATATTCGACAAGTCCGGCGCCCACAAACGTTCCATTCCGATACACGGTATGCACCGCCGCGCAATGGTCCACGATATGCAGATTTGTGGCGACTACATCGTCGGCTTCTTTGCTCCAGCGTTTCCGGATATCGAAGCGGCGATGAAAGGCAAAAACCCGTTCGTCTGGGAAGGTGACCGACCGACGCGGATATTTGTAGTACACCGAGATGGCGGAGAGCCACAGTGGTTCGAGGCGCCAACCTTCTTCAGCTGGCATTTCTGTAATGGTTTCCAGAGTGGGCAAAAGCTCTACATTGACTACGTGTGGATGCAGAGCATGCCCGTATCCAATGAGTTGGGGACGGGGGTCGAATCGCAAATGCGGAATATGCACAGATTGACCCTGGACCTGAAGAGTGGTGCAGTGGCGAATGAGAAAGTCGGGACCACCTATTGTGAGTTCTCGCGCGCTGATGATCGTCGTTGTGGGCAAGCCTATCGATACGGCTTTGCTGCTGCGGCTACTCAGGATTGGGGTGAGAGCCCAAATCATGGGTATAACGCAACAATTGCCTACGATATGGAAACCGGGAATTCGACACTCTGGGACTATGGTGCGGGGGCAAACGCGGGGGAGCCCGTGCACATCCCTAATCCCGACAGTGAGAGAGAAGAAGATGGTTATCTAATGACGTATGTTAATCATCCCGATGAGGGGCGCTACCTTTCCATTCTGAGTGCCGGCAATGTAGAAAGTGGGCCCATCGCAAAGGTATATATCCCCTCCAGAGTCCCGAATGGATTCCATGCAAATTGGATGAACGGCCTGACCTTAACTGGATAGCAATGATGAGGCTTCTTCTGAGTGGAGCTCTTGATTTTAGGTCGATGGAGCCTGAGGTTGACTTCACCAAGAGTCGCAAAAATAAGGGAGTAGTTTGTTATGACTGGTATTGCTAAAGGCGGATGCCTTTGTGGCGAGGTTCGCTATGAGTTTCCGCGGGAATATGTGTTGACGGCGTTGCACTGCCATTGCAAAGATTGTCAAAGAGTCAGTGGTAGTGGCAAGGCGACCATCGTTCTCGTGCCCTCCGAAGCTTTGGTTACGCATGGTAAATTGAAGAGTTATACCACTGAGGGTACTGATGGCTCCCATGTGTCAAGGGGCTTTTGCGCTACCTGTGGATCTCAGGTTCTAAGCAATGTTGAAGAGCTGGATACCGTGAAGTTCATCAAAGCGGGCTCCCTTGACGATAGCAGTTGGGTACAGGTGGGCTCCAGCTGTTGGAGTTCTTCGGCTGCGCACTGGTCTCCAGTGGATAATGAGTTGCCTGCATTCGAGAAAAACCCAGACCTGCAGTGATGCTTAGAATAAAGCAGGCCTGATCTCGAAATCAGTTTCAAGATGACCGTTGCGGAGTATGGGCTTTTGAGTATTTGAAGGCCCCTAGGCTTCATGCCCTAAGCTTTTGGGTGACGGGCCCTTCCCATGAGTCGAATTGTGCAGGTGAACAGGCCTGTTCTAATGATGTAAGATTGCACTTTCTAGCGCCCGCCCTTCATGGTGGCAGTAATATTCTTCCTTTTCCTCCATATACAGAATTAATCTCTCGTTTTGGTGCGAGAATTCAGCCTAATTTTCAACAAATAGTACCCCCTCTGTTCCGTCACACATTTATGCGTGACCCTCGACAAATTCTTGATAAAAATCAAAAGGATGGCGCAGTCATTAGTAATACTTTGATTGCACTTTCAAGAGTGAAGTGGTGTTCTTCTCCGGCTTCGACTCGCCGCTTTTTATGAAATTAAAGTAAAAAGCCGCTTGCCATGGCCCTAATTCGCTGTATAGCATAAACAGTACGTCCTGATTGTTTTGTGGTAGGGCTGGTATTGGTTGTGCTGCATAAAAATTAAACCACCGACCAATATCGAGTTGTACAAGTGCTACCGGGGTCAAGGGGCTGGCTTTCTCGCAGGGAAGGCGGCAACCCGGTGGGTAACCACTAAAGGCGATGGGAGAGATCGATGCGCACAACAAGGAAACTAAACAAGATTACCGCTGGGATGGCTTTGGCTGGCTCAGTGTCCACACTCACGGCTCTGCCACTCACGGGATATGCCCAAGAAGAGAGAGTGGCACTCGAAGAAGTCACTGTGACTGCTCGTAAGCGAGAGGAGTCAATGCAGGATATCGCTGTATCGGTTACCGGTATTTCTACCCAGCTGGAAAATGCCGCGGTAAAGAGCCTGCAAGATATCAATAATTACGCTCCAAATGTCAATTTCGACTTTGGTCCCGCAAGTGCCAATGGCGCTGCGATTTCCATCCGCGGTATTAGTCATCAGGATCCCGATAAAAGCATGGAAGCCCCTGTCGGTGTGATTGTGGATGGCGTGTTCATGGGTACCACCGCAGGCCAGCTGATGGACAGCTTCGATCTGGAGCGGGTGGAAGTTCTGCGCGGTCCTCAGGGAACCCTGTTTGGCAAGAACACGACCGGCGGTGCGGTGAATGTGATTCGTTCAAAGCCGACCAAAGAATATGGGGCGAAGCTGCAGGTAGGTGTTGGCGATTTCGGCTTACTGGAAACCAAGGCAATCGTCAATACGCCCCTCACTGACTCGGGTGGCTTAAAGCTCTCCGTCAACAAAAAGCAAAGTGATGGCTACTGGAAAAATACGACCACTGGTAAAGATACTGGCGGCCTGGACTCGCTCAAGCTGGGCGCTGCTGTCGCTTTTGATGTGAGCGATAACTTCGATGTTTTGTTCACCTTTGATCGGATTGACGATGATTCAGAGCGGGGCGCCTTCGCCAACTTCAATGCTGATGATAGCCTCACCTGTTTGGCCAGTGTCGGCGGACTCGAAATACCCGGCGTGTTCAGTTTGCCTGCGGACCCAACCAATCCTGCGTTTGCTTCCGGTTGTATGAGTGCTGATGCCGGTAGCGACGAGGACCATGTGTCAACGAATGGCCCGAATACCGGCACCATCGAGGACGATTTCCTGACATTGACTATGAACTGGGGGCTGGGTGATTGGCAGTTGACCTCGGTTACCGGCTATCAGGATCGTCAGGAAGAGTACGATTATGAGTGGGACTCGAGTCCGGTGCAGCTTCTGACGGTGACCGGCGATCATGATTATTCGCAACTTAGCCAGGAAGTGCGTATCAACGGCCAGCTCAACGAAAATGTAAATCTTACCGCCGGTGTCTACTATTTCGAGTCCGATGCATACCAGTACCAAGACAGTTTCGACATGTGGTACTACTTTGGCTTCGGTCCGGGCTTCGCCATTCCCGATGGAATGGGTGGCGAAATTCCGCTTCCTCTCCCGCTTGGGGATGTCAGTGCCTATCTGGAAAGCTTTGTCACGAGTGAGACCACCGCGCTGTTTGCCAGCATGGATTGGGCGCTGACTGACGACCTTTCGCTGAACCTGGGTGGTCGCTACACCTGGGAAGAAAAAACTTTCAAGGGTGGCCCGGGCGGCTGGGATTCGCTGACATTTGGTCAGGATTTTGTTCCGCCACAAGGCCCGGTTCGTAATCTGAAGGATGACTGGCAAGAGTTTTCTCCTCGCATCGCTCTGCAGTACAACATCTCGAACGATGTGATGGCGTTTACTTCCTATGCAAAGGGATTCAAGAGTGGGGGATTCTTTGCCCGGACACAAAACGTCGATGCGATTTCGTCGTTTGATCCTGAGTACGTCGATACATTCGAGGCGGGTCTTAAGAGCGAATGGCTGGATAACCGGGTTCGCCTCAATGCGACCGCATTTATGACTGACTACTCCGACAAACAGGAAGAAATTCTTGTTCCGGCAGGCGACCAGGTCAACACAATTGTGCGCAATGCGGGTGAGGTTGAGATTTCTGGTTTGGAGCTAGAGCTGCAGGCTGCGATTACTACCGACCTGAGCATTTACATGATGGCCGGTTTGCTCGACGCGGAGTATGAAAAGTTCTTTGCCGACGTCGATGGTGAGCTGTTTCCAGGCGAGGGTGAAATCAAGACCGACAACAGCTATCTGAAGTTGCGCAACACGCCAGACAAGACGTTCGGTGCCGGGTTTGATTACTTCCGCAATACCCCCTTGGGTGAGCTCTCGGTGAATTACAGCTACCGCTGGTCAGACGAGTACGAAACTGAGTTCTTCAATGATCCTCGTGGTCATGTAAATTCCATGGGATTACACAGTCTGAGCACCAACCTCACGATTGATGAGTCCTACAAAATCAGCCTCTATGGCCGTAACCTGACCGATGAGCGTTACGCGCGTTTGGTCAAGATCGGCACGCTTTCACAAATGGGTATGTACAATGCACCGCGTACTTACGGAGTGCAGTTTACTGCTGACTTCTAAGGCGTGATTCACTAGTGGTGAAAGGCTCCATGGGATTTTGGAGTCTTTCACCCGTCCAATCTTATTTTCCGACGCCACATTTTTTCGTGTTCCACTGAAATTTCTTGGTGGGGATTTTTTTGGTGTTGCGTTTAGTATCACCTGCACGCTTTGTTGCTGCTTGACGATCGCTAAATCGGCAGCATCGCCCTCTACTTTCTTTCCAACTGGCTGTGATTGATCACACCCGTATATTGGGTTTCCTTCAATATTTCTCGTGAAAAATGCGGTCAATCGCTGTTGCAACTGGAATTCATCTAGCGATATAGTAAACAGTACATCCTGATTGTTTTTGGGTGTGCTGTCTGGTGTTGTTTTACTTTCAGTCACGAATTTCGGTTTGTCTGGAATAGGTCCTACGCCCCGCAATTTAACGCTCCCTTGGCAGGTGTGGGTTCGTTGAATGCGCAGAATTCACAACAGTTTGACGGAGGGAAGCATGATAAAAATGAATAAAATTACAGCCGCAATGGCCGCGGTGGGATCAATTGCTGCGGTTGCTACCATTTCGCTGCCGGTATACGCGCAGGAAGAAAGGGTTGTGCTTGAAGAGGTGACGGTAACCGCGCGTAAACGTGAAGAATCCATGCAGGATGTACCTGTTTCGGTGACAGCGATCGCCGCGCAACTGGACAATGCGGCAGTCCAGAGTCTTCAGGATGTACAGGACTACGTTCCCAACGTATCGATTGACCAGATTCCGGGGAACAATGGCGCGTCCATTTCCATTCGGGGTATTAGTTTTCAGGAAACCGACAAGAGTCTGGATCCACCGGCCGGTGTGATTCTCGATGGTGTTTACCTCGGTGTTGCCGCCGGACAACTATTGCACAACTTCGACATCGAGCGCGTTGAAGTCTTACGGGGGCCACAGGGAACCCTGTTTGGCAAGAACACGATTGCCGGTGCCGTAAATGTGATCCGTACCGCTCCCACCAAAGAATGGGGAGCGCGCGTGAAAGTGGGCGCCGGTGACTGGGACAAGCGGGAGATCAGTGCCGTAGTAAATGCGCCTGTCGGTGAGAGTGGCGGTGTCAAACTCTACTCACACAAAACCGAACACGATGGTTATGTGGAAAACAATATCATCAATGAAGACTTGGGTGACGTCGACTATCAGCAGCTTGGGGCAACTCTTGCATACGATGTCACTGAGACATTCGATGTGGCGTTGACGCTCGAGCGCATTGAAGATGATTCCGAAGTGGGTGCCTGGTCTAACTTCAGTCGCACCACCGACAGTATTGCCTGCTGGTCGACGTTGGGGGGCGCTGTTCCTGGCATTCCCGTTGCCGATGTGCCATTCGGCTCCGGCTGTATGGAGTTTGACGATGAAAGTGGTGAGGGGAAAAGTTCGGTAAATGCGCCCAATACTTCTACCGTTACAAACGACTACGCGAACCTGACGATGAACTGGATGGTTGGCGATTGGCAGATGACTGCTATCACCGGGCACGTGGACCGCGAAGAAGATTTTCGCGTGGAATATGATGCGAATCGCAACCCGTTCCTACATGTTGAGGCCGCCCATCGCTATTCGCAAACGAGCCAGGAGCTCCGAATAAATGGTGATCTTAACGATAGTATGAACCTGACGGCCGGTATGTATTATTGGGAGTCCGATTACTGGCAGACACAGGAGAGCTACGATATGTGGTACTTCTTCGGTGTGGGTGACAATCCGGGTGATATCTCGCAGGACCTGACCGGCGAAGGTGACAATACCGCTTATTCATTATTTGCCAGTGTCGACTGGCAGCTGACAGACGCGTTGATGTTAAACCTCGGTGGGCGATATACCCAGGAAGAGAAGACATTCCGCGGTAGTAGCGGTGAGCTGACTTACGTACCCGCCGATATGGTAGTCGTCCCAGCCGGCCCGATTACCGCCCTGAAAGACGACTGGAATGAATTCTCTCCACGCATTGCCCTTCAATATGCACTCAATCCGGATGTTATGTTGTTTGGATCCTATGCAAAAGGCTTTAAGAGCGGTGGTTTCTTTGCGCGAACCCAAGATGTCTACGGAATGCAGTCCTATGACCCAGAATATGTCGACACTCTGGAGGTCGGTATAAAAAGCGAGTTGCTGAATAATCGCGTACGCCTGAATACGACCGCATTTGTTAGTGACTACACCGACAAGCAGGAAGATGTGATTGTTCCTGACTCAACCGGGTCCGTCAGCACTGTGGTGCGAAATGCTTCGGATGTTGATATTCAGGGACTGGAGGTTGAGTTGACGGCTGCGGTAACCGCCAACCTCAACCTGTTTATGAACCTGGGCTTGCTGGATACCGAGTACAACGAATTCTTTGCGGATATCAGTGGTGATGGGATTGCTACCGATAATTCTGGTCTCGTCATCCGCAATGCTCCGGAAAAAACACTGGGTATAGGTGCCGATTATGTCCGCGATTTGAGCTTCGGTGCATTTAGTGCAAACTACAATTATCGCTGGCGCGATGAGTACCAAACCATCTTTGGTAATGATCCTCTCGGACAGGTGAATATTACCGCGTTCCACAATCTGAGCCTCAGTCTCGATTTTGATGACAAGTATCAGGTCAGCGTCTATGGACGTAATCTCACCGATGAGCGTTATGCGCGGGTCATCCTGATTCCGCCGGTGTCGAACTTTGGTCAGTACACTCCTCCACGGCACTATGGTGTCGCATTTACCGCAAATTTCTAAGTAATACGCTCCCGCTTTGGCGGGGGCTTTTGTAGTGCTCCCGCGTTCGCGGGAGTGGCCTCGATAGTAGCAGGTAGTAAAGCAGTAAGGGCAGTAGATGCAGTTAGATTCAGGTTAAAAACACAACACAATAAAGGATGAGAGAATGATAATTAGAAATACACTACTCTTAGTGGCGATAGTGTCACTATCAATTGCCACAGGGAGCCAGGCGCAGCCTTTACCTGGCTACCAGTCTTACAATGGATTCACCAATGACGTCGGCCCGGACCTGGCAACCGTCATTGAGTACGACGCGACGAAAGCCGCATGTGATCAGTACCAATCTGATCTTGATCAGTACCTTATAGATAATGATGCGATTTTGAGCCAGCTGAGTGATGTCGAAGTCAGCATGGCTGTGCTGTCCGAGCATGAGCAGTACATCGTAGATAATTTCGTCAATGTCTATGATGAAGAGACGTTGCTCAAGTGTGGTAAGTATCAGTACTTTTACGAGACCTTTGATACCACAGGACCACCAAAATCGATGATGCATTTCATGCTGCGTAACTTCGAAGACTACTTTGGTCCGGGTTTCGAAAATTACGGTATGTATGAAGATCCAAATCCGGTGGCAGCCATTCCACCCTCTCCATACAATCCTGAAATAGGTAGTAAGCAGATGCCAGTGGGTATTGCCTCTAGCTCAGGTGACTTCGGTAGTTCTGTGCCTGTCTATGCTTTTACCTGCGCAGCTTGCCATTTTAGCAAAATGGACGATGGTAATTTTGCTGTTGGTATCGGAAACACACGCTACGACTATGCGAAAATGATTGCAGCCCAGGGTCAACTCCCGTACACATTCCTTTTCCAGGCGCCGAATTTGGTTGGGGCGACAGATGAGGTGGGGCAAGCCCTTCTTAACGCTTATGTTATTCCTGAGGTTCAGCAGGAGTTGTCCGAGCCTGTCGCTGCTGCACGAGCAACACCGGGCGCTGTGGACGAGTGGTTTGCGCTGGATGCCGAGATGAATGCCGGATCGACGGATGAGGATCGTGCATCCATCGCCTCCACTCTTGATCAGCAGCGGCAGGGCTGGGCTACCTGGTCTGGCGTAATGGATTTCCTTGTTCCGCCAATGCAAGATGATGGCCAATTCACCATTACACGAATCCTGAATTTACCTAATGTCGTTTCGGACGTGAATGTTCAGAAGCAACATGGATTTAATTATCAGGCAGGTCTTGGCTGGCATGGTGGTTCATTTGACTTAATTAATTTTGTGCGCTCATTCATTACGCTCACTCCAAGTGACATCGAAAATCCTGGATCTCGTGCGGAGTATAATTATTGGGTTAATGAATATCGTTATATGCCTATTGTGCGATATATCGAATCATTCGATGAGCCTAGCCTTCCTTTAGACCGGACGTTCGACTTGGCGGCTGCTAAGAGGGGGGAGGCCATTTTCGATCACCATTGTGCCAGCTGTCATAATGGACCGGGAGGGGAAACTAGTCGCCCTTATGACCATGCTGAGATAGATGTTGAAGACGGTCATGCCAATATCATGGACCTATTTTGGGATGATACGTTGTTTGGGGGGATCGGAGGTTGGGAAACCAACATCGATCCGATACGCGATCGTTTCCCCGCTGGCGAAACAGGTATTTATACTCGGCAGGTTAAAGCGCCCCGATTTATATCAATGTGGGACAATGAGCGATTACTTCACAATGGTTCTGTTCGCGGGCTGGATGAGCTGTTCACCTGTGTCGATGGCCGTGTTAGTGACGCTACCCAGCCTGATACTCAATTTTCTAACCAAGGGCACGAATTTGGCTGCTACTTTGCCCCAACAGATAAGTCTGATCTGAAGGCCTTTATCGAAACATTCGCGACCAGTCGCAATGTGGGTAATAGGTATAACGGCCAGTGGGACGGTGCTTGTAACACGCTGAATAACGGAAAATCCCAGATTGTGAATTTGACGTTTACCAAGGGCAAGCGCATGGATTTGCTGGTTAAGTACTACAGCGATGCAAACTGTCAGGTGTTTGATACGGATCGGGTGAAGAACCCAGGTCATGGTCTCTCCTGGGAAATGGCTGTCGGTAGTTCATTCGTCAACTCACGCGGTTATCTGTCCCATAACGTAACCTACACCAAGCCTGACGGAACTATTGCCGAAGATGTCATTGCGATTGAGGGTGATCAGCTGGCCAATGCGGAGGAGGGTGATCCAGAACCAAGAGGGTTGTTTATCCGTGAGCGCACCGACTATGCAGGACTCAATGGCCTTTGGTTGAATGATGAATGTACGGTGGAAAATACTCGGGAACTGGTTGCCATCCGAGATGGGGTTCGGGTCAATAAGACCGTCGCCTACAACGCACCGGGTTGTACCGGCGGTGTGCTTAGTATGGTAAACGACAGTGCCTGGACCTTTGAAGATCCTAAGTGGCTAAATGCCGGTGTGCGTGGGACAACATTCCCTATGCACAATATGCGCCTGAAGATGACCAATGTTAGCGATGGATCCAAGTGGACGCAGTTCATTAATGTCACTGAAACGACCTTGCATGCCATGTTTAATAACTACTTCGCGGCCAGTATTAATGGGAATGGTGAGCACTATACCCGGGTGTATAACATCAATACCGCAGAGTAGTATTCGAGCATGATACTTTGACCTGAGAAGTAGCTTTTGGGGGGCTTAATGCCCCCTGATTTTTTGAGTGATTGTTTTAATTTAATCTGATACCTTTGAAGGAAATAAATATTACTTTCTAGGTTGTTGCGCAGTCACAGCGTTTCGAAATGAGCGTGTGGTAATCGTTGTAAGCTCTGGAGGTCAATTCGAAAGACGCTGCGAATGCAGAGTTAATAGGAATGACGATGAGTGAGCAAAAACCTGTAATAGCCATTATTGGTGGGACTGGAGCACTGGGAACCGGGTTGGCGCGTCGCTGGCTACAAGCCGGTTACAAAGTCATTATCGGTTCTCGTACTGCCGAGAAGGCTGCTACCGCGGTTGATGACCTGCGGGACATCTTGCAGCAGCGGGGTGTGAGTAGCCCATCTGTCGAAGCCATGGACAATTCCGAAGCTGCCTCAAAGGGTGAGGTAGTCGTGCTTACCGTCCCGTTTAGCCATCATTCCAGTACACTAGAGCCTCTGAAGCATTCGCTACAGGGAAAAATCCTCGTTGATGTTACGGTGCCACTGGTTCCCCCGAAGGTTGCGCGTGTGCAACTCCCTGAGCAAGGCTCTGCCGGCCAGATCGCTCAGACCCTCCTTGGTGACGAAGTTCACGTTGTATCTGCCTTTCAGAACGTGCCAGCGATTCATTTGCAGGAAGGCGACGACCTTGATTGCGATGCGCTCGTTTGTGGCAATAGCAAAGAAGCGCGCGCAAAGGTCATTGAGTTGGCAAATGCGGTAGGAATGCGTGGGCTCCATGCCGGGCCAATTAATAATGCCGCCGCGGTTGAAGCAATGACGTCTGTTTTGATTTTTATCAATAAACAGTACAAGTCACATGCTGGTGTACGAGTTACGGGTGTTGAAGCCTAGTTACAAGATAGGAGTCACCGCAATGGCGCAGCGTATGGAATTGATTGCCTTACCGGATTTTCCTCTCGTGGAACCTGGCGATGACTTGGCAGCCTATATCCTGCAATCCCTCCACCGTGCAGATATTGCCCTTGTGGATGGGGATGTTCTGGTGCTGGCCCAGAAAATTTTTTCGAAGGCTGAGAACCGTTACGCCTATCTGAATCAAGTGGAAGTTAGTCCCGAAGCTTATGGATTGGCTGACAAGACTGACAAGGACCCGCGTCTGGTTCAACTTATTCTGGATGAGTCCGTTGAAGTGGTTAGACACCGTCCTGGTGCCATTATCGTAGAGCATCGTTTGGGCTACGTGCATGCCAATGCGGGCATTGATCAATCCAATATTGAATCCGACTTCTCGAATCAGCGCGTTTTGTTGCTCCCCGAAGATCCTGATCGCAGTGTAGCCGTGTTGCGGCGTGAACTCGGCAACGCTACCGGGGTAGATATTGCGGTGATTATGAATGATAGCGCGGGCAGGGCCTGGCGTAATGGCACCGTGGGGTTTGCGCTTGGCACAGCGGGTCTTCAGCCGCTTGTGGATCTTGTCGGTGAAGCGGATCTGTTCGGCCGCGCGCTGGAGACTACGACTGTAGCAGTGGCCGATGAGTTGGCTGCAGCAGCCTCGTTTTTGATGGGACAGGCCGCGGAAGCGGTGCCTGCGGTTTTGATTCGTGGGGCAAACTTGCCTCGGGCTGACATTGGTTCCGGTAGCTTGATCCGAGAGCGCAGCCAGGATTTATTTCGTTAGTCGATATTCAGGAGTATATGCAGTTGCTTCCTAAGGGTAAGAAAATTCTCGCGCTTTCGGGCGGGGTTGGCGGCGCGAAGTTGGCACTTGGGCTTCGCCATTGCTTACCGCCTCGCCAATTGACGGTGGTCACCAATACAGCGGATGATTTTGAACATCTGGGACTCAGTATTTCCCCTGACCTGGATACGGTGATGTACACCCTGGCTGGAATGAATGATCAAGAAAGAGGCTGGGGGCTTTCCGGGGAATCCTGGACGAATCTTGCTGCTCTGGAGCAGCTTGGTGGCGACACCTGGTTTCAGTTGGGTGATCGGGACTTGGCGACACATCTTATCCGTACGCAGTTACGCGCTTCTGGAAAAAATCTGGCAGAGGTGACGGCGTACTTGTGCCGAAAGCTCGGAGTAGCGGTCAAGGTTTTGCCGATGTCCAATGACCCCGTCCGGACGATAGTGCAGACCGAAAAGGGTGAAATGGGTTTTCAGCAGTACTTTGTTAGGGAGCGCTGTGAGCCAAAAGTCAGCAGTTTTCGTTTTTCCGGGGTGGAGTCGGCTGCTGCGCATCCGGAATTTCTCTCGCTGTTGCGCGACGATTCCCTCGCCGGCGTTGTCATTTGTCCATCTAACCCTTTCGTCAGTGTGGAACCCATGCTGGCTTTGGACGGCGTTCGAGACGCGCTTTCTAATTGTCACGCGCCGGTTATCGCTGTTTCCCCCATTGTCGGGGGCAAGGCGGTCAAAGGGCCCACGGCAAAAATGATGCAGGAACTCTCCATGCCAACGAATGCCACGGCCGTGGCGGAATATTACCGGGATATCCTCGACGGCTTTGTAATTGATGCGTGTGACGCGAGCGAGGCACAAGGGATAGAGGCGATGGGTATTAATACACTGGTGACGCCAACAGTGATGCAGAGCCTGCAAGATCGGATCGATCTGGCGGAGCAGGTTGCTCGATATGCCGTGCGTCTGGCGCAACCGGATCTCGTGGTTTAGGGGGGCGGCTATGTGGGCTCTGTTACCCCTGAAGAAATTTAATGCGGCCAAGCAAAGGCTGGCTAGGATACTTGCTCCGGACGAGCGCCGTGGCCTTTTTAGGGCCATGGTTTGCGATGTATTGGCTGTTTTGCAGTCGCATGAGGAAATTGATGGGGTGCTAGTGGTCGGTCAGGACTTTGCGGCGCGGGACTTGGCCAATCGGTTCGGTGCTGACTTTTTGGATGAATCTACCCTGGCAGCGAAAGGTCTCAATGGCGCAGTGCATGCCGGTGTTCAAGCCTTGGCGCTGCGTGGTATCGAAGAGGTGCTGGTGTTGCATGGTGACCTACCCCTGATAACTCATCCGGAATTGAGTCAATTACTGGACCTGCACAGGCAGCAAAACAAGTTCTCTGTGGAGAATTCACCCGAATTGAAACAACCTCGGTCCGTTACGATTGCGCCCGACAAGCTTGCCCTCGGAACTAACTGTCTGATCTGTCCGACAAATGCCGACATGACGTTTTTCTATGGCAGTAATAGCTTTTCTGCCCATACCAGATCGGCTTTTCACGCAGGTCTGCAGTTGAAAGCAATTTCCCTGCCGGGTGCCTCCTCTGATATCGATACTTCGGAAGATTTGCACGCACTATTGCGCATTGCGGGCCCAGAGCGGGCGGCGCACTCCTTTCATTATTTATGCAGTGCCGGGATTGCTGCGCGGCTACGAGGCAGCGGAGCAGAGATTGCGGCGAATTTGGATGAGCAGTATTACAGGGTGAGCGGATAACAGGAGTATCAATGACGAATTTCAATCCGGGGACGGCTTTACCCTCTGACAAGCAGGCGCTCGCTCTTGCCGACAATAACGATACCGTAGCGCTTATGGCGGCAGCGGCGAAGCTCCGTGATAGCCAGTTTCGCAATCTGGTGACCTACTCACGCAAAGTGTTTATTCCTTTGACACAGTTGTGCCGTGACGTTTGTCATTACTGTACGTTTGCTCAGACCCCAAACAAAATCGATCACCCATTTATGTCGGTGGAGGAAGTATTAGCCTCAGTGCGCGATGCCGAGGAAATGGGGTGTCGGGAGGCCCTGTTTACCCTTGGTGAGCGCCCGGAGGACCGCTATAGCGTTGCACAGCGGGCTCTGCAGGAAATGGGATTTGGGTCCACGTTGGAATACGTTGCATATGTGGCGGGGCAGGTTATCGAACATACCGGTGTGTTGCCGCATATTAATGCGGGCTGTATGAATCGGACCGAAATTGAGATGCTGCGCCCGGTCTCCGCTTCGATGGGCATTATGTTGGAGTCGGTATCCTCGCGTTTGTGTGAAAGGGGCATGCCGCATTACGGCTCTCCGGATAAACAACCTGAGCGTCGTCTGGAAACACTGCGGTTGGCGGGTGAAGCCAAGGTGCCGTTTACCACTGGTATCCTGATTGGGATTGGTGAGACTCGCCTGGAGCGGATCGAGTCACTGCTGGCGATACGCGCCCTCCACGCGCGCTATGGTCACATTCAGGAAGTCATCATTCAGAATTTCCGTGCCAAGCCGGGCACCAAAATGGCCGAGTCGCCAGAGCCCGATCTTGAAGATTTAGTGTGGACGATTGCTGTAGCCAGAATTATTTTTGGCGCAGAGATGAGTATACAGGCACCACCCAATTTGAGCCCCGGTGTACTGCCCAGGCTGATCGATGCGGGGATCAACGACTGGGGTGGTGTTTCTCCGGTTACCCCGGATTTTGTCAACCCAGAGGCGCCCTGGCCGCATGTGGAGAAACTTGCGCGGGAATCGGCACTCTCCGGTAAGTATCTCCAACAGCGCCTTACCATATACCCGGAGTATGCACTTGCCGGGAATGAATGGTTGGCTACCGCATTACAACAGCCCATTTTGAAAATGCTGGATAGCGACGGGTATCCGCGCACCGATGACTGGGTTTCTGGGCAGAGTAGCGCGGCACCCGTGACGGAAGTGGCGGTACCGAGTGAGGCGGGGAGCGATCGGTGTGTGAGCGAAGTGCTGAAGTCGATCGTGGCCAAGGCTTCTCAGGGTCAGCGGCTTTCGGAACGGGAGGTGGAGCGATTGTTCATGGCCCGGGGACCTGAGGTTCCTTTTGTTTGCGGCGCAGCCGATCGCCTGCGGCAGGCGGTGAATGGCCATACGGTTCGTTATGTGGTGAACCGGAATATCAATTACACGAATATCTGCTATTTCAAGTGTCAGTTTTGTGCCTTTTCCAAAGGAAAGCTGAGCGAGAATTTACGTGGGCTTCCCTACGACCTTTCCCTGGAGGAAATTCAGCGACGGTCTCTGGAGGCGTGGGAGCGCGGCGCGACCGAGGTGTGCATGCAAGGTGGTATTCACCCGGAATATACCGGTGAAACCTATCTGGCTATTTTGAAGGCGATTAAGTCCGTGACGCCGCACATGCATGTGCATGCATTTTCGCCATTGGAAGTTTGGCAAGGTGCAAAAACAATCAACATGCCAGTTCGGCAGTTTTTACAGGCGCTCAAGGAGGCGGGTCTCAGTAGTCTGCCTGGCACCGCTGCGGAAGTATTGGATGACGAAGTACGCAAAGTGATTTGTGCGGACAAATTGAACACCAGCGAGTGGCTTGAAGTGATTGAAACAGCCCACGAAGTGGGGCTCAGGACCACCGCCACGATTATGTTTGGTCATGTTGACCGTCCGATCCATTGGGCTCGCCACCTGTTGCGCGTGCGCGATGTTCAGTCGCGTACCGGCGGTTTTACGGAGTTCGTCCCGCTGCCGTTTGTGGCTCAGGAATCACCGATTTACCTGAAAGGCAAGGCAAGGATGGGGCCGACGTTCAGGGAAACACTACTGATGCATGCGGTTGCCCGACTGGCCTTGCACAGTTCCATCGATAATATTCAGACTTCTTGGGTAAAAATGGGCGAGGCGGGGATCGCTGCTTGCCTCAATAGTGGTGCCAATGATTTAGGGGGCACCCTGATGAACGAAACCATTACCCGCTCTGCCGGCGCGGCGCACGGACAAGAAAAGACGCCCATCTGTATGGAAGCGCTGATTCAACGAATGGGACGAGCACCGGAGCAGCGTACCACCACATACGGTGAGGTGCCCACAGAGAGGGTGCGTTCTTCGTTTGTTGCGGCGCCTCTCCGGGAAGTTGTAAATACTCCAGCAAGCACCAGAAAACGGGGTTGTGGCCCGAAGCAGGTGTTGGTTCGTTCCAGTGTGCGTGTGCAGGACGAGCTGATCGCAACCAGCTAGTTGCGCATGCCACATTGAGAAACAAAAAAAGGGCCCACAACTGTGGGCCCAAACCTGGCCTCCTGGAGGCATTCAGGGGTGCGATAAAGACTGTATGGCTACTGGCCGATCTGCGTAAGCACCTTGCACTGGTGGGTCGGCGTTCTTAACGATTCAAAGACACCGGGCAAGTCATCGAGGCTCACCACATCGGTAATCATTGGCTCGATATCAATGCGTCGCTCGGCGAGCATCGCGATAGATGTTTCAAAATCGTCTTTGGTGTAGGCAATGGCGAATTGCAGGCTGAGTTCTTTGACCAGCCCCAGAAAGGGCATGATGTTGTCAGGTTGTTCGCAGACGCCAACCGGCACGATCTTGCCACCATAGGGGGCCATTTCCATACACTGTTGCAGCAGGCCGGGCGCACCAACGCATTCAAAAATGATGTCCGGCGCCGAACCGGTCAGGTCACTAAATTGCTCGAGCAACGCCATGGCACCGGCACTTACATCCGGTTGGATAACGTGATTGGCGCCCATCTTTTTCGCCAGCTCCGCGCGGGATTCGGCAAGTTCACTGACAACCACGTCCCGCGCCCCAAAGAATTTGGCCCAAAGTGCGACCGTTAGCCCAATGGGGCCTGCACCTGTGATCAGTACGCGGTCACCGGCTTTCAGATTGGCGACACGTACTGCGTGTAGCCCGACGGCGAGCGGTTCAATCAAGGCTGCGGTTTTGAGATCCAGGCTGTCTGGGATGAGGATGGTTTCGCGCGCGCCAGCGGTTACGTATTCGGCAAAACCGCCCTGATCATTTACGCCAGATATCTTTTTTTCCTCACACTGGAAGAATTGCCCAGTGACACAGGCTGCACACTTCCCGCAACCGATAAACGGTATTGAGCAAACTCGGTCGCCAACCGCCCAGTTGCCCTCAGCCTCTTTGCCGACTTCTGCAATCTCGCCGACAAATTCGTGTCCGAGGATTTGCCCACAACAGGCAGTGGTCAAACCTTCCCGGGTAGCGTGGAGATCGGTGCCACAAACGCCACAGTAGGCGACCTTCATAACCAGTTCGCCGGGCTGGGGTGTTGGATCCTCAACGGTTTCAACACTCAGTGGCTGGCCAACCTCTTTAAACACCGCTGCTTTCATAGTGGTATCCCAATGATTTAAGTGGCTTTTATGTACGGCTGACAGCGAGATGCAAAGCGTGTTTCCTTTCATTGGTAGAACGCCTGAATCTCAACTCTTGCAGACAGCCTATCCAAGCAAAAACAAACAGTCAACACTGATTGTTTTTAATTTTCAGGTTTGTTACCCTGCTGTCAGATGGTCGCTAAATAACCAACAATGCTGCCCCGGTAAGGTCGACCTATCTAATCGGGCAGCTACCAACACACTAGGAGATTGTTATGGATCTCGGACTTTCCGGAAAAAAGGCAGTCATTACAGGGGCAACGCGCGGTATTGGGCGTGCGATAGCAGAACAATTGGCCAGCGAAGGTGTTGACCTCGCCATATGTTCCAGAAATCAGGAAGAAGTCGATACGGCGGTAAATGCACTGAGTGGAAAGGGTGTCAAAGTCATTGGTGCGGTGGTGGATGTTGCGGATAAGGCGTCTTATCAGGCATGGATAGCCAGCGCTGGGGATGCGCTTGGTGGTATCGATATCTTCGTGCCTAACGTGAGCGCTGGTGGCGGCAACATGGGGGATGAGGGGTGGATCAATAACCTCAACGTCGATGTGCTTGGCACGACGCGAGGTGTAGAAGCGGCGATGCCGTTCCTTGAGCATTCAAAAGCAGCCTCTATCGTGATTATCGCAAGCACCGCGGGCGTTGAGACCTTCATGGGGCCGCAGCCCTACAACGCATTGAAAGGCGCTTTGGTGATTTACGGTAAGCAGTTGAGTCAGGCCGTTGCAGAGCAGGGTGTGCGCGTGAATTGTGTTTCCCCCGGGCCGGTATTTGTCGAGGGCGGAGCCTGGGATTTCATCAAGGAAAATATGGCGGACCTCTACGAGGGTACGCTGGCTCAAATTCCACAGGGTCGTATGGGTAGCCCTGAGGAAATCGCTAATGCGGTGACTTTCCTGGCAAGCCCGGCAGCGAGTCTCATCACTGGAGTAAATCTGGTGGCTGATGGCGGCTTTACTAAACGGGTACAGCTATAACCTGAAGCTCTAGCTGTATCACAAGGGGCGCAAGGACGGTTGCGCCCCGTTATTTTCTTCGCGAATGATCGGGGGATGCTATGGGTAAAAGTGATCGTATTGATGTCTATCTCGTTGCTGGTGGTAAATACCACAACATTGACCACGCGCGGGTTGAATTGTTGAAGCTGCTTGCAGAGCAATCCAGAGTTAAGGTCAAGGTGGGCGCTGACTACAGTGATATCGATGCCATATGCGAATCTGATTTCATTGTTACCTATACCTGTGATGTGATCCCGACCTCTGAGCAAACGACACGCTTATGTGAGTACGTCCGCTCGGGCAAAAAATGGTTCGCGTTGCACGGTACCAATTCGATTCTGCGTTTTCTGGTGAACGATGGTGATTTCACTGTTGACTGTCCGGAAGAGAACATTCCTTTTATGCAGATGCTTGGCAGCCAGTTTATGGCGCATCCGCCAATTCATGAATACGAGGTCAAGGCTACGGAGCCTGACCATCCACTGGTGAAGGGCATTCCATCGTTCAAGGTCGATGACGAGCTGTACCTGAGTAAATTTCATGGTGAATACCAGACCTTGCTGCATACCCACTGGAATGATCCGGTAGAAAATTTCACCAGCAACGAATGGGTCAAGGAGGATGACATACAGCCGGTGCTGTATATCCACCCGTATGGCCAGGGGCAGGTTTTGTATCTCACGCTAGGTCATTGTCGTGGCAAATACGATATGCAGCCGGAGATTGAAGAGTATCCGGAACCCGAGGAAGGTGCTTGGCGTACGGAAGAGTTCTACGAATTGCTTCGTAGAGGTATCTGCTGGGCGATGGATCCTATTGCACAGTAAATGTCGGCCGCAGACGGACCAAGGTCAGCTATTAGCGAATTAATAATAGGGAACGGTGAGTATGGACCTATCGTTTAGCCAGGAAGAGCTGGCTTTTCAGCAGGAAGTGCGCGTATTTCTTCAGGAAAATTTGCCGGCACATATTGTCGAAGCGACGCGCCATGGTAGTGGTGTGTTCGTAGATAAGGGCATTGCACTGGAGTGGCAGGGGATTCTGGCCGAAAAAGGATGGGCGGTACCGCAATGGCCGGTAGAGCATGGTGGCACCGGGTGGACAGCAACCCAGAAGTATCTCTTCAGTAAAGAGTGTTACCACGCAGGTGCACCCATGCTGATTCCTCTTGGCTTGCTCATGCTCGCGCCGGTCATCATGGCGTTTGGCACGGAAGAGCAAAAGGCGGAATATTTACCCAAGATGTTAAGTGGGGAACATTACTGGTGTCAGGGGTATTCCGAACCGGGTGCTGGGTCTGACCTGGCCAGTCTGAAGCTGAAAGCGGAAGCCGATGGTGACGATTATGTCCTGAACGGTTCTAAGATCTGGACGACGCATGCTCACCTTGCGGACCATATTTTCTGTCTGGTTCGTACCGATAGTCAGTGCAAGCCCCAGCACGGCATCAGCTTTTTACTGGTTGATATGCGCACGCCGGGAATTACCGTCGAGCCCATTATAACGATGGCGGGTGACCATGAGGTGAATCAAGTCTTCTTCGACAATGTACGGGTTCCACAATCCAACCGTATTGGCGAAGAGAACAAGGGCTGGACCTATGCCAAGTATCTTCTTGAGTTTGAGCGGGGTGGTGGTTTCAGTGGTGACAGAATACGCCACGACCTCAATCAGCTCAAAGACCTCATTGCGGATGTGCAGAAGTCAACCTCGGGGTTTGATCGTACCGGTTCGATTGCCCGTAAAGTGGCGAGAATTGATATTGATCTGAAGGCGCTGGAGATTATCGAGCTACGCATTTTATCGTCGCTCAGTAGTGGGGGGACGCCGGGGCCCGAGTCGTCGGTGATGAAGCTTACCTATACTCGCATTGAGCAGGCGGTCAATGAGCTGGCGGTTGAAGTGATCGGATACCAGGGTATTCCAATGAACCCTGTCGAAGACGGCAGTGACGAGAGGCCAGACTATATCAGTTCCATTGTTCCGCGTTACCTGAACAATCGTGCCGCGTCTATTTTTGGCGGCTCACAGGAAGTTCAGCGCAATATCGTTTCCAAATTTGTGTTGGGGTTGTAGGGCTCGCTCAAGAGCCCTTTTTTTACCACACGACCCGGCCGAGTTGCGCTGTAACTGTTTAGTTGTGCTTGCCGTATTATCAGGCGGGCTCGAGTATTTCCAATATACTGGAAAAGTCTTTCTTGCCGTCACCTGCCGATTGCTTTTCACGATAGAGCGATTCGGCATGTTCACCCAGCGGTATTTTGCTGTTGGTTTTCTTCGCATTTTCAATAGCGAGCCCGAGATCTTTGGTCATCAGGTCCACCATAAAGCCTGGTTGATAGCCGCGTGAAGCCGGGCTGTCCATGACGCCTGGATAGGGATTGTACAGTTCCAGTGACCAGTTGCGTCCGGAGCTCTTGAGCATGATCTCGGAGAGAATACTGGGGTCTAGCCCGCTGTTTGCGCCCATTTTCAGGGCCTCACTGGTTCCAATCATATGTATGGCAAGCAACATGTTGTTGCACATCTTGGCAACCTGTCCCGCGCCGTGGCCGCCCGCATGGAAAATATTTTTACCCATTGCAGACAAAATGGGCTCTGCCCGCTCAAACCCGGCTTCCTCGCCGCCGCACATAAACGTTAGCGTTCCGGCCTGGGCTGCCGCCACACCGCCGGAGACGGGCGCATCGAGAAATTGCTGTCCTCGTTCTGTGGCTTTCTTTTGCACCCGTCGTACGGTATCAACATCGATGGTCGAGCAATCCAGTACCAGGCAATCCGCGCTGATCGTATCGAGCAGTCCCGCGTTACCATCGCTGCCTAAATAGAGACCGGCCACATGTTGCCCGGCGGGTAACATTGAGATCACTACTTCGGTATTTTCAGCCGCTTCTCTTGGGCTCTTTGTGCCGGTCGCGCCTTGCTTGACTAGGGTCGCGATGGCGGTATCGGACAGGTCGTACACGCGAACGTCGTGACCTGCCGCTACAAGGTTGGCTGCCATGGGGCCGCCCATATTGCCCAGCCCGATAAATGCAATCGTTGTCATTGGTGTTCCCTCTTGAGGATGCGGTTACAAGTCTGAAAGGGGATTACTTGCCCAGGGTGGTTCGAAGCAGGCGTCGATCAGTGCCTGTGGAATCTGCTCGATACTGTCGAATTGCCATTGGGGCTTATTGTCCTTGTCGATGAGTAGCGCCCGTACGCCCTCGGCAAAGTCCGGTTGACGCACCACGTGGGTGGAGAGCAGCAACTCAGCCCTAAAAACATCGGCGAGGGACATATCTGCGCAGCGCTGCAGTTGTTCGTGAATCAGTCTCGCCGATAGGGGCGATCCGGCCTTGAGTGCGGCCTTGGCTTTTTGCAACCACTTGGTATCGCCCGGCAAACCCAAGATGGCGTCACTGATCTCGGTGAGTGTGCCCTCACTACAGGCGCTTTCAATTTGCTGGCAATACGGTTGCAATTGCCCCGGGGGCATTGCGTCGAGTTGGTAGGTGGATAAGATCTCGCTGGCGATTGCATGATTAATCTTCCCTTCTGTACCAGGGAGCCAAACCTGGTTACAGAGTTGTGCAAGTACTTCCTCACGCTTTTCGGCGGGAGCCGAATAGTCCACGAGGCCAACATACAGCGCATCGGTTAGGTTCAGTGAAGTTGCCGTGAGTCCCAGAAACAGGCCGATATGATGGGGCATGCGGTTGAGAAAGTAGCTACCGCCAACATCCGGGTAAAGACCGATGGTAATTTCTGGCATGGCAATGCGTGTGCGTTCAGTGCCTACCTTGTGGCTGGCACCGGCCATCAGGCCGAGCCCCCCACCCATGACGATGCCATGCCCCCAACAAATGACCGGTTTGCCAAACGTGTGGATCAAATAGTCCAGGCGATATTCTTCGTGAAAAAACGTTTCCGCGTAGGTGTTGGGTCCTCCGTTTGCCGCCACCGCTGAGCGGTAGAGTTGTTGCACGTCCCCCCCCGCACAAAAGGCTTTTTCACCGGCGCCCTGTAGGAATACTGCGGCAATGGAGTCGTCTGCCCGCCATGCCAGCAGTTGTCTGGACAGTGCCCGTACCATGTCCAGTGACAAGCTGTTTAACCTCTGGCTGGCATTGAGAGTGAGGACGCCTATAGCGCCGCCCTGAGCCGGCCGGACCTCTGCGGTGATCTCTTCGTTCATGCGCCTTCCATGATCAGTTTATGGTCGTATTTTGTATTATTGCCAGACTGGGCTGCGCTTTTCGAGAAACGCGTTGGTGCCTTCGAGCTGGTTTTGTTCGCCGATAAGGTCGACAAAAAGCGTGCGTTCAGATTTCAGGCCCGGCGAAAGGGCTTGCTCTCGCGCTTGTATCATCAAACGTTTGCAGCTGCGGATTGCATCGGGGCTCTGCAGGGCGACCTGGCTGGCGAGCAGGATGGCCCGCTCGAGAGCTTGCCCCTTCGGAACAAGTTCTTGCGCGAGGCCTATCTTTTCGGCGGTTTCTGCGTTGACGCGCTCACCGCACAGAATCATGCGGGAGGTCCACCCTTCGCCTACAAGCCAGCTAAGGCGTTGGGTGCCCCCGGCACAGGGCAGCAGCCCGACCTTAGCCTCGGGTAACGCAGCCTGTGCATGTGCTTCGAAGAGACGAACGTCACAGGCGAGGGCGCACTCGAGCCCGCCACCCATCGCATAGCCGTTCACCGCAGCAATCGCCACGCCTTCAAATTGCGCCAAAGCTTCAAAGGCCTCCCCGAACCGTCGGGCGACTTCAGCGGCAGTTGTCTTGTCCCCGGAAGCGAACTGCTTCAGGTCCGCACCGGCTGAAAAGAATTTATCTCCCTGGCCGTGAATTACGAGGGCCGTGATGTCCCGTAGCGTATTCAGGCGATGGATGATGGTTTTGAGCCCAGCGAGACTTTCCCGATCCCAGGTGTTGGCGGGTGGGTTGTTGATCGTCAAGACGGCAATGTGATCGTGAATCTCGACCAGCAGTTTTTCAGTCGGACTGATTTCTTTCATCATCTACTCCCGGTTGTTTTTATCGTTTGCTTTTCTGTGGGCGGTACAAAGTCCGCAGAGGTTACTCAATCAAGGTACCGCGTCGCTCGGATAATAGTTGTCGTGCGATGACTAAGCGCATGATTTCGTTGGTGCCTTCCAGAATCCTGTGTACGCGTGTATCGCGAAAGTAGCGTTCGATCGGGTACTCGCGGATGTAGCCATAGCCACCGTGGAGCTGGATCGCCTCGTCGCAAATGGAGAAACAGGTATCGGTGGCAAATCGCTTGGCCATCGCGCAAAAACTCGCGCGATCGGGTGAACCCTGGTCGAGCTTGGCGGCGGCCAGTCGGATCATTTGGCGGGACGCAACCAGCTGAGTGGCCATGTCGGCAAGTTTGAATTGAGTGTTCTGGAAGTCGGCGATAAGGCGGTTGAACTGTTTTCGCTCTTGCACATAAGTACTGGACAGTTCCACGCATGCTCTGGCTGCCCCCACGGAGCAGGCCGCAATATTGATTCGCCCACCATCGAGCGCTTCCATGGCCAGCTTGAATCCCTGCCCTTCTTCAGCGAGGCGGTTTTCTACGGGCACCTTTACGTTTTCAAACGTGACGGTGCGGGTAGGTTGGCTGTTCCAGCCCATTTTTTCTTCGGTTTTGCCGTAGTGGATGCCCGGTGTGTCGGCGGGAATGGCTACGCAGGTGATCCCGCGGGGGCCTGGTTCGCCGGTGCGTACCATAGTGATCAGCAGGTCAGTATCCCCAGCGCCGGAAATAAAGCACTTGCTGCCATTGATGAGGTAGTGATCCCCATCCCGCTCGGCTCGGGTGGAAAGGGATGCGGCATCAGAGCCGGAGCCCGGCTCCGTTAGGCAGTAACTCGCCAGCCTGTGCCCGGAAGCGAGCGCCTCGCACCAATAGGCCTTGAGCGCGGGACTGCCATAGCGGGCGAGCATATTCAGAGCCATATTATGGATACTGATATAGGCTGCTGTGGAAGTGCATCCGGTTGCCAGCTCTTCAATTACCAGTGTGCTATCCAACCGGCTAAGACCAATGCCTCCATCTTCCTCTGGTACATAGAGGGACATAAATCCCAGCGCACCTGCTTCGATAAATAGTTCGGTTGGAAAAATATGTTCCGCGTCCCACTTGGCTGCGAATGGCGCCATGGAGGTTTCCGCAAACTTACGCGCAGTTTCCTGGAACGCAATCTGGTCTTCATTGAGTTCGTAGTGCATGGATGTCCCGCTCCTATCGGAATGAAGAGCGCGCGCAGGGAGGACCCTGCGCGCAGCCACAAGCGAAAGGTTGGTTTACTTGAGTGCGATACTCATATTTGGTGCGGAGACCCGAGTCTCTTTCCACGCGGTGGTGATCGTCTTGGTTTCGCTGTAGAAGCGCACCGCCTGCTTACCATAGGCATGCAGGTCACCCATAAACGATTTCTTCCAACCGGTGAAAGAGAAGAAGGGTAGGGGTACTGGAATCGGAATATTCACACCCACCTGGCCCACTTCCACCTCATGCTGGTATCGACGCGCGTTTACTCCGGAAGTGGTAAAGATGGAGGTGCCGTTGCCATAGGGGCTGTTGTTCACAATCCGCAATGCGTCATCCAGATCATTGGCATTGATGCAGCAAACCACAGGACCGAAAATTTCTTCCCGATAAATGTCCATGTCTGTGGAGACGTCGGTAAACAGGGTCGGGCCGACCCAGTTGCCGTCGGGATAGCCGTCGACTTTGATATCCCGACCGTCAATGACACAGGTGGCTCCCTGATCGATTCCAGATTGAATCAGCCCTTTTACACGCTGTGTCGCGGCCTTGCTGACAAGGGGGCCAAAGGCCGCCTCGGGATCATCCCATACTCCGGGACGTATGCGCTTCAGACGATCTGCCAATTCGCCAGCCCACTCAATCGTATCGCCGACAAACACAATCACACTAATGGCCATGCAGCGCTGGCCGGCGGCGCCAACGGTCGAGCCCACGAGGGTATTCATTACCGTTTCTTTATCGGCATCCGGCATCACCACCATGTGGTTTTTCGCGCCGGCGAAGCATTGCGAACGCTTCAGCAGGTTGGTGGTGGAGCGGTAGACATGTTCGGCCACCGGCACCGAGCCCACAAAAGAGGTGGCTACAATGTCCGGGTGATTGATGAGCTGGTCGACTTGTTCCTTGCCGCCGTGAATCATCTGCACGATACCTGCGGGTGCACCGGCCTGCTGGAACAGTTCGAGTAGGCGTACGGTGGCCAAAGGTACCTGTTCCGAGGGCTTCAGGATCATTGCATTGCCGCAGGCCACGGCCATCGGGAACATCCACAGTGGGATCATTGCCGGGAAGTTAAACGGGGTGATGCCAAGGGTGACACCAAGCGGCTGTACCAGACTATAGGTGTCGACACCGGAGGCGACATTCTCGACCGTTTCGCCCATCAGTAATGAGGGGACGTTGCACGCATGTTCCACAACCTCGATACCGCGCCAGACATCGCCCATGGCATCTTCAAGGTTTTTACCGTTGTCTTGCGCTAGGATTTCCGCAATCTCGCGCTGGTGTGCCTTGAGTAGGTGCTGATACTCGAGCATCAGTCGCGCGCGTTTCGGAACGGGCGTGTTGCGCCATTCCTGAAAAGCGGCTTTGGCTCCGGCAACGGCCTGATCAATTTCCTCCGGGGTGGAGAAGGGGACTTGGGCCAGTACCGCTTGTGTGGCCGGGTTTATCACATCTTGCTTGTCTGACGATTGACTCTCAATGAATTCGCCATTGATCAGCATCGGTACTTGTCTTGTCATCATAGCCGCCTTGCTTGCGTCGGTGGTGTGCGGTCCTTTCCGTCAGTCTTGCGCTGCAGGTGCTACCAATTGCGACTGTTTCTGCGACTGGATTTGCGGTTGAGCGGTTAGCCTCGGGAAGAAAGATTGCGCTTAACCAGTAAACTTTACTGTGATTAGCCCTCACTAACATTGACGAAATTGCGGCATGCATGGACGATATTGCTGATTTAGGGTGATCAGGTTTAGAATGCTTGCCTATGAGCGAACCATCTTCCTGGCCTCTCCCCAGTAGCGGACTGCGCTATCTTGCCCCCCAATTCATTCTCAATCACTTGAGCGAGAACCTGCTGACACGTGAGTGTTACCCCACGGCGTTGGGCTACTACCCTGCTGCCAAGGGGCATTCGATGCGTCGCGCTAGCCATGATGATTACCTGTTGTTGTATTGTGATAGTGGAGCTGGGCACCTGAGTGCAGGTACATTTGATGGTGCGATTGGTCGCGGTGATGTACTGATATTACCGCCGGGATTGGCACATCAATATCAGGCGGATGATGATGAGCCCTGGACTATCTACTGGTGTCATTTTCGCGGTGCTTTAGCGGATGTTTTCTTTCAGCACGTTGGTCTGGACAGTGACACTCCGGTGCTTAAAGGCATTGCCGAGCCAGCGTTGCAGTCCAGTTTTAAATCGCTGCTCAGCATTGCGCGGACTGGCTATGGCAAAACCGCCTTTGTACATGCGGCGAACCAGTTACGCCAAATACTCACGCTATTGGCACGATTGCGGAACAGGCGCGAACGTATTCAGAAAAATTTCGATTATGAGGTCGTGCATACCTATATGCTCGACAATATTGATTTGCCACTCACACTGGAAACGCTGGCTTCAGTGTGCAACCTGTCCAAATACCATTTTGCGCGAAAATATAAAGAGCTGACCGGCTACGCGCCACTTCAGCATTTCACCCATCTGAAGGTCGAGCATGCCTGTTTTCTGTTGGATAGCTCAGAGCTGAGCATTGGTGAGATTTCTTTTCAGCTGGGCTTTGAGGACCCGCTGTATTTCTCGCGGACCTTCAAGAAGGTGACGGGCCTTTCACCAACAACGTACCGCCAGTCGGCTCATCGTTAGTGCTATAAATATTGTGGCTGTGATGGGTTCAGCGTGGGCGCTGATTCAGCTCTACAGGGGCAAAAAGGCGTGTGTGGCGTGGTCGGCTAATACGGGAGAGGATACCTCTCCCGTAAAATACGTGTGCGACTATTGCCAGTTGAGAATGACTTTGCCGGATTCGCCGGAGCCCATGGTGTCAAAGCCCTGCTGGAACTGATCCACGGAGAACTGGTGGGTAATGATGGGTGACAGATCGAGTCCCGATTGAATCAGGCTGGCCATCTTGTACCAGGTCTCGAACATCTCCCGGCCATAAATGCCTTTCAATACCAGGCCTTTGAAAATCACCTGGCTCCAGTCGATGGCCATTTCGCCCGGGGGAATACCCAGCATTGCAATCTTGCCGCCGTGGTTCATTGCCGACAGCATATCGCGGAAGGCGACGGCAACGCCGGACATTTCCAGACCCACGTCGAAACCCTCCGTCATGCCGATGTCTTTCATCACATCCGGCAGGTTTTCCTTGCTGACGTTGACGGTGCGGGTCGCGCCCATCTTTGCCGCCAGCTCGAGGCGATATTCGTTGATATCGGTTACCACGACGTGACGGGCACCTACGTGGCGGGCCACCGCCGCAGCCATGATGCCGATCGGGCCGGCGCCGGTGATCAGTACGTCTTCGCCCACCAGGTCAAATGACAGTGCGGTATGTACCGCGTTGCCAAAGGGGTCGAAGATCGACGCGAGTTCATCAGAAATATTGTCGGGAATCTTGAACGCATTGAGCGCAGGGATTACCAGGTATTCGGCAAACGCACCCTGGCGGTCCACGCCAACACCATAGGTGTTGCGGCACAGGTGGCGTCGGCCGGCGCGGCAGTTGCGGCAATGACCACAGGTAATGTGGCCTTCGCCGGAAACGCGGTCGCCCACGTTAAAGCCAGCGACTTCCTGCCCCATACCGACCACTTCACCCACATATTCGTGGCCCACTACCATGGGTACCGGAATGGTTTTTTGCGACCATTCGTCCCAGTTGTAGATGTGCATGTCGGTACCGCAAATTGCGGTCTTGCGGATTTTAATCAGCAGGTCGTTGTGGCCCGGTTCCGGCACCTCGACATCCGTCATCCAGATGCCGGGTTCGGACTTGAGCTTGGATAGTGCTTTCATAATTCGACTCAAAACTCCCAGCTCAAATAATTTCCAGCTCTTTGCCGACTTCGATAAACGCATCGATGCAGCGGTCCAGTTGCTCGCGGGTGTGCGCGGCAGACATCTGGGTGCGGATACGCGCCTGGCCTTTGGGGACTACCGGGTAGAAGAAGCCCACCACATAGATGCCTTGCTCCAGCATCTTGTCGGCCATTTTCTGCGCCAGTGCGGCGTCGCCGATCATGACTGGAATGATCGCGTGGTCGGCGCCGGCGAGGGTGAAGCCCGCTTCGCTCATGCGCTTGCGGAAATACTCGGAGTTCGCCTGCACCTTTTCTCGCAACTCGCCACCTTCCACCAGCATGTCCAGCACCTTGAGGGATGCGGTGACGATGGCGGGGGCCACGGAGTTGGAGAACAGGTAAGGGCGTGAGCGCTGGCGCAGCAGGTCAATGATCTCTTTGCGGCCGGAAGTGAAACCACCGGACGCGCCGCCCAGTGCCTTGCCGAGGGTGCCGGTAATGATATCGACGCGTTCGACAACATCGCAGTATTCATGGGTGCCACGGCCGTGCTGGCCGAGGAAGCCGACGGCGTGGGAGTCGTCCACCATCACCAGGGCATTGTACTTGTCGGCCAGGTCGCAGATGCCTTTCAGGTCGGCGATCACACCGTCCATGGAAAACACGCCATCGGTGGCGATCAGCTTGGTTCTGGCGCCGGCGGCGTCGGCCGCTTTCAGCTGCTCTTCCAGATCGTTCAGATCGTTATTGGCGTAGCGGAAGCGCTTTGCCTTACACAGACGCACGCCGTCGATGATGGAGGCGTGGTTCAAAGCGTCGGAGATGATGGCATCATCCGGGCCTAGTATGGTTTCAAACAAACCGCCGTTGGCATCGAAGCAGGAGGTGTAGAGGATGGTGTCTTCGGTCTGCAGGAATTCAGACAGGCGGGACTCCAGCGCCTTGTGGATGTCCTGGGTGCCACAGATAAAGCGCACGGAGGCCATGCCGAAGCCGTACTGGTCGAGCCCTTCTTTGGCCGCCTGGATCAACTGCGGGTCATTGGCCAGCCCCAAATAGTTGTTGGCGCAGAAGTTCAGTACCTGGGAGTCGTTGTTTACCTGAATCTCGGCGCTTTGCTGAGAGGTGATGATGCGCTCGCGCTTGTAGAGACCGTCGGCCTCAATCTGCTTCAGTTCGTCGCGCAGGTGCTGGAAAAATTGCTCGGGCTTGGACATGACGTTGTTATTGGCTCCTGTTGTGCTTTTGGCAGTAGGGCTATTTTTCGGGGAGGTCTTCCCAGTTAACGGCCGCAGCGTCACGCACGTGGAAAACTCGCATGTGAACAGACGCGTGTGAATAGCCGTAAGTGTAGGCCGGGGAGTCATTGATGACGATTCTCCCCAGCGCTGTATTCAGTCGTGTTTATACCGCCAGTTCACAGGCCTTGTGGGCCGTGACGGGCGTTTCGCTGGCGCGGCAATGGGTAGCGAAGGCCAGCGCCTCTTCCGTTGTGTCGAACAGCAATTGCCACAGCAGTTGTCGATCACTGCGTTTGACCGCCCGGACTGCAGTGCGGCAGCGCTGGGAGGCAATCTGGATTTCGATAACGTCGGTACTGGTAAGCTTGAATTCGGACATGTTCCCTCCAAAAGTTCTGGAGGGCTGACGGCGGAAGCGGCGATTCGTCAGTAAAAAATCGCATCCCGGTTGGATTGCAGTGCTGAAACCTAAATGTTCCAGCGACAGCCCCATCCCCTACACAGCGCTGCACAAGTGCATTGCTGCGAAGAGAAACCACCTTGCCCCGGTAGGCAGGTTGGCGTTGGCGTCAGCCACTCTCTTGATGTTCGGGGGCAAAGATAGCGACGTGATTGCGACTCGTCAACCACGTCGCCACTGTCCGGGCGCTCGCAGATTTTTATGCGGGCAGCTGCACGGATTTCAGTTCAATAAACTCGTCCAGGCCAGCATTGCCAAATTCGCGGCCATTGCCGGAACGTTTCACACCGCCAAATGGTGCGTCGTAGTTGAACTCGCCTCCGTTGACGAAGCACAGGCCGGCTTCGAGGCGTCGCACTACCGGCATTGCCGCTTCCGCGTCCTTGGCCCACACGCCGCTGGAAAGTCCGTATTCGGAATCGTTGGCGATGGCGATGGCTTCATCCATGTCCTTGTACGGGATCATGCAGGTCACCGGGCCGAAGATCTCTTCGCGGGCGATCGCCATGTCGTTGTTCACATCGGCAAAGACGGTGGGCTTCACGTAAAAGCCCTGCGCCAAGCCTTCCGGTGCTTCGCTGCCTCCGGTCACCAGGCGGGCGCCTTCGGCGATGCCTTTGTCGATATAGCCGCGCACAATCTCTCGCTGGCGGGAAGAAGACAGCGGGCCCATAAAGGCATTCTCATCGGTGCCGATCGCGACTTCTTCCGCAACCTGCTTGGCGATGGCAACCGCTTCTTCATAGCGTTCCGCGGGTACCAGCATGCGGGTCAGCGCGGTACAGGTCTGCCCGGTGTTGATGAATACATCTTCACAGCCCCAGCGTACCGCGGCTTCGAGGTCGGCGTCCGGGGTGATGATGAATGGCGATTTGCCGCCCAGTTCCTGAGTAACACGCTTGACGGTTGGTGCGGCACTTTTGGCCACTTCGATACCGGCACGGGTGGAGCCGGTAAACGAAACCATGTCGATATCCACGTGGCTGGACAGGGCCGCACCCACGATGGGGCCGGCACCGGGCACCAGGTTGAATACACCGGCCGGCACGCCTGCGGCGTCGATGATTTCCGCCATCACGTAATCCTGCAGCGGCGTCATCTCTGACGGCTTCTGGATCATGGTGCAGCCGGCGGCCAGCGCGGGGGCCACCTTGCCCACAAACTGGTGCAGGGGGTAGTTCCACGGGGTGATAAACCCGCACACGCCTACGGGGTCTTTCATTACCACCGAGTGCGCGGCTTTTTCGGTTTCCTCCATCAGCGCAGCGCGATCTGCGTAATAGCGCATGGAGTAAATGGGGCCATCCACGTGCAGCCACTCGGCGATATGCGCCGGGCAGCCCAGTGCCTCGGAAACCGCGGCAACCAGATCCTGCTTGCGCGCTTCCATGCCGTCGGCAATGGCATGCATCAGTGCCTGGCGTTTGGCCGCGCGGCTGTGGCGCCACTCTTTAAACGCAGCTTTGGCTGCCGCTACGGCGTCGTCGACATCTTCCATTGAGCCCTGGATGACTTCGCACAGGGTCTCCTCTGTGGCCGGGTTGATCACCGCGTGCAGGCTGCCACCCTTGGAATCGCGCCACTCGCCGTTGATGTAGAGTTTTTGAGTCGGTAATGCTTTCAGATCTGTCATGTTGTGTTCGCAGTCCTAGTAAATCCCTGAATTTCTCTGCGTGCCCGCCGTCAGGAAGGTGCAGTAATCTCAATAAGCGTCGGTCCCTTGCGCGCAAAGGCATCGGCTACCGCTTCGCTCAGTTGTTCCGGGCTATCGATGCGACAGCCTTCCGCGCCGAAAGAGCGCGCGAGACCGACAAAGTCCGGCGCGTGCAGGTTGACGCCTTCCTGTTCAACCGCAGCCTCGTCCATAAAATCGCGGATTTCGCCGTAGCCACTGTTGTTCCATACCAGAATCGGCAGTGACAGCTTCTGCTCAACGGCGGCGGCCAGTTCCCCGAGAGTAAACATGATGCCACCGTCACCAATCAAGCCGATCACCGGGCGCGGGCTGGCCAGCGCGGCGCCGATTGCGGCGGGCAGGGCAAAGCCCAGGGTGCCGTAGCCAGTGGTGCAGGTGATGTGGCTGCGGGGTTGGAACAGGCGCAGGGCGTGGTTGGTGTTATACGCCAGCTGGGTGGAGTCGGTAACAAAAATACCGTTGTCCGGCAGCGCATCGCGCAGGGCCTGCACCCAGGGGTAGCGGCCTTCGGATCCCGGCCACCATTCGTTGCGGCAGCCGCGCAGCAGTTCTTCTACCTCGGTAGCGGTTTGCTGTTGCGCTTTTGTGTTGTTCTTAGTCGGCAGAGCGTCCAGCAATTGCTGCAGGGTAGCTTTCGCGTCGGCGCAGATGGCCAGGTCCGGGTTGGCGTTGCACACCAGCTGGGCCGGGTCCAGATCCACGCGGATCACTTTACCGTTGAAGGCATAGTTATCCCGCACCAGGTTGCGGTCGGTCTCCGCCAGTTCCGTCGCAACTGCCAGTACCACATCCGCATTTTCGATACGCTCGCGCACATTGGAGAAGCTCAGGTTGGCGCCACCACATAACGGGTGGCGTTCATCCACGATGCCTTTGGCGGCGAGGGACTGGAATACCGGTGCCGCCAGTTTCTCTGCCAGCGCGGTGGCCTCTTTACCCGCTTCCTGGGCACCACCGCCAAGCAGGATAACCGGGTTTTTCGCAGCGCCGAGCCATTTGGCTGCGGTCGCTACAGTATCGGCGGCGGCTGCAGGCAACGCCGTCGGCGCTACCGCGCGATAGTCCGCGAGAGGACGCTGCATGGGGGCAGGGAACAGGTCGATGGGGATCTCGATATGCACGGGGCCCGGGCGTGGGGCGTGCATAACCTGAAACGCGCGCGCCAGAGTCTCCGGCAGCTGTTCCGCACTCGTCACGGCGTGCTGCCAGACACAGAAGCCACGGGTTACGTCTTGTTGGCGTGGCAACTCGTGCAGGCGGCCGCGGCCGGTACCGAGGTCCGCGCGGCGGTTGACGGCACTGATCACCAGCATCGGGATAGAGTCGGAATACGCTTGTGCCATGGCTGTGGCGGCGTTGGTTACTCCAGGCCCTGTGATCAGAAAACATACACCGGGTTTGCCGCTGGCGCGGGAGTAGCCATCGGCCATAAATGCGGCACCTTGTTCATGACGCGGCGTGATATGGATCAGGCCACTGCCGGGGAGCCCCCGGTATAGTTCGATGGTGTGCACACCGGGGATGCCAAATACGGTGTCTACCTCGTATTGGCGAAGCAGGTGCATCAGTACCTGGGCACAACTGGGCAGGGGCTGCTGTGCAGTTGACGACGAAGAAGTAGTTTGTGAAGCAGCGGAAGACATTCTTTTTTCCTGTTCTTCTTTCTTGTATTGCAGGTGCTTGGATAGCGCGTAATGGGTGAGACTGAGTGGCTTTTGGCTGGTCAATCGGTCCTTGGAACCACTATCGAATGCAGCGAGCCTAGTCTCGCGGTGAGCGGTCCGCAAGGGGCCGCAGAGTCTGCTTCCCCGTGGCTAAAAACGCAGGAAAATTGAGAAAGGGCACCTTTGGCGGCAGGATATTTGTAATAAGTGGCTGAGGTGGCCAGTAGCGGTGAGGTAACCCTGGTGTGCGCCCCTTACTATTAGGATGGGTGTGGTGAGTAGGATGGGGGTGGTGAGGGTCTAGGTTGAGTGGGGATGGCTGTATAAACTGCGTACACTATCCAGAGTTTTTTGTACCAAGTGATCTAGAGAGATCTTGATCCAGTAAATAGTTGTAAAGGATATGACAGCGATGGAAATCGATCAGTGGCGTAGAGAGTATTTGCAGGGCGGCCTGGAGCGGGGCGACCTGGCGGATGACCCGATCAGCCAGTTTCGCAATTGGCTCGAGGAGGCGGTAAAGGCGGATATCTCCGACCCCAGTGCCATGTGCCTGAGTACCGCCGATGCCAGCGGGCAGCCGTCCCAGCGCATCGTGTTGTTGAAAGGGTTCGATGAGTCCGGTTTTGTGTTCTATACCAATCTGAAAAGTCAGAAGGCGTGGGATATTACCGCCAACCCGAAGGTTTCACTGTTGTTCCCCTGGCATTTTCTGGAGCGCCAGGTGATTGTGCGCGGTGAAGCACGGCAGCTGGCAGACGCAGAGGCCGATGCCTATTTTTCCAGTCGCCCGCGCGAAAGTCAGATTGCCGCTTGGGCTTCACACCAAAGTGATGCGATTGTTTCCCGTGAGGTGCTGGAAGAGCAGTTCGCCGCGTGTGAGAAAAAATTTGAAGGGGCTGAAGTACCTCGGCCGGAGTTCTGGGGCGGTTATCGGGTAGTGCCTCACGCGGTGGAATTCTGGCAGGGGCGAGCATCTCGCCTGCACGATCGTCTCATTTATCGCGCGATGGAAGACGGTGTGTGGCAAGTGGAACGGCTAAGCCCCTGAGGGCAGGGCTGCCATTGACCTGCGTCGAGTGAGTATTTTGCCAATTTTGTAAAAGAATTGGGCTTTTTGAAGTCGGCCGCGCATTTGCCCCAGTAATTTTTACTATTGATGTCAGCGATGAGGGGTTTCTGGGAAACGTTACCCAGAGACTCATACTTTTTTAAGGTTGCTACCTGAGCAACGCATTGGAGAAATAACGAAACAGTTTTTCGCTTTCTCTGTGGGTTGACGCTCCGGTCACATTTTTTAGCCTAATGCCGCGACTTTGTATTTGTCGCTTTTGCGACAGGTAGAATGAATTTCTCGATATGTTGGGGGTTTTGCAATAGCTAAACCTCTTGTAATCTTTCGCGTGTCCGCACTTTTTATCAGGTGCGACCATTTTGAGCACGGTTGCTGACCTCTGCTAGCGGT
The DNA here is from genome assembly GCF_020171345.1 of Microbulbifer agarilyticus. GTDB lineage: Bacteria > Pseudomonadota > Gammaproteobacteria > Pseudomonadales > Cellvibrionaceae > Microbulbifer > Microbulbifer agarilyticus_D. The sequence continues at coordinate 134,174 of NZ_JAIUZM010000002.1, forward strand.
GGTTTTTGGAGAGGTCGCTGTGGTTCTGTTGCTGCAAATTACATAAAAATAACTCAGTGCAATGGAGAGAAAACATGGGAAGTCAAACTGACGGCATCGCGTCCAATTCCTTTCGTCTGAACACTGCCAATGGCAAAAGCAAGAATCTGGTGCTGGCTTCGGCCTGCTCGCTGGCTGCTTTGTCACTGGCTTGTGGTGTAGGTAGCGTGCATGCTGCCGCAGCGGAGGGTTCTGTCAGTACGTTAATGGACGAAGTCCAGGTGACTGCGCGTAAGCGTGCGGAAGCTGAAATGCTGCAGGAAATACCTGTTGCCGCCACAGCCTATTCTGGCGATCAGTTGGAAGCTCTGCAGACCCGCGACCTGCAAAGCCTTGCTTTCAAAATGCCGAACGTTCAGCTGGACGATATCGGTACCGTTAAGAACACTGCGAACTTCACAGTGCGCGGCCTTGGTGTGAACAGTTCAATCCCCTCCATTGACCCTACTGTCGGCGTGTTTGTCGATGGCATGTATATGGGTATCAACGCTGGGGTTGTGACGGACATGTTTGACCTCGAAGGTATTGAGGTCCTGCGTGGGCCTCAGGGGCTGCTGTTTGGCCGCAACGTGACCGGTGGTGCGGTGGTCATCAAGACTGCACGCCCAACAGAAGAGTTTTCCAGTAAGTTCAAAGTTTCCACCACCGACAACCTCGATTCGGTTGTGGCGGCCAATGTAAATGGTGCGATCTCCGATACCGTCAATGGCCGTGTCACCGTTTATTACAACGATGATCAGGGCTGGTTTGAGAATGTCGCTACCGGCAACGATAACGCCGGCGCCTCCCAGAGCTGGTTTATTCGCCCGAGTTTCAGTGTTGACTTGGGTGAGTCCTCCGAGCTTCTGGTGCGCATGGAGCACGGCAAGATGGATTCCGACGGTGTCGTCGCGCAAAACCGTGGCCAGCCAATCTTTGGCCCTGACGGCTCCCTGATTGCTCCTGGCGCTCAGCAGCTTGCCGGTCTCTTCGGGATCACCGACTGGGACAATAGCGGTGACTCTTTTGAGGTAGCCCAGAACGAGGAAGGTTTCCAGGACGACGAATGGACCCAGGTCATTGCCGAGTACAACCACGACGTGGCATTTGGCAACGGTACCATCACCAATATTCTGGCCTGGCGTGAGTACAGCGCAATTGGCCTCGGTGATATCGACTCCCTGCCGATTACCGCCTTCCACGCTAATACCAGTGTCGACCAAAGCCAGCTTTCCAATGAGCTGCGCTATGCTGGCCGTTTTGGCTCCACCGCCGTTACCACTGGTCTTTACTGGTTTAGCCAGGATCTGGAGTATTTTGAAAACCGCCTGTTGCCATTGAACGGTTTGGATATTACCGGTGGTGGCCTGCAGGATCATGAGGCCATGGGTATCTTCGCGCAGGCGGATATTGACCTCAACGAAGAGTGGATTCTGACACTGGGTGGCCGCTACTCAGTGGAAGAAAAGGATGCTCAGGTAGCAACCATTAACCCAGTTGTGGCCGCGACCACCATGTGTCAGCTCGGCGGCTGTGCGGTATACGACTTCAATGACAGTGAAGATTGGAATGCTTTCACGCCGAAAATCGGCCTGCAGTGGAACCTGGCAGACAATGCCCAGCTCTACAGCTATTGGACCAAAGGCTTCCGCAGCGGTGGTTACAACATGCGTAACACCGGTCTGCTGTATCAGCCGGGCCCCACTGACCAGGAAGAGCAGACCAGCTTCGAAATCGGTGGTAAAGCCGACTGGTTTGACGGACGTGTACGTACCAACTTTGCACTGTTCCACAACACCATTGACGATATGCAGCGTGAGGAAAACTTGGCAGACCCGGTTTTCTCTGTTGTTCAGTACATTCGCAACACAGCTGACGCAACCATTCAGGGGGCCGAGTTTGAGGCCATGGCTGCGGCCACCGATAACCTGCTGTTCACCATGAACGTTGGTTATGTGGATGGTGAGTATGACTCTGTGCGCGGTGATATCAGCGGCGACGGTGTGGTGGACGCAATCGACCTGGGACTGGATATCCCGCGCCTGGCACCGTGGACTTATGGTGTGGGTGTCGTGCACGACCTGCAGCTGGGTAACCTCGGTGTGCTCACCTCACGCGTGAACTTCAACCATCGCGATGCATCCCCGTATACTGACAATAACCTCGGCATGTTGTCAGAAACGGATATGCTGGATCTGAGCTTCGGCTTTGTGCCAGACTCCGGCAGCTATCGCGTGTCGATGTTTGGCAAAAACATCCTGGATGAAGTGACCGAAGGCAACAATACCCAGTTGCCCGCCTCCCTCGGTGGAGCGGGTGCCAGCTTTACGCCGCTCAACAAGGGCCGTGTGATTGGGGTGGAGCTGACCTACGAGCTGTAATCAGCCTGAAGTCAAAAGCCCGGCACTGCCGGGCTTTTTTATTTGTAATGTAAGGAAATTTCATGCGTTTTATTGATCTGCCGGAACATGGCGGCCCCGAGAAGATGGTGCTCGCGCAGGGAGATGCGCCTGCGGCGGGTGAGGGCGAGGTATTGATCCGGGTCGCGGCCGCTGGGGTTAACCGCCCGGATATCGTTCAACGCGCAGGATTCTATCCTCCACCACCAGGCGCTTCGCCGGTGCTCGGGTTGGAAGTGGCGGGGGAAGTCATTGCCATCGGCGCGGGCGTGCAGCGCTGGAAAGTCGGCGACCGGGTGTGTGCACTTACCAATGGTGGGGGCTATGCGGAATACGCAGTAGCACCAGAAGGGCAGTGCCTGCCGGTACCCAGTGGGTTGAGCGATATAGAGGCTGCGGCATTGCCGGAAACGTTTTTTACGGTATGGAGCAACCTGATACATCGTGCCAAGTTGCGAGAAGGTGAAGTTTTGTTGGTGCACGGCGGATCGTCGGGTATTGGAACTACTGCAATCCAAATCGCGGTAAACCTGGGTGTGCGTGTGATTGCCACCGCGGGCAGTGCGGAAAAGTGTGCCGCCTGTGAGCAGCTGGGTGCGGAGCTTGCAATCAATTACCGCGAGCAGGATTTTGTGGAAGCGGTAAAAGCGGCAACCGATGGCAAGGGGGCAGACGTCATCCTCGATATGGTCGGTGGCGACTATGTAGAGCGCAATATCCAGTGTGCCGCGCGTGACGGCCGCATCGTGAATATCGCCTTCCTGCAGGGTGCGAAAGTCGAGGTCAATATGTTGCCAGTGATGCTGAAGCGCCTGACCCTGACCGGCTCTACCTTGCGGCCACAGTCACCAGAGGTGAAAGCTGCGATTGCGAGTGACTTGCGTGAACAGGTCTGGCCGTTGGTTGAGGCGGGTAAAATTCGCCCGCTGATTGCCGCTAGCTTCCCACTGGCTGACGTTGCGGAGGCGCATCGGTTGATGGAGTCGAGCAGCCATATCGGCAAAATTGTACTGACTGTTTAAAGAGACCGATAAACCATTGATGGGGCGTCTTCATTGGCGGGCGCCAACTCACATCACCGCTGGTGATCTGGGTATACGACTGGTACAGGTGGCTGATCTTGCGTACATAGGCTACCGGTTCATCCCCATGAACAAAGCCGTACCGCGCCTTTTCGAAATAGCGTGGCTCTGACAACTTACGCATGGCAACTTCCACATTGTCGAACCACTTGTTGGGATCGAGTCCTAGTTTCGCTGCCAGTCGGCGCGCGTCGCGGACGTGGCCAAAGCCGGCATTGTAGGAGGCAAGGGTAAACCAGAGTCTTTCCGTGGCTGGCAGGTTTTCTTCAAACCGGTCGCGTACCCAGTTGAGGTATTTCACCCCGGCGTCGATACCTCTCTGAGGGTCGAAAACCGGTGGTGGAAACCCCATATCGCGGGCGGTTCCGGGCATCACCTGTAAAAGTCCCTGGGCACCGGTGGACGATACTGCTTTGGGGTTGAAGCTGCTCTCGGTCCACATTTGCGCGACGATCATACGCCAGTCAAAGTCGTGCCTTTTCGCAGCGCCTTTTATCAAGTCGTCAAAGGGTGAAAGCGGTTCGCCGGGTTTGACTTTTGCGGTCGCTTTTTCCAGAAAATCGGCATTGGGTTGGAAGTAGCGCTCAAAAATAGCGTTGGCTTCGGGGTGGTGTTTGTATTTTTTGACGAAACGATTGAGCCTCCTGAGTAGGCTGCGATTTCCCCGGACTATCATCCATCCCTGAGGTAGAGCTTCCTCCACTTGTATACCTACACGTAAATTGGGATTGAAGGCGGCCCATATCTCAACTCTGTGGGTATCTTCCAGCGTTGCATCGTATTTTCCCTCGGCGACACCGTTGATTATTTGTGCCTGGGAAACCTCCTCCGGAGCTTCCTCTACTTTGACGTCAATGCCGCGTTCCCGCAGTTGCTTGGCCGTTTCAATGTAGATGGAGTGTGCCCTGACCGTCAGTGTGCGCCCATTGAGGTCTGCCAGGGTTTCAATCGGAGTGTCGTTTTCATTGCTGATTACGCGAATGCCTGACTCAAAATGTGTGTTAGTAAAGTCGACGCCTTCGGCTTTGCGTTTTTCAGTAATCGTGGTTGACGCGCCGGCAAAATCTGCCCGCCCTTCGGTCACCCACTTGGTGAGCGGTTCATGAGTGGGTACTACGATGACATTTAACTGCAGGTTGTGTTCATCGGCGAATAGTTTGGCGAGCTCGTAATCGAATCCCATTAATACACCGCGCCAGATGAAGCAGCTGGTCGCCTTGTTATAGGTTGCGAACCGAATCACGCCGGATTTTTTGATCGCCCGCCAGTTGGGAGCCCGGTCTGCGGTATCCTGGATCAGTTGTCGTGTCAGGAAGGTATTAAGGCGGTTTAGCAGGTCCGGTGATGCTTCGCGTATCGCCCAGCTCACGTTGATTTCATCCCCCACCTTCTGGCCGATCTTGAGATCACTTCGATAACTGGCTACTTCATTCGTAAGGGCCAGGCTTCCGATAGTAACCGCGTTCGGGTAGCGGACCATCTGATCGAGAAAATGGTCGGTATCATCGCCCGGTGTTGGGTCAATTTGGATTCGGGCAAATGCCTCGGGATGCTCCTTAAGCAGCTGCTGTCCGAATAGCAAGTGTGCGGTGCCTTCCCACAAGTAGATAGTAGTGCCTTTTAATTTGCTGATGTCCGAAACATCCGGGCCATCTGTCGTGGAAAGTAAGGCGCGAAAGGTTTGGAGCAGGGGAACACTCCGAGTAATGGCATCATCTTTGGCGAGGCTCAAGGTGATGTAGTCGGCGACGATATCGGCCTTCCCATTTTTTATCATGTCGATTGCGGCCTGAGGGCTGCGCGCGATGATCCATATTGGTTTTATGCCCAGTCGCTCGGCAAACTCGTTGGCGAGAAATCGGGTGCTCTGGTTGATAATACTGTCGCGCGGCAGCATTTCCGGGTAGCCGCCGGTGACATTCGCAAATCGGATATAGCCGCGCTTGCGAATGGCATCGAGATCGCCCGTTTCGGTATATGAACTCGTGGTAGCGACGATTTCTTGGCTCTCGAGTTCTGGCGCGGCGTCTTTGGGCTCTGGAGATTTGCTCGTCTTTTCGCAACCCATCGCAAAAAGCATCAACGCAGTGATAAAGAAAATATGCGCATAGCTCAGCGGGCTCTGCCGGTAAGTCAGCTTAAGGAAAACGGGCGCACGCGACAGCCTCCCAGCTAGAGAGCAGGATGTTGTGGGAGCGGGAAAATTCGTCCGCTGATCGCTGCCAGCTTCCCGCTTTCGGAAGCTTCGGAGACACACCGTTTGATAGAGTCCAGTGATCATATTGGCAAGATCGTGCTAACCATATGAGACGGCTGGTGTGGGGAGTTCTAGGTTGCCGATCAGGAACCCACGTGCCTTGGAGCGGCATGACCTCTGTGTAGGCTCGATAAAGGTTGCTGATGTTATTGACGTAATGCACTGGTTCCGCGCCCCTGACATAGCCATACCGGGCATTCTTAAAGTAGCGTGGCTCGGATAGTTTGAGCATGGCCCACTCGACATTGTCGAACCAGACATTGGGGTCTAGCTGCAACTTTTTGGCCAACCTTTGTGCGTCGTACAGGTGGCCGATGCCTGCATTGTAGGCAGCGAGCGCAAACCAAATGCGGTTTTCCCGGCTGACGCTTGCGGGAAACCGCCCATTTATCCAGTTCAGGTATTTTACGCCGGCCTTGATTCCGCGCTCAGGATCAGTTAGTGGGTGCGGGTAGCCCATATCTTCTGCTGTGAGTGGCATTACCTGCAATAACCCTTGCGCACCTACTGAAGACTCAGCTTTTGGGTTGAAGCTGCTTTCTTGCCACATTTGCGCAATGATAATTCGCCAGTCAAATTGATATTTTTTCGCTTCGGTCTTTACCAGTTCATCATACGGAGATAGGTCATCACCAGGCTGCAGCTTTTCCAAATACCGTTTGCCTGCTGATTTCCCTGGTTGAAAGTAGTAGGCGATTTTCTTCTGGTAGCTTTCAGTTCTTCGATACTTCTTGATAAACGCATCAAGTTTTCTCCGCAGGGAATTGTTTCCTTTTAATACCATCCATCCTTGCGGAAGTGGGTCGGTTACGATTGGTCCCGCAGTTAGTGAGTCTCGGAGTTTGCTGCCGACCTCTGCGTCATTGGCATCGACAAGAGTCGCTTCCACTTCGCCGTCTGCAACCATGTTGATTAGGCGTTCATAGCTGACATCTTCCGGTGCCAACTGGATTTTCACTTTGATTCCTTGTTTTTGGAGATTTTTGGCGACTCCTTCAAAAATTGAAAATGCGCGTAGCGTTAGAGTTCGGCCATGTAGGTCCTGAAGGCGGTTGATGGGTGGAATATCGCTATTTGTCAAAACTTGGACGGCGGCCTCCCTGTAGGGAGTGCTGAAATCAACGCCTTGCTGGCGACGTCTTTCCGATATGGTTAGGGCGGCCCCGGCAAAGTCTCCGCGCCCGGCTTGGAGCCACTCTATCAGTGATTGATCGTGAGGCACGGCTATTACTTGTAAATCTATGTTGTGTAGCTCAGCAAATTCTTTTGCCAGGTCATAATCGAATCCCATTAATATGCCTTTCCACATAAAGTAGCTGGTTGGCCCGTTGTAAGTGAGGAATCGTAGTACTCTGGTATTTTTAATTGCTTTCCAGTTGGGTAGGGATTTTTCCGGAGCTTGCACCTTAGTTTTACTGAGTAGTTTGTCTACTTGCTGTTTGAGCTTGGGTGATCCCTTGCGCATTGCCCAAACGATTTCTTCCTCACCGCTGACCTTCGCCCCGCCCTTCATATCGTTGCGATAACTGGTCAACTCACTGACCACGGCTGTGTCGAGAATGGTCGCCCAACCAGGGTTCTGGTTGAGTAGGTCGATAATCTGATCTATATCTTCGATATTCGAAAGGTCACGTACTTCCATCTCGACAGATGGGTTATTTTTCTGGAGCGTTCGAGCTGTGTTTATATAGGTGCTGTCATTCAGTATCACAAGCCTCAGGTTCTGTAAGTCATCGGGCTTGTCAATGTCGGGGCCTTCGCGGCCGGCCACCAGTTGCTTGTATGAGGTTTTGATTGTTTCAGAGAGGTCATACCGCTCGGCGCGCATTTTTGTTTTGGTGAGGTTGCCCGCGAGGACATCGGCGTCGCCCGAATCCAGCATAGTGAGTGCCTCTTCAGGGTCTTTCGCTTTTATCCAGCGTGCCTCTACGCCGAGATTTTTGGCCAGGGCCTCGGCGAGTTCTTGGTGGTGACGAGTGACAATTGTGATGCGATGCAGCATGTCGTCATCGACACTGCCAATTCTCACGAAGCGGATCAGGCCACGTTTTTTAATCGCATCCAGATCGCCAGTATTTGCATCGCTATGTGCTGACTTAGACGTTTCCGATCTTTCACTTTCTTTCTCGAGGTTGCTTTCGTGCTGGAGGTTGCGTTCGTGCGCAGCACGGGTTCCTGATGAGGTGCTGTTTTCCCTTGTGCTGTTTTCTTCGTTGTGCGATTTCTTTTCGCAACCGAACAACGATATCAGGCATATCAGAAGAAGTAAGAATATCCCGCGGGCATGTGAAAAGTGGGGAGGATCGCAAGCGACGGTGTGATAAAGCCTACGAACAAAGGCTTTGGTGGAATTATGCGCGGGAGTTATTCCCTCGGTATTCGGTAGAGCCATGGCGGACTCCATTCATTGGCACGAAAGCGTTGATGAATGTTAGTGCCCTGTTGCCACTATTGGTCGCGCGGGAAGCTCTACCTTGAATTACTCTATAATTGCGGAAATATTTCCCTCTGCGAGCTTTGCGTGGATTTTTTGTCCACTTTGAGTGTCAGAAGCGCGTCGGATGACCCGCTGTTGCTCATCCCGGACGATCGCATAGCCGCGCTCGAGCACTGCGAGCGGACTCACGCTGTTGAGCAACTGGGCGCTGTGTAGCGCTTGTTCCTGCTTGTGTTGCAGTAAAACTTTGATCGACTTGTTCAATTGCAGATTGTGCTGGGCGAGTTGCAGAAATGCCTGTTTCAGGTGATGGCGCGGGTGTACCCGAGCTAACGCTCTTTCCAATTGCACTAAACGCTGGGTATTCACCTGCGCGCGGTTGGTTACTGCGGTGTGCAGGCGCATTTCCAGGTGGTCCAGACGCTGGGCGCGATTTTGCAGTTGCTCCCGCGGGTGCCGAATGCGGTTGCTCACCAGTTGGACATGTTGTCGCAGGTGGCGCAATTGCAGTGCCATGGCGCGCACCAGTTGCCCGCGCGCACCCTCGATTTCCTCGCGCAGTGCCGCGGCGTTGGCGCTGGCAATCTCCGCTGCGGCCGATGGGGTGGGTGCGCGCACATCGGCCACCAGATCCGCGATGGTGTTGTCGGTCTCATGACCGACTGCCGAAATAGTCGGTATCGGGCAGGCGGCTAGCGCGCGTGCGACGGATTCTTCATTGAAGGCCCACAGATCTTCCAGGGAGCCGCCGCCACGCCCCACAATCAGCAGATCATGGCGCTGCAGGCGCCCGGCCAGAGCGATAGCGTTGGCAATCTGCTGAGCTGCCCCCTGGCCTTGGACCGCCACCGGGATGAGTTCGACTTTCGCTGCGGGATAGCGGCGCCCGAGTACCTGGATCATATCCCGCACGGCAGCGCCGGTCGGCGAGGTGATGATGCCGATAGTGGCTGGCAGGTAGGGCAGGGGCTTTTTCCGGCTCAGCTCGAACAGTCCTTCTGCCTGTAGCTTGGCCTTGAGTTCCTCCAGCTGGCGCATCAGTGCGCCGAAGCCGGCTTCTTCCAGATGCTCGATGATCAGCTGAAACTCGCCGCGCCCTTCATACAGGCTGACCCGCGCGCGCGCCAGTACTTCACGTCCGTTACCGGGCTGGAAGCGCACATTGCGGTTACGTCCACGGAACATGGCGCAGCGGACCTGGGCGCGGGCATCCTTTAGGGTGAAATACCAGTGTCCCGAGCTGGGCGCGGCGAAGTTGGAAATCTCGCCGCCCACCCACAGGAGAGGGACGCTCCCCTCCAAAAGCTGCTTCACTTCCCTGTTCAGTTCACTGACAGTCATCACCGGACGGCCGTCAGTGGGGAGTGGATTGGGTGCGCCGGGTGGGTTGTTGAGCATTTCAGCCTCTGCAGGGGTCAGTTGGGCAGCCAATATTGCAAGGATGTGCGTTCACGTAAAGGGATTTGCCATTCCGGCGTAAATACTCTTTTGTTTCCGCGAAGGTTGCGGCTATAATCGCGCCGATACCCATTCCCGCTCCTTTGAGGTTTGAGTGTCCATGTCTGAATCTCTGCGTATAGCACGCGAAGCCCTCACTTTTGACGACGTCCTACTTGTGCCCGGATATTCCGAGGTTACGGCGAAAGACGTTTCCCTGAAGACAAAACTGTCTCGCAACATCACCCTGAATATTCCGCTGGTGTCCGCCGCTATGGATACCGTGACCGAGTCGCGCCTGGCCATTGCTTTGGCCCAAGAAGGCGGTATCGGCATCATTCACAAGAGCATGTCTATTGAAGAACAGGCTCTGGCGGTACGCGCGGTGAAGAAGTTTGAAGCCGGTGTGGTAAAGGATCCGATCACCATCGAATCCGACGCCACCCTGCGCGAGCTGATCGCGCTCACCAGCCACCACAACATTTCCGGCGTGCCGGTGATGGAGAAGGGTGACCTGGTCGGTATCGTGACCAGCCGCGACGTGCGTTTCCAGACCAACCTGGAACTGCCGGTTGCCCAGGTCATGACGCCGAAAGAGCGTCTGGTGACTTGCGACGAAGGCGCATCACCGGAAGAAGTGCGCGAATTACTGCACAAACACCGCATCGAAAAGGTGCTGGTGGTGAACAGCAATTTCCAGCTGCGCGGCCTGATTACCGTTACCGACTACAACAAGGCAGAGCAGTACCCGAATTCCTGTAAAGATGCCGATGGTCGCCTCCGTGTCGGCGCCTCTGTAGGTACCAGCCCGGATACCGATGACCGCGTTGCGGCCCTGGTGGAAGCCGGTGTCGACGTATTGGTGGTGGATACTGCACATGGCCACAGTAAGAATGTGATTGATCGCGTACGTCGCATCAAGGAAATGCATCCGCAAGTCGACGTAATCGGCGGCAACATTGCCACCGGCGCAGCGGCAAGTGCGCTGGTAGAAGCGGGCGCCGATGCGGTGAAAGTGGGCATTGGCCCCGGTTCCATCTGTACTACCCGCATTGTGACCGGTATCGGCGTGCCTCAGGTGACCGCGATTGCCGAAGTGGCAGCGGCACTGGCCGATAGTGGAGTTCCTCTGATTGCCGATGGCGGTATCCGCTTCTCTGGCGATATCTCCAAGGCGATCGCTGCCGGTGCTTATTCCGTCATGATGGGTTCCATGTTCGCCGGTACCGAAGAGGCACCGGGCGAGGTTGAACTGTATCAGGGCCGTACCTACAAGTCTTACCGTGGTATGGGTTCCCTCGGTGCCATGTCGCGCACTCAGGGTTCTTCTGACCGCTACTTCCAGGACGCCAGCAAGGGCGCGGAAAAGCTGGTGCCGGAAGGCATTGAGGGTCGCGTACCGTACAAAGGCCCGATTTCCGCAATCGTGCACCAGATGATGGGTGGCCTGCGCTCCGCGATGGGCTATACCGGCAGTCTGGATATGGAAATTATGCGCACCAAGCCTGAGTTTGTGCGGGTAACTGCTGCGGGCATGGGCGAATCCCATGTGCACGATGTGCAGATTACCAAGGAAGCGCCGAACTACCCGGTAGGCGGCCGTTAATTCCTGTACGCAAATTTTGTGTCCTGAAAAATAGAAGTACACTTTAAGTGAACCGCAAACGGACCTCTCAGGGTCCGTTTGCCGTTTATATAACCGTTACGAGTAAGTCATGAGCCAAGACATCCATTCCAGCCGAATTCTGATCCTCGACTTTGGATCTCAGTACACCCAGCTGATTGCCCGCCGCGTGCGTGAGCTGGGGGTTTTCTCCGAAATTCGCGCGTTCGACATGACCGATGAAGAGATTCGCGAATACAACCCGAAGGGCATCATTCTCGCCGGTGGCCCCGAGTCGGTGCCGGAGGAGGGCTCACCGCGTGCGCCGCAGGCGGTGTATGAGCTGGGCGTGCCGGTACTGGGTATTTGCTACGGCATGCAAACCATGGCGCACCAGTTGGGTGGCGCTGTGGAAGGCAGTGACGTGCGTGAGTTTGGCTATGCGCAGGTAAAGGTGGAAGGTGAGTCTGCATTGCTGCACGACATCAAAGACCACCTGGATGACGCCGGTAGCGCACTGCTGGACGTGTGGATGAGCCACGGTGACAAAGTGGTAAAAATGCCGGAAGGCTTCGAGCTGATGGCGTCTACCCCATCCTGTCCGATTGCCGGCATGTACAACGCAGAGAAGAAATTCTTCGGTGTGCAGTTCCACCCGGAAGTTACCCACACCCTGCAGGGCACCCGCATCTACGAACACTTCGTGATTGGCCTGTGCGGCTGTGAAAAGCTGTGGACGCCGGAAAATATTATCGAAGATTCCATCGCCAAGGTGCGTGAGCAGGTGGGCGACTCAAAAGTGCTGCTGGGCCTGTCTGGTGGTGTCGACAGCTCTGTTGTTGCGGCCCTGCTGCACAAAGCCATCGGTGATCAGCTGACCTGTGTATTCGTGGATAACGGCCTGTTGCGTAAAAACGAAGGCGACCAGGTCATGCAGATGTTCGCCGACAACATGGGCGTACGCGTGATTCGCAGCGATGCGGAAGAAGCATTTTTATCCCGCCTTGCCGGTGTGGACGAGCCGGAAGCCAAGCGCAAGATTATCGGCAACACCTTTATCGAAATCTTCGACAAGGAAGCCACCAAGCTCAAGGATGTGAAATTCCTCGCTCAGGGCACCATTTACCCGGACGTGATCGAATCTGCCGCCGCCAAAACCGGCAAGGCGCACGTGATCAAGTCGCACCACAACGTGGGTGGCTTGCCGGAAGATATGGCGTTTGAGCTGGTCGAGCCACTGCGCGAACTGTTCAAAGACGAAGTGCGCAAGATCGGCCTGGAACTGGGCCTGCCGTACGACATGGTCTACCGTCACCCGTTCCCGGGGCCGGGCCTGGGTGTACGTATCCTGGGTGAAGTGAAGAAAGAGTACGCGGATATCCTGCGGGAAGCCGATGCGATCTTCATTGAGGAACTGCACAACGCCGATTGGTACCACAAAACCAGTCAGGCGTTTGTCGTATTCCTGCCGGTGAAATCGGTGGGTGTGGTCGGTGATGGCCGTCGCTACGAGTACGTGGTTGCACTGCGGGCGGTGGAAACCGTGGACTTTATGACCGCGCGTTGGGCGCACCTGCCTTACGAGCTTATCGAGAAAGTCTCCAACCGTATCATCAACGAGATCGAACATATCTCGCGTGTGGCCTATGACGTTTCCAGCAAGCCGCCTGCCACCATTGAGTGGGAGTGACTGGTGTTATATGCCGGGCTGAACCCCCTGATAGACGATGATCACGACATCAGTCTATCAGGGAGTTACTATGAAGAAGCTCATAAGCCAAGTCATTTTTACGCGCAAATCAACAGTTAAGCTATAGGTTGAAAAGAAACATAAGTCAGTTTATCCATCCCTAACCAGTAGTAGTCGCGATTAAAGCCCGGCGAAGGAAAACAGAAAGACTGAATATAGTGTTTCATTGGGAATCTGGCTCTCTCGCGTCCGGTTTCGATATCGAGAATGACACTCTGTTCCCCGTTCTTGAGGCCTTGTAAGGTTTTAAGGCTTTGGTAGTCTTCCGTGATGAGCTCACCGGTATTGGGATAGTATATGCCGTGGCCTACCATACCGAACCCCTGACGTTGCCACAGCGGTGATAACTCATTGGTTTTGACGTCGTGACGCCAAGCTTGCACTACGGAATTAGCAGAATCATAAGCCACCAAAATTCGCCGCTGTTTACAGTAAAGTGGTGGGTTGGTAACGCTACCGTAGGCTGCGTTTACTATGGGTGTGATGCTGTAATCCTGGCAGTCGCGGGTACTGACACGAATAATATTATTGGGGGTCGGAGATACGCCTGCGTTAAGCATAGATGTGTAGGCTGTGTGCTCGCCATTATCCATAAACCAAATATTATCGTCGTCAATTACCGGATCCCAGCCGTAGCTTTGAGTGCTATTTCCAACGTAATCCAGAGACCAGTTTTCATCCAGCGTGGCGGTTTTGGTATCAGCATCAAAGTAATAACGATATATGGTGGTCACACCTGTGACGTAAACCGTATTACCGCTGGCACTTAAGCGGGAAATGGATGGTTCTGGCATATCTATAATGCAGGCAGGAGTGAGGCTATCTGGATCCATGAACAGCAATTGGGTTGCCCCTGTTGATGCTATAGGTTTGGTAACCAGATAACCCGAGTCCAAAATCACATGTGAGTTGTAGGCAAGATTTTGAGGTAGTTGGTAACTGTTAACCAGCTCGCACTCGGGATTTAGTCTATGCATGCAGCGGCCGAAGGTGACATAAAGATCGCCATTTCGGTGAATCGCAAACCCTCCGGGCCACATAGGGCCGCCGGGAAGTCGTGGTGATTTCTTTATTGGTTGCAGTGTTTTTGGATCGATTTTTTCGATGTAAGCAGAACAAGACAAGCCCACCAAATCCCGGAGTGAGTCATGGCACATCAAATAGACTTCGCCTGGATCACGCAGCAGAACCATATTGCCTACTTGTAAGCGGCGACTAACGGTTTTTATTGAGTCGCTGGCTGTTATGTTTAAACCATTTAACCCGGTCGGGACTTGTTGTCGTTCCGGGCCACCATCTTCGCAGGACCAGGGGCTTGAATAGTAACCTTTCGCTACGGTCTGGCGACTCTTAACTTTCTGTACGGTCATCTCAGTTGACCTTGTTTCTTCTGCGAATAAGCAGTAGGGGTAACAAAATCAAGACACCACTTGCCCCAACTAAGAGCAATACCCAATGATTTTGCGCAAGCTTGATGTATGTGTTGATCATGATTTGGTCTACCGAATGATAATTCTCGGGCATTTCCAGAGCACCAACGCTGGTGGCGTAGGTTTTATAGTCTTCTTTCAGTGCATTTAGAATCATGGGTTCAGTAGAGGCCAGATTGTTACTTTCACCGGGATCAGCATGTATATCAAACAGCTGCCAGTTACCGTCGCCATAGGGTGGCAGGTTACGGGTCAATTTATATTGGCCTTTAAATAGAGCGATATTACCCGCTACTTCGAGACCAACGGCTTCATCAGGGCCGTAGGTGTATTTTGCTTCATCCTGTATTACGGGCAGTAAACTACGGCCGGTAATGGCAACTTCTTCTTGTGATAGCGGTGTTGCTGAGATATCGAGATAATCGAGCAGGGTTGGCGTAATATCGGTCACCAGGCTGAGTGACGATTGCGTTTTTCCCTGAGGAATTCCAGGGCCTGAAATAATCAGCGGCACACGAATGCCACCGTCATTGCTATAAAACTTAAATTTACTGTTTGGGGACGCTGCGGCTGCGGCCCATTCTGGGCCGATGGATACCAGGCTGCCTTTTTCACCCATGGAGTCTATGTCACGGTTATAGCCGCTTATGGCATACCATAGCCCTATGCCCGGTGTGTTGACTATGTCATTAAATTCCGGGCCATTATCAGATGTCACCACAAACAGGGTGTTTTCCAGTTTGCCTTGCTTGTCCAGCCATTCCATTAAGCGACCAATATGATGATCCATTGCTTCAAGCATGCCGGCATTAACGGCCATGGCCTTCGAATAATAACGACGTTCGTCATTAGACAGAACGTTCCAATCGCGCAGGTTGTTAGGCATGTCGCCCAAGGGAGCTCCCTGGGGGATCAATCCTAATGCTTGGGCTTTTTGCCAGCGTTTCTCGCGCAGAACGTGCCAGCCTTGATCGTAAAGGCCTTCATAGTTTTCGGTGAATTCCCGAGGGGCCTGAATAGGGATGTGGATTGCCTGAAAAGCCATGTAAGCAAAAAACGGCTGTTCTTGTCTCTCTGTTGTTACTTCATCGGCAGCAATGTAGTCGATCATCTTGTCGACAATAAATGCAGAAGAATAAAAATCTTCTGGCAGGGTTGCGGGCTTGTCATCTTCAAACCAGGGCGCTGTATCATAGTAAGGCATGTAAGACTTTTGTTCCCAGTTGTCAGCGCCGGAAGCATCCAAGGCAAAGGAGCGATCAAAACCATGGCTTACGGGTAAATCTTCTACTCGACTCCCCAAATGCCATTTACCTGTCATGTAAGTGCGATATCCATTGTCACGTAATCTATCAGCAATGGTTTTAACACCAGGTTCCAAGTGCATGGAATAGCCGGGGGCATTTTTATGTTCTCTGGGTAGCACTTCAGGGATGGTGGCAATACCGGTACGGTGATTATCGATACCGGTCAGCAGCATGGCGCGAGACGGGGAGCATAGTGGCGAAGTTCTATATTCGCTAAAACGCGTACCCTGATCGGCGAGTTGTTGAATGCTGGGCATATTGGCTTCACCGCCGAAAGGAGCGAAATCCATTAATCCTGCATCGTCCACCACAATAACAACAATGTTGGGTTGTGATTTCCCTGTGACTGATTCAGTGTTTTCTGTTGCCGCGAAGCTCACCGTAGCGAGGCTGGATAGCAGCAGCACCCAGCTTTTCTTTAGACGTGTAAATGTTAAAGGCATTTTATAGAGTGCATCCGTCAAATACGTAGGGTGTTTGAATCTTTTATTTATTTAGTTAGGCGTGTAGATGTACTCGTCACCGATTTCGAACTTCTCTGCCAGAGTTTTATCAATCATCACCGGTATCTGGATGGCTGATTTATGGAGCGGTCCACGGGCGCTGGCTTGATGATCGGCTAAAAGTTGTCGCAGTTCATTGACCTTTTCGGGGTGTTCGCTGCTGACATTGTTTTGCTCGGTCGGATCTTTTTCCAAATTGAATAACCAGGTTTGCAGCCCGTCAGCAGGGCGATCATTAATTTGTAATTTCCAATCACCGTGGCGCACGACCTGGTAGTGGCCGTTTTGCCAAAACAGGGTTTTGCGCGGCCAGTTGGTTTCGTCGTCCAGCAGAGGCAGTATATTTTTGCCATCGATCTCAACGCCTTTAGGCGTTGCGGTACCTGCGGCGGCAGCCAGGGTTGGCATCACATCAATATGAGCTACCGGCGTGTCTACGGTTTTACCTGCGGAAATTTGTTTTGGCCATTTAACAAACATCGGCACGCGCAGACCACCTTCAAACATGGTGATTTTCCAGCCGCGGAAGGGGCTATTGGATTCGGGCAGGCCAACATAACCGGCGCCACCATTATCGCTGGTAAACATGACGATGGTGTTATCGGCAAGACCTTCTTCTTCAAGTGTTTCCAGAATGCGTGACACACTGCGATCCACCGCTCTAATCATCGCGGCATATACTCGTCTGCGGTGCGGTTCGATATCACCCACGGCTTCATAGTCTTCTCGCGTGGCTTGCAGTGGCGTGTGTGGGCCCCAGTGGGCTAAATACAAAAAGAAGGGACGATGCTTGTTGGCCTGAATGACTTTTACGGACTCGTCTGTCCAGTAGTCTGTCATATAGCGGGCGGGTTCAAATTGATCCGCACTGCCGGAGTTGAAGGAATTACTGAACCCCAGAGCCGCCCACAGAAACTGGTCTATGGGATCAAAGGGGAGTTTAGCATTGACCACAGTTGGATCATCTTCTGGTAAATACAGGCCATTGGTCATTAACAAGCTGTCATCGAATCCCTGTTTGTGGGGGCCCATATTGCCATCATTACCCAAATGCCATTTACCAATGTGGGCAGTGTAGTAACCTCGCTCTTTAAGGACTTCAGCCAGAGTAATTTCTGTTGCGGGTAAACCCTGCAGTTCGTAGGTAGCTTTGCTTTCGTTTATGCTTGCATCGTAAATGGCGGGCGGCAAGTTGTTATCCATCTCGTTATAGATGCGAGCAACCATTGACTCCATCGAGTCGGGGGTTGGCGTGAATTCAAAGCCGGTTCGGGTGGGGTAGCGCCCGGTCATCAGCATGGCACGGGAAGGTGCGCAGGTACTGGCACCGGAATAGGACTGATTAAATACCGCCCCTTCGGCAGCCAGGCGATCAATCCCCGGTGTTTGAAAGATGCTGCCATCGCTGCGGCTTATGCCTCCACCCAAAGTAGAAATGTCGTTGTATCCCAGATCATCGGCAACGATCAGGATGATATTGGGAGGGCGCTCACCGACTTCGACAGGCGCCTCTAATGGCCCCTGTTGCCAAGGGACATCGCGGGCTTCGGCCACGGCTACCTTGGATCCTTTGTATTTGATAAGCGCTAGCAAAATGTTGGTTTTTTGGCTGTAGGCAAGGAAACCGACAATGGCTACAACTACTAATAGTGAAAGACTCTTTTTCATGCTGTTGCTCTTATTTTTTACTGCTGCTACTTGATGCACAGCTTGGCTTGGAAAGTCTCATATTCTAGAGAGAGTTACCACTTCAAACTTGTAATATTGCGCAGCATGTTTGTAGTATTGCGCAATTTCCAGTGGCGCAGGATTAAAGACATATGGCCGACATCATACCGAGTTATGTTTTAGAGGGCGTTGCCAGCCTGATTGAAATAGCAGGACAAGATCCTGCGGCGATCGCTGAGGCCGTAGAACTCAATCCTGCAGCCTTGTACCAGTCCGATGTTCCGATTAGCGAAGTTAAGATCAATGATCTGTTCGAAGAAGCGGCACGAGTTTGTGATGATCGCTTCTTCGGGCTCAAAGCTGGGCAGTTGAAGGATCTGGATATGATCGGCCCCCTATGGTTACTAGTTCAGCAGGCAAGTACGGTTGGAGAAGTGTTAACTCTGCTATCAGAAAACATAGCGCTGCACGCCAAAGGTTTTAGCATCTTCATCTATGATCACGGCGAGGCCGGTATTTCCGTTGCAATTGAAATCTCCACACCAACACTAGAGTACTTTCAAAAGGTCCCAAAACACAGCAGTGTCATTCAGGTTGTTGAGCACATTATGGCCGTAATCAACAGGGAGTTACTGGGCTCACTGGGGCGAAGCTGGTTTCCCAAGTACATACAGTTAAGGCATTCAGCGCCAGAGGATATTACGCCGTTGAAGAAGGTTTTTGGCGAACACCTGTTTTTTAATCAGGATATCAACGCGATTCATTTAACTAGAGAGGATGCGCAAACTCCGAATTATCGCAATCCTGATAACACGATATCCAGTGACGCTAAGAAGCTCGTAACACGTGAACTGGAATCCAAAATCGGACAAGGCAAGAGTTTTGTCTGGAGGGTTGAGCGTATCATTCGTACTTTGATCAATAATCAAGGCGTTACAGCAAATGACGTCGCCCTTGCTTTGAATATTCGGCTACGCACTTTACAGTACCGACTAAAGAAAAAGAGCACCAGTTATCAGGCTCTGTACGATAACGCGCGTGAGGAACTGTCAAAGCACTACTTATGCCAGTCTGAACTGTCGGTCAGTGCTGTTGCTGAACGTTTACATTTTACAGATTCAGCAGCCTTTTCAAATTTCTTTAAACGCAGGGTAGGATGTTCACCCAGTGAGTATGTTCAAAGAATGTGTTCCGGATGACTTGTGTGGCAAAGCCTCCGGTCAAGGGCTCATAATTTTCACAGATAGTTTAAGAGCATGGTATTTTTCATGGTATTCCCAATGATCAGGAAAATAAGTCATTGAATATAAAAGATGATAATGGCTTATTGATAATCGAGTGGGAATAAGGCTTGAACGTTTAACCTGGGGCCTTCGGATCCCGGGTTAGTCTTGGTGCGGCAGGTTAGGGAGGATCAGGACCGATTAGGGTTTAGCACCGTTGGGTGTGCTTAATGCTCTCAGGTTTTCCAGCACTCTTTCGGCGCGGCTGATGTTGCCGCGCAACTCCATATTTTCCGGTGCGAGGGTGTGCGCTTCCCGCCATACTGCCAGCGCCTGTTCGATTTCCCCCTGGCTGTATAGCTCATTGCCACGCTGCAACGCGGACTCCAGTTGAGCGCTCACCATCGAATCAAAGCGTGCCTGCAGAGTCTGCAGTTCAGGGTGGTCGGGTGCCTGTTGTTCCAGTTCGGTGAGCTGTTGACGTGCGCTGGGCAGGTCTCCGTTATCCAGTGTCTGTTCCAGTTCCGCTGTAGGAATGGGCTGCGCACTTGCGGGAGAGGGTTTGCGGGCTGCGACTTTTGTACGCCGAGGATTTCGTTTGCGCAATTGGTGGTTGGCTTCTGTGAGGCTTTGTTCTAGCTGTTCTTTGTTTTCTTTATCCTGTTCAAGGTCGTCGCCGTACAGGGCTTTGGCGACTTTCAGGCCGCTCTGGGCCAAACCGTAATCTTTCCGCAGCAGCGCCAGCTCCGCGTATTTCTGCAGTTCTTCAGCAGAAGCGCGTCGCTTGCGGTTGAAATTTTTTAACTCCACCCAGGTCAATACATCGCGACCCTGCAGTTGCTGCAAGCGCTTGTATGCGTCGATGTCTTTTAACAGTTGTTCGCCTTGGTGGATCGCGATTTCCATGCGGACGCGTTCACCCCGCAGTTTGCGACGCTCTTGAAATTCACCATAGGCGGCGGTGAGTACCGGGCTGGTGGGCAAAACAGCAATAGCGCCCTCGAGCTGCTGAGCTGCGCGATACCATTCGTTTTTCCGCTCGAGGCGGCTTGCAGATTCCAGCACTTCTCGTTCAAAGCGATGCAGCTCACGGCGTAATTGTCGTAGTTGTCTCTGTTGAGATGGCGATGGCGCGTTGAGGCTTTGCAGTTGGTCGAGTTCGGTCGATTGCTGGCGGACGCGCTGCGCTGTTTCCGCAGGAAAACCTTCGAGTGTTGGTTGTGTGGTGGGGACCAGACTGCAGGCAGGGAGCAGTGCCGCCATTGAGAAGCAAAAGAATAACCGCGTGAGTGTTATTCGACAGTTAAGCATGGTCGACGGTTTTTTCATCCTGTTGCGCGTTAAAGCTTTTGCGCAATGCCTTCAGGTGGTTGCGCAGCTGCGATCTTCCTTCTTTAGATAGGTCATCGACGGAGTAGATCTGCACAGGTGCGGATTTGCCGCGAATCTTAATCGATTGGCCCGCTTGAGCCACAATTCGGCACTGTAAATTATTGTGCAGCTGCTCGCGAATAATAATTTGATCGGGCTCAGCTTCACTGCACAGGCGAGAGGCCAAGTTTACGGCATCACCGACCACCGTGTACTCCATCCGGTCATCAGAACCCAGGTTGCCTGCCAGCATTGTGCCGGAATTAATGCCGATGCGGAAATGCACTTCCGGCTTGCCTTCTGTCAGGCGCTGCTGATTCAGCTCTGCCGCCAGCTGCTGAATCAGCACGCCACAGCTCACCGCGTTAAATGCGTGGTCTGAATCGTCTTCGGCGACACCAAAAACCAGCATGGCGCAGTCGCCGATAAATTTATCGACCACACCGCCGTGCAACGCACAAGCGTGGGAAATATACGAAAAGTATTCGTTAAGCAGCCCGGAGACCTGGCTCGGTTCCAGTTTTTCCGACATGGCAGTGAAGCCGCTGATGTCGGCAAATAGTACGGTTGCCTCGATGGGGCGATCCACCAGGCGGACTTCATCGAGGTTGGCGAGTACCTTATCGGCAACGCTTTTCGACACGTAGCGGGAGAAGACCTGTTCCACCTGCGACTTTTTCAGAAGTCCTGCGGCCATATTGTTGAAGCCTTCAAACAGGTAGCCGAGTTCGTCATTGCGGCGCTGGTCGATGCGGGTGGCGAGGTCACCACGGCCGATGGCCTCGGTGGCCTTCATTAAATGATGAATCGGCAGGGAGAGTCTTCGGCTGAGCCAGTAGGCGAAAAGGGAGGCCAGCAGTGTCATGGCCAGTGTGGCGTAGATGACGGCTTCGCGGGCCTCGGCTGCAGCCTGGTCCATCAGGGAGGCGGACAGGGTGATGACTACCGAGCCGGCCCGTACGCCCTGATAGTTGGCGGGCGCGATAAAGCTGATCAGGCGTTCACTGTTGCCATTATCATCCACGCCAAACCACGGGTGGGCGATCACGGCGTTCGATTCGAACAGGGTTTTGCCCAGGTTGGGCAGGCGGCCTGTGCCGGAGAGAGGCTGGCCATCGTGGGCATAAATGGCGGCACCCAGGATTTTCTCTTCTTGCCCCAGATTGCTCGTGAGCATCTGCAGGTTGAGACCATTCTCGGAGAGAATGGGTTCGCTGGCCTGCTTGGCGAGTTGCAGCGCCATGGCGTTGCCAAATTCATCCAGCTGGGTGCGGATCAATTGATTCTGATTGTCGCTAATCACTAGACCGAGACTGGTCATTCCCACCACTAGTAGGAGGGTCATGACCAACGCCAGTTTGAATGCGATGGGGACGTGGCGCGGCAACAGCCGGGCCAGGCGCACGTGCAGACCGCGGGCGAGTGTTCGCAAGTTGTCTTTGGTCTTAATGATCAACGGGTGCGCTCTATTTAAATCTTGTTGGCCGTGTGACTCTGGGAGCCGGGACACAGACTATACCAGCTCTTTGCTGTTAGCTCCTCGCTCGTTTGTCGTGAGTAGGTGGTTTCCACCGGAGAATTTAGCCCATTTTGGCCCGGGAGAGGTTCGTATCGCTGTCGGCGAAGATGAAAAAACCGGCCCGGACTGATAGTATCCCGTCGCTGTTCGCGCTGCTGGGCGCCCGAAATGGCATCAATTTGATCCGATATGCCGTTTTCTGGCGCCAATGTTAGAAGCCTGTTCCAAGCTGTGTCTCGGATGGAGGCAGAACATCGAGTCTTTGCACCGGACTACTTTATTCCATTTTTGATAATGAGTATCATTTGCGCACTGTCTGTAATAAAGAAACGCAAATGAGAGTGGGAATTCATGCAAGCTAAATCTTTTATCCGCAAGCCTCGCAATCTCGGCATGGTGCTGGGCCTTGTGGCACTGCTGGGTGCAGGCCAGGTTTCCGCGAATGGGGAAATCGGCGATCACGTGAATGATCTGAAGTCCCATCTGGGGCAGTACTCAGAAGAGGTGAACTGGCTGGTCGGCAAATTTGGCGCTGTCGTCGATACCTACGAAGAGAAAGGGCAAAAGGGCACCAACACCAATGCGATGCTCGAGTACTGGGAAGAGGTCGATTTCCACTCCGCTATCGAAACCAGTTATGTACCCGTTTACGCCAACATCTGGCAGGGCATTTTCGGCGTAAAACAGGCGATTGATGCCGGCGCACCGATTGCCAAAGTACGTGAAGAACAAAAGAAGCTGAACCAGGCCCTGTGGCAGGCGCTGGGCGCCGTTAAGCTGGCCTCCCAGTATCAGGAAAAAGGTCTGCTAGCCAAGGTTCAAACCACTGAAACCGAGCCCACCACGGTGCCTGAGACCCTGGACGACATTAAACATCGCCTGGATCGCGTGGTCGCCAAATACGCAGAAAAACTGCCGGAAGCCGCCACCAGCATCGTTCACGACACCTACCTGCATCGCTTTGAGGGCGTTGAAGGTGTTCTGATCGAACAGGATGCTGATCTGGTGGAAGATCTGGAAAAAGACTTCAACGTAACCCTGCCGCAGGCCATTGACGGCAAGTCCAGTGTTGACGATGTGCGCAAGGTCGTTGAATCCATGCAAGCAAAACTGGATCGCGCGAAGGATCTGGTGGCTGCCGCAGAGAAAAAACGCAAGGACGTTTTTTAAGGTCTTCATAGAAGCCACAGTTAGATAGAAGCCACAATTCATTCCACCAGGGAAAAGCGGGGGGCTTAATTGCCCCTTGCCGAGCTTGTGAATTTTCGATTAAGGATTATCCGTGCAGCGCAGAGCTTTTTTACGTAGTGCCTGTTTGAATAGTTTTGCTGCGGCAGGTGCCCTGGGGGCCCTGCCGTTTCCTGTATTTGCATCTGATGTAGCGGGTGTAAGACCGGATGCGGTGTCCGTCGATCAATTGCCGCCGCTGGAAGGGGACCTCACCCTGTATCTGGGGCGCGGGGAAGGCGGGCTATATGAAAACGTCCTCGATGCGATTCGCAAGCGCAATCCCAAGCTCAATCTACAAGTCCGCCGCGGTGTCACTGCGGCGCTGGCTAATACCATTGTTGCCGAGTCCAAGGCGGGCGTGCGGCGGGCAGATGTGTTTTGGGCGGTAGACTCCGGAGCCATTGGCCTTGTCGCCGATGCGGGCCTGGCGCGGCCATTGCCGGCCGATGTTACCGAAGCATTGCGCCCGGGGTTCCAGTACCCGCAGTGGGCACCGGTGACTGGCCGTATTCGGACCATTCCATACAACACCGAGCGGGTGGCGCGCGCGCAAATTCCGGATAGCGTTATGGCGCTGGCGGATAGCGACTTTGCTATTGGCTGGGCGCCGGCCTATGCCTCCTTCCAATCCTTTGTCACTGCCATGCGTTTGCTTGAGGGCGAAAAAGCCACGGCAGATTGGCTGCGCGGAGTAAACCAGCGAGCCAAGAGCTACGCGGGTGAACTGGGTGTGGTAATGGGCGTGGAGCGCGGCGAAGTGGATATCGGCTTTGCCAACCACTATTACACCCTGCGCCTGAAAGCCGGCAAACCCGATGCGAATGTCGACTTGGCGTTTACCAAGAATGACGCGGGTTGCCTGGTGAATGCCTCCGGCATTCTGGCGTTAAGCGAAGGGGATCTGCCGATCAACTTCATCCGCTATCTGCTGACCCGCGAAGTGCAATCTTACCTGGCGCGTGAGGCCTACGAGATTCCTCTCGTCAATGGCGTACAGCCGCCGCAAGGCTTGCCACCTCTGAGTGAGATTTCGCCGCCCAAGCTGGATCTCACCAAGCTGGCTGATTTGCGTCCTACCTTGAATCTGATGCGTCGCACTGGGGTGTTATGACCCATTGGCCCCGGTCCTATCCGCTGGCCGCGCTGATCGCGCTGCTGGCTATCCTGCCCATCGGTGTGTTGTTCGACCTCGCGGCGAGCGAGGCGCAGTTTTTCGACGCGCACAATTTGCGCGTGCTCACCAACACCCTGCTACTGATGGTATTTACCGTACTGGGCTCGGTGCTGATCGGCGTACCGCTGGCGTTTGTAACCGCTTACGTGCAATTTCCCATGCGCAGGCTCTGGCTGGTGATTCTTGCCGCACCGCTCGCTATCCCCAGCTATATCGGTGCGTTTACGATCTATGCGGCGTTTGGTCGTGGTGGTGAAATTCACAATTTGCTGGGAATCCCGTTACCTGCGATGGACGGTTTGCTCGGCGCCTCGCTGGTAATGATTCTCTACTCTTTCCCATTCGTGATGCTGACCACCCGCGCTTCCCTGTTGAGTCTGGATGCGAGCCTGGTGAACGCGGCGCGCACGCTGGGCATGTCTCTGGGAATGAGTCTGCTGAGGGTCGTCTTGCCGCGGGTTGCTACCGGAATTGCCGCCGGCGGATTACTGGTGGCCCTCTATACCCTGTCCGATTTTGGTACGCCGGCGATTATGCGGCTGGATACTTTCACCAGGGTGATCTTTGTCGAGTACAACGCATTTGGTTTGAGCCAGGCGGCGATGCTGTCCCTGCAGCTGCTGGCAATCGTCGGGCTGGTGCTGTTTTTGGAATCCCGGGTGCGCGGCAGTCGTGAGAAACCCGGTCGTCACCTCACGCTCTGGCCCAATGGCTGGCAGCGTTGGCTGATTGGTGTGGCGGTTTCCCCGGTGATTCTGCTGGCGGTAGTGTTACCTCTCGCTATTTTCGCAGTGTGGCTTGCGCGCGAGGGCAGCGCGGGTTTTGACCTGCGCTATGCGTGGAATTCGGTACACGCTTCGTTCCTCGCTGCGGTATGTGCGGTGGTGCTCGCGATTCCGGTCGCGCATGCCGCCATTGCCGGTCGTGCGGGCCGCATCATGGAGCGGGTGACGTACTTTGGATTTGGTGTGCCCGGTATCGTAATGGGTACCGCACTGGTGTATGTGGGCCTGAAGCTGCCGTTTCTGTACCAGACGCTGGGTTTGCTGGTGCTGTGTTACGTATTGCGATTTTTGCCGCTGGCGGTCAGCTCTGTCCGTTCAACCGCCGAGGGTTTGGATTCAAGTCTGGTAAAGGCGGCGCGTGTACTGGGGGCCAGCCCCCGGGAAGCGTTTCAGCGGGTTACGTTACCCCTGACCATGCGCGGTATGATTGCCGGCGCCGCACTGGTGTTCCTTGAGGCTATGCGGGAGCTGCCCGCTACGCTGATGTTGGGGCCCACCGGGTTCGAAACCCTGGCTACCTACTTGTGGCGTGTATACGAAGCGGGGTATTTTGGCCGCGCAGCCATTCCCGGCCTGCTGCTGGTGTTGATGTCAGCACTGGGGCTGGCGCTGATGTTGTCCGGTGAGCGCCGGGCCGAACTCGAAGTTTCTGGAAAATAGTCGCGATAATGCTGAACGTTCGCAACCTGTCTGTTGATTACGGTTCCACGCGCGTGGTGGACAATCTCAACCTTGCCCTGGGAAAGGACGAGGTGTTGATGCTTGTCGGCCCGACAGGCTGCGGCAAAACCACCATTCTGCAGGCGCTGGCAGGTTTGATCCCGGTAACAGAGGGTGAGATTTCACTGGGTAACTGGTGTTCAACCTCCACGCGCCCGGTGCCACCCGAGAAGCGCAATGTCGGCATGGTGTTTCAGGATTTCGCCCTGTTTCCCCACCTCTCCGTACAGGAAAATGTGTGCTTTCGCCTAAAAGATACATCGCTGGCAGATCACTGGTTGAAGCTGCTGGGACTGGAGGCGTTCCGTCAGGCCAAACCCGCCAGCCTTTCGGGTGGACAGAAGCAGCGTGTCGCCCTGGCTCGAACCATTGCGCACCAGCCCGCGTTTATTCTTCTCGATGAGCCGCTGTCCAATCTGGACGCGGCACTGAAAGACAGTTTGCGCTGGGAAATCCGCGAGGCGCTCAAAGCCGCCGGTATCCCCGCGATCTGGGTTACCCACGACCAGGAAGAGGCACTTTCGGTTGGTGACCGTGTGGGAATCCTCAACGGTGGCAAGTTGGAGCAGTTGGACTCTCCGGAGAAATGCTTCGCCGAACCTGCCAGCCGTTTCGTTGCACGATTTCTGGGGGAGGCAAGTTTTCTCCCCGGGGTGCTCGATGGGCGCCAGGTAACCACCGACCTTGGCCCGGCACCGGGCATTCCGATCGATGGTGCCCGTGGAGAGGTTGATCTACTTCTGCGGCCAGACGATTTGTCCCTGGTGCCATCTGAAATTGGCAATGGAGTGGTGGATTGGGTGCGCTACGAGGGCTGCTCGCGCCTGTATGCGGTGCAAGTTGGCGACGGCGTGCAGCTCAAGGTACGTACCAGTCACGAAGTGCAGGCCGAGCCCGGCGCGCGCGTGCAAATGGGGATCACTACAACCCACCCCCTGGCCGCGTTTCTCAGATAACCTCGCCCAACCTGTTCCCGTTGGTATTCATTGGCTTGAAGGCAACGGGGCTGGTCTTTGCTGTCTCGGCGCCTAATCTCTTTTATACGCTCTTCCTTGGTGCCCGCTGGTTGACCAGTGTTGGGCGCCTGTGCGGTATGTGGGCAAGCCGCTTACTTTTCACCAGTTAACTAATTAAATGCCAAAAATTTTTAGCCCTTTGGGGCTAGAGGGAAAAGCTTTCCACAGCGCGGTGTGAACGAATACTGCTAGATAGTTACGAGAGAAATTTGTCAATCCTGATTTGAAGTTTTTTGTAACCTTTTGATTTCTAAAGAGAAAAACTATTTGGTTAAATTTTCTTCACAAACTGGTTACAACGGACCATGGGGGCTGGCGGCGTTTTCCCGGGTGTTGTTAACAGAGATATCCACAGATTCTGTGGATTGTGAATAAAAAAAGCCGGCAGTTGCCGGCAATTGTGCTACCAGGTTAATTCCGCACCTGAAGTTTGGCCTCAAGCACAGAAACCAGTCTGATCAGCGGAAGGTCAGTTCGACGCGGCGATTTTGTGCGCCGTCAGATAGTGCGGCGATAATTAGTGGGCACTGTGCACTTTTTTGTTGGGCGTCAGAATTGATGGCGAAAGCTGATCAGCGCTGCGGTAATTGCCACATTCAGGCTTTCCACGTCGTTCTTCATCGGGATGCGAATTTTATGGGTGCAGGACTTTTCCACCGCGGGGCTTACGCCGTGGGTTTCATTACCCAAAACGAATACAGTGGGCGCACTGGTATCCAGCGTACCCAGGGTGTCTTGCGCGTGTGAGGAAAGCGCGCAAACGCGCGCACCCTGTTCACCGAATTTTTTTAGCACGGGTGCCAGCTGATCACAGCGTAAAATACGGGTCTTAAACAGCGTGCCCACACTGGCCTTGATTACCAGAGGGTCTATTTGCGCACCGCCTTTTTTCGGCAGCAAGATTCCATCGATACCGCCTGCACACGCCGAGCGAATAATCATTCCCAAATTTTGCGGATTGGTGATGCCGTCCAGCGCGAGTAACTCAAAGTGTTTGTTCTGGCTTTCTTTGAGGAAAGTATCGGCACTGCCGTATTTCGGTAGCGCCAGGTCCAGTGCTACGCCCTGGTCCTGTTTGGCATTTTTTGAAATGCGAGACAGGCCTTTGCGGTCCCAGTGGGCGACCTGAATACTGCGTTCCTCGGCCAACTGCTCAATGCGAGAAATCAGCTGGTCCTTGCGGTTACTTTCTGCCAGGTGCAGCTTGTGCACGGGCAGGCTGCTGTCCTCCAGGGCTTCAAGAACCGGCTTGCGCCCATAGATGGTGAGCAGGCTGTCGAAGAACGCGCGTTTTTTCAGGTATTCGGGGGAGTCGGTCACGGTTACGGTTCGTCAAAAATG
This sequence comes from Microbulbifer agarilyticus, assembly GCF_020171345.1. Taxonomy (GTDB): domain Bacteria; phylum Pseudomonadota; class Gammaproteobacteria; order Pseudomonadales; family Cellvibrionaceae; genus Microbulbifer; species Microbulbifer agarilyticus_D. The sequence continues at coordinate 162,444 of NZ_JAIUZM010000002.1, forward strand.
GATTGCAGTTGTCGGCGAGCATCTTGGCTCAGGCCGGCTTTTTCCGCCAGAGGCAATGCAGCTTTTCCGAGCGCGCGATACATTTCGGCAAGCGTCGCGGCCTGGATGCCAGACGTGCTGTCGGAGTCGTTGTTGGTTGTGCTGCTTGATTCCGCCAGTTGATGTAGCGCTTCGATCTGTCGCGCCACCGTTGCGACATCGCCACGTACCAGCGGACCGGTAAGCGCCCTGGCCGGCCCCAGGGCAAAATTGTTTTTTACTGTCTGTACCACAATAGGTTCGAGCAGCGTCATCGCGCTTTTGTTATCGATACCGGCGGCCTGGAAGACCTGCAGGCTCAGATCCATAAGTACGGTGAGATAGTTACAGGCCATTACTGAGCCCGTGTGGTACAGCACCTTTTGCGATGGGCTCAGGTGAATACAGTTACAGCGCAATGCCGTGAATGCCGGCTCAAGAACATTGATCACTTCTTCGCGGCCTTCCAGGGCTACAGTGGAGCCGGGAAGATCCGCGAGCGAGCGTTTCGGGTCGGCAAAGCTGTGTACCGGGTGCGCGCTGGCGAGCAGATCTACGCCACTGGCGGCAAGCACAGAAGCGGGTAGGGCACCGCTACAGTGAAATAACATCAGGGGCTTGCTCACCAGAGACTGATGCCGCGCAATGATTGGGGCCAGGGCGGCCGCTGTGGATTCAATTTGATCGTCGGGCACCGCCAGCAACCAGACTTGTGCATGGGGCAGCTCGTCCAAATCTGAGACAGCCGTGCCCGCGCCGATAAAGTCCTGGGCTTCGTGGGTGTTTGCCGCGCTGCGACTGAACAGGCCGGCAATCTCGAACACGCCGTTTTGGTGCCAAAGAGCGGCCAGCGTGCGGCCGAGTTTACCCGCGCCTACAACATTAAGGGAGAGCAATTAACTGCCCGCCAGGCAGGCCACATACGCCGCGGTGGCATCCGCCAGGCCCATCTGGATGGCGTCGACAGTCAGTGCGTGACCGATAGAGACTTCCTGCAACCCAGGTAGCGTCCGATAGCGGCGCAGGTTGATCAGATTCAGGTCATGGCCAGCGTTCACACCGAGCCCGAGGTGGAGTGCGTGCTCCGCTGCGGCACAGTGTTCGGCAAAGATCTTCTCAACATGGCCGGATTGATGGGTGACGGCTTCGGCGAAAGGGCCGGTGTACAGCTCGATACGATCGGCGCCGACCTCTTTGGCCAGGCTGATCTGGCTTTTGTCCGGATCCATAAACAGGCTTACCCGGATACCAGCGTCTTTGAGTTGCTGGATGATGGGCACCAGGCGCTCGCCGTCGCGGGTGAGGTCAAAGCCATGATCGGAGGTGAGCTGGTCGTTGCTGTCGGGTACCAGTGTGCATTGTTGCGGTTTAGTTTCGAGCACCAGTGGCAACAGGCCGGGGTAGCTGCCCATCGGGCCCGCGAATGGGTTGCCCTCTACGTTGAATTCCACCGAGCGTGCAGCGCACAGCGCGGCCAGGTTTCGCACATCATCGGGGCGAACGTGGCGCTGGTCCGGGCGTGGGTGCACGGTGATGCCGTGGGCGCCGGCATCCAGGCAGGTGCGGCCATGAGCGACCACATCGGGATAGTTCCCCTCGCGGGAATTGCGAATCAGGGCGATCTTGTTCAGGTTGACGCTGAGTGCAATCACTGGGCGTTTTCTCCGCTGTCCGAATCTTTTCGCTTCGCCTTCAGTATACGCACCGCCATGTTGGGTGCGTCGGGAAATGCGCGATGTTGGCCGCGGGGTTCTGCGGCGATTTGCTGTACGACACCCATTCCCAGCAATACCTTGCCAAATACGGTGTAGCCGGGTTTATCGGCGCTACCGTCGAGGCGGCTGTTGTCCACCAGGTTAATAAAGAACTGGGAGGTGGCGCTGTCGGGAACGCTGGTGCGTGCCATGGCGATGGTGCCGCGCTGATTGGAAAGCCCGTTGTCCGATTCGTTCTTGATCGGATCGTCTGTCGGCTTTTCCTGAAAATCAAAGGTAAAGCCGCCGCCCTGGGCCATAAAACCGGGGATTACGCGGTGAAAAATGGTGCCATCGTAAAATCCACTGTCCACGTACTTCAGGAAATTTTCCACGGTAATGGGCGCTTTATCGGCGTACAGGACCAACTCAATGGTGCCGAGGTCAGTTTGCAATTCCACTCGAGGGTTGTTGGTAACCGCCAGTGCCAGGCTGGAGAGGCCCAGTAAGAGTGTGGCGAGGGCGGTTTGGATTAAGGTGCGAAAGGGCGTAAGGCGTTTCATAATCTCTTCCATTAGCGAACACAAAAAGGCCCGGTCAGTGACCAGGCCCGGAGAGCCGACTAGGGATTCTACCCGTAGCCTCGCGTGTAGGGGAACTCGCGTGTAGGCGAAAGAGGAATCAGTTTGCCCACTCGGAGTGGCGCTTACGGCGGCGCATATGCGGTGCAATCATTGCGATGAGCGCCCCCATTGCAACAGAGAAGGCACCGTACATATAGGTTTTGTGTGCGTCGCTGGAGGACAGGCGCTGGATTTCTGCCTGATCCATAGACTGTTTCTGTTTGAGCAGCTCGTGCTGGTTGAGCAGTTTCTGGTGGCGCTGGTTAAGGGCAACAGCATCCGAGGACAGTGCCTTCAGATCCTTGAGTTCTTTGGCCAGGGCCTGGGCGCGCTCCTGCTCAATCTTCAGGGCGGTGGACAGTTTGGTGTTGTCCTCTTCGAGGCGACGTACCTCACCACCGAGGTCGCCCTGCAAGCTTTCGATATGCTGCAGTCGTTGTTGTGCCTGTGCCAGTTTAATTTTGGCAACCGGCTTAGACTCCAGATATTGACGACGCACCCACCCCTCTTCACCACCGGGTGTGCGCACCTGTGCCCAGCCCGTGTCTGGGGAATCTTGCAGTAGGGTCAGTTTGGTGCCGCTGGGCAGGCCGCGGTGCAGAATGCGGAATTCGTTACCCTGGCCGGAGCGCATCGGGACATGCAGCTCGTCGGTAATATAGCGTTCGGAGCTAATGGCCAGTGCTGGGCTAGCGGCGATGGCGAGCAGGGTTGAGGTGACGGCAGTAGTGAACAGTTTTTTCATGGCCAGTAAAAATCGAACTCGAAAATCTTGTTTTGGTTTTGCTGGTGCGCTTAAGGCAGAACCAGCTTGTAGGGCTTAACGGTGACCGATGCGTAGACGCCGGCACTCATATACGGGTCGTCGTCGGCCCAGCTCTGGGCTTCGGCCAATGACGGGAACTCGGCAACCACCAGGCTACCGGTAAAACCGGCTTCGCCCGGCTCTTCACTGTCGATGGCGGGGTGTGGCCCGGCGATCAGCAGACGTCCCTCGTCTTTCAGTGCGGTGAGTCGCGCGATATGCGCAGCGCGCGCGGTTTTACGCAAGGGTAAGCTGTTTTCTACATCCTGACTGATAATTGCGTACCACATAAGCTGTGTCGTATTCCTTAGTTTTTTATGTTGTTGAGTGGCCGATCGGTCTGTATACAGTGCGCAGTGGGTGCTCGGCCTTATTTACTGTTGCACCATAATTTCTTCCAGTGAAAGCCCGGTCAGTTTGCCGATACGACGGAACAGGAATACCAGCACCAGCATTAAGATAATGGTGGCGGGCAGGGCAATTACCGGGAAGCTGAGGGCTGTCATCTTGCCCAGTTCTTCATTGAACGCTTCGGTTCCGGGGGGGCTTTGCAGAAGTACTTCGGCCAAAATGTAATTCAGTGTGGACGACAGGAAAAAGGAACCGGCAATCATCCAGGATGCTTGCTGCAGGGTTCGTTCGAAGGCGGTCTCGTTGCCATTCACGGAAAGGTGGTCGGCGATCTTACCGGTATCGAGTATGCGATCGTTGTAAATCAGCGTGCGCACCAGCGGCCAGCGGGTGTATAGGCTGGCGATCGTGGCCACACCGAGTAGTCCGGGAATTGCCGCTTCTTTAATGGCGATGTACTTGGCGTCCAGCTCTAGCAGGCTGATACCGCCGGTCAGCAGGATACTGATGACGCCCAGGGCGGAAAAGAAGTTGACCTTGCCGGAGCGCAGCAGGTCGCGCAGCCCGTAGATAAGGGGGAAGGCCAGCGCTACGACGATCGCCCACTTGGTGCCCAGCCAGTCATCGCCGGACAGCTTGGTAAGAATCAGCGTGGGGATCACGATATTGAGCAGCAGGTTGCCGAGCAGGCTTTCCTTGTGCGCGGGTTTCTGCGCTTGCTGCACAGAACTCTTGCCCGCAGTTTCGGGCTGAGGGGCAACGTTCGTCGTATTTGAGTGTGTTTGTTTGCTATCGGTCATGTTCTGTTCCGGTGATAATGCCCGCTGGCTGACGATACAGCTGTCAGTGGCGAAGTTGCTTTCCCCAGTAAGGGGCCTTATCCCTGAAACCGGCAATCCGGTTAGCCCGGCAGGTCTTAAAACCTGTCGGCCGGCGGCACTTACTGCGCCACCACATGGCCTGCGCAGGATTCCAAACCTGCAACTCTCTGTGACAGCAACCGTTCTCGATGGTTCCGTTTAACGGTGACCAACTGATCTCGCAAAAGTATGGATCTTGCTATGTACACTGCCCGACCTGTTGTGACCGACGATGCTATTTCTGGTCAGGTCGACCTACACTGCCACAGCACTGCGTCGGACGGTATTTTAAGTCCTGCAGCGCTGGTGTCGAGGGCCAAATCCGCTGGTGTGACGCTGTTGGCGCTAACCGACCACGACACCGTTGGCGGGATTGCAGAGGCCAGTCAGGCCGCCGCCGAGCAGGGGATCACCCTGTTGCCTGGCGTGGAGTTTACCGCATGCTGGGGGCGACGGGTGGTTCACGTAGTCGGGCTCAATGTTGACTGTACGTCCGCAGCCCTCGCCGAAGCGGTGTCAGTACGCGCGGCACTGCGTCGCGAGCGAGCGATGGAGATTGCCCGTCGCCTCGAAAAGCGGGGGTTTGCCGGCGCGTTTGAGGGGGCTCGGCACCTGGCCAGTGGTGATGAGATTGGTCGCCCGCATTTTGCCCGCTGGATGGTCGCCGAAGGGCATGTAACGGATACGGCGAAGGCGTTCAAGCGCTATCTGGGAGCCGGCAAGATCGGTGACGTAGCGGTCCCCTGGCCGGATCTCGGAGCAACGGTCGCGAGTATAGAGGCCGCTGGGGGTGCAGCGGTACTGGCGCATCCGCTCAAATACGGTTTGACGCGCACTCGCCTGCAGGCGTTGTTACGCGATTTTCAGCAGGCCGGTGGCACTGCGGCGGAAGTGGTATGCGGCCAGCAAAATCCGGTGCAGACCCGCGAAATCTTGCAGCTGTTGGCGCAGGCGAGTAACGGTGAACGGCCGCTCCTCGGTTCACTGGGAAGTGATTTCCACCAGCCTGACCAGCCCTGGCGAGCACTGGGTTGCGTACGCTTGCCGGCGAACGTCGAGCCCGTATGGAATCTGTGGCAAACTGGCGCCAGTAAATAGTATTCGGGCAGGGTGCGCCCTGTTCACATTGGCAAAGGGGGTATTAATGGCGCAATTCTTCCAGATTCATCCGGAGAACCCGCAGGCGCGGCTGATCAATCAGGCCGCGGATATCGTGTCATCGGGCGGTGTTATCGTGTTCCCGACGGACTCCGCGTATGCGATCGGCTGTCGATTGGGAGAAAAAATGGCGGTGGAGCGCATTCGCGCGCTGCGTCAGCTGGACAAGGACCACAATTTCACGCTGATGTGTCGAGACCTGTCTGAGCTCGCCACTTACGCCAAGGTGGACAATCAAATGTTCCGCCTGTTGAAGAACCACACCCCCGGTCCCTACACCTTTATTATGCCGGCGACGTCCGAAGTGCCCCGCCGCCTGGCCCATGCCAAGCGCAAGACCATTGGTTTGCGCGTTCCAGATAACCCAATTGTACAGGCCCTCGTCAGCACCCTTGGTGAGCCGCTGATGAGCTGTAGCCTGATTATGCCCGGTGAAGAGCAGCCGCTGACCGACCCTTACGACATTCGCGATACCCTCGAGCATCAGGTGGAGCTGGTGATCGATGGTGGTTTCTGTGGCTTTGAGGCGACCACCGTGGTGGACCTTACCGGCGACGATCCAGTACTGGTGCGTCAGGGTTGCGGTGCAATAGATGAAATTCTCGGCTGACCCTGATGTATAATCGCGCGTTTGGCCTGCCCGAAAGGTGGTCAGTTAGTCGGTCAAGCTGGGTTCGGTGAAACAGTGTCCATTGAAGATTTACAAGAAACGGTAGAGGTGGCCCCCGTTGAGGATGAGGCCGCGCAGGCGCCCGTAGCTGCCTCAGAGCCTGCTGCCGAGCCCTCAGCGCAAGTGGCTGAAGAGCCCTCCGCGGAAGTGTCCGAAGAACCGTCTGAGGTGTCTCCTGAGGCACAGGATTCTGCCGCCCCCGATGCTGGGCCGCGCCAGGGCGAGATGCCGTTTGCCATGGTGGAAGGCAAAGCCTTCACCGACCTGCCGAGCGATCTGTACATTCCACCGGATGCGCTGGAGGTTATTCTCGAGGCCTTTGAGGGGCCTCTCGACCTGCTTCTGTATCTTATCCGCCGCCAGAACCTCGATATTCTCGAGATCAATGTGGCTGAAATTACCCGCCAGTACATGGGCTACGTGGAGATGATGTCCTCCATGCGCTTCGAGCTGGCCGCGGAATACCTGGTGATGGCGGCGATGCTGGCGGAAATCAAATCCCGCATGCTGCTGCCGCGTCCGCCAGAAGCGGAAGAGGAAGAGGGCGAAGATCCGCGCGCCGCACTGATTCGCCGCCTGCAGGAATACGAGCGTTTCAAGACCGCCGCCGAGGATATCGACGAGCTGCCGCGGGTGGGCCGTGATATTCATCAGGCCAGCGCCAGTGGGCCGGATCGCAAGTTGACCCGTCCAGAGCCTGAGGTGGACCTGAAAGAGGTACTGGTGGCCCTTGCGGACGTGTTGCGTCGTGCGGACATGTTCGAAAGTCACCAGGTGGAAAAGGAAAAGCTTTCCACCCGTGAGCGTATGACACAGGTGCTGGACTCGATCAAACACCGTCAGTTTGTGCCATTTGTAAACCTGTTCCGGGTGGAAGAGGGACGCCTGGGGGTGGTGGTTACCTTCCTGGCCGTGATGGAGCTGGTGAAGGAGTCCCTGGTAGAGCTGGTACAGAACGAATCCTTTGGCCCTATCCACGTGCGTGCCCGCGGTGAGGTTGCCGATGGAACCGAGCCAGGGGTTGATGAGACGGAAACCGAGTATGGTGCGGGGACTGTTGCAGACACTGAGGGTGCACTGGAAACTGAAATACCCGCGGAAAATCGCGGTGAAACCAAAGATGGCCGCTACAGCTACGAGTTTTCGTTCGCCTCCGAAGCTGACGCACAAGAGTTTGCGTCTCAGGCATCGGAGCCCGTAGACACGCCGGATGCCGGTGACGATGTCGAGCCGGAACAAGAATCGAGCAGCGCAGCTCGAGTACGTCCTATATCGCTGTTCAGCGAAGAGTGAGTGAAGCGAATAACATGAGTATCGCCCCGGAATTATTGCGCCGGATCGTGGAAGGCGCGCTGATGGCGGCGGGCCAGCCGCTGTCGGAAGATCGCCTGCTTTCCCTGATTGACGAAGGGGAGCGCCCCGAAAAATCTGAGTTGAAGCAGGCTCTGGAAGAAATTGCTGAAAGCTGTGCCGAGCGCGGCTTTGAGCTCAAGCAGGTGGCCAGTGGTTGGCGCTTTCAGGTGCCTGAGGAGCTCGCGCCCTGGGTCAATAAGTTGTGGGAAGAAAAACCCCAGAAGTACTCCCGTGCGACCCTGGAAACCCTCGCCATTATTGCCTACCGCCAACCGATTACGCGTGGTGACATCGAGGAAATCCGCGGTGTTGCCGTAAGCTCGCATATCGTTAAGAGCCTCTCCGAGCGGGGCTGGATCAAGGTTGTGGGCCAGAGAGATGTGCCCGGTAAACCCTCGCTGTATGCCACCACCCGAGAATTCCTCGACTACTTCAATCTGAAGAGCCTCGACGACCTGCCGACGCTGGCGGAAATTCGCGATATTGAAAGCCTGAACGCCGCGCTGGACCTGGGGGATGGCGCGCCGGCCCCTGAGGGTGACGCGCAAGCTGCCGAGGCGGGTGCAGAAGATGCGGCAGAAGCGGAAGTCGCAGACGAAACTGTGGCAGAAGACGCTGGTGAAGCAGCGGCTCAAGACGCGGATGAGCACTCGGACGAGGTTGCGGACGAACACATCGATCACGACATCGACGAAGACGCTGATGAAGAAATCGACGAAGAAACCGATGAAGAACCCGTAGCGACGTTCTACGAGGGTGCGCAAAGTAAAGGCCTGTTCGCGGCAGCCGACGAAGCCGCTGCCTCGCAAGTAGAAATCGCGGAGGACGACAGCGAGGTCTACCCTGAAGAGGCGGCAGCAGACGAAAACGTGCTTGCCGGCGAAGAGGAGAGTGCAGCGCAGGACCTTTCAGAAGAACCCGTCACACAAGAGCTGACCGCCGAGGAACCAGTTGCAGAGGACGTACTTGACGAAGGCGACCTGCAGCAAGATGCGCAGGCGGAAGAGAATCTGCAGGATGTTGCCGAAGGCGACGGGCAGGATGAAGATGAACAACAATCCCCGGAAAACCTCCATTCATGAGTAATGAAGCAGCGCCATTGGGCGAAAAACTGCAAAAAGTATTGGCCAGGGCTGGCATGGGTTCGCGCCGGGAGATGGAGCGAGCCATTGAGGCCGGCCGGGTCACCGTAAACGGCGAAGTCGCCGGACTCGGTGAGCGGGTCAGCGAAGACGACCAGATCGAATTCGACGGCAAGCACATTTCCGGTGGCGATGAAAACCGCGTACGTGTGATTCTGTATAACAAGCCCACGGGAGAAATCTGCTCCCGTCACGACCCGGAAGGCCGCCCGACGGTGTACGATCGGCTGCCGCGCCTGAAAAGCGGGCGCTGGATTTCCGTTGGGCGTCTGGACTTTAATACCAGTGGTCTTCTCCTGTTCACCAATAGCGGTGAGCTGGCCAACAAACTGATGCACCCGTCGTCGGTCATTGACCGCGAGTACCTGGTTCGTATTCAGGGTGACGTGGATGACGACATGAAAAAGCGCCTGACCAAAGGCGTTTTGCTGGATGACGGTCAAGCACGATTTACCGATATCGTGGAAAGCGGTGGTGAAGGCACCAACCGTTGGTTCTACTGTGTCGTGATGGAAGGGCGTAACCGCGAGGTGCGTCGTTTGTGGGAATCACAGGGCGTGCGCGTCAGCCGCCTGAAGCGTGTGCGTTACGGCAGCGTGTTTATTCCGTCGCACGTACGTGTGGGCCAGTGGATCGAAATGGAACCCAAGGAAATTGACGACCTGTGCGTTACCGCGGGTTTGCCGAAGCTTGGCCAGCGCTCGCTGACCCAGTCGGAAAAAGAAATTCTGCAGCGTCAGCGTCGCAAACTGCGCAAGTCGCCGGTGCCAGCGGGCGGGCGTGCGCCCAAACGCAAGAGCCGTTGATTGAGCGCTTATAGAGATGAAAAAGGCAGCCAATCGGCTGCCTTTTTTGGTTGTTATGCGCGCAAACTGCATGGTGTTAGGGTTGAATCTCTTGTTTTGGCTCGCCCAGTTCGTCGCCGCTGCTATCCGGTGACTCAACGTCGTCACCCTCGATAATCTCGTTTTCCATGCCCGGATCGATATTTTCCGGCTCAATATTGCTGCCCTCTGAAGGCGGCGCGTCGCGGGTGTCTACCGGCGGCGCCCCCGCATTGGCCTCGGATTCCACCAGCGTCTTGAGTTTGTCGAGGCCTTCGGCATAGGACTCGCCAACCATTTTTGAAACCATCAGGCCCATCCAGCGCGCTATGGGGCTGCCGCCCATGTCGGAACTGAATGACCAGGTAACGTTGGTACCGCTACCCTGAGGTTTGAGGGTGAACTCTGCTTTGGCTTGTCCCTGAGTACCGAAGTCGAGATCGGTTGCAATCCGGGAGTAGGGCTCACTGGCGGTAATGGTCTGGGTGCCATTGCCCACGTTGGGATCTTCGCTCTTCCAGTGCATCTCCGCGCCTTTTCCTTCAGGGCTCCCGGTATAGGTGTACTCCGTGCTCGGATCAATCTGGTACCAGGGCGACCATTTGTTGAAATTCTGGAAGTTGTTCAGGTAGGGGAACACCACTTGTGGAGGTTCGGCGATATACACGCTGCGCTCGGTGGTCGCCTCGCGCGGAAACAGAAAGCCGGCCAGTACCAGCAGAGCCAGGAAAATCAGAAGGTACAGTAACCAGCGCATGGCGGACTCCCTGTAGGAAAGGTGCAAGATATCTGCGTCGACGACTGGCAGGGGCAAATATGGTGCCGTGCGGGTGGCCGATAGCTCGACAAAGTGTACTGGCTGGAATTGTGGTTCGCCAGTCGGCATTTGGCGCGAATATTTTCCTGGCTCGGGCTACATCTAGAAACCGCTATCTAAGGTAGGCAAGGTGATTTTTACCTTCAGGCCGCCCTGTTCAGCGTTGCATGCCTCAATATTACCCTGGTGCTGGGCCACGGTGCGCTGTGCGATGGCGAGCCCCAAACCAAACCCTCCACTCTCGCGACTGCGGGCTTCATCGGTGCGATAGAAGGGGCGGAAGATCGCGTCCAGTTCGGACTCGGGCACGCCGTTACCGGAGTCGCTAACCTGAATTTGGCAGTGACCCGGCTCGGTGGCGTTGCCGGTCTGAGCGGTTGTTTTTGCCGGAATACCGGTTACGGTCACGGTAGCCTGGCCACCCGAAGGGCTGTATTTAATGGCGTTGCGGAGAATATTCTCTAATGCAGCGGTGAGCGAACTGCCGCGTGTGGCGACCAGTAGTTCTGTGTCGTCGAGGCGCAGGTTGATGGAGACTTGCTTTTGTTGCGCCTCATCTTTGAGCTCGTCGCAAAGTGCCGCCAGCAGGCTGTTGATTTCCACTACGTCGTCCAGCGGCCGCTGATTGTCGCCACTGACGGGTAGGGAAAGTATGTCGGCGATGATGTCTTCCAGATAGTCCGCGGCTTTGCCTATTTTGTCCAGTTCCGGGTCCAGGGCCTGAATGTTTTTCTGGCGGGCAATGGCGAGCGCCACCTGCAGGCGCGCGAGCGGCGAGCGTAATTCGTGGGAGACATCCTTGATGAGCCGGCGTTGCTCGGCCATCGACTCCTGCAGTTGTGCCGTCATCAAGTCGAAATCCGCGGCCAGCTCACCCAGTTCGCGGCCATGGCCGTGTAGTGAGGGTGTTACCCGGTAGCTGAGGTCGCCCGCAGCGACCCGTCGAGTCGCCACGCGCAGGTTATCGAGGGGCTTGCTCAGATAGCGTGCCAGCAGGTAGCAGGCCAGTCCGGAAGCCAGCGTGGCAAGTACCAGGATTGGCCAGAAACTACGCAGGATAAAGCGCAGTACGAGTTCTTCTTTGCTTTTGCCCGCCATGAACACCACGCGCAGAGTTTCGCCACCGCGTCGCTGCACGAAAAAACCGATACTGGGTTTTTTATCCACGAGCCCGTGGGTTTCGCGGTTGCGGTAATTCAGACTGGCAAAAAGAGGGGCCATGTTTCTCGGGATGGGGCGCTGTAGTACTTCCTGGCCGAATGCGTCGATGGCGTATATGCGCTGTTGAATCTCTTTCGGTTGTTGCCCCAGCCAGTGGCCAAAGTGCTCTGTACCGTGTCGGCGGGTTATGCGCAGGTTATGAGTCACTTCTCGGAACAGTTCTACGCCTTCCCAGCGATCCTGCTGTGCCGGGTCGCCAAACTCGCGGATGTGGGTGATGTACACCGCAGCCAATACCATAATGACCGCGGTCAGCCAGGCTCCGAAAAAGATTCGTCCAAACAAGCTGCGCATGGTCTATCCCTGAGAGCGGGTGAGCATATACCCCGCACCGCGGATATTGATAATCAGTTCGCGGCTGGCTCCCTGTTCACCCAGCTTCTTGCGGATATTACTGACGTGCACATCGATCGAGCGGTCGTAGGGCATTAATTTCCGCCCCAGCGCCTGCTCGGTGATGATTTCCTTGCTGACAACCTGACCGGAGTTCTCCACGAGTACCTTGAGCACGGAGAATTCCGCACCGGTCAGGTTTACCGGTTGGTCGTTCCACTGGCACTGGTGCTCTCGGGGCAGCAGGCGCAGTGGCCCGCTGACGAGCACATCGTCGCTCGCGTCTTTTTCTTCCACGCGCCCGCGCCGCAATATGGCGCGCAGTCGCGCCGCGAGTTCGCGTGGATTACAGGGTTTGGGGAGGTAGTCGTCGGCGCCCATTTCCAGGCCTACGATGCGGTCTACCGTGTCGCCTTTTGCGGTCAGCATCACCACCGGCAGGGCGTGGCCGGGATTATTGGCATCTTCGCGCAGCTTGCGCAGTACCTCGAAGCCATTGTGCACGGGTAGCATCACATCCAGTACCAGAGCGTCAAAGCCTTCACCGCGGGCCAGCTCCAGACCGCGACCGCCGTCGTTGGCGACCGTCACCTGAAAGCCTTCTCCCAGCAGAAACTCCTCGAGCAGCTCGGTGAGTTCAATATCGTCATCTACCAGCAGGATATGGCTCATGGGGTGGAGTCTCTTTATTTGCGCGGCGGCACTGAATTACGGGAGGAATTATATGCATAGTGCCGGGGCTATTCGGGAAATGATATCGCGTGTTTTACCGTTCTTAACAAATGTTTACCTGCTTTATCCCCTATTTACACTGCACGAGCCTAGTATGCATCTACCGACTGGGGAAACACGCAAACTCACAGGCCAACCGATTAAGCCGAAACCCAAGGTTGCCTTACAGCACAGCGAAATTTGAGGAATCGAATATGAAACATCTCGTTATAAATAAATGGAAAGCTTTGGCCGGTACTGTGGTTCTCGGCGGCGCATTAGCAGCCTCCGGATTGGTCATGGCATTCCCAGAGGGCGACAGAGGGCACGGATACCACAAGGCGAGCCATCACAAGGGTGGTGACCACTACGAGCGCATGTTTGACCGGCTCGCGGAAAAGTTGGAGTTAACCGAGGGCCAGAAGGCGCAGGTAAAGGCAAATCGTGACGCCGGCAAGGAGGCGCGCGAGGCGGACCGCAAGGCCATGCACGAGGTGCGCAAGCAATTGAAAGAAGCCATTGATTCCGGTGCGGACCAGGCCACGTTAAATAGTCTGGGTACCAAGCTCGGTGAGCTGGAAGTGCGCAAGATGCAGCGCAGAGTTGAGATGCATAAACAGTTCGAAGCGATTCTCACGGATGACCAGAGGGCCAAAATGGAGCAAATGAAGGCCGAACGCAAAGCCCGCTGGGAGCAGCGCAAAGAGCGTCGTGCAAATAAGCAGTCAGACTAAGCGCTTCGTCTCCCTCAGTTTTTAGTCAGTCATACTCTCTCGCTGTTGGACTGATCGGTCTATCAGCATTGGGCTCGCCGGCCCCAACCCCAACCGCCGGCAGAGTCCTCATCCTGATGCCCCTGTCTTACAGGGGCTTTTTTGTGCCTGACAATGTACCTCTAAATGTACCCCCAAGATTGTCCCTGCGCCTTGCTGAACCCGGCTATTGTTGGGAAAATGCCCGCCCCATGGACACCCGCCCAAGCGGCAGGGTGGTTTTGAGTAGTTGAGGAGACACTGTGAGTAAGATCGGCCTGTTTTACGGTAGCGACGAGGGCAATACCGAAGGGGTGGCCCAGAGAATCGCCGCGCGCCTGGGAGAGGACCGGGTAGACATCCACGATATCGCGGATGTCACACAGTTGGAGATCGCCGACTACGCGCAGCTGATTCTGGGCATCCCAACCTGGGATTTCGGCCAGATCCAGTCTGACTGGGAAGACTTCTGGGAAGATGTACAGGAGATCGACTTTACCGGTAAGACCGTAGCGCTGTTTGGCTTGGGAGATCAGTTCGGCTATGGCGACTACTTCCTGGATGCCATGGGCATGTTGCACGACGTCATTGTCGCCAATGGCGCCACCGTTATCGGCTACTGGTCTACGCAGGGGTATGAATTCGAAGCATCCAAGGCTGAAATCCCCGGGCAAAACCTGTTTATGGGACTGGCCATTGACGAAGACCAGCAGGAAGAACTGACCTGCGGTCGACTGAATGAATGGTGCCAGCAGATTGCCGTCGAGTTTGATCTGGAAGGTGGTGCCGAGAGCGTCACCCAGCTCGAGGACTGACAGGCTAATGGATCAAACCGAAATGGCGAAGCCGTCTGACTCCGGTACGCTCGCGCTGCAAGATTTCTGGCCGTGGCTCTCCGATCACTGCAACTGTATTTTGCGTGCTGGTACACCGGACGTAATCCTGTACGATCACGATGATTTCCACTGGCGTTTCACCGAGGAAAACCCGCGCACGCTGCTGGTTCAGTTGGTGCGTGGCAAGCGCCTGATCGGAGAGGTGTTTATTGAACCGGATCTGGTTTCTGAGGTGCGGATTACCCCCGGTGACAAAGATGAAGTAATTTTCGACCTGATGGCCGAAGCCGATGGCGAGGAGCAGGTGATGTATTACTTTGTGATGGCCCACGGCTACGACGGTCACGCGCAGCCAGAGCCTACAGTGCGGCACGGCAGGTTGCATTAACTTCCTGGCGAAGTCTCTGAACCTGCCGGACCGACTGTGATCAGGCCAGTAGGCCGCGCAAGACTTCCCGGTACATATCTTTTACCAGATCCAAATCTTCCGCTTTAACGCACTCATCCACTTTGTGGATGGTGGCGTTCACTGGGCCCAGCTCCACAACTTGTGCACCGGTTGGCGCAATAAAACGGCCATCGGATGTGCCTCCCGCAGTGGACAGCTCGGTTTCCCGCCCGGTCACTTTTCGAATCGCCGCCTGCGCGGATTCAACCAGCGGGCCGGCGGCGGTCAGAAAGGGTTGTCCACTCAGGTTGAAGTTGGCGTCATATTTGAGCCCGTGCTTATCGAAAATAGCGCGGGCGCGGCTTTCCAGTTCTTCTGCAGTGGTTTCGGTGGAGAAGCGCCAGTTGCACACGACCTTTACTTCGCCTGGAATCACGTTGGTGGCACCGGTGCCGCCGTTGATGTTGGAAACCTGGAAGCTGGTGGCCGGGAAGAAATCATTGCCCTGATCCCACTCTTCGGCAGCGAGCTCTGCCAGTGCCGGTGCCAGCGTGTGTACCGGGTTTTCAGCCAGGTGCGGGTAGGCCACGTGGCCCTGAATACCGAATACGGTCAGTTCCAGCCCGAGCGAACCGCGGCGGCCATTTTTGATGACGTCGCCGGCGAGGGCGGTACTGGATGGCTCGCCAACCAGGCACCAGTCGATTTTCTCGTTGCGCTGTTCCAGCCATTCCACCACTTTTACGGTGCCGTGTTTTGCGGGGCCTTCTTCATCACTGGTAATCAAAAAGGCGATGCGGCCTTTGTGGTTGGGGTGTGCGGCGACAAACTCTTCACAGGCGACGACCATGGCGGCCAGCGAGCCTTTCATATCGGCGGCGCCACGGCCGTAGAGCATACCGTCGACGATTTTTGGCTCGAACGGCGGGATCTGCCAGTTTTCTTCCGGTCCGGTGGGTACCACGTCGGTGTGGCCGGCGAAGGCAAACAGTGGGCCTTCTTCACCGCGCACAGACCAGAAGTTGTCGGTATCACCGAAGCGCAAGTGTTCGGTTTTGAAGCCGATTTTTTCCAGGCGCTCCAGCATGAGTTGCATGCAGCCGGCATCTTCGGGAGTTACTGAACGGCGACTAATCAGGTCGCAGGTTAATTGTACTGTCGGGGTCATAGGGTGCTTCTAGCTCCGAGATATGTGGAGCGTTGTTCCTGTATTTGGGCGGGCGGCTGCCGTCACTCCGAGGGAGGTCCGGCAGCAGCCAGAGCGAGACAAATTAGTTGCTGTGCAACTCCGCGTTCAGCTCAACGGCACTTTTGTTGGTCAGGCATTCAACCGCGCCGGTCGCTGAGTTGCGACGGAACAGCAGGTCAGATTTGCCTGCGAGGTCGCGTGCTTTTACTGATTCGGCAACCTCGCCTTTGTCGTCGAGCACGGCAACCTTGGTGCCGGAAGTGATGTACAGGCCAGACTCGATCGTGCAGCGGTCACCCAGCGGAATACCGGTGCCGGCGTTGGCGCCGAGCAGGCAGCCTTCGCCCAGGGAGATCACGATATTGCCGCCGCCGGACAGGGTGCCCATGGTGGAGCTGCCGCCGCCGAGGTCAGAGCCGGCACCAACGAATACGCCGGCAGAAATACGGCCTTCGATCATGCCCGGGCCTTCGGTGCCCGCATTAAAGTTTACAAAACCTTCGTGCATGATGGTGGTGCCTTCACCCAGGTAGGCACCCAGACGAACACGGGCGGTGTGGGCGATACGTACACCGGTCGGTACCACGTAATTGGTCATTTTGGGGAACTTGTCCACGCAGGAAACTTCCAGCAGTTCACCTTTGAGACGCGCTTCCAGTTGGCGCTGGGGAAGCTCTGCGAGATCGATAGCCCCCTGATTGGTCCAGGCCACGTTGGCCAGCTGGCCGAAGATACCGTCCAGCTTGGTGCCGTGCGGCTTGACCAGTCGGTGAGACAGCAGGTGCAGCTTCAGATAGGACTCGGGCACGGACTGCGGGGCGTCGTCACTGTGCAGTACCACCGCAACCAGAGGGCGCTGGCTGCTGGCAAATTGACGCAGAATGGCTGCCTGCTCCTCGGCGCCGGCACTTGCCAGGCACTCTGCAAGTGGCTGCAGTTGCGCTTCTTCCAGAGCAATCGTGACATTGCCGCCGTCGATATCGAGGGTGCTGGTTACCGCCTTGGCGATATCGTCGGCCGGATTTAGCAGCGGCTGCGGGAAGTAGACTTCCAGCCACTCACCCTTGCTGTTGCAGGTGCCAATGCCGAAGCCAATGCTGTATACGTTGCTCATGATGGTTTCCTTGTACTGAGTCTGATTTTTTTGCGGATTAGATGCGGTCCGCCTATTTGGCGAAACTGGCGTAGGTATCGGCCTTGAAGCCAAACAGGGTATCGCCGCCCTTGGTGAGTACCGGACGCTTGATGAGTGTCGGTGTCTCGTTGGCCAGGGTCGCCGCGCTGGTGTTATCCATAGCGTCTTTCTGCGTCTCATCTAAGGCGCGCCAGCTGGTGGAACGGCGGTTCAGTACCTGCTCCCAGCCGAATTGTTCCAGCCAGCTAGCCAGGGGTACCGTATCCATACCGTCTTCGCGGAAATCGTGGAAGCGGTATTCCACTGCATTTTGCTCTAGCCATTTGCGGGCTTTTTTTACGGTGTCACAATTTTTAATGCCGTACAGGGTAATCATTTCAAATCCTGTGTCTGTCACGCCGAACCGAATGGATCAGGCCTTTTTGGTTTTCTTGGGGTGTTTTCTTGCCGGATAGCAGGTGGTGCAAATTTCACACACGGTGCCATCACAACCGCGCGCGGAGCAGAATTCGCGGCCGTAAAAAATGATCTGCAGGTGTAGCTTGTTCCACTTTTCTCGCGGAAAAACCCGCTTCAGGTCTTTCTCTGTCTGCGTCACGTTTTTGCCAGAGGTCAGGCCCCAGCGCTGGGCCAGACGGTGAATGTGGGTGTCCACCGGGAACGCGGGATGTCCAAAGGATTGGGCCATCACCACACTGGCGGTTTTGTGACCCACACCGGGAAGTGTCTCCAGTGCCGCCATGTTTTCTGGCACCCGGCCGTGATATTCGTTGACCAGAATTTCTGACAGCTTCTGAATCGCCTTGGATTTCTGCGGTGACAGGCCGCAGGGGCGAATGACTGCCTGTATTTTCTCGACCGGCACCTTTGCCATGTCGTAGGGGTTGTCTGCCAGCTCCCACAGGGCGGGGGTGATTTGGTTTACACGTTCGTCTGTGCACTGGGCAGAGAGCAATACCGCCACCAGCAGGGAGTAGGCATCGAAGTGATCAAGAGGGACTGGGGTTTCCGGGTACAGCTCTTCCAGCCGCTGGAGAATAAACTCTACACGCTCTTGTTTGAGCAGGTTTTTGGCTGTCATGACATCGCTCATGGGTACTTCTTACTGGCAAAACGTGCGGATGCGTTGCGCCGCTTCGATACATTCTTCCAGGGTGGCGACCAGTGCCATGCGGACGTACTCCGCCCCCGGGTTTATCCCGTTGCTCTCGCGTGCCAGATAGGCACCGGGTAACACGGTGATGTGTTGTTGGCGGAATAGCTCCCGTGCAAAGGCCTCTCCGTCACCCACACGGGGCCACAAGTAAAAGCTGGCGTGAGGTTTTTGCACGTCGATACAACCGTCGAGAATATCCAGCACCGCATCAAACTTTTGTCGGTACAGATCGCGATTTTCTTTTACGTGCTGTTCGTCTTGCCATGCGGCAATTGAGGCGTATTGGGTTGGCACCGGCATGGCGCAGCCGTGATAGGTGCGGTACAGCAGGAACTGCTCCAGGATTTTGCCGTCGCCGGCGACAAACCCAGAGCGCAAGCCGGGCAGGTTGGAGCGTTTCGACAGGCTGTGGAATACCACGCAGCGCCGGTAATCATCCCGCCCGAGTTCCGCGCAAGCTTGCAGCAGGCCGGCTGGTGGGTTGGCCTCATCGAAATACAGCTCTGAGTAGCATTCGTCGGATGCGATGGTGAAGTCATAACGGTCGGCGAGCGCAATCAGCTGCTTTAAATCCTCCAGTGCCAGAAGAGCGCCGGTGGGATTTCCGGGCGTGCACAGGTACAGCAGGCTGCAATCCTGCCACACACTTTCCGGCACTGAAGCAAAGTCTGGTTTGAACCCGTTTTCCGCCGTGCAATTGATGAAGTAGGGTGAGGCTCCGGCCAGAAACGCGGCACCTTCGTATATCTGGTAGAAGGGATTCGGCATCAGCACTTTGGAGCCAGGCGTCACTACTGCCTGGGCAAAGGCAAACAGTGCCTCTCGTGTGCCGTTTACCGGTATCACCTCGGTTTCTGCGTTCAGGGTCGACAGCTTGAAGCGATTGCACAGCCAGCTGGCAATGGTTTCACGCAGTGCTGGCAGGCCCTTGGTGACAGGATAATTGGCCAGCGTTGCCAGGTTGTCGATCAGTTCGTCGCGTACAAAGGCGGGCGGCGTGTGCTTGGGCTCACCAATGGACAGCGGGATATGGCCAAGCGAGGCCGGGGCTTCGATACCCTCTTTGAGCTTTGCAAGCTTGGCGAATGGATATGGCTGCAGCTGGGACAAGTTTGGGTTCATATTATTGGTCTGTTTACAGAGCTAATTCCTTGCTGATCCGGCGTCGGATCGGTTCCTTGTCATCGCTACCCTTAGGGTTGCGGTGGCAGTGTCGCCTGATGAGCATCCAGTTCCTGACAAATGGCCTGTTGCAGCGTTTCTATGAGCGCGTCGTCGGCCAGAGGTTGGTCCTCGCTGTCGGTGATATGGAAGATATCTTCCACACGTTCGCCAAGGGTGGAAATCTTGGCGTTGTGCAGGCGCAGGTCATGGGTAATGAAAATCCGCGCGATGCGCGCGAGTAATCCGGGCCGGTCAGCGCTGGTGATTTCCAGGGTGCTGTAGCTGTCACCGGGTTCCGTGGAAATGTGAGCCTGACTCGCCAGGTGGAACATTTTCAGGCGGCGGGGCGTTCGCCGTTTGATGACCTTGGAGTAATCCTCTACCAGCTTGAGTTCTTCCTGCAGGGTGTTGCGGATCTGTTCGAGGCGATGGGGCTCATCCAGCAGGGGCTGGCCCGATTCATCCAGTACGTAGAAGGTATCCAGGGTGTAGCCGGCGGCGGAGCTATACAGGCGCGCGTCGTGAATGTTCAGGTTAAGCATGTCCAGACCGGTTACAACAGCGGCAAACACGTTGGGTCGGTCGGGAGTGTACACGAACACCTCGGTGGCACCGTCGTGCTCACCGGGGCCGGAATTGCGGGTGAGTACTAAGGTGTCGCTGTCTTCGTCCCGCTCGGGGTCTTTTTGCAGCTGATAAATTGCCGCGGTGTGCCAGGTGATGCTGTCGGCGCTTTCGCGCACGAAGTAGTCTTCCCCCATTTCACACCAGATGTCTTCCACGGAATTACTTGGAATACCCATGGCACGCAGCATGTTGCGCGCCTGAGCCTGAGTTTCCTCGTAAATTTCGTCGCGGTCGATGGGGTTTTCCAGTCCGCGGCGCAGGGCGCGCTGGGTGTACTGATAGAGCTGGCGCATCAGGCTCGCGCGCCAACTGTTCCACAGGTCTGGGTTTGTTGCGTTGATGTCGGCAACCGTCAGCGCGTACAGGTAGTCCAGGTGTTCGCGATCGCCGACTTCAGCGGCGAAACTGTGCACCACTTCCGGGTCGGTAATGTCCTGCTTTTGCGATACCGCGCTCATTAACAGGTGCTTTTCTACCAGCCAGCACACCAGGCGTCGGTCGCGCGCTGAGAGATCGTGTCGGCGGCAGAAGGCGTCTGCATCGGCGACACCCAGCTTCGAGTGGTCGCCGCCGCGACCTTTGGCGATATCGTGGTAGAGGCCCGCGATATACAGCAGCTCGGGCTTGCGCATGCGGGAGAGAATCTCCGCGGCCAGTGGGAATTTTTCCCAGGCCTCTTTGCTGCGGAAACTGCGCATGTTGCGCACGACCTGCAGTGTGTGTGCGTCGACCGTGTAGATGTGGAACAGGTCGTGCTGCATCTGCCCGGTGACCCGGCCAAATTCTGGCAGGTAGCGGCCGAGAATGCCGTAGCGTGTCATGCGTGTGAGCTGTTTGGACAGGCCGCGAGGGCTGCGCACCAGCTGCATAAACAGTTGTGCATTGACCGGGTCGGCGCGGAAGCGGTCGTCGATCAGATGTCGATGTTCGCGAATCAGGCGAATGGTAGAGGCACGCACACCGTCGATCTGCGGGTTTTCCGCCATCAACACAAATATTTCCAGCAGCGCGGAAGGGTATTCGGTAAAGGTGCGAGTGACCGCGGCTTCGATGGTATTGCCGCGTAGTTGGAAGCGCTCATTGATTGGCGTAACCGGCAAGTGCTTGCCGCGCTGCAGGATTACCTCATCCAAGAATTGCAGCAACACATCGTTTAGCTCCCGCAGCGCCATCACGATGCGGTAGTAGGTGTGCATGAACTGCTCCACCGCCAGGTGGGTGTCGTTGTCCTTGTAGCCGAATTCGCGGGCGAGTTCGCGCTGGTAATCGAACAGCAGGCGCTCCTCGGGGCGTCCAGCCAGCAGGTGGAGGCCGTAGCGCACACGCCACAGAAAGTCTTCGCCGGATTGCAGGATGGCGAACTCTTCTTCGGTGAAGAAGCCTTTACCTTGAAGCTGTTTGAGTGTGCGTACCTGAAAGTAGCGCTTGGCTACCCAGTTGATGGTCTGAATATCCCGCAGTCCCCCGGGGGCATTTTTGATGTTGGGCTCGAGGTTGTACTCGGCTCCCTGCTGCTTGCTGTGGCGAGCTTGCTGTTCGGCGTATTTTGCACTGAAGAATTTATCCGCGGGCCACAGACATTCCGGGGTCGTTCGCTTGGCCAGCGCTTCGTGCAGTGCCGGGTTGCCTACGACCGTGCGACACTCCATTAGGTTTGTGGCGATGGTGATATCTTCCTCCGCCATTTCGATGCAGTCATCGATGCTGCGTACGGAGTGACCGATGTCGAGTTTCAGGTCCCACAGAAACGCCACTAACCGTTCAATATTGTCGACGACGGTCGCGCTGGGTTTTTCCGTGGTTAGGATCAGCAGGTCAATGTCTGAGCGCGGGTGCAGTTCGCCGCGTCCATAACCGCCCACGGCCAGTAGGCTAATGGTCTCGGGCCACTGGTACTGGTACCAGGCGTAGTGCAGCAGGCAGTCAACGAAGAGTGCGCGCTCGTACACCAGGGTGCGGACATCCTCGCCCTCACGGAAGCGCCGTGCCATATGGGTGTCCGCAGCACCGACAGCATCTTTGAAGATTTCGAGTGGTGGGCGTGCGCCTTCCGCGAGATCCCGCCGGAAGCGGGGTTGGTCGAAAAAAAACAGGGGTTTTTCAAAGTGTGGTATTTCAGCCAGCTGCGGAGAGTTCATGTGCGAGGAATCCGTTTAACCCTGTTGATGCCTTACCTTGGGAAAAATGCTGTGCCGCTGCGCTAAAAAGACTCTTCTTTGCGCGCGGTGAATACTTCCACGCCATCACTGGTGACGGCCATGGTGTGTTCCCACTGTGCGGACAGACGGCGGTCGACGGTCACGGCGGTCCAGCCATCGCGCAATACGCGGCTGCCTGGCTTGCCGGCGTTGATCATGGGCTCGATGGTGAAGGTCATGCCTTCTTCCAGCACCTGGCCAGTACCAGGCTTACCGTAGTGCAGGACTTGCGGGTCTTCGTGAAATACATCGCCGATGCCGTGGCCACAGAAGTCTTTTACCACCGAGTAATAATTTTTCTCAGCGTGCTGCTGGATCACGTGGCCAATGTCCCCGAGCGTGGTGCCGGGTCTTACGATCTCGATGGCCTTGTACAGGCACTCCTGAGTAACCTTGACCAGTCGTTCGGCGTGGGCCACAGGTTTGCCGACGAAATACATCTTGGAGGTATCGCCATACCAGCCGTCCTTGATGACCGTGACATCGATATTAATGATGTCGCCCTTTTTCAGTACCTTGGACTCAGAAGGGATACCGTGACAGATCACTTCGTTGACCGAGGTGCAGATAGACTTGGGGAAACCGCGATAGCCGAGGCAGGCTGGGATGGCGTCCTGTACGTTGACGATATAGTCATGACACCGGCGATCCAGTTCTTCTGTGGTGACACCCGGAACCACGTATTCACCGATCATCTCCAATACTTCCGCAGCCAGGCGGCCGGCGGTGCGCATTTTGGCGATTTGTTCGGGTGTCTTTACAGGATTGGTCATGAATTTTTCCCAGGGTGTTTGTAGCTGTTTGCGGCAATTTTGGCGCCAAATCGGTCAGTTTCGACTAAGTATTTCCAGCGCTTTCGCCGTGGCAGGCTGCGCGGGGCGGCGCTGCAAAGCGGCGGGCTGATCCAGGCTAAGCCTAGAAGCGGCGCGGTATTGTAGCGGAATTACAGGTGCGGGGCATTAAGTGACCCAATGGCCGCCAACTGTTCGCGTGACCCGCTGCTTCCCGGCGGCCGCTTTCGTGGCGTCGGTCACACTTCCAGCTGTCCCAGTTATATGGTATAAAGCGCGCCGCTTTGGGCAGTGCCCGAAGTGAAACTAAACAAAGAGTGGTGAGTTTCGCTGCTCTTAACAAACGCCGCACATATACCGGCACATTCACCTGGGTGTCTTTGAGTGACGTAACGTGCTCTCAAGGATTGGTAAATGGGGTATATGGAGGATAAAACCCGGGAAGCATTCGATCCTTTTGATCTGGTCGTCTGCCTCCGCTATTGAATTTGAGGTTTATTATGCCGCAAGTCAGCATGCGCGATATGCTGCAGGCTGGTGTCCACTTTGGTCACCAGACTCGCTACTGGAACCCGAAGATGGGTGAATACATCTTTGGTGCTCGCAACAAGATTCACATCATCAATCTGGAGCACACTGTTCCGGCCTTCAACGAAGCTCTGCAAGTCATCAAAGGTATGGCTGCGCAGAAGAAGAAGATCCTTTTTGTTGGTACCAAGCGCGCAGCGCAGAAGTCCATCAAAGAGCAGGCCGAGCGTGCAGGTCAGCCTTACGTCAGCAACCGCTGGCTGGGTGGTATGCTCACCAACTACAAAACCATCCGCGCTTCCATCAAGCGTTTCCGTGATCTCGAAGCACAGTCTCAGGACGGTACTTTCGAGAAGCTGACCAAGAAAGAAGCTCTGATGCGCACCCGTACCATGGAGAAGCTTGAGCGCTCCATCGGTGGTATCAAGGACATGGGTGGTCTGCCGGACGTACTGTTCGTGATCGACGTTGAGCACGAGCGTATCGCCATTCAAGAAGCCAACAAGCTGGGTATCCCTGTTATCGGTATCGTTGATACCAACAGCAGCCCGGAAGGTGTTGACTACGTAATCCCAGGTAACGACGACGCCATCCGCGCGATCAAGCTGTACACCACTGCGGTAGCAGACGCTGTACTGGCTGGTACTGCGGAAGCTGGTGGCGCTGCTGCCCAGAGCGAATACGTAGAAGCTAACGACGATCAGCAGGCTGCGGACTCCTAATTCGGGGTTGTCGCTGCAGGCTACTGGCGGTGTAACAATTTTTGGTTACGCTGCAGGGAAAAGGGGCCATCTATCCGGCCCCTTTTTTTCAAATCCAACAAAGAATTTGAATCTGAACCCGAGGATTGAATCATGGCGATTACTGCGTCAATGGTAAAAGAACTGCGCGAGCGCACCGGCCTGCCGATGATGGAGTGCAAAAAGGCACTGACTGCGGCCGATGGTGACATCGAAAAAGCGATCGAAGATCTGCGCAAGGCCTCTGGCCTGAAAGCGGCTAAGAAAGCTGGTCGTACCGCTGCTGACGGCGTTGTTGCCGCAAAAGTTGCAGAAGATGGCAGCTACGGTGTTCTGGTAGAGGTGAACTCCGAGACTGACTTCGTTGCTCGCGACGAAAACTTCCAGGCGTTTGTTGCCAAAGTGGTTGATAAGGCATTCGCCGATCGCCAGGCAGACGTTGCTGCACTGATGGAAGGTGAGCTGGAAAACGCTCGTGAAGCGCTGGTACAGAAAATCGGTGAGAACATTGGTGTGCGTCGCATCGAGCTGGTGGAAGCACCGGTGGTTGGCGCTTACGTTCACTCCAACAACCGTATCGCTGCGATCGTTGCCCTGAGTGGTGGTGACGTTGAAACCGCGCGCGATGTGGCTATGCACGTAACTGCGGTTAATCCGCAGGTGGTTAAGCCGGAAGATATGCCGGCTGAAGTGCTGGAAAAAGAGAAGGACATCATCAAGGCTCAGCCGGATATGGAAGGCAAGCCTGCCGAGATCGTAGAGAAGATGATGGGCGGTCGTATCAAGAAGTTCCTGAAAGAGAACAGCTTGGTAGAGCAGCCTTTCGTTAAGAATCCTGACGTTACTATTGCCAAGCTGGTGAAGGATGCTGGCGGCGATGTGTCCAACTTCCTGCGTTTCGAAGTTGGTGAAGGTATCGAGAAGGAAGAAGTGGATTTCGCAGCGGAAGTAGCCGCTCAGGTGAAATCCAGCTCTTGATGCTCGACCCAGTCGGTGACCTTCGGGTCGCCGGCACCAGCGGGGTGCTCCCGGCGTGTTCATTAGAATACTTCCGGGGCACCCCGCTGTAGTATCTGGCTCAGGGGAATATTTTGTTCAATATCTGAGCTGTTGAGCGGGAAAGCGAGGCAAACTCGCTATTTGGGTCCAGCCAGATAGGTATAGCCATAGGTATAGCGCCGAATTTGTTGTAATGTTCGGCGGGCGCGAACCGGAATTCCGGTTGCGTCTCAACACAGAATTTAGCCCGTAACAGTTGAGGAACAAGGGATGCCAGGTATTAAAGACCGCAAGTACAAGCGAATCCTGTTAAAGCTCAGCGGAGAAGAGCTGATGGGCGAACAGGGGTTTGGTATCAGCCCCAAAGTGCTCGACAAAATGGCCCTGGAAATTGGCCAACTGGTCGGTATTGGTGTCCAGGTTGGTCTGGTTGTCGGTGGCGGTAATCTGTTCCGTGGCGCTGCGCTCAACGCGGCAGGGCTCGATCGGGTGACTGGCGACCATATGGGGATGCTGGCCACTGTGATGAACGCACTCGCGCTGCGCGATGCGCTCGAGCGCTCAAATATTTCCTCCCGCGTGATGTCTGCCATTCAGATGAGCGGCATCGTCGATCACTACGATCGCCGCGCAGCCATCCGTTATCTGGAGCGTGGTGAGGTGCTGATTTTTGCTGCCGGCACCGGGAACCCATTCTTTACCACGGATTCTGCCGCCTGTTTACGCGGAATCGAAATTGAAGCGGAAATGGTTCTGAAGGCCACGAAAGTGGATGGCGTATATTCTGCCGATCCAGTGCTGGTGCCTGAGGCCACCCGCTATGACCGCCTGACGTATGACGAGGTTCTCGACAAGAAGCTCGGTGTAATGGATCTAACTGCAATTTGCCTCTGCCGCGAACACAACATGCCAGTGCGGGTTTTCCGTATGGATAAAACCGGCGCACTGCTCAATATCGTTGTGGGTGGCGAAGAGGGCACATTGATCGAAGAGGAAGTGAATCGTGATTGACGATATCAAAAAACAGGCCGAAGCGCGCATGGGTAAGGCCCTGGAAGCGCTGGGTAGCAACTTCAACAAAATCCGTACTGGTCGTGCCCACCCGAGTATTCTCGATGGTATTCACGTGTCCTACTACGGATCTGACACGCCGCTCTCTCAGGTTGCCAATGTTACCGTTGAAGACGCGCGTACCTTGTCGGTAACGCCCTGGGAGAAGAACCTGGTACCGGACATCGAAAAAGCGATCATGAAGTCTGATTTGGGCCTGAATCCGGCTACCGCTGGTGCTGTGATTCGAATCCCGATGCCCATGCTGACAGAAGAAACACGTAAAAACTTCATCAAGCAGGCCAAGGGCGAAGCGGAAAGTGCGCGCGTGTCCATCCGCAACAACCGTCGCGATGCGCTGGCGGAAGTGAAGGCACTGGTTAAGGACAAGGAAATCTCCGAAGACGACGAGCGTCGTGCAGCGGATGAGATCCAGAAGTTGACCGACAAGTACGTTGCTGAGGTGGAAAAGGCACTGGCGACAAAA
This sequence comes from Microbulbifer agarilyticus, assembly GCF_020171345.1. Classification (GTDB taxonomy): domain Bacteria; phylum Pseudomonadota; class Gammaproteobacteria; order Pseudomonadales; family Cellvibrionaceae; genus Microbulbifer; species Microbulbifer agarilyticus_D. The sequence goes on from NZ_JAIUZM010000002.1 coordinate 189,064, forward strand.
GAAAAAGACTTGATGGAAATCTGATGTCTGCCGGCGGTACTGGTGTGGCAACACATATGCAGGCGGGGCCGCGACATGTCGCCATCATTATGGATGGAAACGGCCGCTGGGCGGCGCGCCGGGGCCTGTCACCTTCCGCCGGTCATAAAGCGGGTGTCGAGCGGATTCGAGACCTGATCGAGGCTTGTAAGGGGCGCCAGATTGAGGTGCTCACGCTGTTCGCCTTTTCCAGTGAGAACTGGCAGCGACCACCGAAAGAGGTGGAGTTGCTGATGACACTGTTCCACTCCTATTTGCGCCGGGAGGCCCGGCGTATGCAGGAGCAGGGCGTTGAGTTGCGTGTGATCGGCCGCCGTGACCGCTTCTCGCCCCGCGTGCAGCGGGCCATTGTGGAGGCGGAAAGCCTCACTCGCGGTGGCGAAAACGGCACCCTGGTGATTGCCGCGGACTACGGTGGTCAGTGGGATATCGCGCAGGCTGCGCGCACTCTGGCGGAGGAAGTGGCGAGAGGCGAGCGCATGCCGGACTCTATCGACGAGGCGGCGCTCGGTGCGCATATCCAGTTGTCGGATCTGCCCGCGGTGGATCTGGTGATACGCTCCAGCGGTGAGCAGCGCATCAGTAACTTTATCTTGTGGCAGGCGGCCTACAGCGAGTTCTATTTTACGGATACGCTGTGGCCGGATTTCGACGTTGAGGCGCTGGATCTGGCGCTGGATGCGTTTCGTCAGCGCGACCGCCGTTACGGCGGGCGCAGCGATGACGGGCTGGAAGCTCAGGCCTGAGTCGGCAGGGGCCGACTGTTTGGGGATTCGGGTTAGCAAATTAGAAGGTTTAAGGGTTTAACGGTGCTAAAACAAAGAATAATTACCGCGCTGGTGTTGGTTGCTCTTTTCCTGGGGCTGCTGTTCTTCGTGCCATTACAGTGGTTCTCCATTGTGATTGCCGGTGTCATCCTGCTGGGTGGCTGGGAATGGGCCAATTTATCCAACTTGAATCGTGCACTGCGGTTCGTTTTTCTCGCCGCTTTAGGCGGTGCACTGGTGCTGACGGCACACTACGTATTCGATTTTGATTTTTCCTCTCCCGACACCGACCGCGCGCGCCAGATTCTGGCGGTGGCCTGTGGCTGGTGGGCGCTGGCGTTCCTGTGGGTACAGGGCTATCCAGCCAGTGCCATGTTGTGGGGTAACCGCTGGGCGCGCGGGTTTATCGGCCTGGTCGTCCTGGTGCCGGCGTGGTTGTCGGTGGTGATTTTGCAGGGGCTTGAACACGGCGCCTGGCTGGTGCTGTTTGTGGTGGCTGTCGTGGTTGCTGCCGATGTGGGTGCCTACTTTGTCGGGCGTAAGTTCGGTAAGCATAAGCTGGCGCGAGAGGTCAGCCCGGGGAAGTCCTGGGAAGGGTTTTTCGGCGGGCTTGCGGCCTGTCTGGTTCTTGCGTTGGGTGTGTCGGTGGCGTTCGATCTGCCGACCAAAAATACTGTTCTGTTTACCATCGGTGTACTGGTGACGGCGCTTGCATCCGTTATCGGGGATTTGGTCGAGAGTATGTTCAAGCGTCACCGCGGCATTAAGGACAGCAGCCGAATTTTGCCGGGGCATGGCGGTATTCTTGACCGATTGGATAGCCTCACGGCAGCGTTACCGGTATTCACTATGGCGGCGCTCGCCAGCGAATTGCCCAAGTATCTCTGAATTTCTTGGGCGCAGAGGTAGTTCAATTTCATGCAAACCATGACCCCACAATCTGTCTGTGTGCTCGGGTCCACCGGTTCCATCGGGGTGAGTACGCTGGATGTGCTCGCCCGTCATCCCGAAAATTACTCCGTATATGCGCTGACTGCGCGTGACCGTATTGAAGAGCTGGCACAGCAGTGCCGGCGTTTTGCGCCACGTTATGTGGTGGTACTGGAAGAGGGCAAGGCTGCGAAGCTGCGCGAGACTCTGGCGGCTGAGAGGTTGTCTACCGAAGTGCTGAGCGGCACCGACGGCTTGTGTCAGGTAGCGTCAGACCCCGAGGTCGCCATTGTGATGGCGGCCATTGTCGGCGCAGCCGGTTTGCGCCCAACACTTGCTGCCGTGCAGGCCGGCAAAAAGGTGCTGCTTGCCAACAAGGAGTCGCTGGTGATGGCGGGGCCGGTGTTTATGGCTGCCCTGGCCGAAAGTGATGCTTCGCTGCTGCCGATCGACAGTGAGCACAACGCCATTTTTCAATGTCTGCCATATCCCTGTGATAGCCTCACCGACGCCGGTGTAGAGCGTATCCTGTTGACTGGGTCGGGCGGGCCTTTCCGCACCGCGGATCCTGAGAGTTTGCATCGGGTTACGCCGGACGAGGCGTGTAATCACCCCAACTGGTCCATGGGGCGGAAAATTTCGGTGGATTCCGCCACCATGATGAACAAGGGCTTGGAGTTTATCGAAGCCTGTTATCTATTCCATGCCGTGCCGGAAGATATTCAGGTGGTCGTGCACCCGCAGAGTATCGTGCATTCCATGGTGCAGTACCGCGATGGCTCCTTGTTGGCGCAGATGGGAAACCCGGACATGCGTACGCCAATCGCGCACGCGCTGGCATTCCCCCAGCGGGTGGCGAGTGGTGTAAGCGCGTTGGATCTGATTAGCGCCGGACGTCTGGACTTTGAAGCGCCGGATGAGTTGCGCTTTCCGTGTTTGCGTCTTGCGCGCGAGGCCATGTTGGCGGGTGGCAGTGCACCCACTATCCTCAATGCGGCCAACGAAGTGGCTGTGGAGGCTTTCCTGGCAGGCGAGCTCCCGTTTACCGGTATCGCGCAGCTAATAGAAAAGGTCATGGAGACCACTGGCGTGGTTGAACTGATAGACCTTGAGACAGTCGAACAGGCGGATCGAGAGGCGCGTGCGCAGGCTCATCAGGCTTTGGCAGAACTCTGCGGCGCCTGAAAAATGGCGAAGCCATAGGCCGGCATATAGGACATAAGATAAAGGGCGTAAGCCATGAACGAGATCATAGTAAGCTGATCCCATGTTAGATTTTCTACAAACTGCAGTCTGGGCGTTGGTCGCTCTCGGTGTGCTGGTGAGCTTTCATGAGTTCGGTCACTTTATCGTTGCGCGCTGGTGTGGCGTAAAGGTGCTGCGTTTCTCGGTTGGCTTTGGCAAGCGACTGGTGTCACGTTACGACCGTCACGGCACCGAATTTACAGTATCCGCCATCCCCCTGGGTGGTTACGTCAAGTTTCTCGATGAGCGCGAATGTGCGGTGGCCCCGGAAGATTTGGAGCGGGCCTTCAATCGCAAGAATGTGTGGCAGCGTATTGCGATTGCGGCTGCCGGCCCGCTCGCGAATTTCCTGCTGGCAATTGTGCTCTTCTGGGGCGTGTTTATGGGGGGTACTTCTGGCCCCGTCCCGATTGTGGACGATGTGGAGCAGGGGAGCCTTGCTGCTTACGCAGGTCTGGAAGAAGGCCAGGAAATCATCGCGATCGACGATCATCCAACCCCCACGTGGCAGGCACTGAACTGGCGCTTGGCGAATCGTCTGGGCGACTCAGGCCATATCAAGTTCTCCGTGCGCTATCCGGATTCTGCGCTGGAGTACCACATGTATGCGGATATTGATCGCTGGCTGGCGGGTAAGGAGGTTGCGGACCCCCTGGCTGAGGTCGGTGTCAAACTGTGGATTCCACAGGTTAGCATGGAGCTTGCCCAGGTGGTCGATGGTAGCCCTGCTGCGAAAGGTGGCTTGAAGGCTGGTGATGAAATTATCGCCACTGACGGGCGCGATTTCAGCGGTTGGGAGGCGTGGACCTCCTATATCAAGGCGCGCCCGGAGCAGTCGGTAGCGGTCACGGTACTGCGCGATGGTGCGGAGCAGGTGGTTTCAATCACGCCAGACGAGGTCACGTTAGACAGTGGTGAAAAAATAGGCCGCATTGGGGTCTTGCCGGTTGCGGCATCCTGGCCCGAGGAGCGGGTGCGGCGCTATCACTACGGTGTTCTGGGCGCCTTGAACAAGGGCCTGGAAGAGACCTGGAGCAAGACGGTATTTACCCTGAACAGCCTTAAAAAGCTGCTGTTTGGCGAGCTTTCTACCCGTAACTTGAGCGGTCCTATCACCATTGCTAAAGTGGCCGGCACTTCTGCCGACGCAGGCTGGCAGTCATTCCTGTCGCTGCTTGCTCTGTTGAGCATCAGTCTCGGTGTGTTGAACCTGTTGCCGATCCCGGTTCTCGACGGCGGTCATCTCCTCTACTACGGTATTGAGGCGATTAAGGGTTCGCCCGTTTCGGAAAGAGTGCAGATGATAGGTCTGCAGGTCGGTATGGCTATGGTGCTCGGTATCATGGCGCTGGCGCTTTATAACGACATTTTGCGCCTGTAGTGAATTTTTTGCCTGTACCTCGGGTCTCATTGAGGGCAAAGGTCCTCTTGGTGGGCTTTATTAGACGGTCAGGCGCCACTTTTACCCCAGGGGTAAGTGGACTTGATAGGGACCTTGATCCCAGTGAGTTGGGCGTTACGCCCTCATGGAACTGCGAATAAACACTCGGAATTAGTAGATGAAAAATTTCCTGAAAGCGGCTTCGCTCGGCCTAGCTCTGCCCATTGCCGCTTACGCCCAGTCGTTTGAGGTCAACGATATTCGCGTCGAGGGATTGCAGCGGGTCTCAGCGGGTACCGTATTTGCGGCCCTGCCTGTCCGGGTCGGTGATCAGATTGAGAGCGTAGAGATTCAGAGCGCCACGCGCGCGTTGTTCCGCACCGGGTATTTTCAGGATATCCAGATCGGCCGTGAGAATGGTGTATTGGTCATCACCGTGCGTGAGCGCCCGGCGATTTCAAAAATTGAGATTACCGGTAACAAGGCGATCAAGACCGAAGACCTGCTCAAGGGTATGAATGACAACGGTCTTGCGGAAGGGCAGATCTTCAAGCGTGCAACTCTGGAAGGCCTGGCCCAGGAACTTGAGCGTCAGTATGTGGCCCAGGGGCGCTATGGCGCCAGCGTAACCACGGAAGTGAAAGAGCTGCCACGCAACCAGGTTGAGCTGAAAGTTATTGTGGACGAGGGCTCCGTCGCCGCGATCAAGCACATCAATATCGTTGGTAACCGCGCGTTTTCTGACGATGAGCTGGCGGAAATTTTTGAGCTGCAGACCACTGGCTGGTTGTCCTGGTTGAACAGTGATGACAAGTATTCTCGCGAGAAACTTACCGGTGACCTGGAGCGCCTGGAGTCTTATTACCTCGACCGTGGTTATTTGGAATTCAAGATCGAATCCACCCAGGTTTCCCTGAGCCCTGACAAGCAAAGCGTATTTATCACGGTAAATATCAGTGAGGGAGATGTATATACGGTTTCCGAAGTAGAGCTGGCCGGTGACCCAGTCGTTTCCGAAGAGGAAATTCGCCGCTTGCTGCTGGTGCGCAAGGGGCAGACCTTTTCCCAGGTGTTGATGACCACCACCTCCGATTACATTACCAAGCGCCTGGGTAACGAGGGGTATACCTTCGCCGAGGTGAACGGTATGCCGGAAGCGAATGAAGATGATAAAACCGTAAAGGTCACTTTCTTCATTGATCCGGGCAAGCGCGCCTATGTGCGCCGTATCAATTTCCGCGGTAATACGCGCACCTCGGATGATGTGTTGCGCCGCGAGATGCGCCAGATGGAAGCATCCTCTGCGTCTTCCGCACGCATCGAACAGTCCAAGGTGCGCCTGGAGCGTCTCGGCTTCTTTAAAGAAGTGCAGGTAGAAACCACTGAGGTTCCCGGTACTTCCGATCAGATCGATGTGGAGTACACCGTTGAGGAGCAGCCCTCCGGTACCATCGGCGGCACCGTGGGCTATGCCCAGGGTAGTGGCCTGGTGCTGGGTGCCAACGTTCAGGAGAATAACTGGATGGGCACCGGTAAGTCCGTAGGCTTCGCGGTGAATACTTCCACCTATCAGTCGGTGCTGAACTTCTCTTATACAGATCCCTATTTCACGCCGGACGGCGTGAGCCGTGGTTTCAATATTTTCTATCAGGAGCGGGATTACTCCGAGATTAACCTGTCGAGCTATAACACCACGACCTATGGTGCAGGCTTGAGCTTCGGCTATCCGATCTCTGAAATCTCTCGTATCGGTTTGAATATTGGTTTCAACCATCTCGAGCTGAGTACAAGCAGTAGCTCTGTGCAGGAGATTATTGACAGCCCGCGTCCGATCAGCGGCATCGATAGCGATATTCTTGCGTCCGACCAAACCGTGGTTTTGGAAGAACTGGAGCAGGCGGTAGCGGATGGGGTTGCGCTGGATCTCAGTATGCCTCTGGATGAAAGCCTGCTGAACACCGATCTGGACGGTTTCGTGGACCTGTACGGTGACGAGTTCGATACCTGGTCGGTGACGGGCTCCTATGCGCGCTCCACCCTGAACCGGGGTATCCTGGCGACCCGCGGTGCCTCCCAGCGGGCATCCGTTGAGATAGCGCTGCCTGGTGGTGATCTGGAGTACTACAAGTTCATTTATACCGGCCAGTATTTCCGCCCGCTGACTAAAAACCTGACATTGCGCTTGCGCACTCGTCTCGGTTACGCCGATGGCTATGGAGACCTCGAGGAACTGCCGTTCTTCGAAAACTTCTACGGCGGTGGATTTGGCTCCGTGCGTGGATTCGAGCGCAACACCCTGGGGCCGCGTTCCACGCCTGCGGAGTTCTATTCAACCACGGCGTGTGCTGTAGATGCCGAGGGTAATGTCACCAAAAGTTGTTACCTGCTCGACCAGAATACTGGTGAGTTGATTACGACTTCAACCGGCCGTAACCCGCAGCCTTTCGGCGGTAATATTCTGGTGGAAGGTAGTGCGGAAGTGATTTTCCCGATTCCTTTTGTCAAGGATCAGCGCTCCATGCAGTCTGCGTTCTTTATCGATGCGGGTAACGTGTTTAGCAACAGCTGTGGGGTGACTCAGCTGAACTGTTATGACATTGCGGTGGAAAACCTGAATGTGTCCGCCGGTGTGGGTTTGACCTGGATCACCGGCTTCGGCCCGCTCACCTTCAGCTTGTCCAAGGCGCTTGAGGAGAACGAAGACGACGATGTGGAAGTATTCCAGTTCTCGTTGGGTAATAGCTTCTAACCACTGGAAATTGGCGTCGGGAGTGTTTAGGGTTGAGTCCCAGCTACCCGAAGTGGTTTATCTGACGTACACGGCTCCTGTGGAAGGGACCGAAAATCTAAAGAAAGATGGAGAATAAGAAAGTGTTCAAATTTGTAAAAGCAAGTGCAATTTTGCTGGCAGGTCTGTTGTTCGCGGGTGCCGCCAGTGCACAGACCAAGGTCGCCGTAGTAAATATCCAGGCTGCGATCATGAGCACTGAAAAAGCGACGTCCAAAATCAATGCGCTGAAAACCAGCTCTGAGTACTCTCAGCTGCAGAACGGTGCCGAGAGCATCCGCGCGGAAATGCAAAAACTGGCAGAGGACGCTCAGAAAAATGGCGTTACCTGGTCTGAAGAGAAGAAGGCCGAGCAGCAGCGCAAAATCAACTTCAAGCGTTCCGATTTCGAAACCACTGTGAAAAAGCTGCGCGCGATGGAAGGGCAGGCGGTTCAGGATCTGCAAAAAGAGCTGCTGCCAAAAGCCAAGACCGCTCTGGAAGAGGTGATCAAAGAGCAGAAGCTGGATCTGGTGCTGGACGCGAGCGCTGCCGTATATGCAGGCAAGTCCGCCAACCTGACAGAAGAGCTGGTCAAGCGTCTTAACGCAGGCAAGTAAACAGCGTCCTTCAGCTTCGAATAAGGTTTAGCGATGACTAACAAACAGCCAACTCTGGCGCAGTTGGCTGAGATGCTGGGCGCAGAGTTGCGCCTGGTGCCTGGCGCCAGTAGTGAGCAAGTACCTACCGGGTTAAGCACCCTGCAAGACGCGGTTGCTGGCGAAGTGAGCTTTCTTGCCAGTGCAAACTACCGTCGCTTCCTCGAAGATACCAAGGCCTCTGCAGTATTGGTTTCCGCCAAAGACGCAGAGGTTTGTCCGGTCAGTACATTAATCGTTCCCAATCCCTATCTTGCGTTTGCGAAAGCGACAGCGATTTACGATCAAACACCGACGCCCACGGCGGGTATCCATCCCTCCGCCAGTATTGATCGTACTGCGGACATCGGGACCGGTGTGTCGATCGGTCCCGGAGCGGTGATTGAGGCCAATACCCGCATCGCATCGGGTGTGATCATTGGTCCGGGCTGTGTCGTAGGGGAAGGCAGTGAAATCGGTGCAAATACCCGGTTGTTCCCCAATGTGGTGGTCTACCATGGTTGCGCGATAGGTGCAGACTGTACCGTGCACAGTAATACGGTAATTGGGGGCGATGGTTTTGGTTTCGCTCCTGCCGATGGCCAGTGGACCAAGATCCATCAGTTGGGTGGTGTCGAAATTGCCGATGAAGTGGAGATCGGTGCCTGTACCTGTATTGACCGCGGCGCACTTGGCAATACGGTGATTGGACGCGGTGTCAAGATCGACAACATGGTGCAAATCGCGCACAATGTGCAGATTGGTGACTACTCAGCCATGGCCGCATGTTCGGCGGTGGCGGGCAGCGCAATTATCGGCAAGCACTGCACCATCGCTGGTGGTGTCGGTATTGTCGGTCACGTCACCATCGCGGATCGCAGCCATGTGACTGCGCGTACTCTGGTTACCAAATCCATTGAAGAGGCTGGCTCCTATTCCAGTGGGACGCCCTTTATGGACAGTCGTAGCTGGCGTCGCAATGCAGTGCGCTATGGGCAACTCGATCAGATGGCCCGACGCCTGAAGGCGTTGGAGACAGCATTCAAGCAACAGGCGCAGGCACCGGATTAGGTTGAACCTGCTGGCTGGGCTTTTTCACAAGATTCATTCGAAGTTTCGGGGCGTTTGGCGCCCCGAAGTGGTTTCTGGGGACAAATCGCCATGATGGACGTACAGGAAATTCGTCAATACCTTCCGCACCGCTATCCTTTCCTACTGGTAGATCGTGTGGTCGAACTGGAAGAAGGGAAGTCGATCAAGGGTTACAAGAATATCTCGATCAACGAAGAGGTATTTAACGGCCACTTTCCCGAAGTGCCTATCTTTCCAGGTGTGATGATCGTCGAAGCGCTGGCGCAGGTGTCCGGCATTCTCGGCTTTAAAACTCTGGGGCAGAAACCGGAAGACGGCTATTTGTATCTGTTTGCCGGTATCGACAATGTGCGCTTCAAGCGTCAGGTTGTGCCGGGTGATCGCCTGCAGCTCGAGTCGGAAGTTGTGTCCGAGCGTCGCGGAATCTGGAAGTTTGCAGGTAAAGCGAGCGTAGACGGTGAGCTTGCGGCGTCCGCAGATATCCTTTGCGCGGTGAGAAAGATCTAAGCGATCTACGCCGATTGCGTTGAACAGCGCAGGTTCTTGCCAGCTTCGGCTGGCACCAATGTGACTAAATTGATTTTTATATTCGCGATTCGCGGGTAAAGTATCGCCGTAGTTTCTGGCGCCAGTGTGCGGACGTGTGTTCGCTACTTGGTGCCCAGTCGATCATGCATCGAGCCGGTGAGGAGAAAGCCACAGCATGCAGACCAAGATCCACCCAACTGCCATTGTCGATGATTCGGCAGTGATCGGAGAAGGCGTGCAAATTGGCCCTTACAGTGTTGTGGGGCCCGATGTAGAAGTTGGCGATGGCTGTGAGATCGCTTCCCATGTAGTGCTGACCGGGCCTACCAAGCTGGGAAAAAACAACCGCATCTACCAGTTTTCCAGTGTCGGCCAGGATACCCCGGACAAAAAATACAGGGACGAGCCAACCACCCTGGTGATCGGCGATAACAATGTGATTCGCGAAGGTGTCACTATCCATCGCGGGACCGTGCAGGACCGTGGGGAAACCACCATTGGCAACGATAACTTGCTGATGGCGTATGCGCATATTGGTCACGACAGTGTGATCGGTAACCACACCATCCTGGTGAACAACGTTGCGTTGGCCGGCCACGTGTATGTGCGGGATTGGGCAATCCTGAGCGGTTATACCCTGGTACACCAGCATTGCACCATTGGTGAGCACGCATTTACCGGGATGGGCGCGGGGATCGGTAAGGATGTCCCGGCCTACGTGATGGTTGCAGGCAACCCTGCCGAAGCGAAAACCATCAATGCGGAAGGTTTGCGTCGCCGGGGGTTCAGTCGTGAAGATATCGCCCTGATCAACAAAGCCTACAAAATTGTCTATCGCCGCGGGCTGACGACTGATGAGGCGCTGGAGTCGCTGGCGCAGTTGCGACAGGAGTCCGAGGCCATTCAGCCGTGGATTGATTCCCTGCAAAACTCCACCCGTGGGATTGTCCGTTGAGCAACAAGGCTGTAAAGCCGCAGGGTGGAACGCTGCGTGTCGGCATGCTTGCCGGTGAAGCTTCTGGAGACATCCTCGGCGCTGGTTTGATCCAGGCGCTGCAAAAACGATTCGAGAACCTTGAGGTTGTCGGTATCGCAGGGCCTCGCATGCAGGCGCTCGGCGCCGAGTCTCTGTTTCCCATGGAGCGACTGTCGGTGATGGGGCTGGTGGAGCCACTAAAGCGTCTGCCCGAGTTGCTCAAGATCCGTCGCACTTTGCGCGAGCATTTCATCGCTAATCCTCCCGATGTGTTTATCGGTATTGACTCCCCGGATTTCAATCTCGGCCTGGAAGAGGCGCTTCGCGGCGCCGGCATTCCCACGGTGCACTATGTCAGCCCTTCGGTGTGGGCGTGGCGCCGCGGACGTATCAAGAAAATTGCCCGCGCCGTGGATCACATGCTGACGCTGCTGCCGTTTGAGGCGGACTTCTATCGCGAGCACGATGTTCCGGTGAGTTTTGTGGGGCATCCACTCGCCGATGAAATCCCGCTTGAAGTGGATGTGGAGGCGGCACGACAGTCTCTGGGGTTTGCATCGGAAGATCAGGTGGTTGCCTTGTTGCCGGGAAGTCGCGGTGGCGAGGTGCGTTTACTTGGACCGCTCTTTCTGCAGGCGGCAATCTGGTGTCAGCAGCGTCGGCCCGCGCTAAAGTTTGTATTGCCAGCCGCCAATCCTGAGCGCCGGCAGCAACTGGAGCAGCAGATTGCTGAGTTGCCCGGTGCAAGTGAGTTATCCCTGACCTTGCTGGATGGGAATTCCCAACAGGCACTCGCGGCCGCAGATGCGGTGCTGATCGCGTCAGGCACGGCGACGCTTGAAACCATGCTCATGAATAAACCCATGGTTGTGGCCTATAAAATGGCAACACTGTCCTATGCCATTTTCTCCCGTATGTTGCATACACCCTGGGTTTCGCTGCCCAACCTGCTGGCGCAGCGCGAGCTGGTGCCGGAAATCCTGCAAGACGATGCGACCCCCGAGGCCCTGGGCGGCGCTGTGCTGAATTACTTTGATGACCCGCTACTGGGTGATCGATTGCGCCGTGAATTCAGCGAAATGCATCAGGAATTGCGCCGCAATGCCTCCGAAAAGGCGGCTGATGCCGTGTGCACCTTGCTGCAGAAATAAGCTTTACCTCTCTATCTTATCCGATCCGTTTTTCGTTATGCCCAAGACCCCATTACCTCCGTATGTCTGCCCCTACACCGGTACTTTGTTGGCTGGCGTGGATGAAGTTGGGCGTGGGCCGCTCGCCGGTGATGTTGTTGCGGCGGCGGTGATTCTTGACCCCTTAAATCCTATTGAAGGGCTTGCGGACTCAAAGAAGTTGAGCGAAAAGAAGCGCGAGGGGTTGTTCGAAGAAATTCAGCAGAAAGCCATGAGCTTTGCCATCGCCCGCGCCACGGTCGAAGAAATCGACCAGCTCAATATCCTGCATGCGAGTCTGCTGGCGATGAAGCGCGCGGTGGAGCAGTTGTCAGTGCAGCCTGAGTTTGTACTGGTGGACGGGAATCGCAAGCCGCAATGGCACTACCAGTGTGACACCGTAGTAAAAGGCGATGACCGGGTTGCCGCCATCGCCGCGGCATCGATTCTCGCCAAGGTGACCCGCGACCGTGAAATGGTAGAGCTGGATCGCGTCTATCCTGGGTACGGGCTTGCGGGGCACAAGGGGTACCCCACCAAGGCGCATATGGAAGCACTGGCGCGCCTGGGGGCGACCCCCGTGCACAGAAAAAGCTTCGCACCGGTTAAGCGCCAGCTGGAGCTGATCTAGCGCTCTTTCTTGACCCGTGCGCTGGTAATCATCTTGTCGGAAACTTCGACGATCTCAATCAGGTACTCCTGAATATAAAGGCTGATATTGCCTTCCGGGATACTTTCCAGGTGCTCCATGATCAAGCCGTTGAATGTCTTGGGACCGTCGGTCGGCAGTTCCCAGTGCAGGGTGCGGTTGATCTCGCGAATGGATGTGCCGCCGTCCACCAGGTACCAGCCATCGCCCTGTTCGACGATTTCCTCGTCATCACTGGGTACCGGGCTGGCGGTGAAGTCGCCGACAATTTCTTCCAGCAGGTCTTCCAGGGTCACGATACCCATGACCTCACCGTACTCGTCAACCACCAGGCCCATACGATGCTTGCGCTGCTGGAAGTTCATCAGCAGGGTGGGCAGCGGGGTGGCCTCGGGTACAAAGTAGGGTTCGATCAGATGGGTTTTGAGGCTTTCTGCGGTCAGTTTCTCCGGGCCGTCACGGAGTAGCTGCGCGGCGCGGCGCAGGTGCAGAATACCGACGATCTTGTTGATGTCGCCACGGTAAACCGGCAGGCGGGTAAAGCTGCTCTCGGCCAGTTGCTGCAGGATTTCCTGGGCGCTGTCGTCCAGGTCCACCCCCTTGACCTCGTTGCGAGGGATCATGATGTCCTCGACGGTCGCCTGATCCAGATCCAGTACGTTGAGCAGCATACCTTTGTGCTTGGTCGGCAGCAGTGCGCCGGATTCAAACACCACCGAGCGCAGCTCTTCAGGCGCCAGGTGCTCCGCCTCGGACTCTTTCCCCGCTTCCACGCCGACCAGGCGGGCCAAGCCGTTGGAGACACTGCCGACGAGCCGTACCAGTGGGGTGAGTAGCCAAAGAAGAGGGCGCAGTATGACGCTGGCGGGAAAGGCGATTTTCTCCGGGTGCAGTGCGGCGATGGTTTTAGGGGTGACTTCCGCAAAAATGAGCACCACGAGGGTGAGTGCGGCGGTGGCGTACCAGACTCCGGCTTCGCCGTAGAGTCGGGTAAATACCGCTCCGGCAATGACGGACGCCAGAATGTTGACGATATTGTTGCCGATCAGGATTACGCCGATCAGCTTATCCGGGCGAGCGAGAAGCTCCATGGCGCGTTTGGCGCCGCGGTGACCGGTTCTGGCCTGATGCCGCAGGCGATAGCGATTGAGCGCCATCATGCTGGTTTCGGAGCTGGAGAAAAACGCGGAAATAATGATCAGCAGGCCTATCAGGGCAAAGAGTAGGCCGGGCGGCAGGTCGTTCAAGGGAGAGCTCTTTCTATTGGAATAGGCCGATATTGAATCAGAACGACTGAGCCCGCAACTGTGCGGGCCCAGGTGGTGTACATCGGGGGTGGATTACTGCTGCGGAAGAAACACTTCTAGCGCCAACTTGCTGCCAAAAAAGGCCAGCATCAATACGGCAAATGCCGACAGGGTCCAGCGCACAGCGGTGTTGCCGCGCCAGCCCTTTTTCCAGTGCCCCCAGAGCAGGATGCTATACAGAATCCAGGCGAAGATGGACAGGGTAGTTTTGTGGACCAGTTGCTGCCCGAATAGATCGTCGACAAACAATGCACCGGTAATCAGTGCCGCGGTAAGCAGCAGCTGGCCGAAAGCGATCAGGCCAAACAGCAGGCTCTCCATGGTTTGCAGTGGCGGCAAAAAACGGCTGATGCCGCCGGGGCGGTGGTTGTGCAGCTGCTGGTTGAGCCAGTAGAGGTAGATGGCCTGTAGTGTCGCCAGGGTCAGCAGCGAATAGGCGGCAATCGAGAAAAACGCGTGGGCGGCGATCCCGGGGGAAATTTCCGCACGGGGCGTCGGTCCGCTCCAGGCGTGCTGGGCGCCTATCAGTGCCAGGGCCGCGAGTGGCGCGATCACCAGAATCAGCAGGGTCAACTTGTGACGGAGTGACAGCAGGAGCAGCAGCAGTCCCACCGTCCAGGTAATCAAGGACATTACTGCCAACAGGTCGAAGCGAAAGCCGTCGCTGGCCAACAGGGTGTGGCTGAGAGAGAGTCCGTGGGCGACCAGAGCCCCTGCAAACAGCCCCAGTAATAGCGGCTGTTTGGTGTTTTGCGGTTGTCGATACAGGGTGGCAGCCGCTACACCTGTAGTGGCGATATAAAGTGCTATTGCCATCCAGTGGGCGAATGCCGCCATTGGGGTGTGTCCGTTTTGCTGTTTCTTTATTTGTCTGGGCGGGCAGTGTGTCACAGCGCGCCTGTGCTGGAAAGCCCGGCTGGGCTATACTGCCGCGTTTTTGGGGTTCCGGTACCCTGTTGCGCGCCTCCGACGTGTTCTGAGGCATGGATAAGAAGGCGCGCGGTACCGAGGCGTATACGATTTGAGAAGGTGATATGTTCGATAACCTGAGCGACCGATTATCGTCGGCACTGAAGAAAGTCACAGGTAAAGCCCGTCTAACGGATGACAATATCCGTGACACGCTGCGCGAGGTGCGCAAGGCGCTGTTGGAGGCGGATGTGGCGTTGCCGGTGGTTAAGGCATTCGTACAGCAGGTGCGGACCGCAGCCGTCGGTCAGAAGGTCAGCAAGGCGCTGAACCCTGGGCAGCAGTTCGTCAAAATCGTACAGGATGAGCTGGTCAAGGTGATGGGTGAGGCGGCGACCCCGCTAAACCTCGCCGTGCAGCCACCGGCGGTGATCCTGATGGCGGGTCTGCAGGGTGCTGGTAAAACCACCAGTGTTGCCAAGCTCGCCAAATACCTGCAGGAGCGGGAAAAGAAAAAGGTGATGGTGGTGAGTGCGGACGTGTACCGCCCCGCGGCCATCAAGCAGTTGGAAACCCTGGCCGGTGAAGTGGGTGCGATCTTCCAGCCCTCGCAGCCAGAACAAAAGCCTGTTGATATCGCTCGTCAGGCGATGGACGCCGCGCGCAAGCAGTTTGCCGATGTGTTGATCGTGGATACCGCCGGTCGCCTGCACGTCGACGAAGAGTTGATGGGCGAGATTCGCGAGCTGCATGACTTCCTGGATCCGGCGGAAACCCTGTTCGTAATCGATGCCATGATCGGTCAGGACGCGGTGAACACGGCGAGCGCCTTCAACGACGCGCTGCCTCTGACCGGTGTGATTCTGACCAAAGCGGATGGTGACGCCCGCGGTGGTGCGGCGCTGTCTGTGCGCCACGTGACTGGTAAGCCGATCAAATTCATCGGTGTCGGTGAGAAAACCGACGCGCTGGAAACCTTCCACCCGGATCGTATCGCTTCGCGGATTCTGGGTATGGGCGACATCCTGTCCTTGATCGAGCAGGCCGAGCAGACCATCGACAAGGCGAAAGCCGAGAAGCTGGTCAAGAAGGTGCAGAAGGGCAAGGGCTTCGATCTGGAAGATCTGCGCGACCAATTGCAGCAGATGCAGAGCATGGGTGGCCTGGGTGCGCTGATGGACAAGATGCCGGGGATGGGCGGTCTCGCACAGGCTGCGCAGCAGGCAGATATGGGTAAGGAGTTCGGTCGTATGGATGCGCTTATCAGCTCCATGACACCGGAAGAGCGCCGCAACCCGGATATTTTGAGCGGCTCGCGCAAGCGCCGCATTACCGCGGGATCCGGTACCCAGATCCAGGACCTGAACCGCCTGCTCAAGCAGCATAAGCAGATGGGCAAGATGATGAAGAAGCTCAAAGGCGGCGGTATGGGCAAGATGATGCGCGGCCTGGGTGGCCTGCCCGGTATGGGCGGCATGGGTGGCGGTGGAATGCCTGGCGGTATGGGTGGTCTGCCGGGCGGTCTGCCCCCAGGGTTCAAGAAAAAGTGATCGGATGTGGGTGTCACAAGATAGTTGGCACTGGCAGCGGATTCGCCGCTATACAAACCCGGTTGCGTACATTAGAATACGCCGCCTTTCAGCGGGCTCCGACTCGTTGAACATTGATTTAAAAGCAGATTTCCGCCCCGGCGGTATCTGATATTACCGCCGAGAGGCGGGATGTTCCGGTCAACTTTTCTGACCGGTTAGTGTTGAAACTACAGGATAGCTACATGGTAACCATTCGTTTGGCTCGTGGCGGTGCGAAGAAGCGCCCGTTTTATCACCTGACTGTGACCGACAGCCGCAAATCTCGCGACGGTCGTTTCATCGAGCGTGTTGGCTTCTTCAACCCGGTTGCTCGTGGCCAGGAAGAGCGTCTGCGCGTCGACCGTGATCGCGTTGAGTTCTGGGTAGGCCAAGGCGCCCAGCTGTCTGACCGCGTCAGCAAGCTGCTGAAAGAATCTGCCTGATTCTTTGATCCCTGATCATCTGTATTCCGGGGTGTGCCAGTGGCTGAGCATTCGGTAAATAGCGAAGAATTGGTCACAGTAGGGCGCATCACCTCGGTTTACGGAGTCCGTGGCTGGGTAAAGGTGCATTCCTATACTGAGCCAATGGAAAACATACTGCAGTACTCTCGCTGGTGGCTGCAGAATCCTGCCGCTAATCCCGCTAAGGGAGTTCCCCAGTGGCAGCCTCTGGAGATTGATGCTGGCAAGCGTCACGGTAAGGGGCTGATTATTCACATCAAGGGTGTGGATGATCGGGATATCGCCGCGCAGTTTTGTCAGAGAGATATCTCAGTCGTCGGTGGCGAAATGCCACAACTGGATGACGGTGAATACTACTGGCACCAATTACAGGGGCTGCAGGTGGTAAGTACGTTTGAAGGCCAGGAAACTCGCTTCGGTGAAGTTGCCCGGCTGATGGAAACGGGCGCCAATGATGTGATGGTGGTGCGCGGGGGTGACGACGGGCGAGAGCGCCTGATTCCGTACATTCCCGGCGAGTTCATCACCGAGGTCGACCTTAAGGCCGGCGTGATTACCGTCAACTGGGATCCTGAGTTCTGATGGCGGCCAAGCGCGTAGCGCTAGTGAGCATCTTCCCGGAGATGTTCGCAGCACTGACTGACTATGGTATTACCGGTCGGGCAGTTAAAGACGGTCTGTTGGAAGTGCGCTGCTGGAATCCGCGGGATTTCACCAGTGATCGGCATCGCACTGTGGACGATCGCCCCTACGGCGGTGGTCCGGGCATGGTGATGCTGGCCGAGCCTTTATCCCAGGCTTTGGGCGAGGCGCGTCGTTGGGCTGAAGAGACTGGGCCCGCCAGGTCTATCTATCTGTCCCCGCAGGGGCGACAGCTGGATCAGCAGGGCGTGGAGCAGCTCTCTCAATCGGGCAATCTGGTTTTATTGGCCGGTCGCTACGAGGGGATTGATGAGCGCATCGTCGAGTCCCTGATCGATGAAGAGTGGTCGATCGGTGATTACGTACTGAGCGGCGGCGAACTGGCAGCCATGGTAATGGTGGATGCGGTTACGCGGCTGATTCCAGGTGCGCTGGGGCACAATCTGTCTGCGGTGGAAGACTCTTTCGCGCAGGGCCTGTTGGATTGCCCGCACTATACCCGCCCGGAAGAATTTGCGGGCAGGTCGGTACCGGAAGTATTGCTCTCCGGTAACCATGAAAAGATTCGCCGCTGGCGCCTTAAGCAGGCGCTGGGTCGGACGCAGCAGCGCCGCCCAGACTTGCTCGAAGCGTTGGCGCTGTCTCCGGAGCAGGCGCAATTGCTGGAGGAGTTTCTCCAGGAATCTGCACCGGATGAACAGGATTAATGTCGGATTCGCCGTGAGGCGAGAGTAATTCGGCGATCTAGCCGAGAGGCTACACAAAACCCTTTTGGAGAACTCCAAATGACCAACAAGATCATTCAGCAGCTGGAACAAGAACAGCTGAAATCCGAACTGCCAGCTTTTGCACCGGGCGACACCATCGTTGTTCAGGTGAAAGTAAAAGAAGGTAACCGTGAGCGTCTGCAGGCCTTTGAAGGTGTTGTGATCGGCAAGCGTAACCGCGGCCTGAACTCTTCCTTCACCGTGCGTAAAATTTCTCACGGCGTTGGCGTTGAGCGTACCTTCCAGACCCACAGCCCGCTGGTTGACAGCATTTCTGTGAAGCGTCGCGGTGACGTTCGTCAGGCTAAGCTGTACTACCTGCGCAACCTGACTGGTAAAGCTGCTCGAATCAAAGAAAAACTGGCCAAGTAAGTTTTTCTTGTTCGAAAAAACCGGAGCCTGGCTCCGGTTTTTTTATGCCTGTTATTTTGCCTTCGATTTAGGGTTGTGCGCCCGGCATTGGCGTTTGCGGTGATTGTGTAGTAAAACGCGTCAAACGCCCATAAAAGCGATAACGTTTGATCGGTTGGATGCCATACTGGGCTGGAACCTGCCCCCGTCGGGATGGTCAGAGTAAAGATCTGGCGCGGGTTAACCGTGACGAATAACACCGGAGTAGCTCCATCATGAATTTTCTAGCCAAGCCACTGAAGCCTCTCGCCGCATTGGCTGCCACCGCCGCACTGTTGCTGGCGCAGTCTGCCACTGCTGTTGATGACGCCGTGGCGAAGCAGATTAAAGCCAAGTTGACGGCGGGTAATCCGGGCGCCAATTTCGGCGAGGTACGCGAGAGTGCAATGCCGGGGCTCTATGAGGTGGAGGTCAATGGCGGCAATGTCTTGTTTGTATCCAAGGATGGCGGTCACTTTATTGCTGGTGACCTGTTTGAGGTGACGCCTCAGCGGGTGGTTAACATCTCGGAGCAGCGTCGCGGTAAGAATCGCGCCAAGGTGATGGGCGAGCAGGACCTGAGCGAAATGATCGTGTTTTCGCCCAAAGGTGAGACCAAGGCTCATGTCTATGTGTTTACGGATGTCGATTGTGGCTACTGCCGCAAGCTGCACGACGACGTGCCCGAACTGAACCGCCGTGGTATCGAGGTGCGCTACCTGGCGTTCCCTCGCGCTGGGCTCAACTCCGTGGGCTATCGCAAAGTGGCCACGGCTTGGTGTGCGGATGACCCCAACAAGACGCTTACCGATCTGAAAAACCGTAAGAATGTGCCGCTCAAGGTGTGCAACGACAATCCGGTGGCCGCTCAATACAAGCTGGGCAATGAGGCCATCGATGTGCGGGGAACCCCGACCATCGTGATGGAAGACGGCACTGTAGTGCCGGGCTATGTGCCCCCGGAAACTCTGGCAAAAGCGCTGGGTATCTGATCCGCTAGGATCGCTTTCCGGTAGAAGTCTTTGAGGTGTTTGCCTCAGAGCGCGAGAAGGGCTGGCTTTTGCTGGCCCTTTTTAGTTTCTGGTTTTCCTGTCTGGCGGCACGTGACGGCTAATGCTTAGTCGGCTTGCTCTTTTAGTGATCGGCTGGCGCAATTTAATTGACATTTTCCCCCATATCTCAGTAAGGTTGTCGGCCTTTTTTCGATTTTTACGCCAGTTATTGCGCTGTGTACCAGCTAGTTAGTAGTTAGTAGTAGTCATGCGCGGAGGGAAGTTGTGAGCGCATTCGCCGACGAAGCCACCAAGGTCTCAGAAAACTCTACATTTGCGGGTCGTGAATCCGCCTCGGATGCCCCTGCGCCTGCCGCAGTGAAAATTGGTATCTGCGGTCTCGGCACCGTGGGTGGCGGGACAGTCAATGTTATGACGCGCAACAGCGCGGAAATCGCTGCACGCTGTGGCCGTCCGGTCGAGATCGTGCAGGTTGGTGCCCGCCGGGATAATCCGGATTGCGATACCAGCAATATCAATGTCTCCCGCGAAATTTTTGATGTCGCCAACAATCCAGACGTGGATGTCCTGGTGGAGCTGATCGGCGGTACTACCGTGGCGCGCGAGCTGGTATTGACCGCGATTGCCAACGGCAAGCACGTGGTGACCGCAAACAAGGCGCTGATTGCGGAACATGGCAATGAGTTATTTGCTGCGGCCGCCGCCAAGGGCGTGACCATCGCTTACGAAGCTGCAGTGGCAGGCGGTATCCCCATTATCAAATCCCTGCGCGAAGGCCTGGCCGGCAACCGCATCGAGTGGTTGGCGGGCATTATCAATGGCACCGGCAACTACATCCTGACCGAAATGCGTGAGAAAGGGCGCAGCTTTGAAGAGG
This sequence comes from Microbulbifer agarilyticus, assembly GCF_020171345.1. Taxonomy (GTDB): domain Bacteria; phylum Pseudomonadota; class Gammaproteobacteria; order Pseudomonadales; family Cellvibrionaceae; genus Microbulbifer; species Microbulbifer agarilyticus_D. The sequence continues at coordinate 209,185 of NZ_JAIUZM010000002.1, forward strand.
CTTTGTCCCAGGCGCAGGCGCTGGGTTACGCCGAGGCTGACCCCACCTTCGACGTGGAAGGTGTCGACGCGGCGCACAAGCTGGTGATCATGGCGTCGCTCGCCTTTGGAATGCCGCTGGCCTTCGACAAGGTATTCACCGAGGGAATCAGCGGTGTCGCCAAAGAAGATATTCAGTACGCAGACGAGTTGGGTTACCGCATCAAGCATCTCGGTATTGCCCGTCGCACCGCTGAAGGTGTGGAGCTGCGCGTGCATCCAACCCTTATTCCCGAGCGTCGCCTGATTGCCAATGTAAACGGGGTGATGAATGCGGTGCTGGTCAACGGCGACGCTGTTGGTCCTACGTTGTATTACGGTGCCGGTGCCGGTGCCGAGGCGACGGCCTCTGCAGTGATTGCCGATATCGTGGACGTAGCGCGTACCCTGAATGTGCGCCCGGACCAGCGCGTACCGCTTGCCGGGGTAACCCAGGAAAGCCAGGGTGACCTGGATGAAGTCCTGTCGATGGACGATGCGGAAACCAGCTACTACATGCGTATTTCCGCTTTCGACAAGCCGGGTGTGATGTCCAAGGTGGCAACCATCTGTAGCGAGCAGGGCATCAGTATTGAAGCGCTGATCCAGCACGAGCCTGCGGAGGGCGAGGAGCTGGTGCCGGTGGTACTGCTGACCAGTCGCGCACGTGAGGCCCAGCTGCAGGAGGCGGTAAGCCAGATCGAGGCGCTGGATACGATTCAGGGGCCTGTGGTGCGGATTCGCGTCGAACCTCTAGGCTAACCACCTGCCGCGACAACTCAAACGCCGGCGAGGGGCCTCCCGTTCGTCGGCGCTTTATTCATTAAGCTATTACGCCAAATCGAATTACCGTGAAATTTATCAGTACCCGTGGCCGTGCGCCGTCCTTGAGTTTTGCCGATACCGTTCTGACTGGTCTTGCCAGTGATGGCGGTCTGTATGTTCCGGAAAAATTGCCCACCTTCACCCGCGAGGAAATCGCGGAAATGGCCGGCCTCAGCTATGAGGAGCTGGCCTTCCGCATTATGTGGCCGTTTGTTTCCGAGGATCTGAGTGAAGAGGAAATGCGCGGCGTGATTGGGCGCGCCTACAGCAGCTTCCGTCACTCCGCCATTGCCCCGCTGGTTCAGACCGGTCACAACGAATGGGTGATGGAGCTGTTTCAGGGGCCGACCCTGGCATTCAAGGATTTTGCCCTGCAGTTCCTCGGCCAGCTGTTTGATTTGCTGCTGAAAAAACGCGGTGAAAAGGTCGTGGTGCTCGGAGCGACGTCCGGTGATACCGGTTCTGCGGCCATTGAGGGCTGCCGTCACTGCGAAAACATCGATATTTTCATCATGCACCCGCACAACCGTGTGTCGGAGGTGCAGCGCAAGCAGATGACCTCGGTGCTGTCGGACAATGTATTCAATATCGCCCTCGAAGGTAATTTTGACGATTGCCAGAACATGGTGAAGGCGAGCTTCGCGGACCAGTCGTTCCTGCCGGACGGGCGCCGCCTGGTAGCAGTCAACTCCATTAACTGGGCGCGGATCATGGCCCAGATCGTCTACTACTTTCACGCGGCGCTGAGCCTTGGCGGGCCGCACCGTGCGGTCAACTTCTCTGTGCCCACCGGTAACTTTGGCGATATTTTTGCCGGTTACCTGGCGCGCGGCATGGGGCTGCCGATCAACCAGCTGGTGATCGCCACCAATGCCAACGACATCCTGCACCGTTGTATCAGCGCCAACGATCACTCGCCGCAGCCGCTGGTGCACAGCCTGTCCCCGAGCATGGACATTATGGTTTCCAGCAACTTCGAGCGCTTGTTGTTTGACCTGCATGGCCGCGATGGTGCGGCGGTAGCCCGCCTGCTGGCGGATCGCAGTGCACCGCTCAAGCTGGATGAAAGTGTTCTGGAGAGGGCGCGCACCCTGTTTGCGTCCGAGCGCGTGGGTGACCAGCGTACGGTTGAGGTGATCCGCGAGGTGTTTGAATCCACCGAGTACCTGCTCGATCCGCATACCGCCATTGGCGTGGAAGCGGCGCGCAAGGCGCGAAAATCGCAGGCGGAGCCAATGGTTTGCCTGGCCACTGCGCACCCGGCCAAGTTCAGTGAGGCGGTCGACAAGGCACTGCCGGGTACCAAGGTGCCATTGCCGCACCATATGGCGGATCTGATGGAGCGGGAGGAGCGGTTACAAATCCTGCCAAACGAACTTTCTGCGGTACACGATTTCATCTCTCACGCACTCGGTTAACCCCCGCTTGAGCGGTGCCCGTGTCCGGGTAGAATGGGGAGCTTGCCGGGGTGATTCCGGCCCTCCAGGAACCTGAGCGACCGGAAGCGATGAACGCGATTATTCGACGACGGCCAGTGGATTTTTCCTCTGGCCGTTTTACGTCTTCTACCCCTGATATTCTCCAGCGTGTGCTGTTGGGACGCGGTGTCCACAGTGAAGATGCGCTGGAGCATCAGCTTGCCCGCCTGCACAGCCCGGCGAATATGCGCGGTATGGAAGCCGCGGTAGCGTTGCTGTCCGAGGTCATACGGAGCCAGCAGAAGATTCTGATCATTGGTGACTTTGACGCGGACGGTGCCACCAGTAGTACGCTCGCGGTGCTGGCGCTGGGCGCGCTTGGCGCGGGCCCGGTGGATTTCCTTGTGCCGAACCGGTTTGAGTTTGGCTACGGCCTGACCCCGGAAATCGTCGAAGTGGCCCGGGAGTACAACCCGGATCTTCTGATTACCGTGGACAACGGCATCAGCAGTATCGATGGTGTCGAGACCGCGCGCGCAGCGGGTCTCAAGGTGATCGTTACCGACCACCATCTGCCCGGGCAGGAGTTGCCCAGGGCGGACGCCATCGTCAATCCCAATCAGCCCGATTGCGATTTCCCCAGTAAAAACCTGGCCGGTGTCGGGGTCATTTTTTACCTTCTGAGCCGGGTAAAGAGCGCCCTGCAAGCCGCTGGCTGGTTTGAGGAGACCGGCATTGCTGCGCCGAATATGGCGGAGTATCTCGACCTAGTTGCGCTGGGTACGGTGGCGGATTTGGTGCCGCTGGATCACAACAATCGCATTCTCGTGCACCAGGGGATCGCGCGGATTCGCGCGGGCCGTTGCCGCCCCGGTATCCAGGCACTGATGGATGTTGCCGGGCGCAATATTCAGCGACTCTCTACCGGCGATATCGGTTTTATTCTGGGGCCGCGCATTAACGCGGCCGGTCGTTTGGACGACATCGGTACCGGCATTCGCTGCCTGCTCACTGAGGACCCGGAGGAAGCCCGGGAACTGGCGGTGGAGCTGGACGGCCTGAACCGCGATCGCAAAGCGATTGAGGCGGGCATGCAGCGGGAGGCCATGGCGGCCCTCGACCAGCTGCAGCTGGCGGAGGATGGACTGCCCTGGAGTTTGTGCCTTTACGACAGTGCCTGGCATCAGGGCGTGGTCGGTATTCTCGCCAGTCGCATCAAGGAAAAATTTCACCGTCCGGTGATCGCCTTTGCTGATGGCGACAACGATCTGGTGAAGGGATCTGCACGCTCGATACCCGGGCTGCATATCCGCGATGCCCTGAGCGATGTTGCCGCAGCGCATCCGGATTTGATCAGCAAGTTTGGTGGCCACGCCATGGCCGCGGGCCTCAGCCTTCCGCTGGAAAACCTTCCGGCATTCAAGGAGGCGTTCGAAGCTGCAGTGCGCAATCGTATCCAGGAGTCGCAGCTACAGGCGGTGATTGAAACCGACGGTGCACTTCACGAGGCTGAATTCACCATGGAAACCGCGGGGCTCCTGCGCAGCTGCGCACCCTGGGGGCAGGGCTTTCCGGAACCGGAATTTGACGGTGAATTTTTGCTGTTGCAGCAGCGCATTGTGGGAGAGCGCCACCTCAAGATGGTGGTCGCACCGGTAGATGCGCCGCAAAAAGCACTGGATGCCATCGCTTTTAACGTGGATACGGATATGTGGCCCTCCCAGGCTGAACGTGTCCATTTGGCGTTCAAACTCGACATCAATGAATTTCGCGGTCGTCAGTCCTTGCAATTGATGGTCAGTCATATCCAGCCGGTTTGATGGTTGGTTGGTAGGCGCGTTTTTTATTTTGGAAGTTGTTGTATGAAACAAAAACAGGCGAAAGCGGAGTTATTGCTGCTATTGGCGGCGCTGTTCTGGGGTATTGCCTTTGTACCCCAGAAAATAGCCATGGCACATATCGAGCCACTGGCGTTCAATGCGTGGCGTTTTCTTTTGGGTGGCTTGTTGCTGATTCCCATCGTCTACTGGTTGGGGGGGCGCAGGAATTCGAAACCTATGGAGGAGGGGGCTGCATCGATTGCCCGCTCGTGGCGTGATTGCTTGCCGGGCGGCGCGGTGCTCGGTTTCTGGCTTTTTCTTGGTGCGGCCTTGCAGCAGGCGAGTTTGATTTATACGACTGCAGGCCGGGCGGGTTTCATTTCTGGTTTTTACTTACTTTTGGTACCGATAATCGGGCTGTCCCTTGGGCACAAGACCAATCGCTGGACCTGGGGTGGTGTTGCCCTGGCGCTAATTGGTCTCTACTGGCTCGCGGATTTCAGTGAAGAGACCCAGCTGATTGGCGACCTGATGGTGTTTGCTAGCGCCTTTGTGTTTGCGATTCAGGTGCTGTCTGCGGACTATCTGGTGCATCGCTACGATGCCCTGCGTTTGGCGGCGATTCAGTTTCTGGTATGCGGCGTGTTATCGGCAATTGCATCCTTACTTATCGAGCAGCCCACCCTGCAGGCGGCCTGGGATGCGGCCTGGCCGATCGCGTACATGATGATCTTCTCCACCGCGATCGCGTTTACTTTCCAGTTGTTGGGGCAGCGCAATGCGGCGCCATCCCACGCCACTGTCATTATGAGTCTGGAGTCGGTGTTCGCGGTGGCCGCGGGCTGGCTGTTTTTGAATGAAATGCTCAGTGCGAAAGAGCTGGTGGGTTGTGGCCTGATGCTGGCGGGTATGTTTGTCAGTCACTATGGCAATCACAACGGAACGCACCATTAACGCTCCATTGAAGTTTGGTGAGCGTTTTGGAGCGGCTATTCGGTATTTGAGGTCGGCATTGGAGGTTTTGCTGAGTGATTGATTTGTCTGTGTTGGCGGTATTCATCCCCACGTTTTTCTTTGTCTCGATTACGCCGGGCATGTGCATGACGCTGGCACTCACCATGGGTATGGCGCTGGGTGTCCGGCGTACTTTGTGGATGATGCTGGGAGAGCTGGCCGGGGTTGCCCTGGTGGCTGTTGCCACCGTAGTGGGGATTGCCGCGTTTATGTTGCAATACCCGCAGGCGTTCCAGTTATTTAAATATTGTGGCGCCGCGTACCTCGCCTATCTGGGTGTGCAGATGTGGCGGTCGCAAGGGCAAATGGCGTTGGTGGAATCGCCGGGCCAAATGTCGATGGCCATTCCGGCGCAGTCACTGGTGTCCCAGGGCTTTGTCACCGCGGTCGCCAATCCCAAAGGGTGGGCATTCTTTGTCGCGCTGCTTCCGCCATTTATCAGCCAGAGCCAGCCCGTGCTGCCGCAGATGGTGGTGTTGCTCAGTTTGATCCTGCTGATGGAGTTTGCGTGCATGTTGATCTATGCCAGCGGTGGTTATAGCTTGAGTCGCCTGCTGCAGCGCGCCGAAAGCGTCAAATTGATGAATCGCATCGCGGGTACCCTGATGATGGGCGTAGGGGGGTGGCTCGCGCTAAGCTGAACGTAAACCAGTAAGGAAACCCCCGACTCAACTGCGTCGAATATAGCGTGAGTGGGCAGAGCAAAGGAGAGCAAACATGTATCAGAGACTGATTCGAATGGTGGTTGCCGCCTCGATTGCCGTCGCGGTGGCGGGCTGTGATACCTCCCGTGATAAAATTGCGGCCGACAAGCCGAATGACGCGGCGCCACCCAAGGAAGAGAAACAGGCGCCTGCCGCGGCGGAGCCTCCAGCTGCCGCCGGCGCGCAAACCTCGACCGATGCCAATCTGTGGGTGATGCAAGCTCGCGGTAATCGCCAGTGCGAAGGCGGCGGCCGCAGCCTGCAGGCAAGTTCCGCGCAATTGGTGGAAAACGGTATCAAAGTTCAGGAGAGCCGCTGCGCTACCCGCACCGATCGCATGTATCCGGCTGTCTGTGGTGGTGCCACCGGCGATGTACTGATACACAAAATCCCCGCAGGGTTTCTCGATGCCGCTCTTGAACTCGGATTTGACCCGGCCAAGCCTGGCCAGTACCAGTTGGGTGACTGTCCGCAGGAGACTCCGGGAGGGGCTGCCTCTCGTTGATGCGGAGGTCCATATCTCCCCGGGGCAGCCCGTGTCTTGACCTTTCCCCAGGGGGAGGGCGCAAGGTGGTGGCCTATTGCGAATGAGAGGGAGGGGAGATGAATATTTCACAGGCTGCCCGGCAAGCGGGACTGACGCCAAAGGCATTGCGTTATTACGAATCTATCGGGCTGCTTGCCCCGGTCCGTGGTGAGAATGGCTATCGAGACTATGCCGCTGCCGACGTGGCCACACTGCAGTTTATTCAGCGCGCTCGCGCCTGTGGGTTTGCCATCGAAGAGGTGCGTGAGCTGCTGAGCCTGTACCGCAACCCCGCCCGCCGCAGCCACGATGCCAAGGCGTTGGTTGCGGAAAAACTCGCCCAACTGGAGCGGCAGCTGCAAAGCTTGCGCGCCATGCGCGTGACCCTTTCCGAACTGGCGGACTCCTGCCCCGGCGATGACTCCCCCAATTGCCGTATTCTCGACCAGCTTGCCGGCGGAAAGTGAGTGTTTCCGGGGCTGGCGCTCTGCTGCCCCTTATGTCTGCGGCCGTCCTGAGGTAGAATGCGCGCCCGAATTTAACCGACAGAAGCCGACGCATCTATGGAAATCAATCCGCTTCTAAACCAGATGAAAGACCTCGAAGAGCGCACCGACGTTCTTAGGGGGTATCTTTGACTACGCTGGCAAGAAAGAACGCCTGACCGAGGTCGAACTGGAACTGGCCGAGCCCAGTGTCTGGGACGAACCCGACCGCGCCCAGGAACTGGGGCGTGAACGCTCCTCCCTGGAAGCCGTGGTGAAAACCATCGACGACCTCGATAGCGGCATCAGTGACTGCCGCGAACTCCTCGAAATGGCCGTGGAAGAAGACGACGAAGACTCCGTCGAGGAAGTCTCCAGCGAACTTGGCAACCTCCAGCAGCAGTTGGAAACCCTCGAGTTCCGTCGCATGTTCTCCGGCGAGACCGACCCCAACAACGCCTATCTGGATATCCAGGCCGGCTCCGGTGGTACCGAAGCCCAGGACTGGGCCGAGATGCTGCTGCGCATGTACCTGCGCTGGGGCGAAGCCCACGGCTTCAAAACCACCCTGGAAGAAGCCTCCGCTGGCGAAGTTGCGGGCATCAAGAGTGCCACCATCCACTTCCAGGGCGAATACGCGTTCGGCTGGCTGCGCACTGAAACCGGTGTACACCGTCTGGTGCGTAAGTCTCCGTTCGATTCCGGCAACCGCCGTCACACCTCGTTTACCTCTGTTTTCGTCTCTCCCGAGATCGACGACAACATCGAGATCGAAGTGGACAAGTCCCAGGTGCGCGAAGACACCTATCGCGCTTCTGGTGCCGGTGGTCAGCACGTGAACAAAACCGACTCTGCCGTGCGTTTGACCCACATCGAGTCCGGCATTGTTGTGGCCTGTCAGAGTGAGCGCTCCCAGCACCAGAACCGCGACAAAGCATGGAAGATGCTGCGCGCCAAGCTCTATGAGCAGGAGATGCAAAAGCGCAACGCCGAAAAGCAGGCGATGGAAGAGAGCAAATCTGACATCGGCTGGGGCAGCCAGATCCGCTCCTACGTACTGGACGACCAGCGCATCAAGGATTTGCGCACCAGTGTTCAGACCAGTAACTGCCAGGCAGTGCTGGACGGGGACCTGGACCAGTTTATTGAGGCGAGCTTGAAAGCAGGGCTGTAAACCTAAGCCCCAAAGCGCAATTTGCTTACGAAGTTAAATACTTCAAATTGAAGGCGGAGTGCTGGGGGTTCGGTTTCGAAAGCGTCGGCAACAGGGATGTTGCCGACGCAGCGTACAGGGACGTATTCACAGCGGTTTCGAAACCGAACCCCCAGTGCTTTGCCGCCACGGACTTTGATTAGAACTTTTGAGAGCTACGAAGTCCGAAACACACCCAAAAGACATGTGATAGATCATGAGCAACACACCAACTCCGCAAGACGAAAACAAACTGATCGCCGAGCGCCGCGCCAAACTGAGTGCCATGCGTGAGAAGGGCAATGCCTTCCCGAACAGCTTTCGCCGCGAAGACCTCGCCGCCGACCTGCAGAAAGAGTTTGGTGAGAAAACCAAGGAAGAGCTGGAAGCCGAAGGCAATACCGCCTGCGTCGCGGGTCGTATCCTCGCCAAGCGCGGCCCTTTCATGGTGATTCAGGACGTCTCCGATCGCATCCAGCTGTACGCGGATAAAACCGCACAGAAAGATATCAAAGAGCGCTGGGGTACCTGGGATATCGGCGACATCGTTGGCGTAAAAGGCACCCTGCACAAATCCGGCAAAGGCGACCTCTACGTAAACTGCGAAGACTACAGCCTGCTGACCAAAGCACTGCGCCCGCTGCCGGAAAAATTCCACGGTATTGCCGACCAGGAAATGCGCTACCGCCAGCGCTATGTCGACCTGATTGCCACCCCAGAATCCCGCGACGTTTTCCGCATTCGCTCCGAGGTCATCAGCTATATTCGCAGCTTCCTGAACAACAACCAGTTTATGGAAGTGGAAACGCCGATGCTGCAGGTGATTCCCGGCGGCGCTACCGCGCGTCCGTTTGTCACGCACCACAATGCGTTGGATATCGACATGTACCTGCGTATTGCGCCGGAATTGTACCTCAAGCGCTTGGTCGTCGGCGGCTTCGAGCGGGTTTACGAGATCAACCGTAACTTCCGTAACGAAGGCCTGTCCACGCGCCACAACCCCGAGTTCACCATGCTCGAGTTCTACCAGGCGTATGCGGACTACAACGACCTGATGGACCTGACCGAAGCCATGATTCGCGGCATCTGCACCGACGTACTGGGCCGCACCACCGTGAACTACCAGGGCAGCAGCTACGACTTCGCCAAGCCGTTCGACCGTATCAGCGTGTTCGACTCCATCCTGAAGTACAACCCGGAGCTGAAAGCGTCCGATATCGACAATATCGACAGCGCGAAAAAGGTTGCAGAAGGTCTGGAGATTCCGCTCAAGGGTATCTGGGGTCTCGGCAAGATTCAGATCGAAATCTTCGAAAAAACCGTCGAGCACCGCCTCGACCAGCCGACCTTTATTACCGAGTACCCGACGGAAGTTTCTCCGCTGGCCCGTCGCAATGACGAGAACCCCTTCGTTACCGATCGTTTCGAATTCTTCGTCGGTGGCCGAGAGATCGCCAATGGCTTCTCCGAGCTGAATGACGCGGAAGATCAGGCAGAGCGTTTCAAGGCCCAGGTGGCCGAGAAGGAAGCCGGTGATGACGAAGCCATGCATTTCGACGCCGACTACATCCGCGCGCTGGAGTACGGCCTGCCGCCCACCGCCGGCGAAGGTATCGGTATCGACCGACTGGTGATGTTGCTGACCGATTCACCGTCCATTCGCGACGTATTGCTGTTCCCGCATATGCGTCCTGAAGGCGCCTGATCGCCTCCAGTGATGGTTTGGTACCGTCGGCAATATTGCTGGCGGTACCATTAGCTGGAGCTGCCTTTTTCTTCTTTTCTTTCGTTTCCTTTCTTTCTCTCTTTTGTCGCCGTGTTTATCTTCCCTCGGCATTTCATTTTTGTCTCTTCTTCTTTGCCAGCGGTTGCGTAACTAATTCTTTACAACTAGACCTAGGGGTATAGTCGGGCAAAGTGTGTCCGATAATCTTTGGCACCCTGAACGATTTTCGTATGACTGTTTCCGCGGACGGCGCGCGATACGTTAGTCAATGGTCGAATGTGAAGAGGGTCTTATGGCCGACGGGCGATTACCTTGGAAGCAGGTGTACTGTGTATGTCTGCTGTCTATTTCAGTTATCGCGTTTTGGGTGGCTATTACCGCCGAGCTTATTAGCAATGCGCACGCGCAAGAGGCACGAGGTCAACTAAAAAGCGATGACCCACCGGCGACGCCACCGGGGCGCATCGCTTCACCTGTTCGTGGAAATACGTACCCCGCGAGCTACTTCCCCAATACCGAGTTATTAAATGCAGATGAAATGCGTATTACCGCGCTGGGTACCGGTATGCCCAATCAGACACGTGCCGCAGTTTCCATCTCTTATCTCGTGGAGCTGGGAAATGGGGACAGCTTCCTGTTTGATATCGGCTCGGGATCCATGGCCAACCTGTTTTCGTTGCGACCAGATTTTTCCCGGCTAGACAAGGTATTTGCCAGTCATTTGCATATTGACCATGTCGGTGACTTCATGGGGTTGCACATTGGCGGTTGGCTATCAGGACGGTATACGCCAATGCATTTCTATGGCCCCAGTGGGTCGACGCCGGAGCTTGGTTCAAAAGCGTTTGTAGACGCCATGCAAAAAGGTTATGCATGGGATTTGGCGACACGCACAGGCGCGCTTCCCGACAAGGGCGCAAAGATCGTGGTGCATGAATTTGATTACATGCAGGAAAATGCCGTTGTCTATGAAAAAAACGGTGTAACGGTGCGTTCCTGGCCGGCGATACACAGTCTCGATGGCTCGGTAAGCTACAGCCTTGAGTGGAACGGGTTGAAGTATGTTTTTGGCGGAGATACTTACCCCAACAACTGGTACATCAGGTATGCCAAAGACGCCGATGTCGCATCCCATGAGTGTTTCCTGCCACCGGACGAGCTGGCCAAGTATTTTGGTTGGGATCTAAAGCAGGCTACCTACGTTGCCACGAGAATCCACACATCACCGGATGCGTTTGGCAAGGTTATGTCTGCCATTACACCGCGTCTTGCGGTGGGGTATCACTCGGTTCAGTCACCAGAGAACAACGCGGCCATTATGGATGGTGTGCGTGCAACCTACAGCGGACCGCTGGCCCTGGCGCGTGACCTAATGGTTATCAATGTCACCAAGAACGACATCACTGTGCGCATGGCCACGGTGGACGAATATGTGCTGCCACCGGCGGTCAGTGAAGCCTACAAAAATGCGCCGCGTACCGAGGAAAAAAGTCCTTCTGAAAAGGTAGAGGCGGGTAAATGGCAGGGGTACACACCGCCGCCGATGCCCGAGTAATAATTTAACGGGCGCGTGTCACAGGCGTGCACTAACAGGGAAGTATTTTCATGGACTCGGCAATGGAATTCCGACTGTCTGCTCAGCAAGAAATTTCCGGTGAGCACCGACCACTTGGGCGTTGGCTGGCTCTTGCGCTCGTGTTTTTGGCCGCCATACCGATTACGTCGTTGGCGCAGGACGAGGAAAAGGAGTGGGAGTACTCGCTGACCCCATATCTCTTTCTGCCGATAGCAACCGAAGGAACCTCAACGGTGGCCGGTACCGAGGCGGATCTAGATCTGGACCTCTCAGATGTGTTGGATATCCTGGATATCGCGTTTGCCACGCGTTTTGAAGCGCGGCGCGATCGGTTCGGCATTCTCGCAGACCTCTATTACGTATCCCTGAGCATGGATCAGGGGGCGACGCTCAAACCTGCAGTGAACCCGGATCTGGATTTAACTGCCACGTTGAATGTCGACGTTGATGTGCGCCAGGGCTGGTTGTCTCTACAGGGCTTGTACCGCGCTTTCGAGTCGCCTGTTGGGGCAAGGTATCCATGGGCGATCGACTTGTCCGCCGGTGCGCGCTGGAACTACCTGAAGCAGGAAATCGATACAAATCTGAGAGTCGATATTTTTCCTGGGCCGGGGATCCAGCAATCTCTTGGGGGCACGGAAACCTGGTGGGAGCCAGTAGTGGGCTTTCGTACTGGCATAGAGGTATCCAGTTGTCTGACGCTGGTGTTACGAGCGGATGTTGGTGGTTTTGGTGCTGGCGGCGATGATTTGCAGTGGGGGGTTCTCGTGGGCGCGGAGCGCGCGTTCAATGACCGTCACGCGCTACGATTTGGCTATCTGTTCTATGGTATCGACTACGCAACATATCGCGCAGATGGGCGCTTTGCCTACGATATTGACCAGCATGGTCCATATTTGGCCTATAGCTGGAAATGGTAGCTGCGGGTCTTTCCCTTTTATGTCGTCAGTGCGGTAACAAACTGGTAGCTGCGGTCCAGTGTCCAGAACAATGCAATGGCGCTACAGCTTAATGCGATGCCGGTACAGAGGGAATGCTCCAGGCTTTCCCGCCGATTCCTGATCAGTAACAACAATGGCCAAATCGCAAGAATAATCAGTGCCTGGCCCAACTCCACGCCGATGTTAAATGCCAGCAGGCTTTGCCAGATGTTCGGCGCGTCTACTTTTAGAATCTCGTGTAACACGAATGAAAACCCCAGGCCATGGAGCAGGCCCAGCCCACAAGTACCAACGATAACCCAGCGCTCGCTGCGCCGCAGTGAACCAGCTGCACTGGTATTGCGTTTTCGCCGTGAGGATATCGCCATACATGCCGCATAAATAATGGAAAGCGCAATGCCAGTTTCTACCAGCGGTACAAACCAGGCACCAGAGGGAACCAAGCCAAAGAAGCCGGCCGACAAGGTGACACTGTGGCCCACAGTAAATCCCGTCACTCGCCACATCAATGCAGACAGCGAGGCGGCACCGATAATCAGGCACAGAACGAACAGGACATGGTCGAGACCTGCCAGAATGTGAACCACGCCCTCGTGTATAAAGGTGGACATGGCACGGGAAGTGGAGTGACTGATCTGAATGGGCTCATTCAGTAAGCCACTGGAACGGAAAACCTGTGTTTTGCCATCCCGGTAATCCAGTATCAGATTCGCCGTTTTTTCTTGATCCGGAAGATTTGGGTTCAGGAAGCTGGCAAGGCGATAACTCTCCCCACGCTCGATACCCGGATAGTGCAAGCGGATATCGATCACCGTGTCGCCCACATACTGTTGCGGGTTGCTTGTCTGGGACACGGTTTGCACATACCCCTCGCGGAGCTGTTGCTCATCAGGTGAAAAGGCAACTTGAGCTTCGTGCAGTGTGGCAAAGTCCGGTTCGCTTCCCACTGCATAAAGTCGTACATCGGTTACATGGCCGTTTAGTCTCTGATTGCCAGTCTCCAACTGCAAAGCAGATTCGGCAATGGCACCCAGTCCTTGCGGCTCGGCATAGAATTGCTCAAAGTCCACAAAATGTACCAGTCGGCCTTCTTCCAGTGCATTGCGGGAATAGGGGGCTGGCGCGGGCAATACCCTGGAAGCCTCGTTTGTGCCGACTTTATCCGCAAGTAAATAGGGCAGTGGCAGGCGCAGATAGATGGTGGTGCCATCAGCGGTATGCTCCACATGAAAGATACGCACGTTTAAATTCAGCAGGAAATGTGCACTGGCGGGCGTCGACGACGTTATCAGCGCGAAACCCAGTAGCATCAACATCCATTGGCGCAGCTGTGTCATTGCGCTACTGCCCGATTTATTGGCGTGGAGTGGCATTGGCAGTGCTCCCTGTTTGCGTAGAACCATTGGCAGGCTGTGTGTCCTGTCGCCAAGTTTTTTGCGGTTCAACCGATTCGCGTATGGTGATCGGGGTGAAACCGGCAATCTTCCATATTCCTTTATGCTCCTCGAGATCCAGCATGGCGCGGATATCCAGCAGTTTGCGATCACTATGTCCCCAGAACGGGCCCTCATTTCTCGTCTGCCAGGTACACAGTGCACGGTATGTTTGCCGCGCCCCGGTGGATGTCTGTTCGAGCGCCTCTATCCGCAGGTTGGAAATCTGGGAGACGTAACCGTGATCTCCGGTGATGGTCAGTGGGCGAAAAATAGGGTCAAGCGCGTCCCGGGTTGTCTTTAATGCTTGCTCAGAAACCAGTTGCGACAAGGAGCGTTCGAACTCTGTCGATTCCTGTTCAAGGTAGGCATCCGGTATTTCATTCAGCAGTGAATAAATGATCTCAGAAAATTGCTCGCTATCGGGTGACGCCGGGGCAGACAAGGGGATAGCGAGCGAGTTCTGCATCGCCAGTGCAACACTGAGAATAATGCCCAGTGCGGGTGTGGCCAGAGCCATCACATGATTCCGGGTGTTGCGAAGGCGGAATATGCAAACACCGAGTACGGTGAATGCGACTAGGGCTCCCAGCCCTTTGCCCGATAACGTGAGCCGTTGTGTATCGAGGGTAACAGGGTTAACCGTGGGCTCATCATAGGATGTCAGGAAGTTCTGCCACTCGATGGTTGGAATGGTAGGGGTCAGTTGGGTCGGGAAGGGGCCGGCGGGATCCTGTATCAGAGAGGGTACCCGCTCCTCGAACGGGCTGAACAGATCCCAGTCAACTTCCACATTTTGTGGCAAGCCCTCCACCGGAAAGCGCGCACGGTAGCCAATCAGCAGGGCCCCCAGTGGAATACTCTCATTGTCCTGCAATGGAAGGAATCCGGTACTAGTGAACTTCAGGAAGTGGATTTCGATCGCTTGTGGTTCTACCGCATTTCTATCCACGGCGAGAGGGTTACGACTCCGCAAGAATTCCAGAGCCTCCGTGCGAAACTGTGATTCGAGCGGATCATCGAGTGTTAACCAGGCGTCGAAGCGCTTGTTGGACCAAGTGGCCATGTCCCGAGGCCGAAAAATAATTTCGTGGCGAATCTCGCGCGGTTGAATATAGAGGTACGAATGGAGGGGGAAACGCAACTGGCGCTGAATCCTGGGGTTGATGACCTGTGTTTGCCATGGATCCTGCCGGTTTATTCGCCACGTCACGGAGTGTGATAAGTAGGCGTAGTTGCTCACCGGCATGGCGCCGTGGCGGGAGATAAAGCCGATGGTAGTTGCGCTAAAGCCTGTGAGATCCAGAGGTGGGATGACCGTGATTTTGTCAGCGCCCCCCAGGTCATAGCGGCTGTATACCCGGAGTACTTGTTTGTCCTCCGGCATCGATGGCAATTTTCTTCCGGTGCGGGGGTCAATTTTTCCAGCAAAAGGGGAATATCTGGGAGATCTGGTTGCTGCCGTTACTCGCAGGTCGACGGGATCGTGCACGCCATTCTCGGTCTTTACTCGAACGTTGATGTTTGAATGTTTATCGGCTTCAGCCACCAACCGATTAAGGTTTTCATGCCCCTTCAGCGCTGGCCAAAAATGATGCGCGTCATCAATGGAGATCTCCAGCGTCAATAGTAGATGTTCATCTTCAAATGCAAACTCGGCAATATTGGGTGCAGTTTCGGCGCCAGTAAGGCTCAGGTAGTCGGCTGAGACCGTTCGGCTGACGGCCAACAAAAAAAGCAGTAAAAGAAAGGATATGCAGTATCTTTGATTTAAGTTTGGTTTACCCCGAATTGCACGGGTGGAGTGATTATCAAGTAGATTTTCTTCGCCTTTATCTAGTCTGTTACTCCAGTTCATGGCCGACTTACCGTGAGTTAGTTGGATTTGCATGGCTGAAAGGCAGAAAAATAAAGAAATCCTTTCAATGTCCGATTGTTAGATCTGCCTTTTCGGGTGTTGCTTGTGTGAAATTTACTCCGTCTATGACTCTCAAAAGTCGCTTGTCATAGGTTAATTGCTCTCAGTACAGGTACAGGGCAATTTTCATTTCTTGCATGTGCTGAAATGAGTGTTCGTGTACCTGAGGCCAGGGCGACTTTGCCGTTAGCGGTGGAGTCGCGGTTGAGGACGTTATTTTATTTATCAAGCGCGGAATAGACGGCTTGATGTCGCCTGTCGTTAACCTCGGATACCCAGCGGCCCGGCAGGCAGATAGATGGTTTCTGTGGAGGAGCTTCCCTGTCGCTGAATTTCCACTTCAACGGATGAACCGGGCTTTGCCTGATAAACCTGAGTGCGCAGGTCCCCCATATGGAATACGCGCTGATTGTTGTAGCGAATGATTTTATCGCCGGCTCTTAGCCCGGCATCATACGCCGGTGCAGACTCTATGATGCTGCCGATTTCCATCTCGGTGCGCCCGCCAAACGCATTGAGGTATTGTTCGAACTCCGCCGGATTCAGCTCCTGCTCAAACACACGTCGAGGATTGCTGTAGGTCTGGATTTTTTGCTGCAATGCCAGCGCGCGGTCCGAGCGTTTGTCCTTCATATGGTGATATTCGTAACTGTACTGCATCTGTTCGTACTGCAGGCGCTCCTGCCTATCAATGATTAATGCGGCACGTTCAGGGGTGAAACCTGCATCGATCAGACGCTTTACTTGATTTCCCCGCTGGCGACTGAAGCGATTTTCGGTCCGCTGCCGGTTTCCATGCGCTTGTGGGATTGCCGCCGGTGATTGCGCCATGGACATACTGGCGCGGCGTGTTTGTGGCGCTTCGGATTCTGGCGCTACTTTCGCGCTCAGCTCGCTCACCAGTTCCAGTAGTTGTCCCTGGATTTTCAAGGTCTGGTCTAGGGTCTTCTCTACCGAAGCAAGGCGCGCCTCGAGGCTGGATTGGCCTGGCTCCGCAGAAGTAAATAGTGAGGGCGACGTCACCGCCCCTTTCGCTTGTATGTCAGCTTCCCCAAGGAAAGCCATTGCAGTGCCGATCACTACCAGCAATCCAAACCCTATGGGGATTCGATATTTAAGAATCTGGGGAGGGATATTGGGCAGTGAGCGCAGCATTGGACCACCTATAAGCTTTTATCGCGGTCGGAAAAGGGAAAGCTGCGGTAAATTATAGAACGACCAGATGATTGGGCAGTTCGTTCTTGATGACGGTGGCGGGTGCTGCTTCTTCGAGCAGCTCGCCACACTTCTCAACACAGTGCACAAAGGCCTCGCCGGTTTTTCCCTTCCGCACTTCGCGAATAAAATTTTCGACAATTTCCTGCCAGGCTTCGTTGGTGATTTGCTCTGCGAGACCGCGGTCGGCGAGTATTTCGACATAATGTTCGGCCTGAGAGACAAAGATCAATAAGCCGAGGCGGTCCTTGGTACTGTGCAGTTCGTGCTCAAGGAATTGTCTGCGTGCGAGATTGGCGGCGCGCCAGTATTTGATTTTTTTCGGAACCAGCCACATGGTCAGCGGTCGCCAGCGAAACAGCACGGCGAGCACAATAAACAGAATCCACTGTAGGGTGAATGCCTGCTGGTATTCGATCCACCAGGGTAAAAATTGCATCAGCGGCGCAATTAATAGCGCGATGAAAGCGGCCCAAAGGGTAGATATATACAGGTAGTTGTCGGATTGGCCGGCCAATACCGTTACCACTTCGGCATCGGTTTTCGATTCCACCTCTTTGATGGTTTCGGAGAGAGTGCGTTTTTCGTTTGCGTTTAGCATCATTGTTTTCAACCACAAGGGTCTTGATATCAGCTACCAGGGTGACGAGCTATCAGAGTTACCAGCCACCAGAGGCACCACCGCCACCAAAGCCACCGCCTCCGCCACCAAATCCACCGCCAAAGCCGCCGCCGCCATAACCACCGCCAAAGCCTCCGCCGCCGTAATAGCCACCGTAGCGGCCGCGGCGATAACCGCTGCTGCCGGCAGGTGCTCCCAGAACAGAGGCGCCAAAAATTTGCAGCATCACAAAGAGCAGGAAGATACCCACCAGTAATGCCAGTTGGCGGTTATCGTCGCTATCGGTGGTTTCCGGCACATACTCATTTTGGGTGGCGGCAATAATCGACTCGACGCCAGCGGTAACACCGCCATCAAAGTTACCAATCCGGAATTCTGGCAGAATCTTGGTGTGAATGATGTTGGAGGAAATCGCATCGGTTAACGCGCCCTCCAGGCCATACCCGACCTCAATACGGACCTGGCGATCCTGCGGGGCAACAATCAGCAGTACGCCGTTGTCTTTGCCTTTCTGCCCGATCTTCCAGTGGCGACCAAGCTGGTAGCCATACTCCTCGATGGTCTGTCCCTGCAAGTCGGGCAGAGTAACTACCACAATTTGGTTGCTACTGATCTTTTCCTGTTGCTGGAGCAGCTCCGATAGTTGGTAGCGCGTGCTTTGGCTGAGCAGGTTGGCATTGTCGACGACACGGCCGGACAGCGTCGGAAACTGGATGTCCGCCAATGCCGCCGTTGCCCACAAGGCACCGGGCAACAGCATTAGAAACAGGGCGATCCGCCGGATCGTCATTGCGCTTGATTCCGCCACGAGCTTAGAGGAAGTGCGTTACTGGAAGTCGACTTCCGGAGCCTTTTCCGCGTCTTCAGAGGTGGCTTGAAAGGTGTCGCGCAGCGGCATATCGCTGTAGAGCACGGTGTGCCAGATTCTGCCGGGGAAGGTACGAATCTCACGGTTGTAGCGTTCCACCGCAGCGATATAATCGCGGCGGGCGACACTGATGCGGTTTTCGGTGCCTTCCAGCTGGGATTGCAACGCCAGGAAATTCTGGTTGGCCTTGAGGTCCGGGTAGCGCTCAACGACTACCATCAGGCGGGACAGGGCACTGCTCAGTTGAGACTGGGCGGCTTCGAATTGCTGGAGTTTCGCCGGGTCGTTGATAATGTCAGAGTTAACCTGCATGGAATTGACCTTGGCGCGCGCCTCGGTGACCGCTTCCAGCGTCTCTTTTTCATGCGCCGCATAGGCCTGGACGGTTTTGACCAGGTTGGGAATCAGGTCGGCGCGGCGCTGGTACTGATTCTGTACCTGTGCCCAGGTGGCTTTCACATTTTCATCAAAGCTGGGGATGTTGTTGATGCCGCATCCACTGAGCGCAAAGGCGACGAGTGCGATCAGGGCAAGATGCCATCCGCGTCCCTTGCTGAGCTGGTGGCGTCCCTGACGTGAAAGTTGGAGAGTAGCGTTCATGCTGTCGGTCCTTTTTCCCTGATCCCTGGTCCCTGAACTCTGGTTCCCAGTCTTGTAGGTTACGAACCAGACAATAATAGTCTTCAATCCGGTATTTTCGGGCAAGAGTTTTCCGGTTGAAGTGGTAACGACACCTTAGATAGCTGTTAGAGAGCTGTTAGAGAGTAGGCAATGGCACTTAAAGCGACCATTTTCAAAGCGCGACTGCAGGTCGCGGATATGGATCGGGATTACTACGCGGAGCACAGCCTGACGCTGGCGCGGCACCCCTCGGAGACCGACGAGCGCATGATGATTCGCTTGCTGGCGTTTGCGCTGAATGCCAGCGAAACTCTGGAGTTTACCCGCGGTCTTTCCAGTGACGATGAGGCCGATGTCTGGCAGCACAATCTGAGCGGGGAAATCGAAACCTGGATCGAGGTGGGTGTGCCGGCGGAAGAGCGGGTGCGCAAGGCATGTGGGCGCGCAGATCAGGTCATGATCTATGCCTATGGCCAGCGCACCGCACCGGTCTGGTGGCAGAAGATGGAGTCCGCCACCGCGCGCTTTGATAACCTGCAGGTGTTTTTCCTGCCTCCAGAGCAGTGTGCGGCGCTCGCTGCTCTGGCGGAGCGCTCTATGGAGTTGACCGCCACAATCCAGGACGGACAGCTGTGGCTGGCCAGTGACACGGAGACTGTGGAGGTTCAGCCGCAGCGCTGGAAATAGAATTTTTAATCCCGCCGATTGTGCGGGGCATTTGAACGGGCCACGTGAACTGGCCATGTTAATGGAGAATAAAATGCCGTCTTTCGATATTGTTTCAGAAGTCGATAAACACCAACTGACCAATGCGGTGGATCAGGTAAACCGCACCATTACCAATCGTTTCGACTTCAAGGGTGTGGATGCGCAGGTGGAGATGAAGGAGTTCGCCCTGACTTTGCATGCGGAATCCGACATGCAGGTAAACCAGATGGTGGATATGTTGCGGGCGGCGCTGATCAAGTGCGATATCGACCCGCTGGCGATGGATGTAGGTGAAGAGGAGCAATCCGGCAAGCTGGTCAAGATTGGGGTCACATTAAAAAATGGCCTCGACAAAGACCTGTCAAAAAAGATTGTTAAGATCATCAAAGACGAAAAACTGAAAGTGCAGGCCGCGATTCAGGGTGATTCGGTACGTGTCACCGGCAAGAAGCGCGATGATCTGCAGCAGGTGATCGCCATGTTGCGGGGGAAGGAGCTGGAGCAGCCGCTGCAGTTCAATAACTTCCGGGATTAAGGCGATTCCTGACGACTCTACCGAGGAAGAACCTTTGAAGAGTTTTAACTGCATGCGCCAAAGCGTTACCGGGCTGGGTATCGGTATTTTCCTGAGCCTGGCTGGGAGCGGCGCTTACGCCAATGGCGCACCGGTACAGCCGGCGAAGCTGCTGGGGGCCTGGTGGGTTGACGGCAGTGAAGGTCTGGATATCTCGGGCCTCAGTTTTTGCGACGGCGAGTTGCTCGCGGTTGCGGACAAATCCTCGGAAAGAATCTACCGCTTGCCAGTCCAGGCGGATGCCGAGCGCGTTACGCTGGAGTCGAAAGCGCGGTTTGCCCGCCCGGGTTTACCGGACGATCAGCCCGTTCCGCTGAAAGTGCGCGCGCTGCACTACGCCAGCACTCCACTCAGTATGGATTTTGAGGGCATCACCTGTGATGCCTCCGGTGTATATCTGCTCAGTGAGCGACACAATCGTATCGCACAGCTCGATTCTGCGGCAAAGCGTGCGCAATGGCTGGCTCCGCGCTGGTCTGAGTCCGCACGTGCGCGCGGTTACTTGCAGATTTTTAACGCAGAGAGTGAAGGGCTTGTTAAGGCCGAGGACGATTTTTGGGTCGCTCTTGAGCGTGAACCTCGCGGCCTGCTGCGACTGAAGCGCGACGAGGAAGTGGGGCAGGATTTCCGTTCGCTTCCCGTAGTGGCGGGCCTCGATTTCCGTGGTCGGGCCGAAGACGTTACCGCACTGGCCTACTACGATGGCAGCCTGTTCACGTTGGAGCGTAACGCCTTTGCCGTGTGTCGGCGGGAACTCACCAGCTTGCGTGCCGAGTGGTGCGTGCACTACCGGGATATTGAGGAGGCGCCAAAGTACGTATATCAGGATACCCGCTTCGGTAAAGGAGAGGGGCTGGCGATCAACCAGCAGGGCATCTTTGTGGTGCTGGATAACAATGGGGTGGCGCGTGTTGCGGATGCCGAAGACCGCCGCGGCCTGCTGTTACACTTGGCCATGCCCGAGTTTGCCAGCGATTCTCCACGCAATGGCACGCGGTAAGCGCTAATGCCCAAGTACCTTATTGCCCAAGTTACATAATTCCCATTGGCTATTTCCAAGCTAGATCAATTACTCAGCGATGTGCGGGCTTGCCGGTTGTGTGAGGAGCACTTGCCGCGCGGGCCGCGGCCGGTTCTGAGCGCGGCAGGGTCGGCCCAGCTGCTGATTGTCGGGCAAGCGCCCGGTACCCGCGTGCACGAGACAGGTATTCCCTGGAACGACCCCTCCGGGGATCGCCTGCGAGACTGGCTGCAGCTGGACCGGGAAACCTTTTACGACGGTTCGCGCATCGCCATTGTGCCCATGGGGTTTTGCTACCCAGGGCGCGGAAAGGGCGGCGATCTTCCTCCCAGACCGGAGTGTGCCGCCACCTGGCACAGTCGCTTGCTGGCGCTGATGCCGAATATCCAATTGACCTTGCTGATCGGGCAGTATGCCCAGCGCTTCTATCTGCCCCACTGGTATGGCAGCATTACCGAAAATGTGCGGCATTACGCCGATGCTCAGCCCCATGGGTTTTTTCCGCTTCCCCATCCCAGCCCGAGGAATACCCAGTGGTTGCAACGCCGCCCCTGGTTCGATCAGGAGGTGGTGCCGGCGTTACGCGCGCAGGTTCATCAGGTTTTAAAGGTCGATAATGCAGGTTCCTGAAGAGTTCAAAATTCACCCATCCTGGTACACCGTGTTGGAATCCCAATTTGGTCAGCCGTATATGACCGAGTTGCGGACATTTTTGCAGCAGGAAAAGCAGGCCGGTAAATCGATCTTCCCACCAAGCGCACAGGTTTTTAACGCCTTCAATTCCACGCCTTTCGACCAGGTGAAAGTCGTGATTCTCGGGCAGGATCCGTATCACGGCGCGGGCCAGGCGCATGGCCTGTGTTTTTCCGTTATGCCGGGGGTGCGTGTTCCGCCATCGCTGAAGAATATTTACAAAGAAATGGAGTCGGATCTCGGTATCGCACCGCCCAATCACGGTTGCCTGCAGCCATGGGCAGAGCAGGGCGTTTTGTTGCTAAATACCACGCTGACCGTGGAGGAAAGCAAGGCGGGCGCACACCAGGGGCGCGGTTGGGAGCAGTTCACCGACGCGGCAGTGCATGCGCTTGCCGAGCAGCGTGATGGTCTGGTATTTATTTTGTGGGGTAGCTACGCGCAGAAAAAAGGTGGATTTATCAATGACCGCCGGCATCTGGTGCTGCGCGGCCCACACCCTTCTCCACTGTCGGCACACCGGGGCTTTTTTGGGACACGCCCGTTTTCCCAGGCCAATGCCTATTTGCAGCAGCGGGGAGGTGCGCCCATTGATTGGTCTTTGCCTCCCGCAGAAACGCTGCAGCGGGTCGCGGTAGAAATCTGAGCGTTACGTCCGATGAGCGGTGGGCTACCGCTCATCGACCAGGCGCTTTAGTTAGATAGACGCTTGAGGTAGGCGCTTGAGATAGGCGCTTGAGATAGGCGTTTGAAATAGACGCTTGCCCCGGCTCACGCCAAGGGGTCGGCATCCGCATCGTACGGGAGTTCAAGCAGCTCCAGTACTCTTCCATCTTTCAGCTGCAGGCTTTCCCCATCGGCCACTTTGCTCTTGGTCAGTACCGCCAGTAGAGCCGTATCGTCTCCCTGAGAGCTGGCCTGCACAATATTGCCAATGCTGGACCCACCCGCCGCGGTAAAGATTTCTTCGCCGGGCGCCGGCAGCTCGCCACCGTCAATTTGCGCGCGGTACATGCGTCGCTTGGTTGCCCCCAGATACTGCATACGCGCGACCACTTCCTGTCCGGTGTAGCAGCCTTTCTTGAAACTGACCGCGTCCAGCAGATGCAGGTTCAGCATCTGCGGGATAAATACTTCGCTGGTGCTGTGATAGACCAGTGGCACGCCGCTGTCGATCAGCTGCAGTAGCCATTGCTGGTAGCTTCCGGGTTCGGCGCCGTTACTGGCAAGTTTTTGCCAAATGTCTGCTGCTTGTTCCGCGGGTACCTGCAGAACCACATTGCGCTCATTCAGGCCGGCTGCGAGCGCCGGGTGCCCGTTGTGATCAAAGGCGCGCAACTGGTGAGGGATCAGATCGCTGTCGGGGGTATTCGACAGCGCCAATAGTGTATTGGCTGCCTGGCAGGCGTCGCGGCCACACAGTGCCAGCCAGCGTTGCGCTTCACTGGTATCACTCAGCTCGGTCTTAAAGAAAACCGCATATTTTTTCAGTGCGGCGAGGGCGGTGGCTACCAGGTCGCGCGGCATCAGTAAGACAAATTCGCTCTGGGTTAGCTTCAGTGCGAAGAAGGCGCTGATCATGCGGCCTTTGGGGTTACAGTGGCTGCCCAGTGTCAGCTGCCCGTCTGGCAAGTTGACCAGGTCGCAGGTGAGCTGGCCCTGCAGGAATTTCTGGCTGTCGGGGCCGCTGATCGCAATGGCGCCCAGCGGGCTCAGGTCGATGAGTCGCAGCGCGCTTTTACTCTCAGGTTCATCCTTGGCGAATTCAGCATATCCGTCCCGCCAGAGGGCGCCCTGGGTGCTGAGAAAATCCTGCCACTGCTGTTGATTCATGCTGAACTCGCTGCCTGAGAAATGTACATATGGGCGCCTTCGCGGCGCAACGTGAGCATCTCATAATTGGGGGTTTTGCGGTTGGATTTCAACTACCGCTATACTGCGCGCACTTTGAATTGTGGCTTGAGAACGAAGTATGGATCGCAACCGCCTGTTTTGGGCCAGCCGTCGCGGCATGTTAGAGCTGGATTTGGTGTTGCTGCCGTTTCTGGAGAATGTGTATGACACCCTCTCGGAGGACGATAAGCAGCGATATATCAAGTTGCTGGATGAGCAGGATCAGGACATGTTTGCCTGGTTCCTGCGTCGTGAAGATCCGCAAGACCCTGAGCTGAAGAAGATTGTCCAGATCATCCGCGACAATACCGGTCTCCAGGAATAATCCCGGGGATACGCGCGCTGCCGGCTCCGGGAAGTCTCCCGGAAGCACCCACGCCCGCGGTGGCAGGGCAGAGGCGCGCGCGGCGCGTCTCACCTGTGACTTGGTACCGTCACGTTTACTCCGCCTGTGCCTTCTGCTGATTGTTGCCCAGAGCACTCTCCTGTTACTTGTCTCCCGCCTTCCCTGGTTAGTGGTTTATGCGCTCATACCTGTGGCCTTGCTTTACGGCGTATTTGAATGGCGTCGACTTGGCGCTTCGGTTGGTCGGCTATCTACCGCCGAGCGGCGCTGGTACTGGCAGGTGAAGGGCGGTGCGCGACGGGAGTTTCGCTTTGTCGGCGAGCTGACCTTGTGGCGCTGGTTGATCGTAATTAACGGCAAAGATGTTGAGGGGCGCCGTTTGCGCTTGGTGCTGGCGCGAGATGCCGCCACTGCTGATGAGTGGCGGCGGCTATTAGTCGCTTTGCGTTACTCGCGTTGATTTCGCTCTTGTGCCGCTCAGTGTGGGTTCGTGAGTGTGGCTTATGGGCCAATAAAATGCCGCTGGTCGGCAAAATTTTCCGGTACCAGAATGGTATCCATGGCCAGTTCCCGCAATCCCGGGTAGTCCAGTGAGTAGTGCAGTCCACGGCTTTCCCGGCGATCCAGTGCAGAGCGGATAATCAGCTCCGATACTACCGCCAGGTTGCGCAGCTCAATCAGGTCGCTGGTAATCCGGTAATTCGCATAGAACTCCGTGATTTCCTGCTGCAACAGTTTCACCCGGTGCTCCGCCCGCAGTAGGCGCTTACGGGTCCGCACGATACCTACAAAGTCCCACATAAAGCGGCGCAACTCATCCCAGTTGTGCGAGATCACCACGTCCTCATCGGAATCGGTTACCCGTGAAGCATCCCAGGCCAGTGCCTCGCGCGGTGGGGCGACCTCGTCGATGGAACTGTCGATGTGCATGGCTGCAGAGCGCGCGTAAACCACACACTCGAGCAGCGAGTTGCTGGCCAGGCGGTTGGCGCCGTGCAGGCCGGTAAAAGTGGTCTCACCAATTGCGTAAAGCTGATCCAAATCCGTACGGCCGTGCTCGTCGACCATCACACCGCCGCAGGTATAGTGCGCGGCGGGAACCACCGGGATGGCCTCGCGGGTGATATCGATGCCGTATTCGAGGCAGCTCTTGTATACGGTGGGAAAGTGCTCGCGCACAAACTCCGGGTCTTTATGCGAAATATCGAGATACAGGCAATCGGCGCCCAGTCGCTTCATCTCGTGGTCGATGGCGCGGGCCACGATGTCCCGCGGGGCCAGTTCACCGCGCTTGTCGAAACGATCCATAAAGCGTTTGCCATTGGGCAGCTTTAACAGGGCGCCCTCACCGCGCAGGGCCTCGGTGATGAGCATGGATTTGGCTTTGGGGTGGTACAGGCAGGTGGGGTGGAACTGGTTGAATTCCATGTTCGCAACCCGGCATCCGGCGCGCCAGGCCATGGCGATACCATCGCCGCTGGCGCCATCGGGATTGCTGGTATAGAGGTAGGCTTTGGATGCGCCGCCAGTGGCGAGCACCACCGCGCGCCCCTGGAATACCTCAACCTCTTCCGTTTCTTTGTTATGCACATAACATCCGCCGCAGCGGAAGCGACCGGTTTTAGGGTCCGGCTGACGGATCAGGTCCAGGGCAATATGGTGCTCAAAGCAGTCAATATTTGGGGTGTTGCGGACCCGCTCGAGCAGGGTGCTGTGTACCGCCTGGCCGGTGGCGTCGGCGCTGTGAATAATACGCCGGTGGCTGTGGCCACCTTCTTTGGTCAGGTGATATTCACCATCTTCTTCGCGGGTGAAATCTACGCCCTGATGAATGAGCCAGTGGACGGCGTCGCGGCTGTTTTCCACGGTGAAGCGAACCGCGTCGGGGTGGCAGAGTCCTGCTCCTGCATCTAATGTATCCGCTATATGCGCGTCTACAGAGTCGGCCTCGTCCAGTACACCAGCGATGCCGCCCTGGGCGAACCAAGTGGAGCCATCTTGCAGGCGCTGTTTGGAAAGCAGCGCCACACGGTGGCGTGCAGCGAGGTGAAGCGCCAGGGTTAAGCCGGCGGCACCACTGCCTACAACTAGCACATCGTAATTGTTCTCGTTGTAGCTGTTCTCGTTAGGATTCACGGGTCCGTTTGCCTTCTCTCTCGTGGAGTTTTATTCGTCTCAGGGGGCGCGTAGTATACGCCATCTTTAAAAATTACCGATTTGTCAGGAACTTATGACCAAAATTTGGTGTCTCGGACACAATAGAAAAAGCATGGCTAAGGCGCTGCGAGGTGTCTGGGCCGCGGTTTGGAGTAGGGGATGACAGGGCAACAGGCGTCACCAAGTGATCGCCAGCTGGTAGAGCGGGTACAGAAAGGCGACAAGCGAGCCTTCGACCTGCTGGTGTTGAAGTACCAACACAAAATCATGGCGGTGGTTAGCCGCTATATCAACGATCACGCCGAAGTGCATGATGTGGTGCAGGAAGCGTTTATCAAGGCTTACCGGGCGCTGGGCAATTTCCGTGGGGAGAGTGCCTTTTATACCTGGATGTATCGCATCGCGATTAATACCGCCAAAAACCACCTCGTTTCTCGCAGTCGCCGTCCCCCTTCATCGGATGTGGATCTGGAAGACGCCGAATTCTATTCCGGCGCCGACTTGTTGCGCGATAACGAAACGCCAGAGAACCAGTTGTTCCGTGATCAACTGGAAGCGGCGGTGCACCAGGCAATCCGCGAACTGCCAGAAGATCTGCGCTCAGCCGTTACCCTGCGCGAGATGGAGGGGCTGAGCTACGAGGAAATCGCCGAGGTCATGGGGTGTCCAGTGGGCACCGTGCGCTCGCGTATTTTCCGCGCGCGGGAGGCCATTGATCGCGCGGTACAAGCGACCATGGCCGGTGAGCCCGAATCCGTTGACGGGCGCAGCTAGTTTGGCCGAGTCCGGCAGGTGGTCATTTTTTAATCTATTTTGTTTTATCGGGATAGCTTGTCGAGAGGTTTCTGGCCTAAATCCAGAGCCTGACCGGGACGACAGGTAAAAATATCGACGAATTCACACAAAATTTGTCTGCTAGGTAAAACTTTTTTGCGAAGCCCGGGTCTGACGTATTAACAAACAGGGTGTGAACTAGCGCCCAAAGAATTGCACTGAGAAGAGGGTTTACCCGTATGTCCCACGGGAGTCATCAACAGCGCCTGAATGAATCGCTATCCGCATTAATGGATGGCGAGGCCAACGAGTTGGAAATTCAGCGCCTGCTCAAAGAGTCTGACGCCAGCGGTGCTTCAGACGGTGAGTTGGGTCACCGCTGGTCTCGCTACCAGTTGGCCGCCAGCGTGATGCGTGGTGAAAAGGTGGCGCCGGTGGATATGGGGCTCGCCGCGAGTATTTCTGCAGCGATTGCCGACGAGCCGTCGCTGGAGTCTGCACAGCAGGCTTCGGCGAACGATGCGGGTAATGGCCAAGCGAGAAGCCGTTGGTGGCGTCCACTCTCTCGCGGCGCCGTGGCCGCGACCGTGGCATTTGCCGCCATTTTGGGGGTGCAACAGATGCAGGCCCCGCAAGTGCAGGGTGATCTGGTAGCGGAAGTTGAGGCTCCCCAGCCCCAGCCAGTGACTACCAATCCGCAACCCGGTAGATTTTTGACCCCGACATTGAATACGCGCGCGGTAAGCACCGCACCACAGCTGGTACCCGAGCAACGGGTTGGCCCGGCTCCTCAGGTGCAGGTTGTGCCCACGCCAGAACTGATGCGACATTTGAATCGGGTAATGGTTGAACACTCAGAGCAGGCCGCTCGTATTGGTAGCCAGGGTATGGTTCCTCATGCTCGGGCAACCTATGGGGAGCGCCCATCGGAGTAATGGCGGCTGCCGGAGGTGCCTCCGGTTGTCTCGTTGTTGAGCAACACAAAGCATGACCATGGAAAAACTGATTTTTCGTATCCCTCGCAAAGCCAACAGTTCGCTGTTGGCTTTTTTACTATTAGCCTCGCCACTGGGCTTCGCCCAGGACAATGCGCCAGCGGACGATCAATCGACACCGCAAGAGGCTCCCCATCAGGTTCCTCAGCAAGCCCCTGAGGAGATCCCGCAAGATGCCCGGGACGCCACGGCGAGTGAGGCAACCCGTGTGTTGCTGGCGCGGCTCGCACAGGCGGTCGCCAACCTCGAGTATCGAGGGTTGGTAACCTTTGAGCATGTGGGCTCCATGGAAACCCTGGAAGTCGTGCACGGTATTCGCGATGGCGAGCAGGTCGAGCGTATTCGCTATCTGACCGGCAGTCCCCGCGAGAAGGTGACCCGTAGCGGAGACGAACAGTGTCGCTCCAGCGGCAGCGTATTTCCCCGTTCCGGCCTGCTGAGCGCCGCTGGGCTGCAAACTGTTCAATCCAATTATGCGTTTTTGATCCGCGGAGAAGAGCGTGTCGCAGACCGCGAGGCGATCGTACTTGAGGCTCGCCCACGGGACCTGCACCGCTTTGGGATGGTGATCAGTGTCGACAAGGAAACCGGCTTGCCACTCAAATCCATGCTGATTGCCCCGGCGGGACGGGTTCTCGAGCGCTTTCAGTTTGTCGAGCTGGATCTGACACCGGTAACCGACGATGAGTTGAAGCCTCAGACCCCCTCGACAGAGCCAAGTACCGGTGACGAAGCGGCAAAATGTGCGACTGTGGAAAGTCGCTGGCGTCTCGGTTGGGCACCCAGCGGTTTTAAACCGGTTGCCGTACAGGCGTTAAGCGATGGGCAAATGCTGGTATTTAGTGACGGCCTGAGTGCATTCACCGTGTTTGTGCAGCAGCTGCCGGAAATGAACTACAAGGGGCGCGCCGTGCGCGGCGCCACCGTGGCTTACATGGACCATATCGATGTCAATGGTGCACGTTACACCGTGACAGTGGTGGGTGAAATCCCCGACAATACCGCGCAATTGGTGGCCAAAGCGGTCACCGAGGCAAACTGACGGCGTGGACTGAGCGGATAGTACGGTAAGGCACGGCATGATCGAAGAGCGCGGAAAAGTGGTCGCCGTTGACGGCGAATCGATTTGGGTGGAAACCGTTCAGCGCAGCGGTTGCCACGGTTGCGCGGCCAAGTCGGGATGTGGCACCGGGTTGCTTGGCGACTTCTGGGCAAGCGCTTCCCGGGTGCGTGTACAACTTCCTCCGGCAGAATCTCAGGCGGTGCAGCTGCACGACACTGTAGTGATTGGGATTGGTGAGCGAGTGCTGGCGAGTAGCGCGCTGGTGGTTTATCTGGTGCCGCTGGTACTTTTGGTTGCCGGCGCGTTGGCTGGGCAGGCGTTGGGCTCTGAGCCGCTGGCGATAGCCGGTGCACTGCTCGGTTTGTTTGCCGGCGCCCTGGCGATTCGTACATACAGTTACCTGCGCCGCGGCGATGCGGCCCTTGAGCCTGTGTATCTGCGCCGAGAACAACGCAATCCCTGCGCAATTCCTATTGCCCCAGTGAGCTGAGCCCGTGCGCGGGTCTTGCTCTGCCTGAGTGCCTGCTTTGCCGTTTCTCACTGTTCTCTGAGCATTCCCTAATTTCTCGCAGATTTCTCGCTGCTTCAGCGGGCTTTTCTCTGCTACCTCACAAACTGTTTCTACACTGAAGGTGACCCATTGGCCGGCCCGCTCCGGGCATGACGGATACCAATAAGAGGAAACAAGGATGGCAGGGCAAAGGGAGTTAGACCGGGTTCAAGCCTTCGAAGGCCGCTGCTACGCGGAGAGTTGGCCGCTAAAAACCACCTTCGTGATTTCCCGAGGAGCTCGCAGTGAGGCGCGGGTGGTTGTGGTGGAAGTTGAAGCGGAGGGGGTTGCTGGCGTGGGCGAGTGCACTCCATATCCTCGCTATGGAGAAAGCTTGGAATCCGTGCTGGCAGAAGTCACTTCGGTGTTGCCGGCATTGCGCCAGGGAATCTCGCGCAGCCAGTTGCAGGAAGTCATGCCTGCGGGGGCGGCGCGTAATGCGGTAGATTGTGCGATGGCCAACTGGGCAGAGAAAAGGCACCGTCAGAGTTTTGCCGGGCCTGAGTCTTTGCCTACCGTGCAAACTCTGGTGATTGCCGCTCCGGGCGATATGGCGGAGGCGGCGAGTGCCGCCGAGCAGTCCGGTGTCACCGTACTCAAACTCAAGCTTGACCATAAGCAGGTGCTGGAAAGAGTGGCGGCAGTGCGCGCCGCTGCGCCCGCCTGTGAGCTGGTGATCGATGCCAATGAGGCTTGGTCCGCCGATGGCTTGCCCGCTCTGTGTGACGCGCTTGCGAAGCAGGGCGTGTCCATGCTGGAGCAACCGCTGCCTGCGGGGGATGACCGCGCCCTCGCAAATTTTACCCACCCCATCCCCATCTGTGCCGATGAGAGTTGTCACACCCGGGCGGACTTACCGCGGCTCGCGGGGCTGTACGAGATGGTCAATATCAAACTGGATAAAACGGGCGGACTCTGGGAGGCGCTGCTCCTCGCAGACGCTGCACGTACCCATGGGTTTGAGGTCATGCTGGGCTGTATGCTGTGTACCTCACGGGCAATTCGCGCCGCCTGGCCGCTGGGGCAGGGGGCGCGGTTTGTAGACCTGGATGGCCCTACCTGGCTGGCAAAGGATGTCGACCCGCTGCAGTTCTTTCACGGAAGGGTGTACTGGACCTGAAGCGCGTGTCGCGCTGCAGGTGAGGTTTCAAGGCTGGTAGCAGAGTAAATCTGTCATCACCTGCAGGTAGTCCTCAGTCGCTGCATCGGTGGAAATGGGCGGGAACTCCAGGGTGATACAGGGATGCTGGTGTTCGGCGCACCAGGTACCGAAAGATCCCGGTGTCTGGTAGCCAAGTTCACATACCAGTGGCAGCTCGATACGTTCCGCTAGCCAGTGGCCGAGGGGGCTTTGCAAGGGGTCTTCGACACAGGCCAGTGGCTCGTGAATAGACACGATCCAGGCCGGGTCCAATTCCCTGACTAACCGGCAAAGTGCCTGGGTTTCCGGTTCTGATCCAGGTCGCTCGCCAGTGGAGAGGAAAACATCGCGTTCTTCCGCCGCGTTGTTCCACCGATATACGGTGCCGTTCGGCTGCCAGTTAATGGTGGCGAAGTTGCGATTCAGGTCGACGCCGTGGGCGTTGCAGCGGGTGCCAAGCTGGCAGCCGTCTGGGTTGACCGCCAGTATGACATGGTGGCGCCGGAGCCCCGCTTCCAGCGCGCGCAGTGCGCAGGAAAGTGTGACCACTGCGGTCACTTCGTCCCCATGTGTGCCGGCCATCACGATACCCGAATGTTCGTCGGGCTTTTCTGCCGGGAAGTAGTAGAGCGGCGCGCCCAGCACCGACTCCCCATACCGCTGTCGCTGCGCATGGAATTGGCCGCGCTGCGGGCGGGGGCGCAGTTGTGCAGGGGCAGGATGTTTGTGAACCGGCAGTTTCTGGGTGCTCATGCAATCCTTAACACTGATTTACACTAAAGAATGCGAACTTTTTAACGCAACACCGAACTAAGAGGGTGTTATGGCAGGGTTCGTCAGCAGATACCCGCCAATTTGGGAGCCATCTGGATAACACCAAGTGATAACCAAACGGCAGCCAAATCTAAATGGTGTTTTGACATATTAGTAAAAGGGCTTATCAGGGGTGACATATATGGTTGCACGCTGTTCGCAATTCCTTCTCGTGCTTTGCTTGTTATTTTCTACTTCCGTGTTTGCACGCGGACTGCCGGAACTGACAGATCTGATTGAGCAGAACTCCCCGGCGGTGGTGAAAATCAACACCGTTGAGCGCAATCGCGCATCCAGCAACGCGATTCCACCGCGCTATCAACAAGAGATCCCGGATATCTTCCGCCATTTGCTGGAGCCCCGTCAGCGTCAGCAACGCCCGGTGGCGAGCATGGGGTCTGGTTTTATCATTTCTGAAGATGGCTATGTGGTCACCAATAACCACGTGGTCGATGGTGCCGACGAGGTGCGGATCACCCTGACCGACCGCCGCGAGTTCGAGGCCAAGGTGGTGGGTACGGACCCGCGTTCGGACCTGGCGCTACTCAAAGTGGAAGGCGATGATCTGCCGGTGGTGCGCTGGGGTGACTCGGAAGATATCAAGGTCGGTGAATGGGTGGTTGCCATCGGCTCCCCCTTTGGCCTGGACTACTCCGCGAGTGCGGGTATCGTGAGTGCCATGGGGCGCAGTATTCCCAATGAAAGCCGTGAAAACTATGTGCCATTCATCCAGACCGACGTGGCGATTAACCCGGGTAACTCCGGTGGACCGCTGTTCAACCTGGAAGGTGAAGTGGTTGGTATCAACTCCCAGATCTATACCCGCAGTGGCGGTTCCATTGGCCTGTCCTTCGCGATCCCGGCGAGCCTCGCGCAAGATGTTGTTGCCCAGCTGAAAGAAAAAGGTCGCGTGGATCGCGGTTGGCTGGGTGTGGGTATCCAGGATGTGGATCGCAAACTGGCCAAGGCCATGGGGCTCGGCAAGCCGGCGGGCGCTTTGGTCGGCCAGTTGGAAGCCGGCTCTCCAGCGGAAAAGGCTGGGATCCAGGTGGGCGATATCATCACGCGCTTTGATGGCCAGAAAATTCTTACCCAGGGTGACCTACCGCATGTTGTCGGCCGCACTCGCCCGGGCGCCGAAGTACCGGTACTTCTGATGCGCGAGGGTAAGGAGCGCAAACTGTCGGTACGCGTTGGTGCGCTGCCCGGTGACGATGAAGGCTTCGCGCAGTCCAGTGTGACCAGCTCAAGCGATGTTGGCGGGGTGCTGGGACTGGTGGTGGAGGACATTCCCGACCACCTGAAGCAGCGACTGGGCGTTGAGAACGGTGTGCTGGTGAAGCAGGTGGTGCCGGGCAAGGCCGGTGCCAACGCGGGCCTGCGCAGTGGCGACATCATCGCCCAGCTTGGGTTTGAGCAGGTGGAATCCCTCGGTGACTACGACAAAGTGGTGAAGAAGCTCCCCAAAGGCGAGTTGTTGCCGATCCGCTTCTTCCGCGGTGGCCAGCCGACCTTCCGTACTATTCAGATCGAAGAAAGCTGAAGCCAGCAAATCCAGTGAGTACATGGGCTCGGCGCCGTGCAACGGCGCCGAGCCCAGTTGTTTCGAGGGTTGCAGACAGATTGGATGCACTTTTTGCGCAACCTGTTAGACTTGCGCCCACAGCGCGGCCCGGTCCGCTCATTAACTCACTGATTTTTAAAAGGTTTTACCCTCGCAGTGGCCACTGATCTCTCCCATATCCGCAACTTTTCCATTATTGCCCATATCGACCACGGCAAATCCACTCTGGCAGACCGCTTTATTCAGGTCTGCGGTGGCCTGAGCGACCGTGAGATGGCGGCACAGGTACTCGATAGCATGGATATCGAGCGGGAGCGGGGCATTACCATCAAGGCCCAGAGCGTTACCCTTGACTACAAGGCCCGCGACGGCAAAACCTACCAGCTGAACTTTATTGATACTCCGGGGCACGTGGACTTCTCTTATGAAGTTTCCCGCTCGCTGGCCGCCTGTGAAGGTGCACTGCTGGTAGTGGACGCGGCCCAGGGTGTAGAGGCGCAATCCGTCGCCAACTGTTACACCGCCATCGAGCAGGGTCTGGAAGTGATTCCTGTTCTGAACAAGATGGACCTGCCTCAGGCGGAGCCGGAAAAGGTCGCGGAAGAGATCGAAGACATTATCGGTATCGATGCCACCGAGGCGACGCGTTGCAGCGCCAAGTCGGGGCTCGGTATTGAAGACGTGCTGGAAGACCTGGTGCGCCTGGTGCCGCCACCGGAAGGTGACGTGGAAGCGCCGCTGCAGGCACTGATTATTGACTCCTGGTTCGATAGCTACCTGGGCGTAGTATCTCTGGTGCGCGTGGTACAGGGCACCCTGAAGAACAAAGACAAGATTGTGACCAAGTCTATTGGCCGCGCCCATGTGGTCGATAGCGTCGGTGTATTTACCCCCAAGCGCAAGGAAACCGGTGAGCTCAAGGCCGGTGAAGTGGGCTTTGTGGTGGCCGGTATCAAGGACATTCACGGTGCGCCCGTTGGTGACACCCTGACGCACGCTAAAGAAGCCGGGACCGTTGAGATGCTGCCGGGCTTCCAGAAGGTGAAGCCGCAGGTGTACGCCGGTCTGTTCCCGGTAAGCTCTGACGACTATGAAGCCTTCCGCGACGCGCTGGACAAGCTCTCCCTGAACGATGCCTCGCTGTTTTACGAGCCGGAAACCTCGGACGCACTGGGTTTTGGCTTTCGCTGTGGCTTCCTCGGTATGCTGCACATGGAAATCATCCAGGAGCGCCTGGAGCGAGAGTACAACCTCGACCTGATTACCACCGCACCTACCGTGGTGTACGAGGTGGAGCTCACCAACGGCGAAACCATGACCATGGATAACCCCTCGCGTATGCCGGATCTGGGCATGATCGAGGAAATGCGCGAGCCGATCGTTGAAGCCAACATTCTGGTTCCGCAGGATTACCTGGGTAACGTGATTACCCTGTGCGTGGAAAAGCGCGGTATCCAGAGCGATATGCAGTATGTGGGTGGGCAGGTTTCCCTGCGCTATGAACTGCCGATGAGCGAAGTGGTGATGGACTTCTTCGACCGCCTCAAGTCTGTAAGCCGCGGTTTTGCTTCCCTCGATTACAACTTTGTGCGCTTTGACCCGGCAAAATTGGTGCGTCTTGATATTCTGATCAACGGCGAGCGGGTGGATGCCCTGGCGGTGATTCTGCACCGTGACAACGCCCAGCAGCGCGGTCGTGCCCTGGCAGAGAAAATGAAAGAATTGATCCCACGTCAGATGTTCGATGTGGCGATTCAGGCCGCGATTGGTGGTCAGGTTGTTGCTCGTACCACGGTTAAAGCACTGCGCAAGAACGTAACCGCAAAGTGTTATGGTGGTGACGTGACCCGTAAGAAGAAGCTGCTGGAGAAGCAGAAAGCGGGTAAACGCCGTATGAAGCAGCTGGGTAAGGTCGAAGTCCCGCAGGATGCATTCCTTGCGGTGCTCAAGGTCGACAACTGATCGAGCGCGTTACGGAAACATCTGAAATAAAGCGGCTGGGGGTGCGTAATGCCTTCCCCGGCCGCATCTGATAAGAAATAGTCGGAAAGAGACAACTGAATGGATATCAATTTCCCCCTTATTTTGCTGTTGCTGGTTGTGGTGACAGGGGTGATCTGGCTGTTTGATGCACTGTTTCTGGCGCGGGGACGCAAAGCAGCCACTGCCAAGGGGCAACCGGTGCAGGAGCCGGTGGTTGTTGAATACGCCAAGTCATTTTTCCCGGTACTGGCGATCGTGTTTGTGCTCCGCTCCTTCGTGGTGGAGCCCTTCCAGATTCCTTCTGCATCCATGGATCCCACTCTGGAAGTTGGGGACTTTATCCTGGTCAACAAGTACGCCTATGGATTGCGTCTGCCGGTCAGCCGTACCAAAGTGGTGGATATTGGTGAACCCAAGCGTGGTGACGTGATGGTATTTTTTCCTCCGCACATGAACGAGACGTACTACATCAAGCGTGTGGTTGGTTTGCCGGGGGATGAAATCCGTGTGGAAAATAACCAGCTGTATGTGAACGGCGAAGCGATGCCGCAGGAATTTATCCGTTTTGATACGCAAAACCCGGGGCGTGAACTGATGTGGGAGATCCTCGATGGTCACCGCCACCTGGCCGCCAAACAACAGCGCCCAGGTCCGTACGGTAATATTCGCACCGTCACCGTGCCGGAAGGTTACTACTTCATGATGGGCGACAACCGGGACAACAGCCTGGATAGCCGCAAGTGGGGCTTTGTGCCCGAGAAGGATATCGTGGGCAAGGCCTTTGCAATCTGGATGCATTGGGACAAACTACTCAGCGTGCCCAGCTTTAGCCGGGTTGGTGGGATCGACTGAAAGGTCGTTCTCGGTTCAGTGGGTGCTCTCGGTTCAGCGACAACAACGATAACAACAGGTAGGTCAGCATGGCATTAAACACACAATTTTCACGTGCTTTGGCAAAGCAGCGGGGCATGAGTTACTGGGGCTGGTTGGCCGTCATTGCCGTATTTGGCTTTGGACTGACCGTGGTATCCAAAATGGGCCCGGCCTATGTGGATGCGCATTTTGTGGAAGAGGGTTTGCACTCCCTGGCCAAAAACAGCGGTGTTCGCGAGATGAGCAACACGGAAATCAAGCGCGAGTTGGACCGCTTTTTTACCATTAACAATGTGCGCGGTCAGCCGACCGATTCGGTAAAGATCATCCGTGGTGCCGACAGCACTTTGGTCAGTATCAATTACGAGCTGCGCCAGCCACTGTTCCAGAATGTGGACGTGGTCATGAAATTTAACAAACAATTGAATACTGCCAAGCCAGAGCTGTGCTGTGAGCCGCTCGTGGACCTTGAGCAGTTTCGCAAGCGAGATGACTACTAACCGGTGACAGACCTTCATCTGCAACGACTGGGTGGCCGCCTGGGCTACCAATTTACTAACGAAGAGCTATTGGACCTGGCGCTGACGCACCGTTCCCATGGCAGCCGCAACAATGAGCGCCTGGAGTTTCTGGGCGACTCGATTCTCGGGTTTACCATCAGTGCGGCCCTGTTTGAAAAATTCCCCGAAGGCCGCGAAGGCCAGATGAGCCGTTTGCGCGCTCAGTTGGTGAGCGGCGAGACCCTGGCAAAGGTCGCCCGCGAACTGGAGCTTGGCGATTGCTTGCGACTGGGCGAGGGCGAGATGAAGAGTGGTGGTCATCGCCGCGCGTCTATTCTCGCCGATGCGGTAGAGGCCATTATCGGTGCGATCTATCTGGATTCCGGACTGGAAGCGGCCCGTGAGCGGGTACTGGCCTGGTTTGCCGCGCGCCTGCAAAACCTTTCCCTGGAAACCGCGAAAGACCCCAAAACCCGGCTGCAGGAGTGGCTGCAGGCACGTCACAAGCCGTTACCCGAATACAAAGTCGTCGAAGTGGCTGGTGAGGAGCACTCCCAGCAGTTTATCGTGGAGTGTCGGGTATCTGGCCTGGCGGCACCGGTAAAAGGCGTTGCCAGTAATCGCCGTGCCGCGGAGAAGTCCGCCGCCGCAGAAGCCTATGCCCAACTGACCGGGCAGAGCTGACCCTATAATCCCCATCTGACATTTTGCCCAACCTGCGGATGCAGGCGGGCTTGACCGGCTCGGAGACCCCCTTGAGCGAACCCAATACCGAAACTTCCCGCTGTGGCTATGTAGCCATTGTCGGCCGCCCGAATGTGGGCAAATCCACCTTGCTGAACCATTTGCTGGGGCAAAAGATTTGTATCACTTCCCGCAAGCCACAAACGACGCGCCACAATATGCTGGGGATTAAAACCGAGGGGCCAAACCAGATTATTTTCGTGGATACCCCGGGGCTGCACGCGGGCGAAGAAAAGGCGATTAACCGCTATATGAACCGTGCGGCGATTAGTTCGACCCGCGACGTGGACGTGGTGGTGTTTGTGGTAGAGCCGGCGAAGTGGACCGAGGGCGACGAGCTGGTGGCGCAAAAACTGCGCGGTCTCAAGTGCCCTTTGATTGTTGCGGTGAACAAGGTCGACCAGCTGCAGGACAAGAACGCGGTGCTGCCGCAGCTGCAGGCGCTGGCCGAGCGCTTCCCCGAGGCCGAGATAGTGCCCATTTCCGCCCTGCGCACTTCGAACCTCCAGTCTCTGGAAGATGTGATTGTTGAGCGCTTACCCGAGGGCATGCACTTCTTCGAAGAGGATCAAATCACCGACCGCAGCTCTCGTTTTCTCGCGGCAGAAATTGTGCGCGAGAAGGTCATGCGTCAGCTGGGTGCGGAAATTCCGTATGCGGTTACCGTTGAGGTGGAAGAGTTCAGTCAGGAGGGCAAGGTACTGCATATCAGTGCTGCGATTTTGGTCGAGCGGAATGGTCAGAAGCGCATTCTGATTGGTACCAAGGGCGAGCGCATCAAACAAATCGGCCAGCAGGCACGCGTGGATATGGAACGCCTGTTTGACAGTAAGGTGATGTTAAACCTTTGGGTCAAGGTTAAGTCCGGTTGGTCCGACGACGAGCGCGCGCTGCGCAGTCTCGGCTACGTGGACAAACAGTAAACGTCTGGCCACCGGCGTGCAGCAGCTCCCCCCGCAACCCGCCTATATCTTGCATTCCCGCCCGTTCCGGGATTCCAGTTTGATTCTGGATCTACTCACGCCCGAGTACGGGCGGATTTCCTGTATCGCCAAGGGCGCACGCCGCGACAAGCAGCGGCGCCAACGCGCGTTACAGCCTTTCGCCCCCCTTCTGGTTACCTTGCTCGGGCGCCGAGACCTGAAAACCCTCGGACCGGTAGAAAGTGCCGGTCAGCCATTGTGGCTAAAAGGGCGCGCCGTTTATGGTGGGCTCTATGCCAATGAGTTGTTGTTACGTCTGATGCCGGAAGGGGAGAGCCTGATTGCGGTATTTGCGGCCTATCAGCGGCTACTTGAGTGGCTCGCGCAGTTATCGGGAGGTAGTAGCAGCGAGTTGGAAATGCCACTGCGGCTATTTGAACTACAGCTGCTGGCTGCGTTGGGGAGCTGCCCCGAGTTGGGTTACAGCTCTATAGAAGGTGCGCCGGTAAGCCCAGATTGTGTGTACCGGTTGACGCAGGAAGATGGCTTTGTACCCGTGGCGATACCGCCAGGATATTTGCCGCGCGGGGCGGAATTCTTCGGCCGTCATCTGCTGGCGATTGTCCAACTGATCGGCGGTCAAGCCGCGTCTGATGAGCGCGCCTTCCCTGAAACGCTACCGGCGGAAGTACTGATGGAAGCCAAGCGGCTTACACGATTGTTGCTAAGCCCCTTGCTCGGCAACCGCCCGATGAAAAGCCGCGAGCTGTTCCGCCAAGTGTACTCTGTGGAATAGCTCCAGAGACGCGTCAATTAGTTTCAGCTTCTTCGCATTCGATACCAAACAGCGCTTCCAGATCCTGATCCGCACCCCAATCACGCAGACCTCGAATCTCTTTTTTCACCAGTTCATATGCCGCTTTAAACGCGCTGTCATCCAGCTCCTTTGCTGCCCTTGCTGAGTCGTACTCCTGAACGGGGCGTAGCAGTTCCTGTAGTTGCCCGGTAGCGTTGCGCAGGCGTGGCACACCGCAATAGCAGCAACCTCCATGCAGCCGGTGAGTTCGCTCAAATAGCCCTTTGCAATCCCCATTCTGTGCCAGTCGGGCGAGCTCCTGCTCGTCTTCGTGCAGGCCTTTCAGCAGCATACGTAGCAGGTCGCGAGCGAGGCCCGCATCCTGATTGGCGAGATTCAGGCTTTCGCCGATATCGACCAGACGCGGTTCCACCGCTGTGGTTTTGGTGTCTGGCGCAGTGGCGCTGCTTACTTCCATCCAGCGTTTTACGGTGTGTGTCAGCTGTGTCTCGCTGACCGGTTTACTCAGGTAATCGTCAAGTCCGGCACTGAGCAGGCGCGATTTCTCCTCGGTGCCTACGTGGGCGGTGAGGGCGATGATGGGGGTGCGGTGACCGGATTCCCGCTCGCGGATCCGTTGCGTGGTGGCAATGCCGTCTAGCCCGGGCATCTGGATATCCATAAAGATCATATCAAAATGCTGACTTTGCCACTGCTGGAGCGCCTCTTCGCCGGAGCTGGCGATTAACGCCTCAATATGCTGCGCACGCAGCAGTTCACTCATCAGCTTTCGGTTTGGTTCGTAGTCGTCGACCACCAGCACCCTGGGTTGCGTGGGCCAGGGTAGGGCTGGGTAGGTGCCGGTTTGCGGGCGAGACTGTGCCTGTTGCGGAACCGTGCGCTTCAGTGCGCGGAGCAGACCATCGCGGCTTACCGGTTTGGCAAGGAAGGCCAATACTCGGGTGCGCAATGCATCGTAGCAGCGTCGCAAGTCCACTGGAGATCCTTGCACGATTACTCGACACTGGTAGGTATCCACCAGCTGTTGCACGGTACTGATAAAGCCTTCGAAGTCGTCGCCGGCAAGGGCGGTATCGATAATCAGTCCATCGGGAAGGGCGTCGTGGCGCCACATCTGCTCCACGGCGGGTACCAGGCTCTCTCCATCATTATGCTCCAGGGGGGCCGCCCGCCAATGGCTGAGCTGCTGGTAGATCTGTGTGCGGGTGATGGGATTGGGGTCCACGAGCAACAGGCGGCACCCGGGAAACTGCTCGCGGGTAACTGCGACCCGATTGCGGTCGATGGTGAGGGGTAGTTGAATCCAGTAGCTGCAGCTACCCTGATCATTGTCGTCGAGGCCGATTTCTCCGCCCATGGATTGCACCAGATTGCGCGCAATGCCGAGCCCCATTCCGCTATTCGAAAGCTGGTGTTGCGCGGTCGCACTGGTGAGTAGGAGGCGCAATTCACGGCGGCGCTGTTCGTCGCCGCGGGCACCATTGTCGGTGATCGTGATACGCACCATCAGCTCGGATTCTTTGCCACTGAGCACTTCGATGCGCACCGGAATGCTGCCATTTTCAGAACTGTGGATGGCGAGGCTCACCAGATTGGTCAGGATCTGCTTGATACGCAGGGGGTCACCAATTTGAGATGGCGGCAGCTGCGGGTCGACGAACGGCACCAGTTCCAGATTATGTTCATAGCCGTAAGGCGCGAGGATCTGCAGTGTCTCTTCAAGAACCTGACCTAAATTCATGGGGCTGTGATCGAGCACCAGATTGCCGGACTCGATACGCGAGAAATCCAGAATGTCATTAATGGATGTCAGCAGGTTCTCCGATGACCGCAAGATAGTCTGCAGGTAATCCTGCTGCAGCTGATCAACCTCGGTTTTTAACAGCAGGTTGGTAAACCCGATGATACCGTTGAGCGGGGTGCGAATTTCGTGGCTGGTATTGGCGAGGAAGGTGGACTTCACCCGGCTGTTTTCCTCGGCTTTCTTACGGGCCATTTCCAGCTCGATGTTTTGCTCTTCCATCGAGTCTAGCGATTGACGCAGATCCTCCATGGTCTGGTGCAGGCCCTCCTGGTAATCCCTTTGATATTCCGAGAGGTTTCGAGCTGTGTGCCCGATTTCTTCACCCAGCTGATGCAGTTCGAGGTTTCTGGAATTGGGGATTTGGGTCAGGAAGTTCCCGCCACCGATGGATTGCAGTGCGCGTTTGAAGCGCTCCAGGCTGTGGGATACACGCTCGGCAATGACTGCTGCCCAGACGAGTGCGACCAGACTGCAAAAAATCAGCCCGATCAGGCCGACCAGAGCCACCTGATAGGTGCCCACCAGAAAGTAGGGGCGGTGCAGTTCGATGCTCAGCCAGCAGTTGGCATTTTCACCAATCAAGGGCTGCAGCACGTGCAAGCTTTTCAGGTCTTCGTAAATATGCGCATGCTTGCCACGCAATTCACTGGCTGTAAATACCGTGCGCGGGCGCGGGCCGACGCTGGATATGAGCTTAAATTCTTCTATGCCCTGCGCGTTGAGGTCAGCACGGTACAGTTGCACCGAGCGGATCATGCCTCGCTCGAGCATCAGGGCCATCAGGCTTTTATCGAGCCACTCGATACGTTCTTCGAATGAATGACCACCACTCAGGTGGATCAGCTCCACAAGGGTCTCTGCGCTGGCGCGTCCGTGACTCAATAGCAGATCCCGGCGGTCTCCGGCCTGCTGCAACGTAAATAACAGGCTGAGCATGATGG
Organism: Microbulbifer agarilyticus; assembly: GCF_020171345.1. Classification (GTDB taxonomy): domain Bacteria; phylum Pseudomonadota; class Gammaproteobacteria; order Pseudomonadales; family Cellvibrionaceae; genus Microbulbifer; species Microbulbifer agarilyticus_D. Next base: position 250,983 of record NZ_JAIUZM010000002.1, read on the forward strand.
TCAGAAGCAACGCGGGGGTCATCACGTAGCGGAACAGCAGGGCACGCAGCGATAGGCGTCGTCGCCTGGATGCGGCACCTGTCGGCGACGTCTTAGGGCTGAATGAAGGGTCAGAGGAGCGGGATTGAACCATGTTGCCTGACTGCGCTAATGCGTATTGTGTTATTTTTGTCCGATTCTACCCTTGCTGACGGTAGAAACCAGCCCCATTTCACGCTTTCAGTAGTCGGAACTCTGTGGCACGCCCGCGCTCGATTCGCAGTGTCGCCGGCTCGGAGGTAGAATGAGCGCCCGCCTAGGCCGATGGACCTGTAGTAACGATGGATTTTCCGACGGATTACCCGACGATTGCCGATTGTGTTGGTAACACTCCACTGGTGCGCTTGCAGCGTATTCCGGGGCAGGCCAGCAATACCCTACTGCTCAAACTGGAAGGCAATAACCCAGCTGGGTCGGTAAAAGATCGCCCGGCGCTCTCCATGATCACCCGCGCCGAGTCTCGGGGGCAGATTCATCCCGGCGATACCCTGATCGAAGCGACCAGTGGCAACACGGGTATCGCGCTGGCGATGGCGGCTGCAATTAAAGGCTACCGATTAATCCTGATCATGCCCGAAAGTGCTACGGATGAGCGAAAGGCTGCAATGGCGGCCTACGGAGCGGAATTGATTCTTGTTACTTCTGAACAGGGCATGGAAGGCGCGCGTGATCTGGCATTACAAATGCAAGCCGAAGGCCAGGGATTGGTATTGGATCAATTCTCCAACCTGGACAACCCGCAGGCGCATATTGATAGCACTGGGCCCGAGATCTGGCGACAGACCGGCGGCCGGATAACGCATTTTGTTTCTTCTATGGGCACCACCGGCACCATTATGGGGTGTGGCCGCTATCTCAAGCAGCAGAATCCGGATATTCAAATTGTTGGGCTGCAGCCGACCGAAGGTTCTGCGATTCCGGGTATTCGCCGCTGGCCCCAGGCGTATTTGCCCAGAATATTTGTCCCGCAGGAAGTTGACCGGGTAATGGATATTAGTCAGGCAGAGGCGGAAACCATGACCCGCCGATTGGCCCGTGAAGAAGGTATTTTTTGCGGAGTATCCTCCGGCGGCGCCGTGGCAGGGGCATTGCGACTCTCTGCCGAAGTGGAAAATGCCACTATCGTGGCGATCATTTGTGATCGCGGCGATCGTTACCTCTCCTCGGGTCTGTTTAACGCCGACCAGTAAACATGATTTTGATCGCGAGTTAGACCATTGGTACAGGTTAGAAAAAATTATCCGCGCTTAGCTGACGGCACCCTGGACCGGGAGGCCTGGCTTCGTCACATTCAGTCCATGGCCCAGCTCGATGGCGGTACCGTCGTCAATCTGCGCAAAGCCGTGGAGATGAGTGAAGACGCGGAGCAGCGGGCCATCGAAGCGGAAAATATCTGGGCAGAAGGCGCGAGCAGTTTCCTCACCGGCCTGGAAATGGTGGAAATCCTCGCGGACCTGCAAATTGACGGCGAGGCCCTGTGTGCGGCCATGCTGTATCGCGCAGTGCGAGAAAAACGCTTACCGCTGAAAACCGTTGAAGCGGAAATGGGCGAGACCGTCGCCAAACTTATTCGCGGCGTATTGCGTATGGCGGTGATTCGCAGCCGCAGTGCCGATACCGGTGAAGAAAATCAAAGCGGTGCGGTCGAAGAGCATTCAGAAAATATCCGCAGGATGCTGGTCGCGCTGGTTGACGATGTACGGGTTGCGCTGATCAAGCTTGCGGAGCGTACCTGCGCTATTCGCGCGGCAAAAAACACAGATGAAGCCAAACGACGCCGGGTTGCCCGAGAAGTGGCCGATGTCTATGCACCGCTGGCGCACCGGCTGGGTATTGGTCATATCAAGTGGGAGCTTGAGGATCTGGCATTTCGCTATCTTGAACCCGATGACTATATGCAGATTGCGCGCCTGCTGGACGAAAAGCGGCTGGCGCGACAGGAGTATATCGACGATGTACTCAGCCTGTTGCGTAACGAGTTACACAAGGCGGATATCGACGGCGAAGTATTTGGGCGTGCAAAGCACATCTACAGTATCTGGCGGAAAATGCGCCGGAAAAATATCGGATTTTCACAAGTTTACGATATCCGAGCGGTGCGCATTCTCGTCCCTACCGTCCGCGACTGTTATGCGGTGCTGGGCATCGTCCACAACTTGTGGCGAAACATCCCTAATGAATTTGATGATTACATTGCCTCACCGAAAGAAAATGGCTACCGCTCCCTGCACACCGCGGTAATTGGCCCGGATCGCAAAGTGCTCGAAGTCCAGATTCGGACTTTCGCCATGCACGAAGAGGCAGAGTACGGGGTTTGTGCGCACTGGCGTTATAAGGGTACCGATAAGAAATCGGGCCAGCTGGAAGGGCAAGACGGCTACGAGCAAAAAATTTCCTGGCTGCGGCAGGTATTGGACTGGCACGAAGAAGTGGGGGGCAACCCCCTGCAGGACGACCTGCAGGCCAGCGATGTAGACACGCGCATCTATGTTTTCACTCCAGATGGACACGTGGTGGACCTGCCCAAGGGGGCGACCCCCCTCGATTTTGCCTACCGCATCCATACTGAAATTGGACACCGCTGCCGGGGCGCCAAGGTGGACGGGCGCATTGTGCCGCTCAACCACGAACTGCAGACGGCCAACCAGGTGGAAATTCTCACGGGCAAGCGGGAGTCACCCAGTCGCGACTGGATCTCGCGCAGCATGGGCTACATCACTACATCCCGCGCCCGCGCCAAGGTGATTCACTGGTTCAAGCAGCAGGCGCGGGATCAGAATGTCGCGGAAGGGCGTTCAATCCTTGACGGTGAATTCAAGCAGCTGGCGCTTCCGGACTTCGATTACGAAAAACTGGCAAAGAAACTCAATATGCACTCGCTGGACGACCTGTATGCGGCCGTCGGGGCGGGAGATATTGGTGTGGGCCAGGTACTGAATGCCGCACAGCGTATGGTCAAGGTGGAGCAGGACGAGCCGATCCTCTCGCTGACGGCACCGGTTGCGCGCGAAGGGCAGGCCGATGTCTATATCGATGGTGTCGGCAACCTGATGACCCATATTGCCGGCTGCTGTAATCCGCTGCCGGGCGACGAGATCATGGGGTATATCACCCTTGGCCGCGGCGTTTCCATTCACCGCAAGGACTGCGCGAATATGCTGCGCATGCAGGCGGATGAGCCAGAGCGGATTCTACAGGTGGAATGGTCAGAAAAGCCCACAGAGGTCTATGCCGTAGAAATCATGGTGGAAGCCTACGACCGACATGGTCTGTTGCGGGATGTCACCACCATGTTGGATAGCCAGCGGATCAATATCACGGCAATGCAGACCCACTCCAACAAAAACAAGCATACGGTGGATATGGTGATTACCGCGGAAATCCATAACTTTGAAGAGTTGAGCCAGGTATTGCACCGTATTAATCAGTTGCCGAATATCGCTTCAGCGAAACGGCGCATATTGCACTGATAACGTCTGCTCATCCTGAATACCCGCGGACGGGAAGGCGCGGAAAATGAAGCAAAACTACAGCGTTGAAGATCTGCAGTACCTGATGGCCCAGCTGCGGAACCCCGATGGGGGTTGCCCCTGGGATCTCAAGCAGAGCTTCGCCACCATCGTACCCTCGACGATTGAGGAGGCCTACGAAGTTGCCGAGGCGATCGAACAGGAAGATTTTGAACACCTGCACGAAGAGCTCGGCGATTTGCTGTTTCAGGTGATCTTCTATGCACAACTCGGGCGTGAAGAGGGGCACTTTGACTTCTCCCGTATTGTCGACACCCTGGTGCGTAAGCTGGTGCGCAGGCACCCGCATGTATTTCCATCGGGTGAACTCTACGGAGAAAACGCCACCGCGGAGATCGACGAACAGCAGGTAAAGGCGAACTGGGAAGCGATCAAGGTGGCGGAAAGGCAGGAGAAGGGAGAGGGCGGTACTCTGGACGGCGTGGCCACGGGGTTGCCGGCACTCACCCGAGCGGCGAAGCTGCAAAAACGCGCTGCTCAAGTTGGCTTCGACTGGCCGGAAATCGACGGCGTGCTTGGCAAGGTCGAAGAGGAATTGCGTGAGCTGCGCGAGGCAATCGCCAGCGGCGACCGCGAGCATGCCAACGAAGAGCTCGGTGACCTACTGTTCTCCTGTGTCAATGTGGCGCGCCATCTGAAGCAAGACCCGGAAAGTGCCTTGCGCAAGAGCAATCGGAAGTTTGAGCAGCGTTTTGGTGCAGTGGAGGATGCGCTGCGGGCTCGGGATCTGCAGCCCACTGACGTTTCTCTGGAGGAGCTGGACAGGTTGTGGGACGCGGCGAAAAGCGCAGGGAGTGACTCCGCAGAAGCGTAACGCTTGGCGGATTGGTTGGTTTTGACCGCGCTCAACGTCTTGGTTTTTCTGTTTAAATTTTCGCCATTTTGGTGGCGGTCTGCTTTAATTGATGGCCAAATTGTAAAAAAATTACCAAATTCGGCCTGACCACATGCGGGCTTGTTCTGTGTTGGGGCAAAGTGTAAGGTAGCGCTCTTTTCTCGGGGCGCCGCCGGAATCACCTGTCCGGAACAACCAATAACGGCCTCGGCATGATCTGGAGACTATCTGTTTATGCGAATCATACTTCTGGGCGCGCCTGGCGCCGGTAAAGGGACTCAAGCCCAGTTCATCACCGAGAAGTTTGGAATTCCTCAGATTTCTACTGGCGACATGTTGCGCGCTGCCGTCAAGGCCGGCACTCCGCTGGGATTGGAAGCCAAAGACGTTATGGCTGCAGGCAAGCTGGTTTCCGACGATCTGATTATTGCCCTGGTCAAGGAGCGTATTGCTCAGGACGACTGCGCAAACGGCTTCCTGTTCGACGGATTCCCTCGCACTATTCCTCAGGCCCAGGCGTTGCTGGATGCCGATGTGTCTATCGACAATGTGCTTGAGATTGCCGTTGATGATGAAGAAATCGTTCAACGCCTGTCTGGCCGTCGTGTGCACGAAGGTTCTGGCCGTGTATACCACCTGGTGTACAACCCGCCGAAGAGCGAAGGGGTGGACGATGTAACCGGTGAGGCGCTGGTACAGCGCGCCGACGACACCGAAGAAACCGTGCGCAATCGTCTGTCGGTTTATCATGAGCAGACTGAACCGCTGGTTGGTTTCTATCGTGAGCTGGCGCAGCGTGCGCCGGAAACTGCGCCGAAGTGCAGCAAGGTAGAAGGCGTAGGCTCCATGGATGAGATTCGCGAAAAAGTGATTGAAGCGCTGAGCTAAGCTCCGTGCTCTCTCCGGTAGCTGCACATACTGTTTCGCGCTGCTTTTGCACCTTTACGGTAATGCTGTGCAGTAACACAAAGCTCCTTCGGGAGCTTTTTTTATGCAGCGACATTTTCCCGCAGAGGTTAATCCAAACGGATGATCGCGGTGTATAGGGATCTGGTTCTATCTATCTCAAGGTAATTGACCCCACCACCAATGGGTTTACCGCGAACCATAAGCTAGTAAAATTTCGCTGAACTCGGCTTGGTGACTGCGCTACATTGGCTAGCCTGCAGACACCTCAAGTGGGGCCTGCACGACCAAAAGGAGCCAATTGCAACATGGCGCACGCGATTATCCTGATGAACCTGGGTACCCCAGCGGAACCGACCCCAAGTGGGGTGCGGCAGTTTCTCAGGGATTTCCTGTCCGACCCGCGGGTTGTAGAAATTCCTCGTCCAGTGTGGGCGATGATTCTGAATTTGTTCATTCTGCCGTTTCGGCCGGCCAAGATCGCTCCGGCGTATCGCGAGATATGGGGGCAGGGGCTCGACGGTGAGGCCGTTACCGGATCGCCAATCACCTATTACACACAGCGACAGGTGGCCCTTTTGCAGCAGCGACTCGATGCTGTCGCACAGGGGCAATTTACCGTCACCTACGCGATGACCTACGGGGCTCCGTCCCTGAAAGAGACGGTGACACGGCTGCAGGAGGAGGGCGTATCTGGGTTCACCCTCTTGCCGCTTTACCCGCAATACTCCGCGACCACTACGGGCGCTATCTACGATCAGGTGGCAGACATCATACGTGGATCGCGCAATGTTCCCGATATCTCGGTGGTGCACGAATACTGGCAACACCCTGGGTATATTACGGCGTTGGCGAATTCTGTACGTGAACATTGGGCAAAACACGGTGCCGCAGAAAAGCTCCTGATGTCTTTTCACGGGATTCCCAAGGCGAATGTCCGCAAGGGCGACCCGTATTACCAGCATTGCTGCGGCACCGCGGAACTCCTGGCGGAATCCCTGCAGCTTCCGAGAGACAAATGGGAAATCACTTTTCAATCCCGCTTTGGTAAAGCGGAGTGGTTGCAGCCCTATACCGATAAAACTCTGATTGAGTGGGGGCAAAACGGCGTTGCCAGTGTCGATGTCATTTGTCCGGCGTTTTCGGCAGATTGTTTGGAGACTCTGGAAGAAATCGCGGTGGAGAATCGCGCTAACTTTATTGATGCGGGTGGAGCGGAGTATCGATATATTCCAGCATTGAACGCCCGTGTGGATCATATACAGGCCCTGGAGGCCATTGTGCGTGATCGATTGCCCGCGGCCGTTTCACATCAAACGAATGCATAAGTTTTAAAATTTTCTTTTCCTAATACGGCGTCCGCCTGACTATTTCGTGTGAGGTTTCAACGGGAAATTTGTAAAAAATCCGTTGAAACCCAAAAAATATCCAATAATTTTGTGTTTTTTGGTTGTTTTTAATCTTTTTTTCTTGCAAACCCTCCTTTTTTTATTAACTTTGATACAGCCGCGTCATTTTTAATGGCTGGGCTGCTCTCAATTGTTCAAAGTTGGTCGAAACACACTTCAGTGTTCACAGTGACTTCTCATATAGAGAAAGGAGACTAGGGATGGCACGAGTCGCAAAGAAAAAGGCCAAGGCAAAACGGGTAGCAAAACCGGCCGCCAAAGCCGCAGCTACCGCCTCACCGGTGGTAACCAAAGCGCAGAAAGCGGTTGATTCTGCGGCGAAAGCTCTGGATGCGCAGTTGGATCGTGTAGGCAAAGCGCGCGCCCGGGTACAAAAATCCAATACCGCAGCAGCAAAGAATTCACTCGCCTCTGCCAATAGCAAGTTGCGTGAGCTGCGCGCCAAGCTGGCGGTGGCAAAACTCGGTCTTGCCAAGGCAAACGCGATGGATTCCGTTCGTCAGGCGGAAGAGTCGGCGAAGAAGGCTGTTTCAGGTTTGGCAGAGAAGTTGTCTACTAATGCCGACAAGGATTTGGATAAGGCATTAAAGGCATTTGAGGCGCGCTGGAAAAAGACGCGGGCCAAGGCGGATGCCAAGAAAGTAAAAGCCGCCGAGAAGAAGGCAACGGCCAAGGTGAAAGCCGCGGCCAAGAAGGCGGCCGCTAAGGCCAAGGCTCTAGAGAAGAAAGCCCTGGCCAAAGCCAAGGCTGAAGCGAAAAAGGTCGCGAAGAAGGCGAAAAAGAAAATTGCGGCCAAGAAATCTGCCGCCAAAGCGGCGATAAAAAAAGCCTTAGGGCGCCCCAAGAAGGCTGCAGCGAAAAAGGCAACGGCCAAGAAGCCCGCTAAGAAAACAGCCAAGAAAGCAGCGAAGAACGTAACCAAGAAAGCAGCCAAGTCGGCACCGAAGAAAGCTGCCCGCCGTGGGCGTCCGCCAAAGGCAACGGCCAAAAAAGCCGGCGCGCGCCGCGGTCGTCCACCGAAGAAGGCTTGACTGGCAACCCCTTGCACAGGCGCATGGGGGCTAGACTGTGATGAGAGCCCCGGGGCCCAAGCCCCGGGGCTTTTTTATTTCCCCGTCTCGCCGGTTGCGTTTGCCGCTGGCCATGCCACAATTCGTCCCCAATCCCTTTGGCCAAGTTCCTACGTGCCTGCAGCCAGCAGCGCGTCGGATATCCATGGCCGGCGGCGTTTGTAGCCGTTTACTTTGATATCACCGAAATGGGGCCTTATCCGTTGAAAATCCTGGCTGTCGATACTACCTCCGGAGCCTGTTCTGTGGCCCTGTATGACCAGGGGCAAGTGAAAGAGACGTTTGTCCGGGCCGAGCGTGATCATACCCGCAGGCTACTGCCCATGGTGGAGCAGGTATTGGGGGAGAGCGGATACAGCCTTGGTCAGCTGGACAGCCTGGCCGTGAGCCAAGGCCCCGGCTCGTTTACTGGCCTGCGAATTGCGATTAGCTGCGTACAGGGGCTGGCGTTCTCTGCGAACCTTCCTGTCGTCCCTGTTTCGAGCCTGGCTGCACTGGCTCTGGGTGCGGTGCGAGAGAATCCGCAATGGGCGGTATTAGAAATGCCTGTTTTGGCCGCACTGGATGCCCGTATGCAAGAGGTGTATTGGGGCCTGTATGATGTGGCTAATCCCGGGCACGCGCTGTTGCCAGATCAGGTGTCATCCCCGGAGCAAGTAATTGCTTCTTTAGAATCTGCCGGCTATCTGACAGCGGATAAGTCCGACGTGGAACGCGGTGAATCTGCGCTGCTCGCGGCAGGTCCCGGTTGGAGCTACCCAGAGCTTGCCGCGTTGAACCCTCAGGCACTGCAGCTGGATGCTGGTATTCACGCGCAGGATATTGCTGTGCTCGCTGCCGACTTGTGGCAGCAAGGGAAGCAGGTCTCCGCCGACACACTTCAACCCGCCTACCTGCGTAACGAAGTTACCTGGAAAAAGCGCGAGCGGATTCGACCATCCAAATAATTGTTTTATGCAGTTGAAATAGTATGGAAACCTTTCAGATTGTCATCCTCGCACTCATCCAGGGAATTACCGAATTTTTGCCCATTTCCAGCTCCGCGCATTTGATCTTACCGAATCAGGTACTGGGTTGGCCGGATCAGGGACTGGCGTTTGATGTGGCCGTGCATTTCGGTTCCTTGATGGCGGTACTTATTTATTTCCGCAAGGACGTTTGGCATTTGATTCGCGATGGCCTTGGTGGCTTTAAAACCGGGCAGTTCAGCGATGAGGGGCGGCTCGCCTGGCTCATCGTTCTGGCTACCATTCCCGCCGGGTTGGTGGGCCTCGCGTTTAAAGATTTTATCGAAACCCACCTGCGCTCATCCGCCGTGATCGCGGCGACCACGATTATCTTCGGCCTGTTGCTGTGGTGGGCAGACGTTCATGGTAAAAGGCTCGATGGTTTGGCGAAGCTGAACTGGAAAAAGGCGCTGATGATCGGCGCCGCGCAGGCCCTTGCGCTCATCCCCGGGACTTCGCGCTCCGGAATTACCATGACGGCCGGGTTGATGTTGGGTATGAAACGGGAAGCGGCAGCACGCTTCTCTTTCCTGATGTCGATCCCGGTTATCGCCCTGAGTGCGCTGCTGCTGACCCTTGAGCTTCTCGATGCGCAAGCGGTGCCCTGGGGTAGTATTTTCCTGGGCGTGATCCTGTCCGGTATTAGCGCCTATCTGTGTATCCACTTTTTCCTGCAGTTTATTAGCCGCATCGGTATGGCACCTTTCGCCATTTATCGCTTGCTGTTGGGAGCGGTTTTGATCTGGCTGATTGTCTCTGCCTGAATCCGCCAGTAGCTAGTCCGGTCACAGCATAGAATCGTTTCACATCGAACCTGGAGTAACAATGAAGACAACTGTCGCGTTTATCGGCCTTGGTGTCATGGGCTACCCCATGGCGGGGTACCTTTCCCGGGCCGGGTACCAGGTTCAGATCTACAACCGTACCGGAAGCCGGGCCAGCCAATGGCTTGAAGCGTATCAGGGGGAAGCGTTTGCGACGCCTGCCAAGGCCGCAGAAGGGGCTGAAATCGTTTTTGCCTGTGTCGGTAACGATGATGATCTGCGTCAGGTAACGGTGGGGCCAGACGGTGCGTTTGCCGGCATGGCGCCGGGGACCCTGTTTGTGGATCACACCACAGCGTCTGCCAATGTTGCGCGGGAACTGGCAGACAAGGCGACCGAACACCAGCTTGGGTTTCTGGATGCTCCGGTATCCGGTGGTCAGGCGGGTGCCGAAAACGGCGCGCTCACCATTATGGCCGGTGGTAGTGAGGTGGATTTTCACAAAGCCAAACCTTTGTTGGACTGTTATGCACGTGCAGTCAACCTGCTGGGGCCGGTGGGCAGTGGTCAGTTGTGCAAGATGGTGAACCAGATATGCATTGCCGGATTGGTACAAGGGTTGTCGGAAGGGCTGCACTTTGCCCGCGCCGCAGGCCTCGATCCGGAGCAGGTAGTGGAAGTGATTTCCAAGGGTGCTGCACAAAGCTGGCAAATGGAAAACCGCTACCAAACCATGCTTGCAGGCGATTACGAGCACGGCTTTGCCGTGGATTGGATGCGTAAAGATCTGGCAATCGTTCAGGATGAGGCGCGCCGTAATGGGGCTTTATTGCCGGTGACTGCGCTTGTAGACCAGTTTTATAGCGAGGTGCAGGCGCTGGGCGGGGGGCGTTGGGACACGTCCAGCCTGTTCGCCCGCCTGGAGAATGTGCGCAAGTTCGACTGATGCGAATTTTACTGCTGTCAGCCTACGATGCAGAAAGTCACAAACGGTGGCGTCGCGGGCTGGTGGACGCCTTCCCCGGCTGGGAATGGACGGTGCTCACCTTGCCGCCACGCTATTTCAGTTGGCGTATCCGCGGCAATAGCCTGAGCTGGGCGATGGGCCCGGAACGGGCGACTCTCAAGCAGCCATACGACTTACTGATCGCAACATCAATGACCGATCTGTCCGCACTGCGCGGGTTGGTTCCGGCTCTGGCGAACACGCCTACATTGGTTTACTTTCACGAAAACCAGTTTGCCTATCCGAAAACCGGTCTCGCTCACCAGTCGGTGGAGCCACAAATACTCAATCTATACACCGCCTTGTGTGGCGATCGCGTTGTGTTCAACTCTGAGTTCAATCGCCGCACCTTTCTTGAGGGTGCGGCGGCACTTCTGAACAAGCTACCGGATTGCGTCCCTCCTCAGGTGGTAGAGCATGTCGCCACCCGTAGTCTGGTGATGCCGGTACCGCTGGAGCAGGAACTGTTTGATTCCGCCTATGGCAGGGGCGGGAAGTCGGATTGCTTCACCATTAGCTGGGCAGCGCGTTGGGAATACGATAAAGGGGCGGATCGCCTGCTGAGTATTTTGGAGCGGTTGGAGGCTGCCGGAGTCGAGTACCAGCTTAATTTACTCGGGCAGTCGTTTCGCAAAGTGCCATCTCAGCTAATAGAAATTCAAAATCGATTTGCGCATCGTTTACTGAAGATAGGTTTTGTTGACAGCCTTGAGGTGTATCGCAAGGTGCTCGCCGAGAGTGATGTGTTTCTATCCACGGCGTATCACGAGTTTCAGGGGTTGGCGGTAATGGAGGCAACAGCCCTCGGCGCTGTCCCGCTCGTGCCGCATTCCATGGCTTATCCTGAAATCTACCCAGGATCCTGCTTGTATGCGTCGGAGGCAGCGGCTGTGCGGCGGCTGTTGGCCCTGCAATCGATAAAGCAGCGGGGAGGGACACTGGAGCCAGTGTCGATGGCCCACTATGGTTGGGATAACTGGCGGCAGCCCTACGAGAACGCAATACGAGCTGCGCGCGGACTCTAACGCTCTATTGGTGATAGTACTCGATACATTATCTGGCTGGTTTAGTCTGAATCGTTAAGCCGGTATCATAGCGCCCCGCGCAATGAGTGCGCCGGATACAAGTTTTCAGTTGGAATGTTCACAGCTATGAAGAAACAGCGGGTTCTTACCGGGATTACGACGACAGGCACCCCTCACCTGGGTAACTATGTGGGCGCGATACGCCCAGCAATTGAGGCCAGCCAGGACGCTGACAACCAGTCGTTCTACTTCCTGGCGGATTACCACGCGCTGATCAAGTGTCAGGATCCGGAGCAGGTGCACCAGTCCACCCTGGAAATTGCCGCGACCTGGCTGGCACTGGGGCTGAATACCGACAATGTGGTGTTTTACCGCCAGTCCGACATCGTGGAGATTCCAGAACTTACCTGGCTGCTGACCTGCCAGACCGCCAAGGGTCTGATGAATCGTGCGCACGCGTACAAGGCGGCGGTCGACGCTAACCGCGATGACGGCCAGGACTCCGACTTCGGCATCAATATGGGCCTGTACAGCTACCCGATCCTGATGGCGGCGGACATTCTTATGTTCAACGCAAACAAGGTTCCGGTGGGCAAGGACCAGATCCAGCATATCGAGATGGCGCGTGATATTGCCGCGCGGTTCAATCACCACTACGGCGAGCATTTCGCGCTGCCGGAAGCCGTGGTGGACGAGCACGTATCCGTCTTGCAGGGGCTCGATGGGCGAAAAATGAGCAAGAGCTATGGTAATACGATTCCACTGTTCCTGCCCGAGAAGAAGCTGAAGAAGCACATCAACAAGATCAAGACCAACCTGCTGGAACCCGGCGAGCCGAAGGATGCGGATACCTCAACGGTCTTCCAGATCTGGCAGGCATTTGCCACTCCGGAGCAGACCGCCGAAATGCGTCAGGCATTTGCTGACGGTATTGCCTGGGGAGAGGCCAAAAAGCAGCTGTTTGAACTGATCAACGGCCAGGTGGGGGATGCCCGCGAGCGTTACGAGGCGCTGCTGGCCAACCCTGCCCAGATTGAGGTTGAGCTGGAGAAGGGCGCAGAAAAAGCCCGTGCCTACTCCGCGCCTTTCCTGGCAAAACTTCGCGAAGCGGTAGGCATCCGTAAAATCGGCTGAAGTATTGCCCCGCTTGCGTGATTGGGGTCAGCCCGGGTTGCGTAAGCGGATCTCTAGAGAGAAGTCTGCACGCTCGCCATTATTGGCTGCGGGCTCGGTAAGGAACAGTAGCAGCCGGTAGGTGCCATCCCGGGGTAGGGTGACACGATGTGTAGAGTGTGCGCCATGGCCCCGGTAAAGGGCCCGCGGCGCTGCAGGTGCGGAAAGGTTGTATCCGACGCGCTCATTGCTGCTACGCACGTTCAGCTCGAGAGATTGGCCGGTTTTTCCGTCAATCAAATACTCAATCTTTTGTTGACCATTGATGCTGGTGGAAACTGATGCGACACCGGTAACTCTTCTCGCTGGATCTTTCCCTTTCAGCTCTTTCCCTTGGTGTTTGCTGTCTGTTTCACTGGTAGCAGTTGCAGGGGGGATATCGTTTGCTACTCCATCACTTAGCTGCACTCTTTTCCGTGTTATCAAGTTGGTTGTGTTTACCGGGCGATTAGCGTTCCGGTTGCTTTTTTCTGCGGCATGGAGGGGGTTAGGATTCGATGAGTCTGCAACGACCGCCACAATTGGGAAAGAAATCGCGTTGCTCGTGAATAGAAACCCGCTAACGAGGAGCGTTAGCATTGCTGATAGGACACTGATTTTTTGCACAAGAAATCCCGCTGAAACAAAGCGTAAGGATCTCAGTGTAGGTTGGACCTGTGCCAGTTAGTCGGATTTTGCAGCGCTTTTACGCACGAATTGGCCGCGCTTTAGAAAGTGAATCACCTGCTCGATCACTTTGCGATTTTTCATCATGAACACGTGAGTGACAGGCATCTCAATGTGGTCTTTCATTCCCTTCAAGCGGATCCTGGCAACGGTGACTTTCCCGTCATCCTTTTCCGGCAGCATGCTTGAGAGAATCGGGTTGATACTGCGGGTACCGGCGATAATACCGAGCTCAAAGTTCGCAGCACCTAATTTGTTGGGCACGCTCATTTTGCCTGTGCCTAGCTGTAGTCCCGCTTCGCCAAACATAAACTGAAACCCCGGAAAGCTTCCCAGGTTGTCCACGACTTCGCTACCGCCATTGGGTGGGCCGAGCATCACCACCCGCCCAAGGTTTTCGACTTTCACATTGCCGAGGTACTGGCGAACTAGAATGCCGCCCATGGAATGGGTAACAAAATGTACCTTAGATTGGTTGTGCTCTTTGCTGGTCAGCTCCGCACAGTGGTCCAAAGCGGGCGCAATCGCAGGGCCCGCCAGCTTTTCGATGGGGTGATCGGTGGAGGGGTAATCCACGTTGACGGTAGCGAACCCTGCCTCGGCAAGTGCCGAATCCAGCTTGTGCATGGAATGGTCGGACTTGGCGAGGCCGTGCAACAGAATCACGCAGTCTCCGGCGAGCGTGCTCGAGGAGGGCAGAAGTGTAAAAATGATGAGTGAGAGCGCGGGCAACAGGGGTTTCATGGTGTTCAAGAATTCCATTTCTCGGGTGGATGCTGGGGTAGATGCTCAAGTACCCAGACGTTAACTCCCGTCAGACTCCGGGTCAAATGACGCCGCGAGGCGACTTGGGTTTTTCTCCTTGCGTGAACGACTGCTGCGTTTGCTATCTATTTCCACCTGCAGCGTAAACGGTGCTGACTCGTTACGACGTGCCGCACTCCGCATCATGTAGACCTGAATCGTGTAAGTGCCACTGATGGGGAGCTTTTGGGAAAAACGCTCGCCTTTGATTGATCCAATGTAGATCGCCGCATCGCCGGGGCCTGTACCAGGGCCGTAAACGTTGAAGTAGGTGGCGGTATGAGGGGAAGTGAGCGTTATCGTCATCTGCTGCCCTGCCTTTGCGGAAAGGGTGTAGTTGACGCCGTCATAGCCCTGGATTTTTCCGGAAACAGAAGCGCCGGTGGCGCCCTTGGCAAACTGCAGGGGTTCGCTACGCGATTCCCCGGCCAAACTCGACCAGCTCGCCACTAGCAGACAGATGAGCACAGCAATGTGCAGGCGTGGAATAGTGTGCTGTCTATTCGGATCGTCGCTGTATGTTTGCATTCACTGAGTGTAGTTCAGCGCCAGTATTTGGTGGCATAGCTTCTGGTGGCAAGGCTTCTGGTGGTATAGCTTCGGCCGGAAGGGCTTGATACGGGTATCAGGAGGACCCTGTGGAACCTATCAGTTTCTGTGCGACCTGCACAAAGAGTTGCGGTTTGTCTGGGGTAACCACCACCGTCGATGTTGGAAGTTTAATCACAACGGCCTTGGCCGCGTCTGTGGCGTAGGCACGATAGCGCCCAAGCCTTTTGTTGCGAAACAGGCCCAGATAACTGAACAGTCCGCCGTTGCCGAATAGCTTGACAGACCCATCCATCGCCTTCGCATCAATGGTTACCGATTGCAGCCCCCGCAATGAGACCCGGCTGCGCCACCCCAGGCGCAAAACCAGTAGCTGGTCCCCCTCCAGTTGATATCCCCTTACGGTAAACAGCGCGCTCAGCACCAGAAGTACCAGTGGTAGCCAGATACCGAGGTGGTACAAGGGGGGGGACTGCTCGGGCTCCTTTACCAATAGAAGCGTGCTGATCCCGATCAGAATGACACTGGCCAGAAGCGTCAGTAGCTTCAGCTCTTTGCTCCAGGGGGCATTGAAGCGTGCCGGTTTCAACGTTGGGGACTGCTCGGGCATCGTCATAAGTCTCTTAAAAGCATGAAACGGCTCAAGAATAGTTCTCGGCTCGTCGGTCAGGGCGGAAGTGTACCCTCGCAGCCCCAGTGTGAGAAACCGGTGAATGCCCCGCGGTGCTACTACAATGGCCGCAGTGTCAAAATGCGCTCCCGCAGCGCTCTTTCGATTGCTATACTCCGCGCCCTTTGAGCAAGCAGCGGTGTTCGGGCGAGCCCCGCAGCAACACAAGATTCCTGCGCACTGGAGAACTACATGTCAGAAACGCAATGCGATATCGGCTTTATTGGCGCCGGCGTAATGGGGAAGAACCTGATCCTCAACCTGGCGGACAATGGATACCGCGTGTGTGCCTTCGATCTAGACCACAGCCGTCTGGAAGATCTGTTGGAGCAGGATGCCAAAGAGCGTGGTGATCAGCCTCCGCGTGTTGAGGTGTGTAACTCCTACACCGAGCTACTGTCCCGCACCAAGGCGCCCCATCTGGTGATTCTGTCGGTGCCCGCCGGCGCCCCGGTCGATGATGTCTGCAACAAGCTGCTGGATGCCGGACTGCAAGCCGACGATATCGTGATCGACACTGGCAACAGCCTGTGGACCGACTCGGTGCAGCGCTGCAAGCGCTACGAGGGCAAGCTTATCTTCTTCACCACGGCAGTTTCTGGCGGTGAAGTCGGGGCACGTTTCGGGCCGTCCCTGATGCCCAGTGGTGATCGCTATGCCTGGGCGCGCATCGAGCCGGTCTGGCATGCGATCGCCGCAAAAGTTGATCCCGCGAGCGGCCAGCCAATCGAGCGTTTCGAGCCGGGCAACCCTGTGAAAGAGGGCGAGCCCTGTGCCGCCTATATCGGCCCTATCGGCTCTGGTCACTTCGTAAAAATGGTGCATAACGGCATCGAGTACGCCGATATGCAGATGATCTGCGAAGTGTACGACGTGATGCGCAGTGCGCTGGAAATGACCCCCAGCGAAATTGCTGCCGTATTCCGTGAGTGGAACAAGGGCGTGCTGAACAGTTACCTGATCGATATCAGTGCTGAAGTCCTGGACACCCGTGATTCGGAAACCGGCGAGCCGCTGGTCGACGTGATTCTTGATCGCGCGGGCCAGAAGGGTACCGGCCTGTGGACGGCGGTAAGCGCGCTGGAAGTCGGCTGCCCGGCACCAAGCATTGCGGAAGCGGTATTTGCCCGCTCGCTTTCCACCCGCAAGATATTGCGCGGGCGCGCCGCGAAAAAGCTGATCGGCCCGGAAATTTCCCCGGTTGCGGAAGAAAGACGCAAGGAAGTCATTGAGCAGCTGCACGATGCTCTCTACTGCGCGAAGATTTGCGTTTACGCTCAGGGTTTCGACCTGATGAAGCTGGCGGCAAGGGAGCAGGGCTGGGAATTGAACTTCGCCGAAATTGCCAGAATCTGGCGTGCCGGCTGTATCATTCGCGCCGTATTCCTACAGTCCATCAGCGATGCTTACGAGCGCGATGTGAAGCTGTCCAACTTGCTGCTGGACGATTTCTTTATCCAGCAGATTGCCGAGCACCAGGGAAACTGGCGCCGTGCAGTGGCCGACGCCACCATCGGTGGTATCCCGGTTCCGGCACTGTCCTCGGCGCTCAGCTACTACGATGCCTTCCGCCGTGAATCCCTGCCGGCAAACCTGCTGCAGGCGCAACGCGATTTCTTCGGCGCGCACACTTTCTCACGTGTGGACAAGCCTGAGCAGGAGAAGTACCACGTATTGTGGAGTGAGCCTGGCCGACCGATGAAAAAATTGTGATCGCTGAATTGAGTAAATGAAAATGGCCGCTTTTAGCGGCCATTTTTTTTGCGGGTACGTTTTGAGTCGCCGTACGCTTAGCGCCGTGGCGATGGGAAGCTGCGGAAAGCCTCTCCCACAGCCTGATCCATCGCGCGGGTGGGGTTGTTGAGTACTCTGCGTGTAACTGGTTTGTTAGCCTTGCCGCGCCAGACCACACGTTTTTGCCGGGTATCCAGTATGTCTACCGTGAGGTGACCCTCGGTGTATTGGCTGACGTTGGCGTGATAGCCGGGAGGTAGGTTGTTGTAATACTCCTCAAGATAGGGATAGCGCGCGGCGGCAAAGCCGAGGTTGGAATTTCTCGGCATTTTCACCTGACGGTTGGCGAACACATGCACATTGACCAGTACATCCGGGTTATCGCTCGGCATCATGCCGCGAGACATCAATTCTTGCGACACTGCGTTGTGGGCGAGGCTGGTGGCGCGGCTCGGTGTACCGCTTTGCGGCACAAACCCGAAGGTTTGGTACTGAGCCATATTGGCAGACTGCTGAGAGGAGGTGTTGTTGGCGCAGCCGCAGAGCGTCAGCATCCCGGTAATCGTGAGTGTGAGCAGGGAAAACAGGGAAAATTTACGGAAGGTCATAGGCCAATCCCGATGGTGTTAAACAGGGTTTCCTGTTCAGCCTAGACCGGGATTGGCGCATTTTCACACGCGAAACTAAACAGTCATCAAACGACTTCTTCCACTTCGCTGCTCACTTGCCGGTCGCGTTCCTCGTGACTGGCGCGGGCAACGATCTCGTCCACGCTGGCGGTATCGGTATTGAGCCCGCCAAAGGCGGCCAGCAAATCTTTCAGTAGTGCAGAGATTTCCAGGGTCATAACCGAGAACTCAATGTCGAACCGTTGAGCAGCATTATCCGCATCTACGTTGTCCGCTTTTTCGGTAACCTCGTCACTGAATTTCAGGCGTTTGATCGCCAGCTGATCGTCCACCATCAGCTCGACACCGTCGCGCCACACCAGCCCCAGCTTGTGCACCTGCATGCCGGCGACGAGATGGTTATGGATCTCCTCCGCGCACAGGTCCTGGTTTTTACAGCGAATCACACTGCCGGACTCCTGCGGGTCGCGCAGCTCGCACTCGTGACCAAACTCGAAATTGGTGGGTGCTTCAGGTGCAGTCAGCCAGTGGGTCATGGACTGCTGAGGGATATTCTTTGCGGCGACCGGCACCACCGACAGGCTGCTGATGGCTTCGCGCAGATTTTCCAGCAGCTCTTCCGCCGCTTTCGCGGAAGATGCGTTGACCACGATCCAGTTATCTTTGGGGTCAATGTAGGCAAACTGCAGGCGCGAACGGGCGAAGGCTTTTGGTCGCATTTCCAGCAGCACTTCATCCTTCAGGTTCTGCCGCTCCTTGCGGCCCACACTGCGCGCCTCTTTTTCAGAAATGGCCAGCGCCATTTCTTCGATCTTCTCGTTGACCACCGCCGCAGGGATCACTTTTTCCTGCTTCTTGGCGCATACCATCAGGTAGCCATTGGCGGCGTGTACCAACTCGGTACCGTGACGCCCCAGCGGGGGCACCCAGCCGTAGCGCGCCATATCCTGACTGCCGCAGGGGGTAAAGGTATCCGGTTCCAGCATCTCGTTGAGCTGTTCCGCGGACAGGGTGAAATCTCGGGTGAGGCGGTAGACGCGCAGGTTCTTAAACCACATAAATCAGGCCGTTCGCTGTATTTTAATCAGTATGCTTAAAGCGGCCGGGCATTATGCGTCAGTCGCCAAAAAGGGGCCAGCAGATGCGCTGGCCAAAGCAGGATTGCTGGTCACCAGCCTCAGGTGACTAGGCTTGGCAAATGATTAGGCTTGGCAAAACTGCTCGCCAATTTCTTGCGGGTGCGTAAATAGGTAAGCCGGTTGATGCTCTTGCAGCTCTTCGCGGGAGCCATAGCCCCAGAGTACGCCCGCGGACTTCAGCTGATTTTTGTGCGCGGCGTTCAGGTCAAAGTGACGGTCGCCGATCATCAGTGTGTTGCGGCTAATGGTGTTTTCCGCCAGCAGCTTTTCCAGTTGCTGCCATTTCCCGATACCCACATCACCACCGCTGACGAATTCAAAATAGGGCAACAGGTTGAACTGCTCGAGAATACGAGTGGCAAAGTCGGCGCGTTTTGACGTGCAAACGCCGAGGCGAACGCTCTTGTTCTCGCGCAGACTCTCAAGCATTTGCTGAATCCCCGGGTAGAGGGTGTTTTCTGCGTAGCCGGTGTCGCCATAGCGCTCTCGGTATTTGTCCACCATGGAGCGTACGAAGGCATGATCGGCACTACCCGTGAGTTCACTGACGGTGTGTTCCAATGGCGGGCCAATATAGGATGTCAACTCTTTTGTAGATCTCGGTGCCTGATCGTGGAATACCAATGCGTGATTCATGCAGTTTACAAAGCCTTCCGCCGGATCACTCAGTGTGCCATCCAGGTCAAAAAGCAACCACTCGTACTGTGCCATAGAAAGCTCCTGATTATTTTTGATATTGCGGGAAGTAGCTTGCGCTATTGTCCCTCGCCTGGTTAGGGAATACAAAAAAGCCCGGGGTTGAAGCCGGGCTTTTTTGCACAAGATGTCCTGTTTAGTTGCTGGGAATTGCCCCAACAACCTTCACAAAATAATCCCAGAAATTCGCCACACTCTGGATATGCACGCGCTCTTCCGGAGAATGCGCGCGACGAATGGTGGGGCCGAAAGAAACCATATCCCAGTTGGGGTACGGCTTGGCCAGCAGGCCGCACTCTAGACCGGCATGGATCACTTTCACCTCCGGCTCGCTGCCTTCCATCTCCTTGTAGACATCCTTCATTAGTGCCAGCAGCGGCGACTGCATATTGGGTGTCCAGCCAGGGTAATCATTTTCCAGAAGGGCATTGGCGCCGGCCAACTGGAAGGCTGCGGCCACATTCAGGCCGTGCGCATCCCGTGCGCTGTCCGACAGGCTGCGCACCAGGCACTGGATACGCACTTGCGCGTTGCCGTTTTCGGTTTCGGTGACGACGCGCGCCAGGTTGTTGGAAGTATCGGCAATGCCTTCCAGCGCGGTACTCATACGCTCCACGCCGTTGGGGCAGCAGCGGATAGCGCGAATCAGCTTTAGCTGCGCTTCGGTGTCCATCACACTTGCCGGCGCATCGGTGGCTTCCAGCGCGATATCCAGTTTCGCTTCGTTATCCAGTTCCGCTTTGATGATTGCTGTGGCCTGCTGGAAAATCTCCTGCAGCTGCGCCGACTGTTCCGCGGGCACGGTTATCACGGAAAACGACTCGCGCGGAATGGCGTTGCGCAGGCTGCCGCCATCGAGGCTGGCGATTCGCAGTGCCGGAATTCGCTGCAGAGCGGCATCGATGATGCGGTTGGCAATCTTGTTGGCGTTGCCGCGTCCTTTGTCGATGTCCAGACCGGAGTGACCGCCGCGCAGGCCGCGTACGCTCAGTTTAAATGCCTGGTGGTCGGTGGGCAGGGGGTCTGCGGTGTAGGGCAGGGATACATTGATATCGACACCGCCGGCACAGCCCACGTAGAGCTCGCCTTCGTCTTCGGTGTCGAGGTTCAGCAACAGGTCCGCTTCAAAGTGACCTGGCTGCAAGTGCTTCGCGCCGGTCATGCCCGCTTCCTCGTCGATGGTCAGCAGGGCTTCCAGCGGCGGGTGCGGAATATCGGTAGATTCCATTAATGCCAGAATCGCGGCCACGCCGATGCCGTTATCGGCGCCGAGGGTAGTGCCTTCTGCGGTTACCCATTCACCATCCACATAGGGTTTGATGGAGTCGGTCAGGAAATCGTGCTCGGTGTCGGCATTTTTCTGCGGCACCATGTCTACGTGGCTCTGCATCGCCAGGCTTCTGCGATTCTCCATTCCCGGAGTTGCGGGTTTCTTCAGGATGACGTTGCCGACCTGATCCAGCTTGACGTCGAGCCCGCGATCTTTTGCGAAATCGACAATGTACGCCACTACCTGGTCTTCATGTTTGGACGGGCGTGGGATCTCGCACAACTTTGCGAAGTGTTTCCACAGCGGCGTTGGGTTCAGTTCAGCGATGCTCGACATGTGTTTTCCTTGTGGTGAGACCGCCTGATACAAAGCGAGCAGGTGGCCAGAGGATACGGCCGGTGGGTGGGGCCGAAAGCACCCGCGAGCTTGTGGCCCGCGGTTGGAGGTTTAGTCTTTTTGTAGTGCAATCCCGCGTGTAAACGCCGGGTGCAGAATTATTCGCTAGCGGCAGTTTCTGTAACCAGCGCGAACGCAATGCGTCGTTTATCGGTATCCACGGCGCTTACTTTAATGCGCACTTCCTGATCCAGCTGGAACTGCTCTTCTCCGCGGGTAATGCGCAGGCGCTTGCCATCGAAGTCGAACGGATTCTTTTTGCTGTTAAAGCGCACAAATCCATTGACGCCGTTGTCGTCCAGGCGTACGCCGATACCCGCACCGTTGACTAGGGTGATTTTGCCAGTAAAGGTCTGGTCGATTTTGTTTTCCAGATACTGGCAGTAGAGCCACTGTTGCAGGGCGCGGTCTGCCTGGCGGCCAGTGGTGACACTCTGCTGCAAGGCTTCACCGTGTTCGTCGGCCAGGGTTGGCAGGGTTTGCTGATCGGCGGCGGCACGCAGTACCCGGTGGTTATGCAGGTCGTTGAACTTGCGGATCGGCGAGGTCACGGTGGCGTAGTGGGCAATGCCGAGGCCGAGGTGCGCGGCGGCATTGCTAGACAGTTCGCCCGGGCGCAGCATGCGCTTGAGTACCGCCAGCGTATTCTTCTTCTCGGCATCCTCATCGGCTTCCAGGGTTTTTACCAGATTGAGGTAGACGTCGAGCTGGTGGAGGTCCTGCTCTGCGTACTCCGGCATGACGTCTTTCAGCAGGGCGCGGATCTCGGTCATGCGTTCGTCGCGGAAACCCAGGTGGATGGAAAAGCAGCCGGCACCGAGTTCGGCGAGTTTGTCGCCCGCCGAAATATTCGCGGCCAGCATGGCTTCTTCAACCATGCGCTGGGCAGAAGTGCGCTCCTGCTTTTCGATGCGCTCGATCTTGCGCTTTTCATTCAGAATCAGGTCGTAGTCCGGGCGATCTTCCATTACCAGGGAATGGCCGGAGCGATACTGCGCACGCGCCTTGCTGAGGGCGTTGAGTTCACTAAGGGCCTGGTGCTGAGTTTCTGGCACCGCAGCGGCATCGCCATCGATGTACTGGGCAACCTGGTTATAGCTCAGCTTGTGCTGGGAGCGGATCGCGGCAAACTCGTACTCGAAGCCGTTGAGTGCGCCGTCTTCCGATACCGCGATATGCATCACCAGAGCGGGGCGCAGCTGGCCCTCCAGCAGGGAGAAACTGTTCTCACACAAACCCGCAGGCAGCATTGGCAGGGTTTCACCGGCGAGATAAACACTGTTGGCCCGCGCAAGCGCGTCTTTGTCCAGGGGGCTGCCGGCTTCGATCAGGCTGGAAGGGTCGGCTACGGCGATGTGCAGAGTCCAGCCTGCGTCGGTTTTCGTAATCGCGATGGCATCGTCCATATCGCGGGTGCTTTCAGAATCGATGGTGACAAAGCCGAGTTCTGAAAGATCCTTACGGTCTGTGCTGATGCTTTCCAGCTGTGCGGGAACGGCTTCTGCCTGTTCGAGCGCACCTTTGCTGAAGGCGTTGGGCAGGCGGTGCTGGGCGACTACAAATGCGTGTTCGATGCCGGCCATATCGGGCTTGCCGATCACGCTTTCTACCTTTGCCTGGGACTTGCCGTCTTTGAACGGGTGGCGGGAAATGCTACAGGCGATGAACTCCCCCGGTTGTGCCTTGCCGCGGCCTTTGGGGGGCAAGAAGATCCAGCGCGAAAACCCGTGCTCGCTGGGCTGGATAAAATGACCCTGGCCTCGCTGCACGTATTGACCCACCAGATACTTCAATTCCGTGGAGATCAGGCTATCCAGCTCTGCGGACAGCTTGCCTTTATCTTCTTCGGTCAGGCTCACCTTGACGCGGTCGCCAGGGAAAACCCGATCCATTTCGGCCGGGGGCAGGAAGGCCTCGCGCCCGTCATCCAGTACCACAAAGCCGAATTTACCATTGGCGCCGCGTACGCGGCCTTCGGCAAATTCCTTGGTGGATCGGATATCGGACTTCAGCTGGGACAGCTGTTTGAGGGCATCGGCGTTGAGCATAACCAGGTCTCTGTAAATCTCGGTAAATCGACTGCAAGGAGTGTAGGGCGCGGATTCTACCAGACGATGCTTTTCAGGCCAGTTACGCTATGGCGAACAACGTCTAATTTGCTCATGAAAGTCGATGAATTGGTGACCATCAGCGGCTTTGAGTTGCTGGTGAATGATCTATCCTAAAAATCGATGCATTTGGTGATGGGTGTGATACTGAATGGTCTTGATTGGCAAAGATTGCAATGAAAATCTGCACCTGCTGGATATATTCTAAGGGACTTACAATAAATCGCGGTTGCGGACTGAGCTGACAAAATCGGCCGTGTCTGGCGCCGTGGAACATCCGACCTCCGGAGAGGCAAGAAAATGAGTGTTTTTTCCCACCCTGCCTACGATAACCATGAAGAAGTTGCTTTCTACCACGACGCCAAAAGCGGCCTGAAGGCAATTATTGCAGTACATAACACCAACCTTGGCCCGGCTCTGGGCGGTTGCCGCATGTGGCCTTACGCAGACGATGCAGAGGCCCTGAACGATGTCCTGCGCCTTTCCCGCGGTATGACCTACAAATCTGCCATGTCTGGCCTCAAGCTCGGTGGCGGTAAGTCCGTGATTATCGGCGATCCGCGCAAGCAGAAGACTCCGGAGCTGCTGCACGCCATGGGTGACTTCCTGAACACACTCGGTGGCCGCTACATTACCGCGGAAGATAGTGGTACCAGCGTCGCCGATATGAAGATTATTGGTGAGCGCAGCGAATTTGTTTCCGGCGTGATTGCCGGGCAGGAGCACGGTGGCGATCCTTCTCCCTCTACCGCATACGGCGTATTTGTCGGTCTGAAGGCTGCGGCACAACACCGCTGGGGGCGCGAAGACCTGAATGGCATGAAGGTGTCCATTCAGGGCGTAGGTAATGTGGGCTTCCGCCTGGCCAAGCTGTTGAAAGACGCCGGTGCCGAGCTGTTCGTGACCGATATCTTCCAGGAAAACATTGATCGCGCGGTAACTGAGCTTGGCGCGACCGCGGTCGGCGCGGATGAGATTTTCGATCTGGATGTGGACATGTTTGCACCCTGTGCCCTGGGGGCGATTTTGAACGACAAGACCATCGAGCGGCTCAAGGTTGGCGCTATTGCTGGCGCGGCCAACAACCAGCTGGCGGAAGAGCGGCACGCGCAGGTGTTGAAAGAGCGCGGAATTCTTTACACCCCGGATTATGTGATTAATGCCGGTGGCATCATCGATGTGTATTACCAGCAAATGGGACAGGCGAAGGGCGAGTATGACGCTGACCAGGTGAAAGCGCATATCGAGACTATTGCCACCACTATGCACGAAGTCTTTGAGCGTGCCGAAGAGTCTGGCGAAACCACGGCGCACATAGCAGACCGTGTTGCCGAGGAGCGCTTCGGTCACGAAGACGCTTTAAACAATTCAGATTCCGCTGCTGCTTAATTCTCTTTCCGGGCGCAAGCGCCCGGCTCATCCTAATTCCTCTGGCGAACCTATCGTCTCTCTGTGAGGTATTCTTCGGGCGCTACGGCGCCCGCTTTTTTGCCTACACTGATAATCGCGCGGGCCTTGCGGCTGTCATGCACGCTGCGTGATTCGTATCGCGAATCTCAACCCTCTCTCCCGCCCGTTACGCCTTCTCAAAAAATCAGTGTCCGTTCATCACGTGAACAGGCAAGTGACAGAGCCAGGACAATTGACCATGCGTATGCGATTTTCCCGTGTGATTTTGCCGCTCCTCATCGCCGTACACCTTTGGTTTGTGGCCGGATGCGATAGACAAAACTCCGAGGAGGATAGCCAGGAGACGGTACACAAGGCATTTCAGGTCGATAAAAAAGCGGCCGCCAGTAGTAAAGCCGCTGCCACCGGCAACGAAGCCTATGTGGAGGCCCCCGAGATTGATCTGCCTTTCCACAAGGAGGTCCTGGATAACGGCCTGACCGTAATTGTGCACGAGGATCAGAAGGCGCCCGTGGTGGCCCTGAATATCTGGTACAAGGTCGGGTCGAAAGATGAGAGCCCCGGTAAAACCGGCTTTGCCCACTTGTTCGAGCACCTGATGTTCAACGGTTCGGAAAACTATCCGGGCGAGTACTTCGAACCCTTCCAGCGCTCCGGTGCCACCGATATGAATGGCACCACTAATAACGATCGCACTAACTACTTTGAAACGGTTCCTGTCGGTGCCCTGGATATGGCGATGTGGATGGAGTCCGATCGCATGGGGCACTTTAAGGGCGCGATCAGTCAGGAAAAGCTCGATGAGCAGCGAGGCGTGGTCAAGAACGAGAAGCGTCAGGGAGAAAACGTACCCTACGGGAAAGCGTTTGATGTCATCGCTGCCAGCACGTTTCCGTCCGATCACCCCTATTCGTGGAGCACCATTGGTTCCATGGAGGATCTGGACAACGCCAGTCTGGAAGACGTGAAACAGTGGTTCTCCGAATATTACCAGCCCGCCAATGCGATTCTGGTGATTGCCGGCGATATCACCGTGCCGCAAGCCATGGATATGGCGCGCAAGTACTTTGGGAATATTCCCAGTACTTCGGTGCCGCCGGAAATAAAACACTGGGAACTTCCCTCGCAGGTCAACAAACGCAAGGAAATGACCGACCGGGTACCACAAACCCGGATTTACAAGGTCTGGAATGTGCCGGCCATTGGCAGCGTCGATGAAGATGCGCTCGACCTGATGACCTCATTACTGGCCAATCGCAAGAACTCACTGCTGTACCGCCGCCTGGTGCGGGATGAGCAGGTGGCCACCAGTGTGAGTGCCTATTACTACGGGCGTCAGCTTGCAGGTCAGTTCATTATTACCGTGGATGTAAAACCCGGACAATCGGTTGAGAAAGTGGAAAAGCTGTTGAACGAGGAGTTGCGGCAGTTCGCCGACAATGGCGTCAGTGCGGATGAGTTGCGCCGCATCAAACAGAGCCAGTTCGCTTCGGTCGTCAAAGGATTGGAAAAGATCGGTGGCTTCGGTGGTAAAACCGATATCCTGGCGCGTTCAGAATTTTACTATGGTGACCCCGCTGCACTCATCAATGGGCTGGACGATTACGCCAAAGTGTCGGTGAGCGACGTTCAGGACGCTGCACAGCAATGGTTGAAGCCTGAGCACTTCACACTGGTTATTTCCCCTGAGGATAAGTACCAGGCGTCTGAGCACGATGTCGACCGCTCACAACTGCCCACCATCGACAAAAATGTCGAACTGGAACTGCCCAAGCAGCAAGAATTTACCCTGAAGAATGGGCTTAAAGTTGTATTGGCAGAGCGTCACGACACGCCGGCGGTATTTATGAAACTGCAGTATCGTGGCGGCGCTTCTGTAGATAGTGACAAACCGGGTCTCGCATCTGTGGTGGCGCGCATGCTGAGTGAGGGGGCAGGGGATTACGATAGCCTCGGTTTCAGCGCCCGTCAGGAAGAGCTGGGGGCGAGTATCGGCACGGGTAGCGGGCTGGATTACAACACCATCAGTTTCAGTGCCTTGAAGTCGCAGCTAAAGCCATCCCTTGAATTGTTTCGCGATGTCATTACCGCCCCCAAGTTTCCAGAGGAAGACTTAACCCGGGTCAAATCCAACTGGCTCGATTCAATTCGCCAGGAAGAGGCGCAGCCCCAGGGGCTGGCGATGCGCAAACTGCCGCCGCTTCTGTACGGTGAGAACCACCCCTACAGCGCTCCGCTCACGGGCTCCGGCACGCCGAAGGCTGTCTCCTCCATTACCCGCGATGATTTGGTGAATTATCACGATACCTGGCTACGTCCCGATAATGCGCAGCTGACAGTGGTGGGTGATGTGGATAGGAAGGAAATCGAAAAGCTGCTCAACGACACTCTGGGTAAATGGCGTGCGCCAAAAGAGCCGCTGCCGGAATTGGATATTGCTAGCGTCGAGCGCCCGGAAAGTACCCGTATATTCCTGCTGGATCGCCCGGGTGCGGAGCAAAGCTATGTGATGGCGGGCCTGCTGATGCCGCCCTGGCAGCCGGAAGGGGCGGAAGCGTTCGATGCAATGGCGACCGCGGTTGCCGGTAAATTTACTTCCCGTATCAATATGAACCTGCGCGAAGATAAAAATTGGTCCTACGGTGCGCGCGCAGTGTCCATGGATGCGGAAGGGCAGCGCCCATATATCGTCATTGCGCCGGTACAGACGGATAAAACCGCCGCGGCGATGCAAGAAATTTTGAAGGAATACAACGCATACCTGAATGATCGCCCCATTGAAGACAATGAGTTGAATGACTACAAAGATGATGAGGTCCTGAAGCAGAGTGCGCGTTTTCAGACCAAAGGGCAGCTGCTTTCCAGTATTGCCTGGCAGATCGAGAAAGGCTTGCCGCCAGAGTACATTGCGGACTACCCGCAGCGTGTCAGCTCCTTGACCAAGGAGCAGGTGGTGCGAGCAGCCAAGGACAATCTGGCGCCTGATCAGTTTACCTGGGTAATTGTTGGCGACCTCGACAAGATCAAGGAGGATATCGAAGCGCTGGACCTGGGGCCGGTGCAGGTGCTGCCTACAGAGCAGTGACCGGTGGCCGGCGCGACGTCTGGTCCCAGACGCGCCTCCCATACAAAAGCCCGGTGTTTGCCACACCGGGCTTTTTTTATGGCGTCAAAATACGTTAAATTGCGGGATTGGGTAGGTAACTACCCCGTTGAAAACCAATAAATCCGGGGCGTGGCAGCATCGACCCCGAAGTTTCCGGGATTAACATGATCACTCTGAAGCACACAATTCTGTCGGCAAAGCGTTTTATTAGCGGTTTGCTTGGTTTGACCCTGCTCACCCTTTCGACCCTTGCTCAGGCGGAGAAAATCGCCGTACATGCGGGCTGGTTGTTCGACAGTGAAACGGGCCGGCTGATGGAAAAACGCACCATTCACATTGATGACGGCAAAGTAGAGTCCGTCGAACGCGGTTTTCACCAGCGCGAAGGGGAGCGGGTGATCGACCTGAGTGCCTACTCGGTGTTGCCCGGCTTGATGGATATGCATACCCATCTTTCCTACGAATTCGGCCCCCGCACCTACACCGAAGCCTTTACCTGGAACCCGGCAGACTACACGCTGCGCTCGGTAAACACCGCGGAGCGCACCTTGAAGGCCGGCTTTACCACCGTGCGGGATCTCGGAGATAGCGGTAACGTCACAGTGAGCCTGCGCAACGCCATCAATCGCGGCGACATCATTGGCCCGCGGGTTTACACCGCCGGCAAGTCCATTGCCACTACCGGTGGGCACGCCGACCCAACCAATGGTCATAACCATCGACTGATGGGTAGTCCGGGGCCTGCCGAGGGCGTAGTGAATGGTGTTGCCAGCGCCCGCGAAGCGGTGCGTCAGCGCTACAAAGACGGCGCCGACCTGATCAAGATTACCGCCACGGGCGGTGTCTTGAGTGTGGCCAAGAGCGGCCAGAACCCGCAATTTATGCAGGATGAGCTGGAAGCGGTGGTGCAAACCGCTAAAGACTACGGGTTTACCGTGGCGGTTCACGCCCACGGTAAGGAGGGCATGGAGCGAGCCATTCGCGCCGGGGTGGACTCCATCGAACACGGTACCTACATGGACGACGAAACCATGAAGCTCATGGTGAAAAACGGCACCTGGTATGTGCCGACCTTGCTTGCCGGTGACTGGGTAACCGAGAAGGCGGCGATCGAAGGCTTCTTCCCGGAAATGGTGCGCACCAAGGCGGCAAAAATCGGTCCGCTGATTCAAGATACGTTTAGTCGCGCACACAAGAAAGGTGTGAAGATTGCTTACGGTACCGACACCGGGGTGAGCCGTCACGGCGATAATGCGAAAGAGTTTGCCCTGATGGTGGAGGGCGGCATGAGCCCGGCGGACGCGATCCGCTCGGCGACCTGGAATGCAGCGCAGTTGCTGCAGGCCGAAGATGAACTGGGCAGCATTGCGCCTGGCAAGTGGGCGGACATGATTGCGGTCGTCGGCAACCCGCTGGAAGACATTACCACCCTGGAACGGGTGCAGTTTGTGATGAAAGCTGGCGAGGTTTACAAACAGCCTGAATAGTTTGCCTCGTCATTACGTAGAAAAGCACTTCGTAGTGGATACTTGGCGTTGGCGCCAGCGGGTGCAGCCAACTTCTCATCGGCCGCAGAGTAGTAGTGCGGCCATATAGTTAGTCTACTTCGCCAGTTCAAATACCAGTTCCAGGTTTACTGAAACCGAAGTTTCGCCCGGCGCCACGGGAGTGCTGGCACTATCCGCCATTGCTGCCTCGGCGCGCATCATTGGTCGCGGCATGCCGCCGTGGCTGCCTTCCGCAATACTGACAATCCGGCGCACCTTGGTTCCCAGAGATTCCGCATAGGCTTCTGCGCGCGTCTGCGCCATTTTTAAGGCTTTCTCGCGCGCTTCTGCTCGCAGTGGCTCCGGGTCATCAATGGAGAAGCTCGGGCCGTGGATTTGATTTGCCCCTTCCGCAGTCAGCGCATCGATCACTCCACTCAGGTCATCCAGCTCACGCACGGTGATGCTGACGCTGTTACGCGCCTGGTAGGCGACGATTTTGCGTTCGCGGTTGGGTTGGTAATCGTAGCGGGGCATCAGACTGATGCCGCTGGTCTGCACATCCTTGTTGTCGATGCCTGCCTCTTTAATTGCCTGCATCACCTGTTCCATCTGTTGAGCATTGGCCTGCATGGCCGCTTTGCTGTCGTCAGCCTCGGTGACCACGCCAGCAGAAATCGTAGCGATATCCGGAACCTGGCTGGCTTCCCCCTGTGCTGAAATGGAAACGAGAGTACCGGTGGGGCGGTTGCCGGAATCGCTGCCGCAACCGCTGGCAAAAATGGCGATACCCGCGATGAGGCCCGCGGATAACAGTTTTATCGAATTGCGTCGGGTAAATGCGCGCGTGTTGGAAAGAGTGTTGTGCATAGCGAATCCTTTTTCTTGCCGGAGTGACTGCTGACCGAGTGATTACTGACCGAGTTACTGTGGCTAAAGTTACATCGTAATGATGGCTATTATCGTGTCAGCTAACTGAACATCAGGTGAATAGGCGCGCGAAGCTTTCTTCTTCCGGGTGGTAGAGCGCAAAGCCCAGGCGCAGCAGTTGCTGGCGTCGATCGCAGAGCACATTTTTCTCGCGCAGCGTTGCCTGCAACTGCTCGGCGCCTTCGGCGCTACCACAGCGGAATGTGAAGAAGTGGCCGTGACCCCTTTCCAAATCGTGCGCGATCAGGTTCTCGCGGTTCAGGATCGGGTGATCTGCGGCATCCATCGTGGCGAGGAAGCGCCGCTGATTGTTCAGTACATAGCGGTGGATGCTATCCACCGAAATACCTTCCTGCTGGTGAAGCTCCAGTACCGCCAGGGCCTTGTAAAGCGGAGAGAAATCGATGGTAGAGCCGGCAAAGCGCAGCCAGTCGTTGCCAAATCCTACGCCTTCGCCGCGATTCTCCAGCTCCGCCATCTCCGCAAACCAGCCGGTATACAGCGGCCGCAACTGGCAGCCGCGCGGGATGGTCATAAAGCACATGCCTTCCCCGGCACCCAGATACTTGTATGAGCCTGCGGTATAGAACACCTTGTCGGCCACCTTGCCGAGATCGGTGGGGCGGGCATAGAACCCGTGGTAGCCATCAATGACCATGTGCGTGGCTTCTGGCTTGCGTTCCGCCAGAGCCAGCAGCTCCGGAAACGCGACCCCGGAATCGAAAAATACCTGGCTGGCGTAGGCCAGCTGGTAGCGGCCGGATTGCAGCTCCTGCTCAAACCTGTTTGCGAGCGTTGCGTAAGGCTGGGTGGGGACGCGGGTGACCTGGACATTCGGCAATTCTTCAAGCCGCAACAACTGGCGGGCAAAGCTGTAGAATTCGCCATCGGTGGTCAGGATGTGCAGTGGCTGGCTCAGGTCGAAGGCACTCAGCAGGCGGTAGACCAGCTCGTGGGTGTTCGGGGCCAGGGCAACCTGCTCTGGGGCTGGCAGGTTCACAGCGCTTGCTATACCCCGCTGGAAGGCGGGAATCTTCTCGCCAAAGATCTTGTCCCATTTCTGGTCCGCCATTGCGGCGGCGTCGTTCCAGTATTCGTTGACCGCATCCAGGGTCACGTCGGCCCAGTAGTGGTGGGAGTGGCAAGCCATATGTAGAACTGGTAAGTCGCAGCCTGCAGAGGAGGCTTTTTGAGCCCCCTGTAAAAAATGTCGATAGTATTTTTGATACATTTCGTTCTGGTAACTTTGTTGGGGATGATTAGATTGTCATCCAATGGACGTATCGGGATTGTAATCCCGCAAAGGAGGCGTTGCAGTGGAATATTTGCACACAATGGTGCGTGTCACCGATCTGGAAAAGTCGCTGGAGTTTTATTGCGACAAGCTTGGACTGTATCAGGTCAGCCGTAGCGATTATGAGAAAGGGCGCTTCTCGCTGATTTTCCTCGCGGCCCCTGGGGACAGAGGCAGTGCCGACGCGGACAAGCGGCCGTGCCTCGAATTGACCTACAACTGGGACCCGGAGACCTATACCGGTGGCCGCAATTTTGGACATCTGGCTTACCGCGTGGACAACATCTATGAGACGTGTCAGCGCCTGATGGAGTTGGGGGTGACGATCAATCGCCCGCCTCGCGACGGCCACATGGCGTTTGTACGTTCCCCAGACAATATTTCCATTGAGCTGTTGCAGAAAGGTGACTCCCTGCCACCACAGGAGCCCTGGGCTTCCATGGAAAATACCGGAGAGTGGTAACCACTCCCGGCTTTCGTAGTAATAGAAGAGAGCTAAAGATGGCCAACCCGAACAAATCCCGCAGCTGTGTCGTACTTGCCGGCGCCAATGCCACTCGTCGAGTGCGCGATGAAGGCTTGAACCAGGGCATGGTTTCCACTTTGGTAGGCGCCTCCGGCGGCCCGAAGTGGTTGTCGATCAGTCAGCTTGATCGGGTATTGATCGGTGAGTTTTTCCGCGACCGGAGTACGCCGATTGCCACGCTGGGCTCTTCCATCGGCAGCTTCCGTAACATGTGCTATGCCACCGCCAACCCCATGGAGGCGCTGGAGGTTCTGGAGCACGGCTATGTCAACCAGACCTATGCCAGTGAGCGCCCGACGCCCGCGGAAATTACCGCAAAAGGGGAAGAGATCCTGTTACGGGTGTTGGGAGAGCTGGGGGCCGAGCACGTTGCCAACAACCCGGTCTGGCGCAGCCACTTTGTGACGGTGCGCGGGCGTGGGCCGCTCGCCAGTGAAAAGAAGGCCCTTCTGGCGCCAGCCTTGTTCGCATCGGCACTGGCCAACGCGGTCAGTCGCCACAGCTTGCAGGCGTTCTGGGATCGGGTGGTGTTCCATGCCGGTGATGCGCCGGCAGTGGGCTTCCGCAACCTGAGTACGGTCAACACGCCGCTGAACCCGGAGAACGTCTGCCCGGCGGTGCTGGCCAGCGGCTCCATCCCTCTGGTGATGGCCGGCGTGCCGACTCCCTCCGGGGCGCCTGCGGGTAACTATCGCGACGGCGGTATTACCGATTATCACTTTGATCTTGGCTTTGAGCATCCGGAAGGGTTGGTGCTGTACCCCCATTTCTTCCCGTATATGGTCCCGGGCTGGTTCGACAAGAGCCTGCGGTGGCGCTGGGTGCGTGGCGGTGCCATGGATAATGTAATTCTGGTGGCACCATCGCCGTCGTGGGTAGCCAAATTACCTTATGGGAAAATCCCGGATCGCGATGACTTCGTCAAACTCTCCACGGAAGAGCGCCTCAAGTACTGGAATGCGGTGACCGAGGCCGGCAAGCGGGTTGCGGAGGATTTCTTCGAAATGTGGCAAACTGGCGCCATTGCCAACGAGCTTATCGAGGTTGGCAGTGATGAAGAGCCTCACCGTCTGGCAATGTCCGCGTGAGGTATAGCTGAGGGAGCAACCTCGCAACCGCGCCACTAAGTAAGTGGAAGAGCAGTGGAAGACCAGTGAAAGACGCCGAATTTACTCAGCCGCAGGAAGAGTTCCGGACCACCCAGGAGCGGGTGTACTATCAGGTGCGCGATGCGATTCTCCGGGGGCAGTTTTTACCCGGTAATCCCATCACGATTCGCGGCTTGGCTGCCGAGCTCGACTGCAGCCCAATGCCCGTGCGCGAGGCCCTGCGCCGGCTTACCTCGGAGCGGGCGCTGGAGCTTTCCGATACCCGCCGCGTGACCGTACCTAGCATGACGCGGGAAAAGTTGGACGAAATTTGTGCTGCCCGGGTGGCGCTCGAGTGCCAGGCCGCGGCCCAGGCGCTACCGCAGGTAGGAGATGCCGAGCTCGAAACGTTAAGAGGTCTAGACGATCGGGTAACCGAGTCGCTGGCAAAAAACGACATACAAGAGTATGTTGCCGCCAACCTCGAGTTCCACTTCACCCTATATCGCCTTGGGCATCCGCATATTATTTTGTCATTGATCGAGAGTCTCTGGTTGCAGACCGCACCTTTACAACATTTGGTATTCCAACGCTTCGGTGTACAGGAATTACCAGATCGCCATCAAGACTTGATCGACGCGATCGCGGCAAAAGATGAGCAGCGCGTGCGCACTGCTATTCGCCAGGATATTGAAGAGGGACTGGGCTCCATTTCTGCTGAAGAGTTAATGCCGCACTGATGTTCAGTTACATTCATATTGTTCTCCACTTCCTTGTTCCTCTCGCTATTGCCTGGTTTTTCTTTCGCGAAGAATGGAAAAAGGCCGCGTTGTTTATGGTGGCTGCGAATCTGGTAGATCTCGATCATTTACTGGCGACGCCGATCTATGACCCGGGCCGTTGCAGTATTAATTACCATCCGCTGCATAAATTACTGCCGATTTCTGTGTATGGTGCGATGATGTTTTTACCTTGGAAGCCAGTGCGCTGGCTGGGTATTGGTCTGATTACACACATGTTGTTGGACGCACTCGACTGCAGTTTCTAGCATAAACTGTTCTGTTTTATCCCTAACTTGCCTGTTTTCTCCCTTTGGCCGCGGATGACGCTTCCGCGGCCGACCTCTTGGGTAATCTTGTGCCGTAGCCATAGATTGGCGATAACAATAACGACGCATAGAGGAACCTAAGGTGAAGAAAAAACTTATCCCGCTTTTTTTGCTTTCCGCGATGAGTCACGGCGCGCTGGCCTGTGTCTCCGCGGAGACCGAATCGAATGATGCCGAGGCCGATGCCGATGGCCCTGTATGTTCTGGTCAGGCGGTTGCTGGCAACATTGCCAACCGCAGGGATCAGGATTGGTATTACTTCAATATTGATACTCCGTCCGATTTGGATATTTCTCTCGCGCACGACAGTGGCGACGACTTTGATTGGTACCTGTACGACGCATCACAGCAACTGTATAGCGCCGAAACAAGCAACCGCCCCGAGTCAGCCAGTGTCAGTGTCGACGGTAATGGCCTGTACACCCTCAAAGTAACTCGTTACTCCGGCCGAGGTGACTACACCCTGAGTGTCGACGGCATTCCCTCCAGCAGTGGCGGTGGAAGTAGTAGCGGTGGCAGCAGCAGTGGGGGCAGCAGCGGCGGAAGCAGCGGTGGCGGCGACTGTAATGTTGGCACGCGGCCGGCAAAGCCGGGCGGTCTGACCCGATACATTACGGGCAGTGAAGCCGACATCTGCGTGAACCAGACTTCCGGCGGTTTGCTGGTGATGGGCGGCGGTAGTGACGTCGATGCCGCGTTTACTCGTCGTGTCGAGCCGTTGATCGGTGGTGGCGATGTCGTGGTGCTGCGCACCAGCGGTAGCGATGGCTACAACGATTATCTGCAGGGGCTGCTCAATGCAGATTCCGTCGAAACCCTGATTGTTGATCGCCAACAGCACGCTAATGACGAATACGTAGCCTGGGCCGTGCGTTCTGCCGAGTTTGTATGGATTGCCGGCGGCGACCAATCCGACTACCTGAATCAGTGGCAGGGCACTCCGCTGCAGCAGGCCCTGGATGAAGTGATTGCCCGTGGTGGTGTCCTGGGCGGTACCTCTGCCGGTGCGGCTGTGCAGTCCGAGCACATCTACGACCCTGACGGCGTGCTGGGTGCCTACTCGTCCGAAGCGGTGAGCGATCTGTGCCACGAAAACACCAATATTTCCGATGGCTTCCTGACCACCGCAATCATGCAGGGTGTGATCGTTGATACCCATTTTGCCGAGCGCGATCGTATGGGCCGCCTGATGGCCTTTATGGCGGGACTGCCTGCGGGTATTCAGGGCATTGGCGTCGACGAAGCCACTTCGATCTTCTTCACTCCCGATGGCAGCGGTGTGGTTGATGGCGCGGGCAGTGTGTACGTTCTGCAGGAGGACGGTCAGAGCAGTCGGACTCAGGCACAATGTGGCCTGCCAGTGGTTTACGAAGACGTGCTGCGCTACAAGCTGGGTGAGTTTGACCAATTCAACCTCTCCACTGGGGCCAGCAACGTGACGCCCAAGCGCATTGGTATCGATGGGCGCTCCACTAACTTCTATATCAATCAGCCGTATCAGTAACTTCCTCTGCGGTTAAAAACGTTGTGATTGGAATGGTGAATCGGGAGGGGAATTTGTTCCCTTCCGGTTCACCTTCGACAAGGTTCTTTCCCACAATATCGCAGATTATTCGGCTGCTGGCTGTATCTGCTTCTGAATTAAATTCTGTAGCAGAAAACCTTTACAGGTTTTTTTCATCGTGATAAAAATTGGTGTGTGATCGATAGTAATCTGATTTGGATCTGCTTCTGGCGCGATAGCCGAATCAAGAGAGCCACCGGTCTGACTCCCAAGTTCAAGTGTGGTTAATTGGTTAAAACCTACTTGATAAACAGTGCAAGGCATTAAGAGCAAAATGAACAAGGCTGCTACTGTCACGCGCTGCTCCTCCAACTACTACCTCAGCGAGTGGTTTGACGAGTAGCTTCCCCACCTCGGTTTAACCGGGGGCCCCGCTTATTTATGCGCGGGTGCAAGGAAGCTATAAGTCGGTTTTTTCCGTTCTTATTTCCAGCCCAATTTGTCGAACTCTGTTGGCATTGCTTGTGCATTGCTGTGGTATCGATGGTATGGGTTATTGCACTGCATTGCCGCCGGTTTTTCCTGGGAAATCTTCTGCGAGTCTGAAGTGTCGATTGCTGATGCTTGCAGTTCGCGCAATTTCGAATCTCACAGAAAAACGAAACAACCATCGGAGACAGGAATTTTTCCTGGAGGGCAATAAAATGGATAACAGAACCCAACTGAATAAAACGCCACTGAGTAAGGCGGTGCGACTGGCACTTGGCTGCTCATTGATTGGCAGCAGTGCGTTTGCAATGGCACAGGAAGCACCAAAAGGTGCAGATGCGTCCGTTGAAGAAATCGTTGTTACCGGTACCCACATCAAGGGGCTGGATACCGAAGGTGCAGTACAGGTCGTACAGATTGATCGCGACGACATCGAAGCTTCCGGTGCAACTTCTCCCATCGAAATTCTGCAGCAGCTGTCCCAGACTGGTGGCGGCAGCGGCACTTTCTCTACCGCCACGTCCGGCGCGCTCTCCAGTGACACTCCAGTAGGCGCCGCCGGCGTTTCCCTGCGCGGTCTGGGCGCTAGCTCCACCCTGGTATTGGTGAATGGTCGCCGTGTTTCCGTGAGTTCCTTCGCCAAGGGCCAGGAGTCTTTCGTCGATGTAAACTCTATCCCATTGTCTGCCATTGAGCGCGTGGAAGTGTTGCCCAGTGGTGCCGCGGCCACCTACGGTGCCGACGCGGTCGCAGGCGTTGTGAACTTCGTACTGCGTGATGATTTTGACGGTTCTGAAATTTCCCTGACTCACGGCAACTCCACCGCCGGCTCCGATGAAGGCAAATACAACCTGAACTGGGTATGGGGCCGTGAAGGTGAGAACAGCCACACCATGGTGGTGGTTGATCTGTTCTCCCGTAACGCAATGTACGACCGCGACCGCAAGTTGACCGCGAACTCTGTGCGTCCGAGCCAGCAGGGTGTTTACCCCAGCTTCAATGACTTGTTCCTGGCGTACTACGACCAGACTGAGGGCCCTGCGTCCGGCGGCTGTCCGGAAGATCAGTTTGGTTTCGGCAGCTTCGGCGATTACTGTGAATTCAACACCAATGCGGTTGCCGCGACTCAGGATGAATACGAAAGCGCCAGTGTCGTTGCCACGTTTAATTACGATATCTCCGACAATCTGGAGTGGTTTAACACCCTGATGCTGCAGACCAGTGAGTCTCGTGGTACCTCCGCTCCGGCAAACTTCTCCCGTGCGCCGTTCGATCCGGAAAGCCCCCTGTGGCCAGAAGCCCTGAAGGCAGATCTGGTTGAGGAGGGTTCCTTCCACCCGGATTATCCAACCAACGATTTCAGTGATTATTACGGTTACCCGATTTTCGCCTGGGGTAAGTTCCCGGATGCACGCGCGGTCGAGGTGGAAAGCGAGGCCATGCGCCTGGTGTCCGGCCTGCGTGGTGAAGTAAACGATTGGAGCTGGGAAGTTGCCGCTAACTTGGGTCGCAGTGAATCTGAGCAGCGCGGAATTTCCGGACTGTACAAGGCGGATGCTTTCTACAATGCAAGCGTAGGCAACCTGTGTACCGATGGTTCTGTTGTCGATCGCTGGGAAGTAGACCTAGCACGCCCCAGTGCAAGTTTTGGTGCGGGTGAAACCTGTGAAGACCTCGGCAAAACCACTGCCTGGTACAACCCCTTCGGTGGTCAGGTTGATCAGATAGCGGAGATGGACGATCTGATCCGCACGGATGCAAAACGCGGTGGTAAGTCCAGCCTGTACGCCATTGATGGTAATATCTCTGGCAGCTGGATCGAGTTGCCGGCCGGTACTGTGCAGGTGGCCTTTGGTGGTGAGTTCCGCCGAGAGTCTGTGATAGATACCCCGTCTGGTGATGCAGTTTCTACCACCCTGAACCCCGAGCCGATTCTGGGCTTCAGCTCCACTTCTGCAGACGCCGCGCGTAACCAGTGGGCGGTCTACATGGAACAGATGATTCCGCTGGCGGCCAACACCGAGTTGCAGCTCGCCCTGCGTTACGACCACTACGATAACTTCGGTGGCGACACCAACCCCAAGGTTGCGCTGCGCCATGCGTTTAACGATGCAATCATCTTCCGTTCCAACTGGTCCACTTCCTTCCGTGCGCCATCTCTTGCGCAGGTTGGTGCGGGTACCTTGCTTTCCAGCTATTCCGTCGACTGTAGCGTAACTCCTGTGGCCTGTGACGGTCTGATTGACGAGTCAGGTGAGTCTCTGCTGTCCGAAGATGTGAGCAATGATGAACTGAAGCCGGAAACTGCTACCACCTGGGGTGCGGGCTTCCTGTTGAAGCCGAGCGAAAATACCGAGATCTCTATCGATTACTGGAATATCGAGCATGAGAATCTGATCGGTGTGGAAGAGGATGACTTCATCCTGCGCGCGTTCAATGGTGACTTCGCGGTAGTAGGTGAAGGTGAGCTGCCAACAGGTCAGCCTGGCCTTGAAGTGGCAGGTGGCTTTGTAGTGGATGCGCACTTCCAGCTGTCCAACCTCGGTTGGCAGAAGACCAACGGTGTGGATCTGGCGTTTACCCAGTACTTTGACACCGAAAGCTGGGGTAACTTCCGCTTCACTCTGGACGGTACTTACCTGAACGAGTTCGACAAACTACCATCCGATGCGCTGGGTATCGTGAAAGAAGCCGGTAACTATACCTACCCACGTATCCGTGCCAATAGTTCCCTGCGCTGGACCTACGAGGACTGGTCATCTGCTCTGACCGCCCGTTACGTTCACAGCTACATGGACGACCCGAGCCCGCGCGTACTGGATTCCGTATTTGAGGAAGGCAACGAGTACTTCGCATCTCGTGTCGACATCGACGATGAAGGTAATGTGGAAGTCGATAGCTGGGTGACCTTTGACCTCCGTGTCGCCCGTGATTTCGACAACGGCAGCTGGTTGAGCCTGCGCGTCAACAACCTGTTCGATAAGGAGCCGCCTCTGGTACTGGGCACTGGCGCCAACGTTGACCACTTTAACCATAACTCCATGGGGCGTTTCTACACCATGAGCTACGGTTACGCGTTCTGATCGGCGTCTCACAGGACCTGATCCCAGCGGGCGTGCGTTGCACGCCCGCTGGTACTTTTCCATTTAATGCGGTTTATTCCTATGCAAACGAGCGATACCAACTCTTCTGTCACTAGCGTTTCCGAGTCAGTGGAATCGCAGGTGCCCAAGACCTGGGCCATGCCGGATACCTACCTGATATTGTTGGGGGTAGCTGTTGTCGCGTTTGCGCTGAATTTTTTAATCCCTGCGGGCACCTTCGATACCGTCACCAATGTGGTAAATGGGGTAGAACGCAGTGTGATTGACCCGGCCAGCTACAAGCAGGCAACCGCCGAACCGGCAGGTTTGGCACTGTTTGCAGAGGGTGGGGGTATTGGTTTTCTGAATTTTGCCTTTGAAGGCATGGTGTCTGGTAGCAAGTGGGGCGCATCGATTGGTGTGTTCGCGTTTATCCTGCTGACCGGTGGTGCCTTCGGCTTGATATTTGCCAGTGGCTCCGTTGAGCGGGGTTTGTTTCAGGTGATTGCGCGCAATCGCGAAGCAGGGCACCTGTACCTGGCAATACTGTGCTTTCTATTTTCCCTCGGTGGGGCGGTGTTCGGTATGGGCGAAGAGGTCATCCCTTTCACCCTGATCGTTGTACCCCTGCTGGTTTCCATGGGTTATGACAGTATTACCGCTTTGCTGGTTACCTATGTCGCAACGCAGGTAGGCTTCGCCACATCCTGGATGAATCCTTTTGGGGTAAGCATCGCCCAGGGTATTGCTGGGGTTCCTTTGATGTCTGGCAGTGGTTTGCGCATGGCTCTTTGGCTGCTGGCCACCTGTGGCCTGGCTGCATACACCATTTTTTATGCCCGTCGTATCCAGAAGAAACCCTCGCGCTCGCTGGCTTATGCCTCTGACCAGGTATTTCGTGACAAGTCCGTGTCGACCAATGCATTGCAAACCATGGTTCGCGGAGATGGCTGGGTGTTACTGCTGTTCTGTGCGGGTATCGCGTGGATGATCTGGGGGGTGGTGGAGCGCAGTTACTTCCTGCCCGAAATTGCCAGCCAGTTTTTCACCATGGGTATCGTTATCGCCGCGGTTTCCATTGCCTTTGGCCTGAATGGGCTCACTGCCAACAAGGCTGCAGCGGCGTTTAAAGAAGGCGCGCAGCAGTTGCTGCCTGCGGCGATGGTGGTGGCGTTTGCTAAAGGCATAGTGCTGTTGCTCGGCGGCGATGACCCGCAGGGTGCAAGTATTCTAAATACCATCTTGCATGTGGCAGGCAATAGCCTGGCGGATGTATCGGGCGCGGTTTCCGCCTGGTTTATGCTGGTATTTCAAACCGTGTTTAATTTCTTTATTACCTCCGGCTCCGGTCAGGCAGCACTGACCATGCCAATCATGGCACCGCTAGCGGATGTGGTGGGCGTTACTCGTCAGACCGCCGTGCTTGCGTTCCAGCTTGGCGATGGTCTCACCAACATTGTGGTGCCCACGTCCGCAGCATTGATGGGATGCCTGGGCGCGGCGCGTCTGGATTGGGGTGTGTGGATTCGGTTTATCTTGCCGCTGCAAGGTGCGCTGTTTTTATTCGCGTCGTTGGCGGTATTGGTTGCAGCCGTTTCCGGCTTTTAATTTCTAAGCAGTTTTTTTATGTCTCAAATTACTCTGATCAAAAATGCGGAGGTATTTGCCCCCCGTAGTCTCGGCCGCTGTGATGTGTTGGTGGCGGGCGACCGGGTGGCAAAAATCGATCAGCATCTGTCTTTGCCGGAGAACGTCGGCCAAGTGGTGGATGCCGATGGTGCCTGGCTCATGCCTGGTCTGGTTGACTCGCTGGTGCATATCACCGGAGGTGGTGGCGAAGGTGGGTTTGGCTCACGCACGCCTGAGCTGAATGTACGCGATGCGATCGCCGGTGGTGTTACCTCCGTTGTTGGTGCCCTGGGTACCGATGCGATTACCCGCACCCTGAATGAGTTGTTTGGCAAAGCCAAATCCCTGGAGGCGCAGGGGATTTCGTGCTTTATCCAGACGGGCTCTTATCAAGTACCGGTAAATACCCTGACCGGTAGTGTCCGTGGCGACATCATCCTTATCGATAACGTCATTGGCGTTGGTGAATTGGCGATCTCCGACCACCGTTCATCTCACCCGACCCGTGATGAATTAACGCGCATCGCCGCCGATGCGCGGGTTGCTGGGATGTTAAGCGGGAAGGGCGGTGTAGTCAGTGTGCATGTCGGGGATGGCGCTGGCCGTCTACAGCCGTTGTTTGATGTGGTTGAAAACTCCGAAATTCCCATTGCCCAGTTTTATCCGACACATATGAACCGCAACCGGTCGCTACTGGAGCACGGTGTCGAGTTTGCCTGTGCGGGCGGCTTTATCGACTTCACCACGTCGACCACCGATGACATCTTGGCGAGTGGCGAAATGCGTGCAAGTCAGGCGTTGGCGCTCGCGCTGGAGCTGGGTGCGCCAATAGACCAGCTCACCTTTTCTTCAGATGCGCAGGGTTCACTGACAAATTTCTGCGACTTGGGGCAATTGCGGGATATGGAAGTGGGAGCCATCACCAGCCTGTTTGATGAGTTCCGACGTGCCGTGCAGGATGAGCAGCTGGACTTGTCACGCGCGTTGCAGACGGTCACCAGCAACCCAGCGCGGGCGCTCGGTCTGAAGCGCAAGGGGCAAGTAGCTCCCGGTCGCGACGCGGACTTACTGCTGGTAGATCCCGAGCGATTCCAAATTACCCATGTAATGGCACGTGGCCGCTGGCAGTTGTTTGACCAGTCGTTGCAGACGGCTCAACACTCTGAATAGCGAGGTTCTGCTGTGGCGGTTTGGCAAGATCGACAGTTACTGGATGAAGCGCTTGCGTTGATGTGCAACAACCTCGCAGAGCCACTGCGCACCGCGGAGTTGGCCGCTTATCTGGATATTTCGGTGAAAAAGCTGGAACGTATATTCAGCCGCTTCAAGGGAATATTACCGGCACGTTTTTATCGTGAGTTGCGCCTGCAGCATGCACGCGTGCTGCTGCTGGAAAGTGAGCAGAGTATCGATGCTATCGGGCAGCAATGCGGTTTCCGCTCTGCCTCGCATTTTAGCCGGTGTTTTAAAGAACATTTTGGGCGGAGCCCACGAGGAGAGCGGATGTTCGGGGAGCCTTCCGATGCCGCGCTTCAGTTTTGCGTGGATTCGCCAAAGTTGGAAAGTTTTCGGGTAGGGGTGAGTTTATGAAATTGTGGCGTATTGCGAGTCTGTCGCTGTTCGTGTTCGCGCTTGTCGGAGCCGGTTGCTCCAGCAAAAGTGATGGGGCACTGGAAAAAGTTGCATCGACAGAGTCGGATGTAACCCATGTTGCCAGTGAATCCGGTCGCTTGTTAATTGTGGGTGGTGCACTGAGAAGTGATAACAAAGATGTTTATCGGGCGTTTATCGAATCTATACCTCCTCAGCTGCCCAGCGTAGCGATCGTACCGGCGGCCTCTGGTCGGCCCGCGCACTACGCGCAGCAGTTTGCCGACGATCTGCGCCACTTCGGTTTTGCGGGTGACATTCGTGTGCTGCCCATCGCGGTAAAGGATGATGCCTCGACCGAATCGGTGGATGAAAGTCTGTGGCGTGATGGTGGCAACGACGCAGTGCTTGCGGAGGCGTTGGCGGATGTTGGTGGTATTTGGTTTGTGGGCGGGGATCAGACCAGAATCACCGGTACATTGCTCGGACCAGACGGGGAAGATGGTCCGGTGCTCGCCGCAATACGCGCACAGCTGTCGCGTGGCGCCGTTGTTGGCGGCACCAGCGCCGGCGCGGCGATCATGAGCGAAACCATGATCGCCGCGGGAGACTCCTTGAGTGCGCTGACACTGCCCAGCGTTGAAGTGTACGCGGGCATGGACAGTCAGGAGTCTGGACAGTTGTTGCTGGCTCGCGGTCTCGGTTTCCTACCCTTTGGCGTGGTGGATCAGCACTTTGATCGCAAGGCGCGTCTGGGGCGCTTGATCCGGGCACTGGGCTTTTCCTCTGACGCGGCTTCCCAGGTTGGCTATGGGGTGGATGAAGACACCGCACTGCTGGTAAACCTCGAAAACAAGACCATGAAAGTGCTGGGCGCTGGCAACCTGGTGGTGGCCGATGGCCGTACTGCGCAATTTGCGCCTGAAGAGGGGCCATTCGCGGCCAAAGGTTTGCGTCTCAGTGTTTTGAGCGGGGGGGATACCCTGGCCTGGGAAACTGGTGAAGTCACGATTGCTGGCAGTGAAACCCCCGGCCATGAAGCCTTTGGTTATCGCGCGACCCAGGGCGCCGGTATCGCACTCGCAAACCAGCGCCTGGATCATTTGCTCGGCTTTTCCTTGCTGGATAATCGAGAAGTGCGTGAGTTGCGGCGCTACGCGTTTAACGACGAAACGGGGCAGGGGGTATTGTTCCAGTTTCAGCAGACCGAGCAGTCTCGGGGCTTCTGGCGCTATGGTTCTGGTACCAAAGACCAGTACTCGATCGTTGATGTCGCCCTGGATGTGGTCCCGGTTGCGGTCACCGTGACACCGCCTTCTAGCTAACTTTTCAATTTCTACCGGCTGGTCCATGTGATTTACCCCATTGACTGGCTGGTCTGCTATTTTCTCGGCGTTTCAGCCCGTTTCTCGGCCTTGCCTCTCTACTTTCTTTACTCCCTCGCGATTACTGGTCTCAAACCGCGCAACTACTCGTGGCCCGCTGGCACTAGGCTAGTGCTATTCGTGCGGCGGTGGCCTCTTTGCGACTGAGGCGCGACTGAGTTGCGAATAGCGGTTGCACCACTTCCGGTCTTGCCTCTAGAATGTGATCACATTTTACGGCGCTGTCTGCAATGTATAGATGGCGCAGGCATTTTTCGAGTCAGGAGTGAGTTCATGAACAAAAATCAGCTACAACAGCATGACCGCGATCACCTGTTGCATCCGTTTACCGATTTCCACGACCTTGGCAAACAGGGCACCCGTGTAATCACCAGTGCGGAAGGTCCGTACATTACCGATATTGATGGCCACACCATGCTCGACGGCATGTCCGGCCTGTGGTGCTGTAACCTCGGTTATAGCCGTCGGGAAATCAGTGAAGCCATCTACGAGCAGCTTAACAAGCTGCCGTTCTACAACAGCTTCTTCCAGTGCACCACCGTGCCCTCCA
The DNA here is from genome assembly GCF_020171345.1 of Microbulbifer agarilyticus. Taxonomy (GTDB): domain Bacteria; phylum Pseudomonadota; class Gammaproteobacteria; order Pseudomonadales; family Cellvibrionaceae; genus Microbulbifer; species Microbulbifer agarilyticus_D. Next base: position 295,587 of record NZ_JAIUZM010000002.1, read on the forward strand.
TTGAGCTCGCCGACCTGCTTTCCGAGGTGACTCCGGCTGGTATGAACAACGTGTTCTTCACCGGTTCCGGTAGTGAGGCCAATGACACCAACCTGCGAATCATCCGTCGCTACTGGGATCTGAAAGATCAGCCGCAGAAGCGCATTGTTATCTCCCGCCAGAACGCCTATCACGGTTCCACCATTGGTGGTGCCAGCCTGGGTGGCATGAGTGGTATGCACAAGCAGTTCCAGGCGCTGGACTACATTGAGCACATTCAGCAGCCATACTGGTTCGGTGAAGGTGGTGACATGTCACCGGAAGAGTTTGGTATCTACGCCGCGCGTTGTCTGGATGAAAAAATCCAGGAACTGGGGCCGGAAAAAGTAGCCGCCTTTATCGCCGAGCCAATTCAGGGTGCGGGTGGTGTGATTATTCCGCCGGAAACTTACTGGCCGGAAGTGAAGAAGGTTCTGGATCAGTACGACATCCTGCTGGTAATGGATGAGGTGATCTTTGGCTTCGGGCGCACCGGTGAATGGTTTGGTGCGGATTACTACGGTATGAAGCCGGACCTGATGACCTTTGCCAAGGCAGTGACCAATGGTTACTTCCCGCTGGGCGGCACCATGGTGAGCGACCGTGTGGCGGAAGTCATCAAGGCCAAGGGCGGCGAGTTTACCCATGGTTATACTTACTCTGCGCACCCGGCAGCCTGTATGGCGGGTATCGTGACCGTCAACATCCTGCGCAATGAAAAGATCATTGAAAACGTGCGTGATGTCACCGGACCATACCTTGCCAAGCGCTGGGCGGAACTGGCTGATCACCCAATCGTGGGCGAGGCGCGAACTCTCGGCCTGGTAGGTGCACTGGAACTGGTGAAAGATAAAGGCAGCCGCGCGCGCTTTGACGATGACTGCACTGCTGGTGCTGTTTGTCGCGATATGAGCATCAAGAACGGACTGGTGATGCGGGCAACTGGCGACACCATGATTATTGCTCCGCCGCTGATTCTGGATACCGCACATATTGACGAGCTGGTGGACAAGGCGCACCGTGCGCTGGATGAAACCGCCAAGGCTATGGCGTAATATCCAAACTAGGCCTCCACTAGGTTTGTAGTGGGGGCCGTTCCCTTTCAACAGCATCCTTCAACAGCGTGAAGCCCTTTTATGGCAGCAAAAGAAAAATACCAGCCGCCCGCGGAAATCCTCGAGACCTCGAATGCGTTCCTTGCGGATCACCCGGACCTTAAATGGATCGAAGGCTTCGCCTTTGACATTAACGGTGTGCCGAGGGGGAAGTGGCTGCCCGCAGATTCCGCCAAAAAATTATTGAAGGGTGGCTTGCAGATGCCCCGCAGTGCCGTGAGCCTGGATATTTGGGGTCGCGATATTGAAAACAGTCCGCTGGTATTTGCCAGTGGTGATAGTGATGGGGTGTGCCAACCGGTCTCGCCAATTTGTCTGGCACCATGGCATCGGGAGCAGACCGCACAGCTGCACATGCAGTTGCACGAAGCCGACGGTTCTGTGCTTTACGCAGACCCGCGCGCGCAACTGCAGAAAGTGGTTGAACGCCTCGCGCGTCTGGGGCTGAAGGCCGTGTGTGCTACCGAGGTGGAGTTCTACCTGTTGCGCGAGGACGCCGATGAATTGGGGCGCCCGCGTCCGGTTAGTGACAATGACAGCGAGCTGGTGCCTTCTACCGATGTGTACGACCTGGCAGAGTTGGATGCCCAGCGGCATTTCTTTGCCGATGTGCGCGCTGCCTGTGAAGAGCAGGGGATTCCTGCTGATTCTATTCTTTCCGAATGCGCACCCGGCCAGTTTGAAATCAATTTACTGCATAGTGATGACCCGGTAAAAGTTGCCGACCAGACCCTGTTGTTCAAACGTCTGTTAAAAGGTGTTGCACGCAGTCATGGGCTTCGGGTCAGCACCATGGCCAAGCCATTTGGAGAGCTGGCCGGTAATGGTATGCATGTGCATATGAGCCTGGTCGATAAAGATGGCAATAACGTCTTTAACGACGGCACCGATGAAGGCTCTGAATTATTGCAGCAAGCCGTGGCGGGTATGATGGCGACTGCTAATGACGCCATGGCGATTTTTGCGCCCCACGCAAACTCCTACCGCCGTTTTCAGGAAAGTAGTCATGCGCCCTTGAATCTGTGTTGGGGCTACGACAACCGAACGGTGACATTCCGTATTCCCGCCAGTGAGCCAGCTGCGCGCCGCATTGAGCACCGTATCGCCGGTGCCGATGTGAACGCATATCTAGTGTTGGCCGCCATCCTTGCCGGAGTTTGTCATGGTTTGGAAAATAAGCTCCGGCCAGGTGCAGCGGTGGAAGGTGATGCGTATCAGGTGGAGAGCGAACAGCTCATCAATACCTGGAGTGGCGCGCTGAAGCGCTTCGAGCAAAGTACATTGTGGCGTGAATACCTTGATCCGGAATTTGTGGATCTGTTTGTATTATTGAAACGACAGGAGCAGGCGGAAATTGCCGCGCGAGTTACTGATGTTGAATACCAGAGCTATTTGCATCGCGCGTGATTTGCCATCGGCAAATACTTTAATGACAAAGCTTCGGCTATTTAATCCGCCACGGCTTTGCTCGGCGCAGTTTACTGCCACAATGCAAAGGGTTTGATGTCAGTTCAGGAAGTAGCCGTGCTTGCTCTGCTATACCTAAACACAGACAACTGAGTACTTGTTTGCTCAGTGCGTCGCAAACTCTCCTCCTGAAAGTGTGTTCGAGAAATCTGGCCCGCCCTATGGCGGGCATTTTTTTTGGCCGAAAACTTTTTGCAGAAATTTCTTCCCATTTGCGGGTTAAACCTTAGGCAGTACTTGCTGTTTTTTAGAAAACTCCACCTATACTGAAACTAACCGCACGCACGGGTCATTTTTTGTTCGTTGTCCCCGGCGGCTATGGAGCATTTAGTGTTAAAAGGAGTTACCATGCGAACCAAGTCTCTTCTTCTGCCGCTGGCGATTGCCGCCGCCAGTGCGACTTCACCGGCGATTGCCGATTTTACTGGTGGCGATTTCATCTTCCGCGTCGGGGGTTCTTATGTCGACGCGGACAGTACTTCCGTTTTTTCTAACCGCAACGTGATCGATATCGTGGATCCGGATGATCCAGATTCGACGATTCCGGTAGAGATTCGTGAGCGTATTACTGTCGACAGCGATTCCTCATGGTTTATTAACGGTACCTTCTTTGTCGCCGACCACTGGGCGGTTGAGTTGTACCACATGAATCAGGCCGACATGGATGCGGACTACACCATTACGGCCACTGGCGATGATATCGATATTCGCCGCCGCGATCGTCTACGCGGATTTGATACCAGCGTAACCAGTTTGTTTGCCAACTGGTATCCGGTGTGTGTCGAAAGTTGGGTTCAGCCGTATTTTGGTTTGGGCGTAAACTACACCGATATTAAACAGGATTTCCTGCGTCCCGTCTTTATTGAGGATGTGATCAACGACAACGGTCAGTTTGTTGGTCGGGCTGATCGTGGTCTCATGAATTTCGGTAGCTCCTGGGGTTGGACCGCGCAGGTAGGTATCGATATTGAATTCGGTCGCAATGCCAATTGGTTGTTCAATGCCTCGGCCATGTGGGTGGATGCTGATCCTGAGCTCGAGCTGGGTGTTGATAATATCGCCCTGCGAGATGACATTGTCTTTGACACCATCCGCATCAGAGAGGACATGGACTACGATTCCTGGATCTTCAATCTGGGTGTGGGCTACAAGTTCAGCTTCTGATCGAACAAATGCTCCAGACTCCTTCGCCCCGGCGCGCCAGGTATGGTGGGCCGGGGCTTTGTCGTCCCTATCGGGGCGATTTTTGCAGTAGACCCGTTTCTTTTTTCCCTGCTTAGGTGGCGCCGGACTGAGTAGTTTTGCCTCGCAAGTCGATGGATCTTGCCTAGCAGTCATATCCGCGGCGGTGTATTCTTCGCCCCATTCAGAACCGACGAGTTCCGGTTATTATCGGCGACAACGGATCAATTGCTAGCCAAAACAATAACTACGGGGAATTTATGACCGCCTTGGGAAATCAAACCGACGGTCCATTGGCCGAATCCAGGCCCCTGAATATTTGCTTGCTCGGATATCGGAGCCACCCGCATTGTGGCGGCCAAGGCGTTTACCTGCACTACCTGAGTAAGGCACTCACAGATGCGGGACACAAAGTGGACGTGATTTCTGGGCAACCCTACCCAGAACTTGACCCGCGTGTACGCCTGATCAAAATGCCAGGCCTCAATTTATACGAACACCCAAGCCCCACTCGGGCACTGAAGTTCAAGCATCTGTTGAGTTGGGCAGATTTTTACGAATGGTTTGGCAAACTCACCGGTGGCTTCGTCGAACCATACACCTTTGGCCGGCGAGTTGCCCGTTACTTGCGCAAGCACGGTCAGAATTACGACGTGGTGCACGACAATCAGTCGCTGTGCTATGGCTTGCTGGATATCGAAAAATCCGGCTTGCCTGTGGTGGCAACCATTCATCACCCGATTACCCGTGATCGACAGCTGGCGCTGGATGCCGCGCCGGATTGGTTTTATCGGCTGCTGGTGCGCCGTTGGCACAGTTTCCTCGGCATGCAGATCCGGGTGTCCCGCAAGCTGAAACATATTGTCACCGTTTCCTCGCAATCCTTTGACGATATCGTGTCGCAGTTTGGTGTGTTGCCTGAACAGCTCAAATTGATTTACAACGGTATCGATACGCAGCTGTTCAGGCCACAAGCCGATGTTCGCCAGAACCCCATGCGTATTATGACGACGGCATCGGCAGATCAGCCGCTGAAGGGACTGCGGTTTCTGTTGCAAGCAGTGGCCTTGCTGCGCGCACGCTATCCGCAGTTGGAATTGTTGGTGGTGGGTAAGCTGCAGGAGGGCGGTGCGACCGAACAGCTGTTACGTGAACTTGACCTTGAGTCCAGTGTGCGTTTTGTATCGGGAGTCTCCAATGAGGAAATGGCGCGATATTACGCCTCTGCGGGCATGGTTGTGTGCCCATCTCTTTATGAGGGGTTTGGTCTTCCCGCGGGTGAAGCCATGGCCTGTGGGGTGCCGGTAATTTCCAGTGATGGCGGTGCATTGCCCGAAGTTGTGGGTGATGCCGGGCTTGTGGTCCCCGCCGGTGACAGTGGTGCTTTGGCGCGCGCGATCGAACAGGTGCTGCAAGACTCCGATCTGCACGCATCTTTAAGTAAAGCGGGGCGCCGTCGTATCGAAGAGCAATTTTCCTGGCAGGTTGCCGCCAAAAAGTTGGTGGCGTATTACCGTGACGTGATGCGTGAGCCCGCTCAGAAAGCGGCAACGAGCGCCCCTTCGCTACGCCCACAATCACAGGCTTTTCCAAGTGCCTCTTCAGCGATGTCTGCCGAGCAGGCGGAATACACCAATACCAGCGGTGAGATAGAAACCAATACCAATAGTCGGGGAGCCGCGGCCTGATGATTACGGTTGACCCCAAGCTGCTGAATTTGCGACCAGGGCAGCGTGTGTTGGACCTTGGTTGTGGTGAAGGACGCCATGCAATTCATTTCTCCATTACCGATCAGGTCGAAATCTTTGGCGTCGATTTGAGTGCGCAGGATTTGGCCACCGCAGCCGAACGCGCGCAACCCTTTGCAGAGAGTGGTCAGCAAGCGGGCAGTTTACAGTTTTGTGTGGGTAATGCGCTGGCGTTGCCGTTTCCCGCAGATCATTTTGATGTGGTTATTTGCTCAGAGGTACTGGAGCACATCGAGGACTATCAGGGTGTGCTTGGCGAAATTCTGCGCGTGTTAAAGCCGTGCGGCATATTTGCTGCAACCGTGCCGGCATTTTTCCCGGAGTGGGTGTGCTGGAAATTGTCCGATGCCTATCACCGGGTAGAAGGCGGGCACATCCGTATCTTTCGCGAAAAAGGCCTGCGCAAAGCGATCGAATCCCTGGGGTTCAAATACTTTGCCCGCCACAAGGCGCATGCGCTGCACGCGCCGTTCTGGTGGCTGAAATGCTTGTTCTGGGGGCAGGATAACAAGCCCATCCTGCGTCAGTATCACCGTTTTCTGGTGTGGGACATGATGGAGCGCCCGATACTGACACGCGGACTAGAAGCCGTGTTGAATCCAGTACTGGGTAAAAGTGTTGCCTTGTATTTTGTAAAGCCATCAGCCGAGCATGATGTACCTGTAGCGCAGGATTCATCAATTGTTTCAGCGCACGCTAGGTCGGTAAAACAGGCCGCCCTCCCAGAGGAGTCGACGGTATGAGCGGTGTAATGGATGCGCTAGCGGCTTCCCCTGCGGTTTCTTCTGCAGAACTGGATGCGGACTCCACGCCAGGTGAAAACGCACTTCCACTTCTACCGAAAAATTTTGTGCGGGCGAGTGCGGATTATATTTTGTCGCAGCAGCAGGCGGATGGGTGTATTCCCTGGTTTGAAGGGCACTATGCAGACCCTTGGGACCATGTAGAAGCGGCGATGGGGCTTAGTATTGCGGGAGAGTTTGCTGCTGCCGAGCGGGCATACGCTTGGTTGGCAACCCAGCAGTTGGATGATGGCAGTTGGTGGGCGGCTTACCGGGACAATAAGGTCGATAACGGTGAGCGGCGCGAGTCCAATTTCGTCGCTTATGTTGCCACCGGGATCTGGCATCACTATCTCATTTCGGGTGATCGCGCGTTTCTTGCGCGTCACTGGGGGATGACAGAGGCTGCGCTGCAGTTTGTACTGAGACTGCAGTCTGCTCACGGAGAAATTCAGTGGGCCGTCGATAGTGACGGTGTACCCATGGAGGACGCACTGATCACCGGTTGTGCCTCCATCTTCAAGAGCCTGGAGTGTGGGATCAATATTGCTACGGTGTTGCAGGTACCCAAGCCCGAGTGGACCGAAGCGCGCGAGCGTCTGGGTGTGGCATTGCGGGAAAAATCCCATCGATTTGACCGCACCTGGGAAAGCAAAGCGCGTTTTTCCATGGACTGGTTTTACCCAGTATTGACCGGAGCTTTTTCTGGCGACGCAGCCAAGGCGCGCCTGCAGGAGAAATGGGGCGAGTTTGTGGTGCCCGAATTGGGTTGTCGTTGTGTAAATGATGAGCCCTGGGTGACCGTAGCCGAGTCCTGCGAGTTGACCATGGCTTTATTGGCGGCCGGCGAGATGAGTAAGGCGCGAGCTTTGTATCGCGGTTTGCATCGCTGGCAAGACAGCGACGGCGGTTACTGGACGGGTTACGTGTACCGGGATAGGGCGGTGTGGCCTGAGGAGAAAACCACCTGGACGGTGGGTGCCATGCTGTTGGCGGCGGATGCTCTGGCAGGGCTTACCCCTGCCAGTAAATTGTTCACCAGTGTGAACCTGGTTAATCGCGCCTCAGAGCCGGCGCAAGATACCGAGGGTCTCGACCATCTCCACCAGCTCGAACTGGCCGGAAGCCAGCGCTAGTTTGTAGATGTCATAGGGCGCCTGTCCACCGTCTTCTGGGTTTGGGAAGATGTCGTGAATGGCCAGGAATCCACCGGGCACGATATGGCGCGACCAGCAACGGTAGTCGTTGAGGGCGGCCTCAAAGGAGTGGCCGCCGTCGATAAACACGAGGCCAAGAGGTGTGTTCCAGTGGCGCGCTGCCACGGTAGTCGGGGCAACCACGGGAACCACATGTTCCTCGAGCTGTGCCGCGCGCATATTGGTGCGGAACGCGTGGAAGCTATCCATAAGTTGGCTGCGATCATCGAACAGCGCGCGATCGTGGTATTCCTCGCCAGGCTGATGTTCCTCGGATCCACGGTGATGATCTACCGCAAACAGGGTGTTGTTCATAAGTTTGCAGGCACTGCCGAGGTAAATGGTGGATTTCCCACAGTAGCTTCCAATTTCCAGGCAGGGGCCTCGGTCGCTGGCTTCGGCGGCAAGCCGGTAAAGCGCCGCGCCTTCACTGTCAGCGAGAAAGCCTTTCACGGTGTTGATATCCAGGGGAAGTTCTAACGGCAGGGCTGCATCCATTTTCAGAGTATCTCGCGACAATATTTGGAGAGTTAAGTGTTAAGTTGAGCGTGACGGTACGTGTTACACCACCGTTTTGCAATGTGCTGGCTCGACAGCTTTGCTGACCAGATCTGTCGAAGTTGCGGTTAGAAAATAGCCGTTGGTACGGTTGGTAATGCTGATGGCCACAACGGATTTTTTACAACAGATTCTAAAAATAAGTATCAGGGAATATTGGCATTTCCAATGCGAAAGGATCATAGACCATACTGGCTGAAGCGCGCTTTGCTGAATTTTCGCAACTGGCGCTGCCGGCACTTCTTACTGCCCCAGTTCGATGCAATCGGGTACGAGCCAGAAGTTATGCACCCGGCTTCGGTGAAAGTATTCGGTAATAATATTCGTCTGGGTAACTTCCCCCATTTGATTTCTACACCGGATAACTGCATTCGCTTTACTGCCATGGGGCACCGCGGAGGCGATGCCCACATCGCCATCGGCGACTATGTGCTGATTTCTCCGGGGGTGCGCATCTCCGCTGGCGAGTCCATCACCCTCGGCGATGCCTGTATGCTTGCGGCGAATGTGTACATTTCCGACTCAGATTGGCACGGCCTTTACAATCGTACGCGTCCGTTTCGCTGCACGGCACCGATATCCATTGGTAACAACGTCTGGATCGGGGACAGCTCGATTGTCTGTAAGGGGGTATCGATTGGAGATAATTCAGTAGTGGGGGCGGGCAGTGTGGTTACCCGGGACGTTCCCGCAAACACGGTTGTCGCTGGCAACCCTGCCCGTGAAATCAAGCAGATAAACCCTCGGCGTCGCATGATTACCCGGGAGGCACTATTCGCCGATAGCTTCCGGCAGGCGCACAATCTCGATGAATTAGATAAAATGCTGCTCACAGGCAACAGTCTGTTGGGGTGGCTGAGGTCGGTAATATGGCCGCGGCGAGGGGATTAACGCAGTTTGGATGTCGAATAACAATGCATAAACAGGGCAGTGTGGTACTGATTGGGATGCCGGGGGCCGGCAAAAGTACCCTTGGGGTATTGCTGGCGAAGGAGTTGGCCAAAGACTTTGTCGATACGGATGTACTGATTCAGCTGCGCGAAGACAAGACGCTGCAGGAAATCATGAACGAGTCGGATTACCTGAATCTGCGTCGTATCGAAGGTCAAGTGATTGCTGAGGCGGAGTTGCCCAATCATGTGATCGCCACCGGTGGCAGTGCGGTGTACAGCGAAGAGGGGATGCGCAACCTGCTGAAGTTTGGCCCAGCGGTGTTCCTGAACTGTTCCGCCGATGAGCTGCGCCGCCGTATTCACAATTATGAAAGCCGCGGGATTGCCAAGGCGCCGGGGCAGAGCTTTGAAGAGCTGTTCGAGGAGCGGCAGGCGCTGTATCGCCGCTATGCAGATATTGTTGTGGACTGTGACGGGCAGGATCTGGAGCAGGTCCTTGGGCAGGTGGTTGCCAGTCTCGAGGCTCGCTGAGTTGATTCTTTCTGCTTGGTCTGGCCGGCACGATTTTGGGGCAATGCCGCGGTTCTCGTGAAATGGCAGCCAGGTTTACCTGGACCGGGAACGCGCGTCCCGGTCCGGCACGGACTGTGGCCTGATTACAGCGGCAACTGAGTGGTGTATTTGACCTGCTTGAGTGCGAAGGTCGAGTTCACCGAAGCCACGTTCGGCAGGTGCACTAGCGAACGTTTGAGCAGCTGCTCGTAATGCTCAACACTATCTACCACTACGCGCAGCACATAGTCTTTATCGCCACTGGTGGAGTAACATTCCACAACTTCCTGGACATCCTGCACCGCCGATTCGAAATTGTTTAACGAATCTTCATCATGGTTGTGTATGGTGACATAGCAGTATACTGTGACCCCTAGGTCAAGTTTACGCGGATCCAGGAGGGTGACGCGCCCACGGATGATACCTTCGGCTTCCAGGCGCTTGATGCGACGCCAGCACGGAGTATGGGAAAGACCCACTTTGTCTCCCAGCTCAGCCATGGAATAATCGGCGTTCTCCTGTAGCGCCCGCAGGATCTTGCGGTCGAAATCATCCAGGTCGGTTGAGCGCTTCATATAAACTCCTGTCCTACATTTTATCTATTGGCCGAGATGGCTGTCATAATTTTACGTGTAAACCCGTAAATAAAGCAATGTTTCCATGTGCTTTAAGCACTAGTATGACCTGACCAAGCCGTCGTTAGCGCTGGTTGTTTGACAACAACCCGTATGAATTGGCGCCAAAACCGGCGACGAGCGCCCCGAATCACAATAATTACCGGAAGCCCGCGGACATGGCGGCGCTTCACAGATCAGCGGGAAGAAGTAGGCGTATGAGCGAACAGAAAGTGGAGTCTGGATCGAAAACAGGATCTCAGGCGGAAACGGTTCAGGATCAGGCGATCACCGATCACAAGGTTGCTGAATCTTCGGTGTCTCTCGACGATCGGTACACCACCCTGAAGGGGCGGGTTCTGTTGTCCGGTATCCAGGCGCTGGTGCGCCTGCCCATCGACCAGATGCGGGTCGACTCCGCGCGCGGGCTCAACACTGCCACGTTTATTTCTGGCTACCGCGGATCACCTCTCGGCGGTTACGACCAGCAACTTGCGCGCGCCAAGAAAATGCTGGATGAGTACAACATTCGCTTTACCCCCGGTGTAAACGAAGAGCTGGCGGCCACCTCCGTCTGGGGCTCCCAGCAGGTTGGCCTGTTTGAAGGCGCCGAGGTCGATGGCGTCTGCGGTATCTGGTACGGAAAAACTCCCGGGGTTGACCGCTCCTGCGATGCATTCCGTCACGCCAATGCGGCGGGTTCCTCGCCGAAAGGTGGGGCGCTGATCATTGCAGGTGACGACCACGGCTGTAAGTCATCGTCTTATCCCGGGCAGTCCGAGTTCGCCTTTGTCGACATGCATATCCCGGTGCTGAACCCCTCTACCGTGCAGGAAGTGTTGGACTACGGCCTGTACGGACTGGAGTTGTCGCGCTTCAGTGGCTGTTGGGTGGCCATGATTACCCTGGCCGAGAACATGGACAGTGCCTCTACCGTCGAGGTAGACCCGGCGGGGGTATCCTTCGAATATCCGGAAATCGAGCGCCCGCCAGGCGGTCTGAACATCCGCAAGCAGGACAACCCGCTGGAGCAGGAAGAGCGCCTGTGGCGCTACAAACGTCCTGCAGCACTGGCATTTGCCCGTGCTAACCAGCTCAACAAACTGGTGCTGGATAACCCAGACGCGACTCTGGGCATTGTGACTGCCGGTAAAGCGCACCTGGATTTGATGCAGGCGTTTGAAGACATGGGCATCGATGAGGCCCGTGCCCGCGCGCTGGGTATTCGTATCCTCAAGGTCGGTATGACCTATCCACTGGATGTTCCCGGCATCCAGGAATTTGCCCGCGGCCTCGATTCGCTTCTGGTTTTGGAAGAAAAGCGCAGCCTGATGGAAGTGCAGCTGAAAGAAGAGCTGTACAACGTGCACCTGCGTGATCCGCACTTCCCGCGTATTCTCGGCAAGGTCGACGAGCACGATAAGCCGCTGCTGCCAATGTACGGTGAGCTGTCACCGGCGGTTGTGGCACAAGTGCTTGGGTATCTGCTGGGTGAAGACAATCTCAACGAGCGCGCCAAGCATCGCCTTATGCGCTTGGATGCACTTGCCGAGCGTATTTCCGCACAGGCCGGCTCCAGTGTGGCCCGCCTGCCGATGTTCTGTGCCGGCTGCCCGCACAACCGCTCGACTCGTGTGCCGGAAGGCAGCCGGGCACTTGCGGGTATTGGTTGTCACTACATGGCCCAGTGGCTGGATCGTGAGACCTTCACCTTTACCCAAATGGGCGCTGAGGGGGTGAACTGGATCGGGCAGGCGGCCTTTACCAGTGAGCCACATGTGTTTGTGAATCTCGGTGACGGAACCTACTTCCACTCCGGTATTCTCGCGATCCGCGCTTCGGTCGCGGCCAAGGTCAATATTACCTACAAGATTCTGTTTAACGACGCCGTGGCCATGACCGGTGGTCAGCCTCACGATGGGGAACTACACCCGGATATGATCTGCCGTCAGGTGTTGGCGGAAGGGGTCAAGCGCGTTGTGCTGGTGATGGATGACACCGACAAGTACAAAGGCGCGCTGAGTTTCCCTGCGGAAGTGGAAATTCGCCACCGCGACCATATGCCGGCGGTAATGAACGAGCTGCGCGAAGAGCCCGGCTGTACCGTGATCATTTACGACCAGACCTGTGCCACCGAGCTGCGCCGCAAGCGCAAGCGCGGCCTGTTACCCAAGGCCGAAGGGCGCCCGTTTATCAACGAGTTGGTGTGTGAAGGCTGTGGTGACTGCGTCACTCAGTCGAGCTGTATTGCGGTAGAAAAAGTCTCTACGCCCCTGGGCGACAAGCGCCGTATCAACCAGACATCCTGTAACCAGGATATGTCCTGTGTAAATGGCTTCTGTCCGTCATTTGTCACCGTGAAAGGTGGCAAGTTGAACAAGCGCGCCGGCGTGGGCGATGCCCTGTTTGACGCGGCAGAAAAACTGCCAGCGCCAGAACTGCCTGACCTGGACGAACCCTATAACCTGCTGGTTACCGGTGTTGGCGGTACCGGTGTTGTGACCATTGGCGCTTTGCTGGCGATGGCGGCGCATATTGAAGGCAAGGCGTGCAGTACGCTGGATCAAACCGGACTGGCGCAGAAAGGCGGGGCGGTATATTCCCACGTGCGCTTTGCTAATCGTCCCGAGTCGCTCAAGGCTGTACGGATTTCTGATGGCCGGGCGGACGCGCTGATGGCGTGTGACCTGATTGCGGCGGGTAACCTGTCTGCAAGCCTGGCGAAGCTGGACGAGACGTTCAGCCGCGCGGTGGTGAACACGCACCTGAGCCCAACCGCTGCTTCGGTTCTGGGACGTGAAGATATCCATTCTCCGCAAGCGGTACTGGATACCATCAAAGATGCGGTAAAAGAGCTGAACGTGGTTGAGGGGCATAATCTCACCAAGGCGGCTCTTGGCGATACCCTCGCGGCAAATATTTTCATGCTCGGTTTTGCCTGGCAAAAAGGTCTGATTCCGCTGGGGCTGGCCGCGATTGAGGAGACCATCCGACTTAATGGGGTTGCGGTTGAAGGCAACTTGCAGGGGTTGGCGGCTGGCCGATTGGCGGCAGCAGATCGCGATGCATTGGATGCCCTGTTGTTCCAGCAGGAAGAGAAAGTCTTGCCCCAGGGGTTGGAGGAAATTGTCGCGCACCGTATGGAACACCTTACGGGCTATCAGGGGGCGGCCCTGGCGCGTCGTTATCGCGATCTGGTGGACAAAGTAAAAGCCGCGGAAATTCTCAAGGTGCCGGGCAGTGAAGCCCTGGCTGAGGTGGTTGCTCGCAACTACGCCAAGCTGCTGGCCTACAAAGACGAGTATGAAGTGGCGCGCCTGTACAGCGATGGTCGTTTTACGCAGTCTCTGCAGGAAAACTTTGCCGGCGATTTCGAGCTCGAATTTAATTTGGCGCCGCCGCTACTCAGTCGCTTTGACAAGAACCTGGGACGTCCGCGCAAAATGAAATTTGGCGGCTGGATGCACAAGGCATTTTCGGTCCTGGCCAAGCTCCGTTTCCTGCGAGGTAGTGTGCTCGATATCTTCGGTTACACGGAAGAGCGCAAGATGGAGCGTGGCTTAATTACTGAGTACGAAAAGATCGTCGATGAAGTGGTAGGGCGCCTGAGTGCCGATAACCACGCCGCGGCGCTCGAACTGCTGTGCTATCCCGATCAGATTCGCGGTTACGGGCTGATCAAAGAGGAGAATGTAAAGCTCGCCCACGAAGCCCGCAACATTGCGTTGCAGCGCTTCTATGATCCGCAGGCGAGTGTGCCGGGCGGTTCACCGGTGGAGGTGTTTGATCCCGCCAAGGCGCAGCAGGTCGGTTAACGAGGTTGTGTGTGACAAAAAAGCGAGCCAATTGGCTCGCTTTTTTGTTTGCGGGAAATGGGGGTATCTTACCAGGCCATCTGCACCCGGAGGCCCAGTTGATTGGTGTTGTCACCAGTAAACTCATCGTCACCGAAAATCAGGTTCAACATCACACGCACGTTGCGATTGGCGTAATAATTTAGGCCGATCTGAGCACTGTTGGCTTCCAGTTTGTAGATGTCCCGGTTTTGCATGATGTCGTAACGGGCAGTGAGTTCCCAGGCGCCGCCCCAGAGGCCATTGCCTGATGGTTTGGCGGAATTAAAGGCGCCGCGCTTTTCGTTGTAGGTTTTGTGCTCGCCGCTGATCATCCAGCTGCCCTGAATGTACCAGGTACGAACATGCTGATCATCGATATAGCACCCCAAGTCCGGATCACAGAAGAATGGGGGAGGTGCGCCGAACTCATCTTCGAAATCGAGCTCAGACAGGTAGTAGTCGGCTTCGAAGTCGCCAACCACAAACTCTGACTGAAAATACAGCGGACCGTAGCTGCCTGCCAGCTCCAGCGACACGGTTGAAGCGTCATCCCCCAGATCGCCCGGACTGAGGGCAATCAGCTGTGATGGGCCGCGGCGCCCGGCATAATCGGCTTCGGCGGTAATATCTTTGGAGTCCAAATTCGGGTTTTCAAAATTCAGCGCGGTGCCGAGGTGGAGCGTTGCGTAATCCGTTTTGATGGGGTGCCAGGCGAGACGGCCGGCGGCGCCAACCCCTTCGTTGCGTGCAGTACCAGCGTCTCGCAAGTTAAATGCCATCAACCCGAGGGTGAAACAGTCCAGTACTCCCGTCCAGCCGATTCCCTGCTGGAACTGGAAGCCCTCGTATAGCCCAGTGGCGCTCGAGAAAGGGCGCTCGAGCATGGTAATTTCGTTGGAGCTGGTCATTTCCGCCATGGAGCGGAAAGGTTTGAATTGTCCAATGCGCACTTCACCATTGAGAAACTTATGCGCGATAAAAACGTCGCGAAATCCCCGCCCCGTGGAGCCGCCGGCAAAATCCTGTTCGAGCACGTATTTCCAGTCGTAGATATTGCCTTTCAGGGTAATCCGCGCCCGGCGAAAATCTGTAGTGCTGACAGGGTTTTCGATGTCGGTATCAAACAGATAGGTATCAAAATGGATGCGCCCGCCGAGGGATGCGGAAAAATTACCGTCGTCAGACGTGATTTTCAGCCCACCTTTGGTTTCTGCTTCGTCCGCCAGGCTCGCGGTTGTACCAGATAGCAATGCTCCCGCGACTAGGAGGCAGGGTGCGACCTTTGAGATACGATTGGTAGGGTAGAGAGTGGGGAAATTGGGCACCGCGCCATTCCTTTGCAACCAATTGGATGCAGTTTAGTCGGCCAGGAAAGCTGCGGTGCGCCAGAGGTATAAAAGGAGGTTAAATTTGTTTTACCGTGAAGCCGTCTTTTTCCAGTAATTCGGCGATGGATTTTTCTCCCACCAGATGCCCCGCACCTACCACCACAAACAGGGTGTTATGCTGGCTGCTCAAATCCTGTATTTTTTTTGCCATATCCCGGTTACGTTTGTAAAACAACAGCTCGTATAAGGGGGCGTACTCCGGGTGCTCATCCAGTCCCTCTCGGATTACCAGGTCGTAGATCTTCTCCTGATCGCCACTCTTCCATGCACTGGTTATCCGCGGTACAAAAGCGTCCATGTCCGAGAGTTGTTCAAGGGTTTGCTGTAAATAGAGCTCGGGGTTGTCCAGGCTGTTTAGCATTTGAATCTGTCCCAGCACACTCTCCAGCTCCAGGATTTCAGTATTGTTGCGGTGTGCCTGGCTCAAAAAGTGTCGATCGATACCTGCTTTGGGGTCGAGTCCTCGTGCCTGCATTTCAATCAGGCTCAGGGTAATCATGGCAATGGCCGGGCGCAGTCGGCTGAAACTGGCCTCAGGGATTTGTCGTTGATTTAACCAGTCCAGAAGCTGGCCATAGACTTCTGGCGATACATTGTCTTTAAGCTGTTCGCCAGGGGGGTAGACCGACTCTTGCATAACTTGCATTTGCAGGGCGGCATTGGATTCCATCGCAAGGATATCCGCTTCGACAACCAGGGCGTTGCTGCTTTTGTAGGCGCGTTCAATTGCATCCCGCAACGGATAAAAACTCTTGTCGGCCAAATGGATGGAGCCCAACAGATAGACGGTTTGCCCATCCTTCTGGGCCTCCAGTAGCAGCCCACGATCACTGGCTGCCTGAGTGGTATACGTCTGCAGCAAGAATAGGGCTGACAGGACCCAAATGGTTTTTCGCCAAAGCGCCAAACTCACTCGTTGGGCGTAAAGTCGAGTGCCGATAGTGGGAGAGTGATTATTCATAAGCGATTTCCATTTGCTTATCTGTTTGCCAGTTTACTTTTTGGTTTGTGTTTAACCAGCCAGCTTCGTGATTTGTGTTAATGATATTGTACCGTTATGCACGATGAGTTGGCGTGCGTTTTGTGAACCGCGCCGGGAAAATGAAATTTGTGCGTTATGGCGCATAATTCAGCGGTACAATAAGCCACAAGTAAAGAACGATGTGCGGGAATGGAGCAACATGCGAATTGTTCAGGTGGTACCGTCGATGGAAGGCGGCAAGTTAGCGCAAGAAGTCCTTGAATTTGCCCAAGAAATGGCCCGGCAAGGTCATGAATCTTCGGTGATTTCCTCCGGGGGTTCCCTGGTGTCTCGCCTGACTTTACATAATTGCCAGCATTTCGAGCTGCCTGTTCACCGCAAGGGTTTGATTAATAGTCGGCTGCACCGCAAGGTGCGGAAGCAACTGGAGTCCTTACAGGCGGATGTGTTGTTGTGCCGGGATAGCCTGTGTAGTTGGCATGGGTGGAAGATTTGGCAGGCACTTCCAGAGGCTGCGCGCCCGCGTCTGATTACTTTTCTTCATCGATGGCCACAAGGGGGTGTCTTTGGGGGGGGCTGGATGAAGGGTGCCGTTGCCCGTGGAGAGCTGGTTTTTACTGCCTCACAGGATCTCGCCCGACGTTTGTCAAAGCGTTTCGAGATACCACTTGCCGACCCTGAAGATTCGCTCAAGCCATTTACTGTGCGCCACCTTTATCGCGGAGTAAACGTACGCGAATTGGATCGGCGCGCACCTGTGTCGGGACATTGGCAGCAGCGCCTGCTTAATAGTTATCCTCAGCTCGAAGGAAGAAGCTGGCTGCTGTTGCCTGGAGAAATTGGCCCGGGAAGAGGGCAGGATAAATTTCTGGAGCTACTCGCTCAGCTGAAGCAGAAACGTGAAGACCTGTTTGGTCTTGTGGTGGGTGAGGTTGCACCAGGGCAGGAAAAATTTGCCCGTGAACTCGAACGGCGAGCGGAGTCCATGGGGCTTGCCGAACATGTCGTATTTCTGGGGTCGCGGAGGGACATGCGCGAACTTTATGCCAGCGCACGTATTACCTTTGAGCTGGCGGATCCGTTGTGTGCCGATGGCCGTGTGGTTTCTGAAGCACTCGCAATGGAATGCCCCGCGGTTACGCTCGGTGGGCCTGGGGCGGAGGTGTTGCAAGCGTGCTTCCCGCAAGGTCTGTTTCCGGGCGTAGCAGTGGGCGGCGAAGACGTTGCTGAGCGTCGCGATTTGAACGAAAACCTGGTCGCAACCTGTTTGACGATTCTACATGAGCCAGAGGCGATCAACTTCAGCGGGTTCAGTCTTGAAGAAACCGGTGCCCGTGCAGTGGATTGGTTCCGGCAGGTGAATGAGATTCCCTAGACTGATTTTTCCCGGCAGCCTGGTCAGGTTACTGGCTCATGGACGGTAGTTTGCGTGATGAGAAGGGCGTATTTTTATCTAATTGTGACGGCTCGCTTTCCGGTGCCTGCCTTACCTTGTTTTCGAGTACCCTGATGGCTGGCCGCGGTCCTAGTATCGTTAAAATTTAGCGTGCCAGTTCAGGGATGCGAAATCAAAGCCCGGATTGGGGGTATTGGTATAGCCATTGGAAAAGTGACTATAGCGGACGGACAAGGTGTGCCCATTATCCAGTGTATAACCCGAGCCAAAGTGCAATGAAAAATTCAGGTTGGTGGACAAGTCAATATTGCCAAAACTGCGCTCGGTTAAATACGCTGCGCCGACACCGACTTCACCAAATAAGCCTTTGGCTTCCCGCTGCGGATACCACCGCAGAACTGGTTTGAGCTCCCAAATCTGTTGTTTCTGTCTTTCACCACGATGATGGATCCGCATGTGGCTATAGCTGACCTGGGCCCACCACTGGAGTCTGTGGCTGCTGGGGTAGTCATAAAACTGGTAGGACCAGTTCGCTCCCAGCATATCGGCGCCGGCGTTGGAGCGTTGTTGGATCAGAGCACTGCTGATTCCCTTGCCGCCGCTAAATATCCACTCCTGATCTCCGTCCGTCCCGGTTAAGCCGGCGTCGGCGTTGCCAGAGGCCAACATCAGGATCGCGGCCCAGAACAAGGCCATTGCATATTGTAAAGTTGCCACAAGAGGGCGTACTGGCTGGGGGTTTGCAGTGAGTAGACAAGCGTTATGACAGTCAGAATGACGAGGAGAGAAGGGCATCATGCAATCGCCGTTTATTGCTGTTAGAGGCAGTATTACAAGGTTAGCCGGATTCTCTGCGAAGACAAGGTCCACGCCCCGAGCTTCGGGGCGCGGATACACGGGTCAGTTTCCTATTTGCCTTAGCGCCACTGGCGCTTCAGTTGCCGCAAAGCGTCGGAGTGTAGCTGTCTTGCGCGCTCCTGACTGAGGCCCAACTGTTCTCCGATAACGCGGAAAGAGCAGTCACGGTCTGATATCAAGCCATAGCGTAGGCTGAGCACCGTGCGTTGTCTTGGCGGCAACTTGTTAACGGCGTCTCGCAGTCGCTGTGCCAGTTCCTGGTTGGACACCAGTTCGTCGGTATTGAACATTTCACCGGCTGGTGCGTAGTCCAAGCGAGTGCTGCTCTGGTCGTCAGAAATAGGGTCGTCCAGTGAGCTTGTCGGTCCGGGCAATTTCAACAGGCTCTGCACCCGTTCAATATCGAGCCCCGTTTGCTTGGCGATGTTTTCGTCGGAGGCCGAGAGGCCCTCCGAACGAACCTGATTGATTGCACGATAGATATTGCGCAGGTCATCTTGAACGTTCGCAGGTTGGCGCACCATGTCGTCATTACGCCGCAAGGTCAGTTGGATTTCCTGTTGAATCCACCAGTACGCATAGGTGGAAAAACGGTATCCCATCTGCGGCTTGAAACGTTCAATGGCTTTCATCAAGCCCACATTGCCTTCTTGAATCAGATCGATAAAGGGCACCGAAGGATTGCGGAAACGCTTCGCGATGGCGATGACAAGTCGCAAATTGCATTGGATTAGCTTTTTGCGTTGCGCCTTGAATTTCTTCATCAAATTTTGCAGCGCACTGCGGTCGCGCTGAGAAATTTTGCCTTTCTTGAGTAGCGCATCCGCTTTCGCGATGATCAGCCCGTGATCGTAGGCACCGGTGCTGCCGCGTTGCTCGACACCTTCGCTGCGCAAGTCCACTAGCATGACACCGCGCTTCTGCAGCAGCGCGATGATTTTTTCTTCCAGGTCCCGTAAAAGGCAGGTAGTGGTGTGTTCATCCTCCGGTGTCAGGAGGTCTAGCCGATACAGATGTTTGAGGTAGCTCTGCATCGGCGTGCCGACATTGTCGCCGAGGGAGTCCTCGGTGCTTGTGTCTTCCTCGATGGCTTCCCCGCGGGGTTGCATGGATTGGTCCGGGTCTTCTTGGTGGAAGTTGCTCCCGGTTACGTTGTTGCTATTTTCCTTCAGCCACTGGTCATCCCTTGTTTCGATATTTACTCGGGACAAAAGTCTGAACCTTATGCTGTGGCAGCGCAGTTTTACCTTGTGGACCACGCTGCTGCCGTTAGATTACCGGCGTCATCCTTTCGCAGGATCGCGGCATGGCGCAAAAATTGCCATGCGGACCATTTGACTATAGGTGAAGGGAAGAATTCCGTGGGAAAAAATGCCGAGAATACGCGACCGGTAAGTACGTTTAGGTGAGTTGTGAAGCTTGGGTCAGCACTTAGGCTGCTGTTTAACTTTTGTCGCAGCAAAGTCACGTATTTTGGACGAAGTTCCGATCTCGTAAGTTAGGTTATTTGGAGACGTTGAGTTAGACAGTTTTTGTCTATCCGCACCTTGCGGCGCGGACTGACCGGTAATGACCGGATTACTTAATCCGTTTTACCCGGAGGGCGCGGCCCCCTTCGGTTTTCCGCATAAAGAAAGAGCCGAGTGCACCGCGCTCCAGTGTAACCCGTTCACCGCCGCGCCAAATGGTGCGCCCGCTGTCGGTCTGACGCCAAACCTGACCATTATCCAGCGTAAAGGTGTATTTGTCGTAGGCACCTTTCTGAGCAATCTCGATCGTCGCCGTAATTGATTCCGGGGCTTCTTCAATTGCCCTTTTTTCTTCCTGTCCGAAACGCTGCTCGACGTGTACCTGTAAATTGTTCGCAAGCTTGTCGTAACAGGCCAGTCGTTTCGTGTCGTCACTGAATTCGGTACAGCGCTTTAACTCCTCCTGAACCGTAGTGGCCACTGCGGGAAGGCTCAGCAAGCTGGTCGCCAGCAGTGGGGTCGCTAGCCAAAGCTTGATAGAGAGGGGGTGTGTCTTGGTGGATTTGCGCATAAAGTCAGTTCCGTGCGTTAAGTCTGTGGCGCATTGTATCACTACTGTGCGTTCCTCCATGTATTTTGAGTTGCCTGTCACACTTCCTTTGGGCACACCGTGGAAGAATAGTCGTGCGTGAATGTAAAAAAATCATAAAGCATCATTGTAAACAACACACAGGGGTAGCCGACTATGAAGAAGCTGTTGATTCCCGCAATTGCCATTGCCGCCATCGGTGGTTATTTCTATTACACCAACCTGGATACTGCCGCGCCTCAGGCTGAGGCTGTTGCCGAGGAAGCGCAGATCGTTGAAGAGGTTGAGGCCGCCGTAGCAGAAGCGGAAGAAGTGGTCGAGGAGACTGAGCAGGTGACGGGCGAAATCATCGCGTCAGCGGAAGAAGACGTGTTTGCCGATGTGCCTGAGGCCATGGCAGAAGTCGCTGAGGAAGCGGCGGAAGCCGTTGAAGAAGTGGCCGACGAGATCGATCACAGCGAAGAGTGATCTTCGTAGAGTGCTAGGGGGTAAGTTGGGCATTCCCCTCAAAAAATACCCGGACAGCGCATTGTCTGGGTATTTTTTTGCCTAAAGTGCTCGGTAAATTAAGGATTCAGCCTTTACCGATATTTTGCAATGCAAGGCGCAAAAAACCGTCCGCATTGCCCAGCGCTGCTTGTGCCTCTTCTTGTTCCAGCCCACTCAGTATCATCATAATCGCTAGTTTGGCATTGTGATCGCAGCGGTCCAGTACGCGGCCGGCCTCCTCATAACCCACTCCGGTAGCCTCTACCACAATTCGTCGTGTGCGATCGACCAGCTTGAGGTTGGTGGCCTTAACATCGACCATTAAATTATAAAAGCTCTTGCCGATACGAATCATACTGGCGGTTGTCAGCATATTGAGTACCAGTTTTTGTGCGGTTCCGGCTTTCATTCTGGTAGAGCCGGTGAGCACTTCTGGTCCCACCTCCGGGAGGATGGCGATATCCGCTTCTTTGGCAATTGCGGCGGATTTGTTGCAGGCCAGTGCCACGGTCGTGCAACCAAGATCACGTGCATAGCGCAGTCCGCCGGTGACATATGGGGTGCGTCCGCTCGCGGCAATCCCCACCACCATATCTTTACTGGTGAGCTGAATGTTTTTAAGGTCCTCTACGGCTAATTGAGGGTCGTCTTCAGCGCCTTCCTGTGCGCGGTGCACCGCGTCCTCTCCGCCGGCAATCAGCGGTACCACCATGCCCTCGGGCACGCCATATGTCGGAGGGCACTCTACCGCATCGAGAAGGCCGATGCGGCCACTGGTGCCGGCACCCATGTAAACCAGGCGCCCGCCAGTCTTAAACGCCTCCACGGCTTTGTCGACCGCTTGAGCAATTTCCGGCAGTACCGCACGTACTGCAGCGGGGACAGCGCTGTCCGCGTCGTTGATTTTTTCCAAGATCCCCAGGGTAGGCAGCAGGTCGATATCCTGCGTGCTCGGATTGCGCGCCTCACTGGTGAGTACGCCCAATTCTTCGCTGATGGACCCGGGACTGGCGTTGTGATTGGACTTGGTCATATCCCTCTCGCCGGCGAGTGATTGCGTGGGACTGATTGGTCACAATAAGTGTGATCCCAGACCGGAAAAGTGTAATCCGTGGAGCGCTGGTGCACCAGCATGAGAAGACGCCAGCGCGGGATGAAAGTGAGGTGTTAACCGACTGTGACGGGTATTTCAGTTTGCGAGTGCGGCGCCGCCCGGGTACCGAAATGACTAGTTAGTGGTCGCCCAAATTCACTTTCAAGCTTGCACGAATCAAACGCTGCTTGCTGAATTCAAAACCGGTAATGATTGCCAGCATTGGTTCTCTTCCTAGCAGATTGCGAGTGATTTCCTTGGGGGAATAGCCTTGCCTGCGCAGATCCTGAGCGCTATTGGCGAGGTTGAGTAAGAATTCGTATTTTTCCCGCAGGCGCAGATGCCCGTGTTCCACGACTCCACGATGGGGGCAGAGAATGGTATCGAAATCCTGCTCCAGGATGTCTCGAATACTGCATAGCAGGGTGGGTAAATGCTCGCCGTTATGGAGCATCTTCAAATAATTGGCAATGTACAGATCCGCACTGAATAGCCAGCCCCGCTCGGGCAGCAGGTAGCAGGTCATATCGACCGAGTGGCCTGGAGAAAACAGCGCTTTCAGTTGTTCTGTGCCGATGTGCAGCTCTTCGGGTAAGGGCGCGGCATCGGCCCAGTAGGGTTCACCCCATACGAAACGCCGAATACCGGGCACCGAAAATTGCTGGCGTAAGATTTCAACAGTTGCGGGCGGTGCAAGTGGTTGTACTTCGGTGAGCTTCTGGATAGCGCCGGCATTACCGCTGTGGTCCTCGTGGTGGTGGGTTAATAGGAGTTGGCGCATAGGCCCGGACTGGACAAACGACCTGACGTGTTTCCACTGGTTGCTCGGTCCACAATCAATCAATGTACCGTTGAGTCTGTAAACCACGAATGAGGAATTCACGCCCATATTCAGGCGGCCGACGCGCAGGGCATCCAGGTCGTGGTGACGGAAAGACTCAATTACAGACACGCGTTACCTGCTCTGGCTTATTGAAATGGGAAGAAAAGTGGACACATAGAATGGTGGCATTGTCCGGTAGCGGGCGGGGAGGAGGGAATAGCCGATTCGTGTGATCTGCATGACAATTTTAGTCGCGTTAACCCCGACTATCCCCACGCCTGTTAAATGCGGACATTTCGAGCGGAAGTTCATTGCAAATTCGGTTCGACTTGCCTAGTGTTGGCGCTGCTAACTCTTGTGAGTTGGCTGCCAATTACCTCGTGTCTGGTCTTTAACGGACATTTGCATGTCCTTATTTGACCTGCAATAAAGCTCGACGGTTGGAATATGCTTTAGACCCGTCAGGATCCTGGCCGGGTATGCCGAGATGTCACTGAATCTCAATGCGTCTGGGCGGTCAGCTCCTCTGGGAGATTAAATAATAACGATAGCGGCGGTGGTATGGACCCAGTCTCCCTCGACTTTAATCCCGAGACTCTCGTTGCGCTCAACGTCATGATTGCCATCATGATGTTTGGTGTCTCGCTGGAACTCAAACCCGACGATTTCAAACGCATCGCCAGAAACCCCAAAGCGCCGATTATCGGGCTGGTGCTGCAATTCCTGATACTGCCAGCGGCCACATGCGTGGCGACCTGGTTGCTCAAGATCGATCCAATGCTGGCAATGGGTATGATGCTCGTGGCTTCCTGCCCCGGGGGTACCTTCTCCAATATCATGACCTGGGTGGCGCGTGGTAATGTGGCGGTGTCCGTGAGTATGACTGCCGTATCCAGCGTCGCCGCGAGTGTGCTAACGCCGCTGAACTTTGCCTTGTATTCCTGGTTGAACCCATACACCCGTCCTCTGCTCACCGAAATTGCCATGGACCCGATCGGTTTGTTGCTGGTGGTGATTATGGTGCTCGGTGTGCCCCTGGTGCTGGGGATGCTGGTAGGTGGGCGTTTTCCTGGGTTGTCTCGAAAAGTAGAGAAGCCCCTGCGCCTGTTCGCCATGGGGCTTATGCTACTGCTTGCTGCGATCGCTTTCTTCAAGAATACCGATCAGTTCTTGCAGCATTTCAATTTGTTCTTCTTCCTGGTCGTTGCCCACAATGCACTGGCTTTGTTCCTGGGCTATTGGGGGGCCAAGCTATCCGGTCTGCCGCCGGCGGACTGTCGGGCGATATCGCTGGAAGTGGGTATTCAGAACGGCGCGCTCGCGCTGGTTATCATCTTCACTTTTTTCCCCAATGCATCCGGCATGCTGCTGATCGCAGGTTTCTGGGGAGTCTGGCATTTGGTCAGTGGCATCACCTTGTCTACCTATTGGTCTCGCCGACCGTTAGAAGCCTCTGTTCAGGCCCATCAGGTTCAAAATAAAGCGTAAGCGATTTCAGGAGTTGTAGTAGTGGAAATCCTTTGGATTCTTTTTGGCTTCATTATTTTGCTGGCCTTTACGCTGGAGGCAATTACCGGTTTCGGCAGTATCGTGGTGGCGCTGTCGCTGGGGCTGCTGTTCCTGCCGATCGACATGATTCTGCCGATCCTGGTCGCATTGAATATTCCCATGACCGGCACCCTGGCGTTCAAGAACCGCCATAACATCGACCTGCCTTTGCTGTTAAAAACAATTTTGCCGGGCATGCTGCTGGGTACCCTGACCGGTTATTTTGCGAAACCCTATCTGGATGAAGAATTCCTCAAACAGGCACTGGGGGTGCTAATTATCTGGTTCTCTGGCCGGGAACTGTACCGTCTGTACCACCAGTTTAATGACCGGGCCAAGCCTGCTTGGCTGACACGGTTCATTACCTATTTCGCGGGTATCACCCATGGTCTGTTTGCCAGTGGTGGTCCATTGCTGGTGTACGCGGTGGCCGGAACCAAAATCGATAAGGCTCGCTTTCGCGCGACAATGGTTACCGTCTGGTTCAGCATGAACTGTTTGCTGTTTACTGCGTTCCTATTGGACGGACGTATGCAGCCGCTGCTGATTAACGTGCTCTGGTATTTGCCATTGTTAGTGGTTGCCGTGAAGTTGGGCAACTATCTGCACGACCGCTTGAATGAAAACCACTTCAGAATCGGGGTGTATACCCTGCTATTTGTGACGGGCGTGATCCTGATCGCAAGTCGCTACCTGACTCAATAACGATAACTAGAACCGGCGGTACCGCACCTATGTACGACATCATTATCAAAAATGGTACTTACTTTGATGGCTCCAAGGCTAAGGAAAAGCTGGCCCACGTTGCCATTAAAGATGGAAAAATCGCAAAAGTCAGCGAACAGCCGCTCGATGAAGCTGCTGCCGGTAAGATTATTGATGCGGCGGGCAAGTGGATAACCCCGGGGTTTCTCGAGATTCATAGTCACTACGATGCTGAGGTTGTGGCGGCGCCCGCACTGAAAGAATCCGTGCGTCACGGCGTGACCTCCATCGCGATTGGTTCCTGCTCTATCTCCATGGTCAATAGTGCTGCGGAAGACTGTTCCGACCTGTTTACGCGCGTTGAAGCGGTGCCCCGTGAGGCCGTACTGCCAATCCTGTTTGAAAAGAAACAGTGGACCGATGCAAGGGGTTACCGGGAGTTCTATGACCAGCATCCACTGGGCCCTAACGTGTTGAGTTTTATTGGCCACAGCGATATGCGTGTTGCGGCGATGGGGATCGACCGTGCCACCAGTGATGTAAAGCCGACCGAAGAAGAAATGCAGGCAATGGAGCGCATGCTGGAAGAGGCGCTGGATGCAGGCTGCGTTGGCATGTCCATGATGACCACCAAGCTCGACAAGATGGATGGT
Source organism: Microbulbifer agarilyticus (assembly GCF_020171345.1). Taxonomy (GTDB): domain Bacteria; phylum Pseudomonadota; class Gammaproteobacteria; order Pseudomonadales; family Cellvibrionaceae; genus Microbulbifer; species Microbulbifer agarilyticus_D. The sequence continues at coordinate 321,541 of NZ_JAIUZM010000002.1, forward strand.
GAACGCGCCTGGAGCCAGCCATTGCCGTCAACCTTTTCTACCTGGTGGGAGTTCAAACGCCTGTTCAAGATCCTGCGCCGCCGCGGTGCGATCCTGCAGGGCGCCCCGGATGCGGTAAAGAAAGTGAATGTGTTTGGCTTCCTGTGGCAGGCGCACGGTTTGTTCCGCAAGCCGATGAAGGTCACTATGCTGACCGCGCTGGACCTGAAGTCCAACCCGTTCCTGCATCTCATCACCCGCGCCAGCGGCTGGCTGGCTAACAAAGTGCTGCGCGGCAACTACCGCTGGCAGACCCTACCGGCGCCGTTCACCGTGCATCTGGAAGGCTTGAATGTGAATGCATTTGAGGAGTTCGAGACTGGCGCTCTGCTTCGGGACATGAAAGACGAGTCGGAGCTGTACAAGAAGATCAACGAGCCGGAATTCCGCAAGGAATTCAAAAAACACATTTCCGAGATTTTCACTGTGGGTCTTTGGCACCGTGACTTCAGCGACGGTTGGATCACCCATTGCCCGGACGAATCTCTGGTGGGCAAGAACTTCAAGGAGATTGCCGATACTTACGGGGTGGAGCCGGTCGATGCCTACTTCGATTTGGCGACCAAGTACAAAGAACAGTTGCGCTGGAAAACCAATTACTCCAATGCGCGACCGCACATTATGCAAAAGCTCATCAAGAGCCCCTCGACCCATATTGGCTTTGGCGATAGCGGGGCGCATATCCGTTCGCTCGCCATGTACAACTTCCCGTTGCGCATGCTGAAGTATGTATTTGATGCACAGAAAGCTGGCGCACCGTTTATGACCAATGCCGAGGCCGTGCACAAGCTGACCGGCGACCTGGGGAGCTGGTTCGGCCTGAGCGCCGGCTATATCCGCGAAGGCGATCGCGCCGACGTGGTGATCCTTAACCCTGAAGGTGTGAACGATGATGTGGATCAGATCCACGAGGCGCCAATGGAAGGGTTTGGTATGGATAGGCTTGTTAAGCGCAATGACGATGCGATTGAAGCGACCCTAGTAAACGGCAAGGTGGTGTACCAGAAAGAGGGCGCGACTGCTGATAACTTTGCTCACGATTTTGGGTCGTCAACCGGTTACGGTAGGTTCCTTGTAAATGCTGAGGTTTCAGGATTAAAAATGGCGGAAGCTTAGCGATGTTGGGGCAGCGCCATGATTTTGGTGCTGCCCCAACAAAGTTCACACCATCTCCCACTAGCAGCTGACGCCTTCTATTGAGCTGCCTCCACCTCTGCTTCCTGATCTGCGCTCGCGACCTCAGACACGTTCGTGACGGTTACTTGGGCTCCGGCAAATACAGGGGCCGAATAATTGCTTTTTGCCGCAAGCGCTTCATCGGCGGTGTTTACGGTGAGCTTTTTTAAGGTTTCCAGGCTTTCGATGTGCAGGAAGTTTCCGTCCTCTGGCAGTGTTTCATCATAGGTATCTCGAAACCAGCGTCGCCCATGTGTAACCACTCTGCCGGTTGAGTCTTTAGCCGACGGTAGGCCGGGGAGCATGTAGTCCATCGTAAAGCCCTTGTAGAACTCCTTAATTTCCGCTGGGTTGTGGAAGTCGGAAAAATCGATCTCGAATTTATTGGTCACGCTGAAATAGGTAAAGCCGGTTACCTGAGTCTTCGGGCCACAGATCGGCTCTACCATTTGGGCGGTCTCAATTGGATCGCGCATAATGGAGCAGCCTTCAAAAATGATTTTCGACTGCACCGTAACGCCGGACTTCTTCAATGCTTCCCGGACATCTGCAAGGCTCGGGTTGGCGCCACCGATCAGCAGATAACCGGGCCCCGAATGCACATCGATCACAAGCGTATCAATCCTACTGTACTTGCTTAGGATTGCAGAAAGTGCCGCTAATGACGTGGCCCCCACCAGTTTTGCCTGTGGGTAATAGGCACGTGCGAGTATTGGAGCGAATTCACGAATACCCGCGTCGCCGTTATCGTAAACCATCAGTGTCTTGATTGAGGGCCCCTTGGCGGCGGGAGACCCGCCGCCGGTGGCCGCCTTGGTGTCTGTCACCGGTGTCTGCGTCAACATCTGCGCATTAAGCATGCGCGTGACATCGATGACGGGATGTACTGGAGGCATGAGGTTTGCTCCTTATTCCGCGGTTTCGGTCGCGCACAGGCGGTTCAGATCTACGATGGTTTCCAGGCGGTCCTCAAGCTTGGCCTCAGCGATCGCCGTCTGAACGATACGCTCGCGATCGTTCGCCAGGGTTTCTTTGTTGGCGGCGGCGCGCTGAATGGTCATCGCGTACTCATCCAGAGCATCAGCCTGGCCCAGTAAGGCTTCAACGATGACACTGTCGGTACGCATGGTGATGCGCGAATCATTCAACAGCACGCCATCTACCGGGTTTGTCGCATCTTCCTGATGAAGTGGCCCGGTCTTGAAGCGGTAATAGCTGGTTGGGGTTGGCACCGGGAACTCGCCGTCTTCATCCAGAGTGGCGGGTGTGATTTCGATACGCGTGCCGTGGTCCACCAGGTTGACGCGCTCCAGGGTGGGAACCATTACGTCGTCACGGTCGGCGATAAAGCCGGCAACTTTCAAAATGGCGCGGGCCGCTTTCGGAATCTTGTGCTCAACGACAAACTCCTGCAAAAAGCCCAGCAGGCCGGAAATAGGCACTTCGCGCCAGGAATCGCGACGACCATTGGTGAAGGCTACGCGTACATCCTTGAGGTGCAGTTTGGTAATGTATTCCTGATTCAGTTCGCGGAATACAAAGTTGAGCACGCGGCGCATATTGGCGTTGCTGATGGTGCGCTCGATGAAAGTTTCGGAGCCAGACTCTTCTTCGCGTTCAGAGCTGCTTGTGACCGACATTTCGCGTTTGCTAGAGGCCTCGGCGGCATGCTCCTTAACGGATTCTGCAGCCTGCTTGGCGAACTGTTCACGGCCACTGGAGTACTCACCACTGCCGCCACCGGAGACGCTGGCACTGCCAAAGCCCCAACTGGCGGAAACCTCGGCTTCCACATGCCACTCTTCGGTCTTCGATTTTGTTTGCTTGTCGGTGGTCTCATTCTGGATTTTATCTGCGAAGCGCTCGCGCGCAGATTGCTCATGGGAGTCAATGATGCTTGATGACTCCTGGCGGCTTTCCTTTGTGCTCTGCCAGGTGCGCATGGAGATCTTCGTGGTTTCCCCAGGGAGCAGGGTAAAGGTCTTTACGGTTTTACCCATACCGTAGTCGCCCAGGAATGAGCTAACGCCATAGCGTTCGACAAGGAAGATCTTTGGTTTTTCTGACGATTCGATGGGGTGCGGGGTGTAGGTCAGGTTACCCGCCCAGCCAACGGAGGGTACCATTACCATGCCGTTATCAATATTTTCCTTGAAAACATCCGGGTCGATGGCCTTATTGAGGGCTGAGATGGTTTTCAGTTGCTGGCTGTCAGTCGCGCGCGCCCTGGGTTGATCCAGAGAATCGTTCGGCAAGCGGGTCACTCGGGTACTGATGCGGTGGATGCTGTCACTCAGGAAGTTCTGTACTTTGTTGTCGTTGGGCAAGAGCTTGTCTTTTACCTTTGGTTTAATCCCAAGCGAATCTTTGTATGAAGTGCCGGCGGACTTGGCCAGTGAGGTAAAGTCTTTGAAGCCCAGCCCTAAATCCAGCTCGATGATACGTCGACCTGTGTGGGCGCCAGGTAAAGGGACTTGATAGCTGATCTTCGCGGGTTGTCCGGCTTCGCTAAATTGGATGGCCTTGGGATCGACTTTGTCTGACATGCGTAAATTCCTTTTTGTGTTCGGGTTTTTTATATTCGGTGCTGTAAATCCTTTTGCATCCGGAGCGTGGCCGTGCGTACTTTCAGTACGCGCACTTGCGAGGTTGCTTTTTAATGGGGCGTGAAGCGGCTCCGCAAGTTGAAAGCGCGGCGAGAATATCAGAGGTGTATTGGGGTGGTAAGTCGACGAAAATGTTTCTCACGACAGGCGAATGCAACAGGAGTCAATCTTCGAAAGCCTAAATAGTGCAGACGATTGATTTGCAAGGAAAATCGACAGGCAGAATCAATTCAGGGGAGTGAATTACAGCAGCTTACAGTGACTTACATAAAAATTACATTCGGCTCAATTCGTCGTTCTCATTGAGAAAGTTTTCCGTGCGGGTCTAGTCCGTTGGGTCGCCAAGTGCCGGACAGTTGTCCGGCTAGGCGTTTCCATAAGAGGCTCTCGAATGCCTGTGTGGCAAACCAGCCTGCGACGGTATGTATGGCGGGGTGAGATAATGGAATGGATATTTAACTTTGTGCGTTAAATTGTTTGCCGTTTACCCCGAGGCTATCGTCACCCATCAGGTACAGATAGGTCGGCATAATTTCTTCCGGGGTGGTGACGGTTGCCGGGTCTTCTGCCGGGTAGGCAGCGGCACGCATATTGGTGCGGGTGGCGCCGGGATTTACGCTGTTGACGCGAATGTTGGAAACGCCATCCACTTCGTCCGCTAAGACCTGCATCAGGCCTTCGGTGGCAAATTTTGAAACCGAATAAGCGCCCCAGTAAGCGCGTCCTTTCAGGCCTACGCTGGAGCTGGTAAAGATGATCGAGCCGGCTTTGGATTCTTCCAGCAGTGGCAGCATCGCTTTTGTCAGGCCAAACGCTGCGTTCACGTTGATCTGCATGACCTGTTGCCAGTTGGCGTAGTGGTAATTGGCAATTGGGGTGCGCTGGCCGAGTACGCCGGCGCAGTGCACGAGGCCGTCAAGGCGGCCAAATTCCTGGTCCACGCCCTGGGCCAGGTATTCCAGTTGTTCCCAGCGTACCTCAGACAGGTCAACAGGCAGGATGGCGGGCTTGGCGCCGCCGGCCGCTTCGATTTCATCGTAAACGGCTTCCAGTTTGGGAACGGTGCGGCCAAGTAAGATGACGGTGGCGCCGTGGACGGCGTAGGCCTTTGCAGCAGCGCGGCCAATGCCGTCGCCGGCACCAGTCACCAGAATAACTTTATCTTTCAGTAGGTCTGCGGGTGCTTGGTAGTTGGTGATGGTTTCAGACATCAGGATTTAGGCTCATCGGTAAAAAGTGTAATTATTTGTTCAGGTAATGCTGCTGCAGCAGTGGCCAGATTTCATCCGCGTGATGGATCACATGATCCGCCTGCCAGTTTTCTGGGTCGTCGCCGCTGTCGATATAGCCATAGCTGCAGGCGATGGTGGGCATGCCTGCAGCGCGGCCGGCCATGATGTCACGCTCGTGATCGCCTACGTAAACAGACTCTGCCGGCAAGCAGCCAATGCGGCTACAGGCGAGCAGAATGGGCTCCGGATCCGGCTTGCGATGGGTGACGTCGTCCGGACAGATAATGGCGCCGGGGGTGGGCAGGTGCGCAAATGCGCGCATTAAGGGAATGGTATAAGCCGATGGTTTGTTGGTGACCACGCCCCAGGCGATGTCGTTTTCCGCTAGCTCATTCAGCAAGCGCACTATGCCGGGGAAGGGTACCGTGTGCCTTGCTAGATGCATCAGGTAGAGGTCCAGCAGGCGTTGGCGCAAATCGTCGAAACCGTGTTCGCCCTCGTCTACTCCAAAACCAAGGTGGACCATGGCGCGTGCACCATTGGATACGACTTCGCGAATGGTGGCATCGGCCAGTGGCGGCAGTTGTTCTTGCTCACGCAGCTGGTTAAGCACCACCACGAAGTCCGGGGCAGTGTCGAACAGAGTGCCATCGAGGTCGAAGAGTACAGCTTTCATAAATCGGGTACTTCTGAAGTTATTCCGCCGGGCGAATGGTGTGCATCAGGTAATTCACGTCGACGTCCCTCGGATTCAGTTTGTACTGCTTGGTGAGGGGATTGTAGGTCATACCGGTGATGTCGCGGGCTTGCAGATCTGCTTCACGGACCCAGCGACCGAGCTCTGACGGGCGGATGAATTTGGCGTATTCGTGGGTGCCTTTGGGGAGTAGGCGCAAGACGTATTCGGCGCCTACCACCGCAAACAACCAGCCTTTTGGCGTGCGGTTAATGGTGGAGAAAAACACGTGGCCGCCGGGTTTGACCAGTTTTGCACAGGCGCGGATTACGGAGGCCGGGTCCGGTACATGTTCCAGCATTTCCAGGCAGGTAACGATGTCGAAGCTGGCGGGTGCCTTGTCGGCGAGTTCTTCTACCGGGATGCGCTGGTAGTCAATGGATACGCCACTTTCCAGAGCGTGTAGCCTGGCCACGTTCAGGGGAGCTTCGCCCATGTCGATACCGGTCACCTCAGCGCCGCGCTGGGCCATGGCTTCTGACAGGATACCGCCGCCGCAACCCACATCGAGGAGCTTTTTGCCGGCAACGGGGGCGCGCTGATCAATATAGTTGGCGCGTAGGGGGTTGATCTCGTGCAGGGGCTTGAATTCACCCTGCTGATCCCACCAGCGGCTCGCGAGCTGTTCAAATTTGGCGATTTCCGCCGGATCTACGTTGGTCATTTGGGTCCTGCTTACTTGGACAGACCGGCGATTCTATCACGCCAGATCTCTGCCCGTTGCTTCACTTCTGCCTCATTCATCGTGGTGAGCACGCGATCTTTCAACAGTTGCTTACCCGCTACCCATACATTGCGCACATTGTGGCCGTTGGCGGTGTAGATCAGCTGCGAGGTCGGGTCATGCAGCGGCTGCTGCTCGATTGCGCTGAGGTCGATGGCGCAGAGGTCTGCGGCTTTGCCCACCTCGAGGCTACCGGTGACGTCGTCGATGCCGAGCGCGCGCGCGCCGTTGATGGTCGCCATGGCCAAGGCCTGCTGGGCGGGCAGGGCGCTGGCATCGCCGGAAACCGCTTTGGCGAGCAGTGCTGCGGTGTTGGTCTCCATCAGCATATCGAGGCCATTGTTGCTGGCGGGCCCATCGGTGCCGATGGATACATTGATACCGGCGTCGAGTAGCTTGGCCACTGGGGTGAAACCGGAGGCGAGTTTGAGATTGGAGCGCGGGCAATGACTGACGTGGGCGCCGGTTTTGCTGATCAGTGCAATATCGGCATCATTCAGCGCGGTCATATGTACACTCAGGAACTGTGGTGACAGCAGTCCCAGCTTGTGCAGCCGCTCGATGGGGCGCAGGCCGGTATCGGCGACGGCTTTTTCCACTTCCCCTGCCGTTTCATGCAGGTGCATTTGTACCGGCATGCTCAGCTCGTCCGCGTAAACAGCGATTTTCTGCAGCGTGTCGTCGCCCACTGTATACGGGGCGTGGGGGGCGAAGGCGAGACCGATGCGGCTGTGGGAGCGGTAGTCGTCCCGCAGTGCTAGGCCCTTTTCGATCGCGTCAAATCCGTTTCGGGACCAGGCGTTGGGAAAGTCGATGATAGGGAAGGCGATTTGCGCACGGATGCCAGCTTCGCGTGCGGTGGCAGCGGTGGCCTCTGGGAAGAAGTACTGATCGGAGAAGGTGGTGGTGCCGCTTCTTAGCATCTCGGCAATGCTGAGGCGGGTACCATCGCCAACAAATTCGGGGCTGACCCACTTTTGCTCCGCAGGCCAGATATGTTTTTCCAGCCAGGTCATCAGTGGCTGGTCGTCGGCGAAACCGCGCAACAGGCTCATGGCGGCATGGTTGTGTGTATTGATCAGGCCGGGAATCACCAGTTGATTGTCGAGCTCGTGCACGTCGCTTGCTGTAAAGCGCATGCGGGCCTCTTCGCTCGGCAGTATCGCGCTGATCACCCCCTCCTTGATCGCCAGTGAGCAATTTTCGTACACGCGCTTTTCGGGTACCACCGGAATGATCCAGCGGGCGTGTATCAGGGTGTCGATCACCTGCCGGCTGTTTATTTTTTGCGCGGAATTACTGGGGTTCTTATTGGCCATTGTGCGTTTTTTGTTCCGGTGGAAAGGCGCAAACTTTAGCGGCGCCGGCGACTGTGAACAAGTCTGTACAAGTCGTCCTTCTATGCGTCAATTGTGGTAGAATCGCCCGCTTGATCGGGGTCCGTGATTTGCGGGTCCCTCCAGATTCCAGCCTGTTGTTGCTTTTACCCCTATGAGGGCGGTAGTTTCAGGTGAAGCCGGGGCCAACCCGCTGGCGGCGTTAACGATAAGGAATGCCTGAAAATATGGGCGAATTAGCCAAAGAAATTTCTCCGATTAATATCGAAGAAGAGCTGAAGCAATCCTACCTCGACTATGCGATGAGCGTGATTGTGGGCCGTGCGCTGCCGGACGTGCGCGACGGGCTCAAGCCGGTACACCGGCGCGTGCTCTACGCAATGAACGAACTGAAGAACGACTGGAATAAACCGTACAAAAAATCTGCGCGTGTCGTGGGTGATGTAATCGGTAAATACCACCCGCATGGTGACAGTGCGGTGTATGACACCATCGTACGTATGGCTCAGCCGTTCTCCCTGCGCTACATGCTCGTAGATGGCCAGGGTAACTTCGGTTCCATCGATGGTGACAGCGCGGCAGCCATGCGATATACCGAAATCCGCATGGACAAGCTGGCGCACGAGCTGCTGTCGGATCTGGATAAAGAGACTGTCAATTTTATCGACAACTACGATGGTTCCGAGCAAATGCCGGAAGTGTTGCCATCGCGCGTGCCTAACCTCCTGGTAAACGGTTCTTCCGGTATTGCGGTTGGTATGGCCACCAATATCCCACCGCATAACCTGAGTGAGGTGGTGAAGGGGTGTCTGGCACTGATCGACAACAGCGAGCTGTCTGTCGACGAGCTGATGGAATATATCCCAGGCCCGGATTTCCCCACCGGCGCCATTATCAATGGCCGCGCCGGTATTCTGATGGCATACCGCACCGGCCGTGGGCGTATCTATATCCGCGCCAAAGCGGAAGTGGTGCGCGATGACAAGTCCAATCGTGAGACAATCATTATTCACGAGATCCCTTACCAGCTGAACAAGGCACGCCTGATTGAGCGTATTGCCGAGCTGGTAAAAGAGAAGAAGATCGAAGGTATTTCCGAGCTGCGCGACGAGTCGGATAAGGACGGTCTGCGCATTGTCATCGAGCTCAAGCGCGGTGAGCTGGGTGATGTTGTGCTGAATAACCTCTATTCGCAGACCCAGCTGGAAAGTGTTTTTGGTATCAACATGGTGGCGCTGGTCGATGGTCAGCCCAAACTGTTGAACCTGAAAGAGCTGCTGGAATACTTCATTCGCCACCGTCAGGAAGTGGTAACCCGCCGTACGGTATACCTGCTGCGCAAAGCGCGTGAGCGCGGGCATATCCTCGAAGGCCTGGCAATTGCCATCTCCAATATCGACCCGGTAATTGAGCTGATCAAGTCCTCTGCTACCCCCGCAGATGCCCGCGAAGCGCTGTTGGCCAAAGGTTGGCCGGTAGGTGATGTACAGCAGTTCCTGGAGCGTGCCGGTGCCGATGCCTGCCGCCCAGACGATCTCCCCAAAGAGTTCGGTATGCGCGATGGGGCTTACTACCTGTCGCCGGCCCAGGCACAGGCAATCCTTGAGCTGCGCCTGCACCGTCTGACCGGCATGGAGCATGACAAGCTGCTGGCGGAATACAGCGAGCGCCTGGAGCAGATTGCGGAATATCTGGAAATTCTGGGCAGCCCTGTGCGCTTGATGGAAGTGATCCGCGAAGAGCTGGAAGTGCTGGAAAAAGAGTATGGCGATGAGCGCCGTACCGATATCGTGGCTTCCCGCCAGGATCTTTCCGTGGAAGACCTGATTACCCCGGAAGACAAGGTTGTGACCATCTCGCACGGTGGCTACGCCAAGAGTCAGCCGCTGGCCGATTATCAGGCCCAGCGCCGTGGCGGTATGGGTAAGTCGGCGACTCAGGTGAAAGACGAAGATTTCGTCGAGCACCTGTTGATTGCCAACTCCCACGACACCATCCTGTGCTTCTCTAATAAGGGTAAAGTGTACTGGTTGAAGGTATACGAAGTGCCTACCGCTGGCCGTGCCTCACGTGGCCGCCCGATGGTGAACATGTTGCCGCTGGAAGAAGACGAGCGCATCAGCAGTATGATGCCGGTGTCGGAATACGACGAAGACCACTTTATCTTCTTTGCGACCGCGAACGGTACCGTGAAGAAAACCCCGCTTACCGCATTTGCGCGTCCGCGGAGCGTGGGTCTGCGTGCCATCGAGCTGGAAGAAACCGATCGCCTGGTGGCAACTGCCATTACCGACGGTAGTCGTGATGTATTGCTGCTGACCAGTGCTGGTAAGGCGGCGCGTTTTGCCGAAGAAAATGTCCGCTCGATGGGTCGTGTATCCCGCGGTGTGCGCGGTATCCGCATGGCCGAGGGTGTTTCCGTAATCTCCATGGTGATTCCGGAAGAGGGCGGCTCGGTGATGATGGTGACCGAAAATGGTTACGGTAAACGCACATCAACTGCTGACTTCCCAACCAAGGGGCGTGGCACCCAGGGCGTGATTGCCATCGCGGAAAGTGAGCGGAACGGCGCGCTGGTTGGTGCCTGTCAGGTGCACCCGGCTGAAGAAATCATGTTGATTTCTGATCAGGGCACAATGGTCCGCACCCGCGTCGACGAGGTTTCTGTGCTTGGCCGTAACACCCAGGGCGTGCGTGTCATTCGCCTGAAGAGTGGTGAGCAGCTGGTGGGCCTGGCGCGGATTCAGGAGACTGATGATGAAGAAGGTGAGGCGGCCGGAGACGGCGCTGCCGAGGAGTAACCTCTGACCTGATTTATCTCAAAAAGGCTGCGAATCTTCGCGGCCTTTTTTGACTTTACTGGCCGGCATTTCCTTGTTGGCGAAAGCTTTGTAATCGGCAGGGCTGAAAACGAGGTTTGTGGATCTCGTGATTTGGCCCTTGGCTAAAGTTTTAATTCAATCTGTTTTCTCTGTGGAAGTGAATCAATGAGAAAGTTTAATTTCTGTGCGGGACCTGCGGCGTTGCCGGAGCCGGTATTGCGGCAGGCACAGGAAGAATTGCTGGACTGGCAGGGGCTGGGCTGTTCCGTAATGGAGGTTAGCCATCGCTCGCCGGAATTTACCCAGGTGGCGGAAACTGCCGAGCAGGACTTGCGGGATCTACTGGCAATTCCAGATAACTACAAGGTGCTGTTCCTGCAGGGTGGTGCTACCGGCCAGTTTAGTGCTATTCCCTGGAACTTGTTTGGGGGTTCCAGCAAGTCTGCGGACTATATCCATACCGGGCAGTGGGCGGCCAAGGCGATCAAAGAGGCGCGTCGCTACGGTAATGTGAATATTGTGGCGTCTTCTGAGGATCAGAACTTCAGCTACGCGCCGGCCGCGGATAGCTGGCAGGAAAGTGTCGATGCCGCGTACTTTCACTACACGCCGAACGAGACTATCGGCGGCGTTGAGTTTCCTTACATTCCCGAGGTGAAAAGCCCGCTGGTTGCGGATATGTCGTCGACCATTCTTTCACAGCCCATTCCGGTTGATAAATTTGGTTTTATCTATGCCGGGGCACAAAAGAACATTGGTCCATCCGGTATTGCGGTAGGTATCGTGCGTGATGACCTGCTTGATCGCGCGCTGCCCAATATCCCGCGCAGTCTCAATTGGAAGATTGCCGCCGATGGCGGCTCTATGGACAACACGCCGCCGACCTTCGCCTGGTATCTCTCTGGCCTGGTGTTCAAATGGCTGAAAGCTCAGGGTGGTGTGCCGGCAATGGCAGAGCTCAGCGAGAAAAAGTCGGCATTGCTGTATGCGTTCCTCGACCGCAGTGAATTCTTCTCCAGTCCGGTGGCAAAGGAAAGCCGGTCGCGCATGAATGTGCCGTTTGTGCTTGCCGATGAAAAGTTGGACAAGCAATTCCTGGATGAGTCGGAAGCGGCCGGACTGCTCAACCTGAAGGGGCATCGCTCCGTGGGTGGTATGCGCGCGTCCCTGTACAACGCAGTGCCTGTGGAGGCGGTTGACGCCCTGGTGGCCTTCATGGCCGATTTTGAACAGCGTCATGGTTAATAAGCGCCGTTGTGGCGATTGAGTAATGGATTTTACGAAGTTAGGCGAGAGTTATGTCTGAAGATAAGCCAAAGCAGCAGGATCCGCGCCTGCTGGAGCTCCGCGATCGCATCGATGGTCTCGACAGCGATATTGCACGACTGATTTCCGAGCGTGCCAATTGCGCGTTGGAAGTTGCCGAAGTCAAAAAGCGTAACGGTGAGGAAGCGCTGTATTACCGTCCGGAGCGCGAAGCCCAGGTGTTGCGCCGGGCCATGGAGCGCAACGCGGGTCCTTTGACCGATGAAGAAATGGCGCGTCTGTTTCGAGAGATTATGTCGGCCTGTCTTGCGTTGGAAGAGCCTATTAAGGCTGCGTACCTTGGCCCGGAAGGCACCTTTACTCAGCAGGCGGCGCTCAAGCACTTTGGACACTCCGCAGTGTCCAAACCGTTGGCGGCAATTGATGAGGTGTTCCGCGAGGTAGAGGCCGGTGCCGTAAATTACGGTGTAGTGCCGGTAGAAAACTCCACTGAGGGTGTGGTGAACCATACCCTCGACAACTTTATGACGTCCAATCTGAAGATTTGCGGTGAGGTGGAGTTGCGAATTCATCAGCACCTGATGATCTCGGATATCACCCGCAAGGATTCCATTACCCGTATTTACTCGCATGCGCAGAGTCTGGCGCAATGCCGCAAGTGGCTGGACTCCTACTATCCAAACGTGGAGCGTGTTGCTGTTGCCAGTAATGCGGAGGCGGCCAAGCGCGTAAAGGGTGAGTGGAATGCGGCCGCAATTGCCGGTGATATGGCGGCCGACATGTATGGCCTTAAGATTCTCAATGAAAAAATCGAGGATCGCCCGGATAACTCGACCCGATTCCTGATTATCGGTTCTCAGGAGGTGCCGCCCAGCGGCGACGATAAAACGTCGCTGATGGTGTCCATGCGTAACGAACCCGGTGCGCTGCACGATCTGCTGGTGCCTTTCCAGAACCACAATATTGATCTCACTCGGGTGGAAACCCGTCCTTCACAAAGCGGTAACTGGACTTACGTTTTCTTTATCGATTTTATCGGCCATCGCGACAGTGAAAATGTGGCTGCGGCGTTGAAGGATGTGGGTGCCTGCGCGTCCGACATGAAGGTGCTCGGTTCCTACCCGCGCGGAGTGCTGTAAATGTCGACGATGGGTGGTGCTGCTGCGTCAGAAGTCTCGGGTCAAATCGGCCGCTTGGTCGTCGTGGGTCTTGGGCTAATCGGTGGCAGTTTGGCGCTGGGCCTGAAAGCAGCCAGTGGTTGTCGTGAAGTTATCGGCGTTGCGCGCCGTCAGCAAACCTGCGAGCAAGCGGTTGCGCTGGGTGTGGTGGATCGTGCGGTTACCGAGATTGCCCTGGTGCTTTTCGAGCTGGAAGCGGGCGATGTGATTTTTGTCGCCGTGCCCACGCTTACCGTTGAGTCGGTGTTCGCGCAGTTGAAAGATCAGCTGCCTGCTGGCGTTACCGTCACCGATGGTGCCAGTGTGAAAGGCAGCGTGATTGCCGCAGCGCAAAATGTCTGGGGCGAGGTGCCGGAGTTTCTCGTGCCCGGTCACCCCATTGCGGGCTCTGAGCAGAGTGGGGTAACCGCCGCGCGCGATGATTTATACATTGCCCACCGAATTATTCTCACACCGCTTGAAAATACTGCTTCTGAGCATGTCCGGCGTATTGAGCGTATGTGGCAGGCCGTAGGCGCGGAAGTGCTCAGTATGCCTGTTGGTGAGCACGATGAAGTACTTGCTGCGACTAGTCACTTGCCGCATGTGATTGCTTTCGGCTTAGTGGATACTCTCGCGCACGATGCGGAAAACGAAAATATTTTTCGCTATGCCGCCGGCGGCTTCCGGGACTTTACCCGTATTGCCTCCAGTGACCCGGTGATGTGGCGTGACATTATGCTCGCCAATCGCGATGCCATCTTAAAATCCATCGATCTCTACACCTCCAATCTGGGTTCCTTGCGCAGTGCCATTGCCAGCGGCGACAGCGAACACCTGATGGGGGTTTTTACCCGGGCCAAGGCGGCGCGGGATCACTTTACAAAAATGCTGGCCAAAAAAGCGTATACGGAAACTATGGAAGCGAAGGAAGTAACTTTTATCGCCCAGCCGGGCGGTGCGGTAAATGGTGATCTGCGAGTGCCGGGTGACAAGTCCATGTCACACCGCTCTATTATGCTGGGGTCCCTTGCGGAAGGTGTCACCGAGGTCGAAGGGTTCCTGGAGGGGGAAGATGCCTTGGCCACTCTCCAGTCGTTCCGCGACATGGGAGTTGTAATCGAAGGACCGGTAAACGGTCGCGTCACCATCCACGGTGTAGGTATGCACGGCCTGCAGGCGCCTCCCGGCCCGCTATACGTGGGCAACTCCGGAACCTCCATGCGATTGCTGGCGGGTCTGCTGGCAGGGCAGCAGTTCGATACCGTGCTGACCGGGGATGAGTCTCTGTCCAAGCGTCCGATGAATCGCGTAGCTAACCCTCTGCGCGAAATGGGTGCCGTCGTCGAGACCGGCGAAGAGGGTCGTCCGCCGCTCAAGATTCGCGGTGGCAGCGCCCTGAAAGCCATTGATTACACGCTGCCGATGGCGAGCGCCCAGGTGAAGTCCTGTGTATTGCTGGCGGGTCTTTATGCCGATGGTGAAACCAGCACGACTGAGCCGGCTCCTACCCGCGACCACACCGAGCGTATGCTGTCCGGTTTTGGCTACGATGTGCACCGTGAAGGCCCGCGCGCGAGTCTGCAGGGTGGTGGTAAATTGACGGCCTGCCATATCGATGTACCGGCAGATATCTCCTCTGCGACCTTCTTCATGGTGGCTGCGTCGATTGCCCCGGGATCCGATGTGCTGTTGCAGCATGTGGGTATCAATCCAACCCGCGATGGTGCCATCAATATTCTGCGTGCCATGGGTGCCGACATTACTCTGGAAAATACCCGGGAAGTCGGTGGTGAGCCGGTAGCGGATATTCGCGTACGCTACGCGCCCTTAAAAGGTATCAAGATTCCCGAAGATCAGGTGCCCCTGGCTATTGATGAGTTCCCGGCAATCTTTGTGGCGGCATCCTGCGCCGAAGGTGAGACCGTATTGACTGGTGCGGAAGAGCTGCGGGTGAAGGAGAGTGACCGAATTCAGGCGATGGCCGACGGACTCAAGATCCTAGGTGTGGACGCCGAGCCGACATCAGACGGCATCGTGATCCAGGGTAAGGGTGGTAGTGGTGCGTCGGTCGTATTTGGTGGTGGTGAAGTGGATAGCCTGGGCGATCACCGTATTGCCATGTCTTTCGCGGTGGCCGCCCTGCGCGCCGGAGCGGATATCCGAATCAAGCACTGCGCTAATGTAGCGACATCTTTCCCTAATTTTGCTGAGCTGGCTCAGGGTGCCGGGATGCACCTGGAGGTGCGCTGAGCGCCCCTCGATAATTTTTTCTGCCAACTGCAATACCAGCCAACTAAAGTAGTATCGAATTAGTGATGACTGATATGACCATCAACGCTTCAACATCCACTCTTCCCGCACCGGTTGTGACCATCGATGGCCCAAGTGGCTCGGGCAAGGGCACCATTGCCAAGCTGCTGGCCGATAAGCTCGGCTTTTCCTTGCTGGACTCTGGTGCCTTGTACCGCCTGACGGCGTTGGCTGCGCTGAACGCCGGTGCTGACTTGGAGGATGAGTCAGCGGTTGCCAGTATTGCCGCTAACCTGGATATCCGCTTCGCCATCGCCGGTGGTGAGGTGAGTGCGGTTCTTGCGGGTGAGGATGTCAGTCGCGATATCCGCATGGAGCGGGTGAGTATGGCGGCGTCCAAAGTGGCCGCTTTGCCTGCGGTGCGCGATGCGTTGCTGCAACGCCAGCGCGACTTCCGTGCGATGCCCGGACTGGTGGCCGACGGGCGTGATATGGGTACAACGGTGTTTCCCGACGCGCCGGTCAAGGTGTTTCTGACAGCAAGTGCGGAAGAGCGTGCGCGCCGTCGTTTCGACCAGTTGCAGGGTAGAGGGGTTTCTGTTAGCCTCCGCGACCTGCTGGAGGACATCCGCGCCCGTGACGAGCGGGATATGAACCGCGCAGCCTCCCCTTTAGCCCCGGCAGAAGATGCTGTGGTGCTGGATAGCACGGACATCGATATTGACGGTGTTCTGCAAAAAGTGCTCGAGCTGGTACAAAAAAACATCAGTTGAGCCAGACTGGAAACAGTTTTTTAGAATTTGTTTTTTAACAGCAGCGGCCGGGGTCAGCCAGAATTGCCCGGCCGCTGTTGTAATCTAACCCGCGTACTGGCAGCGCGGCGGGGTCTGAGCTGAAGGTTGACTACGTTTTACAGTCATCGACGGCCGGGCCTACCCAAATAGGTATGAGTAATGACCGAGAACTTTGCTGAGTTATTTGAAGAAAGCTTGAAGAGTGTTGAGATGGCGCCTGGCGCTATCGTGACCGGTATGGTTATCGACATCGATAAAGACTGGGTAACCGTTCACGCGGGCCTGAAGTCTGAAGGTGTGATTCCTGCAGAGCAGTTCAAAAACGAAAAAGGCGAAGTCGATCTGCAGATCGGCGACGAAGTACAGGTTGCCCTGGAAGCCGTAGAAGATGGCTTCGGTGAAACCCGTCTGTCCCGCGAAAAAGCCAAGCGCGCTGAAGCCTGGAAAATCCTCGACGCTGCACACGCTGCAGACGAAGTGGTTAAAGGTGTTATCAGCGGCAAGGTTAAAGGTGGCTTTACTGTTGACGTTGCCAATATCCGCGCGTTCCTGCCGGGTTCCCTGGTAGACGTTCGTCCGGTTCGCGATACCGCGCACCTGGAAGGCAAAGAGCTCGACTTCAAAGTGATCAAGCTGGACGCCAAGCGCAACAACGTTGTTGTTTCCCGTCGCGCCGTGATGGAAGCAGCCAACAGCGAAGAGCGTGAAGCACTGCTGGCCAGCCTGCAAGAAGGTATGGCGATCAAGGGTATCGTGAAGAACCTGACCGACTACGGTGCATTCGTAGATCTGGGCGGTATCGACGGCCTGCTGCACATCACCGATATGGCTTGGAAGCGCATCAAGCACCCGAGCGAGATCGTGAACGTTGGCGACGAGATCGAAGTAAAAGTACTGAAGTTCGACCGCGAGCGCAGCCGTGTATCCCTGGGCCTGAAGCAGCTGGGCGAAGATCCTTGGGTATCCATCAAGCAGCGTTACCCGGAAAACAGCCGCGTGAAGGCTGTGATCACCAACCTGACCGACTACGGCTGCTTCGCCGAGCTGGAAGAAGGTGTGGAAGGTCTGGTACACGTTTCCGAAATGGATTGGACCAACAAGAACATCCACCCGTCCAAAGTTGTCAACGTTGGCGACGAGGTAGAGGTGATGATTCTGGATATCGACGAAGAGCGTCGTCGTATCTCCCTGGGTATCAAGCAGTGTCAGGAAAATCCGTGGGATGCCTTCGCGCGTAAATTCGCTAAAGGCGACAAGATCTCCGGTAAGATCAAGTCCATCACTGACTTCGGTATCTTCATCGGTCTGGACGGCAGCATCGACGGTCTGGTTCACCTGTCCGACATCTCCTGGAACGAAGCGGGCGAAGAAGCTGTTCGCAAGTTCAAGAAAGGCGACGAGCTGGAAACCGTTATCCTGGGTATCGACTCCGACCGCGAGCGTATCTCCCTGGGTATCAAGCAGCTGGAATCCGATCCGTTCTCTGACTACGTAACCACCAACGATCGCGGCAGCATCGTTACCGGTGTAATCAAAGAAGTAGATGCCAAGCAGGCCATCATCACTCTGGCGGACGAAGTAGAAGGCGTTCTGCGCGCTTCTGAAATCAGCCGCGACAAGGTTGAAGATGCTCGCAATGCCCTGAAAGAAGGCGAAGAAATTGAGACCAAGATCACCAGCGTGGATCGTAAGAACCGCGTGATCAGCCTCTCCATCAAAGCTAAGGATCAGGACGACGAGAAGCAGGCCATCAAGGATCACAGCAAGAAGCAGGCTGAACAGGTTCAGCCGGCGACGATCGGTGACCTGATCAAGGCCCAGATGAATAACAAGGACTAATAGTCCCTTGTTATTAAAGCCTTCTTCTCGATGAGTTGAAGCTATGCGAAAGCCGGACTGGGGTTGCCCAGTCCGGCTTTCTATTAGATGATTGCCGCTATTCCAGAATAATCAATGACTTAGAAAGGATTGCGGATAGCATGACCAAGTCTGAACTGATCGAAAAGATCGCTCTGAGGTTGGATCAGCTGCCGGTGAAGGATGTGGAACTGGCGGTTAAAGTCATGCTGGACACGATGTCGAGTGTTCTGGCTGAAGGGGAGCGGATAGAGATTCGTGGTTTTGGCAGTTTTTCACTGCATTACCGTGCGCCGCGGACCGGGCGTAACCCCAAAACCGGTGACTCCGTCGAGCTGGCGGGGAAATATGTGCCTCACTTCAAACCGGGAAAAGAGCTCAGGGATCGAGTGAACCAGCAAATGCAGCGCGATACGCTAGAGAGTGCGTAATTGCCGAGCTGGGCACAGTGAACTAACACTGTAACGGAATTTAGATTTTCACACTTCTTCCGGAATCGGAGGTTCGTTTGTCATTTCTGCGCTGGATATCGCGTTTATTGTTCGGGATATTGGCCCTGGTGTGCATTGCGCTGGGTGTCTATTTCGCGGTCGATAACCCCGAAAGTATTACCCCACGGTTAGCTGGCTACCCCTTGTTTGCGGGAAGTGTCGGCTTCTGGCTAATTGGCTTCCTGCTGATTGGCGCATTATTGGGCTTTTTGGCCAGTTTGTTACCGTATTGGACCGAGCGCCACCGGGTAAAGGCGCTGGAGCGCCAGCTGCTGCGCACCGAGCGCGAATTACACACCGTGCGCCGCCAGGTTGCTGGAGATTAACTTGAGCGACCTAACCTTTTTCATTTTCATTTTTGCGGCCATCGCCATTGGGTGGTACCTGGGGCGTAAAAGTGGCAAAAAGAAAGGTGCCAAAAATCGGCAGCACAAGGCGCTGGCGCAATCCTACGCTCAGGGGCTGAATTACCTGCTGAGTGAGCGCCACGATGACGCCATCGAAAAGTTTATCGATGGTCTCGAAGTAAGCAGCGCCACCTTTGAAACCCATCTCGCTCTTGGAAATCTCTTGCGCCGGCGTGGCGAGCACGACCAGGCTATCCGGGTCCATCAGAACTTGCTTGCTCGCCCCAGTCTCAACCGCATTAGCCAGCAGAAGGCGCAGTTGGAGCTGGCCCGAGATTATATTGCCGCCGGTTGGCTGGATAGGGCTGAGCGTCTACTGCAGGAGCTCGTGGAGACCTCATCGGAGCTGCGCAGCACCAGCCTGGAATATCTGATTGAGGTCTATCGTGACGAGCGCGAATGGGCCAAGGGAATTCACGCGGTCAATCTGTTGCATGGTCGTCGCTTCAAACGCTTGCCCAGCGAGTGGGCTCCGATTCAGGCGCACTTTTGCTGCGAATTGGCGGAAGAGGCCATAAACGCAAAAGATTACCTGAGTGCACGTAAGCACATTGATGCGGCGCTCGGTTATGATCGTCATTCTGTACGTGCAAACCTGTTACTGGGCCGCCTGGAACATATTCTGGGGCGCCCACGGGAGGCTATTCGGGTCTTGGAGCGTGTTCCCAAGCAGAACCCCGATTACATTCCTGAAATTCTTGAGTTACTGATTACCTGTTACGAAGCGGTTGGTGATGAGCGCGGTCTCGAGCACTACCTGGAAGGGTTGCAGAAGGAGCATCCCTCCAACAGTGTGCTCATTGCGTTGACCGATCGTATTCATCAGCAGCAGAGTGAGGCGGAAGCCGCCGCCTATATGGGCAAGCAGCTGGCAATGCGACCTTCGTTGCGAGGTTTGGGTCACTTTCTCAATTTACATATCGATAGTGCCGAAGGGCGTGCGCGGGACAATCTGTACCTGCTGAAAAGCCTGATCGATCAATTGATCGCAAGCAGACCGCACTATCGTTGCAATAACTGCGGTTTCTCCGGCAATCAATTGCACTGGTTATGCCCCAGTTGCAAGCGCTGGGATACTGTCCGTTCGGTAAAAGGAATTGAGGGCGAGTAACGTTCGTTGCTGCCTTTCGTCCATCATCACATGCAAACACTGAGGTGTTCTTTGACTGATTCTGTTTCTTCTCCTGTCATCGTGGCATTGGATTACGATAATGCGGAAGATGCCCTGGCGATGGCTGGGCGACTTGATCCGGCGATTTGCAGGGTCAAAGTAGGTAAGGAGCTTTTTACGATTGCCGGTCCCGATCTGGTACGCAAACTGGTAGCCAGCGGGTTCGAGGTTTTTCTGGACCTCAAATTTCATGATATTCCCAATACGGTGGCTGCCGCGGTCCGCGCCGCGGCCAATCTCGGTGTCTGGATGGTAAATGTCCACGCTTCCGGTGGTGAGCGCATGATGCGCGCGGCTCGTGAGGCGCTGGAGCCTTTCGGTGCAAAGCGTCCGCTGCTGATTGGGGTAACGGTGCTGACAAGTACGGCCGAGGAAGAGCTGGCGCCGGTAGGGGTGACGCGCGGGCTAAATGAGCAAGTGGTTGCCCTGGCAAAACTTGCCAAAGAGAGTGGTCTGGACGGTGTGGTGTGTTCCGCACGTGAGGCGAGTGCACTCAAGGCGGAATGTGGTAAAGACTTTGCGCTGGTAACGCCCGGGATCCGTCCTGCGGGTTCTGCTGCGGACGATCAGCGCCGAATCGTGACACCAGTTGATGCTGTTAAGGGTGGCTCGGATTATTTGGTCATCGGTCGGCCCATTACCGGTGCTGAAGACCCTAATGATGCGTTGGGTGCAATTGTCGAGGAGTTGCGACAGGTTCAGAGTTAACACGGTTGTGCAGGGTGGGTGACGAGCTGTATGCAGTTGTAATGGTGTGTAATCGTTTCATGGTCAAAAGCTGCCGAATTGTTTGATAGAGTCACTGCGCCTGTGGAGTTTGTTGGTCCCACGGATTGAAGACCAAAACACGCTGACGAATGCCTGCATGGATAGGGCGCTCGTGATCAGTGTATTAACGACTGTAAAAAAGGATTTTGTTATGAAATTGTTTCGTGTGCCCGCCGCCGTATTGATCGCTATTGCTTTGACGCTGAGTGCGTTGCCTTCTTTTGCTGCGGAAGAGGCAGTGGTGAAGGAAGTAAAAGTGGTGAGCCTGAATACGGCCACTGCGGAAGAATTGGCCGATGCTCTGGATGGTGTCGGTGTGACCCGTGCTGAACTGATTATTCAGTACCGGGAGGAGAATGGCAGTTTTTCCAGCGTGGAGGAACTGCTGGAAATCAAGGGTATCGGGGTTGCCACGCTGGAGAAGAATAAGGATCGGATCCAGCTATAAATGACCGAGAAAGACAGCGCCTGAGGGCGCTGTCTTTTTTTCTGCTTGAGGGACGTTGTAATAATGCGCTGGGTGATTGTTGGGAGTTCGGGGTATATCGGTTCGGCATTGAGTCGCTATTTACTGGCGGCCGGTGAAGCCGTGATGTCCGTTTCTCGCCGCCCTGAAGGGCCTACAGGGGCCATTCACCACCAGGTGGAGACCCTCAGCGCAAAAGACTGCGCGGGTTTGTTTGCAGAGGGCGACAGGGTCATATATGCAGCCGGTATCGCTTCTGCGAGCGAATGTCGACGGCAGCCAGGCATGGCTGAATTGATAAATTGCCGTATCCCTGCAGAGTTGCTGGGCGCTGCAGCCACCGCGCAGGCCGACTCATTTTTATATCTATCCAGTGTGAAAGCGATTACACCACCAAATGGTCAGCTGGCGCGCGAAAATGACGGGCAGCCAGCTACGGATGCTTACGGTGGAGGCAAATGGAGTGCGGAGCAAATGCTGCTTGCGTCGCCGGCGAAAATTCGTGTCAACGTTTTGCGTCCTGCCGCCGTTTATGGTGAGTACCAAGGTGAATGCGATTCCGAGTTGGTTGGTACGGGTCCGGTTGAAAAGAAGAGGGCCATGGCCTGGCGACAAAAGTTTCGAATGTGGGGGCGCTTTATTCCGTGGGTCCCCGCTACGGGCTTCCGTAGCTTCGTTGCGCTGGATGATCTGCTTGCCGCTATTCGACTGATTGTTGAGTCCCATTGCGATCGCGAGGTGTTTATTGCCGCTGAGCCGCAGTATTGCGACCTAAGTCTAATTGGCTCTGCAGCCAGCGGCCGTAGCATGAAGAACAGTTATTTTTTGACTGCACTGCTGAGTGGGGCGATTCGGTCGCTGTCTGTGTTGGGAGTTAAGACAGGTTTCCTTGAAGTGGGGCGGAGCGAGCTTTATAGTTCAGCCAGGTTAAGAACCACGCTGAATTGGCGGCCGTCGCGGCGCTATCGTCAATTTCTGCAAGCGGTAAATGAGGGCAGATGATGGGTGTGGTTTCAGAGCAGTGGATGTCGCTGTTCGTTTCTTGTGCAGTTGCAGGCGCCATAGCGCTGCTGGTGCTGCGTATTCTGCTTTCGCGATTGCGCGAATTTGCGCTGGACACACCTAATCACCGTTCTCTGCATGAGACGCCGGTCCCCAGAACTGGCGGTTGGGCGTTGCTTTGTGGCGTATCAGCTGGCTTTCTGGTTAGTGGTGCATCGATTTCTCTTGGCACCTTTTTTGCTTTTTTTCTGTTGCTGAGTATTTCATTCGCAGATGACTTGCGCCCGTTGAGTGCGCGCTTGCGATTTTTTGTCCAAATTTTATCCGTCTGTATTCTGTTGTACGGAATACTGCCTGTATTTCCAGGGGGGCTTGCCTGGCTATTGTGGCCCGTTTTGGTGCTGTCGGGTGTTTGGGTTGTCAATCTGTACAACTTTATGGACGGCATGGATGGTTTTGCCGGAAGCATGACGGCAATCGGTTTTGGCGCGTTAGCGGTGATTTGTTTCTGGCGCGGCGCTGCAGATCTGGGCAGCATCTGCCTGCTGGTGGTGATCAGTAGTGTGGTTTTTTTGCACTACAATTGGCCGCAGGCGCAAATTTTTCTGGGGGACGCTGGCTCGACGGTGATTGGGCTGGCGGTATTTGGGGTAAGTATGGTGGGTTGGCAGCAGGGTGTTTGGGGGCTGCTCGTTCCACTGCTGATATTCCTGCCGTTTTGGCTGGATGCGACGATTACTCTGCTGATCAGGATCTTCCGCGGAGAGCGCTGGTGGGAAGCGCACCGTCAGCATCTGTATCAGCGACTAGCGCTGAAGCATGGGGTTAAAGCGTCGTTGCGAATTGAGCTGGCCGTGATGGTTAGCACGTCTCTTTCCGCGTTACTGCTGGTAAAATCGGGTATGGCATAAGAGCCCGCCGTGGCTATCGATAGGCTTTCGAGTCGGTAGGACATTTTAGTTGTATATAAAAAAGGAAGGATCCTTAGGATCCGTTACGGATATCTTTTGGGGGCCAGGTGAATAGCTTTTACAAAGCTGCACAAAAAAACTACAAGCCAGTTTTAATGCTCAGCTATGATCTGCTGATGCTCACGGCTGCGTTTTTGATGGCGATGACAATTCGCTTCAATGGCGCGAGTTTGGTTGCTGAGCCTGCCATGGCGCTCTGCCTTGGATTGACCCTTGTTTCCAGTAGCTTTATTTTTCTTCGCCTTGGCCTCTATCGCACGGTTATCCGCTACATGGGGCAGCAGGCGATTGTCGCTGTGTTACAAGGCGTTACCGCATCTGCCGTGGTGCTCGCGGTAGCTTCCTATCTGACCTATGCCGGGGTGCCTCGTTCGGTCCCGGTCATTTACTGGTGTTTCGCACTGATTACCGTTGGTGGGTCCCGCTGGCTGGTGCGACTCTACTATCAAATGGCCCTGGAGATTCACAAGACGCGGGTCGCCATCTACGGTGCCGGTACTGCCGGCCTGCAACTCTACAAGGGTCTGATTCACGGTGAAATGTACAAAACCGTGGCCTTTTTTGATGACAATGCCTCCAAGCAAAACACGTTGATTGACGGTGTTCTGGTCTACAGTCCAGCCAATATCCACGAAGTAATCGCTGAGCGCGATATCTCCGAAATCCTCCTGGCAATGCCCGGAGTACCCAAGCGCCGTCGTCGTGAAATTACCCGCAGTCTGCGTGAGCGCGGCATTGTGGTGAAAGTCATTCCGGGTATGGAAGAGTTGGTTGATAGTGCAGGCCGGGTGTCTGATGTTTCCCAAATCTATGAAAACATCCTCGGTCGTGCCCCGGTAGAGCCGCAGAAAGAGCTTGTTTCTGAATCGATCTCCGGAAAGGTGGTGCTGGTGACTGGTGCTGGCGGCTCCATTGGCTCGGAGTTGTGCCGCCAGATAGTGCAGTGGGCGCCGGCCAAGCTGATCATGCTGGAATCCTCCGAGTTCTCCCTGTATCAGATCGAGCGGGAGCTGCGGCAACAGCAGCAGGACGAAGACCTGCAGGTCGAAGTGACAGCGCTGTTAGGTGATGTTCGCAACCGGATTCGTGTTGGCGAAATTATTGATTCATTCAAGGTGCAAACCATTTACCACGCGGCGGCTTACAAGCATGTTCCTCTGGTTGAGCAGAATGTGGCGGTCGGTGCGGAAAACAATGTATTGGGCACGCTTTCAGTACTTGAGGCGGCGGAAGCCTATGGAGTGGAGCAGTTCGTCCTGGTGTCCACCGATAAGGCGGTGCGACCGACCAACGTGATGGGGGCAACCAAGCGACTGGCGGAGCTGATCTGTCAGGACTTTGGCCGCCGATTTGGTCGTACCCGGGTGTGTATGGTGCGCTTTGGTAATGTACTTGGCTCCTCGGGTTCGGTTATTCCCCTGTTCTCAGACCAGATCAATGCCGGTGGCCCGGTCACCGTTACCCACCCGAAGGTTACCCGCTTCTTTATGACCATTCCCGAAGCCGCGCAACTGGTGCTTCAGGCGGGCAGCATGGGGCGCAAGGGTGAGGTGTTTGTGCTGGATATGGGGGAGCCGGTGCGCATTCTCGATATCGCGCGACGTCTGATCCAGATCATGGGGCATACTGTGCGTGATGAAGCGAATCCGGATGGGGATATTGAGATTCAGATTACCGGTTTACGTCCAGGCGAAAAGCTGTACGAAGAGCTTTTGCTGGGTGACAAGGTGGCTGGTACCGATCATCCAATGATTATGCGCGCCGAAGAGGAGCGTTTGCCGAGTGAAGAGTTGCAGGTGTATCTGTCTGAGTTGAAAGATGCCTGTGCTCGCCAGGATTGTGCTGAAGTTCATCGCTTACTGGTGGATTCGGTGAAGGATTACGCCCCCAAGCAGCAACTGATCGATACGGTTTGGTCTCAGTTGGCCGCGAGTGAGGAGGTAGCCCGCAAACCAGAAGTTGCCGAGGTGCGTCGTTTACCGACTGCATGAGGCTCGGCTTTTGGTGTGAAGCTGCTGCCGGGTTCTCGGCAGCTGAGCGCTTTCTGGGTTTACAGGCTGGGAAGTGCAGACAATAAAAAACCCGCTACCTGAAAAGGTGCGGGTTTTTTAATTTGGCTCCGCCTGCTGGGCTCGAACCAGCGACCCAATGATTAACAGTCATTTGCTCTACCAACTGAGCTAAGGCGGAATAAGGGGGTGTGAGACGCTTTTCTGGAAAGCCACTCGAATAGAGCAGTGCTCTAAATAAAAACCCCGTAGCCATTCCGGGCTCCGGGGTTTTTGAATTTGGCTCCGCCTGCTGGGCTCGAACCAGCGACCCAATGATTAACAGTCATTTGCTCTACCAACTGAGCTAAGGCGGAACGGTATCTGATTGGCGGCTTGGTTGCCGTCTCGGTCAGATGGCGCGTATCTTATAGAGCACCCCAGAACAGGTCAACCCCTTTATCCAAAAATAACTCTTTGATTTTTCAGTGTTTATTTTCTCGCCGTCACAGGCAAAGTGAGGCGGCATTTGTCCATTGGTGGCGTACGCGCCTACAATTTCCCACTCCCCGCGACGTTTTTGATGCGGGAAGATGTCGTCAAAATTGATTGGTGAGAAGTTTATGGAACCTCGTCCGTTTGAAGTGGCCAGCAAGTACGAACCGGCCGGTGACCAGCCAGCCGCGATTGAGTCTCTGGTCGAGGGGGTAGGCGATGGTCTTGCTCATCAAACGCTGCTTGGGGTGACCGGTTCTGGTAAAACCTTCACGATGGCCAACGTGATTGCGCGCTTGCAGCGTCCGGCAATCGTCATGGCGCACAACAAGACGTTGGCAGCGCAGCTCTACGGCGAGTTGAAGGAGTTCTTCCCGCGCAACGCGGTGGAGTATTTTGTCTCCTATTACGATTACTACCAGCCAGAAGCCTATGTCCCGTCCTCGGATACCTTTATCGAGAAAGACGCCTCGGTCAACGAGCATATTGAGCAGATGCGTCTGTCGGCCACCAAGGCGCTGATCGAGCGCAAAGACGTTATTGTGGTGGCTACCGTATCCGCCATTTACGGCCTTGGTGACCCGGACAAATACCTCAAAATGGTTTTGCATCTGGATCGCGGTGATATTGTCGACCAGCGAACCATTTTGCGCAGGCTGGCGGAGCTCCAGTACACCCGTAACGACGCCGATTTCCGACGTGCCACCTATCGGGTACGCGGGGATATTATTGATATCTATCCTGCTGACTCCGATTTGGAGGCGGTACGGCTTTCTTTGTTCGACGAAGAAATCGAAGAAATTACCCTGTTTGACCCGCTTACTGGCGAGGTGCTGAGCAAAGTGCCGCGCATCACGATATTCCCCAAGTCCCACTATGTGACCCCCCGGGAAACCATTGTCAGCGCGATCGACCAGATCAAAGACGAGCTCAAGGGGCGCCTCAAGCAGCTCCGGGATAACAGCAAGCTGCTGGAGGCGCAGCGACTAGAGCAGCGCACCAAGTACGATCTGGAAATGATGCAGGAGCTCGGTTACTGCAACGGCGTCGAGAACTATTCGCGCTACCTCTCGGGGCGCGACGTGGGGCAGCCGCCGCCCACGCTATTTGACTATCTGCCGCACGATTCCTTGTTGTTTATCGATGAGAGTCACGTAACGGTGCCACAAATTGGCGGTATGTACCGCGGTGACCGTTCGCGCAAGGAGACTCTGGTGGAATACGGTTTCCGGTTACCTTCCGCGCTGGATAATCGTCCGCTTAAGTTCGAGGAGTGGGAGCATCTTTCACCGCAGACCATTTTTGTATCGGCCACGCCGGGCAAGTACGAAGCGGAGCACGCAGGTGCAGTCGTGGAGCAGGTGGTACGGCCTACAGGTTTGGTCGACCCGGAGGTGGAGGTGCGCCCAGCGGCGACCCAGGTGGATGACACACTCTCGGAGATTCGCCGATGTGTCGATAAAGATCAGCGTGTGTTGATTACTGTACTAACCAAGCGTATGGCTGAAGACCTTACCGAGTACCTGCAAGATAACGGAGTACGGGTACGTTATTTGCACTCCGATATCGACACGGTGGAGCGGGTAGAAATTATTCGCGACCTGCGTATTGGTGAATTCGACGTGCTGGTGGGAATTAACCTCCTGCGCGAGGGGCTGGATATGCCAGAGGTTGCTCTGGTGTCCATTTTTGATGCGGATAAGGAAGGGTTCTTGCGTTCCGATCGTTCACTTATCCAGACGATCGGCCGTGCGGCCCGCAACTTGGAAGGGCGGGCCATTCTGTATGCGGATAAGGTGACTGATTCCATGCGTCGTGCACTGGATGAAACCCAGCGTAGACGTGACAAACAGTTGGCACACAACGCCGAGCACGGCATTGTCCCCAAAGGTATTCGCAAAAGTGTCGCGGATATTCTCGAGGGCGCGGTGGCGCCGGGTGTGCCGGCGCGCGGGCGTCGCAAAGTAGCTGAGAAGGGAGCGGATTACAAGGCCGACCAGAAGCCCCTTACGGATCAGCAGCGCTGGACGCGTATCGAAGAGTTGGAAGAGCAGATGTACAACCATGCCAAAAATCTGGAATTTGAAGCGGCCGCCAAATTGCGTGATGAAATTACCAGGCTAAAAGAAACCTCACCTTAGGGTCAGCTATTTACCATCTTTTTTGGGGGGTGGTGGCCTGCTTGAGGAATAGCAGGCTGCTGATGATGATTGCCATGCCCATCAGGTGAAATGGTGTGAAGGGTTCTCCGAGGATTAAGGCTGCGGCGATCAGTGTGATTACTGGTCCGGAGGTGCCGATGGCGCCGGTGGTCGCGGCCCCGATCTTCTGAATTGCGGCGCTCATCATCAGAGAGGGAATCACCGTACACAGGAATGCCACGGCCAGCGCATAGCCATACACAGGCAGCGGTTGCTCGAGTCTGGACCAGTCGCCCCGGATGGCAAAATGCATGGTGATGGCGCCGCTCGCAGCGAGCATGGCGAGAGCGGTAAATTGCCGTGCGCCCAACGTTTTAATCACGTTTTCGCTGAATGCGACGTAGAGTGCAAAGCTAAGTGCGCTAGCGAAGGTTAGCAGTGCTCCCCAGCTCACGCCGTCCAGTGCCACCCAGTCTGGTGTTGCCACGCCGGTGCTAAAGTTTTGATCCTGCCAGTAGATCAACAGAATGCCACAGTAGGCTGCGGCGATGCAGAGTTGCTGGCGCCATGTTGTCCGCTTGCCTAAAAACATCCATCCCAGAATTAGCACCAGCGTTGGGTAAAGGTAAATGATCAGGCGCTCAAAGTTGGCGCTAATGTAGCGGAGCCCGTGCAGGTCCAGAAAGCTGGCCAGGTAATAGCTGCACAGTCCCAGTACGATCGTGAGTATCAGGTTGCGGTGGCTCACGGGTCGCCATTGGTTTTGCCTATATAAGAGGGCAAGGATCGCGAGATAAAAGGGCAGTGCGAGGGACATGCGCAGCAGGATAAACGTCTCCACATCCACCCCGTAGCGGTACGCCAGTTTGATGAAGATCGCCTTGATGGAAAACAGTGAGGCTGCGCCGAGGGCCAACCAGAAGCCGTACCGGCTGAGGTTGTGAGGTTGGTGCGGGTGGGCCTGGGCACCCTGGTCTTGGGTGCAGGGGGTAGGGGCGCTGCTTGACCTGCGCATGGGAGTCCTTGTTTCGAGTGCTTGTGGAGCTGCATCCAGCAGCACGCAGACGATACATTGAATCGACTATTGGCGGAAATTTTTTCTTATTTTCGCGGTTGAAAAGCAAAAAAGCCGGTGCTAAAGTTCGCCTCCTTCGCAGCGAGGTCGACCCTCTGTCTGCGGCCCTATAGACCCGTAGCTCAGTTGGTTAGAGCGCTGCCTTGACATGGCAGAGGTCAGCAGTTCGAGTCTGCTCGGGTCTACCAATTTCTCGCGAGCCTTTTCCTTTCTTTCGATCTGGTTCGTTTCGGGCGCAAGCCCACACTCACACAAGTGAATCACGCGGTCTTACGTAGGGGTCGCCACTGATAAATAAGGAAGTGCAATGCCTGTTGTCACCCTCCCTGACGGTTCCCGTCGCGAATTTTCCAATCCTGTTTCTGTATTCGACGTTGCCAATGATATTGGTCCCGGCCTCGCGAAAGCTGCGCTGGCGGGTGTCGTTGACGGTAAGGAAGTGGATACCAGTTTTGTTATTGATCACGATGCCGACCTGGCGATCGTGACCGATCGCCAGCCAGAAGGCCTGGAGATCATCCGCCACTCTACCGCGCACTTGCTGGCCCAGGCGGTCAAGCAGCTGTATCCGGGCGCGCAGGTCACGATCGGTCCTGTGATCGACGACGGCTTCTATTACGATTTCGCGTACGAGCGCCAGTTCACCCCGGAAGATCTCGAAAAGATCGAAAAGCGCATGGAAGAGCTGGCCAAGGAAGATATTCCGGTAAGCCGCCGCCTGCTGCCGCGTGACGATGCGGTTAAGTACTTCCGCGAAATGGGTGAGGAATACAAGGCAGAGATCATTGCCAGCATTCCCACCAATGAAGATATTTCCCTGTACCGTCAGGGTGACTTTGAAGACCTGTGCCGCGGCCCGCATGTGCCGTCCACTGGCAAGCTCAAGGCCTTCAAGCTGACCAAAGTGGCTGGTGCATACTGGCGCGGTGACTCGAACAACGAGATGCTGACCCGCGTTTACGGTACCGCCTGGGGTAACAAGAAAGAGCTCAAAGCGTATCTGCACCGTATTGCGGAAGCGGAAAAGCGCGACCACCGCAAATTGGCGAAGAAGTTCGACCTGTTCCATATGCAGGAAGAAGCGCCCGGTATGGTGTTCTGGCACCCCAATGGCTGGACCGTATACAGCACCGTTGAACAGTACATGCGCCAGCGTCAGCGCGAGCGCGGCTACAAAGAGATCAAGACTCCGCAGCTGGTGGACTTCTCTTTGTGGGAGAAATCCGGTCACGCAGATAAATTCGGCGACGACATGTTCACGCTGGAAAGTGAAGATCGTCAGTTTGCCATCAAGCCCATGAACTGCCCCTGTCACGTACAGGTGTTCAATCAGGGCCTGCGCAGCTACCGCGATCTGCCGCTGCGTCTGGCGGAGTTCGGCTCCTGTCACCGCAGTGAGCCGTCGGGTTCCCTGCACGGCCTGATGCGCGTTCGCGGCTTCGTTCAGGACGATGGTCACATCTTCTGTACCGAAAATCAGATCCAGTCTGAAGTGTCTGAGTTCATGGACCTTCTGCACGAGGTCTACAAAGACTTCGGCTTTGACGAAGTGATCTATCGTTTGTCTACCCGCCCCGAAAAGCGCGTCGGTTCCGACGAGAGTTGGGATAAGGCGGAGAAGGCGCTGGCGGACGCGCTAGATGCGGCTAATCTGGACTGGGAAGAGCTGCCAGGCGAGGGCGCCTTCTACGGGCCCAAGATCGAGTTCTCCCTGAAGGATTGTCTCGGCCGTGTATGGCAGTGCGGCACCATTCAGGTGGACTTCTCCATGCCGGGCCGCCTCGATGCACAGTTTGTGGCGGAAGATGGCTCCCGTCAGAACCCGGTGATGTTGCACCGCGCGACCCTCGGGTCCTTTGAGCGCTTCATCGGTATCCTGATTGAGAACTACGAAGGCGCTTTCCCGGCCTGGCTGGCGCCCCAGCAGGTTGCGGTGCTGAATATCACCGACCGCCAGTCTGAATATTGCCGCGATATCGAGTCCAAGCTGGGTGGTGAGGGTTTCCGCGCCGCTGCTGACTTGAGAAACGAGAAGATCGGCTTTAAAATCCGCGAGCACACGCTTCAGCGTGTTCCTTATCTGCTGGTAATCGGCGATAAGGAAGTGGAAAATCAGACGGTTGCCGTGCGGACACGTAGCGGTGAGGATCTCGGAACTATGACTTATGAGTCATTCCTTGAGATCCTCCGCCAGGACGTGAGCCGCCGCGGCCGTTCGTCTATTGCGGGCGCAGCTGAATAAGCGCCCCAATAGACTTTTATAAATTACCGGAGACGAGTGTTATTAAACGAGATATGAAAGGAAAGTCCAAGAAGGCCCGTATCAACGATCAGATCGAAGCATCGCAACTGCGACTGATTGGTGCGGATGGTGAACAGGTAGGTATTGTTTCTCTGGAAGAAGCGCTGGAACATGCGCAGAAGGCCAGCCTGGATCTCGTTGAAATTGCCTCGGACTCCGATCCCATCGTCTGTAAGATTATGGACTACGGGAAGCATGTATTTGAGGCCAAGAAGGCTAAAAATGCGGCCAAAAAGAAACAAAAGCAGCAGCAGATCAAGGAAATGAAGTTCCGTCCCGGTACCGATATCGGCGACTACCAGATCAAACTGCGCAACCTGACCCGCTTCCTGGAAGCCGGGGACAAGGCGAAAGTATCCCTGCGCTTCCGTGGCCGTGAAATGGCCCACCAGGAGCTGGGTATGGAAATGATGCAGCGCATCGAGAAAGACCTCGAGGAGCTGGGTACGGTGGAGCAGCGGCCAAAAATGGAAGGCCGCCAGATGATCATGGTCATCGCGCCGTCCAAAAAGAAAAAGTAAGGCGCAGATACCTGGTATCTGAGTCTTCTTTTCGGGATGTGATCGGGCGACGGCTGCCTTCTCACTCCCGCATAGTTGCAGGCTTCGGCCTGTAACCAATTAACAGAACCCATTCGTGGGTCACTATTCACTTTGGAGTACAAAATGCCGAAAGCAAAAGTACACAGTGGCGCTGCCAAGCGCTTCAAGAAGACGGCTTCGGGCTACAAGCACAAGCACGCTAACAAGAGCCACATCCTCACCAAAATGACCACCAAGCGTAAGCGTCAGCTGCGCGGCACCAACACTTTGAACAAGTCTGATGCCACCCTGGTCGATCGTATGTTGCGCGCCAAGTAATTGGCTGCACACGTTAAGTTTTAAGAGGATATTGATATGGCCCGTGTAAAACGTGGTGTAGTGGCGCGTCGCAGTCACAAGAAAATTCTGAAGCAGGCTAAAGGTTACTACGGTGCGCGTTCTCGCATTTTCCGTGTAGCCAAGCAGGCAGTCATCAAAGCTGGTCAGTACGCTTACCGCGACCGTCGCGTTAAGAAGCGTAACTTCCGCGCTCTGTGGATCACGCGTATCAACGCCCAGTCCCGCGCTGAAGGCCTGAGCTACAGCCGACTGATTGCTGGCCTGAAGAAGGCGGATATCGCACTGGATCGCCGTGTTCTGGCTGATCTGGCGGTATACGATAAAGCCGCTTTTGCTGCCGTAGTTGAAAAAGCCAAGGCAGCCCTGGCAGCTTAATTAGCGCCTGCAGAATAAATCGGCCCGCAAGGGCAGATTTGTGCTTTAAAAATAGGGAAGGGCTGTTTGGCTCTTCCCTATTTTTTTATCAGCAGCATACGAATTTCTGACGCAGAGGCTTGCTATTATCCGCTGCGTCTCAAAATAACAATTGTCACTCATCGATTAGAACGAGAAGGTTTCAATGCAAGAATTGCAGTCCCTCACCGAGCAGGCGCTGGCGCTGGTAGAAAAGGCCGGCGACCTCGCGGCACTGGATCAGGTGCGGGTGGATTACCTGGGTAAAAAAGGCCAGATCACCGCATTGCTGAAAGGTCTGGGAAAACTGTCTGCGGAAGAGCGTCCGGCGGCAGGGGCCAAAATCAACGAGGCCAAGCAGCAGGTGCAGGAAGCGATCAATGCGCGCCGCACCGCGATGGAAAAGGCTGCTATCGAAGAAAAGCTCGCCAAGGAAACCATCGACGTTACCTTGCCAGGCCGCGGTGAAGAGCAGGGCAATATGCACCCGATCACCCGCACCCTGCGTCGCATTGAAGAGATCTTCCAGCGCCTGGGCTTTACCGTAGAGCAGGGCCCCGAAGTAGAAGGGGACTACTACAACTTCGAAGCGCTGAATATTCCCGCCCACCACCCGGCGCGGGCCATGCACGATACCTTCTACATCGATCCCTCTACGGTTCTGCGTACGCACACGTCTTCTGTGCAGATCCGCACCATGGAGAAAACCAATCCGCCCCTGCGCATTATCTGCCCGGGCCGCGTATACCGCTGCGACTCTGATGTAACCCACTCCCCGATGTTCCACCAGATCGAAGGTCTGGTTATCGATGAGGGTGTGAGCTTCGCGCACCTGAAGGGCTGTATCGACCAGTTCCTGAAAGCCTTCTTTGAAGCGGATGTGCCAGTGCGTTTCCGTCCGTCCTATTTCCCGTTCACCGAGCCGTCTGCAGAAGCTGACATCCAGTGCACCGCCTGCGGTGGCGAAGGCTGCCGTATCTGTTCCGGCACCGGTTGGCTGGAAGTGCTGGGTTGCGGCATGGTGCACCCGAATGTATTCGCCTCCTGCGATATCGACAGCGAAAAATACTCCGGCTTTGCCTTCGGCCTCGGTGTCGAGCGTATGGCCATGCTGCGTTACGGCGTAAACGACCTGCGCCTGTTCTTCGATAACGACCTGCGCTTCCTAAAGCAGTTCTAACTCGAATCCTAACTAAGGGGCCTGCAAGCAGGCGAACAAACAACCGCGTATTGCGTAAACGAATTAAGAATTAGAGAACGACTATGAAATTCAGCAACGCCTGGTTACGGGAGTGGGTAAACCCGGACCTGACAGCACAACAGCTGGCCGACCAGATCACCATGGCGGGCCTGGAAGTGGACGCCGTAGAGCCAGTAGCCGGCGCATTTTCCGGAGTCGTAGTGGGTGAAATCGTCGCCTGCGAACAGCACCCAGACGCCGACAAACTGCGCGTGTGCAAGGTAAAAGGGCACCCGGAAGGGGAGATGCAGGTCGTGTGCGGCGCACCCAATGCGCGTACCGGCATTAAGATCCCGTTTGCGCTGGTGGGTGCCAGGCTGCCCGGCGACTTCAAAATCAAGAAAGCCAAGCTGCGCGGTGTCGAAAGCTTCGGCATGTTGTGCGCACAGACCGAACTGGAACTGGGTGACGACAACGACGGTATCTGGGAGCTGCCAGAAGAGGCAGTAACCGGCACCGACCTGCGCGAATACCTGCAGCTTGACGACAGCACCATCGAAGTCGACCTGACCCCCAACCGTTCCGATTGCCTGGGTGTGGCCGGTATTGCCCGTGAAGTGGGTGTACTGAACCGCTGCGAAGTTACCCCGCCTGCCATCGAGCCGGTTGCCGCAGTAATCGATGACAGCCTGCAGGTGTCCCTGCTGGCCGAAGACGCCTGCCCGCGCTATGTGGGCCGCGTGATCCGCAATATCAATATCGATGCCGAAACACCGCTGTGGATGCAGGAACGCCTGCGTCGCAGTGGCCTGCGCAGCATCGATCCGGTCGTCGACGTAACCAACTACGTGCTGCTGGAGCTGGGTCAGCCCATGCATGCCTTCGACCTGGCCAAGCTGAGCGGCGGCATCAAGGTACGTATGGCAGAGCAGTGCGAAAAGCTCACCCTGCTGGACGAGCAGGAAGTGGAGCTGAAAGCCGATACCCTGCTGATCGCCGACGAGAAAGGCCCGCTGGCTATCGCCGGTATCATGGGCGGCCTGGATTCCTCCGTAACCAAGGCCACCAACGATATCTTCCTCGAAAGCGCTTTCTTCAGCCCGCTGGCCATTGCCGGCAAAGCGCGTTCCTACGGCCTGCACACCGACTCCTCGCACCGCTTTGAGCGCGGCGTGGACTACCGTCTGCAGGAGAGAGCCATCGAGCGCGCGACCCAGCTGCTGCTGGATATCGTCGGCGGTGAGCCCGGCCCGGTACACGTTCGCGAAGTTACCGAAGCCATGCCCGCAGAGCGTCGCATTACCCTGCGTCGCGCCCGCGTAAGCCGCGGCTTGGGTATCCAGATGAGCGATGCCGAGATCGTCGAGATCATCACTCGCCTGGGCCTGGAAAAGATCAGTGAAGACAGTGAAGGCTGGACCTTCCTGGTGCCGAGCTTCCGTTTCGATATCTCCATCGAGTCCGATTTGCTGGAAGAGCTGGCTCGGGTGTATGGCTACAACCGCATCCCCAGCATCAGCTTCGAAGCGGCGCTGGATATCGTGCCGCGTGCAGAAGCCCAAGTAGCCCAGTCTCGCCTCGAGCAGACCCTGCTGTCCCGCGGCTATCAGGAAGCGATCACCTTCAGCTTTATCGATCGCGATGCCTCCGCCAAGTTTGATCCTGCGGTTGAGCCTGTGGCCCTGCAAAACCCCATCAGCGCTGAGCTCGCAGTGATGCGCACCAACTTGATGGCGGGCTTGGTAAAGACCCTGCAGTACAACCTGAACCGCCAACAGGACCGCGCGCGCCTGTTCGAGACGGGCCTGCGCTTTGTGCCGGGTAACGCCGAATCCGGAGAAGGCCTGCAGCAGGAGCGCATGATTGCGGGCCTGATCTACGGCAGCCGCCAGCCAGAAGGCTGGAGTGGTTCCAAAGACATTGTAGATTTCTACGACATCAAGGCGGACGTGGAAGCCATGCTGGCGCACTACGAAGCCGATGCCGAGTTCACCTTCGCGCCGGCCAAACACCCGGCGCTGCATCCGGGCCAGTGCGCTGAAGTGCTGCGCAACGGCAAGTCCGTGGGTGTACTGGGTGCGCTGCATCCTGAGCTGCAAAAGGATTACGATCTGCCGAAGGCTGCTTTCCTGTTTGAATTGAGCCTGGACGGATTGGGTCAGGCGGTCATTCCTGCCTTTACTCCCTTATCTAAGTTCCCCGAAGTGCGTCGCGACCTGGCAATACTGGTGGATGCGGAGATTCCAGTGGGTCAGTTGGCAGAAACCGCCGTTGAAGCAGCCGGCGAATATTTGACGGACTTCAACATTTTTGATGTCTATCAGGGCAAAGGCATTGATTTACATAGAAAAAGTGTCGCTATGGGCTTGACGTTTCAGCATCCCTCACGCACCCTTAACGACGAAGAAATTAATGCCGCAGTCGATGCGGTAGTCAGTCAACTAGAACAAAAATACAACGCCAGCCAGCGCTAAACCGGTCTAGCTCCGGGATATGCGCGGCTGATGCGCGTATCCCGAGAGCGTCTGCTTCCGGGTTCCAAGCCAATGCGGTACCAGGCTTAAAACCGGAGTCGACGCCTCTGAATCTGTTGGGCAGGAACCAATGACAGAGGCACTGACTAAGGCCGGGCTCGCCGAGAAGTTGTACGAAGAGCTGGGTTTTAACAAGCGCGAAGCGAAAGAAATCGTCGAATTCTTTTTCGAGGAAATCCGCAACGCACTTGAAAATAATGAGCAGGTTAAACTGTCAGGGTTTGGCAATTTTGACCTGCGTGATAAAAGCCAGCGTCCGGGACGGAACCCCAAGACTGGCGAAGAGATTCCTATTTCCGCAAGAAGGGTTGTTACCTTCAAGCCAGGACAAAAACTCAAGGCACGAGTAGAAGAAGATGCTGGAAGCGAGTCATAACAGTGAACTCCCCGTAATTCCGGGGAAGCGCTATTTCACCATCGGTGAAGTCAGCGAACTGTGTGCAGTGAAACCTCACGTACTGCGCTACTGGGAACAGGAATTCCCGCAGCTCAGCCCGGTAAAGCGCCGCGGAAACCGTCGCTATTACCAACATCAGGACGTTATCCTCATCCGCCAGATCCGCGCACTCCTGTATGAAGAGGGCTACACCATTGGTGGCGCCCGTCTGCAAATGGAAAGCGGCGGTATCGAAAAAGACAAAGACCAGTCCGTACAGCTGCAGCAGGTGATCCCGCAAATGATCGCTGAACTGGAAGGTGTGCTGGAATTACTGGAAGTCAAAGCCTGATCCAAAAAGGCGCAAAACGGGCTTGCATTCCCACTGTACTTCGGTATGATTTGCGCCTCATCGCCAAGCGATGCCCCTTATAAATCAAGCACTTACGTAACTTTCACGCCGCTTGATTTGCTCCTGTCGGAGTGTAGCGCAGCCTGGTAGCGCACCACACTGGGGGTGTGGTGGTCGTCGGTTCAAATCCGGCCACTCCGACCATTTTCCAAAAAGCCCGCTTTATGCGGGCTTTTTTGTATCCGGATTTTATGTGGCTCCCAGATCCTTTTGCGGGAGTTTGGGGGCGAGTGGCATACAAGGAAAGGTGCCTTATAGGGTAACTATTAAGCCTGCTCTGGGCTTACCGATTCTCGCTTAACTAAGGTGGGAATGTATTTGCACTTGGTGCTTTCAGTGCTCTCACTACCATTGAACTGGAGTGCCAGCGTTGCGGCACTTTCGGCCATTTCCTGAATGGGGTAGTGGAGGGTGGTTAATTTAGGGCGGGAGTAGCGCGAGATTAAAACATCGTCGAAGCCCACCACCGAAATATCTCCTGGTACCTTGAAACCATTGTCTTCAAAAACTGAAATCGCACCGATCGCCATCGCATCGTTGTAGGCGAATACGCAGCTAAAAGGTGTGTCTCGTGCAAGCAATTGTTGGGCGGCCAGCTCGCCTCCCTTGAGGGTCGGCTCATTGCGAACGGTTAGCTGGTCCGAGAGCGGGTGTCCGGATTCTGAAAGGATTTGCTCGAACCCCTCCTGTCGCAGCCTTGGGTCATCAATTTCGTGCAGGCTATTAATGCAGGCGATTTGTGTGTGCTGAAGGGATAGTAAATATCTTGCGGCTATCCGGCCGCCTTCCATATTGTCGAGCCAGATACAGCGGTTTTTGATGGCCGGTATATAGCGGTCGATAAGGATCAATCCTGGCACTTGGCTTGCGAATTCCAGCAGGGTGGCGTCATCCAGCTTCTTGCTGTGTACCACTAATGCTTCGCAGCGCTGCTCAATGAGTAGCTGGATCGCTTGGCGTTCTGTCTCTGCCGATTGCAGTCCGGTACTCAGCAGTAGTTGCATTCCGTTGTTGCGGGCAACCACTTCGACGCCATTGGCAAGAGATGCAAAAAAAGGGTCGGTGAGCTCTGGAATCACTACGCCGAGGGTGGTGGATCGCTGTGAGGCGAGTGCTCGGGCGTTCGCGTTCGGTCGGTAGCCAAGCTGCTCCATTACGTCGAGCACGCGCTGCCGGGTCTTCGCGCCCACCTTGGGGCCATTGTTTACTACCCGGGATACGGTGGCTGTGGAGACCTGCGCGGCCTTGGCTACATCGTTAATAGTGACCATAAGGGAAAGCGCTTACATTTTAACCTTCTAGAAACCCGCAATTAGAGCTCAATAGTGCAAAATCGTCAAATTTACAGGTGATTTTCTGGTTGCACAGTAAAGGGTAAGCGCTTACCCTAGCGAAAAATCACGATAGCTGGTGACCCCGGGAAAGAAATAATGACGAATACCTTCGACCCAACCGACCATACCCATAGACGCTTCAATCCTCTGACCAGAGAGTGGGTTCTTGTGTCTCCTCATCGGGCCAAGCGTCCGTGGCAGGGGCAAGTAGAAACCGTTGATGAGGGGGAGACACCTCCTTACGACGAGAAATGCTATCTGTGTGCAGGCAATACGCGTATCAACGGGGAAGTGAACGAAAAGTACACAGGTACTTACGTTTTTAAGAATGACTTTGCCGCATTGCGTGAAGACATCCCGCAGGCATCTAGTGACGATCCACTGTTCAAGATGGCCACGGAAGTCGGGGAGAGCCGGGTAATCTGCTTCTCCCCGGACCACAGTAAGACGCTACCAGAGTTGCCATTGAGTGCGATTGCGTTGGTGGTGGATACCTGGCAGGCCCAGTGCCACGAGCTGGGAGAGGTTTACCAGTGGGTGCAGGTGTTTGAAAACAAGGGCGCTGCAATGGGTTGTTCCAATCCGCACCCGCACGGCCAAGTCTGGGCGCAGCAACAGTTGCCGAGCCTGGTTGAGAAAAAGCATGCTGCCCAGTTGGATTACTTCGCGCAGTATGGCTCTCCTCTTCTTGCGGACTATGTAAACCGCGAACGTGATCTGAAGGAGCGCACGGTTGTAGAGAACGCGGACTGGATGGTTGTCGTTCCTTACTGGGCGTGCTGGCCGTTTGAAACGCTATTGCTGCCAAAATTTCGGGTGGCGCGCATGACGCAACTTACCGGGGAGCAAAAGCTCAGTCTCGCAGATATTCTGAGCCAGATAACCATCCGATACGACAACCTGTTCAATTGTTCCTTCCCGTACTCGATGGGGTGGCACGGGGCTCCTTACGACGGTGAAGATCACCCAGAGTGGACCCTGCACGGAACCTTTTTCCCGCCGCTACTTAGATCGGCCACGGTGCGTAAATTCATGGTGGGTTACGAAATGATGGCGGAGGGACAGCGTGACCTGACTGCGGAGCAAGCTGCACAGCGACTGCGTGATCTGCCAAGCCAACATTATAAGTCTGCGCGCTAATCGAGCCGCCGGAGAAGAAGAATATGTCACGTAAAGAAAATGTAGAAAATGCCTTCACCGAACGTTTCGGCTACCAATCCAGCGGGATTTTTCATGGCCCTGGCCGCGTGAATTTGATCGGTGACCATACAGATTACAATGATGGCTTCGTACTGCCCGCAGCGATCAACTTTGGTACCGATATTGCGGCGTCACTACGCGAAGATCGGCGTGTGCGAGTGCTGGCGCTGGACTGCAATGGCGAATCATCAGAGTTCAGCCTGGATGAGATTGCCTTTGATCAGGAAAAAATGTGGGTCAACTATGTGGGTGGCTCCTTACTGGCGCTGATGAAGGTGTACCCAGACATCCGCGGTGTCGATATGGTCATTTCTGGTAATGTGCCACTAGGGGCCGGGCTTAGCTCTTCCGCAAGCCTGGAAATCGCCATCCTGAAGACGGTAGCCGCATTAAACAATCTGCCTCTGGACGGCGTTAAGGCCGCGTTGATGGGGCAGGATGCGGAGAATAATTTTGTTGGCTGCAATTGCGGGATCATGGATCAATTGATTTCCGCGATGGGTAAGGATGGCCATGCGATGCTGCTGGATTGTCGCAGCTTGACATTTGAGGATGTTCCCGTTCCGCCCGATCTGGAAATCGTCATTATCAACTCTAATGTCAAGCGGGGCCTGGTGGATAGTGAGTACAATACGCGTCGGCAGCAGTGTGAAACTGTGGCAAAAACACTGGAAAAACCGGCATTGCGGGATCTGACAATTGAAGATTTGGAAGCCAACAAACGCCAGTTAGACGATGTCTCTTACCGTCGGGCGCGTCATGTGATCACTGAAAACGATCGCGCTCGGGACACTTTAGGCGCACTGATCGAAAAGGATACTGCGCGTTTGAGTACCCTGATGAAGGCGTCGCATGAGTCCCTCAGGGACGACTTCGAAGTGACAACGAAGGAACTGGATGGCCTGGTATCAATGATTGATGAGATCATTGGGGAGTCCGGCGGTGTCAGAATGACCGGTGGCGGCTTTGGGGGGTGTGTTGTGGCGCTGGCTCCGAAGGAAAAGGTCCAGCAGGTCTTTGATGTGGTCAGTACGGAGTATCCGAAGCAGTTCGGGTTGACTCCTGACATTTACGTTTGCCGTACTGCGCCGGGCGCGTTTCGAGAATAATTGTATACAAGGAAAACCATTGTGAAAGTGTTAGTGACCGGTGGTGCTGGTTATATCGGATCCCATACGGTGTTAAGTCTGCTTAATGCGGATTATGAGGTGGTGGTCTATGACAACTTGTGTAACTCCAGCCTGGAGTCCATCCGGCGTGTAGAGAAGCTGAGTGGTTCGTCTGTTACCTTTATCGAGGGTGATATTCAGGATCGGGCGTCACTGGAGCGTGTGTTTTCCGAGCATGCTATAGGTGCTGTCATTCACTTTGCCGCGCTGAAGGCCGTGGGTGAGTCCGCGCAGATTCCACTCCAGTATTATCAGAATAATGTGCATGGCAGCCTGTGCCTATTGGAAGTCATGCAGGCGCACGGTGTGCATGACTTTATTTTTTCATCCTCGGCAACCGTTTACGGCGAAAAGAACAAGTCGCCATACATGGAAACCATGCCAATGGGTGAGCCCAGCTCTCCCTATGGGGTGAGCAAGCTCATGGTGGAAATGGTCATGGCCGATCAGGCCAAAGCAAATGGTGACTTCAGGGGCGTATCGCTTCGCTACTTTAACCCCATTGGGGCCCATGAAAGTGGCCTTATCGGCGAAGACCCAAATGGTATCCCGAATAACCTACTGCCATTTGTTGCACAGGTTTCGGTAGGCAAGCGTAGCCATCTGAGCATTTTTGGTGACGATTATCCAACCGCAGATGGTACCTGTGAGCGTGACTACCTGCATGTTATGGATCTGGCTGAAGGTCATGTAGCAGCACTTGATTGGATGCAGAAGGCGCGAGAGTTTCGCGGGGTTGAAGTGTTCAATTTGGGCACCGGTAACAGTGTTTCTGTACTTCAGATTGTCAACGCATTCGAGCAGGCATGTGAAAAGCCCATTCCTTATCAGGTGGCGTCTCGCCGTGCAGGGGATCTCGCAGCCTTTTGGGCCGATGCAAGCAAGGCCAAACAGGTGCTCGGCTGGGTAGCGAAGCGGCCACTGGCACAGATGATGGCAGATACCTGGCGCTGGCAGTCAGGCAACCCAAATGGCTACAAGGCTGTGGAGAATACAGAGGATGCTTGAGTCCGCATTGCTGGAAAATAGCCAGGGAATGCGGGTAACGGTATTGAATTACGGGGCTCGAATTGCCTCAATTCAATGTTTGGCGAATGGCCAGTTCCGCGAAATGACGGTGACCCACGCAGACCCGCAAGAGATGCTGCAAGACGATTTCTACTTGGGGGCAACCTGCGGGCCCGTGTGTAATCGCATCAGTAATGCAGCGTTTTCTCTGAACAGTACCCGTTACCAGTTGGACGCGAATGACGGCGAAAACTGTGTGCATGGAGGCGTGGGTAATATCTCCTACCGCTACTGGACACTGGCGCAATCGGCCCCGAATGAAGCGGTTTTGCGGCTTACATTGGCACACCTCGAGGATGGTTTTCCCGGGAATCGAGAATTCGTGGTGCGCTATTGGCTTGATGAAAGCAACGCGCTGCACGTCGAAATGACAGCTGACTCGGACCGGGATACTCCTGTCAATATGACGAACCACGCTTATTTCTCGTTGGGTGAGCAAGGTATCGAAAACCTGACATTTCGTCTGAATACCGAAAAGTTCTTACAGAAGCGCGGGGATGGTGTTCCTACCGGAAGCCTTGTCGATGCTGCCGAAACCGGTTTTCGTCTGAAGGATTGGCAGAGGGTTGGGGACTTCCTAGCGAATAATCAGTATTCGCAAATTCTGGAGGAGGGCGTGGATCACTGTTTCGTAATGGAGGCCGATGGACCGGATCTTCCCAAGGCTGAATTGGTCTCGGAAACGAACAAAATCAAATTGGCGGTATTTAGTGATCAGCCCGCGATGCAGGTCTACTCATCCAGATTTTTGTCTGATCCATTTGAGCCTGGCCAGGGGGTGTGCTTTGAGAGTCAGGGTTATACCGATGCCCTGAATCAGCCGAACTTTCCCTCCATTGTACTGCACGGTGGTGAGCAATATCGCCATCGCCTGACGTATCAATTTGGGGCGCTTTAAGTCTGCGCTCGTTTCTTGTTGAGCGCCGAGGTCTACCGTACGGTAGCCTCGGTAATATTCCAATCTTTTAATGCTCAGATCGTTTTTGTGCCTGAAGAACGAAGAACTGGAAGCTTTGTCGGTCCTGTAGTTTCTGTGAGAAGTTCAGTCCAAGCTGGATTAATTGTGTGTTGTTACTGTAACGCGTAACCAGCGGCTTCAGTTCTCGTAGTGCTTTGTTGGTCTGTCCAATGCTATCCAGTGCGAGAAAGTACAGATATGCATACCGCTCGTTGCCGGGTTCATGGCGTATGGCTTCGCGGAAAGACTTCACGGATGTGCTTTTGTCGCCAGAGCGAATATCAAGCAGGCCCTGGGCGTAGTGTAGTGCGCCGGACCTGGGGTTGTTTTTCAGCCCCTGAGCCAGAGTGTTACGTTCCTTGTCATATTGCTCGAGGTTGCGATAAGTGTCTGACAGGTTGATATAGGAAGCGTCGAAATGTGGGTCAACCTCAATGGCGTTCTGCATAGCGCGAATACTTTCCTCGGCTTTTCCCTGTCGGCTCAGCATTAGGCTGCGATTCAGATTTCCTTCCCCGCGCCAGCTGGCTACGGCATTCGCCTCGGTCAGCTCGGAAAAAGCGCGTTGTTGGAGCTCTTGCGTACCAGTGTTCAAGCCAATGAGGTTTAGTGCGGCCGCAACGCGAACC
This sequence comes from Microbulbifer agarilyticus, assembly GCF_020171345.1. Lineage (GTDB taxonomy): Bacteria > Pseudomonadota > Gammaproteobacteria > Pseudomonadales > Cellvibrionaceae > Microbulbifer > Microbulbifer agarilyticus_D. The sequence continues at coordinate 364,951 of NZ_JAIUZM010000002.1, forward strand.
GCTCTGTAGCGGTCTTTTATGAGTCGTGCGAAGGATTTTTGCCGTTCCTCCTCCGGTAACAGGTGGCCAATTTTGGCGGTCGCGAGCCGTATCAGGGGTTCCTGGCTTTCTACCCAAGGCTGAATGTCGGCATCTGCGAGTTTATTGAGGCTATTGGGTAAGAGGGCAATCGCGCTCGCGCGTTTGATTTCACTGAGATCGGTGCTATTGATTAGCTGGAAATGGTCTGCCGGAGGCAGGTTTCCACTGTGTTGCAGCGTCATAAACAGGCGCTCGGCGTTTGATAATGGCTCGGGGTTGCCATGCCAGCGTGCGACGGCTTCGCTCGCCCACTGATTCGACTTATCCTGGTGACAGTTACTGCATGCATTCGGCGTGTCATAGCGGCCCGAAAGGTGAGGTGCAGGAATTTTGAAACTGTGGTCGCGTCGTGCGTCGACCCCCATATAGGTGGTTGAGGGCATGTGACAGTTAACGCATTGCCCGCCAGCGGAATCCAATGGGTGGTGGGTATGTGACTCTTGCTGGTACACCGTGGGGTTGTGGCACTGGAGGCACAATCCGTTGCCGGTGTCCTTTACCTTCATGCTGTGTGGGTTGTGGCAATCCATGCAGTCCACACCCGCTTGGTACATTTTGCTCTGCAAAAATGAGCCGTAAACATACACTTCGTCCTTGATCTGGCCGTCGGCGTGGTAGAGCGGCTGAGCCAGTAGTGTCGGAGAAAACTGGTCTAGGTATGGAGTGCTGGGTTCGAAGCCATCGGTAAGAGGAGATCTTAGGGAGTGGCAGGAAAAGCAGGTGTCCATGAGTGCAGGGTCACGCTTTTTTCCTAGCCAATGGGCTACCGCATCTCCGGGGTTAAGCATCCAGCCAGTGACATCAGCGGCCGCTTCAGAGTGGGGTGTAGTAGCGGAATCTTCTTTGGATATGGAATTCCCATGTTCGGGCATTTTTCCATGACAGGACTGGCACCCAACATTGATATTGTCCCATGTGCTATCAAAGCGGTTATCGGGTATCGAGTAGTTGCGCTTCAAGCCATCTGAGTGGCAATCCGCACACATCCCGTTCCAGTTCTGCATGGGTTGTAGCCAGTGCAGTCGGTCCGCAGACTGAATATCTTCATCGGGGTAGATCGGATACCAGCGTTGACCGCCCTGTGGCTGTGGCCGGCTGTCCCAGGCGAAGGGGAACACCTGGAGTTTTCCATTGCCAGTTTCGATCAGGTATTGCTGAAGAGGGTAGTGTCCAAATGTGTAGGCTACCTGGTATTGCGACTTATCCCCCTGTTCTTCGAAATCAATCTTGAACCGTCCATTAGACCGGTAAAATCGCGCTTTTTGGCTGAAATGCTCGGCAGTGGTGTTGTCGAAATCGCCGAGAACGGATTGTTCCGTTGGTAGTTCCATGGCCTTAGCGTGATCCGACTCTTGCCAGGAGGCCACCTGTTCTGCGTGGCAGGCAACACAGTTGTTGTCGGAGGCGAAGGTTGGAGCTGCATTTGCGATCAGCATGAGCAGCAGGGCTGAGAGTTGGTTGCGCATTAAATCTACTTCGGTGTTCCGGGTGGTCGGGCCGGGTTGGGTCGGATAGGGCAGTGGAGGCGCCGGCCATCGCGGGCAGGATGGCCGGCAGGTGCGTTACAGCTGAGTAATATACTGCCAGCGGTTATAGAGCCAGGTGTCTACCTTCGCGGAGGGGGTACCTTTTACGGGTGGCAAAATTTTCAGGCCGCTCGGTTGTTCGAAGATAAAGCCGCGTTGCTCTTTTAGCAGAGCGGCAATGTTGAGCAGTTCCACTTTTTCCATGTCGTGTTTGGTCGCCCCATACAATGCGGAGAAGGTCGCGATTGGATTATCGCCGGCGACCATTGCCAGGAACTCCATGGCGCGTGACTGGACTTGTATGCTGCTGGATTTTACCAGCAGTTCGCGGGCCTTCGCCGTGAATGCTGAGGCTTGCTTGCCGAAGCTGGTGGCGGATACCAGAGCGCGATACACCTTGTCGGGATCGTTCTGTTCAAGCGCTGCTTTTAGTTTTGGCATTGCTTGGTCGAAGGGCAGTAACTGCAGGTCAGCAATGTCAATCAGCTCTTGGATGTGCGCGCTATGCTCTCGGCCGTATGTATAGAGGCTGCTTTCTAGTTTTTTCTGAACCAGACGAGACTCCGGGATAAAACCAAGGTCGGGATATGCGAGTTGGTGTGTTCGCAGTTGGGTCCGCATTGCCTGCAGTTGCGGCTGGTAATCTGGGTGCTCTGCAAGGTTGTTGGTCTCGTAGGGGTCTACTTCCAGGTTATAGAGTGCTTCTGGCTGTTTCGGTTTGAAGAATGCGGCTTGCTGCGCGTTAAGCTCTCCCGCCTGGAACAGGTTGCGCCACTCTTTGTACGCTTCCTGTTTGTAGCGATAAAAATTTTCCAGTCCATCGGGGTAGTAGGGCTGGTAATTGCGGATGTATTTCAGGTTGCCCTTGCGTAAGCTGCGAACCAAGTCGGACTTTTCGTCGAATCGGTCTGCCTGTCCATAGGCTTCGTCACGCAGATTCAGCTGCTCCAGGCTGGTGCCAGGGGAGAGGAATGCCTTACCGGGGTATGCGGCGGGTGCCTCAATGGAGGCCAACTGCAAAGCGGTGGGCGCAAAATCAATAAAGCTCACCAGCCCACTTACACGGGTGCCTTCGTGTTCCAGGCCTTTGCCCACCAAGTGCTTAAAGTTCTCTGGGACGCGGACTACCAGCGGCACACTTAAGCCTCGCTCAAAGACATATCCCTTACTGCCTGGAAGCACCCCACCGTGGTCCCCGAAGTAGAAGATAAATGTGTTTTCCAGTTCTCCATCCTGCTTTAGCTGTTCCACTACTCCGGCAATCATGCGATCGGCCTTTACGTGGTTGTCGAGTGTTCGCGCGTGGGTATAGCGAAACAGCGGGGTGTCTGGATATATCGGGGCCAGCTCTATGTCTTCTGGGGAGTGTGCGGTTGGGCTGTTCTCTAGTGCCGCGGGCTTAAAGTGCAATTTGCCTTCGTGGGTGATGCCAAAGGTCTGCATGTGGAAGAAGGGTTGGCCTTCGGCGCGACCTCTCCAGTGGGCCTGGCTGGACAGCTCATCCCACCACTCCTCGGTGCGCGAAAAGTTGTAGTCAGTTTTGACGTTGTTGCTGGTGTAGTAGCCGGCACGTCTCAGCAATTCGCTGAAAGGAGGAAGTCCATCCGGCAGTTCAGCTTTTGTATAGCCGCGGTGGTTCATAGTGCCGGTGGTCGTTGTGTACAGGCCGGTGGCGAGGGTGGTGCGTGCTGTAGAGCAAACCGGTGAGTTTGAAAAAGCGTTGGTGAACACGAGGCCGTCTTCAGCCAATTCCTCTACGGCCGGCATGCTCGCACCCTGGTGGTCATAAAGCTTCAGGTAGTGCTTGGAGTTGTCCTCGGTGACCAGCCAGACAATATTCGGGCGTGCGGTTTCTGGGGGGGTACTCGTCCCAGCAGTGGAAAAAGTGGATAGCCCGGAAAGGAGGGTAGAGGTCAGGGCGCAGAGCAGTAGTTTGTGGGGCATGGTTTGTTATTGCTTTGTGATGGCTGTGGTATCGTTACCAAAATGATAAGGAATTACAGCCACATGTCTAGTTTCCTCTGGGAGTGATTGAAAGCAGCTGGTGCGAGATGTGTGGATGCGCAAGCCAAATGGGCTTCAATAGGGGTGGGATTGCGAATAAATTCCTTTTTTATCAATATCTTGAAGTCTTTCCATCTCCCTGAGGTTGTATTGAATTGAGGCTTAAGCCTTGCTTGATCGGTGCATGCTGGCGCCAGCTTGTTGGTGTGCGGCCTGAATATGGGAACGTTGCCATTTGTGGGGCAGTATGCATAATGTGACTGATAAGTGTGGAACAAGAATAAATCCTATGATGTTGCAGAAATTTTCGGCATTCCTGGCCGCTCTGGCGTTATCTGTTCAGGTTTCCGCGGACTCTGAAGTTAATGCAGAGGCCGGGGTAGCTGGCAAGCAGCCCAACCTCATTGTGATCCTGACGGATGACCAGGGTTATCAAGATGTTGGGTTCAACGGCAGTACTGAGATTGCTACGCCGCATATCGACCGCATCGCGAATGAGGGTGCGCGTTTTACCAATGGTTATGTGACCTTCTCTGTGTGCGGGCCAAGCCGTGCAGGCCTGCTGACTGGTCGCCATCAGGAGCGCTTCGGGTTTAACTTCAACCCGAGTGTTGACCCGAGTGTGCCCGGCAACGGTATTCCTCTCAGTGAAAAGAATATTGCGGAAGTGCTACAGCCAGCGGGCTATACCAGCGGGATCGTGGGTAAATGGCATATGGGGACGCATCCAGATATGCGGCCGAACAAGCGTGGTTTCGACTACTTCTATGGGTTTCTTTCCGGGGGGCACCGCTATTTTCCTGAAGAAATGGTGTTCAATGACTTGAGCGAAGTTGAGCACAAGTACGATTGGTACCAGACCCGTTTGCTAAGAAATGAAGAGCGCATCGACTTCGATGAGTATCTGACGGACGAGTTGTCCCATGAGGCGGTCGACTTCATCAAGCGAGAAAAGGACAACCCGTTCTTTTTGTATGTTTCCTATAACGCACCACATGCACCGCTGCAGGCAAGCCAGGAGTATCTGGATCGCTATCGCCATATCGAGAACGAGCGTCGTCGTACCTATGCAGCGATGATTGCGGCCGTGGATGATGGTGTTGGGCGGATTCTCGACACCTTGAAAGAGCAGGGTATTGATGACAATACGCTGGTATTTTTCCTCTCGGACAACGGTGGCCCGGAGCGGCACAATGCCTCCGATAATGGCCCGTTGCGCGATGGCAAAAACTCGCTTTTTGAAGGTGGTGTGCGGGTTCCTTTCGCAGCGCGCTGGCCCGGTGTGATTCCGGCAGGTTTCGATTACGCAAACCCGGTGAGCTCAATGGATATTCTCGCGACCATTGCCTCGCAGGCAAATGTCGACACCAGTGAGAACAAGCCGCTGGATGGAGTTGACCTGATTCCCTTCCTAACCGGTGAAGACGACGGTCTTCCCCACGATGTCCTGTTCTGGCGCCATTTGAAAGCGGGTGGTGTTGCCGTGCGTATGGGGGATGAAAAGTTTGTCCGCAAGGGCGACGAGCGAATGCTGTTTGATGTCTCCAGTGATCTGAGTGAAAGCAAAGACCTCAGCGCGAGCAAGCAAGAACGCGCGGAATACTTAGATGAGCAGGTTGATGCCTGGAGTGAAAGTTTCCCCGCTCCTGCATTCCCTGATGCCCATGGCTGGAAAAAGCCGGCAAAGAATAAAAAGCGTAAAAACAATAACCAGCGCAAAAAGAACAACAAAGTAGGTGAGAGCAAATGATCAAGAAGCAATTAATCGCAGCTTCATTGGCGCTGACGACAGCTTTGAGTGGCTGCAGCCAATCTGAAGATGTGGCAATTCCGACAGTCACACATGAAGAAAACAAAAAGCCCAATGTAGTGATTTTCTATATTGATGATCTGGGCTGGGGCGATTTGGGTTCTTACGGTGCCACCGGCGTTGAAACGCCAGCAATTGACCGTATTGCCGATAACGGCATCCGTTTCACCGATGGGCATTCGTCTGCAGCTACCTGCACCCCATCGCGCTACTCCCTCTTAACTGGAGAGCACGGTTTCCGCAGTCAGGCGAAAATCCTCAAAGGCGATGCACCTGCACTGATTCAGCCAGGTAAAGCGACCCTGGCATCCATGTTGAAAAAAGCCGGTTACACCACCGGGGTGGTAGGTAAGTGGCACCTTGGGTTGGGCGACGGCAACGTCGATTGGAATGCAGACATCAAGCCCGGGCCCCTGGAAATCGGCTTTGACTACAGCTTCCTGCTACCCGCGACCGGTGACCGCGTACCGACCGTATACGTAGAGAATCACAATGTCGTTAACCTGGACCAGGCAGACCCGATTCAAGTGAACTACCGCGGTAAAGTGGGTGATCGCCCGACCGGCTATGAAAATCCGGAACTGCTGCGCTTCTGGGCAGACCCGCAACACAATGAAACCATCGTCAATGGTGTAAGCCGTATTGGCCATATGGCGGGCGGGGAATCTGCACTGTGGAAAGACGAAGACTTCGCTCAGGTGTTTACCGACAAGGCGATCGAGTTTATTCGCGCGAATAAAGACAACCCGTTCTTCCTGTTCAAGTCCTATCACGATATTCATGTGCCGCGTCTGCCACACCCTCAGTTCGAGGGTAAGAGCACCATGGGCGTTCGCGGTGATGCCATCGTTCAGATGGACTGGATGACTGGCCGGGTAATCGATGAAATCGAAAATCTGGGGCTGGCTGAAAACACCCTGATCATCTTTACCAGTGACAACGGCCCCGTACTGTTTGACGGCTACCGTGACAGCGCCATTGAGTTGCTGGGTGAGCATAAACCGGCCGGCCCGTTCAGTGGTGGTAAGTACAGCCGTCTGGAAGCCGGTACCCGCGTGCCGACCATCGCCTACTGGCCGGGCACCATCAAGCCTCTGGTGAGCGATGCGCTGGTTTCACAGATGGATATCTACGCCTCTCTGGCGAAGCTGGTTGGTGTTGAGGTGCCTGAAGGTGAGGCCGTGGATAGCCTGGATCAGCTTGCCGTTTGGCTGGGCGAAAGCACAGAAGGGCGTACCGATCTGTTGGAGGAGTCGCTCGGTAACGTTGCGCTGCGTCATCATAACTACAAGTTCATCCCGGGCAATGACAGCAAGCCGAGATTTATCAAGGCGAAGAAAATCCGCGGTGGCTACCAGAGCGACGACCAGCTGTATGATCTGGATCAGGATATTGGCGAGCACAATAACATTGCCGCTGAAAACCCTGAGCTGGTAGAGCAATTCCGCACGCGTATTGCTGAAATTACTCAAGGTTCTTACTAACAGGTGGTTTTATGACAGTGCATCGGATATTGAAGTACGGGATACGTTTTGCAGCCGCTGCGATTGTTTCGATTTTGGCACCTCATGTTGCCGCCGCAGAAAAGTCTGCAAAGCCGAACTTCGTACTCATTCTGGCTGATGATCTTGGGTACGGTGATCTGGGCTATACCGGCAGCACTCAGATTCGCACGCCAAATATCGATGCGCTGGCAGCCAGTGGGGCCATTATCGACCAGGGTTATGTGAGCGCCCCGGTTTGCGGCCCCTCCCGCGCAGGCCTGATGACCGGCCGTAATCAGGTGAATTTTGGTTTTGATAATAACCCGGTAAAACCCGTACCGCAGTTCAAGCCCGAGTATTTCGGCTTGCCTGTGGGCGAAAAAACGATTGCGGATCGTTTGGCTGAGCTTGGTTACATCAATGGCTTGATGGGCAAATGGCACCTGGGCGACCAGGATCAGTTTCGACCCAGCCGCCGTGGCTTTCACGAGGTGTGGACCTACCCGGTAGGCGGGCACGACTACTTCCGTTCTGAGCCCGATGGGGAGGGCTATCTGTCGCCATTGGAGAGTAACTTCAAAACGCCAGACCCCATCACTTATCTAACGGATGATACGGCGAATGAAAGTATCGACTTTATCCGTCGTCACAAAGACAAGCCGTTTTTCCTGTATGCGTCCTTCAATGCGCCGCATACCCCGTTGCAGGCCACCGAAGAAGATTTGGCGCTGTACCAGCATATTGCCGATGAAAAGCGGCGCACATACGCCGCGATGGTGCACAACCTGGACGTAAACGTTGGCCGGATTGTTCGTGAACTCAAGGAACTGGGACTTTATGACAACACCATGGTGGTGTTTCTGAGTGATAACGGTGGTCCCATTGCCGCCAAAAACCCATGGACACTGAATGCCCCCTATCGTGGCTCCAAGGGGGGCTTGTTGGAGGGCGGTATCCGTGTTCCGTTCCTGGTTTCATGGCCACAGGGTATTGAGGCAGGATTGCGTTACGAATATCCGGTAACTGCACTCGACATTACCCCAACCTTCGTTGAACTTGCTGGTGGCGCCATTGCCGAATCCGACAAGCTCGATGGATCCAACGTGTACCCGTACCTCGCGGGCAAAGTTGCGGGCAACCCTAACGACGATATGAAGTGGCGTTTCACAATCAGTGCCAGTATTCGGGAAGATGACTGGAAACTGGTGCGCCTGCCTGACCGCTTGCCGATGCTGTTCAATGTAAAAGCAGATCCGTCCGAGCAGAATGATGTTGCCCACCTTCACCGGGAACGCGTTGTGCGTATGCTGAAAGCGCTGGGAGACTGGGACGTATCTGCGCCGCACCCGCTATACCTCGAAGGGGAGCAATGGCGACGTGTTCAGCTGGACAACTATGACGTTGAGTACCGGCTGACGCAGCCAAATTGATCCCCCTGCAGGAACGCAGCCCATGTCGACCGCTTCAAAACGCAATGTATTGAGTCTGATTGCTGCGTTCCTGCTGTCCCCAAACATTGCCGTTTCAGAGTCGGCCGAGCACGATCCTGCACATGCAATTTGGTTTGAGCAGCCCGCATTGAATTGGGACCAGGCATTGCCGATCGGTAATGGCCGCCTTGGTGCCATGGTATTCGGCGGAATAGGCCACGAGCGCCTTCAGCTCAACGAAGATTCCATGTGGGCAGGGCAGCCGACGGATCGCTTCAACCGCGGTTCTAAGGTCAAGCTCGATGCATACCGCGAATCCTTGTTTAACGGAGATCACGCATCTGTTGAGCAGGGCATTATGCGGGAGCTCTCGATCAACCAGACTCCCGTGCGCTCTCATCAAACCCTGGGTGATCTGTTTCTGACATTTGACCATGCCGAAGCCAGTCACTTTCATCGCGCTTTGGATCTGAAAACCGCTGTCGCCAGCGTAAGCTATATGCACGATGGCGTGCGCTTTCAGCGCCAAACCTTTTCTTCACAGCCCGACCAAATTCTGGTCTCGCGGCTAACTGCCAGTGAGCCTGGCGCGTTAAGTTTCACCCTGCGCCTGTCCCGTCCGGAGGATAACGGTATTCCGACGGCGACTACTCGAGTCGTTGGCAGTAATACCCTGGTGCAATCCGGGCAAGTCACGCAGGTTGGGGGAATTGATCCAAATGATGGCGCAGGGGTGAGATTCTTTAACCAGGTTACGGTGGTACCCATCGGGGGTGTCCTCAAGAAGCTGGGCAAAGATCTTCGGGTAGAGAATGCAGATAGCGTGATCATTTACATTGCCGCGAATACCGATTTTTATACCCCAGACTATGTTGATCGCACACGTGCGCAAATTAATGCCGCTATCAACAAGGGGTGGAAAGCGCTAAAGCGTGCGCACATTGAGGATTACCAAGCTCTCTATCATCGCTCGGTTCTTACTCTGGAAGAAACGGAAAACACCTCCTTGCCGACCGATATGCGCCTGCAAGGGGTTCAGCAAGGTGCTCCCGATCCGGCATTTTCAGCACTTTATTACCACTACGGCCGATATCTACTGATTAGCAGCTCTCGCGTGGGCAGCCAGCCGGCAAATCTGCAAGGTATATGGAATCGCCACATCAGGGCCCCGTGGAATGCGGATTATCATTTGAATATTAACCTTCAAATGAACTACTGGCCGGCGGACCTGGTAAATCTTAGTGAATTACAGCGGCCGTTATTTGAATTTATCAAGCGCCTTGCTGTTCGGGGGCGAAAAAGAGCGCGCGAAAATTTTGGCGCGCGTGGCTGGGTAAGTCCCCACGCAACGGATATATGGGCGGATGTATGGACCCGTGCCGCACGACCTTACTGGGGTTTGAGTCACAATAGCAATGCCTGGCTGGTGAGTCATCTGGTGGAGAGCTATCGCTTCTCTGGCGATGAGGCATTTCTCAGAGACGAGGTTTACCCGCTATTGCGTGAGGTGTGCGAGTTCTACTTTGATTGGCTGGTGCCACATCCTCAAAATGGCCTGCTTGTATCAGGGCCTGCAGTTTCACCGGAAAACCGATTTCTGGTAGAAGAGGGGGGTGAGCTGGTGGAGCGCTCTACAACCATGGGGCCTGCAATGGATCAGCAGGTGATCGGACAGCTTTTTAAGTCGACGCTTGAAGTACTGGATCATCTGGCAATCTCCAATGAATTCTCTGAGGAGCTAGAGCACAAGTACCGGCAGCTTTCTCCCGGTATCCGCCTCGACGAAAATGGAAGAATCATGGAATGGTTCTATCCCTATCGAGAAGCTGAACCCGGGCACCGGCATATCTCCCATCTTTACGCCCTGTATCCCGGAAGCGAAATCCACCCGTTACTGACGCCCGAATTCGCCGACGCCGCGCGCAAGACGATTGAGCATCGGCTTGAACACGGCGGGGCGGCGACCGGTTGGAGTCGGGCATGGATGATCAACTTTATGGCTCGCCTTCATGATGGCGAGACCGCGAAGCACCACCTGGATGTGCTTTACCAACGCTCTACCTCCAGTAACCTGTTCGACTTGCATCCGCCATTCCAGATTGATGGCAACTTTGGGGCAACGGCGGCTATCGTCGAAATGTTGCTGCAGTCTCATGCCGGTTATATCGATCTTCTGCCCGCGCTTCCCCGTGATTGGGCATCGGGTGCGGTCCGCGGTATCAAGGCCCGCAGTGGCTATGAAGTTGGTGTGCGCTGGCGTAATGGCCAGCTCGCCCACAGCACACTTCGCGCTCGAGAGGATGGGCTTTGTCGGGTGCGCTATCAGGGCCGAGAACTGGTAATTACCGACGAGCAGGGTAGGGAGGTTGCTGCGTCAAAGAATGAATATGGAATTTTCATTTTCGACGCCCATGCCGAAACCGAATATCAGTTGACTACAAAAATCTAATGGAAAACTCATGAAACCAACACGATTTATCGTCGCTTTTCTTGCTTTTATGGTGGTGCAGTTAGTCGCCACTCAGGTGTGGGCTAAGGAAAACGCCAAACCGAATTTTGTATTTATCGCGATCGACGATATGAATGACTGGGTGGGGTATATGGGCGGTCATTCACAGGCAAGTACCCCGAATTTAGATGAGTTGGCCAGCCAGGGTACGGCCTTTATGAACGCCCACAGTGTCGCACCCGGGTGTTCTCCGAGTCGCAATGCACTCTTGTATGGCGTGGAGCCCTACAATTCCGGTCTGTATCCTTTTTATGACCACGATATCCATAAGTCACTGAGTCAGAAATATACGAGCCTGCCGCGCTTCCTTAAGGAGAATGGTTACCAGACCTACGGCGCGGGTAAAATCCACCACGGCCCCCAGTATGGCGAGCAGGAGTGGAGTGAATATTTCGTTTCTGACAATGTTTCCAAACGATTTGCCGAGGGTAAGGGGTTTACTGACGGGAACTCGAAGAAATCGTCCTTTCGGCCTGTTACTAACCCGCTGGAAGAAATGACGGATCACCAAGTTGCGTCCTATGGTATTGAAGTCATTCAACGGGAACATGAAAAACCGTACTTTGTTGCAATCGGACTTGTAAAGCCGCATCTTCCATTTGATTGTCCCGTCGAGTTTTACGATGCATTACCAGAAAAGATTGAGTCTCCAGAAATTCTCGCCAGTGATTTGAATGATATTGGACGTGAGGCCAACAGTATGCGTCGTGCTGGTGACGACAAAAAATTCTCTGGTAATAACAAGTGGGAGGAAGTCCGTCGAAACTATCTTGCCTGTATATCCTGGGTGGATTACAACGTTGGCCGCATTATCGATGCGGTAGAAAGTGGCCCTGATGCAGACAATACGGTAGTGATCCTCTGGTCAGATCATGGTTACCATATGGGTGAAAAGAAGACCTTCCGCAAGTTTACTTTGTGGGAGGAGGCTTCCCGGGTTCCGTTCATTATCGATGACCGTCGTTTCTCGCAGAAGGGCACCGGTAAACCTGTTGAACAAGCGGTTACCTTGATTAATGTGTATCGTACTATTGCGGAATTGGCCAAACTTGATGCGCCTGAATATGTTGATGGCGTGAGCCTGGTACCGCAGCTTCGCGACCCGAATGCTCCGGTATCCATCCCGGCCATATCTTCCTGGGGGCGTGGAAACTACACCGTACGCACGGAAGATTGGCGTTATATTCGCTACTTCGACGGTGCAGAAGAGTTGTACGACCATCGTCAGGATTCCAACGAGTGGCACAACCTCGCTTCTAGTGAAGATCACCAGGATACGCTAAAGGAGCTGGCTGCTATGTTGCCCGAGCAGGAGGCGCCAACGGTCGAAGAGTTTCTCGCGTATTGGAGTATTTATGGTGCGGACAAGAAGCGATTGAAAGCAGAGGCGGAAGCGGCTAAAGAAAATGGTATGGCCAAGGATAAAGAGGATAAAAAGAAAGCTAAGAAAGCGGCCAGAAAGAATGCTAGAAAGCAGGCTGCGCAAAACACTTGAGCCTGCTTTCCCATGGTTATTGCCCGCTAGTGCCGGGCAATAACCTAAACTGGAATACCGGTTACCACTCGACGGAAATTTTATCGACGACCGTTATATCCTTAAGCTCGATGCTGTTTGTTCCTGCGTTCAGAGGTAGCTCCAGATCAATGCTGGCTGGTGCTCCACCCTGGTAACACCACGCGCCGGATGCGGGGACAGAGTGCGTTTCGAAGAAGCCGGAATTGGTCTTCACGGACAGATCGCGCGCAGCACTGGCATAGTAGGAAACAGAGACAGTATAAGTGCCAGACTCTGGCGCAAACACATTGTCAAATACGATTGAATTCGTACTGTTGTTACCAATGTTTTTCACCATCTCGCCATTAGAGGCCAGCTCACAGCTGGTAGCCGTGGCAGTACCGTTCAAAATTGAATGCTCAGCCTCGTAGTCAACCACCGCTTTATTATCAACAGTGATTCGGTCTAGTGGCGCCGAGTTGGTGAAGGTGATCGTGTTAGCTCCTGCTTCCAGGTAGACAACGACGCTTACTTCCGTTGGCATACCGCCTTCAAAGCAAAAGCTGCCAGCGCCACTTGTAGTAATTGTCTGAACTTCTGAGTCGTTTACTTGGAAAGAAACATTTGAGGCCGACTTACTTAGCGTGCTGATACGCATCGTGTAGTAGCCGGCAACATCCGCATAGACGTCTTCAAAAGCAACTTTTCTTTCTCCACTAATGGATTTTACGGCCTGTCCATTGGAGTAGTTGCTGCAGCTGTTCAGCTTTACGGCGCCAATTAGCGTGGCGTTTTCCGCCTCGTATACTGTGGGTCCAATACCGGCGCCGTTATAGGCGCCAACATTTTCGCCTGTGTTTGCAAGGTTTACAGGGTTACCAAAGTAGTCTTCCGTAGCGCCGGCTGTGATATGGGAAAAAATTCCCTGTCCTGCATTGGGAAATGGCGGTTCGACAACGGCTCTTGCCGCACCAATCGCCGGGCTGGTGGACTCCAATTTGTATGCCGACGGGGTAAGATGGCCGTTTTCCAAATATTGCGGATCGGCCATCATCGCGTTGGAGTCGCTATTCGTAAAGCCGTTTGCGACATTACCGAAGAACATGTTGTTATCAACATCCAGTGCTGTGCCATCGTAGATGGACAGCAGTTTTTGGCCCATGCTTGCGCCGTTCGCAACGTAGAACGCGTTGTTGTACACATAGGTATTTATTCCATCTATATCAATCCCCGTGGTGAGAGGCGTACCGTCTAGGGTCTTGTTGATATAAACAGAGTTGTTGTAGATGTAGTTGTGCTTGGACTTAGGTTCGTCGTGCGGGAATTGGGTGACCCATAAGGTATTGCCCTTGTTTGCCCGGAACCCGTCATTCACACTGATGTTAAAGCGGTAGGTCGAGTACTCATTGTTTCCGAGGATCTCTGCAAAGCCGCCTTCACTGTCTTCACTGTAGTTGTACTGCAACAGTACATATTTGTTTGAGTGATCGACATGCATTCCGTAGGAATCACCTGACCCTCGGGCGTGCTTGGATATATTGTATTGGGCGACAACATGCCGTGTGTTGAAAAACCAAGCACCACTACCGCGGCCAGCCATGCGGCCATTTTCGTCCGCTCCTGGATATTCAAACAAGTTGTTTTCCACGAGCACGTTATAGGTGTTGCCCGGAGTGATACCGCTGCCGCCGGTTTTGTAGGTGTGGTTGTTGGTTAGCACGAAGTTCATGTTTCGGTTGATCATCTCATTACCGATGCCATTCTCTCCGCCACCATGCCGCGACCAGATACCAAATTTCGTGGTCATGGTGATGTAGCAGTTGTCTACCGTTACGTCACGGATATGTTTTTCCTGACCTGCGACCGTGTTTTTTTCCGTCTTGAAGTTGATGCCGGCAGACTTAATTTGATTGAAGTCACTGGGGTCAAATACCACGGGGTAGATGTCACGTATGGTTAGATTGGTAAACTTGAAGTGACGCATCACTTCGGTACCATCGTTGTAAACATCAATGCCGTAGGCTTCTTTATTTGAGAAGCCGTTAATCCAGCTCTGTCGATCGTTGGTGATCTCCAGGTCATCAAATTCCAGATACTGCTGGTTGTTGATGAATATTGCCGCATGGTGGTCGCCTTTGGGGCCGCCTGCGCCATTCAGAATTGGCTGATCACCTTCACCATAGCGCCCAAAGAAGATGGGTGCGTCTTCTTCCCCGGAGTAGCTAGGCTTGAGCTGCCCGATAAATGTATCGTCTGATTTAAAAAAGACCTTGTCTCCGGGGAGTAGCGCCGTATTGCTGACGTGTTCCAGGCTAGCCCAGGGTGCCTCTGGAGATAGTCCGTTGTTGAGGTCATCGCCACTTGATGAGCTGACATAATAATCAGCCGCAAGTACGCTTTGGCTCATCATGCTAATGGTTAATAAAGCAATGTTTAGTGTTTTCTTCATAATGGATTTCATTTTTCTTATTGGTTTAGTGAAGTGTGTAAAGCGCTATTTTCCTCCTGTTAAGTGCTGGAAATTTCAAGGCGTTTCTCGTCAGAGAAACGCCGAGATGAGGTGGCTTGAACTTATGCCTCTGAGCTAGAGGCCTCTAATTCATGGATCGTTGTTTTTACGTCGCTTGTGACTTCGCTGAGGAGTGCTGTGCCTGCGGTTGTCTCAACATTAAGCCGTACCAGTGGTTCAGTGTTGGATTTACGCAAGTTAAATCGCCAGCTACCCATGTCCATGCCGATCCCGTCTGTTTCATCAATATCGCAGGCCTGTTTTTCATAGCGGTTGCGTACGGCAAGGAGGGTTTCGTCGGCATTTGAAACGGAGATGTTGATTTCGCCACTACAAGCGAATCTCTGTGTGCGGTCGCCAATCATCTCCGACAGTGTTTTACCGGTTTTGCTGAGCAGTTCGATGATTAGCAGCCAGGGAATCATGCCGCTGTCGCAGTAGGCAAAGTCACGGAAGTAGTGGTGTGCACTCATTTCACCGCCGTAAGCCGCATCCTGTTCGCGCATGATTTTCTTGATAAATGAGTGGCCGCAAACGCTTTGAATCGCCTCGCCCCCCAACTCGTGGCAAATGGCCTGTGTATTCCAGATGAGCCGTGGGTCGTGGACGATCTTTACTGGTGTATCCAGATCACTGTCGGTGGGTTGCTTGGATATAAGGGCTTCTGCAAGCACACCAACCAGGTAGTAGCCTTCGATGAACTCGCCTTTCTCACTAAAAAAGAAGCAGCGATCAAAGTCGCCATCCCACGCAAGGCCAAGGTCTGCTTTGTGGTCCAGTACGGCCTGTGCGGTTATCTGTTGTTGCTCCACCAGCATCGGGTTGGGGATTCCATTGGGAAAGCCGCCATTCGGTTCATGATTAATCTTGATGAGCTCCACGGGTAGAAATTGCTCAATTCCGTCCAGAGCGGGCCCCACCGCGCCGTTGCCCGCATTAACGACTATTTTCAACGGCTTTAGTGCGCCCACATCGATATACCCGAGCAGATGTTGCAGATATTCGGTGGCAAAGCTGGTACGAAAGTGGCCTGCGCAGTTGCTGCTATCCGGTACCGGGAGGGCTTGGTGCAGAATTAGGTTTTTAATCTCAGATAGGCCGTCGGCAGCGCTGATAGGCCTTGCACCTTCGCGCACGAGTTTTAGCCCGTTGTAGTCAATAGGGTTGTGGCTCGCGGTAACCATGATGCCACCGTCAAACGTCGTATCGGGCTCTGGTTCTGCAAAGGCCACTGCGTGATAGACCTCTTCGGTTCCACACAGGCCGATGTCGTAAACGTTGACGGCCTCATCACGAATTCCCTGACTCAGCGCGCTCTTTAGAGCGGCGGAGGTTATACGTACATCTGATCCCACCGCGATGTTTCGCGGGTTCAAGCCCTCAGAGCGCAGCCAGACGACATAGGCGCGGCCAACGTAGTAGGCGAGTGCCTCCGTTATTTCACTGCCCAAGCGGCCGCGAATGTCGTAGGCCTTGAAGGCGTTAGTGAAGCGATCATCAGGGTAAAGGTACATGCTGTTTACTCGGTTTCGTTGCCCCGAAGAGTGGGGGAGAATACTGTGGTAACGTTGTCATAATATTATCACGACAGGCTCCATGAGAGAGCAGCCTGTATGTACAAATAAACGCCAGATTGCATTTGTCTGGAGTGTTTTCGGGAGAAAATTCGTTAATATTCAGTAAATTAAGGGTTTTTCGGACTGGCGTGCGATTTTCCCTGGATTTGCTTTCCACGTCAGGGAGTAAATCATTCTCGCCAATTTTGCGGTAACGTTACCATTTTTATGTTGAAACCTGACATGGTAGCGATAAACTGCTCAACGCGCCGGCGATGATGCGCAGCGGTCAATAGACCGAAACCTGAATAACAATAATTTAGAAACGGTACCTCCTATGCAAAAGTACATTCCCGCACTCCTGGCTAGCTTGCTAGCCACTCCCCTTAGTGCCAATGCGGCAATCGACATCACTATTCAAGGCAATGCGCCACAACACACTGTGCACCCGATGATTCAGGGCCAGGGTTTGGTCTACTCGGAAGAGGCCGACCTGATTTACGCAGATGGCTCAATGGCACAACTATTCAAAGATGTCGGTGCCGGCTTCCTCCGCTGGCCCGGTGGTACGGTCACCACCATGTATCACTGGAACAATTTGAGTGGTGTTGGTTGGGTTGATAACTGGGATCCCGGCTATAACCCGGACAACAATGCCGCACCAACTGAGTACATGGATCTCGACGAGTACATGGCACTGACTGCAGCGGCGGGTACCGAGCCTATGCTGGGTATCAATATGAGCTCAGGTATAGAGTGGGATAGAGAAGAAGAGGCTCTGCAGGAAGCAACAGATATGATTGCTTACTGCCTCTCGAATGGTTTCGATGTGAAGTACTTTTACCTCGACAACGAAACCTACCATCATGGAAATGGATACAACAAAGACCGGGATGGCGACGGTGAAGCCTGGACCCCGGAAACCTATGCGCAACAGATCAATGTTTACGCGGCGGCAATCAAAGCCCTGGTGCCAGACGCGATTCTGATTGCCAACTGGACTGACAAAGTCCGTACAAATACGGGTGCCTATACCACGCTTATCAATGTTGCCGGTGACAATATCGACTATATCGATGTGCACTGGTACTGGAAATGGGGTACCTCCACCTGGGATGCCTGGAAGGCAAAGACCCCGATGGAAAACGAGACCGAGTGGTATGACGGCGGTACTTTTGTCGAGGAGATGGACTATTTCAATGACTTGACCGCGTCGCTGGGTAAACCGCATATCAAACTGGCGGCACTAGAGTGGAACATTGCACCTGGTGACCACAATACCAACCCGGATCATACGCCTTTTATGACTGCACTCATGGCATCGGAGATGCAAATGCAGTTTATTCAGGGCGGCCTTGAGCTGGGCGCAATGTGGACGACCCAGTGGGAAGGGAGCTCCCAGGCTGAATTTCAGTTTCTTGTGAACTCAGATGATGGCTACAACCCGGCGCCCATGGCGAAAGTGTTTGAACTCTACAAACATGCTATTGGTGGACAGGTTGTCAGTAGTTCTGCGAGTGATGGCAAGGTGCTTTCTGCGGCTGTTGTGAATGGCGATAGAGCGTATGTGTATCTGCTGAGTAAGAAAGACGCACAGGATAATGCTGAGATCACCCTCAATGGCTACGATGTTCTCTCTGTAGAAAATGCCTACCGCTTTGCCGATCCTGGCGTGATTTCTAATATCGGGTTGTGGCAAAACACTACGGGTGGCAATTATTTTGCCACTCTCAAGCCCAACACCCTGACGATGATCGAGTTGAACGTCGAGCGGGAGAGTACGCCAATGCCCAACTTGTTGACGAATGGCGATTTTGAGTCCGACCTGACGGGATGGGCGTTGTGGAATCAGCCCGTGATCACTACCGACGCGGCTTCCGGTAGCAAAGCAGTGAAGATGGTGGACAAGGGATCTTTGAATCAAACGGTATCCGTGCAGCCGAATACCACCTACATCGCGTCAGCACAACTTAAATCCAGCTCTGCGGCAGAGCGCATTGTGCTCGGTGTGAATGATGGTGCGGGCAATGGTATAGCGAGCACAGAAAGCTACGATGCAAATTACACCCGTAAGCACATCATATTTACGACTGACGCGGGGGCCAGTTCAGTAAGCGTCTACGCTTGGCAACCCCCGAGCAATAATGCGACCGCCTATGTAGATGATATTCGCCTGAAAGAATATGTCGTTCACATTGAGAATGGCGGCTTCGAAGATGGCCTGAATGAGTGGAACACCTGGAACCCGGTTAGCGTTACATCCACGGAAGCCTACTCAGGAAGCCAGGCGCTACAGTTAAATGGCAATGCCTCAGCTAATCAGTTCATACCCGTCGAGCCAAATACCCGCTACGTCATTACCGGCTATGCCAAGGTGGAAGACCCACACAACAGCAAAGTCGTACTAGGTGTGAAAAAGGCCGCTGACAATACCGTATTGGATAAGTTGGAAATCTACGATTCCAGTTATACCCAGCAGCAACTCACCTTTACCACGGATGCAGAAACAAACGAAATCAAGTTGTATTTCTGGCGTCCGAAGGCGGGCGTGGACGCTTCTCATCTGGACAGTCTGTCGATTGTCGAATTGCCTTAGTTGATCTAAGTCTCCCGGCCACCGTGCCGGGAGATGTAGATATCGGTTTGACTGAGAGAAATTCCATGCGTAGTAAACGGCTCTTTACAATCCGCTTCCGATTCTATTCAAAACTACTGGGTGCTCTTACCTTGCTCTTGGGTAGCCTTGCACCCCTGAGCAACGCATACGCCGAAGTAAAGTTGGCCAAGCTTTTCTCTGACTCAATGGTGATTCAAAGGGGGCAGCCTTTTAATCTCTGGGGGACAGCGGCTGCGGGTGAGGGTATTAAAGTCGTATTTAATGGCCGTAGTTATAGCGCCCAGGCAAATGGTCAGGGTCGATGGCTGGTCACCTTGCCGGCGCAATCCGCATCTACCGGCCAGACCATCGAAATTCATGCAAGCAATTCTCTGGCTCTTTCCGATGTTGCGTTTGGTGATGTTTTCCTGGCGGGTGGGCAGTCCAATATGGAATATAAGCTTGACCAGGTGATCAGCCGCTTTCCAGAAGAAAAAACATTAGATCACTACCCGGATGTACGCCACTTTGACGTTGCCAGGCATTACGATTTTTCGGGCCCGCAATCGGATATCAACGGCGGTCAGTGGGCGAAAGCTGGAAAGGATACGGTCGGCCGATTTTCTGCTGTGGGTTGGTTTTTTGCCAAGGATCTCAGTGAGCGAGTTGGGGTCCCCATTGGCGTCATTTCGTCGAATGTCGGCGCTACACCGATTGAATCCTGGATGAGTTTAGAAGCGCTGCAAGCCTTCCCTGAAGCGCAGGCAATGGCTTACAAATTGTCCAATGAGACTTCCCGCATGGCTCTGCGAGCAGAGTACGCGCAGCAGCGAAAGAGCTGGCTTCGCAAAAATCCAAACCAGAAATTGCCGTGGCTAATAAAGCACAGTACCAGCCTGGACTTTAAGCCGACAGGTTTCTACAACGCAATGATCGCTCCGTTACAGCCGATGAAGTTTGCTGGCGTCATTTGGTATCAGGGTGAGGGTAATACCAAAGACCCGAAGGGATATTCCGATAAGTTTAGGGGCTTAATTGGATTATGGCGCGAATATTTCGCGCAACCCAAATTGCCGTTTATGTTTGTGCAGCTTGCCAATTTTCAGAAGCCCGATATGCAGCCGGCTGAAAGCCGCTGGGCGGAGCTGCGTGCCCAGCAGGCTGAAGTTTTCTCTACCGTAGATTACACATCCATGGCACTCGCGATCGACGTTGGTGAGCGCCATGATATCCACCCCAAAGATAAGAAAACCGTGGGCGAGCGCCTCGCGCTGGGCGCACGGCATTGGGTATATGGGGAGCCCGGGGTGGATTATGTAAGTCCTATGGTGTCGGACGCCCGGGCTTCTGGCGCTCGGGTGGTCATTAACTTTGACTACATCGGCGAAGGTTTGACAGTGCGTGGTGACCGGTTATCAGGATTCGCGATTGCCGGTGAAGATGAGAAATACGTGTGGGCGAAAGCGTCACTGCAGGATAACGAGGTCACGGTATGGAGTGACTCGGTTAGAAAACCGAAGCATGTCCGCTATGCCTGGGCAACAAATCCTGAGGGTGCAAACCTGTATAGCATTTCCGGGCTGCCCGCTGTGCCATTTTCCGTCGAAATAGAGCGGTATTGAGATTTCACAAATATGAAAGAAGGTTTTATGTCGTTTAGGTGCAATAGATCGAGTCTTTGTCTTTCATTAGCCCTGTTGCTGTCCAGCGAGGCCAGTATGGCAAGCCCGGTGAACTTATCGGCAGCAGCGGACGAACAATTTGCAAATGAAAACTTTGAATTTGCGATGGAGACCTACACAGAGTTGGCTGCGTCGGATGATCCGAAGGCCTATTACCAGCTCGGAGTGATGCATTACAAGGGGTTGGGCGTAAAGGTGGACGAGCTCCAGGCATTGGTCTGGTTTTCCCTCGCTGCCGGGCACCAGTACCAGAACGCGAACGAGCTCGTGGAAAAGCTGACAAGCCAAATGGATCCGTCTCACCTGGAGGGGCTCGAGATTCTGGTGCAGCGCGCAAAGTTGAATGCAGTAAAGCAACCGCTGTTTAAGCAGAATCGCCCACAGTTGAGTCAGGGCAGGCTGGCGACAAAAATTGAATTCGGTGATTACGAGAGTCTGGAAGCGGTTGAGCTAGAACTTAACCTGACCGATGAATACAGCAACTTCGGCTTGGGATATGTTGGCTCGGAAGATCCTCTGCAAGGGTTTGATGGCGACAACTCGCTGGGTACAAATGAGGGCATATTTGGCGGGTTCCCATTTTTTCTCGTTGCCGAGTACGACGTCGCTATCGATGGCTCGGTACGTAATATTTCAGCACTTCAATCAGGTGGCAGTACCGCAGCAGGGGTGCGCGACCTGTCACTGAATACCATGCCTATCCCAACGTTTGAAGGTGCACCCGTGCACTTTTTCAGCCGCACGCATATGGGCATTGCCGGCTACAACAAGTACCGCATTCGGAATGAATACCGATTTTTCTATCGGAACGTGAAGGACCTGGTGGAGAAATACCGGCAGGCAGATTCCGCTGAGGGCCGGTACAACCTGGCTATGGCTTTAATGTATTTCCCGTGGGTTGAGCGCGAAGCCGGTGCTGTGGGCGAGGCCCTTGCGTCGTCTGCGCAAGACGGGTACCCGCCGGCCATGTATGAACACGGCGCAAAGCTGTACCGGGAGCAACAAGACCCAGAGCAGGCTGTGAACTGGATATACAAGGCGGCAGCAAAGGGCGTTACTGCAGCTCAGTATCGGCTTGGGCGTATGTTGATAGATAGCCCGTGGGTCGTTGCGGATGAAGGCAAGGCATTGTTTTGGCTGGGCGAGGCGGCCAGCGATGGGCATGTTGCCGCGCAGCTGAAGCAGGCGGATCTTAAATTGTTCGCGCGCGATAGCCAGCACATTGACGTCGTCGGTGCCGTTGAATTGCTGGCCAGTATCGCAGCCAAGCAAATGGAAAACCCCGAGTATCACTACCTGAAAGCCATGACCCATTTCAAAAAGCAACCGCGTGAAATGCCCAAGACCCTCCTGCACATACGGCGCGCGATCGACTTGGGGCACGACCTGAATTGGGATGTATCAGAATGGGAAGATTTACTGATGGGTTGGACCGGTGAAGGCTATATCACCACAGAAGAGTGGGACTAGCCTCTGGATTCCACGAAATATTTGAATACTTCGAAAGAATAAATGCGCCTGCATGAGGTTGCTCGCAATGCGTTTCTGGGGTCAGTGAGCAGACGAGTACAGGTAATACAAAAGAGGTAACTAGAATGAAAAGGAGAGTCACAATGAGCAATGGTAATGTAAGGCGTTTTCGTCGCGCCGGTGTCGGAGGGTTTGCACTGAGTACCCTAGTGCTGGCCTGCGGCGCTGTCGCCGACGAGAATGGCGAGTATGGTCTGGAGGAGGTGACGGTCACTGCCCAGAAGCGGGAGGCGTCGATCCAGGATGTGCCGGTTTCGGTTTCCGCCACCACCGGTCAGGCCTTGGAAGATGCGGGCCTGAGCGATATGTCTGCGCTCGGCGAGTTGATTCCAACCTTGAACATTAATTCCTCGGATGAAGATCGGGTTTCTACCGTCACCATTCGCGGCATCGGGTCGAGCCAGACCGCGAGCGGCATTGAACCCAGTACATCCATCATGTACGACGGCGAAGTCTTTGCACGCTCAGCGGCGATTAATGGCGACCTCGCGGATATCGAGAGGGTTGAAGTGCTGCGCGGACCCCAGGGCACCCTGTTTGGTAAAAATTCCTCTACCGGTGTTATTCATTTTGTTACCAAGCGCCCGGATTTCGAAGAGACTGGTGGCTATGTTTCCGTCCAGGCCGGCGAGTATGGCCAGTCGTTGACCAAGGCGGCCGTAACTGGGCCCATCAACGACAAATTTGCCTATCGCATAAATGCCTACAACAAGCAGTCGGATGGGCACGTGGAGAATGCGGGGGGTGACAACCTGGGTAAACTGGACGCCAATGGCGTACGGGCGCAGCTCGCGTGGAACCCCACGGATAACACCGAGCTTCTGTTCCGCGTTGACCACAGCAAGAAAGACAGCACCGGTGGCGCTGTAGTATTACTGCAGCGACCGGACAAAGATCGTGAGATAACCAACGCCGGTCTCTTGAGTTTGATCGATGAGTTTGGCCTGGATACCCAGTGGGGTACAAACACAGCCAACTACGATCTCAATTCCAAGTGGAGCACCCTGGAGAGCACGGGCTTCTCCATGGAAGCGACGGTTAACCTGAATGATCATCGCCTCGTATATCAGGCATTTACACGCGACTGGGAGCTGAATGAGTCTACCTCTGTAGATCTCACGCCGGTCCAGCTCGAGTCTGTGGTGTTTGGTGGCCCCAATATTTTTGACACCCAGCAGCACGAGCTGCGCATCGAATCCCCGAGCTACGACAAGTGGGACTACCTGGCTGGTGTCTTCTATTACAAGCAGGATTCCGAGCGCCTGGGTGCAAACGACCGCTGCAAAAATATCGTACATGCAGGAACCAGTTGGGACCCGGAGACCTACGAGCTCACCAGCTGTGCCGATAGTCAGGTTCTCGACTTTACCTTCGATACCTCTATTGATTTGACCAACATTGGCGCCTACGCGCATGTGAACTTCCGCCCAACGGATAACAGCACGTTATTTGCCGGTCTGCGTCATGTCTACGAAGAGTCCACCATTGATTACGAGGGCGGCGCAAAAGCACTGCCGTATACCGTACATGACACGGACGACACAGCGCTGATCTATAAGTTTGGTGGCCAGTACAACCTCACCGATGAAGCCATGGTCTACGCCAGCTTCACGACAGGTTACAAGGGTAGGGCGTGGTACAACTCCGGCGGCGTTTCCGCAGATGACCTCGCCGCGGTGTTGGACCCGGAGGAGTCTACCCAGGCGGAAATGGGCATCAAGTCCGATTGGCTGGACAACCGCCTGCGCCTCAATGCAAGCCTGTTCTCATTGGAGATTGAAGGCTTCCAGGAGCGCGTGCAGGAGTTTGACGAGGGTATTGGCTCCTATGTTAACCGCTACATCAACTCTGGTACCGTCAAGTCCGAGGGTGTGGAGCTGGATGCGGAATGGGCAGCACTGGAGAACCTGACTCTGAAAAGCAGCATCGTATACATGGATGCGCGCTATGAGGAAATGGGGGATAACGTCATTGCCTGCCCAGTATCGACATTTGCGGCGTGTGAAAACAACAAACTGAATATTGAAGGCATGCCGATGCTGAACGCACCGGAATTGTCCTACAACATTCAGGGCAAGTACTGGTTTGAGCTGCCGGGTAACAATGAGGGTTTTGTTGCGTTGAATTATCGCTGGAAGGACGAAGAAAACTTCGACTTCAAACACCACCCCGCCTACACCCATCCGGCCTACGGCTTACTCAACCTGAGCGCCGGTGTTGACCTGGCAGAAAGTAAGTACCAGCTGCGCCTGTTCGGCAAGAACCTGACCGACGAAGTGCACTACGGTGGCCTCAAAAACAAGGGTGTACACGGCGGCGGTATGTTCGCGAATGTCCCCGTTGATTTTGAACGCACCTTTGGTGCCAGTGTGCGGATTTCGTTTTAGTGGTAGTACAAATGCATTCCTAGGCCTTCAGTAGTCCTAGTCGATGGGCATCGCTCAGACCGTATGTGGGGCGATGTCCTGTTTTTTTTACTGTTTATTTATAGCTATCGAATGATCACCATTGATGTTCGTGTAAAGCGCAATTGGTATGGATGATGGTCATGTCTCATGAGTGTCTCACTAAGCGACCTTTAAATTTTTCTAAGGCATATGAGTGAATATGAATCGCTTGGTTTTATGGGCATTGGCTATTGCTCTGCTTTTTGCACAGGCACTGAGCGCCAAAGAAAACCAGCCACTTAATGTCGTGTTTATTATTGCCGATGATTTAAGAATGAGTATCGGCGCCTATGGCGATGAATTCGCAAAGACGCCCAATATTGATGCGTTGGCCAACGAGAGTGTGCGCTTTAATCACGCCTACGTACAATTTGCCAGTTGCAATGCTTCAAGATCCTCAATGCTCACAGGCAAATACCCAGATACCATTGGTGTTTGGCGATTAAATACGCATTTTCGCAAAACTACACCTGATGTTGTAACTCTGCCTCAACATTTTAAGCGTAATGGATATCATACTGAATCCATTGGTAAGGTCTTTCACAACTACGCCAATATTACCGATCCGGCTTCCTGGTCAGTACCCGCGCGCCTAGATCAAGCGTCGCATTTTACCGATTACGTGATGCCAGAGAGTCTAGCACCAGGTAAAAAGAAAGGCGTTGCAACGGAGGTAGGGGAGTCGGCGGTAAATCAATATGTTGATGACAAAATAACAGCGGATGCAGTGGCTACGCTGAAGCGCTTAAAAGATACGCGTACACCGTTCTTTTTAGCGATTGGCTTTATGAAACCCCACTCGCCATTTAATGCTCCTAAGCGTTTTTGGGATATTTACAACGCAGATCATTTTCAGACATTAGGCGAGGCGTCAAAGTCTGAGCAGGTACCCGCGATTAATTGGTTTGATTACAAAGAGCTTCGCACGCTAAGCGATCTTCCTGAGCGTAAATCGTTTAGCGAAGCACAGCAAAAACACCTAGTGCATGGCTATTATGCTGCCACCAGTTACTTAGATGACAACTTAGGCCAAGTGATTCAAGCGCTAAAGGCCAATCAGCTATATGACAATTCGCTAATTGTTTTTGCCTCCGATCATGGCTATCACCTAGGGGAAAATAGCCATTGGACTAAAGCCACCGTCCGCGAATTGGATGCCCAAGTGCCATTATTGGTGAAACTGCCGGGCAACCAGGGCGCCATTAGCAATGCGCTAATCGAGTATGTGGATTTATATCCAACCTTGTCTGAGTTCGCGGGTATTGGATTGCCCGCCAATGTGGATGGCAAAAGCTTTCACGACGTTTTACAACAACCTCATTTACCACATCGAACGCTAGCCCTATCACAGGCTGCAAGACCATGGCCGAGCAATAAGCCTGTGCGGCAGATGGGCTATTCCATTCGCACCGATACGTATCGATATACCCGTTGGGTTGATGTAAAGACGCGAAGAACGCTAGCGGAAGAGGTTTATCGAATTAACGAGGATCGGCTGCAGCGTAGGAATCTTATTGAAACGCTAGGGCGTGGAGAGTTAAATTTCTTGCGGGGGGCTTTGGCGAAGAAATTAGGCGTTGGTGTGTAGTGGTTAACTATTTCCGGACAGTAAGTTAAGTTTTTCCTCAGTCGGTCTGGCGCCTGCAGTGCCCCTTCCGCTCCCTGGGAGGGGCTTTTATTTTTTATGAATCGAATATATCGAATACTATTTTAGATTACTTTAAATCCTTCTTTACTAATCGGCATGGTACGAATCCGCTTACCGGTGGCATCGAAGATGGCGTTGGTGACCGCGGCTGCCAGGGGCGGGAATGCGGGTTCGCCTAATCCCGTTGGGGGATATTGGGTGGAGAGCCAATGTACCTCGATCTTTGGCTGTGCAGGCATCCGCAGAAGCGGGTAGGTATCGAAATTCGATTGCTGTACAGCGCCGTTTTCAAAGCTGATTTCCTGTCCTGCGAGCACGCTGAGTGCGTCTGTCACGGAACCTTCCACCTGGTTCACTCCGGCACTTTTGTTCAGCAGCATACCCACGTCACCGGCTACAACTACACGGTCTACTTTCACGTTATTTTGTTCGTCGACGGTTACCTCGGCTACCTGGGCAAAGTATCCCAGATGGCTGAAATAGAAGGAGAGGCCGCGGCCTTGCCCATCTTTTTGTGGGCGGCCCCAGTCACCGTTCTTTGCGGCCAGTTTGACGACATCGATGGCGCGCTCGGTATTGAAATCCCCGGCTCGCCGTCTGCCCGTCCAGCGCGGTGCGCCGAACTGTTCCAGCAGGAATTCCAGGTGGTCCCGCTCTGCCGCTACTGCCAGCTCGTGAATAAAGCTCTGGTAGACCCAGGCCAGTGAGCAGGACACGGGTGCCCGCCACCAACCGGTGGGCACTTGTAGGGGGAGTGGGTGGGCCTCAATGCTTAGGTTGGGGATTTCCGGGCACTGCAGGTTGCCTGAGCTGGCATTACCTGCGCGCACAGGCCGGCTGTCGTCGGCGTCCTTTGGGTAGAAGGTGATAGTTCGGTCGCGCAGACCGGTGAGTGTACCCTCGGCGTTCAGCGCACCGGTGAGTTTGTGGAACCCTCCCACCCGGTAGAAATCATGGGCGGTATCCGCCTCCCGGTTCCACATTAACTTGATGGGCGCCTTGGTACGGTAGGCAATAGCGGCTGCCTCACAGGCGTAATCGTTCATCAGGCGCCGGCCAAAGCCGCCACCGATGCGGCATTGTGTCACGGTGATGTCTTCGGCAGGAATACCTACGGCGGAAGACACGAGTCCGGGAATAGACTGCGGTGTCTGAGAGGGTGCCCAGATGTCCATTTTCCCATTGCGGTACCAGGCCGTGCAGTTTTGCGGTTCAAGATTGGCGTGCGCAAGGAATGGGTAAGTGTAATAACCGCTGACGGTTTTGTGGGCCGTAGCGAGAGCCTTGTCAACACTGCCCTTGCTCTTCTTCGCCGCGCCGGGCTTGTCGGTGAGCGCGCTGGCTTTTTGCTGGATATCTTCCCATGAGTCGGTTGCGGCGCTACTCAGATCCCACTCTACCCGCAGCGCCTTTGCGGCCTGAAATGCTTCGTAAGTGGATTTGGTGACAATGGCAACGCCGGAAAGTAGCTCGGTTTGTATGCCGTTCCCCTCGATCACGAAGGCGTCTACTACACCCGGTAGCGCTTTAATTTCCTGCAGGTTTGCCTGCTTTACGCCGCCGCCGAACTGCGGGCACTTGGTGTAAGTTGCGTAGAGTTGGCCGGGGAGCTTCTGGTCAATACCAAACAGGGGCTTGCCGGTAACCAGAGAGTGGTTGTCTACCCCGGGTACGAAGGTGCCCAGCAGCTTGTAGTCACTGCGTTTTTTCAACGGCACCTTTTTGCCGTTGGGTACCGGCAGCTCTGCTGCTGTGCCGGCCAGTTCGGCGTAACTGAGTTTGCGGTTGTTTTCGCGGTTTACGATAAAACCCTGATCGGCAAAGCACTGTGCTTTGCTCACGCCCCATGTTTTCGCCGCGGCAGCAATCAGCATTTCCCTGGCGACGGCTCCTGCCTGGCGCAGTGGACGCCAGTTGCGCGGTGTCGACTGGGAGCCACCGGCGGATTGCCGGCCGAAGCGTTTGGCATCGATGTCGGACTGGATCACGCTGACGGATTCCCAGGGGGCTTCCAGTTCTTCGGCAATGATCATCGGCAACGTCGTTTTTACCCCTTGCCCAATCTCCGGGTTCTTTGCGGCAATGACGATGGTGCCATCAGGCTTTATCTGGATGTAGGCATTCGGGGTAAAGACGTTCGAGGTAAAGGCGGTGTCGGTAGACGCTTCTGTGCCTTTTGGTGCGGCCAGTGTGCGCGGTGCACCGCTGAGGGCGAAACCCAGAACAAGGCCGCCACCGACAATACCTGTCAGCTTCAGGAAGTTCCGCCGGGGCATAAATGTCTCAGCCTCGTCGGTGATCTCCGCCGGTGCCCGGTTAATGCGTTCCACAAACTCCGCCGGCATGTCCACATCGGGGATCAGGTCATCGATTTCGGAGTACTCGCTCATTCTCCGGTACCTCCTGGTACTGAGTTCTCTGCCGCAGTATGAATCGCCTGGCGAATACGCTTGTAGGTCCCGCAGCGGCAAAGGTTGCCGGCCATGGCATTGTCGATATCCGCATCGGATGGATTCGGATTTGCTTTTAATAGTGCCGCGGCGGTCATAATTTGTCCGGCCTGGCAGTAACCACATTGTGGTGTATCGGAGGCGATCCAGGCGTCCTGCAGTGGATGGAGCTGTTCATTGCCACTGTCATCCGTCTCTGCAAGGCCTTCGATTGTGGTGATCTCTTGCCCGGCAACGGCGGAGATGGGCAACAGGCAGGAGCGCATGGCGTTGCCATTAAAATGCACGGTGCAGGCGCCACAGAGGCCGCGCCCGCAGCCAAACTTGGTGCCGACCATATCCAGACGGTCCCGTAGTACCCATAGCAGTGGGGTGTTGGGGTCAAGATCGTCAACCTCGCGATCTTCCCCATTCAGTACGAAATTAATGGCTGTCATAGCGGTGCTAACACTCCGAGCTTTCTGTTTTGTAATGTTCTTATTTATCCGCACGTAACCATGCTTTTTACTCGGCTGGTTACTCTTGCCCGTAAAATCCAATCAAATTGTTGGTAATGACATCGGCAACCGGGTCTTTGCCGATGTGTGGAATCAGATCCAGCGTACTTAAAACAATTCTGCCTTTGCCGGTAGGGACTTCAGACAGGTCGCTTCCCGTCCACACATCGCCGGTACCCTGGTAATGTCGTTTCATTAACGTCATATCCGGGAAGTTGTCATTGGCAACCACCGTAACCAGCGAGGTGTGGGGCAGGTCTACCATGGAGAATTTGGCCCGTACATTTTCGTAGGCTCCATACATGGCCTGGTTTTGTGGCAGGCCGTCAAATATTGGATGCTGGCCAACCACGTGGGACATGCCGCCCCACAGTCCACTTGAAGCCTTTATGTTCACCTCTACCGGTAGATACTTGCTGGTCCCTTTGCTCAGTACGCCGTGGTTCCACTTCGGCCGTTGCATCGGGAATTGCAAATAGACCACCGTGCCGCCGCGACGGGCAAAGGCATTCAGTTGATCGCGAATGGCTGTCTGCTCGTCACCCTCGCGATCTGCCATGGCCACAAGGACGGGTGTGGTGAGATCTGTGTCTTTGCCGAAAGGCTGGTGCTGGATGGCGTATTTGTTCAGAAACGGCATCACACGTCCGGTTTGATCGACAATGGCAACGGGGGCCGTGGCCGGTGCCTGCACGGCAAATACATCAAAGCCATGACGATTGCGGGCGACCGTTTTTCCGTTGTGGGTGATGGTCGCAGTAATCTGGTAACTGCCTTTGAGTTGCTCAGTCGGCAGGCGGTGCTCGAACAGTTGGCTCACTGCCCGGGCATACTCCACGGATTCTTCCGTGCGCCAGACGGTATTGCCGCTGGCATCGGTGACGTCGATGGTGAGCGTCCCTTCGATTGCGCTAAGGTCGTTGATGCCGGTCACCTGCAGGTCGATGGTATCGCCCTGATAGGCATTGCGTGGGAAGGTACGGATAGAAAGGATACGGGGCTGGTTTGCGGCCTGGGTAAAGTCGAAAACGGCCCCTTTGGGATTGCGCCACAGGTCGAGAATGCCGGCACCCATAATCCAGTCTCCGCCGGTAAGGGCGTGTACGCAGTAGCCGGTGATGTTCGGGTTGGCCCGGGTGGCCTCGATCATGCGCGCATTGGCGAGGCCGTGAATGTGTTGCTGCTCGCGATAGAACGCCTGCGGTGAGGCGTATACATGGGACAGCTGGCCGGTGATCACTTCCGACAGCTGTTCGCCCAGCTGTTTGTGGTAGCGGGTAGCGGGCAATATTGGGTTGCCTTCACGTTCAAATCGCGCGTTTACCGGGTCGAAGTCCACGTAACTTCCGTAACCCAGCTCCGACACGAAACTGGTGACCCCGGGCTTCAGGTTGTGGCCGATGGGCTTGCCCTGGATGCCCAGCTGCTTGCGCGCCTCCGCGGTATGGCCCACACCGAGGAATTTGTCATACCAGGCATTCGTCATGTTGGGGCCCGGATAGGTGTGTACATCATTGAAGTAGGTGAATTCACGAGAGCGGGGCAGGTATACCTTGGCGCCGAAGGCCCAGCCACCGGATTCATCCAGGATCAGGCGGCTCGGGTCGGTATCCCGGGCCATCATCGCGGTTTCTGCCATCATTTGCTTGAGGATTGGGCGGCGTAGCTCGTTGAACAGCTCCCACATCACGATGCTCGCGTGGTTGCGGTCGCGGGCAATGGTCTGCTCGATCTCGAACAGAACTCGGCGCGGCAGGTCCGGGGTGTCTACCGGCAAATCCATACATTCCAGTGCCGGGGAGCCAATGACCATCACGCCCATTTCATCGGCCAGGTCCAGCCATTCTGGCGGCGGTGGGCGGCGCCAGGGGCGGATCATATTGAAGCCCGCTTCCTTGGCCATGCGGATCTCCTTGCGCGCCAGCTCGAGGTCCGCGGGCGCGGCGACCCCAACCGGGTAGATGCCTTCAAGGAAGACCGCTTTGACATAGATGTCTTCGCCGTTGAGCTGGAAGCGGTTGTTGTTGATGCTGAACTCGCGGAAACCGAAGCGCTCGGTTACCGAATGACTGAGTACCCCATTGCGGGAGATGTT
The DNA here is from genome assembly GCF_020171345.1 of Microbulbifer agarilyticus. Classification (GTDB taxonomy): domain Bacteria; phylum Pseudomonadota; class Gammaproteobacteria; order Pseudomonadales; family Cellvibrionaceae; genus Microbulbifer; species Microbulbifer agarilyticus_D. The sequence continues at coordinate 396,300 of NZ_JAIUZM010000002.1, forward strand.
GGCGGTTACCGTGTAGAGGTTCGGTGTATCCGGTGACCAGCGTTTTGCTTTTGGGACGTCGATTGCTGTATTCAGCTGGCTCTTGCCCGGTTGCGTGCGGTGCTCAAGGCGTGTCTTGCCGACGATGCGGTTGGAACCAAACTCCCGCACCACCAGCTCAATGTCATCGCGGTGATAGTGCTCGTCGTAGTTGACCAGCGACAATGCAACCAGCGCGCGATCGGTGGCCATCTCCGGGCTGACAAACAGGTCGTCGATAAATGCCTTGTCGGAGGCTTCCAAATGCACGGACTGCCAGATACCGCCGGTAATACCACCGCGCCATTGCGGCGTTTCCATGGCACCCACGCCATCGATGACTTTATCGGTATCGAGCAGGATGGGGCCGACTACCCGCAGGGTCAGTACATTGCGTTCGCCGGCTTTGAGTAGTGCATCTACGCGGAAGGAGAAGGGGGTAAAGCCACCTTCGTGCACGCCGACCACCTGATCATTCAGATACACCTCTGCGCGATAGTTAACAGCATCAAAATGCAGGTGAACGATCTTGTCCTGCCATGTTTCACTGATGTCGAAACCTTTGCGATAGACGGCGACACCTTCATAGTCGCGCTCGATACGCTCCCACACACTGGGCACCTGAATGCTGCGTACGTCTGCGTGCCGCTCGAAATTTTCATTGAGGTGAAGTTTTCCCGCACGGCTTTTCCCAGCGTCATCAAACAGAATTTGCCATTCGCCATCCAGAGAAAGGGTATTGGGGGACAATTGCTCTGCATGAGCAGGTAGAACAATCATCATTACGCATACAAGCAGGCGCCAGTACATGGTGGGTTCTCCAGGGATCTATCCCGTTGTTATGTTTGTTATCTGTCAGGGCGAAGTGCTAAGACCGGTTCGTGTTGATCAATGCGAACATCTGTTGCTTGAGGTCTTCCCGTACCGCTTGATAGTCGTGCTCGCCGGCCAGGTTATGCCATTCATTGGGATCGCTGCGGTGGTGATACAGCTCTTCGCGGCCATTGGGGTAGCGGATGTAGCGGCAGTCTTCCGTGCGATAGCTGTAGGTTTGCTGCCACACGTATTCCTGGGGGAGGTCGGCAATAATCTTGATGTGCCAGGGCACTTGCCGGTTAAAACGCACACCCAGGCCCTCGATAGGCTGGTTGATCTCTGCACCGAGCACGGTCAGGGCACCTTGTGGCCCGCTCCAGAGAGTCTTTGGGTCACGGTCGAGCAGTGGTAGCAGGCTATGGCCGCCTACCGGGCCGGCACCAGCACGTTTGGAGTGGCTCCCTTCGAGCGCAAACAGTGCCCTGAATGTAGGGAAAATATCGATCAGGGAAACTGGCTGTTGAATGCTCTGGCCCGCAGCTGTCAGGCCAGGCACTTTCCACAGCATCGGTATGCGGGTGCTTTCCTCCCACGGAGAATTCTTATAGAGAAAGTTCTTCTCACCGAATTGCCAGCCGTGGTCACTGGTCAACACGACCGTCGTATTGTCGCGGAAGCGAGACTGTTCGAGTGCGTGCAGAACCTTGCCGACCTGCTCATCCATAAAGGTGATACAGGCCAGATAAGCCTGGATAACCCGGCGCAACCCCTCGTTGTCTTCACCATAGGATGCCTTTAGTGCGTTGAAATAATGAAAGCCGATATGGTCTGGTGGGTAGTGGCTTTGGAAGAAGGTATCCTCCAGGTCACCGCCCTTGATTGGAGGGAGTTGGATTTCGTCGAGGGGGTACAGGTCAAAAAAACGTTTGGGCGCATACAGCGGTGTGTGTGGCCGTACAAAGCCAACCCCGAGAAAAAAGGGCTGTGCGCTATCACTTTGATCCAACTGACGAATTTGTTCGCTCGCCCAAACCGCGTGGGCCTCGTCCGGGAGCAGGTCGCGGTCTGTCTCATTGACATAACGAAATGGCAGGCGTGGGAAGCCCCAACCAGTGTGAGTGCTTTCCGTTGCGCTACCGGAGAATTCCGGTACATCGTTCAGCGGCGCAAATGAGCCGTCTACGATATTGATGCTGCGGAAGGGCTCCGGGACCGAGGGGTGCCCGGTGATACGGGTACCATCGAATGCGTGGGGGCCGTAGTTCAAGCGCTCCGGTACGCCCCATTTATCCCAAAGATTTTTGATGTTGTTGTGCAGAAGCTTGCCGGTGCCCAGCAACTGGTAGCCGTTTTCCCGGAACAGGTGCAGAAAGGTTTTGTTGTTCCGCAAAACAAACTGCTGGTCCATACGGGTCCAGCCAAAGTCCCTGGAGTCGTGCGGGTACACGCCGGTGAACAGGCTACTGCGGGATTGGGAGCACACTGGTACGTTGGTATAGGCGTGTTTGAACTGCACCGATTGGCGGGCGAGCTGATCGATATTTGGGGTTTGTACCTGGGGGTGCCCCCCCATGCTTGCAATATAGTCGTTCAGGTCGTCGACCAGAATGAACAGGACATTCTGCCGGGGCTCTTGCAGTGGCGCCGCCGCCACGTTCGCGGGCAGGATGGCAACCAGAACAAGTACAGCGAGCAACCCCCGAATAGTCGACACTGCTGCGATACTCACTATCGGGCGTCCGCGGTTTGCGCCAACAGGTTCGCCTTCAGGCTGGCTTTTTGTGTTGCATAGTCAGCATCATCGGCGAGATTGTGGTGCTCCTGCGGGTCCATTCGGTTGTGGTACAACTCTTCTTTGCCATTGCCGTACAGGATGTAGCGCCAGTCGCGATTGCGCAGGGAAAAATTCGGCTTCCCTTTGTCTGTTTTCACTACGGTAAGTGCAGTTCGCGGTCGGGTTTCTGTGCCATTCATCAGCGGAACCAGGCTGAGCCCGTTAAGCTCGCCACCAGCAGGGCTTTTTTTGTTGTCCCCCTTTAACCCTGCGAGGTCTTTAAAGGTCGGGTACAGATCGATCAGACTAACGGCTGCATCGACTTTTTGCCCGCCCTTCATGCGCGGATCAAACACGATTAGCGGAACGCGGGTGGAGCGCTCCCAGAGGTTGTTTTTAAACAGGTTATCTTTTTCGCCCAGGTTGTAACCGTGGTCACTGGTAAACACAACCACCGTGTTGTCCGCAAAGCGGCTTTCTGCGAGCGCGACCATTACTTTGCCGAGCTGTTCATCCATAAACGAAACACTGGCCAGATACGCCTGGTAATACCGCTTCAACGCGGTTTCTTTATCCGGAAAGGATTCCATCAGCAAGCGGTAGTGTTTACGGCCCTTGGATTCTTTCGCGCCGAAGATACTTTCAAAGTGGGTGTCCTGGTCATCGCCCTCGAGTAGTTCTGGCAGGCGAATGGTGTCCAGTGGGTATTGCTCAAAAAAACGATCCGGCACAACCAGTGGCGTATGCGGCCGGATAAAACCGAGGCTGATAAAAAACGGCTTGTCGAGGCCGTCGTTGTCAAAAGCGCGAATCTTGTCTGCCGCCCACTGTGCGTACATCTCGTCGGGCAGCGGGTCGTGGTTATTCTCATCGGTGTACTGGAAGGGCTTTTTGAAACCGCCGTAGTACCAGCCTTCGTGCCCAGGCTTTCCGTTGCCGGGCTTTACGTGAGGAACGTTGGACAGGCGGGCAAAGGTTGAATCCAGCGGGCCGACCAGTTTTCCGTAGGGTGCCGGAACACCGGGGTGCTGTGTGACCTTCTCTCCGTTAAATGCCAGTGGTGTGTAGTCTGGTCGAATGTCGTATTCGTCCCAGGCACTGGGCCATTGATGGTGCATCACCTTGCCGGCGCCCGTGGTGTGGTAGCCCTGTTCCGACAGGAACTCCATCAGGGTTTTTGACTGATTGAGTACGGGGTTTTTGCGCCAATTATTAAAGTTGTAGTGCCCGGAACGGTGAGGGTAGATGCCGGACAGGAAACTGGCTCGGGATGGGCTGCAAACGGGGGCATTGGAATGTGCGTTGGTAAACAGTGTCCCTTGATTGGCGAGCTTATCGATATTCGGTGTGTGAACGCCCGTTTCACTGTTCATTACACCGATAAAATCATTCTGGTCGTCTGCCACTACGAACAGGAAATTGGGTTTTTCAGCCTCTGCGCTGGCGGTTGCCGAAAATAGTGTGAAGAGGGCGATGCGGCTGAAATGACGGATACGACTGGTATGCAAGAGTGCCGCGAGACGTTGCTTAATCACGCTAGAAATTCCCGTTCAAAGTGGGTTGGAGTGGAACACAACAGGGGCCGCCAAACCGGCAGCCCCTGAGACGTGATCGCGAAGCTTATAGCTTGTTGTGAGTACCAATTTCAATCACGTGTTCGTCACCGAAGACTGGCGCCTGGCTAATCGGGCTGAGCAGGAACGAGTAGCTGTAATTTTGTGCGGGCAGTTGGTATTTCTCCCACGCAATCGCCCCCCAGCTATTGTCACCGCCAACACCAGTCTGCTTGTAGTCCACGTTCACGTTGACCAGGTCGCGTTTGACGATGTCGGTGTAGTGGCGCTGGGCCTTTTCAATACCGGGGTCAAAATCGCTCAGTGGCTGGTGGTGGGCACTGAAATCAAAGGATGGGGTTCCCGAAATCTTCAGGCCAATGCCGGCACTGTTGGTCAGTGCGGCCCAGCGCAAATCACTGCGGTTACCGTTTTCCTGTGGGCGAATATAGTCATAGGCCAGATCTTCTACGACACCCTGATAGATGCCGATAAACGAAGAGGTCTTGCGGTCCCAGTAGTTTTCGTGGGGGCCGCGGCCATAGTAGGTGACCTGATCAAACTCAACCGGCATCTGGAAGTTGGAGCCGATACGGGGAATCGAGCTGTACTGCTTGCCTTCGCTCTTGCCACCTTCAAAGCGGAAGCTGACGTCTACCTTGACTTCACCTTTGCCGTTAATGGTATAGCGGTAGTCGGCGAATGATTCGGCATCTACCAGTTCAACCTGCTGCTCCAGAACGACCAGATTCGGTTCTGAAGCAATAACCTTGATGCCGTTGGCAGACTGGTTCAGGGTAGCGTCTTTCCAGGCCTTGGCGCGCTGTACAAAGTTATTTTTCTTACCACCGAAATCGTTATCGGTAGGCGCGCGCCACAGGTTGAACTTCAGCGGCTCTTTCACCAGCTCAGTTTCCTGGAACTGGTAAGAGGCAAGGTAGCCCGATGGATCGAAGGTGAGAATGGCATCGCCGGCGGTCACCGTGGTTGCCTCGTCGGATTGTGCCAAAGCCACTTCGCCGGCCGTATCCTGATCGAATACCATTTCGTTACCTTCTTGCAGCAAGAACTGTTCGCTGGCTAGCAGATGTCCCTGCGCAATCAGTGGTTGCTCGTTTTTGGCGCGGGCGTAGAAGTTAATAAAGTATTCGGCACCGGCTTCAAGAGTGGGCAGAGCCTTGTTCAGGCTGAAGGCCTGACTAGACTGTGGGCCTGCGGCAACCTCGACTGGGCCGGTGCCAACCACTTGTCCATCCTTGATCAGTCGCCATTCGACGGAAAGATCAGAAGAGTCCGCGAAGAAGCGCTCGTTGTATAGGGCGAACTCGGCGTTACCCTGCCAGGAGAAGTGGAGCTCCTGGTAGACTTTTTTCACTTCGAACAGGCCGGGATGCGGTGTGCGGTCCGGGTTTACCAGGCCGTTCAGTACAAAGTTACCATCGTTGTACACACCCTCCGGTTCGAAGTCGCCGCCGTAGCCCCAGAACTCGTTGCCCTGTTCGTCTTTTTTGAGCAGGCCCTGGTCCATCCAGTCCCAGATAAATCCGCCCTGTACCTGGCGCTCACTGCGCACCAGGTCCCAGTACTCTTTAAAGTTACCGGTACTGTTGCCCATTGCGTGAGAGTATTCCGACCAGAAGAACGGACGGTTGGGGTACTGATTCAAATATTCTTTTTCAATGCGGTCCATCTGCGCATACATCCAGGTAACTGCGTCCTGGTGGGGGCGAGTGTCCTTGGTGTATTTGGATTTTTGCTCGGCGCGTTCGTACATGGTCAGGCGCGAGTCGTCCCGCTGTTTGATCCAGTCGTAGCCCTTCACATAATTGATACCGTCGCCGGCCTCATTGCCCATGGACCAGAAAATAACGGACGGATGGTTTTTGTCGCGCTCAACCATGCGCTCCAGACGGTCCAGATGCATGCCTTCAAATTCGGGCTTGTTTGCCGGGGTGTCTTTTGGTGCATAGTGGAAGCCGTGGGATTCGATATTGGCCTCGTTCACCACGTACAGACCGTATTTGTCGGCCAGATGGTAGAAGTAGGGATCGTTCGGGTAGTGCGAGGTGCGCACCGCATTGATGTTGTGCTCCTTCAGCATCTTCACATCGGCGAGCATGTCCTCACGGGAAACCACGTGGCCCGTCCGATCATCGTGCTCGTGTCGGTTTACCCCTTTGAACAGGATCGGCTCACCATTTACCAGGAACTGGCCATCCCGCAGCTCGATAGAGCGGAAGCCAACAGATTCGCCGATGTACTGGGTGGCGTTGCCATTTTCGTACTCGGTGGCAATCGTCAGCTGGTAGAGGTTCGGGGTTTCTGCGGACCAGCGTTTTACGTCTGGAATTTCGACCAGTTCATTGATGGTGAGTTCTTCACCGGCAAGCAGGATTGCCTTTTGCTCGCGGGAGGCGACTTGCTGGCCCTGGTCATCGGTCAGTTGGATCGTGACCTTTACGGACTGGGCAGAAGACGCTTTGTTGGCGATATCCACCGCAAGGTCCAGCACACCATTCTGGTAATCGTCGCTCAAGCGAGTTTTGGCAAAGAAATCGCGTACGTAGGTATTTTCGGTCGCGTGTAGATAGACATCTCGCTCGATGCCGCTCACGCGCCAGAAGTCCTGGTCTTCCAGGTAGCTGCCGTCGCTGTGGCGAATGACCTTCACCGCCATGACATTCTCGCCGGAGGTCAGGTATTGGGTGATGTTGAACTCCGCTGGTGTTTTGGAGCCTTCGCTATAGCCCACTTCCTGGCCATTGATCCACAGGAAGAATGCCGAATTCACACCGCCAAAGTGTATAAACACCTGCTTTTCATCCCAGCCTTCGGGGATGGAGAAGGTGTTGCGATAAACCCCGGTCGGGTTGTCATCCTGCGGTACAAACGGCGGGTTTTTCGGGAAGGGGTATTCGATATTGGTATAGATCGGATAGTCATACCCGTGCATCTGCCAGTTGGCCGGTACTGGGAGGCGATCCCAGGCGGAAGAATCGTAGTCCGTTTTGTAGAAGCCAGCGGGAACGGCTGCGGGATTGGGAGACCACAAGAACTCCCAATCGCCATTCAGCAATTGGTAGTAGGGTGAACTGGAATAGTCGTCGCCAGCGACCTTGTCGGCACTGTCGTAATTGATGAACGTAGCGTGGGGCTTTTCCGTGTTGACACGGTACACACTCAGGTCTTGCCAGTACTCCGCCGGTGCTTCGGCTTTGGCGATACCTACATTTTTCTCATCCGTGCATGCCGAGAGGGCAATGAGGCCGGGAAGGGTGGCCACTAGCAATTTTTTATATTTCATTTTTCTTCCGTTCTATCATCTCGAGGGCTTTTGCCTTCAAGTTTTCCAGGTTAAATGGTTCAGGTTGCTCGAAACTATTCTTTTGCGGGTCCGCGTTCACAACCGGTTTGGAAAATTGATTGTTGCGGATCTCTATATCAGTGACTTCGCGTAAATCAATTTTCAAATCGCCTTCAAAGTAAATCTGGTTATTCTCAAAAAGGGTTTTGCGTGGCCAGGCCTTTCCCCAGTCGTCCATTGCAATAAGGGTGTTATCAACGCCCTCTGGCTTGCTGGGCACAATAATGATGTTGTCGTAGATGCGGGTGTTATCAATTGGCCCGGTCAAATGGAAGGTGGGCGAGAACACACCGCGATGAGTGGGGTAGGGGCGAATGCCGTCATTGATACTGACGTTGCCACGAATAATGGTACCGATGGTACCGATATTGATGTCTTGCTTGTATTTGAAGCCGTTGTTGCAGACCAACAAGAAGCCACCGTAGTTATCGTGACTGTAGTTGTATTGAATGATGGTGCCGATGGAGTTGAAGTCCGAGTCGTAGCCCTGTCCATCCCATTTCGCCTTGTGCCCACTGACCTCGTTAAACTGGATAACGGTATTGTCTGAGCTCCAGGGCCAGATACCGGCAGCGGCATCGCCTTCGGGAAGAATATCCGGGAAGTCCCGCAGGGTATTGCCTTCAATCAGTGCGCCATCACTGCCGATTACCACAATGCCATCACCGGGCACCTGCTCAATGAGGTTGTCTTTTATTTTTACCTGTAAGTTGGGGAACCAATGATCGCGGCTGGCATTGGATAGGAAATTGATGCCATTGCGTGTTGTATGGTGAATGTGATTACCGGTAATTTTTAGACCGACAAAACGCGACGGAACTTGTTTGCCCTGATTGCGAATAAGGATGCCACTACCGCCACCCTTCTTCTTTTCCAGTACACCGTTTACGTCGTAAATTTCTAGGCCTTTCAGCTCGATATTGTGCAGTTCACCGATATCCTCAGCACTCACAATCACACCGCGGCGGCGCGGTGCGGGCCTTTTGCCTTTGTTGGTGATGGCGAGATTGTTCACTTGCCAGTGTTCGACATTGTGCAGCAGTAGGGTGTGCGGTTTTTTTCCTTCGCCGTGGATCAGCGGCTTGGCGCCTTGGCCATAGCGGTCAATCACAATCGGATTCAGCGCGTTGCCGCTGCCCTTGGGCTCCAGCGCCCCATAGTAAACAGTGCCCGCCTTGAACAGGATACGGTCACCGGCGCTGAACTGCTGGTGATTGACCTTCTTCAGTGACGCCCAGGCCTGTTCAGGTGACAAACCAGAGTGACGGTCGCTGCCAGACTCCGCATCGATATAAAATGCCCGCCCCTGTACTTCGGCGTCGAGGAACCCCTGTGCAACCAGGAATTGCTCCATTTCCGCGAGGGTTTCGGTGTATTTGACTTCATTGAAAAAGCCATGTGGCTGGTTTTTGTAGACAACCGTTTTGCGGTAACTGCCCACCTGCTGCATGCGCTCATCGAATTTCATTGCCGAGCGCACGCTTATGGCCGTGTCGTTTTCACCGAACAGTCCAAGAGTGGGTGGGGTGCTCGAAGTCACATTGTGCAGGGGGGAGAAGTCCTGCCAGTAGCTCTGTACGCGCTGGTGTCCGTAACCGCCGGGGCCGTTGTCGAATACAGGGTTAAACAGTACCAATGCCTGCGGGTAGTGGCTGATTGTTTTGTCGTCACTAGCCTCTTCGATGGTTGTTGCAGTGCCGGTGGCCGCTGCAACGTGACCTCCGGCAGAGCCACCGCCCGCAGCAATTTTATCCGGGTTGATACCGAGTTCAGCTGCGTGAGCACGCACCCAGCGAATCGCGGACTTGCCATCTTTCAGGCTCTCTTTCGGGGTGGTGCCGTGTTTATTTGACAGGCGATACTCTGCGCTGATCGCAACCATGCCTTTTTCCGCAAGGTACTGGCTCTGCCGATAGAACTGGCTGGGGTGCCCCTTGCGCCAACCGCCTCCATGAAAAAATACCATGGCCGGGCGCTGGTCACTAGGCTTGTGCTTTTCCGGATAGAAAATATGGAGTGAAAGGTCTACGTCGCCGATCTGCTTGTAAACAATCTTTTCAGATGGCTCTGCCTGCACGCTACCGCAGAGGGCCAGCAGGGCCATTAAAGTAAACAATGTGTGCAGGCTAGTTTTCATCATGATGTGACGCATCGCTGTTTGTATTAGCGTGGGTATAGCGGGGCGAGCTGGCGCCCTTGTTTATTACCTGGATACTGGGCGCCCTGGTTTTCCAGTTGCGTTCCCATTCTTGTCACCATCTCGCGTAATTTTTCTGGCTGTAATTGCGCTAGATTGTGAGATTCGCTCGGGTCTTCTTTCAGGTTAAACAGCTGGTACTTTGGCGTGTTGTTTTTGCCCTGAGGGTTGTAGTGATAAATCAGCTTCCAGTCCCCGTGGCGCAGGGCTGTGAAGTAAGAATGCCGGTGCTTGTGCGGGAAGTGCATCAGGAAGCTCTTATTCGTGTTGTCTGCTTCAATGCCCGCCAGTTGCGCCTTGAGGTTGCTTCCGTCAATTGGGTGCGCCTCCGGAGAGGTCGTATTGGAAAGCCCCAAAATAGTTGGGTAAAGATCCATCACCGTGGTCAGCGAGCGATTGATTGCTCCTGCCAGGACAGGCGTAAGCTGCTGTGCTGGATGCTCAGCGTTTGGCTTTGCCCAGCTGATTACCAGTGGGGCCCGGATTCCGCCCTCCCAACTTGTGCCTTTTTTTCCCCGTAACGGTGCTGCTGCCGCAATATCGTTGATATGGCCGATTGGCGCATCGGTGCCATTATCACCGAGAAAAATAACCAGCGTGTTGTCTGCGACGCCAGATGCCTCCAGCGTTTCGACAATATCGCCGAGGGATTTGTCCACGCCTTCAACCAGTCCGGCAAATGCGGTTTCTTTCTCGGTTAATCCCAGGTTTTTATATCGTTCAGTAAATCGGGTATCCGCGTGAAACGGCGCGTGTACGGCATAGTGGGACATATACAGCAGAAAGGGTGCCGATTCTTCCGCGGCCTGCCGGATTTGTGCCTGCGCCTCACGGGTCAGAGCTTCCGTTAGGAACATGTCTTTATCGTAATACGCTTCCAGGTGGGGGATTGCGTGGGTGACAGGGGACTGTTGCTCCCGGTACTTGGGATGATTCCCATAGTGGTCTTGCCCGTAATAGCTCTTCGGTCTGCCCCAGGATGCCCCGGCAATATTGACGTCGAAGCCGATATTCTCCGGGTTGGCCCCCTCGCTATCGTTGGGCCCAAAGTGGCCTTTGCCGATATGAATGGTCTTGTATCCCTGCTGTTGCAGCAGCTTTGGAAAGGTGACCGAAGACGAATCAAGTCCCATCCAGTTCCAGTCTCGCGGCCCAAACTCCCCCGCGTTATTCTCGTCCGGCTTAATCCAGGTGGTGGTGTGATGGCGGGCTGCGTTTTGCCCGGTCAGTAGAGACGATCGGGTAGGGGAGCATACGCTCTGGGTATAGAAATCGGTAAAGCGCGTGCCACTGCTGGCGAGTAATTCCAGGTTTGGGGTGTGATAACGCGCGTTAAGTGGATGGCGCTCTGCAAGACCCTGTGCATCTGCCAGAAAGGGAACCGAGGTATCCATCAACCCCAGATCATCCACCAGAAAGACCACGATGTTGGGGGGCGGCAGTTCAGTGTCAGTCGCCTTGCTACAGCTTGCGGTGAAACAAAGTACGCTCAGCAGCAGAGCTGCTTTGGTGGCAGTGTAATAGCGGGAAAAGCGGCGGGAAGGGTAACCGGCACTATTACGTCTACGGTTGTCACCTGATGGCAGCATCCTCGTTTCCTCTCGCTGTTGTTTTCGACCATGTCCTGATGAGGCGCAGTGGTGGAAACGCTTTTTTATGGTTTTGTCTGCCCGCAATTGATCCGCGCTCAGTGCTGATGCGGCTCTGTCTATGGGAATTCCTGGGATAATAATGAAAACGTTGCCATAAGTAAAATTGGTTGCGATCCCAGTTTGGCCAAAGGGTGGTGTGAGTTGCTGTCAGCGAAATACTCAATTGTCGTTCGGCAACTTGTCGGTTTTGTATGTTTTGCGAACAACCAATCGGCTTGAGAGCATGGTAATTGGATGGTTGGCCGGCTCGAGGGTTTGGAAATATTTGATTGTCGATTACTGCTTGGAGTCTTTCTTGGGCAGTTGTTTTGCGAATGGGCGGTTGGTGTGAAGGTGAGTCCTACTTGAGTGAAGCATTTTTAGGAAATATTTCTATTTCTGTAAATATATGAATTTTAAGGTTTTTTCGTTGATTGGAAGCTTGAGGTGGTCGTCCACTATATGTGGGAGTCGCTCACTGGCTCCTGACCTACGGTGCATGTTTTAAGTGTCATGAAGGTGTGATGGTATGACACTGTATGGGGTGTTTTCCCGCCAATTGACGGGTATTTGTGAGCGGTGAACGCATGTTGCGGGTTGCTACACCGAAAACCTAGTGGTAACGTTGCCATAGATTGAGAAGGTAACGTTGCCACAATTTGGGATGTGGCAGGCTCTGTACGCAGGGTTTCTCGGTCGGATGAGAGAGTCTTCAAAACCGTCTTAGGGGATAAAAATGAAAAAAACGAAATTGAGCTTAGCGGTACTTGCGGCATTGACGATGCAGGCGCCAGGCTATGTTCTGGCTCAAGATGCTGAGTCGCAGGCGAGCGAACTAAAAACAACCAAAGTTAAGAGCGAAGCTGCGCAAGCTGAGAGCATGGAAGAGCTGACTGTTACTGGCGGTATGCGCGCCAGTGAGGTCGAAGCTATTAACATGAAGCGCAACGCCAACGTTGTTGCGGAAGCCTTGGCGGCGGAGGATATTGGTGCGCTGCCTGATCAGAGTATTGCGGAATCTCTGGAGCGCCTGACCGGTGTGACCGGTAACCAGGACAACGGCCGCAGCAACACCATTTCTGTGCGTGGTATGGGCGGGCAGTACACCCTGACCACTCTGAATGATCGTGAAATTGTCGGTTCCTTCGGTTCTCGCTCCGTAAACCTCAGCCTGTATCCGTCTGGCGCAATTCGTCGTGCTCAGGTCTACAAGACAGCGACTTCCGACATGCTGGAAGGTGGTATCGGCGGTACCGTCAATATGGAAACCTTCAAGCCGCTGGAGTCTGATCGCGACGTGCGCTCTTTCTCTGTGGCGGGTAACAGCAATGAGCTGTACCAAGACCTTACTTTTGGCCCGAAATACGGCACTAACATTCAAGGTCTTTTCAGTCAGCGTATTACCGACGATTTTGCGGTGTCTGTCGGCGCATCTGTGAAAGACGATGTGCGCCACATTGAGGGAGTGAAGGCTGGCAATCTTTTGACCGGTTTGGGTTGGACGACCGACTGGAACGGCGACGGCCTTGCTACCGAAATTTCACCGCCTGCCGCAGTGCTTACTTCCAAGAAATTCAACGATGATCAGAATGCGGTATTCGCTGCGGCCCAGTGGCAAGTGAATGAAGACCTGTTGATCAGCGCTGATTTCTTGAGCGCTAACTACGATTACGAAATGGATATGGCGGTAATGAGCTTCTGGGGTTTGTCCAGTGGCGATCCGCTAGGCGATCCGGCGCTGGCTGATATCAACGAAAAAAATTACGTAATGAGCGGCCTGGCGAGTGTAAATAGCATTGGTAAATGGGATGCCAATGTACTCAACGAAGATGAAACCGAAGCCTTTGGCTTTAATTTTGATTATCAGCTCACCGACAGTATCCGTGCAGAGCTGGACCTTTCCCGTTCAACCGCCGATCGCCTGTATCAGTATCGTACCGTTAGCGGTAAGTTCGGTGAGGGTATGAATCATTTCCTCGCGTTTGATATGCATGGCGGTGAATTTGGGCTGGATTATCTGGGTAGTGAAGACGCCGCAACGGCTTCTGCACACAATCCCGACACTTATACCCTGGATGAGTCTCAGCTGACTAATGTGCTGAATGATGACAGTCTGTGGAATTTCAGTGGCGTAAACTGGAGCCAGAATACTACCGAGAGCCAGCTGGATGCAGTCAAGCTGGATCTGACGTTTGACGTTGCCTTGGGTCCGCTGCAGGAAATCAAAACCGGTTTCCGTCGCTCCAATATGACCAAGGATTTCAGTAACGACCCGGAAACTTTTGATGCATCTGTATTCGAAGGCATTAACTTTGCCGGTCTGAATACTTCCGTATCGAATAATCCCTACCAGAAGTTGGATGTAAATGGCTTTGACGAATTTGCCTATTTTAACGCTGGGCAGATTTTGAGCTTGTACGGTGATGTTCTACCGGAACGCACCGAAGATGCCGAGGGCCTGTTGGAGTCTGGTTCTATCGAAGAAGACACAACTGCATTTTACGTGCAGGCGAACTTCTACGGTGAGTGGTACGACGGCTTCCTGGGTGCCCGTTACTATAAAACGGAGCTCGAGGCGACCGGTTATGAAGCGGATTACGAATTCAATGTTAATGCGAAAAATGGAAAGATCAGCATGAAGCCTACGGGCGAGGTCATGCCTTCTCTCGCAACCAATGAATATTCTGGTGTGTTGCCTACCCTCAATGTGAATCTACGGCTGATCGAAGATACTGTGATTCGTGTAGGTGCGGGTAAAGCGATGATTCGCCCCGATAGTAATGAGATCAACCCATATCTGGTTACCAACAATAAAACGGAATGGGATGTTCAGCTTAACCAGCTTTCCGAACGAACTCTAGGCCGTGCTGGTAACCCGTATCTGACTGCCATTGAGTCTACGCAGGGGGATGTCTCTTTTGAGTGGTATCCAAACCGTCGTGACTACTATGCGCTTGCTGTGTTCTACAAAGATCTGGATGGTCTGTACGAGCAGGGCGCCGAATATCTTCCAATCGAGCTGGACGGCGTTGAAGGTGAACAGCTTTACCTGCCAGTAACCTCTGAGGTAATGGCCGATGGTGGTGTTGTGAAAGGTTGGGAGTTCTCCTTCCGCCAGAGCCTGGGTCGCTTCTCACCTTACCTGAGAGGCTTTGCCTTGAACGGTAACTACATGGACTTTGATCACGGTGCGCAACAGGACTACAACCCGCGCTATAGTGGTCAAGCTCCTGAAGATCGTCCAACTGAGCTTTACTACTCGCCGGTAGGCTGGATCAACAGCACCTATAACCTGGCGCTGACCTACGACCACGGTCAGAAGTTCTCTACCCGTGTGAACCTGACCCAACAGGACTATATGGCAACCCGAGACGGTCAGGACTACACCCTGCGCTGGCCGAGCAAAAATCTGAGTGTCTCTGCTAACTACAAAGTGCTCGACAATGTGACCGTGTTTGCCCAGGCAGCGAACCTGCTGGATGAGGCGACTACGAAAGGTAACTTGAAGAGCGATAAAGTTGGCGAAGCACACCCGGATTATATCTGGGAGTCTACCCACCGCGGTGTTAGCTGGTACGCCGGCGTACGCGCGCGCTTCTAAACCGCAGCGGCTTGCGCTGCTCTCTGCAAAGAGCAGCGTAATTCGTACACCATCGGCAGGTGGTTCTGCCTTAGCAATAGGTTGCAGAATCGCTTGCCCGATGGTTGTGCGGCACATAATAGAAATGAATCCGGTGTGAATTGCTTGCAGGTTTACAACTGAAGCCATTATTTGCTTCTTATAATCCGGTCTTCCTGCGCCAATTCTGAATTCCCTAATATTCATAAAGTATTCAGCCTGAACAGACTGTACTGTATTTGTTCGGGCGGGATGCGTTCGAGCGAAAAAATGAAAAAATTCTGCGCAAAGCTTCTCGTTGTATTCCTGACCTTTACGACCCTTTCTGCATGCTCATCGGATCGGCCTGCGCACGGCGAAGCTGAAGCTCGAACGCGCGTCAATTTTGACTTCAACTGGAAGTTTTTCCTTGGCGATGCCCCAACTGCAAAAAACGCGGTGTTTGATGACGCCCAGTGGCGCTCGCTGAATGTGCCCCACGACTGGAGTATCGAAGGGGAATACGACAAAAATAATCCGGCGGGTATTGCCGGTGGCTTTCTGCCTACAGGTACTGGCTGGTACCGCAAGCACTTCGATTGGCAGGAGGCATGGCAGGGCAAGCGCGTATATATCGAATTTGATGGCGTTTATATGAATAGCGAGGTTTGGGTAAATGGCCACTACCTCGGTAAACGCCCGTATGGCTATGTCAGCTTTCAATATGACCTCACGGATTATCTGACCCCGCAAAACAATGTGATTGCGGTGCGTGTCGATAACGCCAATGCGCCCAGCGGCCGCTGGTATACGGGCTCGGGTATTTATCGCCATGTCTGGCTAACCACAGTGAATCAGCAGCATGTTCCGTATAGCGGCGTATTTGTTCGCGGCGAAAATGTCACTCGTGAAAAGGCCGACGTGCGTGTGACCACGGAAGTTGTGAATCACGATCAAGCAGACAAAACTCTGACATTGCTGAGTGAGCTGGTAGCGCCGAACGGTGAAGTATCAGCTAAGTCTCGCCGGGAGATAGAGATTGCGGCAGGCTCGACCTACGCCGCTGAACAGGCGTTTGAACTGTTGACCCCTGAATTGTGGTCGGTAGATGCTCCGCACCTTTACCAGCTGAAGACGACTGTTTCCGATGGCGGTCAGGTCGTGGACCGCCTGGTAACGAGTACTGGCTTTCGCTCTGTAGATATATCAGTAGACAGGGGTTTTGTGCTGAACGGCGAGCCGATTGTGTTGCAGGGCATCAGTATGCACCACGACGGTGGCCCGGTTGGCGCCGCAGTTCCCGATGATGTGCTGCGCAAGCGCCTGATTCAGCTAAAAGAAATGGGCGTTAATGCAATCCGCACAACGCACAATCCGTTCGCGCCCGAGTTTTACCAGATGGCCAATGAAATGGGCTTCCTGCTGATGAACGAAGCCTTTGATGGCTGGTGGGATGCGAAGGCTAAATACGACTACGGACTCTATTTTGATGAGTGGTGGCAGCGCGATCTCACTGACTTTATGCGTCGTGATCGCAATCACCCCAGCGTGGTGATGTGGAGTGTTGGTAATGAAGTTCCGAATTATACGCCGGAGCAACAAAAGCAGTTGGTAGCGTTTGCCAGCTCTATTGATGATTCCCGTCCAATTACACAGGGCCGCGGCTACGCCGGCGGCCATCTGACCATTGCCGGTTTTAACGGGCATGGTGAATTCAAAGGTGCGATCGAGAAGTTCCACGAAGAGTATCCCGATACGCCGGTGATTGGCACCGAGATGACGCACACGATTCATACTCGCGGTGTATACCGCAGCAAGACCAGCTATCGCGTGCGGGATTTTCCTGCTCCCTGGGAGGTGAATTCCAAAGAGGGGCCAGCGAAAAAATGGCAGCGGATCAAGAATAAAGTTTACAAGATCCCTAACTTGACCGAAGAAGAAGTCTTCCCTTCGATCGATGGCGCATACGGCTCTTCCTACGATAACTCCGTGGTGCGTATGCCGATCCGTGATGAGATCCGGTTGGCTCGGGACCTGCCGTACCTGCTGGGTACTTTCCGCTGGACTGCATTCGATTACCTCGGGGAATCGTTTGGGTGGCCTGCGCGCACAGCGAACTTTGGTGTGATTGACCTGGCCGGTTTCCCCAAGGGGCCTTATTACCTGTACCAGAGCCAGTGGAGCAGCGAGCCCATGGTGCATCTGGATCCGCACTGGACACATCCGGGTAAAGAAGGGGTGGAAATTCCAGTAGTAGTGTATACCAACCAGCCGTCCGCGGAAGTGTTCCTGAATGGGGAATCGCTGGGTGAAAAGGCGATGGGCGATGCGATGCAGTTGGTATGGCTGGTGCCGTATGAGGCGGGTGAACTGACGGTGGTGGCTAAGAACGGCAGTGAGGAAGTTGTCCGCAAATCGGTACGCTCTGCCGGTGCCCCAGCGTCGGTGGCGATATCCATAGATCGTACCGAGATTACGGCGAACCAGACGGATGTTGTGCATGTGGAACTGGACGTGGTGGACGACCAGGGGAATATGGTTCCCAGCGCGAGTAACCGTCTGAACATTGCTGTCGAGGGCGCCGCCCGACTGATTGGTGTGGAGAATGGCGATATCCTCGACCTTGAGCCGCACAAGGTGCCTACCCGAAAGGCGTTTATGGGCAAAGCATTGGCGTTATTACAGGCTACGGATCAGTCTGGCCCGATCACTGTCACCGTGAGCGGCGATGGTCTTGAGCCCCGTAGCATTTCGCTCAATTCAATTTAAAAAAAGCGAGGGAATCACATTGGCAAAAGTCATCGTTAATGGCGTTCTTTGTATCGCTTCTGTATTGGCTGCGAGCCTCTTGTTACCGGGTTACGGGGAGCTTGGCGCGCATGCGGCAAATGCCAGCGAAGATCGCCCGCCAAATGTGATTTATATCCTGGCGGACGACCTGGGCTATGGCGACTTGGGTGCCTTCGGCCAACAACATATTGAGACGCCTAGCCTGGATAAAATGGCGGAAGAGGGTATGCGCTTGACCCAGCATTATGCGGGGAGCACGGTATGCGCTCCTTCTCGGGCGTCGCTCGTCACCGGTAAACAGCCGGGTGTGGTGCAAATTCGCGGTAACTATGAATTAGGCACCTTCCTTGATGAAGAAGAGTACGGCCAAATGCCGCTGCGCCCCGGGACCGAAACCATCGGCACCATGATGCAAGATGCCGGCTATAAAACCGCATTGATTGGCAAGTGGGGGCTGGGTGGCCCGGAGTCTTATGGCACGCCCAACAAGCAGGGTTTTGACTATTTCTTCGGTTACCTGGACCAAAAGCAGGCGCACAATCACTACCCAACACACCTGTGGTTGAACGAAGAGCGCTTTCCGCTGGATAACACCTATCTGGATACGCACCAAAAGCTGCCGGAGGACGCGAACCCGAATGACCCGGCCAGCTACCTTCCTTATAAGCGTGAGGATTTTGCCCAGCAGCGTTTGGCGGACGACGCCTTGCGCTACATAACTGAACACAAAGACGATCCGTTTTTCCTGTTTTTGTCCTTTGCCACTCCGCATGCGTCATTGCAGGCGCCGGATGCCGACATTGCCGCGTATGCTGAGTCTGGCTTTGTAGAAACACCGAACTTAGGTGGCGGCCAGGACTATATGCCGGTGCAAAACCCCAAAGCGGTTCGCGCCGCAATGATTTCACACCTGGATCGTAGTATTGGCGATGTACTTGCTAAACTCGAAGAGTTACAGCTCGACGAAAATACCTTGGTTATTTTCAGTAGTGACAATGGGCCCTCGTGGGAGGGCGGTGCGGACCTGGCATTCTTTGATGCAAACGGCCCATTCCGTGGTTACAAGCGCGACCTGTATGAGGGTGGTATCCGTATGCCGACCATCGCCTGGTGGCCAGAAAAGATCCATCCCGGTTCGAACTCCGACCACATGTCGGCATTTTGGGACTTGATGCCCACTCTGGCGGAGGTTGCTGGCGTCGATAGCCCAGAGACGACAGATGGTATTTCCTTCTTGCCTACACTGCTGGGGGAGACGGGGCAGAAGTTACATTCGCATTTGTATTGGGAATTTCACAATAACAATGGCAATCACGCGCAGGCTATCCGCCTGGATGATGCGGCCGGTCAGTGGAAGGCCGTGCGTTTGTATAACGAGGGTCAACGAGAGAACCCTCCGGTTGAACTCTACAACCTGAAAGTCGATCTCGCAGAGCAGCACAATGTTGCGGGTGCGCATCCGGAGCGAGTGGCTCAGATTCTGGCGTTGATGAAAAGCTCGCGCACCAGAGCGGATATCGACAGCTGGAATTTTGATTACTGGCCTCAATCGGATTGAGGCGCAATAGAAAGGGCAGAGTGATCTGCTCTTTTTTTGTCTTGTCGCTGGCTAGTGTTTTGGGACCGGCATTCACCAAAGAATCAGGAAATAGCAAAATCATGCGAAAACCATTTTTGCTCTCTCGTATTGTGCTGATGCTGGCATTCGTATCGATAACGTTGCCCTCTTACAGTATCGAGCGTACGGTCATCGATACGGCCAAGGTCGTAAAAAAGCTGGAGCGGCCATTGATCGGTGAAAATGTCACATTCCTTATGTCGTCGGACGACAAGTGGCCGCGAAAGGTACCCATGCAGCAGCGTCTTGGGGAGATGAACCTGGGCATTATGCGTTTTCCCTACGGACACCTGGGTGACAATTATCTGTTTACGGATGCACCCTTTACCGATGGTGACTCTGGGCTTAGGCCGCGGGTTGCCTCGACTGAAGTGGCGCCCGGGACTTGGTCATGGGCGGTGGATAAGCACGGTTACTTCAGTAGCGGTCTCGATTTTGACGAGTTCATGGGGTACGCCAAGGCGTTGGATGTGGAGCCCCTGATCATGGTCAATATGCTGGGCTATGACAAGGCGCATTACCCCGGCACGGTTGTTAGTTTCGATGAGCTGAAAACACATGCGGTGGAGTGGGTACGCTACGCCAATATTACCCGGGGCTATGGGGTGAAGTATTGGCAGCTGGGTAATGAAGTGGCGATGCACAGCGACAAAGAAACCTACGTTAAAAATTTTGTCGAGATTGCCAGTGCGATGAAAGCCGTGGACCCTTCTATCCATATTGGCTTTGGTGAAGACGGTCGCGCCGATTGGCTGTCCAGTGTGCTGAGTGACGAAAGCGTTGCGCAATACATCGATTTTCTGTCGCCGCACCAGTACTTGCATGGGCGTGCGTGGACCGAATCCTATCGTAACTGGCGTGATTTCGACGGTAACCTCACCAGTAAGATCGAACGCTTGCAACGCTATGCAGCGGCAAGCCCGGCGCATAAAGACGTGCCGATGATCATTACCGAGTATGGTGTGACTGGCGGTAATTATCCCGAATTGGACCCCCTGGGGGATGTATTACTTCGTGCCAGAGGGAATCAGGATAGTCGTGTGCTCGTAGGGCCTGGAGCTGACGGTGACGCACTGGCCCGGTTGTGGCGCCAGCCCCGTGCTGCCGACGCAATTTACGTACAATTGCTGAAAAGCGGTGGGGTGTTGTTACGCTCCCGCGCCTGTGGAGGGTGCTTCCTGACGGCCGGCAAAAAGCCAGCAGATCCCATCACCTTCCTGGATAAGCCGAGCGAGCAGAGTTTTTGGCAGTTGGTGACGGCCAAGGGCGACAACCAGTATCACCTCCGCTCGGAAGCCCTTCCCAATCGGTATGTCCGGTTTGACCAGAAAAACAACCGCTACAACTTGTTGGCCGGTGGCGTTGGCAAGGCGGAGCGTTTTTTCGTGGAGCCACTTTCGGGTGGAGAGGCTGGTTCAGGAGAGCAGGGGCCGGCGGCAATCGATAGCAAGAAAAATTACGCCAATGATCTGTGGAAGTCGTTGGTATTTGCGGAGCTGACCCTCTCGACTTCGAAGCACAAGAATGTGACTGATATGGTGCACTGGAACACGCACTCCCCTTGGGAAGGTGAGTGGGGTGGGGGACATGGACAGATCGCCAATTCATTGAACAACACCCCGGATAACAGTCTGACGCCAATTGGTGAGGTGATTAAGTTCATCAACAACCGATCTTATAACCATGTGCTGCAGGTTAAAGAAAAGCATGGTTACCTGCGCCTCTATGCCAGTTTCGACCCAGACACTGGGGCACTGAGTGTCATGGTGCTGAACAAGAATGATCGGGCCGGGTCGCTGGAGTTGGATTTTGCCGACTTGGAAGGTGTGGCGCTGGCTTCTGTCTCCAGCTACCGGGGAGAGCACCCGGAAGATGAGTTCCCCGCGGTTGAGCAGGGCGTAGCAGCCCTGGAACCGGTGATCACGGAGCAGGGTTTAGTGCGTAGGGCGACGGTGCCGGCGCTGTCTCTGACTCAATTTGACCTAAAAGTCATTAAGGACACTCGTTAAAGAATGGCAATATGTGGTTCGTAGTGGTAACGTTGCCGGCAATTGCATCAGTTTGAAACTGATGCCGTCAGCGGATGATAGTTGGGAGTTTTAACGTGGTTACAATTAAAGACGTTGCGAGGGTCTCCGGGCTGTCGACCTCCACCGTTTCGCGAGTGATTCGTGGCGAGAGCAACGTAAAAGCTTCCAGTCGAGCCAAAATCCAAAAAGTGATTGCGGACCTCGGCTATCGACCGAATATCAACGCGCAAGCGCTGGTGAGCAGTAAATCAAACACACTGGGTGTTGTGGTTCCCATGGTATCGATGCCGTTCTTTGGTGCGCTGGTTTGTGGTGCCGAAGAGGCGATCAGTGAGAACCAGTACAAGGTGCTCATTAGTAATGCCTACGGCAGTGAGCAGAAAGAGCGAGAAGCAATTGAGTCACTTTTGCAGCACAAATGTGGCGCGATCGTGTTTCACAGCGCGCGCACCAGCGACCAGAAGTTGATCGAGCTGGCCGAAGAAATTCCTGGCCTGGTGTTTATCAACCGCTTTATCAGCAAAATCGCGCATCGCTGTGTCTGGCTCGATAACAATCAGGGTGCCCAGGAGGCTACACGTTATCTGATTGATAAAGGTCACAAAGATATCGCGGTGATTTCACGTGAAGATATGAACCCTGATGCCCGTGCGCGTCTCGATGGCATCCGTACGGCCGCGGCCAATGCCGGGGTGCCGATTCAGGATGACCTGATAGAGCTGGCTAAGGTTGCGGAGATGGACGGCGGTCGCGACGCGGTCAAAAAGCTGCTCGCGCGCGGCAAGAAGTTTACCGCAATTATGACCTACAACGACCATATGGCGGTGGGGGTTGTGCACGAGCTGCAGGCGCAAGGGATCAAGGTGCCAGAAGAGGTGTCGGTGATCGGTTTTGACGACCTGTTGATCTCCCGAGCTTGCTTTCCCTCCCTTACTACCATGCACTATCCGGTGGCGGAGATGGCAAGCTACGCGGCGAACCTGGCTATGGAGTTGGCGGAAGAGCCAATCGAAGCGGGGCGCACCCACCTGTTTATGCCGCACCTTGTTGAGCGCGGTTCTGTCGCTGACCTGAATAAGGTCACTGAGCCCGCGTAAGAGGGCGGTGCAAGTGAGCCGGGACAATACGGGGGAGGCACAGCTGGTGCCGCTCGGCCAAAAGCTCGCGCTGGGCGTAGGCTTTTTCTGTCTTTTCTTTATTGAAAAGACCAGTGATATTCTTGCGGTGCCTTTCTATCAGATGACCCTGGGTGTCGACCCGTTTCTATTTGGGGTCGCGCTGACTATTCCCATCGTTTTCTCTTCTTTTCTTTCCCCCTGGGTTGGCCACTTTTCCGATAATTTGCAAAACCGTTTCGGAAGGCGGAAGCCACTCATTTTTATTTCTGCCTGGTGCCTGGCGCTGCTGTTTGGCTTGATGTGGATGGTGCCGGCCCACTGGGCTGCCGAACAACAGCTCGTATACTTCTTTTGTGTTTCCTTACTGTTTTACTTTGCGGCTCAGTTTTACAGTGTCCCGTTGACGTCCTTGTCCTATGAAATGAGCCGGGATGATCACCAGCGTATCAAGGTGATGGAGATCAACTCCTACTTTATCAAGCTGGCATCACTGGGGACCCAATGGTTGTATCCGCTGGCTTCGCTGGCTCTGTTCGGCAGCGTCTTCTTTGGCATTAAGGTTGTTGGTTGGGCGGTCGCCATCCTGGTTATTGGTCTTCTGGGGATGCTGCCGGCACTACTGGTTAAAGAGCAGCCGCGGAAGCTTGGGCCGCAAAGGGGTACGCGGCTGTCGGTACTGGCCAGCTCGCGCTCAATTCTCGCGGTTCCGCTCATGCGCCTGATTGTTGTACTGGTGATCATGCAAGTGGGCCTGGTGGCCTACGCGGCCAAGATGGACTACTACGTCCTCGTTTACTACATGTTTGGTGGCGATATTGCCGAGGGTGCTGTTTGGAAGGCGGTACTATCGATGGGCTTTGCCATTGCGGCAGCAGTCTATATTCCCTTGGTGTCAATGCTATCGCGCAAGCTGGGTAAGCTGTCTGCGCTACAAGTTATCTTCCTGATGAATGCCCTTGGTGGGGTGGCCAAGTGGTTTATCTATATGCCCGGAGTGACCTGGTTCCTGTTGCTGGATCCGATCCTTTGCTCTGCCATATGGTCTTCTATGACCGTTATCATTCCGGCGCTGGTCGCTCAGGCCAGTGATGATGATGCCCGCGCGACCAGTGTGCAGCGAGAGGGTGGTTTTGCCGGTATGCATCACTGGGTGGTCACCATGAGTGTGATTTTTACCATCCTGTTAGCCGGCGCGACCCTGAACTGGATTGGTTTCGATGCGAAACAGGGGGGTGAGCAGGCCATTGATACTCTGCTATCAATGAAAACCATTCTGGTGTTGGGTACCACTGTGCCCAGTCTGGTCGCGATTGCCGCTATTGCCCGCTTTAAGAAGCGCAACACTATATAGTCACGCCTGCCTATAGATCTCCTTCATTGCAAAGAAACGTAAAAACCGCTGGAAATCAGTGGTAACGTTCCCATAAAATCTCATTCAATGATTATAAGAGATGCTGGCTATGCGCAGATTGTTGTTTTGTGTACTCGTGATGATGAGCTCTTCAGGGTTTGCCGCGGACTACTATGTGCACGCCTCGAACGGGAGTGATCGCAACCAGGGTACTTCGCCGGAGCAGGCCTGGAAGAGCCTGCGCGCATTGGAAAAAGTGACCTTACAGCCGGGGGATCGCGTTCTGCTCGCGCGTGGGGAGCGCTTCCGCGGCAATATCGAATTGGTAGATGTTGCGGGTACCGAGACTAAGCCGATCGTAATTTCAAGTTACGCGGAAGGGGCAGATGAATCCCAGCCCAAGCCCATTGTTGACGCCAAGGGGCGCAACGCGGGTGTTCTGATCCTGGATAGCCGTTATATCGAGATCTCTAACCTGCAGATTGAGGCTGACGGTGGCAGCTTTCCGGCGCATGCCAAGGCGATCAAGCGCAAGTTGGGCAAAAGAAATCTGAAGCCGCGCCGTGTAGGTGTTTATGTGGTAGCGCTGGGCCGAAAAGAATCCGGTTATATTCGTATTGACAACGTGGATGTCCACGATGTTTACGCGAATAACCAAGGTTTTGTACGCAGCTATAAGGACACGGTCAGTTCCAACGGAGAAGAGGAATACGGGTTCGGTATGTTCTTTGCGAGCGTGCCGGGGGCTGTGCTCAATCACATCAGCGTCTCAAATTCTTCAGTATCCAATGTCTCGCATACCGGCATGAAGTTTCACGGGAAAGGTGAGATCAATTATGTGCAGGTTCTGGACAATCAGGTGTTGAATTCTGGTGGTCCTGGCATGCAGATGAGTGGCGTTACCAAGGCCCTTGTTA
This sequence comes from Microbulbifer agarilyticus, assembly GCF_020171345.1. Taxonomy (GTDB): domain Bacteria; phylum Pseudomonadota; class Gammaproteobacteria; order Pseudomonadales; family Cellvibrionaceae; genus Microbulbifer; species Microbulbifer agarilyticus_D. The sequence continues at coordinate 421,075 of NZ_JAIUZM010000002.1, forward strand.
GAGGGAATACCGTTAATGGTTCCGGCAGCCCACTGGATAAGCGCAACTGGTCCCGGGGCAGCGGCATGTGGACCTGGGGTAGCTCGGACATTATTGTGGAGCGCAATCAATTTCTGAATGCGAATGGACCGGGGGATTCCGCCGGTTTCCATATCGACTTCAACTGTAAAAATATTATTGTTCAGTACAACCTGTCGGCAAATAACGCCGGTGGCTTTATCGAGGTACTGGGAAATAACTACAACAACACCTATCGCTACAACGTCAGCGTGAATGACGGGCATCGTGTGAAGAAGCCGGGAGTGGCCTTCCAGGAGGGTAAGACCTTCTGGCTGAGTGGCTTTGTCGGTTCCGATAAGTCGGGCAAAAAACCGCGGCCCAAGAAACGCCACGGCCCATATAACACCTATATCTACAATAATACTATTTTCGTAGACGACCATATCACGGCGAAAATCGCGGTTACTAAGGTCGCAGAAGGGGCGCTGATTGCGAACAATATCTTCCACATTGTGGGGGATAGCAAGGTCGTGCAAGGGGACCAATACGTTCCTGAGAACAATGGCGATACCCTCAACCTCAAAAATATTGTGTTTAAAAATAATTTGTTTCTGAAAAGTGATAACTGGCCAGAGCAAGTATTGATTCAGGATAGTGCGCCACTGATCGGTAATGCCGAATTTTCCCAGCCGGGCGGGCTCAGAATTGCCGATTATGCGCCGACTAACACGGTCATGGTGGAGGACCGGGGTATCGACATTCCGCGGATTCCCGGTGATGAAAATGGTCTGATTGTCGGGCTTAAGGTGGAAAAGGATACCCTCGGTAATCCGATTGTCGGCAAGCCGGATATGGGTGCCATTGAAGTCTCAACGCACTAATACTGGTTGAACGAAACATGCAAAAAATAACAACCGCTCATGCTTTGGGCGCAGTGAATTCCGTCGGTTTGCTTTCAATGGGCTTGCTTTTAGTGGGGCTAGTCGCCGCGGAGCCGGCCATGGCTAAGGCGGGTGCGCTTGATTCCGCACCGAGTGTGGAAGCTTCCGCGACTGCTGAAATTCGACGCCCTAATATCATCTACATACTGGCGGACGACCTGGGGTATGGCGATCTCGGGGCATACGGGCAACGCAAAATTCAAACTCCGGGTCTGGATAGTCTGGCGGATGAAGGTGTACGTTTTACCCAGCACTATGCGGGTTCCTCGGTATGCGGTCCCTCGCGCGCGAGCTTGCTGACGGGATTGCACAGTGGTCACAGTCCGATTCGCGGGAATCCAGTTTGGACCAACAGTGGTAAGCCGGTGGATCTGAAACCGGACGATATCACTATCGCAGAGATGTTACAGGAGAACGGCTACCACACCGCAGCGATCGGAAAATGGGGTATGTCGGAAAGCCCCGAGCAAGACAACTTGCATTTGCCCTCTATGCCTAACCAGCAGGGGTTTGATTACTTTTACGGGTTGAAGACACACCTGGATGCGCATCACTACTACTGGCATCGCCTGTTCGAAAATAACGAGCCTTTTGAGCTGACTGGCAATGATTACAAGAAGAATGAAGGCGTCTACATACACGATCTATTTACTGAAAAGGCGATCGAATATGTAGAAAAGCAGGACGGGCAGCAGCCTTTCTTCCTGTACCTTTCTTATATGATTCCCCACCTTGCGGTTACCGTGCCAGAAGATTCCAAGCAGCAGTATCTGAAACTGGGTTGGCCGGAACGCAAAATGAATACCGACGGGCATTACCGCAATGACCCCGAAGGCAATACCGCCTATGCGGGTATGGTCTCTCGGATGGACAGAGATATCGCCCGGCTGATGGAAACATTGCAGAAGAAGGGTATTGATCAAAATACGCTGGTGATTTTTACCAGCGATAATGGCCACGAATACGACACCGGTTTTTTTGATAGTAACGGACCTCTCCGCGGTAAGAAGCGCGACCTTTATGAAGGCGGAATCCGTGTGCCATTTATCGCCAAGTGGCCGGCTCAGATTACCCCCGGAACCGAGTCAGACCATGTTTCCGCTTTCTGGGACATGATGCCAACCTTTTGTGAATTTGCCGAGGCAGAGTCTTGTCCATCGAACGATGGTGTGTCCATGCGTAAGGCTCTGTTCGGTGTGCAGGGCCAAGCACAGCACAGTCACTTGTACTGGGAATTTAATGAGCGCGAGGGCCCAATTCAGGCCGTGCGACAAGGTGATTGGAAACTGATCAAAAAGTATCGCAAGCCACTGGAACTTTATAACCTCGCCGAAGATGTGTCGGAAGCCAATAATCTGGCGACGAGTAAGCCTGAACTGGCAGAACAGTTGTCGCAGTTGGCCGATGCGTCCCGAACCTATCACCCGGAATTTACCCTGCGGAAGCTTCCCAATCCTTACAAGAAAAAGAAGGTGGAAAATAACAATGATTAAGAAGGTTGGTGGATTCCTCCTTTTTGCCTTGATCGCGGTTGGCTGTAGCGCAAAGACGGAAGGCGTTGCTGGTTTGTCAGGCAAGGTGAGTTTTAACGAAGGGTGGCGATTCGCGAAAGGGCGAGAGCCCGCCGCTGCACAGATAGACTTTGACGATAAGTCTTGGCGCCAGCTGAATCTCCCGCATGACTGGGCCATCGAAGGGCCGTTTTCCAAGAAATACAGCGCCCGCAACGGTGGCTTGCCGGTTTTCGGGAATGCCTGGTATCGGAAGTCGTTTGTGCTGCCTGAAGAAAGTGCGGGAAAACGGGTACTGGTGACCTTTGATGGCGTGATGGCCAACAGTGCGGTGTATGTAAATGGTGCACTTGTTGGCGAGCGCCCTTTCGGTTACATCGGGTTTCAGTACGATATTACCGACCATCTCGTAGCGCCCGGAAAACGCAATGTGATCGCGGTGTCCGTGGCTCCGGAAAACTATGCCGCGCGCTGGTATCCGGGGGCGGGGATTTATCGCAATACCTGGATTGAAATGAAAAATCCGGTATATATCGAACAGTGGGCTACCAAAGTAACCACTCCAGAAATCACGCAAGAGCAGGCAAAGGTGCAGGTGTCGACGCAGGTGGTGAACCATGCTGCAGACAAGACACTCACCCTGCAGGTGGAAGTACAGGACCACAATGGTCACATTGTGGCTGAGGATTCGCAGGGCTTTCGCAGTGCTGCCGGTGAGCATTCCGCCACTCAAGCTGAGTTGACCATTCCTAACCCTCGCCGCTGGGATACCAGCGACCCTTACCGCTACCGTGTGGTGACCCGCGTGTTGGATGGCGAAAAGGTCATTGACACGGATGTGCAGCCTCTCGGTGTCCGCACCATTGAATACAAGGCAGATGATGGCTTTTGGTTAAATGGAAGGCGGGTGCAAATTCAAGGGGTTTGCCTGCACCATGACAATGGTCCCTTGGGGGCTGTGGCCAATTCCCGAGCGATTGAGCGCAAGCTCGAAATTATGCAAGACATGGGTGTGAATTCCGTACGTACTGCGCACAACCCGCCATCGCCGGAGTTGGTTGAGCTTGCTGACCGCATGGGAATATTGCTACAGGTTGAGGCATTTGATACCTGGGGAATTCCCAAGCACACCGTAGTAAACGGGTACCACAAGCACTTCCCCGAGTGGTCCGAGCGTGACCTTACGGATATGGTGAAAATTCACCGCAACAATCCGTCGGTGATTATGTGGAGCATTGGTAACGAGATCTACGAGCAGAAGAAGGACGATGGCTGGAAGGAAGCCAAGCGCCTGACTGAGATTGTTCGCAAGGCGGATCCGACCCGGCTGGTGACCGCCGGACTGAGTGATTACCCGAACTTTGTCAAAAGTGGCATTGCGGATGAACTTGATATCGTAGGCCTGAACTACAAGGCCACTGAATATGCAGATATCACCGAACGCTATAAAGGCAAGCCGGTGCTGGGCACGGAAACATCCTCAGTAGTGAGCACACGTGGTGAATACCATTTCCCGGTTGAACCATTGGAAAAGCACCCTTCAAAATACGTAAGCAGTTACGATAACTATGCTCCGTACTGGGCGTATATTCCGGATATCGAGTGGGAGAACCTGGCCGAAAACCCGCAAATAATGGGCGAGTATATCTGGACGGGTTTTGACTATCTGGGAGAGCCAACACCGTACGGTGGCCGCGACCACGGTAACAAATTCTACTGGAACCAGGACTGGCCTGCCCGCAGTTCCTCATTTGGTGCGGTCGACCTCGTTGGCCTGCCAAAGGACCGGTTTTACCTGTACCAGAGCCAGTGGACGAGTAAGCCGATGGTGCACGTGCTGCCGCACTGGAACTGGCAAGGGAAGGTAGGAGATGTGATCCCGGTAATCGCCTATACAAATGCGGAAGAGGTAGAGTTGTTTGTCAATGGCGAATCTCAGGGGAAGAAAGTTAAAGGGATTCACAAGGTCCGTATGCCGGTGGACCTGCGTTACCGCAAGGAAGTGGAATACTTCGACTCGCCTTATCGCTTGCAGTGGGATGTTGCCTATGCACCAGGCAACATTGAGGTGGTTGCTTATCGCGGCGGAGAAGAAGTGGCTCGCAAGCAGGTGTTTACTGCTGGTGTGCCCGCACAAGTCAAACTGACAACGGATCGCACAGAAATTTCAGCAGATGGTTACGACCTTGCCTATGTCACTGCAGAAGTTCTGGATAAGGACGGTCATTTGGTGCCCGATGCCGATAACCTGATTCACTTCAACGTGGATGGGGCTGCGGAAATCGCGGCGGTGGGGAATGGCGATTCTGCCACGACTGAGCCGTTTGTCGCGGACTATCGACGCGCTTTCAATGGCAAAGCCGTAGTGATTATCCGTAGTAAAAAAGGTGAGGCCGGCACGGCGATTATCGGTGGTTATAGTAAGGGAATAGAAGTTTTACCAATCAAAGTAACTACTAATCTGGACCCATGAAATGGCATGTTCTTTCAAGAATAAAAATAATTGTAATGAAAAAGAACTGAGTAAAACGCACGCACCCGATCCCGGATGTTGTTCTTCCGGTGTCAATCGGCGGCAGGTTTTGAAAGGCCTGAGTGCTGGTATGGCGACCCTATCAGGCGCGTTCACTATGCCAGTCATGGCTGGCCCGTTTTTGAGCTCCAGAGGGGCCGCTTCAACTGCGGAAGCTAATGGCCCAATCCCACTCGATAAGAAACTCGCGGCTGAATGGGTGAGCTCTCTGTATGAGCGAGGTAAGGCGACGACCTATCATGGCTGGGAGCAGCTCCAATACATTGGCATGCCGGTGGGAGGTATTGGATCCGGCACCGTGTACATTGGCGGCGATGGAAAGTTATGGGTTTGGGACATTTTCAATGAAGCGCATGAAGGTGTGGTGCCCCAACTCTACGAGCACCCGACCTTGCGTAATGAGCATGGCTGTAAGGAGATCAAGGAGCGCAATGGTGCCAACTATATCAGCCCGCCGGCGCAGATCAGCCCATGGCACTTCGACCAGGGCTTTGCAGTTACTGTCACCCAGGATGGGGAAACCGTAAGGCGCACTCTCGATCGCAATGGCTTTGAAGACATCACTTTTACCGGTCAGGCTCCTATTGCACAGATTCAGTATCGGGACCCGGCAATAGGTTTGGGTGTTGAGCTGGAGGCGATGACAGCATTTATCCCACTGGATACTGATCGATCCAGTTATCCCGCCACGATTATGCGCTATCGCTTCCGTAATCACAGTGACCGCGAGATGGCGATTACTGCAGATGCCTGGTCGGTAAACCCGTCACTGCAAGGTAGGGCGGCACAGCATGGTGCGCGGTTGGTGAACACGGAGTATACCGATCATGCCGGGGCAGGTTTTTTTGCCGGCTGCGAGGCCGTGGATCCAGACAACCAAAGCGCGCTCGAGCAATTGGCCGACTACGGTTCGTTTTCCCTGTTTTGTGTCGCAAGCGAGGGTGCCAGCACGACGGTAACGGTGGTGCAGCCTGTAAAAGAGGGCGGCAAGCAGTTGGCACAGGTCGCGAACACGATCGCCACAAACCGTAGGCTATCACCGGGTGAGACAGCGGAAGTCACGTTTATTGTGGCCTGGCACTTCCCTAACCAAAAAGCGCTGTATAAAGATCAGCAGGATGAACTTAAACGTTGGTATGCGAGCAAGTTCCACGATGCCCGTGCAGTGGCGCTGGAAGTAGGGCAGTCTCTGGAAGAGCTCACAGGCCTGACCCGGCTGTGGCGTGATACCTGGTATGACAGTACGCTGCCGCACTGGCTGCTAGAGCGCAGCATTATTCCGACCAATGCGTTGCAAACCAATACCACCTATCGATTGGATAATGGTCGCTTCTGGGCCTGGGAGGGCGTGGGTTGCTGCGCTGGTACCTGTACCCATGTATGGCATTACGCACAAGCGGTAGGGCGTCTGTTTCCAGACCTGGAGCGGGACCTGCGTGAGCGCACGGACTATGGCCTTGGTTTCCAGGAAAACGGCGCTATTTTGTTTCGTGGAGAGTACGGCAGTAAAGATGCCTCGGATGGCCAGGCCGGGGTCATCCTGCGCACCCTGCGGGAGCACCAGATGAGTCCCGGTAGCGGATTTTTGCAACGGGTGTGGCCGAATACGAAAAAGGCTTTGCAATACCTGATCGCGCAGGATGCCAGAGATGGTATCCCCGACGGCATTCCGACCGGCGAACAGCACAACACTTTGGACGCTGAGTGGTACGGAAAAATTCCGGTGATCAGCTCGCTGTATATTGCCGCGCTGCGGGCCGGCGAGGAAATGGCCCGGGTAATGGGGGATACTGCGTTTGCTGGTGAGTGCCGTAATATTGCCGCCCGTGGTCGGGAAAATATTCTCTCCCTGTATCGCAAAGACTATGGCTTTTTCGTACAGGAAATAGATCCGAATCATGCGGATGCCATCGCCATTGGCGACGGTTGCTACATCGACCAGGTCATCGGCCAGTGGTGGGCATATCAGCTGGGCCTCGGACGCCTTTACGACGGCGCCACCATCCGCAAGGCACTCTCCAGCCTTTGGGATTACAACTTCTGTCCCGACATGGGTGTGTTGCGGGACTCTATCACGAACCCCCGGGCAAAGGGCCGTACCTATGCGCTGGCCGGCGAGGCGGGGCTGGTCATGTGTACCTGGCCGGAAGGTGGCCGCAAGGATAACTGGGAGGAGTACTGGCAGTATGGCTACTTCAATGAGTGCATGACCGGCTTTGAGTATCAGGTGGCCGGACACATGATCTGGGAAAGCGACGAACAAAGTGCGTTACTGACCAAGGGGCTGGCGATCACCCGTGCGGTTCACGACCGCTACCATGCCAGCAAGCGCAACCCGTACAACGAAATCGAGTGCTCCGATCACTACGCCCGTGCGATGGCCTCCTATGGGGTGTTTTTGGCGGCCTGTGGGTTTGAGTATGATGGCCCGTCACAGCATCTGGGGTTCAAGCCGCGGCTGACCGCCAACGGGGACTTCAAGTCGGCATTTACCGCGGCGGAAGGCTGGGGCAGCTTCGCGCAAACGGACAATCGTATTGAACTGAAATTGCACTATGGCGAATTATCACTGAAAACCCTGTCGATTAGGCGGGGCGAGATCGCAGTGCCATCGAAACTGGAAACGTCTCGCGGTATGGCAATGGTGAGTCAATCCGGCAAGGACATCACCCTGGCCTTTGACGAACCACTGCAGTTGGCGGCCGGCGAGACTCTGAGTCTGGTGCTGTAAACGCTAGAGGTCGGTAGGGGGGCGTATCGGTTTGTTTATCGCTTACGGCCCTCTAGAACTATACTGGTCTTCGACGAGTAATTATTTCTCCCCGCGCTTGAGCGGTAGGGAATATATGTGCCAGTTGCGTGCTGTTCAGTTTCCAGTGTTGTTCCAGAGTGTCGACAAGCCAATCATAGACATTCGACGTTGGTTGCAGGTCCCTGTTTTCGAATAGCTGCTTTGATTTAAGGCCGGGCCATTGCCCAAGTATACGGCCGCCATCGACAGCGCCGCCGGCCAGGAACATCGCACTGCCGGTGCCGTGGTCCGTTCCCTCGGTACCGTTTTCCCGTACGGTGCGCCCAAACTCCGTGGAAACCGCAATAACGGTGTTGTCCCACTCAGGCCCCAGGACTTGTTTGAGAGCTGCCAATCCCTTATCCAACTCGGCCAATTTTGTATTCAGTCTTGGCGCCTGCCGATTATGTGTGTCCCAGCCGTCCAGCTCCAATAGGGCGCAGTCCAGTGTGGTGTCCGCTAGCATCAGCTTGGCGCAGGCCTGTGCCAACTCTGGAAATGCGCCAGGGCGGGATGAATCCATTTGCCCGGCGGCCGAGGCTTTCATTTTCAGCCCCTTTTCGAAGTTGTTGGCCAGCGCTGGTTCGTACTGATAGAGGTCGAGGATCGATTGGTAGATCTCTTCACCAGACCCGTCCATACGACTCGGGAACCAGTTTGTGGTGCGATTGCTGCCGCGCATAGCGATGGGGATAGAGCGCGAAATCGCAATACCGGATTTTCCCTTGTTCTCTAAAGCGCGCGCAATCCACCCCGAATCGTGTTCGATTTTACCGAGTCCACTCTCCATGAAGTCCTGGCCGTCGAAGTGCGAGCGGCCATCGTAGCCGGTAGAAACGGCTACAACCGGTAGCAGCTCTTTCTGTCCATACCACTGGTGCAGGTTCTTGAGCGCAGGGTGCAGTGCGAAGCCATTGCTAATGGGCAGCAGGTCTTCCTTGATACCTCCAAAAAGTTTTGGCCTGTGGCGTTCCAGCTCGGTTTCGAATGTGGGTACCAGTGTGTGCAGGGAATCCAGCGCACCGCGTAATATCACCCAGATAAACTTGGGGTTGCTCTTGCTCGGCTTAAGAGGGTTACCCAGTGTCGCGGATGAGAGCAGGGCAAGTGATGCACCCCCGAGCGCCAGAAATTTTCTTCTTTCCATGAGGTTATCTCCTTTGGAACTCGGGGCTCATGAGTAGCATTGCCAGGGCCGCCTGTTTACTTTCCGCGCGCAAAATACTTTTTCTGGTCAGCTCGCTGATGTGGTCACCAAACAGCTGATTGAGCAGCTGATTAACCGCGGGTACGCGCTCCTGCCACCGCTGTGCGAATTTAATGGACCAGTCTGCCCGCGCGGTTAATAGAGAGGGGGAGAGCCAGTTCTCTGCAGTATCTTCGTAACCTGCGGGAGAGCCGGCCTGAAACGGCGCCTGCCCTAATTCCGTCAGAGAAAATTGTGCCATCTGCGGGTCGAGAGTTTGCATATCCGCAGCCCGTAAAGCGGAGATAAAAAACTCCCGTGGAGTTTTGAATTTTTGTGGTGTGTTGCTCCAGGACTCTTCTGCATCAATCAGGGTGTACATCACCGCCAGAATGTCTCCGTCGGTATTGAGCCACGTTTGCTGCAATTTGTTTACAAGGCTAGCGGGTGGCGCATCGCTGATAAAGTGCCGTGCCAGCTTGAGGCTGAGATAGCGTGCGGTACTTGGATGTGTGGCGAGGTATTTCAGGATTTTCTCACCTTGTGATACGTCGGATTGGTGAAATGATCGTCCCATCACACGGCGGCTACCCGGTTCGTGCATTGCCGAGCGAAACATAAAGCCGTTGGCGTTACCGTCCCGCTGTGTTGCCAGGCTCCAGCCGGTGATGGCTTTGGAGAGTTCCAATACGTCAGATTGGGTATAGCCACCGTCGACGCCGAGGGTGTGTAGTTCAAGGATCTCACGCGCCAGGTTTTCGTTCAGTCCTTTGTCGCGTCGCCGTCCGATTCGGGAGTTAGGGCCGATGGAACGCATATTGTCCAGATAAACAATCATTGCCGGGTGCTGGGAAACGGCAATCAGCAGGTCCTCAAACTTCCCGGTAAGGTTTGGCGCAATGACCTCGCGTTCCAGCGTTGGGGCCAGGGCTTTCATTGGCGCATTGACAGCGCTGACGGAGAAGTGATTGGAAAAGAAGTCCAGAAGGCGCCAGTTGATGCTCTGGTGGGCAGCAGCGGCACGCTGAATGACATTGTTGTTGTACGTATTTTGGCTTCTATTGAATGACTTTCTCAGTGATCTGAGTTTTTTCTTATGCGCCGACGCGCCGTCATTGCTTTGGGATTTTTTGGCACCTTCCAGAGATTTCCGATAGTCGGCTACGCTGCGCAGCATATCGGTGGAAGAGGGGAGGTTGTCGTCAAATGCGAGGGGAGAAAGCTGTTGCTTTAGCCATTGTTTTGGCGTTTTCCCTGTTTCTGCGATGGGGTTTCGCAGGTCTCCAGGGGTTACGCCCATGCCGAATCGCGTGAGCGCTATGTATTCTTCTTTTGTCATAACATCCCCAGTGTTTTATTGGGCAATGTCAGCCCTATGGCATTATGGAGTGCCTAATACCATAGGGCATTTGTTGTCGAGAGTGCGTTAATTTTTGTTAACTTTGTTTTTGTTTACGTTATTTTCGCTGCGCTTTTGTTTAACGTATTGGCGCTGGGCCTTCTGATTTTCTTTCTTGGCGATAATCAGTCCTTTGAAGGCCGGTTTGGTCGCCATTTCGCTCTCCCATTGGGCCATTTCATCCCGTTGGGCATTGAACTGCTCACCCTCTTGTTTGCTCAGGTTGTTCTTTTCCGACAGATCCTCACCGAGATCGTACAGGTGCCGGGTATCGCTTTTTTTGAACAGGATTGCCTTGGAGTCCGCACGGCGGCTGGCAACAATACCCTTGTCAAAGTTTCGCCAGAACAGGGCTTCATGTGGTTGGCCGGTTATCTCGCCATTGAGGTATGGGAGGAGGTCGACACCATCCAGCGGTTTTTCGGCATTGATGGGGGCGCTGGTGACCGATGCGATGGTCGCCATAATATCGAGTGAGCTCACCGGGTTTGTGTAGGTGATCCCGGCAGGTACCTGATTCGGCCAACGCATGGCGAAAGGTACGTGGATGCCACCTTCGAAGTAGTCACCCTTGGCACCGCGGAGCGGACCATTATTGGAGCCGTTTTTGGTTACCGGGCCGCCATTGTCGGAAAGGAAGAAGACTAGGGTGTTGTCGTCGATACCTTCCTGTTCCAGGGTCTTGAGAATTGCGCCCACACCGTCATCGACCGCGGAGATCATCGCGGCATAGGTGCGGCGTTTTCCCTTCGGAATATGCTGGTTGCGCTCCAGGTATTCCTGAGTGGCCTGCAGCGGGGCGTGGGGGGCGTTGTAGGCTAGGTACAGGAAGAAGGGGTTGTCCTTTTCGCGCTTGATAAAGTCCACTGCTTCCGCAGACAGGGCATCGGTCAGGTATTCCTTCATCTCCACGGTTTTATCGTTTCTCAGCAATTTGGTGCGGTACCAGGAGAGCCAGGTTTTTTTCGGGTTTTCCTGCGAGAGACCTTCCTCCAGATCTTCGTAGATCAAATCTTCCGGGAAGTAGCGATGGCCGCCTGACAGGAAGCCGTAGAAGTGATCGAAACCGCGGCTGTTCGGGTGCAGTTTGGGGTGCGTACCCATGTGCCATTTGCCGATGATGCTGGAGGTATAACCCAGTGGCTGCAGCACTTCGGAGATCATTTTTTCATCAAGGGGGACGCCCGCGTTCAGATCGGTCGGGTCCATATGGGGGTTGCGGTCAAAGCCGAAACGCCCCTGGTAGCGACCGGTCAGTAGCCCAGCACGGCTGGGACCACATACGGCATAGGTGACGTAGCCATTGGTGAACTGGGTGCCTTCATACGCAATGCGGTCGATATTCGGGGTACGAATGTCTTTGCTACCGGTAAAGCCTGTATCCGCGTAGCCCTGATCGTCGGTCAGGATAACGATAAAGTTCGGTTTGTCGGATGCCGGTGAGGTGGTGCAGGCCATCAAAGTAGCGAGGCCAAGGATCGCAGTGAGTTTTTTCATGTTTTACAGGCTCTAACGGGCGTTTTTGGCACTATAAATCAAAAATGGTATCGTTCCCATAAATTTATGAGGTGGTCCCATGTACGCGACTAAGTGAACAGCTATGTGAACGATATCGTGCCATGGGGGCGCTGGTTAACCTGCTGATCGGGGGGGGGCACGACGAGTGCCGTGTCCGGTTCGCATTTGTGTAGGGCTGACAATGAAAAGAACAATGACAAACTGGCTCGCTAGCGCGACCACAGTGCTCGTGGCGCTTGCGCCGGCGATATCTGCAGAGGAATACGCGCAGCAAGCAAGCGCGCTCGATTGGGAGAATCCTGAGGTAATTGGTATCAATAAGGAGCCCGGCCACGCGTATATGCGCCCGTATGCGGACCCAGGCAAGGCAAGTGAAGGCGGCGCTTCTTCTCGTATCCAGTCGCTGAACGGCAAATGGAAGTTTCACTGGGTTGGTCACCCGGACAAGCGCCCGGTGAATTTCTATGACCCGGCGTATGACGTCAATGACTGGAACCTGGTGGATGTGCCCGGCAACTGGCAGACCCAGGGCTACGGGCGCCCAATCTATACCAACCACCCATATCCGTTTGCCAAAGACCAGCCGCGGGTGATGACCGAGCCCCCTGAGCATTACACCAACTATTACGACCGCAACCCAGTCGGCAGCTACAAGCACCGTTTTTTTGTGGGAGAGGGGTTGCAGGGCAAGGAAATTTTTATCGAATTCCAGGGGGTAAAGTCGGCCTTCTATCTGTGGGTGAATGGCACCAAGGTCGGGTACAGCCAGGGCAGTATGACGCCGGCGGAATTCAACATTACGGAATATCTGGTTGACGGCGCGAATGACCTGGCTGTTGAGGTGTATCGGTGGTCCGATGGCAGCTATCTGGAAGGTCAGGACATGTGGCGGTTCAGTGGAATTTTCCGCGATGTGAACCTGGTCGCCCGGCCCAAGGTGTATCTGCAGGATTTCCTGCTGGATACCGCGCTAAAAAATCATTACCAGAGCGGTACATTGCACGTTGACTATCAGCTTGCTGCGGCGCAAAAGGGGGAGGTTCCGCAGGGTGCCCGGCTACAGGTTGAATTGTTTGGCCCCGATAACAAGCTGCTCGCAACTGCACAATCCGAAAGCGGTAGTGCGCCGAGTGGGCGGATTTCGTTTGATCTGGACTCGGTAGACCTGTGGAGTGCTGAATCGCCCATCTTGTACCCCCTGTTACTGTCGGTACTGGATGCCGAGGGTCGGGTGCTCGAGACTGTGCCCTGGTCGTTCGGCTTTCGTGAGACCAAAGTGGAAGACAGTCAGTTCTGGGTCAATGGAAAATCGATCAAGATCAAGGGTGTAAACCGCCACGAGCACCATCCCCGCATGGGGCGTCATGTTGACCTTGCGACCATGGAAAAAGACATCCAACTGATCAAGCAGGGCAACTTCAACCTGGTGCGCACCAGTCACTATCCCAACGACCACCGTTGGTACGCGTTAGCGAACGAGTACGGACTCTACGTGCTTGATGACGCGAACCAGGAAAGCCACGGTTACAAAACCCGCAATAAAATACTGGGGGATAACCCGAGCTGGGAAAAAGCCCATGTGGATCGCGCCACCTCCATGGTGCACACCAACAAAAACTACACGTCCGTGGTGATCTGGTCCCTGGGTAATGAGGGGGGGGCCGGAGCCAATTTCCGGGCGATGCGTCAAGCGGTATTGGATATAGACCAGAGTCGGCCCATTCTCTCGGATACCGATGTATCGGTGTCGGACTTCCTTGAGCGCAGCTATCGCACGGTCGAGTCGGTGCAGGAGCAGCTGGAAAAGGCCCGGGCGCTCGGAAAACCCTATATTCAGCGGGAATTCGCCCACGCCATGGGGAATTCACTGGGGAATTATCAGGAGCATTGGGACACCATTTATGCCAATGATGACTACGTAGGTGGTGCTATTTGGGACTGGGTAGATCAGGGGCTTGCGCGGGTAAAGAACACGGCGATGGTGAGCTATGGGGAGGAGCCGCAGGCGCTCTCAATTAATCCGCAACGTGAAGTCTGGGCGTATGGCGGTGACTTTGGGGATAAACCGACGGATGCGGAGTTCCTGCTAAACGGTATCGTGTCACCGGATCGCAAGCCTTACCCGAGCTATTTCGAGGCGAAAAAAGTCCAGCAAAATATCTGGTTTACTCAGACCGATGAGCCGCTTTCCATTGAAGTATCAAACCGTTTTGATTTCACTAACTTGAATGCCTACGAACTGCGCTGGCAGGTCAAGGACCAGCGGCGGGTACTGGATAGTGGCGAGTTCAGCATGGATGTGGCACCGGGCGAGTCGGGGTTGTTTGATATCCCCTACGTGCACGAAGGTCGCACGGAAGGAGAGGTGCTACTTGAGCTTTCTGCGCATACGCGGCAAACGTCTCTTTGGGCGGAACGCGGGTTTGAAATTGCCTACGAGCAGTTTGTTTTGTCTGCTTTCCCCTTTGTTGAGGATTTGCAGCCTGCCGGCCGCAAGGTCCGGCTGCAGGAGCAAAGTGATGAATACGCTATTTCCGCAGGCGACACGCGACTGGCCATCGACAGGCAAAGTGGTGAATTAACTAGTTTCCGGTTTGATGGGCGGGAATTGCTCGCGCAACCGCTGGCTCCCTATTTCTGGAAGCCGGTGAACAATAATCAGTCGAAAAACCGCTTTGTAGAGCGCATGGCGCCGTGGATGCATGCGGCGGCCTATCGTCAGGTGCACTCGGTGACCGCTAAGCAGCTGCAGAATGATTTGTTGCAGGTGACCGTGGAGGCGCGCCTGTTGGCCAATAATGCCCGCTACTCCACGGTCTATACGGTAAACGGGGCAGGAGAGTTACTGGTCGATGCACTCTATCAGCCGGACCCGGAGCGCACGCAGCATAAATTCATGCCCAAGTTCGGGGTGAAATTGGGGTTGGACCGTGCGCTATCCACTATCGACTGGTATGGCCGCGGTCCGTTCGAAAACTATCCTGACCGAAAAACTGCTGCCCGTATCGGTCAGTATTCGGCAACGCTGGATTCTTTCCAGGTGGGCTATATTTCTGCTACCGATAGCAGCAACCGCAGTGATGTGCGCAGTGCGCGCTTCTCGGATCGGGACACTGTGTTGGAAATCTCCGGTCTCCAGCCGTTTAACTTCCGTGCCTGGCCTTACGAGGAATCGGATCTCTATTCGGTCAACGACCCTGATGATAAGTTTTCCGAGTCGGCCAGAATTCGCCGCAAGCACTACTACGATTTGCCGTCGCGGGACGCGATTACGGTGAATCTGGATTTAGAAATTCATGGTGTGGGCGGGGATAATAGCTGGGGGGGGAAGACGATGGAGAAGTACCACGTACGTGCAGACCGCCCATATCGCTTCCGTTTTGTGATTAAGGCCGGAGACGCTTGATCGCGTCCCGGCCTCCGGGCCTGGGTACTTTGATGTGAAATTGTTGCTGGTCAGTTCATCTGGCGAATTTGCTGCAGGCGCGCCTGCAGTTGCTCCACAACCTCGGGGAATTGATCAGCCACATCGTTTTGTTCGTGTACGTCTTTACTCAGATCAAACAGCTGTGGCTGAGCCTGCAAGCCGTTTTCAATGGCGGTCTTGTTGGCGAGCCAGTCCGGGGTGGTGCCGGTAAAGGGTTCGATGAACTTCCATTTGCCGGAGCGCAGTGAAACGGTAAAGGACTCCTCCAGCATTTCGTCTCGTCCCGACTTGCGGCTGTCGAGCAGGGCATCCAGCAGGTTTACGCTGTCGATCGCTTCACCATCTGCCAGATCCACGGAAACCAACTCGGCCAGAGATCGATACAGATCGATATGGCTGACCAGTGCGCTGCTCTCTCCGCCCTGTACCAGGCCGTTGGGGTAGGTGACGATCATGGGTACGCGGGTGCCCGCTTCATAGGCGCTGTACTTGCCCCCGCGGAAGCCTCCGGCAGGGTCGTGTTCACCACGCAATTCTTCCGCCTGGTCGGCATAGCCGTCGTCCATTACCGGACCGTTATCGCTGGAGAATACGATTAGGGTGTTGTCGTAAACGCCGGCTTCTTTCAATGCGTCGACGATGCGTCCGGTCATCCAGTCCACCTGCAAAATGGCATCGCCACGGGGCCCCATGCCTGATTTTCCGGCAAACAGTTCATTGGGTACACGTGGCACGTGGATGTCGTGGAAGGGGAAGTACAACAGGAACGGTTGGGCTTTGGCGTCTTGAATAAATTCGATCGCCTTGTCGGTAAAGACGCTTGGGAATTCCTCGTCCACCCACTCTGCGGAGTGACCACCGGCCATCCAGCCAATGCGGCTAATGCCATTCACGATAGTGCGGCTGTGTTGCAAATCCGCCTGTTGCTTGAGGAGTTCTGGGGACTCGGTGCCAACCGGGCGCTCGCCGATACGCTCATCGTAACTGATGGTAATGGGGTCGTCTGGGTCCAGATTTACCACGTGGTGATTTTCCAGATACACCGTAGGTACCCGGTCGCCGGTTGCCGGCATCAGGAAACTGTAGTCAAAGCCCAGTTCCAGTGGGCCGGGTTTTACTGCGGTGTTCCAGTCCACATAGCCTCGTCCGAGCCCTAGGTGCCATTTGCCCACCACCGCGGTTTTGTAGCCGGCTTTTTGCATCATTTTCGGTAGCGTTGGGATTGCCGGGTCAATAATAAGCGGGGCATCGCCGGGCAGGATGGCAGCGTTGTTGCGGAATGCATATTGCCCGGTGAGCAAGCTGTAGCGCGAAGGCGTACAAGTGGCCGCGGAGCTGTGCGCATCCGTATAGCGAATACCGTCTGTGGCCAACGCGTCGATATTTGGCGTTTGTGTGGCGGTCATACCGTAGCTGCTGAGATCGCCATAGCCCAGGTCATCGACGTAGAAAATCACCACGTTGGGCTTTTGGGGTTGCGTCGCTTTCGCAGTGTCTTGCGCATCAGTCGGGGTATTGCTATTTGCTGCGGTGCTGTTGCCGTCGAAGCAGCCCGCGAGTCCAAAACAAAATATACCTAGGGCAAGTTTTCCCAGTAGTGAGGGGCTTGTCATCATTATTCTTCTCGGTTGTTTTACTCGGGTTTGTTCCAGACCGCCTGATGCAGGTGCGCGTCAAACTGATCCATCAGGTTCGAAAACTGTTTGTCACCGGATAGGTTTTGCCATTCGCCGGGATCCGCTTCCAGGTCATACAGGCGGCGGCTGCCATCCGACATTTTTGTATACCGGTATTTCTCGGTGATCACGCCATAGTGTCCCTTGGCACTGGTGAAGGCCATGCTGTTCCATTGCGCAGTTTCGCCGCGCAGTAGCGGAACAAGGCTGTTGCCATGTAATTTAAGGTGTTCCGGTTGTCCGATACCGGCGAGCTCCAGCAGGGTTGGGTAGAGGTCGATATTCTGCACAACTTGGCTGGATACCGTGCCGCCCTGGAAGCCCGGAGCCTTGATTAGCAGTGGGCTGCGCAGGGAAATATGGAACGGGGTGTTTTTTCGCCACAAACCCTGATCGGTTAAGTGATAACCGTGGTCACCCCAGGCAACAATGATGGTGTTTTCATACAGACCTTCGTCTTTCAGGGTTTGAATGATCTTACCCATTTGGGCGTCGGCAAAACTGGTGCTCGCCATGTAGCCGCGAATCAGTTTCTTGGCTGTGGCGTCATCGACACCTTCGTTCCAGCCGTGATCGCGGGTTTTACTTTTGTAGGTGGCCATGTCGAAGGCATCTTTGGCCCCTTCGGGGAAGTCTGCCAGTTTGCCGGCGTCATCCGGGTAAAGGTCAAAGTATTTCTTTGGGGCCACCCACGGCATGTGCGGGCGGGAAAACCCAGCTGCAATCATGAAGGGCTTGGACTTGTCACGTTTGTGCTTCAGGAATTCAATAACGTCGACAGCCACCTTGCCGTCATTCAGCAGGGTGTCCGGGCCATCGACGGCGGCGTACATCAGGGCGCCCGGGCCGGCTCCTCTTTTTTTGTAGTCTGCTATCTGGTCGGCGCGGCCACCCATCTCAACGATCTTCGGGAGAATAGTGGGTCCGCCATCTCTAACTTCTCCCCAAAAATCCCCTGCAATGTGCCAGGCACTTTTGTCACCACCGGGCACACTGCCGTGGTAGAGCTTACCGCGCGTTGCGGTCCAATAGCCGTGCTGTTTCAGCACCCGTGGCCATGTGTCCTGCTTGGCGATCAGCTTGGGGTGTTTGTTTTCTCTGCGGGGGCTCTCTTGCAGGTCAAAACGGATTCCCGTCAGCATGGACGCCCTGGATGGGTTGCAAAGTGGGTAGGACACATAGGCGCGGTCGAACCGCATTGCGTCCTGCGCCAGTGCATCCAGATTGGGGGTGATGGGTTCGGCTTCGCCGTAGGCGCCGATCAGGGGGCGTAAATCATCAAAGGCGACGAATAGTACATTGGGCGGCTGGGGGTTTGCCGAAGTGGCCCCGGCACTCATGCAGGTCATCAGGCCGAAGAGCAGCAGGGATGTGAGCGCGAGTTTATTCATAGTTATCTTGGGGGTTGTGGTTGGGTGGGGAGTTCGCGGGAGACCAGGATTCCATGGCGAGCAGTCTATTGGTGCTTCCATGCGACACATGTTGTGGTAACGTTATCATTCAGCACTATTCAGGGAAAGTTCTATTGGGAAAGCGTTTACATTGATACACTTTTTGCTGTCAAAATGGCGAATATGGTGGTAACGTTACCATTTGCTGTTTCGAGCCTTGAAGGTTGGCGTCTGGTCGCGCTTCCTCGGCAGATCAAGACAATAAATAAAACGTAAACTAGTGGTGATCGAGATGAAACTTGATACATTGGACGTGGCGGTATTCATCGCCTATGTCACGGGGTTGCTCGTACTGGCCCTATGGATTTCCCGCGAAAACAAAGTTGGGGGCAAAGACACCAAGGATTACTTCTTGGCCGGTAAGGCACTGCCCTGGTGGGCAATTGGTGCCTCTTTGATTGCCTCGAATATTTCCGCGGAACAGATTATCGGCATGTCCGGCTCCGGTTATGCCATTGGTCTGGCCATTGCCTCTTATGAGTGGATGGCAGCGATCACCCTGATCATTGTCGGCAAATATATGCTGCCGATTTTCCTCAAGAACAATATCTACACCATGCCGCAGTATCTCGAGCAGCGTTACGATGCGCGGGTGAAAACAATCCTCGCGCTTTTCTGGCTGGGTGTGTATGTATTCGTCAATCTGACTGCTGTTTTGTGGCTGGGTGGCCTGGCCATTGAGACCGTTGCTGGTGTCGATTGGATGTACGGCATGATCTTCCTTGCGCTGTTCTCCGTCGGTTACTCTTTATACGGCGGCCTTAAAGCGGTGGCCTACACCGATATTCTGCAGGTAGTACTGCTGGTATTTGGTGGCTTGCTGTTGAGCTATCTGGCCCTGGAAGCGGTTGGTGATGGTGCCGGCGTACTGGCGGGCTTCGGTATCCTGACGCAGGAAGCTTCCGGTCATTTCGATATGATCCTGAGCCCGGAAAATGAACACTACATGAGCCTGCCGGGTATCTCCGTACTGATCGGTGGCCTGTGGGTGATGAACTTCAGTTACTGGGGCTTCAACCAGTACATTATTCAGCGTGCACTGGCGGCAAAAAATGTTCAGGAAGCTCAGAAGGGCATTGCTTTTGCTGCGTATCTGAAGCTGCTGATGCCTCTGATCGTGGTACTGCCGGGTATTGCTGCCGTTATCCTGTATCCGAAGCTGTCTGTCGCGGATCAGGCTTATCCGTCCATGATGTCGTTGATGCCGGTAGGCATTAAAGGGTTGGTGTTCGCGGCACTGGTGGCTGCTATTGTTTCCTCACTGGCGTCCATGAGTAACAGTATTTCTACCATCTTCACCATGGATATCTATGCGAAGCTGAAGCCAGGCAAGTCCCAGAGCCACTATGTACGCACTGGGCGGATCACTACTTTGGTGGCGCTGGCGATTGCGCTTGTCGTCGCCGAACCACTGCTGGGGCAGTTTGATCAGGCCTTCCAGTACATTCAGGAATTCACCGGCTTCTTTACCCCGGGGATCGTGGTGATCTTCATGATGGGTATGTTCTGGTCCCGCGCTAATTCCGCCGGTGCTATTACCGCGGCGATTGGTTCCGCAGCACTGTCTGTGGCACTTAAGGTACTGTGGCCGGAACTGCCATTTATGGACCGCGTGGGTATTGTGTTCCTGATGTGTCTGGCACTGTGTGTGATTGTCTCTCTGGCGACCGAGTCTTCCCGAGAGGGTGCTGGCCCTGAAGGTGTGGATGTGAATGCCGGAGGCAGTGTGGGTGTTGCGGGAATCAGTCTGGATACCGAGCGCAGCTTTAATGTGGCAGCGGCTGGTGTCGTACTGATCCTGGTGGCGCTTTACGCGACTTGGTGGTAATCGAACCTGATAAGAGATTTGTTTTCTCGTCGACTGGTTATGTCACCGTAAGGTGTGTGCCAGATTTTTGTGGCCCCCTCTGAAAGGAAGGGGCCTTTTTTGCATTCGAGGCTGTTGACATATTGCTACTGCGCCGCTTAACCATCAATCAATGCGCCTAAACTTTACACTCCAGCTTTAGCGATAAATAGGCCTGAATTGAATACTGATATTCTTGGCTGTTCTCCACCCGTAGAGCCTTTTTCGCATTTCTTTACTTTAGAGCACGGCGTAATAACGCAATAGCGCAGGGCATATGCAATGAGCAGATTCGGAACTTTTCCCCGTCCGCGATCGGATTTTCGATCACTGCCTTCCTGCAAAGCCGTACCCATTTTGGGTACCTATACTCTCAATGCTTTCGACTCAAGCCCTGTATGTGAATTCTCGCGTATCAGTTCTTCTTTATCATCGTTTTTCCCCAAGGCTTGGACATATGGCCGAGCGATTTGGACTGCTGACACTGATTGTTCTTGGTGAAGGTTTATTCAAGTTGGTTGTCACTCTGGCACAGAGGGGGATAGATAAGGTTCCTGTGATTTTCTGGTGAAAATCATCATTGGTGGAATCCCGATCTTCGTTATGTGTTGGATCTACTTTGACTTTGTGGGGAATGGCAAAGCCAGAGATAGTAAGTTAGCTACTTTGGTGAAATGGTGGCTTTCTCATCTAGTTTTGATGATCTGAGGTGTGATGGTTGGTGTGGCCCTTGGTGCGGAAATGAAGGTGGATTTTGGGGAGTCGTACCCAAGGAAATATGCTGCGATCGCTCGCTTTGGCCTTGCAGGCTGCATTGCGATGCTTTGGGCGCTTCAAAACGTGATTGTATCTTGCCTCAAGCGTCGATTACTTTCTGACTCATTTACTGATCAGTTTACTAATGTCCGGAAGGTTGGATTTACTCAATTCGCGGTAAGTTTGTTGTGCTTCTTGATCGCCACAGAGGCGGCCTTTCAGGAAGCTGCAGATGGCGAGGCCTATGGCTTCACGCGCGTTATTGACTGCTGTCGGAGTGTCGATATAACCCCGTCCGCAGGTTTCATCTGCTGGTGTGCAAATGGCAAAGTGATTGGCGTCGTTGAGCAGAAGCAGTGTGTTATTGCCATCATTTTGTGGCACGGCTTTTTCAAAGGTTTGCTCGATGCGCGCGGTTGCACCGGGAGCCGCATCACCGTAGTGGTGAGCACTGTGGGCGATGCAGCCGTCCTGTTCACCCCCCATTAGCAGTAGTGGCAAGTTGGGCGGGAAAGGTAGCAGGGTTTCTGCTGGCCAGCCGAGGGCCGTGGAAACGCCGGTGTGGGCGCCATAGGTAAACACTGCGCGGAGCGATGGAAACCAGTCCTGGTTGGCGTTAAGCAACGCCAGGGTGCCGCCAGCACTGTGGCCGCCAAATGCCAGTCGTGTCAGGTCAAGTTTTTCTGCCAGCAAACTATCACTGTTGAGCCGCTCCAGCATTTCCAGAATAGGTAGGGCCGCCTGGGCCGATGGGGTGGTGCCGAACTTCTCTGGTGTGAGTGCTTCCAGGTCGATGCCCGGCGTTACCGCTCGCGAGCCGTAGCTGGCTTCTGAAACCAGTTGGTAGGTTACGGTCACGATCCCTAAGGGTGCCAGCGCTTCCGCCAGCCAGCGGTACCCGGCAGAATCCGTATTCATACCGTGGAACAGGATCAGCACCGGATAAGGCGCGAAGCTTTCGTCCGCCGGGATCAGGCCGGTATCCTGTTCGTTTGCTGAGCCGCTATATTGAGCCGGGTAGTAAATTCGGGCGATACCCGTATCGTAGGGAGGCTGCAAAGACTCGATTTTGAACGCATCGAAAATGCAGCGAGTCATATACATGGAAGGCAGCCTCAAAAAATCTAGATTTGAGATTAGCTGCCCACTTTGTTGTGGGGATTGATTTTTGTCAATTCGCGGGAACCTGAGTTGGGGTATCCATGATCTGAACTTGCCGCGGGCACGTACTCTGCGAGCAATCCTGACCTAAACCTTTATTGAAGGTAAACAGCGTGAAAGCACCTCTTTTTCTGATGTTTGTTGGCCTCGTTTATGGAGCCTCTATCGATGCGTATGCGAAAGAGGGCGGCACCTATCCCCTGGTAACCGATGACGCTTTCTGTGCGCGGGTGCAGCAGTTTATCGCCGGTACAGACCTGGCCGTAGAGAATGTCCTGTATGGGGAGGGCAGTTACTGGACGACCTTTAAAAAATCCAAACCACTGGCGCAGCCGCTGACAACGCATCAGTACGCGGGTTATCAGCTCGCCAATGGTGAATCCGCAGACTTCCCGGTTTCCATTGCCTGCAAGATGAAAACGGCCGAGCGCATTCTCACGGCGCAGCCGGTTAGCGAAAACTTTACTATCGCGGAAGAAGATCGCGCGTGTCACGACTGGCAGGCGCACATGCTGGATGATGTTTATCAGGTGCTGGCAGAGCGGGGTGAGGCGATTGCAGTGCCGCGGGAGCGTATTGCGGCGGATGATGAGGAGAGTGTGTCTATCGGCCCGTTTTGGCTGCGTCCTGAAATTTATCAGGTGGCCTACAGTGACGGGGATACCTTAAAGCTGCGCATCAAGGGTTTGCACGTGGAGTACCGCCGTTTTATGCCGGTTCCCGACAGCTTTATGGGCACACACTATTGCACCATGATCGCACCGGAATATCTGGTCAAGTTGGTTCGGGGGGAAGTGAAAGCACCGGCGCTGCAAGAGTAGCGCCGGTTCAACGTCGCGGTGGGGCACGTCAGCGCGGAAGTGCTCAGGCAGGGGTTTCCACCGTGGGTTTGCTTGCTTCGGTTTTGCCGTCCTGCGCGGCAAAGTAGTCGAGCTCGGCAAGCTCGTAATGGGTCTGCATATAACCGCCCACCTCTGCACGTAGCAGAATATAGTCATCATCTGCCGTCACCCAAACGTTGTACGGCGGGTGCTCTTCGGGTAGGTCGGCTGCGGTATCGGTTACCTGAAAATGTCGCGCGTGAAAAGTACCTGCCTCGACAGTGATTTCGGTTTCCCCTACATACACCAACGAAAATCCCATCTTGAACAGCATTGGGCCGGTTGCGCCGCGATGATCCGGGGATGACAGCATCATGTTTGGGAAGTGTTGCTTGCCGGGCCCCTGGGACAGGTCGTAAAGGCGCATCAGCAGGCCGTCGCCGGCAATCGGGTGGCACTGCATCCACTGTACGGGTGCCTCTAGTTCCATGCGTTGGGTGATGCGTCCATCGCGCTGGTTGAAGGTTTCGCACTCCGCCAGTTTATCGGTGAAGCGGAACCAGCCGGTGCCCTCAAATTTGTCGCCAACGGTCAGCCGCACCGAGCAATCGAGCGGGGCGGAATCGCTGTGGCGGAGTGCCTGCACGATATCGCGGGTAACGCTGGGCGCGTCGTCAATTTCACAGTGCGCTTGCAGCACATCCGTGCCATCGGCCTGCTGAGTGATGCTGAAGTACTCGCGGCCGCGTTCTTCACCAAAGCGCTCGGGCTTGTGGCTGGTGTAGCGAATACGTCCTCGGATGCTGCGGTAGGGCATGAGCTTCTCTTGTTACTTATTTTTTATGTTGTGCTTCAGTGCTGGTGGGTCAGCGTTCTATCAACTCAATTCTTTCACCGTCATATCCATACACAGTACAGCTTCGGCGCCCGTTGTACGGTGCCTGCCGGTGCTGGTATGTGGTGAACTGTTGCGGAATTTGGTCGATGTAAAAAGTCACCATTGCGATACCGCCACCCAGCGTCTGCGTGCTTTTGATGGGAGTAGTGAGCTGTTCCAGCTGATCAATTTCGATCAGGCTGCTGTCCGCCAGTTGCAGGGTGGCAAGTGGGTGTTGGCTTTCCATCGGCAGCCCGCGTAGCTGGTTGATGACCGTTACGCGTGTATCGAACGAAAGGCCACTGTGCTCGGCAAGAGATTCGTAGCCGGCCAGTGATTCGGACCGGTTGCTGCTGGCCAGTACCGGAATAAAGAGATGGTCGACTGCGCAGCTGGCGGTTGGCAGCTGGAAGGGCGGTACCTCACCAGAGATTTGCGTGAGATACAGCAGTTCCCCGTTTGCTCCCTGGACCTGTACCGCACGGATCTTATCGCTCAGTTCCAGGTTCGCGACCGGACGCAACTGCTCAAAGGAAGATCCTTCCAAGGTTTCTGCCAGACTGTCCACGTCCTCTACAAGTATCTCCATCGCCATCCAGCCAGCGCGTTGCAGGGGCTTGGCTGGCTCTGCGCCTGCATCGTCGACGATACGCAGCCACGCACGGCCGTTAGCATTTCTAAGTACCCAGTAGGTCGCTCCCGCGAGTCCCGCGCACTGCCACTGCTCGGCCATGGACTCAGTGAGCGTATCGCTCGCTAGCACATGGCAGTGCAGGTGGCTGCAATAGTCGTCGACCAGGCGCGCCGCGTCACTGCTCGCGAGGGTGGCCAGGCTGCATGGGCCCAATGCTGGCGTGGAGGTAGTGTCAGTCATTACAGTAAATCACTATTCTCAAAGTCCTAATGTTATAATAATATATCAAATACGGAGAGAAAAGATCTTATCTGACCCGAGGGTACAGGAGGGCAGGGGCAATGACGACACCGGGGGCGATTTCGGGGGCGACCACGCTATTTGACAAGTTGTGGTCCGAGCACGCCGTGTGCGAGCTCGACAATGGGGAAACGTTGCTCTATTTGGATCGGGTTTTCCTGCACGAGCGCACGGGTTCTATTGCGTTGCAAAGCCTGCACGCGGCGGGTTATGGCGTGCGCGATGCGCGCAAAGTGTTTTGCACCATGGATCACATCGTCGACACCTTTCCTGGGCGCGGCGATGCAACACTGATGCCCTCGGGGACAGATTTTATTACCGCGACTCGCAACGAGACGCGTGCCGCGAACATTCGTTTATTTGATGTCGATGATCCCAATCAGGGAATTGTGCATGTTATTTCTCCAGAGCAGGGGCTGGTTCTACCGGGGCTGACACTGGTTTGTCCAGACAGCCATACCTGCACCCAGGGCGCGATTGGCGCTTTGGCCTGGGGGATTGGGTCCAGCGAAGCAGAGCATGCGATGGCCACGGGCACCTTGCGTGTGCGCAAGCCAAAAAATATGCGCGTGGTTATTGATGGCGCACTGCAGCCTGGTGTGACCGCGAAGGATCTGGTCCTAAACCTGATTGCACGCTTCGGTGCAAATGGTGGGGCGGGTTACGCCGTGGAGTTCGCGGGTTCCACCGTGCGGGATTTGGAAGTGGAGGCCCGCTTCACCTTGTGCAACATGGCGGTGGAGTTTTCAGCATTTACTGCGGTGATCGCGCCGGATGAAAAAGTCGAGGCGTATTTCCACGGGCGTGATTTCGCCCCCAAGGGCGAGCACTGGCGGGATGCCGTCGAACACTGGCGCTCTCTGCGCAGTGACGAAGCCGCCCGCTTTGACCGTGAACTGCATGTGGACGCGTCCACCATTCAGCCGGCAGTGACCTGGGGCACTAGCCCGGAACAGGTTGTGAGCATCAGCGAACCCATTCCCTATCCGGATACCTTTGCAGAAGATCACCGGCGTGAATCGGCGGTGCGGGCGCTCGCGTACCAGAATTTGGCACCAGGCAACCATCTTGTCGACATCTCGATTGATGCCGCCTTTATAGGTTCCTGTACCAACAGCCGCCTGAGTGATTTGCAGGCTGCTGCCGCCGTGGTTAAGGGGAGAAGAATTGCGCCCGGCGTGCGCGGCGTTGTTGTGCCCGGCTCTCGGCGGGTCAAAAAGGCCGCCGAACAAGAAGGGCTGGATCAGATTTTTATCGATGCGGGATTTGAATGGCGGGACTCCGGTTGCTCCATGTGTTTTTACGCCGGCGGAGAAACCTTTGGCGCACACCAGCGCGTGATTTCCACAACCAATAGAAATTTTGAGGGGCGTCAGGGGCCGAATACCCGCACACATCTGGCAAGCCCTGCAACCGTCGCTGCATCGGCCATTGCCGGGTCATTTATCTCGGCAGAAATGCTGGCAGAGAGTGAGTCATTGGCGTCATGAAAGCATTTACGGTTCACGCGGGTGTCGCCGCGCCATTGTTACGACGGAATATCGACACCGACGCCATTATCCCATCGCGGGAAATGAAGCGCGTATCCAAGCAAGGGCTGGGTGAAGGTTTGTTCGCCGGCTGGCGCTACACCTTGCCCGGCGGTCGCGAACAAAACCCTTCATTCGTTCTTAACCGACCCGAGTACCGCAATACGTCGATTTTACTGAGCGGTGACAATTTCGGTTGCGGGTCCTCGCGCGAACATGCGGTTTGGGCACTGGCGGAGTACGGTATTCGCGCAGTGATCGCCAGTGGATTCGGGGCCATCTTTCATACCAACTGTATCCGCAACGGCATTTTACCGGTGTGCCACGATGAGCAGGTCATCAGTGATCTCGCCGAGCGCGTCCAGGAAGATCCGCAAAATAATCTCGTGGAAATTGACCTGAACCGTTGCCGCATTGTGTGTGGTGACCGCGAACTTGAATTCGCACTGGAAGAGGGGGCGCGTCACATGCTGTTGAATGGCCTCGACCCCATCGCGCTCACCCTGCAGCAGCAGAAGTTGATCGACCAGTTTGAAAATACGCGTCGCAAAAAGCATGCCTGGGCGTTTGCCCCCTTTGAAGATTGTGTGGAAGGAGTTTTGCCGTGAATCAATCCATGACTTTGTTGCAGCAGCTGGTATCCCTGCTGGATCGGGAAATCGACGATGCGACTTTGGATCGGGCACAACTGCATTTACTGGACTGGCTCGGTTGCAGTGTGTATGGCGCGCGCAGTGAACTGGCAGAGAAGCTACAGAGCTATCTCGCAGAGTGGGGCGCTTCTGGCAAAAACTGGAATTTGAACGGCAGCGACAGTTGCTGGCAGGACGCGTTGCAGTTTCACGGTGCCCTTGGCAGTGTGTCCGAGATGGATGACCTGCACCGTACATCCACCCTGCACCCCGGGCCGGTAATTATTCCTGCCGCATTGGCGGTTGCCGAAATGGTGGGGGCGAACCCTCGTAAGCTGCTGTCATCCATTGTGGTGGGCTATGAAGTGATGATCCGCATTGGCCGCGCGCTCGGCCGCGATCATTACGCGCTTTATCACAGCACTTCTACCTGTGGCAGCTTCGGTGCGGCGGCAGCTGCCGCACATCTGTTGGATCTTAATCACGAGCAAACCGTTTGGGCCCTTGCGAATGCAGGTAGCCGTACCGGTGGCTTTTGGCAAATGCGCCATGAGGCGGTAGAGACCAAGCATCTGCACAACGCCGGCGCAGCGCATGCCGGTGTACAGGCAGCGCTACTCGCTTCCAGTGAACTGCGTGGGCCGGCCAGTCTGCTTGAGGGGACTCAGGGATTCTTTGCCGCAACCTCCTCGCAGGCGATGCCGCTGGCAGTTATTGATCAGGCATCAGAAGCATGGCTGCTGTTTCAATGCAGCTTCAAACCGTGGCCGGCTTGTCGCCACACCCACCCGACGATCGATGCCGTCAGAGCTCTGGGCGAAGTGTCAGCTGAAGACGTGCGCGAACTGCATGTCAGCACCTTCGGCGATGCATTGATGTTTTGCGACCGCAAACATCCAGAATCACCGGCGCAGGCGCGCTTCAGTCTCCAGCACTGCGCTGCAGTGGCAATTCTGTTTGGCGCGCCGGCGATTGAGTACTTTGGCGAAGAAATTATTGCCCGGTCTGATGTGGCAGAGCTGCGCGGCAAAGTCACCCTGCACGTGAGCGAGGCACATCAGCGCGCGTATCCCGCGCATTTTGGTGCGACGGTACGAGTGGTTCTGCAAGATGGCAGCGAATGGGAAATGGCGTCACCCGATGCCTGGGGAGACCCAGAATGGCCGCTCACTAGTGAAGATATTATCGATAAGGCTCGTACGTTGTTCGCCGCAGCTGGTGTCGGCACGGAAACCACGGAAGATGTGCTGGAAGTAACGTTGAACCTGAGTGGGCAGGACGACCTGAATTCTCTGTTTACGGCCTTGCGTGGATTGGGAGAGCCCCGGTGATCAGCTACGAGCAGCGGCTGGTGGAGCATGTTGCCGAGAGCCAATTTGCAGATCTGGATGCAGCGGCAATAGAAGCCTGCAAAACATTTTTGCTGGACTCCATTGGCGTTGGCATTAGCGGCTCAAGAATTCCCTATGCGGCACAGTTGCTTGAGACGGCTCGGGGATGGGGCTGCGCGGACGAGGGCAAATCTGCAACGGTCTGGGGTACACGGGTTCGCCTGCCTGTCATGCATGCGGCGATGGTCAACGCCTATCAAATCCACTGTCAGGAATTCGACTGCGTTCATGAAGATGCGGTAGTGCATCCCATGGCGGTGATTCTCTCTGCACTGATGGCTGAGGCCGAAGCGCGCAATACCGATGGGCGAGCGCTGTTGTTATCGCTGGCGTTGGCGGTCGACGTGGCCACGGTACTCGGAATGAGCGCCGATAAACCCATGCGATTCTTCCGCCCGGGTACCGCCGGGTGCATTGGTGCAGCGGCAGGGATTGCCCGCCTGCGCGGCTACGACCGCACGCAGATTCAGCAGGCGATGTCTATTGCCTACAGTCAGACCGGTGGCACCATGCAGGCGCACACGGAAGGCGTGGCTGTGTTACCCATGCAAGTTGCGTTCAACGCGCGCAATGCGATTACTGCGGCGGACATGGCCGGTTTTGGCTTGGTCGGGCCGGCGAATTTTCTCAGTGGTGATTACGGCTACTTCTCCATTATGGAATCCGACGGCCACGCCCAGAGCGCCTTTGCAAAATTGGGGCATGAATGGCAAATCGGCCGGGTAAGCCACAAACCGTTTCCCACCGGCCGCGCCGCACACGGAACGCTGGATGCGCTGATGCAACTGCGTAGTGAACACGGCTTTGCCGTAAATGATATTGAGTCTGTCCAGATAGAAGCACCGCCGCTGGTGCGACGCTTGGTAGATCGCCCGGCGCACCCTGACATGAGCGTGAATTACGCCCGTTTGTGTATCGGTTATGTGGCCGCAACCTTGTTGCTGACCGGCAATGTCGGCGTTCAGGCATTTGATCGCGATGCGCTGGCAGATCCAGCGCGTCTGGCACTGGCACAACGTGTACGCATGTGCCCGTCCGCCAGTGAGGACCCAAATGCACTGGCGCCGCAGACAGTAATCGTTCGTTTGCAAGATGGCAGTGAATACCGGCGGGAGATGGCCAGCATCCTCGGCCACCCCGACAGTCCCTTGAGCCGCAAGCGACAGCAGGAAAAGTTTGTTAATTGCCTGGCATCTGCGCGCAATCCCGTGGATTCAGAACAGGCCGAACAAATCCTTGCCCAGATAGCGCGGCTGGATCAGCTGCAATCTATTACCCAATTGACCGCGCTGCTGACGCCCGAACAGCGGCCTGTTTCTGTAACCAGTTAAAGCCAGTAACTAGTAAAAGCCAGTAATTAGTAAAAGCCAGTAATTAGTAAAAGAGAGTGCAAACCAGTTATGCCTTACCCAAGCTATTTTGAAAGCTTTGATGTCCAGCAGGCGCTTGCGGATTACCCACTGGGGGATGCCTTTCTAGAGCGTTATCAGGGAATGACGCGCGAACAACTGCGCGAGCTGCAGAACCAGCGCTTCCTCAAGTTGATGGCGCGGGGCTGGGAAATTTCGTTTTACCAGCGCCTGTGGGGCGATGCGGGTATTAAACGAGAGGATATTCAGAGCCTCGACGATATTGAAAAACTGCCGGTTTTTTCCAAATCCGACATTATGCAAAGTGTCGAAAAGTTTCCACCCATTGGGGATTTTAGCGGGCTCGAAGGGCTGGCCCCGGAGGAGCGCCCGCCAGTGGTTTTCCATACCACCAGCGGCACCACCGGCAGACCCCAGCCAATTATTTTCGGGCCGCGCGGGCGTGAGATCCAGGCCATGCTGGTGGCGCGCTCCTACCGCTTTATGGGGCTGAAGCCCGGCGCTACAGTGCAGTCCACTTATGGGCACGGCATGATTAATGGTGGCCACTATATTCGTGAAGCGGTAACCCGTTATACCAATGCGCTGTTCCTTTCCTCCGGTACCGGTCTGGAAACCCGCTCTGCCCAGCAGGTGCAATTGATGCAGGACTTTGGCGTCAACGTGCTGGTGGGGTTTGCGGATTACATTAAAAAGCTCGCCAGTGTGGCGGAAGAGCAGGGGATTAAGCCGGGCAAAGATATACCGGTGGAAATGATTATTGGGCACCTCGGGCAGGAGACGCGTGCAGCGCTGAGCGAAGCTTGGGGCGGCGCGAAACTGTACGACTGGTATGGCGTCGCCGATACGGGCTGTGTTGCCGCCGAGGGGCCGGACCAGGATGGTCTCTACGTGTGGGAAGACGCCCAGTACCTGGAGCTGCTGGACGTGGATAGCGATCAGCCCGTAACACCGGGTGACACCGGCAACATGGTAGTGACCTGCCTGTATAAGGACGATATCTATCCGGTGATCCGTTTCAATACCTGCGATATCACCTCGGAAATTGTTGGTGAAAACCCGTTCCAGCTGCCGTTCCGCCGTATACGCGGATTCCTCGGGCGCTCCGACAATATGGTCAAGCTGCGCGGCATCAACGTTTATCCGCACGGTATCGGTGGCATGCTGGCAGAGCAGTCGAGCTTTACCGGTGAATACGTCTGCATTGCCGAGCGCGATGATAGCGGGCGGGAAACACTGACGGTGATGGTGGAGGTCTCCGACCCGGTCGCAGCGCACCCGGCAATCGCCGAACAGTGCGCGGCTTTGCTGAAGTTCAAACTCGGCCTGGACGTGGGGGTTGAAATAGTGTCTGCGGGAGAGACCGCTCGCTGGACCGAGATCGACCGCCGGCAAAAGCCCCTGCGTTTACTTGATCGCCGGTTTGGGTAACTCTGTGCGTATTCTTTTCTGGAAAAAAGCCATGTCCCGTAAGCAACATCGTGCGATCAGTGATGAAATTCTTGCCAAGGATGCAACCGCACTGGCGGCGTGTCTGCAGCGCGGAGACCTGAGTAGCCAGGCGCTCACCGCGCGCACGCTCGCGGCCATTGCCGACAGCCAGCAGGGCATCAATGCCTTCCTGCATATTGATCGCGAAGGCGCCATGAATGCCGCACGCGAGGCAGATGTGCGTAGGCGTATGGGTAAGCCCTTATCGATGTTTGACGGGCTGACCTGTGCGGTAAAAGACAATATCGATGTTGCCGGTATGCCCACCTCCAATGGCCTGGGTTATGGCGATACGGCACCGCTGGCACGGGAAGATGCCCCGGTAGTGGCGCGGCTGCGTGCGGCCGGTGTGATTATTCTCGGCAAGCTGAATATGCATGAGGTTGCGTTGGGTGCGACCAACGACAACCCGCATTGGGGCCGTTGCGAAAACCCACTGCGGGCCGGCTATACCCCGGGTGGCTCCAGTGGTGGTTCCGGCGCGGCGGTAGCGGCGGGCCTGTGTGCCTTCGCCCTCGGTACCGACACCATGGGGTCGGTGCGTATCCCGGCCAGCTACTGCGGCGTTGCCGGTCTTAAACCCGGCCGCGAGAGCCTGACAACGGCAGGGGTTACCCGTTTGTGCCGGCAACTGGATACCGTGGGCCCGCTGGCGAGGTCGGCACGGGATCTGCGCGAACTGTGGCCAATCCTGAATGGCACAGCGAACAATCAGGTACCGCCAGCGCGCAGAACCGATTTAGGCAGTGTGCGCTGGGCGGTGCTGGAAGACTGCGAAGGGGTTGGCGTAGAGGAGGGGATCAGCGCAGCTTTTCGCGATCTGGCCAAACGCTTGCCGGGCGCCGGGCATGTGCCGTTAAAC
The DNA here is from genome assembly GCF_020171345.1 of Microbulbifer agarilyticus. Taxonomy (GTDB): domain Bacteria; phylum Pseudomonadota; class Gammaproteobacteria; order Pseudomonadales; family Cellvibrionaceae; genus Microbulbifer; species Microbulbifer agarilyticus_D. The sequence goes on from NZ_JAIUZM010000002.1 coordinate 453,178, forward strand.
TTTTCCGCCATCGATTTTTCCGCGATTCGCCGTGCCGGGCTTTTGCTGTGCGAGGCGGAAGCGAACGTTACCTTTTCTGCCGAACGCCAGCGGCAGCCGCAATTGTTTTCTGAACAGCTGCGCGGGCTGATGCAGTGGGGGGCAGAGCGCTCTGCGCCGGAACTGGTGCAGGCCTCGGACAAGGTGCAAGCGGCCGGAGACTGGCTGCGACAGCAACTACAGAATGTCGATTTTCTGTTGACCCCCACCGCACCGCAGGCGGCGTTTCCGTTTGAGCAGGCCGTGCCGGTCAACCAGGCGAACCTGACCAGCGTGGCAAATATGGCGGGGTTACCGGCAGTCAGTATCCCGCTCGGTGACTCCGCAGAAGGCTTGCCGTTTGGCCTGCAGGTAATCGGGGCCGCAGGGTCGGAGGCGGCGTTGCTAGCGATCTCCGTGGCGCTGCAGGAGTGGCTGGCAGAACATGATCTTGCGGTAACCGCATAACACTGCTGCGAAGCAGGAGAGAAAGCATGACAAGTGAAGTAACTGCACAACAAAGCGAGGGGAATGCCACCGGCACACCGCGTGTTGAAATGCGGTTGGATGACGGACTGGCCCGCATCACACTGGTAAACCCAGACCAGCGCAATGCCATGACGGTGGCAATGTGGCAGCAGCTCGCCAGTGTGCTTGATCAAGTTGAAGCACATGACCAGGTTCGCGCGGTATTGATCAGCGGGGCGGGCTCCCGGGCTTTTTGTGCGGGTGCCAATATCGCCGAACTGTCGCAGGCGATGTCAGATCCAGCAGTGATGCGTCAGCAGAATGCCCTGATCCAGGAAGTGCAGTTGAAGTTGCAGTGTCTGAGCCGGCCGACAATCGCGCTCGTTCGTGGTGCCTGTTATGGCGGTGGCTGTGGCCTGGCGTTGGCCTGTGACCTGCGTATTGCCGATACTGCGGCAACCTTTGCCATCACCCCGGCCAAGCTCGGCATCCTCTATAGCATTGAAGATACACGCCGCTTGGTACGTGCGGTGGGCGACGGTAATGCGCGCGAGATGCTGCTTACCGGGTTGCCGGTGGACGCGACCCGTGCGCTGCAGATAGGCCTGGTACAGCATGTAGCAGAAGGGGATGCGCTGGAGGATAAGGCGCGAGAGCTAGCGCGGGCGTTGATCGAGAATTCCCAGTATTCCGTGCGCTGGACCAAGGCTACTCTGGGTTTTCTTGCTGGAGGCTCTGGTGATGAGCCGGAGAAAGGCAAAGAGGGGGCGGATGCGCTTAAGCGTGCATTCGACGCGGCTTTTTCCGGAAAGGATTTTGCGGAAGGTTGCGCCGCTTTTTTGGCTCGACGCAAAGCCGATTTTCGCTGGCCTCAGGATTAATAAGGGGAGTGATAAGAGGAGTAATAAAAGGAGTATTAAAAGGAGTAATAAATACTCAGGTGTTGGCCAGCTCCTCGATAAGCTCATCCAGTTCGGTGGTCGCGCTGACGGCTTCTTCACGCGCCTGCTGACGCGCACTTTTATCTTCGTCGAACTGTTCTATTTCCTGCTGGATCACGCGCAAAATTCTGGCGATAAAATCCTGGTGCCACAGGCCACGCGCCTGCGCGGCATCGGAGTCCGGCGTGTAACCTTCAATGGACTCGCGGCTTAGCAAGCCGCGTTCTTCGAGTAGACGTTCCAGGGTGTCCATACGCTCGCGTGTCACCGCCAGCTCTCCGGCAACTGCCATCAGAATAGACATCAGGCGGTCGGTATCCGAATCCTTGAAATACGTCGGGCGCTTGCCGCGGGCTTTGTTCCCCGCCATGGTAATAGGATCTAGCGTCATGCCCTTACTCCGGATTTCCGTTGAAATACATTTCGTCTACTTGCTCGCGATGTACGCGTGCCAGGCTGGTTTGCGGCCATAGTCTTCGGTGTCATTTTTCGCTTTAGCTGCACTCGGGAAGAGCTCTTCATCAACCACCGCGTATAGCCCCAGCGTGGCAATATTCTCCCGAGTGAACCCGGCCTGTTCGATAGCCTCAAACAGGTCCATATCGTGCAGGGTGCCCCAGAAGGGCTCGTTGTTGTTGCGGGTATCCCAGTCGCGCATGAACTGCTCGTAGGGAGGCATGTCCGGAGTGAACTGCGGTTGCTCGATGTGCACCACTTTGCCGCCATCGGCCAGCAGTCGGTGGGTCTCCGCCAGAATGCGCGGTAGCGCGCGGCTGGAAGTCTCGTGCAGGAACATGCAGGTAATGATCAGATCAAAGCTACCGTCTTCCGCCTCAATCGCTTCAGCGTTTTCCTGACGGAACAAGATGTTGTTTACGCCGAGGGATTTGGCCCGGGCATTGGCATAGCGCAGCATCGGCGCGGCCACATCAATGGCGACGATTTCGGTATCCGGGAATGCCTGAGCCAGCGGCACAATGTTGTGTCCAACGGTACAGCCGATATCGAGAATACGTCGTGGGCGGAAACCTTTTTCTGCCTGTTCTCGCAGCCATTCCACCAGTGCCTGACCGCCGCCATCGCTGTAGCGACCCAGCATGCCAGCAGTGGTCACAAAAATACCGCTGTCGTAGTTGGCGCCGGCTGCGATGTCATCTTCGCAATACTCGGTGTGATAACCGCCCGGCATGCAGTGAATATCCACGGCACTGATGTAGCGGGGTATTTTGACCTCAGGATTTAGTTGCAGCGATTGGCTGTCTTTGTTCAGGGCGCGGGCCTGATCAATCAGTTCCGGCAGCTGGCGGAAGACCATAGAACGACTACTTTGCTGGCGCATTTCCATGGTGTTGCGGCGCAAAGAGCTCCAGAATTGATACAGCGGTTCGCGTTTGAGTAGTTCACCCACTTCGCGTCGCGTGGTCGGTACTGCACCTTGCTCAACCCGGTAATCGTAGGCTTTGCGCACACCTGGCAGTGTCTGCGAGGCGAGGTGAATATTGAGGTTCGTAAGAAAATTGAACCGGGCTACTTCATCGTGGTTTGCTTTCGGAAACACACCATGGCGCCCGACTGCGTTCCACGCCGGCGGTGCCTGTCGAGCTGCGTCGGCCATTGGGAACTCCGCAATTTGCGAGGATTTCCCATAGTCTAGCGGCGCACGAGGCATTGCCCATGACAATTATCAACTTGGGTGGGTTGCACGGCAGGCGCCGCTATGGCGCCCACTTTCTGCAAAGAATGCCCGGCGAGAATCAGTGAACGCTGGCGAGTTCTTCCAGGATGGCGTTATCGAGAATGCGAATGCGGTGCGCACTCACAATTTCGATCAGCTTCATGGATTTGAGGCGGGCAAAAGCGCGGCTGACGGTTTCGATGGTCAGGCCGAGATAGTCGGCGATATCCTGGCGGCTCATAATCAGTTCGATATCGGCATTCTGCGTACCGCACTGACGTCTCCCGATTTGCGCCAGCAAAAAGCACAGGCGCTCGTGGGCTTTTTTCTGCCCGAGCGCGAACAACTGATCGAGGGTCTGCGCCAGTACATTGCCGCCGATCTGGCGGGCATTGGCCTTCAGCGTGGAAGACTGGTCCACCAGTGCGAGAAACTCGCGGCGAACGAAGGATTGCAGCTCCGTTTCACGCAGGGAGACCACGCTGTATTCGTATTCTTCCGTATTGGTGAATCCGATGTAGTCCCCGGAGTAGGCAAAGGCGATTACCTGCCTGCGGCCCGAGCGGGAAAGGCGCTCAATCATGAGGGTGCCGGAGACAACCACGTACACATTTTGAGCAGTGCTGTGCTGCTTAATGAGCTGTTCACCGGCGGAGATACGCCGGCGCTGGCATATAGCAGTGAGGTCCGCGAGTTCCTCGTTACCAAGGCCGCGGAATAGTCTGGAATGGAAAAACGTTTCCGGCGGTTTCAATGCGGGATTAGGCACCGTGATCCTTCCTGATAATTCTTATTCCAGCAGCCTAAACCCAACAAGCGTGCCTGTCTACGTCCGTGGGGGTCAGTTTGCGGCTTCGGTGCGTTGGCTACCCAGTAGCAGGCCCTGTTCGAGCAATGCGTCGATCTGCTCATCGGTCAGCCCAAGGGAGCGCGCTACCTCAACACTGTGCTCGCCGATTTCCGGCAGATCCCGGCGTAGGCCCAGCCGCTGGCCCCCAAATTCCACCGGCAGCGCCGGCAGCTGGGTCTCTACGCCGTTTTCCAAGGTGACCGGGATCAGGCCTCCGGCGCTGCTGAGCTGGGGGTCTTCAAACAGGTCTGCGGGTTTGTTGATGGGGGCGAAGGGGATACCTGCGCGGTCGAGGCGCGCCATCATGTCGTTCTTGGGCAGGCTGGCAAACAGGGCGCTGATTTGTGGAATCAGGCGGTCGCGGGCGGCCACGCGCCCGGCATTGCTGCTGAGTGCTGGGTCATTCGCTAGCTCGTCCAGGTCAAACTCTTCGCAGAACGCCCGCCACAGGGTGTCACTCACTACGCCGACGAATACGCGCTCGTTCTCTTTGCTCAGGAAAATGTCATACACAGACCAGGCGCTGCGGCGCACCGACATGGGCGGCGGCTCTTCACCGGTGACCGCTTGCTGAGCCATATGCTGGCCCACCAGATAGGCGGTTGTTTCGAACAGGGAGCTGGTTACTTGCTGGCCGCGCCCGCTGGTCTGGCGCTGCTGCAGCGCAGACAAAATAGCGATGACGCCGAACATGCCCCCGGTAATGTCTACCACTGAGGTGCCGGCGCGCAGTGGGCGGTCCGGCAGGCCCGTCATGTAGGCGAGGCCGCCCATCATTTGCGTCACTTCGTCCAGTGCGGTGCGGTGTTCGTAGGGCCCGCTAAGGAAGCCTTTCAGGGAGCAGTAAACAAGGCGCGGGTTGCGTGCGCTTAGGTCAGCGTAGCCAAGGCCCAAGCGATCCATGGCCCCGTGGCGGAAGTTCTCGATGACCACATCGGCTTCATCCACCAGCCTCAGGGCGATGTCTTTACCTTCTTTGGATTTGAGGTCCAACGCGAGGCTGCGCTTGTTGCGGTTGTACATGGCGAAGTAGCCGGCTCCGGAGCCACGCAGGCGACGGGTGTTATCTCCCTGGCAAGGCTCGACCTTGGTTACCTCTGCGCCGAGATCCGCGAGGATACCTCCCGCGGCCGGTCCCATCACCATGTGCGTGAACTCGACAACCTTGATGCCGGCGAGGGGTAACTGTTCCTGTTGCGCCATGAGGGCTTCTCCACTGAATGCGTCGGTTTATATCGCCAATGGGGTATATGTTATAATAATATATCATTAGGTCAAGATGGCGTGCGCCCGTAGTGGGCGCGCCGCGTAGCAATTCGAATGAAACGATGAGTAACCAGAGAGGGGCGGGAGTGAGCGGCAAACAGATCGAAATTAGCGAAGTAGGGCCGCGTGACGGCTTGCAAAGTATCAGCGCCATCATGGCAACCGAAGACAAGAAGCGCTGGATTGCCGCACTCGCCAATGCGGGTTTGCGGGAGATCGAGGTTGGGTCCTTTGTGCCGGCAAAGCTGTTACCGCAGTTGGCGGATACTGCAGAAATAGTGCGCTATGCCGGAACCCTGCCGGGCCTGACGGTGGCGGTGCTGGTGCCCAATGCGCGCGGCGCACAGGATGCGATTGCGGCGGGCGCACACAAGTTAACGATCCCGCTATCGGTCAGTGAAACCCACAGCCTGAAGAACCTGCGCAAAACACATCAGCAGGTGTTGGACGAAGTGCGTCAAATTCGCGCGCAGTTGGACCAGTTGCCCGCAGAGCAGCGCCCGAGTTTTGAGGGCAGTCTTTCCACCTGCTTTGGCTGCACGCTGGAAGGGCCGGTGGCGGAAGAGGCGGTGCTGCGTCTGGGCGAGGGGTTGATGGAAGCTGGCTGTGATGAGGTGGGTCTTTCCGATACCACCGGTTACGGAAACCCGGTGCAGGTACGCCGTTTGATCCAGCTTGTCTGGTCTCACCTCGGCCGGGATGCCTTGAATGGAATCCATTTGCACAATACCCGTGGCCAGGGGTTGGCCAATGTACTGGCGGCGGTGGAAGCAGGCATTACCACCGTGGATGCCTCCATGGGTGGCATTGGTGGTTGTCCGTTTGCCCCGGGTGCCAGTGGCAATATTGTTACCGAGGACCTGGTGTTCTTGCTGGAAGCGATGGGGTATGCGACCGGGGTGGATGTCGACCGATTGATGGCGGCGCGGGAAGTGCTTGCGCAAGGCTTGCCCGACGAGCCGCTGTTTGGGTTTGTACCGGACGCGGGTTTGCCTAAAGGTTTTCAGTACGCAGAACCTCAGTCTGAAGTGGTCGCCTGATCGGCCACTTTATTGCGCGCATAAAAAAGCCGGCAGGTAAACTGCCGGCAAGGATCTACAAGTTTGAGAACGTAATTCAAGCGATGAAGAATTCGTTAGGCAATCCGAGCGTAGGCGCCGCGATGAAATAGCAGCGGTTCGCGATCCTGGGTATGCATAGCGTCTACCCGGCCCACCATAATCAGGTGATCACCACCTTCGTGGCGCGCAGTCAGCGTGCATTGCAGTCGCGCGCAGTATTCATGCAGCAACGGCACACCTTGGGCGCTCATGTGGTAATCCAGCGCGGAAAACTTGTCCACGCCGCGGCGCGCAAACAGGCTCGATAGGTTGTCTTGCTGATCGCTCAGTACATGAATGGCAAAGTGCTCACACTGGTTGAACGCGTCGAAGCAGCCGGTTTTCTTGTCGATGCACCATAATATCAGGGGCGGATCGAGGGATACGGTGTTGAAGCTGCTTACCGTCATGCCGACCGCTTCACCGGATTCGCCACCGGTGGTGACAATGGTTACGCCGGTGGCAAATTGGCCGAACACCTGACGCAGGTTCAGCGGTTCAATTTTGTGGTGCTGTTCCGCGATATCGGCATTGGCCGGGGCCAACAGTTCTGCTTCAGTCGACATAATTCGCTCCCAGTTTCAGGTCACCTTCTTCCCAGCGCAGTACGCCGAAGGTGGTGTATTTTTCTTTCTGAGACTGCATAAACTGCCAGGCACAAACGAAGGTGTAATCTTCGTCGATCTGTGTTTCCCGCGACCACAACTTGAACGCTTCACCGTAGACGTGGCGCACGGAGTAGAGGTAGCGTCCATAAGACATACCGTTACCGTACATGTCTGGGCCGTGATACTGGTGGTGGTTGCCGTTGCGCGTGCGCATGGTTTTCCAGCTGGCATTGACTACGCCACTAATTTCGATCGTCTGCTCGGAGTGCAGAAGATTGAGAGGGTTGTGGTGAATGACAACATCGTTGTGGCCCACCAGCTCCTGCTTATCGTTGTACACCTCAAAGCGGCCGGTAAATTTGCCCGCATGTTTTACGGGCAAGTTAAACGGACGCTTGCCGTTCACTTTTTCCTGCTCCAGGAAGGCTGTGACACGTTTCTGGGTGGTGGGGTTGGTGTCGTGATCATGGGTTACCACGTACAGCCCGTTAAATACCCCAACCAGCGTGTCGCCTTCGAACAACTGTGAGGAGTAAACCTGCATGCCGAGCTCCGGAACCACGTGGTTCATGGTGCGCAGGTTAACGTTCCAGCCCGGGGAAAAATAATTGGAATCGACCAGAAGTCCGTAGGGACGGCCACTGCCAAAAAAGTCCGGGCCGGTATAGATCCGGTCCATATCGGAATCGATTACCCCAAAGCGAAACGGTGAACCGATTTCAAACCGGTCATTCAGCGGACCGGTTGCATCGAACTGAGTGTTCATCCAATAGGTGGTGCGGCCATTTTCGTGCTCACTGGCTCGGCTTACCTTGTTGTAACCCACATGGGTGCCGTCCGCTTCAAACAATGATGGTAGGCCGTGCCATTCACCTTCAATCGCTTGCTGCCAGTTGCTGGGCTTCTTTTCGTTACTCATAGTCGGTTACCGGTTGTGTGCGCCTTTACGCGTTTGGGGCTCGTTTTGGCGGATATTCATGCCATCCTAATCTACGGGTGTGCGCCCGCCTTGGCAAAAATCAATTCTGCATGATTGGTGGCGCCTGTTCACTGAATTCAGTGACTTGCGGGCAGGCGTCCCCGGCCAGTGCGAAACCCATCAGCTCCCCGCTGGGGGTGATAAAGCGGGCTGCGACGCCTTGGTTGTCCGTGCGTGTGTAATGCCAGTTGCCCTGCATCCCTCGTGGGGGTGGCGAAGTAATGACCGGGCAGAGAGTGGTTTTGACGTTGACCGGCATGCTGCCATAGAAAACCAGCGTCGGTGTGCCGGCCAGAGTTCGCGCCAGCGCCTGTGCGGAAGCGAGTAGCGGTGCGACATAGCAGAGGTTGTGGCCATCTACCTCGGCGCAGTCACCCAGCGCGTAGACATCCTCGATTTCCGTGGCCAGTAAGCGGTCGGTTAGGATGCCGCGGTTGCAGGGAATACCATAGTGTTGCGCCAGTTCAACTCTGGGGCGCACGCCAATCGCGCTGATCACCCGGTCAACTTGAATTTGTGTGCCATTCTCAAGCACCACTTGAATACCGGAACCACGATAATCGAGTGACTTGACCGTGGTGCCAAGGTGGAAGCTGACCCCCGCTTGGCTCAGTGTTGTCTGTACCAGTGCACTGGCATCGGGCGGCAGCAAATTACCGAGCACCTGAGATTGCGGCTCAACCACGTGCACTTCGAAGCCGGACTGAACGAGGTCGTTCGCGTATTCGCAGCCAATCAGGCCACCGCCGATCACCAACGCCGATTTTGCACCGCTGGCCGCGGTGTAAAAACGCTGAAAATCTTGCAGGTCATTGATATGGAATGCGCAACCGGCGGCGTTGCCTGCTACCGGGGCATGAATTGGCTCTGAGCCCAGTGCCAGCACTAGTTTGTCGTAGGTCAGGTGAGACTGCTGTTGCCCGCTATCGATTGTCACCGTGTGGGCATCGGTGTCGATCGCGCTTACCTTCGAGAAGGTCAGGATATTGGCCTGAAGCGTCTCAGCCATTTCTCGGGCAGTGGAGCTGACCAGCTGCTCAGGTGAGCGGCGTTTTTGGAATGCGGTACTTAACTGCGGCTTTGAATAGCTGTTTCCATCGTCCGCAGTAATCATAAAGAGGGGCGTGCTGGCGTCATGCTTGCGAAGTTCTTTCGCCAGTTGATAGCCCGCAAGTCCAGTGCCAATAACGACGATGGGTTTGCGCGCGTAATCGATGTCGGCAAAAGTAGCTAAATCTGCGTTGTGTGCGGCTGCTTCTTGAGTTCCCGGGCTATCGTTCTGGGTTGCAGTACTAGCTGCGGTACTGGTTGCGGTACTTGAAGGCTGCGTATGGACTTCGATCATCTCAAAGTCGCTCTTGCCTACACCGCACTCCGGGCACAGCCAGTCATCGGGGACATCTTCCCAGCGGGTTTTTGGTGGTATGCCATCCTGGGGTGCGCCTTTTAATTCATCGTAAACCCAGCCACATACCAGGCATTCCCAAATCCGATACCCCTGCATTCAGTGCTCCAAAATCACTTTAATTTTGATGGTCTGCCACAGTGCAAAACTGTGGCAGCTCGATGCAGGATAAAAAGGCGATGAAATTTTAGGGATGATATTTATCAACCGGTGCACGAATTATTCGTACTACCGGCGATGTCATTGGATCAAGCGAGGTGTTTCCAGATGGATGCGCTGAAGGGCTCTTCGTGGACCGGGCCGGTCTTGCCTCTTGGATCGAGTTCATGACGTTGATCGCAGGTTGGCGAAAGGCGTACACCGCGCGCAGTAAGCGTGCGGGTGGCAACACCTTCACGGTACAGAACGGTATGGCGAACCCGTTGGCCCGGGGCGGTGAGCATAATGAAATCGGGTTCCATATAGACCTCGCAGGCGGGGTTCAGCCTGAGCGCATTGAAGGTCAGGATGCCGACACCGCCGGAGACGCCGACATTTTCATAAGCGCCGGGGCCGAGCGGATCAAACACCAGCAGGTTGTCGCGCAGCTGGCCGGTAAAGGTTTTGGCGGTGGGCTCTCGTCCGCGGAAGTGCACATTGGTCAGTTGCAGGCGGTGCCCGTCAAAGTCGAGGTAGACCAGGTTGTCAAACGGGCTTGGTCCCGGCGTGCCACTGCCAGCTGCGGTGTCGTCTTCCAGTGGGCGGCCGTCTAGATGAAACAGTTCGACCTGGTCGTGCCAGGTACCGCGCATCATCATCAGGTTGTAGCCCACGGAGCCTATGGGAAAAGTGGGGTAGCTCGTCGCCGTGGGGTTGCTTTTTTCGGGGAATCGTTCGGCCATTCCGGATCTATCTCAGGTAAAGGTTAGCTCTGCTCACGCCACCCTGTTCACACCAAAAGTTGCGTTAAACATGATAATGATATAACAATAACTCAAAATAAAGGCGGCGGCCAACTCTGTCACCGGCGCATCAACGTTTCCCTGACAACGAAAACAGGAGTGACTCGATGAAGACTGTGGTCATAACCGGTAGTACCCGAGGAATAGGGCGAGGGCTCGCGGAAAACTTTTTGGCAAGCGGGTGCCGCGTAATTATCAGTGCGCGCGGCCAGAGCAAGGTAGATAGCGTGGTCGCTGAGTTGCAAAGCCAGCATGGCAAGGACGCGGTAGCGGGAATCGCCTGTGATATCACTTCGGAGGCCGATCTGGCCAAGCTCTGGGATTTCGCCAATAGCCAGGGTGCGGTGGATATCTGGATTAACAATGCCGGTATGAGCATTGTGCGGAAGCCGCTGCATGAACAGTCTGCGCAAGATTTGCGTGCGATCGTCGACACCAATCTGACCGGACTTCTGCTGGCTTGTAAGGTTACGCTGGCGGGGATGTTGAAACAGGGCCACGGGCAAATCTGGAATATGGAAGGTTTCGGCAGTACCGGCCAAACGAACACCGGTATGGCGGCCTACGGAGCAACCAAGCGCGCGCTCAATTACCTGACCACTTCACTGCAGAAAGAGGTCAAGGGCACCAACGTGCAGGTAAATACTTTGAGTCCCGGTATTGTGGTGACGGATCTATTGGTTGGGGATTACGACCTTGCTTCGCCTGAGTGGCAGAAGACCCGCAAGATCCTGAATATCCTCGGGGATACGGTGGAGACGGTTAGCCCGTATTTGGTGCGTGGCGTATTGAATGCACAAAAATCCGGTAGCCGGGTGGCGTGGCTAACCGGGCGCAAGGCATTCTGGCGCTTTCTTACTGCAGGTTTAAACAAACGTGATTTGTTTGCCGAGTATGACGCACCGCCGGCGTAGTGGGTTGCGTTGATTACTCTTCTCACAGGATAAAAAAGCCCGCATCTGCGGGCTTTTTTATTGGGGTTTGTTTCTTGGCGGGTATGTGATTACGCAGGCATGTCACCAGTCGGAGTCAGCGGTCGCTCGGATGGTGTCAGGCGTTTTTGCAAGCGCTTCTCCAAGACAATTGCCCAGCACAAGACGAGTAGGGCAACGCCGGCGAAGAATACAAATGGCCCGGATGCGCGCCAGGTATCGAACAGGTAACCGCCAGCCACGCTCGCAACCAGAATGCCCACTGCACCGGAGAGGGTGAAGAAACCAATCACCGCACCGCGGTGCGATTGCGGCGCCTGTTGGGCCACTAGAACGCCGCTGGTAATAATGCAGCCAATTTCACCGAGGCCAATTAGTGCGGCGCAGATAATCATGCCGGTGGTAAAGGGGTCGGTAATGAAAATGGTTGAGCCGTAGCCGATTGCGGAAATCAGTAGTGCGATGATCAGTGCGCGAATGCGCGAGATCATGTCGGCGAGTATGCCGAATACCGGGGCGGTCAGTAATGCGCAGCCCTGGGCGATGCCCACAATCATGCCCGCACGCGCCAGTGCCTCGGCTCGGCTCATACCCAGTTCCGCAGTGCCGTAATTGGTGACCCACAATGTGAAAAAGGTGCCGACAATCATCAGGTTGCCGCGCGCTACAAACGAGGCGCCGTAGGCCAGGGCGATGCTCGGGTCGCGCGCCGCGCGCAGGCCGTTGCGGGTGATGCTGATCAAGCTTTCACTGTGCTCACTGGGTTCCGCCTGGCTGCTGCCGGGCTTCAGTCCAATCAACATCAAAATGCCGGTGACAAACGAGACGATGGCTACAAGGCCGTAGGTCTGGATACCGGCTTCCTGGGCGGTCGCACCACTGTTTTGTAGGATCGCTGGTAATTGCAGCAGCAAAAACACACAGATCATTGCGCCCACACCATTCATTACGCCTTGCAGGCCGGTCGCACGGCCGCGGCTTTCATTGCGCACATAGTCGGCAATGAGGGCAACGATGGTGGTCGTCACTGCGGCCAGTCCCACGGAATAGCCCAGCCGAACGACCAGTAACTCGGTGACATTCTCGGCGTGGGGGTAAAGCGCAATACCTGCAGACATCACCAGAAAGCCGAACCCGGTGATAGGGCGGCGGCCGAAACGGTCGGAAAGGGGGCCGAATATGGCGACCGAGATGATAATCACAATCTCCGCCCAGAAATTGAGCAGTCCACTCACCATGCCGTGGCGTTCTGGGGGAATATTGAGAAACTCTGTCAGAAGGAAGGGTTGGCTCTGGGGGATGAAGGAGGCGAACATGATGGTCGCCAGACAAGCGAAGTAAAAGGTGAGCACATTGGAGCGCGAGACATCATTCTCTAGCTTGAGCCCTAAAAACCGGTGTTCCTGCTGGTTAGCCATGGCGGCGCCTCGTTATAACGGTTAGATCAACATTGGTACTGGTGCGAACCGTGATGCCTTGTCAGATCTGTCGATATTATTTGGATTTGGTTTGAAATGATATAATGATAGAGTTTTATAACAATTGGTAGTAGGTTAGCAGTAGTTTGCTAGTAGATTCTTTCCGGTAGCCCACTACGAGTTCTATCGATAGTACTTACTGCAAGTCGCTGATTGATTGGTAACCAGACTCCCGTCCAGTCGGGAGGTGAGCATTCGCAAAGGCAGGTCGTAAAATGAACAATAAATCCATTCGTGTCGCAGCCGTCCAGTTCCATGTGGGGACTGATGTCAGTGAGAACCTGAATACGGTGTTGCGGATGCTGGATCAGGCTGCGGAAGTTCGCCCGGATTTGGTGGTGCTGCCCGAGTTCTGTAACCACCTGTCCTGGTATGACGGTCAGGAGCATTGTGCAGAGGTGTCCGTCACTCTGGGCGGTGACTTTTTGCAGGCGGTAGCTGCCAAGGCGCGCACTCTGAAGGTCTATGTTGTGGTTAATTGCACCGTGCGCCGGGAGGATGGCACGGTCACCGGGTCGAGCCTGATGTATTCGCCGGAGGGCGAACTGATCGCCGACAACACCAAGCAGATTTATATCGGCCATGAAAATGATTTTCTCGAACCCGCTAAAGAGCCGGGCCCCGTGGTTGAGACACCTTTGGGGCGTTTTGGTCTCTATTCCTGCATGGATGGTGTTATTAACGAACCGCCGCGCACCTTGGCATTGCGAGGAGCGCAGGTACTTTGCAATAGCCTGAATTCGTTCGCCAGCGATGAGGGATCTTTGCATGTCCCGGTGCGCGCGCCAGAGAACCATGTGTTTATCGTTGCGGCGAACAAAGTGGGCCCGCTCGTGCCCGAGGCCATTCTGGTCCCGGTCAGTGAAGCTACAGGCATTCCGCAGAAGTTCCTACACGGGGCCGGTGAAAGCCAAATCGTAGCGCCCGATGGCACCGTCCTGGCCTGTGCATCCCTCGACAAGGAGGAGGTGATTTACGCGGACATTCAGCCCGCGCAGGCGGATGACAAGCATCGCTCGGACGGAACAGATATTTTTGCCAGTCGCCGCCCAGGTTTGTACCAGTCCATTGGCGAAAATCCGAGTGCGCAAGCTTACCCCGAATGGTCGGGGGCTGAGTCCGTGCAAGCTGCGGTCGTTAATCTTACCGCCGATGGACGCGACGGCCTGCGGGAGGCGGCGGATTCGGCACGCAAAGCGATTGAAGCTGGTGCCCAGCTGGTGGCGGTGCCGCCATTAATGGGTGCGGCTGCGATTGCGGCGGACCTTCCCGCGTCGCTGGATTTTTCCGGTGAAGTGATCGAGACGCTGCGCCTGTGTTGCAGTGAGGAGAGCTATATCTCCACTGCGTTACCAATGCGTTGCGAGGACGGGCAGAATCGCTATTGTGCCGTTGTGATTGGTGCAGGCGGTGTTGTGTTCAGTCAGGGCCAGGTGCATCGCAGCACACGTTTCGAATGGTCGGCGCCCGTCGATCGTTTTGACAATATTGTCTTGTCATTTGGTCGGGTGGCGGTGGTCACGTCTGATGACAGTCTGTACCCAGAGACCTTCCGCTTGTTGGCGATGGCCGGCGTCGATACAGCTGTGGTTTCGCTGGAGCCCCTCGGCGCATGGGAGTTGCGCACCGGGCTGCTGGAGCGCTCGGCAGAAAACCGTATAAATTTGCTGGTAGCTGCCATTGCTTCACCGCTGGGGGCCGGGTTTGCAGCTGCGTTGCAGCGAGATTTTACTGTGCTCACGCCATGGCAAGAACGTGCCTTTGACGGTTTGCTGAGCCAGCCAGAACTTTATCGGGTGGCAGATCAGCAGCCAATTTTGGCGGTGACCTTGTATCCGGCGGCCGCAGAAAATAAAGAGGTCTCCCGAAATACCGATCTTGTGGTCAATCGACCCTGGAATTTGTGTGGTCCGATTACTGCACATTAATCACTTCAACATGGCGCGGTGTCTTATTGAGAAATATCAATGTGACACCGTGCCGGCTTGCCCAAAATCTTATCCTATCAATGGCACTTTTCTTCGGAGTCACCTATGAGCGCAACTTCTTTGCCTGAGTCTCTGGCCAATAAAATACGCGATCGACTAATCGATACGCTCGGCCTTAAGGAAGTTTATGGTGCCGATAACGGCCCATACCTGACACTGGAAAGCCATATGCCGATGGCCCAGGGCAAGGTCGGCGAGGTGCGTCTCTACGAGGGCGGTCCGCTACAAAAAGTGGTGACCTGCGCCTTGGTCGTTCCGCAGATTGGTCTCGACTCCCATATGTTGTTCGCATTCACTCCGAGCGAGAGTGCGGTACCGCATTTCACGTTGGATTCTGTGGGTGCTGGCGAGCATTGCGCATTCCACTTGGATCTTGTGCCGCGCCTGGACCTCGGTGCAAACCTTGCCTACATGGATGAGGTTTACACCCCGCTGACAGAAACCTGTACCGCTACCCGCAATATGGAAGGCATGAGTGCTGCACACCTGGATATTCGCCAGCTGGCGATTATGTCTCCATGGATGCTGGTACAGCGTGCCACCAAGGAAGCGTTTGCCAAAATTGACGGTGCTGTCGATGCCTATCTGGACCACTGGTTTGCCGTGCTGGAGAAAGGCGTCAGTGAGAAGGCGCTGGAGGCGGTAGACAGCGCGGCGCTCGCTGAACGTGACCGCCGTAATCGTGAAATCGTTTTCGATCCAGACGTAGACAAAGTTTGGAATCAAATCACCGGATTGATTGGCGCCGAAAGCAGTGAAGCGCTGCGCGGATTGCTGAAGGCTGTCGATTAATCGCCTGATCGAATAATCGAAAGCCGGGTTTTGCATTAAGAGGGCAGCATGCGCACTTGTATTTGAGTGCGTATGTGTTGAATGAATAAGAATAATTGGGGTAGGGAATGTCGATGAAACTGACAGGTGAAATTCTGCTGGAAGGTATGACTGAGGCAGAGCGTGCGCGTGCCGTAGTGGTCGAGTCTGTATTGCCCGCGGTACGCGAGGCCGCACGTGAAGTCGACGCCAACGCCCAGTTTCATATGCCGCACGTCAAGCAGTTCAGCGAAGCCGGATTGCTGGGGTTAATCATTCCCACCGAATACGGCGGTCTTGGTGGCGGGTTGCGCGATATGGCTGCGGCCTGCTTTGCGCTGGGTTCTGCCTGCCCATCCACCGCGCTGGCATTCTTTTTTCACTGCAGTGCGGCTTCCCGCGGGCTCCTCGCCATCGAGGCGCTGGAAGCGGGCCTGTTTAACGAAGAAGAATCTGTACAGGTTCGCAACTTTGCCGAACAGGTATTGCACGGAATGGGGCGTGACGGATTCTGGTTCGCAAACTTCGCCAGTGAATCCGTCAAGTCGGAAAAGGCTGCCGTTACCATCAGCACCAAGGCGCGCAAGGTGGAAGGCGGCTATCTGCTGAATGGGGTTAAGTCCTTCGGTACCGGCACCGGTGTAGCGGATAAATACCTGGTGACCGCCAGCCTGGAAGGTTACGACACCGCAGAGGGCCTGTGTACATTCTTTGTGGATCGCGATGGTGAAGGTGTGCGCCCGCGTGCGCCTTGGGACGCAATCGGCATGCGCGGCACCAGCTCCGGCGGTATTGTTCTGGAAGATTACTTTGTACCAGACGACAAATCTCTTGCAATTCCCGGCGCCTTTACCCGCTGTATGCAAATGAGCCGCGGTAGTTTTGTAGGCAACCAGATGGCGGCGGTATGCGGTTATGCCGGTTCCGCGCATTCCGCGTATCAGAATGTACTGAAGCACCTGACCGAGAAAAAATTTGCCGACACCGGCAAGCCAATTGGCACCGCGCCATACCAGCAGGAGCTGATCGGCAAAATGATGGTTGATGTGCAAACCTCACTTTTGTGGCTGCGCCGCCAGTTAGAGCTTGAAACCAGTGAGCCCCCGATCGCCGATAAGCATGAAGTTGTGAAGCAGTGGCGACTGTGTAAGGGCGTTGTTGCGGAAGCGGGCTTCCAGGTGGCAGCCAATGCACTCAAAGCCAGCGGCACCTCCGGCACCATGGGCGACCCGGCGCGCTACCTGCGTGAAATGACGATGGGTATTGTGCAGGCATTCCCTGCGGAGCGTGGCCGCTTGATGGCGGCCCAGATGGAAGTAGAAGGCGCAGAACAGAGTCTGTTCGGTGTCGGCGAAAAGTCTTCCGCGCAGCCAGCCTGAGCGGGGCCACTATGCAGAATTTCGACATGCTGATCGGCGGGGCAGAAGTCCCGTCAGCAAGTGGCACCACTTTTGCGGTAACCGCACCCGCCAGCGATGAAGTCTTGGGCTATGTGCCGCGCGCAGGCGCCAAGGATGTGGATGATGCGGTCACGGCTGCCGCGCGCGGGTTTGAAGCCTGGTTCCGTCTGCGGCCGGCCCAGCGAGAAGCCGCCCTGTTGCGTGCGGCCGAACTCGTTGCCGCAGAAGGCGAGGCGCGCTTTCTGGATACGCTGATTGACGAAAGCGGCTCGACGATTACCAAGGCCCGCGGTGAAATTTCTTATACCGTCGACTTGTTGCGTACCGCAGCAGGTGAGGCGCGACGCCTCTATGGTGAAACTTTCCCGAATGATGATCCGCACCGAATCTCCATGGTTTTTCGCGAGCCACTGGGTGTGGTCGGTGTGGTGTCTCCGTATAACGCACCTCTGTCGTTGCTGACAAAAATGTGCGCCTTTCCGCTAGCGGCGGGCAACAGCCTCGTTGTTAAGCCCTCGGAAGAAACTCCATTAACGGCACTCGCCTTTGGTCGCCTGCTGTTGGATGCCGGCGTGCCACCAGAAGCAGTGAATATCGTTACCGGGTTTGGTGCGGAATGTGGTTCCGAGCTAGTGAACCATCCCGGCGTACGCTGTATTGCGCTTACCGGTTCGACCAATACCGGCATCGCCGTAGGGCAGGCCGGGCTGAAACAAATGCGGCGTATGCAGCTGGAGCTCGGGGGCAAAAGTGCGCTGCTGGTGTTGCGAGACGCTGACCCCGCCGAAGCCGCGAAGATCGCCGCGCAGGGTATTTTTACCCATAGTGGCCAAATTTGTATGGCCAACTCGCGCATTGTGGTGGCCAAAGAAGTTTATGCGCCATTTATCGCCGCGCTAAAGGCCGAGGCAGAATCGCTGCATCTTGGCGACTTGCGCGATGAAAAAACCGTATACGGGCCGCTGATCAACGGTCGCGCGGTGGAAAAAGTACTCGAGCACGTTAAGGAAGCCATCGATGGTGGTGCGGGCTTGTTGACTGGTGGTGAGGTGCTGCAGGGACTGGTGGTCAAACCCACGGTACTGCTTGATCCTCCGCGTACCAGTCGTGCTTGGCGCGAGGAAAGTTTCGGTCCGGTCGCCAGCGTGGTGCAGGCCGAAGACCTGGAGCAGGCGATTGCCATTGCGAACGACTGTGACTACGGGCTCTCCGCAGCAGTGCTGACGAATAACCTGCAGTGGGGACTGCATGCCGCGCGGCGGATTGCTTCCGGTGCGGTACACATCGGCATGCACGCATTCCAGAGTAATGCACTGGCGCCTATTGGCGGTGTCGGTCTCTCAGGTGTTGGACGCAGTGGTGGTCACTACAGCACCGAGGAGTTCACTGAGATGAAATGGATCAGTGCGGATGTTGGGAGTCTGCCGCGCTAATGGTGAATTCCACAGGGACAGTGCGCAGAGGCTATCTCGACCACGCGGCGGGCCAAATCCATTACCGCTACTGCGGCAGTGCGCATTTGCCGCTGTTACTGTTGCTACATCAAACCCCCAGCTCATCGGCAATGTACGAGCGCTTGATGCCGCTACTGTCGGACACATTTTTTGTAGTTGCAGTGGATACTCCCGGGTTTGGGGAAAGTGACGGACTGGCAGGGAGTATTTCGATCGCGGGGTTTGCGGAAGCGATCTATCAGGCGGTGAGCACAACATTTGATCGCCCCGCGCTGGTATTTGGACATCACACCGGCGCCGCTATTGCGGTGCAGTTGGCCTTTCAATATCCGGAATTTGTGCGCGCGATGGCGCTGAGTGGGCCGACACTGTTATCCGAGGCCCAGAAACAGGCGCTGCCGCTGGCAGCCAAGACCATTGCGGCAGACGAAGAGGGCAGTCACTGGCAGGCGATGTGGCAGCGGCTGCGCGCCAAGGACCCACAAGCGGATTTGGCCCTGAGTATACGCGAAACACTTTCCGCGTTTGCGTGCGGTGAGTATTACCAGGCCTCCTACAAGGCGGTCACAGAACAGGCAGTAGCTGAACAGCTGGTGGCCATTGATTGTCCTGCTGTGGTGTTTGCCGGTGGGCAAGATCAACTGCGTTCTGCAGTGGTGCCTACCGTGAAGCTGTTGCCGCGCGGCATGGCATCGGCCTTGCCACAAGATGCCGGTACCTACGTATGCGAGCAGCAGCCTGCTGCGGTGGCGACATTACTTCGCCGATTTTTTATGGAAGTGGTCGAAGAACACTGAACGACCGATTTTACTTCCGCCAACTTGGCCAAGGGGGCTTGCAAGTGGATCTTGAGCGAAAAAATCTCGGTCTGGGCACCAGGCCTGCACTGTTACTGGTCGATATGATCGTCGGTTTCACCAGTGCCCGTTGCCCCCTCGGTACCGATTGCCCCGATGTGGTACAGGCAAACTCTCAACTGCTCGAGCGTTTTCGCGCACTCGGCTTGCCGGTGGTGTTTACCACCGTGGTGTATCACCACGAACAACAGGCGCGCGTATTTCGCGATCGCATTAATCACTTGAATGTACTGACCCCAGATTCCGAATGGGTGCAGGTCGATCCACGGCTGCAGCCACAGGATGATGAACCGGTGATCGCCAAGCAATGGGCCAGTAGCTTCTTCAAGACTTCGCTGGACACCTGGTTGCAAACGCAAGGGGTGGACTCCCTCGTGGTGACAGGCCTCACCACCAGTGGCTGTGTGCGCGCGACGGTGGTTGATGGTTTGCAGCACGACTATCCCGTAGTGGTGCCGCGCGAAGCGGTGGGGGATCGCAACCCGGAAGCCCACGCGGCCAACCTGTTTGACATGCATGCAAAATATGCCGATGTCATGTCTGTGCAAGACGTTTTGCAGTCGCTGTCCACTTCCCAGCAGGCGGAACAGCAAGCCTAGATACTTGAGATTGGCAGCGTTTTACTGCGAATCATCGATAACAATAATTGAATTTGGCGAGTTACTATGTCGAATCAGTCTCCCGTAATTATTGCTGGCGCCGGCCCAAGTGGTGGCGTGCTGGCGCTTTCTCTGGCGAAGCAGGGCATCCCCGTACTGCTGCTGGAAAAATGCGACAAATTGCCCGTCGACCTGCGGGCATCCACCTTTCATCCACCATCGTTGGAAATGATTGCCGATCTGGATGAAGGGGTGATTGGGAAAATGCTGGAGCGCGGCCTGCGTGCGGATCGCTACCAGTATCGCGATCGTGCCACCGGTGAAGTGGCCACCTTCGATATGTCCATGATCAAGGAAAATACGCGTTTTCCGTTTCGCCTGCAGTTGGAGCAGTATGAACTGACCGGGTTTATTTGCGAGGCGATGGAAGAATACGCTTGCGCAGAAGTACGTTTTGGTTGCGAGCTGGTGGACTACGAGCAGGACGATGGTGGAGTGACCGCGGTTGTACGCACGGCCCAGGGTGAGCAGCGTTTGGCTGGCTCCTACCTTATCGGTGCCGAAGGCGCGCGCAGTGTGGTACGCAAGCGCTCGGAGATCGGCTACTCCGGTTTCACCTACGACGAGAAGTTTCTCGTGGTTAGTACTAGCTTTCCATTCGAAGAGGTCTTTGAAGATTTCTCCTATGTGAATTACGTATCCGACCCGGAAGAGTGGTGTGTAATCCTGCGTACCGACAAACTCTGGCGGGTACTGGTGCCCGTGTTCCCTGCCAATGAGGCAGAAGAAAATTATTATCTTTCCGATGAGTTTGTGCAGTCGCGCCTTAAACGCTTGCATCCCCGTGAGGAAGATTACGATGTGCATCACCGCAGTATCTATGCGGTAAACCAGCGTGTAGCCGAAACCTACTATCAAGGGCGCGCGCTACTCGTGGGCGATGCCTGTCATATCAATAATCCTCTGGGTGGTATGGGGATGAATGGTGGTTTGCACGATGCCTTCAATCTCGCGGAAAAACTCCAGAAGGTGATTCAGGAGGGCGCTGACGCGGACGCGGCCTTCTCACTGTACGATCGTCAGCGCCGTGAGCTGGCGGTGCAGTTTGTACAGCGTCACACCATCGAGAATAAAAAACTGATGGAAGCGCGCGATCCGAATATCCAGCGCAAGCGCCAGCAGATGCTGATGGAAACCGCCGCCGATCCGGACAAGGCCAAGGCCTTTTTGCTGGAGCGTTCCATGATCAACTGCGTGCGCGATAGTTTGGCCGTCCAATAAAGCATACGAGGCTTAGTCTGATGACATTCCCTGAGAAAATCGATCTGTCCAAAACCCGGGAGAGATCCCAGCTGAGCAATGGCCACCGCGATAATTACATCGGGCATCGCGCGAAAATTGGCGTGGTGATTCCCTCGACCAATACCTCGGTGGAATACGACTGCCAGCGCCTGTTACCGCGCGGTGTTACCTGGCATACCACGCGCTTTATGATCGACCATCCGGATCTTAGTGATGATGCCAACTTCATGCGCTTCCTTGAGCGTTTGCGTGAAACCATTGGTGACTCCATCGAGAGCCTGATGACCTGCAAGCCTGACCACGTGATGATGGGGATGTCGGCGGAGACCTTCTGGGGTGGCATTAAGGGTAATGACGGCTTTGTTGATCGTATTCAGGAACTGGTGGGTGAAGACACGGGTCTCACTACCGGAGCGAACGCGGTTATATCGGCGCTGGAGGCGCTGGGCTTGCCGGAAGGCAAAGGCAAGACCTTGTCGATCATCACTCCGTATCAGCCGGTGGGCGACAAGAACGTTCGCCTGTTCTTTGAAGACGCAGGTTATCAAATTAAACACCTCGTGGGCCTGCGCTGTGCCAATGCCCACGATGCCATTGCACTGGTACCGGAACCGCACGTATTGGATATCGTGCGCGAAATTGATGGCGACGATGTGGATGCCATCGTGCAGGTGGGGACCAATCTGTCGACCGTAGGTGTGTTCCCGGCCATGGAGAAAATGCTGCAAAAGCCGGTGCTCCCGATTAACGTGGCCACCTGCTGGCATGCGCTGCGCAGCTGCGGTATTCACGATAAGTTCGACAATATGGGCTGGCTGCTCGAAGAACACTGATCGCAACACCGGTAGTGACACAAGTTGCAATACAGGTAGCAACACAAGTTGTAACAAGGGTTTCGGGGGAGACAAAGCGGCATGTATATCGCGGTAGCTATTGTGTTATTGGACATGATTGGCTTTGCCATCATGTTGCCCATCCTTGCGTACTATGCGCTACAGCTCGGCGCCACGCCCGGTATTGCCACGCTGTGTATGGCGCTATACGTCGTGGGCATGTTTTTCTCCACTCCCATATGGGGTCGCTTGAGCGACCGCTTTGGGCGCAAACCCATTCTGGTGGTCAGCCTGGCTGGTGCGGTTTTGGGTTACGTGTTGCTGGGCTTTGCTACAACAGTCTGGATGGTTGCCATATCGCGACTGTTTAGCGGGCTGATGGCAGGTAATCTGTCTGTGGCCCAGGCCTACGTCGCGGATGTCACCACCGATCAGGATCGCGCGAAAGCCATGGGTATGCTCGGGGCAGCGTTTGGTATCAGCTTTATCGTAGGGCCTGCACTGGGCGGCTATTTGGCCGGGGATAGCTTCGAAGATGCCAACTTACAGCTTCCGGCCATGGTGTCTGCGGGGTTGTCGCTGTCCGCGTTACTGGTGGTGATATTTTTCCTCAAGGAAAGTTTGTCTGGCACTGCAAAATCAAATACGCAGTCACAGTCCTTTTCCCAGCTACTGGGCTGGGTGGCCGAGCGGCGCGGCCTGTGCCTGCTACTGGGTGCGGTGACCGTGTACAACCTGGCCGCGGGGTTCGTTGAGTCGATTTTTCCCATTTGGGCGGATGCCACCGATATCGCCCATGGGCCCAAAGATCTGGTGCCGGTGCTGATTGCGGCAGGGATTGCCATGGTGATTGTGCAGGGAGGGCTAATCGGGCCTCTGTCCCGGCGCTTCGGTGAGCGCCGTCTGATGCGTGCCGGGGCCATCCTGTTTGGTATTTCTGCCATCCTGGTTACCGTGGCCGGGGGCCACGCCAGCGTGCCTGGAGTCGCCGCTGCGCTGGTGGGGCAGGGCATTGGTGCGGCGTTTGTACTGACCTCAATGCAGTCACTGACCTCGAAAGAAGCGCAGGCAGATAACCGGGGCGCCGTGATGGGGCTATATAACGCGCTGGGTACACTCGGTCGCGGTATGGGTACCGCGATTACCGGCGCCGCCTTCGCGGGTATCGGTATTCACGCGCCTTACTACATTGGCACCGCCTTGATGGGGCTGCTGCTCCTGCTCGCCATAGCGCTGCGCGCACCGCGAGCCAAAGAACCTGTACCGCTAGTGGCAGTCGCAGAAGGTTCTTGATAATTATCATGCCGGTCAGCACGGGTGGCCGGTATAACTCCGTTAAGGTTTTTCCGGAGTCGTTATGGATAATTATCAGATCGCCCGTCGCGCCCAAATCGGCGTCATCATTCCTTCCACCAATACCGGCGTTGAATACGACCTGCAACAGCTCAGGCTGGATGGCGTAACCTGGCATCCATCGCGGTTCTGGATCGAGTTGCGTAACTGGTCTGATGAAATGAGCCGCAGTGGTGATGATGAGAATACGGTGTTTGAGCGTTTTCTCGA
Organism: Microbulbifer agarilyticus; assembly: GCF_020171345.1. Lineage (GTDB taxonomy): Bacteria > Pseudomonadota > Gammaproteobacteria > Pseudomonadales > Cellvibrionaceae > Microbulbifer > Microbulbifer agarilyticus_D. The sequence goes on from NZ_JAIUZM010000002.1 coordinate 476,645, forward strand.
CATTATGCGCGGCGAAATTCCGGTCTCGATTCGCAATGTGCTGTCCGCAAAGGTCTCCCACATCATGCTGGGCATGTCTGCGGAAACCTTCTGGGGTGGCCTTGAGGGGAATATCGCCTTTGAGCGCGAGATCCGCGATCAGATTGGCGATCTCGGCCTGACCACCGGTGCAGGTGCCACTAAAGACGCGCTCAATTGCTTTGGTGCCAAACGCATTTCCGTGATTACGCCGTACCCGCAGGTGGGTGACGACAACGTACGCCGCTTTTTCTCCGATATTGGCTTCGAAGTGGTGAACGTGAAGGGGATGAACCGTCCCTCGGCAACCTCCATCGCCGAAACACCTATCCAGGAAGTGTTAGATGCAGTACGTGAGGTGGACGGTGATGATGTCGATGCAATCATCCAGTGTGGTACCAATCTCTCGACCCTGGATCTGTTCCCTACGCTCGAGCACTGGCTACAGAAACCCCTGATTCCAATCAATATCGCTACCGTGTGGCATGCACTACGAGCCTGTGGCATTGAGGACAGAATTACAGGTAAGGGTCTTTTGCTCGAACAGTTTTAAGCAATCCCGCATCTAAGCGATGCGTGTGTTCTGTGCGCTAACAGTGTTGAAGCTTGTGGCGTTTAGATAGCGTAAGGTGGGGTGGTGTGGCCTCAATAGCTCCAGAAAACACTTGAAAAGATATAAAAGTATAACATAATAACATTTGCCGGGATCGCCGAGTGTTTGGCGGTCTCGCAATGGCCAATCGCAAGCGGTATCAGGTTAGCCAGGTAACGAGCAGTAAAAACAATAAAGAATTCTTTTGGAGGGGCTATGTTCAATCGAAATCAACTCTCTCTCGCTGTTGCCGCTTGCGTCGCTGTGCAAGGCGCCATGGCAGACACAGAGCAGACTCGGCAGGTAAAGGCCGCGCGTGGTGACGACTTTGCCATTGAAGAAGTTGTGGTAACTGCACGGAAGCGGGAAGAATCCCTGCAGACCGTTCCGGTAGCAGTAGACGTGCTGACCGGCGCGCAGATGCAGGAAAAAGGCATTTCCGCATTGGAAGGTGTTGCCCGTTACACCGCTGGACTGGACTTCGAAACCGGGTTGCTGCCCAACGATACTCGAATCTCTCTGCGAGGGCTGTCGAATTCTCGAGGTCGTTCCAATGTGGCACTGTTGATTGATGGAATCGATGTGTCATCGGAATCCATGACCACTGGAGGCAGCGGCAACGGTCCTAACCTGGATCTGTTCGATCTGGAACGTGTGGAGGTCGTAAAGGGACCGCAAAGTGCGGTGTATGGTCGCTCAGCATTTTCTGGCGCCGTGAATTATATTACCAAGCGTCCCGGCGAAGAGTCGGAAGTTCGCTTTGCAGCGGATGCTACCGAGCATGGCTATAGTAAAATTCAGGCGAGCGGCAGCATGCCGATCGTGCCGGGTATTTTGGCTGCCTCACTCAACGTGGCTAAAACAGAATTTGACGGCTATTACAAGAATCCCAATACGTCGGGTGACCTCGGTAGCGTAGATTCTGATGGTATTGCCGCAGCGTTGAACTGGACACCTGACGAACAATTTTCTGCATACTGGCGCGCTGAATATAGCGAGGCCAAATATTCTCAGCGACCAATTGTCCAACGACAGTCCGTCTTGCATACCGGATCTTCTCCCTTTGATTTTGCGCTTCTTGGTTCCGTCAGCCCTTACGCAGAGATACGGCCGATCGCGGGCACCGGTACTACCGCGGCCGACTGTGCGATGTCATCTCCGTACGCCCACCTTGTTGGCGGCCCAGCGGCTTGTGGGGCGGTCATTGTGGGTGAGTTGAGCGGCGCTTCAGAAAGTGAAATTGACCTGTCGTCCAACCCGCTTACCGGTCGCGATTTTGCCGGCACGACCGTGCGCGGCGCTCGCACTTCATTAGAACTGAAACTCGAGATGGATAGTTTTGAGTTCCTGTCACTCACTGGAGCCAACTACAACGACTCCCGCACCCAGTCCGATTTTGACCGCACTAACTTTACGTTGCAGTCACTGGGGCCAGGTTCCGGTATGTTCATTCCACCCGGTTTTCCTGGTGAATACACGCAGTATGGGGTGAACGCGAATAGCGATACCAGTTTCGACTCGGCTCAATTCAGCCAGGAGTTCCGCCTGTCGGGTAGTTCCGGTAAGCTCGACTGGTTGGCAAGCGCCCTCTATTGGTCAGAAACGATGGATACGTTGATGAACCAGCAGTGGTGGCTGCGCGAAGGCGTCGATAAGACCTTCTGGGATGCCTATCTCGATCAATGGATGGGCGGTTTTGGATTGGTGAATCACAGTACGTCACCGACACCGCTGCCCATCCCCATGACTCGCGATACCGATCACGTCTCTTTGGCCTTCGCCTTAAATTACAACCTTGCGGATAACTGGCGCCTGACCGCAGAAGGGCGTTATCTGGAAGAGGATATTGATTACCGCAGTGTGCCATTGAGTACCCAATTTAACGGTCTGATGGGGATTCCGGTCCTGGATCCGGTAACTTTCATGCCCACCGATCCAGGCGTCCAAACTTATTCCCGCACCGACAGTTCCTTCGTGCCGCGGGTAAGTGTGGACTGGCAGGCACTGGATAACCTGATGGTGTACGCGTCCTTCTCGGAGGGCTTTAAACCCGGCGGAATGTCTACCGCAGATGGCGATGGCATCATCACTACAGGTGAGTACAAGCCGGAAGAACTTTCGGTTTATGAGGCGGGCTTCAAGAGTAATGTTCTTGATAATCGGCTGCAGCTTAACGGCGCGATTTATTTGTATGACTATACAAACCAGCAGATTTCCCACTTCGTATTCGATCCAAATACGGGCACCCAAAATTCAGTGGTTACCAATGCCGGTAAAAGTGAATTGCAAGGCCTTGAGCTAAGTGCCATCTATCGCCCAACCGTAAACTGGACCTTTCTTGCCAGCTATGTACTGAGCGATACAGAGGTAAAAGACTACACCATCGCCGACGTGGGTCGTCCGGGTACCCTGGATAAATTGTGGACAGGCACTGCCGAGGGTGACTACTCCGGGACACAGTTCCTAAATTCCGCTAAACATGCGTCCATGCTTTCTGCGCGATACGATGGTGAGTTTGCTAATGGCGTCGGATATTTCACCGAGCTATTGGGTAACTATGAGTCGGAGCGTTACCTCGATCGTGGCAATAACGCCTGGTTGCCGGAATACTGGCTGGTAGATTTCCAGGGCGGCCTGAACTTCGATAGTTTCGATCTGGTGCTCTATGTGAACAACCTGCTGGATGACGACAAGGTGAAGAGCGGGCTTAACAACGTGGATTACGGGCATCTTCCTGGAGCGGCTTTCACGCCCCAGGGGATAGAATTGCTATTGCCTGACCCACGAACTGCAGGTCTGAGACTGAGCTACACGTTCTAAGCATGGTGAATGCGCCCGTGACGTGAAAGCATGTTGCGGGCGTTATTCTCCAGCCGAAAGTGGAATCAAACAAGTTTTATAGCGTATAAAAACAAGCAAGTAGTAATAAAAAGAGGTAACTGCAATGACCGTCTCTGCACTTGAATCTCCTCAGCTGGAGAAGTCGCGACTATATAGCGCACCTGCATTAGGTGGGCTCGCCCTGGGCTGGGTTATTCTGGAAAAGATGGTCGCCCATATGTACCTCGTTACCTTAATTTACGCTGGTATACCTTCTACGATCGCCTACGCTGTCGCGTTTGTGGTTGGTATGCTCGGATTAATCATGGTGTGGAAGGGGCTGGAACAAAACGAGGTTCGTGGCACCTGGATGGGATTTGTCGGTGGCTCACTTGTTTGGGTGTTCTGGTTTGAGATGTACCTGCATTTTATTGGAGCTGAAAACAACTTTGCCTTGGCAATGACTGAAGCCGGTCCAGAGTACCTGTTGAAATCGGATGTCGCCGCCTTGTTTGCGGGAGATTCCTCCATACCCAGACCCTATTTCATGGGTGAGCACGTATTTCTGCAGAGCAGTACGCTCTTCTGTTTCATGCTCATGATTTATATGGGTATGAACAAGGATATTCGTTGCCGACTGATTCTTTGGGTCCGCAAGATTTTCGGGCTGCGCCCCGGTAAACCTACAAAAGGTTACAAGCCGCAGTATGCCCGCGTTGCGGCTACAGAATTACTTTTCGTCAACTGGTTTATGTATACCTTGATGTTGGCGGTTAATGATGAACGGATTCTCGGCCTACACCATCCGGTGAATTATGTGTCTTTTGCATTGGTAGTACTTTGGTCTGCGATCATTGTTGCCAAACAGTTCAAGCAAAAAGAAGCAGGGCTGGCTATTCGTTACGCCATCGCCGTAGGCGGCGTTTTCTGGTATTTACCAGAGCAGATGGTACTTTGGGAAATTTTCCGGGAACCATGGGTCTTCTATAACGTGTTTCCAGTGACGGCCTCCGTTATTCTCCTTGCCTATATAGGGTTGATGGTTTTCTTCTGGAAAACGCCAGTGAATCCGGAAACCGGCAAGTCTCTCTAGCTGCAATCCCGTACCTTCCGCATATCCACAGGATCCTCATCTCTATTGCATTGCGATAGTCATAGTGGATCGGAAGGTACGACGAACCTAGCTACTTTTATGTACTCATTGGAATAGTCTTGGGAGTTGTCCTATGGGCAAGGCGCTGAATGGCATTCGTATATTGGATTTGACCCATATGCTTTCTGGGCCCTATGGGGCGATGTTGCTCGCTGACCTGGGTGCGGACCTGATCAAAGTTGAGCCGCTGGCGGGCGAGGGTACGCGTAAGCTCCTTGCAAGTGATCCCGAAAACTCCATCGATGGATTTGGCGCTTACTATTTGACCCTGAACCGCAACAAGCGCAGTGTGGCGCTGAACCTTAAGAGCGAGCGCGGCCGTCAGGTTTTTTACGACTTGGTGAAGCAGGCGGATGTGGTCATCAGTAACTTTGGCCCCGGCGTTCCGGAGCGCCTCGGGATCGATTACGACTCACTCAATGCAATTAATCCTCGCATCATTACCTGTTGCGTATCGGGCTTTGGCTCTGACGGCCCGGGGGCCAAGCGTCCGGCTTTTGATCAGGTGGCGCAGGCGTACGGTGGCGGTATGTCGATTACCGGTGAAGACCCGGCCAACCCGGTGCGCGCTGGTATCCCCATTGGCGACCTGGGTGGTGGTATGTTCGCTGTCATGGGTATTCTGGCGGCGATTGCCGAGCGGGCAACGAGTGGCAAGGGCCAGCACGTGGATATTTCCATGGTGGATTGTCAGATATCCATGCTGAATTACATGGCCACCATGCATTTCCTGAGCGGTAAAAATCCATACCCGATTGGCAACGCGCATTTTGTGCACGTGCCGTACAACAGCTACGCCACGTCGGATGGCTTCGTGATTATCGCGGTGATTACCGACAACTTCTGGCAGAACCTCAAGCCGGTAGTACAGGTGCCCGAGTTTGACGATCCAAAATACGATGGGCAGCCGGGACGCTTTGCCGACAAGACGTTTATTGATGAAAAGCTCGCGGAAATTTTTGCTACTGACACCACGGATGCGTGGCTGGAAAAGCTGGAAGCCCAGCGCATTCCGTGTGCCCCCATTAACAACCTGGAACGAGCACTGAATGATCCGCAGGTGCTGCACCGCAATATGGTGGTGGATATCGCACACCCCAATGGCAAGAAAACCAAGGCACCTGGGAATCCGATCAAGCTGTCCCGAACCCATGAGGATACCTTCTCGCCCGCGCCACTTATCGGTGAGCACACGGATCAGATCCTGAGTGATCTGTGCGGCTATACCCAGGCCGATATCGATGCACTGAAAAACGATGGCGATGCGGCTTGAGCCGGATGCAACGGAGCTGACCGATGCGTGAAAAGGTACTGATCAACGACGTGGGCCCGCGGGACGGATTGCAAAATCAACAGCGTGTTCTGCGAGTCGAACAGCGGGTGCAAATAATCCGAGGCTTGCTAAATGCCGGCGTACGCTCGGTGGAAGCCGGGGCATTTGTGTCGCCAAAGGCGGTACCGGCGATGGCCCATACCGATCAGGTGCTCGCTGGAATTACCGGCGACTCCGGTGTCGATCGTCAGGTGCTGATTCCAAATGCAAAGGGTTATGAGTTGGCCCGCAATGCCGGTGCGAACACGGTGGTACTGGTGATCTGCGCCACAGAGACCATGAATCAGCGCAATGTGCGCATGTCTGTTGAAGATTCACTGGCACAAGCTCAGGGGATTTTCCAGGCAGCACAGGCCGATGGTATCCGCGCAGTAGGGTGCATTGCCGTGGCTTGGCAGTGTCCGTTCGAGGGCGCTACGGATCCGGGTAAGGTAATGGATCTTGCCGGGCAGCTGTTCGAGTTTGGTGCGGACGATGTGAACATCGCAGACACCATTGGTGCAGCCAACCCGATGGTTGTGAGCAGCTTGATGGGCGCGCTGGCACGTGAATATGGGGCACAGCGTCTGGCCTGCCATTTCCACGATACCCGGGCGTTAGCGCTTGGAAACATCTACGCTGCTCTGGACGCAGGCGTACGCAAGTTTGACAGCGCCATCGGCGGCATTGGTGGTTGTCCATTTGCCCCGGGCGCGACCGGTAATGCCGCTAGCGAAGATGTGGTTATGCTGCTTGAGCAGATGGGTTTCGATACCGGTATCGACCTGACTGCGTTGATGGAAGTCGGCAACATGGTAGGATCAATGCTCGATGTACCTACCGGGGGCAGGGCGGATACCTGGCGCCGATTGCAAGTTGAAAAAGATGCGCCGCTTATCTGAAGATTGTATGGTCATCGTTTTTAGGACAAGTGGTATGTGGCCAATGTAATCCGCTGAGTCGATATTCCTATTACACCAAGGAGAGCTCTGTAATGATCAATCGAATACTGTGTGGTTGTTTTGCCGGGCTTGTCGCCCTTTACGGTGGTGGGGTTGCAGCGGAAGTTAGTGAGGCCACCGGAGTTTCTGAAATTGCTGAGGCGGTTAGTAGCGAGGCCGATGGAGAAGGTATCGCAGCCGTAACGCTTACCATCGCCAATATCCAGTCTCAGGTCGGGAAATTGTATATTTCTGTGTACGATTCCAAAGATACCTTTCTTAGCGAAACCAAGGTCTATGAGCTGATAGCCGGTCTGGAAAATCTCCAAAACGGTCAACTCGAAGTTATGATGACGCTACCCTATGGTGCTTTGGCGATCGCCGTCCATCATGATAATAATGCCAATGGTGAAATGGATCGGAATTTTATCGGAATCCCGAAAGAACCGGTGGGCTTGTCTAATGGCCATGTGCCAAAATTTGGCCCGCCTAAATTCTCCAAGGCAGTGATCGAGATTTCAAAGCCCGAGCAACAGATGTCTATTGCACTGGTAGATTGATACTCTGGTTCTTAGAGGGGCGCATTAGCGCCCACCCAGTGGATCCTGCGGAGAAAGACCAACTACCCGGGCTCCGGTAAAGAATTCAATGGATTGGCCATGTCCCTCTTCACCAAGCCCTGACAGTCCCCAGGCTCCGCGCGGCGTTCCTTCACCGATACTCAGCAAGCTGTAGCCATTGATCTTTACTCCACCCGTACGCATCTTGCGGGCAAATGCAAAGGCCTTTTCTTCGTTCTCACTATATACATAGCCGGCAAGACCAAGGTCGGTGCCGTTGGCCAGGGCGAGTGCTTCGTTGTCATCACGGAACGTGTGAATCGTGGCAACGGGGCCAAAAATTTCCTCGCGGGTATCCTCGGGGCGACAACCATCGATCAGGGTCGGGGCAATAAAGTTACCTTCCAGCTGTGGTAGTGGAGTCGCCGTCAGTATCTCCCCACCGCAACTCCGCAAACGCTCGATGTCCGATTGCACCTGCTCAAAGTGACCGCGGTGTACCAGCGGCCCCATATCACTTTCCTCATCGAGGGAGTGGCCGATACGAACATTCGCCAGCTGGCTCATAACCTTATCCAGCAGGCGATCTTTCACCGATTCGTGTACCAGAAGGCGTCCAAGCGCGCGGCACCACTGTCCATTGAGATTGGTCATCCCATACACAATGCCGGTAGCGGCGAGGTCCAAGTCGGCATCGGCAAATACAACGAGCTGGTTGTTGCCGCCGAGTTCCAATTGCGTAGGCACGAAGTCGTCTGCGCATGCGCGCGCGATCGCGCGCCCGCCGGCAAGTCCGCCCGTAAATGAGACGGCTTTGATGCGCGGATCCTCTACTAGCTGTGCGCCGACAGTGCGATCACCCAGCGTCAGCTGAAATACGCCCTTGGGCAGCCCCGCCCGGTCTGCGGCGCGCGCCATCATGATGGCCGAGTGCGGCGTAAATTCGGAAGGTTTGAGAATACACGGCGCACCCGCGGCGAGGGCACTCGCCACTTTGTGAGAGCCGATCGCGGTTGGGCCATTCCATGGAGCAATCAGCAGTGCGGGGCCCCAGGGGCGGCGCAGATAGTCTACCGGGCCGCGCGGGCCGGGTACTTGTTTGTCCAGATGTCCTTCGCGCAGATAAGCAGCCGCGCCGCGGAATACGAACGGCAGCATCTTGGCCATTTTTCGGGTGGTGCGTACAATCGCGCCCGATGTGAGGCTGTCGGCCGTACTGATGGTTTCTGCGTATTCCGCACCGCTCAGTTCTACCGCCATCGCTTCCAGGTGCTCTGCGCGCTCCTCAGCAGGCGTGTCTTCCCAGGTGCCTGCCTGGTAAATGCGGTCGGTGGTGGCAAGTGCGGCCTGAATCTGTTCCCGGTTCGAGTTGCGGCGTCCCTGAATGGGTTTGTCCGTATTGGCGTCGTGCAAGCTGCGCTCGCGGTCGATAGCCGGTGTGGAAAATGCACCGTCGATGTAGTTTGCAAGTTCCGGAAGCGAGTAGTCACGGCTCATAATTGCGTACCGTTTTTTTATTCGTATTGATATTTTTTGCCCGCCGCCAGCAGCTCGTCGGCGCCGAGCAGGTCGTTCACTGTGGCCAGGTCGATCATCTGATTGCGCAGTTCGTTGAGGTGGCCACTTTGAGCGAGCTGCGCCAGCAATTTCTGTGCTGCAGGAATGAACAGGTGGAGCAGTGACGCGGGGAACAGGGCGATGCGGTAGTTCAGTGCTTGCAGTTCATCCGCCGACTGGACAGGGGATTGGCCACCCTCAACCAGGTTATGGATAAGGGGCGTCCGGCTGCCCAAACGCTCGCCAATAATCTGCATTTGTTCGAGGTTTGCCGGCGCTTCAACAAAAATCGCATCGGCACCTGCCTCTAGGTAGTGCTCCGCACGCTCCAGCGCATCGTCAAACCCATTGACCCCAAGCGCATCGGTACGGGCAAAGATCAATGTCTCGTCACTGTGCCGCGCGTCCAGCGCCGCGTGAATCTTGCCCACCATTTCCTGACGGCTAATGACCTGCTTACCACGCATATGGCCGCAGCGCTTGGGCATCAGCTGATCTTCCATTTGCAGCGCAGAGGCGCCGGCGCGCTCAAAGGTCGTCACGGTACGCTGTACATTCAACGCATTGCCAAAACCGGTATCGATATCCACGATCAGCGGCATGGGCGTGCGTTCGCGAATCACCGCTACTGATTCTGCCACCTCGGCGGCGCTGACAATGCCCATATCCGGACGGCCGAAACGGGCGAAAGACAAGCATGCCCCGGACAGGAAGGCCGCCTTGAATCCGGCTTGTTCCACCAGTCGGGCGCTCAGGCCATCATAGATGCCGGGTACGGAAAGTACCTGATCTCCGGTCAGTAACTGCCTCAATGAATCCGACATGCTTGCCTCTTGCTCTTCGCCTGGAGAGTTACTCGCTGCGCTCTTCGGCACACAGAATACGTACCAGGCGATCCGCCAGTGGCTTGCCGACCAAGCGCTCAGCGATGGGGTTCGCAGGGTCAAGGTGCACGATATTGCGGCGGATCAATTCGTCGCGCTGTTTCAGTTGCGCGCGTGTTTCTGCATCCTGTACAGCCTTTGCTTCGTGAACCAGCTTTAGCCAATGATCTACGTAAGCGAAAATTTTCGGCTCCACCTTTTCGCGGTAGAAGTCCAGTGGAACGATACCGGCCAGTGCCACAGGCGACAGGGAACCGCGGATAAATGGCATTGCGGCATTAAACGGTTTTACGCCGGCCTCGAAAATTTCTGCCTGCAGGCTCATGTAAATGTCATTCAGGGGAGCAAGGTATTCCCGCAGGTGCTCGGGGTAGCTCAATGGCTCGTAGCGCGGCATCGGGTCGATATAGAAAAATGCATCGGGCAGGGTGCCAAACGCCATGCCCAGGTGCGGCACATCCACGGAGTCGTCCAGATAGATTGTCAGATGAATATTGGTAAATGTATTCTGCGGTGTGCCGATATTGGAGTGAATGATCCAGTCCACCGGGGATTGGTCGCCGGTGAAGGTGCGCATGCGGCCAATGTGTTCACCCTTCAGGTTGTCGAAGCTGTGCAGGTCCGCGCAACGGAGGTCTTCTTTCAGTGACAGGCTGCTTTGTATTTTTTCCCAAATTTTGTCGCGGGTGGTCATTACCGCGTCAAAGATTTCGCTGGTGTCGATATTTGTATCGCCGGCGAGATGAGTGAAAAATTCTTCTGTCAGATTTTCAGTGTTTTCCATATCAATAGTTCTCTATTGGCTGGTTGCAACGGCAGAGACGGTCGACGACTCAGGTGTTGTGGTTTGACGAGTTAGCCGCTTGCTGAGCCAAATACTCCAGATACAAACGGCAAAATTGAGGAATCCGAACAGCACGAAGGGCGCGCTGGGTGAAACTTTTGCGAACAGAACACCGCCGCCAGAGGTGCCGAGTAAAATACCAAATGCACCGGCAACGCCGAAGAAGCCGATAGTCGCACCGCGGTAGGCTTCCGGTGCCTGCTGGCCCACCAGCGCCTGACTGCTGACGAATGCACTGATTTCAGCAATACCCATCACAAATAGCAGACCGATCACCCAGTTGGCGGTCGGATCCTGGATCAGGAATACCGCGCTGTACACAATCGCGGCGAGCCCGGATGCCAGGGCGACAGCGTTTACGCGCGAAGTGCGGTCTGCAATGCGCCCCATAATCACCGAACCCAGCAGGGCACCGGCGACGGTTGCCAGTACCCGCGGCACTGCCAGTTGAAACATCGCCTCACTAGCGGTCATGCCGAGTTCGCGCGTGCCGTATTGCACCAGCCAAAGGGAGATAAAGGCTCCGGTTACCGCAAGGTCGCCGCGGGAAATAAAAGCCGCACCATAGGACAGGGCGGTTTGCGGATCCCGCGCCGCCTTGAGGCCGCCCAGCAGTGTCTGTGCGAGTGATTCTCTGGCCGCAGAGGCGGTCTGAATAACTCTCGGTGCCAGCCCGAACAGCGCCACAACCGCGGCGACAATTCCCAGGGCGCCGCCTACGGCAAATGTCAGTTGCTGCGCTGCCAGTTCATCCATGCCGCGACCACTAAATACTTGCGGAAGGCTGGCGAGAATAGGGGGGATAAAGGCGCCCAGTGTCGCGGCCAGGGCTTGCAGGCCATTGGCGCGACCGCGGGAAGATTCGCTCGCGTAGTCGGCAACCACCGTCACCATCATTCCGATCATCGCGGCGCTACCAACCGCGACCAGCATACGGTAGGCGAACAGCTGTGTAATCGAGCTGGCGTGCGGGTAGAGGACAAAGCCAATACCGGTCAGGGCGAGACCGAACACGTAGACCGGCCGGCGGCCGATACGATCGGACAGTGCTCCGGCAGAGCCAAGCAGCAGAATAAAAACAAGTTCCTGCATGGCACTGAGGTAACCGGTCACCATCGCCTGAGTGTCCTGGGCAATGCCCATTACATGGAGTAGCCCGGGCTGTAACACCGCAAGGGCTCCCGCATACCCGGAGGAAATAAATACGGCGAACAGGTAGGTGGCAAAGTTGCCGCGGGAAATGCCGGCTGCCAATTGGGCACCAAGCCAGGATCTCGATGCTTGGTTGTTTGGGGTCAGGTTGTTTGTATCCATTGTGCAGCGCCTCGCTGTTGACGGATTTTCCCAGCTGTTTTCATTTTTATTACGAGACCGTCCATGAGTGTACATGGCTACGGGGTAAATGTGGCCGGCACACGTTGCCTCTGTGGTCAGATAGAGAACGCCTCTAAATAGCCCGGTAGCTTATGCCAGCGGTTGCGGCTAAGTCGGTCTAACTGGGTCGGTCTAACTGGGTCGGTCTAGAGGGGTAGTGTAATAAAGTTATATCAATAGTACAATTGGCTCAAAAGAGGAATTTATCCAGTGTCCCGGTGGAGTATAACTTTGCCGGGAAATAGCCATGCCGGGGGAACTATGCCTAAGGTCGCCGCACTGCAATTTGCTACCGGAACGGAAGTTGATGAAAACCTAGCCACCTGTATCCGCATGATTGATCGCGCGGCTGCGGATGGGGCCAAGCTGATGGTGTTGCCGGAGTTCTGTAACCGGATCTCTTGGTATCGTGATCTGGACCAGGCCTGGGAGTGCGCGTTGGACCTGGATGGCATGTTCCTGCGGGCCATAGCGGCGCGCGCACAAATGCACAAGAGCTATGTGCTGATCAACGTATCGTTGCGGCGTCAGTACAAGAAGGGAGAGAAACCGGTCATCACCGTGACCTCGCTGTTCTATGGGCCAAATGGTGATCTGCTCGGGGAGGCAGACAAGCAGAGCCTAATGGGGCATGAGAACGACTTCTTCACACCCGCGACCCGGGCGGCGGGGCTCGTGGATACGGAGCTCGGAAGAATCGGGTTTATCGCCTGTCGCGATGGCATCAGCTTCGAGCCTTCTAGGCGTCTGGCGTTGGCCGGGGCCGATCTGTTGTGCAATTCCCTGAATTCCTTTGCGTTTGATGAGGCGAGCCTGCATGTGCGGGCGCGTGCCGCGGAGAACCGGCTATTTATGGTGGCGGCGAACAAGGTTGGGCCGCTGGTGCCGGAACAGGAGCTGGCGCAGGTTAGTGCAATGACATCGATTCCCGAGTCATTACTGTATGGCGCGGGCGAAAGCCAGGTCGTCGGCGTGGATGGGCGCCCAGTGGTTGAGGGCAAACGGGGCGTTGAGCAAGTGGTGATGGCCGAGCTGCCTGACCGAGATGCCCGGCTGCGGTTGAGCATGGGCGCGCTTGCCCGCCGTCAGTCTTCGCTGTATGAGGGGCTCAAGCAGAGTGCGTTGACGCCTTCGAGTGAGGCTGAGGAAGAGGTAAAAGTCGCATTGATAAGCCCGCAGGGTATTGGTGTCGAGGCGATAGGGCGCGCCGAGGAGCTGGTTGTGGATCTGCCGGAAAATGTCGCGCTCGCGGTATTGCCGGCGTGTTTCCCGGTTGTGGATCCCGCACAAGATTGGGCGCGCACCATGCAAATGTGCCGCTTGGCAGAAGAGCGCTTGGCCGAGGTAAGCCGTAAAAAGCGCATCGCTATCTGTACAAGTGTGATCGAAGAAGGTGTGCACGGCTGGCACCACGTCGGCATTCTGCTCGATGAAAGCGGGCGTAGGCTGGTGCAGCCGCAATTGCATCGTTGTGCTATGGGACTGGCGCCGGCGGGCAGTGTGTTACAGGTGTTTGACTTGCCCTGGGCGCGGGTTGCACTTTTGGTTGGGGAAGATTGTTTCTACCCAGAGCTATCCCGTATGGCGGCGCTCAAGGGTGCGCACTGCGTATTGGCGGTGCCCTCGCTGCGAGCGAGTCGCGGCAGCAGAAAAGACGAAAACTTACCACTGCTAATGGCCGCGCGGGCTGCGGAAAACCGCATCTGTCTGGTTGCGGCAATGCCCGGTACCGATGGTGGGCTTGTGGCCAGCCTGGAGCGGGAGTTTACCCTGTTGGAACCGTGGCGTGAGCGTCACTTCGACGGCAACATCAACAAGCCGATTATGACGCGCCAACAGGGGGAGTTGACGGTGGCGGCACTGCACCCGCGCGCTGCGGTCAACAAAATGCTTTCCTCCAATACGCATCTGTTGCGTGATCGTGCGCATCAGTCCACGGATCACTTGCTACAAGTGGCTGCGGACACGGCGGAATGATACCGAACGACACTTTTCCTCCTCTGGCAACCGGGCGCTATGAATATCAATGCGACGGCAACCCGGTACCACTCGCGGAGACATGGCAGCTGCGACAGTCTGGTAGCGGCTATGAAATCTCCAGCGTGCGCGAGGTGCCATCCCTGTCTTTGCGCATAAGCGCCTGCGTAAGGATCGAAAAATCCGGCGGTATGCGGGGGCTGCTGAAATGGTGTGAGGATGGCGATGTACCACTCGCAGTAGCGACCTACCGGTGCGACCCCAGTAATCAAGGTAAGCCCAGTAACGCGCGCTATCGTTTTCGCCGCCCGGGCTCACCAGCGCAAAGCTTTTCTGCGGCTGAAATGCATTTCTTCCCCCTCATGCGGATTTTCGCAGGTCAGCTCCTTACCGGACTTGCCGCCGCTGGCGGGCGCGGGGAAATCCTAGTGCCGTGGATTCAGGACCCGGGGCAGCGAGACAATCTGTTTATGCCGGATGTCTCCAGTCGTCGGTTGGACTACTTGGGGCGGGAATCGGTAGGGGAGACGGTAGGGGTTAGCAGCGAGCCGGTTGAGCGTTATCGCTATTCCGGTGGCCAGTATGACAATGGTTCCGAATACCTGCTGCGCGATGGCCTGCTGCGGGAGTACCGCTGGGTGCAGGGTAGTAAGGAGTGGCAGGTACAGTTACAAGACTTCAGCGGGCAGTGGCCGGGTGCGGTAATTTGGGGCTATGCCTGAAGCCTATTCATGAGGCCCATTCATGAGGCCTATTCATGCAGCCATAGCCCGCTAAACAAATTTCTTGCCGGAATCAGAGCTCGTCTGCTTTCAGATCCATCTGGTACTGGAAGCGGTCGGGGTGGTAAAGCACGTGCATCAGATCCACCAGCTGTTCCTGGCCATTCACTTTTGCGTAGGAGCGGCGTGTCAGGCTAAGCAGTGGCGCGCCGACGGTGGTTGCCAGTTCGCGCGCGCTTTCCTGCGTGGCGGCTTCGGCGCTCAGGGTCTGGGTTACGTGAGAAATTTCCAGGCCCTGCTTGCGGAACACCTCGAGTCGCGGAGTTTTCTCAAACTGTTTGGCCGTTACTTTGCGTTCCAGGCCGGCAGTCCAGCTGACGTAGTAACCAAAGGGCGCTCCATCACGAGAGCGGGTGCGTTCCAGGAGCAGCGCCGTGTCACCGGTTTCCAGACCCAGCTCCTCGCGAATTTCGGCGGAGGGCTGCAGAAACTCGCAGCTGCGCACCTCAACCTCGGAGTGCCGCGCCATGCTTTCGATTTCTTGCAGCATGCCTACCAGTGGGGCCTTTACGGGCTGTTGCTGATATTCATAAATGACGTGCGTGCCTTTACCGCGCCGGCGTTCTACGAGGCTCTCTGCTGCCAGCTCGTCCATCGCGCGCTTGGCGGTAATGCGGGATACGCTGAAGGATTCCGCCAACTGCAGTTCCGTAGGCATTTGGTCACCGTGCTCAAGGGTTCCATTTAAAATGGCATTCTTCAGCAGCGTGTAAAGCTGGAAATACAGGGGGGAATGCGACTCTTCCGACAGCGATTCTAATTGCTGCTTGCTGAAAAGCGTATTGATGGCATCCATAGCATCGAGACCTTCTGCCCGGCGAAAAGCGCTAATGATATATCATTTTATATCAAATGGCAGCCGGCGCTTACGCCGGCTCCACCATCGCCTGTTCACATTGCTGCAGAAGAGTATGTGCCGGTGCGCTAAACACGCCCGGTTGTGCGGTAATAAATTCGAATGCACGCTCAAGATACGCAATTCGATGAGGTTGCCCCAGCATCCATGGGTGGATGTTGAGAGCCAAAATGCGGCCACCCAGGGTTTGCGCTTCAGAAAGTAGAAAACGGCACGCATCTTCTATCTGTTCCGCGTAGGAGGTTTCGGAGTGCAGGTTGTTACGCAATATGAACTGGTCTTCCAGTTCTGTCGAAAGAGGCATCGCCCACAGCGCACCGCTGTTGGTGTTGAAGCGGTAGGGCATGTCGTCGTTTACCCAGTCACAAAAATACTCAACGCCCTGTTCTGCTAGCAGGGTGGGGGTGTTTTCGCTGTGCACTTTGCCGGGGCTCAGCCAGCCGCGAACCTCCTGACCACTGGCTTTGCGCAGGGAGCCCAGAGTGCGGGAGATCAATTCTTTTTCCACGCCTTTCGATTGCCCGCCGTAGTGGGGGCTGTCCATATTCCAGCCGTGGGCAATCAGTTCGTCACCGCGTTCGCGCAGCAGGTGAAGCAGGTATGGCGCACGCTGTACAAGTTCGCCGTTCACGGCAAACGTCGGCTTGATGTTGTATTTATCCAGTGCGCGCAGAATGCGGTAGATGCCGACCCGGTTGCCATAGTCTCGCAGAGAAAAGTGGCGCAGGTCGGGGTAGGGCATGGTCATGCCCCCGGCCGGTGGAAATGGCAGGCCGCGTTGATTGAGCGGAAAAAACTGCAGGCTGACGTTGACCCACAGGGCCAGTTTTCCCTGTTGCCAGTGTACCGGCTTGCGATTGGTCAGCATTTCCCAGGAGTAGAGGTCGTGGTCCATGCCGTAGTGACGCTGGGGGTATTGGAGGTGCTCTGGAGGCAGGGCTTTTGTATCACTCATGGCCTTTTTTTCGCTCATGGCTGATTTCTCGCTCATGGCTGTACCTCCTGAGCCGCGGAAGCATTTTTTGCTTGGATGTCTGCCCGCGCGGTGTCGTAATAATTCTGCAGGTAGTATTCGGCAATTTCGCGGCCAGTGGTTACCCAAACGTCGGAGTGGCCGGTGATGTATTCGAGCGCCTCTTCAAACGCGCGCAGGCGGTGGGGGCAGCTTACCTGGTAGTTGTGCGTGGGAATGCACATCACGGTGCCGCTCTCTGCGCCCTCCTGGTAAAGGCGGTCAAAATTATCTCGCAGCATCTGCCCGTAGCGGCGGGGTTCCACTTTGTTGACCACGTAGGCAATGGTGTCGTTCATTTCCAGCGAATAGGGTACGGACACGAAGCGCTTGCCGCTGCGCAAGTTGATTGGTGTGGGCTGGTCATCGTGGAACAGGTCGCAGGTGTAAAAGCCACCTTTATCGCCAAACAGCTCTGTGCCGGTTTCCGCGAACAGGTCGAGAGTCTCTTCCGAATGCGACAGCGCCGGGGCCAGGTATCCGGCGCACTTCTGGCCGGTGTGCCGATGAATCGTTTCCATTGAATCGCGAATCATGTCCCGTTCCTGTTCGCTGGACATGCCGTATGTATAGCGGGTGTTGTAAATCCCGTGGCTGAAGAACTCCCAGTTGCGCTCGCGGCAGAGATCGATGATTTCCGGATGGTGATCGCACAGTGCGGTAGACAACGAAATGGAGCCGCGAATGCCGTATTTGTCCAGCAGGGCCATCTGCCGCATATGGCCGACCCGGTTGCCATAATCACGGATGCTGTATCCCGGCACTGCAGGACTGGGTTGCGGCCACGCTTTGCGGTGTGGGTTTGCCGGCGGGTTTAGCTCATAAAACTCAATATTTGGTGCTACCCAGAACGCCACGCGCGCTCCATTCGGCCAGCGCAGCTTGGGTCTTTCGAGGTAGGGCCAGTAGTCGTAGAAGCCGGGGTCGGATCGCATGGTCAGTCTCGATATTGCTTATTCGTTGTTGCCGTTTTCCAGCCACTGGAACACCTCTGCTACATCCACCACATCGGCATACTTGAGCGACAAATCGGTGAGGTTGGCGAAGTGGTAACTCTCGTGCTTGTCCGCGACACACTCTTCCGGAACGATGGTGCGATAACCGCGGGAAAGGCTGTCTACCGCCGTCGCGCGGATGCAACCGGAAGTGGAGCCGCCGGTAATGATCACGGTGTCC
This sequence comes from Microbulbifer agarilyticus, assembly GCF_020171345.1. GTDB lineage: Bacteria > Pseudomonadota > Gammaproteobacteria > Pseudomonadales > Cellvibrionaceae > Microbulbifer > Microbulbifer agarilyticus_D. Next base: position 494,503 of record NZ_JAIUZM010000002.1, read on the forward strand.
ACCTGATGCCACACCAGCAGGGATTGCAGCTGGGTTTCAAAAAAGGCGCTGGGCATTTTCTTGCAGTAAATGACATCGCGCAGGCGGTCTATCTCCAGCCGATCGTCGAACTCGGTGCGGGTGGAGTCGAATTTGATATTTTGCAGGGAGTCCGGGGTGTCGGTGCGCGTACCCCAGATGCCGGCATCTTCACCGGACTCCATATAAGCCACATGGGTCCAGATGACCGGCCAGCCTTTGGCGCGGAAGCTTTTGGCCAGTTCATTGGTGTAATGCATCTGGTTGGGGTCGGTCTCGTACGCGGTTTTGAACAGGTCGGTACGCGTATAGGCCTTTTGTGGGTCCACATTCACGAGTGCGGCCTTGCGGCCGAAACCAAAGCGTTTGCGAGCGGGGTTGGCTTTCACTTCCAGGTAGATTTCTTTGGCTGTTTTCGTTGTGGTTTCCATAGCGAATACCTGCAGTGTGGTTGAGTGATGACGGTTACCCTGTGATGGGCGCCAAGGGCTCATAGTTCGTCTTACGGCGTCATATCGGGCCATGGTAGCAATCCACCGGCCCCTGGGTTTTGACTTATAGCAATGCGCGGGGGTTTTCTTGCGGTATGGTGAGGGGAAACCAATAAGAAGCTATCCCTATGAGTGCTTATCTGTTTGTAAAGTTGCTGCACAATCTGTGCTTTGTTTATTGGCTTGGTGGTGATCTGGGCACTTTTTACGCAAGTCGCTACGTCACCCGGTCGGATCTTTCCCCGCAGGCGCGCAGTACGGCGCTTACCATCATGATGGGATGCGACCAGGGGCCGCGCTTCTGTATGCCGCTGATCCTGCCGCTTGGTTTGCAGTTGGCGTACATGTCCGGGCAGTGGGCGGTGGCACCATTCTGGCTGTGGCTATCTTGGGGGCTGTGTATTGCGTGGTTTGCACTGGTGGCAACCCTGCATTTCGCCCACGGCAAACCCTTTATCCCCGTGTTGACCCGTCTCGACTTCTATCTGCGTGTCGTGTTGATCGTGGGCTTGCTGGGGCTCGCGGGCTACGCACTGGCAACCAATTTCATTCTTGCGGCGGATTGGCTGGCGATCAAGCTGGGTATTTTTGCCTTGCTGGTGCTGTGTGGCTTGTTGATACGTATGCGTCTGGTGGCGTTCGGCGCTGCGTGGGGCAAGCTGATGGCCGGTGATAGCAGTGATTCTGTCAATCAGACCATTCATGGTTCTATCGCCTCCTGCCGACCATTTGTCTATCTAATTTGGCTGGGGCTGCTGGCAAACGCAGCTTATGGCTTGCACCTCATTTATTAAATCCAGTAAGGCGCCAATCGAGGAAGTCACCCATGAAGCTCGCACCCATGAAGCTCTACAGTCTCCCGCACTCTCCTTACGCCACCCGTGTTCGCATGCAGGTGCGGTTGGATAACCTGCCTGTTGAGGTGTTGCCGTCGCCCGTGCCACTGCGCACCGAGGCGTTTTACGAGCGGTTTCCTCTGGGCAAGTTGCCGGTTCTTGAGCTGGGAAGCGGGGAGGCGATTGCCGAGAGCTGGGCGATTATGGAATTTCTCGCGGAAACACCGGTAAGCGGTGGCAGTGCGCTGCTCCCTGAATCGCCGCTCGAGCGCGCGCAAATGCGTATGCTGGCGCGCTATGCAGACCTGCATCTGGCGGTAAATGCCTTGTTCCCGCTGTTTCGAGCAGTGATGGCCGGCGGCGATGTCGATCGAGATGAAATGGCAAAAGGTCTCCACGCCGAGCTGGCGAAAGGTGAGCGCTTGATGGCCGACTTTGGCAGTGCGCGCGCGCTGAATCTGGGGGATTTGGCGTTGGCGCCCACCATGCGCTACCTGGAGGAGTTGTCCCCGGTAGTGGGGGTGGATGCACCGCTCGCAGCGTTTCCCGCGCTTTCCGCCTGGTGGCAGAAGGTCAACGCCGTGGATGCGATCAGTGAGACCTTGCAGGAAATGGCGGTGGCCTACCAGAAGTTTGCTGAGGGCCTGGCTGCGAAAGCCTGATTTCTCTTTTGCCGTGCCTTCGAGTGTGTTTGTTCGCGGGTGCGGTGGTTCCTTATTTGAGTTTTTCGGTGCCAAAAGGCGACTCTTTAGCGGCTTGAAATACCTTGCTGCAGGCGGAGTTGGCGCACCAAATGTTATATTGACATAACAATATCTCAAGAATAGGATGTTGGTGACATTCACTTAACCGTCGGAGCGCCTGCCATGGCTACCATGATCGTTGTGCTGTTCAACCTCAAACCCGGTGTTAATCCGTCCGATTACGAGCAGTGGGCTAACACTACCGATTTGCCCACGGTGCGCGATTTGGCATCGGTCAATCAATTTTCTGTACTGCGTAGCACCGGCCTGCTCGGGTCTGACGCGTCCTCCCCATACCAATACGTTGAACTGCTCGAAGTAAACGATATGGAAAAGTTGGGCGCGGATGTATCCAGCGAGACGATGCAGCGCGTTGCGGCGGAGTTCCAGCAGTTTGCCGACAACCCGCAGTTCATTTTGACCGAAGCTATTTGATCAACGACAACGGAGAGCGTGGCAGATGGAAGCATTGGGCAAATATCCGGAGCTGAACGGCAAGGTTGCCGTGATTACGGGAGCCGGCCGCCGCAAGGGGTTGGGCGAAGCGATGGCGCGGCGCCTGGCAGCGGAAGGCGTCAAAGTGGTGCTGACGGATATCGGCCGCGGGCAGGGCGAGAACCTGCCGGAAAACGCGGTTGGTACCACGGCGGAAATGGAAGAAATCGCCTGTGAAATTCGCGATGCCGGCGGCGAAATTGCCACCTTTTCCTGCAACGTGCTGGAGCCTCAGGAAGTGCAGTCCGCAGCGGAATTTGCCCTGGGGCATTTCGGCAGTCTGGATATCTGGGTCAACAACGCCGGCATTGGCTACCTGATGGAACCCATCGTTGAAATGGCCGTAGACAAGTGGGACGCCGTACTGGGCGTCAATCTGCGCGGTACCTTTCTCGGTATCAAGTACGCTGCAGAAGTCATGTTACGACAGGGACGGGGTGGTCGAATCATCAACATCGGCAGCCAGGCCTCCAAATCCGGCTTTGCCCATGCCGCTGCCTATACCGCATCAAAACATGGAATGGTCGGGCTCACGCGTTCTGCAGCACAGGAGCTGGGTCCCGAGGGAATTACGGTAAATACCATCTGCCCAAACCATGTGACCACCGGCCTCGGTGCCTGGCAAAACGCGCACTTTTCCGAAGTGACCGGGAAAGGGCACGACCGCTATATGGAAGATATGCGTGCGCGTATCCCGCTGGGGCGCCCGGGGTTGCAGGAAGATATCGCTAAAGCGTGCGCGTTCCTGTGCTCCGACGAAGCTTCCTATATCACCGGGGAGGCAATGAATGTCTCCGGCGGTGAGGAATATCACTGATCCGCTTGTGAGAGATTATCGGGTATGAGCAAGCAAGTAGCGTGGCCGGACAATGCGCGGCTGGCACTGTCGATTGTTGTTAACGTTGAGGAAGGCTCAGAGAGCACGCTGCTCGATGGGGACCGCGGCCCAGAGCCCGTTGATGAGCTGGGGGTTGCCCCGCGTAAGCCCATTCGTGCCCACGCCAATGAAAGTAATTACGAGTACGGCATTCGCGAGGGTTGGCCGCGCATACAGACGTTGCTGGAGCGCTACCAGGTGCCGGCAACCTTCTGTGCGGCTGCGGTTGCCCTTGAACGGGCGCCGCAGATTGCTCAATTTATTCGCGATGGTGCGCACGAAGTCTGTAGCCACGGTTACCGCTGGCAGCATCAGTTTGCCATGGCCGAGGATGAGGAGAGAACCTTTATCCGCGATGCCATTAGGTCCATCTCCGAGACTACCGGACAGCGCCCCCGCGGTTGGCTGAGCCGCTACCTGCACACAGACAACACCCGTCGCCTGCTGCAGGAAGAGGGCTTCGATTACCACATGGACGACTACAGTGCCGACGCGCCTTTCTGGGCGCCGGTGCAGGGCTCTGACGACCCGATGTTGGTATTGCCCTATGCCATTGATTCCAACGATATGAAATTCTGGACGGCACCATCACTCACGCCAGATGCCTGGCTCGACTATGCCTGCCGTACGCTGGATACCTTGTTGCAGGAGGGTGCAGAGCAAACCCGCATGATGTCGCTGGGACTGCATTTGCGCATTATCGGGCGGCCCGGGCGTATTGGCGCACTCGATGGATTCCTGAAGTATGCCCGTGCCCAAGACGGCGTCTGGTTTGCGACCCGGGCGACTATTGCCGATACGTTTGCTGCACAGGTGCCAGCCAATCAAATCCGTGAACCACTGCGTGGCTGGGAGCGTTTCTAATGTTTGATGTTCGCAGCCTCCTGTTCGTACCGGGCAATCGTCCGGAGAGATTTGAAAAGGCGCTCGCCAGTTCTGCGGATGTCGTCTGTATCGATCTTGAGGATGCCGTACCGGTTGCAAACAAGGCGGATGCGCGCGCAGCAGTATGCACCTTTTTGGCTAGCTGTGACGCGGCGCTTTTGGCACGCCTGTGTGTTCGCATTAATGCGGTAGGGACAGAGGCAGGCAAGGACGATCTGGCAGCCCTGTCACAGAGCCGGCTGCCTGCGCGCTTAATGCTGGCGAAGACCGAAACGCAACATGATATATCCCAAGCCAACAGCTTGCTTGGCGGAGATGCGCGTTGGATCGCATTGATTGAAAGTGCCTCCGGCCTGCTGTCGTTGGATGCAATTTGTCAGGAATCCAAATTGGATGCGGTCATGTTTGGTGGTGCCGATTTTGCCGCTCAAATAGGTGCTGAGTTTTCCTGGGAGCCTTTGTTGTGGGCGCGTTCGCAGATTGTTGTGACGGCGGCTTCCCACGGCTTGCCGACCATCGATGTTCCCTTTCTAAGTGTGCAGGATTCTGCGGGATTGGAACAGGAAACTCGCCGGGTCTCCGCATTGGGGTTCTCCGGTAAAGCGGCAATTCATCCCGCACAAATTGATCCCATTCATCGGGCTTTTGCGCCTTCTGAGGAAGCGCTTGCAACTGCCCGGAAAATGCTAGATGCCTTTGAGCAGGCGAATGGTGGCGCGGTCGTTGTCGATGGCCGCATGGTTGATCAGCCCATCGTTGATAGTGCTCGTCGTTTGATCGCCCGATCAGACGCGGATAAAGAATTAGTCTGAATCGCAGTAGGAAAATAGCTATGGCTGGAGAAGTAAAACAGGTTGGTGAAAATCGGTACCGGGAAACTTTTGGACGTTTCTTTGACGACTTTACCGTGGGTGATACCTATGAACACCGTCCAGGTCGCACCATCACCGAAACCGATAACACTTGGTTTACGCTGCTGACCATGAATACCCACCCTGCGCATTTCGATAAGGAATACGCCGCAGGTACCGAGTTTGGCAAGCCACTCGTCTGCAGTCCATTTACCGTGGCCCTGATGGTGGGTATGAGCGTGACGGACATTAGCCAAAAAGCCATTGCCAATCTCGGTTGGGACGATATCCGCATGTCTGCACCACTGTTTGTTGGCGACACACTTTACGCCGAATCGGAAGTGTTGGAGAAGCGCGCGTCCAAGTCTCGCCCAACCCAGGGCATTGTTACCGTGCGAACCCGTGGTTTCAATCAAGACGGAACTGAGGTGTGTTCTTTTGTCCGCAAGGTGCTGGTTTGGAAGCGCGGCGCGGAAATGGAAGACAAAGTAAATTACTGAGTGCGAATAGTTTCAGGAGACGGCGATGAGCTGGAGTGCAGAAGACGAGGCCGCGATCCTCGATACCATTGATAAATTTGTTGCCAATGATGTCGCACCGATTGCACGGGAAAAAGACCTGGCCGATGAGTATCCGCACGAATTGGTAGAGACCATGAAGGAGCTCGGCCTGTTCGGTGCCACCATTGGTGAAGAGTTCGGCGGACTTTCGTTGTCGGCATCGACCTACGCACGGATCGTGCAGAAAATTTCCGCAGCCTGGATGGCGCCTGGCGGTATCTTTAATTCGCATCTCATTATGGCCGCTGCAATTGAGCGTTTCGGTACCGAAGAGCAAAAGCAGCAGTATTTGCCACTGATGGCCGAGGGTACGCTGCGTGGCGGTATTGCACTGACTGAGCCTAACGCCGGTACGGATTTGCAATCCATCCGCTGCGTGGCGCGTCGCGAGGGTGACGAGTATGTGGTGAACGGCAGCAAAATGTGGATCACCAATGCGCTCAACGGTAACTGCCTTGCATTGCTGGTAAAAACCGATCCCGATGCCGAGCCACGTCATCGAGGCATGTCCATGCTGGTCATCCGCACCAAGGATGATGAAGGTAATTTGCTGCTGGGTATCACCATCAACAAGATCAAGAAGACCTGTTATCGCGCGATTGATACCGCGGAGGTTGTGTTCGAAGACTTTCGTGTTCCCATCGATCAGCTGGTAGGAGGTGAGGAAGGTCGCGGATTCCACATTGCAGTGGGTGGTCTTGAACTTGGGCGCATTAACGTTGCCGCCCGCGGAGCAGGCATCGCACAGGGGGCACTGAAGCTAGCGCTGCGTTATGCCCAGGAGCGCGAAACCTTTGGCAAGCCGATCATTAAGCATCAGGCTATTCAGCTGAAATTGGGCGAAATGGCTTCTAAGGTTGAGGCGGCCAAGCTGCTGGTGGACCAGGCAGCGCGCATGTATGACAGCGGCCAACGCTGCGATCTGGAAGCAGGTATGGCCAAGTATTTTGCCAGCGAAGCGGGGGTGTTCTGTTCACAGGAAGCGATGCGGATTTTCGGCGGCTATGGCTTCTCCACCGAGTACGAAATTGAGCGCTATTATCGCGATGCCATGCTGATGTGTGTGGGCGAGGGCACCAACGAAATGCAGCGCATCATTATTGCCAAGCAACTGGCGGCACGTGAGGCCATCTGATGGAAACGACAAAACCCCTGTCTGGTATCCGTGTCATTGCTGTTGAGCAGTACGGGGCGGGTCCGTTTGGCTCAATGCAGTTGGCGGACATGGGGGCGGAAGTCATCAAGATTGAAAACCCCGCGACCGGTGGCGATATCGCGCGCAAATCCGGTCCGTATTTTCTGGGTGATAACGACAGCGACTTCTTTCAGACCTTCAATCGCAGCAAGAAGAGCCTGACGCTGGACCTGAAAAGTCCACAGGGGCGCGAAATCTTCGAACGCCTCGTACGCAGTGCGGATGTGGTAATGAACAACCTCCGCGGGGATCAGCCCGCGAAGCTCGGGTTGGATTATGATCACCTGGGGGCTATTAAGCCGGAAATTATCTGCGGGCACCTGTCTGCTTACGGCAGGGACAACGACCGCGCCAACTGGCCCGGCTATGACTATCTGATGCAGGCGGAAGCCGGCTTTATGGACCTTACCGGTGAGCCGGGGGCGCCGCCCGCGCGTTTTGGGCTGTCTATGGTCGATTTTATGAGCGGCGTAACACTGGCGATGGCGGTGTTGGGTGCTTTGGTGGGTACCTTGCGTGGGGGTAGGGGGCGCGATGTGGACGTCAACTTGTTTGACGTTGCGGTTACCCAACTGACATACCCCGCCACCTGGTATTTGAACCGAGGCCATGAGACGGAGCGTGTCGCACGCTCGGGCCATCCCTCCGCGGTACCTTGCCAGATTTATCGCAGCGCCGATGGTTGGGTCTTCGTCATGGCGATGACAGAGAAGTTTTGGCAGATCCTGGCGGAAGGCCTGAACCGAGAGGACCTGCTGGCGGACGCCCGCTTTAGCTCACCGGCTGATCGCAGGCAGCACCGGGAAGCGCTATCGGAAATACTCGACGCCGAGTTTACCAGTCAGCCGAACGCTTATTGGATAGATCGTTTTTCCGGCAAGTTGCCGATTGCACCGGTAAACACCTTTGCCCAGGCCATGGATAACCCCTGGTTGGCGCAAACCCAGATGCTGCAGCCGGTGGGACATGTTGATAATAGTCAATTCAGGGTGCTGGCAAGCCCGTTAAAATTTGACGGAAACAGGCCCTCTGGAACCGGTTGCTCGCCACTAGGCGCAGACACCAATGAACTCCTCGATGGACTCGGGTACACAGCGGAAGATGTCGCACGTTTGGCCGCGGATCGAGTCATCTGAGTAGGGCGCGTATCGGCACTGACAAGAGATAGTCTTTCTATGAAGTTACAAGGTATCCGCGTCGTCGACCTTTCTCTCTTTTTACCCGGCCCACACCTGACCATGATGATGGCAGATCACGGTGCCGAAGTGATCAAGGTAGAGCCGTTAAGTGGCGAACCAACCCGTAACATCGGGCTGCGTAAAAATGGTGAAGCGGTTTGGTTCAGAAATACGCATCGCGGTAAGAAGAGCGTCTGCCTGAACCTGAAAAACCCCGAGCAGAAGGCGCAACTTCTTGCGCTCATCGATAGCGCTGATGTGTTTGTCGAGGGGTTCCGTCCTGGTGCCATGGCCCGTTTGGGGTTGGACTACGAGACCCTCATCGCCCGCAATCCGCGACTGGTCTATTGCTCGATTTCCGCATTTGGCCAGACTGGAGAGAAACGCTTAAAGCCGGCGCATGATCTCAGTATCCAGGCAGAATCCGGAACAGTATTCCTCAATGAGGGGAGCAATGGTGAGCCGTGTTCTCCCGCCATGCCTGTGGCCGATATTGCCGGGTCATTGATGGCGCTATCGGGCATACTGATGGCGTTACTGCGCCGTAGCGAGACCGGGAAAGGCGACTATCTGGATATCTCCATGCAGGACAGCCTGATTGCATGGCTGCCCAATGCGGTGGGGCCTGTTTTCGCCGAAGGCCGGTCTCCGGTGGTCAAGGATGAGCGTTCCTGGGGCGGGAATGCTATGTATCGAATTTATCGCACCAGTGATGACTGCTATTTGACACTGGGCGGCAGCGAAGTGAAGTTTGCTGAAAACCTGTTTGCCAAATTAGGGCGTCCTGAGCTCGCAGAAATCTGCAAGCGTGCGCCCGGTGAGCAGAGTGAGGCGATCGCTTATCTGCAAGCTGAGTTTTCCCGCCGCACCCTGGCCGAGTGGGAAATCTGGTTTGATAGCCTGGATGTTTGCTGGTCGCCGGTACGTCAATTGCATGAGGCGCTGGACGATCCGCACTTAAAAAGCCGTGAAATGGTTTTTGAGGACGAGCAGGGGAACCGGCATCTTGGAGTGCCAATTAAGTTTCTCGAGGAGCCCGCACTAGTAAATACGCGATTGCCGGAACTGGGTGAGCACAATTTAAGTTTACTCAATGCAGGTCAGGAAGCCTGACACAAAAATGCGTGACAAAACGTAACCTTTATCAGAAAAATAAGTGATCGTTGACGAACAGCATTACGTAAAAATGTCGAGATCAATAACACACTGAGGCGCTAATCATGTTGACGAACCTTTGGTACGTGGCGGAGTGGTCAAAAACGGTAAAAGATAAACCTGTTCGGGTGAAAATGCTTGGCCAGAACTTTGTCCTTTTCCGGGACAAATCCGGCAAGGTAAATTGCCTCAGCGATGTTTGTATCCACCGCGGGGGTTCACTGTCGAAAGGTTGGACCACCAAGCGTGATTGTGTTGCCTGCCCGTACCATGGCTGGGAGTTTGATGCCGAAGGTAAGGTGCAATTTATCCCATCCCGCGGCGAAGGATCTGCGATCCCAGAACGCGCGCGTATCGACGCCTATCCCACAGAAGAACGTTACGGAATGATTTGGGTGTTCCTCGGTGATCTTCCAGAAGAAGAACGCTACCCAATACCGGAATTCCCAGAGTATGAAGACAAGGCCAATTGGCGTCCGGTCGAAGTAGAGTACAACTGGGAAGGCTCCGTCGATCGGGTGGTAGAGAATGGTATCGATATTGCCCATACCGCGTTTGTGCACCCCGGATTCGGATATCCGGAAATGGCCGACAAGAATGAAATTCTCAAGGTCAATCGCGGCGAGTATTGGGGCTCCTCTGATAATGTACTTTACCCTCCTCAGCTGGAAGGCAACTTTGGTCTAAACAAACTTTTCCGTGCGGATAAAGCGGCGACCTATGTAACTCCAGCGTTTTACTTGCCCGGCCACTGTGTGCGCTTGCATATCAAGGTTAATTCCTGGATGGAGATGATCATCTTTGATGCGAACACGCCGATCGATGAAAACACCACACGCTCATTCGCGGTGCAGGTGCGCAACTTCTTCAAGTGGCCGATATTCGATGGCGGGGCGAAAAAGCGTACCAAGCGGGTCTTTGGCGAGGATGGCGATATTGTTGCAGATCTTTCCCCGAACTACCTGCCAGAATCTCTCGAACATGAAGTATCGGTGGAACAGGACAAGTTTATGAGCGCCTGGCGAATGATTCGCCGCAAGCATATCGAAGAGAAGGGCTGGAAAATTGATACCAAGGCGATGAAGCCATATGAAGGAGAAAAGGTGTTTACCATTCCTTCGCCTGCGCGCCGCCTGAACCCACACTTCAAGTGGGCTTTGGATACGGTACCGCTGATCGCGCCGACCCGACGCGCTGTCGCTGCGTCGGCGGAGGAGCCGGCGTCAACGGAGCCGGTCTGATATAACGGGCGACAAACAGCGTCGCCCAAGCTTAGACAACACAGTCAGAGCACAAAAGCTAGAGCACAAAAGTTAGAACACAAAAGTTAGAACACAAAAGTTAGAACACAAAAGTTAGAACACAAAAAAGCCGCGCATTTGCGCGGCTTTTTTTGTGCTTGTGACAGCGGCGAGTTCGCGTCAAGCCTGGAATGGGGGAGTGTCTGGCGGGCATTTTTGGTCCATTAACGCGTTACTCAATTGCTTGTTTACGGTTAACGCGTACGGACAACCCCATAACGAAGAAAGGGAATAAAAGTACCAGCGTGGCCGCGGTAAACGGGATCAAGCGCTCCGCCCAGTCGCCGGTGGTGTTCGGGAAAAGTGACAGAACCACTGCAAGTATGAAGCCTGTGGCAATGGAGCGTATCACGCTGGCAGGCGCGAGTTGCATCCCCGCCAGCCGGGCCAAAATGGTGGGGCCAAACGCGGAGCCAATTGCGATCCACGCGAACAGCACACGCTCGAAAATCGTGGCAGGCAAGAAGAGCGCGATCAGTACGGCGACGACGGTGACGGCCAGCATAGACAGGCGTGATACCAGTAGCGCCCGTTGTGGCATAAGCCGTTGCAACCGGAGGTCGTAAGAAATTGTTGAGGCTACTACGAGTAGCATGCTATCGGCAGTAGACATAATGGCGGACAGCACTGCAGCGAGTAATACCGCGGCTACCAACGGATTCAGGAGTAAAGAGGAAAGCTCGAAGAACAGTGTTTCCGGGTCTTGCAGGTCGGGCAGCAATATCTTGCCCATAAGGCCCAGGCTGAACATGCTCAGAAATACGATGGAAAACCAGCTGATTGATATCACCCGCGCCTGCTTAAGTGCGCGCGCATCTCTGAGAGCCATAAAGCGATGCAGGAGGTGCGGCTGCCCCAGCGTGCCGATGCCGATAGCCAGACTGCCGGCGATAAATCCAAACGCGGAAAGCCCGACATTCTTTCCAGTCAATGACCATGCTTTCGGGGTGAACAGCGAGGATTCACGGATCGCCTCCCAGCCGCCGATATTCATAAATGCAACGGTGGGTAGCAATACCGCTGCAAACAGCATCAGCCCACCTTGCACGGTGTCGGTGATACTGGCCGCCCAGAAGCCACCCAGGTAGGTGTAAATGGTGATGATCACGGCACCGAGTATCAGACTTTCGATAAGCGGCATGTCGAATGCGGAAGAAAACGTGGTGGCGGCCCCCTGGAATTGGGCAGCAATGTAGACCACGAACGAAAGCAATATCACCAGTGAAGCCACGATGCGAACACCCTGATGTGTGTCGGCTTTATCGGTACGCTGATCTTCCGCAAGAAAGCTTGTAAGGGTGATCTGATCTTTCTCGCGGGTGTAGCGCATCAAGCGGGGCGCGATCCATATCCAGCTGAAAATGCAGCCCAAGACAGCACCAGCGGCGATCCATATCGCGGAAACGCCCAGTACAAAGGCGACGCCGCTCATGCCGAGTAATGTCCATGCTGAGGCGCTGCTGGCGCCGTAGCTGATGGCGGCAACAACCGGCCCAAGATTGCGCCCACCGAGGAAATAGTCCTTGGTATTGGTGGTGCGTTTCTGTGACCAGAAGCCGATTAACAGCAGTAGTGCTTTGTAAATAATCAGCGTGTACAGGGCGGCCGAAATATCCATGCAGGACCTATGATGCGTTGATTTTATTGGTATAGGACGAAGTGAATATCTCAGGTTTTCCCGACGATTACATGCCCCCACGTGTGAGATGTGGAGGGAAATTGCGATTTATCAAAAACAACTATATCAAAATATTTTGATGTAGATCTGTCTAGGTAGACTGGGTGTATGGCGTCTTCACCGGTTGTTGTCGGCGTCCGTATTAAAGCAATTAATAAGGTAGATGCACCTATGTCTGAATATTCCGTTTTTACCTCGGAGTCTGTTTCCGAGGGTCACCCGGACAAAATGGCCGATCAAATTTCCGATGCCGTGCTGGATGCAATTATTGCGCGGGATCCGGACGCCCGTGTGGCAGTTGAATCCGTAGTGAAAACCGGACTTGCCATGTTGGTGGGTGAGGTGACAACCAGCTGCTATGTCGATCTGGAAGACGTGGTGCGGGATGTAATTACGGGCATCGGCTACAACAGCTCCGAGGTTGGCTATGACGGTTCAACCTGTGCAGTGATCAATGCCATTGGCAAACAGTCCGTCGATATCAACCAGGGCGTTGACCGTGCAAAACCTGAAGATCAGGGTGCTGGCGACCAGGGTTTGATGTTCGGTTATGCCACTAACGAAACCCCGACCCTGATGCCCGCACCAGTTTATTACTCACACCGCCTGGTGGAGCGTCAGGCTTACCTGAGAAAGAAAAATATCCTGCCGTGGTTGCGTCCTGACGCGAAAAGTCAGGTGACTTTCCACTATGGCGAAGATGGCAAACCGGAAGCGATTGATGCGGTAGTACTGTCTACTCAGCATTCGCCAGACATTTCTCAAGAAGAGCTTAAGGCTGCGGTGATGGAAAACATCATCCTCGAGGTGTTGCCGAGCGAACTTCTGCATGAAGGTACCCAGTACCACATTAACCCAACCGGTAATTTTGTAATTGGTGGGCCGGTAGGTGATGCCGGCGTTACTGGCCGTAAAATTATTGTAGACACCTACGGTGGTATGGCCCGTCACGGCGGTGGCGCCTTCTCCGGTAAAGACCCCTCAAAAGTAGACCGCTCCGCTGCGTATGCTGGCCGTTATGTTGCCAAGAACGTCGTTGCTGCCGGCCTCGCCGATCGCTGTGAAGTACAGGTTTCTTATGCGATTGGTGTTGCCGAGCCTACTTCAGTATCGGTTAACACATTTGGCACCGGCAAAGTTTCTGATGCGCAACTGATCCAGGCGATTCGCGAGGTATTCGACCTGCGACCATACGCGATTACCCGCGTGCTTGACCTGCAGCATCCGATGTATCAGCTGACGGCTTCTTACGGCCACTTCGGGCGCGAGCCGTTCGAGCACACCTACACCTGGAAAGAGGGTGGTGAGGAAAAATCAACGACCTTTACCGCTTTCAGCTGGGAAAAGACCGACAAGGTAGAAGCCCTGCAGCGTGCGGTTGCCGGTTAACTGAGTTCCCCCAGTGCGAGTCGTGCGGGGGTCTTATTCCCTCGAAATATTATTCAAGCCGGTTGGATGAGGTGTGCGATTTACCTCTACCGGCTAGCGAATCTGGAAATAGAAATGACAAATTTTACAGACTATAAAGTTGCCGATATCAACTTGGCGGAGTGGGGGCGCAAGGAAATTGCGATCGCAGAAGGGGAGATGCCCGCACTGATGGCGTTGCGCCGCAAGTACAAGCAGTCGCAGCCGCTGGCAGGCGCCAAGATCATGGGTTGTATTCACATGACCATCCAAACCGCGGTACTGATCGAAACCCTAGTAGAGCTCGGGGCAGAGGTGCGCTGGTCTTCCTGTAATATTTTCTCCACCCAGGATCATGCGGCTGCAGCGATCGCTGCCGCCGGTATTCCCGTATTTGCCTGGAAGGGTGAAACCGAAGACGAATTCTGGTGGTGTATCGAGCAAACTGTACTGGCCGAGAAAGATGGCAGTGATGTTTGGGACGCAAACATGATTCTGGATGATGGCGGCGACCTGACTCAGCTGTGCCATGAAAAGTACCCGGCGCTGCTCGATCGCATCCACGGTATCAGTGAAGAGACCACTACCGGGGTTCATCGCCTTATTGAGATGCTCGACAAAGGCGAGCTGAAGGTGCCGGCGATCAACGTAAACGACGCGGTAACCAAGTCCAAAAACGACAACAAGTATGGATGTCGTCACTCTCTGAACGATGCGATCAAGCGCGGTACTGACCACCTGCTGTCCGGCAAGAAAGCGCTGGTTATTGGGTATGGTGATGTCGGTAAAGGATCTGCCGCGTCACTGCGCCAAGAGGGCATGATTGTAAAGGTTACCGAGATTGACCCGATCTGCGCCATGCAGGCCTGCATGGATGGCTTTGAGGTGGTTTCCGCCTACAAAGGCGGTGTGAACACTGGCGAAATCGCGGATATTGATACCGCGGTACTCGGCACTACTGACCTGCTGGTAACCACCACCGGTAACGTCAACGTGTGTGACGCAGCCATGTTGCAAACTCTCAAAAATGGCGCAGTGGTTTGTAACATCGGTCACTTCGATAACGAAATTGATACTGCTTTCATGCGCGAGCACTACGAGTGGGAGGAAGTAAAACCGCAGGTGCACAAGATTTACCGCGATCGCGGTAAAAACGATCACTTGATCCTGTTGTCCGAAGGTCGCCTGGTAAATCTCGGCAACGCCACTGGTCATCCTTCACGCATTATGGATGGGTCCTTTGCTAACCAGGTTCTGGCCCAAATTTACCTGTGGGAGCGGAAGTTCGCCGACCTCCCAGAGCAGGAAAAGACAGCTCAGCTATACGTGAAGGTGCTGCCCAAGAAACTGGATGAAGAGGTAGCAAAAGATATGGTCGAAGGCTTTGGCGGCGTGATAACCCGCTTGACCAAGTCGCAGGCTGAGTACATCAACGTGGAAGTTGAGGGCCCTTACAAGCCTGACAGCTACAAATACTAAGGCGATATCTGCTCTCTAGTGTGAAAAGCCCCCGCTGCGAGCGTCGTAGCGGGGGTTTTGTTTTCTAGGTAGGTTTAATTTGGCGCCACATCCGGTGGTATTCGGAGACCTGTTTTGGTGCTAAGAGGCTGTTTGTTGGCCAGCTTGCGCCCGCTGCTTGGGCGGAAATCTTTTGGTTGGAAATACCTAATTTAGGACAGTTGCCAAAATTGACTTTTCTCAAATTAGGCGTGTGTTTGGGTTAAAAGTTATATTGATAGCACATTTGCTGCTTGGTACTGTGTTGGAGATGTAATTAAAAGCCAAATACGGGTTACGTCAGCAAAGGGACATTGGATCATTCCAGTTCATGCATTTACCCTTGTAGTTATTGCAGACCACTCAGGCGTTAATAAAAAATCTAACTGAGCCTCGGAGGGACCAATGTCCAAATTCAAGCAGCAGCCGCTCTACATTGCGGTAGTGGCCGGAAGCCTCACAACAACCGCTATGGCAGCTACTGATGAAGCGGTCAAACCAGACGCTGACATCAATCGAGGACAGCCAGTATTAGAAGAAGTCACGGTTACCGCCCGTAACCGGACGGAAAGCCTTCAGGAAATTCCTGTGGCCATCAATGCCTTCTCAGAGAAAGACATTGAGCGTTCCGCCATGCAGGACTTGCGCGATGTGGTGCGCAGTTCCCCGGGTCTTGTTTATGATTCCTCGGGCACCATGGCCACCGGCGCTATTACCATTCGCGGTATGAGCCAGCCCGGCCTGATCGGTGACGACACCAACGTGGCCATGTTCGTCGACGGTGTCTATGTCTCCGGCCGCGCTTCTACGTTCATGCCGATGATGGGCCTGGAACGCGTGGAAGTGGTACGCGGCCCCCAGTCTGCGATCTATGGTCGCAACGCCTTTTCCGGCGCCATGAATTACATCACCACCAAGCCTACTGACGAGTTCGAAGCCAAGATCGAAGCGACCACTGGTGCCGAAGGCCAGTCGGGCGTCGAGGCCCGTATCGCCAGCGCCATTGGCGACAAACTGGCGGTCAGCCTGGATTTGGTGGATTCCGAGTCCGGTTCTACCTTCAAGCAGGGGGATACCTATCTGGGTGGTATCGACAACGAAGCACAGCGCCTGCGCGTGGTGTTTACCCCGACTGACACCCTCGAACTTGACCTCTCCGTGGCGCACGTGGATGTGCACGAGCATCACAACGCGGGCTACGAAGTAACGCCCAACGCCGAGCACGCCGCTGAGATCAATACCATGGTTACCGGTGGTGCGCCTTTCCTGATTCCAAATGTGCACTATATCCCGGGTGCTAACACGCTGACCCCAGCCGGGATGGCGGCGGTGACTGGCGCACCGAGTGCTTATTATGGTGAAGCCAAGGCGGCCGACCCGGACGGTTTTGCCGGCAATGCGTTCGGTGTGACTAATGAGTCTGATTTGTACAGCCTGCGCGTGAATTGGGATATCGCCGACGTTACCCTGACGTCCATCACTGCGGCATCGGACACCGTGACCCGCTCCCTGCAGGGCTACGCCAACGCTTATATGGCGCCCACCATGGTATTTGCTCCGGTGATTCCGGTAGATACCGGTTTTGGCCCGGTGACGCCTACGGACATGATGCCTAACCATGTTGCGACTGTGAATCTGGGGGGCACCAACGCCTATCTGCTGAATGTCATGGCTTACAACTACGGTGGTCAGCCCAATGATGACCGCACCGCGTTCAGCCAAGAATTCCGCATTCAGTCCAACGATGCTGGCCCACTGCAGTGGAGCGCAGGCTTGCTGTATTCCGAAGTGGAGCTTGATCAGTGGCTGACCTCCAGCGCACTGCCGGCGAGCGGCAGCCCGTTCGGCGATGAGATTAACTCCGCGTCTATTGCATCTTCCATCCTGGCGGTGGATGAGAACGGTAATGCAACCAAGATTACCCAGACCAACCACAGCACCGAGATGACCTCCGCATTCGCGGCGCTCGCGTATGACGTGACCGACAAGCTGAACGTGGGTGTGGAAGCGCGCTATACCCGTGAAGACAAGGTTGCGGACAACGTCCTGCACTTCACCGGTGCCCAGGGTGAGGTTCAAGGTGACTGGGATTGGGTGTCACCGCGCCTGATCGCGACCTACACCTACGATGAATACACTAATTTCTACCTGAATATTGCCAGGGGCACCAAGTCCGGCGGCATCAATGGTGGTACACCGGTAGAGTCCGAGATGCTCTACGATCCGGAAACCAACCTTACCTTTGAGCTGGGCGCGAAGCGCACCGTTCTGGATGGTCGCGGTTACATGAATATCGCTGCCTACCGTATCGATTGGGATGACCAGCATATTCGCCAGTTCTCCCAGTTCAGTAACGGTGCCACCATTCCTGCGGCGATCACCACGAACCTGGGTGCGGTGGAAATTCGTGGTATCGAAATCGAGACTGCCTTCCAGATCAGTGATAACTGGGCCTTCCACTCAGCCTACACCTTCAACGATGCGGAGGTGGTTAAGGGTGTGCAAAGTGTGACCTTCGGTTACGTGGATTACGACGCGATGGGGCTCGATGCGACTGCTTACCCGTTCTGTTTGCCAGTCCTCGGTGGCGGCTGTGAAGTCATGAGTAACCTGATGGTTTCCGATGGTGATTTGTCCGGCAAGACGATGATCAACAACTACCGGAATACCTTCAATGCGGGCGTGCGCTACTCGCGCGACATGGCCAACGGCGCCGAGTTCTATATGGACCTGAGCTCTGTCTGGAAGGACAAGCGTTACATCAACACCGTAAACACCCTGTGGATCGACGATCACTGGGATACCAACCTGGTAACTGGTATCGAGGGTGACAGCTGGTATGGCCAGCTCAGCGTGAAAAATCTGATGGATGATGACACGCCCTCCAGTGCCTACCGTCCGTTTATCTGGACCCAGAATCAGGCCCCGTCCATCGTTAACCGTATGGGCCGTATGAGCAGCCTGACAGTAGGGTACCGCTTCTAATCATTCTTGCCTTATTGAGTGTGACTTTGCCCGCTTCGGCGGGCATTTTTATGCCCGTTTGTTTTTAGAGAGGGCCGCGGTGAGGTAGAAGAGCGATCAGCGGTGAGGATAGGAAAGAGCTGAGAGAGAATTGAGGACGAGATAAGACGGGTATCCTGATGGCTCGGGATACCCCTAGTACGAACTTGCCGTCAGACCGCAACCGGCTCCTGCAAAATTTCCTGATGCTGTCCAGCCTTCAGGCGTGGACCGAACTGCGATACCACAGTGCCCGCAGCGCGATTGGCCAGCGTTGCGGCATAGGTGAAGTCATGTCCATGCGTGATGGCGTAGAGAAACGCTCCCGCGAACATGTCTCCGGCGCCATTGGTATCGATCGCTTTCACCGGATTGGAGGCGACTTTTACCGCTTCGTTGCCATCAAACACCAGCGCGCCCTCGGGGCCCAGGGTAATGGCAAAGCAATTGGCGTATTGCTTGAGCTGTTTAGCCGCTGCGTCCAGGGAGTCCACTTTGGTAAAGGCGGTGGCTTCGTCTTGGTTGCAGAAGAGCAGGTCGACGCCCTCACCAATCATTTCAAGCAGTCCGTCATGGAAGTACTGCACGATACCCGGGTCGGACAGGCTGATGGCGACTTTCGTACCGTTGGCTTTCGCGATTCGGCTGGCCTCAATGGCCGCCGCGCGCCCGGTTGGGGAGGTTACCAGGTAACCCTCCAGGTAGAGGTAGTCCGCAGCGGCAATCGCCTCTGGGTGCAGCTCTACGGAAGAGAGCGTCTCACTGATACCCAGATAGGTCACCATGGTGCGTTCCGCATCCGGGGTAATCATTACCAGGCATTTCCCGGTGTCGCCGGACTCCCGCTGGAGGGTGCGGTGATAGTCGACACCGGCAGCATCCAGGTCGTTGAGATAGAAATCGCCATTGTCGTCGGCCGCAACTTTGCAGCTGTAAAAGGTGTTGCTGCCAAAGTAGCTGGCGGCAATCACGGTATTTGCTGCGGAGCCACCACTGGCGCGCTTCGCGGCGATCAGATGATCTTCCAGCTGGCCAAGTAGTTGCTGTTGCTGTTCGCGATCTGCCAGTGTCATCAGGCCTTTCTCAAGCTTGAGCGTCTGCAGATCTTGATCGGATACTTCAATTTCTGTATCGACCAGGGCTGCGCCCAGTCCATACACATGATACTTACTCATTTACTTGTCTCATCTAATACTGTGCGCAGTGTTCGCCCGGCAGGGTGGTTTTCGGTTACGAGTTTGATGTAGCAGTGCCCGGCGAAGCGCTCGGGCACATCCAGTGGTGTTTCGATGGCTGGTAACAACCAAGTGTCTTCGCCACACACCAATGTGCTGCACAGCCACTCGGGGCCGCTGGATTGAATGGCGGGCGTTACATTGGGTAATTCGACCGCCCCAAGCAGGGTAGTCTGCAGCTCTGCCAGCGGTAAGGCTGTCTTCTCCTGCGGAAGATCATGCGCGGCTGCCAGGGCCGCTGTAGACTTCAATTTTACCCAAAGCTCGCCATTTGGATGACCATCATCGCCAAGGCATTCCAACGCATGGATTTCAATCACGCTGTCGGTGAAAGACGGCTTAGATAGAATAAACGCGGTATAGCTTTCTGGGGTGTACTGAGGAATAGGGCGCTGCTGTTGAAAACAGTTGTTCAGGTTGTCTAATACAGCTGGGTCAGCCACATCCCTGTAGCAGTGAACCCGGATACTCTCCATAAACTCCGGGTCCACTGATACAGCAGGGTTCAGTTGCAGCTGCAGTTGCCGAACCAGTTCCTCAAGGGTTTTTCGGGTTCCCACAAATCCTCCAGCTTTAACCAAACTGGTTTCGGAGGGAGCTTGCAGCAAGACACATGGATTGGATTTTGCGGAATGCAAAGTCGCGCTCGAGGAACCACATGCCGCAATCCGGTGCCAGGCTGATGCGCTCTTTCGGGATCACTTCCATTGCATCAATAATCATCTTGCGAATGGATTCTACTTCCTCCACCTGGCCCTGTGGGTCCAGATTGAGAACACCGATGGCAACCAGCTTGTTGCCAACAGACTGCAGGAAGTCTGGTGTATGCCCGGGTTGTGCGTACTCAGTATGAATGGCATCAATGTCGGACTCGGCAACCAGCGATACCGCTTTCGGGTAGATAGGGCTTGGTTCTTTGAGTGCGATATTCTTTGAGTAGCCGTAGCAAACGTGCACAGAAGTCAGGCAGTCTACGCCGCGAACCATGCGGTTGATGGCTTCAACAGCAAAGTCCTGGCACTGGCTGTAGCGGAAGTGCACTTCTGGTTCGTCGATTTGGATCAGATCCACACCGGCCGCAGCCAGTGCCTTCAGCTCCTGATTCAGGGCATCGGCAATCGCAAAGCACAAAGCCGCCTGGTCTGGGTACACGCCTGCATCTACCAGTCGGTAGGAGAGGGTAACAGGACCAATCACGGTGATTTTGCTGCGGTTTGCGGCATAGCGCTTCAGGAATGGAATGTCGCTGACAACCATTGGCCCATGCCACTGGATTTTCTCCCGTACTGCGGGGAACAAAACCTTGTGGGTCTGCTTGGGTGCTTCTTCTTTTTTCAGATCGGCACCGACATTGGTGGCCTTCTGCTTCATTTTCAGATATTCGGTAATATCGTTGTGGAAGTTGGTGAATTCTTCCGGGTTTTCCTGATCGATACCTTTCAGGCTGTAGAAGTGGCCGCTGAAGGTTTGTCGGCGTACTTCACCGTCGGTGGCGAATGTCATGCCGGCCATATTCTGATCGTAGACTGCCAGGCGCACAGCATCATCGATGGCTTCAGGAAGTAGATCTTGTTCTACGTTCCACCAGGTGCCTTCTTTCTGGTAAACCTTGTTATGGTCTGCCAGCCAGCGGGGTTTTACATAGCTGCCCACGAGCTGCGTTGGAAACAGGTCTGTCTTCCACATATCTCAATACCTAAGCCGGACGCCACTGTTGTCAGTCGCGTTTGTGTTTATTCGTTGTTATTTCTTGCGCGGTCTTAAGGGTATATGGAGCGATCGTGGCAGATCTGCTCCATCACCTTGGTGCCAGAATTTCAGTCAGCGCTGTTAACGAAGCGGTCGTGCTCCGAGATGGTGGGGAGCTCGCTTGCCGCAACGCCTTGCCACTTGTCACCTTCTTCAGGAAGCATCACTGGGATACCCTCAACCATCGGATACTGACGGCCACAGTCGCTGCAGCCCAGCCAATCACTTTTCACTTCAGACAGGAGGCCCTTGTTTTCAGCGGTACAGTGCGGGCAGCGGAGAATGTCCAGGTAATCTTGAATGTTCATTATGTCTCTCCCGTTTTTGGGTATTACTTATTCGGTGTTATTTGGTCGTTGGTTGTAAGTCGGCCGTAATTGGAGCGTCAGGTTCTTTTTCTGCTGCGTCGTTGAGGCCTTCGATGGTGACATTGCGTACAACCAGGTAGCTGAAGACAACCATCAGTGCCTGCAAGACAAAGATGAGAGCGAAAGCAATATTGGCGGTAAGTACTTGGCTTTCTACCAGCAGGGAATACAGGCATCCGCTGACGGTAAAGGAAAGGAATAAGCCAATTACCTGTCCGAGGCTCCACAAACCGAGGTAGCGGCTTTCCTGGCCTTCGACGGTCATGTCTGCCATAAAGCTAATGGAGGGGAATACCAGAAGCCCGAGCGCAAAGGCGCTGTAGC
This sequence comes from Microbulbifer agarilyticus, assembly GCF_020171345.1. Classification (GTDB taxonomy): domain Bacteria; phylum Pseudomonadota; class Gammaproteobacteria; order Pseudomonadales; family Cellvibrionaceae; genus Microbulbifer; species Microbulbifer agarilyticus_D. Next base: position 516,349 of record NZ_JAIUZM010000002.1, read on the forward strand.
AGTAAAACACGTTGAACAGGGTCAGGTTTTGTAGCCAGGCGGCCCAGGCCAGTAGACCGAATCCGACAATGGAAAGCGATGCACCAATCAGCATCAGTTTTTTGCCGAAATCTAGTGGCAGGGTTTTTTCATCTTCGACGGAAAGACCAGCCGCTTTCTTTGCCTGTAAGCGCTTTTTCGCCGTTACGCCGACAAAGATACCGCAAGCCGCCATACCGACAGTCTGAATACCGTTGTAAAAGCGCTGATAGATTGTGGATTCACCCGCAGCCAGGCCGAACAGGTCCGCCGCCCACAGTTCCTGCAACATGTCTTGCAGAAATACCGACAGCAGGGAAAAGATAATGAATACAAAAAACAGCAGCGCCTGATGGTTGTAGGCGAGTACCGCCATGGACTCCTTCATCGGCTCAAGTAGTTTTACCGGCTTGGGCGGGTTGGTCTTAATTTTCTGAAGCTGTTCCGGCGTCAGTCGGGTTTCCAGTTTGATCAGGCCAAGAATCGTAATGCTGATCATCACGATCGGGGTCAGGTTGTAGAGGTCCTGCATGGCCTCCAGGCTGTACACCGGCATCAGTGCACCAAACACCCACGCCCATCCCGCCATGGCCAGGGCCTGTACCGTCCAGGTGAGGGTGACCACGCGTGAGCGACTTTCCTTGGTGGTGACGTCGTTGAGCAGGTCGAGGAACACATTTGCCTGCATGGCAATACAGATACCAAAAGCACAGAACAGCAGCAGGCAGTAGAAATACGCCAGGGTGCTGCCCGCCTGCATATCGACAAGTACGCCGGGCATCAGCGGGAATGCAAAGCTGCCGAGCAGGGTGCCCAGTAGCATGTATGGAGTACGGCGATAGCCGAAGATCGGCCAGCGCTCGCACATGCGGCCGATGATTGGCTGGATAGGGCCGAACAAGGTGTAGACCCCGATCAGTAGAGAGATGATTGCAGCCGGCAACCCCATTTCAATAATGGCGATGCGGTTGAAGCTCGTCACCACCATGCAAAAGCTCCAGGCGATGGCGATCTTTTGCAGGGTAAACTGCAATTTTGCCTGACCCTCACTTACTTTCATTTCGATGCACCTTTATTTGAATTATTTGCAGGGTTAACCAAGGTCAGACGCCATGGCATTACTGAGACCATCTTTGCTGATGCGCTTGTGGAAGCTCTCAACATTCACTCGCCACAGGAAGTACAGGCTGTACAGGCTGATAAGTCCTTCAACGAAGAAGATGATGGCGAAGCCGTCTGAGGCACTGAACATGCCGCTTTCGATCAACGAGGTCACCAGCTGGCCGCCAGCCATGGAGGCGAGGCCGTTGGCAAATGCGATGGCCAGTCCCCAAAGGCCGATATAAGCACCGCGCTCTTTGTCTGTCGTGAACTCCATCATGCTGGTGAGCGTGCCTACCAGAGCAAATCCATTGAAGAATCCCATACTGACAAGCGAATAGTTAACGAGGGTTTCTGAAGGGAGGTAGGCGCCTACGGTCAGAGCGAACATCGAGAAGCCAATGCCGGTGATACCAAAGGTGATAGCGTTGATCTTGGATATACCACCGCGAAACACCAGAGATCCCATCAAGAACATGCCGATGATTGCACCGGTGCCCCAAATTTGCTGGAAGCGGCCAGTTTCGCCGACCGTCATCTGTAGTACTTCAGCACCAAAGACTTCCAGAATGTTGTCTTGCAGGCTGTAGCCAAACATAAACAGAAAGATGAAGGCGAAGAAGTTTCTAACCGTCGAGTTACTGGCGACATCCACTGCGAAGTCTTTCAGGCTAGCGTGTTCTTCCGCGTCCAGTTTGTTATCCGATGCGGCAGCAGATTCCGCTGTGCGTGGTTTGTCGACACCGATCAAACCGAGCAGCGTGGTGATTGCCACTACCGGAATAGAAAGCAGGTACAGATCACGCATAGTCTGCTCATCGTAGACGGGCATATAGTGGCGAATGAACTGCAGCGACACGATCATGCCGACGATGAGCATGGTCCAGATCAGCGCGGTCACGAGTCCGCGGCTGCGCTCGGGAATCACTTCGGCAACCAGTGCCAGGTGGTTGGCGCCGGCTCCGGCAAAACCAATACCGAAGATAACCAGAACGATAAATGCGGCGATATACGTGATGTATGGAAAAGTCACCCCGAGAAATTCGTTGGGTGTTTGCGACATGGGAACCACAATGTAGGGTAGTGTGGCGACCGCGATCGCGGAGACCGTCATGCCAATCAATACATAGGGGGTTCGATGGAGCCCAAAGATTGGAATCCTATCTGCGATACGACCGTAAATAACCTGGAATGGGGAGAGGAAATGATAGAGCCCCAGCAGGCTGGTAATTACCACGGCGGTGATGCCGAGGTCGTAAATGGCAATACGATTGAAATTACTTGTGAGCAGCGCGAATAGCCAGCCCGCAGCGGCGCGCGGCAGGGTAAGCTGAAATGCTTTTAATATCAGAAGGCGCTTGTCCATACGGTACTCTTGCAGTCGTTATCATTATTCGTGTTCGGAGAGCGCGGGGGATCAGTCTCCCCCGGTTGTCTTCCCCAAATACCTTACTTGCCAATACCGTGGATTGGGTAGAGGTGGAACTCCCACTGAACATCTTCGACCGCGTGAATATCCTCGAAGTGCGACTCTGCCCACGGGCGTACCTTGGCCATGAGTGCATCAATTTGCTCGCGGTTCAGGCTCCAGGTTTCGTTGTGCACGCCGTTTTCCATGCGATCGAGGATCTCTGCAATGGAAACCTTTTCGATCCACTTACATCCAACCACCGGGCGTGTCATCTGACCGCCGAGTTTTTGAATCTCCTGGAACAGGGTTGGGCCGGCGGCATCGGTCGGGCGCATTTCCGGTGCGATATCCACCGTGAACATGCGGGACTGGCTGCGCAGGGCGCTCGCATTGGATTCTTCGTCCAGCACATCGCGACCAATAATGAAAACACCTTCGGGCTTCAGTACGCGGGCGGCTTCTTTTAGCGCGTCGCGCCAAAATTCAACCTGGTGCAGTACGTTGGTGGTAATGACCGCGTCGAAGGTGTTGGTTGCGAAGGGAGTTTGCAGAACGGTGCCAACAGACTGGCGCGCGCGAATATTGCGATCTTCGGCTAGTTTTTTGGATGCCTTGAGCATGTGGTGCTCAATATCCATGGCGATCATGTCCGTGTGGGATGCGATAGGGACGGAGATACGTCCAGCACCACCGCCGAAGTCCATGATCTTGGCGCCTTCACCTACAAGGTCTGCGGCTGCTTTACCGAGGTCGGCGGCCGCATCGAGCGGGATATTGTTGATGTCGTTGTAAATCGCAGCAACTTCAACATAAGACATCTCGTTATAGGCTTTGCTCATGAGGGCTCTCGCTTTATTGTTACTCTGTTTTGAGAAACCTTAACGCAGAAAGCGCGCGTTTTATATCAAAAAGTTTTGATATAGATTGCGTTTTTTGACTTTAGTCAAGCTTGTGGGGTGAGTGTTTTTGGGGCGGGTTTTGAGGCTGTTTTTCAGTGTTCTGGCTGACGCAACATCTCAATATGTGGAATCCCATCTTCGTCGTAGACGTCGGAGACTTGGGCAAAACCCAACTCTTCATAGAAGCGCTTCAAGTACAGTTGCGCTGAAATACGAATGTTCGCCTGTGGGTGTTCCCTCAGTGTGTGCTCGACGCCTAGACGCATTAATTCTTTACCAATTCCTGTACCCCGTGCGCTTTCGCGAGTGAGCACACGGCCGATAGAAGGCTCGGCATATTTCTTTCCCGGTGCAACAACACGCAGATAAGCAAGTAGGGTGGGAGTGGTGGATTCAGTCTTCCAGCACACTAGGTGCTTTGCGTGCTGGTCTTTGCCATCGGCGTCCTGATAAATACTTTCCTGTTCTACGGCAAAGACTTCCTGGCGTGCCCGCAGTATCTCGTAGAGTTCATCAGGGCTTAGCTGATCGAATGAAAGCCAGCGGAAATGGTGTGAGGGAATCGGTTTAGTCATGACGCCAGTATAACGGTTAGAAAGCTATCATTAGTTAGGGCAGCTTATTTTTTCTTCGGGGAAATCCGCATCGTAATGTCTGCGTGGAAGACTTCCTCGCCATTGGTATCAAACACGCTGACGGGCATCACCACGTCCTGCGCAGAATCCCAGTGAAAATCATCGACTCTGCACACGGCGCGCAAATCGGTTTTGGCCATTTTCCGGTATTGCACGGTCATACCCACGGGAATCCAGCGGAAATTGCCGTTAAGCGATACGTCGAGGCAAACACCGCCGGCGAGTTCCGCCGCGTTACACATGGCAATGGCGTGCACGGTTTTAATGTGGTTTTGCACCGCGCGACGTTTTTTTAGCTTTACCTCGACCAGACCCGGCTTTATCTCCGTGAAGCGCGGTTTGATAGAGCTGAAGTAGGGCGCATTAAAGCAGACAATTTTGCTCACGAGCCAGCGGCCAAAGCCATTGCCGCCGAAGCTTTGCCAAAGTTTCAGGATCGGGCTTTTGGAGGGTACGTAGGTCATTGGTTATCTCGCGCTTGGCCACATTATAGAAGTCGTCATTTTTGCACCTTTGTCGCCGGCATATTAAGTATCAAACTACCCGATAGGGTTGTCCATATCGTTTATTTACTTGTGCCGGCTTATAGCCAGGGAAGTGGTTAGTTTGCGAGCAAGCCGCTCTGTAGATGTTCTGCCAGACGCATGGCAGCCGGGCTTGGCCGATTGCTCTTGAAGTGCAGCCCAATGCCGATTTCGCCTAGCTTGGGGAGGCTTCCGGACGGCCTGAGGATACGCAGGGATTCGGGCACCGTGCTGCGGGTGAGGGCGGTAATGCCGAGGCCCGCCTCCAGGGCGGACTGGATCCCATTGAGATCCGGAATGGTAAACACATTGCGCCACGGGATATCTGCCGATTGCAGCATCGCCTCCGCCCGCTTGCGGTACATGCAGCCTTCGGGTGCGAGCACTAGGGGCAGGGGTTTCAGCAGATGTGCCGAGAACTTGGGGCTCGCCACCCACACTAGGTCGTCTTTCAGGACGATATTTTCATCGGAGGTTTGCGAGTCTTCCTGCAGAGCCAAAATCAGGTCGAACTGATCCCGTTTGCCCTTGGCCAGCAGGTTGCGGCTCAGGTCGCTGGTGACCTCCAGTGACACGTCCGGGTAATTCTGCGAGAAGCTGCCAATGATGCGCGGCAGCAGTACCGATGCGAACTCGCTGGGAATACCCAGGTGCAGCTTGCCGGTAACCGAGCTGCCGGAGAACTCCAAAAGCAGCTCGTCGTTCAGGGCGAGAATTTTCTTGGCCTGGTCATAGACCCGCAAACCGCTCTCGGTGACATTGAGCGTGCGCCCGGAACGCAGCAGCAGCTGTCTTCCCAGGCGCTCTTCTAGCTCCTTGATCTGCCGGCTGATGGCTGGCTGTGTCCGGGAGAGCAGTTCGCCAGCCTGACTGAACCCCCCGCTATCGATCACCGTGACCAGGGTTCTCAGCCACTCCATAGGGATATTCTTGTGGGGTAGTTGCATAAGAAAATCTTATAGAAGAATCAGAACTATAAATTTTTAAAAGTCTATCAGGCGGGCTAGCATCGCTCAATAAATGCTAATTCGGGGCCCCTATGACCGTTCGGACATACCCCGGGGATCTCGTTCACTCTCACCACCTTTGGACTAGCAGGTTAAACCGCCATGTCACTGAGTGTTTTTGATCTGTTCAAGATTGGTATCGGCCCGTCCAGTTCCCACACCGTAGGCCCAATGAAGGCCGCGGGGCAGTTCCTGCAATTGCTCAAAGCCCAGGGGCTGCTCGCCAAGACTGGCCGGGTGCAATCCCTGTTGTTTGGGTCTCTGGGGGCAACTGGCGTTGGCCACGGTACGACTAAGGCCGTGCTGCTGGGGCTGGAAGGTGCACAGCCAGAAACCATCGATACCACGCAAGTAGATACGCGGGTTGCGGAAATCGAAGCCCGGGGCCAGCTGATACTCGCCGGTGAGCGGACCATTCCGTTCGACCGCGATGCGGATATGCAGCTGCACGGGGAAGAGGAATTGGCGCATCACGCCAACGGCATGCGCTTTGCCGCATTTGCAGATGGCGGGCAGTTGCTGCTGGAAGAAACCTATTACTCGGTGGGAGGCGGCTTTGTTGTTACCGAAGCTGAGGCGGCTGCAGACCAGTCCCTAGAGCAGAGTAAGGTGGACGTACCGTTTGATTTCTCTAGCGGGGAGGAGCTGTTGGCGCTTTGCAAGCGTGAAGGGTTGTCCATCAGCGAAATCATGCGCGCGAACGAGTCTGCCTGGCGCAATGATGCGGAAACCACCGCTGGCTTGCAGCAGATCTGGTCCGTTATGCAGGAATGTGTAACCAACGGTATTCGCAATGAAGGTGTGCTGCCGGGCGGGCTCGATGTGAAGCGCCGTGCAGCGGCGCTCAACCAACAGCTGCTGAGTCGACCGGAGGCGTGTCTTTCTGATCCCTTATCTGCGCTCGATTGGGTAACCCTGTATGCCCTTGCGGTGAACGAAGAAAACGCAGCGGGAGGCCGCATCGTTACCGCACCGACCAATGGTGCCGCGGGTATCGTGCCGGCAGTGCTGCACTATTACATGCGCTTCTCCAAGCAGCCCAGTGCCGGCGATGTCGAACGCTTCCTGCTCACCGCAGCGGCGGTGGGCATTCTGTTTAAGAAAAACGCCTCGATCAGTGGTGCCGAAGTCGGCTGCCAGGGCGAGGTGGGCTCTGCCTGCTCCATGGCGGCTGCGGGCCTGGCGGAAGTGCTGGGGGGGATCCCGGAGCAAGTGGAGAACGCGGCGGAAATCGCCATGGAGCACAACCTTGGGCTTACCTGCGACCCGGTAGGTGGCTTGGTACAGGTGCCGTGTATTGAGCGCAACGCCATGGCCTCCATCAAGGCAATCAGCGCGGCGCGGATGGCGTTGCGTGGCGACGGCCAGCACCTGGTTTCCCTCGACAAGGTGATTCGCACCATGCGTGATACCGGGCGCGATATGCAGGACAAATACAAAGAAACCGCACGTGGCGGGCTGGCGGTCAATGTGATCGATGTGCCTGTCAGTGTGATCGAATGTTAACGACGGAAGACGACCATGGCCCAGAACGCTCTCAAGGATTCACTGAAAACCCCACTTTACGATCTGCACGTTGAACTCGGCGGAAAAATGGTGCCGTTTGCGGGTTATGCCATGCCGGTGCAGTACGCCGCCGGTATTGTCCGCGAACATCAACACACTCGCGATGCCATCGGTATTTTCGACGTCTCCCATATGGGGCAGATGCTGGTCAGTGGCGAAGGTGTTGCGGAGGCCTTGGAAGCATTGCTTCCTATTGATGTAGAGGGTCTGGGAATTAACCAGCAGTGCTATAGCGTGTTGACCACGGAAAGTGGCGGCATTCTGGATGATTTGATTGTTACCCGCTGGGCCGAGAACGCGTTTTTCCTGGTAGTGAACGCGGCAACATCCGCAGGGGACCTGGCGCATCTGCAAAACCACCTGCGCGGTTGCGATATCCGTGTATTGGGCCAGCGTGCGCTGCTGGCAGTGCAGGGTCCCAAGGCTGGCGAGTTGATTGGCGAATTGGCCCCGGATACACGCGCGTTAACGTTTATGCACGGCGTGCACACCAAGCTATTTGATTACGATTGCTACATCACCCGTTCCGGTTACACCGGCGAAGATGGATTCGAAATTTCTGTCGCCGACACGGCCGTGGAGGCGGTCACCCGTGAACTGCTGAAAGACCCTCGCACCGCCATGATTGGTCTCGGTGCGCGCGACACTTTGCGCCTGGAAGCCGGCCTGTGCCTGTATGGCAATGATATGGATCGCACTACCTCACCGATCGAAGCCGGGCTGCAGTGGAGTATCGCCCGCTCTCGCCGTGCCGGTGGCGACAAGGCCGGTGGCTTCCTGGGGGCCGAAACGATTTTTGCCCAGATGGAAGAGGGTGTTTCTCGCAAGCGGGTTGGCTTTACCGTTGTCGGCAAAGTGCCGGTACGTGCGGGCGCAGATGTCATCGACGAGGCCGGCAACATTGTCGGCAAGGTAACCAGCGGCGGTTTCGGCCCGACTCTGGGTGCGTCCATCGGCATGGCCTATCTCGACCGCGGTTACGAAAAAGTGGGTACGGATTTGTATGCACTGGTCCGCGGCAAGCAGGTTGCCATTACCGTGGCGAAAACGCCGTTTGTGCGCCAGCGCTATTACCGCGGCTGATTGGCCATATCACACAAGATTTCAAATAAAGCGATTGGTTCGCCAGCGGACGACGCTGTGTCATAGAAGGAAAAGCAACATGAGCAATGTGAAGTACACAAAATCCCACGAGTGGTTTCGCGCAGAGGGAGACCTGGTCACCGTCGGCATTACCGATTTTGCGCAGTCGCAGTTGGGGGATGTGGTGTTCGTGGAACTGCCCGAGGCAGAGCGTGCGCTGGAAGCTGATGAAGAGGCGGCGGTGATTGAGTCGGTGAAAGCCGCTGGCGATATTTCACTGCCATTCGCCGCGACGGTGGTTGAGGTCAACAGTGCAGTAGAAGAAACCCCTGAGTTGGTTAACGAAGACCCGGAAGGGGAAGGTTGGTTTTTCCGTGTTCGCCTCGAAGAGGCCAGTGCGCTCGATACTCTGATGAGCGCTGAAGAATATGCCGAGCAGGCTGAAGGCTGAGCGCAGCAAGAAAAGAACAGGAGCAAGAAACGCACATGCTTAAGGCAAAAAATACTCTGGCCGCGTTGGAAGACCACGCGGAGTTCTCCCGCCGACATATCGGTCCCGCTGCACCGGAAACCAATGCCATGCTCGCCGCGCTTGGCCACTCGGGCCTGGACGCCTTTATCAGTGAGGTAGTACCCGCGCATATCCGTGAAGCGGAGCCACTCTCCATTGCAGATGGGATTCGTGAGCACGAAGCACTGGCAGAAATCCGTGCGCTGGCGGAGCAGAATAAACCCCTGAAGTCTTTTATTGGCCAGGGCTATTTCGGTACCCGCACGCCGAATGTGATTCTGCGCAATATTCTGGAAAACCCCGCCTGGTATACCGCTTATACCCCTTATCAGCCGGAGATTTCCCAAGGCCGTCTCGAAGCGCTGTTTAATTTCCAGACCATGGTCAGTGAGCTGACCGGGATGGACCTGGCCAACGCTTCGATGCTGGATGAAGCCACAGCTGCTGCAGAGGCCATGACGCTGTGTCAGCGCATGAGTAAGTCCAAGTCGAACGTATTTTTTGTCGATACCGATTGTTTGCCGCAGACCATCGAAGTGCTGCGCACCCGCGCCGAACCGCTGGGTATCGAGCTGGTAATGGGCGATGCGGACGAAGGTTTAGGGGAGCTAGAGGTATTTGGCGCGCTGCTGCAATACCCGGGTACCAGTGGTGCCGTGCAGGATCATCGCGCGTTAATCGATGCGGTGCATGCCCAGCGCGGCCTGGTGGTAATGGCTGCAGACATCCTGAGCCTGCTAATGCTGACCGCGCCCGGTACACTGGGCGCGGATGTAGCCGTAGGCTCTACCCAGCGCTTCGGTGTCCCCATGGGTTTTGGTGGCCCGCACGCCGCATATATGGCAACCCGCCAGGCTTACAAGCGCTCGCTGCCCGGTCGCCTTGTGGGCCAATCCATCGACAGCAACGGTAATCCCGCATTCCGCCTTGCCCTGCAAACCCGTGAGCAGCATATCCGCCGTGAGAAAGCCACCTCTAACATCTGTACCGCGCAGGTACTGCTGGCGGTCATGGCATCCATGTATGCGGTGTACCACGGTCCGACGGGGCTAAAAAATATCGCCAATCGGGTACACCACCTGACCAGTGTCGCCGCGCTGGGTCTGGGCAAGCTAGGTGTTTCCATCGCAAACCCAACTTGGTTCGATACCTTGACGCTTGCGGTCGACGGGAAAGCGCAGATGCTGCATCAAAAGGCCCGCGAGGGTGGGTTTAACTTGCGTGTGGTCGATGACAATCATGTCGGCGTGACGCTGGATGAAACCTCTACCCGCGAAGACGTAGAAGCAATCTGGTCACTATTTGCGGGCGAAGAAGCTCTGGATTTCGACGCGCTGGAATCCGATGTCGCGCCAGTGTTGCCGGGCCAGCTGTTACGCGGTGACAAGCCGTTGACCCAGGAAGTGTTCAACCGCTATCACTCTGAGACCGAAATGCTGCGCTACCTGCGCAAGCTTGCTGACAAGGACATTGCGCTGGACCGCTCCATGATCCCGCTGGGTTCCTGCACCATGAAGTTGAATGCCACCGCAGAGATGATCCCGGTGACCTGGCCCGAATTTGCCAACGTGCATCCGTTGGTGCCGGCAGAGCAGGTAACTGGTTATTTGCAGTTGGTGGAATCCCTCGAAGCCATGTTGTGTGAGATCACGGGTTACGATGCTATCTCCCTGCAGCCCAATGCCGGCTCTCAGGGGGAATATGCGGGCCTGTTGGCCATTCGCGCCTACCATGCCAGCCGTGGCGAAGAGGAGCGGAATATCTGTTTGATCCCAAGCTCCGCCCACGGCACCAACCCGGCTTCCGCCCAGATGTGTGGCATGCGCGTGGTCGTGGTGAAGTGCGATGATAACGGCAACGTTTGCCTGGAAGACCTGCGTGCACGCGCCGAAGAGCACAGCGAACGCCTCGCGGCAATCATGGTGACTTACCCTTCGACCCACGGCGTGTTTGAAGAGGGCATCAATGACATTGCGGAAATTGTGCATACCCACGGCGGCCAGGTGTATATCGACGGTGCCAACCTTAATGCCATGGTGGGCTTATGCAAGCCCGGAAAATTTGGTGGCGACGTATCGCACCTGAACTTGCATAAAACCTTCTGCATTCCCCACGGTGGGGGTGGCCCTGGCGTAGGCCCGGTAGCGGTGCGCGAACATCTGGCAGAATTCCTGCCCGGTTCAATTGCCGGAGGCAGTGGTGCGGCTGGCCGGGCCGGGGTGCCCGTATCGGCAGCGAGCGTGGGCTCGGCGAGCATCCTGCCCATCACCTGGATGTACATCCGCATGATGGGACGGGAAGGGCTGCGTTCCGCAACCGAGCTGGCAATTCTCAACGCCAACTACATCGCCCATCGTCTGGAAGACAGTTATCCGATTCTGTATCGCGGCACTAATGGTCGTGTGGCCCACGAATGTATTGTGGACCTGCGCCCGCTGAAGGAGTCCAGTGGTATTTCTGGAGAGGACGTGGCCAAACGCCTGGTGGACTACGGTTTCCACGCGCCCACCATGTCGTTCCCGGTTGCCGGCACGCTGATGATCGAGCCTACGGAAAGTGAGTCTCTGCAGGAGCTGGATCGCTTCTGTGACGCAATGATTCAGATCCGTGCGGAAATTGCCAAGGTGGAGGCCGGCGAGTGGCCGTTGGAAAGCAACCCCCTGGTCAATGCACCGCATACCGCGGAAGTATTGGTTGAGGAAAGCTGGAGCCATGCCTACAGTCGAGCCGAAGCGGTGTACCCGCTGGAGTGTTTGCGCCGGGAAAAATACTGGCCGCCGGTTGGGCGGGTCGATAACGTCTACGGGGACAAGAATCTGATTTGTTCCTGCCCGTCGATTGAAGACTACATGGAAAGCTAAGCAGGTTCCCTGTATAGCAATGAGCCCGCACTTTGTCGTACAACATTCATTGTTGGCAAAGTGCGGGCGCATTTTTTTCCGGGAGGCGGGTGATAAAGAGCACTCCGCAAATTCGGAATTTACTCAGGCATTGCGGAGGAGTGGTGCTCCACGATCAGCCAGCGCTGACCATTCCAGCGGTACACAAAGGTGTACCGGGCCTGCACAACCGCGCCGTCTGCGAAGGTGAAGGTGTACACGCCGGAATTGATGGCGAGCTCACCAAAGGTGCGGATATTCGCTTCGTCGATTTTTCCCTGAGGGCCTTTGGCCAGGAAATGCACGAAGTAATCTTCAATCTCTGCGTGGTTGTGACGAACCTTGTTCGACACAGTCGGCAGCAGGATGCCGTTGCTCTCGTACAGCGCAGCGACATTTTTTGGGTTGCCAGTCTGCAGCGCGTTGTTCCATTCATCAAACAGCGCCAGGATTTCGTTATCGTTCATTCTGTAACCTGTATCTCGGGGGCGATCTGGGGCCATTTGGCGGCCAAAAAGTGTCCAGATTTTTCGGGGCTTTCGAACCGCGGCTGATCGGTCACGGAATCGAAGGGGGGCGATGATACAGAATAAAGCGGCACATTAAAACGTCGTTCCTATTGTGGTGATAGCGGTAATTGAAACTGCTGTGGTCAGTGAAGCAGTGAGGTCAATGGAATACTTTCTGGGTTGGAACGACCGAAATAGAGCTATTGCTGACCATTCAAGAATGCCAGACTCCTCTTTCCTGATTTTTGTGGAAATATGAACAAAAACAGATAATTAGGGTCTGTGAGGCCTACGGAGAAAACTTTAAACGGCTGCACCAGCAGCTCTGTTTGGCCCCGATTTCGAGATTGTAGATTTTCTTACTCGTTTTGACGTATATCGGAGAATGACATGCGCAAATCTCTTCTAGCTGTAGCCATCGTGGCCATTGCAGCCTGTTCCGAATCGCCCAAGAACGATTCTTCCACTTCGGCACAGGCCCCGGAAGTAGAAAAAACTCAGGCGGCGAGCGACGTGACTGCTCAGGCAACCCAGGACAACCCGTTGCTGGCTGCCAGTGAGCTGCAATACCAGGCTCCGGATTTCAGCCGTATCAAAGACGAGCACTTTGAGCCTGCATTTGAGCAGGGTATGGCGGAGCACCTGCAAGAAATTGAGGCGATTGCTAAAAGCTCCGAGCCGGTAACCTTTAACAACACCATTGTGGCGATGGAAGAAGCTGGTCCGCTGCTGACCCGTGTATCCCGTGTGTTCTTTAACTTGGTTGGTACCGACAGCAACGAAGCCCGTCGTGCGCTGCAGAGCAAAATGGCTCCGCGCCTGGCAGCCCACTCTGACAGCATCTACCTGAATGCCGACCTGTTTGCCCGCGTGGAATCTCTGTACAACCAGCGCGTAGCATTGGAGATGGACCCGGAATCCGAGCGCCTGCTGGAAGTCTATTACGATAACTTTGTTAAGGCGGGGGCGAAGCTCTCCGCTGAGCAAAAAGACACGCTGCGCGCGCTGAACGAAGAGCACTCCACGCTCACCACCCAGTTCAGCCAGAACCTGCTGAAGCTCAGCAAGGCGATCGCTGTTGTGGTTGATGACAAGGCGGAACTGGAAGGCCTCTCCGACGCGCAGATCAAGTCTGCCGCCGCAGCAGCCAAGGCGGCGGGTCACGAAGACAAATACCTGATCAGCATTACCAACACTACTCGCCAGCCGGTACTCACCTCGCTGAAAAATCGCGAGTTGCGTCAGCGTATCTGGGAAGCTTCTGCAAATCGTGGTACTTCCGGTGAGCTGGATAATCAGCCGCTCGTACAGCGCCTGGTACAGATCCGTGCGCAAAAGGCTGGCCTGCTGGGTTACGACAACTGGGCCGAGTACCAGCTGGTTAACACCATGGCGGAAAAGCCGGAAAGCGTGATGAATATGCTTAATTCCATGGTGCCGGCGGTGGTGAACAATACCAAGGCTGAACAGGCTGCAATTCAGGCGATGATCGAAAAAGAGGGCGGCGATTTTGACGTCCAGCCCTGGGACTGGGCTTACTACGCGGAAAAAGTACGTCAGGCGAAATACGACCTGAACGAAAACGAAGTGCGTGAGTACTTTGAATTCAATCGCGTGCTGCACGATGGCCTGTTCTACACCATGAACCGTTTGTATGGCATTCGTTTTGAAGCCCGTCCGGATCTTCCTGTATACCACCCGGATGTGCAGGCGTTTGAACTGTTTGATCACGATGGCAAGAGCCTGGCAATTTTCTACGCTGACTACTTTGCCCGCGAAGGTAAGCGTGGCGGCGCCTGGATGAGTGCATTTGTTGGTCAGTCTGGCCTGCTTGAGCAGAAGCCGGTTGTGGTCAACGTGATGAATATCCCTAAAGGCCCGGAAGGTGAACCGACACTGGTGAGCTTTGACCATGTAACTACGATGTTCCACGAGCTGGGCCATGGTATTCACGGTATGTTCTCTGATGTGCGCTACCCGACCCTGGCCGGTACCAGCGTATCCCGCGACTTCGTTGAGTTCCCGTCTACCTTCGAAGAAGACTGGGCAAGCACGCCGGAAGTTCTGGAAAACTACGCCTTCCATTACAAGACTGGCGAACGTATTCCTGACGAGCTGCTGGCCAAAGTATTGAAGGCGAAGAACTTCAATATGGGTTTCGACACCCTGGAGTACATGTCTGCTGCACTGCTGGATATGGAATGGCACTCCCTGCCTGCCGACTCCGAGCTGCAGGACGTGGCCGCGTTTGAAGCCAAGGCGCTTGAGAAGCATGGTGTAGACCTGCCTGCGGTACCGCCGCGCTACAAGTCTACGTACTTTGCCCATTCCATCGGCGGTGGCTACTCTGCAGGTTATTACGCGTACATGTGGAGTGAAATCCTCGCTGCGGATGCGTTCGCTTACGTGAAAGAACGTGGTGGTCTGACCCGTAAGAACGGCGACTGGTACCGTAAGAACATTCTTGAGGTGGGTAACTCTCGTCCGCCGATGGAATCTTACAAACAGTTCCGTGGTCAGGAGCCGACTACAGATGCGTTACTGATTCGCCGTGGCTTGAACCCGCAGAGCGAGAAGTAATTGGCGAAGGCCGCGCAGGAATGCGCGGCCTTTTTTATTTCCCTTATTGCGCTCCGTCCGCTGAGTGCATCACTGGTTGCGTGGTACGAGGTAATCCTTTACTGGGTGGCGTCGGAACATGCGAAACGACATCACCACGTAGATCAAGGAGCCGGCGCTGATACCCATCAGTGAGAGCTGGATATTTGGCAGGAAAGTACTGCCCACCGTAATCGCCAGACACACCGTTGAATTGAGAATGATTCCCTTGCGCCAGGGCGGAAACAGCTGCCAGTAAGGCAGTTGCTTGCCGACATAAAATGCCACCATGCCGCAAATTGCCAAACGGTTGAACGTAACCCGGTTCATGTCGTCGACGATGGTGTACTTGATCATCTCTGATAGCAGTAGAAGCCCCATGCAAAGCAAAAGGTGGGATAACGTCAACAGGTTGCCCGATGACAGCCTTGAAGCGCGCTCCAGTAGTGGGAATGCATCGTAATAGATCCACCAGAAGCCCCAGGCCATAGCAAAACCCGCGACCGCAGCGCCTACCCGCAGTGGAGTCCAGTCGACCTGGGAAAGGCTGCCAACAATGGAGATTACCGACTCACCCAGTAATATGATGATCATCAGTCCAATGCGTTCCACTAGGTGAGAGCGGTGCACTGGATGTTCGCAGGCATTGTGGCGTAAGCACCCCTGCCAGCAGATGTCGATGACGATACCCAGATAAAACACGATGTATTGCGCAGGACCTTCCAAAAACAATGCCGCACCGCTAACCAGTGCGCCGGTGGTGATTGCATCGCCAATTTTCCGGGCGCAGTTGAGTTCTCGCTTCTCCTTGCGGTATACGGCGAAATACATACCTGCCAAAATCCAGCGGATCACCACATAAGTCAGTACGTATTTGTCGAAGTCGACAGAAAGTGTGCGTTCGGAGTAGGTGGAAAGCAGAACTACCAGCGCCATGATTAGCAATGCAATGAACCGGTGGGTACGGTCATCCTGGTCAAAGCGGTTCGCGTAGAGTGTGTGGGTCATCCAGATCCACCACACGGGAATGAATATCAGTGGAAAACGCAGTAGCTGTTCAACGGTTAGATGGCCGTGCACTGTATGCGCGAGATCGGTGGAGACCGCGCTGATAACGGCGACAAAAACCAGATCAAAGAACAGTTCGAGCCAAGTAGCTCGCCGGTTGTCAGATTGGGATAGCGTGCGATCCGTGGCAGGCATGGGGCGCGGCTACATGCTCAAGGTGGACGATAGTAGTGGCAGAAAGGGCGCTGTCATCAAACGGCCCGTTAGGTTCTCGGCTGTACTTCAATGGCAACCTCGTTGATCCGCATCAGCGGCAGTGAGAAGGGCGAGTTATAGCGGTTGAAAATGGGCGTGTCTTTTATGGTAAACCCTGCTGCACGCAGCGCCTCTAACAGCCTGCGCTCTTCAGCGCGATAGCGCTCCTGGCTCCAGCCACCGCGATAACGACGAACGGCCATCACTCGCTCGGGAATTTGTCGCAGAGTCACTGACTGATTGTTCGGCTTCGGCAGCGTTTCCATGGTGTACTCCGCTGGCATGAAAAAATTCACCCGGTAGCGTTGCTTGCCGTTTGGGCTCGGTTCTACTGTAGTTTCCGCAGTGGGTTGCTGTGCCACTGGTGCGGTCATTGCGATCTTTTCACTGGCCTGTTGTTGCACTGGCGCAGTCATCGACATTTTCTTTTGGCTTAAATTGTTACCGAAGATGTAGTCCGCCAGTATGCGGAAGGCCAAACCACTGGCATTTTCGAAAGTGGATTCCACTTCGACCTCGGCGACGATCTGCGGGGCATAACGTCGCAGCTCAAAGTCCGAATGTGTCTCAACTACCGTGTGCTGAGGTGTTTCTATTGCCGAAGCCATGGCTGCTCCCAAAAATCCGATTAGGGCAATTCCGAAACGTACCACTTGCCGCATGATGGCTGCCTCCCAAAAGCGCTTCATTTCAGGATAGTACGGGGTGGCTGTTGGATCGGATTGCTATCTGGCGCTGCGACTATTTCGAGGTTGTACACCATACCCAGAGCAGGGATCGGGCAGTCAACGGTCGCAGTAATGCTTATTGGGCGGGTTTTGGGCTAGGCTTATGACGCTTTCCACCTACATACAGCAGGCAAACGATTAGTCCGGCCAGCGCTAGATAGGCATTCACCGTAAACGCACGATCAATTCCTGTAGAAATATCTGGTGCCATGGCCACAATCGTCGTATTCATGCCGAGCCCGATGGCACCGCCGGCAATCTGGAACATATACAGGATGGCACCGGCGAGACTCGCGCGACTCGGATGTACCACGGTGATGGCGGCGGTTGTGATGGTTGAGTAGAACAGGCCGATGCCGGCACCCAGCACCACCATGCCAAAGATCAGGGAAGAATACTGGGTATCTTTGGTTAAATGGGAGAGCAAATACATGCCGCCTCCCAGACAAATCGCCCCCGCCGAAACGATGGTTTTCGCCCCCAGCTTTTCATACAAATGCCCGGAGATAAACGACATGAGGCCGAAGGTGACCATCATCGGTAGCAGGCCCGCGCCTGCACGCATGGCGGAGTAATCACGGACTTTTGTAAGAAACTGTGGGATATACAATAGCGCCGCGAAGAACACTACGGATAGCAGCAGTGTCGCGAGGCCTGCGGCAAAGAACTTCCGGTTGCTCGCCACATCTTCGGGAATCAGCGCATTCATTCCCGCCCGTTTTTCAACGTGGAGAAAAACGGCCATAAAGATGAGAAACCCGCTGAGCAAACCGATAATCAGTGGACTTTTGAAGCCTACGTCTACCACCATATCCAGGGCCAGCAGCAGGCCAAACAGTGACAGGGAGAGGCTCGCAACACCGCGGTAGTCGATGCGCTCTTTTAGGGCTTCGGGGCGCTCGTCCGGGATTTCCTTCCAGCAGACAAATAGGGCGAGTGCGGCAATGGGTAGATTGATAAAGAAGATCCAGCGCCAGCTCAGGTAGTCAGTCAGTGTCCCCCCAAGTAATGGGCCGATGGCGTTGGCAACACCGCACACCGTCATAATGAGCCCGCCAGCCAGACCCGCGCGATCGTCGGGCATAATCTGATACGTCATTCCAAGTACGGCAGGCCAGATCATAGCCGCGCCAATACCCATTAATGCGCGCGACACGAGCAGCATTGAAATGTCGACCGCCAGACCGCCAAGCAGAGAAAATACACAGAAGATAAAGGTCCCGAGAAAGAACATGCGCCGGCGCCCAAGCATATCCGCAAGGCGCCCTCCTGAGATAATCAACACCCCGAACACCAGTGCATACCCATTGATGACCCACTGGGTAGTGGTGATATCGGAGTGGAACTCTTTTTCCATGGCGGGCAGCGCCACAGAGAAAGCGGTAAAATCATTGGCAATTAGGAAGATGGCAAAAGTAAGAGCCGTGAGGCCAAGGAACTGCGACCTAGACAGCGGGGCTTTGTTTTCTGTCATACTCTGTTGCCTGGGGTGTCGCAGATGATTGTCGGACGCAATGGGTGAGGCTTACAAAGTTTGGTTCAAAACTGGTGCGTTGTACGGGCGATTTTCCTATTAATGGCAATATGTAACCCACCCACAGGCTATACCTGTGGGTCAGCTTTCAGAGTCGTACTGGGTTCCACGGATGATTTACTTGTACGCAAGCGCAAGGCCAGTGCCCAAAGCGCGACCACGAGCGCAAAAATACCAAATAATACAAACGGACCGGATTCACGCCAGCCGTCAAACAGGTAACCGCCGACCTTGGTTGCGATCAAGATCCCCAAAGCCCCGGTAAAATTGAACACCGCAACTATTGGGCCCCGTAGGGATTCGGATGCGCGTTCATTGATTAACACACCACTGGCGATGATGCAGCCGACTTCACCCATTCCGATAAACACCGCACAGATCATCATGGCATGACTAAACGGGTCCGTAACAAATCCGGTCGCCACATAGCCCAACGCCGAAATGAGCAGGGCAACCACGAGAGCGCTGACGCGATTGAGTTTGTCCGCCATCATGCCAAATAACGGCGCGGTCATAAGCGCTGTACCCTGGGCGATCACTACCATATTTGCCGCTTTCTTTAATGCTTCGGAAGTCTCCAGGCCCATGACTTGTGTACCGTAGTTGGTGCCCCACAGGGCAAAGAAGGTACCTACAATTGCCAGATTTCCGCGAGCAACGAAAGATGCGCCATATGCGAGAGCAATGGTTGGGTCCTTGGCTGCCGCGAAACCTTGCGTCAATTGTGTTAGTGCTGGTTGCTTTTTCTGAGCCGAGGTAGGCCAGTCACGACGAAGACCCAACCACATGTAAATCGCGGCAACCATACATAAGGCAGCTCCCACAAAATATGCCAGTGTTCCTGCTGCGATAGGGTCATAGCCCTGCGCTTGAAAAATGCTTGGCAGGCGTAATAAAAGAAAAATAGTGAATACAGCACCGAGTCCATTCATAAACCCCTGAATACCCGCTGCTTTGCCTCGTGATTCGTCTGCAAAATAGTCACCGATCAAAATCACTACGATACACGTGATGGCGGCTAGACCGCTGGCGCAGATAATCCTTGCCAGTAGAACACCGGCATAGGAGTTGGATAAGGGGAACGCAACGAGACCAGCCGCAGTCAATAAAAATCCGATCACCATTACTAAGCGCCGCCCACGACGGTCTGCCATAGGCCCGAATATCAATAGGGAGATCATCAAGGCAATCTCACCCCAAAAGCCCAAATCACCTGCCAGTCGGCCGTGCTCCGATTCCGGAATATTAAGGAATTCGATAAACAAATAACCGAACATCTGCGGTGCGAAGGTCCCCATGGCAATGAGCAGGAAGCTCGCCACATAAAATGTGATGATGTGTCGGGGCATGGTGTTTTGCGATGGATTCAGCCAAAGAAATCGTGATGTTGTCATATTTTTTAGATCCCGATAGCAATGATCTGGGTTGGCGATCTTTAAACTGCGTTACTCATTGACTGTTTCTTTGCCGGGTTTCTGGGGTAATTGAGTATTGACCTCAGGAGCAACATCTCTCGCATAGGCCTCCCAGGTTCCGATGGGAAAACCATCATCCCAGTCGGTGCAGGGCTCTAGATATTCCGGGTGATACTTCTCCGTATACTCCAATACCGAACGCGGAATATCTGAATATCCGTTATTCGACTTGTGTGAATTCATTCGTCCAAAAAGCACCCCATCGATGCCGCTTTGGCCCATCTTCATCCATGGCCACCATGGTGAAATTCTGGAAAAACCAGAAGAGAATGAGGCAGAAGGTGTATCCCGATCCAACATTTCGTGCAGCGGTGATGAAAAGGTAAAGTGCTCGGAAGGGTTTATGTAGGTCCCTGTACTCGCTTTTGGCCAGAATTCTGGTGTGACAGGGTTCCGGTAACGATGCGTATAGTCCCACTCGAGTGTGATGTTATTCCCAAACTGCTGCCACGGCAGGATAAACGGCACCGAGCCATCTTCGTTCACGATCGCGGTGGCTTCATTCATTAGAGTAGGGGGATCGTCGCCGTCACCCATATTAAACTTGGGCATCACCGGTGTGAGCTCGCCGCGAATACGGTCATTAAGGAAGTTATAAACTTCGACACGTTCTCCCGTATAGGGGTTTAACCAATCCCGTAGGATTTTTCCGTTTGTCGGATCGTAGAAATACCCGGTTTCTTTACCTCTGAGTCTCACATGACCGTTGGCGAGCAAGCGCGCCTGAAACTGTCCGAGCCCACAATAGCCAAATAATGGCTTCGCCCTTTGGGTGCCAACCAAGCCGAACATCAAGCCATGAAATGCTGAAAATACCGGCTTGTCGTCATAGGTTGCCCACAACTTTCCAAATGCATAAAGGTTGTCTTTGGCGTCATTCCAGTCGAGAGTTTTTGCGGTGAGTGGAATCTGGCTCCGTGGAGAAAATTGATATTTGTCATTTTTTCGCAGAAACCGCCGCAATAAATTCGAGAAGTCGCTCATGATACTCAGCCCTTTTGAATGGTTCCCATTCGATATTTGCCGTGAAATCTGTAACTGCAAGACGGTGTGGTAAGGATGTGCGAAATAAATTTTCACTCGAGTATTGCGTTATGCGTTGGACAAGTCAATAATTTGTGAACCTGAAGTCACAAGGTGACGCATTTAGCCGAAGTTTTGCTTTATGCCCCACATGAGGTTCCGATTTTTATAAGAAGAGGAGCATTGGGATGTATAGCTTTAAGAAACATGCACTGGCTGCCGCGGTAGCTGTGAGCATTACACCGATCGAAATTCTTGCTCAGTCATCGAGCGAATCCGTTGAGGGCGTAGAGGAAGTTGTCGTGACTGCCCGCCGTCGGAGTGAGAGCCTGCAAGAGGTTCCTATCTCCATTTCACCAGTGACATCGGAAGAAATCCAGCAAAGGGCCTACTCGGGTCTTGAAGACATTGCTGCGGCTACTTCCGGCTTCACCTACGAAGGGTTCTCTACCAGCGGTACTAACGGGAATGCCGTAATCCGGGGGATGGCCCAAACGTTCACCACCGCGCGGACCCAAAACGTTGCCTTTTTCCTGAACGGTATCCATCTGCAGCGACAAAGCATGATGAATTTCGGCCTTGTTGATATGGAGCGTATTGAAGTGGTCAAGGGACCGCAGAGCGCCATGTATGGCCGTAACGCGTTCGCGGGTGCGGTGAATTATATTACTAGTCCTGCAACTGATTCCCTGGAGGCAAGTGTCTCGGTAACGGCAGGTTCCGATGAGCGCCGGGATATCAAGGCGCTGGTCAGCGGCCCTATCATTGAAGATTTACTTTACGGCAAGATCAATGTGGCCGATTCGACTTATGATGGGCATACCCGGAATGCGCATCCATTTGCGGACGCGGATGTGCCGGGGCCACATACCAACGGCAAGTTGGGCGGCTGGGAAGATCAGACGATTTCCGTCGCACTGGAATTACGCCCCTCGGAAAACCTGGAAATAAAGCTGGATTATTATCGCGCCGAAATTGAGCGCGAGTCTCAGCCATATTATGTGATGTCTGGTATCGCGAATAATGCTTGGGGCTTCACTGCCTATAGTGATATGAACTGTAATCCGGTAACCCGTATGTCGTTCCTTGGGTTCCCGATGACCGCGAACAGCTGGTGGTGCGGAGAAGTGCCTTCTGCCCCCACTACCGCCACGGACAACGTCTTGGCTCCCTTTGCGCCCGATGACACTGGCCATAATGCAATTACTGTCGACCCTCGTTCAATCGGGGCAGTAGCGGAGACTGACGTTACCAGTCTCGCACTGAATTACGATTTTAGCGATAGTCTTTCGTTTTCTTACCTATTTGGCCGAACTGGCAGTGATTCACTAACCAATGGCGGTTCGGCAGATCGCGATCCGCTCACCGGCGTTGGCACAACCTGGGATACATTGATGTTTCCTGTACCCGGTGGAGGCATGCAGGTCGTACCACAGATCGCGTATACCAACAGCTTTAGCGGTCGCCCGATTTCTACCCTGGAAAGTGACTCGCACGAGTTGCGTCTGAATTTTGAAGGGGAGACATGGGAAGGCGGAGCCGGTGTCTATTACAGCAGTATCGACGATGAGAGCTATGACCTAACGCTGTACATGCCGCTCTGCTCGACATTCAACGCCGGCTACGATTACGGAATATCGGGCCAGG
The DNA here is from genome assembly GCF_020171345.1 of Microbulbifer agarilyticus. GTDB lineage: Bacteria > Pseudomonadota > Gammaproteobacteria > Pseudomonadales > Cellvibrionaceae > Microbulbifer > Microbulbifer agarilyticus_D. Next base: position 538,760 of record NZ_JAIUZM010000002.1, read on the forward strand.
CAGCCTGTAGTCTGCCGGCGGATGGAAGTGTCGGGTCGCCGCTTATGGGTGCGCCTGACCCAGTTTCGCAACGCCTGGGAATGTGGCATGGCGCTGAGTCTAAGCATACCTTGTTCGATGACAATGTGTTCGCCCTGTTCGCAGAGGCTGCGTACTCACCAACTGAAAGCCTGACCCTGCGCGCGGAGATGCGTTATACCGAAGAAGACAAAGGCATCAGACGCTTAACCGATGGCTTCGGTGTGCCCGCAAGCCTGCCGTTTTCTGGTGTTGTCATTCCAGAAGATCAGGAGACCTTCCATTACTTTACCCCTCGTTTAACTGCGGAGTATCAGGTAGACCCCGATCACTTTGTTTATGCCTCGGCTGCAATGGGGGTTAAATCGGGTGGGTTTAATAACACCAATGATGTAGCCAAGCTCACATATGATGAGGAGCAAAACTGGACGTATGAACTTGGCAGCAAGAATTCCTTTCTGAATGGTACATTCCAGTTGAATGCCGCACTCTACATGATTGATTGGGAGGACTTGCAGACGTCGCAGGCGCCAACTACCGGAACCGTTGGAGATACCATCCTAATTGCCAACACGGGCGACGCAGAGTCAATAGGCTTTGAGATCGATGGTCGTTGGTTGCTCGGTGATAACTGGAGCAGCGACTTCGCCATGGCGTGGGCAAACCCTGAATATGATGATGGTGTGGAGTATGAGGAGGGTGCGCGCTTCATCAACAGTGGATGCCTCCAGCCGATTATGGTTACGCCTGATCAGCCAGTTCCCTGTGGTGACCCCGACGTGGGCGGGAATCAGTTGGCGCGTACCTCCGAGTGGCAGGGTAGTGTCGGTATTAACTATCAGGCGGAAGTGTTTAATGGCTGGTCGCTACTGGCCCGTTTAGATACTAACTATCAGTCGAAGCAGTATGTGACCCCGCTCAATTTGGCGCATACCGGAGATAGGGCGATTACGAACGCGAATGTCTCTCTGTCAGCACCAGAGAACTGGCGATTCAATATCTGGGGTAAAAATGTCCTCGACGAAGAGTACGTCGGGGGTGTTTTCGTCTTGAGTCAGTTTAACAAGATGATTATCGCTACCGGTATGGGACCGTCGTATGGAGCCACCGTTAGCTACGACTTCTAAATCCACTATGCCAGGAGGGCAAGCTGCGAGGTGCCGCAGCTCTGTCCCCTGGCATTTTTATTTGTGGTGAATAGCTATGGATAAGCTGGTCGAAGGAATTGGAGAGGAATCCCAGAAGCTCATCGTATTTGGGGCGTCTGGAAGAACAGGGCAGCACTTTGTAAAACAGGCTCTGGAAAAAGGGTATTTCATAACCGCGTGTGCGCGAAATCTGACTGCTATTAAGATAGAGCATCAGAGGTTGCGTAAAGTCTATGTGGATATTCATGATATGGAAAGTGTCGCACAGGCGTTTAAGGGCGCGCATGATGCGGTCGTACTGACACTTGGCATTTTTCATAAAACGAATGAAACACCGCTGGCGGACGGTACGGCGAATATTATTCGTGCGATGAAAGAGAAGGGGCTGCGGCGATTGCTGATGGTCTCTTCTCTGGGCGTCGGAGAAAGTCGTGGTCAGGGTAATTGGGTTGTCGCATTGGTTACTCGGTTTATCCTGCCTTACGTACTACGCGACAAAGAGGTGCAAGAGACGTTAGTAAAACAATCAGATCTCGACTGGACTATTCTTCGGCCGCCGCAACTTTTGGGCAAGGACGTGACCCGGCCATACCAAATTTGGCAGGGAAGACCCACAGCCACAAGTGTCCGTTGGAAAGTGTCGACGGGTGATACTGCTCGTGCGCTTTTGCAGCTGGTGCAGGATGATCAGTCCATTGGCTGTGCTTACCAAATTTCCTATTAACCCGAAGCTTTTATTTGCACTTAATCGTCAAGGAATCGATCTACCAGCATATCGGTGACCTTGGCGATGCGTTTCCAGCTGGAATTTTTGGTTAGGTCCATGCCGAAGCAGTTAGGGCTGGCGACTTCCCGCATACACAAGTAATTTGTCATGCAATAAAAGACGAAGGCAAGGGAAACCAGATCCTCTTTGTGGTCGGTATCGATTTCGCGAAAAATCTCGGTCAATTCCCGTGCAATACGATCACTTGCATCCTCAAGGATGACGGTGATCTCGCTAGGGTGCATTAACTCACTGGCCATGATTCGCGTGATGACGGGCCTTTCACGCAGTGCCGCAATGTAATTGTGCTGTACCAGCCTAAACTGTTCCTTAACCGACAGTTCCGCAAAAGCTGGGATATCTCCGCCAATGAGTTCTTCCGCAGTAGGCCAGTTTGCACTGCGCTCAATCCATGCTTTGACTAAGCCCGGGAGCCCTCCAAAATAGCGGTAGATCAACTCCTTACCCACGCCGGCTTCTTCTACAACACTGTTGACACCGATTCCGTCAGGGCCGTCGCGAACCAATAATCGTTCACAAGTGTCGATTAACAACTGTTCGGTTGCCGGGCGGTTGCGTTTCGTATTCTCTCGCCTGGGAGCTGGTGCTCTCTTTTTAGTGCGTGCTGGTTTGGTGGGGGTCGAATTATCGGATTCTCTAGTCATAACACTAAATCAGGTTGGTTTTGTTCTTTGAGCCAGTGCCACATCGCCTTTCATACCTGTTTTATTCCACATTCTTTCCGCGGTCAATATCCCGTTATTGATCGGGTGGCGCGCTACTCCACCTGCGAAAATATCTTTTGATAAATGTCATTTCTTGCTGCAATCTTACCATCTATAGTGACTTTGAAGTCAATTGTATTGACTTTCAAGTCACCAGAGGTGTGTCTTGCTATTGCTGTGGTCTGGTGACCTCAATGGATTTCAGTGCGTGATATTGCGGGCTGGATTCGGCATAAAAATTTTGGAGTCTGCTATGAGAATAATGAACAAATCATTAGTAGTCGCCGGGATCGCAGCTGTAGTGAGTGCGTATGCGTACTCGGTGTCCGGTGATACGGAGGGAAGCTGCGATGCCAGTGCTGTCCAGTCTTACGACGGGACCTGCAATAACCTGGCTGAGACCGAGTGGGGGGCAGCTGATCGACTGTATACACATGGATCGGAAGGTAGTGAGTACGCGGAAGATGGCACGTCTCCCTGGATTGAGGGGAAGGGGTTGAGCGCAGAAGCCATCAACGAGCGCGAAATCAGTAACCATCTGATGGCGAATAAAACGGGTGTTTCACTGAATAGTGACTCACTGCTTTCTCACAATGTTTTATGGATGGGGCAGTTCGTTACCCATGATGCGTCGAAGATCGATCGCGATCGATTATCTCACCCGTATTATACCGATACCGTACCGCGGCTAATTTTTGGTACAGACCCCCAGAATCCCCGTACGGCTGATATCTACCAATGGTTGGGTGTACACCCGACTGACCCATCTAAGTGCTTGCCGCAGTTTGATGAGTTTTTCCAGTTTGTGCCTTGTGCCAGCAAAATTCCAACACGGGATATCTCGATAGAAATGGCGCAGGACTACATCGACAGTAATGGGGTGCCAGGTATCCCCGTGCTGTATCCGGATGCGCCCGAGAACGAAATCGCACGTATCATGTTTTCGCGCAATCCGCTCTTGCCCTTTACTGGTTCTGTATCTAGCCCAGTCATCGTACACCCAGATGCAATCTATGAGGTGCATGACGGCCGTAAAGAAATTCGCAACCGTATTAATAGTTGGCTCGACCTTTCACAGGTCTACGGTGATTCGGCAGCGGTAAACGCAGATCTGCGTTCCAAGGCGAACCCGCAGGACCCGTTCGGACCACGTATTCCTGTTGGCGGGGGTAAACTTGCAACCTACGATTATGTGGGCGCGGATGCAAAAACTGTTTTGTATCGTCCGAACCCCGAGCTTAAAGCGGACTTGTACGAATTCTTACCTACGGCGGAAAAGGTCCCTGCTCATCCGCGGCCAAATGACCCGACCCGTGCATTTAATCCGCAAGACGAATTCCTTTCTGGGGATGATCGGGCTTCCGAAAACCTGCAGCTATTGACCTTCCATCTGGCGTTCCACCGCTACCACAATCGTGTTGCAGACCAGATGGCGCTCAAGTATTCGGGTGACATCGCCGGTATGGCACCGGAGGAGGCCGACGAGTTTTTGTTCCAGAAAACCCGCCGGTTTGTGGTTGGTGTTTATCAGCATATTTTGTTTGACGAGTATCTACCCGCACTGTTTGGGTCGCAGTTTGATGGCCTGATCGGTGAGTACAGCGGTTATGCAGACGATGTGAATCCGGACAGCAATACCAATATGTGGAACTCAGCTTTCCGCTACGCCCATAGCTCTGTGCCGAAAGAGTTCTTAATCTACGATGAAAACGGTCAGAATGTTATTGCGCCACACGTAGTGCTTGACTATTCGGATCCCCAGGCACCGCCAGTGGCGGAGTTTGTTGACGTGGTAAATCGCAGCTTTATCCCGGAGTTCGGAACCCAGAATGTGCCGGGGCTCTCCCAGAGCGGCCCGAACCCGCCGTTTACGGTAGCAAACCACGTCGCGCTGCACAGTACTCAGGGAATGGGTATTGCCAATGTTATACGCTCTATGAGCCGAACGGTTACCGCGAACATTGACCTTATCTACGAAGACAGTGTGCGGGACGTAGTCGCTGCCCAGAGTATGATCAATGCGGGCATTGATTTGGCGGCAATTGATATCCGTTCTGCGCGTGAAGTTGGTGTTCCTGACTTTAACCGCCTGCGCGGTGAATATCTCGGAAAAACGATCTATCAGAATAGCAGCGAAGATGATGGCTGCCGTGTATGGCACTTGCTCTACCCGGACGACCCCATCGAGTGCTTCCTGGAAATTACTTCGGATCTTGAGGTGGCTGAAGAGTTGCGTTCGCGTTACCGCAAGGTCTATAACGTCGAGGGTTTACTTGGTTTACTGGCGGAAGACAAGGTAGATGGTTCGCCGTTGCCGCCTACCATGGCACGTATGATTGCCCGAGAATTCAATCTTAAGCGCAGTGCTGACCGTTTCTGGTATGAGCTCTACTATGCGGACGATGCGGATACTCTCGCAGAGATTAAATCTGTATCCATGGCGGATGTGTTTATTCAGACTGCTTGTGGGGTTGGTGAGCCGGGTTGTGCACTGCAGAAATCGGACCTTGGCACTCCCGATGGCACTGGATATATCAATGCGTTCTTGGTAGACCCGGCGATCGAGCAAATCACCTACGAAGCCGGTGCTTGTGTGCATGCTGGATTCTATCCAAACCTGGATAATCCGGACGATGCTAGTCTGGCAAGTACTTTTGTAGCGTGCTCTGAGAGCTATTCGCGTGATGCCTGTGAAGTATCATCTTTCGACGGCGATATAACCGGTGATGGTATCCCTGATGTCACGCCTTTCCAGTCGGTATTCCTTGGCGCGGCCAGACCTTATGGTAATCAGCTATGCCCGGACGTTCTTGAACCGCAACACGTGAACTTCCAGTTTGGGCCTCAGGCGGTAATGCCTGCAGTTGGTACCTGCCGTCAAGGCTTTATCCATACCCGTGACAAGGTGTATGCCTTCCCGTTCGGTGCTCCTCTAAATGTCGAAGAGGTTGAGCGCTGGTGTACCAGTGATGGTAAGAACTTCCTCGCGGGGGGGTTGTTCGGGGAGTGGGTCGATGGTTCGGCACCTTCTCCGGGTCCTAGTGCCTATCCACCCCCTGTTCGTAATTAGTAGAAAGAATTTGCTAGTGTTGTTTTCTAGTAAATAGAGGCTGCTTGTACTTTTATGGGTGCCCCTTGGGGCACCCCTTTTTCGTTTGTATCAGGTCACAAATTAGAGGATTTCATTATGGAAATGGTGGGAGCTGGTTCTGAGACTCGAGTGATTGACGAATTTGCAGCGGAGTTTGAAGGGCATATCGTGTCTGCGCTGGGGCTACGGTTGAGTGACGAATTTCCCGATCTTGCGGTACTTAAGAATCTGCATGGGACGGAAATGGGCTTCGCCCGGGTATATACGCACAATAGCGGTTTGATCGAGAAGGCGGCGTTTATGTCGTTAACGATGATGCCTGGAATGCGCTACTTCAATATTCATGTGATTCCAAACCCGGAGCTGAATATCCCTCGATTCAGTTTCGAAGGAATGCTTAGCCCAAAGGGTAGCCAAATATCGATGGATCTTTATCCTGACCTCGATGTGATGATGAATCTTGATTACTTTAAGAGGCACTATCGCAGAGTGGCAGGAGCGTATCGCGAGGCTCGATTTGATAAGCCCGTCGAAGCAATTGAGGCCTCGCGGATGGCGCATATGCGAGCTTGTTGTTCTCCGTATTTCCTGCTTGCCTACGGTGTTGCCCCCGAGCATTTGCCAGATTTTGCTCGCTATGCACAGGCCTATCTTGCGGATTGGCTCGATATATGCGCGAGCCCAGAAAAGAATGCGCCAGCGGAAACACGCGCGCGTAAGGTACGTCGCGAGCGCATTATGCAGGCCATTATTGAAGCTGATCCAGACCGGGATAAGGTCGTTATGCTGTTTGGCGAGGAGCTGACCCAGAGAATTGAGCTGGCAACGATGCTTTGAGCGAAGGCGAAGGCGAAGGGGCAGCGGCGCTGTAGGGCGCCGCGACGAATATCCAATTCATTGAAAGACGCGTTTATGCTTCCTTTTCCGTGTTAGCGATATAGTGTGCATTCGGGTCACCATGCTTCACACGATAGCCGGTAGAGTAGATCCGAGCGGCAGAAATCTTGCGTGTGGGCGCCTTGATGTGCCCGGTAAATTCGAGTGGGGATAGCCCCTCTGCTTCACAAATTGCATCAAATACGGTTTTGTTTGTGGCTGGTATCCGTTCATTATCACAGACGTTATAAATACCGTTCAGTCCTGCTGCTACCACGTGCGTGACCGCCGCTACAACATCTTCAAAATGAATTGCATAGAGTAGCGCGTCTGCGCCAAATATCGCTTTTCCATCAAAATAGCTATGGGCGAGTTTTACCCGCTGGGGAAAGGAAAGATCGCCAGGGGCACCATACATATCCGGGAAGCGCAATACGCAACCACCGCGGCGAGAAAGAATGGCCTGCTCCGCTTCCTGATAGTAGCGGGAGGAGGGCTCTTCGTGATTACCGGTTGGGGTTTGTTCGGTAATTGCATCACTGCCTTCACCACCATCGCCATACACCGAAAATGAGGACAGAAATATTAGTCGTTCGCAGTTGGCTGCCGCATTCTGACAGGTCTCGACCAGAGTCTGGTGGTAGTGGCGGTGGCGCTCGTCGAGCGTACGGGTATTTTTGACGTTGGGTGCGACGGTCACAATGATTGCGTCGCACCCTGTTGCGGCAAGTGCGACTTTGTCTGCTTCGTGTCCCTTTAATACAGCCACACCGTCGGCAAATTGCTTCAATTCATCAATTTTTTCGGGGGTTGTTGTGGTACCAATCACCTGGTGTCCCTGCGCACGCAAGCTGCTACCGAGCGCTCGCCCAACATGGCCCATACCTAAAATGAGAATTTTCATAACTGCCTCCAATTGATTTGTGTTTTCACATACCAGGCGTGAGACAGCTTGCCTTTGGTGTTTATAGTGATACTAGAGAGCCGCTTGTCGTGTACATTGACGAAAGTCAATTTGCGAGGTCAAAGAGAGCGAGGAAAGGCGCGGCAGGTTGAGTCTTGTTATGGTGTTCGGGCTTGCTGTAATGGCCTGCTATGCAATGGTCTGAAAGGATGGGGCACGATGACGGTAACCCATTGTTGGTATCTGTAGTTTGCTCAGGGGGATTTCGTTTCGTCACCGTAAATCGCGATACCTGAGTTCTTGTTCGACAGGCGCCAGGCGCGGTACATGCCCTCGGTATTGAATTCCATTGCGATATTGCCGTCCCGATCCATCGCAACGATGCCACCGGTACCGCCTGCGGGGAGCAGGATATCGTGGATCACCTCCCGGGCTGCGGCTGTCAGCGGTTGGTCGCGATAGAGCTTTCGGTTACAGATATCTGCAGCGACGTGGTAACGGATAAAGTACTCTCCGTGACCGGTAGCGGAAACGGCACAGCTATTGTTATCGGCCCAGGTGCCAGCACCAATGATGGGCGAGTCGCCCACACGCCCCCAGCGTTTTGCCGTCATGCCACCGGTGGAGGTGCCAGCGGCGAGGTTGCCATTCGTATCCAGTGCGGCAACCCCTACGGTGCCGTATTTGTAGTCGCTACCCGAAGTATTGAAGGACGTGCCTTCCGCTTCCAATTTCTGCTTCGCTCTCTCAAGCTGCTGCAGGCGGAATTCAGTATCGAAATAGCTGTTTTCTACTTGCGGCAATTGCACGTGGCGAGCGAAAGCGTCAGCCCCTGAACCTGCGAGCATGACGTGGTCAGACTGGGTCATAACGGCTTGTGCAGCCAGGATAGGGTTCCTGACGGTTTTTACCCCTGCGACGGCACCCGCATTGCGATTGCTGCCATCCATTATCGAAGCATCCAACTCATGCTGGCCGTCATAGGTGTACACAGCACCTTTCCCGGCGTTAAACAGTGGGGAATCTTCCAGAATGATGATGGCGGCAGTGACGGCCTCGATGGAGGAGCCACCTTTCTCTAAAATCTTGTAACCGGCATCCCGGGCTTCTGCCAGTTTTGCGCGAATTTCGGACTCCTGTTTGTCTGTGAGCTTGGCGCGGGTAATGGTGCCAGCGCCACCGTGGAGCACCAGCCCAAATTTCTCGGCCCAGGCTGGGGCAGCGACAAATAGAAAGGCGAAAAGCAGCAGGTTTTTCATAGTTTTCAACTCTGGTGGATTACCCCGGTAGCCCCCGAGGCGATTTACCTAGTCTCACGCGCTGGCATCATCTGTCGGCGCTAGTGATAGCTGGCGGTTTCCCTTGCCTCGCGACGTGTGATTACCTTACCCCAACTTACTGGCCCTCGCGACTCTTTCCAGGGAGGGCAATCTGGAAAATAGCGTTGCTATCTATTTGTCAATTGACTGGTAGCCGCCAGCCAAACTGATCGATCAGTGACATAAAGCATCCTTTGGGCGACGCGATGAGGTCCAGCTTTTTCTCTGAAATCGGGTGTTGTATCGACAGGCGATAGGCGTGCAATAGCAACCGTGCGCAATGCAGTTGCTCCGCAAAAAATCGATTGTGGGTGGACTTGCCGTATTTGGGGCAGCCAATCAACGGGTGGGACAGGTGTTTGAAATGTCGGCGGATCTGATGGCGGCGTCCGGTGACCAGTTCAACCTGTACCAAGGAGTAGCGACTACTGGGGTAGCGATCCACGGCAAACGGCAGTTCTACGGTATCAAGACGTCGGAAATGGGTGATGGCCTCCTGGCGAGGTAATTCGCTCTTCGGCCGTTTACGCTGGTGTTTAAAGTCCGCAACTGGGGGCAGCGGATGGTTGATAACGCCCTGTTCGGGACAAAACCCTCGGCACACCGCCAGATACTGCTTTACAGAGGTGTCACTGTCTAGCTGTGCTTGCAGCTTTGCCGCGGCATCCCCGCTCTTGCCAAACACGATGACCCCGGAGGTTGGTTTGTCCAGTCGGTGTACCGGGTAGAGGTGTTGACCTACCAGATCACGTAGATATTGCAGCAGGATGCGATCTTCATGCTTATCGATATCTGAACGGTGCACTAGCCACCCCTCCGGTTTATAGGCTGCAATCAGGTGGTCGTCTTCGAAAATCAGTTCGGGGGTCATCGGGAGGGGAAGTACCGGGATGTGCGATTACAGGGAGTATAGGTTGCCGGGTGTCGTGTAAAGCAAAAGACGGCTGTACAAGAAAGCTGTTGGTTCGATTAGTCCCAACTTTCCAGTGGTTGCACGTACACCCAACGCTTCTTGTAGAGCTTGAACAGCGATATTTCATGCAAGGCATGTTCCGCATCGTCATCTTCAAACCAGGCCTTAAATTCGACGATCGATTTCTTCAGTCCCTTTTTAGCCTTAATAACTTCCAACCGTAGCCACTTCGTTTGTAGATCCTGCTCGCTGAGCTCCGGGTAGGTGTCCGGGTGCCAGCTCTTTTTAAGATACGGCAAGTTGCCGATCACATAAGCGCTGTAACGGCTGCGCATCAGGAATTCGGCGTTGTTCGGGTAGGTTTTCCCGGATAGATAAAGGTTGCAACACTGGGCGAAGGCTTTACCTGAACCGCAAGGGCATGTTGAGGGTGTCTGGTTGCTGGGTGTAGTCATGGCTGATTCATATCTGGACGGACGAGCATCATAACAGTCGCTGTGCTGACTGTGCGGTCAGCAATATGCGAATTGTGCGATGGCGAGTGTATGTCCGTGCCGGTCTAATGAAAAGCCCGCCAGAGCTGCTACGCTTAATCTCAGTTACCCACGAATGTGTGGGTGGGTCTTACTGTTGTCGAGTTGGTGAATGGCCGAGAGGTTTGCCTATGGGGCGCAGCTGTACGTTGTCCATGAGTAGTTTGGCAATATCGTGTACGTTGTTTGCTGGGCTGTGTTCGCTAGCGGCGAATGCAGACGATGATAAGGAAGCGGTTGGCCAGGGGCAGCCGGGGGGAGGGCAGAGTCCCTATTTGAGTTTTTGTCAGGAGCGGTTCTATGAAGAAGACGATGGCATTATCCGTTGTAATTGGGCGGTCAATTTCAATTTAGCCTGCTTTGTTTCCTATCCGTCCAATGTGGTGGTCCAGGCTGGATCGCTTATCGCCAAACCCGAGATTATTGGTGAGTGTGATAACGGAGAAAAAATCATAAAGATTGTTCACTACTAGCAAGCACTGGTGACTACTCATCGTCGCTGAAGAGTAAGGCAATACGTTGCTCCAGCTGCTCGTAAGTAAATGGCTTCTTGATACAGTCCAGAATTCCGTCTGCCAGGAGTTCCTGCACCTTGCTCTCCACGCTGTAACCGGTAGATAGTATTGCCTTAATTGTCGGGTTAATCTGTTTTAGCTCGGCGAAGAGTTGCTGTCCGTCCATATCTGGCATGATCATATCCAGCAGTACCAGATCAATCGCTGCGAAATTGTGCTTGTAATACTCGATGGCTTCCGGTGCTGAGGCGAACGTTGTTACTTTGTGTTCATGCATTTCAAACAGGGTCTTTGAATAATTCCGCACGATGGCTTCATCATCCACCAGCATAATGTGAATGGGTTTTCCGCAGGGCACGGGTTTCGTGGTGTTTTTACGAGTTGCCTTGCCTGGAATAATCGGCAGATAAAGTTCAAAGCAGGTGCCTTCGTCGAGCTCCGAGTGGCATCGAATAGCGCCCTTATGTAAGTGGATGGTACCGTAAACCGCGGCGAGTCCGAGCCCTGCACCGCGGCCACTGGCCTTGGTAGTAAAGAAGGGTTCGAATATCCGTTGGCGAATTTCGTCTGTCATCCCTGTGCCGCTATCTCTGACGTTGATTCGCAGATACTGTCCGGGCTCCAACTGGAAGTCCGAGATAGACAGGGTGTCTTCCACGGTTATATTGCTGGTGGTGAACACGAGTTCCCCACCGGAAAGCATGGCGTCCTTGGCATTGATGCCGAGATTGAGCAGGGCACTTTTAAGTTGCGCGGAGTCCCCCTTGATGTGAGGGGAATTTGCGCGCAGGTCCTGGCGAATTTCGATTCGACGGTCAATGGTACGCTTGAGCATCGCACATACGTCGCGCACGATATCGTGGGTATTGCACTCGTTGATTTGATAGGATCCCTTGCGGGCGAAGGTCAGTAGTTGGTCGGTGAGTTCTGCCGCGTGGTGGGCAGTGGTTAAGATCTGGTTGGCGTACTCAGAAATCTTGGCGTCGAAGCTGGTCTGATGGATGACTTCCGCAAAGCCTGCGATACCGTGCACCATGTTATTAAAGTCATGGGCAATGCCCCCGGCCAATTCCCCGATGGCCTGCATTTTTTGTGCCTGCCGCAGTTCCTCTTCAAGAAGCCGCTGTTTGGTGATGTCACTGCCAATACTCAAAACCCCGATGGGCTCATTGTTGTCGTTGGTGAGCAGCTTGTTGGTCCAGGCTACCCAGACCCGGTTCCCGTCTTTGGTGATATTTTCATTGATGTTATAGCGGTGTTCATCGGGGTTGTTGCAGATGTGGTCCATGAGTGGACGAAGGTCGCGGCCGGTACTTTCATTTGCGGGGACGATTGTCCCAACCACGTGTTTGCCGATGATTTCTTCTTCGGAGTAACCAAAGAACTGCTGCGCGAACTCATTAAAGAAGGTGATTAAACCGTTGCGGTCCCAGCGGAGGATAATGGAGTTTGCGTGTTCGACCAGTTCTCGATAGCGCTCTTCACTTTTGCGCAGGGCCTCGTACATCTCCCGGGAGGACTGAGGCAAATCGACATCATCAGCCGCAGTACTCTCTGATCTGGTCCCTGTTCTGTTATTGGTATTCATCCGCCCTTCCTGCGGTGAGGGGAAAACTCCTGTATCACACGTCTAAATTCCAACACGGCCTGTACAAATTGTCTAGTAAACCGGCAATTTCGGGCAGTCGTACAATCCCGTATTGCCGATAGCATAGTATTGGTGTTGAATCCGACACTATTGAGATAGGTTTCCTAATAACAATTGGGGGGATAGGAAGCGGAATGCGATTATTTTCAGAATCGGTTAAAGGGTTTGAGCGGCTGTGTGTCGCCGTATGTGGAGGACTGCTCGTTTCCACACTGGTTGCCTGTGGCGGTGAGAATAAAAAGGCTACAGATGGGCCGGATTTCGCCCGTCAGGGTGACTTCCCGAGTACCTATGTCCCACAAGAGAGTGCGCCGGTTCTGATTCGTGGCGCAACGGTTTTGACTGGAACCGGTGAAAAACTGCTCAATTCAGATGTGCTGTTAAAGGGTGGCAAGATTGCCAAGGTTGGCAAAGACCTGAAGGTGCCGAAAAAGGGGCTAGTTGTTGAAGGTGCGGGCAAGTGGGTCACTCCGGGCATCATTGATGTGCATTCTCACCTGGGTGACTACCCGGCGCCGTCTATCGAGTCATCCCAAGACGGTAACGAAATGACCTCCCCGAATACCGCGCAGGTGTGGGCAGAGCATTCCGTTTGGACGCAAGATCCACAGTTTCCACTCGCGCTTGCGGGCGGGGTTACCACCCTGCAGATTTTGCCTGGATCAGCGAACCTGTTCGGTGGGCGCGCGGTAACCCTGAAAAACGTACCTGGCCGCAGCGTACAGGATATGAAGTTCCCGGGTGCGCCATACGGTCTGAAGATGGCCTGTGGTGAAAACCCTAAGCGCGTATACGGTGGCAAGGGCACCTTGCCCTCCACCCGTATGGGTAACGTTGCGGGATATCGTGAAGCGTGGACAGCAGCTGCTGCGTATAAAGAGAAGTGGGAAAACTTTCATGAGAATGGTGGCGATGAGCCCGAGCGAGACCTCCAGCTCGAGACCCTTGCGGGCGTCCTGAACGGCGATATTCTGGTGCACAACCACTGCTATCGCGGCGAAGAAATGGCCATCATGATGGATATCGCGCGCGACTACGATTTCCAGATTTCCACCTTCCATCATGCGGTAGAGGCCTACAAGGTGGCGGATCTGCTGGCAGAAAACAATGTGTGCGCCGCTATGTGGGCGGACTGGTGGGGCTTCAAGCACGAAGCCTTCGATATGACCGAAGCCAATATCGCCATCGTCGATCAGGCAAAGGCCTGTGCCATGATCCACTCGGATTCTGCTGTTGGTATTCAGCATCTCAACGAAGAGACCGCAAAAGCCATGGTTGCTGGACAGCGCGCGGGCTTTCATATTGAGCCTCGCCACGCAGTTGCATGGATGACCAGCAACCCGGCAAAAGCACTGGGTATCGACGAAGTCACCGGCACCTTGGAAAAGGGCAAGATGGCCGACGTTGTGGTCTGGTCTGGCAATCCGTTTAGCGTGTACTCCAAGGCCGACAAGGTGTTTATCGACGGTGTATTAATGTACGACCGCACGGACTCCGCGCGACAGCCGCACACGGATTTTGAATTGGGAATTCTGGATGCGGAAGGCGAGCGCCTGCCGGAAGGGGGGCAGCAGTAATGCGTATCTCAATGAATGTGAAAACCAAGTTAAAAGTCTCTCTATTCAGCCTTGCGTGCCTAGTGGGTACAGCAAGCGCTGAAACCATTCTGATTAAAGATGCGCAGATCGTTACGCTCGGAGCGCAGGGAACCCTGGATAGCGGCGACCTGTTAGTACGTGACGGGCAGATTGCGCAGATTGCCGAGGATTTGGGTGATGTTCCCGCGGATCTGGTGATCGATGGTCGCGGTAAGGTGGTGACGCCGGGGTTGATTGCACCCAGCAGTGAGCTCGGGCTGACAGAGATTGGGGCTGCGGCCTCCACCAACGATGGGGCAATCGAAGAGCAGTCTGTCGGTGCCGGCTTTGACCCGGTGGTGGCTTTTAACCCGCGTTCCACACTGATTCCGTTTAACCGGGCCGGTGGTTTAACGCGCGCGGTGGTGTTGCCCTATAGCAACGAAAAGGTATTCGCGGGGCAGGGCTTTGCGATCAAGCTGACTGGCGACTTCGACAGTGTGACCAAGCCCAATTTGGTACAGCGTGCCTACTTCGGTGAATACGGTGCGGAACTGGCTGGTGGCAGCCGGGCCATGGCGTATGCGCAAATCGCGAATGCGCTGGCGCAGGCGAAGGAGTATTCGGAAAACCGGGATCAGGTGCGCCGTGGTGAGTGGCGTGAGCTGGATTACTCGGTAGAAGATCTCGAGTCCCTGCAGTCATTGCTGCGCGGCGAGCAACCGTTGATGATCAATGCAGATCGCGCAAGCGATATCCTGCAATTGCTCGCACTCGCCAACAAATACCAGCTCAAGCTGGTTCTCGTGGGCGCTGCGGAAGGTTGGATGGTTGCCGATCAATTGGCCAAAGCGCGGGTCCCGGTTGTGGTTGATGTACTGGGGAATACCCCGGATGCCTTCGAAAAACTGGGTGCGCGTATGGATAATGCCGCATTGCTGCATGATGCGGGTGTAACCGTTGCGATCAGCGGCCCGGGTTATGCCGGGTCTCACAATAGCTATCTGTCGCGACAGGCAGCGGGAAATGCCGTGGCTTACGGTTTGCCGTTTGAAGAGGGTGTGCGCGCGATTACCGCCAATGTCGCACAAACCTTTGGTATGGATGCCGGTGTACTGGCGCCGGGCAACGCCGCGGAATTGGTATTGTGGAGCGGGGATCCACTGGAGATCACGTCGTTCGCAGAACTGGTGATGATCGATGGTAAGCCCCAGTCTCTGGTCAATCGTTCAACCCGTTTGCGGGATCGATACCTCAGCCCGAAAGCGGGTACCGAACATGGATACAAAAAATGATAAGTGTAGAAATCACGGCGCTTTATAGCGGGCTTTGTGCGTTACTGGTGCTTGCACTTGCCTTCAACGTAGTGAGGTTTCGCCGCGGCAAAAAAGTCGGCATGGGCGATGGTGGCGACAAGTTGGGCAACGTACTGATACGTACCCATGCGAACGCGATTGAGTATATTCCGCTGGCCCTGATCCTGTTGCTGGTCGCCGAGATCAATGGCCTTTCAGCCATTTGGCTGCACTGCCTGGGTGGGGTGCTGGTGTTTGCGCGCATCATTCATGCGATAGGCCTGGTTGGCGGCAAGGGCGGTTACCACAAGGGCCGTTTTTTGGGCACTCTGTTGACTTGGGTGGTTATCGCCATCCTGGCGCTGATTAATATCGTCTCGGTATTCTGAGAACTCACGAAACTGTGGCGGCTTGCCGGGCGAAAAAAAGCCCGGCAAGCCGGGCATAGTACAGGGATGGAAACCAGAATATTGGTGTCCGGGGGGATTACTGGTTTACCGCCAGTGGGGTAACGTTTTCTTCGGTAGTCTCAGCTTCTTGCTGATCGCTCACTTCTTCAGCGGCCAGCAGCTCTTCCGGCTTGCCCTTACAGGCTTTTGCCAGTACTTCGCGGCGTTTCGCCAGCATCAGGCCGATTTCCTCACTGGCTTCTTCTGACACACCTTCAACATTGCGCTCGATCAAAGCGGTGATGTTGGCGGCGAGCTCCAGCATCTTGTCGTGTTCTTCGGCATCTTTTTTATTGTCGAACATGGCTCCGTCTCTATCACATTTCCAAACGGCTACAACCGCCATACTGGGCCTCCTAAGGTCTTGATATCGTGAGTATCGGTATCGTGATTTATGGTTCTGTGTTGTTTCTGTATGGATGTACAGTATCTGTATGTATATTCAGTGTCAACCGCAAATCCGTACATGGCGCGTAAGTGTACGCGCAGTGAGGCCTTCAGGATACCGTTAGAAGCCGCCACCCTGTTCTAGCCAGCGCTGCTCATCGGGAGTACTTTCCCGGCCCAGTGCCTGATTGCGATGGGGGTAGCGGCCAAACTGCGTAATCACGTCCTGGTGTGCCCGGGCGAAACGGTAATAGCTGTCTGCCGCCTGCGAATCCTCCTGTGAGACGCCGGGCTTATCGCTGGCAAAGTCTTGTTGCAGCTGCAGGAAATAGGCTACGGACTCGTCCTGCACATCGGGTCTCTCCGAGTGCTCCAGCGGCATACCGACGATCGCACGCTGGTGCAGGCCCAGTTGACGGTGTTGCCCGCCAGCGACTACCGACTGGCTGATACTGAGTGCCAGCGAGTCACCGGAGAAGGCTTGTGCAGATCCCCGGTAGACATTGCGGGGGAACTGGTCACACAGCAGTATCAGACCGAGCTGGCCGGCCAGGGAGGTATGCCAGCTGCTCAATTTTCCATCAATAGCGTGGTTGATGGCGGATGAGAAGCGCTGCGCGATCTCGCGGTCAAAGTCGTCACTGCGCTGGAACCAGCGGGTGCGCGCCTCCTTGCTGGTCGCTGCGCTCAGATCGGTACTTCCGAACCAGAACTGCAGGACGTCTGAGGGGGTTATGTCACTCTGGTGCATCGTTACTCCCGTTACTCCGTGAAATTTTTTTGTTAGGTTGCATCCAAATCTGCTGGTGTCTGCGTCCTTTAGGGGCAAGGTGATACCAGCGGCGGGATGTTGAGCCCCTGATACCCGTTGCCCAAAAAAGGTACAATCCCACGCCATTGGTGGCTGTTGATGATAGCGTGTCACTTTCCGACCGTCGTCAGCAGTGGATTGAGCAAGGGACTACTTGTTTTGCCTCAGATCAGTAAGAGCGAGATAACAGTAATGAGAGCGAATGAAATGAAGAAATGCGGCCGATTGAACGCCTGGCTGCTGGCACTGACAGCCACGCTGGGAATGAGTATTTCTGGCAGCCTGCTGGCCCAGGAAGAGGGCGCTGCGCCCCCCGCGCCGCCGGTGCCCGAGGCGCCCGCGGTGGCACCTGCGGAGCCCGCGGAGAAGAAGGCCACCAAGCAGGTGCGAATCCTGCGCCAGGAAGACGGTACCCTGCGCATTCATACCCGTGACGAAAACGGGGAAAGCGGCAGTGTCGAAATTGATCTGGGTGAAGCCTTCGGCGGCGAAGTGACCCAGCGTATTTACCGCCAGCTGGAAGAGAAGGGCATTCTGGACGAGAAAGGCCTGGTGGTAGAGCAGGCGCTGGATTCGGTGCCGCGCAATGTCGAAATCGGCATCAAAGCCGACCTGGAGCGTGCCGAGCGTATTCGCGAGCGTGCTGAACGAGCGCGAGAGCATGCCGAGCGTATGCACGAACAAGCTTTTAAAGTGCATGAGGAGTCTCGCCGGGGGTACCATCCCCGCGGTCTGGAGATGGAGTGGTTGATCCCCGTAGTGGCTATTCTGGCTGTCTTCGGTACGCCGATCCTGATTGTCTGGCTGGTTACCCGCAATAGCTATCGCAAGAAGCAGCTGGTGATGGAGAACATCAATCGGATGGTGTCTGAAGGTCGCGATATCCCGCCAGAGCTGCTGGACTCTCTGGATAGTGAGGGCTCCAACGCCAACAACAAGGATCGAGGCATAACCCTGATTGCGGTAGGTGCGGCAGTGTTCATCTTCCTCTCCGCCTCTGCCGGTATCGGTGTCGGTAGCCTCGGTCTGATCCCACTCTTTATTGGGGTTGCCCGCTACATCAACTGGAAGCACGATCAACAGCAAGCCGGTTAAGGACAACCAGTCATGAACCTCGATGATGAGGATCTGATCAGGCGCGTCGTCGAAGACGGGGACCAGCGGGCTTACGCCCAGCTGGTTCGTCGCTATCAGTCACAGTTGCGATTCTCGCTCCGTCAACTGTGTGATGGCGACCAGGGTCTTGCGGACGATATGGCGCAGGAGGCCTTTATTAAGGCCTACAAGGCGCTGCCAGCGTTCCGGGGTGATGCCCGGTTTAGCACCTGGTTGTACCGTATCGCCTACAATCTGGTCATGAGCCACAAGCGTAAGAATGCTCCGGTAGTCGACCAGGATGCGGTGGATTCCGCACAGGCCCAGGAAAGCGTCGAAGAAGCGCAGCAGTTGGGTATGGCCAGAGACCTGAACTCGGCCTTGGGGGAGTTAAGCGACGCCCAGCGACAGGCAGTGCATTTGTGTATGCAGCGTGGTTTTTCACATGAAGAAGCTGCTAGCATTATGAAGTTGCCGCTGGGCACGGTAAAATCCCACGTCAACCGTGCGCGGGCCAAGTTGCAGTCTCTGCTTCAGGCCTGGCAGGAGGAGGTAGTAAGTGGCTGAGTTCGATAAACAGTCCATGGAACCCGAGAAGGGCAATTCCTCTCTTAAGAGAGGAGGATCAACAGGTATGGTGATAAAAAACGGTGTTGTAAGTGGCACCCATCCGACGGCGGATGGTGAACCCGATTTTGACACTTGGCTTTCCCAGCAGCTGCAGTTTAACGAGCCGCATTTAGACGATTCGGGCTTCTGTGACCGCGTAATGGCGGAGTTGCCGCCGGTGCCGGCAAAACGCGATGAGCGCCGTGCCACCCGTTATCAGTATGCGGCGGTGATCGCTGCATCTGCCATCGTGTGCTGGCAGTTCCCCCTCCAGGACTTGCTGGCGAGTGTCTCAGAGCACAGCATTAGCCTGTACAGCCTGGTGGGCGTCGGTATTCTCGGCGCATTTGCCGCTATGACAGGAGGGATCGTCGCGGCGCGCCGCTGATTCTTTCGCTCCGGGCACCGAGCCCGGAGCACAATTCGAGTAGGCAGGGATCGCCTATGGAATTTGCAGGGCTTAAACCTACCCGTACCAGTGGCGGACCCGACTTGCCCGCGGTGAAGCGCCACTAATCGGCGATATAGACGTGCGTTTGCTGGGGTGCCGGATTCCCATGCGGAGCCGTTGCATGTCCTGCATTATCCGGTGAGCGCCGAGTATCGTCTGCACGATGATTTCTTCGACCCGGAGAAGCCGGGTAATCAGCAGGTGCTCGCTACCCACCGGTAGCGAATCGACACCTTTGTATCGCCCTTAGCTGCTAGAGCGTGCTATCGGGCTGATTCTCCGGGCGCGCCTGCTGGAATGCGAGTAGGGCAGCACAGGCATCCGCAATGGCGGAGATTGTTGGGTAGTCGGAAACCGTCACGCCAAAGCGTTCAGCGTTATAAATCTGCGGAATCAAACAGCATTCAAACAGCCCCGGCGTATCGCCGCCAGCAAATGGGGCGCGCTGTGTGTTCGTATGCGCAGCCAGTTGGGTTTCCAGTGCCTCAAATCCCAATCCTATCCAATGGCGTACCCACTGGACCTTCTGCTCATCGCTCGCGCCCAGTTCACTCTGTAGATATTTAAGCACCCGCAGATTTTGAATCGGTTGGATATCGCAGGCCACGTTGTAGGCCAGTGCGCGTACCCGGGCACGCAAAAGTGGGGGTGCCGGTAGCAGGGCGGGCGAGGGGTGCTGCTCATCCAGCCATTCCAGGATCGCAAGGGACTGGGTCAAAACATTGCCGTCATCGACCAGCGCGGGAACCAGGCCCTGAGGATTCAGTTGCCGGTGCTTGCTCTCTTTCTGTTCGCCCTTTAGCAGGTTCACCGCGTGGTACTGGTAGCTGAGCCCCTTGAGGTTGAGGGCGATGCGCACCCGGTAACTGGCGGACGAACGAAAATAGCCGTGCAGCTCCATCTCTTTGAATCCTTAAGCGGTTGTCTGGGGATTGGCGCAACAGGGCGAAGAATTGCTCGTTGTATCAACCCGTTGCGCAAATAATTTGCGTGGTGCGCCGTCTATCGTGACAAAAATGACGTCAAACACCGTATAATCGCTGCCGATCTTTCAGGGCAGTCTGTGCGTGCCTAGTCGGAAGAATTCTGTTCTTTTGCTCCCCTGGCTACGCTGTGCGCTCATTAAACGCACACACTGCCAAAAAAACCTGTAGCAGTGGTTACAATTGAAACCAATTTTAGATACATTTGAAATTTGGTACAACCCGATCCTTAGCAGGTGCAGAGACCGCGATGACCACCGATAACTCCAACAGCTCATCTACGGAATTTTCCGACCCTATTGATGCCGTGCGTCCGGATGATCTGCGGCTGGAAAAATTCCTGCCATATCGCTTGTCAGTTCTCTCCAACCGGGTGAGTAACGCCATCGCCGATGCGTACAGCGCACGCTTCGACCTCACCATTCCCGCCTGGCGGGTTATGGCGATTCTCGGCCGCTTTCCAAACCTTTCCGCAGCGGATCTGGTAGAGCAGACCGCGATGGACAAGGTGGCGATCAGTCGTGCCGTTTCCATTCTGATTAAGAACGACTACATCACCCGCAGTGAAGATCTCGCAGACCGTCGCCGCCAAGTGCTGAACCTTTCCCAGTTGGGTCGCGATGTGTACGACCGTATCGTGCCGCTGGCGCAGCAGTACGAGAACGACCTCATGGGCTCGCTCTCGGCGGAAGAGCGCGGCCAGTTGGACAGCATTATTGAAAAGCTGATGACCCGTGCGCAGGATTGGGCCAATCGCGGCCTGATCGACTGACCGGCTTTCCGTCTGCCATTCTTAAATTCCATCTATAGATTTCATTGGTCGGCACGCCTTGCCTGCGTGTCGTCCAGAACTACCAGGAGTGACCATGTTTGACCATCTGAGCAGCCTGCCTGCGGACCCGATTCTCGGCCTTTTGGCGACTTACCGGGCTGATGAAAACCCTCGCAAGATCGATCTGGGGGTGGGTGTTTATAAAGATGAGGCTGGGCACACTCCAGTGTTGCAGGCGGTAAAAGAAGCCGAAACCCGTTTGCTGAGCAGTGAAGAAACGAAGGCGTATGTTGGCCCGGCGGGCACCGCCGGCTTCAATGCTGCCATGCAGGAGCTTGTACTGGGTGCTGGTCACCCGGCGCTGGTCGGCAATCGTGTTCGCTCCGCGCAAACCCCTGGTGGTTGTGGCGCACTGCGTGTGCTTGCCGAGTTTGCCAATCGCGCCAAGGAGCACGCCACTATTTGGGTGAGCGATCCTACCTGGGCAAACCATGTGCCGCTGTTGGGCAATGCAGGCCTGCAGATCAAGAGCTACCCGTATTATGACCGCGCCACCAGCAGCCTGAAGTTCGACGCCATGGTGGAAACCCTCAAACAAGTGGGGGAAGGTGAGCTGGTACTGTTCCACGCCTGCTGTCATAACCCTTGTGGCGCAGACTTGAGTCGCGAACAGTGGCAAGTTCTGGCAGAAATGGCACAGAGGCAGGGCTTCACCCCGTTTATCGACATGGCTTATCAGGGATTTGGCGATAGCCTGGACGCTGACGCCTTTGGCCTGCGCCTGATGGCGGAGTCCGTGCCGGAAATGCTGGTCGCCGCATCCTGTTCCAAAAATTTTGGCTTGTATCGTGAGCGCGTGGGTATGGCGATGGCCATTTACCGCGATGCGGATTCTGCCGACCGCGGTCAAAGCCAGTTGCTGAATGTGGTGCGTGGTAACTATTCCATGCCGCCCAATCACGGTGGCGCAATCGTTGAGGCCATCCTGACCGATGCGGGCCTGCGTGCAAACTGGGAAGCCGAGCTGACCGAAATGCGCGAGCGCATCAACAGCCTGCGCTCAGGTCTGGTCGAGAGTCTGGAAAAGGCTGGTGCTGTGGGCGATTTCCACTTTATTCAGCAGCAAAAGGGCATGTTCTCATTTTTGGGGATTACCCCGGAGCAGGTGCAGAAGCTGCAGCAGGATTACTCGATCTACATGGTAGATTCCAGCCGCATCAGCATTGCCGGTCTGAGTCAAAATAATATGGAGTACTTCTGTGCATCCGTTGCAGAAGTGCTGGAAAGCTGAGTCGTAATTGAGTCGAAGAGTTAGCCGAAAATGGAAGTTGAGGTAGAAGCTACCGTGTCAGAATCTGTTGTTGAACCCTGGGATCCCGCGAGCTGGCGCGAACGCACGGCGCACCAGCAGCCTAAATACCGGTCTGCGAGCGACGTACAAGCTGTTGAGCAGCAGTTGTCGGGCTACCCTCCATTGGTGTTTGCCGAGGAGGCGCGCGAGTTGCGTCGGCAGCTGGCGGAAGTGGCCGAAGGTAAAGCATTTCTGCTGCAGGGGGGTGACTGCGCGGAGTCATTCACTGACTTCAATGCCAATCGTATTCGCGACACCTTTAAGGTGCTGCTGCAGATGGCGGTGGTGCTGACATTTGCCGGCAATTTGCCGGTGGTCAAAGTGGCGCGCATGGCGGGGCAGTATGCCAAGCCCCGCTCGGCGGATACCGAAACGATTAAGGGCGTAGAGCTGCCAAGCTACCGCGGCGACATCATCAACGGGATTGATTTCACTGCGGATGCGCGGGTTCCCGATCCCCAACGGATGCTCACAGCGTATAATCAGTCTGCAGCAACCCTGAACCTTCTGCGCGCTTTTGCGCAGGGTGGCCTTGCGGACCTCCATCAGGTACACGCCTGGAACCTTAGCTACCTGGAAAATAATCCGCAGCGTGATCGCTATCTGCAATTGGCGGAGCGTCTTCAGGACGCATTGGAATTTATGGCCGTATGCGGGGTTAACTCCAGCAATACACCGGCGATTCGTGAGACCACGCTGTACACATCGCACGAAGCACTGTTGCTGAACTACGAGCAGGCGCTGACACGGACCGACAGCCTTACCGGAAAATGGTACGACTGCTCCGCCCATATGCTGTGGATCGGAGAGCGCACTCGCCAACTGGATGCCGCGCATGTGGAATTTCTGGCGGGTGTGTGGAATCCCATTGGGGTGAAGGTCGGTCCGAATATGGATACCGATGAATTGATTCGTCTGATCGACCGTCTGAATCCCAATAATGAGCCCGGCCGGTTGACCCTGATTACCCGTATGGGGGCAAATACGCTGGCAGACAAATTGCCTGAGCTTGTGCGTGTGGTGAAAAGGGAAGGGCGCTCCGTTGTATGGAGCACCGATCCCATGCACGGGAATACAGAAAAAGCCTCCAGTGGCTACAAGACCCGAAATTTTGACAATATTCTGCGGGAAATCCGTGACTTCTTCGCTGTGCACCGCGCCGAGGGCACTCATCCGGGTGGTATACACCTGGAAATGACCGGGCAGCATGTCACCGAGTGTACAGGTGGCGCCTGGAAAATTTCTGAAGCGGATCTTGCCAGCTGCTATCAAACCCAGTGTGATCCACGACTGAATGCGGATCAGGTGCTGGAGCTTGCATTTAGCATTTCAGAACTGCTTCGCGATGGGAGAAATGGAAAAGCCTGATTGCGTTCGAGGTTAGCCACTGGCTGACATTTGTCTGCAATTAATTGCCAAGGGGAGGGGTGCTCATGCAGCTGTATATCGGTAATAAAAACTATTCTTCATGGTCGTTGCGGCCGTGGTTGTTGGCCACCGAATTAAAGATTCCTTTTGAGGAAATGCTTGTGCCGTTTGATGAGGGCGGCAGCTGGGACAAGTTTCGCGCTTTCTCACCTACGGGCTTGGTGCCATGTCTGGTCGATGGCGAAGCTACTGTCTGGGATTCCCTGGCGATTGCAGAGTATCTGCATGAAACCTATCCAGCCGTATGGCCGGCCGATAAGGTGGCCCGCGCTTGGGCGCGTTGCGCCGCAGCCGAGATGCATGCCGGCTTTTTCGCGCTGCGTAATCAGTGCAGCATGAACTGCGGTGTCACCGTATCGATGCATCAGGTGGATGCGGCACTCGAGAAGGACCTGGCACGGTTAGAGGAATTGTGGGAGCAGGGCCTGGACCGTTTTGGTGGTCCTTTCTTGGCAGGGGATACATTCACAGCGGTCGATGCGTTCTTTGCCCCCGTAGTATTTCGATTATATGGCTATCAATTGTCACTGGGCGATAAGGCGATGGTTTACGCCGAGCGCGTTCGTACGCTGCCCGGAATGCGAACCTGGTACGAGGAGGCGCTCAAGGAGCCCTGGCGCGAAGTTGCTCACGATCAGGAGCTGGAGGCCGTTGGCTCTATCGTCGAGGATCGTCGCCAGTAAACCTGAGTTTCCCCGCCAATTAGCCGCTCTCCGGCTGGTATCTTTCTCGCAGCGGGTTGCTTTCTGTGGCCCGCTTATCCCGCATGTCTTTCTTGCCGTTGATCGCTAATTGCGATCGGGTTCTGTTTTCCACTCAGGTAAAAAGAATCCACGTAATAAGTCGTTATCAAACTGACTGATCAAGTTTGACCCACAGAAATATCCGATTTGTTGGTCAGGGGCAGAGGAGAGTGCTGTCACATCCCTATTTTGGCGTGAATAGTTGGGGCTTTGTGGTCGAATCCTAGATGCTTCTATTGCAGCGGGGTAGACTTGCGTGATGACGAAAGCATTAGTCTGATATCCAAAATAGTAACTATAACGAGGTCCGTTTTCGATGCGTCAAACATTGATCGCCCTATCTATTTCCGCAGCAATGGTTGCAATCGCAGGTTGCAGCAAGGAGTCCGAACCGGTGGCGAAGTCACCCGCAGCTGAGCAGGTGTCCGAGTCTGTAGCGGCAACTGCGCCGGTCGATAACGTACTGTTAGCCGAATGGTCCGGTCCTTTTGGTGGGGTACCTGCGTTTGATGCGATGGATATCGCTGCGTTGAAGCCGGCGCTCGAGTTTGGCATGGCCGAAAACCTGGCTGAGATCGATAAGATTGCCAATAATCCGGAAGCACCGACCTTCGCCAATACCATTGCGGAAATGGAGCGCAGCGGTAAATCACTGAGCCGTGTGTTTACCTATTGGGGAATCTGGAGCGGCAACATGTCATCGCCGGAGTTCCGCGCGGTGCAGGCCGAGATGGCGCCGAAGCTCGCAGCGTTTAGCTCCAAAATTATTCAAAACGACAAGCTATTCCAGCGTGTAAAGGCAGTGTATGAAGCACGCAATGATGCTGACCTCACCGCCGAGCAGATTCGCGTTGTCGAGCTGACCTATGACGAGTTTGCCACCAACGGTGCAACCTTGAGCGGAGAGGCCAAGGAACGCTACGCGGCAATCAATAACCGCCTTGCCGAGCTGCACACCAGCTTTGCGAATAATGTGCTTGCGGACGAAGAGGGCTACGATCTTTTCCTGTCCGAAGATCAACTCGCTGGTTTGCCGGAATCTTTCGTCAAGGCAGCTGCAGCTCTGGCTGCAGAGAAAGGCCAGTCGGGCAAATATGCCATTACCAATACCCGTTCTTCGATGGATCCTTTCCTGACGTACTCCACAAAGCGTGAGCTGCGTGAAAGGGTTTGGAACAATTACTATAGCCGTGGCGACAACGGTGACGAGCATGACAACAATGCAATCATTGCAGAAATTCTGCAGCTGCGTGACGAGCGCGTCGCTTTGCTCGGGTTTGATAACTACGCCGCGTGGCGTTTGCAGAACCGCATGGCGAAAACCCCTCAGCGTGCGATCGCACTGATGGAAGCGGTATGGCCTGCAGCGGTGGCGCGTGTCCATGAGGAAGTTGCGGACATGCAGGCAGTGGCGAATGCTGAGAGCGCCGGTATCGAGATCGCCCCGTGGGATTATCGTTTCTACGCCGAGAAAGTGCGCAAGGCAAAATATGACCTCAATTCTGATGAGGTGAAGCAGTATCTTCAGCTCGACAATCTGCGTGAAGGTATGTTCTATGTCGCAGGCGAACTGTTTAATTTCACATTCACCCCGGTGGAAGAGGGCAGTGTTCCGGTATTCCATGAGGACGTGAAAGTCTGGGAAGTTACCGATAAGACCTCTGGTGAGCACATCGGTCTGTGGTATCTGGATCCGTTTGCCCGCTCCGGCAAGCGCTCCGGGGCCTGGGCGAGCATGTATCGCGATCACACCACCTTTGATGGTAAGGAGACCGTCCTTGCATCCAATAACTCGAACTTTATCAAGGGCGCACCCGGTGAGCCCGTACTGGTAAGTTGGGATGATGCGGAGACTTTCTTCCACGAGTTCGGCCACGCGCTGCACTTCCTGGCTTCCAACGTTTCTTATCCGATGCTGAACGGCGGTGTGCGTGATTACACCGAATTCCAGTCTCAGTTGCTGGAGCGTTGGTTGAGCACCGATCCGATCATCGATAACTATCTGGTGCACTATAAAACCGGCGAATCCATTCCGGCGGATCTGGTAGCGAAGATCAAGCAGGCGGCCACGTTTAATCAGGGCTTTGCCACTACCGAGTACCTGGCCTCCGCGCTAGTCGATATCAAACTGCACACTACCGACCCAACCGGTATTGATCCGGACAAGTTCGAGCGTGAAACCTTGAATGCGCTGGGAATGCCCTCCGAGCTGGTAATGCGTCACCGCACCCCACACTTTGGGCATATTTTTTCCGGTGAAGGTTATTCTGCGGGTTATTACGGCTACATGTGGGCTGACGTGCTGACATCAGATGCGTCGGAAGCATTTGCCGAGGCAGAAGGCGGTTTCTATGACAAAGAAGTGGCTGCCAAACTGGTGAAGTATCTGTTTGCACCGCGCAACGCGATCGATCCGGCCGAGGCGTATCGCCTGTTCCGTGGTCGCGATGCGGGTATTGAGCCGCTGATGCGTGATCGCGGTTTCCCGCTGCCTGGCGAGAAATCCGAGGGAACGGCAGCAGCGGGCGAATAATTCCAAGCTGCAGTCGATCAAAAAAGGCCGCGATGTGTTGAGCATCGCGGCCTTTTTTTGTCTGGGATTTGGCTTCTGTGTGCGCTGGCTTGTGCCGGCTAGTCACATCGCCATGTCGCTACTTTTCCAGCAGCTGGTCCAGTGGCAGCTCGGTGCGGTAACGCACCTGCTTGAGAGAGAAGCTGCTCTTGATGTGATCGATACCCGGGAGTTCGGTCAGTTTTTTGTCGAGGAACTCTTGATAGGCGTGCAGGTTCGGGACCACCACACGCAGTAGGTAATCGAAATCACCCGTCATCAGGTAACACTCCATGACTTCGGGCCATTGGCCAATGGTCGACTCAAAGTGCTGCAGCTCTTTCTTTACCTGGTGGTTCAGTGTGACCTGGATAAACACGCTCACCGGCAGGCCTACCTTGTCTGGCTCCAGCAGCGTGACTGCGCGCTTGATAAACCCCTGCTCGTGCAGGTTTTTCACCCGGCGGGAGCATGGAGAGGGAGAGAGGCATACTTTTTCCGCTAGCTCGATATTCGGGATGGTGGCGTCTTCCTGGAGAATTTCCAGAATGTGCTTATCGATGGCGTCCAGTAGATAGGCCATTGTGGTACCTGACTGATTATCTGGGGTCAAAGGACCCAATTATTGCAGAAAATGGATTCCATGTGGTGATTTATGCTCGTCCCGGCGTGCTTTATTGGTGATTTTGGTATGACCTGCCGCTGCTGCCGGTGATAGTTTACAAAAAACAATAAACGACGCTGATGACCCGTATCTGGGCCCGCGTCGCGGTCAATGTAGCCGACAGTACGAGAAAAGGTATCCCCACGATGGCGATGGTTGAGAGCGATCTGGAACTGGGTTTTGATAGCGAATATTCGCTCAAAGCCGCATTTACCCGTGATAGCGGGCGTGTGTTTCTGACCGGTATTGATGCCCTGGTGCGCTTGCCACTGATGCAAAAGCGCCTGGATGAGCAAGCCGGCCTGAATACGGCAGGATTTATTTCTGGTTACCGGGGGTCTCCTCTGGGCGGCTACGACCAATCCCTGTGGCGCCACAAGAAGCTACTGGCGGGCCGGGACATCCATTTCGAGCCAGGTATCAACGAAGATCTCGGTGCCACCAATATCTGGGGTACCCAGCTGCTGGATCACTATCGCAAACAGGCAACGCGCGATGGTGTCTTCTCGATCTGGTATGGCAAGGGGCACGGTGTCGACCGCAGTGCCGACGTGTTTCGCCAGGCAAATATTCAAGGTACCTCTCGACACGGCGGTGTTCTGGCCCTGTGCGGGGACGATCACACCGCTGAATCCTCGATGTTCTCCCACAACACCGATCAGATCTTTGAATCGGTGATGATGCCGTTGCTGTTCCCGGCGACGATCGATGAATACCTTACACTGGGGCTCGCGGGCATTGCGCTTTCCCGTTTTTCCGGCCTTTGGGTTGGCTTCAAAACCATTACCGAGACCGTGGAGTCCGGTGCTTCCGTTATGGTGCCGTCGCTTCCGAGCTTTGCCGCGCCCGAAGGTTTCCCGATTCCGGTACACGGTCTCAATTATGATCCGCATCTGAACTGGCCGGCGGAGCGCATGGAATACGAACGCCGCATGCTGGAGGAGCGGCTGCCGGCGGCACAGGCTTTCGCCTATGCCAATGGTTTGGACAAGAATCTGGTCGAGGCGCCCAAGAAGCGTTTCGGCATAGTCACCGTTGGTAAGGCCCATGGTGACCTTTTGGAAGCGCTCAAGCTGTTGAACCTCACCGAGCAGGATCTGCTCAATGCGGGAATCTCCATTCGCAAGATTGCCATGACTTGGCCACTCGAGCCCCGTGGCATGAGTGAATTTGCGGAAGGTATGCAACGTATTCTGGTGGTGGAAGAGAAGCGTCCGCTGGTAGAGGATCAGATCAAGAACCTGTTTTATGCCTGGGAAGATGCGCGGCGTCCCAAAGTTGTGGGTAAGAAAGATCTGCAAGGCAACGACCTGTTGCCGGCGATCTGGGGCTTTGGGCCCGACCAGGTAGCGAAGGCAATCACACGTTGGTTGGCGGATACCGAACTGGCCGAAAAGCTGATTCCGCTTGCAGAAAAAATTGGCGATTCCACCCCCTGCAAAGTGGGCGGTTTACTGGCCCGTGAGCCGATTTTCTGTGCGGGCTGCCCGCATAATTCCTCGACCAAACTGCCGGAAGGAAGCACGGGTAGTGCCGGTATTGGCTGTCACATTATGGCCCTCGGCAAGGGGCTGCGTACCGATACCTATTCCCATATGGGCGGCGAAGGTGCGCACTGGGTGGGGCTGCACCGCTTCTCCAGCGACAAGCATATTTTCCAGAATATGGGCGACGGTACCTATAACCACTCTGGACTGCTGGCCATTCGTCAAGCGGTGGCAAGCAAAATCAATATTACCTACAAAATATTGCTGAACGACGCGGTTGCGATGACCGGCGGGCAGCCCACCGATGCAGAGGTTACGGTGCCCACGCTCTCCCGCCAGTTGTTGGCGGAAGGGGTAGGACGCGTGTGCCTGGTCAGTGAAAACCCACACCATTGGCGCACCCATAACGATCAGATACCACAAGGTCTCGAAATCTTTCACCGCGATGAACTCGACGCGGTACAGCGGATGCTGCGCGAAACCCCCGGGGTTACCGCAATTATTTATGAGCAGGTATGTGCGGCGGAGAAGCGACGTCGGCGTAAGAAAGGCCAGATGGATGATCCTGCGCGCCGCCTTCTGATCAATCACCGCGTGTGCGAGGGGTGTGGCGACTGCAGTGTGCAGTCCAGCTGTATCGCGGTAGAGCCTTTAGAAACGCCGTTCGGCCGCAAGCGCCAGGTCAATCAGTCGAGCTGTAACAAGGATATGCGCTGCGCCGATGGCTTTTGCCCGAGCTTTGTCAGCGTTGAAGGCGGTGAGTTGAAGAAGCCCGAATTGACCACGCTGGCTGAAGCGATCGACGCTGCCAGTGCAAACTTGCAAGCCGCACCTGCGCCGGAACTGGCGCAGCCGCTGAATATCCTGGTTGCCGGTATCGGCGGCAGTGGGGTGCTTACCGTAGCCGCGCTGCTCGGAATGGCGGCACATCTGGAAGATAAAGGTAGTACCACCCTTTACTTTACCGGGCTCTCGCAGAAAAACGGCGCTGTTGTGGCGCATGTAAAAGTTGCGGGTGCGCCGGATGAAATCACCACCGCGCGAATTCGCGATGGTGCCGCCGACCTGCTGCTGGGCTGTGACATGGTCACTGCCGCGGGGCAGCGGGCCAAGTTTGCTAACGGCTCAATCAAGGCATTAGTGAATACTGCAGAAATTCCGGTTGCGGCATTTGTACGTAACAATGAACTCGCTTTTCCGGCCGATGCCACCACCGACAGTATTCGCTCCGCTGCGGGCGAATACTTTGCCTTTGATGCGAACCGCTATGCCGAAGCGCTGTTTGGCGACGCCGTTGCTGCGAACCTGATGATGCTGGGCTACGCCTGCCAGAAAGGTTTGTTACCGGTTGGCCGCGCTGCGCTGGAACAGGCTGTGACGCTCAATGGCGTGGCGGTAGAGAACAATCTCCGCGCTTTCCGCGCTGGCCGTTTGCTCGCGGAAAATCCGGCCGCCATTGAGCAGCTGTTGGCGCCAGAGCAGGCAGTGAAAGTCGTGGAGCCAATGGAAACCACCCAGCAGCTGGTGGCTCGTCTGGCGGCGGAGTTGGCCGAATACCAAAACGCGGCTTACGCTCGCAAGTATTCCTCCGCAATCGAAGCACTGCGTAGCGCGGAGTCACGCATGGGTAGCAGCGGCTTCCCGGTTACTGAAGCCGCCGCGCATAGTCTGTACAAGGCCATGGCCTACAAAGATGAATATGAAGTGGCCCGCCTCTATAGCAGCGACACTTTCAAACAGCAGCTCGAAAATACATTTAGTGGCGATTACAAACTGAAGTTCCTGATGGCGCCGCCACTACTTGCGCGACCTGATTCAAGCGGGCGGATTCGCAAGATTGCCCTGGGTTCATGGATGACCCGTGTGCTGCCACTATTGGCCAAGGGCAAAGTCTTGCGCGGTACGATACTGGATATATTTGGCTATACCGCGGAGCGCCGCGGCGAGCGCTGCTGGGCGCGAGAAGTCCGCGATACCGTGCTCGCCGTCGCTGGAAACCTGTCGGTGGCGAATGTCGATCAGGCGCAGGAACTGATGTCGCTGCCACAGGATGTACGCGGCTACGGTCATGTGCGGGCCCAGAAGATGGATCAAATCAATGAGCGTTGGCGTGAACTGAAATCACACTTCAGTGCGGGCAAGACTGGCTCCCGCGTGCCGGGTATGCTGACATCTGAGCGCTGATTTAATTCAGTATGCTTAACGCAAAACGCCCGGCTAAAGCCGGGCGTTTTGCGTTGTAAAGTCTGCCTGTTGTGCCTGTTGTTTATTGGGGCTTCAGTGACAGGAATGGATTCATCATTCTGCCCAGAAGTCCGGTCAGTGCTACCGGGGCTTCGACAACCGACAGACACAGACACTCCTGATCTTGGGTCGCAGTAGGGCGGTGGACTTGGCCAGGCTCGCGCACCAGGAAATCGCCTGTGGAATACACGCCTTCGCCGTCAGAAAAACTACCGTACAGAACCAGAGTGATTTCTTTGCCGCGGTGGTCATGTTCCGCCACCTTGCTGCCGGGAGCAATGCGATGAAACGATACTTCCAGTTCATTCTGGCCTGTCTTCAGGCGGGCTTCCTTCAGGCCTTTGGAGAGCCGGCGCCACTTGAGAACCGGGTTCTGGGCCAGCAACTTCTTGACCACTGGCGGTACCGCAGCGAAAGCCGGGTCGCGAGAGGTGCGCTCTCTGACGGCTTTGGCTGGTACCGCCGGCTCCTCATGCTCCTCGTTCTCCCGGGCTTCGATGCGCTGCATAAGATCACCAAAGATCGCGCTATCTTCGCGTTCCACGGACGCGACGGGTGCGGATGCCGAGAGCAGGTTACCGCCAACGTTATTGAGCATTTTCATTTGCGCCGCACATTGTGGGCAAAAATGAATATGCGCCGAAACTGCCAGGCTTTGTGCCCAGCTTAAACTGCCGCTGGCGTACTCAAGCAGCATATTGTTGTCGGGATGGTAATGAATCATAGTGCCCTACCTGACAAGTGTGCTTTGAAGTTTTTTCAGGGCTAACCGCACACGCGACTTGACGGTGCCAAGGGGTAGCCCCAACTCTTCTGATATTTCGCTGTGGGATTTGCCTTCCACATAGGCCTTTTCGATCACATGGCTCTGTTCCGGGGGCAAGCTCTGAAGGCCCTGTGCGATCGCACTCTGATTGCGCGATTGCTGCAAGAACACCAGAGGCTGCTCATCCTGACTATCGTCCCAGATGTCTTCAACACTCAGGCTCTCGTCGGTCACGGGCTGCCGGCTGTTACGCCTCAGTGCATCGATACGACAGTTCCGCATTATGGTGAAAACCCAAGTACTGGCAGACGCCTTGCCCGGGTTGAAGGTGGGTGCCTTGGTCCAAACCCGGAACATGACTTCCTGAATCAGTTCATCGGCGGCCTCAGGAGCCGAACTCTGGCCTCCGCGGCTGAATTGGAAACCTCGAATGAGGGGCGCGAAGTGGCTGAACAGCTGCTCAAACGAGGCTCGGTCACGTTCACGACCGACGCGAACCAGCAAATTGCTCCATTCGTCGTCCCTGGTTTTCTCAGATGCCTGCACAGTAGCGGCACTCCCCCGGTTGATGTAGTTCACGGCCATGATAGCGAAACCTGACTCCATATTCTGCGAAATAGCAGTTTCCTTAAGCTTGTTACGCTCTTAGTCCCGCTCTGGATCACCAAAAAGAAGAATTTTCTGCCAATTAAGAGGCTATCTGTGCCAATCACGGACTATTGTGCGGTAATCCGAACCGTAGAAAGACGCGTAAATAGAGGAAGCTAATTGTTCATGACGTAATTTGACTCAGAAGGAAGGCGAAAATGACAGCCGCAATCGAGCGTCTCAAATCGCTGTACTCAGACTTTTTGGCCGCTGACCCGGCCGCGATCGCCAGCGTGTATGCGCAGGATGTCGTGTTTAAGGATCCGGTGCATGAGGTGCGCGGGCTGGAGGCTATGCAGAAATATTTTGCCGGAGTGTCACAAAACCTGCAGGAATGCCGATTTCAGTTCGATTTCGCTGTGCAACAGCAGGGTAGGGGCACTTTGTGGTGGACAATGTATTTTCGCCATCCACGCCTTGGTGGTGGGAAGTTGCTGGAATTACGCGGCGCGAGCCTAGTGGAAATCGATCCAGTCAGTGACCGGGTTGTGAGTCACGAGGATGTCTACGATCTGGGGGGCATGGTGTATGAGCATGTGCCTTTATTAGGCAGTGTTGTTCGCGGTGTTAAGCGACGACTCGCAGAGAACGGGAGCGCATCATGAGTGATTCCCAAGAGTGGTGTTCAAAACTCAATATTTGGGTGACAGGCGCCGGTTCGGGTATCGGTGCCGCGTTAGTGCGATTCCTCGTGGAAGAGGGCCACTATGTCATTATCAGCGGACGCCGCCGCGAGCCATTGCTGACGCTGCAGAAAGCCTCTCCCAAGCGCATCAGAGTACTTGCCTGTGATGTAGGTCAGGATGATTCGATTGCAGAAGCAGGCGCATTGTTACGAGAAATTACCGATCAACTGGACATGGTAATTGCCTGTGCGGGTACCTGTGAGTACGACGATGGGTTAACCTTGGATATCAAAAGCTACCGCCGCGTATTTGATGCAAACTTTTTTGGCGTGGTGAATACGCTGAGAGAATCATTACCGTTATTGAGCAACAGCCGGAAGCCTGTATTTGTTGCGGTAAGCAGCCTTTCCTCTGTCGTAGGTTTTCCCAGAGCGGAAGCCTATGGTGCCTCAAAAGCGGCTGTCGATTATTTTATGCAGTCGTTGCGTGCGGATACCGCTAACGTCTGTTTGCGCACCGTACTGGTGCGCCCTGGATTTATCGACACCCCGCTCACACAAGAGAACGACTTTGACATGCCGTTCTTAATGACCGCAGAACAAGCGGCAAAACGTATTTTGATCGGCCTGAAGGGCAATGCTTCGGTGATTGATTTCCCGAAAAGACTGAGTTGGCCGTTGAGACTTCTGGGGACGTTATCCCCGGTTTGGTTCAATCTGATCGCACCCCGTATGACAAGAATTCGAACGTTGAGGAAGGTGTAATGCGTATTGCAATTGTTGGTAGTGGTATCTCTGGGCTTACATCCGCCTATTTGCTCAATCAGAAGCATGACATTTCCCTGTTCGAAGCGGATTCCCGGCTCGGCGGGCATACGGCGACAATCGATGTTGAAGAGGGCGACAAAACCATCCCCATCGACACCGGATTCATCGTATTTAACGACTGGACCTATCCGAATTTCATCAAGCTGATGTCACAACTGGGTGTTGAGAGTCAGCCGACGGATATGGGGTTTAGCGTATCCGCCCTGGGAACAGGGCCAAATGGGCCTGGCGAATTTGTTAAAGACTTTGAGTACGCGGGTAACAATCTGAATTCCCTTTTCGCTCAGCGCCGAAACCTGTTGGATGGTGGGCATTGGCGGATGCTGCGAGATATCGTGCGCTTCAATCGGGATGCGGTCACAGACTGGAAGCGCGGCCAACTCAGTGAAGCAACTACTTTGGGCACATATTTGGATACCAATGGCTACTCTGCTGAATTTGCATCACGCTATCTGGTGCCTATGGGATCCGCGATCTGGTCCGCCAGTATGTCACGGATGCTGGATTTTTCTGTCGACTTTTTTGTGCGGTTTTTCTACAACCACGGTCTGCTGAATATCTTTAACAGGCCGCAGTGGCGAGTGATTCGTGGAGGTTCCAAGTCGTATATCGCACCGATGATCGAATCTTTCAAAGATCGCATTCATTTGAGCAGCCCCGTGCAGCGTGTTACCCGAGTGGGCCCGCATGTGCGGTTGGAGTACTCAAATGCGTCGGACGAAAAGCACACGCAGGAGTTTGAT
This sequence comes from Microbulbifer agarilyticus, assembly GCF_020171345.1. Taxonomy (GTDB): domain Bacteria; phylum Pseudomonadota; class Gammaproteobacteria; order Pseudomonadales; family Cellvibrionaceae; genus Microbulbifer; species Microbulbifer agarilyticus_D. The sequence goes on from NZ_JAIUZM010000002.1 coordinate 573,723, forward strand.
CAGGTGATTTTCGCCTGCCACTCGGACCAGACGCTTAACATCCTGGGCGATGCTTCCACGCCGGAACGTGAAATTCTGGGGCATATTCCTTACGAAAAGAATTCGGTAGTCCTGCATACGGATACCAGCCTGCTTCCTAAGCGACAGTCCGCATGGGCGAGCTGGAATTATCGGTTGCAGGGTGATGATGCTGCCTTGCCCGCGTTAACCTACAACATGAATATTTTGCAGCGTTTGGAGACTAGTAAGACCTACTGTGTCACTCTGAATGCAGACCACCTGATTGATCAGAGCAAGATTATTGGTGAGTACGAATATGAACACCCACAATTTTCCGTGAATGGAAATAGTGCCCAGGCGCGCTGGGGGGAAATCAATGGTGTGAATCGTACTTGGTTTTGTGGCGCTTACTGGGCCAATGGTTTCCATGAGGACGGTGTGGTAAGTGCTGTTCGTGTCGCGAAGGCACTGGGAGTCGATTTTTAATGCGTAGTGGTATCTACTCTGGTTGGATACAACATCGACGCTATGCGCCGAGAGAGCACCGGTTTCGTTATCGGGGCTTTATGATGTTTGCGTTTCTCGATGAACTTCCCGAGATACTTGCGCAGACACGATTGTGGTCGCGTTCAAAACTGGCCCCGGCGCGGTTCTGCCGAGAAGATTTTTACGGTGACCCAGAAGTGAGCCTAGATGAGGCTGTCAGGGCGAGGGTCGCAGAAGAGCTGGGAGAGCGCCCGCAAGGTCCCATCGCGTTTCTCGCGAACTGGCGTTACCTCGGCTATAACATGAACCCCATCAGTATCTACTACTGTTTTGACCGGTCTGGTGAACAGGTCGAGTCTCTATTGGTTGATGTACACAATACGCCGTGGAATGAGCGGCACGGATATGTTTTGCCCGTATCCGGGGGGCGTGTACAGAAAGCGGTATTCGATAAAATGCTTCACGTATCCCCGTTTATGCCCTCTAATCAGGCGTACCACTGGCGGAGCACCACGCCAGGCAAACACCTGACGGTGAGCATCCGCTCTGTCCAAGACGGAGAGTGCGTATTCGATGCGTGTATGGCCTTAGAACGGGAAGAAATTTCCGCGTCATCACTGATTCGGAAACTGATCCAGTATCCCTTATTTACCGTAAAGGTCATTGGCGCCATATACTGGGAAGCACTCAAGTTGTTGATTAAGAGGGTGCCTCTGTATTCGCATCCACAGACATGAAATTTTCTTCACCAAATTAAGAATCAAAGCCACCGGGAGAATTTTCGATCATGAGTTTGATGCACAAGAACGTCGCAAAAGCCATTCAGCCAGCGGTAGCTGCGAAAGAGGCTCAATCAATGACGAACGAATCTTCCGTAGCCGTCCAAGGCCAGCCGAATATCAGTTTGGTCAGGAACGGCAATACGCATTCTCAAGTGGCTGATGAAGCGAGAGCGGGGCAGCAAGTATACGCCCTCAATTGGTTTGAGCGCCTCGCACGCAAGCTGGTATTGGGGAAGCTCTCTGCAATCAGTATTGGCACACTCTATGTCCACGAAGTTTATGGTGAACATAAAATTTTCCAGTATGGTCAGACACCGGGGTTTTCGGATATCGAAGCGCATCTTCATGTTCGCTCTCCGGCCACCTACACCCAGGTGTTGATGAACGGCACCATTGGCTCTGGTGAAGCCTATATGGAAGGGGATTGGCACTCTCCGGATTTGGTGCAAGTCATACGTCTAATGGTTGCCAACCAGGATTTGCTGCAAAATCTGGATTCCCGTTGGGGCTTCCTGCAAAAGGCGGCGCTGCGTATATTACACCGACTCAATGCGAACTCGATCAATGGTTCCAGAAAGAATATTTCTGCCCACTATGACCTGGGTAACGACTTCTTTGGTCTGTTCCTCGACCCAACCATGCTGTATTCCAGTGCAGTATTCCCGTCCGAAGGTGCCAGTCTCGCAGAGGCCTCTGAATTTAAAATGGCTCGGATTTGCCGCAAGCTGCAGCTGAAGCCGACGGACCATCTGCTGGAAATCGGTACCGGCTGGGGTGGCATGGCCGTATATGCCGCGAAGCATTACGGTTGTCAGGTCACCACAACTACCATCTCCCGCGAACAGTATGAGCACGCCAAAGCGTGGGTGGAACGGGAAGGCTTGCAGAATCGTGTCACACTGTTGCTCAAAGATTACCGTGAGCTCAAGGGGCAATTCGATAAGATTGTCTCCATCGAAATGATCGAGGCGGTAGGGCACGAGTACTATGCGACTTTCTTTGGCCGCTGCAGTGCGCTGCTCAAGGAAGACGGCATTATGGTGATGCAGGCGATCACCATTCAGGATCAGCGGTTTGATGCCTACAAAAATAGTGTCGACTTTATTCAGCGGTACATTTTTCCGGGCGGCTGTCTGCCATCGAACCAGGTGGTGGCCAAGCATATCGCTGAAGATACCGATATGCAGATTGTGGGCCTGGACGATATTACCTTTGATTACGCCAAGACCCTGGCATCCTGGCGCACCGCGTTCTTTGAACATATCGATGAAATTCGTGCGCAGGGGTTCGATCAGCGCTTTATCAATATGTGGGACTTCTACCTGTGCTATTGCGAGGGCGGATTCCTGGAGCGTGTGATCAGTACTGCGCAGTTTACCTTCGCCAAACCGCGCTGCCGTAAGCTACCCCCGTTGCACTGATGTCTATTCCTTTGGTTCAGCAGGCCGAAAGCAGGCCAGTTCCGTTTTGGAAGATGCTGGTCAGTGGTTTGATATTTGAGGGAATCTGGCTCCTATGTGTGCTGGATCCCTCAACGCGTTTGGTGGTGGCATTCACACTGCTTAATTTAGCTTTCCATCTCTTTCTGTTCCATGGCTCCGCTCTTAGCCAAGGCACCCCGCCATCGGTTTTTCGCTCGCTATTGTGGCTGATTTCCATCTCCGTTGCCGGTATCGCCATGGACGCAATACTGTTCCGCACCGGGCTATTTATCTCCGATCCTTCACCGACAGTAGTGCCGCTATGGCTTGCCTGCCTGTGGCTGAATTTTGCACTCGCAGTCCGCTACGCCTTTGTCTTTTTGCATGGAAAGCTGTGGCTTTCTACCGTGTTTGGTTTTTTTGGCGGGCCACTCAGTTATTTGATTGGTGCAAAAATTGGTGGCGAGGTCGCACTGGCAACGCCTTTATGGCTGACCTTGTTGGTTCTGGGGTTTTTGTGGTGTGTGTTTTTACCGCTGATTATTCGTTTGTTACGTGTCACCCAGCCGCCCACACTCTCAGATTCGATATAGCTGGCTGTTTTTTCTTATGGAGTTGAAGGACGAGCTTCATGATTGCTTCCATATTCGTGTTTTCTCTCTCTGTTACCGGCTGCAGCGCTCCGCAAGCAGTGCTATCTGAAGCCAAAGTCGTCGGCCGGGCAACGCTTCCGGGGAGTGAGCAGGTTCAGTATTGCGAGTACTTTCTGCCCGGTGAAGATAACTGGCGAGTACTTTACTTCTCACCGAATGGCAGGAAGATCGCGGAAAAACGCGTGGAGTCACCGGGTGGGCAGGGCACCTTGCCTGCATCATCGCGTCCCAATGTGGCTCAGGAAGACTTTCGTCTCGGTGAAATCCGTGAGGCGGTAAAGCAGCAGGACCAGTGGCTGCTGCGGTATCGCCCCAAACAGGGCGCGAGATTGCAGGAGAAGCGGATTGCGGCAAACAAGGTGGATGTCGTTGATGCCGGGTTTGATGCCTTTGTGCGGTCCAATTATTCGGCGCTCGCACAAGGACAAACACTCGATTTTGGTTTTGCATCCCCTTTGCATGGCCGCGTAATCACCTTGCGTGCGCGCCGGGCCCCATGCGTTTCTAGCGGGCCGGATCTATGCATTGATGTGGAGTTGTCCAGTGGCTTCCTGCGTTGGCTCGCTGGTGGCAAAATCTATCTGGAGTATGGCGCGCCCACCGCCAGCGGGCAGGCAGCAGACCCTCCACGCCTGCTGCGTTTCAGCGGTACGGTGAACCTGTTGAACGACTCCGGGAAATCCCAGAACCTCGATATCCGCTACTTCTATCCGTAAGTTTCCCCGTTATTTAAGGCGAGTGATGGTCTTTATTCCCATGTAACTCACTCGCTTTTGCTATAAGCGCAGTGCCAGATATAGCGAACCGTCCTGACGCGTATTCCTACCATCGTCTAAACCTAAGAGGATACCGGCGACAATATGTGGTGAGGTGCGCCAATGAAGATTCAACTCGTGTTCGGCGTGATGTTTACCGCGACAACTGTTCTGGGGTGTGCCACCCAGCAGGAACAGGTCTACGGTGCCGGAAATATCGTCATCGACACTCAGGGCGTGAATATGCGCCAGTACCAGCTCGACCTGGCAGATTGCAAAACACTGTCCATGGCCGCACGCAATGATGCCGGTCGGCGTGGCTTCTCGCGCGCTGCAGGTGGTGCATTACTCGGTGGTGCACTGGGTGCCATCATCGGCGATAGCAGTAGCGCCGCTGCTGCGGCCGCAGGGGCTGGTGCCATCGTCGGTGGCGTCAGCGGGGTCGGCAGTGCCCATGCGGAAGAGGGCTACATCGCTCGAAACTGTTTACGGGGTCGTGGCTACCGGGTATTGAACTGAGTTTCTCAAACCAACTCCTATTCGGCACTCACAGGACTTGGCTTGCGCCGGGGGATTTATCCTCCGGCTTTTTTGGTTTTGAATATTTGGTTTTACATAGACAAAAAAGCCCGCACGTTTCCGCGCGGGCTTCATCAAGTGCATGAGCGACTAAGGATTAAGGTGCTGCGTAGGGCACTTCAATTTTGGACTTGCCATTGTTGTTGGCAATATCCATGTCGCAAGGCTCAGACAAGTCGTTGGCAAACCCGGTAACCTCTTCCAGCATTTCCTGGAAGGTAATTATGCGGGTTGTATTGCCATCGGCACCGACAGCGGCAATGTTCGCAAGTTTGGTACGACCTCGACCATCGTGGCCATTCGGTACACAAATTTGCGGATGGTCGAACTTGCCTTCCTGGTAGGCAGCGCCCCAGTCGGTCAAGCCTGTTTCCATCATTTCCACCATTGCTGCTTCGCGGTCTGCGCCTACATCCACAATACGCAATCCGGCGTCCAGGTTATGCAGGTTGAGGTTGGCCACACCGAAGCGCTTGTCATCGCTGAGGTCGAAGTCCACAACCGATTTGTAGAACTCCAATACCTGGCGCAGGTTCATTTTCGATCCATTGTGCATAAACGGACCGGTGAACTTGGTCATGCGAATGGTAGGTGTCTTAAAGAAGCCATTGCGCAATACGAGGTCATCACTCGGTACCGTCGGGTCGCACACCACCAGCCCCATTTCCGGATCACAGGCCAGGCTTATGGCAAACGGTTTGGCGGTAAGATCGTCTGGTGCCGTCGGAATTTGCACGCCACCGATACCGACGCCCGCCTGAAGACTGTCGGCAATCTTTTGCAGCACGGCCTTGGTTTCAGGACTGTCGTAAGGTGCGGGGAGAGCGCCTGGCAGCATGCCGATCAGTTGTGCCAGCTTTGCCTTGGATAGTGGGATTACACCGCCGTTGGTGGTGGTGATATTGTCGCCAACACTTAGGTCCTCACCGGTCGGACGAATTGCGAGATTGTAGAAGCCGGCATCATACACACCTTGGTTCTCGAAGGTATTCATGCGCTCTATGATCGCCGGCGGTTCTTCGCCGGCAGGCACAGGGTCGACTCCGAAGCCAGTAGTACCACTGATGGTCGCACCGGTAAACTCGGCAGAAATGTGGCACTCGGCACAGTTGGTTGCGCCAGCCTGGAAGCGTCCCATACCTTCATCGATATTCGCAATGGTGGCAGCCGCGGCTTCACATACACGAGAATCGTAGGGTGGGGCACATCCACCGATAGGTTCACCGGCCAGCAGCGTTCCACTTTCCGGTTGGTTGGGCGCGTTGGGGGCTTCCGAGCCAGTTTCGGCTTTTGGATGGATAAACTCGGCAAACTTCAGCGCGCATGAGTCGTACGCAGCAGTAGCTTCCAGTTCTGTAGTTGATGGTGGCAGCATTACCGAGCAGTCTTCGAACGAAACGCCGTCGCCGTCGGGCTGCAAACCGGTCCAGTCCATCACGACCATAAAGCGGCCATTAATCATCTGGAAGCTACGAGATGGTGCGCCTGCCGGCGGGCGGCTTTTACCTACGTCCAGACGAACCATGGTGCGGCCATCGGCACTAATGTGTTCAATAATGGTTTCTGGACCATTGTTGCCATCGGGGTCAGAATCGATCATTCCGCCGGCCATCAGGTCGACAATGGTATTGCCGGTAGTGAGCGTCGCCTCATAGGCCTGCACAGCGAGCCCCCAGAAGAGGTTGAAGTTAACCTCCATCAGGGTTCTGTTCTCGGAGCTATAGCCGCAATTGCTCATATCGACTTTCTGGGTGAAATTCGAAGCTTTTGTCAGGCAGACATCATTGCCGGCACCATCGCCCCAAAATTTCTCGAGGAAAATATCCTTGATAAAGTCGGAGTACAGATAACCATTAATTCCGCGCACCTGCTCTTCGGCTGGTGCACAGGCGGCCAACGAACCCAACAGGGAGTCATTACAGTTGACCCATTGACCGTAAAGTGGGGTCAAGTTCACCATTTTGCGGCCCAGGTTGTAGCCATTGCCACCACCACCGCTGCGATGAATAAATTCCATTTCAAAATCACTGCCGGTCGGGCCGACCGCTTGCGAGGCCAGTGAGGAGAATGGAATCAGTACGGAATGTTCTTGAGCATAGTTACCGCCGGAATACACCCGCAGTTTGGCATGAGGGTCGCGGAAACCCAATGTATTCACGCCGTTAAAGAACATATCCGCACGGCCATCCAAGAAGCTGCGCTGGTTAAAAATGGCGTTGTAAGTGGTTGGCGTGTTGCGCGGTTCAACCCGACGCACGGTATTTGGAAAGCCAGGATCCTTGTTTGGGAAACCATCAAAATGGTCGTCGCTATCGTCGAAGCCGTCATCAAGGTCTTCGAGAATACCCGCGTCCTGGATAGAGCCAGGGATCAGTCCGGTGAAGGTCGTTGCACGGACGCCCTGAGATGATACAACGTCGTTCACGTCGTCACCGGCGATGGCATCAAGCAAGGCACTATCGGCAAGAGCACCGGGTGTGCCATCTTCATGGTCTGGGGTGGCTCCAGCGCCGATTAGCGCACTTTCGCTGACGGGGAAACCCCGGGGTGAACTCAGACCGCCGTAGTCCATGACATCCAGTTTTTTGTTAACCCCCAGCAACTGGTGCGAGGTGTCACCGCGTTTCAAGCCAGGACTCATGCTGTTGACGGTACGGATATCGGCACCGGAATTGAAGTGGCAGCTCGCACAGGACTGCACGCCGTCACTGCCTACCTGCATATCGTAGAAGAACAGCTTACCGAGCTGCTGGAGGTCGGTGCGCTTATTGGGTTTGGTGATCTGCTCCCACTCGGCAGGATTGAAGCCATCGCCCTGGCCGTCCAGTAGGCCAAGAACGTTTACGTCAGGCACAGCGACTTTGCTGAGCGGGGGGACATCAGCTAAAGCGGGACCTGCAATCAGCGAAAGAGATAAACCCCAGGCGCCGCCTCTTTGCAAAAAAGCGCGGGCTAATGCTTTTCTCGTTGTGGGAAACGGTGTTCCGTTTTGGTCGGGTGGTGCGGTTGACCGTCCATCCTGTGGTGGACGGTAATCGCCTGTTCGGCAAGGCATGGCTAGATCCCTCTCGCTAGTTTTGCAGATCGGTTCGCTAATTGCCGAGCGATCTCCTTCGCTTAAATCGTCCTGAGCAAACCACAGCATTCATCCCGAAGCTGATCATTTTTTCGGCAATATTAGAAAAATAGGTTTCCGAGTCGCAGATGACAAATGTCCACGTAACGGTAAAGAGCGAGATATGAGAAGGAAGTGCCTGCTGGTGACCGGGACGTATGGGAAATTGATCTCATGGTCACATGTTGCATTGAAGCCGTGATAAAACTGAAGATCAGTGCAAATCGGTAAAAAATTTATGAAAAACAGCTGTTAGCAGCGTCATTACGTGGAAATTTTTTCGGTGATGAGGTAAGAATTTCTCCCATTAACAGACTGAGAAAAATTGAGAAATTTTTACGGTGTATTTGGCGATAACTCTGTTCTCGCAAATTTTTGTAATTGTTTTTGCGGCGTGTTGGGGGGGCTTTAGGGGCAATGTCAGGACGATTAGTGTTTATCGTCACTTTTCTATTCGCAATTAATCCGCGAAGTTCGCAAGAAAAGGCCGCGCGCTCCATGTGACCCTATTGAGTTAGTCCAAATTTCGATGTGTTTTCAGGAATTACCTCGGCACAAGTGCGAAGTGGCTCTTCGATAAGTACAGGAGTATTCGGCGTAGTGTTCAGCGTTTGATTACTGGCCGCAGGCCCATCTGGCACTTGCCCCATCATGTACGGTTGAGCGTTGCGCCGTCCCCCGCGATTTACCACTTTTTTCCTAGTGAATTAAAACTTCTCTCCTATGGCGAGCTGGATGGCTTCGTTCAAAAATCAAAGTCGATTGTTCGCAATTCGATCAGGTTGTACGAAATAAGATCAGTCTTTCAAGGTAAGACGACTAATTCATCCTGTGATGTTGTTTTTGCTGTCACACACCGGTTGGTTTTAATTAGCACGGGCCTTGTCTAATCAAGCAGTTTCACCGAACAAGTGAGTTTTCGGCGCTTGGGTATGAGGCATTTGGCACTTATGTGCGTGATCCGTCACTGGTATTGCGTATCGATGTTGAGCCGACTGGATGTCTCATTCCATCTGCCGCGGGCTCGGCGGGTAATCTGTGAATCACCAAAACCGGGTGTCGAACCACACCTGAATTAGTCGGTTTGCTTTGTCCGAGAAATGGACTTCCGGCTTGTAGATGTTCAAGGAGATATTCATGAAGGCGTATACCCCGATTGCCGCAGCAGTGATGTTTGCGGTGAGCTCAGTAGCTATGGCTGACAATAATGTGGCTACCCAGCTGCAGGAAGGGTTTTTGAATAGTGCCACTGCAGATCAGCACAGCCCCGACTCATCAAACAATTTCATTCTGCAAAAGCAGTACGGTTTTGCGAATATGGCTGATGCCACTCAGGACGGTACGGAAACCGGTAGTGCAATCTATCAGTATCAAGAGGGTGAGCTGAATATGGCCACTTCTGTTCAGGAAGATGGCTACGATAACCTTGCGAATGTGCGCCAGGTTGGCTTCCTGAATGAGGCTTCCACCTATCAGGCCTTTAGCTACGATACCTATGTGAAGGTTCGCCAATATGGTGGATTTAACTACGCGAATACAGATCAAACCTGGAGTAATTCCAGTGAAATTGCTGTTATCCAGCACGGCTACGGCAACAATGGGGCTGCTTCGCAGTGGGGTACATCGTATTCCAATATCAACATCGAGCAATATGGTCTGGGCAACAATGCCTATACCCTTCAAGTCGGTAGCCACGGCTCCGATGCGTACACATTCCAGTACGGTACTGGAAACAGCGCAGTTACGCTACAGAGTGCCTTCTACAGTGACTCTCTGATTATTCAAGACGGTGAGTACAACCATGCGATGGTGGATCAGATTGGTGTGGACCTGAGCCAGGCAACCTTGCAAGTCGGTGTTGGTAACTACGCATCAACAGTGCAGGCTGGTTACAGTCTAAATTCCATGACCACACAGGTGGGTGAGTACAACGTACATAGTACCCTTCAGCTGTTTGGCTTTGGCGATACCGCAATCGTGTTTCAGGCGGGTACCGCAAACGTAGGTGTGATCGTCCAGTAATTTTCTGGTCTGATTCCCGAAAAAAAAGGGCGCATTCTTATGAATGCGCCCTTTGTATTTTGGGTGGCAGTCAATGCGCGCTCGACTGAACGCTCACTGCCCGAGGGTAAATAGTTGAGTGTTGCCACCGGTGGCAACGGTGTTCACCGTTTTGGTTTTTTCGTTGCCAAAACGGAACAGGTAATGCGGTCCGCCTGCTTTGGGGCCGGTACCGGACAGGCCCATACCGCCAAAGGGGTTTACCCCAACCACGGCGCCCACCATATCGCGGTTTACATAGCAGTTACCGGCATCCACACGCTTGAAGATGGCACCGGCACGGCCCTCGATACGAGAGTGCAGGCCAAAGGTGAGTCCGTAACCCGTTGCGTTAATACGGTGGATGACGTCTTCCAGCTCCTCAGCCTTGAAGCGGACCACGTGTAGGAAAGGACCGAACACTTCGCGCTTCAGCAGATCGAAGTCTTTGATTTCCACCACCTGTGGGCCAAAGAAGGTGCCGTCTTTGGGCTGCTTGGCCCGGTCAAACGCAAACAGTGGATTGGCTTCTACAGACATGCGTTCGCGGTGTGCTTCCAGCAGGCCGAGCGCCTTCTCGTCAATTACGGGGCCGATGTCGGTTTCCAGCTTGGCTGGGTCGCCTAGAGTCAACTCTTCGCAGGCGCCTTTCAGCATGTTCAGCAGGTTGTCGGCGATGACGTCCTGCACACACAGTATGCGCAGGGCGGAACAACGCTGACCGGCGCTCAGGAAGGCAGACTGAATCACATCATCCACTACCTGCTCCGGCAGTGCGGTGGAGTCCACGATCATCACATTCTGGCCACCGGTTTCCGCGATAAGCGGCACGATGGGTCCGTCTTTCTCCGCCAGCTGTCGGTTGATGTGTTTTGCGGTTTCGGTGGAACCGGTAAACGCAACGCCGGCTACGCGCGGATCGTCCAGCAGAGGTTGTCCCACAGCGGCACCGGTACCGGTAATCAGGTGCAATACCTGGCTCGGAACGCCGGCCTCGTGCATCAGCTGGATTGCGCGTGCGGCAATAATTGGTGTTTGTTCCGCTGGTTTTGCCAGCACGCCGTTGCCGGCAGCCAGCGCTGCAACCACCTGGCCGGTGAAAATCGCCAGCGGGAAATTCCACGGGCTGATACAGACAAACACGCCGCGACCGCACAAACTCAGCTCGTTACTCTCACCAGTAGGTCCGGGCAGGGTAGTGGGGGTACTGAAATGCTTGCGCGCACCATTGGCGTAGTAGCGACAGAAATCGACGGCTTCGCGCACTTCGCTGATGCCATCATTTAGGGTACGGCCGGCTTCGCGGCAGATCATCGCCACCAGCTCGTCGGAATGTTGCTCATACAGGTCCGCGACTTTGTCGAGGATTTTCGCGCGCGCATTACCACCCAGACGGTCCCAGCCGCGCTGTGATTCTGCCGCGGATGCGAATGCTTGTTGAATCTGTTCGGCAGACGTATTTGCGGTATAGCCAACCAGGGCACCGGTCGCCGGATTGACTACGGGCAGGTCTGCACTGCCGGCAACACCGTCTACAATCGGGCCGCCGCTCCACATCATGCTCTCGCTGTTGGCGACAGTCTGCAGCAGAGGAGCGGCAGCAATTGGGTCGGTCAGCTCGATGCCGTGAGAATTTTTTCGGGGCAGGCCTTCATGGCCGAGATAGATGTCTGCCGGCACCGGAATTTCCGGGTGGCGGTATGGATTGCAGGCTTCACTTTGCTTGAGAGTGTCCTGTACCAGTTCGGATACTGGCGTTGCCTCGTCCATGAAACGGTTGACGAAAGAACTATTTGCGCCGTTTTCCAGCAGGCGACGAACCAGGTAGGGAAGCAGGTCTTTGTGCGCGCCTACTGGCGCGTAAACCCGTACCGGAACCGACTTACCGTGTACCGCCTCGATCTGGTCGTACAGCAGGTGGCCCATGCCGTGCAGGCGCTGGAACTCGTAATCGTTTGCGTCACCCGCCAGCTCGAGAATCAGGCCAACGGTATAAGCATTGTGCGTAGCAAACTGCGGGTAAATCGCGTCGCGGCCATCGAGCAGTTTCTTCGCACAAACCTGGTAGGACAGGTCGGTGTGGCACTTGCGGGTATAAACCGGGTAATCGGTCAGGCCCATTTGCTGTGCGTGCTTGATCTCGGTATCCCAGTACGCACCTTTCACCAGGCGAACCATCAGTTTGCGGCCGGTGTCTCGACCGAGCGCAATCAGCCAGTCGGCTACGTGCGGGGCGCGTTTCTGGTAGGCCTGCAAAACAAACCCAAGACCCTGCCAATTCTTCAGCTCCGGGTCACGGGCGAGAGCCTCAAAAATATCCAGCGAAATATCCAGGCGCTCAGCTTCTTCCGCGTCGATATTCAGGCCCATGTCGTATTTGGCCGCCGCCACACACAGGGCTTTCACCTGTGGCAACAGTTCGGACATTACCCGTTCCCGTTGCAGTTCACTGTAGCGGGGGTGCAGGGCAGAAAGCTTGATGGAAATACCGTTGGCTTCCACAACATCGCGCTTGGTGTTATCCGCGCCAATGGCTTCGATGGCCATCATGTAGGCATCGAAGTACCGTTGGGCGTCTGCCATGGTGCGGGCGCCTTCGCCGAGCATGTCGAAGGAGAAACGTGTGCCGGGTTTGTTTTCGGCCGGGCCGCGCTTCAGCGCTTCTTTAATGGTCCGACCGAGAACGTACTGGCCACCCATGATTTTCATGGCCTGCATCATGGAGGTGCGGACCATGGGTTCACCCATGCGGCTGACCAGGCGCTTCATCCAGGTGGAAGGCTTTTCCGTAATGTCCGGGTCCAGTTCAACGATGTTGCCGGTGAGCATCAGGCCCCAGGTCGACGCGTTTACGAACAGGGAGTCGGACTGACCGCGATGGCTCGACCAGTTCCCGGAATGCACCTTTTCGGCGATCAGTTTGTCTGCAGTGTCGGCGTCGGGGACCCGTAGCAGGGACTCTGCCAGGCACATCAATGCAACCCCTTCCTTATTGGAGAGTCCAAACTGCTGCAGGAATGCATCGAGAGTACCGCGCTTGCTGCGCTGTTCGCGGGACTTAACCACCAGATCGCTGGCGGTTGCCAGAATCTTCTCGCGCAGCGCTTCGCCAGGACGGGGGGCGGCCAGCAGTTCACTGACGCATTGGTTCTCGTCGGCGTGCAGGTATTCCCGTGCCTTCTGGCGTGCACTTTTGAGATCTCCGGAGAAGTGTGTGGGCATAGGTATTTCCTCGAAACTCCCTAGGGAAAATGTGGTCAGAATAAAAAACCGGATTATGTGGGAAACATCCCAGAATTAATCTCCATTTTGGAAAAAAGTGTGGTTAAATGTAGGGGTCATCCGGTTAATTACCAGTAGGGTATTTTGCTATGTCTCGGAAATTGGAAGATCTGGATCGTATTGACCGCCAGATTCTGCGAATTCTTCAGCATGCAGGCCGTCTTCCCAATGTGGAGCTGGCGCGCCGAGTCAATCTCAGCCCCACGCCCTGTCTTGAGCGGGTCAAGCGTCTGGAGCGTGAAGGCTTCATCAAAGAATATGTCGCACTGCTGGACCCGTTGAAGGTACACGCTGGCCTGGTGGTGTATATCCAGGTTTCTCTGACCGATACCGCCACAGAAGCGCTCGAAGCATTCAACAAGCACCTGTCTGGTCTTGAAGAGGTGCAGGAGTGCCATATGGTGGCTGGCGGTTTTGACTACCTGATCAAAATCCGTATTAAGGATATGCTCGGCTATCGCCAATTCCTCGGGGAAAAGCTGGCCTCGGTACCGGGTGTGCGGGAAACCCATACCTATGTGGTGATCGAGGAGGTGAAGACCGATACCTCTGTTGCCATCCCTGAACCGGAACCGAAAAGCGGCAAGCGCTGACCCTTAAGTCCCGGGAGGTCCTGTTATGGCGCTAACCGCCACGCAGAGCGCTGACGCCGATAACCGCCGCGCAACCCTGTTTGCGCTGGCGGCGGTGCTTTGCTGGTCCACCGTGGCCAGCGCCTTCAAGCTGTCGCTGCAGTATCTTTCACCCCTGCAATTGGTGACCATTGCGTCTGCCGTTTCCACTGTGTTTATGGCAGGGGTTATTGTGTGGCGAGGCCACACCGGGCAAGTCGCCCGTGCCTGGCGCCAATCCCGCGGTTGGTTTATCGCGCTCGGGTTCTGTAATCCCTTCCTCTATTATCTGGTTCTATTTAACGCCTACGAGTTACTGCCGGCACAACAGGCGCAGCCGTTGAATTACACCTGGGGCGTCGTGCTGGCACTGCTCTCGGTGCCGGTATTGAAGCAAACCCTGCGGCGCCAGGATCTGGTGGCGGGAATCGTGTGTTATTCCGGCGTCCTGGTGATCGCAACCCAGGGCAACTTTTCCGAATTGCGCTTTGAGCAACCCCTGGGCGTCGCTTTGGCGCTTCTCAGTACCGTTATCTGGGCCAGTTACTGGCTGCTAAACACACGTATCGGCGGCAACGCCGCAGTGAATCTGTTCCTGACGTTCTGCTGTGGCTTGCCTTGGCTCGCGGCTGCGGTCTGGTGGCAGGGCGGCTGGCAGTGGCCGCCACTGGCAGGGTGGGTTGGTGCTGTTTATGTCGGGTTGTTTGAAATGGGTATTGCCTTCCTATTGTGGCAGGCGGCGTTACTACACTGTGACAACACGGCGCGTATCAGCAACTACATCTATCTGTCACCGCCGCTGTCACTACTGCTGATTGCATTGTTGGTGGGTGAGCATATTCACCCTGCAACCATTGCGGGCCTCGGGCTTATTCTATTCGGTGTGGCCATTCAGCAGGGTGCCGTACGGCGTTTACTACTGCGGCGCCAGCCGACATCAAACAAATAAATAACAATAACGACGCTCGGTGAATAATTTTTCGAAGGGCGTAGAGCGATGAACGAGAAATGCCATGAATTTTGAATTGTCTGATGAACAACAAATGATCCAGGAGGCTGCCCGCCAGTTCGCCGAGAGTGAACTGAAGCCCATTGCAGCAGAGCTGGATCACACGGGTAACCGCGAATTGCTTTTGCAAAAACTCAAGCAGTTGGCGGAGCTGGGCTTTATGGGGATCAATATCGATCCCGATTTCGGTGGCACCGGCGCGGGCACCATCGCATTCGCCCTCGCGATTGCCGAAATCGCGCGCGGTTGTGCATCTACCGCAACGACTACCTCGGTAACCAATATGGTTGCGGAAGTGATTCAGGCGATGGGTACGGAAGAACAAAAAGGCTACTTTTTGCCAAAAATATGCAATGGGGAATACCCTGCGGGTTCTTTCTGTCTGACTGAGCCTGGGTCAGGGTCTGATGCCGCCGCCATGCGCACCCGTGCAACGAAAGATGGCGATGACTACGTGTTAAACGGCAGCAAGCTGTTTATCAGTAGTGCCGAATTTGCGGGTGTTTTTGTTGTTTGGGCGGTTACCGATGCATCGGCACCGAAAGGGAAGGGTATCTCCTGTTTTCTGGTGGAGGCTGGCACTCCGGGCCTGGTGATTGGAAAAGCCGAAGAAAAGATGGGGCAAAAAGCCTCGGTTACCAACGAGGTTTCCTTTCAGGACTGCCGAGTAGCCGCCGCGAATATGCTCGGTGAAGAAAATCGTGGATTCCGGATTGCTGCAGGAGAATTAGCGGGCGGGCGTATTGGTATTGGCTCACTTGCCCTGGGTATCGGCCTTGAGGCGCTGGACTGTGCACGAACGTATTTGCAGGAGCGGGAACAGTTTGGCAAGCCATTGGCTCAGTTCCAGGGGCTGCAGTGGCAGCTCGCGGATAAGTACACAGAAATGGAAGCAGCGCGCTTATTGCTGCTGCAGGCGGCATGGCAAAAAGATGCGGGACAGCCGTTCGGGCCGGCGGCTTCCATGGCAAAACTTTATGCCTCTGAAAAGGCGAATGAAGCCTGCTATGTCGCGCTGCAAATGCATGGCGGTGTCGGGTACACGAAAGAATATCCTCTGGAAAGAATGGCTCGGGATGTTCGTATTACTACCATCTACGAGGGAACCAGTGAGATTCAGCGATTAATCATCGCGCGGCATCTACTCGAGGGTGTTAGATAATTCAGCAAACAATGGTGGCCTTGGCCACCATTTTTATTTCGGGCCACCATTTTTTTGAATGCGGGCAGTGGCGGCGTTTTTTTTAAATGCGTGGCCGCAAAGGTGTCAGCCTTTGAAAAATAAAAAAGCGCGGGAACAGAATGTCTATTTTTGTCCAGTCTCGTCATTGTTGTACGGTCGCAAAGCCCTAAAAATGGGCGTTCTTTGGTCTTCCGCCAATTTTTTTTGTATTTCGGCGTGTGGAGGGAAGATCAAATAATAATGTAGAAAATAATGACAACCGCAGTACATGTCATTAATCGTTCAACGATGATGGAGGATTAATCGATGTATAAGGCTGTGAGACTATTCCTGTCTATAGGGGCCTTTCTGGTAAGCGTGGGTGCGACTTTTGCGAATGCCGACGTGCTGGAGGGCTATCAATCTTATAATGGTGTCACCAACGATGTAGGCCCTGACCTGGCAACGGTCATTGAGCATGACAGTTCCAAACAGGCATGTGACCAGTATCAGTCGGATCTCGATGCCTACTTGCTGAATAACGCAGATCTGCTCGAGTCTCTGTCGGATGAGCGTCCGAGCCCCGCCACGCCCTCGCCGCGGGATCAACTCATCCTCGATGACTTTGTCGATGGCTATGATCAGGCCACCAAGATCCAGTGTGGCAAGTATTATTTCTTTTACGGCACCTTTGATACCACGGGGCCACCGATCGATCTCACGGACTGGATGGTGCGCTACTTCAGCGACTTCTTCGGCGAGGGCTTTTCCAAGTCTGGTCAATATCCCGACCCCAATCCGGTAGCCACGGTGGAGCCCTCGGTCTTCAATCCCGCTATTCCGCCCAGGCAGCTTCCGGTTGGTCTGGCGGAGAGCAGCGGCGTCTTCGGTGATGGTATTCCGGTGTACGCGTTTACCTGTGCCGCCTGCCACTTCAAGCAGATGGACGATGGTAACTATGCCGTGGGTATCGGCAACACCAACTACGACTACGCCCGCCAGACCGCACTGCAGGGCCAGTTACCCTACATGTTCATGTTCCAGAAGCCGGACCTGGTGGTGCCGGAAATCGACCTGTCGTGGCTCGCCTACTTCGAGGTCATTCCGGAAATCCAGGATGAGCTGCATGATGCGATTGCCGCTGCGCGCGCGACGCCGGGTGCCATCGACGAGTTCATGGTATTCAATGAGTTGATGACTGCGGCTACAACCCAGGAGCAGCGGGACGCTCTGGCAAAACCGCTCAACCAGCAGCGACAGGACATGGGCACCTGGACCGGGGTGATGGACTTCA
The DNA here is from genome assembly GCF_020171345.1 of Microbulbifer agarilyticus. Taxonomy (GTDB): domain Bacteria; phylum Pseudomonadota; class Gammaproteobacteria; order Pseudomonadales; family Cellvibrionaceae; genus Microbulbifer; species Microbulbifer agarilyticus_D. The sequence continues at coordinate 590,912 of NZ_JAIUZM010000002.1, forward strand.
CCACGCCGCCCATGCAGGACGATGGCGTATGGAATGTCACGCGCATTCTGAACGTGAACGAAATGGTGCTGGAGCCGTTCCAGCAGAAGCAGTTTGGCTTTAAATACCATGCCGGCCTGGGCTGGACCGGGGGCGCCTTTGATGAAATCAATTTCATCCGCTCGGTGGTCAATTTGACCCCATCAAACGCGGAAGACCCTGCATCGCGGGAGGAGTACCGCTACTGGGTGAAGGAATACCGCTATTTCCCCATCGTGGAATATATCCGTACCTTCAAAGAGCCGGCGGTACCTGAGATGCTGTCGTTGGACTACGCGGCTGCGGCGCGGGGCGAGGCGATTTTCGATCGCGACTGTTCCTCCTGCCATAACGGCCCTGTGGGGGAAACCGGCCGGCCTTACGCACACGGTGAAGTCAACGTAGAAAGCAGCCACGCAAATATCTACGGAACCTACTGGGATCCGGCAGCTCTGGACGGGCAGGGTGGTTGGGAGTCCTCAATTGCGATATTCGCAGAGAGCTTCCCCGCCGGCGAAACGGGTATCTATACGCGAAAGGTGAAGGCCCCACGTTTCATCTCGCTCTGGGACAACAACCGCCTGTTGCACAACGGCTCGGTGTGGGGGCTTGAGGAATTGCTGACCTGTCGCCCCGATCGCGTGGTCCACGCGACGATTGCGGATCAGCCACTGTGGAATACCGGGCACAACATGGGTTGTAATCTGTCGGCAGAAGACAAGGCCGATCTGATCGTGTTCCTGCAATCGTTCAAGACAGCCCGCAATCCGGGTAACCAGTTCAATGGCCAGTTCCAGAGCGCCTGTGAGTCGACGGGTAGTGGTTCTGTGCGAACAGAGGCCCGCATTGGCAATGGTGAGCGGCTGGACGTCCAGAAACTGTATTTCTCCGATGTAAACTGTGCTGTTTATGACCACGGGCGTGTCGCCAATCCGGAGCTGATTGCTGCCTATGACATTGCCGTTGGCGACGAGTTTGCGAATTCTCGTGGTTTTGAGTCCAAAAATACCGACTTTGTCGACGCGGATGGCAGCGTCACTGTAGGTGCGATCGGGGTTGAGAATGGCGAATTGGCATTCACCATCAATGCCGGAGCGGCCGATCAGGACCCAGCACTTTCTGGCCTCCATGTACAGCAGTTGACCGACTATCCCGGGCTCAACGGCTTATGGCTGGCGGACGACTGCGAAATAGGCTCGAAGCGTCGCCTTTTGGCGTTCCAGGATGGTGTGCGCACCGATAAGTATGTTCACTACTCCTGGTTCGGTTGTGGCGGTAAGGTAAAGTCGGTCACCAATGTTGGCGCCTGGTCGTTTGCCGACCCGCAGTGGAACAATGTCGATTGGGACCTGACCCGCTATGAAATGAAGGCGGTGATGCAGCCCGTCGGTGGTGGTTTGCCACACATCGAATACATCGACAAGCGCGGCAGCCAGCTGAGCATTGCACCGGACAACCTGGTACAGGCGCGGGAGGCCATGTTGGGTAAGCACTACACCCGCATCCGCGATATGTATCGGGGGCAATAAGAGGGAGAACGATCCGCTTCGATAAGCTTGGTCGTCTCATGTGGGTGAGCAGTTCTTGCAGACTGCCACCCACAACTTTTTTGTGTTTACCCTGCACGTTTGTTGCTGTAAAGAGCACGGTTCACGTCCCTCTAGGGGAGGCTTTGGGAACTCGCGGACCTGCACGATTCCCCTCGGCACCTATCGGTCCACTTATGGCGGGTCGCCATTAATAACCTGGTAGCGCTTCTCGACTCTTATCCCGCTACGGCAGCGACAAAATTTGTCGATGCGGACGAGCAGTACCTCGCCGTACGAGTTTCGTTTGACTCGACGGATTGATGGTTAACTTTGTCAGAGCTGAACACGGGATGCCGGATTTCAGGCCGTCGTAACACGCCGCATTTGCGCTTCGCCCATCCGTAACGTCAGCATCTCCTGTACGCCTTGCTCTCCAAATACCTTGGTGGCGAGTTTGTTCATGGGGTCGCGCTCGTAACAGAGGCGGCGCAGCATGTGGTCGGTGTCACGCAGGGCAGGGCGCTCGCTTTGGGGTACAGGCTGGGCCTCGTCGTACCATTTCAGCCAATGCTCCAGCATGGAGCGGGCGTAGTCTTCGAGGATGCTGATATTGGTATTGTTAAGATCCGCCATCAGGCTCTGGGTGGATGGGTTCACCAGCGCGCGCATATAGGGTCCGTGGCTGACAGACCACTGGAAGTTACTGTGGCCGCGGAGCGCCAGATACTCATCGTTGATGGGAGCGTAGTATTTATCGAGATACCCGCTGTCCACCAGCAAGTTGCGCCGCGGCATAAAATCGAAATAGAAAAACAGTTTTGGGATGGTGCCAAACACCATCACAAAGTGCGGTACATCGGTATCCTGCCCCAGATAGGCAGTGGCATTCATGTCTAGGATGCTGGCCTTCCGGTTGCCGAGCCAGGAGTTCACCAGCCACTCACAGTCGCCACCGCTCCAGGCCTGGAAAGAACCTTCGAATTCGCCATTGGGCGAAGTGTAGTATTCGCGATCGCGGCAGGCCGGCTCCAGTTGCAGCCCACTGAAACGGCTGGCAATGGTGTTTTTGATATCGGTCAGGATACCCCAGCAGCGCTCCCAGGATTCACTTACATCTACATCGGGGTTTTCTGCCAGAAACTGGTCGATGGTCTTGGTATCAGAATGCATGGTAGTCCTCTGCTAGCGGCGGTTTGGAATACTGCAGTACTTCCTTCTTATTGATAGTTGTGCCGGCACATCGACAGGTAGCTCTGCCGAAATCGTGAATCAGGGTTTTCCCGATAGCCTGTGGCGACTCAGTGTGATCCTGTCGGTCTGGGGTTTTGGCGCATTGACTATTATCAATTCCGCCTGTGCAGCGATTTGTATTGGCCGGACAGGTATTGTTCCGGTTGATCCTGAGCAAGGAAAGCAAGTCCGTTATTGCTCGATGCCTTTGCCGGTGGCAGCCCAGTAAATCCCCCCATACAGATGGGAGAGAAACATGGGATTGGTATAGGATGTGGACAAATGCCCAAAGCCGGTATAGAAAGCCCGGCCACCATCATATTCCTGATACCAAGCAAGCGGATGGAAATCTCCCATCCCACTCGATTTAACTTCGTCCCACTCCGCCTGCGGCTGATAGGTGGACTCATCCACAGAGAGAAGGTAATTCAGGGAATCACTGTGCTCAGGTCCGTAGTTGTAGTATTCCTCGGTCCATAAAAAACGAGATGGCATGTGCTCTGAACCGGGAAAGCCTGGGTCAAGAACGTTTACTTTTGCGGACTGCACCGCTGGGTGAGTAACAAAGTTTCGTCCCACTAATCCTTGATACCAGGGCCAGCCGTATTCAGTATCCGCTGCCGAGTGCACCCCCACATAACCCTTTCCTGAATGGATAAATTTCTGAAAATCGCTCTGTTGCTGTTCGTTCAGTACGTCACCGGTGGTTAATAGAAAGACAACCACATCGAACTGATCCAGGTTTTCTGAGGTAAATGCATTCGCATCGCTGGTATGTACTGCGCTAAAGTCATGTAGTTGAGATAAGTAATTCACGGCTGAAACCGCTGCGGGAATACTATCGTGTTGCCAGCCCGCCGTTTTGGTAAATACCAGGGCGGTGAACTGCTTTGCAGATAGCGGTGTAGCTATTGTTAGTGCCATTATGAATGACGCACATATCAATAAAATGCGCTGTTTATTGTTTTGTTTTTTCATTAAATAACCCCTAACTGTGCTTGTTTGCCTGCATTTGCCACTGCATGGACAGAAAGTACCACAAAGACAATTGCAAGGTTTACATAAGACGTAGGGGAGGGGGCACCATCAGTGACGAATAGGCGTTAACGCGTAACGCCGATCCATTATCGCTCGATAGAAGTCTGTCGCTGGTGAGAAGCTTTCCCCCCTTTTCAAATCTACCTTGCTACAGAGCTTCCCTAGTGGGCTTCTGGATAGTCGATTTCTGTAATGTAATAGGTTACCCAGACATCATGTTGCTGGATCTCGATTTCATCATCGAGCCGTTTTCCCAGTAACGCGCGCGCCACGGGACTGTCCATGGAGATCAGTCCCTCTTTTACGTTGAATTCGTCGGGCCCGACAATGCGGTACTTCACTTCCTTTTCTTCCTCATCCTCCAGCGTCACCCAGGCGCCAAAGAAGACCTTGTCCTTGTCGTCCGGAATACGATCGACAACGGTGATTTCTTCCAAGCGTTTGGTCAGGAAGCGTACCCGGCTGTCGATTTCTCGCAGGCGCTTTTTGCCGTAGATGTAATCCGCATTCTCACTGCGGTCACCGAGTTTTGCGGCATCGCTGACTGCCTGGGTAACCCGTGGGCGTTCAACTTCCCACAACTGCTTAACCTCGGCGCGCATGCGGGCAGCACCTTCTGGGGTGATGTAACGGGAGCCGCGAGGGCGGGGTGGTCGCCAGCGGCCCATCAGCGGTTTTCCTCAAGGTTGTCGATCTGAATACCTGGCCCGGCTTTCGCCAAGTCGAAATGGAAGACCCGGCTGTAAAACTCAAGCTCGCCTTCCAAGGCCATTTCAATACTGCTGGCCGCTCGGAAGCCGTGACCTTCTTCCGCAAAGGTGATGTATGCCACCGGTATGCCGCGCCCGCGCAAAGCATTGACCATGGTCTCTGCCTGATTTGCGGGCACCACTTTGTCCTCCAATCCCTGGAAGAAGATCACTGGGCACTCTAACTGTTCGATGTGGTTAATCGGCGAGCGCTGCTGGTAAACATCCTCCGCTTGCGGCCAGGGCCCGACCAGCTTGTCGAGATAACGCGATTCGAACTTGTGTGTATCGCGGGCGAGGGTGGTGAGGTCACCAATACCGTAGTGGCTCGCGCCTGCGGAAAAGGTGTTGTGGAACGTCAGCGCGGCGAGCACGGTGTAGCCGCCTGCGCTGCCGCCTTTTATCAGCATCCGTTTGGGGTCGGCGAGACCTTGTTCAACCAGGTACTCGGCGCCGGCACAGACATCTTCGACATCGAGCAGCCCCCAGTTGTTCTCCAGGCGGTCGCGGTAGTTGCGTCCGTATCCGGTACTACCAGAGTAATTGACGTCGAGAACCCCGAAGCCACGGCTGGTCCAGTATTGCACTTTGAGGTTGAGCCCGGCAGAAGTGGCGCCGGTGGGGCCGCCGTGTCCGAACACAATGATCGGTGGCTTTTCCTCGGCGGGGGCCAGGAAATCCGGGTTATGCGGTGGATAGAAAAAGGCATGTACCTCGCGATCGCCAACGGAGTAGGTTACTGGTTGCGCGGGTGAAAAATACGCGGCATCCACCGGGACCGAACTGCTGCTGGCGAGCGTCTGGAAGGTATCGCTTGCGCCGGAGTATTGATAAACCGCGGGAAAATCCGTTGTACCGCTGCCAATAAATACGGCCTGGTTTTGCCCACAGAGGATACTTTCGAAATCGCACCCAGGGTGGTTAATTTGCGCTTGCCGCCCGTGCTTTAAGTCGATGCGCGCGAGCTTCCAGATTCCCTGCTGGGTATAGGTGCAGAAGATGGTGTTTGCATCCAGGAATCCGTAGGTCGACATGCCGAACACCCATTGTGGTGTTGCGAATTCGGCGTCGAGCTCCCAGATGGGCTTGTCGCTTCCGGCCCAGTAAATATTCCACCAGTTGGTTTTGTCGGAAACGTAGAACAGGTCTCCACTGGGGGACCATTGGGGCTGAAAGATCGATTCCCCTTGGCCGCCGGCAATTTTCTGTGCCTGCTGGATACCGCCATCTTCATCGAACTCGGCGATCAAGAGCTCGGTTGAATCCCATGGCATATTGGGGTGATGCCACTGCAGGAAGCTGAGTTGCTTCCCATCCGGGCTGAGACCCGGTGACGCATAAAAGTCCGCGCCTTCGGCCAATACTGATTGCGGGGGCGCCGAATCACTCTCATTCACCTGTTTGAGATCAATGGCAATTAAGCGCGCCACTGCTTCCGAGGCGGGGTCTGAATTATCTTCCTGTACGCAGATAAGGCGGTTGCGAGATGGATCGAATTGCAGGTCTGCATAATGGAAGGGGCCTTCCGGGGTAATTGCCTCCGGGGTATGGCCATTCAGTGACATACGGTAAATACGTTGATCGGCCGCAAGCACGAAATAAACGTGGCTACCACCGATGGTGTAGACGCCACCGCCATATTCGTGGGCCTTGGAGCGAATGCTCAAGGGCGCTGGCAGCAAGTCTCTGGTTTTGGGACTTGCCGGATCCGAATAGTCACATTCCACCAGCGCGGAACGTCCTTTTTCCGTTGGGCGCGACTCTAGCCAATATGCCTTGCCACCAAAGAGCTGAGCTTCACTGAGACGGACGTTACCCCCCGTAAGCAGGTTTGCGGTTATTGGGGATTTCCAGCTGCCGTAAGGCGCGGTCGAGGAATCGCCACGAGTTGGTTTGTCGGGTGACGATACATTGCGAGACGACATAGCGTTGAGTCTATTCCTTGCTCTTTTTTCAGTCGATTGAGGTGACTGGTTTGGCGATATTGTACGTCAGCGCCTGCCGGTAACAAGGGTGGTGTTGGCGCTTTGCGGTGGCTGATCTTTACTGATTCTATCGACAATTTTTCGTCGCTGTCGCGCGATACTTTTTTGTTGCGCACCATGTCGGCACAGGGCCGTGGCGTATGTGTTCGCAAGAGTGAAAATAGGTATGCAGGTACTTTCAGATTTTTTTCATTCCGTCATCAGCATAGGCAATCAGATTACCTGGGGTGGGGTAGGTGGTATCTGGTGGGTCGGTATCTTGATTGCCGCGCTGCTACCTGCAGGCCTCTATTTCACCGTGCGTACCGGGTTTATACAGATACGCGGCTTCGGGCACATGATTCGCGTGATGGCGCACAGCTTTCACAAGGAAACTGATGACTCGATTTCTTCCTTTCAGGCATTCGCGACCAGTGCGGCGGCGCGAGTTGGGACAGGTAATATTGCCGGGGTGGCGGTAGCGATTACCGCCGGCGGGCCGGGGGCGGTTTTCTGGATGTGGGTTGTCGCGCTGGTGGGCATGGCCACGAGCTTGATTGAGAACACCCTGGCCCAGACCTTCAAGGAAACCGGCGATGAGCCAGGCACTTTCCGCGGCGGGCCTGCGTACTATATCGACAAGGGGCTCGGGCGGAACTGGAAGTGGTTGTCGATTGCGTTCTCGATCTTTCTGGTGATTTGCTTTGGCTTCTTCTTTAACGCGGTGCAGGCCAATGCCATGGCAGACGCGGTACACGAAGCATGGGGCATCAATCCGCTCTTGATAGGTTGCGTAATTGCTATCCTCGCTGGTTTTATTGTATTTGGCGGTATTCATTCCATCGGGCGCTTTGCGGGTATCGTGGTGCCCATTATGGCGCTGTGTTATCTCGCAATCGCCATCGCCGTTGTGGTGTTGAACATCGAGCGCTTGCCTGAGGTCTTTGGTTTAATTATCGGTAGCGCCTTCGGGGCCCAGGAAATGGGCGCTGGGGCGTTTGGTGCGGTGATTGCGAACGGCATCAAGCGTGGGCTCTTCTCGAACGAGGCTGGGATGGGTTCATCGCCTAACGTGGGTGCTGCTGCAGACGTTAAGCACCCGGTGGTACAGGGCTACGTACAAATGGCCTCGGTGTTCCTCGACACCATGATGATTTGTACCGCGACGGCCAGCATTATCCTGTTGAGTGGTGTGGAGTATGCCGGTGTCGTGGAGGGCGTGACACTGACCCAGACTGCGCTCGCCAGTGAGGTTGGCCCATGGGGCAGTGGTTTCCTGGCCATAGCTCTGTTGTTCTTCGCGTTTACCTCGATCATTGCCAATTACTACTACGCGGAAACGAATATTTTCTACTTGTGGCATACCCGCGTGTCCATCTTCTGCTACCGGGCGCTCTACATCTGCTTCATCTTGTTTGGGGCCTGGGTGGCGTACAGTGATAGCTCGGACAATTTTTCACTGTTGTGGAATATGGCAGATATGTCGATGGGCTTTATGGCCTCGGCAAATTTGCTGGCGATCCTGCTGCTGTCTGGCGTGGCCCTGAAGGTGGTTGCCGATTACGAGGCCCAGCTCCGCCGCGGTGTTAAGGAGCCCGTGTTCGATGCACGAGACCATCACATTCCCGGCATTGAGTTGTCTGTTTGGTCACCAGAACCTGCCTCGGACGTTAGGCCCAAACATCCGAATTAACCCACAGAATCTGTGACGCGGGCCGCAGCTAACAATGCGATGCGGTTTGCGGCCTTGCTGTGAACCAGTGTGCAATTGGTCGCTCGACTGTTAAGAGCTTATTCGAGTGAGAACCAGTCCCCATCTGCCCTGCAAGGAATCCCTTAATCTCAGTCGTATCTCTATAAATCTAGCCCCGGGCGGCGACGAGGAATTCATGGCGAACCAGGAAAGGTTTCAAATTGTCTCTGCGGGTAAAACCGTACGCGCCAAAGCGCCTCAGGAAGTTCTGCAACAACTGATCAGTACCTTTTCCATTGGCGCAGAGCAGGGCAAAAAGCTGTTGCTGAAAGGCTGGGTGATTAAAGATCAGCTCTCGTCGGCCCAGGTGGTGCAGTACCGGACACAATTGCAGCAATTGGGATTGAAGATCGAAGTGCACCCGGCAGGCAAGTTTGATAATCAGGCTATCCTTGCGCGCCTCAAGTTTGCCCGTCAGCGCGAGGCACGAAAAAACCCGAGTGGCCAAGCCGCGCTCGACGCCAGTAAACCGCATATGGAGGTGGCTGCACCGGAATCCGGCGGCCACGAGCCGGTGACTGTGCTGAAACCTTCTAAAGCCCCGGTAGTAACTGAGGCGGCTCCGCAGCAAGCAGAGAAATCGGTAGCGAGCGAAGCCTCTGCCCAGAAGGCGCCAAATAGCCACAAGAACGGCACTGCATGGAAGCAGTTACGCGCGCTGTTCCAGGAAGCGGTGGTGCCTCAGGATACGTCACTGACGTCGCGCATTGCACTATTTCCGCACATGCTGACGGCGTCCATCGTGCCTGTGTGCTTTGCACTGCTGCTGTGCCTGTGTCTGTATCAGCTGGGCATGGCATTGTGGTCGATGCCTGCAGCGGCCCTTGCTGGTGAATTTGGTGCAACAACAATTTTGGGGGCAGTGCTGACGGGACTGCTTGTGCTGTTTGTGGGTGCGGTAGTGATTTACCCGTTTTACGTTGCCCGTGGCACCGGGGCAAATGCGGCCGAGGGGCGGGAAGATCAGGCGCTGCGCCTACTCAAGAAAGACGCTCCGGGCCTGTTCTTGCTACTAGATGTCGTTGAAGATACCTGCGGACTGGGCATAGCGACAAAGCAGAAAGGCCCGCAAACCCTGTCGAGTGCAGTGGTTGGCACTCAGGTGGTTGTAACGCCTGGCGCGCAAGTCAAAGTGGTCAAGGCGGATCAGGGCCAATACCGTCTCTCCCTCGGCCTTGCGGCGGTCGCCAGCTTGCAAGGTGGCGATGTACTCGGGTTGATTGGCCGCGCCCTCAGCTATTACCAAGACCGCTGGAGTCGTCTGGCAACAGAGCTCTCCATTGGTACCGCGCAGCGCTTGCACAACCTGCAGGAAGCATTCGAACAAGAGCGCACCGTTTTCGGTAGCAATGACAGCGTCATTGCCCCGGTGCGCCCATTGCACCGGATGTTTGCCTTGTGTGGTCATGCACTGATACCTGTTGTGGAGCGACTACAAAACATCCACGGTCGCCTGAGCGGGCGTTTAGGCCGGTATCTGGAGGCGCAGGCGGACAGGACCGTGGCGTATTTGCTGGGCAGTGATGGTTTTCAGGGCTTCGCGGAACGTTGGAATTACCTCGAGCATTCGGACCTGATCTGCAGCGAGATCAACCGCGAGGCACAGCTGATTGGAAAGAAACTGGCCGACGTACCGGCCGCCGTTCGCTGGATGTATAACAATCTGAGCAGCGAAGATAAGACCGGAATCGATGCCGCAATGGGGCAGGAGACGGAGTTCTGGCCAACGGACGAACCGGCGGGGCACCAGCGTATTGCTGCGGTAGAGGCGCACGATTGCGCCCCTCAATTGCAGCGCGTCGACTTCTCACTGCAAAAGCTCTTTGGCGACTTCGCAGAGGTTTGTGGCCGGGTAAGCCGTGCTGATGGCGACGATAGTTGCCGTCCGGTAGAGAACCGCTTGCTTCTGGAGTCCGACAAGGAGAGTGAAGCGGCACAGCAGGTTTTGACGGAGTATTTCAACCGGGTAATCCCACGGGATTTCCTGCATCTTGAACTCCCCACCAACAATGAATTGGCAGAGCTTGATCTGCAGGCATCCATTGACTGGCTGCGTTCGCGCTTGCTGGACCTGCAGGAACTGGAGCAGCGTCGGGCACAACTGCAGCTCAGTAGCGCGCGTATCCAGGTTGGTGCGGCGCTGGTGCGAGCAAACCTGCGTATCGATCCGCGAAGTTATGACCTGAGTGGCACGACACCGTCTGCTGCGGATGAATCCGTGCGCGACAACCGCGTGCGTCTTGAAGAGTGTCAGCAGCAGCGGCACTTGATTCACAGTCTGTTCTATCAACGTATTACGAGAACCATTGCCACAATGGACAGCGGAACTCGCACGGGTGCGGAGGCTGCGGTTTCACGTCTGCGTGGCTTTGATGCGCTGGCCGAGCCGCTTACCGTACTCGGCCGCTACGGTGATGTAGTGTGCGAGCTGATTGAACGTTTGCCGCAACAGGAGCTGCCGCAAGCCCTGTTGCAAAAGTACCCGCAGATCATCTGTGAGCAGGTGCGCAAACTGAACCAGCTGGTTGCAAGCCATGGTCTGGCAATGAGTGCGCCTCAGCAGCAAAAGTTGTCTGCCTGCGGTGAAGGTGTTATTGAGTTGTCGCTCAGTGGGCGCAAGGATGAGCTCGCCAGCGGACTTCAGGCGCTCGAACTGCGTTGCAAGACGGTATGTGGCGTGGTACAGGAAGCCTACCAATTGGAGTTGGCGCGTCTTCTGAAACTATGCTTGGAAGAAGAGAAGCGAATTAAGGTGAAACCTCTACGCCTCGCGGCAATTTCTGCCTAGCTGAAGGGGTAAATGGGGCGGGCAGGGCTAACTTGGTGCTGCCCGGGCTGGGGCTTAGCCCCCAGCGAGTTTCACCTTGTAGCTTTTTGCTTCGAGTACCGCCTTGATCTCGTCCCGCTTGTCGCCCTGAATCTCTATCACGCCATCCTTCAGTGCACCGCCACAGCCGCAGCGCTTTTTCAGCTCTGCCAGCAAGAGCTTGAGCTCGCTATCAGTGCCTTCTACGCCCCGAACGCAGGTGACCCCTTTACCTTTGCGTCCCTTGGTCTCTCGCTGAATTCGCACAATACCATCACCGCTATGGCGCTTTTGTTCGGGCTTTTCTTCCTTGATCCGGCCGCGGTCAGTGGAGTATACGAGTCGGCTTTTGTCGCGCATGTCAGTTCCCGGTGAGTCAGCTCATTCAGTGGAAAGGGGGGGCAAAATTGTGTGCCCGGAAGAATCCGGGGGCGAAGCATAGCGGATACAGTGGAAGCGGACAAAGCGGTGGCGTATTCTGCGACCCAGAGGTCGGCTAGAATGTCACCTAGTTCAATAAGGCGAAAGGCTCGAATTCATGGCGCTTACCGGGACCCGCAAACGGCTGAATGAAATTATCTTCGGTACCGATTCGCCCGCGGGTAAGAATTTTGATGTATTCCTGATCTGGGCGATTCTACTCAGCGTCGCGCTAGTGCTATTCGCATCGGTGGAATCTCTGTGGGTGCGTTTTGGCGAGACCTTTTATATCCTGGAGTGGTTTTTCACCGGGCTATTTACGGTGGAATACTTGTTGCGCATATATTGCGCACGCGATCGCCGCGAATATGTCACCAGCTTCTATGGCATTGTCGATTTACTGGCGATCCTGCCCAGTTATCTCGCACTGATTTTTACCGGCGCTACCTATCTGATGGTAATCCGCTTACTGCGGGTACTGCGGATCTTTCGTGTACTCAAGCTGGTTCGGTATCTGCGGGATGCGAATCTACTGGTGCGCTCACTCTGGCAAGCGCGCCGTCGAATCCTGGTGTTCTACACCAGCGTTCTGGTGATTTGCATTATCTTCGGCAGCGTCATGTTTATCGTGGAAGGGCCACGCCACGGCTTTACCAGTATCCCAAAGAGTATCTACTGGACTATTGTCACCATCACCACGGTTGGCTATGGCGATATCACTCCGCATACGCCACTGGGGCAGGCCATTGCAGCAATGACCATGTTGATCGGCTACTCCATTATCGCGGTACCTACCGGGATTGTGACCGCGGAGCTGGCACATGAACTCGGCCGGGAGAAGCAGCTTGCTCGCTGCCACAACTGTGGAAAAAGCGGGCACGACGCCGACGCGGAGTACTGCAAACAGTGTGGTTATCGCCTTGAAGACTTCGAAGAGCCCGTCGACGAAGAGTCCTAGGGGCGGCGCTTAACAGCTACCGGGCTATCCGTTATCCTTGCGCCCCGATTTACCCCATCGATCCTCAAGGTTGGCCGGAATCCGGCCGAGCCGCCGTGGGACTGGACCTAGCCTCCACTATCAACTGGTAACTGCACTCAATGGACATTCAGGGATACTGTGCCCCAGGCTTTGAGGCCCTCTACGACGCTTTTGCGGCTAACTTCCGCGATCATGGTGATGTAGGGGCATCATTTTGTGCGGTCCAAGAAGGCGAGGTAGTTGCGTCCCTTTGGGCCGGTACTACCGATCGTGCGGGGACGCAGGACTTCGAGGAAGATACCCTCGTCAATGTATTCTCGTCATCCAAGGGCATTCTTGCCCTGATTGCACTGCAGCAGGTTGCCGCTGGGAACCTCGATCTCGACTTGCCCGTTGCCCATTATTGGCCGGACTTTGCGCAAGCAGGTAAATCGATGGTCACTGGCCGTCAATTATTGAGCCATCGCAGCGGGGTGATCGCGTTTTCCGAGAAAGTTGCAGACGACTTGATCTACGATTGGGACCGCGCATTGCAGCAAGTAGCCGCAACGGCGCCCTGGTGGGATCCCGGTAGCCAGCAGGGTTACTCGCCGTTTCTTTACGGATGGACGGTGGGTGGGCTGATCGAAGCGGCCAGTGGTCGCACTGTGCGTGACCTGTATCGCAGTGGAATCGGTGATCCGCTTGAACTGGATGGTGGTTTCGGTGCGGTAGGGCATCGATCCACGCATATTGCCGACGTGGGGCCTTTGAAAAAGCCGCTACCGGCGCTGCGTGACAATGCGATCGGTCGCTCAATCAAGGAAGATCGTCAGGGCCCCGTGGCCACAGCGTTTACTAATCCGGTATCACTCATGATGGGTACAAACGGTGATGCATGGCGAGGCGCGTTGATACCAGCAGCCAACGGCCATTTCAGTGCCCGCGACCTCGCGGCCGTTTATGGTGATCTGGCTAGTGATGCCCCCCAATTGCTGTCTTCGGGAACGCTCGCGGAAGCGACGCAAGAACAAACCCGTGGTCAAGACGCCATACTACAAACAGATGTGGCCTTCGGCTGTGGTTTCCTGAAGTCAGGTGCCGCGCAAGATCTGGCGTTTGGTGGTCCTAGAGGCTTTGGTCATCCGGGTGCCGGCGGCAGTGTTGGATTTGCGGATCCCGAGGTTGAAGTGGGCTTCGGCTATGTTACCTCGCGTATGGGGCAGAGCCTGTTTATGGACCAGCGCGCGGTCGGGCTGAAAGACTGCCTGTACCGGCTGATATAAGCCGGCAAAAAATCACTGAGACAAACCTGAATATCTTGAGCAGACCGCAATGAGTAGGCGGTAATGAGTGAGCGATGATGAGTAATGAAGTTGAGCAGTTGGTCGCACGCATTGATGAGCTGGAAACACGCTTGGCGTTTCAGGAGGACACCCTGAGCCAGCTTAACGACACCATTGCCAAGCAGGACGCACAGCTGCGAGCACTTGTTGGCAATATGAAAGAGGTGTCGGAGAAATACCGCGATCTGGTATTTGAGATGAACAAGGGCGGCAAGCCCGGCGACGAGCGCCCACCGCATTACTAATTCCCGGCCTGCCCAGAGCAGGTTTCCATCTTTGCGCCGTTTTCTACGCCAATTTCTGGAAATTTTGCAAAATTTGATTTTTCCCTTCTTGTTTACCCTTGACAAATCTTTTCCACATGGGGTCGGCTCATTAGTGAGAGACATCAAGTCTCCGTAGCGTGCTTGATTGAAACGCATGTGCACTCTTAAGTTGTTGATTTTTAAGTAAAAAATCCAATGGTGTAAAAAGTGTGCAATATGCTGGGAGCGAGGAATGCCGCCACGTCAGGCCCTGTTTGGCATATTCATACACAGAGTTATCCACAGAAGCTGTGGACGAATGGATTACAGCAAATTACACGATGCCGGGGTGCAACTGTGGATAGTGCCTGCCTGCTCCGAAATTGAAGCCTGAATAGGTCATGGTTTATCGAAGGCTATGACCCTGGGAGCGGTTAATGGCCTAACTCAGAAACCAAATAATTAAAATTGCGCCAATGGATTATCCCGCCATTTTGGGATCTAGGCAGTAGACCTAAGCTGACTTTCCGCATAGTCTTCGTGCCAATGACGAACGCAGTTCAGCTTGCAGTCAGCTTGACTCAGCGACACTGCCAACAAATTTCACCCGTCATCAGTAAAAGCGTTAGGAGAAGCTTAATGAAAAAATGGGTAGCGATTCTTGCTCTGGGTTCTTTGGTTGGCTGTACCACCCTGGATCCTTACACCCAGGAAAGCAAAACCAGTAATGCTGCCAAAGGCGCAGGTGCTGGTGCTGTGGCTGGTGCCATCATTGGTGCGGCTACAGCGAGCAAAAACGATCGCAAGAAAGGCGTAATTACTGGCGCACTGGGCGGCGCTGCAGTCGGTGGTGGTATCGGCTACTACATGGACCGCCAGGAAATGGCTCTGCGCCAGCGCCTCGAAGGTACCGGTGTTCGTGTGCAGCGTGAAGGCGATAATATCCGTCTGATCATGCCGGGCAACATTACCTTCGCGACCAGCCGTTATGAAATTCGTTCAGATTTCTATGACACGCTCGATTCCGTGGTACTGGTTCTGAATGAGTTCGATAAAACCGCAATTCGCGTGAGTGGCCACACTGACAGCACAGGTTCAGATGTGACCAACCAGAATCTGAGTGAGCGTCGCGCCGGGTCGGTTGCCAACTTCTTCACTACCCGCGGTGTGGCGTCGGGTCGCGTTCAAGCTGTTGGTTACGGTGAGCGTTACCCAATCGCCAGCAACGACTCTGACGCAGGGCGTCAAGCCAACCGTCGTGTAGAACTGGAACTGTTGCCGCTGCAATAGTCGATTGGAAAGAGGGCGCTTCGGCGCCCTTTTTTGTGCGCGTGTAGACGTGCGTAAGTTGTCAAGGAAGTGACAATGATTGGTATTGACACAGGTGTGGGGCTCGGCAAGGGAAGCGTTATGGAGAGCAGCAAGGGGAATTCTCAAACACATCTTCGGCGTTCTCTGTGCGAATGGTTGTTTTTAACGGCCGTGAGCGTGTGGTGCGGATTTGCGCACAGCGGTGACATACCAACGGAGTCCGACGAGCTGTCGGGGGAAATCCAGCAACAACTCGAATCGGCAGAAGTCGTCGCTCAGGTTGAGATTGTTGCGGTGCATCGCGTGTTGGATCGAGCACTGTCTGAGCCCGGAATGGCGGCGGTTTCGGGTTATCTCTACTCTGCGATCGCACGAAAAGTCTGGAAGGGGGCGACACGCAAACAGTTAAGTTTCCAGCTGAATCTTGCCGATTGTGAGGAAAAGCTGGCACTGGGCGTGCGCTATTTAATTTTTGCGAGACGCAACACTTTCGGTGACATGGCGCTTTCCGACTGCGATGCCGCCATCGTTGATACGGATGCGAGCGGTGTGCTCGCCCAGCTTGAGCAGTATTATCAGGGTTAATCCCACCCTCCGAGGGGTGGTGACCTAGCACTGATCCTTTATGCGCCGCCAGATGGCGGCATAGCATTCCACTTAATATACCCTAGCGCTTTTAGAACCATAAATACTTAAACATGGGAACAATGTTCCTTGAAGTGCGGCAATTGGGGATTATTCTTATCAGTATTGGCGTGGGCTTCTTCGATGAAGTCGGGTCTCGGTGGTCCAGTACAGCGCCAACCGGCAACGGCGGGTTAGCTGCTAAGTCTGCGTATGCTGCCAGACTGTGCGTCTTACCTGATCGTTTCGAACTCTTTCTAACCGACGAGGGGTCCACGGGACTATGAAGAAACTACTGCTGCCACTCATTATTTTGTTGCTGATTATCGGCTACTTCATGTCGAAGAAATCCGATCATTCGGTTGACGATGCCTACGACAAGATGGAAACGCCATCCACGGAAGAAACTCGCCCAGCTGCCGATCCGACCATGCCGCAAGAAAGTGATGACGTGGCACCATCCACTGCGGACCCGCAATCTACTGGTGACCGCATGATGGATGAGACCAAGGATGCGGCCCGCGACCTGGGAGATAAAGTTGAGGACGCGGCGAGAGATACTGGTGAAGCGGTTAAAGATGCCGCTGAAGATACCGGCGATGTGCTGAAAGATGCGGCGAAAGACACCGGGGATGCCCTGGAAGATGCCGGCCGTGCCACCAAAGATGCTGCAGAAGACGCCAAAGATGCGGCAGAAGATGCGCTCGACGATATGCGGGACAAGGACAAAACCGAGGACACGCCACAGCGGTAAGCTGATGCTTGGTTGATCTGTTTGGAGGAAGAGGTCGCGACTGGTTCGCGGCCTTTTTCTTTTCTACGCTTAAAAGGGTAGTGAAGAATGTATGATGGACCATGATCGAGCATTGCTGGCATCACGATCACGATATTCTGGAAATTCGGCCGGTTGCGGAACTGAAACCCGCAGAATTCCGTGCGTTGGCCGCGCAGGTGGATCCGGTGATCTGTCAGCACGGTGCTTTGCACGGTTTACTGATTGATGCACGGAATTTTCGTGGCTGGCAGAACTTTGCAGCGTTGGTTTCTCACTGCGTGTTTACCCGTAACCAACATCGACACTTGCATCGGATAGCCGTCCTGTCGGACAACACGTTACTCGCTTTTATGCCGCAGCTCCTCAACCACTTCGTTTCCGCAGAAGTACGGCCATTTCCCAGTGAAGCCGAAGAATCGGCGCTGGCATGGCTCGCCCATCACGGGTAAATTGCGCTAGTCGATTTGCTGAGCCCCATCTCGGTACCCAATAAATAGACTTGGTGTATTTCTATCATGCAGTTGGCTGTTACTGCCGCAGACGAAAGCCGCGTGCCAGCGGCAGAAGCGCTGGCGAACGCGCTTGATCTTCCCTATCTGGGCATTACCCCGGAGAAGTTTATTGACCAATATCCCTTCGTTTTACGTCGGGGCGATATGCTGCAATTGTGTGCCACTGGTCGCAAGGCACCGGGTCCGGTGGCGGTTGATTTTGTGCGTGGTGCCGCTGCCCATCGTCGCAAGTATGGCGGTGGCAAGGGGCAGCAGATTGCCAAGGCTGCCGGGATTCGCGGTGGTTTTTGCCCGCGCATCGTCGATGCCACCGCAGGGCTTGGGCGCGACGCATTTGTGCTCGCGTCACTCGGCAGTGAAGTGCGCATGCTTGAGCGCAACCCTGTGGTGTATGCGTTGCTTGAGGACGGTGTGCGGAGGCTGCGTCAGGCTGCAGAAATGGACCGCGAGCTGGGGCCGATTGCCGAACGATTGTGCCTGGAACCCCAGGTGGAAAGCGCTGCGGCGTGGCTGGCGACACAGGAGCAGGAAAGCATACCGGTTATTTATCTGGACCCAATGTTTCCCAGTCGCGACAAAAGTGCCAAGGTGAAAAAAGAGATGGTCGCGTTCCACGAAATCGTCGGCAGTGATGAAGATGCCGATGGCTTGCTGGGCCCTGCATTTGCGGCGTGCTATTACCGTACGGTGGTCAAGCGGCCGCGACTGGCGCCGGATCTAAATGGGCAGCCTCCGAGCCTGCGGTTTGAGGGCAAGTCAGGCCGGTTTGATATTTATACCCGCCACGGTATTCCCGGGTAGGCCCTCCCTGCAAAGCCTGATAATTTGACGGGAGTTATCAGCAGTTCACCGCGTTTACAGCAAGTCCTCCGAGCGAAGTTTCCTTGTATTTGTGCTGCATGTCGATTCCGGTCTGGCGCATGGTTTCAATCACGCTGTCGAGAGGCACGATGTGCGCACCGGTGCCGCGCAGCGCAAGGCGCGCGGCATTGATCGCCTTGACCGCACCCATGGTGTTGCGCTCAATGCACGGGACCTGCACCAGACCACCGATCGGATCGCAGGTCAGCCCCAGATTGTGTTCCATGCCAATTTCAGCGGCATTTTCAATTTGTGCGTTGCTGCCGCCCTGTACCGCGGCAAGTCCGGCCGAGGCCATGGAGCAGGCCACGCCGATTTCACCCTGACATCCCACTTCCGCAGCGGAGATCGAGGCATTTTTCTTGAATAGCATGCCGATGGCACCGGCAGTGAGGAGGAATTTCACCACCTGGTTTTTCAAGTCACCGTGCTCGTGCGGCGTGTGTACGAATTGCACGTAGTAGGCAATCGTCGCGGGAATAACACCGGCAGCGCCATTCGTGGGCGCGGTGACAATGCGCCCGCGGGCGGCATTCTCTTCGTTAACTGCCAGGGCAAACAGGCTGACCCAGTCCAGGATGGCGAGGCCCTGACGACGTTCTTCATCGGTTTGTTTGGAGAGTTCGCGGAAGTGTTCCTCGGCTCGTCGGCGCACGCCCAGCCCGCCGGGCAGTACACCGCTTTGGTGGCAACCACGCTCAATCGATGCCTCCATGACTTCCCAGATATGCCACAGCAGATCGGTGACCTCCTGTTCGGAATGGAATGCTTTCTCATTCTCCATGGCCAGTTCTGCGATGGTCCAACGGTTCTGGTCGCACAGGGCTATCAGATCTTCAGCCGAGCTGAAATCGTAGGGCAGCAGGGTCGCTATTTGCGCTTTGTTAGAGAAGTCTTCTTCCGACAAAACAAAGCCGCCACCGATGGAAAAATAACTGCGTTCAAGCAGGTATTCGTCACCAGAAAATGCCCTGCAGGTCAGACCATTGGCGTGCTGGGGGAGAAATTCTTCCTTGTGGAAAATCAGGTCGCGGTCGCGTTCAAAGTGGATGGCACGCAACCCGTTGAGAATCAGCTGCTGGTGTTTGTCGATTGCTGCAATCCGACCGTCAATGCCATCGATATCGATCGTCTCGGGCAACTCACCTTCGAGCCCCATCAGGATAGCCATGTCGGTACCGTGGCCCACGCCGGTCAGTGCCAGAGAACCGTACAGATGGATCTCGACGCGCTCGACCTTTGCCAGGTCTCCGCGGGATTCCAGATCGCAGACAAAGCGCTGCGCCGCCACCATCGGCCCGACCGTGTGGGAGCTGGATGGTCCTATGCCGATTTTGAACAGCTCGAAAACACTGATGCTCATGTGGTCGCTATATCTCTTGCCAAACCCGCCGGACATCCCGGCCAACATGCTTTCAGTGTAGTTATTCGGCCAATCGACTTTCACGTCCAGGCATGTGAACCTGATGCTCTGGCGGACAGGATTTTGCGGACAAGCCTGTGGGGGAGAGGAGTGTGGCCAGCGGTTGGCTGGCCACGGGGGGTAACCGCGCCTAGGCGTGCTTTAAGTCGCTGTTGCGGTGAGGGTGGCGCGCAGCGGCGCAGGATGCCCTTCAACGGTTTTACTGGGATCGTCCGGGTCGAGGAAGTCTGCCAACGACTCAAACCGCATCCAGTCGGTGCTGCGCTGTTCTTCGGTGGAAGTCTGATCTACATCGACGGTTTTTACATCGGTAAAACCGCATTTGCGCAACCAGCTTTCCAGTGTCGCAGTGGTGGGGAAGAACCATACATTGCGCATCTTGGCATAGCGTCCCTCGGGGACCAGGCATTCGCCAAGCCCACCTTCAATCACCAGAGTTTCCAGTAACAACTGTCCGCCCGGGCGCAGTGTGTCGCGCAATTCCCGCAAGTGGTCCAGTGGTGAACGTCGGTGGTACAGGACCCCCATGGACAAGGTTGTGTCGAAAGCGCGCAGTGCCGGCGGTAAAGCCTCGATTCCCAGCGGCAGCACATCCACGGGTTTTTCCAGCCCGAGGTATTTCTTCAGTGCGTAGAACTGGGCAACGAACTTTGCCGACGGATCGATACCAATGACCCTGCGTGCGCCGGCGCCAAACTGCCGCCAGCAGTGGTAACCGCTGCCGCAGCCCACATCGAGTACCAGCCGATCTTTCAGGTCGTGCAGGTGTGGGGCTACGCGGTCCCACTTCCAGTCGGAGCGCCATTCGGTATCGATGAAAATATCAAACAGCGTCCATGGGCCTTTGCGCCAGGGGTGCAGCTTGCGCAATTCAGCTTCAAGTGTCGCGAGCTGTTCGGTGGTCGCATCGGATGCCGCACCGATGCGCACCTCATCCTTGAGCGAATAGGTGGACGCGCTGATGTCGGGCAGGTTGTCCAGCGCCTCGCGCCAGTCCGCCAGATCCCCCCAGCGCGCAGGGTTAAGTCCGTCAGCAACTTGCTGGGGCAGGGTGGTGAGCCACGGGCGCAGGGCCGGCGTGTGCTGGATACCCGCATACAACTGGGTGTAATCAATCATGCCTGTCTTTCCGCTTACGGGTTGCGCTGTTTGATCGCAATCAGCGAAGCGAAATTGAAGCACTGGAACCAAACGTCGACACTGCTGAACCCGACGTTTTTCAGGCGGGTGCGGTGGTCAAACAGGGTTTCCGGGATCAACACGTTTTCCAGCGCACTGCGTTTCTGCGCAATTTCCAGCGCGCTGTAACCGTTTGCCGCCTTGAATGAGTGGTGCAAATCGATCATCAACTCCTGATGGTCGGTATCGGAGAACGCTACTTTCTCGGAAAGAATCAGTACACCGCCCGGGCGCAGGCCGTCGTATATCTTCTGCAAAATGGCTTCCCGCTGTTCGGTGGCAATAAACTGTAAAGTGAAGTTGAGGACCACCACCGAGGCGTTCTCAATGTCGACATTCTGCAAATCGTCGCACACCAGTTGTACCGGGATCTGCCCGCTATCCGCCGCCAGTACCGCGCGCGCCTGTTCCACCATGGCCGGCGAGTTGTCCACCGCGACGATTTCACAGTCCGCTGCGGGGATGCGGTGGCGCATGGCCAGGGTGGCGGCACACAGGGAGCTGCCCAGGTCGTAACAGCGGCTGCCTGACTGGGCGTAGCGCTCTGCCAGGGTGCCGATCATCGCCACAATTGTGGTGTAGCCGGGTACCGAGCGCTGGATCATGTCCGGGAAGACTTCCACCACAGATTGGTCGAAGCTGAACCCGGCCACCTGGCCCAGAGGGCTGGCGAAGATATCGTCTTTCTTGCTCACGTGCTTTTCTGTTTCCCGCCGGTTGCTCACAGTTTTTCTTCGTGCAGGTCCAGGGCGAGACCCGCATCGCGGCCATGATTACCGGTAACCACTGCGGTGTTTGCTTTGTCTGCCTGCAGATAGGTTTTGCCTACCCGCTGCAGGTCGTCAAGGGTTACCTCGGTGACCTTGCGACGGAAAGCCTGGCGCACTTCGTGGGTGCGGCCGTACAGATTGGAGTGGAATGCCTTCTTGGCTTCGCCTGCGGGCGAGCCAGGCTTGTCCATACCGCCAACCACGCCGAGGATGGCTTCCTCTACCTGCAGGTCTTCGTGGGATTCGTTCAGCAGCCATTCCACGGATGCATCGAAGTCCTTGAGCGTATCTGCCATGCGCGGGTCGCGATAGGAATAGAAGCGGAAAGCGCCGATGGTGACATCGTGGCTGGCGCCGCCGCCATAGGCCCCCCCTTGCTCGCGGATGGTGCGGTGCAGGTAACCGTTGCGCAGGAAGCCACCGAGCACCGCCAGCGGCGCCGCATCGGGATGGGACATGGGGACGGTGGGGTAGGCCTTGGCACAGAAGTTTACCTGGCTGTTAGCAATCCACATTTCCTGTACGCGACGTGGCGTGAATGCGCCATTGGTATAGGCGCTGCTGCCGCTGGCGCTGCTCGCCAGTGGGTGGAGCGCATTGGTGAACTCGGTCAGCTTGTCTTCTTCACCGATCACCAGGAACTGGCGTTCGGCGCCGAGAATTTTCTGGTGGATGCCGTTGAAGGTCGCCGCGATATTTTCCAGGCCGCTATCGGTATCCAGGTCTTTGACCAGCGCCCGCAACTGGCGGAGCCCTTGCAGGCCGCCAAACTCGTGGCCATCGGCCGCAGCGCGGTTAAAGCCGGCACTGGCAGCAGCCATTGCAAGGGCGTGGCCGTTGCCCACCACGGACTGTTCGCGACGGGCCAGGGTCTGCAGCAGCAGCTCTTTGATTCGCGGCAGTTCGTCGAAGCGCACCTGCTCGATGGTGGCCTGCATCAGTTCGGTCAGCGCGGCCTGGTTTGCCGCCAGGGCCTTACCGGAAAGAATGAAGTGGCCGGACTGGCTGTCGAGGTTATCCAGCGCTGTGCGCTGGCTGGTGAAGCTGTGCAGTGAACCGGCCACGGCGGCTTGCCACTGTTGTACTTCCAGATAGTCTTTGTCGCCCAGGCCCACTTCGCTCAGGCTTTGGCAGTAATAGGGCAGGAGCAGGCGCTCTTCAGCGCTGAATTCCGGCAATGCCGCGACCAGTTGCTGGTACACCAGCCCATTGGTGCCGGCGCCGTAGCGGCTGATCTTGTTGCCGTTGAGGTCTTCTACGGTGCCATCTACGCGTGGCAATTCCGCGGGGATATCCTCGACACCGACCTTGGGCAGGATGGATTCGTCATCTTTGCGCTGCTGTCGATCCGCAAGTGCCTTGGCCGTTTCAATGATCTGCTGTTTTTCCCGCTCGTTGAGGCCCGCTTTAATCTCTTCCAGGCGGACTTTCTCGGCCTGCTCGGTACGCTCTGCCATGTTGCTGTCGGGCGAGAGCACCAGGCGTATGCGGTGGTTGTTTTCGAGCAGCAGTTTGCGCGCCGCGTTGGCGATAAATTTCGGGTCCTTGATCTGCTCGCGCAGCTTTTCGAGGGTCGCATCGATGTTGAGCAGGCCAATGGCATCGCCGCGGTGGGTGGCGCCAGTGAGTGCGGTGAGAATCAGCTGCAGGCCGTAAGGATAGCCGTCGCCACCGATCTCGCGCTGTTGCAATTCCAGCTGGTGCAGTGCTGCGGAGACCTGCTCGTAGGGCACGCCATTTTCGGCGACATCTTCCAGCACCTGCAGAACCTGTTTCTCCAGCTCATCGGCACGTTCGCGCTCGCTGCCCTCGATGCCACACACAAACACCAGCTCACGCTGGCTGTCGTCCAGGCCACACAAGGGGGAAGGGGACTGCCCAAGATCCGTGGTCTCCAGTAGGCGCATCAGTGGTGAAGCGCTGTTATCCAGTAATACACCGGCCAATAAATGTGCAGTCAGAGATTGTTCCAGGTCGGTGACATCACCAAGCAGCCAGCCCAGCACAATGTGGGTCTTTTCCTTGTCGCCTTCTTCGGCGGGCAGTGGGTAACTCTCTTCGACGCGTACCGGCGCCACGTATAATTTCTCTCGTTCAACGGCAATTTTTTCGTCGAGTTGGTCGAATTTATGCAAGGCTTTTTCTTCGAAAACGGCCTGATGCTCCGCGGCATCAATATCCCCGAAGGTCATAAAGATCGCGTTGCTGGGGTGATAGTGGGTACGGTAGAAGTCCACCAGCTGCTGATAGCTGAGATCCGGGATGTCCGCGGGCTCGCCACCGGAGTTGAAGTGGTAGGTGCTGGTGGGGAACAGGTATTTGCTGAGTTTTTGCCAAAGCTGTGAGGTCACGGAGCTCATCGCGCCCTTCATCTCATTGAAGACTACGCCTTTGAACACCAGATCACTTTGCGGATTTTCGGTTTCGGCAAACTCCAGGCGATGTCCTTCCTGGGCAAAGTCCAATGGATCCAGGCGGGCAAAGAATACCGCGTCCAGGTAGACGTCCAGCAAATTGTCAAAATCTTTGCGGTTCTGGCTGGCAAACGGGTAAGCGGTCCAGTCGGAACTGGTGAAGGCGTTCATAAAGGTATTCAGTGAACGCCGGATCATCATAAAGAAGGGGTCGCGCACCGGATACTTCTCACTGCCACACAGTGCCGTGTGTTCGAGGATATGCGCCACCCCGGTGGAGTCATGGGGGACGGTGCGCAGGGCCACCAGGAATACGTTTTCTGAATTGTCTGCCGCAATGTGCAGATGCTGGGCGCCGGTGGCGCGATGACGGTACTCTTCCACGCGAACGCCGAGGGATTCGATCTCGGCACTGGTTACTGGTTCGAATGCGGGGTGTACGTTGCTCAAAAGAAAGCTCCAGTGGGTAATTAGCGTTCCCCGGGGGCTTGGCAATTCCCGGGGTAAAATCGGCGGCCATTTTAGCGCTGAGCGGCATTGAATTGACAGGGTTGACAGGCCGCTGTTGACACATGCGCCATGGGTGCGAAACTTCGCACCCTGTTTTACCTATATTTCGATGACGCCATAAATGTAGTCCAAAGGGGGTTGTGCGTTGAACTGGATGGATTTTGCGAGTCTCGCGGGCTTTTGCCTCACTTGGGCAGGCTACACAGTGTTCGCTCGCCGCAAGGCCAAGACCGCCTGGTGCTTGGCTTCATCGATGCAGTGGTACCGGGTCGAGTGGATGCTGCGCATGCTGGAGCGGGATATGCGCGTGGCGGATGCGGCCATCCTCAGCAATCTCGAGCGGGTGATCGGTTTTTTCGCGTCGACCAGTATTCTGATTCTCGCGGGTCTGGTGACGGCGCTATCGGCGAACATTGCCGCAGTGGAGGTGCTGAGCAGCCTGCCGTTTGCCCAGACGACAACGGTTGAGCAGTTTGAACTCAAGGTTCTGGTACTCATCCTCATTTACATTTTTGCGTTTTTCAATTTCACCTGGTCGCTGCGCCAGTACTCCTTCGCCAACGTGTTACTGGGGGCGGCTCCGGCGGTAAAAGAAGACGAAGTTTCCACCGATGACCGCCGCCGCTATGCTATCAGCGCGGCAAAGGTGATAGACCAGGCTGGCCACAGCTATAACTATGGGCTGCGCTGCGTCTACTTCTCTATGGCGGTGATGGGCTGGTTTGTGCACCCACTGGTTTTTGTCTTCGGCTTCCTGTCGGTCGTGTGGGTTCTCTATCTGCGTGAGTTTCGTTCACGTACCCTGCAGGTCATTCTCGCCGCGGAGGGGCGCTCACTGGATCAGGTGCGGGACAAGTAACGGCCCATGGATGATCGAAATTTCGACGATCTCGCGCAGCGCTTTAAAAAGCGCATCTACGGTGGGTTGAAAGGCGACATTCGGCTGGCCGTATTGCAGCGGGATCTCACGCCTTATCTGAGCGTGGCACAAGGGCAGGGCGATAACCCGGCGCCGGTGGTGATTGATGCCGGCGGTGGCCAGGGGCAGTTTGCCCTGGATCTGGCGGAAGCGGGCAGTCGGGTGTGGAT
This sequence comes from Microbulbifer agarilyticus, assembly GCF_020171345.1. Classification (GTDB taxonomy): domain Bacteria; phylum Pseudomonadota; class Gammaproteobacteria; order Pseudomonadales; family Cellvibrionaceae; genus Microbulbifer; species Microbulbifer agarilyticus_D. Next base: position 616,436 of record NZ_JAIUZM010000002.1, read on the forward strand.
TACCGATATTTCCCGCGCAATGCTCGATCTGGCGAATGATGCGGTGGAGGCAAAAGGCCTGCAGGATCGCGTGACCCTGAAGCAGTTAGCGCTGCAGGATTTGCCCCAGACAGCGGATATACCACCGGCAGACCTGCTGTTGTGTCATGCGGTTTTGGAATGGTTGGCAGAGCCGCAACAGGCCCTGGTCCATCTGGCCGATAAGCTCAAGCCCGGGGGCTACCTGTCCCTCACATTTTACAATCGCCGCGCGCTGGAATTTCGCCTGCTACAGCGCGGCAGTTTACGACAGCTGGACCGACACCTCGAAAGCGGCAATTGGGGGGGGCATCCGGGCAGCCTCACACCACAAAATCCTTTGCTAACGGAAGATGTGATGGATTGGGTCGCACAGGCGGGGCTCAGCGTCGTGGCGCACAGTGGTATCCGCTGTTTTCACGATTTTATGACCCCGGAAATGCGCGACAAGTTGCCGCCTGAGCCCATCGTGGAAAAAGAGCTGCGCTATTCGCGCATTGACCCTTACCGCCAAATGGCGCGCTACGTGCACTTACTGTGCCGCCGCGCCTAGGCGGCACACATGCGTTTACTGGCCGTCGAGGTTTTTGAGTAATAGGGCCTTGGCCGCGTTGATGCGCGACGCCAGGTAGTCGCTGCCACCGCGATCCGGGTGGAATTTTTGAATCAACTTGCGATGGGCGCCGATGATCTCTTCGCGGCTGGCATTGGCGGGGACGCTGAGAATCTTGCGTGCTTCGGCGAGCGTGAGCTGTGGTTCTGATTCCGGTTTTGCGTGAGCCTGACCTTCACCAGTTTCTTCAGATCGCGCGCGTTGGGATTTCTCCTGCTGTTTTTGTGCGCGCGCCTGCGCGTGCTTTGCGATTAGCGGTGCGATCCAGGGAAGGTGGCGGCCAAACGTGCGCCACAGGCGATTGAGAATGGGTAAGACGATGGCCACCGCAGCCCCTACCCAGTGCAGGCGGCCGGTAACCGCGAGCAGCACCGCACCCAGCGCCAGTGCAATCAGCACCCATTGGATTACCAGCTTGCGCCGTTGCTCCGGTGGGCTGTACTTGAATTTCTGGATGGCTAGCCAGGCAAAAATCGCCACGGCAATTAACAGGATGATACGGCCCAAGGTTTACTGCTCCGGGATCGAAAATTTACTCAGAGCGCAAGCCTATCAGATGTCGATTCGAAAGCCGACGGCTATAAAGTCATTGGCCACAGGGCGTGCAACACGGTTACTCGCATCGGCCGCATTCTCCATATACAGGCGCACTCGTTTGTTCCACTGATACTGGAAGCCATAATAGTACTGCGCCAGCTTAAACCGGTCGCCCTCGACCAGTGCGGCCTCAAATTCCGGGTCGTCCGATACGAGATAGTTGTGCCCACCGTACAGGGAGTAGCAATCATTTGCGCCCCAGGTGTAGCTAATAAATGACTCTGAGCCTTTGGCATCAAAGAAGTTTGTTATGCCGGTAACGGAGCCAACTGGCGCCAGTTCATTATTCTGCGACCGCTGTACGACACCGGCAACGTACCACCCTTTGGTAAAAGGTGAGCCTCCGTAATAGGCGCCAATAGCGCTCGCCCAGGTATTGGTGCTCGCACTGATGGGAACATTATTAGCGATCAGTACCTCCTCGCCATTTATGATCTCGAATACTTCCCCATTATCTGAAGAAATATCAAGTTTAACCCGGTTATAGGCCGCGCCAAGCATAATACCTTTGCCCACATTAGCGCGGTAAACCATGGCAATGCCATGGCTTTGCCCAAACTCGCAATCCCGCGGTGGGCACACAAACAACGTATCTGGGCCGAACGCATCAACGATACTGATATTCAGGTCTGCCACATGCGCGGCGCGCTGGATCGCGATCTTGAACTCACTATTTTCAAAGGCCCAGGACTTGCGCCAGGCCAGGGCGCTATCGGCGCGCCCGCTGCCGGTACTGCCACCATCGGTCCCGTATGAATAAGTGCCGCTCGCCAGGCCACCGGATACGTTGAACCAGTCCGTTATATAGGTAACTTCGTAATAGGCGCCCCATTGCTTACCCGCCGAGAATCGTCCCCATTTCTCGTGTTCCGCGTGGGCATTGCCCTGGCGCAAATAGAGGGATAGATCACGGTTGTCTGGAGATACCTGCTGGTCCCCCTGAAGGATCAGGTCTTGCGCAGACGAAATGGCGGCCACACCCCATTCGAGGTGGAAGCCTGTGTCCCAGTCGCCGTAAGCAGGGACATCAAGCTTAAATGCGATCCGGGACGCACCATCCTGCATAATGGTTTCTCCGTAGGAGTTCACCATATGCGCGGTAAAGTAGCCGGTCATCGACAGGGTGACGTCAGGGCCTTCATAAATCGGTACGGCATAACTCTCGCCGACCAAAAGCAGGGCAGCAGCTGCCAGCAATTGTCTGCGAGTGTGTTTATGCATTTCTGTGCCTCTTGATACAGAATGTGATGCGTGTGCCCCGCCAAATGACAAGGGCTATTTAAGAGCGCTCCCTATGGCAGCTCATCAGCAAAAATAGACCAGCTGGCTGAACTGGTGACGAGGAATGGGTACACTGCACATATTTGGCAGGGGCAACATTCTTTCTGCGAAATTCTCCGCCCGCCCATATCATTAATCTAATTCCGTCTGGAGTAGTCCATTGGCTGAAAGTGATTCTCTAAGCCGTTCCATGTTTGGCTTGCTGGTGCGAAAAAATGCACACCCCGACATGCGCAAACTGCGTCGGGAGGCGGGGGATGCCAGCTTGCACGGGAATAAGTTCTGGAAGAGTTCATGCCTCACGATGGATTACCTGAAGAAACACCCGCTGAAGAAAGGGGCGCGGGTTCTGGATCTGGGGTGTGGCTGGGGACTGGGTGGCATTTTTTGCGCAAAAGCATTTGCTGCGAAAGTGACATCACTGGATGCCGACCCCAGCGTATTTCCATTTGCGAATTACCATGCGGCGCTGAACGGCGTGGAGATTACAACCTGGCAATGCCGTTATGAAAAAGTCACGCAGGCTGCGTTGACCGAGTTTGACGCGGTGATCGGCACGGATATCTGCTTTTGGGACCAGCTGGAGGCGCCGTTATTCAACCTGACTCGGCGGGCATTGCGGGCGGGTGTCGGGCGGGTGATGTTGGTAGACCCGGGGCGCTCCCCATTTCGCCGCCTGGGCGAGAGCGCGGTAGAAAAACTCGACGCACAATACTTCGAGTGGCAGACTTCGCACCCAATGAAGGCCTCTGGCTGTATTATGCTCGCAGGCGAGTAGTTCAAGCCGCCGGCGAGAATGGATATTTAGGTACTCACCATGCAGTTCGATAAATCCCGTATTCCTACCCCAGATGAGGCTCTGCCAGGTCGCGCGGAGACTATGCCGATTTCTGGTAAGCACTTTGTTTCCGGCAACGCGATGGTGCCGCCATTTCCTGAAGGAATGGGGCAGGCGGTGTTTGGCATGGGGTGCTTCTGGGGTGCCGAGCGTCTGTTCTGGGAGATAGAGGGCGTTTGGGTGACGGCGGTAGGCTATGCCGGTGGCGTCACGCCAAATCCGAATTACCGCGAGGTGTGTACAGGTGGCACAGGTCACGCGGAAGTGGTGCTGGTGGTATTTGATCCTGCGAAAGTCAGTTACGAGGAGCTGTTACGCCGCTTCTGGGAAGAGCATGATCCAACCCAGGGTATGCGCCAGGGTAACGATCTTGGAACCCAATATCGCTCCGTGATTTACACCTATGGTGACGATCAGGCCGAGCAGGCGCGAGCTTCTGAGGCCGAATTCCAGCAGGCACTGGAGGAAAAGGGGTTTGGTGCGATCACCACCGAGATTCAGTCGGCCCCGACGTTCTACTATGCGGAAGAAGATCACCAGCAGTATCTGGCGAAAAATCCCGGTGGCTATTGCGGTTTGGCTGGAACCGGCGCCTGTCTTCTGCGCTGATTCCCGCTTTATGTCGCGCCAGCTTTACGCTTTGACTGGTGCGCTGCGCGGATGAAGAATGTGCGCGCACCAATCACTCCAGCTGCCCGCATACAAGCGGGCCTCGCGGCCGATCAGGTACAGCGAAAACAGGTTTACACAGGCGGTAACGCCTGATCCGCAATAGCACACGATGGCATCATCCGCCGGGATGCTCTGCCAGTGCACTTGCAGCGCACTCAATGGCAAAATCTTGCCGTCCTCGTCGGTTACTTCCTGCCATGGCTTATTGATTGCACCGGGAATATGCCCGGCAATCGGGTCAATCGGCTCTTCGTTACCGAGAAATCGCTTGTTCTCTCGGGCGTCCACCAGCTTCCATGGCGGCGTTTCGAGATTGGGGTAGATATCGCTATAGCTCAATAGCTCGCCAGGTTGAGTTTTCGCCGTAAAGTCGCCCGCTGCGGACGCCTGCGGCTCGCCACTCTCAATTGCCATACCCGAGGCCTGCCAGGCTGCGAAACCGCCGTTCAAAATTGCAACATTGATGTGGCCAAAATGGCGCAGCAGCCACCAGGCACGTGCGGCGAAGGCAAAGCGCTGTGCGTCGTACAGCACGACCTGTGTGTTTTCGCTGATACCCCGGCTGCGGGCAAACTCGGAAAATTGCTGTGCGGTAGGGAGGGGGTGGCGGCCGCCGTAGCGCTCGGTAGGTGCGGAGAGGTCCCGGTGCAGGCATGCATACTGCGCACCGGGGATATGTGCTTGTTCAAACGCCTGCTGCCCGGCTTCCTTATCCGCCAGATCATAACGGCAATCCAGGACGACCAGCTGGCCATCCCCAAGGCTCTGCTGTTTCTGCAGCTCAGCCAGCTCGGCGACTTCAATCACACCCTGATAATTCATATCAACTGCTTTTTATTGTCTTTATAGCGCCTCAAATTAAGCTGCTGGAACCGATTTGTCCAGCGTCGAAAGAGACTGTCTTGGAACGCAAATAGGTTCGCTAATCACTGGGGTAAAACCCTTATGGGTTTTCCGTGTAGCGACTTCCACTTACGGTTGGCGTGTGCCGTTGGCCCTCTGCCCGTGGCGCTTCGTCGGGGAGCGGGGTCTGCTCACCTTCCTCTTGCGCGCGCTGAGACTCCAATTCGGCAATTTTTGCCTCCAGCTGCGCTTGCCGTGCGAGTTCCTCTTTTCGACAGCCGAGTACACTTTCGGCGATTGACGATTCCGGGTGATCCAGGAAGTCTGCCGCGGCTTGTTCCGCACATTCGCTTGCGGAAATGACATCGTGGGACAGATCGGGGAAAAGCACCCACTGGTGATTTGGCAACTTCTTGCGCGCAACATCGGCATCGTCAACCGATAGCACCGGGTCCAGGGCGCCGTGCATGACCAGTGTGGGTACGGGGGTTTGAATGGCTTGTGATTCCAGCATAGGTGCGGCGGGCATGGCCCAAATTCGACACTGCATCTGCATCATATCGATGTCCGCACGTACAGAACTGCCGAGGATACCGCTTCTCGCAGCGAGTTGACTGGCCTCGTCGAAGTCAACGAAGGGGGCTTCCTCAAAGCAAAAATGGCTGATGCCTGCGGCATCGCCAAAGTTGGGGTCGAGTACCAGTCCCATAAAACTGGCAATGGAAGGCTTGAGTAATTCTGCCTGATCCGATTCCAGTTCTTCGATAATTGCCGGAAGTTCCTTGTAGAAGCCCTCGTTGTACAGGGCCTGGAAGAGTACGCGCAATAGTCGCTGGCCGCTGAGTACGAATGGGTACTGCTGGCCTGCACGGATATTACCTGTCTCCACCACAAGCGGAGACTCATCCAATGCCTGTACTCGTGCTTCCAGGCGTTGTTCGAGGTCGGGGTAGCGCTTGTTGCAATCCTTGTCTTTGCGGCAGTAATCGACTCCGCGCTGATACGCGGCGGTGACATCTTCGGGCAATTTTTGTGTGTAGATAATCTCCGGGAAGACGGCACTATTCAGCACCATCGCACGTACGGACTCAGGAAAATCACGGGCTACTGTCAACGCATAGCGGGTTGAGTAGGACACGCCGTACAGATTCAGTTTGGGAATGCCCAGCGCTTTACGCAGTGCTTCCACATCCTGCGCAACAACCGCGCTGTTGTATTGAGAAAGGTCGGCTATTTCACTGAGGCGGCGGTAGCAGCGCTCCATGCTATAGGTGAATACACGCGCTTCTTCATCACTACTCAAGCGACGTGTAAACGCGAGGTCTGCGTCCTCAATAAATTCATCGCAGGAGAGTTTTGGACTCGCCATGCCGGTGCCGCGCGGATCCATCACAATTAGGTCGCGACCATCTTCTACCGTCATGGATGAGTAATTCACCCACAGCCAGTCGCTGGCATTCTGAGGTTCCAGTCCCAGGCTGGCTCCTGGACCGCCGGCACCCAGGTGCAGTAATGGTTCTTTATCCGGGTCGCTGATTTCCGCAAAAAAGCGCACCACCGGGAACTGAATCTTGCGGCCCTCGGGTTTGGCGTGATCCTCGGGGACTTCCATCATGAAGCATTGGGTAGTTGGCCAGCTTGCCTCGGTATCAAACCAGCAGGACTTTGGAATCAGTCGGCTGGGCGAGAGGGGCTCCGTAGGATCTTCGCGTGTGCAGCCGGTCAGTAGGATCGGCAGTGTCAGTAATGCGGTGAGGCAGATACGGCGAGTGCAGGACCGTCGCAACAGGCACAGGAAGGTGGAAGAGGGTAACGGCATAAGACAGTTCTGAATCCAAATATTACGACGGCTGGTGTCTCACTCCGGCCCGAAGCGGGCGATTGGCGCAGACAGGTTCCAGCGCAATGCTGCCAAGCGGATTGACAGAGTGACCAGTATTGCGATGGCTACCACGATTTCACCGGGCAGCATGTCAAGGTCGTCCAGTATCACCAGTGCGGCAGCACCACTCAAGGCCGCAGTGGCATAAATTTCTCGCCTCAGTAACAGGGGAATATCGCCACACAGGATATCGCGAATAAGCCCGCCAAAAGTGCCGGTCATCACGCCCATCACAATGGCGATACCTGGCGAAAAACCGAGGTCTAGCGTCTTTTGTGTGCCAATCACGACGAAAACCGCCAATCCCGCCGCGTCGGCGATCATCAGCAGCCGCATGGGCACACTGAAATAGCGAATCACGTAAAAACTGGCTACACCGGTGGCCGCGGCAATACCCAGGTAGTGGCTATTGTGGAGCCAGAAAACCGGTATATTCAGAATGATATCGCGAATAGTTCCGCCACCGGTGGCGGTAACACAGGCTAGGACTACGGCACCAAAGAGATCCATCTGTTTGTGACCCGCGGCCAATACTCCAGTAAAGGCGAATATGACGATACCGATTAGGTCACACCAGTAAAGAAGTTGTTCCATCCGGTCCGTGCCACGTGGGTGCAGAGTAAAGGGTAATGCGGGCTAAAAAGCACCTGTCGATCGGGAAGTGTGCGCCAAAACACTGGCGTTGCAGGGCAGTACCGGCAGAATTTGGCTACCGGGCGGTAATAGCGCGCGCCCTCAGTGGCCCAGATTATGGGCCCTAGGGGCGCGCGGAGTACAGGCTCTTAGAAAAATGCCTGCAGGCCGGTCTGCGCACGGCCGAGAATCAGTGCGTGCACGTCGTGGGTACCTTCGTAGGTATTGACCGCTTCCAGATTCATCGCGTGGCGAATAACGTGGAATTCGTCCGCAATACCGTTACCGCCGTGCATGTCACGTGCGACCCGCGCAATATCCAGGGCTTTGCCGCAGTTATTGCGTTTCACCAGGGAGATCATTGTTGGATCGAAATCTTTCTGCTCGTCCATCAGGCGTCCAACACGCAGGGAGCCCTGCAGGCCCAGAGCAATTTCGGTCTGCATGTCCGCGAGTTTTTTCTGGAACAGCTGGGTTTGTGCCAGTGGTTTGTTGAACTGCTTGCGATCAAGGCCATACTGGCGCGCTGCGTGCCAGCAGTATTCCGCCGCACCCATGGCACCCCAGGAAATACCGTAACGTGCGCGGTTCAGGCAGCCGAAAGGTCCGCTCAGGCCTTTGATGTCAGGGAAGCGGTTTTCTTCTGGTACAAACACATTGTCCATCACGATTTCACCGGTGATGGAAGCACGCAGCGAGAACTTGCCCTCGATTTTCGGCGCGCTCAAGCCTTCCATACCTTTTTCCAGTACGAAGCCGCGAATATCACCTTCATCGTCTTTGGCCCAAACTACAAACACGTCGGCGATCGGGCTGTTGGTGATCCACATCTTGGCGCCGGTGAGGCGGTAGCCGCCATCGACGCTCTTGGCGCGGGTCTTCATGCCACCGGGATCGGAACCGGCATCGGGCTCGGTGAGACCAAAGCAGCCCACCCACTCTCCGGAGGCGAGCTTCGGCAGGTACTTCTGTTTTTGCGCTTCACTGCCATAGGCATAAATAGGATGCATCACCAGGCTGGACTGCACACTCATGGCAGAACGGTAGCCGGAATCGACTCGTTCTACTTCTCGTGCAACGAGACCGTAGGAGACATAGTTCAAACCGGCGCAATCGTAGCCTTCGATGGTCGATCCCAGCAGGCCAAGCTCGCCCATTTCTTCCATAATTTCGCGATGGAAAATTTCGTTGCGGTTGGCTTCGAGCACACGTGGCATCAGTCTCGACTGACAGTATTCGCGTGCGGTGTCGCGGATCATGCGCTCTTCGTCGCTCAGTTGACGATCCAGTAGCAGGATGTCGTCCCAGTGTGCCAGTGGCTGATTTTTACTCATGTGTTGAACCCGTACATGGTCGGTAAACAAGGGATTCTCGATCGCGCACACGTCTATGGTAGGCAAATTACCGTAGATTCAATGGGCGATAGCCGTAGCGGAAGGCCGGGGCCGTATAGCCGGTCACGGTATCGCGGCGCATGATCAATTGCTGCGCCATCATAGCGAAGCTCGGAGCCAATTTCACGTTTGTGATCACTTTTTTGGTGGGGTACTTCGGGAGAGTATCCTGCCAATTCAGCGGATTGCAGGAAAATGACCTCGGGGCATGAAATCACCCGTCCATTCTGGTTCTTGGCCGTCTGGTCAGTAGCTCAAAATGCATGCTTTGGGTAAACAAAGGTAAATCGTCTTGGTACACCCGTTATTGGCTTTGATAATTAAAACGAACTTCATTAGACCAAACTGTTAGGGTAAAGGGCTTCATGGGCAAGCTGCCGAAATTAATTGGAGTGTGCGGGTTTGCGGCAGCCCTCGGCCTCGCTGGATGCAGTAGTGCCCCCCCGTTGCCGCCACAGCTACCGCAGGAATCGCTGGGTCTGCCGGACCGGTTTGTGGCCAGTGGTGCTGAACCCTTGACGCAACGCTGGTGGCAGAGCTTCGGCGATACGAGGCTCGATGCCTTGGTCGAGCATGCGCTGGCGGAAAACCCAGATTTACAGGCTACCTACTGGCGCCTTGCACAGGCGGATGCGGTGGCGGCGCAGGCGCGCAGTGGTTTCTGGCCTCGCTTGACCGGGCGTCTTGAAAACACGGAGCAGAAGCGCTCTTCGAGTGATGGCTTCGACTTCGCCGGTGGCGAAAACCAGGGGAATACCTGGACCGGCAATCTCGCGGCGAGTTACGAGTTGGACCTGTGGGGGCGAGTGCGCAGTGGCGCACGGGCGGCGGAGGCCGGTCGCCTGGCGCAGGAAATGAATGTGCAGACCGCGTCACTCACGCTCGCGGCCGAAGTTGCGGGTGTCTGGTTGCAGTTACAGGAGCAGCGCGGGCAGGAGCATCTACTTAGCGCGCAGCTCGAGGTGAACGAGAAAACGCTGCGCGCGCTGGAGTTGCGTTTCGGTAACGGGATTATTGCGGCAGCCGACGTGCTGCAGCAACGGCAGCTGGTCCAGCAGTCGCTGCAGGATCTTGTTCAGACTCGGGCGAATGCTGATCTGCTGCTTACCCAATTGGCCGCCTTGTTGGGCATGAGCGCGGATGCGTTGCCGCAAGCCGCCTTTGTGGATGCCGAGTTACCTGTTTTGCCGGCGTTGCCCGATACCGGTTTCCCAACTGCTCTGTTGCTGCGCCGGCCGGATGTTCAGCGTGCGCAGCGAGAGGTGTTACAGGGACACTACCTGTCCGCACAAGCCTGGGCCGAGCGGTTGCCGACTCTGTCTTTCGATATGTTTTTTTCCGGTGGAGGTACTTCTATTTCGGATATCGCCAACGACTGGCTGCTGAACCTGAGCCTCGCGCTGGAAGGCGTAATCTTTGATGGCGGTAATCTGTCTGCGCGCAAGCGTGAGCAGGCTGCTGCGGAGCAGGAGCGCTGGGCTCTGTTTCGAAACACGGTAGTGCAGGCGCTCTCCGAGGTTGAGCAGGCGCTGATAAATGAGCAGGCGATTCGAACACGTTTATCCTATTTGGAAACCCGCACACAGCTGGCTGATCAGATTACGCTGCGTCAGCGCCGCGCTTATGGACAGGGCTCTGTCGACTTTCTGAACGTTCTCTCGTCAACCAATAACCAGCAGCTATTGCAGCGCGAAGTCTTAACGGCACGGCGAGAGCTTCTGGAAAACAGGGTAACTCTTTATCGGGCCTTGTCGGGGGGGCTGCCCGTTGAAGATCTCCCTGAGCCATTACCTGTGGAACTGGATGTTTACAGCATCCAGGTGGACTGAGCGAAATACGCTGACACAAATTGGATGAGTATTTGGCCCTGGGCGGCCGAATAGCTGGAGCTGAAATGCTAAACAAAATCAACTGGAATATAGCCATCCCGATCTTGCTGATCGTGTTGGCGTCTGCCGTCTCCAGTTGGCTGCTGCGAGAAAAACCCACCATGCAGCGGGGAGAGCGCAAGGCGCCGCCGCTATTGGTGGAGGTGGCGCAGGCGGAGCGAGGCGAATTTCCCTTGACCATTCAGGCGCTGGGCAAGGTTACGGCGCGCGAGGAGGTCGAGTTGCAACCGCAGGTGGACGGGCGAGTAGAGTGGTTGAATTACGACCTCGGGCCCGGTTCAACCGTTGAGAAAGGTGAGCGGCTATTACAGATTGAGCGGGAACCCTATCAGCTTGCTTTGCAGTCTGCGCGCAGTGCCCTGGCGGAGCGCCGCGCTGAACTCCAGCAGGAGCAGGGGCAGCGCCTGGTCGCCGAGGAAGAATACGAGCTACTGGGAAGCTCACTGCCTGACGCGGACCTTTCGCTGGTACTTCGTGAACCGCAATTGGCTGCCGCTCGTGCGCGGGTAGACGCGGCAGAGGCACAGGTAAAACTGGCGGAGCGCGACCTGCGATTGACCCAAATTAGCGCGCCCTTTAATGCGTTACTGGTGGCTCGCAGCGTGGATGTCGGTGATCGGGTCGCACCCGGCACGGTGATGTACACCGTCGCCGGTGCGGACCGCTTTCAGATTGAGGTCGAAGTGCCGGCCCGGCAATTGCCGCAGTTAAACACCCCCAGTGCCAAGGTCCGGATTCATGGCAGCCAGTGGCCTATAGGTGTGTCGCGTGCCGGCGAATTTGTGCGCGTTATTCCTGTGTTGGAAGAGCAGGGCCGCTTGGGGCGCGTGTTGATTGAATTAGTAGATCCTCTGAGCATGGAAAACCCTGGTGAGCCGCGCCTACTGCTAAATGATCTTGCACGCGTGGAAATCACTGGGCGCAGTACTGGGCTGCAAGTTCGCATTCCCCTGACAGCACTGCAGGACGGCAACCGGGTTTGGGTAGTGCGAGACGGAAAGTTGCATATTCAGCCGGTAGTAGTCTCCCATTTTGATGGCGAGTATGCGGTACTGGAGAGTGGGCTGCAGGGCGCTGAAGCACTAGTGACAACGCGCCTTACCGCCGTTACCGAGAATATGCCTGTTAGTACCAAGGAAGGCGCAGCGTCGTCAGGGCAACCAATCAATCCCGAACTCCGGCGCCGCAATAAAGGCCCGGGTACCCGTGACAGATCGGCACCGCCGGAGCTTCCGGAGCGGTCACCAGAAAGTGTTGAGAAAGGCACCGACGGTGAGCGCGGATGAGTAACCCCAACGATCCTCTGTTTCGTGGCAAGCGCCCTCCGATTGACACCGGCCATGGGGCCATCGCATGGATGACCCACAATCATGTGACGGCAAACCTGTTGATGCTGGTCTTTCTGATCGGCGGATTGATTTTTTCTCTCACCATCAAAAAAGAAGTGTTTCCCGAGTTCAGTCTGGACCTGGTGACGGTGAACATTTCCTATCCGGGGGCCAGTCCGGAAGAGGTAGAGCGGGGCGTGCTGGTGCCGGCGGAGCAGGCGGTGACCGGACTCGTCGGACTCAAGGAGTTGCGTGGTACTGCCGGCGAGGGCAGTGCAAGCTTGACCCTGGAATTGGATGAAGGCGCCGATGCCAATAAAGTTTTCCAGGATGTACAGGCGGCGATCGACCGCATATCGACCTTCCCAACGGATATTGAGCGCCCGCAAGTGAGTCTTGTGGAGCGCAAACGGGATGTGCTCGATATCGTGGTGCACGGCAACGTGGATGACCGCACCTTGCGGGCATTCGTCATGCAGGTGTATGACAAACTGGAAGCTCACCCCGATATTACGCAGTTGGAAGCCTATGGGGTGCGGGATTACGAGGTCGCCATCGAGGTGCATCGCGACGACCTGCGGCGCTACAACCTGTCACTGCCGCTTATCTCTCAATTGGTGCGCAACGCCGCGGTTGATGTACCCGCGGGTGGGGTAAAGTCGGAGGCCGGAGAAATTCTAGTGCGGGTCACTGAACGCAAAGACTGGGCCCGTCAGTTTGGTGATATTGCTGTGGCCCAGAGCCCCGCTGGCGGCACTGTGCGTCTACGGGATATCGCTACCATCCGCGATGCGCTCGTGGATGAGCCACGCAATATGGTGTTTAACGGCGAGCCTGCCGCCGGTATTGATGTATTTCGGGTTGGTGACCAAACGCCCATGAGCGTGAGCAAGGCCACCCATGCGGTACTCGATGAAGTACGTCAAAGCCTGCCTCCGGGGATCTTTGTTACGGTGCGCGATGACGACTCGGAAATCTTTAAAGAGCGCCTGTCCCTATTGCTGAAAAACGGCTTTATCGGCTTACTGCTGGTGTTTGTGGTTTTGGGGATTTTCCTGGAGTTGCGCCTCGCGTTTTGGGTGACCTTGGGTATCCCAATCAGTTTTCTGGGGGCATTACTGTTCCTCCCCTGGATGGACATATCGATCAATATGGTCAGTATGTTTGCGTTCATTATCGCGTTGGGCATCGTGGTCGATGATGCGATTATCGCCGGCGAAAATATTTACGAGTGGCGCCAGCGCGGATACAGTAATTTCGATGCAGCCGTGGCGGGGGCGCGCCAGGTGGCGGTACCGCTGACCTTTGCGATTCTTACCAATATCGTCGCATTTATTCCCTTGACCCAGCTGCCCGGTTTTATGGGCAAGATCTTTGGCGTTATCCCGTTTGTGGTGGGTTCGGTATTTCTCATATCCTGGGTAGAAGCACTGTTTATTCTGCCTGCACATTTGGCGCACTCCCAGCGGGGCCACAAAAGTCGCTCGGCGCGACGCTTGGCGGCCCGTCAAAAAATGGTGGCACGAGGGTTGGATCGCTTCGTTGAGCACCGCTTCAAGCCGCTGCTGGATACCTGTGTGCGGCATCGTTACTTCACCATATCGGTCGCCATTTCCATATTAATTGTGATGAGTGGCTATGCGGCTAGTGGTCGTATGGGGTTTACCCTGATGCCCAGAGTTGAGCGCGACACTGGCCGGGTACAGGTGACGTTTCCGCCCGGCACTGCGGAAGCCCAGTTGGAGCGCGCACGGACACAGATTATGAGCGCTGCCGATGTCATCCTTGAGGAGACCGGCAGGGAAGGTGTGTTTATCGGTATGCGCGGCCTGATCCGTAACGATACGGTGCAGGTTGATGTCTACCTGACGCCCGGTGATCAGCGTGACGTTTCCACGGGGGATTTCGTGCGCCGTTGGCGGCGGCAGGTGGGCACGGTGCCCGGCGCGCTCAGCTCAAGTTTTGCCAGTGATCGCGGTGGACCCGGTGCGGGTCCCGCACTGACCATTGAATTGCGCCACACGGATACCGATTTGCTGGAAGAGGCGGCGATGCAATTGGCCGCCGGCCTAGCCGGTTTCCCCTCTGTGGGCGATATCGACCCCGGGGTTTCCCAGGGCAAGCGCCAGCTCGATCTTACTCTTACCGATACCGCAAAAAGTCTTGGTCTGACCGCCGAAGAAATCGGCCGCCAGTTACGCGCCTCCCTGTACGGCGCCGAGGCGTTGCGCCAGCAGCGCGGGCGCGATCAGGTAAAAGTCATGGTGCGCCTGCCGGAAGAAGAGCGGGTTACCCTGGACGATGTAAATAATATCTTGATTCGCGCCAGCAACGGCTTGTGGTTACCATTGCCGGACCTGGTGGTGATTGATCAGGGGCGTGCCTACGCCACCATCAATCGTCGCGAGGGCCGGCGGGTAATGACGGTGACTGCGGAAGTGGAACCGGCAGACCAGGCGGCACTGGTGATAAATGCGCTTGATCAGACGGTAATACCGCAGTTGCTGGCGCGTTACCCGGGGCTAAGTTTGTCGTATGAAGGCCGGCAGGCCCACGAGCGGGAGGGGCTGTCTTCGCTGGGGATGACGTTCACCCTGACGCTGGCGGTTTTGTATTTTCTGCTGGCGATTCCACTTAAGAGTTACATCCAGCCACTCACGGTGATGGTAGCCATCCCGTTCGGTGTTATTGGTGCGATTCTGGGCCACCTGATTATGGGGTATGGACTGAGCATGGTGAGTTTGCTCGGCATGGTGGCGCTGGCGGGGGTTGTGATCAATGATACGCTGGTAATGATCGAGTATGGCAACCGCCTGCGGATGCAAGGTGTGGCCGTTACCGATGCCATCAAGGCCGCCGCCGCCCGTCGTTTTCGCCCGATTGTGCTGACTACGGTCACCACTTTCTGTGGCTTGATGCCGATGATTTTTGAAAAGTCGGTGCAGGCCAAATTCATGATTCCCATGGCCATTTCCCTCGGCTACGGCATTCTGGCGGCTACGGCCATTTCCCTGCTGCTGGTCCCCTGTCTGTACCTGATGTTTTCGCGGGACATTCCAGCCCTGTTTGGCATGCTGAAGAACCACGCGTTGCGCCGAACGGCAAATTAACGCCTGCGGCCGGAATGTGGTTCAGTCTCGCCGCAGGTGATCTTTAATCGCGATGGGGTTGGGAAAGTTCAGCACGACGATATAAGACGACACCAAGAAGGTGAGGATCGCGGTTGCCTGAATCAGGTGCGAAGCCTTGCTGCCAATCAGCTGTTGGCTCGCGGCGAGAAAGGCGATCAGTAGCGAAAATTCACTGATCTGCCCCAGGCGAAAGCCGATATCCCAGGCGAGTATTTTGCGTTCGCTCTGCTGTCCCAGTAGATAGCGGAAAACCACCGGTTTGATGATCAGTACCGCAGAGGCGGCGACCAGTGCGGGGACGGCGATCTCGGGCACCATATCCAGATGGAACTGTGCGCCAAGGCTGAAGAAGAACAGGATCAGGAAGAAGTCCCGCAGGGGCTTCAGGCTGAGCGCGATGTACTGCGAGATCGGGCTGGTTGCGAGCGTGATCCCCGCAATAAACGCACCGATCTCTCGGGACAGCCCGACCACCTCTGCCAGCTCCGCGAGCCCAAGGCACCAGCCGAGCGCGAGCAAAAACACGTATTCGTGGAATCGGTCGAATTTGGCCAGCAGCGGCTGCAATACATAGCGCACTGCGGCCCAGGCGAAGCCCACCAGTAGTGGCAGTGCCGCGAAGGAAATTCCCAGGCGAGTGAAATCCACCGAACCGGTGCTGCCACTGAGCAGGATCATGAGGCAGGTGATCGCCACAAAATCCTGAAACAGCAGTAGGCCCACCATCATTTCACCCAGATGCTTGTGGTGCAGCACGGTGGTCGGCAGCAGCTTGATACCGATGATGGTGCTGGAGAACATCATCGCCATACCGATCACCCACGACTCGATGCTGGTAAAGCCGAAGACACGGCCAATGCCGTAACCCAGCGCCAGGAACACGGCACAGCTGATGAGGCCGACGAAGGTGGCTTTACGCAGTACCGACATGAGGGCCTTGGGCTGCATATCGAGGCCTAGCAGGAAGAGCAGGAAAACAATGCCGATGCTCGACATCTCCGCCATCAGCGCCACATTGTCGATGACCCCGAACACCGACGGGCCAAGCAGGCAGCCGAGGGCAATGTAGGCAACGAGCAATGGCTGCCGACCCCACAGGGCAAGCGAGGCGACTACCGCAGCGCCGCTGAATATGAGGAAAAATGACTGGAACAGGGAGGTCTCAGGCACTGCGCATCCTTGTAGCAGACTGGAATATGACTCTATTCGGTATTATCGGCGTTGTAACGACCGGTTTTCAATGGCCTTGCTTTGGAAAGCGCGCCGGACACTGGCCCGGCACCAAATTTCACTCACTACAGTTTGAACCAGCGTAGAACTTCGCCTTCCTTCGACAGGATTGGTTGTGCGCAGATTTCGCCGGGAGGATTTGCGATTATCTGTCGTGCTTTGGCGAGATATTCCTGTAAGGGCAAGGTCACCTTGGTTGGCGCTTCACCGCTCATATCGAGGGTAAGGTCCAATGGTGCACTGGGCTCTTGTCCCTGGTAGCGCCATACTCCGGCGGCCGTATCATACTGATAGAAGGACAGCATTCGGTGGCCGTGCTCAGCGATCAGTTCAATCGCTTCGATGAGGTAATCCACGGTCTCTTCATCCAGGAAGTAATTGAAGTTCAGACGGACCCAGCCGGGCTTCAAGATGCTCTCGCCTTCACTGACCAGCTTTTCAATCGCGGTGCTCTGCTCATCGGTAAGGTGCAATAAGTGGTGTCCGTATGGCCCTGCACAGGAGCAGCCCCCGCGCACCTGAATTCCAAACAGGTCGTTAAGTAGCGCGACAACGAATCCGTAGTGCAATGGTTTGCCGTCCTGCAGTAGATGCAAGGATACGATGCTCACACGCTCCGCGTCGGTACCGCCGAGGATTTCTATGTTGGGGTTGTCGGCCCAGCGAGAGAATGCGCGCTCAAGCCAGTGTGCTTCCCGTGCTTCAATCGTGTCAGCGCCTACCTGATCTTTTAGTGCGAAGATCATGCCAGCACGCACAGATTCCACGATGGCTGGGGTGCCAGCTTCCTCGCGTCGCTCTCCAGCGGGCAGGTAGGTGTGTCGGCCGGGACTGACCCAGGACACGGTGCCACCCCCGGTAACCGCCGGCTGGTTTTCAGGCAATAGAGTACGGCGCACGATCAGAATGCCCGGCGTACCGGGGCCGCCGACAAATTTATGCGGTGAGATAAACAGCGCATCTTTGCACGAGAGCCCATCTTGCCCCTGTACATCAATATCGACGTACGGTGCTGCCGCCGCGTAGTCCCAAAATGAGAGGGCGTTGTGCTGGTGCAAAAGCCGCGTAACGGCAGTGGTATCGGTGCGAATGCCGGTAACATTGGATGCTGCAGAAAAGCTGCCGATCTTGAGCGGGCGCTCGGCATATTGTTCGAGTGCTGACTGGAGTGCGTCGAGGTCGACACCACCCATGGCATCGAGTGGGATGGTCACCACTTCTGCGACAGACTCACGCCAGGGTAAGTCATTCGAGTGGTGTTCATAGGGACCAATAAATACGACCGGGCGCGCACTGTCGGAAATGGTGCCACTGGTGCCACCGATGCGCACGTAGTGGTCTTTTCGCAAGCCAAGGCAATCGACGATGCGGTTAACCGCTGCGGTAGCGCCGGCACCGCAGAAGATAATTGCGTGCTCGTCACTGGCATTTACAGATGTGCGAATCGCGCTGCGCGCCTGTTCGCGAAATGCCATGGTCTGGCGACCAGTTGCCGAGGTTTCGGTATGGGTATTGGCGTACCACGGCAGTACCTTGTCGCGAATGGTGTCCTCGACAAATTGCAGTGCGCGGCCCGAGGCCGTGTAGTCCGCGTAAACCAGTGGCCGTTCGCCGAAAGGCGTACGCATGGGCATGCGCTCGCCGATGACGTTATCGCGAATGCGCTTAAGTAAATGTTCGACTGTGTCGGAGGTCGAACCCATTTGTGGTACTTGTTTTGGTACTTTTTTGGGTGCTTGGCGAGAATGATTCATGGCGACCTCAATGTACTGCGCCCGCGGGGATCACCCGCGGGCCTGTCATTAATTCAGTCATTGAGCTGGCGTCATTCGCCGGTGGGTATGGGCAGTTCCGTGGTGCTCTTGATCTGCTCCATGGCGAAGGTGGAGGCCACGTCTGCAATGCCGGCGTGGGCGATCAGCTTTTTATAAAACTGATCGTATGCGGCAACATCGCTGACCACGATACGCAAGATGTAATCGTAGTCGCCGGCAAGGCGATAGCATTCCACCACTTCCGGTAGATCAGCCATGGTGCGGGCAAAGGAGTCCGCCCATTCAGCGCTGTGCTGATTCGCTTTCACTTGGGCAAACACTGATACCGGCAGGCCGAGTACCTCGGCATCCAGCAGGGCGACCTTGCGACGAATGATGCCGCTTTTCTCCAGCTTCTGTATCCGGCGCCAGCACGGGGTCTTGGTCAGGCCCACACGCTCGGCCAGCTCTTCGATGGAGAGGCTAACATCTGATTGCAAGATGGCAAGAAGTTGTCGATCAATTGCGTCGAGTGAAGACATAGTTCTACAAAGCTCCATAAAGCGGGTTTGTATTCCCTTTGCTTGCTCCGGTACTCGCTCCCTTGCAACAAATTACCCCGGTACTTTTTAAGGGTACTGAGAAATCCGACGTTGGCGGCTCTTGGAAGAATCCTTTGCTGTACCCCGTATCTCGTTAGTAACGATAATCTCCGTATCGATGCACTAGTAGTGGAATTTTCTCTCCGATTTTCAGGATCAAAAAAGCCGGGCAATGCCCGGCCAAACAACAGGGGGGTTGTTGGAACTTTGTTTTGGAACGCTGCGCGTTGTTAAGCCGCTTCTTTGGGCGGGAACATCGGCTCGAACAGGCCCGCCGCCATGGCTTCACGTACGCGCGCCATCAAATCAATTTCGGTGAGCTGTTGCAGGTCTTGCAGATCGTTCAGCAGATAGTAAATGGGCTGCACAATATCAATGCGGTAGGGCGTGCGCAGGGTATCAACCACCTCGAAAGGCACACGCGCTGGCTCATCGCTCAGGGCGTAGAGCGTCTCTTTCGGGGACGACAGGATACCGCCACCGTAAATACGCAGGCCGTCTTTGGTATTCAGCAGTCCAAACTCGACGGTGAACCAATACAGGCGCGCCAGGTAGCCGCGCTCTTTCGGGCTGGCTTTCAGGCCCAATTCACCGTACTTCTGCGTGAAGTTGGCAAACGCGGGGTTGGTGAGCATTGCGCAGTGGCCGAAGATTTCATGGAAGATATCCGGCTCTTGCAGGTAGTCGAATTCTTCGGGGGTGCGGATAAAGGTCGCCACCGGGAATTTGCGCTCGGAGAGCAGGCGGAAAAAGGTCTCGAAGCCGATGAGGGCGGGCACGCGTGCAGTTTCCCAACCGGTTTCACGACGCAATACGCGATTGACTTCCTCCAGCTGGGGAATGCGGTCCACAGGCAGGTTCAGCAGGTCGAGACCATGCATGTACTCATCACAGGCGCGGCCAGGGATAATCTGCAGCTGTCTTTCGATCAGGCGCTGCCACGTTTGGTGCTCAAGCTCGGTGTATTCAATGAAACCCTCAGCATTGGGTTCACGGGCCACATACTTGCTGGGCTTTTTGCTGCTCATGACTATCTCCGCGGTTGGCGGTCACAGTTTGCCGCCAGTTCTGTTGTTATCGTCCTTCTATTCTTAGACACGAGCGCGAGGGAGTGGCAGGGCAGATAGAGCCAAAAAGCGGGCCCATGGGCCCGGTCGGCTACACTTTTTGTAAACATAAGTTTACAGTTGGTGCATGAGAGTAGAGATTACCTGTAGCGACCGTGTGGGCATATTGCAGGAAATTATGGCGATCTTTGCCAATTTCCGGGTCAATGTGCGCACCGGAGAGATTGGCGGCGATAGCGGAGACAAGGTTTACCTGTGGGCGCCGGGCCTGCTTCTGACCCAGTTTCAGTCGATCGAGAAGTCTCTCCAGCAGGTGCCGGGGGTACAGAAGGTGCGCCGCATCGCGTTAATTCCCTCCGAGCGCCGTCACTTCGAGCTGGATACCCTGCTGCGGCATGTGTCCTATCCGGTGCTGTCGGTGGATAGTGCCGGCCGCATCATTGCCGCAAACCTCGCCGCCGCCCGCGCGTTCGGGGTCAATGAGGGGCAGGTGCCGGGGATGCAGCTTCAGCGTTTCCTGCCGAGGCTGCAATTGGAGGAACTCCTGCGCGGTCTGACTGCGCCCCGTTACGGGTTCCCGGTGTCGGTGCGGGGCAAGCCGTTTACCCTCGACTGGTCGCCAATTACCCTGGGTGACAGCTCGGCCGGGCCCGCGTCGCTCGCCGGTGCCGTGTTGACCTTGCACGCAGCTACCCCCGATGTGGATTCTCCCCTCGAACAGACGCCACCCACACCGCAGGTGCTCTGGGACCTGGACGCGCGCCGAGCCTGTTGCTTGCGCTTGCAACAGATGGTGCCGCTGCAAGCCCCATTGCTGATTAGCGGTGAACGCGGCAGCGGCAAGACCACATTTCTACACGCAGCCTACTATCTGAGTCCGCTGGCGGAGGGCGGTAAGGTTTATCGTTGCCATGGCGAGACGCTGGATGTAGACGGAGTGACTCGGCTCGCAGAACTCCCCACAGATACCGTCGTGTTAATTGATGATCTGGAGCTCGCGCCGCAGGATGCCCAGCGTCAATTGGCGGAAAGCCTGTTGCGCACCCGGTTTCTGCCACGCTTGATGGTTACTGTCACCGCATTCTCCGCCTTGCTGCCCGCACTGCAGCAAACCTTTGCTGCCCAGCATATCCAGTTGCCCACCCTGCGTGCTATGCGTCCGTCTCTAGAGCGGTTTGTGCGGCTAATCCTGTCTCAGGTGTCGCACGGCGAGGGTGTGCCGGTGCCCGGTGATGCGGAGGGATCAGCATTTGACGGGGCGGTGGATGCGTTAAAATTGTCGGACTGGCCGACAAACTTCACTGGGCTTACCCAGCAAATGGAATCGGCGCTGGCGCATATGCATGCACGCGCGGGGCGTGTTTTGGCGCGCGAGGACTTTCCGGACATGGTTAGCGAAACGAATTTGCCGTGGCGTGAATGGGGCAGGGGGCTGACGCTTGCGGAACAGCTGGAAAAAGTGGAACGGAGTATTCTTGAAGAGCTGCTCGAGAGTTTGCCCGCCGAGCAGCGTTCCAGCCGCGCGCTTGCGCGGCAGCTGGGGATTTCACATACGGCGGTGGCCAATAAGTTGCGCAAGCACAAATTGACAGTGCACTGACAAATTGTCATTGCACTGGGCGCGGGCCCGCCAGTCTCAGCGTTCGATTTTGCCGATCAGGATGTCCTTAAACATGACGAAGTCACCCCACAGGGAATAAAAGGGGTTTTTAAAGGTGGCGGGGCGGTTGTGCTCAAAAAAGAAGTGCCCAACCCAGGCAAAGCCGTAGCCCGCCACTGGCACCGCCCACAGCAACGCCCAGTTGCGGCTGATGATCGCGGTAATAACCAGGCCAATAACCAGCGCGGTGCCCACAAAGTGCAGCCGGCGGCAGGTTAGGTTGCTGTGTTCGTTCAGGTAAAACGGATAGAACTCGCGGAAAGAGTTAAAGCGCGGGGTTTCGCTGGCCTTATCTTCATTTTGCGGTGTCTGCATAGTGTTCTCTGTCATCTCGCTATCCTGTTTGTTGTTTATTTTTATAGGGTGTTGGTTGGGATGATACGGGTTCATCGCCGATTCTAGCGGCAAGCAGGAGCTTGCGCTGGTCGGAAAAGGACATGCCATTTTGGCCACCGGTGTGCCCCACAAGCAAGGGTAGAGCGCAATTATCCTAACTCGCTTTCGACCATCGGGTAGCAAATCTGATAATCTTGCCCTCAGATTTGTGATCACTTTTCTCTGGCGCTCCAGCGCTGTCAGAGCGAATACATAAGGAAGTTTTATGTCTGGCCCGTTATCTCATCTCAAGGTGCTCGACCTGAGTCGAATTCTGGCCGGCCCCTGGGCCAGTCAGGTGCTGGCGGACTTTGGCGCTGAGGTCATTAAGATCGAGCGCCCGGGCAAGGGCGACGACACCCGTCATTGGGGCCCTCCCTATCTGCAAGACGTTGAAGGCAAGGATACTGCGGATGCGGCCTACTATTTGAGCGCGAACCGCGGCAAAAAGTCGATAACGGTCGATATCACCAAGCCCGAGGGCCAGGCCTTAATAAAGGAACTGGTCCAGCAATGCGATATTTTGCTGGAGAATTACAAGGTGGGTGGCCTCGCTAAATACGGCCTGGACTACGCGTCGATACGCGCAATTAACCCGCGCATCATCTATTGCTCGATTACCGGGTTCGGCCAGACAGGTCCCTATGCCCAGCGCGCTGGCTACGATGCCATGATTCAGGGAATGGGTGGCCTGATGAGTATTACCGGGGTGCCGGAAGGGCAGCCTGGGGCGGGCCCGCAGAAAGTGGGCGTTGCTGTGGCGGACCTGATGACCGGGATGTATGCGGTTTCCGGCATCCTTGCGGCAGTGGTGCATCGGGAGCAGACCGGAGAAGGGCAGCACATCGATCTGGCTCTGCTGGATACACAGGTCGCCTGGCTGGCGAATCAGGCCCAGAACTATCTGGTGTCCGGCACCAGTCCCGAGCGTCAGGGTACTGCACATCCAAACATCGTCCCCTATCAGGCGGTTCCGGCGAGTGATGGCTACTTCATGCTGGCAGTTGGCAACGACACGCAATTCCAGAAGTTTTGCCAAATTGCCGGTCTCGACGCGGTTGCACAAGATCCCGCGTATACGACAAACCAGGGGCGGGTGAAGGCGCGCGAGATCCTTGTTCCTTTGGTGGAGGCTGCAACTGCCGCTAAGCCCGCCGCATGGTGGCTGGAAAAACTCAGCGATGCCCATGTGCCGTGCGGGCCAATCAATAATTTAGAGCAGGTGTTTGCCGATCCGCAGGTGCAGGCCCGCGGTATGGTGGTTGAGCAACCGCATCCGGAGGCGGGCACTGTGCGCACCGTGCGCAACCCGTTGGGCTTTTCCGCATCCCCCCTGGCTTATCAGGATGCGCCACCCACCTTGGGCCAGCATACGCAAGCGGTGTTGACCGATGAGCTGGGGTTGTCCCCTGAGCAAGTCGCCGCGCTTCGGGATAAGGGAATCATCTGATACAAACAAAAAAGCCCGGCAGAAATCTGCCGGGCTTTTTTGACTTGGTTACCGCTTCGCTCAGGCGAGTGCGCGTCGGCGGTGGATTGGCAGCGGCTGGTCTACCGCGGCCTGATAGCTGTCACTGAAGTCGCGCAGCGACTCAGTCAGTGCACTCAGGGGCTGCTCACCCTGGAACGCGAAGGCGTTAAAACCACAGCGGGTCAGGTAGCTGAGCTGGTCGCGAATGAAATTGCCAACCGCGCGCATTTCGCCGGTAAAGCCATAGCGCTCACGCAGCAGGCGTGCGGCGGTAAAACCGCGGCCATCGGTAAACGCAGGGAAGTGCGCGGCAATGAGCGGCAGTTCACCGGCGTACTCGCCAATGAGATCAGCAGTTTCATCACTGTCGAGCCACACACCAATCTCTTGTTTGCGGTCTTGCAGTGCTTCGCGCAATGCCAACCATACGCTCGCCGGCAAGATGATTTTGCCTGCGACCAGGTTGTCGGCCGAAACCTCTTCTTCACCAGTCAGCGGCAGCAGGTTCCATTGGTTGTCTGCTACTTTCCCGTCAACTATGAGTTGTGCGGGATTTTCCGGCTGTGCACCTATGGTTTTTGCCTTGGGTGTCTTCTTCACCGTGGACTTCTCAGCTGGCTTTGGCATACACACGCTCCTTGAATGGCTGCAGTCCGATACGCTTGTAGGTATCGATAAAGAATTCTTCCGGCTGGCGGTTTTCGACAAACACATCGAGAATCTTGCCGATGGTTGCTGGCATTTCGTCACGGGAGAAGCTTGGGCCAAGTACCTTGCCGAGGCTGGCGTCTTGGTTGGCGCTGCCACCGAGCTGTACCTGATAGAACTCTTCGCCTTTTTTATCTACACCCAGAATGCCGATATGGCCGATGTGGTGGTGGCCACAGGCGTTCATGCATCCGGAGATATTGAGGTCCAGGTCACCCAGGTCGTATAGGTAATCCAGGTCATCGAACTTGCGCTGGATCGCTTCTGCCACCGGAATGGACTTGGCATTGGCCAAGGAGCAGTAGTCGCCGCCCGGGCAGCAAATCATATCGGTCAGGGTGCCGATGTTCGGGGTGGCAAAGCCGTGCTTGCGCGCCGCTTGCCAGAGCGCGAACAGTTTTTCCTGCTCCACATCTGCCAGTACCACGTTTTGCTCGTGGGTTACACGCACTTCACCGAAGCTGAATTCGTCGGAGAGGTCGGCGATTGCCTCCAGCTGACGATCGGTCACGTCACCCGGCGGGATTCCGGTTGGCTTGGTGCTCAGGGTAACTGCCTGATAGCCCTCTACGCGATGGGGGAAGGTGTTGCGTTCGAGCCAGCGGGCAAACGCTTTATCACCACCGGCCTGGTCGCGCAGTACAGCTTCACCGTGACCGGCTTTGAAGGTTTTATACGGTTGCTCTGGGAAGAAGCGCTTGGCCCATTGGATGGCCTCGACGGTGAGCTCGTCGGCGCCGTCTTTGATTTGCTCCCACTCCGCTTCTACGCGGCGGGCAAATTCCTCGGGGCCCATGGCTTTTACCAGAATCTTGATACGCGCCTTGAACTTGTTATCGCGGCGGCCCAACTGGTTGTACACGCGCACGATGGCTTCGAGGTACGACAGCAGGTGGGTTTCCGGCAGGAAGTCACGAATGGCCACGCCCAGAATCGGGGTGCGGCCGAGACCGCCGCCAACAAATACCTGGAACCCGGTCTCACCCTGATCGTTTTTAACGATCTGCACGCCGATATCGTGGGCGCGAATCGCTGCGCGGTCTTCATCTGTACCACAAACCGCAATCTTGAACTTGCGCGGCAGAAATGCGAACTCCGGATGGAAGGTGGACCACTGACGGATCAGCTCACAATAGGGGCGGGGGTCGACCAGCTCATCGGCAGCGACACCAGCAAACTGGTCGGTGGTGGTGTTACGGATACAGTTACCGCTGGTTTGCACCGCGTGCATCTCGACTTCCGCCAGCTCCGCCAGGATATCCGGTACATCTTCCAGATTCGGCCAGTTGAGCTGTACATTCTGGCGGGTGGTGAAGTGGGCGTAGCCTTTGTCGTACTTGCGGGTAATGTGTGCCAAGCGACGAACTTGGGTGCTGTTCATCAGCCCGTAGGGCACCGCAATGCGCAACATGGGGGCCAGGCGCTGCACATACAGGCCATTTTGTAGGCGCAGGGGCAAAAATTCTTCTTCACTTAGCTCACCGGCGAGATAGCGTTCGGTCTGGCCGCGAAACTGGGCCACCCGTTCTCGGATCAGCTTGTGGTCCTGTTCGTCGTATCGATACATAAGAGCTTGATTCCATTACATTTTTGCGCCGGCTCAACAGCGCCCAGAGGGTCTTCTGGAGCCTATCTATGACCCTGAGTGGCGCATAACATACCAGCCGCCTTATACAAAAAATAACAATTTTTTTCGCTACCTTAGTAACAGAAGGTTATAAGTAGCCGCTGTCGCAAGCGTTGGTGAATATGCGTGCAGTTGCACCGTCTGCGGGGATTTGATCTACTTGAGAAACCGCGTTTTTAGCGGTGCTGCTACCTTTAAAAACAATAATGATTTCTTGAGTGACGGAGTATTCCGATGAACGACCAAGTAGTAAGAGATGTAGTAGTTGTATCTGACGATAGCGATAATGCTGTAGACGCCATTGCGGCGGTGGCCCTGGTCGCCATATTCGTTGCAACCTGCGTGTACTGGGTTGCCTCTCAAGGCTAATCCCAGTCTCTTCCTCGCTGCGCTAACCCCACTTCGCTCCGATCGTTTGCCGGTGTGGAGTAGGGTGGCGGCTGCTGGGTGAGCATGTTTTCGGCGCGATCTGGGTTTACCCCATATTGCTTAGAACTGTTCTCACCACCAGGATCAGCACCGCAACAAATGCGGCGGTGAAGATAATGCCTGCAGCAATGTAGGCCTTGAAGCTGCCTGCCTTGAAGTCCCTTTCACGATTCTTATCGGATTGCACGCCCACCGCTGCAGCCAGGGTGCTGAGCACAACCTGGCCGAACGATGGCTTCTGCTGTTGATCTTTGTCGTCGGTGTGATTCATACCGGATTCCTTTTTCCAGCGAACGCGTATTTTTCTTTCGATGCTTTCCATCCAGGACTTTCCATCCAGAACTTTCCATCCGGGACGGCCGACGACCCGACTTCGACTCTTCCTCAATCAGTCTTCGAGGTTGGGGCGCAGCCAGCGCTCCAGTTCATCGACTTGCATGCCCTTGCGCTCGGCCAAGCTTTCCAGCTGATCCCGCGATATTTTGCCAACATTGAAATACTTGGAGTTCGGGTGGGCAAAGTAGAGTCCGCTTACCGCGGCGGCGGGCATCATGGCAAAGCTCGAGGTCAACTCGATACCGGCATTATCTTCCGCGCTCAGCAGTTTGAACAGCGTGGCCTTTTCGGTGTGGTCCGGACAGGCCGGGTAGCCGGGTGCCGGGCGGATGCCGCTATAGGCTTCCTTGATCAGCTCTTCATTACTCAGTGCTTCTTCAGCCTGGTAGCCCCAGTACTCTCTGCGCACTTCCCGGTGCAGGTACTCTGCGAAAGACTCGGCCAGACGGTCGGCCAATGCTTTCACCATGATCGCGCTGTAGTCGTCGTGCTTGGCTTCGTATTCCGCGGCAAGCTCATCGGCGCCAATACCGGTGGTCACGGCAAAACCGCCGACATAATCCGCAACGCCGGAGCCAACTGGTGCAACAAAGTCCGCCAGTGAGCGACAGTAGCCATCGCCGCCGCGTTTCAATACCTGCTGGCGTATCTGGTGCAGGCGCGCACGTTCTTCACTGCGGCTTTCATTGGTGTACACAACAATGTCGTCGCCATCGGAATTTGCCGGCCACAGGCCAAATACGGCGCGGGCTTTCAGGCGCTTGTTCTCGATAATATCAGCGAGCATGGTTTGCGCACTCTTGAACAGGTCGGTAGCGGCTTCGCCTACCACTTCATCGTTCAAGATGGCCGGGTATTTGCCGGCGAGATCCCAGGAAATAAAGAACGGTGTCCAGTCGATGGTGTCCACCAGCTTATCCAGCGGGAAGTCATCGAGAACGGTCAGGCCCGGCTTGTTCGGTATGGCGGGGGTGAAGTTCTTCCAGTCGAACTGCGGGCCGCTTTCCAGCGCTTTCGCGTAGCTGAGGCGAGGGTCGTTACGTTTGCGGTTCGCCGTGCGCTCACGCACTTTTACGTATTCGTCCCGTACGCCCTGCACAAAGCCCGGGCGCAGTTCATCCGACAACAGGTTGCTGGCTACGCCGACAGCACGGGACGCGTCGGCAACGTAAACCACCTGGTTGCGCTTGAACTGCGGCTCAATTTTTACCGCGGTGTGCGCTTTGGACGTGGTGGCGCCGCCAATCATCAGCGGAATATCAAACTCCTGACGTTCCATCTCTGCGGCAACGTGCACCATTTCATCCAGTGATGGGGTGATCAGGCCGGAGAGGCCGATGATGTCGCACTGCTTTTCTTTTGCTGTCTGCAGGATGGTTTCCGCGGGCACCATGACACCCAGGTCAATCACCTCAAAGTTATTGCACGCAAGTACCACACCGACAATGTTCTTGCCGATATCGTGCACGTCACCTTTTACCGTGGCCATCAGGATGCGGCCGTTGGATTTGCTGTCTGCGGTCTTTTCGGCTTCGATGTAAGGCTGCAGGTAGGCGACTGCCTGCTTCATGACGCGGGCAGACTTCACCACCTGTGGCAGGAACATTTTGCCCTCGCCAAACAGGTCGCCGACCACATTCATGCCATCCATAAGCGGTCCTTCGATGACGTCCAGTGGACGTGTCGAGGCCGCGCGGGCTTCCTCGGTATCTTCCTCGATAAAGTTGTTGATACCTTTTACCAGGGCGTGCTCGAGGCGCTTTTTCACCGGCCATTCACGCCACGCGAGGTCTTCCTTGCGCTCGGCGGCGCTGCCGTCACCGCGGTATTTCTCGGCGATATCCAGCAGTGCTTCGGTGGACTCGTCGTTGCGGTTGAGGATGACGTCTTCTACCTTGTCCCGCAGTTCATCGGGCAGGTCGCTGTAGACCTCCAGCATGCCGGCGTTCACGATGCCCATGTTCATCCCGGCTTTAACCGCGTGGTAGAGGAACACCGAGTGGATGGCTTCGCGCACCGGGTTGTTGCCGCGGAACGAAAAGGAGACGTTGGAAACGCCACCGGATACGTTGGCGCCGGGCAGGTTTTCACGAATCCAGCGAGTGGCTTCGATAAAGTCCACCGCATAATTGTTGTGCTCTTCGATACCGGTGGCCACCGCAAAAATGTTCGGGTCGAAAACGATATCCGTGGGGTTGAAGCCCACCTTATTCACCAGCACGTCGTAGCTGCGTTTACAGATCTCCACCTTGCGCTCGAAAGTATCGGCCTGTCCGGTTTCGTCAAACGCCATCACAACAACGGCGGCACCGTAGCGCAGGCACAAGCGCGCTTTCTCGATAAACTCCTCTTCACCTTCCTTCAGGCTGATGGAGTTCACGATGGGTTTGCCCTGAATGCACTGCAGGCCGGCCTCGATCACCTCCCATTTGGAGGAGTCGACCATAAACGGCACCTTGGCGATGTCGGGCTCGGTCGCGCATAGATTGAGGAAACGGCGCATTGCCGCCTCGGAATCCAGCATTGCCTCATCCATGTTGAAGTCGATCACCTGTGCGCCGTCTTCCACCTGGGCGGCGGCGATTTGCAGCGCGGTATCGTAATCCTCTTCCATGATCAGGCGCTTGAAGCGCGCGGAACCGGTGACGTTACAGCGCTCGCCAACATTCACGAACAGCGCGTTTTCGTCTGCGACATACGGCTCAAGGCCAGACAGGCGCAGGGCGGGTTTGATTTCGGGCAGTTTGCGCGGTGCAACATCGGCAACCGCGTCGGCAATCGCGCGAATATGGTCGGGTGTGGTGCCGCAGCAACCACCGAGAATGTTCAGGAAGCCGGCGCGGGCGAATTCGGATACCACGGCCGCGGTTTCGGCCGGCGTTTCATCGTACTCGCCGAACTCGTTTGGCAGTCCCGCATTCGGGTGGGCGGAGACGTGTTCGGCGCAGACGCCAGATAGCGCCTCAACGTAAGGACGCAATTCGGTGGCGCCCAGGGCGCAGTTGAGTCCGACCGAGATAGGCTTGGCGTGGGCAACGGAGTAGTAGAAGGCTTCGGTGGTCTGTCCCGACAGGGTGCGCCCGGAAGCGTCGGTAATGGTGCCGGAAATCATGATCGGCAACTCAAAACCGCGTTGTTCGAATACTTCCTGCACGGCGTAAATCGCCGCCTTGGCGTTCAGGGTGTCGAAAATGGTTTCGATCAGGATGATATCGGAGCCGCCGTCGATCAGCGCGTTGGTTGACTCGATGTAGTTCTCTACCAGCGCGTTGAAGGTTACGTTGCGTGCACCGGGATCGTTCACGTCCGGTGAAATGCTCGCGGTGCGCGAGGTTGGGCCAAGCACGCCAGCCACGTAGCGAGGTTTCTCTGGCGTGGAGTATTGATCGGCAGCGCGCCGTGCGATCTCGGCCGCGACACGGTTGAGCTCTGGCACCAGGTCTTCCATGTCGTAATCGGATTGCGACAGGCGGGTGGCGTTGAAGGTGTTGGTTTCAATAATGTCTGCGCCGGCTTCCAGGTATTCGCCGTGAATGCGCTCGATCAGATCGGGCTGGGTAAGGACCAGCAGGTCGTTGTTGCCCTTGATGTCGGAGGGGTAGTCGGCAAAGCGCGCACCGCGGTAGTCGGCTTCTTCCAGCTTGGCCCGCTGAATCATGGTACCCATGGCACCGTCCAGAATCAGGATGCGCTCGCCCAGGGCGGCGTATAACTGCTTCAGGCGTTGATCGCGGGACTGCTCAGACATCGGATATTCCTTAAACCAGGGATCAAAAGGGCGGCAATATTAGCACAGATACCCCTCTGCATCGGCTTTCTGGTCACTTTGTAAGATCCTGTTTTTATGCTGATCAAACAAAAGGTTATAGCGCTGCGAGCTACACTCAGAGTGCTCACAGCATGACTCAAATATGAGGAGACGCGCGTGAAGATACTGATGGTATTGACCTCCCACGACCAACTGGGAGATACCGGGCAAAAAACCGGCTTCTGGCTCGAGGAGTTCGCCGCTCCGTACTACGTATTTGTGGATGCGGGGGCAGATATCACCCTTGCTTCCCCGCAAGGCGGTCAGCCGCCCATCGACCCGAAAAGTGATGCGGACGATGCCCAGACTCTGGCGACACGTCGCTTCAAGAGTGACGGTTTGGCGCAGCAGGCCCTTGCCAATACCAAGTCGCTGGATGAAGTCGATGTGGAGGGCTATGACGCGCTGTTTTATCCCGGCGGTCACGGTCCTTTGTGGGATCTGGCTGAAGATCAGCGCTCCATTGCGCTTATTCAGGGCTTCTATCGCTCGGACAAACCCGTGGGTGCGGTATGCCACGCGCCGGCAGTGTTTCGCCATACCGTAGATTCCCACGGTGACCCACTGGTTCAGGGCCGCAAGGCCACCGGGTTTAGCAACAGTGAAGAGGAGGGGGTCGGCCTGACCGACGTGGTCCCATTCCTGGTGGAAGATATGCTGAAACAGCATGGTGCCGACTACTCCAAGACCGATGACTGGCAAAGCCATGTCACCACCGACGGCTTGCTGATCATGGGGCAGAACCCCGCGTCTTCGGAGGCCACGGCGCGCGCGCTGCTGGGGGCTCTGGCATAACTGCGGCCGGGTATGCCCTTTGTGGTCGACTTTACTTGCGGGGATTAGCGCGTAGAATACCCGACCATAGAGCTCGGTTATTCCGTGCCGGCCATTGCAAGCCCTGAGATTTGAGAAGGTCTATGTCAGAAAAGTCGTCAGAATTGAACGTTACCATCACCGAGTCTGCCCAGGAGTACCTACGGGACCTCCTGGCCAAGCAGGACTGTGAAGGTATCGCTATCCGTATGTTTGTCTCCAACCCGGGTACCCCAAACGCGGAAACCTGTATCGCTTACAGCCGCCCCGGTGAAGAGAAAGAAGGTGACCTGGAAATGCAGCTGGATGGCTTCAAAGCGTTCTTTGAAGGTCGCAGCGTGCCGTACCTGGATGAGGCTCGCGTTGATTACTCGGCGGACAAGATGGGTGGTCAGCTGACTATTCGTGCACCCAATTCCCGCATGCCCAAGGTTACCGATGACAGCCCGATCGAAGATCGCATCAACTACGTGCTGTACAGTGAGGTAAACCCCGGTCTGGCCTCCCACGGTGGTCAGGTGAGCCTGGTAGAAGTTACCGAAGACATGTTTGCGGTACTGAAGTTTGGCGGCGGTTGCCAGGGCTGCGGCATGGTCGATATGACCCTGAAAGAGGGTGTCGAGAAAACCTTGAAAGAAAAGGTGCCCGAGCTTGAGGGCGTGAAGGATATTACCGACCACTCGGATAAATCTCAGGCTTACTACTGATCCTGTTTGACCTTGTAAGCAGAGACAAAAAACGCGGCCCGAGCCGCGTTTTTTTATGTCTGTAAGATTTACCCACGATCTAACCATTCATCCGCTTTTTGGTTTTACTGGTCGCTTGCGCCGTGGTGGGGTCATCGGGCCAGAAGTGTTTTTGATATTTAATGCGCAATTCCTTTTTCACTTCCTGGTAGGTATTTTCCCAGAAGCTCGCCAGATCGCGAGTGACCTGGACCGGGCGCCGCGCTGGGGACAGCAGGTGAATCATCAGCGGGTAGCGACCATTAATAATCGTCGGGGTTTCGCCGAGGCCAAACATCTCTTGTAAGCGAACGGGCAAGACTGGCGGCGTCTCCCTGTAGTCAATGGCAATACGGGAGCCACTGGGCACTTGAATGTGGATCGGAGCCAACGTATCGAGTTGTTGCTGGGTGGACCACTCCAGCTGTGAGAGCAGAATGCTTTTGAGGTCCAGCTGCTTCAACTGGTCCAATTTGCTGAAGCCGTTCAGGTGCGGGAGCAGCCACGACTCAAGGGACTCAAGCAGGGACGCTTCGCTCCATTCGGGCAATGCCAGCCCATCCAGTAAGTCGGCAAATTGTTCCCGCTCGCGGTAAAGAAAGCGCACGCGTTCCAGCAGATTCTCCGACTCTTTCGTCCATGGCAGCAGCCTCAAACCACCCTGGCGAATGGCATCGAGCAACGCGCGGCTGAGCAGCTCGGGGGAAATATCCTGTGCAGGTTTTTCCTCCAGTATCAGCTTGCCAAGCCGGGTCTGCTTGCTGGCGATAGCGCGGCCAGCACTGCTATCCCAGCGCACAGTCTCGCGCTGTTCAATAAGCTCGGAAAAGTATTCGTGCAAAAGCTCGCGGTCAATGCGCGCTGCCAGTTGAACGCGCGCGTCGCGACCCTGGCCGTCAAGGTCCGCGACGACGAGGAACGCTTCCTGGGCCAAATCGTCGTCGTGGGAGAAGTGGGCGCCGCGCCCGTTCGAAAGCAGGAAGCGCCGTTCGCGGTCGTGTCGATTTTTTGCAATTCTGTCGGGGTAGGCGAGGCCCAGTAAAACACCGGTGGCGTCGCGGGCGTCCGCGATTGCCGCTGAAGTCGCATCGCTCCCCGTGAGTTGGGCACGCCAGGTCTTCGCCTGCTGGCGGATGCGCTGAATCGAAGCGAAGTCCGCGCGGCTATTTTTGGTGCGGCCGAGCAATACTTCCATGCGTTTATGGATGTCTCTATCCCAGCGCTGATCCCCGCGGAAGATATCACGCTCCGATAAGAGTGCGGCGAGTAGGGTGGCCGGCTCCTGCAGGCCCAGCTCAACGCTGCGCAACATCATGTGCGCCAGTCGGGGGTGGGTGCCGAGCTGCAGTATTTGCTGCCCGTGCGGGGTAATCCGCAATTGCGTGTCGAGCGCCCCCAGCTCGATTAGTAATTCTTGTGCCTGTGCCGTGGGTCCCGGTGGTGGCAGATCCAGCCAGCGCAGTTCACTCGGTTCGCTCACACCCCACTGGGCCAGTTCGAGCATTACGGGGGCCAGGTCACTTAACAGTATTTCCGGGCTGTTCTTTTTCGCCATGCCCCGCTGTGTGGATTCGCTCCACAGGCGCAGGCAATATCCTTCGCTGATTCGTCCTGCGCGTCCGGTGCGCTGGGTAGCGGAGGCCTGGGATATCTGCGTGGTAACCAGTCGGTTCATGCCCGTATTGGGATCGAAGCGCGATTCCCGCATAAGCCCCGCATCCACCACCACACGAATGCCTTCGATGGTTAGTGAGGTCTCGGCGACATTGGTGGCGAGCACAATTTTGCGCTTGCCATCGGGGCAGGGCGCGATGGCGGCGTCCTGCTGCTCTTTTTTCAAAGCGCCATAAAGCGGTGAGATTAATACGTTTGGCTGCCTACTGAAAGATTCCTTGAGGGCACTTTCTACTTGGCGAATCTCGCCGACCCCCGGGAGAAACACAAGCGCGCTGCCATCTCGCTGAGCCAGCAGTTCACTCACTTTACGTGCCACGGTTGCCGGCAGTTGGCGGATGTTCTCAGGTACCTGCTGGTGGGGGAGGTACGCAATATCGACAGGGAAGGCGCGGCCTTCACTGGTAATCACCGGGGCCTCATCGAGCAGGCCGGCGACGGCTTCCGTATCAAGCGTTGCCGACATGACCAGCAGCTTCAAATCCTCGCGCAACACTTCCTGAGACTGCAGGCACAGGGCCAGTGCCAGGTCACCCTGCAGATTGCGTTCATGGAATTCGTCGAAAATGACCAGTGCGGTACCGGTGAGCTCGGGGTCGGATTGCAGCAAGCGGGTGAGAATCCCTTCGGTCACCACGAGGATGCGTGTATCACGGCTGTATTTGCGCTCTGCGCGAATCTGATATCCGACGGTTTTGCCCACCGGCTCGCCAAGCAGGTCGGCCATACGAGCGGCAGCAGATCGGGCCGCTAGGCGCCGAGGCTCCAGCATGATGATTCTGCGGCCTTCAAGCCATGGGCTAGCCAGCAGCGCCAATGGCACCGCGGTAGTCTTACCGGCGCCGGGGGGCGCCTGCAGAACAACATTGTTTTCTTGGTTGAGGCGGTCGCGCAGTTGGGGCAACACCTCGTGGATAGGTAACTCAGGCATAGCTGGTATTATACCGGGCAAAAGGCGCGGTGCGGCTAACGCCGAATCATCGGCGCTACAGGAGGAATATCTGCGAGGGCGGTGTCTATGGAACACAAATTTTGGCTGGATAAATGGCACAAAAACGAAATTGGCTTCCACAATCCGGATGCGCACCCATTGCTGGTTGAGCATCTGGATGCGCTGGGGCTAACGGCCGGTGCCCGGATTTTTCTGCCGCTGTGCGGCAAAACACTGGATATCGCCTGGTTGCTACAAAACGGCTACCGCGTTGTCGGCGCTGAGTTGAGTGAGCTGGCAATCCAGCAGCTGTTTGCGCAGCTTGGTGCGGAGCCGCAGATCACTCAGGTGGGTAACGCAAAGCTCTACAGCGCGGGGCAGTTGGAGGTCTTTGTTGGGGATTTTTTCGAACTGACGCGCGATGCGTTGGGTCCCATCGATGCGGTGTACGATCGCGCCGCGCTGGTAGCGCTGCCGGAGGCAATGCGCACAGCCTACGCAGCGCACCTGATCGCGCTTACCGGGGCTGCTCCTCAGCTGTTGCTGGCGATTGATTACGATCAGAGCCAATTGCCAGGGCCGCCATTTTGTGTGGATGCTGCCGAGGTTCACCGGCTTTACGACAGCGCCTACAAGACGGAGCAGCTGGGCTCCGCCGAAATTGATGGCGGCTTGAAGGGCAAGGTGCCGGCCCGCGAGATCGTTTGGCTGCTGAGGTAGCGGCGTCATGAAACCGGGTGATCAAGGAGTTTCCACCCAAATATCAAAAGAACAACAGTACAAAGTACGCAACCAAAGTACACAGCAATGACGCAGCACATATCAGGGATTGATTGGGGGGTTATCGCCGCTTACTGCATTGGCCTGCTGGCCATGGCTTACTGGTTGTCGCGCCGCCAGGGCAGCCGGGAAGATTACTATGTTGCCGGGCGTAATCTGGGGCCGTGGCCGGTAGGCCTGTCGATCATGGCCACCCAGTGCTCTACCAACAGTATCCTTGGAGCGCCGGCCTTTGTTGCGTTTGCTGCGGGTGGTGGCCTGTTGTGGCTGCAATATGAGTTGGCAGTGCCCCTGGCCATGGTGGTATTGATCCTGTTCGTGATGCCGCTGTTTCGCCACCTCAATCTCGTTTCTGTGTATGCCTATCTCGAGCGGCGCTTTGATTTGGCCACACGCCTGACTCTTAGCGGATTGTTTCTATTCGTTCGCGCGTTTGCCACCGCCGTTACCGTCTACAGCATTGCTCTGGTGATTGATTTGATTACCGGGTTGGGCTTTTTCGCTTCCGTGTTGCTACTCGGAGCCTTTACGGTGGTATATGACGTGATGGGCGGGATTCGTGGTGTTATCTATTCCGATGTACTGCAGTTGCTCATTCTCGTAATCATGCTGCTGGTGGTTCTGGTTTCGCTGACGACCGCCGCCGGAGGCATGGACACGATGTGGCAGGCCTTCGACAGTGAGCGGAAAACCACGCTCGACTTTGCACACCACGGTTTTGGCGATGGCAAGACGTTCGCGTTTTGGCCAATGCTATTTGGTGGGCTTTTTCTGTATGTCTCCTATTACGGTTGCGATCAGAGCCAGGTGCAGAGGCAGCTCAGTACCCGCAATATTGACGCCACCAATAATGCACTGCTGATCAATGGCGTGTTGCGCTTCCCGCTGGTGTTTCTGTACTGCCTGGTAGGCGTGGGTATCGGCGTGTACGCCGCACAGCACCCGGCATTCGTCTCAGCATTGCCGACGACCGGGCAGGGGCCTCAATACAATCTTGCTGTGCCGCTCTACATGATCAACGCGTTACCCGTTGGGTTGGTGGGGCTGAGTCTGGTGGCGTTGTTTGCCGCTGCGATGTCGTCCCTCGATTCGGTGTTGAACTCGTTAAGTGCCACGACCATGGAAGATTACGTTCGGCGGTTCCACCGTGGGCATTGGACGGCACGAAAAGAGTTGGTGTATTCGCGGGGCATAACGGCGGTCTGGGGCGTTGTTACGCTGGTAATGGCGTTTTACGTGGGCGATATTGCGCCTACGGTGTTGGAAGCCATCAACAAAGTCGGCTCGCTGGCGAATGGGCCGATTCTGGCGGTGTTCATACTGGGCTTCTTGGTCAAGCGTGTGGCGGGGCCGCAGGTCATTGTTGGGCTGTCACTCGGGGTGGCGGTAAATGGCATATGTTGGCTGACTATGCCGGAAATTTCCTGGCTGTGGTGGAATGTGATTGGCTTTTTCGTGACTGTTGTTGCGGCAGTTGTGGCCTCTTTCTTGCCCAGCAACAAGCGGAAAAGTGAAGCAGCAGCAACTGAAGGTGAGTCGGATTTATACGAACAGGCAATACGTCACCACTTGCGCACGGAGGGCAAGGTTAATTGGTATCGCCGCAGTGCCTGGCTCCTTGTGTGGTTTCTGTGCCTGTTCGTTCTGCTGCGCTGGTTGGAATAGGGCGCGCTAGTGTGAATGTCGCTTGGGCATGAGATACCAGAGCACGGCAGCCACCAGAAACAGTGCCGGCACATCGCCCAGTAAGTTTGCCCGTTCGGTCTCGTCTACCAAGGCCTGCACCAGCATGATGGCGCCGTGCACGATGCTGGACCAAATGGTAAACCAGATAAGGCTCAGGTTTTCCAGAGGGTTTTTTGCCGCCCTGATCAGGAATACGCCGAGCGTTGCGTAGAGTCCCATAATCATTTGCTCGTATTCCGGCTGCCGCGGCGTCCAGCCCCAGCCGGACGGCCATACCCACATCATCATGATGTAGATCCCAAAGATAAAGAAGATGCCAAGGACGACGAGAGCGATCTTCAGATATTGCATTCTCTGTGCGTCAGTCATTGTCGGTTCCTGTTGCCTAATGTGTGCAGTGGATTTGGTTGCTATTCAAGTAGTGTAGATAGAATTCCGGGGATGCTCGGGCGCGCACTGACGCATGTGCGTATAGGGTGGCTCGCGGGAGACGAAAAGAATGAAGTGATATTGTGCGGGCAAAAAAAAGGCCGGCAAAACCGGCCTGTAATAAGCGTGAAACTGTTTAGCCTTTGCGGGCCTGAAGCGGTTCGCGCAGCTGCTCCGCCATACCGAGCAACAGGGATTCGGTGGTTTCCCAGTCGATGCACTTATCGGTAACGGATACGCCGTATTCCATCTTGCTGCGATCTTTGTTGATCTTCTGGTTGCCGGCCTTCAGGTTACTTTCCACCATGATGCCGATAATGGATTTGTTGCCATCCAGAATCTGGTGCGTCACGTTGTCCACCACCAGCGGCTGCAATTCGTGGTTCTTGTTGGAGTTGGCGTGACTGCAGTCCACCATGATGTTGGGCACTAGGCCTGCTGCTTCGAGTTCTTTCTCGCAGACTGCCACACTTACGGAGTCGTAGTTCGGCTTGTCATTGCCACCACGGAGTACCACGTGGCCGTATTTGTTGCCAGCAGTGTGGATGATGGCAACCTGACCATCTTTGTTGATGCCCAGGAAGCGGTGTGGGTTGGCAGTGGACTGAAGCGCATTGATGGCTACTTCCAGGCTGCCATCGGTGCCGTTCTTAAAGCCCACTGCGGAAGATAGACCGCTGGCCATTTCGCGATGTGTCTGGGATTCGGTGGTACGGGCACCGATCGCAGACCAGGAAATCAGATCCTGCAGGTACTGCGGTGAGATCGGATCCAGCGCCTCGGTGGAGGTTGGCAGGCCCAGCTCGGCAACATCCAGCAGAAGCTTGCGGCCAATGTGCAGGCCGTCTTCAATCTTGAACGAATCGTCCAGATGCGGATCGTTAATCAATCCTTTCCAGCCCACGGTGGTGCGGGGCTTTTCAAAATACACACGCATCACGATCAGCAGGGTGTCAGAGACCTTATCGGCCAGCGCCTTCAGGCGCTTGGCATAATCGATGGCCGCATCGACGTCGTGAACGGAACAGGGGCCGATCACAACCATCAGGCGGTGGTCTTTGCGGTCGAGAATATCGCGCACGGCGGTACGGCCGGCGGCCACAGAAGCTTCAGCTGCCTCACTAACGGGCAGTTCTGATTTCAGCGCTTCCGGTGTAATCAGGATGTCCTGGGAGACGACGTTAAGGTCGTCGAACTGCTGCGTGGTCATGGTTAAATCACTACTTATTTAGATAATTTGGTCGCGTCCTTGCCCTCAGCACAGAGCTGCGGGGCAGTTATGCTACCTAGTGACTGGTGGTAGGGCTAGGGTTTCATTTGAAACAGTTTTAGCTGTCACGAGTTTGTACAGTGTGCGCAAAATTTATCTAGCTTTGATGCACATGCTAAGGATGGGGTTGCTCGACTATGTGGCTGGCCGTATCGGGGTAGGATGGTGAGTGCGCGAGTGTCGGGCTGAAGAGGGGGCTGCGTTAGTCGCCGATCCGGCCCCATTCAGGGCCGGTTCCAAGCAGAGCTTTTAACCTTACTCCGGCGGTAGCTCCGCCAGTGTTTGCAGCAGAGGGAAGTACAGCGCACAGCGTATGGATGTTTCGCCGCGCTGGTAGAACAGGCGTCGGTAGCGATCCAGCTGATAGCGGTATTGCTCCAGCTGCGCGGCAATAAAGTCTG
Source organism: Microbulbifer agarilyticus (assembly GCF_020171345.1). Taxonomy (GTDB): domain Bacteria; phylum Pseudomonadota; class Gammaproteobacteria; order Pseudomonadales; family Cellvibrionaceae; genus Microbulbifer; species Microbulbifer agarilyticus_D. Next base: position 655,331 of record NZ_JAIUZM010000002.1, read on the forward strand.
CCGGTTCTTCACCGGCACTCGGTTCTGCGGTCTTGTAATCGACGATCCAGCGGCTGCCTTCGGCATCGATAAAAGTACGGTCAATAATGTTACGGCGCAGCTGGCCACCCCCGGTGTGGATTTCCAGCTCGGCGGCAGATTCTCGATGACTTGCGTCGAGTAACCAGCGTCCGGTCTCACAACTGAGTGTGCGGGCGATCGCCTGTTCAACTTTTTCGGCCGCGCTTTCGTGGTTGCGTCCGCTTAAGCCAGCCTCGGAGAGTCGCAATTGCCAAAGCGGCCGCAGCTCGCTGATCAGTTCAGGTGCGGGGCGTTGCAAGCGCTCCGGTGCTTCGGTGAGTGTCGCCAGGGTTTCATGGGCAACGGTGCCTGCGTGCCGGAACCAGCGCTGATGTACCTGCCCAAGTTCGGGCAAGTTGCGTTCTTCCTCCGCGTCCTGCGCATCCTCGCCGGGTGCGGCTTGTGTGCTTGTCACCCGGTAACGGGCCAGCAGGTTTCCATGAGGGTAAGCGCTGGGCTGCCAGCCCAGGGGCAACTGCAACAGATAGTTGTGATCGGTTGCGTCAGCATCGGCTGCCGGCTCCGGACTCTCAAGCCAATGACACCAATTACTGCCGTCCTGTTGGCTGAGCGCGGGCCAGATGCTGGCAAGCAGTGATGCGGGCGTGGGCGCCTTATAGTCCTCATTTTTCTTGTCGGAAGACTTCACGTTGGCCAGCAGATACAGGCTGTGGATCGCACGGGTGCAGCCCACGTACAGCAGGCGCGTACCTTCGAGTCGCTCGCGCTCGCTGTTGTCGTGTTTGACGTAGGCGTAAAGCGGGTCTTTGCCGCTGCGCGGGCTTTTGGGCGCGAGCAGAAAACGGTTATCTGCCTCGGCATTTAGCCAGCTGCACCAGCGCAAAAGCTGGTCACTGCCGCCGGCACCGCCGGACTTATCCAGGCCGGGAATGATTACATGGTCAAATTCCAGACCCTTGGACTTGTGGATTGTCATCACCTGCACGGTGGCCTGTTGTGCGGGGCGCGCGAACAACGTTTCCAGGGCTTGTTCGAATGCGGGCCAATCGCCGATTCGACCGCCTTGGTCGTATTTTTCCAGAAGCTGGAAAAAGTCAGCGGCGTTACTCAGTTCCTGCTTGTCTGCCACACTCGCTGGTCCGCCGAGGGCGAGCCACAGGCCTTCGATCCAAACCCGCAGAGGCTTACGGCCACGTTGCTGCCACGCTTCGAGGATGACTGGCAGGCTTCGCTGCAAACGTTGCGCGCCATCTTCGCTCAACCCTGCCACTGCCTGGCCACTGTGCAGGTTGTTTAGCAAGGTGTTTAGGAGGGGCGCGTTTTTCGGGTCGCGCGGGTCGCGTAGCTTTGCGTCGTCGAGATTGTTGGTCTCTGCAGTGGCGTTGGCCAGTGCATGCAGGTCGGGCAGGGTGAGGCCGCACCAGGGGGCGCGCAGTACCGATAACCAGCTAATGCGGTCCGATGGATCTTGCAAGGCGCGTGTCAGGCTGAGCAAGTCCAGCACGACCATTTTGCTGGCCAAGGGCGAGAGGTCCTGGGCCTGGTAAGGAATACCGGCACGGGTGAGTTCCGGCAAGATCTGTTGCAGGTGCTTTTTATTGCGCACCAGAATGGCGATGCTTGCAGAGGGGGTTTGCGCCTGCAGGTCCTGCACTATTTGCCGAGTTTTCTCCGCTTCCAGCAAACGTTCGTTATCGTCTGTGCAGCCATAAAAGGTGACGGGTTCACCTTCCCAGGAGCGCGGCTTGAAGGCGACGGATTCCAGATAGCGCACGGCGCCGCGGCTGATATTGTCTTTGCGTGGGAAGGCGCGCGCGAAGGTGGTATTAACCCAGTCCACCACAGCGGTACTGGAGCGGAAATTCACCTGTAGATTCAGTGGTACCAGCGGCAGTTCGCCAATCCCTTCGTTGCGCGCATCCAGAAAGATGCCCACGTTGGCATTGCGGAAGCCGTAGCAGGATTGCATGCCGTCGCCCACGATAAACAGGCTGCGCCCGTCTTGAGGCTCCCAGCCGGCGGTGAGTTTTTGCAGTAATTCCAGTTGTAACTGGGACGTGTCCTGGAATTCGTCTACCAGTATGTGCTGAATCTGCACGTCCAGCTTGAGCGCGACTTCACTGGGATCATCACTGCTGCCCAGTGCCGCCAGCGCCGCCTGCGCGACCTCGGTAAAGTCGGTCCCGCCGAGCTGCTGGAATATCAGTTTTAACTCTGCCACCAACAGCGGCAGGATGCGGGCCATCGAGCGCAGAATCTTCCACTGGCCGTCGTCCATACCGCCGGGAAGGGTACGCACTTCGGCGATCTGTTGCAGTAGCGCCTCATCGTCGGCCAAGGAAGCGAGCAGGGCACTAATTCGTGCCTTTTGTTCTTTGGCCTTCTCCGCGTCCGGAGACTTCTTGTCTGCGGCGGGAAAGCCAATGGTTTTGGTGACCGACTTGCGATAGGTGCCGGTACCCGTAACCAGTAGCTCAGCGAGCGCCAGCCACTGCGGCAGACCTTCCGCGTCACAGCTCGGCGCGCCGGCGATACCCGCAAGCTGGCTTATCGGATGCTCGGGCTTGTCTTTGCTGAGATTAGTGCCCGCGTAGTCCGCGAGTTCAATCAGTTCACCGAGGTGTGTTCCCAATCCAGCTTTCAGCGCGGCAAGCTGCCCTTCAATCAGTTCGTTGATTACGAAGGTGAAATAGTCCTCTGCCTGTTCCTGGTGAACGGCAAGCAGCGGTTCGAGCCACTGTTCCCGCTTTTCCAGCAGGGTCTGCAGCAGCCCGGTAACTTCCGGCAGATTGTTGTCGAGGTGCAGCAGCAGCTCTCCAAGATCCTGATCTAGAGGCTCTTGCTCCAGCTTCGTCAATAGATTGGCAATGGCCTTCTCGTAGGCGATCGCGGGCTGCTCCAGGGGTTCGCCCGGCGCGCCCAGTCCACTGTCGACGGGTAATTGGCTGGCGATATTTCGGCACAGTCCATCGATGGTCTGGATACGCAGGCGCTGAGGGCTCTCGAGTAGGTGCCATTGATGTTCCTGGTCGTGGGCCAACAAATTCTTTGCCAGCTGCCAGGTGATTTTTGCGTGGGGATTCTCCGGCTCCGGATTGTCCCGTGCGTCTAGTAAAGCATCGAGCAGTCGCTCGCGCATTTCACCCGCCGCTTTGCGGGTAAAGGTAATCGCCAGTACTTCTTCCGGCTGCTTGCAGGCTGCGAGTAATTTGAGCAGGCGTTGGGTCAGCAAGCCGGTTTTTCCGGAGCCCGCGGGAGCAGAAACCGCATAGCTTTGCGTGATGTCGAGCGCTTGTTCGCGCTGTCGGGCATCTACTGGTGTTGTAATGGTCATGATTGGCGTTCCGGCCAGCGGTTCAGCGGCCACAAATTCTTTTGGTTTTCGTTGTCCGCGGGGCGGTCGAAGCGGAGTGCGGCATACCCGGTTTTGTACTCCGAGGCGAGCGTTGCCAGTGCTTGTGCCCAGTGCTGGGTCAACTGATCCCAGTTGCCTAATTCCACTTCGGGGTTCTTCTGGCTGTCGCCAACCGCTTTTACGCCTTTGATGGCATGCGTAAGTTCACCAGTGCCAAGGTATTTGCAATCGCCATTTTTTACCGCGCCGTAGGCAATGCCTTTTACGTTTGGCAAGAACAGGGCATAGAGTGGCAATTGCGGCTCGCGCACGCGCGCTTGCAGCCAGTCGCTGACACTGGTTTGGCCTGTTTTGTAGTCGATTACCAGCTGTTCTTGCTGATCTGCAGAGGTGAGGTTGTCCAGCCGGTCCAGACGCAATGTCAGGGTCAAGCCCTCGAGATTCACGGTTGTTTGTGACTCAATTTGCGCAGCCTCAAATTGTGGGCGCGCCAGTTCTAGCGGCAACCATTGTTCAAAGATGTCTCCCAGACGACTTTTTTCCAGTGACCAGAATGCCTGCGGCAACTCCGGATGTTTTCGTTTAAGTCGCCCGATGGCGGCGTCAATACTGGTGTTGATCTGCAGTTTGCGCTGCTCTGGTGTCATTTCGGCAAGCTGGCGAGACGTTTTACAGTTCTCGAAGAAAGCGGCGAGCATTTCATGAATCAGGTTGCCGCGTTCGGCGGGGCTCAGGCCGAGGCCGGGTTGCATAAAACTGTCGGCACCCAGGCGGTAACGAAGTTGCGCATTGAGTGGGCACAGGGCCTGTGCTTTCAATACACCTGCGCCGCCGCGTACCTGTGTGCAATCTTCAGCAGAGAGCGGGGGGAGTGCTTCGTCGGGGATCTTCTCCAGTGCAGTTGCTTTCTCTAGCGTTTCGTAGAAGGTCTGCAGCGGGTCGCTATCGAGCCAATCCGCGGGGGCAGGGCTGCCAAATAGTGCGCTGAGAGATTGGCCTACGCCATCTTCCTCACAGGCGTAACTAACCACCACATCACTGCTGCTGTTTAGCAGGTCCTGGGTAAGCTGTTGCGCAAGCTCCAGTTCACGCTCGGCACTCGCGCGCGGCATTTTCCAATCTTTTTGCCAGAGGATGGGTAGCATCGGGTTGGGCGATGGCGGTGCCGGCCACTGTTGCTGTCCAAATCCCACTAGGCGTATATGCTCGAATGCGAGGCCACCCGCTTCCAGTACCCCGAGAATTTGCAGTGGCCCGTCGCGGGTTTCTGCCTGAAACGGACTGCGGCTGGCAATCTGTCGCAACAACTGCAGTGCCTTTCGTAGTGGCAGCGCGCCGGTGAATTCGCTGAGATTGGCAAAGCTTTCCAGTGCTTGTTCCCACAGCACCAGCTGCTGGTATTCCTGACTGTTGGGGTTGCGTGCGCCGGGCCAGCCGAGCTTCAGCAGTAGGTCAGAAAAACGCTGTGCCCAGACTTCCGCTGGAGCGCGCTGCCAGCGTCGGGCCCAGTCGCCCAGCTGGTTTAGTTGCCCGGGCAGGGGACTTTCAGGGGCAAGCTCTTCGGCGAGCTTCTCCGCCCAGGAACGCAGTACGTTTCCGGGTATCTCGCGCAACTCCAGCTTTTGCAGTCGCCGCATCAGGGCGCTGCGCAAATGCTGCTCGGCCGTTCCTTCATCCCCCCAGAAGGGGCTGAACAGCAGATTTCGCAGGGTGCTGTAATCAAACGAGTCCACGAGCGCTTCGAGCAGATCGAGCGATGCCGAACCGACCGGTGTCTTGGCCAGTGGCGTGCCCGCGGAAAAGTTGAAGGGTAGGGTGTACGCGGGTTGGGTCGGGGAGAACCACTGGGGTTCCAGCACCCGCGCGAAGACCTGTTCAACCTGGGCGCGACACTGGCCAAGGTTATTCACCACGATGCCGATGCTCGCATCCGGGTTCTGCGACAGTTTAGTGGCGGCCCAACGCGCCGCCTGCTGTAGTTCCTCTTCAAGATTATGACAGCGGCTAACTTTCAGGCTATTTGCAGCAGCTTCCGGGATACCGAACGGCATTACCTTTTCCGCCGCCGCGGCGAATAATTTGTCATTGAGTGGCGAGGATTGCACAAAGCCCGCTAGAGAAAGCTGCGGGAGCCGCGCCAGCTGTCCCTCTTCAAAGGCTTGCAATATGAGCAGGTCGCGCTGGTCCTGGGTAATTGCGTTGTGCTGCGCAAGCTTTTGCTGGAATGCGGGCAATAATTCGAATAGCGGGTAGTCGCCGGACTGCAGACCGGTATTTTCCCAGTGAGGCTTCAACACCTCTTCTGCGTTTTCCAATTGTTCGATTCGACACCACTGAAACAATTGCGCCAAAGCCCCGTCGCAGTGGCCTGCCAACTGTTGGGTGTTGATTAAGCCTTTATCCAGCGTGCTATCGATACAGGCTTGCCATAACAGCTGGCATTGCTCACGGTTAAGTACCCGTCGCATCGCTGGAGGCCATTGCTTTTGCTGTAGCTCAAACCAGAGGTTGTCGAGCCAGCCCTGCAGTGACTCTACCGCGGGCGGAGCCCAATTTTTGGTGCTGGCTGGCTGGAATGCGCCGAATACCTGCAAGCAGCGATTGCGCAGACGGTTGGTCGGGGTGAGAAGGAGACCACCCACCGGCAGTTCGTCGAGAATCTGCCGGAAAGGAAATGCAGGTTGCAGCATAGTGTTTGACGCTGAATAGGGTGTTTATTGCTGTTTTATTAGGCGCAGTGCACGCTGAAAATGTCCAGGTGTTGCGCAGAGAAGCTGAGGCTTCACAGGGCTACAGTCTAACCGCAATCGCCTGGTGCTGATACGTCGGGCCAAACTCGCCGAACGCCTGCAGAATTTGCTCGGATTGATGCTCACTGCTGGTGAGTAGTTGGCTGCTGTGCGGTTCGCTCGGCAGTGTGAGGTTGAGTTCGTCCAACCACCAGCGCACCCGGCGGGCAATGGCATCACCGGAGTCCAGCCAGATGAGTGGGCGCGGCGATGCCGCACTGAGTTCATCTCGCAGCAGCGGGAAGTGGGTGCAGGCCAGTACGGCGGTATCGAGGGTTTCCCCGTGCGGTCCACTAAACAGTCTTTCGATGACCGGAGCCAGATCTGCTGCGGTAATGGTCTCGCCGCGGAGCTTCGCTTCCGCCAGCGCCACCAGTTCAGGTGCGGGCACGTTGATCACACGGCTGCTATTAGCAAACTGATCAATTAGTTCCCGGGTGTAACGCCGGTTGACGGTGCCTTCGGTAGCAATCAGCGCAATGGTGCCCGTGCGGCTGCCGGCGGCGGCGGGCTTGATCGCGGGTACCACACCCACAACCGGTTGTTGTAGGAATTGCCGTAGCTCGGGGAGGGCCAGGGTGCTAGCGGTGTTGCAACCGACGACCAGTAAATCGGCATCACAGGCGGCCACCATACGGCTGGCAATATCGACGATACGTGGGCCCAGAGTGTCCTCTGGCTTGTCGCCGTAGGGGTAGAAGCCGTTATCGATACCGAAATGCAGGGTGAGACCGGGCATTTGCCGGCGGATCTCCCGCGCAATACTGATGGCGCCGACCCCGGAATCGAATATCAATGCGCTGGGGGCCTTGTTAGAATGGCGGCTGGATTGTTGGCCGCTTTCTACTGGCATGCGACAACCTGTCTCCCGTTAAGTACCTCTGGCCGGCAAGGATACCTCAGCCGACGCCCTGTGTAGCATATTCGATAACACTACCTAATAAGTTTAAGTGATTTTTATGACCTGGTTTCCCCTGCAAATGTCCCTGGAGCAGTCACTGCTGGCGGGCGGCCTGATTCTGGCGCTGATGCTCCTCGCATTTTGGGCTGGCAGGGCCGGTAGGGCGCGTCTGATCAGTCAGTTCCAGTCACTACAAGCCGAGCAGCAGGTCCAGCAGGCTCAGGCGCAGGTAGTGCAGGAGCGGGATACCCAGCAGCAGGTGGAGATCCAGCAGCTGCGTGAGGCGCTTTCTGACAAGTCTCAGCAGCTGGTGCGGCATCAGGTTCTGGTGGAGAAGGGCGAAGCTGCGCTCGCCGAGCAGAAGCAGCAGCTGGAACAGACGCGCGCGAGCATGACCCAGCAGTTCGAAAACCTTGCCAACCGGATTTTTGAAGAGAAACAGCAGGCCTTCCAGCGCCGCAGCGAAGATAGCCTGCGCAAGAGCCTCGATCCGCTGGAACGCCAGCTGGGCGACTTCCGCAAGCGCGTAGAACACGTATACGACCGGGAAAATGCCGAGCGCAACAGTCTGCTGGGCCAGATCAAGGCGCTGCGCGAACAAACCCAGCGTATTAGTGACGAGGCCCTGAACCTGACTTCGGCGCTGAAAGGCGACCGCAAGATTCAGGGTAACTGGGGTGAGGTGGTGCTCGAGCGCTTGCTGGAAGAGTCTGGCCTACAGAAAGGGCGTGAGTACGAAACGCAGGTCAGCTTTACCGCCGATGGTCGTCGCCGCCAGCCGGATGTGATCGTGCGCCTGCCAGAAAACAAGGACCTGATCATTGATTCCAAGGTCTCGCTGGTGGATTACGAACGCTACGCCTCGGCAGAGACCGACGAAGAGCGCACGCAGGCACTCAAGCAGCATGTGAACTCACTCCGCGCGCATATCACCGGCTTGAACAAAAAGGCCTACGAGCAGTTGGAGGGTGTGCGCACCCTCGATTTTGTATTTATCTTTGTACCGATTGAGGCCGCCTATATGCTCGCGATGCAGGCGGACCCGGAAATGTTCCGTTTCGCCTACGAGCGCCAAATTGTGCTGGTGAGCCCGACAACGTTGATGGCCACCCTGCGCACGGTTGAAAATATCTGGCGCTACGAGAAGCAAAATAAAAACGCGGAAAAGATCGCCGACGAGGCGGGCAAGCTGCACGACCAGTTTGCGCTGGTACTGGAGTCGCTGGATAACCTGGGTAGCCGTATCCGCCAGGCGGATGAAGCGTATCAGGAAACCTATAAGCGACTCGCTACCGGCCGCGGCAATGCGGTGAAGCGTATCGACAGTCTGCGCAAACTGGGGGCGAAGACCCGCAAGCAGATTGCCGCCGACTTGCGCGAGAAGGCGGAAGACAGCCACAAGTTGCCAACCTTGGCTTCGGAGCATGCTGCAACGGAAGATACTGCCGAGGAAGTGGAATAAGCCTTGGACGCAGTAGCCGATACCTTCTCGTTTGCGCTTTCCGTTACCGCGCCTATCTTTCTCACCCTGCTGGTGGGCTACGGACTTGCGCGCGCAAAACTACTTAGCAATTCATTCGTCGATGATGCATCGCGGTTGGTATTTCTGATCACGCTGCCGGCGCTGTTGTTTTTCAATATTTTCGGTTCCGATGCTGATCCAACGGACGAATGGCCTCTGCTCCTTGCTGGCTTACTGGGCACTGTGTTGACGGTTCCAATGGCTTGGTTGTGCGCCCGGCCACTGGCTTATGGGGACCGCAGTGCGTTTATTCAGGGGGCATTTCGCGGGAACCTCGGGATTATCGGGCTGGCATGGGCGGTTAATGCCTACGGCCCGTCGGGTCTGGCGCAGGCCGCATTACTGATGGCGGTCATCACTATCTTTTACAATATCGCGGCGGTTGCCCTGTTCGCGGTCTATTCGCAAAAGGCGAAGTTTAGCTGGCGGAAACTGGCCATCGACGTCGCGCGCAACCCGCTGATAGTGGCCATCGTTTCGGCGCTAGCCGCCAAAGCCATCGGCCTGCAGCTGCCACAAATGGTGGTACAGACTGGTGAGTACCTTGCATCGGTAACCCTGCCGTTGGCGCTGCTTTGTATTGGCGCATCTCTGGATTTGAGCATGTTGCGCCGCAGCTCCTTTGGCGCCGTGGTCGCCAGCGCATTCAAATTGCTCGTGGTCCCGCTGGTACTGGTGTCCATCGGCTGGGTGTTCCAGCTGGACGGGCAATCCATGGCGATTCTGTTTCTGCTCGCAGCCGCGCCAACAGCCTCGGCTTCCTTTATCATGGCGCGCGCGTTGGGCGGCAACAGTCAGTTGGCCGCCAACATTGTTGCGATCAGCACACTCTTTTCTATTGTTACCGCCAGCCTCGGACTGGCACTGTTGAAGGTAAACCTCCCATGACTGAAGTACCCGTGTGGATTCTGGTAATTGCCGGGCTGATTATTCTCGTGCTCTCCGCGATAGCCACTTACTACGTTCTTGAGCTGCGTGCAGCGCGCAAGCGCCAGGCACAGCAATTGGCAGAGCTCGAAGCGGCGGCTGAGGCGCAGCGTGAGCGGGTAAACAACAGTATTCAGATTATTGCCAAGACGCTGTTGGAAGATGGCGTGGGCCTAACTGAGGCTTCTATCCGGATCCGCGTACTGCTGGACTCTTTACAGGTGGATGGGTCGGTAAAGGAAGAGTTTGTTGCCTTCTACCAAATTTCGGATAAAACCAATCACATTCCCATCCTTGCGGAATGGAAAAAGCTCTCACCGAAGGAACGTTTTGCCTACGAAAAGGAAATGTTCAAAGTCGAGCAAGAGTTAGGTGATTTCGCTCTGGATGCGGCCAAGCGAATCCTCGGTAGGAATTTTTAAGTACATAATTGGGGGCGGCCTGACACCGTCGGCGTGCCCGCTGCTAGTGAGCGTCGTACCACTTACTTGCGTACGAGTAATACACCAGATTCTGTATGATCGGTGTACGGGAACTGATCAAAAATCGCAAATCGCTCGATACGGTGGGTTTTGGTAAGTTCCGCCAGGTTTTCCAGCTGCGTCTCCGGGTTGCAGGAGATGTATAGAATTCTTGGAAAGCGGGCGATCATCGCGCAGGTGTCCTGGTCCAGGCCGGCACGGGGTGGATCCACCAGCACAGTGGAAAAGTCGTAACTGTCCAGGTCGAAGTCCTTCAGGCGTCGGAAAGGGCGCACCTTATCGATCGCCTGGGTAAACTCCTCGCTGGACAAGCGCAGTATCGCCAGGTTGTCCACGCCATTGGCAGCAATGTTTTCCTGTGCCGCGTTCACCGATACCTTGGAGATTTCCGTCGCCAATACCTGGCGGAAGTGTGCCGCCAGTGGAATGGTGAAATTTCCATTACCGCAGTAGAGTTCCAGCAAATCACCGCTGGTCTTGTCTTCGCTTGTTTGTGGGCAACAGCTTTTTGCCCAGCCGATCATCGAACGGCAAATCTCGCCATTGGGTTGTGTGAAGCTGCCTTCAACCTGCTTGTACTGGTATTCACGTCCATCGATATCCAGCTTTTCAATCACGTAGTCGCGCTCGAGCACCAGTTTCTGCTTACGTGAGCGTCCCAAAATGGGCACTCCCAGCTGTTCCTGCAGGGCGCGCGCCTCTGATTCCCACTCTTCCCCCAGGGGTTTGTGGTAAATCAGGGTAATTAGCGCATCGCCGCTCAATGTTGTCAGGAATTCGGTACAGAACAGCCGTTTGCGCAGCATTTCGCTCGCGTTGATGGCATCAAGTAACGGCGGCATCAGCTCGTTGATCCTGCGCGAGCCAACGGTAAACTCCTGGATCACAAACGGTTTTTTGTATTCGCCCTGTTTGTACATGGCGTAGTCCACGCGTCCGCCGTCTTGCCACATCTTGAATTCTGCGCGCAGGCGGTAGTGGCTGGGCGGGGAAGGGAAGACTTCCGGTGCCAGATCCGTGTAGGGCGTATAGGCCTCCCGCAGCCGGGCCACTTTCTGGTCCAGTTGCTGCTGGTATTCGTCGGTATTTACGCGGTGAAGTGCCATGGGATCAGCCGTACAATTGCAGTTTAGAGTGTGTCCAAATTTGGGGCGCGGATTATAACGGAAACCCCCAATCGATGTGAGATGGGTGTCGGAAAGGAGTGTTTATGGCAACAGGACAGCTAGAGATTGTAGTGCGGGGGCAGGGGCTGCACGAGTTCACCCGCGAGGTAGAGGGCTGGCTAGCCAGTCATTCCAATGGTGGCGACGGTCTGTGCACCCTGTTTATACAGCACACCTCCGCAAGCTTATTGATTCAGGAAAATGCTGACCCGAGCGCCCGTGTTGACCTGGAAAACTGGCTGAACCGGCTGGTTCCGGAAAATGACCCGCTTTACACGCACACCCTTGAGGGGCCGGATGACATGCCTGCGCACATCAAGGCCTCATTAACGGCATCCAGCCTGAGCATCCCGGTTATCGATGGTCGGCTGGCGCTGGGTACCTGGCAGGGCATCTATCTATGGGAACACCGCCATCATGCGGGCGCACGTCGAGTGATTTTGCATCTGACTTAAGTGGTAGCGTTTGATTCGGTACAGCTTTCAGTGCAGGCGGGATCTCTAGCACTGGGCGGGGCCATGGCGCACTGTATTGCGCATGCCAAAAAAAGGGCGCCGAAGCGCCCAATTCAATCTGCCGAACTAGAAGTGTCAGAAGGAAAATTTATAGCCCACTGACAGGTTGAACATCCAAGGGTCATAGATGTAGTCCCCGGAATAGGACTCAAAAATCGGCTCTAGGTCCGGGGGTGGCGGTACGTCATCGAAAACTCGCAGTCGCATATCGGTGTCGGCTCGCGTATACACCGCGGCAACGTTTACCAGCCAGGCACTATCACGCCCGAAGTTGAAATCCATACCTGCTTGCCACGTATAGCCCCAAGAGGAACCTAAGCCGAAGTTGCCACGCAGACCAACGTCGGCTAAGTCCCGCCGTACGGCACGGCTAAGGCGGGTTGAACCGAACTCTGTGTAGCTAATGCCACCACCGATGTAGGGTTGAACCAGGCACGTCTCATCAAGTGGGTAATACTTGAGGCTTAGGGTACTGATATCGGCATCAAAATTTGTGACATTGCGGTATTCCACATCATCGAAGCCGAGTGTGAAATAGCTGTCAGCATGGCTGCTTGAGTGGCTGTCGCCATCCATATAGGCGACCTCGATACCCCAATGCTCATGCGGTTTCCATTCGAAGTTGATTAACCAACCCCACTCGGAACCAGGGTCCACATTAGCGCGGAAGGCATCGGAAAACTCGAGCGTTTCATCGACGAAGCTAACTGTGTCATCACCCGGGGAAATATAGTATCCGCCAGCACGGACAATAAAATCCTGTGGTCCAGTCAGGCCGAGAGGGCCCGCCGAGGCGACGCCACTCAATCCCAAAGTTAACGGCGCCACTATAGGCAAAAGTTTCAACATCCTTTTCACTTGAGGTAACTCCTTGTATACCTGTTGAGTAAAAAGTGTAATACGGGACTATTTAACTTATGGAAAATACGACCAACTTAGGTGCCAAAATCGTATTCGGGCAGATGTGTTAGCGCTAAATGCGTTTACGCTCACAGGCAATTGGTAGGTTTGGGGAGCCCGGCGATCTTGCTGCCGATTTTGGCCGGGCTCGGCGGGAAGAGTTGCATCAGAAAGATACTGCGGCCTTTCTCCGGCCCCAGATGTTGCCCGACATACTTCACCAGTGGTCGCATCGCCGGAGACAGCTCGAATTCCTGATAGAAATCGCGCAGTAGCGTAATCACGTCCCAATGGTCCCGAGTGAGCTCGATGTTTTCTCGGGTCGCCAGCGCGGTGGCCACTTCCGGGCTCCAATCGTTTAGGTCGCGCAAAAAGCCTTCTTTGTCGAGCGCGATCTCACGCCCTGCAATTACCAAATTATCCATGGCTAACTTACCTGAACCAGCTAACAATGGGTGTGTGCGCCACGCACAAATCTACCCACGCCGCTTCATCGATGCCTTTTACGCCTTGAGCCAGTTTTACTCCGCGCGCGTGCGCGTCGGCCGTCAAGGCGTAGATATTGTCTTGAGGTAATTTGTGGTGTGTGGGCGCAGTCGCTGCATAGACCGCGTCCTCGATCAGCAACAGTGCATCACCCTCGACAAAGGACGCTAAGCAATCATGGAGCGCGCTTCCCCCCAGTGGGGATTGATTGACGATATGCAGGGTCATGTTAAAAGCTCAGTACCTGATCAAAGTCGCGAATGAAGGCGCCGGTGTCGGCCAGTAAAACAAGCTCCGCCCCAGCAAGCTGCAGCGTGTCGGTGGCAATACCCCGTGCTGCAACGCTTTTCTCGCATACATGGATCTGCTCTATGCCAAACATTGGCATGGCCTGTAGATTCCGCCGCAGGCTCTTCTCATTAATCGCCTGCGGGTCCTGTTCAAGCAGCTGGTATACGCCGTCGCCGGTGAAGAGGACTGCGGGAATCTGATCCATGGCGGCACAGGCCAGAATGGCCTCGAGACCTTCACGGGCGAGGGTGTTGCCGTAGGGCGCGTGCCGGCAGAGGGCAAGGATCGAGTTCGCCATTGCATTAGCCTCCAAAGCTGATTAGGCGGTCGCTGACAGCGGCCGCTTCTGCCAGCTGCCCGAGGCCGGCCAGGCTAAAGCCTGCGGCAAGGTTGGCGCTGGGCTTCTCCAGGCGGTTTGCTTCCGATTCACTGAGCAGACCACGGCGCTGGGCCGCGGCGATACACACGGTAAGATCGAGTGCGTGATCCTGTTGCAGGGACTGCCACTGGCCCAGCAAGTCCTGCTCATCTTGCGGGGGTGCGGCGAGGGCGCTGCCGTTATGTACGCCATCCGCGTAGAAAAACACCCGGTAGATACCGTGGCCCGCGGCAAGGGTTGCCTGGGCAAAACGGAGCGCGGTGGCGGCACCTTCCGAGCTGTGGGGCGCGCCATAAACCACAAGGGTAAATTGCATGGGTGTGTGTACCTGGTGTGAGTCTGATGGCCGTGTTCAGGCTGGAGGTTAGGTAAAGGGTGGCATACTGGCAAAAAAATGCCCCGCTAAGCGGGGCATTGGTTGAACCGGGTCAACGTGCTGATTAGTCGTCGGAAGCGAAGCCGAAGATGTGCAGCAGGCTGGTGAACAGGTTCAGGATGTTCAGGTACAGGGAAGTGGTTGCCATGATGTAGTTGGTCTCACCACCGTTCACGATACGGCTGGTGTCGTACAGGATGAAACCGGAGAACAACAGGGCAATCACGCCGCTCAGGGCTACGCTGGCCAGCGGCATATATACGCCGAAGAAGCTCGCGATCATCATGCCGATGGCACATACCAGTACGGCAATCAGGCCAACGAACAGGAAGCCGCCCATAAAGCTGAAGTCTTTACGGGTGGTCAGTACATAGGCAGACAGCGCGAAGAAGATCAGTGCGGTGGTACCCAGCGCCTGCATGATCACCTGGCCACTGCCTGCAGCAACGTAGTGGTTAAGAATGGGGCCCAGGGAGGCACCCAGCAGACCGGTGAAGGCGAAGACGACACCAACGCCTGCGCTGGAGTTAGCGGTACGCGGCAGTACCAGCCAGATCAGGGCCAGGGCGCCGAGGGAGCAGATGATGCCCATGCCGCGACCCATGCCGATTGCCATGGAAACGCCTGCGGTGACTGCGCTGAATAGAACAGTCATGGCCAGTAGTGCGTAGGTATTGCGCAGTACTTTGGCTGACTCCAAGCGGTCCACCGCTCGGGACTGTGTATAAACTTCGGGCTGCATTAGCGTCTCCTGCTAGTGAATAGATAATCTGTTGCGATCATATAACCAGTGCTTTTGACCTTCAAGTAGTCGTGAGGTTCGCCGAAATGGGGCAACTTGAGGAAAATCAGCGCGCAATGCCAGACTCTTGGAAATGGCGTTGCGGGGCACAATCAGACCGTATAAACCCAGTAATGGGGGCATTGGGGGCGATTTTCAATGACTGCCGGGTATCTTGATGTCGACGATCAGGGGCAGGTGATCGGAGGCCAGCCGGGTCAATTCGCTGCGCGGGACGTGGATATCATTCACATGAAGGCCTGGCTCCACAAACACGTAGTCAATGCGTGCCTTGGGCAAACGGCTGAAGAAGGTCCCTTTCGGCTTATGGCCAGGCATTTTCAGTTGTGCGTCATCCAGTACCTCGGTCACTTTCTTTATTTCGCCGGCTCCCGGAAGGGCATTGAAGTCACCGACGAGTATGCGGGGCTTATCCCGACACTCCGCATTGCCCAGCCAGTCCTCTCCGAGTAGCGCATCCACCTGTCGCTGTCGTTCACCTTTGGAGAGCCCCAGGTGCGTGTTGAACATCTGTATCGGAGTGCCGTAGAAGTCGATCTCCATCCACAGAGCGCCGCGGGGTTCGGCGCTATTGCGGAACCGCGAGTTTTCCGGTGGTCCGGGGAGGATGCCTTTCTTGATCAGGCGCACGGGAAGATGGGTCATGATGGCATCTCCGTAACGCTCATCCTCCAGGTGCATGGCCGGCTGAAAGTGGAAATCCATCGCCAGCAGCTTCGCGATTTGTTGGGCTTGATCCACGTCTCCGGTGCGCTTGCGGCGTACATCCACTTCCTGAAGCGCGACAATATCTGGGGAATAGAGCGCGATAACCCGGGCAATGCGCTCTGGCGAAAGCTTTCCGTCCATCCCTTTGCAAATATGTACGTTGTAGGTCATCACTCGGAGTGTATGCGGCTTCGATGGCTGCGGGTTCGTGCCGGGTTGTGCGCCCGTCGCAACCTGTGCTGGTGTTGCGGAGGGATCACTGCGTTCGGGCGAATCCATTTCCGTGGCTGTGGTCACTGCTGGTGGGGACTTCAGGTTTTGCGCTGGCTGCGCGCGCAGGAATGCGAGGGCGGCGTTGCGAATATCGCGGGGGCGCCAGTGGCCGCGGCCGTTTTTCGGGAAATGGATATCGCCCGGCATCAATGCGAATGCATGGGTTTCGTTAGGGCCGGCGCCGCCATGGCTGCCGGACTCTATGGCAAACGAGATACTTGGCAGGCCCGCGCAATAGCCGCTGACGACAAAATCACCGGCATCCGGGTGTCGGCACAGGTTTGCCAAATCTTCGATGGCTTCGTCGAGGAACGGGTGGTCCTCACCAAGGACTTTTTCCCCATCTTCTGGGAGTGCAAAGGCGCCGTGCCGCCACCAGCCGCGAATCTTTGTGACCTGCTTACCCTCGGCGTCGGTGTCCGATGATTCTTTATCTTCATAAAGAATCATCGGTGCGTCGGTCTTCTCAATGATAATTCGTGCGATTTCCGCGGGTGGGGTGTGGGTACAGTGGATGTTGTAGAGCAGGGCCAGCGGCCCCATGGCGGAAAGTGCCATGGGCGCATCACCGTCGCGCTGATCTTCAGTGACTTTTACCGGGAACAGCTTTTGTACCCACTGGCCACCAAACAGGCGGACGCGTTGCAGCTGTATGCCGTGGTTGGAACTGGAGCGATAGCCGCTGGGACTCTCCGGCAGTTCCGACAGGGCATCACTCACGGCATCGGCAAAGCTGCGTCCGTGCAGGCTCTCATAAGGCGTGCTGTCTTCCTGGCCATGATCGGAATAAATCCAGACGTCATAGTGGCGTCGGGAGGAGCGGTGCGCTGCGCGCCAGATTCGGGCAATCGCATCGTCAATACCTTTCAGCGTCCAATGTGCGAACGCCGAGCTGGGGCCGCGTCGGTGTGCCTGCTCGTCGTACCCCAGCAAGTTGATATAGATAACTGGCAGGCCGCGCGCGATATCGATCTTTACACCGACGGTAGAGAGCTCGCGCATCAAGATGGTGATGGCAATGCGCGTGGGTATAAACATGAGCTCGCGCAAAAAGTCCTGGCCACTGGTCAGTCCGCGAAAGAAATCCACCACCGATAAACAGAATTCGAGAAACAGCAGGCCCGCTGTGCGGATAAGGCTCCACAGGTTGACCAGCAGCATCAGGATCAGCGCTTTGGGACCAGCTTCCTTGAGTGAGGGCCCCCAGCCCTGCGAGGCTGGACAGAAATGCGCCTCGTCATGTTCTGCGCCGGCGCGAAACACGCTGACATAGCAACTGCCGTGCTGTAGTAGCGGTTCGTTACCGGTTTCTGTCAGACTGTCTTCGACCTTGGTTGCTGCATTGGATTCATACATGCGCAGCATTTCCTGGGAATCCGTCGACATAAACCCAAAGGCGGGCACCGCGCATTTTACCCCGTAAAAAATTTCTGCCTGCACCGCCGGTGTTGTCGCAGGGACCCCCGAGTACATGTTATCGAGGTGGTAGTGCTCCTCTCTGATCAGCTTGCTCACAAAGGGCATTTTGCCCTCGGCTAATGCGCGGTCCAGTTGCAGGCGTGCCAGTCCGTCAATCTGAATGAGTACCAGTGCAGGTGCTTCCGGTTCGCGCTCATTGATTTGCAGTTTGAGCGTGCGCGCCAGCCACTCGCTGCGGCTGACGCGGCGACGCCAGTTGCGGAGACGTGTGGCGATACGGGTCAACATCTGCAGGAATTCCTAATCATTGGCCTGCTGGGGTTTGCCTTTGCCGGCATTTTCCAGAGCCGCAGTGGCAGCGCCAGTAACGCCTTCGAGAATTTCCCACTGGGCGCCAATGGTTTTGCGTAATCGCATCCACTGCGCATACAGCGAGTCGTCCAGCGGCCAATGCTGATGGACCAGGGATTGATAATGGGAGAGGGCAGCCTTCGCGCAGTTTTCCATGGAAAAGCGCTCGGCGGTTTCTAGCGCGGCATTATGCAGGGATTGCCGCTCAGTGGGTTCCAGATCGTATACCCACTGGAATCCGGCAAGCAGTTCCCGCTGGCAGTGTTTGAGAATCAAGCGCCCGTTGAAGCGGTCATCGACGACTTCGCGCACACCGCTGGCATCCAGCGCCACTACCGGGGTGCCTGCGGCCATCGCTTCGGTGAGCACCATGCCCTGGGTTTCGCTGGTGGAGGTGAAGCCAAATACATCCATCGCGCTGTAGGCGTCCCGCTGTGTCTCACCTTGCAGGATGCCGGTCATATGCAGTCGATCCGACAAGCCATTCTCTGCAAAAATTTGTGTAATGCGCGCTTGCAGCGGTCCGCTGCCAACCACCATGAAATGCGTGTTGGGGTTGCGCTGCATAAATTCCGCCACCGTATCTGACAGGAATTCGAGATTTTTCTCTTCCGCCAGCCTGCCCAGGTGACCAATAACAAATGCATTATCCGGAATACCGTAACGTGCACGGGCCTTGGCCCCGTCCCCATCGCAGTAATCCTCCAGTTGCACACCGGTCGGAACAACACTGATTGGCGACTTCACGCCGCGCTCGCGTAACAGTTCTGCGACGCTTTCGCTTGGTGCAAACACCTTGCTGGCGAGATTGCTATAGCGGGTGGCTAACTCAATCACGAAACGTTTCAGCGCATCGGAATCTGCGGGGACATAGTGGGTGTAGCGTTCGTACAGAGTGTGGTGGGTAAAAACTAATGGCAACTCGCGGCTGCGGGCGATGCGGAGTGCCGTCATGCCCAATAGAAACGGGTGATGTGAATGCACGAGGTCGGGTTCAAAAAAATCCAGCCGGTCGCTGAGCTCCCCGGAGAGCGGCAGTGCCACGGAAAAATCGCTGCCATTGAAATTCTGGATCGCAGGAATGCGCACCACATCCATTTCATTTTCGATCTTGTCATGAAACTCGGGCGCGACCACCATTACATGATGGCCTTGCCTTCGGTATTCCCGGCAAAACGCAGCGACTGAGCGGGCAACACCACCTACATGCGGCAGGTAGGTGTTGGTGAGCATAACGATATTCACAGTGGTTTGAGCTCCACCTGTTCTGTATCGGGATCGACAACCTGTGGGTGGTAGCCAAAGGCGCGAACTTCTATTACCGGCGGTATGTCATGCCACTTACCCGTCCACGAAACCCGCGGGTTTTCCCCCGGCAAAATCTCCAGTGAGATAGTCCCAAAGTGCGTGGGCGCTGGGCCAAAGAGAATAGGGCGCTTGGCTTCCGTGTCACTCAACCATTCTGGTGGCAACCCGGACGCCAGAATTAGCTTATCGCCTTCTTCACGTACAAAACAATTGCGCTGCATGGTGACCCATTCTGCCGCTGCCCAGGCGTGCTGTCCGTCGCCCATGCACCCGCCGAACGAGTGGGGATGAATGGCTTCCGGCCATTGCCCAGTGGGTGTGGCGAGTTTTGCAGTATTGCGCATCAGCTCAATACAGCGCGGGTCACCGGCACGCAGCAGCACCTGGGCCACGTGGATTGTCAGGTAGGCATTAATCCCCGAGTGGATCATGTCCTGAAAGAAACCGCCAGAAACAAAGCATTCTTCCAATAGGAAATCTGCCAGGTCCAGCAGGCGCGGATCGTCCGGCTCGTACAGTTTTAGGGGGTAGCCTGCGGCAATAGAGCCAATGGCACCGGCATCCAGTCGCCGCTTGGGTGACGCGGGCATGGCCGGGCGTTTGAGCCGTTCCGCACAACCCTGCAAGGCCTCATCCACGGTCAGCATAAAATCGTCGGCATGGCTTTGAAAGGTCGCTGCATCCTCGGCCTTACCTTCGCGCTGGCAGATCGTAACGGCCGCCTGTTGGCCGGCAATGCCCCAGAAGTCATCCCAGAAGTAGCAGTCATTTGGACCCAGGTGCTCCGCACTAAAGCCCGCGGGTAGTAAGCCTGCGGTAAGGCTGCCATCTTTTGGGAGTCGCTTGTTGTCAATCCAGTGTGCGCCACGCAGCACAGGGTCGAGCCACTCGGGTTTGAGCTTCTGCCCGGTAATGCGGCAGTACTGATCGATAATCCAGAGCGCTTCGCCGTTTGAGTCCCATTCGCCATCCTGTGAGTGGAAATAGCCGTTGCGTTTCTGTCGCGATGGAAAGCGCTCCAGTGCCTTTGCGGCACGATCAAGCAAACCGGCGTGCAACAGTGATTGGATCATGAATGCTGCGTCCCGGAACCAAAAACGCTTGTAGGTATACGGGCCCGGATACACGTCGTGGGGGGAGTGCAGAATCAGTGTGCGCACTGCAGCATCGTAGAGAAACTGCATCTGGTCGTCGGGTACACTCATTGCACAGTGCTTCTCGAGATTTGCGCGCCAGCCAGGAGGTGCATTGCGGCGGTTTAGTGGGCAGTGTTGCGGAATGGTGACAAGGGTGTCGAGGGTTTGCCCGGGCTCGATACGAAACAGCGCAGCGGCAGTGGCCATGCCCACATCACACTCCGCGTGTGTCTCATTGGTGTCATCGCGCAGGTACAGGGAAATATCGCCTTTCTTGTAATCCGATGCGTGATGCCTATCCATCGGACGGTCGAACAGTATGCGATCTTTGCCATCCACCAGCCATTCATCGCGGTTGCCCTGCAGCGATATCTTGTTGATAAAGGCAACCCCCTCGGGATTGCATGGCCTGAGGGACACTACCAACCATCCGCCGTTACTGTGGCTGGCCTTAAGGCGCATATGGCAATTGTTGTGCTGATCGTCGAGTTCTGCCCAGACGCGGCTTAGCAGGCTGCATTGTTCGGTCCCGGATTGCGTGACCACCGCAACGCCATCGAGCAATCTCAAGCGCTGGGTAACGTCATCGCGCTGGGACGGATACAGGTTTTCTCCGTCGTCGCCGATCACCCAGGCATCAATCGACCAGCCATCGTAGTGGGGCGTCAAAAGCCCCCTTGGGTCAACGATGGGCATTTCCTCACTGCCGGGTACGCCTACGGCGGTCCAGTTGCGGTGACTGAGATTACAGTGGGTAATGGAGAAGGCGCGCGGGATGAAGGATATATCGGCCGGGTCGAACTGGCGTTCGATCCAATAGGGCCACACCCAGTCCAGGTTGTGCTGGATCACCTTGCTGTTCATCAGCGCGCGCGCATGGAAGATAACCCCAGCGCGCAATAGCTCGATTGGCTCGCTGACTTCCGATGGCTCGGCAAAGCGCTGCATACGCGCCATGACCGCGAGAGGATCGAGGAAACCGTGGGATGTCGCAAACTTGCGCACGAAGAACCGCCAGGGAAGCCATTTCATCCAGGGCATGAGAGTTCTCCTCCGTTCATCGCCAAATTCAAGTTTCGCCACGCATTTTCCTGACCGCTCCACAGCGGATGGTGGCACTGAATAGCTCCAGGCATCATTGTTTAGGTTAGACAATCAATAAAAAGCATGGCGTGCCACCATGCGGGTACTCATTGCTTCAACGGTGCAAGGGCTCGTCGCGCAATACGTGTAAGGCCAACCAGCGCCACAATCGCCAGGACAAAACCCATTCCGTAGAGCGCCCACTCAATCGGGGTTCTTTCCACTTCGCTGCTGCCGAGTGTGGTGAGATCGGAAGCAATCGAGCCCACATAGACGTTGGTGAGGGTGAGCGGGATGATGCCGAGGAAGTTGCCCAGCAGAAAGTCCCGGAAGCGCACGGGTGTCAGTCCAAAAAAATAGTTGGAAAGCTTGAATGGAAACAGGGGTACCAAACGGGTGTACATGATCATCTGCCAGCCCTCATCCCGTATGACGTCGCCGATATTGGCTGGCTTGACCTTGGACATGACCCATTCGGATGGCCGTTTTCCAAACAGGTAGCGCGCAATTAAAAAGGCAATACCGGCACCCAGTACAGTACCCGCGACAACCAGCACGGTACCTTTGATGACCCCGAAAACGAATCCTGCGCCCATCGTGAAAATTACCCCGGGTGCCAGGCAAATAATGGCCGCCGCCATAATAAGAATGAACAACAGACTGGCCTGCCAGCCTTGATCTTCTAACCACTGCAGGATTTCGAGAATCTGCTCGTCGAGGTCGAAGTAGTAAATTAGTCCCAAGCCAATGCACACACCGGCGATACAAGCCGCCATAAAGAGTGCTGAGGCATGCTTCCCCTTCATAGTTTCATCCCGTGCGGAGCGCGCCCCGTAAAAGGCGTGTCATTCTCTTAGCCTAGTCGAAATCTGCGCATATTTTGCCAGTAACCTGCGGGTCGGCGTGACATGATGTTCTACACACCCCGGTTACAGAGTCGATCGTTCTACACTTTGGTCACTGATGCGGCGAAATGTGTAAAGAGTGACAGGCTTTGATGACAGTAGCGGAGCTGCAATATGCACTGGGCATGGCGGGAACCGTCGCGTTTGCGGCGACCGCGGTGGCGGCTGTTGCACCCAAACGCATCGATCTATTTGGCGCTCTGGTGATGGGGGTTATTACCTCAATCGGCGGGGGTACCGTGCGCGACCTGATCTTGGGTGTGCCGGTATTCTGGTCGGAAGATCTGAATTACATTTGGGTTGCTCTGGCGGCGAGTCTGCTGGCTTTTATCGCCAACAAGCGAATGACCGGTCGACAGGTCTACCGGGCCATGCTGTACCTGGATGCCGCCGGCGTCGCTTTGTTTGCGATTCAGGCTGTAGAGAAAACAATGGATCTTTCGTTCGCGCTACCCCTTGGTCCAATTTTACTCGGAATCATCACCGCAATTGGTGGTGGCCTGTTGCGCGATGTGCTGGCCGGCAATGAAACATTGCTCATGCGTAAAGAGTTGTACGCGGTACCAGTCACATTGGGTTGCATCACTTATATCGGCTTACTGGCGATGTTTCCCGGTGCCGCTCTCACCATAGGTGCCGTTAGCATGCTGCTAATATTTTGCTTACGCAGCGCCGCGATTTACTGGCATCTGTCTGTGCCGGATTCCCTCCTTTCCCGACCAGGTGATAGCAAAGAGACTGAAAAATAGAGTCGGACCCATGCAGCTAAGTTTTGCTCCCGCACAGTGGGTGTCCGTCTGTAATCTCGCCACTGGGTGGTAGTTTTTCTCTACGCACCTGGCAAATTTGTCGTGAATTGACATGGACACTCTGGAAATATCCGAGGGCATAGATAGTGATGTGTGATCTTGAAGTGAACCTAGAAACAGAAGGGTAAGTATCTGGCGCATTCGCACCAGTAGGGTCGGCCATTTTCCAAAAATACGGTGCGGTTTTGACCTGAAAAACTGCACTTGGGCAGAGTTTCAACCAAAGCGCCCGCTACTGGTGATACAGAAAACGCTGCCGGGGTCTATGCCTTACGGGCTGTGAACACCGGCAGCGGAAAGATAGATGTAGGCTACCTAAATAGGGCCAGCCTTATTGTATCAACCAATCATCCTCCTCAAGTAGCTCGATTATCTGGGAGAGCGGCAGGCACGGTCGACCAGAATGGTCCGCCGCCGGTGCGCTCGAAGATATGCCCCCTATGACACATATCTCCCGATCCCATTTCTGCATCTGAAACATGGTAAAGATACGGCGTGCGCGTATGTTAGTTTCATCAAGTAATATGGGTCGCTCGGCGGTATGAGCATCATTTAAGGTGCGAATGTAAGCAACCAGCGCTGCCTCCTCGTCACTTGTCAAACCAAGGTTGCCAAGTATCGGCCCGCCCACCGCGGTATCTGGAAATTCCGGGCTGGGCCAGCAGTTGTGCTCGAGGGCTACTGCTGCGGTGAGGTCAGTACCCTCTGCAATCGTCTCTGGGATGAGTGTTTCGCAGCGTACTTTCACGTCACGCGTATTATAAAAGTGCACCAGAGTTTCCAGGCTTTTAAACCAACCATTATGCGTGTACGCCTTGGTAAATACACCGGGTTGAGCGCCTTTACTGGTGTTGCGCAAAGTCGGTGTGCGTACTGGGCCTGGCAGGGCATCCAGCAAATGGTTGCTCAGTCCCGGGTCGGGGGAATTTGGGATATGCGGGTTATGGGGTACACCGATATTGTGATAGCTGTGATCGGTGTACAACTGTAACGGTTCGGTGCCATCTTCACCAGGGCCTGAGTGACAGAGCGCGCAGGCTCCTGCAGCGACAGGGCCAGGGGGGCCGAATGGACTTTGGTAGAATATGTCGTGGCCAAGGTTCTCTTCTTCTGTCAGTAACAAAAGGGGGAACTGGCCAGCATCCTTATTGGCTTCAGATAAGAGCGCACAGAACTCCGCATCATAATGCTCGGGATAACTGCTCCCATCACAGGCGAGTTCTGCGCGTAGTGCCATATCCCGTTTTGATGAAAATGTATTGATGTCTTCGGAGTGCTGATAAGCACCGACCGATAACATCAGCCGCTTAAAGGAAATGTCGTAATGGGTGTTGTTGTTGTAAGCGAGCGTCGCACTGCAATCTAGGTCCACACCCCATGCGAGCTTGTACAGCGGTGCATAGATTGAGTTTTCTACCCGCTCGCAAACATCGATACGGGCAATGTTTTGCTCCGCGGGATTCGGCATGGGGTTTAGCGCCTGATCAGAGGTCGGCCCCTTGTACTTGCCGAATGCCATGATCGCAGCATTTTCTATGTTGTAGAACACCTCATCGCCCAAGTGCGGGGCCGGGGCCGTGTTGCCTACCGGGGTATCATTTCCCTGCGAACGGCCATCCCAGAAGTTTCCGCCGCAAAACGGTATTCCGGCAAACAGGTTACAGGGGGAACCGGGCACGGCAGGCTGCCAGGGCGGGCTAAATGACGCATAGGCGTTTGTTGGCGGTTTGCGGTTGCCGATATTGGGTGCGGTCGCGCCTGGCACAACCACGCTGGTTTCGTTGACATCCGAAAAGCCGGATGTACCCCCAGCAAACGGCTCATGGCAGCTGGCGCAGGCCTGATTTCCTTTTGGGTTGGAGAGTTCTGAATCGAAAAACACATGTTTACCAAGAAGCTTGAGCGCTTGATCCCGTAAGACCTGTTCCGATTCTTCTTGGGCGGTGGCGTTGAGACTAGCGAATGGAATACTGAAGATCAGTGCCAGTAGGGCACGCCTTCGAAATCTATCCGGCCTATCCATTGAGTTGCTCCTTGTAACTCTATATCTATGCACTTCTAAACGATCGATGTTGCGTCCTATCGTTTTCGTCGGGTTGTACAGACTCCTCAACACATACCTTGTATAAATTCCCCTTTGAATAGGATGTGTTAATGCGCCATTTTCTCTATCGCGATATGGCGATGAGGGTTGGTTGTAGCAATGTCACCTAAAATTTGTGGTCAAATTT
Source organism: Microbulbifer agarilyticus (assembly GCF_020171345.1). Taxonomy (GTDB): domain Bacteria; phylum Pseudomonadota; class Gammaproteobacteria; order Pseudomonadales; family Cellvibrionaceae; genus Microbulbifer; species Microbulbifer agarilyticus_D. The sequence continues at coordinate 680,466 of NZ_JAIUZM010000002.1, forward strand.
TGGTCGCCTCATAATCGTAGGCTGAGTTACAAACTTTGATCGATTCGCGGCGCGAATATATTTTGAATGACACAAAGATCAATATGTCTTGGCAGAAAGGAATTCCTTACAAAGCAAGCGTAGGGGAATATGTGATCGGGCTCTCTGGGAGGATCGTACAGTCACCACTTGCTGTGTGTAGATAACGACGAGTTTATGAGGATAGGATTTACAAACAGAAATGACTGATGACCAAGGTAAGCGAATCTCTTGATGTGATACGGCTTGGCGGTAAATTACGTTAGTCGCTTTTCTGGGGCCTTTATCACTTGCCAGGTAATCGTTCACCTGAGCGATTAAGCCCGATGGAATAGCCAAGCCAAGCCGGCTGAGTTGCTTTCTTGGTGTCCCTGGTTTTCAGGCGGTACAGTCTGCGCAGTCTTCATCATTCATGTCTATTCGTATTGACAGGAAACGCCTTCTTTGAGTTCTTTGTTGGATTTTCAAGGTCTACCGCCATATTTCGAGGCTGCATTTAATGTGAACGCCGACATGTCTGACTGACGTTTGGGAACGGTCAGAATACCGACCGTATCCGGATGCTAAACGCCTGCGCCTCATTGAATTCATCCGTAAATGCAGGATTCCTGATGTGCTGGATGCTGAACGTCGTATCCAGGCCAACAAATAGTGGAAAGCGATAAAATAGCTCGAAGTTTACTTCCTCACGTGCGGTGGGTACTACGGATTCGATCCAGTTGACGGCGGCACCCATCATGTCGTTCTGCATTCCAAGAGGGCCACTAGGATTGTTGAATATAAAAGAGAGCCCCGCCTGTTGGCGATAGATGGCTGCATCGTTCCAGGAGCGCCCCCAGCGCAGCACGGCAACGTTCTTCCCGCGTGGGTCCAGCTCTTGTTCCAGCTTTACGGTAACACCATGGCCGGGCAGGCCGGTACTGGCATTAATGGGCTGGCGGTCCTTGGTTCCGTCATTGTGCCAGAAGGTTATTTTTGAATATCCGGCTTTATCGGTCTTCGGGCATTGCTTGAAACCGATCTCAACCGCCTTATAGAAATCCTTGGCACCAATGTCGCCGAAGTTCTGGCGATCCCCATTGGCGTCGGAGACGAGTCCGAGAAAACGCCAGCGTGGGCTGGGGTGCTTTACCGCTACAATGCCAAGCCCGGAGTCAGGATAACCACTGACAAATAGACCGGTACCGGCATTCGGTAGAAAGGTTGTTACCGGGGCGATGTACTGCGAGGTGGCAAGGATGGCATCGGGTGTAATCTTGCCGATACGGTACGCCCAGCCAGCCTCTTTACTGCCTTGCTCCCAATACAGGTTTCTGAACGGAAGAAACGTCGGGGTATAGGCTGAGAATGCGTTTGCAGTCCCACCCGCTGTCGCCATGCTCACGAAGCCGAGATCCTGTGGCCCGGTTGTGCCGTAGTCCCAGCGGCCTTCAATGTGCACGTAAAGCTTGCCGGCAGTCGGTTCGCCACGCTTATAGGCATCCCATTGAGCGACGAGATCCATATCCGTAGTGCTACCGCTCTTGGAATCATCGTCTACCGATTCGGTAATACCTTGGGAAGCATGATTAAACGTGACCCCGACCCGCACACAATTCTCGCGATAAATCATGTCCGAGAAATTGCTGAATGCGTCGTGGGCACCCTTGAGAGGTGAAATACCGAGTAAGGAGTCCCGCTGCGCGCGGCGAATAGTAATGTCCGGTAGTACCACCGAGGGATCCGTTGGGTCGCTACTGACGGCGTCTTTTGTGCTTGCGTTTGTATGGGGGGGCGAGGCAACCGCTGCAGGGGCCACACAGAGGACGCAAACACAAAGTAAGTTGAGCGCGGGTGCGCGCATGCACTTCATTGGCTGCCCTGTATCAGTCGGAACGAGATACATTCAAGATTGGTTTAGCCAACCTCAACCGTACCATCTTCATAGATGGCAATGGGATCTCCTGACTTCACCGACTTAAGGAAATCGTCACCGAGCTTGTCAACGGTGATGATTCTGCGGTCATACCAGATGTCGTTCATAAACAGTCCAGCAGAGGAAACGGAATCAATCGGCCATGCGAATAGCATTGCCTGTGGGCCCACACCAATTTCACTCATACCCATCAGCACGCAGCCGCCAAGAGTTGAGCCGACGGTCTGGGTAGTGCAGATAATGGCTCCCTTAAGGTCTTTCTGATAAAGGTCTTTGTTGGCCGCATCGGTACAGGGTGCCGTTTCTGTCTCACCACCAAACATATTCTTGATGTAGGAATTACTCGTGTTGAATGGCACTGTTGATACGAGCGCTTTCCCTTCCAACTTGCCTGGTAATAGTGCGCGGCCCTGAAACTTCTTCTTTGCCATGTCATTCTCCAGCGTTATCTATAGGCTTTAACGGGTGTATCGGTGTTGGTTCGACTAGGCGTTTTTAGGGATTTCTCCGGTAACGATGATCTCCAGCAGTACGTCGTCTGGAAAATATCGCAATGTCGAATAGTTGCGGGTTTTTGCAGAATTCGTCACGCCGAAGACGCGCTCGGAGAAACCTTTCATGCCGGCATAGGAAACTGAGCACATGTTGGTAAATTTCATTCCGGCTTGTTTCATACGCCCGACGAGCTCCGGGTGCTCCTCTACCAGGTGGTCGCGTACGACGTTGGCGCAAAACAGGTAGACAGGGATGGCAGCTTCTTTCTTGCCATTCTTCTCCAATGCCTTTGTAACATTGGTTCCCCATTGAAGGATTTCGTCATAGGTATTGTGCGGGCAGCCAATAAAGCAGTGCGTGGGCGCATGATCTTTTTTTGTCCACTGGTTTTCGAAGGTGTCGCTTATGCGCTCCTGTTCTGCGTCGTCGATGACATAGGTCTGATAGCCGTCCAGCAGCAGCTTGCGTTCGTGCTGTTGTGCATCCGGTGTGACGCCTTCCACGTGGTACAGGCCCACTGCGCCACTGGAGGCGGTGGCACTACCCATTGCCTTCAGTTTGTGCATATTTTCATTGGTGATCTTTCCGCCAAAGTAGCTATCCAGCGCGGCAATAAACGGCACATCCTCTACACACTTACGGCCGATTGCCGTACCGATCACACCCCAGTCAGGTTCTTTACTTGTTTTTACATCGATCAGCCATTTGGCCTTGCGCCCCTCATCCGTCATTAATCCAAAGCGGGGCGCCTTGCCGACAATCGCACACAGCAACTCCATGCCGGTAGCATTGCGGTTGGTGCGCAGACCAAGTGCGGAGTTTCCGTAGTTCACCGCGGAGGATTCCGCCCAGGCGACATAGGTTCCCGGTTTCGGCGCATTACCGATCTCAGGTACGTAGCAGGCGCAGCTGCGGTAGTTGAGGTCGGGTGAGCCAAGGCGTACATGTACCCAGTCAACATCCCGCTGCCGGGCATAGCCCTCGTAAATCAGCTGCATATCGGTTGGGTTGTTGTTGACGTTGTACGCATCGTAGGGGCGGGGGTTAACCGTGTAAGGCGCGTAGGATTTGAGTCCGGCCTTGGCCACTTCATCGAAAATGCCAATCAGCGAAGCCATGTATTCGGTGCCGAAGTACATGGAGGAGTGGGGGCGCCCGCCCAGCTTTACGAGTTTGTCAGCCCCAAAGGCATTTCCGTGCGCCACCAAAATCTTCATGAGTTTGGCCATTTCAGGGCCCTTTGACCCTCCGAGCATGTCTTGCTCTTCTTGGGTCAGCGGCATTTGATACGGCTTGCTATCCGTCTTTTCTGCGGGTCCGCCGGCAACAACACTTTTGCCGGATGGTTTGCTCATATCGGAATAGGTCATTCCATCCGCTTCTTTCGCTGAAATTCCCTGCCGGATGGTGCCGCTCTTGGCCTGTGCTTTGGGGGCTGCTGGCTTACTGGCTTTTTTAGCTTCGTTCGCCTTGTCGGCTGCTTGTGCCTCCGATTTAGTCGGAAGAATGATATTGGTCGCGGGAATGAGTACCGCTGCCTGACAGAAATTTCTTCGTTTCATCGAATGGGCCACTTGCTCGGTTGTACATCAGTTGGGAGAACTTCGTGCAATCCCTGAATCGAGATTGAGCCTTGCTGCATGGCGCTCAGCTCTTGTGGAGGTCGATTGCTGGGACATGTGTATGAGAATAGATAGAAAAATGACTGGATTACTTAATGGGGGTAAGCGACCGCCAAAATTTCAGACAGTTCTCTATTGGAACTAAAGTTTCTTGAATACACGATGGTGATTCAGCCCGGCTGGCCGAATCTTTCGATGCAGGTTCAATAACGTGACGGAATCTCGTTCGCCACAATACCTAAGACCATTGCTGCCACGGGATAAAGCCGAAGCACATAGGGCCGCGACACAGTTAGAACTACTGTTTGACCTGGTATTTGTCATCGCTATTTCTGCTGCAGCGCATGGGCTAGGGCATGCGATTGCGGACGGGCACTGGCAGGAAGGTGTTATCAAGTTCCTGCTGGTGTTCTGGTGTGTGTGGTGGCCATGGAACCTGTTTACCTGGTTCGCATCGAGTTTTGACAACGACGATGTCGGGTATCGAATTACGGTGATGGTGCTGATGCTGGGAGCATTGTTTATCGCTGCCAGTGCTCCAGGATTCTTTGAAGATCGTTACCTGCGCTATATGTTTAGCGGTTACATGATCATGCGCCTGGCATTTGCTTCTCTATGGCTGAGGGTCGCCTGGGCGAAGCATGAATATCGAAACACCGCACTAATTTACGCGGGTGGTCAGGTACTGATGCAGGCCTATTGGGCGTGGCTGGTCTTTATTGTCCCGCGTGACCACGACCACTTCACGTTGCTCTTTGTCGTCGGCATTGCCTTAGAAATGCTGATTCCGTTTCTGGGAGAGAAGGCCGGCACCACTCAGTGGCACCGACACCATATCGTCGAGCGGTTCGGGCTGCTGAATATAATCGTATTGGGTGAAGTGCTGCTCGGCAGTAAAGAGGCTCTTTCTGAAGCGATTCATTCCGGTTTTTGGGGGGATTATTTACTGGTGTTTACCTGCGGCGCCGTGCTCGCGTTTTGCATGTGGTGGCTCTATTTCTCTGTGGATGGCCACCTGGCCTCCGAGAAACTTGAACGTGTCTTCGTATGGGCTTACGGCCACTTCCTTATTTTTTCCGGTGGTGCTGCGGTGGGTGCGGGGCTATTGGTGGCGGTGGAACGGCTTCACGGGGGACACGGGCTATCGCAAGTGGCAACGCTCACTACGTCGCTCGCAGTATCCATCTACGTCCTGGGATTGTGGTTGGTGCGAGACCAGTTCGCAACGAAGGATAGTCGGTGCTGGATTATGTTACTCGCAGTGCCGTTCCTTCTTGCCTGCGGCTGGCTACCGTATGGGATCGTCTGGTTAACTCTGGTATTGGTGGTGTGTCTGGTGCTGCGTTTGCGAGCCCACCCGGAGCAGGCGGCAGCAGCGTGATTCCTTGTGCATGAACTGTATATGGCTTTACGAATTCTCGTGTGCACTCGAGAAGTCGAATTGCAGGCACAAAAAAGCCCGGCACAAGGCCGGGCTTTTTAATATGGCGGTGGGATAGGGATTCGAACCCTAGGAGCTGTTACACTCAACGGTTTTCAAGACCGCCGCTTTCGACCACTCAGCCATCCCACCAATTTGTCCGGCGCATTATACCGAGCTGTCTTGCAGGTACAAGTGCGATCCGAATTTTTTTAGTAACTTCAAAGAGTTAGCTGCAATTTTGAACAGCTAACTCTCTGTTGTTACTTTAGCACTTAGCCTTCGGCTACCTCGTTATTGCGTTGAACACGCGGATCATTTGCCGGCCGCGCAAGTGCGCGAGGGCTGTGATCGATGTTCGCGGGTTGCGCGGTATCCAGTGGGCGCAGTTCGCCAATTTCCAGTTGCTTGGTAACGACCTGAATATCAACCAGCGGTTTCGGGTTAACACGCGGGTCGTTGCTCGCACGGGTAGGCTTGCCGCTTGTGGTGGCGCTAGGGGCTTCCTGTACTGGCGCTTCTTGCACTGGCTCTTCCTGAACTGGTGCTTCCTGAACTGGTGCTTCCTGAACTGGTGCTTCCTGAACTGGCGCTTCCGTTACGGTGGCCGCAACTTCTTCGTCAGCTACCGGAGCGGCTTCCTGAGCTTCTACCGGGGCCTCAGCGGCTTGTGGTTTGCTCTCGCTTGGTTGCTCGGCTGGGGCAGTTTCCTGTACTTCAGCCTTGGCAGTTTCAACCTCAACTGGCGCTTGCTCGACGGGAGACTCGGGTACTTCAGCTACTGCTTCTACCGCTGGTTGCTCGGCCTTGGGGGCCACAACTTCAGGTGCTGCGGGGGCTTCCTGTTTAGGCGCTGGCGCAATAGCTTCCGGTTCGGCCTTGGGCGCTGCTACTTCCGCTGCAGGCGATTCTGGCTGCTGTTCCTGTTCGGCACGCGGCGGGCGAGGCTTGCGCTGACGACGCGGCTTATCAGAGCGCGCGCCACGGCTTTCAGACTTCGCTTCAGCGCTGCTATCTACCTGTGCAGGTTGTTCAGGCTTGGCTGCTTCTGTCTCGCCTTGCTTGGATTCTGCAGCTTCTGGTGCGGCTGCGGCGTCAGCAAGCGGTTGAGCCTGATCACCACCACGGCGACCGCGACGGCGGGGTTGCGGGCGACCGCGTACGTTGCTGGGGCGACGTGACGGACGCTGCTGCTCTTCACCAGATTCGCTGCTTTCTGTCACTTCCAGGTTATTTACTTCGGCTTCCGCAACCGCAGTCTGCTGCTCGTTGCGGCGATCACCACCGCGACGACGGCGACTGCGACGCTGGCCGCCTTCACGACCTTCGCCACCGCGCGCGTTCTCGCGGCCTTGTTCACGCTTGCTGTCGCGCGCGCTTTCAACCGCATCGCTGTCTTCGCGGCGTTTGTCACCACGCTTGTTGCGTCCGTCTTCTCGACGCTCTTCGCTGTGCTGCTCGTCGCGACCTCTGCCGCGATTTCCGCGGCCACGTCCACGGCCACCGCGCTGGCTGCGATTACGCTGCTGATAGTTTTTGCCGCGGCCTTTACCTTTCTTGTGCTTCTTGCGGCTGTCTTCGTCCTCACCGCCAAACAGGCCGGCGATCGCGCTGATCAGACGGCTGAACAATCCTGGCTTCGCTTCGGCTTTCGCTTTGGTTTTCGCTTTGGCCTTAGGCTTTGCGGGCGGCGTTGGGGCCGGAGCAGTGTGGGCAATCTGCTGCACCGCTGGCTGCGCTACCGGACGTGCCGGTTCTTCGTCCGCCTTGTCGAGGGATTCCTCGATGCTGCCGGAGATCTTGTAGGAGGTTTCCAGGGTGGTGGAGTCGTCGTCGCGCAAACGCTGCACTTCGAAGTGTGGGGTTTCCAGATCGGCATTCGGCACCACAACAACACGGGTGTTGTTGCGAGATTCGATATCGGAAATTGCTCCACGCTTTTCATTCAGCAGGTAGGTTGCCACATTAACCGGCGCAATCGCGCGAATCTCGGCGCTACGTTCTTTTTTGGCTTCCTCTTCTACCAGTCGCAGGATGGACAGGGCGAGTGACTTGGTGCCGCGAATGGTGCCGGTACCGCTACAGCGCGGGCACACACGGAAGGTGGTTTCACCCAAGGATGGGCGCAGGCGCTGGCGAGACATTTCAAGCAGGCCGAAGCGAGAGATGCGGCCGACCTGTACCCGGGCACGGTCCATGCCCAGCGCTTTTTCCATGCGTTTTTCAACTTCGCGCTGGCTCGACTTGCTCTGCATGTCGATAAAGTCGATCACCACCAGGCCGCCCATGTCACGCAGTCGCAACTGGCGAGCGATTTCGTCCGCGGCTTCCAGATTGATGGTGCGTGCAGTTTCCTCAATGTCGCCGCCTTTGGTGGCGCGGGAGGAGTTGATGTCGATAGAGATCAGCGCCTCGGTCACATCGATTACGATGGAGCCGCCAGATGGCAGTTTCACTTCGCGTTCGAAGGCGGTCTCGATCTGGCTTTCGATCTGGTAGCGATTAAACAGTGGAATGCTGTCATCGTAGAACTTCACCTTGTTGGCGTAGTTCGGCATGACCTGACGGGCAAATTCGGCCGCCAGCTGGTAAGCGCCGTTTTCATCAACGATCACTTCGCCGATGTCGTCGCGCATGTAGTCGCGAATCGCGCGGATGATGACGTTGCTTTCCTGGAACAGGAAGTGGGGCGCCTTGGACTCATCCGCTTCCTTCTTGATGGCGGTCCACAGTTGCAGGAGATAGTTGAGGTCCCACTGCAGCTCTTCGCCACTGCGGCCAACACCAGCGGTACGGACGATGATACCCATGCCGGAAGGTACTTCCACGCTGGACAGGGCATCGCGCAGATCGCTGCGCTCCTCGCCTTCGATACGGCGAGAAATACCGCCGGCGCGAGGGTTGTTTGGCATCAGAACCAGATAGCGACCGGCCAGGCTGATAAAGGTAGTCAGGGCGGCACCTTTGTTGCCGCGCTCTTCTTTATCGACCTGAACGATAACTTCCATGCCCTCTTTGACCACATCCTTGATCTTGATGCGGCCCTCAATGTCTTTGGGCTGTTTGATGAAGTATTCGCGGGAAATTTCTTTCAGGGGCAGGAAGCCGTGGCGCTCAGCACCATAGTCCACAAATGCGGCTTCGAGGGAGGGCTCTACTCGGGTAATTTTACCCTTGTAGATATTGGCTTTTTTCTGTTCGCGAGTGCGATTTTCGATATCCAGGTCGTACAGCCATTGGCCATCAACCAGGGCAACGCGCAGCTCTTCCGGCTGGGTCGCGTTAATCAGCATTCTCTTCATGCGTTGGTATTTTCCTTGCGTTACGCAAAGGTAAAACACCACTGAAGCTCGCAGGCGTTGGTGGTTTGGCTGTATTTGCCCGGCGCCGGGTAGGGCGGGGGTACACAGCTTTCGTGTATGTGGCTAAGTCCGCGTGCCATCGTTGTGGTCACGGCGGTCGGCCTACATACCGATTTAACTCAGAATACCCCTTCGTGTTCGGGCGTATCCAGATCCTGCCAGTCCGGGCCCGGTGTGTTTCTTTGGGCGGTTCCTGGCTGCCAGCCATATGGGGCTGGCATGGGTTACATGCTTTTCCGCTCTGGGGCCGGCTCGTGGCTGGGCCCTGTGTCTCTAATTGTTGCCGGCGGTGCAGGGACGGCTTTCCATCTCAGGCACGGGCCGGGGGCCAGTTCGGTCGCTGGCGCGCATTCTCAGAGCGATATGTAACGAGTTGAGTTTGTTCCAAGCGCTGCGGGCGTCAGCCCGTCTTACCTTCGCAAAAATCCCGTTTCTTCGGGTTGGTGTCGGCGAGAACTTCGGAAGTGACAGCTCATCACTGCCTGTGTACTTCCTTGGCACCATCTTTCGACGCGCTCTCGAAGGGTCTCACCGACAAAGTTTTGTTGATAACGCGGTTTTCCGCGCACCGGCCTGATTGGCGGTATTTTCTCGAGAACGGCACCTGGGTTTTTATATAGCAGAAAAACCGTGCACCGCCGAAAACCAGCCCAACTTAGGCGGGCCGAATATAACACGCCCCATCTTGAGCATCAATTGTGTGCTTCAAATGGTTAGTGCATGCCGTTATCATGCGCCCCATGCGAAGTACCCCTCCAAACAAGGCTGCTCAGGCCAAAGAATCTCGTTCTGACGCCAATTCCCCCAAGGGGGGCGTTGGCGTGCAGTTTATTACCGTTCCGGAAGAGCTGGCAGGCCAGCGCGTGGACAACTTCTTGCAGGCGCGCCTTAAGGGTGTGCCGCGCTCCCGCATCTATCGCATCCTGCGTAAGGGTGAGGTACGGGTAAATAAAGGAAGGGTGAAAGCGGAGTACCGTTTGCAGGCGGGGGATGTGGTCCGTGTGCCCCCGATCCGTGTATCCGAAGAGGCGCCAACCGCAGTCGCGGGAGATCAGCTGCGGCGTACACTTGAGGCGGCCATTCTTTACGATAAGGGTGGTCTGCTGGTGGTGAACAAGCCTGCGGGACTTGCGGTTCACGGGGGGAGCGGGGTGCGTCTCGGGCTGATTGAGGCGCTGCGCCAGATGTATCCCGAAAGCCCGTTTATGGAGCTGGTGCATCGGCTCGATCGCGATACCAGTGGTGCCATTCTCGTTGCGCGGAAACGGTCCGTTCTGCTGCATGTGCAGGGCGAATTGCGTGCCGGGAAAATGGATAAGTCCTATCTGGCGCTCGGTGTGGGTAAATGGCCGCGCGCGCAAAAGCTGGTAGAGGCCCCGCTGCGTAAAAACACACTGAAGAGTGGCGAGCGCATGGTTGTCGTGGATGGCGAGGGCAAGCCGTCGACGACGCGGTTTCAGGTGGAGGAGCGACTCAACGGCGCCACTTTGTTGCGCGCGGAGCCGGTGACTGGGCGTACCCACCAGATTCGAGTACACGCACAGTTTGTCGGCTGCCCATTGGCGGGGGATGTCAAATATACGCCCGGCGAAGCTAACGCGCATTTTCGGCAGTTGGGCCTCAAGCGCCTCTTCTTGCACTCTGCCCGGGTGGGCTGCAGCTTGCCTGACGGTACTCGTGTGAGTGTTGAGGCGCCTCTGCCTGGAGAGCTGGCTGGGCTTGTGGGTAAGTTGCGTAAGAGTTTTTGATAGGGGTCGGTTGCCGATGCTGGTTATTCTCGATTGGGATGGGACGGTATGCGACTCGGAGGCCCGTATTGTGGCCTGTATGCAGCGCGCTTCTGATCGCGCCGGGTTGCCAGTGCTCGAGTCCTCCGCTATCGGCAATATCATCGGTCTCGGTCTCCCTGAGGCGATTGCCACGTTATTTCCCGAAGCGCATAGCGAGCAGCGCGGAGACTTGCGCGAGTACTATGCCGAAGAGTGGTTGGCTGCGCGCGGTGAACCGCTGCCGTTGTTTGATGGCGTTTTGGATACTCTTGATCAGCTTCTTGGGTCTGGTCATCAGCTGGCGGTTGCGACCGGGAAGAGTCGCCGTGGCCTGAATCGCGAATTTGCCGAGCATGGAATAGGGCACTTGTTTGCAACTAGTCGCTGTGCCGATGAAACCGCTTCAAAACCGAATCCGGCCATGTTGCGTGAAATATTGTGCGAGATCGATTTGCCCGTCTCGGAAGCGGTAATGGTGGGGGATACGGAATTTGACCTGAAAATGGCGGCGGCAATTGATATGCCCGCGATAGGGGTTAGCTACGGTGTGCACAGTCGTGAGCGGCTGCACGACTGCTCCCCACTAAAGGTCATTGATCACTTTGCCGAGCTTCTTGCTTGGCCGCCGTTAGTCCCCTGACGCCCTTTAATTGGATCTGAGTCGGACGGTTATCGGTCGAGAGGATTGATTCCCTTGTGTCTCAGCAGCTCCACCAATCGAATTAGTGGTAGCCCAATGAGTGTATTGGGGTCAGATCCTTCCATTTTTTCGAATAAAGCGATCCCCAGACCTTCCGACTTGAACGAACCCGCACAATCCAGAGGGTGGTCGAGCTCAACGTAGCGGGTGATTTCTTTTCTGGTAAGCTCGCGAAAGTGAACTGAATAGGTTTCGCATACGGTCTCGTGGCTCATATCGCGCGTGTCCACAAGGCACAGGCCAGTATGAAAGTTTACCGTGTGGCCGGAGCTATGGGTGAGCTGCTCTTTGGCGCGCTCCTTGGTGCCGGGCTTGCCCAGCAGTGTGCCTCGACACTCCGCGACCTGGTCGGAGCCGATAATGAGGTGGTCGGGATACCTGTCTGCCAGCGCCAATGCCTTTTCGCGCGCTAGTCGGCTGGCGAGATCCCCGGCGGCTTCCCCTGGCAATACTTCTTCATTTATATGGGGTGCGCAGCTCTCAAAATTTAGGTGTAGCTTTGACAGGAGCTCACGGCGGTAGCTCGAACTGGACGCTAGAATTAGGTTGCGCATGAAGCTTCTCCACTGGTTGTCCTCCCTGGGAAATCATGGGAGGGCGAGTGTTTTCGGGCGCTGATCATGCGGTGGATGATTTGTTTTGACAAGCCTCAGGTGAGTCCATAGAATTGCGCGCTTATGTCGATACCCCCCCAGAAGTCCGGTCAGAAAATGGCGCAGAATTCACCTCAGAAATCCGCGCTGCCGCGCCGCATAGACGCACGTAAGTTGGTGCAGCGCGGGCAAGAACTGGATGGTATTGTGCCCCACGATGGTCTGCCTCGGCTGACGGCATCTACGGAATCAATCGAGGGTGACGTAACGGTCTCTCTGGCGTTTGCCCGAGACCTGCAGCGCCATCAGGTGGCCACTGGTCATCTTGAATTGACGGTCAACCTGCTTTGCCAACGCTGTTTACAGCCGGTGAGCGAGTTGATTGAAGCGGATGTCGCACTGGGGTTTGTCTGGTCCGAAGAGCAGGGTAATGCCTTACCCAAGTCTCTGGATCCGGTGATACAGGAAGGCGATGAGCTGGATCTGTATCAGGTATTGGAAGATGAGATTTTGCTCAATCTGCCAATGGTGGCTTACCACGACTGGGACTGCGTCGCGCATGAGGCATTCCAGAGTCAGGGTGAGGAACCGGAAGCGGAAGAGCAACGAGAAAACCCCTTTAAAGTACTGGAACAGTTGAAGGGTTCGTCAAACAAGTCTTGAGGGTTGTTTGAAGGGTTTGGGCTCGCCGGTAGGCGCCCCGGTTCCGGTTTAAACTGTTAGTTATGTTTAGGAGCACCAAATGGCTGTTCAGAAGAGCAAAAAAACCCGTTCCCGTCGCGGCATGCGTCGCTCTCACGACGCCCTGAGCGGACCAACTCTGTCCGTAGACCCGACCACCGGTGAGAAGCACCACCGTCATCACGTGACCAAAGACGGTTTCTACCGTGGTCGCAAAGTGGTAGACGTTGGCGGCTCTTCCGAAGAAGAGTAAGTTTTGTCCAGCCAATTTCGATTGGCCGTGGATGCGATGGGCGGGGACTTAGGTCCCCGCTCTGTCGTTCCGGCCTGCGCAAGATTTCTTATCCGCTACCCTCGTGCAGCGCTCAAGCTGTTCGGCCCCCGCTCGGAACTCCAGTCCCTCCTGAATAGTGAACCGCCATCTGTCCGCGAGCGCGTGGAAGTGGTGGACTGCGTACAAGTGATTACCCAGGGTTGTAACCCGGTTCACGCCTTGCGGCACAAGCGCGAATCATCAATGGCAAAAGCGTTGCAGTCGGTATCTTCCGGTGAGTGCGGAGCCATGGTGACCTCCGGTAATACCGGCGCTCTACTGGCATTGGGTCGCAGCATCCTGGGTACGGTTGAGGGTGTTCGTCGTCCAGCGCTTGGCAAGTCATTGCCCACCTCAGAAGGCTCCTGCTTTTTGTTAGATCTCGGGGCCAATATCGACTGCAGCGCGGAAGATCTTGTGCAGTTTGCGCGTATGGGTGTTGAGGCGCAGCGGGTGTTTTCAGGCCGGCAGGATCTTTCTGTTGCCTTGCTGAATATTGGTGCCGAAGCGCACAAAGGCACTGAAGAGATTCGCCGTGCCGGCCAGCTTCTTCAGGCTGACCCATCCATTCAATACGCAGGCTTTGTTGAGGGGCATGACATATTCACGGGTGTTGTGGATGTGGTGGTGTGCAACGGGCTCATGGGAAATGTGGTCATGAAATCCGCTGAGGGCGTCATTCGACTTATTGGTCAGAAGACGTTCACCATCGATAAGAAGGCCCCCCTGAAGCGGTATTTTGGCCAATTAGCCATAAATCTGTTGCGAAAATGGCGGTCACAGCTGGAGCCGTCCCGCTATAATGGCGCCAGCTTTTTAGGGCTGGAAGGCAACGTCATCAAAAGTCATGGCGGTGCCAGCAGTGAGGCGTTTTACCGCGCTATGTTGACCGCAAAAGAGTGTGCCGAATCTGACCTGGCACATCTTGTAGGGCGGGCTCTGGCCTACCAGGCCCAGCGTCAGACCGGATGTGATTGATTCCCGGTCTTTCGCCCCGAGGTTCGACCAACAGGCGCCCGCTGTATAGCCATCCCTGGAATTAGTGGCTTAATTTATTTGGTTAAAGGATGTTCAATGACCAACTCAGTATTGGCGTTCGTTTTCCCCGGGCAGGGTTCACAGCAAATTGGCATGCTGGCGGATGCCGCCCAGGCCTTTCCTGAGGTCTCTGCGACCTTTTCTGAAGCTTCCTCCGTTCTCGGCTACGATCTTTGGGACCTTTGCCAAAATGGTGCCCAGGAAGATATCAATCTCACCGAAAGAACCCAGCCGCTTCTTTTAACGGCTAGCGTTGCCCTGTACCGCGCCTGGTTGGCGCAGGGCGGAGCTGCTCCTACTTACATGGCGGGTCACAGTCTGGGCGAATGGTCGGCACTTGTATGTTCCGGCGTGCTCAATTTCGCAGACGGTGTGCGCTTGGTGCGCGAGCGCGGGCGCCTGATGCAGGAAGCTATTCCTGCAGGTGAGGGTGCCATGGCTGCAGTTATCGGTCTCGACGATGCAGCGGTCGAAGCGGCGTGCGCCGAGTCCGCGCAGGGTGAGGTAGTCGCTGCGGTGAATTACAACTCGCCGGGCCAGGTTGTAATCGCCGGTAGCGCAGCGGCCGTCGGTCGCGCCATCGACGCCTGCAAGGTGGCTGGTGCCAAGCGTGCCATGCCATTGCCAGTGAGTGCACCGTTCCATACCGAGCTAATGCGCCCAGCGGCGGACAAACTCGCGCCACAAATCGAAGCGACCGCGTTTAACGCGCCCGCAACACCGATTATTCATAATGTGCACGCCAAAACCGAAAGTGACCCAGCTGCGATCAAGGCCTTGATGGTCGAACAGATCTACAGCCCGGTACGCTGGACTGCCTGTGTTCAGTCGATGGCGAGCTCTGGGGTGCAGCAGCTGGTTGAGTGCGGTCCGGGCAAGGTTCTGGCCGGCCTCGCAAAGCGCATTGACCGCAGCCTTGCCGCGCACAATGTTGAATCATCCGAGCAGCTATCCGCAGCGGTTATCGCTACGGCCAGCTAATAGCCGCAAAAAACAGCTCAATAGTTGACGAAGAACCCCGCCCCTCCGGCCCGTTTTGTTAATGGGTCGGTTGTTGGCGATCTGGAGAAATTATGACAATTACAACTTCACTGGAAGGGAAGGTTGCACTGGTTACTGGCGCCAGCCGAGGAATTGGCGCGGCGATTGCAGACCTACTTGGTGCGCAGGGTGCCATTGTGATCGGCACTGCGACCAGTGCTGGCGGCGCAGAAAAAATTACAGCACGTTTTGCAGAAAAGGGTATCAAAGGTTCTGGTAAAGAGCTGGACGTAACCAACGCTGAAAGTATTGCTGGCGTTTTGGACGCGGTAAAAAGTGAATTTGGTGCGCCCACCATCCTGGTAAACAACGCCGGGATTACCAAAGACAACCTGCTGATGCGCATGAAAGATAACGAGTGGGATGACGTTCTGAATACGAACCTGACCGCTGTTTACCGTGTCAGCAAGGCGTGTTTGCGTGATATGACCAAGGCGCGCTGGGGCCGCATTATCAATATCAGCTCTGTGGTCGGCAGCATGGGTAATGCTGGCCAGAGCAATTACGCTGCCACCAAAGCGGGTGTCGGTGGTTTTGCTCGGGCTCTTGCCGCAGAGGTGGGTTCCCGCGGGATTACGGTGAACACCGTAGCACCAGGTTTTATCGATACCGATATGACTAAAGTGTTGCCGGAAGCGCAGCGTGAAGCGCTGCTGAGCAAGATCCCTCTGGGGCGCCTGGGTGCACCTGAAGAAATTGCCTCCGTTGTTGCATTTTTGGCCAGTGATGCTGGCGGTTATGTGACCGGAGAGACCATTCAAGTGAATGGTGGTATGTATATGGGTTGATTTTCTTTCGAGAAGACCAACTTAACTGATTGATTGGTAAAGAAAAATTTATCATTCAATGGTTGCGGTGAGGCGGTGCATTACATCCCGAAAAAATCAGGGTACAATGCCGCCTCGCATAAACCGTTAGCTGTGTAAGCCGGTTACTGAATCGTCAAAAATGACGAATAAATTTTAAGCAGTGACCAAATTAGATTTTTATCCACTAGGAGTTAAATTGAATCATGAGCAGCATTGAAGAGCGCGTAAAAAAGATCGTTGCTGAACAACTGGGCGTGAAGGAAGAAGATGTAAAACCTGAAGCATCCTTTGTTGAAGATCTGGGCGCTGACTCCCTCGACACTGTTGAGCTGGTAATGGCTTTGGAAGAGGAATTCGAGACCGAAATTCCGGACGAAGAAGCCGAGAAAATTACCACTGTTCAGCTGGCCATCGATTACATCAACCAGAACCTGGGTTGATTCCTGCTGGATAGCTTAAGTAGCGCGTGACCAATACACGTTACTTTTACCGCCAGTGCGACGTGCACTGGTCGGTATAAAAGCTTTACGAGAGCCGTTCTATGTTGCATAGCGCGGCTCTCGGCATATTTGAAACTTGATAAATTTGCGACCGATAATGGCAATAGGGTTACGGCGCATAGCATGTATATCGGGGAGACATCAGTGTCGAAAAGAAGAGTCGTTATTACCGGTATGGGCATGGTTAGCCCTCTGGGCAACAACCTTGAAGATACCTGGTCTGCTTTGTTGGCAGGTACCAGCGGTGTTGTGCCGATTGACACATTTGATGTTTCTGCATTCAGCACACGCTTTGCAGCGACAGTAAAAGATTTTTCACCGGAGCCTCATATTCCAGCGAAAGAAGCACGCAAAATGGATGTGTTTCTGCAGTATGGATTGAGCGCCGGTATTCAGGCCATGGAAGATAGTGGCTTGGAAGTATCCGAAGAGATGGCCCCAAAAGTCGGTGCTTGTATCGGATCTGGTATGGGCGGTATCGCCGCCATCGAGAATAATGCAATGTTGATTGCAGAGAAGGGGCCGCGCCGGGTTTCGCCCTTCTTTGTTCCTGGTGCCATCATCAATATGGTTGCCGGCAACCTGTCGATTAAATACGGAATGAAAGGCCCGAACCTTTCGACAACAACGGCGTGTACTACCGGAACCCACGCGATCGGGATTGGTTTGCGCACCATTCAATATGGTGATGCCGATGTGATGGTTTGCGGTGGTGCAGAGATGGTTACCACGCCGGTTGGTCTTGGTGGTTTCTGTGCAGCGCGCGCACTCTCCACTCGCAATGATGACCCGCAGGCAGCCAGCCGCCCCTGGGATAAAGACCGTGATGGCTTTGTGCTGGGTGAGGGCGCGGGTGTATTGGTACTCGAAGAATACGAGCATGCCAAAGCGCGTGGAGCAAAGATCTACGCTGAGTTGAGCGGCTTTGGTATGAGCGGTGATGCGCACCATATGACGTCACCACCGGAAGATGGTGCTGGCGCAGCGCTTTCCATGTCGAACGCGCTGAATGACGCGGGTCTCGAACCTGCGGCTATTCAGTACATTAACGCGCATGGTACCTCTACGCCGCTGGGCGATAAGGCAGAGATTGCTGCGGTACGTTCCGTGTTTTCCGACTCCTTGGATGCGCTGGCGGTAAGCTCGACCAAGTCTATGACCGGCCACCTGCTGGGTGCTGCGGGTGCGATCGAAGCAATTTTCTCCGTTAAGTCGATCCAGGATCAGGTCGCGCCACCCACAGTGAATCTCGATAACGTCGATGAGAACTGTACCGGTGTTAACCTGGTGCCACATAAGGCGCAAGAGATGAAAATTGATGCTGCGTTATCCAATTCATTTGGATTTGGCGGCACCAACGGCTCGCTGATTTTTCAGCGCGTTTAACCGTGCAATATGCGATGGAGCGGCTGTGTTGTAACAGTCCGCTCTATCGCTGTCCTTCTTGATCCGTGACGGATATCCACCCTTTCTACCTTTCTGCTGCCGGTGATCTGCACACGCTCGTGCCCGATAGTGCGTTTCAGTATGGCGTGTTGGAAACCATGCGGGCCGGCCACGGTAAGATACCGCTGTGGCCGCTCCACCGTGCGCGTTTGCAGCGCAGCGCTTCGCCGTTATCCGAGACCTTATCTGCGATCGACGAATCTTTGGCACAGGTAGTGTGGCGTACGCAAAATTGGCCGGCAGGTGCCCGGGTAAGGCTGCGTTTTGGTGTACCGCAAGGTCCCTGCACCGATAAATTCGTGTGGGATTTGTGTGTGGAGCCGATGGAACACGCCTCTCCATGGGCTAATGGCGTGCTGTTGGGATTGTGCGGCACCAGACTCACCCGTGATGCCACGCAATCGCCGTTTGCGCCTCACTTACGAAGTTTGGGTGGTGGTTCAGAGCATGCTGACCTTCGCGGCTGTAAATTACTCGTAAGAGATATCTATACGCGGGCTGCTGCCGAGTGGCCAGCGCGCTTGACCACCGGCGAACCGCTGCTC
The DNA here is from genome assembly GCF_020171345.1 of Microbulbifer agarilyticus. GTDB lineage: Bacteria > Pseudomonadota > Gammaproteobacteria > Pseudomonadales > Cellvibrionaceae > Microbulbifer > Microbulbifer agarilyticus_D. The sequence goes on from NZ_JAIUZM010000002.1 coordinate 698,733, forward strand.
GAGCCGGTGTTGCTGGATCCAGACGGTACGGTGATTGAAGGGGTTCGTAGCAACCTGTTGTTGCGGATCGGCTCAGATTGGATAACACCCAGGCTGGATCAGTTTGGCGTGCGGGGCGTCATGTTGCGCTGGCTGGCCGGTCAGGTCGAAATCGGCGAAGATACGCTTTATCCAACAGATCTGGCGAGCGCTGATGAGCTGGCGATCTGTAACAGCGTGCGGGGCGTGATACCAGCGCGATTGCTGGCGAGCACACCAGAGGGTTTCCAGATGGATTCCCAGACACTGCGCCCGGTATGCCCAGGACGTGCAACAAGCGTGCTGCAAGCGTTAATTTCGGAAGAGTTATGGTAGCGAAGAAAGAAAACCGGAAAAAAGCTTCCTCGAATTCAAGCAAAGGAAAGACGGCCAAGGTCTCCTCGCTCGGCAAGTTCGTTCGGGGTGCACTCGTGTTACTGGTGCTCGGTGTGATAACCGGCGGCGCGTCCCTGTGGTTCATTAACAGTGCTCTCATAGCGCCGTTATCCGTTCCGGCGCAGGGGCTGCGGATGGATGTGGAGGCGGGCAGTAACCTTTCACGGGTGGTGCACGGCCTCGCGGTAGATGGCGTAGTAAAACATCCGCGCCTCGTACTGGGTTATGCCCGAATTAAAAAGCTCGGCCATATTCACCCAGGCGAATACATGATCCCAGCAGGCAGTAATGCCATGGATCTGGTTGCGCGACTCAACCGTGGCGATGTCACGCGCTATCGTGTCACCCTGGTCGAAGGGTGGACATTTCAGCAGGCGCTCAATCAGATACGCGCTTCACAAAAAATTCGTTCAACGGATGCGGGTGCCTCCGTGCAATCCGCGGCACAGGCTCTTGGCATAGACGGCAACCCGGAAGGTCAGATATTCCCAGATACGTATATCTATCGCTCTGGCACCAGTGATTTAGACCTTTTGCGTCAGGCCAGCCAACGTATGAACAAAGTGCTTGCCGAAGAGTGGGAAAAACGCGGGAATGACCTGCCATATGGTTCCCCCTATGATGCTTTGATCATGGCGTCCATTGTCGAGAAAGAGACCGGCGTACCTTGGGAACGCGATGAAATTGCCGGTGTTTTCGTCCGACGCCTGGGCAAGGGCATGCGCCTGCAAACTGATCCTACGGTTATCTATGGCATGGGCGCCAAATACGATGGAAATTTACGCCGCGCTGACTTGCGCCAGCCAACGCCGTACAACACGTACGTGATCAGCGGGATGCCGCCGACACCCATCGCACTGCCGGGGCGGGAAGCCATTCACGCGGCTCTGCACCCCAAACCCGGAAAAAGTTTGTACTTTGTGGCGAAAGGGGATGGCTCGCATTACTTCTCAGAAACACTGTCTGAGCACAACAAGGCGGTGCGCCAGTATCAGTTGAGGCGTCGTTCGGATTACCGTTCGAGCCCAGGAAAAGTACAAGAAAATTAATTAAACGGTTGCCCGTTTTGACGGCCGGAACATCAATGAGCGATCTACCAAACGGTAAATTTATTACCCTGGAAGGCGGCGAGGGCGTGGGTAAGTCCACGAATCTTCGCTTTATTACCCAGTGGCTGACGGAGCAGGGGATTCCGTTTATCCAAACACGGGAGCCTGGTGGTACCCCCCTCGCGGAACAGCTGCGGAACCTGCTGCTGGAAAAGCGCGAGGAAAGCGTGGACGCCACGGCGGAGCTACTGATGGTTTTTGCCGCCCGTGCGCAGCATTTGCAACGCGTGATATTGCCCGCACTCGCTGACGGAAAATGGGTTATTTGCGACCGTTTTACCGACGCGACCTACGCGTATCAGGGGGGCGGTCGCGAACTGGACTGGAACCTGATCGCACAACTCGAGCAAACCGTTCAGGGTGATCTGCGTCCTGATCAGGTTTTGTTGCTCGATGTCGATCCTGAAATTGGCCTGCAGCGCGCGGCCAGTACCGGTGAGGCAGATCGTTTTGAAAGTGAGCAGATCCACTTTTTTAACAAGGTCCGTGCGGCTTACCTCAAGCGTGCGGAAAGTGCCCCGGATCAATACACGGTAATTGATGCTTCGGTGCCACTTGAGCAGGTTCAGGAGAACCTGGCGCTGGCGTTGCGTCAGATTGCGAGCCCGTTATGACGTCCGTGGCAGTAGATTCCGAAGGTTTCGCGCAGTCTCAGATTCCATCGCCACTGCCATGGCAGGCGGCGCAGTGGCAGCGACTGGGCGCACAATGGGTTGCCGGACGTTGCCCGCATGCGTTGTTGATCAGTGGTCAATCCGGCCTCGGCAAGCGTCGTTTCGCGGAAGCGTTCACCGCGCTGCTGTTGTGCGACCAGCCTCGCCATGGTTTGGCCTGCGGCGAGTGCCGCGGTTGTCAGTTGCGCGCTGCGGGTTCCCATCCAGACTTTACCCGTGTGGTGCCAGAGAAAGAACAGGGGCCGTTGAAGGTTGAGCAGATTCGTGAATTGGGTGAATTTGTTGGTCGCACCAGTGGCCGAGAAGGCGCGCGTGTTGTGCTTCTTGCGCCAGCCGAGGCAATGAATGTTAACGCGGCAAATGCGCTCCTGAAAAATCTTGAGGAGCCATCCGGATCGGTCATTTTCCTGCTCATCACGGATCATCCTTCCGGACTATTACCGACAATTCGCAGCCGCTGCCAGACCATCGCTTTCCCGATTCCCCCGCAGCAATCTGCTTTGCGCTGGCTGCGCGAGAGCGGCATTGAAAACGAAGATGCCGATAACGCGCTCAATCTCGCTGGCGGTGCGCCGCTGCTGGCTATTCGCCTGATGGAACCGGAGGCCGAAGAGACTCGGCAAACGTTTTTTGCAGATCTGAGTTGCCTGACACGCGGTGATGAAAACCCGGTGGTTCTGGCAGGCAAATGGGAAAAGCCCGCTGAAGGGGCAGATCTCAACATGTTACTGCAATTCTGGCAGAGCTGGGTGGCACTGATGCTGAAGTCCCGCAGTACCGATGTTGCCGCGGATCCGAAGATTATGGGCTTGCTGCAGCGTCTGCCTGGCACGGGGCCACAGAGTATGCGGCCGGTATTTGGGTTCTATGACCACCTGCTCAAAGCCCGCGCGCTGCTATCGGGCAACAGCAACCCGAACAAGCGGTTACTTCTGGAAGAGCTGATGATTCGGTGGGCGGCGCTGTTCCGCTGATATTTCACAGGAATGTGGACAGGTCGCTGGCGGTCGAGGTAACTTACCACGACAATTCCTATACGGTCGTCGGCTCTACACAGTGGTAGGGGTTCCGGCGGCGGTCAAATAATGTACAAGAAGTGGCGTGTTGCCAGCTATCCTTTGCAAGGCAGGCAAGTTATACGCAACCGCGGTGGGGTTTAGCATGAAAGGTATGGGGGGCGGTGCCCGCAACGGCATCCTGTCACTGAAGATCCAAGACAAATCCGTGTTGTATGCGGCGTATATGCCGTTCGTGAAAAACGGTGGTCTGTTTATCAATACCGACAAGTCTTACAACTTGGGCGACGAAGTTTTCTTGCTGTTGAGCCTGATGGATGAGCCGGAGAAGCTCCCGGTTGCAGGAAAAGTGGTCTGGATTACGCCAGGTGGAGCACAAGGCAACCGTACTCCTGGTATCGGTATCCAGTTCAGCGACAAGGAAAATACCGCGCAGAACAAGATTGAAACGCTGTTGGCAGGCTCTCTGGAGTCAAGCCGTCCAACGCATACGCTGTAACGACGTCCCACCGTCTCGATACTGCCGGGCACTTTGGCCCGGCAGTTATCCTCCCGCAAACCGTCTCACCACTAGCCCCCAGCAAGACAGGCATATCGATGTCCATGCCTGTATAATCCCCACCTCATTTTCCCCTGATTCAATTTCCCTCATGCATTGACTCGAATGCGGGGCGATAGGCTGTTATTTATGCTGGTAGATTCTCATTGTCACCTCGACAGGCTCAAACTCGACAAGTTTGATGGTGACCTGGACGCGGTGCTGGACCTTGCGCGAAGCCGCGGCGTGAGCAAGTTTCTCTGTGTGGGGATTAGCCTGGATAACGCCGACCATGTAGTTTCCATCGCCAACACCTATCCGGATGTGGTCTGTTCCGTGGGCGTACACCCACTGGACGTTGATTCAGGGCTGGCGGATGTCGATAAACTGAAGAGCCTCGCGGCACGGCCCAACGTGGTGGCGCTGGGGGAAACAGGCCTGGACTATTACTACAGCACCGAAACCAGAGAAGTACAGCAGCAAAGCTTTGTGGCGCATTTGCAGGCCGCGGATCAAATCGGATTACCCGTCATTGTGCATACCCGGGATGCGCGTCAGGACACCATCGATCTGATCAAAGCGCATGGCAGCCGTGAGCATGCGGGTGTTTTGCACTGCTTCACCGAATCTTGGGAGATGGCCAAGGCCGCGTTAGACCTCAACTACTACATCTCCCTGTCTGGCATCGTCACCTTCAAAAATGCGGAGGAGCTTCGGGAAGTTGCCAAGCAAGTGCCGCTGGATCGCCTTCTCGTGGAAACCGATTCTCCGTATCTTGCACCGGTGCCACACCGTGGAAAGCCGAATATTCCCGCCTACGTGCGTGAAGTGGCTGAATTTATCGCCGATTTGCGTGGGCTGCCTTACGAAGAGCTTGCCCGCATCACTACCGAAAACTTTTACCGACTTTTCCCTCGCGCCGCATAAAGCGGGACGGGCTGATTTTAGGAAACATCTATGTCTCAACAACAACTGGAGACCATGCTGGCCCTGCAGGACGCCATCAACACGGTCGTAAATGAGAACTGGCGTGAGCAGAATTTCGCTTGGTACCGCGCGATTTGGGTCGAGAGCGCCGAATTACTGGATCACTACGGCTGGAAATGGTGGAAGAAACAGGAGCCAGAAATTGAGCAGGTTAAGCTGGAACTCGTGGATATCTGGCATTTTGGCCTGAGCTTGGAGCTGCAGCAGGGTGCCCCCGAGGTTGTTGCTCAAGAAATGCAACAGCAGCTCGACGCTATTGATGTCAGCGCTGGCGACTTCAGAGAAAACCTGGAGTCATTCACCTTGAATACGCTTGCGACCAAACAGTTTGATCTGCCTGGGTTTGCTCAATTATTGGCCGATTGCGCCATGGATCTCGACGAGCTTTATCGTCGTTATGTTGGCAAAAATGTGTTGAATCGCTTCCGCCAGGATCACGGTTATCAAGACGGTAGCTACCAGAAGCAATGGCAGGGTAGGGAGGACAACGAGCATCTGGCGGAGATCGTTCAATCTTTAGACACTGCAGCAGAAAATTTCAGCGTGCAGTTGTATGAAGCCTTAAAAGTTCGTTATCCGGGCACGAAAAAGGATTTGGCGTGATTAATTTGGTCTCTTTTGTATAGAGATATAGACCAAAGGATAATGAAATTAATTGGCAAGGCCCTATAATGCGGGCGCCTGAAAACAACGGAGATACATCGTGAAAGCACCTGTTCGTGTTGCAGTTACCGGCGCCGCCGGTCAGATCAGCTACTCCCTACTGTTCCGCATCGCTTCTGGCGAGATGCTGGGTAAGGATCAACCAGTTATTCTTCAGCTGCTGGAAATTACTCCTGCTCTGGAAGCGCTGAAAGGCGTAGCGATGGAACTGGAAGACTGTGCCTTCCCACTGCTGGCAGGAATTGTTCAGTCCGACGATGCGACCGTTGCCTTTAAAGACGCCGATTACGCACTGCTGGTTGGCGCCCGTCCGCGTGGCCCAGGTATGGAGCGTAAGGACCTGCTGGAAGCCAACGCCGCAATCTTCTCTGCGCAGGGCAAAGCTCTGAACGACGTAGCTTCCCGCGACGTGAAAGTACTGGTTGTTGGCAACCCGGCCAACACCAACGCACTGATCGCTCAGCGCAATGCGCCTGACTTGGACCCGCGTAACTTCACCGCCATGACCCGTCTGGACCACAACCGCGCCCTGACTCAGCTGGCGAACAAGACCGATTCCACCGTCAACGACATTACCCACATGACCATCTGGGGTAACCACTCTGCGACCCAGTACCCTGACCTGCACCAGGCCAAGGTAAATGGCGAAGACGCCATGGGCAAAGTAGAGCAGGAATGGTACGAGACTGACTTCATCCCGACTGTACAGCAGCGCGGTGCCGCCATCATTAAAGCACGTGGTGCTTCCTCTGCAGCATCTGCAGCTAACGCTGCGATCGACCACATGCGCGATTGGGCCCTGGGTTCTGCTGAAGGCGACTGGACCAGCATGGGTGTGTACAGCGATGGCTCTTACGGCATCGCTAAAGGCCTGATCTACTCCTTCCCGGTTGTTTGCAAAAACGGCGACTGGGAAATTGTTCAGGGCGTAGACATCAATGATTTCTCTCGTGAGAAGATGACCGCGACTGAGCAGGAGCTGACTGAAGAGCGTGACGCTGTAGCGCACCTGCTGCCGTAAGCTTTTACGCAAGCAAGTAACAGCCATAAAAAAACCCGCACCTTGGTGCGGGTTTTTTTGTTTCTGCCTGCAGTAATCGCTGGCAGCGCAAAGTCAGAACTTCGCGTTGCGTGGTGTGCGCGGGAATGGGATTACGTCGCGAATATTGCCCATGCCGGTAACGTAGGACACGATGCGGTCGAAGCCCAGTCCAAAGCCACCGTGCGGAACAGTACCGTAGCGACGCAGGTCGCGGTACCAATCCAGGTGCTCCTTGGGGATATCCATTTCGTCCATACGCGCATCCAGGCGATCGAGACGCTCTTCACGCTGAGAGCCGCCGATAATTTCACCGATGCCGGGTGCCAGCACATCCATGGCGGCCACGGTTTTCCCATCGTCGTTCATACGCATATAGAAGGCCTTGATGTCCTTCGGGTAGTTCAGAACGATAACGGGCTTTTTGAAATGCTTCTCTGCCAGGTAACGCTCGTGTTCCGAGGCCAGATCGATGCCCCAGGAAACCGGGAATTCAAACTTCTCTTTGCAGTTTTCCAGGATCTCAATGGCATCGCCGTAATTGATGCGAGCGAAGTCGTTATCGACGATGTTTTCCAGGCGCGAGATGGCTTCTTTATCAATGCGCTGGGCGAAGAATGCCATGTCGTCGGCACGTTCGGTCAGAACCGCACGGAAGATGTACTTGAGCATTTCTTCGGCCAGGTTTGCGCAGTCGGCCAGGTCCGCGAAGGCAATCTCTGGCTCCACCATCCAGAACTCGGCCAGGTGGCGGGTAGTGTTGGAGTTTTCCGCGCGGAACGTCGGGCCAAAGGTGTAGACCTTGGAGAGCGCGAGGCAGTAGCTCTCTACATTGAGCTGGCCAGATACCGTGAGGAAGGTTTCTTCACCGAAGAAATCCTCGGCGTAGTCAACGTCACCCTTATCGGTCAGGGGCAGGTTGGTCTGGTCCAGTGTGCTCACGCGGAACATTTCGCCGGCACCTTCACAGTCGGAGGCGGTAATGATCGGGGTGTGGATGTAGTTAAAACCGCGTTCGTGGAAGAATCGGTGCACGGCCTGCGCAATACAGTTGCGCACGCGCGCCACCGCACCACTGACGTTGGTGCGCGGGCGCAAGTGGGCGTGTTCACGCAAATGCTCCATGCTGTGACGCTTGGGAGACATCGGATAGGTGTCCGGGTCTTCAACCCAACCAACCACAGTCACACTGCTGGCCAGGAGTTCAATTGACTGACCCTTGCCCTCGGAGGCCTTGATCGTGCCTTCAATGTCTACCGCGCAGCCAGTGGTCAGGCGCAGAATTTCAGACTGGTAATTGTTGATGTCGGCTTCAACCACCACCTGAATCGGGTCGAAGCAACTGCCGTCGTGCACGGCGAGAAAGGACAGGCCCGCTTTGGAATCACGACGGGTACGGATCCAGCCCTGGATGCGGGCGGTTTCACCTTCCCGCTGAGTGGACTTTAATAGTTTTTCGATGGACTCAACTTGCATGATGGTGCTCTTGTTGTCGTTCGCGCCTGCCCGTTTACGTATCGGCCATGGGTTTGCCGGAAACGAGCGAGACGGTTATTGCACGCGGCTTTTGGACGCGTATTCCCGCCGCATCTTGCCCCCTGTGTGCGGGAAAATCTACCCCTGATACGGCCGGAAGGGCCAGAAGGCAGAGCACGGAAGAAGAGGGGGGCAAAATGGGCCATTGGAATACGGGCCACCGGTGCCGCAACAGTATAGAAGGCCGCGCTGGCAGAAGCTGACTCTTGGTTCAGTTTTACCCTGTCCTACACTGAAATAATCACAGTGATGGATGATGTACTCATGGTCAAAGAAGTCGGCGGCGCACGCGGGCGTCGGGCCTGTATCCTTCTCGCGCCCAATCAATCCCTGTCTTTTGCCGGCAACCTTTGGGTGTTCATTTCCCTGGTGGCCGTTTCCCTCGGTATCAGCATCGCATTCGCGCTTGCGGGGGCGTGGATGGTCATCCCTTTTGCTGGCCTGGAGATGTTGTTGCTGGGAGCACTGTTTGGCTACGTCTATATGGAAGGAACGCGCCGGGAAGTGATCCGCATAACCGATGAGCGCGTAGTCCTCGATACCAGCCGCGGCAGTCTGAAGCGACCGGTGTATCACACTGAGTTTGATCGCGACAGCTTGGCGATACTGGTGCGCATGGGAGCCACACCTGCCGAACCTACGGCGGTGACGTTCAGCGGTCCGGAAGGCTGCCTGGAAGTAGGGGAGTTCCTTACCGACGCGGAAAAAGCTGCGCTCGTGGAAAAGCTCGGCACTTGCGGTTTACGTGCACGCAAAGAGCCGTGTTTCCGCTTGCAAGATTTTTGATCCAAAAGGGATTTAAGTAATCAGACCGTATTCAACAAATATTTCCTGGAAGATCGCGCCCATCGATAAACTCGATATAATATTGGGCTCGATGTATACGCGCTTGCATTGTAGGTAAGGTTCCAATGTTGCGCTTGCTATTACTTGTATTTCAATAAGGGGAGGCACCATGGCACATCCTAAAATCGGCAATCTCGCACCTGTTTTTACCCTGAAGAACCAAAACGGCGAGAAGGTTGCTTTGAAAGATTTCCGGGATAGCAAAAATGTGGTGCTGTATTTCTATCCCAAGGCATTAACGCCGGGCTGTACAACGCAGGCGTGTGGTATCCGCGATAGCGCCAAGGAGTTTGCCAAGCGTGACACCGTTGTCTTCGGCCTTAGCCCAGATCCTGAAGCAAAGCTGCAGAGGTTTATTGATAAGTATGAATTGAATTTTGACCTGCTTGCCGATGAGGACCACAAGGTCGCCGACAAGTACGGTTGTTGGGGCCTCAAGAAGTTTATGGGTAAAGAATATATGGGCCTGATTCGCACCACCTTTATCATCGATAAGGCGGGTCGCCTGCAGCACATCATCGGCAAAGTTAAGACCAAGACGCATCATGATGATGCTCTGAACTGGATTGACGAGAATCTGGGTTAATCGGGGACACTAGGCGGTCTTGAGGCACGGTGACCCTGGGTTTAGCCCCAATGGGCCATGTCGCCGCCATAAACGAAGGGCGGCATCGGGCGCTGTGTACTCTTTTTTGTACATTGCGAAAAAAAAATTGTCTGTCGCCCCTTGCATTATCCCTAGATGGTCTATACTGGCTTGTGTAAAGGAGCGCCGCTCAAACGATTTGCCCAGAGCGATTGAGTGTGGTGCGAGGAAGCAGTACAAAAAATGTTCACTCTGGGCAGGCTTCGTTGCTTGTTTTTCAGGTGCGCCCAGCACCCAAGGTTGTAGTCAGAGATTGCTCGATTTGTAAACGTTAATCAGATCAGCAATATCACTGGCGGTGGTAAAAAGGGTCTCGCAGGAAGCGGGCGTAGAACAATAACCGCGGCTCAAGGAATCCATAAAGGAGCAGCTCAATGAATCACATTCAGCCAGATCAGGCTTCTTTGTCAGAAGACAAACCATTGCAACAGGCGCGTCTGTCCGGTGATCCGAACATTCTCGACCAGTTGCTGGCACCACCGGAAGCGACCAGCTTCGGTATTGCCGCCCGTGTAATCGACGTGCTGGAACAACGGATTGGTAAGGCATCTCTGGCGATTCGCCCGGTGGCCTCTGATCTCAGCATGTCCACCCGCACCCTGCAGCGCCGTTTGCAGGAACATAACCTCAGTTTTGCGTCCCTGCGGGATCACGTTCGCTTCCGTCACGCGGTGCACTTTTTGAAAGACACCGCATTGAGTGTTGACGGTATCTCCCGAATCCTCGATTTCTCTGACAGAACCAGCTTTACCAGTGCATTTAAGCGCTGGACCGGAATGTCACCGACAGGATACCGCCGACAAGTTCGTCAGCGCTATTAATCGCCGCGTACAGATCCCTCGCATCACCTGATCCAGGGCCCGCAATTGCGGTGCTCTGGATTGCCTCATTTTGTCAAAGCCGTTAGAGTTGTGCCCCAGAATTTGACTGACTCTATCGAGGTTTAGACCATGGATTTCTTTATTCCTGCTGCAATGGCGCAAGAGGCTGCACCGGCTCCTCAGGGTAACCCGCTGATTACCCTGCTGATGTTCGGCGGCTTGTTTGTATTCATGTGGCTGTTCATTATTCGTCCGCAGCGCAAGCGTCAAAAAGAGCACCAGGAGCTTGTTGGCGCGCTGAAAAAGGGTGACGAAGTGGTAATGACCAGCGGTATGCTGGGTCGTGTCGAAAAAGTAGACGACGATTACCTGATTCTGGAAGTGGCCGATAACATGAAGCTGAAGTTCCAGAAGGTTGCCGTACACGCGGTATTGCCAAAAGGCACCATTAAAAACATCTGAAGACACATGCTTTGCCTTAGCCGTTTGCTAAGTGCAGTTATAAAAGCAGAGTGGCTTCACGAAAAAACCCGGCGATCGCCGGGTTTTTTTGTAAGTAATCCGCCAGGCCACGAGTGAAAGGGGAGTTGACCGTGACGATTGTTTACCCGTTGAGAGTGCCGCTTGCGAACCTGCCGACGCCATTACAGCCGCTTGATCGTATAACCGAGAAATTCTCCAAGCCGTTTGGTGGGCCGCGTATTTGGGTTAAGCGTGATGACCTTACGGAGAGTGCCATGTCTGGCAACAAGCTGCGCAAGCTCGAATTTATTGTCGCCGAGGCCAAGAGAATTGGAGCGGATACACTTATTACCTGTGGTGGTGAGCAATCGAATCACTGCCGAGCCACTGCACTTGCCGCCGCAAAGTGCGGTCTCCGTGCCCACCTGCTGTTGCGACAAAGCCGCCCGAAGGGCACGCTCAGTGATGCACCGGACGGCAATCTCTTGGTGGATTACCTCGCCGGTGCCCAGGTGAGCTTGTATCCATTGCAGGAATACCTCACTCGGCTGCCTGACCTTTTCCAGGAATGGGAGCGTCATTATGTGGCGCAAGGCAGCAAAGCACTTTCCATTCCCACAGGCGGTAGTGATGGGCTCGGTGTGTGGGGTTATATCGCGGGCGTTGAAGAGCTTATTCAGGATTGTCGGCGCGAAGGTTTCGCCCCCGAGCACCTGGTGTGCGCAAGTGGTAGCGGGGGGACGCAAGCAGGTATGACGTTGGGCTGCCAATTACTTGGAGAGAGCGCCCTGGTTACCGGATACGCGGTATGTGATGACGAGGAATATTTTGTAACCAAAGTTGCCGAAGACGTATCCGACTGGAGCCGCCGCTACCCGGATAAGGTTCCGCAAGGCTTTGTATTTAATCGGGATCAGGTGAGCGTCGTTGATGACTACATCGGGCCTGGTTACGCAATAGCCACCGATGAAATCTATCAGGCGATTGCGATGTTGGCGCAGCAGGAGGGGCTACTGTTGGACCCTGTGTACACCGGCAAGGCGTTTTACGGCATGCTGCAAGATATCGAAAAGGGGCGCTATAAAAACAGCGAAAACCTGGTATTTGTACATACTGGCGGGCAGTTTGGCGTGTTTCCGCAACGCGATGGATTTAAGCGCAGTTGGGACGATTAACAAGCAGTTTGGTGTCAATTTGTTCGGCTAGATGTAGCGGTTGCGTTAATGCTCTTGCGAACATTGGGTGAACGCGGCGACAGGATTCGCTGTTTTAGCGAGAAATTTGGTGGTTAATCGATTTTTTGGCAGAAAACAGGACTTTGATGCTGATAATTGGCGGATTACTGTTCACTTTGTAAGGAAGCTGCTACTCTGGCGCCCAACGTCAGGGGCTGGTTTATAAAAATATTTTCTGATTTTGTGTGGTGCGCGACTCTGTCTCTGGAAGTTCCGCGCGCGCGTCCAGCCAATGTATGGCACTGATGGTATTTCATTCAAAACGATAAAGTTGTGGGGGTTGATTTGGAATCATTCAATCAATTTTTGTTGACCCTGGATGGGCTGCTGGGTTCAGCGGTCTGGTTTCCGTGGGTGCTGCTAGGGGTCGGCTTCTTTTTTACCCTTTATTTGGGCTTTCCCCAGATCCGCTATTTTGGCCACGCAATCAAGATTGTCCGTGGTAAGTACGATAAGCCGGGCGACCCCGGTGATACCTCACACTTTCAGGCTCTCTCTACCGCGCTTTCCGGCACCGTGGGTACCGGTAACATCGGCGGTGTTGGTCTGGCGATTTTCCTCGGTGGCCCCGCGGCACTGTTCTGGATGTGGGTTACCGCTTTCCTCGGTATGACCACAAAATTTGTGGAAGTTACCCTTTCTCATAAATACCGTATTAAAGCGGCGGATGGCTTCTACGCAGGTGGCCCCATGTTTTACATGGAGCGCCGTCTCAATATGAAATGGTTGGCGGTGATTTTTGCGATCGCTACCGTAATCAGCTCCTTCGGTACCGGAAGCCTGCCTCAGGTAAACAACATTGCCCAGGCAATGCATGACACCTTCGGCCTGAGCAAAATGGTTACCGGTGGTGTGTTGGCGATTTTGCTGGGCATGGTGATTATTGGTGGTATTACCCGTATCGCCAAGGTTACCTCGACCATTGTTCCGGTAATGGCAACCCTGTACATCATTGGCGCACTCGCGGTGATTCTGTACAACTATCAGAACATTATCCCCTCATTCAGCGCCGTATTTGCCGGTGCCTTTAACGGCAGCGCAGCAGTCGGTGGCTTCCTGGGAGCGAGCTTCGCTTACGCGTTTAACCGTGGTGTAAACCGCGGCCTGTTCTCGAACGAGGCCGGTCAGGGTTCCGCGCCGATCGCCCACGCCGCGGCTCGGGCGGACGAGCCGGTTTCCGAGGGCATGGTATCCCTGTTGGAGCCGTTCATTGATACCCTGATCATTTGTACGCTGACTGGCCTGGTGATTCTGTCTTCCGGTGTGTGGACCGAGAAGCACATGAACCAGTTCGAGCGCGCGGATATGATGGTTGTTGCCGGTACCTACTCGGACAAGGACGAGGCCGACGTTAAGCAACTGTTTGGCTTCCTGAGCAACCAGAGTAGTGAAGTCATCGCGTACACCGGTGCTATTGTTGTGGCCGATGGTCGTCCGCTGAACGAAAATGAATTTACGATACTGAACTCCCGTTCCGTTGCGGAAGATGTTGAGTTCCGCGTGGCCGGCGATAACTTCTCCGGGGTTCTGAATGTGAATGACGGGCGTCTCGTGAACCCGAATGTAGATGTCTGGGGTAACTCGCTGTTGCACTCGGTGGCACTGACCAACCGCGCGTTCCAGAAAGGTTTCTTCGGCGAATACGGTAGTTACATTGTTACGCTGGGGATTTTGCTGTTTGCATTCTCCACCGCCATCGCTTGGTCCTATTACGGTGACCGCTCGATGATTTACCTGTTCGGGCCGAAAGCAGTGATGCCTTATCGGTTGGTATACGTTGTCGCCTTCTTCTGGGCGGCCATTGAAGATACAACGGTTATCTGGAACCTGTCAGCGGTGGCTATTGTATTAATGACACTGCCCAACCTGTTCGGTATTTCGATCCTGGCGCGGGAGATGAAAGATACCGTGAAGGACTATTGGAAAGACCCGAGCCATAAATAGGCTGAGGTGAATTTCTGATACAAAAAAGCCCGGCAGATGCCGGGCTTTTTTATTTGCGCATAACTACGTAATCAAACATTCAGTAGCAGAAACTCGCGCTCCCACGAGCTGATTACGCGGTTGAATTCCTCGTACTCATCCCGCTTGATTGCCGCCCATGCGCGCACGAAGGTATCGCCGAACATTTCTACCGCCTCAGGACATTCGGCCATCAAGCTCAGTGCATGCTCCTGCGTGCGGGGCAGGGAGATGGGCTCAACCGAGCAATCGCCTTTATAAGGCTCGCTTGGGGAAACCTTGTTCATCATGCCCAGGTAGCCACAGGCGAGTGATGTGGCAATCGCCAGGTACGGGTTACAGTCGGCACCGGGGAATCGATTCTCCAGACGCTTAGCCTGCGGAGAGCTATCCGGTACGCGCAAACCTGTGGTGCGGTTGTCGTAGCCCCAATGCAGACTGATCGGCGCCGCGTTTTCCTTGGTGAAGCGACGGTATGAGTTTACGTTGGGCGCAAAGAATGTCATGAATCCCGGGGTATACTTCTGCATACCGCCGATGAAGTGCATGAAGCGTTCGTTTTCCGCACCGTCGTCGTCCACAAAAATGTTTTTGCCGGTATTAACGTCCACAATGCTTTGGTGCAAATGCAATGCACTGCCCGGTTCGTCGGCCATGGGCTTTGCCATGAACGTGGCATAGATACCATGGCGTAGGGCGGTTTCACGTACCGTACGCTTGAAGGTAAATACCTGGTCGGCCAGCTTTAATGGGTCGCCATGCAGAAAGTTGATTTCCATCTGCGCGGTGCCCGATTCGTGAATCAGCGTGTCCACGTCCAGGCCCTGGGCCTCCGAGAAGTCATACATGTCCTCGATAATGGACTCGTACTCGTTTGCCGCATCAATACTGTAGGATTGGCGGGTTTTCTCGGTGCGTCCAGAGCGGCCGACCGGTGCCGAGAGCTTCTCGTCCGGGTCGAGGTTTTTCTTTACCAGATAGAATTCAACTTCCGGTGCAACCACAGGCTTCCAACCCTGCTCTGCGTATTTATCCAGAACAAATTTCAGAATATTACGTGTGCTAATCGGGTGGGGCTTGCCGTCACGGGTGTAGCAGTCGTGGATGATCTGCGCGGTTGGCTCGTTCGCCCAGGGGTTGAGGCGGATAGAGTCCGGGTCGGGGACCAGAAGCATATCGGTATCCGCCGGGTCTACCAGTTCGTTGTGCTCGTCAACGTAGTCCCCGGTCACGGTCTGAACGAGGATGCTCTCTGGCAGACGGCTGTCTTCAGTAAGGAACTTGTCGGTGGGGGTAAATTTACCCCGTGCATTTCCAGACATGTCCGGTACCAGGCACTCGACTTCGGAGATGGAATGTTCCGCGAGCCACTGGGTTATCTTGTCCATGTTACACCTTGAGATTGGAAGGCTTGTTTATAGGTATCTTGCCAAATTCGCCAAAACATTAGCGTAGATTCTTATGGTGAGCGAAGGTTTGGCAGCCGGCGGACAACAATTTTTCTCGCCAGGGCTTTGATTATGACAAAAAACCGAATTATCATTCAACAAATACTGAATAATGATTCGGTTTTGTTTTGCAGGGGTGCCGCTGGCGCAACCGCCAAGTGGTTAGTAATGGGGCTATGTCCTTAACAATGCCTGGGTGCGAGACAGAACCGGTTGCATCTAATTGACTTTGGAGATCCTTCATGACCGCTAGCGGAAGCGTTTCAAAGCTACTCGGCCATACCGATTCCTATTACGCGGCAAGTGCCAACCCTGCACCAGGTTATCCTCGCTTGCAGGGCGACATCGAGGCCGATGTGTGCATTATTGGTGCAGGCTATACCGGCCTTTCCTCTGCGTTGCACCTTGCTGAGCGCGGCTACAAAGTCGTGGTGCTCGAGGCCGAACGTATTGGCTGGGGGGCCTCGGGCCGCAACGGAGGCCACGTGGGAGTAGGGCAGCGCAAGGGGCAGGAAGACCTGGAAAAGATGCTCGGTTTCGACACCGCCAAGGTCCTCTGGGACATGGGCGTTGAGGCCGTGCAACTCGTCGAGTCACTGGTCACCAAGCACGACATCGAATGTGACCTAAAACGGGGCATCATGCACCTGGCGGCCAAAGAGAGCCACGATGACGAGCTGAAATCCGAAGTTGATCTGCTGAACGAACGCTACGGCTATGACCAGATCCGCTATGCCGATCGCCACGAGGTCGGCGAGCTGGTTGGATCTGAGCGGTTTTACGGTGGCCAGGTAGATAGTGGGTCGCTGCATCTACACCCCCTGAATTTCGCCCTCGGTCTCGCGGATGCCGCGGCCGCGGCGGGTGTGCAATTTTATGAGCACAGCCGTGTCACCAGTTATCACGGCGGCAGCCCCTGCGTAGTCAGCACCTCCGGTGGACGGGTATATGCCAAGAATGTGGTCCTGGCCTGCAACGGTTACCTTGGAGGTCTAGAGCCTCGCATGGCCGGGCGCATCATGCCCATCAACAACTTTGTGCTTGCCACCGAGCCACTGAGCGATGGGTTGGCACAGGAATTGATAGCGAACGACTACGCGCTGCAGGACACCCTGTTTGTGATCAATTATTGGAAGCTGTCCGGTGATAATCGGTTGGTGTTTGGCGGTGGAGAAAACTATACGTCGCGCTTCCCTCAGGACATCAGGGCGTTCGTGCGTAAGTACATGCTGGAAATCTACCCGCAGCTTGCGGATACCCGTATCGATTACGGGTGGGGCGGTACCCTTGCCATCACCATGAACCGAATGCCGAGCATCGGCCGCCTGGAGCCAAATGTGTACTACAGCCAGGGCTATTCCGGTCACGGTGTTCCCACGGCGACCTTCGCCGGCAAAATTCTTTCGGAAGTTATTGCCGGAACGGAGGAGAGATTTGATATATTGTCGCGCATTCCGACGCCAAGGTTCCCGGGTGGTACCTTGCTGCGTTGGCCTGGGCTGGTCGCAGGCATGCTGTACTACAGCATGATGGACAAGCTGGGCCGGTAGACTTACTCGATTTCTTTGCTTTGTGGCGATGCGGCACAGCGAAAATCCTGTGTCGTTATTGCCATGCTTCGGCAGGGTGCGGGTACAAATAAAAGTTGAAGAATTGTTCGGTTTATGAAATAACAGACCGATCAGTTTACAAGCACTGGGTCCGTCCGAGCGGTATCTATGGGCACAAACCCGACAAAAATAACCCACGGGGAGTAACGATGACGCTATCAGACCGGTCTTTCATGGCCAAAAAGAACCTGCTTTCCTCCACCATCGGCGCAGTAGTTTTCACTGTCGGTGCCGGCGCGGTGGCCGCAGAGATTGAAGAAGTAACGGTAACTGCACAGATGCGTGCAGAATCCTTGAAAGACGTTCCCGCAGCGGTCACCGCATTCACTGGCGATACCGTTAAGAACAGCAACCTGAGCGACTTTAAGGACTTGTTTGCCCTTACCCCGGGCATTTCCGGCGAGACCAACGACTCCTACTTCGACTCCGTCTCCGTGCGCGGTGTCAACAACAACAGCTTCGGTAGCGGTAGCGATCCGGCGCTGGGTATTTTCCTCGATGGTGTGTACCAGAGCCGCACCGGTGCCACTCCAAGCATGTATGACCTCGAGCGCGTGGAAGTGATCAAGGGCCCACAGGGCACCCTGTTCGGCCGCAATACCGCTTCCGGTGCCATCTCCATGGTTTCCAAGAAGCCTGGTGAAGCCTTTACTGGCGATATTTCCGTGGGTGCCGGCCAGTACGGTCGCACCGAACTGGAAGGTGGTGTCGATGTTCCGGTAAGCGAAGACTTTTCCGTGCGTATCGCCGGTAAGCACTTCTCTGAAGACGGTCACGTTAAGAACCTCACTACCGGTGGCGACCTGGGCGCCAGCGAGCTGAACGCCGCGCGTATCACCGCGGTATACGAAGCCTCCGAGGCCACCACGGTGACCCTGCTGGCGCAGTACGAAGACCGTGAGAGCGATGGCTCCATTTATCGCGCCTTCGACAACGATGCCGGTTACAACTACGACATTCCGGAAGGTGCCTACGACGAGGTGTACAACGACGTCGATGGTCTCGACAAGTCTGAGATCGCCGACGTGGTCCTCACCGTGGAGCACGAGCTCGCCGGTGGTAGCACCCTGACTTCCATTACCGGTTACAAGTCCCACAAGTACTCCTACCGCGAGGACTTCGACGGTACCCCGTACCCGATCGATACCTATACACGCGAGCAGACTGGTGAGTTCTTCAGCCAAGAATTCCGTATTGCCTCAAACAACAGCGGTCCGTTCAACTACGTACTGGGTGCGTCCTACTACCAGGAAGAGCTGGAAGCGAGCTTCGCCGGTATCGACAACGAAGACTTTATCTGTGACGGCATTTATGCGGACGAGTGGGAAGAGGGCCTCGACAGTTTTGTAACCTGTGACGCACTGCCGCAGGACGTGCTCGATGAAGCCTTTGGCTTCGAAGGCGAGCCGTGGGAGTACGCCACCGACAACCTGTCTATCGAAGCCGCCGACACCCTCGGTGACTACAAGGGCTGGGGTGTATTTGCCAACACCACCTTCGATATCACCGAATCCACCACGCTTGGCCTGGGTGTGCGTTACACCGAAGACCAGAAGACCTACGACGTAGTTTCTCCGTGGCCAGAAACCTGGACTGGTGGCTGGAACTACCAGGCCATGTATACCGATGAGGATGGTATTACCGGAGACAACACCTGGAGCAACGTGTCTGGCCGTGTAACCCTGACCCACGAGCTGAGCGACGAGCTGACCACCTACGCCAGCGTTGCAACCGGCTACAAGTCCGGTGGTTTCGACTACCTGTCCTACAACATTACCGACCCGGCGTACGGCGACACCTACGAGAGTCAGGCTGACTGGCTGTGGGAGCAGGGTTACGAGGTCAACGCCAACAACGCCGAACCGAGCAAGTTCGACGAGGAAACCGTGCTGTCCTACGAGCTGGGTGTGAAAGCTCGCCTGCTGGACAACCGCCTGGCCCTGAACGCCGCCGCGTTCCAGTACACCTATGAAGACATGCAGCAGGCATTCTGGGTAGGTGCGGCAGCGATCACCCGCAACGTGGGTGAATCTGAAGGTCGCGGCCTGGAAGTGGACGCACGCTGGCTGATCACCGACAACCTGGATCTGTACTTCGGTGCAGCACTGCTCGACACCGAGTTCAATGGTGCGCCGGAAGAACTGTGTGATGCGTGCAACGGCAACGAGATGGCCTTCTCTCCGAAGTTCTCTTCCGCCACCGTGCTGACGTACACCCAGACAACCGGCTTCGGTGAGCTGTCTTATTCCAGTGAATACACCTACACCGGTGAGCAGTGGTCCGAGCTGGAAAACACCGAAGCGGTGAAGCTGGATGCCCGCAACGTGGTGAACCTGCGTGTAGCCCTGACTTCTCCGGCAGAGAACTGGACCGCTGGTATCTACGCCGAGAACGTGACCGGCGAAGAGTTCTACCACTGGGGTTACGCAGATGCGCTGTATAACCTGCCGGCCACCAAGACCGATCCTTCGCGTGGTCGCGTTGTTGGGGTCAACATGGATTACCGCTTCTAATTGATTCCATTCGCGTCTCACAGGATGGGAATAAAAGGCCGGCAGAAATGCCGGCCTTTTTTTTGGTGAGTGGTTTGGCTAATTGTGTTAAAAAGCACGTTCAGTAGCAGGGAAGATGGACGTGTCCAGCTCAGACAATCAACGCCGTAGAAACCAGTTGTCACCGCGCCGAGAGCCCGTTCAGGCGAGGGCACGCGAGCGCGCCCGTCAGATTCTGGACACCACCGGCTATTTGCTCGAACGGGTCGGCCTCAACGACCTCACTACCATTCTGATCGCCAAGGAGCTTGGTGTTTCCGTTGGTTCCGTATATCACTACTTTCCCAACAAGCATGCGATCCTCTACGCGATGGGAGAGCAGTGGCTCACCAGCCTTACCGAGCGCCTGAACGAACTCGCAGCAAGCCACCTCGAGCGCCTCAGTCTGCGCGAATTCCTCGACGAACTCTTGTCGCGCTGGCTCTCGGTATACCGTGAGCAGCGCGGTCTGTTGCCGTTGGTACAGGCCATGTGGGGTGTGCCGGAACTGCATGAGCTGGATGAGCGTCATGACGAGCTGGTAATCAACCATTTAATGCGGATGTTTAGCCGACTCGGTTTTACCTGTCCGCCTAACGAGTCTAACCGCCTGGCGCGCGCCACTCTGGAAACCTGCCATGCCATGCTGCTGGTTGTGGTAAATCAAGCGGGGGTCCGTTCGGAGCGGACCCGCGAAGACTTACTTAACATGCTGATGGTTCTACTTGAGCCGCATCGTAACGATGAACGGCCTTCGGGCCTCGACGATGTTGAGGCTCCGTAAGGCGTTCAAATGACCAGCACACAGTACCCGACAGGAAAATCCCATCCCAATCGCCTGATCATCGCGATTTCATCGCGGGTATTGTTTGACCTGCGCGAGAGTCATCAGATTTTCGAAGAGCAGGGCGTCGAGGCGTTTTCTGCCTACCAAATTGAACGAGAAAACGATATTTTGCCAAAAGGTGAGGCGTTTTCTCTCGTGGAAAAATTTCTGCAAATCAACGAGCGGCTGCCCGGTGAACCCAGGGTTGAGGTGATACTGCTATCCCGCAACAGCGCGGATACTGGTCTGCGTGTGTTTAATTCAATTGAACACTATGGGCTAAACATAAGTCGCGCGGCGTTTTGTAACGGCGGCAGTCCCTATCGCTATATCTCTCCGTTTGGCTGCCACCTTTTTTTGTCGACCGATGGCGAGGATGTCCGCGGAGCGCTGGAGCAGGGGATTGCCGCGGCGACATTAATCCCGGGAGGCGCACGCCAGCGTGGCGATGAAGTACTGCGCTTTGCGTTTGATGGCGATGCCGTGTTGTTTTCTGATGAGGCGGAGCAAATCTTCAAGCGCGATGGCCTCGACGCGTTTACTAATGCCGAGCGTGCATCCGCGAAAAAACCCTTACAAGGGGGGCCGTTCAAGGGTTTCCTCGAGGCGTTGCAGCAGCTGCAGGCCGAATTCGATCCCGAGGATTGCCCAATCCGTACCGCACTCGTTACCGCGCGTTCCGCGCCAGCGCATGAGCGGGTCATTCGCACACTGCGTGCATGGAATATTCGAATTGATGAGTCCATGTTTCTTGGCGGCCTACCCAAGGGCGAATTCTTGCGGGCGTTCGGTGCCGATGTATTTTTCGACGATCAGCCGGTGCACTGCGCATCCGCCAGTGCCCATGTCGCCACCGGACATGTCCCGCACGGCATTGCCAATCTGGGAAAATAGGCCGTCACCTGACACCTTGGCTTTCCCCAACTGCCCGTAATCAGAGAAATTGAACAAGGCTTTGGTCACTTTTTGTAACCATTTGTCACGTTTTCTCTAGCCTTATCACGATTAGTTGGCTCCTCATCACTTTCACTGCTATGCTTTTCGCGCATATAGTTGCACAGTTTTTATAACCATTTACTGGCGCAAAAAAGATCACATTATCGCTGATCGGACAGTGCCGGAGACCGAAAGGGCAGGCAGGGAGAGAGGCTATGAAGCTGCAGCAGTTGCGATATATCTGGGAGGTGGCGCACCATGACCTCAACGTGTCGGCCACCGCACAAAGCCTGTTTACGTCCCAGCCCGGCATCAGTAAACAGATACGCCTGCTCGAAGACGAACTCGGTGTAGAGATTTTTGCGCGTAGCGGCAAACACCTCACTCGTGTGACCCCGGCAGGGGAAGCCATCCTCAAAACCGCCGGCGAGATTATGCGCAAGGTGGAAAATATCAAGCAGGTGGCTCAGGAATTTAGTAATGACAAGCGCGGTAGCCTTGCCATTGCCACCACCCATACGCAGGCACGATACGCGCTGCCGACCGTTATCAAAGGCTTCATCTCCCGCTACCCCGAAGTTGCCCTGCACATGCATCAGGGAACACCAATGCAGATTTCTGAAATGGCTGCGGATGGTACCGCGGATTTTGCCATCGCCACCGAGGCGTTGGAGTTATTCAGTGATCTGGTGATGATGCCGGTGTATCGCTGGAACCGCTGTATTCTGGTGCCCAAGGGCCATGAGCTCGCGCAGGTATCCAAGCTGACGCTGGAAGAAGTGGCTAAGTACCCGATCGTAACTTATGTATTCGGGTTTACCGGTCGATCCAAGCTGGACGAGGCGTTTCTTGAGAGAGGTTTGTCGCCCAAAGTGGTGTTCACCGCCGCGGATGCCGACGTGATCAAAACCTATGTGCGGCTCGGCCTTGGTATCGGGATTGTCGCGGATATGGCAGCGGTTGAGGATGAGGATAGTGACCTTGTCGCGCTTGATGCCAGTGATCTGTTTGAGTCGAGCGTGACAAAAATTGGGTTCCGTAAAGGAATTTTCCTGCGCGGCTTTATGTACGAGTTCTTCCAGCAGTTCGCACCGCATCTTACCCGGGAGCTTGTTGATCAAGCGGCGCAGGCATCCTCCCGTGCGGAGGTGGATGAACTGTTTTCACATATTGATTTGCCGGTTTACTAAGTCGCAAAACTTGGCGCGGCGACACCGGCAATGGGTCGCCGCAACAATCGCAATCAGGCTGCCAGTTTGGCCAACACTTCCTTCGCAAACTTGAAGTACACCGTGTAAACCTCCGGTTCCTTGCCTTCCTCTTCCACCACGAAAAATGGCGCTCGCTGGACATTGAGCTTTTGGGCCAGTGCCATACCGGCACTTTCTGGGTCACGCTCATCGGCAATCAACGTTTCGTCCAGAAACTTTTCCTGGTCGTTTTCCTTGAGCTTTTGCTCAACGTCGCGGCATTTCCCGCAAGGGGAGCCATCCGCAAGAATCTTCTTTACCAGCGTAATACGCATGAAACACAGCCTTATTGTGTAGCGCCGTCGCCTCGTGATCTCATATGGCGTTTTCTGGGGCGGGCGGCTCAAATCCAGTGAATCGAATGATTGGCGCGGAATCTAGCAAAGAAGATAAACGGTGGGAAATATCGAAGGGCGATAATTCTATAACCGGTGGCGGTATTCAGGAGAAGCGCGCTTCGAGGGTATTGAGCAAGATGCGTACCTTGTCTAGGCACTCGCGGTGCTCAGCTGCGGGGTCCGAATCCGCCACAATGCCCCCGCCAGCGGCGCAACTGATCTTGCCATTACTTGCGGTAAGGGTGCGAATGGCAATATTCGTGTCCGCGCGCCCACAGCTACTGAGATAACCAATACTGCCGCAGTAGGCGCCACGAGGGCTGGCTTCTAGCTCGCGAATAACCTCCATAGCACGACGCTTGGGGGCACCGGTAATCGAACCACCGGGGAAGCATGCTGCGAGCACGTCCGCGTACTCAATGTCCTGTGGCAGCTGCCCGTTGATGGTGCTCACCAGATGATGCACATTGGCAAAGCTCTGTAGCTCGAACAGGTTTGGCACCCGCACACTGCCGCGCTCACAGACTTTACCAAAGTCATTACGCAACAGATCCACGATCATCAGGTTCTCGGCGCGATCTTTGCGGCTGTCCCGCAATTGCTGCGCGAGTGCCGCATCTTCGGCGGGGGTCTCTCCACGGGGCACAGTGCCCTTAATGGGTTCGGTCTGCAGGAAGCGCCCATCAGCCAGGATAAACCGCTCAGGTGAAAGGCTAAGCAATTGGCCTTCCGGCAGAGAGAGGTATGCAGAAAATGGACCCGCGGCCGCGTCACGCAATGCTAAATACGCTGTGAGCGGGTCGCCTTCGTAGGTGGCGTTAAAGCGTTGAGTGAAGTTCGCCTGATAGATATCCCCGGCACGAATGTAGTCGAGGATAGATTCGATGCGCCGTGCGTATTCACTGGCGTTATATTCGTGCTGGAAAGATTGTGTGAGCTTGAATGATTCGTGACTTGACGCAGGCTTTTCCCAGTCAATGGCTTCAAAGCGCTGTTGCAGGTCCTCTTTTTGGTGGCGAGTACACGCCGGATGGAAAACCAGATGGCTCGCGCCCAGCTGGTGATCGACGATCAGCGCCCAGCTGTACAGGCCAAATGCGCCTGCCGGCAAGGGGGTTGGCCGCACATCGGGGGCCAGGAAATTACAGTTGTTCCCCAGCTCATAGCCAGCAAAGCCGATGGCGCCGCCACAGAAGGGGATTTGCTGGTCCACTTCCTGTGGTGCCAGTTCACAGAGTAAATCATCGAGTGCCGCGAAGGGGGCCGGGTCGTCCGCATTCAGGGTCAGCGATGCAATGGGATCTGCGCTAATAATGTCAAACCGTCCGCCACTTGCGCGGGGCTGCCCCGAATCCAGCCAGACCGGGCAGGGTAGGTCGCCAAGCGCAGCGAAGGCTGCACCGAGGTTTCGGGAATAGGGCAGGGAAATGATCTGCAAAACGTCAACCAAACTTCCAGGCGGGTTTACCGCGCAGGTTTCTTTCGAGCAATAGGCATAGCCTTGTGGGCGGCGCTACTTTACTCCAATTTGCCCGCTGAGCCTATCGAAACACTCCTGACGGGGTATTGCGATAGATAGTGATACGCTGCGTTAGCTGAGTCCGTTCACTGGGCTCTATGAAAATCTAGCTGATTCTGCGCTCAATTCCCGCCTGCGACATCAGTCGGGTCGCGAGCTCTTCCACCGACAGCTCTGTCGCATCGAGGTAGGGTATCTGTGCGCGCCGCAGCATTTGTTCGACCTGGCGCACTTCGAATTCGCACTGCTCCGGGGACGCGTAACGGCTGTTGGCGCGCCGTTCCTGGCGGATGCTCATCAGGCGGCGGGGGTCGATGGTGAGACCGAAGAGTTTGTGTTGATAGGGGCGCAGGATTTTCGGCAGGGAGGTGGAGTCCATATCCTCCTCAGTGATCGGATAGTTTGCTGCACGCAACCCGAACTGCAGGGCAAGATACAGGCACGTGGGCGTCTTGCCCGAGCGCGAAACACCAACGAGGATCACGTCTGCACTTTCAAATTCACGTGTGCGGCGGCCGTCGTCATTATCCATGGCAAAGTGCACGGCATCCATACGTGCGCTATAGCGGCTGTCGTTCGAAATGCCGTGGGAAACGCCCACCGTGCGCGCCGGGTTTGCCCCGAACAGGTTTGCCAACGGCGCCAGATAACTCTCAAACACATCCAGCATCAGTGCAGAGCTTTCGTGCAGCTGGTTGCGTATCTGGTCTGAAACAATACTGGTAATAATGATCGGCTGAAGGCCGGATTCCTCAGCGGCACGCTCTATACGCTGTAGTACCTGATTCACACGCGCCTCGGAGTCCACGTAGGGGACGGTAACTTGCTCAACATGCTGGTCGCGAAACTGTGCAAGCAGACTGTGCCCAATACCCTCTACCGTAAGACCGGTACCATCTGAAATAAAAAACGCTGTGCGTTTTTTGTTGTTACCAGTTACTGCACTCTGCGCCTGAATAGCAGATGCATGGCTCGGTGTGGAATCCGTCATAATTTTATCTTTGCAAATAAATTGATTGCGATCCCGAAGTCACTCGCAAATTTTTTGCTCTAGGTGAGAACGGCTTCGGCCGCCTGTTTATCCAATCATACAACAGTCAATCGATGCTGTGCTTTATGCATACACATACTGATGTAGTCAAAATCCGATTGCACACGCGTGTCTTGTAGAAAAATTACAACAAATATTGGCGATTTTCAGTGGTATTTGCGGGGTATTATTTACAAAACCCTTCCTTATAATTTGCCGCCAGAAACGCAGTCTTAGAGGACAGATCATTGACCACTTATACTCTCGATTTCGCGAAACTCGGCATGGCGGACGTCGACAAGGTTGGCGGAAAGAATGCCTCACTAGGTGAAATGATCTCCTCATTGTCTGGGGCTGGTGTGAGCGTGCCCGGTGGTTTCGCCACTACCGCAGAGGCATTTCGCGAATTCCTGAGCAGCGCGGATCTGGACACACGTATTGCCGAGCGCCTGCAGAACCTGGATGTAGATGATGTCACCGCACTGGCCGCTGCGGGCGAAGAGATACGTCAGTGGCTGCTAGACACGCCATTCCCCGCACAGCTCGAAAAAGAGATCCGCGAAGGTTACGAGGCTCTGGGCGGCGGCGAGACGGCTGTAGCGGTGCGCTCCTCGGCGACTGCCGAAGATTTGCCGGACGCTTCGTTCGCCGGCCAGCAGGAGACGTTCCTGAACATCCGCGGTATTGACTCCGTGCTGCAGGCGGTGCGGGAAGTATTCGCCTCTCTGTACAACGACCGCGCGATTGCCTACCGGGTACACACTGGCTATGCGGATGTCGGTGTTTACCTCTCCGCCGGAATTCAGCACATGGTGCGTAGTGAAACCGGCGCTTCGGGCGTGATGTTCACCCTCGACACAGAAAGTGGTTTCCGCGATGTCATCTTCGTCACCGCCGCCTACGGCCTCGGTGAGACAGTGGTGCAGGGTGCGGTGAACCCGGACGAGTTCTACCTGTACAAGCCGGCGTTGGAAGCGGGCCGCCCGGCCATTTTGCGCCGTAACCGGGGCAGTAAAGCCATCAAAATGGTATATGACGCCAGCGGCGACTGTGGCCGTTCGGTCAAAACCGTGCAGGTCGATGAGGCAGACCGCCTGCGTTTTGCCCTGAATGACGAAGAACTGACGGAGCTGGCCAATCAGGCGCGTAAAATTGAAGCGCATTACCAGCGTCCGATGGACATTGAGTGGGCAAAAGACGGCGACAGCGGCAAACTGTTTATCGTTCAGGCGCGCCCGGAGACCGTCCGTTCTCGCGACACCGGTACCAGCATCGAACGCTACAAACTCCAGGAGCGCAGTGAAGTACTGTGCGAGGGGCGTGCCATCGGCCAGCGTATTGGTGCGGGCCCGGTGCGGGTACTGGACTCCGTTGAAGATATGGCGCAAATGCAAGATGGCGACGTCTTGGTCACCGACATGACGGACCCGGATTGGGAACCCGTACTGAAGAAGGCCAGTGCCATCGTCACCAATCGCGGTGGCCGCACTTGCCACGCAGCAATCATTGCGCGCGAACTGGGTATCCCGGCGGTTGTTGGTTGTGGTGACGCCACCGAAAAGCTGTCCACTGGCACGCCCGTTACCGTGACCTGTGCCGAAGGCGATACGGGTTTCGTGATGTCCGGGCAATTGGATTTCGAGCGCTCGCTCACCGAAGTCGCGGATATGCCCGACCTGCCGTTCAAAATCATGCTGAATGTGGGCAACCCGGACCGCGCATTTGCGTTTAGTAACCTGCCGAACCAGGGAGTTGGTCTCGCGCGCCTGGAGTTCATTTTGAACCGGATGATCGGTATCCACCCGCGTGCACTGCTGGAACTGGACCGTCTGCCGCAGGAACTGCAGCACACCATTCGCAATCGCATCGGCGGTTACGCATCCCCGGAAGACTTTATTGTCGAAAAACTGGTGGAAGGTATCTCTACGCTTGCCGCCGCGTTTGCTCCCAACCGCACTATCGTGCGTCTCTCGGACTTCAAGTCCAATGAATATGCACACCTGGTGGGTGGCCAGATGTACGAGCCCAGCGAAGAAAACCCGATGCTGGGCTTCCGCGGTGCTGCACGTTACCGCTCTAAGGATTTCCGCCAGTGTTTTGCACTTGAGTGTAAGGCGCTGAAGAAGGTCCGTGACGAGATGGGTCTTACCAATGTGGAAATCATGGTGCCGTTCGTACGCACGCCGGACGAGGCCCGCCAGGTCATCGAGCTGCTGGAACAGAACGGTCTCAAGCGCGGTGAGAATGGACTGAAAGTCATCATGATGTGTGAACTTCCTTCAAATGCCTTGCTGGCTGAGGATTTTCTGCAGTACTTCGATGGCTTCTCCATTGGCTCCAATGACCTGACCCAGTTGACCCTCGGCTTGGACCGCGACTCCGGACTGGTCGCGGAGCTGTTCGATGAGCGTGACCCGGCGGTAAAAATGTTGCTGTCCCGTGCGATTCAGGCTTGTAAAAAGGCGGGTAAATACGTCGGTATCTGCGGCCAGGGCCCGTCAGACCACAAAGACTTTGCGCAGTGGTTGATGGACGAAGGTATTGACAGCGTATCCCTTAACCCGGACACCGCGGTTGATACCTGGCTATACCTCGCCAACCAGAGCGACCCAAAGTAATTAACTTGATGTACCAGCCCTGGTCCATTGCGTGGCTGATTGCGCATTGATTGGGAAATTTCAAGCAAAGCGCCTTTTTTAAGGCGCTTTTTTGTTATTTGCCGTTAGGAAAATGTTGCCTGAAAACGGCTAATATTGAATACAGCTGGTGTGGTCATTTCACCGCTTTGGGCTTGTGAAATCACCGTCACGAGTCTAAGTGAATTGCCAAATTCCATAAAACTGCTATACGCCCGATAAAATCAGTCTAAGCACCCAATTTCACATCAATAGAATCGAAAGAGCTTTCACATAAATGTCATTCGCGACCGTGAGAGTGATTAATCCAAATCTGTCTATTCGAAGCAGAAGCCAACGATTCAAGTTCTGACTGAGGTGTGATCATGCTTAGACATTTTCAATTCTCTCCCGACGACGATCCTGTAGCCCAATCAAACAACCAACGATGTCGCCAGTACCTGCTTGACCAAACAGGAGGGGATGTAAGTGTTGCCGACGGTGTATCTGTTATTTCCCGCCGTTTTATCGCCACAGTCATGCTGCTCGTGGGTGGCTTGGTTGGTACTCTCTGGCCTTCCTTTGCGGAAGCGAATAGGGGCGGTAACTGGTTTGATGATGCCGCGGCGATGAATTCCTCTGGTGCGCCGTCTATTCGCATCAACTTGAGTGAACAGAAGGCCTACTTCTACAAGGGCGGCCGTTTGGTGGGCTCATCGTTCATATCCTCTGGTAAGAAAGGATTTCGTACCGGTACCGGCAAATTCCGTGTACTGGCGAAACGACCAAATCACCGTTCCAGTATCTACGGTAGCTACGTCGATCGTAACTCCGGCCGTGTAGTACGTGCGGACGTGGATACACGCAAGCACCGTCGTCCGGCTGGCACCTACTATCGCGGTGCGAAGATGAACCACTACATTCGTTTCAATGGTGGTATCGGTCTGCATGCGTCTGGCCATGTACCGCGCTATCCTGCCTCACACGGCTGTGTACGCATGCCTCCGCATATGGCACGCAAGTTCTACCAGTATTCTCGTGTAGGTATGCCGGTAACTGTGACTTATTAATGGCACGTTATCGGTAAAGTTTGGCAGCCTGCGCCCGAGCCTGACATTCGATGGCAGCGCTTCGGGAATCGGCAGGCCCTGTTGCCGGGTATTATCCATTGCGGTGATACCCGGCATTTTTGTCTGTGCAATGCAGAAGCCTCTACTTAGCGGTTATGATGTTGTATCAGCGGCCGGGTAACCGGCACGGCGATACAGTTTCATTTTCGGAGCGCACCATGACCAGCAAACACATTTCGACCCCCGACCTTTGCGATGAATTTCCTGAACTGATTCAGGTGGTAGAGCCGGGCTTTATCAACTTTGGTGGGCGCGAAACCTTCGGCGGCAGGATCGCCACCATAAAATGCTTTGAAGATAATTCGCTGGTGCGTGACCTGGTGGCGGAAGAGGGTGCAGGTCGCGTATTGGTCGTGGACGCGGGTGGTTCAATGCGGCGCGCATGTCTTGGCGATATGCTGGCGGAAAAGGCCTTGAATAGTAATTGGGAAGGTATCCTCATGTATGGCTGTATCCGTGACGTAGATGAAATTTCTCAACTACAGTTAGGAGTGCAGGCGCTGGGAAGTCACCCGATGAAGACTGAAAAGAAAGGCATCGGCGAACGCGATGTTGCTGTGACTTTTGGCGGCGTTACCTTTAATCCCGGAGAGTACTTATACGCTGACAATAACGGTGTGATAGTTTCCCCAAAACCATTGATGTAACTTGGCAATATCGGATTCACTTTTATTTTCTTTAGTCCTTCTATCCGCACTTGCTCACGCTGTATGGAACGCAGTCGTTAAACATAGTGGAGAAGCGTTTCTACAGCTCGCAATGATTCGCAGCGTCGGTCTTTTTGCAGGTATTCTACTGGCGACACAGCTGCCACTGCCTGCAAAGTCCTCATTGATCTTTCTGATTGGCGGCGCGTTATTCCAATACCTCTATTTCTTTCTTCTGTCGCGTTCTTATCATGCGCTCGATTACGGTACCGCCTATCCCATTGCACGCGGTGTAACGCCGCTGATGGTGGCAAGTGCTGCGCTGGTTTTTCTCGATGAATCACTTGAGCCTATGCAGATCATTGGGGTTTTGCTGGTCAGCTGCGGAATTTTTGCCTTAATTATGAAAGAACTGCGGGTAAGTTCTGCTGGAATCTATTACTCGCTGGGTACTGGTATCGCTATTACCGGCTACACCACATTGGGCGCTGCTGGGGTACGTACTGTAGAGAACCCCTGGAGTTTCGTTGCCTGGCTCGAAATTCTTTCCGGTGGCGGGGTAATTGTTGCGGTCCTCTTAACACGTCCGCTAAAGGGTCTGGCATTTGCGCGCGCGAATTTTTTGCGCAGCTCTCTATCCGGCGTATTGGCGACGAGCGGGTTCGGCATAGCACTTTGGGCAACCTCGCTGATGCCGGTGGCGGCGGTCGCGGCAACACGAGAGGTAAGTATCCTCTTCGCGTCACTGATCTCTGTGTTTTTGCTGAAAGAGCGCCTTTCTATCCGTCGTGTCTGCGGCGCACTGATTATCTTTTGTGGCATTGGCGCTCTAGCCCTTGCCTGATCGGCGCCAGCACACCGTTCTGAGTATGTCTTTGCCCGTTGTCGGCCGACGGATTGCCTATAGTTTCAATGACTTCCTCGAATGGGGACGAGGCCCGATGGCGGTATACCCGTCGTCCGGCATAACTCCAGTTCACTAACTCAAGATCACCAAATTGTAACGGCCCTTCCAAAGGACAACTAATGAGCAGTTTGCGTCAGAAGTGGGTAACCGCACCCCTATTAAACTGGATTAAGAAAGTATTGCCGCCAATCTCGGACACCGAGCGCGAAGCCATGGAGGCGGGCGAGGTATGGTGGGACGCACAATTGCTCTCCGGTAAGCCCGACTGGGATCAGTTGCTCAAAATGGGGCAGCCGGAATTAACCGAGGAAGAGCAGGCATTTATCGACGGCCCAGTGGAAGAGCTGTGCAAAATGGTCGACGACTGGAAATTGTCGTATGAAGACCACGATATTTCGCCGGAAATATGGGATTTCCTGAAGAGACACCGCTTTTTCGGCATCATTATTCCGGAAGAGTTTGGTGGCCTCGGGTTTTCTCCTACCGCGCACGCACAAATCGTGACCAAGATATCAACGCGCAGCACCAGTGTCGGGGTTACTGTAATGGTGCCCAATTCACTGGGGCCAGGTGAGCTGCTGATGGCTCACGGTACCGATGAACAAAAGCGTCATTATCTGCCACGACTTGCCGACGGCCGCGATATCCCTTGTTTTGGCCTCACCAGCCCAGAAGCCGGCTCTGATGCAGCGGCCATGGTGGACAATGGCGTCGTCTGTTACGAGACCTACAAGGGTAAAAAAACTCTGGGTATGCGCGTCAACTGGCACAAGCGCTACATCACGCTCGGCCCGGTTTCCACTGTCCTCGGGCTCGCCTTCAAACTCTATGATCCGGATCATATTCTCGGCGATGAAGAGGAGCTGGGAATCACCGTGGCGCTGGTGCCCACCGATACCGAGGGCGTAACCATTGGTCAGCGCCATCTTCCCGCGATGCAGGCATTTATGAACGGCCCCAATTGGGGCAAAGATGTCTTTATTCCCATGGACTGGATCATCGGTGGCCAGGAAAACATCGGACACGGCTGGCATATGTTGATGAGTGCACTCGCTGCAGGGCGTGGTATCTCCCTGCCATCACTCTCGACCGGCGGCGCCAAGCTCGCAGCGCGCACTACAGGCGCCTATGCCTATGTACGTGAGCAGTTTGGTATCTCTATTGGCAAATTTGAGGGCGTGCAACGCCGGCTTGCGGAAATCGCCGGTATTGCTTATGTACTGGATTCCGCACATAAGACCACCACGCGCGCCCTCGACCAGGGGCGCAAGCCCGCGGTCATCTCCGCAATTATGAAAGCGCATGCAACCTTCGGTCTGCGCCAGTCGATTAATGATGCCATGGACATCCATGCGGGCAAGGCGATTATTGATGGCCCTTCAAACTATCTCGGCAACGTTTACCGGGCGGTACCCGTGGCGATTACCGTGGAAGGCGCAAACATTCTAACGCGCAGCCTGATGATCTTCGGGCAGGGGGCTATACGCTGCCATCCTTACCTGCTGCAAGAAATGGAGGCGGCGACCAATCCCGACCACGACGCCGGGGTGAAGGAATTGGACGCGCTACTCCCAAAGCACTTCATGTTCCAGATGAAAACCTTTGCCCGTGCCGTTTTTCATGGGTGGACCGGTGGCCTGTTTGCCAGCAGTCCCAAGGGCATTGGCGATGCGGCCAAGTATTACCGACAGATGAATCGTTATTCCGCTGTGCTTACGCTGGTCACGGAAATATCCCTGATGTCATTGGGGGGCGAGCTGAAGCGCAAGGAAATGATTTCCGCCAGGCTTGGTGACGTATTGAGCGATCTCTACCTGATGAGCTGTGCACTCAAGCGATTTAACGACGATGGTAGCCCGGACAGCGACAGGCCCTTGCTGGAGTTTGCGATGCGATCAGGCTTCCACAATATTGAAGTCAGCCTGATCGAGGTGTTTCATAATTTCCCCATCCGTTTCATCGGCCAACTGATGCAGTTCCTGACCATGCCGTGGGGGCACAGTATTCGCGACGCATCTGATCGGCAGGCCAAAGCCTGTGCAGACTTGATTATGGAACCGTCCGAAACCCGAGAGCGGCTTACTGAAGGTGTCTTCCTGGGGAACCCGGGAGATGGTATCGATATCGTCGAACAGGCATTTGAGCTCAGCCATGCGACCGCAGACATCCGTGAAAAAATGAAAAAGGGCGGGGTGCGCGCACTCAGCGTGAAATCCGTCGAGGAAGCGCTGGACAAAGGACTGATCAACGAGGAAGAGGCCAGCGAGATGAAGCTTACCGCCGAGGCTGTTGACAAGGCGATTCAGGTCGACCACTTCGATTCCCTTGGTGGCCAGAAGACAACGGGTTAAAGCAAAAGCGGGGTCTTCATCGTGCAATCACCGAAAGAGCCTGAGTCCTTCGACGAGGTGGAAGCCTGTGTTGATGCCGTGCTCGAGCGAGTCGGTAAGCGCATCGTACTGGGCCTTCCACTTGGAATTGGTAAAGCCAACCATTTCGCGAACGCCCTTTACGCCCGCGCCGAAGCCGATCCGCGCATTTCCCTGACCATATTTACCGCATTGACGCTCGAGCGGCCGGCAAGCGGCAACGAACTGCAGCGTCGTTTTGTCCAACCCTTGCTGGACCGCCTCTATAGTGACTACCAAGATCTTGCCTACAATCAGGCCCGGCGCAAGGGGCTGCTACCGCGTAACGTCGAGGTGTGTGAGTTTTTCATGCAACCGGGGAGCATGCTCAATGTAGCGAGTGCGCAGCAGGATTATGTCAGCACGAATTACACGCTGGTGCCGCGTGATCTTTTAGACCGTGGTGTAAATGTTGTCGCGCAAATGGTGTCGCCGGCCACCGACACCAGCAGTGACTACAGCTTAAGTAGCAACCCCGATCTCACCTTGCCACTACTGGAACTCGCTGAAGCGCGTAACCATGGCCCAATCGTTCTTGTTGGGGAGGTCAATCCGCGCTTGCCGTTTGTTGGTGGTGATGCGCGGGTGAGTGCGACCCTGTTTGATTTTCTGCTGGAAGGCGATGCTTTTGAGCAGGAAATTTTCCCCGCGCCCAATGCACCGGTACGGATTACCGATTACGCCCTCAGTTTCCATATCGCCAGCCTGGTGAAAGACGGCGGCACCTTGCAGGTGGGCATCGGCGCGCTCGCTGATGCTATCTGCCACGTACTCCGCCTTCGGCAGACACATAACCAGGAGTTCAGCGATATCCTGCACACCTTGCAGTTCGAACTTGATGCCACGGCGAGCAGCATACCTGCGGAATCAAGTCTGTTTACGCAGGGTATCTACGGAGCCAGTGAGATGGTTCCGGAGGGATTCCTGCATTTGCGCCGTGCAGGGGTGATGAAGCGCAAGGTCTACCAGGATGCGGCACTCCAGTCACTGCTGAACTCAGGCGTGGTTTCTGACTGTGCATCGGAGGAGCTATTGCTCGCGCTGCGTGACAGCGGGCGCATTCAGAGCCCATTAACCGAAGAAGATACAAAATTCCTCCAGGACATGGGCATCATCGACCCATCGTATAGCTGGCGTGGCCATCGCTTTCTTGATGAGGGGGGCGAATTGGAAGAGTGTGACCTGCACAGTGCAGCGGGGCGACAAAAGTTGCTCGGTAGCGTCGCGGGCAAGCCAATTACTGGTGGCACCTGGCTACATGGGGGGTTCTATCTCGGTTCTACCAGCCTCTACCGTGAACTTCGAGAAATGGATCCGGATGAGTTGGCCGGCATCAATATGACCGGTATCGACTACATCAACGCACTGGAAAAGCAGCGCGAATTGAAAAGTGTACAGCGCCAACATGCTCGATTCGTAAATTCAGCAATGATGGTAACCCTGAACGGGGCTGTGGTTTCCGATGGTTTGGCTAACGGGAAAGTGGTGAGCGGGGTAGGCGGGCAGTACAACTTTGTCGCACAGGCGCAAGAACTGCCAGGAGCGCGCTCCATCATTGCCTTGTCCAGTACCCGTACGACTGGCGGTCGCGTACAGAGTAATATTGTCTGGGAGTACCCGAACTGCACCATACCACGGCACCTGCGCGATATCGTGGTCACCGAGTATGGCATTGCCGATCTGCGCGGCAAAACGGATCGGGACGTGATCGTCTCCATGATTTGTATCGCGGATAAACGGTTCCAGCGAGAGCTGCTCGCCAAAGCGCGGGCTGCTGGAAAAGTGGAGCGAGGCTTTAAAATCCCCCCTGCCTACCGAAACAACACACCGCACCGGCTTCAGGCAATCTTCGAGCAGGGGCACAGGCCCGCACTACTGCCATATTATCCCTTGGGTACAGACTTTACCGCGCCGGAAGCGCAATTGGCGGTCGCCTTGCAGAGCCTGAAAGAAGCCGGGCGCAATATCTTCAGCTACTGGCCGCTACTGCGCAAAGGCCGTGATATTGCCAAACATCGCCTCGACGAATTCCCAGCGGTACGCGCCTGCCTCGAGCGTTTGGACTTTTATGGTAGCGACGATTACCACCATCGCTTACTCGCATACCTGGTTGCCGGTGCATATGCGACATTCTTTGACGATAAGCGTGCGCTGGGAGATACCGCCGAGATCACCGACACAGCGGCTCCATGAAGGTGCCTCGTTGAAGCACTTCGAACGTTAGCTAGCTTTTTAACTGGCTCGCCTGAATGGCCGTGAGGGCGATGGTGTAGATGATGTCATCCACCAGTGCTCCGCGGGAGAGGTCGTTAACCGGCTTGCGCATCCCTTGTAGCATCGGCCCAATGCTGATGAGATCCGCACTGCGCTGCACGGCCTTATACGTGGTATTACCGGTATTCAGGTCCGGGAAGATAAACACCGTGGCGCGCCCGGCAACCGGGCTACCCGGTGCTTTTTTCTTCGCCACGTTTTCCATTACGGCCGCGTCATATTGCAATGGCCCATCGATCGCGAGATCCGGCCGTTTTTCTTTGGCAATTCTGGTGGCTTCCCGCACCTTCTCCACATCACTTCCGGAGCCGGATGATCCCGTCGAGTAACTGATCATTGCCACCCTCGGTTCAATGCCAAACGCTTCTGCGGAGTCTGCTGACTGTATGGCGATGTCCGCCAGTTCTTCCGCGTTCGGATCCGGGTTGATCGCGCAGTCTCCGTACACAAGGACCTGGTCTGGTAGCAACATGAAAAATACCGACGACACCAGGCTCGCGCCGGGTGCGGTTTTAATCAGCTGCAGAGCCGGGCGGATGGTGTTTGCTGTGGTGTGTACGGCCCCGGATACCAGGCCATCTACCTCGCCCTCGGCCAGCATCATGGTCCCGAGCACCACATTGTCCTGAAGCTGCTCTTTGGCGACGATTTCAGTTAGCCCCTTATTTTTGCGCAGTTCCACCATGGCATCAACGTATTTGTTACGCGTATTGTCTGGATCAATGATCTCAACCTTATCCGCAAGCAAAATACCCTGCTGCTCGGCCACGCGATGAATTTCCTTGGGGTCGCCGAGTAGCACAGGGCGGGCAATGCCGCGCTCGGCACAGACCAGCGCGGCCCTTACCGTGCGGGGTTCATCCCCCTCCGGAAGCACAATACGCTTATTGGCTCGCCGTGCCAGCTCGGTAAGGTGGTAGCGGAACGCCGGCGGAGAAAGACGTTTGGGCCGGTTGGAGTCGCGCGCCAGGGACTCGACCCAATGGTTATCCAAGTGACCGGCAATGAAATCCTGCACCTTCTCGATTCGATCAAGATCGTCGGTGGGCGTCTCAGTATTAAACGACTGCAGCTGCAGTGCCGTCTGCCATGTATTGCTCTCGACCAGAATAACCGGCAACCCGGTTTCCATAGCCGGGCCGCACAGTTTCCGTACCTGTGACTCGATCTGGTAGCCACCGGTTAACAGCAGGCAACCTATCTTGATGCCGTTCATCGCTGCGAGGCAGGCGGCCACGATGACATCGGGACGGTCACCGGATGTGACCAGCATTGAACCGGGCTCGAAGCGATAGATCATATTGCCCAGCGAGCGTGAGCAAAAGGTGACACTGCGCAGGCGGCGTATATCCAGTTCGCCATAGTTGATGATTTCTGCCTGAAAATGTTCTGCAAGATCTTTTGCCCTGGGCTCCACCAAATCTGCATTCCAGGGAATACAGCCGATGATTGGCAGCGGGCTTTTACCGAACAGAGCGAGAATTTCTAGGTTGCCACGCCGTACGCGCGAGCCCTCAAACACACCATTAATGTCCGCACCCGGGGAGTCGGGTAAATGCGAGGGGGCACCGACCTTGTTTACAATACAGCCAACCACACGTTGCGCACTGCTACCGCCAAAGGTCGTCATCGCGACCTCAAGCCGGTCTTTTAGCTGTTGAGTGGAGTCCATGTCCGGGCACACCACCAGTATTACTTCCGCGTCCAGTGTCTTCGCAATATGTAAATTGAGCAGGTTGGCAAACTGGTTTTCCGCGTTGGGAACCAGACCCTCCACAATCGCTACATCAGACCGGCGTGCCTGTTCGCTGAAGCGCCCGAGAATATCTTCCATTAAATCCGCGAGATCGTCGTGACCAATCATCGATTCCGCATGCTTCATGCTGAACGATTCCGGAACCTTTAAGTTTGACGCGGTACGCAGGATCTCATTGCTGCGATCGCGGTTTCGCTCGTTTTTGACGGTTTCCGCGATCGGCTTGTAGAAGCTGACGCTGACACCATCCCGCTCCAACGCGCGTAAGGTGCCCAGGCTGACCGAGGTTATGCCCACGCCGGAACTGATTGGGACAAGCATAATCGTGCGGGCCATCGGCTAGTTGTCTCCGGCCAGCTGGTCTGACGCGGTTGAATAACCACTGCCTATTATCTGCGCGGCATCCCGTGCGATCACCCATTCCTCATTGGTGGGAATGACGAGTACTTTAGGCGTGGACGCCGCGGTAGAGGGGAAGTCAATTGCGCCTTCAGCGCCAAAGCGCATCTCCACGTTTCTCGTCTCGTCTACCTGGTAGCGCAGGCCGGCGAGTCGGTTGAGCACGTTTCGGCGAATAAATGCAGAGTTTTCGCCAATACCGCCGGTAAACACCAGCGCATCCACGTGTGGCAAGACCCCATGGTAGGAAGCGATATATTTCGCCAATCGATAGCAAAAGATTTCAAGGGCCAACTGCGCCCCCTGATGGCCCTCTGCGGCAGCTTGCTCCAGCGCCCGACAGTCATTACTGAGCTGAGAAATACCAAGCAACCCGCTCTTTTTATTGAGGAGGTCATTGATTTCCTTCAGACAGTAATCGAGGCGCACACCGAGATGCAGTAACAAGCCGGGATCGACGTCACCACAACGGGTACCCATCACCAGGCCTTCCAGTGGAGTCAGCCCCATACTGGTATCGACACTTTTTCCTCCCTGAATGGCGGCGATGGATGCTCCATTTCCAAGGTGCGCGGAGATGATATTTACATCCGATTTGGGCCTGCCCAGCAACACCGCAGCACGCTCTGAGACGAAGCGATGGCTGGTGCCATGCATTCCGTACCGGCGAATCCCGTGCTCTTCGTAAAGCTCGTAGGGAAGGGCATAGATGTATGCCTGACGCGGCATCGTTTGATGGAACGCGGTATCGAATACGGCAACCTGGGGGAGTCCGGGAAATGCCTTGGTCGCGGCCTCAATGCCCTGTAAATGCGCGGGGTTGTGCAAAGGTGCCAGGGCAATACAGTCCTGTATCGCACTGATGACCTGTTCATCAATAAGTACGGAGTGTGAGAATCTTTCACCACCGTGAACAACCCGGTGGCCGATGGCCGCAATATCCTCCTGTAGGATGCCCTCACCAGAAAGGATATTGGTTACAACAAACTCGATGACTTCGGTGTGTTTCGCCCCTTCAGGTAGCGCCGAGCTTTGTTTCTCACCGTCGATTTTCCAGCTGATGCTAGGCACGCTGTGACCGAGTGAATCACCCAAGCCACTAAGGCTGGCGTTGCCATTACGTGGATCTATCAACGCAAATTTGAGCGAAGAGCTACCACAGTTGAGGACGAGAACTTGGCCACCATTGGCGCGCTTGTCAGGCATACACACAGTACAAAATTACCTAGGGCGTGCCATAAGCTTAGTTCATTTTTACGCCAGTGGAGTTTTGCCGGGATAGAAAGTGAGGACAGGAGAATCCATGCAGCATATCGTCTGCGTTGGATTCAA
Organism: Microbulbifer agarilyticus; assembly: GCF_020171345.1. GTDB lineage: Bacteria > Pseudomonadota > Gammaproteobacteria > Pseudomonadales > Cellvibrionaceae > Microbulbifer > Microbulbifer agarilyticus_D. The sequence goes on from NZ_JAIUZM010000002.1 coordinate 737,637, forward strand.
GTAGCTAGAAAATAGAGGCAAAAAAAGGGGCCGCAGAGCGGCCCCAAAAGTGAGTGAAACGATTCTCAGGGATAGTTTCGAGATCGACTCATCCAAACTGGTTCATGGTGTTGTCTTTACCGGCCGCTTTCAGCGCGGCATCACCAGCAAAGTATTCTTTGTGGTCGTCACCCATGTCGGAGCCGGCCATGTTCTGGTGCTTAACGCAGGCGATACCCTGACGGATTTCCTTACGCTGTACACCAGCCACGTAACCCAGCATGCCTTGCTCACCGAAGTATTCTTTGGCCAGGTTGTCGGTAGACAGGGCCGCAGTGTGGTAAGTCGGCAGGGTGATCAGGTGGTGGAAGATGCCCGCTTCACGTGCAGCGTCCGCCTGGAAGGTACGGATCTTCTCGTCCGCCGCCTGAGACAGCTCGCTGTCGTCGTACTCTGCGCTCATCAGGTTGGCGCGGTCGTAGGCAGACAAATCCTTACCTTCTTCTTTCCACGCGTCGAATACTTGCTGACGGAAGTTCAGGGTCCAGTTGAAGGACGGGCTGTTGTTGTATACCAGCTTCGCGTTCGGTACCTGCTTACGGATCTCGTCCATCATGGCGCCAATCTGACGAACATGTGGTTTCTCGGTTTCGATCCAGATCAGGTCGGCGCCGTTCTGCAGGGAGGTAACGCTGTCGAGGATACAACGCGCTTCACCGGTACCTTTACGGAACTGGAACAGGTTAGAAGCGAGACGCTTAGGACGCAGCAGTTTGCCTTCACGGTTGATGATCACATCGCCATTGCTCAGGTCAGCAGCGTCAACTTCTTCGCAATCCAGGAAGCTGTTGTACTGGTCACCCAGGTCGCCCGGCTCATTGGTAACAGCGATCTGCTTGGTCAGGCCGGCACCCAGGGAGTCGGTACGGGCAACGATTACACCATTGTCTACACCCAGCTCCAAGAACGCGTAACGTACGGCGCGGATCTTGGCCAGGAAGTCTTCGTGAGGCACGGTTACTTTACCGTCCTGGTGACCACACTGCTTCTCGTCGGAAACCTGGTTTTCGATCTGGATACAGCAGGCACCGGCTTCAATCATTTTCTTCGCCAGCAGGTAGGTCGCTTCCGCGTTACCAAAACCGGCGTCAATGTCGGCAATGATCGGCACAACGTGAGTTACATGGTTGTCGATCTGGTTCTGGATCGCTTTCGCTTTTACTTCGTCGCCGGCGTCACGGGCAGCGTCCAGCTCGCGGAACAGGCCACCCAGCTCACGGGCATCTGCCTGGCGCAGGAAGGTGTACAGCTCTTCGATCAGTGCCGCAACAGAGGTTTTCTCGTGCATGGACTGGTCGGGGAGGGGACCGAACTCACTGCGCAGCGCAGCAACCATCCAGCCAGACAGGTAGAGGTAGCGACGGTCGGTATTGCCTTCGAAGTGCTTCTTGATAGAAATCATCTTCTGCTGACCGATGAAACCGTGCCAGCAACCCAGAGACTGGGTGTACTTGGAACTGTCCTGGTCGTAAGCCTCCATGTCCTTGCGCATGATGTTCGCGGTGTAACGCGCGATATCGAGGCCGGTCTTGAACTGGTTCTGAAGACGCATACGGGCCACAGATTCCGGGCTGATTGCATCCCAGGTGTTGCCGTTGGTTTCGCACAGCTTGGCGGCTGTTTGGATCTCGTTAGCGTAAGTAGACATTGCGATATTCCCTCTATCGGTGACTGCGAATAGGTTGTGCGTATCGTAGGAGTGCTGGCATAATTTGGCTAATTTATTGTCATTATTCTCACTATCCAAGTCGTGAATACATGGCAAGACCTCATACAACGCTAAATAAACCAGCGGCTGACAAGCCCGATAGAGACTGTGCTGATGAATCTCGAACGTGCCGACTTGAACCTACTGGTGTACCTGGATGTGCTGCTCCGGGAGCGCAATGTGACCCGTGCGGCGAGCCACCTGGGTCTCTCACAACCGGCTATGAGCAATGGACTCAAACGCTTGCGTGAGCTGTTCGGTGACCCTTTGTTGGTGCGTACCCGCGAGGGAATGATGCCCACCGAGCGCGCCATGGAGCTGCAACCCATGGTACGGGAGGCACTGGCGGCCATTGATCAGGTCATCCAGCCAAACCGGGATTTCAACCCCATTGATGCCCGTCGTACCTTCCGCATCATGGCCAGTGACTACGCGGAGTCCACATTGATTCCGCCGCTGCTGAAGCAATTGCGCGTCAGTGCGCCTGGTATCAGTCTAGACATAATGACGCCAAGTGATGTGAGCTTTGTCGATGTGGAGCAGGGCAAGGTCGATATGGTCATCAACCGCTTTGATTCCATGCCCCAGAGCTTCCACCAGGCGACGATCTGGAGCGATACGTTTTCTTGTGTGATGCGCGCAGATAACCCCATTCTTCAGGACTACAATCTGGAGAGCTATCTCGCGTCACAACACATCTGGGTGAGTAAAACCGGGATGGGTGTTGGCGTCGGGGTTAATCCAGAAGACGTACAGCGGCTGGGCTGGGTGGACGAGGCCATTGGCCGTCTGGGGCGCAAGCGCGACATTTCGGTATTCACGCGCCACTATCAGGTTGCCATGCTGCTCGCGGAACAGAGTGACCTGATCGTTACAGTACCGACGCGCATGGCTCAGCTTGCGTCCAGCAACCCCCGTGTGGTGCTGCGTGAGCCGCCAGTCAAGATACCGCTGCTGGAGCTAAAGATGGCCTGGAGCCCACTTCTGCAACAGAGTGCGCCACACCGCTGGATGCGCCGCTTGATTCTTGATGTAGGCCGACAACTGTAGTCAGTCGATCGACCGAATACATTTGGTGAATAGCGAAGATTCCACCTATAAATTAGCGGCATGGTGCTCGCCCTGTTTAGAATGCCGCAGAACTCACCAGTACTAAGAGGTCGAACATGACGGAAAGAATCCGTATCGGCGATTTGCAGATCGCCAAAGAATTGCACGCATTGATCGCGAACGACGTGGTTCCGGGTACCGGAGTCAGTGAAGAAGTGTTCTGGTCCGAGTTCGAAAAAATCGTTAATGACCTGGCGCCGATCAACCGCCAGTTACTGGCCAAGCGCGATCAGATTCAGGCGCAGATGGACCAGTGGTACCAGGACAACCCAGACGGCTTCCGCGACCTCGAAAAATACAAAGCTTTCCTGCGGGAAATCGGTTATCTCGTCGAAGAGCCTGCGGATTTCACTGCGAAAACCGAAAACGTGGATGCGGAAATTGCAGCCATGGCGGGCCCGCAGCTGGTGGTACCAGTGATGAACGCCCGCTACGCACTGAATGCCGCGAACGCACGTTGGGGCAGTCTGTACGACGCGCTGTATGGCACCGACGTTATCAGCGAAGAGAATGGTGCGGAGAAGGCCGGCGACTACAATCCGGTGCGCGGCAATAAAGTCATCGAATACGGTCGTGAGTTTCTCGATCAGGCTGCGCCACTGAACGGTGCCAGCCATAAAGAGGTTACCGAATACCGTATCAATGGCTCGCTGCTCGAAGCAACGCTTGCCAACGGCAAGGTGACTGCGCTGCAAAATAGCCGTCAATACGTTGGCTACCGCGGCGAGCAGGAGTCACCCGTGGCACTGCTGCTTGCGGATAACGGTCTGCATTTCGAGATCCAGATTGATCCGAATAGCCCCATTGGCAAAACCGACAAAGCCGGCGTCAAAGACATTCTGGTGGAAGCCGCACTCACCACCATCATGGATTGCGAAGACTCCGTTGCGGCAGTAGACGCCGAAGACAAGGTAGTGGTTTACCGCAACTGGCTGGGCCTGATGAAAGGCGACCTGCAGGAAACACTGAACAAAGGTGGCCGTGAGATCGTCCGCCGGCTCAATGCGGATCGTGAATACAAGGGCGCAGAAGGCGGTGAACTGACCCTGCCTGGGCGCAGCCTGATGTTCGTCCGTAATGTTGGTCACCTGATGACGAACGACGCAGTGCTCGACAAAGATGGCAACGAAGTACCGGAAGGTATTCTGGATGCAATGGTTACCAGCCTGATCGCGATTCACGACCTGCGCGGTGAAGGCCCGGTGCGCAATTCGCGCACTGGTAGCGTGTATATCGTAAAGCCAAAAATGCACGGCCCGGAAGAAGTCGCTTTTGCCAATACGCTGTTTAACCGCGTTGAAGATGCGCTCGGTCTGGCACGCAACACCGTGAAGATGGGGATCATGGATGAAGAACGCCGCACCACGGTAAACCTGAAGGCCTGCATTGCCGCTGCACAAGAGCGCGTTGTGTTCATCAACACCGGCTTCCTTGATCGTACCGGTGATGAAATCCATACCTCCATGCTGGCGGGGCCGATGATTCGCAAAGGCGAAATGAAACAGTCCAAATGGATTGCGGCCTACGAAGATTGGAACGTTGATACCGGACTGGCGACCGGCCTCAAGGGGCGTGCGCAGATCGGTAAAGGCATGTGGCCGATCCCCGATCAGATGACCGCCATGATGGAAGCAAAAATCGCCCACCCGAAAGCGGGCGCGAACACTGCCTGGGTACCATCTCCGACCGCCGCAACCCTGCATGCGTTGCACTACCATCAGGTTAACGTTGCGGAGATCCAGGACCAGCTGGCTACCCGTAAGCCTGCAAGTCTCGACGATATCCTGACAGTGCCGGTAGCCGAAAACCCCAACTGGAGCGCTACCGATATTCAACTGGAGCTGGATAACAACGCCCAGGGTATTCTCGGTTACGTTGTGCGCTGGATTGACCAGGGTGTGGGCTGCTCGAAGGTGCCGGACATCAATGATGTAGGTCTGATGGAAGACCGCGCCACCCTGCGGATTTCCTCACAACATATCGCCAACTGGCTGAAGCAGGGCATCTGTGCCCGCGAGCAGGTTGAAGAAACCATGCAGCGTATGGCTGCAGTGGTTGACCGCCAGAACGCGTCTGACCCCGCATACCGCAACATGGCACCAAACTTCGATAGCAGTATTGCGTTCCAAGCAGCGTGTGAACTGGTCTTTGAAGGTTGTGCTCAGCCCAATGGCTATACCGAGCCGGTTCTGCATCGCCGCCGCCGTGAGTTCAAGGCTAGCCAACGCTAAGCACGCACGCGCAAGGTAAAAATCATCACAATATTTCGAGCCCCGCACCCGCGGGGCTTTTTCTTTGTGTAAGCTGTCTAAAAATAATGATCAGGGAAGGAATCCACGATGCTAAAGACCACCACACCCTCTATCGACGGCCACAAGATCGAGCAATACCTGGGCGTCGTCGTCGGCGAAGCCATTCTTGGCGCGAATATCTTTAAGGACCTGTTCGGATCCATTACCGACGTCATCGGCGGGCGCTCTGGTGCCTACGAGCGCGAAATGGGCAAGGCGCGCAAGTTGGCGTTTTCCGAAATAGAAGCCGAAGCCCGCTCCATGGGGGCGAATGCCATCGTTGGCATCGATCTGGATTATGAGGTTGTCGGTGAAAAGGGTGGCATGATGATGGTTAGTGTGAGTGGTACTGCCGTGCGCTACCGCTAAATTACAATCATCAATACAACGCGCTCAATGAAGAACTCAAGACGCCCCACCGGCTATACCTTCCATTCTATGGACTCGGCCGGCAACGGTATTCAGTTTAGTAATCAGTGCCTGGCAGAAGAGAAAGCCATTGCGATTAGCTACAACGGTCTTAGCCATGCGGTGATGATGGCATCCCCCGGCGCGCTCGAGGACTTTGTAGTCGGCTACTCCCTCAGCGCGGGCGTTGTGACGGGTAAGTGTCAGATTTTAGATATTGAGACGCGACAGCTCGATGATGCTATTTGTCTTGACGTCACTCTTAATCAGCGTGCGTTCCATCAATTCAAACACAGCCGGGCGCGCGAGCGTCGCACACTTGCCGGTTCCAGTGCCTGCGGATTATGCGGTGTAGAGGCCCTGGATCAGGTGCTCTCACCGCAGAGTACCAGTGCCAGAGGGTACCAACCTTTACCGCCCGTAGAGCGCCTGTTGCAACTGCGCGAACAGTTAAATCTGGCACAGCGGCACCGGAGTGTATCCGGCGCATTACATGGGGCCATTTACGTCGATGCATCTGGAAACACGAGCATATGCCGTGAGGATGTCGGCCGCCACAATGCACTGGACAAGCTGATTGGCGCCTGCATGCGACTAGACCTCCCTTTGTCCCATGGCTTCATCGCGATCAGCAGTCGTTGCGGTCTGGAATTGGTTCAAAAAGCTACTCGCTGCGGTCTCGGCACCCTCGTCACACTTGCTTCACCCTCCGATATTGCCGTGCGCTGGGCGCGAAAGTACCAACTCAACTTGATTCATGTACCCGCGCAGGCCGCCCCACGGGTCTTTAGCAGTGATGCATTCAATTCTCCTAGTAATCGAGCGGTGAACCTGCTCTGCGAGGCGTCTTCCGTATGAAAACACCCATTGACCGCTTCCGCTTTCGCCCATACCAACGTCCCGCCGCCGGCTGGGGTGCCTTGCGCAGCGTCACCCATGCCTGGCTGGACAGCCGCCAGCCGTTTAAAAACTTGCGCGCGATGCTGCAAACCAATCAGCACGGTGGGTTCGATTGCCCGGGCTGCGCATGGGGTGAGGCGCCTGACGAGGGCCGAATCCGGTTCTGTGAAAATGGTGCCAAGGCCGTGAATTGGGAGGCCTCCGGTCGCGCTGTCGACGCGACTTTTTTTGCAGAGCATAGCGTCAGTACGCTACTCGAAATGGACGACTACTGGCTGGAGTATCAAGGTCGGCTGACGGAACCCATGGTGTACGACGCGGAGACCGATCACTACAGACCAATAACCTGGGACCAGGCATTTCAAAGAATTTCCGACCATTTAACTAACCTGTCGTCCCCCGACCAGGCTGCGTTTTACACCTCTGGCCGCGCCAGTAATGAAGCCGCATTTCTCTATCAGTTGTTTGCGCGTGCGTTTGGCACCAACAACTTGCCGGATTGCTCAAACATGTGTCACGAAGCCAGCGGTGTTGCCTTGCTGGCCAGTATTGGCACGGGCAAGGGCACGGTGAGCTATGAAGACTTTGGTAAAGCCGAAGCCATTTTTGTTGTGGGTCAAAACCCGGGCACCAATCATCCCCGCATGTTGGAGCCGTTGCAAAAAGCCGTTGCCCGCGGTGCACAAGTGGTTGTTCTAAATCCATTGCGAGAAAGGGGGCTCGAGCGATTCCAAGCACCACAAGACCCGGTGCAGATGGTGACCAATAAAGCGTCGCCGATGCACACCGCGTACTTCCGCCCGGCGCTCGCCGGCGATATCGCGGTTATGCGTGGTATTGCGAAGTTCCTGTTTCAGTGGCAAGACGAAGTAGATGCGCGCAACAGTGAGCGATTCACTGGCCAAGAGGGGCGGGGAGGCAACGGGGCCGAAGGCTCAGATATTGAAAAAGGTCCGCTTGAATTCGCGTTTATTAAAGAGCATTGCCAGGGATTTGATGCTTATCAGTCTGTGGTAAGAGGCACGCGTTGGGATGAGATCGTCGCTTTCAGTGGCCTAGAACTGGATGAAATTGAACGGGCAGCGCATATCTTCGCGCGCAGCGACGCCACCATTATCTGTTGGGCGATGGGGATTACCCAGCACCGTCACTCTGTTGCGACCATTCAAGAAATCGCCAACCTGCAGATGCTACGCGGCCAGATTGGTAAGCCCGGAGCAGGGCTTTGCCCTGTCCGTGGTCACAGCAATGTGCAGGGTGATCGCACCATGGGAATTCACGAGCGCCCTCCACAATCACTACTGCAAGCATTGGCGACGCGTTTCGAGATGCCAATGCCCCAGTCAAGCGGTGTCAACGTGGTTAAAGCGATTGAGTGCATGGAAAAAGGGGAGATCAAGGTCTTTGTGGGCCTTGGTGGAAATTTCGCGCAGGCTACACCGGACAGCGAAAATACCCACCAAGCACTACGCAACTGCGACCTGACCGTGCAGATCAGCACCAAGCTAAACCGTAGCCACTTGGTGACAGGGCGCGACGCACTGATTCTCCCTTGCCTTGGCCGCACCGACATAGATATCCAGGCAAGCGGTCCCCAGGCCGTCACCGTGGAAGATTCGTTTAGCATGGTCCACGCGTCCTACGGGCAGTTACGGCCATTGGCCGCAGAAATGCGCTCCGAGCCTGCAATTATCGCTGGAATCGCACAGGCTACTCTCGGTAACAAGCCGGTAGACTGGCTGTCACTTACTGAAGACTACAATCGCATCCGCGACCTGATCGGGGATGTCATCCCAGGCTTCGAAAATTTCAACGAGAAGATTGAGCGGCCGGGCGGTTTCTACTTGCAAAACCCTGCCGGCCAACGTCGGTGGCAGACCGCCACCGGCAAGGCAAATTTCATCGCCGGACCCTTGCCGGCGCCACTACCGGATGCGGTTTTGGAAAAGCTAGGGACTCCGGGACACAAGGCCGATCTGGTTCTGCAAACCATACGTTCTCACGATCAATACAACACCACAGTATACAGTTTGAATGATCGCTATCGCGGGGTTAGTGGCGATCGCCATGTGGTGTTTGCCAATATCGAGGACATCCATCGCCTGGGATTTGATGACCGCGAGGCGATTGATGTGGTTTCAATCTGGGAAGATGAGCAAGAGCGGCGTGTATCGGGCTTCACCCTGATTGCCTTTGATATACCCAAAGGCCAAGCCGCGGCGTACTACCCCGAAGCAAACCCGTTAGTGCCGCTGGAGAGTTTCGGCGTGGGAAGTTTCACCCCGACGTCCAAATATATCGCTGTGCGCTTTGAACCCAGCACTGCCGCCGAGCGTATTGTTTGATCGCGTGATTGATATTCGCGAAAGCGACTATAGGACGAACTGACGCAAAGCGGGATCGGGACGGGCGGCAAGCCAATGCTGTTCGAACACATCAGTTAACTTTGCGTTGCGCACTGGATCATCGCTGCGATATTGCCCATTCCATTTAAGATGGTCAGATACCGATAAGCTTAGTCGCTGATCGGCAATGGCAAATTCCCAGTCGGTGGGTTCGCTTGACGGCTGAATTTTTCGCAGGGTAATACGGCTCTGTAGCCGTTTAAGCAAGGGGAGCAAGCGATGTGGTTGCCGTAAAAGTGGCTCGCTGTCGGTGATAAGGATTTCGACCTGTGCGTAGCGGCTGCTACGCGCAAACTCGGAAAGCGCGTCAACAACCGCTAGATCACCATAAATTTGACGAGCGAGATGCTGGGAAAAAATACGCAAGCGCCGTCGACTTGTGCCGATCAGCGATGTTAAAGCGGCGATACACTGCCCACCACCTTCAAAAATGTGATGGGAGTCCTCGGCACGGATGCTCTCGGCCTGCTGAAGCTTGCGCGGGTCAACGGTTCCAGTCATCGAGCTTTTCACTCGGTTCACTTTCGTTCAGGGTGCGTTCCATGCGCACGTGTGGAATCGCAGCTTCCATAAATTCATCACCGACCGGTACAAAGCCCGCTTTTTCATAAAAGGGGATCGCGTGTACCTGCGCGTTGAGATAGACATTCTTTTGCCCGGATAGTCCGGCAAACTTGCAAATACGCTGTAGCAGTTCCAGGCCGGCACCGTGGCCACGGGCGCCACGCTGGATCGCCATGCGCCCGATCTTGCCACCACCGGTCAGGCGACCAGTGCCGATTGCCTTGCTGTCGAGGTAAACGAGAAAGTGTTGCGCGGTCTCCTCGAGTTCGTCCCACTCCAGTTCGGGTGGCACATTCTGCTCTTCCACAAACACCTTCTGGCGGATGCCGCGAATGGCATTCCGGTCTGTGTGCCAATCAGCCAGGCGAACAAACAGACTCATAGCGCGAACTCCTACTCATCATCCTGATCATCGTGTTCAAGTAGCTCAGGGTAAATGAGACTGCCCTGGGACACCAGCGCATCGATCAAACCATCTTGATCGCCGAGTTCGGGGTAACCGACCAGGTCACCGTGGGTGATGGTGCGGCTTTCGCAAAAGGATTCTGCAAACAGCAGAGGGGCGGGGAGGGGTTCACCGTCCACGAACAGAAGTGCGGGGTTACGTGAGAAGGCTGCGCGAGATCCCGGGTTGAGCACCAGGCTGCCACCATCCTGCAAGTGATCACGCCAATCTTCGGCGCTGCCTGCATCCAGCGCGACGGTTTCCGGGTACTTGGATTCAGTCATCACCGCGCCGAACCAGCGGGCAATGGTTTCCGGCTGTTGCAGCCATTGGGTGAGCTGGCTCTGTACCCGCGCAACGGTGTCGCTGTCGATCTCCGCTGGGTTCAGAGGCAGTGGAAGATCCTGATCGCTGTAGCGAATGTGATCCGGCAGCTGTGCAGCCAGTTCGCCGCCCAGATCTTCCAACAGAGTACGCGCCGAAGGCGCACGGAAGCCGATAGAAATGGTGGTGCAACCACCCTCGGCAACGCCCCAATGGCTGAACTGGGGTGGCAGGTACAGCATGTCGCCGGGCTCGAGGCGCCAACTGGCTTCCGCTTCAAAGTCCCGCAGAATATTCAACGGCGTGCCTTCTACACGTGGGCTGTCTTCGTTGGCTTCCGGCCCTAGCTGCCAATGGCGTATGCCCTCGGCCTGCAGCAGAAACACATCATAGAAATCGTAATGGGGACCGACACTGCCCTGATCCGCCGCATAACTGATCATTACATCGTCGAGGCGCCAGTCGGGCACAAACCGAAAATGGTCTTTCAGGGCAGCAACTTCCGGTATCCACTGATCGACGGCTTGTACCAGCAAAGTCCAGTGGGTTTTCGGCAGGGCAAAGAAGTCTTCTTCGGTGAAGGGCCCGTTGCGCAACTGCCAGGGGCCATCTGAGCCGCGCTCTTCAATCAAGCGGGATTCTATCTGCTCTTCAAGCGCCATACCGGCGAGCTCTTCACCGGATATAGGGCTGACAAAATCGGGAAACGCGTTGCGAATCAACAGCGGCTTTTTTTGCCAGTAATCCCGCAAGAACTCCTCAACGGGCATATCACCCAGATGGGTCAACGGCTTTCTCGCGCTGAACTGGCTCGACTCTGTCATATTACGTTCCCGATCCTGCTATGCGGATTAGATATCGTTCGCCTGGGCGACCGCATTACCAATGTAAGAGGCCGGCGTCATTTCACGCAGCGCCTGCTTGGCTTCTTCTGGCATCTCGAGGCCATCGATAAATACCGCCAAGGTTTCTTTGGTGATGCCTTGGCCGCGCGTCAGTGCCTTCAGTTTTTCGTACGGCTCTTCGATGTTGTAGCGACGCATGACAGTCTGGATCGGCTCGGCGAGCACTTCCCAAGCGTTATTGAGATCTTCTTCCAGGCGTGCACGATTGATTTCCAGCTTGCCCAGGCCTTTCATGGTCGCGGCATAAGCGATCACAGAGTAGCCAGCACCTACGCCCATGTTGCGCAGCACGGTGGAGTCGGTCAGGTCGCGCTGCCAGCGGGAAACCGGCAGCTTGGCAGCAAGGTGCTGGAATACCGCGTTTGCGATGCCCAGGTTACCTTCGGAGTTTTCGAAGTCGATGGGGTTAACCTTGTGCGGCATGGTGGAGGAGCCCACTTCGCCCGCAACGACTTTTTGCTTGAAGTAACCCAAAGAGATGTAGCCCCATACATCGCGGTCGAAGTCGATCAGGATGGTATTGAAACGGGCGATCGCATCGAACAGCTCGGCAATGTAATCGTGCGGTTCGATCTGGGTGGTGTAGGGGTTCCAAGTCAGTCCCAGGGAGGTCACAAATACCTCCGCATTCTTCTGCCAATCCACGCTCGGGTAGGCAGACAGGTGTGCGTTGTAGTTACCTACCGCACCATTAATTTTGCCCAGTAACTCAACTTTCTGGATTTGCTGCACCTGGCGACGCAGGCGCGCCACAACATTGGCCAGCTCTTTACCAACGGTGGTCGGGCTCGCGGTCTGGCCGTGGGTGCGTGACAGCATCGGCACGTCGGCAAAGCTCTTGGCCAGCCCGGCAATCTCATCAACGATCTGGTTCATGGCCGGCAGTAAAACATCGTCGCGGCCCGCGCGCAGCATCAGTGCGTGGGACAGGTTGTTGATGTCTTCAGAAGTACACGCGAAGTGAATGAACTCGCTAACCGAGGCTAGCTCGGCGTGATCTTGTACTTTTTCCTTCAGGAAGTACTCGACGGCTTTCACGTCATGGTTGGTTGTGCGCTCGATATCCTTGATACGCTGGGCATCGTCGATGGAGAACTTGGCTACGATGTCATCCAGAATCTGGTTGCTATCAGCGGAGAAAGGTTTTACCTCGCCAATTTCCTCATGACGTGCCAGCTGTTGCAGCCAGCGCACTTCTACCTCAACGCGCGCACGGATCAGGCCGTACTCACTGAAAATGTCGCGCAGTGGAGCAGTTTTGCTTTCATAGCGTCCGTCAATGGGGGAAACCGCGGTCAGTGCGGATAGCTCGACAGTCATTGTGTCTCTCCGATAATGAGCAATCGCCGGGATACGAGCCCGGCGTACAAATGAAAAAGTTGTGTGAAATTAGTGTTCCAGGGACTCGTACTTGGATATCAGTGCATCCATTGCCGCGATCAGCTTCTTGCGTTGGAATAGCAAGTGGAGGCGGCGGCCACCCAGCTGACGCCAGAGCATGGCGGAGCGCACACCGGCAAATAGCATGGTACGAATCTGGTTGGCGATACGTTGTTGCTGCAGGTAGTTGAAATCACCCAATACCTGAATGCGAAAACGGAAGGTGCTTAGGGTATCACTGTAGATACTTGCCAGATTGGCATAGACGTTCTCGTGATCCACACCAAAGTGGTCCGTCTGTAACTGGGCTTTTTCCAGCCGGCTCCCAATGATGGACAGAAGATCCGGTTTTTTGGCGAGCTGGCGTTGTAGATACAAAATTGATAGCACATAGCGCAGGCAATCCGTGTATTCCGGGTGGTTGCGGCTCGCGATCAATTGGCGTGCTGCGCGCAAGCCAGGCAGTAGTTTTTCCACGCCGCCAAACACATCTTCTGTGGTTTCCGGGTTTTGCTGGAACAAGCTGTAAACCGCAGTTTCCATCTGCTCTGCAGGGGCGGTTCCGGTTTTGGCCAGACGCTCGACGAGAATCGCCGCCTGGAACACACCGGCAAGTGCCAGCGCTTGATCTCGCCAATTGCTCAAGAGTTGCTCCCTACAACCTTCGCGGATATTGTCGTGCCGCGCGCTGCATCGACATCCACTTCGCCGATGCCGGTGGCACGGTCGATCACCGCGCCACCCAGACAAATATCACCCTGATAAAACACCACAGACTGGCCAGGGGTAACGGCGCGCTGAGGCGTGTCAAAACTAATCACCAGCTCGCCATCCTCACCAACAATCACTTCGCAATCCTGGTCATCCTGACGGTAGCGTGTCTTTGCCGCCGCGCGGAACCGCTGTGCAGGGGGTGCTCCATTAATCCAGTGAGCCTGCGTTGCTTCAAGCCCGGTAGAGTAGAGCAGGGGGTGGTGTTTGCCCTGTGCCACCAGCAGCACGTTGCGTTCTAGATCCTTGCCAACGACATACCACGGCTGGTCGCCAGCGCCTTTAACGCCGCCAATACCCAGGCCCTGGCGCTGGCCGATTGTGTGATACATCAGGCCGGCGTGTTGGCCCATTACTTCACCGTCAGGGGTTTGCATCTCCCCAGGCTGCGCAGGCAGATACTGCTCGAGGAAGTCCTTAAAACGGCGCTCGCCAATAAAGCAGATACCGGTGCTGTCTTTCTTGCTGTGTGTAATGAAACCATTTTCCTCGGCGATGCGGCGGACTTCCGGTTTCTCCAGTTCGCCCAGCGGAAAGAGTGATTTGGCAAACTCGGCTTCACCCACTGCGTGCAGGAAGTAGCTTTGGTCTTTATTCGGGTCCAGCCCTTTACCGAGATAGGTATGGCCGTCTTTATCGATACGGCGCGTGTAGTGTCCGGTTGCGATAGCGTCCGCGCCCAGCATTTCTGCATACTCGAGAAACACTTTGAATTTGATTTCGCGGTTACACAGGATGTCCGGGTTGGGCGTGCGGCCGGCCTTGTATTCCGCCAGGAAATACTCAAACACATTGTCCCAGTACTCGGCCGCGAAGTTGGCGGTATGGAGCTTGATGCCGAGGCGCTGACAAACAGACTCTGCATCCGCGAGGTCCTGCTTGGCGGTGCAGTATTCCGTGCCATCGTCCTCATCCCAGTTCTTCATGAACAGGCCTTCTACCTGGTAGCCCTGCTGCATAAGAAGCAAAGCCGCAACAGACGAATCCACACCACCGGACATACCGACGATGACGCGCTTTGTCGAATTGCTAGATGTTGATGTTGCTGACGACACAGACATTTCCGAATCTGACATGAAATACCGGGTTGTTACAGTGAGGGAGCGCGCCGCTTTTTCAAGACCACCCGCGCCCCACTGACGCCCGCAGGCGTGAAAATGGGGGCGCATTTTACCCGTGAATCGTGCATGTGACCAATTTCACGGCATATCCATCGTTTGTTACCGAGCAATCGGCATTACAGGGCGCCCAACTTAGACAATAGAGGATACCAATCGTCCCTTCAGGGTTACCGGGCGGGCTTGCGCCTGGTTCGCCGCGCAGCCGGACGTTTGGTTGGTCGGTCACCGCGTGTGGCTGAGTGTCTCCCATCGCGGGCCGCATCCCCGGCACGCGACTTTCGGCCACTCGCAGTTTCTTTCGGCATATTGGGCAGGTGTACTTCCACCGTACGCGACTCGCCGGGCGCCAATCCATCGAGGCGCCAGCTGCCGATAGCCTGCCGAATCAGGCGCAGTGTGGGGAAGCCCACGGCCGCTGTCATGCGCCGAACCTGGCGATTTCGCCCTTCGGTTATGGTGAGCTCAATCCAAGAGGTGGGAATCGATTGCCGCTCGCGAATAGGGGGTGTGCGAGGCCATATGTCTGGCTCGGCGATCAGGCGGGCTTTTGCCGGTGCTGTCCGCCCGTCTTTCAAAGTAACTCCTTGGCGCAACGCCCGCAGCGCCTGGTCGGTCACAGCCCCTTCGACCTGGGCCCAGTAGGTTTTCGGCAGTTTGTTCTTCGGGTGCGCAATCCTATGCTGTAGCTGACCATCTGAGGTGAGCAGAAGTAGGCCTTCAGAGTCGTAATCGAGACGACCAGCCGCGTACACGCCCGACTGGGTAATATAACTAGCGAGCGTAGGGCGGCCTTGGGGGTCCGTGAACTGACACAGGACGCCAAAGGGCTTGTTTAAAAGGATCAGTTTGCTCATTGGGATACTTTTGCACCCGGTTAGGAGGCCGAAACAGGGCGGTTTAACACGAAAATGAGGAGAAATTGATTATTCATAGTGCCTTGGTTGTAACGAAACTACAAAAACAGCCCGATGCTGGTATAATCGCGCCGATTTTTAGCCAGCTTGGTGGGTGCAACGAAGCAAACACCGGGCGGCTACCATGACCGGCAATGGAAATTTAGGCGAGGTTTGCCCCTTTTTTCCCGAAATAGCCGGACGTTTAGTCAAAGAGTTACTGGAGTCAACTTAACAATGGGTCATATCCAAGTGCCGGCAAACGGCGAAAAAGTTACAGTCAATGCAGATGGTACCCTGAACGTACCAAACACCCCGATCATCCCTTTCATCGAAGGTGACGGCATCGGCGTGGATATTACCCCGGTAATGCGCAAAGTGATCGACGCAGCGGTAAGTAACGCTTATGGCGGCGAGAAGTCCATCGCATGGATGGAAATCTTCTGCGGTGAGAAAGCGGCAGAAACCTACAGCGGCGACTGGTTCCCGGCTGAGACTCTGGAAGCAATCAAAGATTACGTTGTAAGCATCAAAGGCCCGCTGACCACTCCAGTAGGCGGCGGCTTCCGCTCCCTGAACGTTGCCCTGCGTCAGGAACTCGACCTGTACGTATGTCAGCGTCCAGTTCGCTGGTTCAGCGGTGTACCTTCTCCGGTTAAAGAGCCGAACAAGGTAGACATGGTGATCTTCCGCGAAAACTCTGAAGACATCTACGCGGGTATCGAGTGGAAAGCTGGTACCGACGAAGCGAACAAGGTGGTTAAGTTCCTGCAGGACGAGATGGGCGTTAAGAAAATCCGCTTCCCGCAGAACGTAGGTATCGGTGTTAAGCCGGTATCCGAAGAGGGCACCAAGCGCCTGGTACGCAAAGCGCTGCAGTACACCATCGATCAGGACCGCGACTCCCTGACCCTGGTACACAAAGGCAACATCATGAAGTTCACCGAAGGCGCCTTCGCAGACTGGGGCTACGAGCTGGCTCGCGAAGAGTTTGGCGCTCAGCCGATCGACGGCGGCCCATGGTGCAGCTTCAAGAACCCGAACACCGGTAAGGAAATCGTGGTTAAGGACGTGATCGCAGACGCCATGCTGCAGCAGATTCTGCTGCGCCCGGCGGAGTACGACGTGATCGCGACCCTGAACCTGAACGGTGACTACCTGTCCGACGCACTGGCCGCACAGGTTGGCGGTATCGGTATTGCGCCGGGTGCGAACCTGTCCGACGACGTTGCCCTGTTCGAAGCAACCCACGGCACAGCGCCTAAGTATGCTGGTCAGGACAAGGTAAACCCGGGCTCCCTGATTCTGTCCGCCGAGATGATGCTGCGTCACCTGGGCTGGAACGAAGCCGCCGAGCTGGTTGTTAAAGGTATGGAAGGTGCTATCGAAGCCAAGACCGTTACCTATGACTTCGAGCGCCTGATGGACGGTGCCGAGCTGAAGTCCTGCTCCGAGTTTGGTGAAGAAGTTATCAAGCACATGGCCTGATAGACCTTCAAAAAAAGGCCCCGTACCGAAAGGTGCGGGGCCTTTTTTTTGAATTTCTATCAGGGGAGGTTCTGACGGGGATGTTGGTAGTAGAACGCGGGTACCAATATACAGGCAAGCGAAGAGGCCACTCTTCCATATAGGAAAGAGTGGACCGGAACTTCCGGCTCATCTTTGACATGCGGAGACTACAGATCACGATAGACTGCAGATCCGCACACCAAGCTGGTTAGCCCAACATATCTTCCGTTTCTTTCTCTCGGACAGGCTGAGCTTGTGGCGCTGGCGCAGCGGCTTCCGCCGGCTGAGGCGCATCTGCAGCGCTGATATTGGCCGCATGGTAGCCCTTATCACCCTGGATAATATCGAACTGCACCTGCTGGCCGGCCTTCAGGGTTCGGTAACCCTCCATTTGAATGGCCGAGTAATGTGCAAACAGGTCTTCTCCACCTTCATCAGCAAGAATAAATCCATATCCCTTGGCATTATTGAACCACTTAACGGTACCGGTAGGCATGGCGAAATCCCTCTAAATTGCCGGGGCGACTGCTGGCCGCCTAAATATGATGTCGTTATTGTTATCGCGCTTCATGCGCTTGCTTACGAGCACAATTGCATCCGCTATTGTACGTGTGCCTAATTAACCACTTGGCGCGGTTACTACCTCTTGTAGCCAACCGCTCCAGTCTTGTCAAGCGAATATCCCCAGCGGCACTGTGTCCCGGCCGGTTTGGGGTTACAATGCTCGCTTGCTGAATCAAGCAAAATGACTGGACATCCAATAATCGTTCTGACTATTTTTCGATTGAGTAAAAATAGCGTCACGACTGTGAACTGATTCTTCAAGATTGATTGACTGACACTATGGGAAATTCGCAAATCATTAAACTACACTCGGAACAAGGTGCAGATGATGACGACTATCATTTTCACGAGGGGCAGGGGGATACCGCGCTGGCTGAGGCGCGTCCGCAACTAAAGCGCCCCCCAATGTACAAGGTGGTCATGCTCAATGACGACTACACCCCGATGGAATTTGTCGTAGAAGCACTTGAGTTGTTTTTTTATGTGAATCGCGAGCGCGCCACTCAACTGATGTTGCAGGTTCACACCAAGGGAAAAGCGATCTGTGGTGTCTATACTCGAGATATTGCAGAAACAAAGGCCGCGCAGGTAAATCAGTTTGCGCGCGACAATGAACATCCGCTTTTGTGTGAAATCGAGGCCGACGAAGACGGTGAGCACGGCGAGGAGGGTTGAACCAGGGTAATCGGCGCCAGGCTTTGGCTTGGTAAGACTTTCCGGCCGGATTTACCGGCAACGCATTAGGAATGCCGGGTGTACACTGTGACAATCCGGACGACATTGGCCAGTAAGGTTTTGAGGTTTAAATGCTCAGCAAGGATTTAGAGGTAACGCTCAATCTAGCGTTCAAAGGTGCACGGGCGAAGCGCCATGAGTTTATGACCGTTGAGCACCTGCTGCTGGCGCTGCTGGACAATGAATCCGCGGCGGACGTCCTGCATGCGTGTGGCGCCGACCTCAGTGCACTCCGCCGTGAACTGCTGGAGTTTGTCGACTCCACCACGCCACTCATCCCTGAGAACGATACCGATCGGGAAACCCAGCCCACACTCGGCTTTCAGCGCGTGTTGCAGCGGGCGGTTTTCCATGTGCAATCCTCTGGCAAAAAAGAGGTCACTGGCGCAAACGTTCTTGTCGCGATTTTCTGTGAGCAGGAAAGCCAGGCGGTGTATTACCTGAAGCAGCAGAGTGTCGCCCGCATTGATGTGGTGAACTACATCACCCATGGTATTTCCCGTGTGAGCTCCGGTGGCAACGGTACTCACAATAACCCGGATCCATCTCCAGAGCAGGTGGACGAAGAACTTGGCACCACTGCCGAACCCGGTGGCTCAGACCCGCTTGAGAGCTATGCCACCAATCTGAATCAGGAAGCCATTCTCGGCCGTATTGATCCACTGGTAGGGCGTGCGCCAGAAGTGGAGCGGGTGACACAGGTGCTGGCCCGCCGCCGTAAAAACAATCCGCTACTGGTTGGCGAATCCGGTGTCGGTAAAACTGCAATTGCCGAGGGCCTAGCGCGCCGCATCGTAGATGGAGAAGTGCCCGAGCCATTGCAGGAAAGCACCATCTACTCTCTCGACCTGGGCTCGTTGTTGGCGGGCACCAAATATCGCGGGGATTTTGAGAAGCGCTTTAAAGCTTTGCTGGCTGAACTGAAGAAGCGCGATCACGCGGTACTGTTTATCGACGAGATCCACACCATTATTGGTGCCGGCGCCGCCTCGGGTGGCGTCATGGATGCATCAAACCTACTCAAACCACTACTTTCCAGTGGTCAGCTTCGCTGTATCGGCTCTACCACGTTCAACGAATACCGCGGTATCTTCGAAAAAGACCGCGCGCTGTCCCGCCGCTTCCAGAAGATCGATGTGCACGAGCCTTCCGTTGAGGAAACCGTGCAAATCCTGCAGGGCTTGAAGTCGTGTTTCGAGGATCACCACAAGGTGCGCTTCACCGACTCTGCACTTGAGGCAGCGGCCCAACTGGCCAACCGTCATATCACCGAGCGCTTCCTGCCGGATAAGGCCATTGATGTGATCGATGAGGCTGGTGCCTACCAGGCATTACTGCCGGCGGACCAGCGCACCGACACCATCTCGGTTACCGAGATCGAAAATGTCGTTGCCAAAATGGCACGCATCCCGGCGAAGAGCGTCTCCGCTTCGGATAAAGCAGCGCTGGCGAAGCTGGACGAGAACCTGAAGATGGTGGTGTTCGGCCAGGACCTGGCGATCGAAGCACTCAGTACGTCCATCAAACTGGCGCGGGCCGGCCTCGGCGCTGAAGAGAAACCGATCGGCTCCTTCCTGTTTGCCGGCCCCACGGGTGTCGGTAAAACGGAATTGTGTCGCCAGCTTGCCCAGGTGATGGGTATCGAGCTGATTCGCTTCGACATGTCGGAATATATGGAGCGTCACACAGTATCCCGCTTGATCGGTGCGCCTCCCGGATACGTGGGTTTTGACCAGGGTGGCCTGTTGACCGATGCGGTGACCAAACACCCCCACAGCGTGGTACTGCTCGACGAGATCGAGAAGGCCCATCCGGAAGTATTTAACCTGCTGCTGCAGGTAATGGACCACGGCACGCTGACCGATAATAACGGCCGCAAAGCCGATTTCCGCAACGTCATTCTGATTATGACCACCAACGCTGGTGCTGAGCTGATGAGCCGCCGCTCAATCGGCTTCGCCAATCAGGATCACAGCACCGACGGCATGGAGGAAATCAAGAAGATGTTCACTCCAGAATTCCGCAACCGTCTCGACAGCATCATCCAGTTTGGCGCACTCGATGTGGGCGTGGTCAAAACCGTCGTGGACAAATTCGTAGTGGAGCTGCAGGCCCAACTCGACGAGTCGCGGGTCACCCTGGAAGTGGATGATGAAGCGCGCGAATGGCTTGCCCGCAATGGTTACGATGAAAAAATGGGGGCGCGCCCGATGGCGCGACTCATTCGCGAGAAACTGCGCAAGCCGTTGGCGGAGGCGGTGCTGTTTGGTGATCTGTCAGAAGAGGGCGGCAAGGTGGAAGTCACCGTCGAGGACGACCAACTCAAAATCAATACGGCAGTACCGGCGTTGCATTGATTGCAAACTCAGAAACCAAAAAAGCCACCGCTTGCGGTGGCTTTTTTATTGCGCGTGCAATACCGGTGTATTGCCGGCGAGCAATTAGCGGGCGCGGTAGGTGATGCGGCCTTTGCTCAGGTCATAAGGAGTCAGCTCTACCTTGACCTTGTCGCCAGTCAGAATGCGGATGTAGTTTTTGCGCATTTTTCCGGAGATGTGCGCGATCACGACATGTCCGTTTTCCAGTTTCACGCGGAAGGTGGTGTTAGGCAGGGTGTCGATCACCTCGCCTTCCATTTCAATGTAATCGTCTTTTGCCATGCGGCAGCAACCCTTGATTGATTTGTACTAGCTATTCCGCCAGGTAATGTAAATTCCAGACTCCGACAGGCACTTTCGTGTAACCGTCATGGATACTGTAGCTGGAGCCGGCGGTACGACGGGCGTGCATTTTGCACGAAAAGTGTCTGCAGGCCAAGTAAAACCGGGAATTGATGCCAACCCGGCGGCAGCAGGGCGGGAGGTGGCTGGAACAGCCCTTAATCAGACTTGAGTGTCCAGCGACCGTCGGTCAAATACTCCAGTGGCTGAAACTGATTTTTGTAGGCCATTTTGGCGCACTGGCGTATCCAGTAGCCCAGATACAGGCTCGGCAACCCCAAACGGCGGGTCCATTCAATCTGGTACAGGATTGCATAGGTTCCCAGGCTGCGCTTGATTTCATCGGGGTCGTAGAAGGTGTAGATGGCAGACACCCCACCACTCAACACATCGGTCACCGCGGTTGCCAGCAGCCGGTCACGAGCGCGGAACTCGAGGTAACGGGTGCTTCCCCACGCATTATTCAGAAAGCTGCGAAACTGCTCGCGGCTTGGTGGAAACATCTCGCCGTCACGATGGCGCGCTTCGATATAGCGCGCGTACACCTCATACTGCTCGTCCGTATCAATATCCCGACGGTGAAATACGTCAAGATCCTTGTTTCTGCGCCAGCAACGGCGCTGATTTCGATTGGGAACAAACAGCTCAACCGGAACGCGCGCTGGTACACAGGCGTGGCACGTCGCGCACTGGGGCCTATACAGGTAATTGCCACTGCGGCGGAAGCCAAGCTCAGACAGTCGGCTGTACAGCCGGGAATCAATCGGTGTTTGCGGGTCCACAAACACGGTTGTGGCCTCACGATCTTCCAGGTAGCCACAGGGGTGAGGTAGCGTCGCAAGGAGGCGTACGGAATCGAGCTGCGAGAACTGGCTCACCGGCAAATTACCCGACGGATAAGACTACTAAGGAAACCGTTGATCACGTCGCTGCCGCCTCCCTGTGGGATAAAGATTTAAGAGCTTGAACTGGAAAGTCAGAGCTCGCCGTTAAGCACAGACGAACAAAATTCTTCTAAACGGCAGGGTAATTTGCGGTCGCACAAAACTCAAACTTAATGACTGATGCACGACTTAGGGGCTCTCATTAAAAAGGTCGGCAGCCGGTGCTGCTGGCCAGGGAGCGGGGAAGGGCGGCTGCGAAACACCACTAGCCAAACGCTTCTCGAAGACCTCGCGAGTGACCTCCAGGGCACCGAGGCTATTCAAGTGTGGGTTGGCGACCTGGCAGTCAATAAGTTCACAGCCCCAGCGGGCAAGCTGGCGGACCAGATGGGCAAAAGCCACCTTGGACGCGTCGGTTGCGCGATGGAACATGGACTCACCGAAAAACACACGGCCAATGCTCAGTCCATAGAGACCGCCGACCAACTCATCGCCCAGCCACACTTCGACCGAGTGTGCATGGCCCTGCTCGTGCATCTCCACATAGGCATCGTGCATATCTTCGGTAATCCAGGTGCCCTTATCATCCGCTCTGGGCGCGGCGCACCCACGCATCACTTCCTCGAACGCCCGGTCGAAGGTCACTGTGAAGCGTTGCTTGCGGATTAACTTACGCAGGCTGCGGCTGAACGATAGCGACTGCGGGCTCACCACACAGCGCGGGGAGGGCGACCACCAGAGAATGGGCTGATCATCCGAGAACCAGGGAAAGATACCCTTGCGGTAGGCAGCCAGCAGCCAGTCCGGCGTCAAATCCCCACCAACCGCTAACAAACCATTGGGGTCGCTCAGCGCGTGTGACGTGTCCGGAAACTCCACCCGGTCCGGGTCAAGTAGCGTGAGGATGTCATCCATAAGGAGGGGTGCTGCTATGTCTATTGATGGTGTGCCTGATTGCAACGGACAAAAAAGGCGGCCTAAGCCGCCTTTTACCCCCAGCCTGCCTATCAGCCAGTGGATTTATTGTGCGTCGAGATAGCGCTCGGCATCCAGTGCGGCCATACAGCCAGTACCAGCAGAGGTAACGGCCTGGCGGTAAATGTGGTCTGACACATCGCCCGCAGCGAACACACCGGCAACAGAAGCCTGGGTCGCATTGCCCTGCAGGCCGCTCTCAACAACGATATAACCGCCGTTCATTTCCAGCTGACCTTCGAAGATGCCGGTATTGGGCTTGTGGCCAATAGCGATAAACACGCCAGACGCATCCAACTCCTTGGTGGAGCCGTCCTGGACATTCTTCAGGCGAACACCAGTGACACCGTTATCGTCACCCAGCACCTCGTCCAGAGTGTGGTGCCAGCACAGATTGATATTGCCATTCTCAGCCTTATCGAGCAGGCGATCCTGCAGAATCTTTTCTGCGCGCAGCTCGTCACGGCGGTGCACCAGAGTGACTTCCGCGGCGATGTTGGACAAATACAGCGCTTCTTCAACCGCGGTGTTACCACCACCCACCACGATCACTTTTTGATCGCGATAGAAGAAGCCATCACAAGTGGCACAGGCACTTACGCCACGGCCCTGGAAGGCTTCTTCAGAAGGCAGACCCAGGTATTGTGCGGACGCGCCAGTAGCAATAATCAACGCGTCACAGGTATAGGTCTCATTGCCCTTTAGGGTAAAGGGGCGCTGCTTCAGATCCACTTCTTCGATGTGGTCGAAGATGATATTGGTATCGAAACGTTCAGCATGCTGCTGCATCTGCACCATCAAGTCTGGGCCTTGCAGGTCATGCACACCACCCGGCCAGTTCTCAACTTCGGTGGTGGTGGTCAGCTGACCACCCTGTTGCATACCGGTGATCACCACCGGATTCAGGTTTGCACGGGCAGCGTAGATGGCCGCGGTATATCCCGCCGGGCCAGAACCGAGAATGATCAGGCGATGATGATTGCTCATATCAGAACTCACAGTACTTCAGCTTTTAGAAATTTGATTTATTGGATCCGTCACCCGGTGCAGATTTTCCCGTCACATACGGGCGCCATAAACCAGTGAACTGGCTTGCAGCAAGACAGCGGTGGCGGTTGGGGAGGCGACCGCATGGTGCAGCTCCCCAAAATTCGCGGGCAATGATAGGGGATGAGACCACCGCTACCAAATAGTTTGGCCTTATTTATCTCATTGGCGCACTTTATAGGATGGCCATATCGACACACCAATTCTGACACGAGAGCGGAGAATCTGCATAGGGAACTTCCGGTGTTCGAGAAGAGCCGAAGCCTTACCATCACCAGCAACACTCACAGCGCCGACTCTGGCGCGAAAATCTTTTTTAACATGAGATCTGCGTGAGGTTTGTCGCGTAACTCATTGAATATATAGGTAAAATAGTCTCTTAATGTGATCTGTGAAGTCCGGCGACGGTAGCATTTGGCGGACGGCTGTAGTACACAGACCCCAATACCGAATAAAGCGCACACATTTCGTGGGTCTTTTAATAAGAACATGATGACCGAGGTGGCCATTGAAGGCTGAGAGTGAAACCGATTCCGGGGCAGCCATCCCTGAATCCCTTATCGCCCGTATCGTCCGTGAGGGCGCCCTGATCGGACTCCTTGCCGGCGCATTGCTCGTCGGCATCAGCCTGCTCAGTTACAGCGCTCAGGACCCCGGTTGGTCCCATACCGGCAGTGGCGGTGATATCCAAAACGCCATTGGTCCGACCGGTGCCTGGCTAGCGGATGTCTGCCTGTCCCTGCTGGGCTGGATGGCCTATCTGTTTCCCATACTGATCAGTTGGCGTGCCTATCGAATCCTGCGCGATAAGAACGCCCGTTTCCACGGCCCACTTTTTGCGCTGCGTGTCGCAGGCCTGATCGTGCTGCTGCTAGCCGGTGCTGCCATATCGACCCTGTGCTTTAACGAAGCCGAACAACCCATGCCGTTCTCCAATGGCGGCATCATCGGCGCAGCGGTCTCTTCATTTATGGAAACCGGCCTAGGCTACGTTGGGGCAACTATCTTGCTGCTTGCCCTGTTTGCCATCGGCGTGACGGTATTCACCGGGATGTCCTGGCTGCAATTGCTCGAAGACATTGGCCGCAGTGTACTGTTCGCCATCAACTGGATAGGTACGCGACTGGCGCGCGCGCGCAAGGCGCGAGAAGAGCAGCGCGTAGCGCGTGAAGCCATCGTGGTACGCAAAGCGGCCGTCGAGGAAGAAAAGCAACGGACTGCCAAGCGCCAGGCGCCCAAGATTGCAGCGGTCGCACCGCCCCCCAAACAGAGCCCCCGCGCCGCCAAGGAGAAGCAGGGTGAGCTGTTTAAGGGTCCCGTTACCGGTTCCTTGCCAGCGCTCTCGCTACTGGATCCTGCGGAAACCAACAAGAAGGCCGGCTTCAGCCGTGAAGCCCTCGAAGCCCTTTCGCGGTTGCTTGAGCTGAAGCTGAAGGATTTTGGTGTGGTCGCAGAGGTGGTATCGGTCCTGCCGGGGCCGGTGGTCACCCGCTTTGAGATTCAGCCTGCGCCGGGTGTAAAGGTGAGCCGTATCACCAACCTGGCCAAGGACCTCGCGCGTTCGCTGGCGGTAATCAGCGTGCGCGTGGTGGAAGTGATCCCGGGCAAGTCCGTGGTGGGCATCGAGATCCCCAATGAAAATCGCCAGATGGTGCGACTCACCGAGGTGCTCGGAGCGGAGGTATATGACAAGTCCAGCTCTGCACTGACCCTCGCGCTGGGGCACGATATCGCCGGCCAGCCGGTGGTTGCAGACCTTGCCAAGATGCCGCACCTGTTGGTTGCCGGTACTACCGGATCCGGTAAATCCGTCGGCATCAATGTGATGTTGCTGAGCCTTCTCTATAAATCCACACCCGATGAGGTTCGCCTCATTCTGGTGGACCCGAAGATGCTGGAACTCTCGGTATACGAAGGGATTCCGCACCTGTTGACCCCGGTAATCACCGACATGAATGACGCCGCCAACGGCTTGCGCTGGTGTGTCGGTGAAATGGAGCGCCGCTACAAGCTGATGGCAGCCATGGGCGTGCGCAACCTGGCGGGCTTCAACCGCAAGGTGAAAGAGGCCATCGCCAGTGGTGAGCCGCTGGTAGACCCGATCTGGCAGCCCGATCCTATGTCCAGTGTGCCCGAAGCCGAACAGACCGCGCCGCACCTGAAGCCACTGCCAGCCATCGTCGTGGTGATCGACGAATTTGCCGACATGATGATGATTGTCGGCAAGAAGGTGGAACAGCTGATCGCACGGATTGCGCAGAAAGCCCGTGCCGCCGGTATTCACCTGTTGCTTGCTACCCAGCGACCGTCCGTAGATGTCATTACCGGCCTGATCAAAGCCAACGTACCCACCCGCATGGCCTTCCAGGTGTCATCCAAAGTCGACTCACGCACCATTTTGGATCAGGGGGGTGCTGAACAGCTACTCGGACACGGTGACATGCTATATCTGCCGCCGGGTACGGCGGTGCCCATAAGGGTGCACGGGGCCTTTGTTGATGACCATGAGGTGCACCAAGTTGTAGCAGACTGGTGTCGCCGCGGTGAGCCCGAATACATCGACGGCATCGTCGATGATTCCAACAACAGCATCCCTGTACCGGGCATGGCAACGGAAGGTGGTGAGGATGACCCCGAGACTGATGCGCTCTATGACGAAGCGGTCGCTTTCGTGACCAAGTCCCGGAAGGCCTCCATTTCTTCGGTACAGCGACAACTGCGCATCGGCTACAATCGCGCCGCACGCATGATCGAGGCCATGGAAGCCGCCGGCGTCGTATCGGCACAGCAGGCCAACGGCAACCGCGAAGTCCTGGCACCGCCACCCGCATAACGGGGTTTATGCTCCCGGTTCAGGGCTGGTTCACATGCCAGAGACTAGGCTTTAGGGACAGATTCGCAAATTGGAACGCATCGATTTTGGGAGCCCATCTATGAAACGTACACTGAGCACCTTCCTGATTGCACTGGGCTTTGCTTTTGGTAGCAACGCATCAATCGCTGATGCGAGTGATGAGTTGAGCCGCTTGCTGCAGCCTCTGGGCGCCATCTCTGGCAATTTTCGTCAGACTTTGAAGGACCAGAAGGGCAAAACACTGCAAAAAAGCAGTGGCAACTTCTCGGTGCAGCGCCCGGGGCGCCTGCGCTGGCAAACCGGCGAGCCATTCCCACAGCTGCTGGTAACCAACAACAAAAAGCTGTGGCTGTATGACCCGGATCTGGAGCAGGTAACGATTCGCCCAGTGGACAAGCGCATGAAGGAAACACCTGCACTGTTGCTCGGCGGCAAGGTCGAAGAGATTCGCGGTTCGTTTAACGTGCAAAACAAGAAGGGCGCTTACTACCTGACGCCAAAGCGTGCTGGCGCACCCTTTAAATCCATGGTGATTCGTTTTGACAAGAAGGGCTTGCCCTCCGCAATGACCGTGCGCGATGGCATGGGCCAGACCACCGATATCAAATTCAATGGTTTGAAAGCCAATCCTTCACTGTCCTCAAGTATCTTTAACTTCAAGCCGCCAAAGGGCACCGACGTTATCCGCGATGAATGACTTATTCCGGTCGCCGCGCCGGCATCAGCCTCTGGCCGCACGCATGCGGCCTACCACTCTGGCCCACTATGTGGGCCAGACGCATTTATTGGGGCAGGGGAAACCCTTGCGCGAAGCTGTAGAGCGCGGCCAGTTGCACTCCATGGTCCTGTGGGGTCCACCTGGCGTGGGCAAAACGACCTTTGCGCGTCTGCTTGCCCAGGAATGCGACGCGCGCTTCGCGACGCTATCCGCCGTGTTGGCCGGGGTTAAGGAAATTCGCCAGGCGGTAGCCGAGGCCGAGCAGCATGCAGCCCAAAGTGGCCGGGGCACCATTCTGTTTGTGGATGAGGTGCACCGGTTTAACAAGTCGCAACAGGACGCATTCCTGCCATACGTGGAAGAGGGCACCGTCACATTTGTTGGTGCCACCACGGAAAACCCCGCGTTTGAACTCAACAACGCACTGCTTTCTCGGTGCCGGGTATACCTGCTGCGCAGCCTCAGGCAGGACGAGCTTGCTGGTCTCCTCCGGCGCGCACTGGAATCAGACGAGGAGCTGCAAAAGCGCAATATCGCGATTACTGATGAGGTGCTCGACAAGATCACCCGGAGTGCCGATGGCGATGCGCGCAGCGCATTAAACCTACTGGAGATTGCCTGCGATCTCTCGCGGGAAGAGGGTGGCAAACAGGTAATCGACGAAGATGTGCTTGCCGAGGTGCTTACCGCGGACGTGCGGCGCTTTGATAAGGGCGGGGACTTCTTCTATGACCAGATCTCCGCACTGCACAAATCGGTCCGCGGCTCCGACCCGGATGCGGCACTGTACTGGTTCGCGCGCATGATCGATGGTGGCTGTGACCCCTTGTACGTTGCGCGGCGCGCGGTACGCATGGCCAGTGAAGATATCGGCAATGCAGACCCGCGCGCGCTGGAAATTGCGCTCAACGCATGGGATGTACAAGAGCGGCTGGGAAGCCCGGAAGGGGAGCTGGCAATCGCCCAGGCCATCGTTTACCTGGCCATCGCCGCCAAGAGCAATGCAGTCTACAGTGCCTACAAACGTGTGCTGGCGGATATTCGCCGCGAACCCAGTCACGAGGTCCCGGTCCACCTGCGCAATGCGCCCACCAAGCTTGCCAAGGAAATGGCCCACGGTGCGGAGTACCGCTATGCCCACGACGAGCCTGACGGGTTCGCCGCAGGGGAAAGCTACTTCCCCGAAGCTATTGCCGGGCGCCGCTATTACGAGCCGGTTCCGCGTGGGATGGAGCTCAAGATCGAGGAAAAGCTGCAAAAACTGCGCGAGCTGAATCAAAAAAGCCCCCGTCAGCGATACCCACAATCGGAAAAGCGTTAAAATCCGCCACCAACTGCCATCAGGCGTACCAAACTGGCACACCAATTCGACGTGTACCAGGACAGCTCAGTAACAAGGACTTACAGTCATGCAGTGGATAGCAATTGCTCTGGGAGGAGCGGTGGGCGCCATATTGCGCCACCTTGTTGGCGTTTGGGCCTTCCCGGTCTTCGAGCACCGCTTCCCGCTGGGCACGCTGATTGTGAATGTGGTGGGCTCCCTGCTGATCGGCATTGCCTACGTTTTGATCATTGAGCGCGGCGCACTGGGACACGAGTGGCGGCTGCTTATCATGACGGGGCTCTTTGGCGCCCTCACAACCTTTTCGACCTTCTCGCTGGAAACTGTGCTGTTGTGGCACAATGGCCAGCCTTTAACGGCGCTGGCCTATGTAGTGGCCAGCCTTCTGGTGTGCCTCGCTGCAACCGCAGCGGCGATCACGCTGGGAATGAAATATCTGTAACGCGGTAATCAAATTATCATGCTCGACCCAAAACTGATTCGTACCCAACTCGACGACGTGGCTGCGGCGCTGGCGAAGCGCGGCGTACAACTGGATACAGCCAAGCTCGAACAACTGGAAGAACAACGCAAAGAATTGCAGGTGCGCACTGAGTCCCTGCAGAACGAGCGCAACAGCAAATCCAAGAACATTGGCCGCGCCAAAGCGGCTGGTGAAGATATCGCGCCGCTGCTGAAGGAAGTGGAGTCCCTGGGTGGACAGTTGAACGAAGCCAAGCATGCATTGAGCGAGCTGCAAAAAGAGCTCGACGACATCTTGCTTGCAATCCCCAACCTGCCGGACGCGTCCGTACCAGAAGGCAAAGACGAAGATGACAACGTCGAAGTGGCCAAGTGGGGCGAGCCGCGTGCATTTGATTTTGAAGTACGCGATCACGTAGACCTCGGCAGCAATCTCGGCGGCCTGGACTTTGAGGTAGCCAGCAAGATCACCGGCTCACGCTTTGCCGTGATGAGCGGCGAAGTAGCAAAGCTGCATCGCGCTTTGGCACAGTTCATGCTTGATCTACACGTAGAAGAGCACGGCTATACAGAAGCCAATGTGCCGGTGATAGTAAATAGCGATTCCCTGTACGGAACTTCCCAGCTGCCCAAGTTTGCGGAAGACCTGTTCAAACTGGAGGACGAGCGTAGTTTCTACCTCATCCCAACCGCAGAAGTACCGCTGACCAACCTGTACCGCGATGAGATCGTCGATGCCGATCAATTGCCGCACAAGTACGTGAGCCACACCAACTGCTTTCGCTCCGAAGCCGGCTCCCACGGGCGTGATACCCGCGGCATGATCAGGCAGCACCAGTTCGAAAAAGTAGAGCTGGTTTGTTTCGCTCGCCCAGATCAGTCCATGGACACGCTCGAACAGCTCACCAGTCATGCAGAAGCAGTTCTGCAGAAACTGAATCTGCCATACCGCAAAGTAGTGCTGTGTGGTGGCGATATGGGCTTTGGTGCAACCAAAACCTATGATCTGGAAGTTTGGATTCCATCTCAGGACAAGTACCGGGAAATTTCTTCCTGCTCCCTGATGGGCGACTTCCAGGCCCGGCGTATGAAGGCACGCTGGCGCAACCCTGAAACGGGCAAGCCAGAATTGCTGCACACCCTGAACGGATCCGGGTTGGCAGTAGGCCGCACGCTGATCGCGGTACTGGAAAACTACCAACAGGCCGATGGTAGTATCGAGGTGCCGGAAGTACTGCGCCCATACATGCGGGGCGCAACCAAGATCGGCTAAGCAGTATGGATTAAGACCTTGCGTTACCTGCCTCTCGCTTTTGATTTGAAAAACCGCCCCTGTCTCATTGTTGGGGGCGGAGCCATCGCCACGCGCAAAGCGCGGCTACTCAGTAAAGCGGAGGCACGCCTGCTCGTTGTGGCTCCCGATATCACCGACGAGCTGCGCCAACTGGTGTTGGCCAGCAGTGGTGAGTACATTGTTGGGACTTACCGCCAGGAGCTGCTCGACCACGCTGAAATGGTGGTCGCGGCCACCGCCGATGAAGATGTGAACGCGCAGGTATCGATCGATGCCCGCGCGCGTCGCCTGCCGGTTAACGTGGTGGACTCACCCGAGCACTGCACCTTTACCTTTCCCTCTATTGTCGAGCGCGGCCCACTCGCGATCGGTATCTCAAGTGGTGGGTCCGCACCCGTTCTTACGCGCATGCTGCGCGCGCAAATTGAAACGCTACTGTCGCCAGGCCTTGGACTGATCGCTGAGCTCGCCGGGCGCATGCGCGACAAAGTGAAAGCGGCGCTGCCTGAACCACAACGCAAAGACTTCTGGCACTGGGTATTTAACGGGCCAGTGGTCGGGCAGATCGAGCGCGGCCATAAGGCCGAAGCGGAGCAGGCGATCCTCGAAGAACTGCAGCAGTGGAAAGCGAAACCCGCGCCTAGCGGCGAGGTATATCTGGTTGGCGGTGGCCCCGGCGATCCAGACCTACTCACCTTCCGGGCCTTGCGTTTGATGCAGCAGGCGGATGTCGTGCTTTACGATCGACTGGTCTCTACCGAAGTGCTGGAATTGGTGCGCCGGGATGCCGAGCGCATCTACGTGGGCAAAATGAAGCAGTTCCATTCTGTGCCTCAAGACGACATAAACCAGCTTCTTGTCGATCTCGCAAAAGAGGGCAAAAAGGTCCTGCGCCTCAAGGGCGGGGATCCCTTCGTGTTCGGGCGCGGCGGCGAAGAAATCGACAAGCTCGCAGAAGCCCAGGTACCGTTCCAGGTTGTGCCGGGTATCACCGCGGCCATTGGCTGTTCTGCCTATTCCGGAATTCCGCTGACGCACCGGGATCACGCGCAGTCTGTACGATTTATTACTGGTCATTTGAAGCAGGGCGATCTGGTACTCCCTTGGGATGAACTGATCGCCAAGAACCAGACCCTGGTCTTCTATATGGGCCTGACCGGGCTGCCAACCATTTCCGAGAAACTCATCAACCACGGTATGGATGCCGATACACCGGCAGCACTGGTAGAAAAAGGCACCACCAGAGAGCAACGCGTGATCGTCGGCACCATTGGCACACTGCCGCAACTTGCCGTGGAACACGAGGTCGGCGCACCGGCGCTTACCATCATCGGTGGCGTTGTCACTTTGCGGGAAAGCCTCGGCTGGTACCAGTAACAGGCCAGCACCCGGAAGAGCCGGGTACGAATAAGCAGGCCAGGCATCCACTCCACCACCCACTAACAAACGCCTATCTATACTTAGAGAGATGTTTGCCAATGGTGGTTCTATGTTGTGGATGCTGCTGCGTTTTTACTGCACTCTTCTGGTGCGGAGCTTTTTTCCTCGGGAGAGTGAGATTGCCTTGCCTGACGAAAGCGACAGTCATTTGCGGCGCTATTCCCGCTCCTATCAGATTAAGCGCAACTGGGTGAAGAACATCTGGATTGCCGCATCGTTACTGATGATCTGCTTTCCACTGCTGCCGTTTGTCCTTGGACTGGTCCTCTTCACATCTTTCCTCTCGTTCGCAATTCTCGACGAGACCGCATAGCGAAGCCGAATAGCAGGCAATAAAAAACCCCGGGGTGCATAACACCTCGGGGCCTTTGCGGATGCCGTTATTCGAATGTCACCACCAACCAGCGCCTACTTCACCGGCGGAACGACCGCGTCGCATCAGCAGGCCTTGGCACACCCATCACCGAGTAACAGCATCAAATAGAGAAGGCTACGCAGTGAGCAGGCTCATGCTGCGAACGAGACTCCAAAGATTTGACTGAATGATCCCAGAATATTTCGGGGTAACTTAGAGTTGTTATTTTGGGACATAAGACGCAATGTGGTAAAACCGTACCAACCACAGAGCGCTGCGCTTCACGGCCTATGCCGGGCGGATTCACAGTACTGGCTTCTCCGTCTCAGTCACAATATCGGCTCATTTAAAGAATAATGCGCCAATTTGGCGCACTAGATCACACTTCCTGCCCAAAAAACTGACCAGTCACGATAAAAAGGTCATCACAAGCTTTTAATAGGACCGAGGGCCACGTAAGATGGCCCAACATAACTATCAATAACAACCATTTTCCATCACGCTTTACCAATAACTAAAACGCGAGGACGCGATGATGTACAACGCCGACCAGTCCGGAAAAAACCGTTCCTTTACACTTTCGACGCTTTCAGCTGCGATTGCCGTTACCACGGCTCTGAGTAGCGCTGCCTACGCCGCCGAAATCGAAGAAGTAGTTGTAACCGCCCAGAAACGTGCAGAGAACCTGCAAGACGTGCCTATTGCTATCTCCGCATTCACCGGTGACAGCATGAAAGCCATGGGTGTCAAAAATCTGACCGACCTGGGTAAATTCACCCCGGGCGTAGAGATGAACAACGATACCCCGCTGCAGCCGACCTACAGCGTACGTGGTATCGAAACCGGTGACTTCACTGTAGGTTCCGACCCTGCAGTAGCCGTTTACGTAGACGGTGTTTACACCGGCCGTGGCGCTGGTGCTGAAATCCCGCTGGCAGACATCGAGCGTGTCGAAGTACTGAAGGGCCCGCAGGGCACTCTGTTCGGCCGTAACGCTACCGGTGGTGCCATCCACATTATTTCTACCAAGCCTCAGGCCGAAGATACTGCTGAACTGAACATGACAGCAGGTAACTACGGCCGTGTTTCCAGCGACCTGCTGTTCAACAAGCAGCTGAGCGACAACCTGTATGGCCGTTTCACCGCGTCCACCAACCGTCGTGACTCCTTCGCTGACAACCTGGCGAACGATTTCGAAGTGGGTAACATCGATACCCAGACTTACCGCGCATCCCTGCTGTGGGAACCGACTCCGGATACCGAGGTACTGTTCCGCGCAGACTACGGCATCATGGACCAGGGCAGCGCGCTGCGTAGCTCCATCGTACCGTCTCTGCAGGCGGCTGACGGCGGCACCGATGTATTCGGTGATTTCGCGCTGGACACCCCGACCATCGAAGATCGTGATTCCTGGGGCACCTCTCTGTCCATCGTGCACGATTTCGAGAACTTTACCTTCACCTCTATCACTGCGTATCGTGGCTTCGAAGCCCACCTGCAGCAGGATGAGGACGGTACTGCTGACCCAGATTACAAGTTTGGTTCTGCCAACTTCGATGATCAGACTCAGTTCTCGCAGGAGTTCCGTCTGAACGGCGCTTCCGACACCCTGAAGTGGACTCTGGGTGCTTCCTTCTCTCGTGAAGAGCTGGAGCACACCACCGACGCATACTTCACCGCCGGCTCCCTGGAATCCTTCGCCGTTTACGAAGGCGTTCAAGCTGCCTACGCGGGTGCAGGCTTCACCACCACCCAGCTGGAAGACATCGCATACCAGACTCGTCAGCAGATGATCGCTGGTGGCCTTGAAGGCGCGGCTGTATCTACCTTTGTATACGATCTGATGGTTCAGTCTGGTCAGGCTGACCAGTTGATTCAAAGCCTGGGTGTACCGCCTACTATCACTGCCAGCATGCTGAACCGCGAGCAGATGGCCGCTCAGCTGATGGCCGGTATCGCCCCTTGGGTAATGGCCGACACCCAGTGGGATGAATCCGTATTCAACACTGGTGACTACCGTTCGGCCGCCGTATACGGCGACGCGACCTGGAGCCTGACCGACAAGCTGGACCTGACTGTAGGTGTTCGCTACACCGCAGACGAGAAAGACTTCACCCTGACTAGCTCCTACCAGAACGAGTTGCCTCTGGCGCTGACTGGCGGCATGGTTGACGTGATGGCCCCAGATGGCAGCGTACTGACCCAGATCGGCGTTCCATCTATCCCTGAAGGCGTACTACCTTCCTCGCGCTTTGGTATCGCGTTTAACAACAGTGGTAACCCGGACCTCAACGAATCCCTGAGCGATTCCTGGAGCGACCTTTCCGGCCGACTCGTTCTTGATTACCGCTGGAACGATGATGTAATGACCTTCGTCTCTTTGGCCGATGGCTTCAAGGCGGGTGGTTTCAACAGCTTCACTGTTGCCGACGGCATCGACCCTTCCTTTGATCAGGAAGACGTTACCAACCTGGAAATCGGCCTGAAGAGCAGCCTGTTCGACAACGCGGTGCGCTTCAACGCTTCTGTATTCGCCTACGACTACAAGAACCTGCAGCAGTTGGATCTCGTTGGCGCACCGATCCCGAACTACTACCTGCGTAACGCCGATGCAGAAGGTCAGGGCGCTGAGTTCGAAGTTCAGTGGGCTGCAACCGACAACCTGTTCATCGCTGGTAACTACTCTTACCTGGATACCGAGTACACTCGCTACCAGATCATCGAGTCTATCGGTGAAACCGAAGAGGAAAACTCGCGTGTTGGCCAGCCTCGTGTAGGCACTCCTGAGAACAAGTTCAACATCATGGCTGAATACACTTGGGAACTGGCTGCAGGTGGCGACGTGTCCATCCGTGGTGACTACAACTGGACCGACGAGCGTGTTGGTTCCATCAGCGATCCGGCTCGTGTAATTCCGGATTACCAGCTGATGAACCTGCGTGCCGGCTGGAACAGCGCCTCTGATCAGTACTCTGCTGCTCTGTGGGTACAGAACGTCACTGACGAAGAGATCGCTGGCGGCTACGGCGGTACCGGTGCAGCCATCGGTGCAAGCCCGGCCTGGCGTTACATGCCGCGCATGTACGGTGCCGACTTCACTGTGCGCTTCTAATCGCACAAGTCAGTCGTGACACAAGGCGCCTAGCGCCTGCGAAAAAGGGTCGGCTTTGCCGGCCCTTTTTTTTGCTCTGCAATAAGTGGCGCCCGACTCTTCCTGAAACAGGCCTCTGCCATGGGATTCGACGTAAATACTTGTATGATCAAAGCACTCGATGCCGTTCTCGGGACAAGGAATGAACCTGATTTCAGAGTTGGACCCAGCAGTATACGAAGACACAGCCGGTAACCAATCGACGCTCTACTGGTGTTCGGACGAACCCCACCCCTTGAGCTTGAATGAGCGCAATGCGCTGCTGATCAAATATCAGGGCGTTCGTCAGCAGACTGAACGTATCGTGGAGCCACTGTCTGCCGAAGACCTCCAGATTCAGTCAATGCCAGATGCAAGCCCTGGTAAATGGCATTTGGCACACACCAGCTGGTTTTTTGAAACCTTCATTCTGCAGCCCCATTGCCCCGACTACGACTGTTTTCATCCCGACTTTCACCACCTGTTCAACTCCTATTACAACGCTCTCGGGACGCCGTTTGCGCGGCCGCAACGGGGACTTCTCTCCAGGCCATCGCTCGATCAGGTCTTTTCCTACCGCCAACATATCGACAGAGAAATAGAACGCTGGCTTACCGAGGAAGAAGTCGACAGCGACCTCGCGAATTTGCTCGTTCTCGGACTCAATCATGAGCAGCAGCACCAGGAACTGCTGCTTACCGACATCAAGCACGCCCTATCCATAAATCCTATGGCCCCCGCTTATAAGCAGGGGCATGGTGAACTACACCAGGAAATGCCGATAGAAGATCGCGACGGTCTTGCAGAACTCAGCTGGCTGAGGGTGCCGGAAGATACCTATACCCTTGGCAGCGATGGCAAAGTCTTTTCATTCGATAACGAAGGGCCCGCGCATCAACGCTATCAGCCGGCGTTTCGTATCGCTTCTCGTCTCGTCACAAATGCTGAGTATCTGGCGTTCATGAACGAGGGCGGCTACCAACAGTCGCGCCTGTGGCTTTCGGACGGTTGGGCGCATGTGAACCAGAGCGGCATGAGGGCACCACTGTATTGGCGGGAGGTCGAAGGTGCTTGGTATGAATTCACGCTGTCCGGATCACAGCCTATCAACCCGGATGCGCCCGTCTGCCATGTGAACTTCTACGAGGCCGATGCATTTGCCACATGGGCCGGTTTCCGCCTGCCCACCGAGTTCGAGTGGGAAATAGCCGCGTGGCTACACTGCCAAAAAAGTGCCACAGCCGCTGGCAACATGCTCGATTCCGGTCATTTTCATCCGCAGCCCGAACATGATGATCTAAACGCATCAGACAGTTCTACGGCGCAGGGTGCCCAACTGCTCGGCAATGTCTGGCAATGGACCAGTAGCGCGTATCAGCCTTATCCAGGGTTTAAGGCCAGTGCCGACGCGGTAGGGGAGTACAACGGTAAATTTATGTGCAATCAGATGGTATTGCGTGGCGGTTCCTGCGTAACACCACGTAGCCATATTCGTATCAGCTACCGCAACTTCTTTTATCCTCACCAAGCCTGGCAGTTTACCGGTATCCGCTTAGCGGGAGATGACCTATGAATATGGCAGCACAGCAAATCGCAGCAGTAGAAGCATTCGAGCAAGATGTGTTGAGTGGTCTGTCCGCAGCGCAGAAAACCTTACCCTGTAAGTATCTTTACGATGAAGCGGGGTCCCGCATCTTTGAACAAATCTGTGATCTTGATGACTACTATCTAACGCGCACCGAAGCACAGATCTTCACGGAGCAACTCGATGATATTGCGGCACAGCTTGGGGAGAATGTTGTTCTGATTGAGCCGGGTGCGGGTAACTGCGAGAAAGCGGAACCGCTTCTGCAACAAATGGATGCGCCCAGTGCCTATTTGCCGATGGATATCTCTCCTGAGATTTTACTCGCGGCGCGAGAGCGCATGCAGAATAAGCTCCCCGACTTGGACGTCGTGCCGGCCGTTGGCGACTTTACCAGCGCATTTATCTGGCAGCATTTACCAAATACGACCGGTCGTAAAGTGGTGTTCTTTCCAGGCTCCACGATTGGCAACTTCACACCGCAGTCTGCCTCGGAACTGCTCGATTTGTTTGCCGCTCGACTGCGCCCGGGGGACGGGCTGTTACTGGGAGCGGATCTGGTTAAAGACTCCATTGTGCTTGAGCGCGCCTACCACGACAGCGAGCACGTCACCGAAGCATTCAACAAAAACCTCCTTCATCGTATCAATCGTGAATTGGATGGATCTTTCAACGTCGACAATTTCGCCCACCGCGCGTTTTATCACAGCCGACGCCAACGGGTAGAAATGCATTTAGTCAGTCTCGAACAGCAAAGTGTGGAGATTTGCGGCCACACATTCCGATTTGATGAGGGTGAAACCATCCACACGGAAAACAGCCATAAATACACCCTCGCGGGGTTAGAGGCACAGCTAAACAGCGCCGGTTTTACACCGCGGCAGCACTGGACCGATAACAAACAACATTACGCCATTTTCTATGCCGAGATCGAATAAAGTGATTCCACTCAAGCTCCTGCCATTTGCACTCATTACGCTGCTACTCGCTGGTTGCAGCAATACAGCTAGTACACCAGAAGGCCAAGCCCCACGGGGTGATGCCAACAGCATTACGGTCTATAAGTCACCGTTCTGCCTGTGTTGTAACGACTGGATTACCCACCTGGAAAACAATGCGTTTTCCGTTGCCAGCGAAAATGGCCTGGATACGGCGAGCGTGAAGCAGCGATGGGGTGTACCCGCCACCATGCAAGGCTGCCATACCGGTGTCTGGAACAACCAGTACGTGTTTGAAGGGCATGTCCCTGCACGCCTGATCCGTCAATTCCTCGCCAATCCACCCAAAGGCAGCATTGGTCTTGCCGTACCGGGAATGCCCAAAGGCAGCCCAGGAATGTATCGCGGTAAAGATTTTGAGCCCTACGTGGTCTACGCAATACTGCCCGACGGTGAATATCGCTTTTACGAAAAAGTAACCGCGCCGGAGGCGAGTTAGCCAATTCTGCTACGCAGACTGGATTCCATACGCGCCAGCCGATACGCTTGCAGCCATTACGCAAAACCGTATCAGGGCTGCACGCATTTTGAATACCGCCTCCATTTCAGACCACCCAACGTCACAGCCATTTAAG
Source organism: Microbulbifer agarilyticus (assembly GCF_020171345.1). Classification (GTDB taxonomy): domain Bacteria; phylum Pseudomonadota; class Gammaproteobacteria; order Pseudomonadales; family Cellvibrionaceae; genus Microbulbifer; species Microbulbifer agarilyticus_D. The sequence goes on from NZ_JAIUZM010000002.1 coordinate 776,088, forward strand.
CCCGCAACGGGGCTGGCAAATTGCCACCTGCAAACGATCTTTCCGGTCTTTAACCGCCCCAAGCCCTGGATTCGCACCCAGTTGCAATGGCTGGCAACGCCGGATGGCGACCGCATTGGCCTGCATACGCCCGCGCGCTTGAGAGATGACCCAACGCAACCGATCGTACTGGTGCTCCATGGGCTGGAAGGCTCTGTAGAATCGTCTTACATTCAGGGGCTGATGCCAGCACTGCTGTCTGCTGGCTTTCAGGTGGCGGTGATGCATTTCCGTGGTTGTGGTGGTATCCCAAACCTTTTACCGCGCGCCTACCACAGCGGTGATACCGAAGACCCTCGCTGGGTTGCCGGCAAACTGGCAGAGCACTACGCAAATACCCCTCTGATGGCCGTGGGCTATTCTCTGGGCGGGAATGTATTACTTAAGTGGTTGGGTGAAGACGGCGAGACCAGCCCACTTAAGGCCGCGGTCTCGGTGTCGGCGCCACTGGACCTGCATCTGTCGAGCAAGCGCATGGATACCGGTTTCTCACGGATTTACCAGAAGCACTTGCTGGACAGCCTCAAGAAAAGCCTGAAGCGTAAAGCGCAGGACCCAGCGATCGCACAAAGAATGCCGCAACTGGATGCCCCTCGTGCATTCAGTAATTTTCGGTATTTCGACGATCATTTCACCGCGCCCCTGCACGGATTTCGAGATGTAGACGACTACTATGATCGTGCGTCCAGCCGCCCCCATCTTATCAATATCGCGCGTCCGACCTATCTGATCCACGCGGTGGACGATCCGTTCGTTTCACCCAAAGCCATTCCTGCTGCCACAGACGTGAGCAGTTCTGTCACGTTGGGAATCAGCAAGCGGGGAGGGCACGTGGGTTTTATCAGTGGAAGCCTATGGCAGCCGCGTTACTGGCTTGAAGACGCCATTCCAGGATTCTTGCGTGCACAATTGGCTGCCTGATATTCAGTTTCGCTATGTGAACACGTTCGATTGCAACCATTTTGCGCACGGTCACACGGTCGGCGCAAAATTTCGTTGACGTAAAGCAGCAATTTCCCTCGGCGCCCGAATCTACTAGCTATTCTGTTAGGTGTATCGAATTTCGATTTGCACTTTCCCGGGCTGTACCGGACAGGAGTAGCTAATGAGAAACCGGACCAAGTGCGCTCGACGGTCAGGGCATCGACTTTTAACTCTTGCCCTGGGAGCTGCACTCATCACAGGCATTGGTGCCGCAGCTACACCTTCCGTATTCGCTGCAATTGGCCGGCACGCGTCGCAGGCAGAAAATGCCGCACAAAGCGATCAGGCATCGATTAAGGCTGCCTATGAAGCGCTCAATGCAATGGGGAAAACCCTCGCCAGCCAGCAGAAGCTCGCCTACGACCTCAAAATGGTCACTGATGTGATCACCGGGAAAGGCAAAAAGATGGCCGTCAACGGCACCGCATCGGTACGCTTCGAACGCCCGGACCACTTGTTCGTGGATTTGAAGACGGACACCATGGAGCGCCAGTTCTACCACGATGGCAATCAATTCACAGTCATCGCAAAAAAAGATGGCTACTACGGGCAACTGCCCGCATCGGCGAGTACCCGCGAGGTACTGATCAGCACGGCAAAAGATTACGGCATCGAGATACCTGTCGTGGACTTACTCGAGTGGGGGACGCCAGAAGCGCGCAACATTGACCTCAAGAAAGCGAAACGCGTGGGCGAAACCACGTTGGATGGCAAACCCGTGGAGCACTGGGCGTTACATAGCGGCGGTCTGGATTGGGAAATCTGGATCACGACCGGTGAAAAGCGCCTACCGATGAAGCTCATTACCACCAATAACCACCTACCGGAAAAGCCCCAGTTTACGGCCGAAGTGCGCTGGCGCGATGCGAGCTCGTTCAATGACACGATGTTTTCACCACACCTGTCCAGCGACCTGAAGCCCATCACGTTCAACAAGATGCAACCTGCACCGGAGGCCGGCCAATGACGCGCACATTGAAGCGATTCATACATGGGGGCATCGCCAGTGGAGCAATCCTCGCCGGCTTGTTGAGCATTGCCCCGGACGCTGGGGCCCGCCCAGGCTTTCACGCGGGCGGTATGCATTTTGGCGGTGGCTTTATGAATATCGCTCCGCATTTCCGCGGAGGATTTCGCCCGGAGCCCGGGCTCCGTGACGGTACGGCATACCACGGCCCCAGACCTGGCCTCAGGCGAGAGCTCCGACCAGAGGAGCGCCTGCGGCCAATTCCAGAACATGGTGGTGGCGGGCACCATGGTGGAGGAGGGCATCATCATCCACGCCATCCATACTGGCCCGGCTATTGGGCCGGCGCGGCGGCAGGTGCCGCAGCCACAGCAGCGGTGGGAGCCTGGACCTACACACTACCGGAGTCCTGTGCCGCAGTCAGCGTGAACGGCGTGACCTATGAGAACTGCAGCAATACCTGGTATCGACCAAAGTATGCCGGCTCGCAGATTGTCTATGAAGTGGTTGCACCGCCCCGCTGACCTCCTGTTGGTTGGGCTGAGGGATACCGCGCGCCGCTCGACCGGCCATTGACTTCACAGTCCCTTTCCCCTAACGTCGCACCCGCGATCTGAGGTGCCTTCTACTTGTCTCTTCGGCCACACGCCAGCAGGTTGGGAAGGTTAAACGGGAAGTCCGGAATTCCGGCGCTGCCCCCGCAACGGTGATCCGCTTCTACATTTTTCGTTAGGAGTGGTCAGCCCGATACCGGCCTCTAATCGAACTACGATGGAGCGGAGGGCTACCATCCTGCAAGACCCTTTCCCACGCCCAGGCGTGGTGTTTTGCTATTCCTCCCTCGATCCCATGTACTTTTGTCCTTAGGGGTTGAACTTGAATAAGATCTTACTTTCCTCGGCCATATTGGCCGCCAGCAGCGCACCCGCGCTCGCACAATCTTCTGACGAAAAAGAAGCCGCCTCGATTCCGAATCTGGAAACGGTGATCGTCGTCAGCTCGCGCCAGGCTACGCCATTGCGCCATGTAGCGACCTCGGTAACTACCCTTGATGAAGAGCAAATCAAGGCGCGCGGCTATTCCTCTTTGTCTGAAATTCTGCGCAGCGTACCTTCGGTTTCCGTTTCCAATACTGGCGGCATGGGTAAAACCACCTCGCTACAGGTTCGCGGAGAATCCGGCTTCCGCACCCTGGTACGCATTGACGGTATCGACATATCCGACCCTACAAGCACCCAAGGCGGCGCCCATGTAGAACATATTCTTAGCAGCAACCTGGCCAGAGTAGAGTTACTGCGTGGCCCACAAGGTATGCTGTACGGTGCAGATGCCGGTGGTGTCCTGGACATTTCAACGCGCAAAGACAATGGCGCAGTCGAATTTAATGCGGGCGCGGAAGCGGGAAGTTACGACTCTCATCGCTACAACCTGAGCAGCGGTGGCGCTATCGGGCGCGCAGACTTTTATGTATCAGCAGCAAAGGCCTATACCGATGGTTTCAACACCAGTACGGGTGACGTGATACTGAAAGATGACGACGGCTACAACAACGGTACCGTGCATTCACGTGTTGGATTCGATTTTTCTGAGCAGTGGCGTGTCGAAGCCGTGGTACGGGATACAGATGCAACCTCTGAGTACGATCGCTGTGGCTGGTCGCCGCAGGTCGATGACTGCTCGTCGGAATATAAGCAGAAAAACCAGCGCCTCAGCCTGGCTCACAACACCGAAAATACTCAGCACGAGCTCGCTTATACCCATTCTGATCTCAGCCGCACCTATTTCACTGAGGGCGCAGCGTCTTACGAGGTCGAAGGCGATCGCGAGCAACTGAATCTGAATGGTAGCGCAGACATTACCGGCAACCACGGCGTTGTTTACGGGCTAGAGCGTCGAGAAGAAACGTCCTTAGACCTGTCCCGTGATCAATGGGCGGCGTACTCCGAATATCAAGGCAGCCTTTCCGAACAGGCATTTGTGACCCTCGGCCTGCGCCACGACGATAATTCAGACTTTGGTAGTCACAATAGTTTCCGCGCAAGTGCAGCCTACGTTTTCGACGAGATCGGCGAGGGGTCGTTCAAACTAAAAGCGAGCTATGGTACGGGTTTCCGTGCGCCCAGCCTTTCGGAGATCAACTACAACCGCAATTACTATCCGAACCTCCCGGCACTCGCGCCCGAAGAAAGCCGCGGACTTGATGTGGGCGCTGAGTACTTCTATCAAGATGCACTGCATCTTGAGTTTGTTGTGTTCGATCAAATCGTGGAAGACGAAATCTGGTTTAACCTCGCAGACTATAGCTACCGCCAGGGTGGCCGCAGTGAATCCCGCGGCGTGGAGCTGATCGGAGCGGTGACGTTGAGTGAAGCCTTATCGCTCTCTGCAAACTACACCTACACCGACGCAGAAACGACAGACGATATCGCGCGACCACGCCGTCCTAAACACATGGCAAACCTCGGGGTGACCTATACGCCCATGGAGGCCCTGAGTCTCGCACTGAACACCCGCACGAGTATCGATGCGAACGATATTGATGGCTCGGAGATGGATGACTACCAAGTAGTCGATGCCAGTTTGCGTTACCAACTCAACAATGCCGCCACCTTCTATGTCCGTGCAGAAAATTTGCTGGACGAAGACTACGTGGAGGCCGCAGGCTTCAATACCGCAGAACGTGCTGCCTACGCCGGTGTTGAGCTGCGTTACTGATCACACCGCGACAACTTGATAGAGATGACCATGTCGGAACAACAGCAAGACAAAAATGCACGGCATAAGAAAGCCATGCAAAAGCAAAAAGCCAAGGTAGACGCGAACATTGCTGCCGCCAGTACCGAGCGGGGTGTGTCGATCCTGCTGACCGGCAATGGCAAAGGCAAGTCGAGCTCTGCTTTCGGCATGGTCATCCGCGCACTCGGCTACGGACACAAAGTCGGCGTAGTGCAGTTTATCAAAGGCGCTCAGCTCTCTGGCGAGGAGCTATACCTGAAAAATCACTGCCCGGAGGTTACCTTGTACCAGATGGGCACGGGCTTTACCTGGAATACCCAGGACCGCACCGGCGACATGGCGGAAGCGGAAAAAACTTGGGCGGTAGCAGCGGAACTATTGCAAGACCCGAGTTATGACTTGGTTGTCCTCGACGAACTGACCTATATGCTGGGATACAAATATCTGGATCAGGATCTGGTACTCAACGCCCTCACACACAGACCCACCGAACAAAGCGTGGTCGTTACCGGGCGCGGCGGTGGCAGCGCGCTGCAGGAAATTATGGATACGGTGTCCGAAGTAAAAGACATCAAGCACGCGTTCAAGGCTGGAATTAAGGCGCGACAGGGCGTCGACTACTAACACAGCATATTGACCATGCCCGCTTTAATGATCCAAGGGACAACTTCAGACGCAGGTAAGAGCACCCTGGTCGGTGCGCTCGGCCGCCTTTTTGCACGCCGAGGTGTTCGGGTTGCCCCCTTCAAGCCGCAAAACATGGCTTTAAACAGTGCGGTTACCGCTGACGGCGGCGAGATTGGTCGCGCGCAAGCATTGCAGGCTCAGGCCTGCGGGGTCGATCCGCATACAGATATGAACCCGGTATTACTGAAGCCCGCATCGGATACCGGCGCGCAGGTGATTATCCAGGGCAAGGTGCTCGGCAATATGCAGGCCCTGGATTACCACCAATACAAAACGACCGCAAAAAATGCGGTACTGGAGTCCTTCGCAAGGCTCACGAATGAGTACGATTTGGTCCTCGTTGAGGGCGCCGGGAGCCCCGCGGAGATCAACCTTCGCGACAACGATATCGCCAACATGGGCTTCGCCGAGGCCGTCGATTGTCCGGTGGTACTCATTGCCGACATCGATCGCGGTGGCGTATTCGCGCACCTCGTAGGCACACTCGAATTACTTTCCCAATCTGAACGTGACCGGGTCGTGGGATTCGTCATCAACCGGTTTCGGGGTGACTTGGCGTTGTTACAGTCGGGCCTGGATTGGCTGGAAGAACGGACCGGCAAACCGGTACTCGGCGTACTTCCATATCTGCATGATTTGTATCTCGATGCAGAAGACGCGATTAGCACCCAGCAAGCGCGTCACACACCGAAATTGAAGGTGGTTGTACCGGTATTGCCTCGCATCAGCAATCACACCGACTTTGACACGCTGCGTTTGCATCCAGAGGTTGATCTGCAGTTTGTGAGCGTCCGCGAGCCACTGCCCGCGAGTGACCTGGTTATCCTGCCGGGCAGTAAAAATGTGCGCGCAGACTTAAACCACCTGAAAGAAAACGACTGGCAATCTCAGCTTGATCGCCACCTGCGCTATGGTGGCAAACTGATTGGTATTTGTGGCGGACTGCAAATGCTTGGTCGCAACGTATGCGATCCAAAAGGTGTCGAAGATTTGCCTGGCACGCAAGCAGGCTTCGGTTATCTCGACTACACGACGACGCTTACCCCACAAAAAGCCCTGAAGAATGTTTCCGGTGTACTCGCCCTGAAGGGTAATTCGACGGACATTCCTGTACAGGGATATGAAATCCATTGCGGCATTTCCCATGGGAATGCTCTGAACAACCCGGCCATATTTATTCGAGATGAAAGCGGGATGAGGGCAGAAGGGGCCGTCAGTGCCGACAATCAGATTCTTGCTACTTACATCCACGGCCTGTTCGACCTGCCAAAAATCCAGCAAACCATTTTGCACTGGGCGGGACTGGAGTCCAGTGTTGCGGTGGATCTAACCAAGCATCGGCAACACCAACTCGACCGTCTCGCAGATATGGTCGAAGAGCACATGTGCAAAGATTGGCTCAAGGAATATGCAGCGCACACTTTTTAAACTTGTAATTACTGCCTGGATCCTCGCTATCGCAAGCACCGTTTCCGGCACTGAGCTGGCAAATGCGTCAATACGTGTGCAAGGCGCTGATGGCGTGTGGTTGGAACTGAAGCAGCCAGCAGAGCGAATCATTGCGCTGGCGCCAAGTATTGTCGAAAACATTTACAGCGCGGGAGCAGGGGATAAGCTCATCGCCGCAATCGGCAGCGATTATCCCGAAGCTGCGCGTCAGCTACCCGAAATCGGCAACCATCAAATCATCAATTACGAAGCGCTGCTTGTTCTAAAGCCTGACCTTATTATCGCCTGGTCGTCAGGGACAGGCAGCCGCAAAATAGAAAAGCTGAGAGAACTCGGCTTCACGGTGTTCGTCACCGAAACAAAGTCCCTGCAAGATATTGCGGGTAACGTTCGCACCTTTGGCGAAATCGCCGGCACCAGCAGCGTTGCAAACCGAGCGGCAAATGATTGGACCCGGCGCCTGCAAAATCTGATGCGCGGCAGCAAAGATAAACAAAATGTAAGCGTGCTATATCAGGTTTGGCACAAGCCGTTACAGACACTAAATGGCGACCATTTGATCAGTGATATCATCGAGGCTTGCGGCGGCCGCAATGCCTACGCCGACGCCGCCGTACTCGCGCCTCAAATCAGTGTTGAATCGGTACTGGATCGAGATCCCGAAGTCATTATCGCCAGTGGTCTCGGCGAAACACGCCCCCAATCACTGGATGATTGGAGACGTTACCCGGGACTCACCGCGGTCAAAAACAACAATCTCTACCATGTACCACCAGATATCATCCAACGCCACACAATGCGCGTTCTGGATGGTATGCAGCTGGTCTGTGACCAGCTCGATCAAGCCCGCGATAGAACTATGTGACCAGCTGATAATTAAGCCACTCGCATCTATTTCACATCCCGCTGCTTACCACTTTTCGCGCGAACTCGACTTTCCGTGTGGACATAGACCGTGTCGGTGATCGCCATACTCGAGTGACCCAAATCCTCTGAAAGATCTTTTAGCGCGCGGCCGCGCTCCACCTCCATACTTGCGCCGGTATGCCGCAACCAGTGGCTGGAAGCCTCTTTCAGCTTGTACGCATGATCTTCTCCCTCAGCCTGCCGCATTTCTTCATAGGCACGGTCGAAAACCTGTTGCACCACACGGGTAAGTTGTCTGGACGTCATGCCGCCCTGACCGCGAATCTTCTCCACGATCGGCTGATTTTCGCCCGTGGAGGGAAAAGGGCTCATGCCGCGGTATGCGCGGTAACGCTTGAGGAACGGGATAAAGCTATCTGGCACTGTGATATCGCGTAATTTACGGCCTTTTCCGAAGATCTTTAGCCACCAGTTGGCGTCTGAATCCTGCCAAAAATGGCTCATGACCGGACTCCATTGCGCACGCTCAGACAGCTCGGAAATCCGCAAAAACAGTGTCTTTAAGGCACAGATTACAAACAAGCTGCGCTCATAGATCGGATCTTCATCGGCCATGGTCAACGCGACATCGAACACGTATTGCCACTGCGCTTCGGTTAACCGACGGACTTCCTTAACCTGTGCGTCCTTGATGAAATGTCGGCAATCGCGCTTGGCAATCTGCGCGGGATTACCGTACAGATGCTCCTCATTCATTAAGTACTTATAGAACGCGACAATCCCGGTAAAGGTCGCTGTTAAGGTCTGTTGGGATGGCTTGTATTTGCGCTTATCCGGCTCAGAATTGGTGTTTTCGAGACTTTTCGGCACTTTCAGCTTAAATGGAGCCCAGGCAGGATTGGCTACAAAGCGACCATTGTTGAACTGAAACTTGTCGTGATTTGCCAGACAGATCCAATCAACCGGTGGCTGCCAGCAGAAATCTGCGTACTCCAGAATGTCTGCCTTACGTAGCCGCTCCATGGGCAGGCCCTTAACCAGGAACAGCCACAGGAGAAAACGCTCGGTTTCGTTACGGAAACGTGTGTAGGTATGTTCAGACTTGTTGCGGCCGGTATAACTGAGAAACTCCTGGCCCCAGAGCCAGTGCGGCCGCCACCAGGATTCGCCATTCTGGAGAAACGTATGTAGATCGGGATAATCGTTAAAGCTCAGATCCTTAAGCTCACTGTATGTGGGATACAGCGGGACGGGTTGTGGGATAGCCATAGATACGCCTGAAAGTCCGGATTTCAGTAAAGAAACCATTCTAAGGCCTTAAATACGCTATGTCGAATACTAAAGGGTATCGGAATTAAAATACGGTATAAGGACCCCCAGCTTAACCAATTCTCCGTACCACGGCCGCAGCCCCAGAAATCATTCGATATCTAAAACCTCAAAATCGCCGGGCTTCCACTCCTTCGAAAACCATCCTTCAGTGGGACCGTAGAGCCTAAGAATCGCAAACCAACCTTTGCCGGGCACTGTTTGTATCCAGTTCGTTTTCGAGCCCGTGGGCGGCTTGGGGCCAAAGTAGAGATCAACCGATCCGTCAGGGTTCGTCTTTAGGTTGTCTCGTTTATTGTTCTTTGAAGGAAAGGCCTGATCGGTTTGTAACTCAGATCGGGTTTGCGGGTCATAAATCACAACTGACCAGAAATCTTTGGCGGGAACATTCTTGGGTACTTTTAGTTTGTAGTGGCGACCTCCATCGAGAAACGCGCCCTTCGAATCGCGATATCCAATTGCGTACTGTGAGCCTGCACCTGGAATCTTAAGCACCATTGCTGGCGTATTCACCGTGGCCTGATAGAAGAAAACTGTGCGAGCATCAAGGTTGCGCCCACCTTCACCCTTCTCACCGCGCAACCATTGATAATTCCCACCAACAAAAGCGCTGTACCATTGCCGGTCATCGTAAACACGTGCCTTCTCATATCGGTTGTCAAACATGATCGCCCTTGCCGTACCGTTTCCGATGGCAACAGCGTCTGTCAATATCTTCCGCATGCGATCATCTGGACGAAAAGGTATACCTTTTTCGATACCAATCGAGGACGCAAGTCCGCGTAATTCTGGGTCCAGCATCGAGATCGGCTCACGCTGAATCACGTCGTCAATTTCTTCATAAAAATCATAATTATTTGCGTGGATCGTGTTAAACGGAATCTCAGATAAGGAAATAAACTCCATTTTTTGGGGCCGCTTTCTTTGCGCGTATGGATAGATACGGAGCCCCTCTTCATAGCTTCGAACCGCTGCATCCGTTTTACCATCGACAAGAAATCCCCGAGCGATCAGCCAATTGACGTAGCTCGTGGATTTGGCAACGAAGTATTCCTCCCCATCCACCTTAGCGGCATACCCACCCTCCGGCGGATCAAGCTCCCCCTGGTAATCCGGCGGAAGTATCAGGTAGCGACCGCCCTGCCCCTTATCTAGCCCTGGCGCACCCATGTCGACTACAAAGCGGAAGAAGGCATCATTCACGGTACTCGGGCCGATCCCCGGGGGTATCTCAACCACCACGGGACCCGCCTTCTTCAGATCGAAGAAAGCCGAAGCGTAAACAGTGTCAGTATTACCGGTTAGAAATAATGGTGTAGAGTCCATGAGCTTTGTCATGACTCCAACTTTGTTCATGGCATCCACACCAACCGATTGGTGGCCAAGATAAAGTGCCTGCAGCGATGCCATAGGAATGAAGTTGAGGAACACTTCGGTTCCGCGGATAAAATCTAGGTGGTTGTAGAGCTTTTCAGCGGTTTCTGGCGTCGGCCTGCCATCTTGAAACTCGAGTACACCGATTGATGTTTCCACGCGCTCTGGCGTCAATATGTTCTCAGGGATAGGTGTATTGTAGCCAGGTCTAACGGGCTCCGTTGCCATCGCCTCGATCAAAAACAGGCACAAAACGATCAAAATGGAATAAGAAGTCGCACGCATGTACTTTAACCACCCTTCAACCCGGCCGCCACCGGGCAAAATAATCATGTATCACAAGTCAATACTAGGCTGAATGGGTGTATATGAACCGACAACTAGCGTACTAATCGACCCCAGCTCGAAAAAGAGGCTTCAATTGGTGGGCTTTCGTGTGAGGGCAAAATGCCTAGAAAATGCGATATGAAGTCAATAGTGGCAGCTAGATCTACATAGCTGAACAACAGAGCGAACTCCCACATCTACTGGATGCCAAGAAACAGCGCTCGATCCAGGCCTTGCTACGAAACCAACCAGCCCAGACCAAAGATTACTGCCGCAGCGAGTATGATCAATAGCCCTCGCATCATCAGGGATCGTGGATATTCTGCCTCACGGTACAGGAGGGAGTAAGGTATTCCGGTAACGGGCCCTAGAAAGATGGTAACCAGCCCCCAGAGCCAGCGCTGGTTTCCTATTGCTGTGAGCGCAGCCATCAAACCCCCAAACCAGCACAAAGTAATTCCAACAACGAAAATGACAAATGCCGGAATCGTGACCCACTGATTCGATATGAAATATTCCAGTAACGCCTGCTGACTCATTCCCCTCCCTCCTCGTCGATTACATAACGCCCAACGCAAAGAAATTGGCATGATCTATGCGACTGACCCATTCCATCATACCATCACTCTTTCCGCTAGCCGCCGCTCTTCAGATGACGGTCAAACCAATCGATCATCTCCTGTGAGACATTTATGGGCGGTGCTTCTTGGAACAGACCCAGATCATGGCCAGCATCCGGTATTGTGATCAGCCGTGATTCCACCCCCGCCTCCTGGAGGGCACGGTACATAGCTTCGCTCTGGCCGTATGGCACCACGTTGTCCTTTGTACCATGGACCAATAGCACGGGAGCATCATCCACTGTGACATGTCCTACCGGAGACGCTTCACGGTAGAGCTTACCTTCAGCGGAATCTGGCCTCATCTTCTGCCAGTACACCGCGCCTAAAAATGAGGCAACCACATGGCGGGCACCTTCGGGGGAACCAGCGAATGAAAGTAAATCACCCGGTCCCGCGAGTGCCACTACAGCCTGTGCCCTTGAGCTTTCATTGTGCAGACGGCGTCCATCGATGGCACTATCCTCGTCGAGGGTTCCGAGCATATGGGCAAGGTAAGCACCTGACGACATGCCCGCGGCCCCGAGACGATCGGGGTCAACCCTATACTGCTCACTGTTACGGCGGATAAAACGCATAGCGCGCCTGACATCTTCGACGGCTGCAGGGTAATGGAAACGTGGTGCCGCGCGATGACTAATTGCAAACACCGTATAGCCCGCATCAACCAAAGCCGGTGCACCGAATTCCGGAAACATCGCCGCTTCCCTCAGCGGCTTAGCATCATATGACAGTTCCTGATGCCAACCATTACCCATGATGAATACGACACCTTTACCGTTAGGCGAGTCAGGGTAGTGTATATCCATCAATAGCGCCAATCCGGAATGCATACCGAATACGACATTTCTATCAACCCGGGACTGGGCGTTGGCATTGTTCACAAGAAGTGCAGCAAGACAGGTGCAGATAAGGACTGAAAGAATGCGCATGCGATTCTCCGTTTTGACTTGTAAGAAATCTAATATTTTTGACTCTTTTCTGTGAAACAGTTCAGCTATCTATGCACGATCTAATCCGAACCCCAGCGGCTATTGAACCCCTTTGGGACTTAACCCGCTTTTGCACACACCTAGTTGTTAGCATTTGATTTTACACTCAAATTCTTCAGGTGAAATATACCCTATTGACGAGTGCGATCTCTGATTATTGTAGTAGCGCATATATTCGACCACTGTCGATCTTAACTGTTGTGCAGAATCGAACACCTGGCGCTTAATACGCTCTGTCTTGAATTGATGAAAGAATGATTCAATGAATGCATTGTCATTCATATTCTTCACCCGATTCATACTCTGACAGATTCCATATCGACGCAATCGCTCACGATATTGGCCCGACAAGTACTCACTGCCACGGTCAGAGTGAAAGATCAGCTCCGAATGATGCCCACGGTTTCTCACCGCCCGATCGATACTAGCTAGTGTCAGTGAGACATCCCTTCTATCACTAAGGGACCAAGAGACGACCTTCCTGCTGTAGCGATCCATGATCACCGACAAATACTGCCAGCTGCCATCCCTGAGTTTTATATAGGTAACATCACCCACCCACAGCTGGTTCGGTCGCGTCAGCTTAATCCCCTCTATCTTACATGTGATCCCGTAAACATGCCTGTAGGTACCTGGCCTAGCTGTGTAGATCCGCGATTTTACGGCCCTGAGACCATGATTTCGCATGATCCTAGCCACCCGTTTTTGACCTACGTTAATACCTTTCTTTTTTAGCTCTTGGGTGATCTTGGGACTGCCGTAGCAGCCATCATGCCGGTTAAAAATTGATCTTATATGTATAAATAGCTCGCTATCTTCTTGGCGACGCTCACATACACCACGTCGACGCCAAGAATTGTAACCATCTCGAATGACGCCATAGATACGGCACATCATGGCGATGCTATGTTTCTCTCGATTTTGATTTATGAACTCGAAGATTTCCCTTTTTGTCGCAAAGAGAATTGGATGGCTTTTTTTAAAAGGGCATACTCTTCTTGAAGCAGGCTATGCTCCCGCTCCAACTTCCTGAGACGTTTCAGCTCCGACTTTACCTCAGGATCTATGTGGATGTTTTTCTTCTTAGCCATGATCTGCCCCCGTCGCATCTCCATGCACCAACGATAAAGCATCACTTCATGGATATCGAGAGCTTCAGCCACATGTTTGGCTAGTACACCGGGGATATCGGTTAGCGAAACTGCTGTTGCTTTAAAATCGTCGTCGTAGCGGTTGTAGTGCTTTCTTCGTGCCATAAGACACCTCCATTCCAGTTAGGTGGAGGTGTGTGCAAAAGCGGGTTAGGTTCCGAGTCAACTGCTTGCGCTTGTTATGAGTACCTCCAGGAGTAGCAGCGCAACGAAGAGAAAAAAGAATATGAATGATGTTTCATACCTTCTTTTTACTCGTCTTTTAGACGCTAACACTTCCTTTGGTAGATCCTCTCGCTCAAGTTCCGCATTGCCAAATATCAGCCCCCAATAATAGTAGGAACGGTTGAAAAGCGAAAAATACTTTTTGTGAAGATCCGGACGTTCGTTCTTTACAGCCTTTAAGAGGCTCCTGCCTGAAACCGTGGCAAACAGAAACAACCCAAACCCCAAAGCAAAACAAATTATTCCAATAACTAGCATGCCGTCAGTACGTACTCATAACGCCGTGCTCAGGGACGGCTTACCTCGTGCGCCTTTTGCGCGAAAATAGGAGCGCAGCGACTGCGCAAAAGGTGCATGAGGTAAGACGTCCCCTGCAGCACCTTGTTACGTGGTTATGGCACGGACTATGACTCTCGCACATCGTTCCGGGGCCGTTTGAGCAATGAAATGCCCACCTTCTAAAGATTCAATACTTAACTTCGGATAAACATTACCCAAAACTTTGATCGCATCATATCCAACCAAGCGATCATTTGTCGGTCGAATATACACGGCCTCAGTTGATAGATGACCTTTAGGCCTATCAAGTTCGGCAATATTCAATAAACGTCGTTTTAACACACTTGGCTCAACCTCTGTAATGGCTTGGCGAACTTGCTCTATTAGCACCCTATTACCACGACCGTCAAAACATAGCGTTTTCATAAGCCAATCTGGAAAAAAATTTGGCTTAAGAAACAACTCCGGCAGTAGTGCAGCAAGTCTTCCAAGCCTTCCGGGGCAGGAAATAAAGCTAGCTATAAAAACCACCCTCGAAACTCTGCGGCCAAGGATATTGCATAGTTCATACGCAATTCTTCCGGAGTATGATTCAGCAACCAACACAACGCTTGAAGATCCAATGTGTTCAGCTACCTCTTCAGCTTGCTGGTGGTAGCTCTCGCCCTCTATTTCATTGAGGCAAACCACTTCGCGGTCTATTTCTTTAGGAATATTCTGAATTAGCCCTTTGAAGAGCAAACCTGTTCCATCCATTCCTGGTAGAAATACAATTTTCAATGGTTGGCTACCATCACGTAACGCCGTGCGCAGCGGCGGCTTACTTTGTAAATTTTTTGCGCAAAAATAGGAGCGAAGCGACTGCGCAAAAAGTGCATAAAGTAAGACGTCGGTCTGCCGCACCTTGTTAAATGCATCAATCTATGCCGCCAGCATCCATACTATGGGAACCACTACCAAAATCCGAACCAACAGATGCTACATCATTGCTGCTAAAGTTCGAATTTCCATAAAAGTGAAGATTTCCCACTTCACCACGCATTACTCCATAGTCACATGCCTCGCCAATTTCATTGTGAAACTCATCAAAGTCCTTCTTTGAGCAAAAAATTGCAATTGCGTAGCAGGTGTAAATGACTGGCAGCCCATTTCGCTCAATCGTAGCCCTCACCTGTTTCGGGCGATATCTTTTAGACTTCCCATAGTCTTTCGCTAGCAATCTTGGCAATTTACGTAAATACGATTTTATTGCTCTATTTCGTTTTATCTTTCGGATAAATTGCATTGCTAATTCCTTTTGGCCATTTAACGCCCACAGCAGGGGCGGCTTACCTTATGCGCGTTTTGCGCGAAAATGGGAGCGTAGCGACCGCGCAAAACGTGCATAAGGTAAGACGTCCCGCAGAGGCCCGTAGGGCCATAGCTTTACTGCCTGTGTTTGTTATGCATAGCTGACTTTAGTGCCATTTATGGATAAAAACCCATCTTTCTCAAGGCCTTTAACTATGTTTTCAATTTTTGATTCTTCTATGCCGCCTTGAAACTGAAACATTGCAGCAATGAAATTATTTAAAGACTGAGTTTTAGCTGGTTTTGACTTTGCCAACCGCTCTTTAGCATACAAAATGAGTTCTTTGCCACTAAGATCTTTGTTGTTTTCTGACACCTTACTCTGCTTGCTTTCTGAGGTGTCAACTGACCTTTCAGTAGGACGCAAGGTTTCTTCTTCTTTTATAGCAGCCTGAATAAGATACTGAGCGAGCTTCATTTTCTCTCGATACGTAAGCTTATCGCTGGCAAGTTTTATTACTTCATAGCTCATTCAAATTTTCCTCATAAGAAATTGAACATTATTGTTTTGGTATATTTATGCATAACGGCGCGCTCAGGGGCGGCTTACTTTGTGCACTTTTTGGGCGAGAATGCGAGCGTAGCGACAGCCCAATAAAGTGTACAAAGTAAGCCGTCACCTGCAGCGCTTTGTTATGGTTTACTCTGTCGCTGAGGAACGGAGTAAGCAACACCACGGCACTCCATATACTGATTGCACATTCCGCTTGCTACTTTACTGCAAGCCTCTACAACGACACCATTCCCGCCCAAACTGTGTGTCCTTACTTTTAGATCTTTTACCAATCCACGCTTGTTCGGCTTTGGTTGATCTATACGCTCTTGACAATATGAAGCCTCAACAAAGCCCAGCATCACGGCATCATACTTAGCAATTTGAGCGGGCGAGTACTCTTTTACAACAGTACCTTTCACTCTATTTTCAGCATACGGGCCTAAATTTGTACTGAATGTTATACCACTACATGCAGCTGCGAGCGTCGAAAAAATTATTATCAGCATCTTCATTATTGGTATCTTCCATAACGCCGCCAGCAGGGGCAGCTTACCTTGTGCGCGTTTTGCGCGAAAATGGGAGCGCAGCGACCTGCGCAAAAGGTGCACAAGGTAAGCTGTCCCGCGGAGGGCCACAGGCCCGTAGCTTCATTGCCTGGCTTTGTATGGTTGTTCTTATCGTATTTTGGCGTTTTACGCCCTTCTCGCTAACGGGTAAATTGAGACCCACCTTCGGCGGCCACCGAAGGCCTTGTTTATCACAGTTCGCTGCCTGGCCGG
>NZ_JAIUZM010000003.1 GCF_020171345.1 Microbulbifer agarilyticus
AGCGAACTGTGATAAACAAGGCCTTCGGTGGCCGCCGAAGGTGGGTCTCAATTTACCCGTTAGCGAGAAGGGCGTAAAACGCCAAAATACGATAAGAACAACCATACAAGGCCAGGCAATATGCTCCGGGCCATTGGCCCTCCGCGGGACAGCTTACCTTGTGCACCTTTTGCGCAGGTCGCTTCGCTCCCATTTTGGCCCAAAATGCGCACAAGGTAAGCTGCCCCTGCTGGCGGCGTTAGGAGGAGTATATGGACGATACCCCAGAAGAAGCACAGCAAAGACATTTGCTTTTTATGCAGCACTTAATGGAGCGTGGAGTAGCCTGGGCGCTGCACAATGGAGATGGACTCGCCAATTTCGAAACAGATGAAGGAGAGCTTCTACTCCCGCTTTGGAGTTCGTGTACTGCGGCTGAATCTGCTTTGGGGAATTTTAAAAACTACGAGCCAATCCAGATTAGTAAAGAAGATTTACTTGATTGGGTTCTTCCTGCTGCCGAGAGCCACGGGATGTGGATTGGCACAGATTTAAACCCCAGTCTTGCTGGATTAGACGTGCCGGCGACTTATCTTAAAGAAATTGTCTCCAGCGACTACTCCTCCTAACAATCACGGGCAGTGAAGCTCCGGCCCTTCGGGCCTCCGCGGGACGGCTTACCTTATGCACGTTTTGCGCGGTCGCTTCGCTCCCATTTTTGCGCAAAATGTGCACAAGGTAAGCCGCCCCTGCCGTGGGCGTTAGGGCCTAAAGCAATATCGAGAATAATTCAATAATCAATAAGGAAGTAAATTGAGTTTTAATAAGCAAAGAGCTACCCAAATAGCTGAAGAAATCACTATAAACGCTGATGAAAAATTACTCATCCCATCTTTCATAGAGGTATGCCAATTTCTATCAGACTTTCCCAGCGAGTTATCTTGGCGAACCAGTAAAGCGAACCCAGTTAAGCCTAGTGTTGATAACGAAGACGGGTTAAGGATACTAGCCAATAGATACTTTGATGCTTATAGAAGATCTGATTTCCCAGTTAAACCAAGCACAATCCCAGATGAAATGGTTTCGGTCATAATGGAAAGTGCTTATGGATATAGCAAGGAAGAGTGTCAGAGAATAAAACTAGAGCATCAACATGCTATGTGTGCCGAAAATTGCGTTGGCAATTTATTAGAGCGTTACTTAGAGTCCAAATTGCGAGCGAGTCATTGGAGCTGGTGCTGCGGTGAATTTGTAAAGGCCGTGGACTTCATAGGTAAAAATGAAAAAGGCGAGTGGATTGCCTTGCAAATAAAGAATAGGGATAACTCCGAAAATTCATCAAGCAGTGCCATCAGAGATGGCACAAGAATACAAAAATGGTTCCGCTCATTTTCAAAAGATACGGCAAAAGGAAGGCCGAGTTTTACAAATTGGGAGAACCTACCTCCATTGATGCAAGGCTATGGATTAAACGAAGAAGGCTTTAAATCGTTTGTTTCCAGCTACATCTCATCGGAGAAAGCCAAGAACAAGGGTTAACCAAACCCAAGTTCTTGCTGTTCTGATTTATCCTGAAATATCTCTATTTGCTTATTGAATTGAGCTATCCACTCTTTGTCACTAGTATTTTTATACCTTGAGTATTTAAAACCAACAATGGGAACGATCTCAACATTATTGATTAGTTTTATGATCAATTGACCTACGGCAAGTCCCATGCCAAGTGGGACTGCATTGCCAACCTGTTTATACTGCTGAATTATTGGGCCAGCTAGCTCCCAGTTATCTGGAAACTCTTGTATTCTTTTGTATTCCTCAACAGATATTGGTCTATCTTCTGTTGGGTGAGCTAGGTCAGTTGCGGGCATTGCTGGATGAGTGACCAAAGTTGGGGACGGTTTATCCCACGCTAACCGTCTTAAAAAACCTGTTTTCCCTCCACCGGAATAAAATGATTTTCCCATAGCTTCTTTTTGTAACTCTATTGGTAAATCTTTCCAATTTTGACCAGGCTTGAGCAGGCGATAGTATTGCAATCTCTTTTCTGGGAAATTAAGGTGATTGTGGCTTTCAATATTTTTAATGCACGACTTTAAAGTTTTCCATTTTGGCAACCCAAACGAACCATCTTTTGAATGTGTTGGTATCAAAAAGGGTGGTTTTTTGCCGTCACGAGAGCAAATTATAATAACACGTTCTCTAATTTGCGGTGTTCCAAAATTAGCAGAATTATATAAATTAAATGAAAATCCGTATCCGGAACTTTCTAGTCTATTAATTATAAAATTTAGCGCGCCGCCTTTTAGCTCATCCGCTTTTAAATCGGGGAATTCGGGGCCTCTTTGATCATGCGGCCTATGATCCATAGGACAAGATAAAAGCCCTCTAACATTTTCAATAACAAAATATTTCGGTTTCAGTTCAAGGCATAGCTCTAAATACTTTAAAAACACATTACCTCTATCGTCATTGAAGCCTTTTCGCTTTCCTGCCGTGCTAAATGCTTGGCATGGAGGGCCGCCCATAATCAAATCTATATCATCGTCATCTGACAATCCTGCGGCCTGTCTTATATCTGAGCTAGAATATTCGTTTATGTCGGTTAGCAAAGCCGCATTGGGTTTATTCAGAGCAATTGTTTGCCTGCAAAATTTATCAATTTCACAGGCAAGACGGACGTCAAAACCTGCCTTTTCTATTCCTAGGTCAAGCCCCATGGCTCCAGAGAAAAAGCTCAATGCTATGGGCTTTTTGTTGTCAACTTTATAAACAGGATGATCTTCAGCTACTTTGTGTGCAGATTTAAGACCATAGCTTCTTAAGCTAGAGGCATCAATCACCCATGAGCTGCCTAGCTTTCTTGCGTTGAGTTCATTAGTTCTACAAAGGGTGCGAATTCGCTGCTGGCTAATATTTAGTTGTTCTGCTGCTTCTTTAATGGTAATTTCGGTACTCATTCTGTGTTTCCTTTGCGAAACCTATAATAGGTACCAATATAGCTGGATATATATACATGTCAAGCCCTAACAAGCAGCAGCAACGGACTGTCAAACCTGTCACTCAAATTGCTGCGCAATTACGTGCCAGCTTTGCCAGCCGCTGTGCTGGGCGTTATGTGATCACGAGGAATAATAATGAATAGCGGAAAAGTGAACTGCGGAAATTGTAACAACGACGTAGTTCCAAAGTTGTGGAAGAAGAATAAAGAGAGCGCTTTTAATGAGCGTGAGCTAGAGCATGTGTGCCCAATGGCAAGCCCCTAGTATCCTAGACACTCTTTAGCGTTACAATAACGCCAAAAGAGGTGTCTAAATTATGAGCGGAAAGCGCTATACCGAAGAGTTCAAGATTGAGGCGGTGAAGCAGGTCACCGACCGGGGGTACAAGGTTGGGGAGGTTGCTGAGCGACTGGGTATTACCAGCAAGAGCCTGTATGACTGGATCGCAAAATACGGTGACCAAGGCTCTCAGCACCAGACTATCAATAGCCAACAGGATGAAATCAAGAAGCTGAAGGCCCAGCTTCGCCGCGTCACCGAAGAGCGCGATATTTTAAAGGAGGCCGCAGCGTACTTTGCAAGCGAGTCAAGGAAAGATACGCGTTCATAAAATCACGGCTCGATAGGTACTCCATTGCGGCCATGTGTCGCGCTCTGCAGGTTGAGCGTTCTGGCTTTTATGCCTGGCAGGAAAAGCCAAAAAGCAAACGTCAGATTGAAGATGAGCGGCTGTTGGGGCTGGTCAAACAGTTCTGGATCGAAAGCGGGTTTTCCTATGGTTATCGCAATATTACTTTGGACCTCAAGGATCATGGCGAAAGTTGCGGTAAGAATAGGATTTACCGAATCATGCGCCACGCAGGCATTCGCTCTCAAAGAGGCTACAGAAAGCACCGCGGCTTTACAGGCGGGGATCTCAGCCATGTCGCGCCGAATACGCTTGACCGCCAGTTTGAAGTGAACCGCCCCAACAAGGCTTGGGTGACGGACTTCACCTATATTCGCACCCACGAAGGCTGGCTGTATTTGACAGTTGTACTGGACCTCTTCTCTCGCCAAGTTGTTGGCTGGAGCATGAAGAGCAATCCACGCGCTGATTTGGTGATCGACGCCCTGCTAATGGCTATATGGCGACGGAAGCCGAAGGAACGTGTACTCATTCATTCCGATCAGGGTGTGCAGTATACCTGCTCGGACTGGAGGAAATTTCTCACAGACAACAACCTGGAGGCCAGCATGAGCCGCCGCGGCAACTGCCACGATAATGCAGTCGCCGAGAGCTTCTTCTCGTTATTGAAGGGTGAGCGAATCAAGCGCAAGATCTACAAAGATAGGAACGAAGCGCGGGCAGAGATATTCAATTATATTGAGTTCTTCTACAACCCGAAGCGCCGCCACGGCAGCAGTAATGGCTTGTCACCGATTCAGTTTGAAAAGCAGTACTTTGAGGAGCTAGAAAGTGTCTAGAGAACTAGGGGCTTGCCATCACGTTCATACTTGTTATCGGTCTTAATGAACCGGCCAGGCAGCGAACTGTGATAAACAAGGCCTTCGGTGGCCGCCGAAGGTGGGTCTCAATTTACCCGTTAGCGAGAAGGGCGTAAAACGCCAAAATACGATAAGAGCAGACAGCCAACGCTACGCACCTTTTGTGTAACTCGCTGGCGCTCAAACGTTAACACAAAAGGTGCTCCGCGCTGGCTGCGCCTGCGCTGGGCGTTATGTGAAAGACTTACCCACGTTTAGTAGGCATATGAGAAAACGCTTGACTTATCTCTTTCCGGTCTATATTGTCGTGCGCAGCTCGAAAGCAAGCTTATTTTTTACTCTCTCCATTTCGTTGTTTCTTAGTAGTTCCTCGTCCTGTAGTTTTTAAATTCTTCGTTTTATTTCCCGCTATTCATGCCTCATGAAGGCACACTTATACTTATCTACAGGATATACATTATGTCTAATACAGTTACTGGTACAGTAAAATGGTTCAACGAAAGTAAAGGTTTTGGGTTCATCGAACAAAAGTCTGGCCCTGACGTTTTTGCACACTTTAGTTCAATCGTAAGCTCTGGCTTTAAAACTCTTACAGAAGGCCAAGCGGTTGAGTTCACGGTTTCACAAGGTCAAAAAGGCCCACAAGCAGAGAACATCATGGTTGTTTAATCGCTAAGATTTTCTTTAAAGAGGCAAGCTGTGATGGCTTGCCTTTTTTGTGTCTGCAATAAATGTAAGCTTCGTTCAAATAAAACACATAACCAGGCGCTAAATGCTCGGCCAAGGTCTATTCCTCGACTGGAAATCAGCTCGGCGAGTTAGCTCCGGTGGATAGCTCGGGCACACAGTGGGCAGGGGACTTTACTTATATTAAGACCGCTAATGGCTGGCTATATCATGCCGTCGTGATCGACTTGTTGACGAGATCGGTCGTCGGGTGGTCCTTCAGCAGGAAGCGAAATAGCGAACTAACGAAAAGTGCGCTCAAGATGGCATTGGCACGCCAGCGACCACAGGCAGGCTGTATATTCCATTCTGACCAGGGAATTGAATATGCAGCACATGAATATCAAGAACTTGTCGAGTCGGCAGGTATGACACGGAGTATGAGCCGAAAGGGCAATCCTCTGGATAATGGAATTGTCGAATCATTCTTCCATAGCATGAAGACAGAGCTTGTTCACCAGCGGATATTCGAAAATGAAATCGATGCAGTAGCTCATATCATCGAATACATTGAGTTCTACAACCGAGAACGGCTTCACTCAAGTCTCGGCTATCAATCGCTTTCAGAGTATGAAAAACTGGCGGCATAAAGTGTCCACGAAAGTGGTAGCAGATCACTTCTAAAATGCTAACGCATTTAAAAAGCTGATCTGAAACCACTTTCGTGGGCGGTATGAGATGGTTGGGATACCCTGTTTCTCTGCTATAGTCTGCTCTATATCTTCTTAGGTGAAATCCATTGAAGAAAATGATATTTGTTATTGTTTTGTTAGCAGTCGCGTTTTTTTTCTTCTACCAGTATGGGAGAACAATTTGGCATCCGGCAACGACAAGGATTACCGGTAAGAAAACGCTAGCACAGGTTATTGATCGTTATGGTGAACAGGCAAGACAAGAGCTGGAGCCGCTGTTCAATAAAAAAGGCATCAGTTACCCACCGTCAAAGCTCGCGCTTGTTGCCTTCAAGGATAAAGATGTGTTGGAAGTCTGGGCGGCTAACGGCAGTGACTACCAGCTGATAACTTCCTATCCCATCAAGGCGGCTAGTGGTGTACTGGGGCCGAAGTTGCGTGAGGGAGACAAGCAGGTGCCGGAAGGGATTTATAAAATCATCGGGTTTAACCCAAATAGCGCTTATCATCTTTCCATGAAGTTAAATTATCCCAACGATTTTGATTTGGTACATGCTAAGAATGAAGGGCGGACTTATCCAGGTACAAATATATTTATCCATGGCCGTGCCGCTTCAATAGGCTGTCTGGCAATGGGGGACCCTGCGATCGAGCAATTGTTTTCCCTAGTTTATGCTACCGGAAAGTCGAATACGACAGTGCTTATTTCACCATCCGATCCATCGCAGAGCACGCTAAGCCCGCCTGCAGACTCTCCGTCGTGGGTTTCCGATCTCTATAAAGATATTGCGTCAAAGTACTCGGAAATTACTGGGAAGTAGATCCACACCACACTCCAGCGTCTCAAACCAATCCAGAAACTCGGCGACCAATTTTTTGCCAATAAAAGGTTTACCGTGCTGTGGCAGTATCATTTCCACATCCATTAGCCTTATCCGGTTCACCCACTCGCGGCACGCACGATTACCCGCCATGTAGCGGCGGTGGAAGCCTTCCATACGGGGAATATGCGCTGCCATATCATCCACCGGTAGGTGATCCTGTCCGGGGGTTATGGCTGCACCCACATCGCCGGAAAACAACGCCTTGCTGATTGGGTCGTAGAAATGAAAATTGCCCACTGAGTGCAAAAAATGTGCGGGCACCGCCTGAAAGCGTGTCTCGCCCAGTGGGATGTGACCCCCTTCATCGGGCAGTTCGATCATACGGTGGGTGAGGGAGGCATTCATGCGTTCAGACACGAAGCCAGATACCAGGTGCGGCAGGAATCGTGCCCATAGCTTGGATGTTACAACGCAGCAGTCTGTATGCATTAGCCAGCGGGGTAGGGATGCGATGATGTCGGGGTCTTGATGTGAGGCGCATACGTAGCGCAGTGACTTCAAGTCGATGAGCTTGGATAGCTCGAATGACAGCGCGCTATAGGTGAGATCCCCACCTGGATCAAATAGGGCGGCTTCTCCGTGATCGATGACGACCAGTTGATTGCTTGGAATGGCCTCTCCATCCACCAGGCCGGTTACGAATAGACAAATATGATCGTCTTTGTCATAGAGTTTGATAATCTGCTGGCTCATCGCACCGATCCCTTCTATTTCTGAGCAGTAGGCGTCATTATTCTTTTGGAAGGGCGCGATCATACGTATCGGACGAGGCGTCCAATTGATGTAGATCAAGCAGGTCGTGGGCGTGAATCACTAACGACGGGATGAGTATGAAGACGATCGGTATGCTCGGCGGGATGAGCTGGGAATCAACCGCAAGCTATTACAAGACCATCAATGAGGGGGTTAGGGAAAGCCTCGGTGGCCTGCACTCAGCGAAAATCGCGCTTTGCAGTGTGGATTTCGATGAGATCGAGAAGCTGCAGCATCAGGGGCGTTGGGATGACACGGCGAATATTCTTGCGGATGCAGCCAGATCGGTAGAGGCCGCCGGAGCAGATTTCCTGGTCATTTGCACAAATACTATGCACAAGGTTGCAGGAGAGGTGGAGGCTGCCATATCCATACCTCTTGTGCATATTGCAGATGCCACGGCTGAGCAATTGGTAGCGGACGGAGTGAAGTCGGTAGGATTGCTCGGGACAAAGTTCACCATGGAGCAGGAATTCTACAAGAGTCGACTGGCAGAGCGGTATGGGATCGATGTGATTATCCCAACACAAGACGAGCGCGATACCGTGCATGCTGTAATTTACTCTGAGCTTTGTGTTGGCGTCATCAATGATGAGTCTCGTGAAAGTTATATCGACGTGATTCATCATCTGGCGGAGCGCGGCGCCGAAGCCGTGATTCTGGGTTGTACGGAAATAGCACTGTTGGTCGGACAATCACACACAAGGATACCGCTCTACGATACAACAAAGATTCATGCAGCGAAGGCAGTGGATCTGTCGGTTAGTGAGCTGTAACGCTGGAAAGGTAAGTGGATTGGAAAACTCATTCCCAAAGGCATGATTAGCATGCATTTGACAGCCTCGGTAAGCTCGATCTTTGCGCCTGCAATGGAAGTATCTGTAGAGGAAGCGGTATCGATTGTCGAAGAAGTATCGCCAATTCGTTAGTTGGGTACACGGGTCCGTAAATTGTAAGATGTTTGATGATGCGAAAAGTAATATCGCTTGTTTTGGCTTATTTTTTCATCGCCCTCGCGGTAATCGGTGTGTTCCTGCCGGGTATTCCCACGGTTCCTTTTCTTCTGCTTTCCGCCTGGTTTGCCGCGCGTGGTTCAGACCGCTTGCACAAATGGTTGTATGCGCACCCCACCTTCGGCAGCCTGTTGATCAACTGGGAGCAGCAAAAGGCCATATCGCGCAAGAGTAAGATTCTTGCTGTGCTTATGTTGTGCGGCAGCTGGATCTTTCTTTATCACTACCTGGAGAGTATCTGGCTGCTATTGGCAATCAGCGGTATTTTCTTGCTTGTGGCGACGTTTATCCTCACTCGCCGTGAACCCTATTGAGCCGGCACACAAACCGAAAATGGACTCTGAACTGGTGCAGAATGTCCTTGAGCGGTTTGCCAGACAGACACCGCAGATTTCCAGTTTGATTAGGGCCTAACCGCTGCAAGTCACTTTTCTGCTAGTGACTACTCAACAGGATGGATACATTGCCGTAGTATGGCGATGCAACCCTTTTGCATAAACATCCCTTAAGCAGAAAGTATGTCTGAACACGAAGACCGTCGGCGCAGTGCATCTGAAATTTTTACTGCGTTCCTGAAGCTTGGGCTCACCTCTTTCGGTGGCCCCATCGCCCATTTGGGGTACTTCCGTACAGAATTTGTCGAGAAGCGGGCATGGCTCGATGAACAGCAGTTTGGCCAGTTGCTTTCGATCAGTCAGTTTTTGCCCGGGCCGGCCAGTAGCCAGCTGGGCTTTTGTATCGGGCTGCTCAAGGGCGGCTGGCTCGGGGCGCTTTGTGCTTTTCTCGCGTTTACCCTGCCGTCGGTCATGCTGCTGCTGGTGTTCGCGGGGCTTTCCTCTTTCCTTTCCGGGCCCGTTGGCATTGCCATCGTGCACGGGTTGAAACTGGTCGCCTGTGCGGTCGTCGCGGATGCGCTGCTCGGTATGTCCAGAAACTTATGCCCGGATGCGAAACGGCGCACCATCGCCGTGGCTGCCGCGGCATTGCTACTGCTCTTCTCATCCTCCTATATGCAGCTACTGGTGATTCTGCTGGGCGGTATTGCGGGCGTGCTGGCGCTCAGTGGAACGACGAGCAACAATGCCGCCACCCCAATCTCGGTTTCTTTTGGCAAGTGCACCGGGTCGGTGTTACTTGCGGTATTTTTTGCCTTGCTGTTTGCGTTGCCATTGTTCTCGAGTGCAGCGCCGAACCTGCTGTCTGTTACCGAGGCGTTTTACCGCGCGGGTGCTCTGGTATTTGGCGGTGGGCACGTGGTATTGCCGCTACTTGAGGATTCTGTGGTGACGCAGGGCTGGGTGAGCCCGGATGAGTTTCTGGCGGGCTACGGCGCTTCTCAGGCCATTCCGGGGCCGATGTTTGCATTCTCTGCCTACCTGGGTGCGCTGATCCCTACCGGCGCGGGTGCCTTGTTGACCGCTGCCGTGGCATTGATTTTTATGTTTCTGCCCGGGTTTCTGCTGGTAGCTGGGGTGCTGCCGTTCTGGGGCTCTGTATCCCACAGTCCGGTTGCTGCGCGCGTCATCGCAGGTGTGAATGCAGCGGTGGTCGGTTTGTTGGGGGCGGCACTGTATAACCCTATTTTCACTTCGGGTATTGAAGGTGCCCAAGATCTCGCCATTGCGCTGGTCGGCTTCGGTTTACTGGCGGTTTGGCGAGTTTCGCCACTGTTTGTTGTGTTGTGGTGCGTGCTGGCCAGTGTTCTGCCGGTTTTGATTTAGCGCTCGGTTGCTTCTATATATTTGATTGCGGGCCCGAAGACTTCAGCTTGTAATCACTTTTTGGAGCTTTTCCTATGCAGCGACAGAGTGGGAATTGTGCCGTCGCCCAGCAGTTATACGATGCGTTTCTGGCGGGAGATCTGGACGGGATCTATGCACTGTTAGACCCGAATATTGAGTGGGCACTGGTGGGTCCCAATGAGGTGCCACATTTTGGTGTGTACCGCGGTATCGATGAGGTGAAGCGCTTTTTCTCCATCGTCGGTGATATCAACCGGGTCGAGTCGTTTGAGGTGCTGTCGTATACCGAGACGGAGAAGGGCGCCTACGTGGAGTGTCGGGAACACGGCCATTTTGCCGGGCACCCGCAGCACTTTGATATACGCTCTTGCCAGATTCTTGAAATTGACAGCGGCCGTATCGTGCGCTTTCGTATCTATCAGGACACTGCGCAGATGGTGGATGCCTGGCGGTCCTGATATCGCCGGTGTGTTGCCTGTTACTGTTTACAATTCGTCGAGTGGCGTTTCCTCCAGCTTTGCCAGCATCAGCTCGCGGATAACCGGTACCGGTGCATTGCCGTAGCTTAGAAAAGTCTCGTGGAATTGCTTCAGGTCGAATGCGTCGCCCATCTTTTCCTTGATTTCATCGCGTAATTCCATGATGTCCATGTAGCCGGCAAAGTAGCTGGTGAGCTGGACCTGGCTGAGCGTCGCGCGGCGCCACTTGCCCAGCGCCTCGGTCTGTTGCTGGAACCCCTGCTTCATCATCATGTCCATGGCTTCTGCTTCGGTCATGCCCTTTACCTGAATGGAGTAATCCAGAAGCGTGTTGATGACGGTGCGCAGATTCCACTTGTAATACATCATCCAGAGTTCCGGCTCGAAGTCACCGTAGCCGGCTTCCAGCATCATTCGTTCGGTGTAGACCGCCCAACCTTCGATCATTGCCCCGTTGCCGAGAATATTCTTGATGAGGCTGGGGGACTGGTTGGCGTATACCAGTTGCGTGTAGTGCCCGGGAATCGCTTCATGAATATTCAGTATCTGCATCAGGTAGGTGTTGTATTCACGCAGAAAACTTTCGGCGCGGTCGTCCGCCAGTTCCGCAACCGGCATCACGTTGTAGTAGGTGTTGGCGCCTTTGTCGTAGGGACCCGGTGCATTGATCGAGGCAATGGCAAAGCCGCGCATGTAGGGCGGGGTGGTACGGACAACTAATGGCTTTTCTTCGTCCAGTGACAACAGATCTTTTTCTTTGACGAAGGCGACAAGCTCTGGAATCTGTTTTTCCACCTCGGCCTTGAAGGTTTCCTTGGTGGCATGATTCAGTGAAAGCTTTTCCAGTACCTTGTGGATTTTTTCCAGAATATCGTTCGGGCGCTTTTCGTCGGGAAAATACTTCGGCCAAAGTTTGTCTGCCAGCTCATCCATTTTCAGGTGGAGGCGATCTTTTTCACGTAGCGCACGTTCGTACAGCGACTTCCCGCTCATGCTGATCTGAATATCGTAACCAAACTTTTGTTCGTATTGTTCTTCGCCAATACGGAAGTCGCGAAAGCTTTGGGCATTCGCCATTTGTGAATGTAGCGTTTGCAGGAAAACGACATACTCGTCGATTGCCTTGCGCGCATCCTTTAAGCGGCTCAAGAATTGTTCCTGTTCTCTAGGGGAGAGTCCGCTGTCTTCAACCTGGCTTTCCAGTGATTCGCCAAATACGGACTTGGCGCCTTCATTTTGCTGGATGGCCAGTATCAATTGAGGCGCGGCAGGGTTTTTCAGGGTTTTTTCTGCAGCGGCGTAATAGGCGGGTACCTTGGTGAGGCGTTCGCTAAAGGTGCGCAGACGATCGTCCAGCGGAGCGTAATCGGTATTCAGGATCAGCGCGAAACCGTGCGAGACATTGTAATCGGCGGGATTCCACTCGTGAGGTTTGAATTCGGTGAGCTTCCAGATGGTTTGGTTGAGAAAATTAATAATCAGCGCAAGATCGGTGCGTGCGCCGGCACTCAGGGTCTGCGGGTCGAATCCGGAAAATTGGTTCAGGTAGTTTCGCGCAAAGCTCAGTACCGCGCGGCGGTAGTGGTTGTCCGGTACCTGAAGTTCACTGGCGACTTTGTAGTAGCCGTTGCTGATTGCCCAGGTGGGGAATAGCTGCCACATGCGCTCAATCATCTGTGCGCTCAGGCGCTCAAATGTTTCTTCGTTAACGGTAGCGCGTCGGCTGGGTTTCTCTTCTTCGGCAGGGGATTCGGTTGCGCTCTGATCGACGAGCGTCTGCGGTGTGTTGGCGCCAGTATTCTCTTGTGGCGTATCTTTCGGTCCGCAGGCGCAGAGTATGCTGGTGAGGAGAAGTATCGCAGTCAGTTGTTTCATAAGAGGGCTCGAACTTTTGACCGAATCTGTTGAAAAACTAGCACAGTCGTCTTGTTAGCAGGTTTTTATCCGTACACAATTTCGTGTGACCGAGCTTACCTTGTTTCCGCTTCGTGTGGCGACTACAGTGTCAAATTCTGGATTTGTGGTCGAGCGCCACGATTCTACCCTCACTAATAATGAACTATGCATAGAGGAGTCAGATATGACTGAGCTGGCAGCTCAAGCCTGCGAGGCCTGTCGTGCAGACGCACCACTGGTATCCGATGATGAACTCGCGACACTGATCCGCGAAATTCCGGATTGGACCCCGATGACCCGCGATGGCGTCATGCAATTGGAGCGTGTGTTTAAGTTCCGTAACTTCAAGCAGGCGTTAGCGTTTACGAATCGCGTCGGCGCGATTGCGGAAGAGGTGGGCCACCATCCGGCGCTGCTGACCGAGTGGGGCAAGGTAACCGTTACCTGGTGGAGTCACGAGGCAGGCGGTTTGCACAAGAATGACTTTATTATGGCGGCGCGAACCGACCAGCAGCTGGACGCAGAGTAAAAACCTCTGTGGTTCCTGTTTCCAGGCTAGCGCTCAGTGGCGAGTTCTAGCCTGGAGTTGTGTGTGCCTAATCGCGCTTTGAGGCCCACAGTAGAAATTCGCGGTTGCCGTCTCCTCCCTTGATTGGGCTTTCAATATAATCCCGCACGGTAAGATCCAGCGCTTCACACAAGGCGCAAATTTTTTCCTGAACGCCTTGATAGAGGCTCGGGTCCTTTACCAGGCCACCTTTACCGATCCCCTCCGGGCCTACTTCAAACTGGGGTTTTACCAGACTCAGCAGGTGCCCCTGTGGCTTCAGCAGGGCGGGAAGCTGGGGCAGGATGAGCGTCTGGGATATAAACGAAACATCCATCACCACCGCATCGAAGCCCTCACCCCCCCATGGGGAGATTTGCTCGGCGGTGAGATCGCGTGCGTTGATACCTTCGAATAGGTGCATGCGCGGGTTTTCCAGCAATGCGGGCGCCAGTTGGTCGCGCCCCACATCCACACCCACCACCAGTTCTGCGCCTCGCTGTAGCAGGCAGTCACTAAAGCCGCCGGTGGAGCAGCCCACGTCCAGAGCCTGCCAGCCCGCGGGGTTCAGGCCGGTGTGGTCGAGAATACCGGCCAGCTTGATGCCGGCGCGGGAAACGTACTGGTCTTCCGGCAGCGCTTCCACGCGCAGCTGGGTGTCTTCACTCAGGCTCTGGCTGGCCTTGGTGGCGGTGCGCCACTGGCTTCCAGCTGCATCCGATACCTGTACCTGCCCGGCGTCAATCAGTTTGCGGGCATGGGTGCGCGAGCTGGCGAGTTGTTGCTGTACCAGTAGAAGGTCGAGGCGGGTCATGAAAGGCACTATAGTTCAGAAACAATGGAAGATTAAATCGCTGCCATGCTAACCTCAGTCTCCCGGATGCGGAAGACGCGGATAGCAGGTAACCGCTGGGTAGATCGTAAAGTAAGCAGACAACCATGTAACTTGGCAAAGCGGTTACATAGCGGATCTGAATGATAGGAGTTGGTGTTAGATGGCAAATAAGGTTCTGAGTAAATTCAGAGTGCGTAAAGGCAAGGTGTTCGAGGCGCCGTTGGAGAATGCCCTGGGACGCCTGATGACGCCGTTCGACGAATTTATTCACCGCCAGAGTAGCAGTGGTGTACTGCTGATGATTTGTGCAGTGATTGCGCTGGTGATCGCCAACTCTGCATGGCAGGCGGGCTATGCGCACCTGCTACACCTGCCGGTCAGTTACAACTTCGGTGACTGGTCTCTGTCAATGAGTTTCCATCACTGGATCAATGATGGCCTGATGGCGATCTTCTTCTTACTGGTGGGCCTCGAACTTAAGCGTGAGTTCCTCGTCGGTGAACTCTCGGAAATGAAGCATGCGGTGTTGCCCGTAATGGCCGCCATCGGTGGTATGGTGGTGCCGGCGTTGATCTTCTCCATGTTTAACATGGGGACGCCCACGGAGCGTGGCTGGGGTATTCCCATGGCCACCGATATTGCCTTCGCGGTGGGCTGTATTGCCATCCTGGGGAACCGGGTTCCGCGCGCGGTGGTGACCTTCCTGGTGGCATTGGCGATTGTGGATGACCTGGGCGCTATCCTGGTGATTGCCATCTGGTATACCGAAAGCGTCAATATGATCGCGTTGATGGGCGCCTTCCTGCTGACGGCGATTTTGTGGCTGCTGAATTTGGCGGGGGTACGGCACTCTGCCGCCTATATTTTTGTGGGTATCCTGCTGTGGTACGACCTCCACATCACCGGTGTGCACGCCACGCTGGCGGGGGTGATTACCGCCATGGCGATTCCGGCGCGCCCGAAATACGACCCGGTGGCGTTCAGTGCCTTTGTGAAAGACATCATTCGCAGTTTCGACCGCTGCTTCCGACCGGGCGACAAGATTATCGCCAACGATGCGCTGCGCGCGCGGGTCTCCGCACTGGATAACGGTGTGCACCTGGTACAGTCTCCGTTGCAGCGCATGGAAACGCGCCTGCACATTCCGGTGGCATTTATTGTGGTACCGATTTTTGCCCTGGCCAACGCGGGTATCCCGGTGGACAGCTTTACCAGCGCCGAGGCGGTACTGAACCCACTGACCATTGGTGTGATTTGCGGCCTGGTGTTTGGCAAGCTGATCGGTATTGTGGGAGCGACCTGGATCGGCTGGAAACTGGGCTGGGGTGAGCTGCCCAAGCATTCGACCTTCCACCACATCATTGGCGTCGCGCTGCTGGGCGGTATCGGCTTCACCATGTCGATCTTTATTTCGGAACTGGCCTTTGCCGGCCAGAATGAAATGCTGATTCAAGCCAAAGCAGGTGTGTTGCTTGCGTCGCTGATCGCGGGTATTTCAGGCTTCTTGATCCTGCGCCGTGCGCCGATCGAGGAGTCCACCCAGAGTGATGAGATCGATGTTGTTGCTACCGCCGAGATGAGCACCGGTAGAAAATTGCCCTGATAGGCTACTTCTCTCGGTAGTTCTCAAGAATCCCTTCTCAAACGATCCCAGCACCATAAAACGTGGTGCTGGGGCTTCGTTCTTCCCAAGCAAATACGGTAGACGCAGTCGCGCGTATCAGAATACTTCGTGGCGCTGGTAGCGGTTGCACCGATTGTCGCAGTACGGCTTGTCCGAGCGAATGGCGCCACTGGTCGGGTGGACCAGTAGTTGGCGCTTCTTGCTGCCGTGGTAGGCGACCACATTCCAGTAGCCGTTGCGAAAAACCATGCTGCCGAAGGAGTGAAAGCCCAGTTGCTGCAAGCGTGCGCGGACTGCGCCGGCGCTCAGGTCAATCTCGGAGGGTGTGTGTCCATCGAGATCGGGCCCGTACAGCTGCGGGGGGATCTGGGGGTTGGTTTTGGGGCCGGAAAACTGGAAGTCCTGGGGGGAAAAGGGGCCCGGTTGTTGTGCGGCGGCACCGGCGGCCACCGACAGGGCGACAGCGAGCAGCGTGACGCCGAGAAAGTGACGCGTTTTGTGGGACTGTCCTTGTTGGAATGGTTCAGTGGCAAACAGCATGGCGCTCCCCAAATTGCCTTTATCCGGTCATTGATAGGCTGGGAAGGGTGCAATCCCAAGTAGGCTTAGCTTCCTGCCGCTGGCAGACGGGCTCCCGGCCGCCGGCGGAAGCACTTTGCGATAAGTGGAAGGGTTGCTGAGACGGTATTTCGGGGCCGGAATAGCCAGTCACGAGCAGGCTGCTAGAATGGCGCGCTATTTATCTAGCATGAGAAAAATGGCGCCAACCATGACCATTAAGACCTTATACCGTCGCCTGGGCGCGGTACTGCTCGGATTTGCCGGGACCTCTGCGGTCATTGCCGCCGACCCTCTGACTGTGACCGGCGACAAGTTCCGCCAGCTGGAAGAGCTGCTGCCCACCCCGAATATGTACCGCGCCGCTTCCGGTGCGCCGGGGCATGCCTACTGGCAGCAGCAGGCAGATTACGACATCAAGGTCTCCCTGGATGATGACAAGCAGCGCATCACCGCGTCTGAAACCATCACTTACACCAACAACTCGCCGGATACCCTGCGTTACCTGTGGGTGCAGCTGGACCAGAACCGCTTCAAGCCAAACTCTTCCGGCAACTTGGCGGCGCCGGTAGACGTTGAGTCCATCGCCCCGGACACCATCCCGTTCCGCAGCTTCCGTCGCGAAGTGGTCTCCGCGGAATTCCAGGGTGGTTATGACATCACCAAGGTGGCGGATGCCCGTGGCCGTGACCTGCGCCACACCATCGTCGACACCAATATGCGCATCGACCTGCCGCAGCCGCTGAAGTCTGGCGACAGCGTCACCTTCCAGATCGACTGGGAATACAACATCATCGAGCAGAAGGCATTGGGTGGCCGCTCCGGTTACGAATATTTCGAGCGCGATGGCAACTACCTGTACGAGATTGCCCAGTGGTTCCCGCGCATGGCTGCGTATAACGATGTGAGCGGCTGGCAGAACAAGCAGTTCCTGGGCCGTGGTGAGTTTGCCCTGGAATTCGGTGATTACCGGGTGGCTATCGAAGTGCCGGCGGACCACATCGTTGCCTCCACCGGTGTGCTGCAGAACCCGCAAGACGTACTGACCCGCGAGCAGCGCGCGCGCCTGAAAAAGGCCGAGACCGCGAAGAAGCCGGTAATGATCGTGACCAAGGACGAAGCCCTGGAGAACGAGAAAGACCGCGCAACTGCCCGCAAGACCTGGGTGTTTGAAGCAGAGAACGTGCGTGACTTTGCCTGGGCTTCCTCGCGTAAGTTCCTGTGGGATGCACAGGGCTACAAGAAGGGCGGCACCGACACCATGGCGATGTCTTACTATCCGGAAGAGGGTACCCCGCTGTGGGACAAGTACTCTACCGAAGCCATCATCCACACCATGGAAGTGTTTAACCGCTACAGCTTCGATTACCCGTACCCGACCTCCATTTCGGTCAATGGCCCGGTAGGTGGTATGGAATACCCGATGATCACCTTCAATGGTCCGCGTCCGGAGATTGATGAGGAAGACCGCAGCAAGCGCACCTATTCCCGTCGCACCAAGTACGGTCTCATCTCGGTGATCATCCATGAGGTGGGTCACAACTACTACCCGATGATCGTGAACTCCGATGAGCGTCAGTGGACCTGGATGGACGAAGGTCTCAACACTTACGTTCAGTTCCTGGCGGAGCAGGAGTGGGAAGAGAAGTACCCGTCTCGCCGTGGCGACGCGCGCAAGATCATTGAGTACATGAAGAGTGAGAACCAGGTGCCGATCATGACCAACTCAGAATCTATTCTGCAGTTTGGTAACAATGCCTACGGGAAGCCGGCTACTGCGCTGAATATCCTGCGTGAAACAGTGATGGGCCGTGAGCTGTTCGACTTTGCGTTCCGCGAGTACTCCCAGCGCTGGAAGTTCAAGCGCCCAATGCCGGCGGACTTCTTCCGCACCATGGAAGACGCGTCCGGTATGGATCTGGACTGGTTCTGGCGCGGTTGGTTCTACACCACTGACAATGTGGATATCAGCATTGATGCAGTGAAGCACTACACCGTGGGTACCAAGAACCCGGATGTAGAAGGCCCGTGGAAGCGTGAGCGTTTCGAGGAAGCGCCGGAGTCTGTCACCAAGCAGAAGAACCGCGCGAACAAGATGACGCGCATTGTGGATGGCAAGCCGGAGCTGGCGGACTTCTACAATGAACACGATGAGTTTGATGTGTCCAATGCGGATCGCAACAGTTACCGCGGTATGCTGGATGGCCTGGAAGACTGGGAGCGCGATCTGCTGAAAGTAGAGAGCAATGTGTATGTGCTGAATTTCAGCAATATCGGTGGTTTGGTGATGCCGATTATTCTGAAGCTGGACTACACCGATGGTTCTTCTGAAGAGCTGCGTATCCCGGCGGAAATCTGGACCCGCAATGCGGCCAAGACTTCCAAGATGCTGGTGCGCGGTAAGGACAAACTGTTGAAGTCGGTTGTGGTTGACCCGCACTGGGAGACTGCCGACGTGGATGTGGAGAACAACCACTACCCGCGCCGTATCATCAAGTCGCGCCTGGAACTGTTTAAAGACGAGAAAGCGCGCAACCTGATGAAGGACTGGCAGGAAGAGTTGAAAGAAGACTAAACCCTTCCTCAAGTCTCTACTTAGCTGGCCCGGTGGCGGTGCTGCCGCCGGGTGCAGTCTTGCGAGACACGCATGAACCCATCCCTGGGGCTCTGCACCGCCATCCATGGCGGTGAAGGTCTCGCAAGACTGCCCCCAGCGTCAGCACCTTCTCTCAAACTGCACATCTCCGTTAGCGCACATCGTCGTTTCGTTATGCGTTGCATACAATTTCTAAACGCACATTTTGAATTGGTTGGGTTCATATATGCAGATTCAAATGCTTCGAGCTTTGCAGCTTGCTTTTGTCGCTTTCGCTCTTATCTTGAGTGCAGCTCAAGCCCACGCCCATCGCTACCACTTCGGCCTCACCGAAATGTCCGTGAATGAGCGTACCCAGTCCCTGGAAATCACTCATCGTTTCTTTATCGCGGATATGGAGCGCGCGCTGCAATTGAGTGCGAGTAAGGAAATGAAGGATGCCAAGGCGCAGATGGAGGCGTATGTGAATGATCGCTTTCAGTTGCGCACCGCCGATGGTGCAGTGATCAAGCCCAAGTGGGTGGGAATGGAAGCGGATGTGCACGATGTGTGGGTGTATCAGGAGCTGCCGCTGGCGGAGGTGCAGGGTAAGAAACTGCAGGTGCGTCAGTCGATGCTGATGGAGATGGAGCGGGATCAGGTGAATACGGTGAACGTTACCCGCGATGGCAATACTGAAACCTTTACCCTGAAGCCCGGTTCCAGTGCGGTAACGGTTCAGTTCTGAGTTTTGTGTCTGGGGTTTTTGCCTGAGATGTGTGCCTAGCCGCAGCTACAGCAGCGGCGGGTTTTTTCGGTCTTGCCGATACCGGGGTTGAAGGTGTTGGTGGGGTCGAGTTGTTCGAAGAATTCGCGTTGTGCGTCGGGCGCCTGATACAGGTGGCCGACGTTGTGCTCTGCGGGGTAGCGCGCGCCTCGCTGGTCGAGCAGCGCGAGCATAGCCTTTTTGACGGCCTCGTGGTCGGCGTCTTTTTTCAGGACGTAATCCTGGTGGAAGACGTTACACAAGAAGTGGCCGTAGTAGAGGCGCTGTTCCAGTTGGTCGGCGATTTCTGCCGGTAGCTGTTCCTCCCAATTTATATCGTTGCGCCTGAGTGCGATATCCAATGGCAGCAATTCGCCCACGCGCTTGTGATGTACGGCCTGGTAACGCATGGCGGCACCGGCGGACACGAAACGGTGCAGCATGGCTTTGCTGGCTTCCTCCACTGTACAGACAAAAAAACAACCCGCGTTTTCCTCTTTCGCGAAAAAGGCCTGCAGCCATTCGTGGGTGCTTTCGATGCCGTCGTCGGCCACCTTGACGATCAGGTGGTGAGGAAACTTTTCTCGATAGTCCAGCATGCGCTTGGGCAGGTGTTGCGGGAGCAGCTTGCTGATTTTTTGTAGCAGGCGTTCACTCAGAAAGCGCGGCAGGAAACTGCGTTTTTCCAGCCAGGCATCAACGCGACCTTTGAGGGCAAAGAAGCGCGGCATGTTGCTCGTGCCGAGTGTGTTGATCAGGTAGAAGCTGTCTCTTCCGTATTTCGCAGCGAGATCAAACATGTCGCGGTGCAGGTATTCACCGAGTAGAGGAATAGTAGGTAACTCGCTCAGTAGCCCCCGGCGCAGGCGCGCAAATACGGCGGGATCGTCGCTGCCGATATAAAACGTTTGTGTGCGCTTGGGGGTGGGGTAGGTGTCGAGGCGCACCGCGAAGACTGCGACCTTGCCGGCGCAGCCGCTGGTTTCAAACAGGCGGCGCGGGTCGGCGTTGAATCTCGCCGGGGTATCGGCGTCCACATCACGCACCCGTGCCACATATTCCCGGTCCGAGGCCATCCGTGGACGGGTGTTATTGTCCGAGTAGGCGAGTTGCCCAACTTCCGAAAAATTACCGTGCTCGAGGTTAGTGAGTATTTCCTCGGGGGTTTTGCCCAGCTCGATTCCCAGGTGATTGATCAGTTGCAGTTCGCCGTTGCCATCGACCTGTGCGTAGAGGGCCAGTTCGGTGTAGGCCGGACCGCGTTGGCAGAGCGCGCCGCCGGAATTGTTGGCGATACCACCAATAATCGAGGCCCCCAGACAGGAAGAGCCAATCTCGGAATGTGGTGAGCGCTGCAGGGGGGCCAGCCGTTTTTCCAAACTGTTGAGTGTGGCGCCGGGCAGGGCGACAATTTGTTCGCCCTTCTGGTTACCCTCACCCAGCAGATGAATGGTGTTCATGCGCAGGGTATTGATGACCACAACTGGACGGTCGTAATCGGTACCGCTGGGGGTGGAGCCTTCTGTCAGGCCGGTATTGGCAGCCTGCAAGATTATGATGGTGCCTGCGTGTACGCAGGCCTGGAGGGTTTGCCAGAGTTGCAGGAGTGAGT
This sequence comes from Microbulbifer agarilyticus, assembly GCF_020171345.1. GTDB lineage: Bacteria > Pseudomonadota > Gammaproteobacteria > Pseudomonadales > Cellvibrionaceae > Microbulbifer > Microbulbifer agarilyticus_D. The sequence continues at coordinate 21,109 of NZ_JAIUZM010000003.1, forward strand.
CCGGGAAGACCACTGCGAGCGCCGCGCCTTCACCGGAGCGATAGCCGGTGCGGTAGTACTCGTTGCGCTCGGCATCGGTGATAACACGCTCGCGGCCCAATAACTGTTCCAGTTGTTGGAGTAGTTGCTGCGTGTTTGCGCGGGTATCACTGATACGGGACGTGGTTTCTGGCATTGCAGTAGATCAGTTGTTGTCTTCCTTCATCTCTAGTATTTCCCCGCTGTTGGGGTCTACCTCCAGATCCCACTTCTTGCCTTCTTTGTAGGCTTCAATCTCCCAGCGGCCCTGTTCCAGAGTTACTTCCACCACGGGTGTATAGCCCTGTTGCTCCAGCTTGGTAAGCACCATGGATAGCGCCATGGCACCGGGTGGGGGCTTTTTGTCTTTGGTGTCGTCCTGTGCGGCTGCCACCGCGGCAATGCCGCCCAGGGTGACGGCGAGCAGTGAGTTCTTCACATTTTTCATGTTGTACTCCCTGAACCAGCGGGTAGTCCAGCCGGTTTCTCGAAGTGATGATCTTGCCTAGGAATCAGTCGTTCTTGCTGAGACGTTGCTGCATCATAAAGCACCACTCATCACTGCCGCCATCGGGGCCATGGGCGCCGTCGCCGCCGGTGAGCTTGTCCATGGCGGTGAACCATTCTTCGGAGCCCACTTCAGGCAGGCCCGTAGGGTAGTGTTCGGCAATGGCCAGGCCCTGGGTTTTCATCACCTCACCGTTGACCCACTCAAACCATTTTGCGTTGCAGATTAACTGTCCCTCACTGTTTGGGCTTTCGGGGGATTCGGTGCTGCTGGTATCGCCAGTACTGGCTGCCGGTGACGCACTGTCGCTGGTGGTTGTTTGGGTGCTGGGATCGGGTTCGGTAACGGTCACTTCTTCCACCACCTCCGCTTCGGTGGTCGGTGCGGTATCCGGATCGTTGGTATCAGATTTGCGGCTGCAGCCGTGGAGGATGACAGATGCCGCAAGAGTTGTGGCGAGCGCAGTGAGCAAGAGTTTATGGGTCATGAGGTCTCCTAAACTGTGCGTGCGTGTTCACTTGAACAGTGGTGGCGCCTATTTTTTCGGGTAGGTGCACTAAGCATAGGTGGATTTTGGTGCCTTGCACGGCGGTGGGGTGTTGCTCGAGCGCCATAACACAACAGGCGGCCAGTGGCCGCCTGTTGTGTTCATAAGAAGGGCTCGATCAGAGTGCCGACTGGGAGGCCGCAGATTCCGCAGCGGGGACTTCCACAAGGGCTTCGCCATTGTCGTTGGCTGCGGCGTCGGCCAGGCGCTGTTCTTCGATCCGGTCGGTCCAGGTCAGCAGGGCCTGATAGTGGCGGATATTCTGCACATACGTCACCGGTTCCCAGCCCCGGGCATAGCCGTGTTTCAGGGTCTTGTAGTACTGGCGTTTGGCCAGCAGCGGCAGGTGGTCGCGCACGTCTGGCCAGCGATCCGGGTTGCCGCCCATGCGCTCGGTGAGAACGCGGGCGTCTTCCAGGTGGCCAAGGCCAATGTTGTAGGCCGCAAGTGCCATCCAGGAGCGGTCTGGCTCGCGGATACGCTCGGGGATGCGGTCGCGTACCTGAACCAGATAGCGTGCCCCGCCGTCGATGCTCTCCAGCGGGTCCAGTCGATTTACGCCCATTTCGCGCGCGGTGGCGCGGGTCAGCATCATCAGGCCGCGCACACCGGTTGGTGACTTGGCGCGCGGATTCCAGTGGGACTCCTGATAGCTGAGGGCGGCCAGCAGCTCCCAGTCCAGGCCGTATTTGTCGGCGGCTTTCTGCAGCTCTTCCCGCCAGCGGGGCAGGCGGTCGCGGGTGAGCTGGGCGAAGGTCTTGGCACCGCCCACATTCATCTGGCTCACGTGCCCAAAGTGCACTTCACGCAGCTCCGCGACCAGGCCACTGGTATTGGCGCGGACCATAAAGCTGCGCGCGGCGCGGTAAAGGGTGTCGTCGTCGCCCTTGGGGAAGGCCCAGGAAACCGGCTGGAACTGGGTCAGGTTAAAGGCGATATGGGTATTGGGGTACAGGCCGCGGTGTACTGCGTAGGCGTTGGAGTCGACAACCGCGTAGTGGTACTTGCCCTGATCGACCATCTCCACCAGTTCCATGGCGTCGACGTCGGAGATTTCCTCCCAGGACAAGTCTTCGTAGCGCTGGGACAGTTTGCGCAGCTGCTCGGCATGGGCGCTGCCGGCGATCACGGCAATATTTTTACCGGCCAGGTCACCCACACTGCGCGGGCGTGCCTCGCCCAGGCGGTAGATCACCTGTTGGCGAATCTCAAAATAAGAAGGGGTGAAGCGCACTTGCTCGCGGCGCTCGGAAGTCACCGTGAGGCCCGATGCCGCCATGTGTGCACCAGACTCGGGGTCTTCCAGCTCACCGAACAGGTGGCTCAGGTCGTGCACGTCGCGGATTTCGAGTTCAACGCCCAGTTCGCGGGCAAACTCTTCCAGCATGCCGTATTCAAAACCGGTGTATTGGCCGTTGGCATCTTCGTAGTAGGTGGTGGGCCCATTCTGGGACAGCACGACAAGATTGCCGGAGGCCTTGACCCTCTCCAGCAGGCTGGGCGCCTTGCTGGCGACCAATAAAGAGGCACAGCAGGCCAGTGCCACCCCCTTTGCCAGGCGGCGGCTGTATCGCAACAGTCGGCTTTTCATGATCATAGGCTGTCCCCTCGAATCCTTTCGTTAGCATTATTAACGTGTGAAGCTCGGCCAGTACCTGCTTGGTACCTAACACCTTTCATCCGGATCTTTCCCCAAGACTGGTTACCCGCTTGTGGCCGGTATCCATGCTTCACTGCGAGCGCTATCCATTGCGTCTCGCTTCGATTTACCGAGTACCAAGAGAATCCAGTACATCGGCAATGCCGGCTTTGCCTATTATTTGAACAGCACTAGGCAAAAGCGCGGCAATTTTACCCCATCTCTACCGGGTCTGACCAATTTTGACCAAATTGCGAGACCTGGTTTGTGAAAGCCGGGGTTGTCCCAATCCACCTTTCAGTGTAGTTGGCGCAGCCGACCATGGGCCTGGCCAAGGGTGATTTAAGGGGAATTGAGGTCGTTCCTGGTGCCATTTGGGTCTTCTTTATTGAAGAACTAGGGGCATTGGTCCAGTTAATTCCCGTGGCAGTGTTGGAGTTGCGTCGCTTCAGGTACAATGCGCGCGCTCCGATTCCCGGTGCACCTGCGTGCCACCTCTAAACTGACCGGTTGCTTCCGGCCGCAGGCGCTCAAATTCAGACAAGAGGCTATCTCCCGCGATGCTAGTTCTGCGTGGTGCTCCCGCACTGTCGAAATTCCGCCATCAAAAACTGCTAACCCAACTCCGCGCCCTGCAGCCTGCTGTTGCAGACGTGTACGCCGAGTTTGTGCACTTCTCTGACAGCGACAACCTGGGGGACAAGGACCTCGCGCTGTTGGAGCGTTTGCTGCAGTACGGTCCCACCGAAGAAAAGCACCTGCCCGAGGGCGAGCTGCTGCTGGTGGTGCCGCGTCCGGGCACGATTTCTCCCTGGTCTTCCAAGGCAACCGACATCGCACACAATGCGGGCCTGACGGATATCCACCGCCTGGAACGTGGTGTTGCCTACTACATTACCGGCGTTGAATTAACTGAAGCTGAACGCGACGATCTGGCGGCGCTGCTGCACGATCGCATGGTGGAGACCGTATTCACCGAGGTGGCCCAGGCAGAGCAGCTGTTCCGCGTGGAGAGCCCACGCCCGATGAGTACTGTCGACGTACTGAGCGGTGGCCGCGAAGCCCTGTCTCAGGCCAACGTGACTCTGGGCCTGGCGCTGGCGGAAGACGAGATCGATTACCTGCTCACCAGCTTCGAAGAGCTGGAGCGTAACCCCACCGATGTGGAGCTGATGATGTTCGCCCAGGCGAACTCCGAGCACTGTCGCCACAAGATCTTCAATGCCAGCTGGACCATCGATGGCGAAGACATGCCGAACTCCCTGTTTGGCATGATCAAGAACACCTACCGCCAGGGCGGTGACAATGTGCTGTCTGCCTACGCGGATAACGCGGCCGTTGTCGTTGGCCACAATGCGGGCCGTTTCTACCCCGACCCGGAAACCAAGGAGTACGGCTTCAGCCAGGAAGCCATCCACTTGCTGATGAAGGTGGAAACCCACAACCACCCGACCGCCATTGCACCGTTCTCCGGTGCCGGCACCGGCGCCGGTGGTGAGATCCGCGACGAGGGCGCGGTAGGCCGCGGCTCCAAGCCCAAGGTTGGCCTCACCGGCTTCACCGTATCCAACCTGCAGATCCCGGGCTTCGAACAGCCGTGGGAAGTGAATTACGGCAAGCCCGGTCGCATCGTGACCGCGCTGGATATCATGATTGAGGGCCCCATCGGTGGTGCTGCCTTTAACAACGAATTCGGCCGCCCGAACATCTGCGGCTATTTCCGTACCTTCGAAGAAGATTTCAATGGCGAGCGTCGCGGTTACCACAAGCCGATCATGCTGGCCGGTGGTTACGGCAACATCCGTGAAGACCACGTGGATAAGCCGGAATTCCAACCGGGCGCCATGCTGATCGCCCTGGGTGGCCCGGCCATGTTGATTGGCCTGGGTGGCGGTGCCGCTTCCAGTATGGCCAGCGGCTCCAGCTCGGAAGATCTGGACTTTGCCTCCGTGCAGCGCCAGAACCCGGAAATCGAGCGCCGTTGTCAGGAGGTCATCGACCAGTGCTGGCAGCTGGGCTCCGAGAACCCCATCGCCTTTATTCACGATGTGGGCGCCGGCGGCCTTTCTAACGCCTTCCCGGAACTGGTGAAAGACGGTGGTACCGGCGGCAGCTTCGAGCTGCGCAATGTACCGTCCGATGAGCCGGGTATGAGCCCGCTGGAAATCTGGTGTAACGAATCCCAGGAGCGCTACGTCCTGGCGGTGATGCCGCAAGATCTGGCGCGCTTTGAGAAGATCTGCGAGCGCGAGCGCGCGCCGTTCGCGGTGGTGGGTGAAGCCACCAGCGAGAAACACCTGACCCTGAACGACAAGCAGTTTGACGCCAAGCCGGTCGACCTGCCCATGTCCGTATTGTTTGGCAAGCCGCCGAAGATGCATCGCGAGGCTGCCAAGGTCGAAGCCAAAACCAAGGCCTTCGATACCAGCAAGATCGATCTGAACGACGCCGCCGAGCGCGTTCTGCGTCTGCCTACCGTGGCCAGCAAAAACTTCCTGATCACCATTGGCGACCGTACCGTAACCGGACAGGTCAGCCGCGATCAGATGGTTGGCCCCTGGCAGGTACCGGTCGCGGACTGCGCGGTGACCACCGTTTCTTACGACAGCACCGCGGGCGAAGCCATGTCCATGGGTGAGCGGACTCCGGTGGCGCTGCTGGACGCGCCGGCCTCCGGTCGCCTGGCGGTGGGTGAGGCGATCACCAATATTGCCTGTGCGCCGATCAAGCAGCTGTCCGACATCAAACTGTCCGCCAACTGGATGTGTGCCGCGGGCCACCCGGGTGAGGAAGAAAAGCTCTACCGCACCGTAGAAGCCATCGGTATGGAACTGTGTCCGGACCTGGGTATTACCATCCCGGTTGGTAAGGATTCCATGTCCATGCGCACCGCGTGGAATGAAGACGGCGAAGACAAGGCGGTAACTGCGCCGCTGTCGCTGGTGATCTCTGCCTTCTCCCCGGTTACCGATGTCCGCAAAGTGGTGACCCCGCAATTGCGCCGTACCAAAAAAGGCGAGAGCGAACTGATTCTTGTGGATCTGGGGGCGGGCAAAAACCGTCTCGGCGGCTCCTGCCTGGCACAGGTATACAACGAGCTGGGTGAACAACCGGCAGACCTGGACGATGCCAAGCGCCTCAAGGGTTTCTTCGACCTGATGCAGCAGCTGCTGGCGGAGAACAAGGTAATTGCATATCACGACCGCGCCGACGGCGGCCTGTTCGCCACGCTGGCGGAAATGAGCTTCGCCGGCCGTGTGGGTCTGGATGTCGAAATTTTCGACCTCGACGACGATGCCATCGCCGCGCTGTTCAGCGAAGAGCTGGGTGCGGTACTGCAGGTGCCGGCGGCCGATGCTGAGATGATCGAAGGGCGTTTCGCCACCGTTGGCGTACCGGCGCACCGTATTGGTGGCCTGAACGACAACGAAACCCTGTGCATCACCAATAACGGCAAAGAAATCTTCAACCGCAGCCGTGCGGAACTGGAGCAGATCTGGTCAGAAACCAGCTACCGCATTCAGGCGCTGCGCGACAACGCCGATTGCGCCAAGCAAGAGTTTGACGCCATCGCCAAAACTTCCGCGCAGGATCCAGGCCTGTCCGTGAGCCTGAGCTACGACGTCAACGAAGATATCGCCGCGCCGTACATCAGCAAGGGGGTGCGGCCGAAGATTGCGATCCTGCGCGAGCAGGGCGTCAACAGCCAGGTGGAAATGGCACATTCCTTCCACCGCGCAGGCTTCAATGCCGTCGACGTGCACATGAGCGATATTCTCGCCGGCCGTGTTGAACTGGGTCAGTTCAAGGGTCTGGTGGGCTGTGGTGGCTTCTCGTACGGTGACGTGCTCGGCGCCGGCGAAGGTTGGGCCAAGACCATTCTGTTCAACGATCGCGCGCGCGATCAGTTCGAAGGCTTCTTTAACCGCAAAGACACCTTCGGCCTCGGCGTATGTAACGGCTGTCAGATGTTCTCCGTCATCAAGGAACTGATTCCTGGTGCCGGTCACTGGCCGCGCTTTGTGCGCAACCTGTCCGAGCAGTACGAAGCGCGCTTTGCGCTGGTGGGCGTGGAAGATTCCCCATCTGTCCTGTTCAAAGGTATGGCTGGGTCTTACATGCCGGTGGCAGTTGCTCACGGTGAGGGTCGCGTGGAATTTGCCGACCAGCAGGCGCTGGAAGCGTGCGAACAATCCGGCACCATTGCCATGCGCTACCTGAACAACAACCAGCAGATTACCGAAACGTACCCGGCCAACCCGAATGGCTCGGTAAACGGTATTACCTCGCTGTGTTCCGAAGACGGTCGCGTCACCATCATGATGCCGCACCCGGAGCGTGTCGCCCGCGCCGTCAGCAACAGCTGGCGCCCGGACGACTGGGATGAAGATTCCGGTTGGATGCGCCTGTTCCGCAATGCCCGTGTGTTTGTCGACTGATTCTCGGTATCGCACATCCGCCTGATTTCAGGCGTACAAAAAACCCCGGTTTTTACCGGGGTTTTTTTATGCGCGAAAGAAAACAGTTTTCTAAGAATGGATACCGCTGTACAGCGATTGAACTTGTCTAGACTGAAGGGGCTTTTAAATTGGGTTGTCCGGTGACTCTGCGCGCTGGTCGGGTTATGAATGCTCTTAACAGTCTCGGTGGTTCAATTATGTGTGACGAATTACTGTATTCCAGCGAAACCTCTCGCGCCACGCAATCGTCTTCTGATGCGTCGGGTGCTGGTCAGGATACCAGCCGCCGGCAGCTCTTAAAGGGCGCATTCTCAGCGAGCGTTGCTGGGCTTGCCGCTGGCGCAGGGCTAATGGGTTTTTCCAACGTGACCTTCGCGGGCGCCTTGACCAAAGAGCAGCGTGATGGGATGAGGCCTGATGACATCATTAAGATGATGGAAGAGGGCAACAAACGCTTTCGTGCTGGCAAGATGAAGCAGCACGATTATGTGGCGCAACAGAGTGCCACGGCATCGGGGCAATACCCCGCCGCCGCCATACTGAGCTGTATCGACTCACGCACCCCGGCGGAAATCCTGCTCGACCTTGGCCTGGGTGATGCATTCAATGCGCGTGTCGCGGGTAACATCTGTAATGATGACGTTATTGGTAGCCTCGAGTTTGCCTGCGCAGCCGCAGGTTCCAAAGTGATCCTGGTGATGGGGCATAGCGCCTGCGGCGCCGTAAAGGGCGCCATTGATAACGTGAAACTGGGCAGGCTCAGCGGTCTGCTAGGCAAGATCCAAACTGCGGTGGCGGCGACCAAGTACGATGGCGATCGCACCAGCAAAAATGCCGAGTTTGTGGATCAGGTGGCAGAAAACAATGTGCGCCAGTCGATCAAGGAAATTCGCGAGGGCAGCGAGACACTGGCCAATCTGGAAAAAGAAGGGAAAATCAAAATCATCGGCGCCATGTACAACCTGAGTGATGGTCAACTGACGTTGCTGGACTGAAACGTTAACGGCGACCATCGGGCGCCGTCCCATCCCTATAAGTGTATTTGCGCGCCTGGCCAGAGACTAAAGTTCCTGACTGGCCGGGCACTTTTTCCATTCTTTGCTACACTAAAAACCATAAGCGCAATAACATTTTTCGTATGGACACTTCATCGCAATTGCTATCAATCTCCATACCTTCGTTGCTGGCGGATTACCTCAGCCGATTAAGCCCGCAGCGCAGCGAACGCCTGCACAAGTTACACAACCTTGTGACCGCCAACTATCCCGATGCAAACCTATCCCTTAAATACAAAATGCCAACCTACGAGCAGGGTGCCGGCTGGGTGGCATTGGCGAGTCAGAAACATTATGTGTCGGTGTATACCTGTGCCCGCGTCCATATACAGCCGTATCTCGATAAGCATCCAAAAACCAAGTGCGGAACCGGGTGCCTGAATTTCCGCGACAATGACGATATTGTGTTTGAAGACCTGAAGCCGGTATTGGCTTCTGCATTGAGCAAGAAGTGAGGCGAGCGACCCCACGGTGGTGTAGTCGCGCGCTCACAGGGAATTAAGATAAAAATCAAGGAGTTGATCATGCCTTACAACGAAGAGCTGGCGGACAAAGTACGTGAAGTCCTGCACGAAGAAGCCGGTCTGACCGAAAAGCAGATGTTTGGTGGTCTGGCCTTTATGCTCAATGGCAACATGGCCTGCGGTGTTGTTGGTGAGGAGCTGATGGTGCGGGTAGGGCCCGACAACTACCAGGCCGCACTGGGAGAGCGCTATACCCGACCTATGGATTTCACCGGTCGGCCATTAAAGGGCATGGTTTATGTCGAAGAAGACGCCATTCTTGAGGACCTGAATGGTTGGGTCACCCGCGGCGTGGAGTTTGCCGGCACCCTGCCACCAAAATAAGAGCGCACACGCGCTCTGATCAAACAGTGCCGGCATCCAGGGTGTCCGGGTCGTCCAGCTTCGAGGGGGCGGCAATACCGTCTATTTCGACGGTCAAATGGGAAACCTGTGAACAGCGCTGTTTGAGCTCCGCTTCCAGTGTATCAATCAACATTTCTGTTGCCTCCAGGGTGGCCTGCACCGTCGCCCTCTGTTCCGCATAGTCGATCACCGTCTCCGTGCGCCGATGATCGGGCACGCGTTCCAGTAGTGCGGCCTGGTGCTCCTCAATACGTTTACGCATATCGCGCATCAGCACTTCTTCGCGTATCTCTATTTCCGCAACGACCACGGTATGCCGGTCGTCTACGATGACCGAGCGCAGGTCGTGGTGGCGTTCGATCTCTGGGTGTTGGCGCACGATCTCACTAAAGCACTTCTCGGCCTTGTGATCGCGAATACTGGTAAGAAAGCGCATATTTACCATGCCGAGAAAGATTGCGGTGACACCGAGCATCAGTGCGATCAGCACAGAAAACCCGATGTCCCAGCGCGGGTCGCCGGTGACCTGCGTCATACCGATACCTGTGGCAGCGAGGATCACACCGGTAACCGCAATCGAGTCTTCCAGCAGTACCGCAATCAGCGTCGGGTCATCGGCGGACACCAGATAACGAAACGGATTACGCAAACCGGCGGCGCGCATGCGGCTGAAGAATTCCTTGGCCGCGACATAAAGGACATATCCCTCGAGTATGAAGGCAATGGTTAACACCAGCGCTGAAATCACAATAGGGTGGACCGCCATGCCCAGCACCTGGATGGTCTCCGGCCGCTCTATATGTCCCAGATTGTGAAACGCGTGCCAGGCATGGGCCAGACCGAGGCCACAACCAATGGAGAAGAGGCCAATGGCACTCCACAGGTTCCACAGATACTTTTTCTGGCCGTGGCCAAACGCATAGTGACGATCTGCCGGACGCCCGCCTCGCTTCAACCCCAGTAGCAGGAATATCTGGTTCAGCGTGTCCATGAGACTATGGACTGCTTCATTCATCATTGCGGCGGAATGGGTTGCCAGAGCGGCAACACCTTTTAATACGGTGATGATCGCATTCACACAAATGGCATAGAGAACCGCTTTTTTTGATCCCTGGGCCATGTGACTCCCCTTCTCCCTGATGTTTCTCGATTGCTGGTCGCAGCCAAAGGGCGCCACGTAACACGGTGAACGTTGGTGTAGTAAAAACCCACTTCCATCAAAAATAGGCAAGGTGACGGCGGCTGAATTTCTCTCTAGGCGCGAAAAACGCCAACCCGCCAATCTGCACAAAAAACCGCTGCCTATACTTCCCCAATTCCAATTGTCTGTCACCGCGCACAGTCCAGCGCGGACACTAATGGGGAATCACCATGAGTAAGTATGGGATTGTTTTAACGGCTTTGGCTTTCATTTTTGTCGCGAGTGGCTGCGGTGAAAAACAGCAGGGTGGGCCGGAGAGTGAAACGCCAAGCGGCCAGCCCAAATTGATCGAAGAAGAATTTGGGCGCGATGCCAAACAGCTGAATGAGGAATCCGAACAGCCCCGGGACAAGGACCCGCAAGCCGCCCCGGAAGGTGGTGACACCAGCGCGGCAGCGCCGGCTCCTGCGTCCAGTGGCGACTACCCGACCCAGGCCTACTTCGGTGACACCCATGTCCACACCGGATGGTCGGTAGACGCTGGTATGGATGGAGCGATTCTTTCGCCGGAAGACGCCTATCGATTCGCCCTTGGTGAAGAGGTCAAATCCAATAGCGGCCTGAGTGCCAAGCTCAGCCGCGCCTATGACTGGTTTATGGTCACGGATCACTCCGATGGTATGGGGGTCATTAGCGAGCTGGTTTCCGGTAACCCGGAGATGATGGCTGACGAGACCCTCAAGCGCTGGAACGAGGCACTCAATTCCGGTGACGACCAGCGGGCGGCGGATGCCAAGAGCGAGCTGATTGTCATGCAATCCGAGGAGCGCCTGCCGGAAATCGTGATGGATCCCAAGTGGATGAAATCCGCATGGGAAAAAACCGTGGATGCGGCGGAGAAGTTCAACAAGCCCGGTGCGTTCAGTACGTTTATCGCTTTCGAGTGGACCGTGAATGCGGGGGGAGGTGATAACCTGCATCGCAATGTGATTTTTCGTGACGATGCCAGCAAGACACGCAGCTTGATTCCCCTGACGACCTTTGACACTCAGGACCCGGAAAAGCTCTGGCAGTGGATGAAGGCCTATGAGGATAAAACTGGCGGGCGCGTTTTCGCCATTCCCCACAACGGTAATCTGTCCAACGGGCGTATGTTCGAGCAGAAACGCTTTGATGGCTCGCCCATGACCAAGGAGTGGGCGGAACTACGTGCGCGCTACGAGCCACTGTACGAAGTCACCCAGATTAAGGGACAAAGCGAATCCCACCCCAGCCTGTCACCTGAAGATGAATTTGCTAGCTGGGACTTGTGGGACCGCGGCAACCTGATTCTCAAGCCAAAGCCCGCCGGATCCTTTAAATATGAATACTGGCGTCCAGCCTTGAAGGAGGGGATGCGCCTAGAGAATGAGCTTGGGGTGAATCCGTTCCAGCTTGGCGTCAACGGCGCAACGGATACGCATACCGGACTCTCCACCCCCGATGAAGATAACTTCTTCGGCAAGTTCAAAACGTTAGAGCCAAGCAATAAAGAACGCTGGAAGTTCCCACTACTGAGCGGACCTTCCGACAACTATATGGGATGGCAAATGGCTTCTGCGGGCATTATGGGTGTCTGGGCGATGGAAAATACCCGCGAGGCGATCTGGGACGCGATGCTGCGCAAGGAAACCTTTGCCACCAGTGGGCCACGCATGCAGGTGCGCTTCTTCGGCGGTTTTGATTTCTCTGCCGCTGATGTGGAGTCGGATCTTGTGAAACAGGGTTACGCGAAAGGCATCCCCATGGGCGGGGTAGTCAACGGGGGTGCATCTGGTAAGAAGCTGGGCTTTCTGGTCGCCGCCATGAAGGACCCTGATGGTGCGAACCTGGATCGCGTCCAGATTGTTAAGGGGTGGGTCGATGGCCGTGGCAAGACCCACGAGAAGATTTTCAATGTGAAGTGGTCCGGTGATCGAAAGTTAGATGGTGAGGGAAATATTCAGAAAGTCGGTGATACAGTGAACCTGGAAACCGCGGAGTATACCAATGACATTGGCGAGGCAGAGCTGGTTGGTTACTTTGAAGATCCTGAATTCAATCCCGAGCACCGGGCGGTCTACTACGTGCGCGTGCTGGAGATACCCACCCCGCGCTGGACCCTGTATGACAAGCTGCGAAACAAGGTAGAGATGGATAAAGACGTCCCCATGGTTTTACAGGAGCGCGCCTTCTCGAGCCCTATCTGGTACAAGCCGAATTGAATTGCTTAAACCAAGTTTTCGTACTCTACATTCATACTCTACAAATGACAAAACCCACCGTAAAGGTGGGTTTTGTACGTTTGGCCGGAGTGTTTAGTTACTGCCGCCGGCGCCAGCTTTCAACTTTTGCTCGATTTTCTCAAGATTGAAAGAACCCGGGCTCTGGCTGGGTGGATATTCCTTCATTGTCATGAGGAATTTCGCGGCCATTTGCTGCATCGGGATTAGTACAAAAGCGCGATCCAGAAACCAGTCGTTGTACGTGTTTGAGTTGTGCTGCGCACGCTCGAATGGATCTCTACGCAAATTAAATAGCAATGGAACGCGGAGCTCGGTAAAGGGCTCGCGCCATACTTCGAACGCTTTTCCGCGATTTTCCAGGAAAACTGCTTTCCAAGCGTCGTAGCGCATGGCAACGATTTGACCATCATCGTTCACGTAGATAAAGTCACGGCGCGGAGACTCTTCCGTTTTACCGGTGAAGTAGTCCAGCATGTTATTGCCGTCGATATAGTTTTTGTAGCTGCGACCATTTAATCGCACACCCTTAAGTAGCTGCTGTTTGATTTTGGGATTGCCTGCTACTGCGGCGAATGTCGGTAGCCAGTCCTCATGGGAGACGATCCCATTCAGGGTTTTGCCCGCGGGAAACTTGCCCGGCCAGCGTACGAACGCGGGTACACGGTAGGCACCCTCCCAGTTGGAGTTCTTCTCACTGCGGAAAATCGTGGTACCAGAATCTGGCCAGGTATTGAAGTGCGGACCATTGTCGGTTGAGTAGAATACAATGGTGTTGTCCGAAATCTTCAGTTCATCCAGTAGGCTGAGTAACTTACCGACGTGCATGTCGTGTTCTACCATGCCGTCTTGGTATTCGTTACTGTTGGGGCCTGCTAGATTTTTATGCTCTTCCTTCACGTGGGTACGAAAGTGCATACGTGTAGCGTTCCACCACACAAAGAAGGGTTTTCCCGCCTGAACCTGCTGTTTGATGAAGTCCATGGCTGCAGCGAGGGTTTCCTCATCGATGGTTTCCATACGCTTCTTGGTGAGTGGGCCGGTGTCTTCAATCTTACCGTCGGCGGTCGCCTTAATTACGCCACGAGGACCATATTTCTTGCGAAACTCCGGGTTTTTCGGGTAGTCGCGGTTTTCCGGCTCCTCCTCCGCATTCAGGTGGTAAAGGTTGCCGAAAAACACATCGAACCCGTGATTGGTGGGCAGGTGCTCGTCGCGGTCACCGAAGTGGTTCTTGCCAAACTGGCCGGTGGCGTAGCCCTGGCTCTTCATCACCGTGGCAATGGTTACGTCGGACTCCTGCCAGCCTTCTTTCGCGCCGGGCAGTCCTACTTTCGTCATGCCCGTGCGTACCGGCACGTTGCCACCCACAAAGGCGGCGCGCCCCGCAGTACAAGACTGCTGGCCGTAATAGTCGGTAAATGACAGACCCTCTTTGGCAATGCGGTCGATGTTGGGCGTCTTATAGCCCATCATGCCTTTGCTGTTGGCGCTGATGTTCCATACCCCAATATCGTCACCCCAGATCACCAGGATGTTGGGTTTGTCCTGCGCCTGTGCCGCGCTGGTGCAGATCGACAGCAGTGCCGCCGCGGCCAGTGAAACGGGTACCTTCAACAGGTGCCCTAAACGTAGTTTTTTCATGGTTTCCTCCGGAGCAATGTGGAAGGTTGTTGGTGCTAGTTGATATGTGGTGAGTGATTGATACGAAGGTCAGGGCGTTGCGACCGGGAACACCTGCTCCCAGTCTTGCTGCATATCGATGACAGTCCAGCCCCGGTCCTTCGCCTGGTCCAATCCTTTTTCCAGACGGCCTATGTACGACTTGCGATCGTAGGCCCACTCACGTTTGTCATCGGTGTGGTGCAGCAGCAGGCCAAAGCGCGGGCCTTTTCCTGCGGTGGTCCATTCAAGCATTTGAAAGTCACCGTCGGAATTTCCTGCCGCGAATAGTGGGCGCTGGCCGATATACCGGTGAATACCGACGGGCTTACCTTCCTTGTCGTTAATCAGGTTGATATCCGCGAGCTTGACGATTTCTGGTTTGCCATCGCGGACCTGGTATTCGGCTTTGAGGCTGGACCCCACGACCTGATCAGGCGGGATGCCGTAGGTCTGCTCTGCGAACACGCGCAGAAAATCAGTGCCACCACCGGAAACGATAAATGTCTTGAAACCGTTCGCGCGCAAGTAGTTGAGCAGTTCCAGCATCGGCTGGTAGACCATTTCGTTGTAGGGGCGGTTGGTTTTCGGGTGGCGGGCGTTTTTCAGCCACTGGGATACATTTTGTGAAAATTCGTCTGCGGTCATATTGGCGTGGGTGGCGCCGATGATTTTCATCAGGCCTTCTTTGCCACTGGCCATCAATTTTTCCATGTCCCCCTTGAGGGCTGAGGCAAATGGCTCTTCGGTTTTCCACTCCGGGTGCTGGGGGGCCATTTTCTTGACCTGATCCAGTGCGTAGATCAACTGGAAATAAACCGGTTGTTCAGCCCACAGGGTGCCGTCGTTATCGAAGGTGGCGATACGCTGATTTTCTGGCACGAAGTCAGGGGAGCCTTCACGTGTTGTCTTTTCGACAAAGCTGACAATGGCCTGCTTGGTCTTGCCATCGGACCAGGAGGGGAGCGGGTCGTTACTCTCGGTCGCCCATACGCCAGTGCTTAGGTAAGCGAGGGAGACAAAAAGCAGCCACAGAGCTGTGGTCGCGAAGCGGTACGGCAAAATCCGTAGTTGCATAGAACTTCCCAAAATACTGCAGTGAAGTGCATGCGTTCGTGGTTCACTGTATAAATCCTAGTTCGTGTTTTTCATTCTTGCGCTGCCCCCGCAATATTTTTTCAACTTTGTACGTTAAGCCGCAAAGCTGACCTGATGGTTCTGGAGCGATTCTGGGGCGGCTCTGGAATGAGGTTAGCGATTGCGGTGTGATGGGTTCAGCGCAGGCAGGTCCGGTTGTCGGCTTCGTGCCCGGCGCTTTGCGGCGTAAGCATCAATGGCGAGCTCCAGCTGTTCCCACAAAGGAGTCGCAGTCTCAGATGCCGCGGTGTCGCCATATTGTGCCCGCCCCAGGGCGAGCAGAGCTGCGGGTACACGGGAATTCTGGTAGTCAGTAGAACCTTCAAGCTCTACCGCAGCTACGAGAGCACTAGTGTAGTCATGCTTTTTTGCTGCCTTGCGCAGTCTCGCCATAGTTTCCTGCCCGCTTGCCTTTCGATACTGGAGATAGCGTGACCGTACGCGCTGGGCCAACGCGGGAAGCCAATGCTTAGCGCACCACAGCGATAGGCCGACCAGCGCCAGTATCAGCAGCCACTGGGCAAGCGAGAAGCTGCGAACAACGGATGCTCCTTTCACCCGGACCTTAATGGGGTCCACCGAGGCGGTTCGGATACTGCCGTTGTCCAGGTCATACCAGCGCAGGGTAATTGCCGGCAGTTCACCTCGCGTTGGTACTTCCGCGACAAAGGTGACTTTCTCGGTGCGTTTACCGGTGTCGATGTCGCGAAAGTCACTGTGGTCTACCGCCTTTGGCGTGTCCGGGTAAGCGGCAATGCCATCTACATTGGTTTGGCTTTGTAACAGCGGGATAAACATTACCGTTGATCCCTGAATTGTGGCGGTTACGGTGCGGCTAAAGCTATCTCCGGGGCGCAACTTGTCCGGCTCCCCGTTGATCGTTTGCGTCAGGGTGAGGTCGCGCGCGGCGATATATGGGCGCAAGTTTTCCGCGCCTTTGGGGGCGGTGACGGTGAGGGTGTGTGCAGGAAGGGGCACGTTTGTGACGATGTCTCTGTCATTCTGCGGACTTCGGTAGTGCACTTGAAGGCTGGATGGGGGTAACTGAAAGGTGCCCGGGGTCAGGGGGACCACCTGATACTCCCGTATTACCCCTGACCAGGTTTTCCCGTTGATGGTTTGACTGGTAGAGACTGTGGACTTCTCTGGCAGTGTCACCGAAAGATTAGGGCTGTCGAATTGGGGGAATTCGATTGGCTTACTGAGCCAGGTGGGAACCAATACCGTCACACGGAAGGTTACTGCCTGCCCGGGAGCGATGCCGGACTCGGAAAGCGCACTCTGCACGATCGGTTTGTTGTCTGCCTGCTGATTGCTGGTCAGAACCGAAGGCGTGTCGGTTTGTGTAGCGATCGTGACGGCAGTCGTAAGAACAAGCATGAGACCTGCGACGAAGCACGCAGTCCGTCTCAGGTAAGCGGCAGCGCAAGTCACGGAGTACTCTCCGGCGCTGGTGCACTCGCGGCTTCAACCGCAAACCGCTGCTTGAGAAACTCGCTGGTACTGGTATCCAGTGTGGACATCCACTGCTCTGCATTTACCTCTGTGCCACTGACCGGTGTTGGTGGTGCTTCCATTTCTTGTTGCTGTTGCTCGTCGTAGCGGTCGTCATCGCTTTCAGTTTGTTCATATTTTTCTTCCTCCTCGCCCCGGGATTTCTCCATGTAAGTGAGAATCTCACGAGAGAGTTGCAGGTTTTCCTGTGCCCCAGGGAAATTCGGATCTATCTGCAGTACCTGTTCAAATCCGGTAATGGCGTCCTGATACTGGCCACTTTTAACCTGGGCCATGGCGCGGGTGAAGATGGCCTCTGGTGCATCAAGCGGTGCCAGTGTGTTCGCCGCGTCCTCATAATGTCCAGCCTGATACTGCGCGTATCCGCGGTGGTACACATCGGCAAATGCGTCGGCCGCGCGAGCATATTCTTTGCGTTGCATCAGCCATTGGCCGAGTTGATCCGGTGTAAACAGCCGGCTAAGAAACGCATTTGCCGGTGGCCCCTGTGGGACTGCGGTTGTGGAGGTCGTCGCGGTTTGGGCGTTAGATGTTTGTGCGGTGACCCATGGTGTCAGAAGGTACAGGAGACTGAAGATACAAAGTACCAGGCCAACACTTGCGCCAGCCCGAGTCGATAATGTGGAGGAGGGTATGGAGAAGGCTGTTGTCGATCCAGTTGCGGGTAACATCCAGCCGCGACGAAACCAGAGTAGCGCGAGCAGCGCCGCGGGCCAGGCGAGCCACCAGCCGCGATCGTCCCACTGGAGATTCTCGTCCCTGGCCAGCGCCTGGCGGAAACCACTATCGAAGTAACGCACAAAGCCTTCGATATCGCGGGTATCCGGCGTTACCCGTTCTACACGCGCATCATGCACTTGTTCAGCCCCGGGTATTTTGGCGCTACTCGGCAACAGTATCAGCATCCCAAGGGTGTTCGCGCGATTGCGCTGGTTGAAGTGGGCAACGTCCGTCGTTTCAATGCCGTCATTCAGAAACAGAATGCCTCCGGAGGTGCCGGCCTGTTGCAGAATACTCTGCGCCATGTTCAATGCACTGGATGCGTGGTTGCCAGCTACTGGCATGATGTCGGCGGCTAACCCTTCCACATATGGGCGCAACAGGTTCTGATCCTCGGTCAGGGGGACCACCCGATGCGCCGTGCCGGCGTAGGCGATCAGTGCCGTGGGGGCGCCGTCGCGGCGTTTCAGCAAGTCGTAGACCTTTTGCTTGGCGCGCTCCAGACGGCTGGGTGCGACATCGGTTTCGGTCATGCTCTGATTTACCTGCACGGCAATCACCAGGGGCGCGGTGCGCCCCATCAGCGAGTCGGGCAGGCGCGTCCACGCGGGTCCCGCGGTGGCCAGGGTCAGTAGCGCGAGCAGCAACGCGAGTGCATCGATGGGTAAGAAGCGTGGCCAGTGTGCTCTATCGCGCTCACCAACACTGAGCGCGCGGGCCAGATGGGGAGCGATTGGCAGGGAAGGCTTGTCGACCGCGCGCTCCGGTGGACGGCGCTGTCTCCACCACAGGGTCAAAATAATCGGCAACAGCAGGAGCCAGAGCGGACGCAAAAAATGGAATGCAGTGAGGAAACTGCTGAGGTCACCGGCAAGATCGCTCATGTTGATGCCGCCTGAAGATTCCGGCCGCCTCTCTGCAGAGTCAAAGCCAATCCCAATAAGGACAACAGCAAGGCAATAC
The DNA here is from genome assembly GCF_020171345.1 of Microbulbifer agarilyticus. Taxonomy (GTDB): domain Bacteria; phylum Pseudomonadota; class Gammaproteobacteria; order Pseudomonadales; family Cellvibrionaceae; genus Microbulbifer; species Microbulbifer agarilyticus_D. The sequence continues at coordinate 39,604 of NZ_JAIUZM010000003.1, forward strand.
CGAGCGGCCAGTGACTCAAGCCGGTGCGGGGGCGATAGGTCTCGCTATCCACTTTTTTTGGTACCAGTGCATCAATTTCTTTATAGATTTGCGTAAGCGCCTGTTGGTCGTTGGCAAAATAAAAGTTGCCACCGGTGCGTTGCGCGATGGCCTTTAGCGTGGCTTCGTCCAGCCGGTTCTCGGATTCGCCCTGCGGGTCGCCTACACCGACCGTGAGAATTTTTACGTCGCGCTGGTTGGCGATGGATGCGGCATTGATTGGGCTCATGCGGCTGGCGGTATCGCTACCATCACTCAGTAAAATCAGCAGCCGTTGCTTTACCTCGCTGCTTTCGAACTGGCGAATGGCGAGGCCAATGGCATCACCGAGGGCGGTGTGCGGCCCGGCCATGCCCACTTCCGTTTGACGCAGTAGTTCGAGTACCGTGTCGAGATCGGTGGTGAGTGGCGCTTGCACAAATGCTTTGCTGCCAAATACGATCAGTGAGATCCGCTCGCCTTCGCGGCCCTGTAGAAAATCCGCCAGTACGCTTTTTACCCCGGCCAGTCGTTGCAGCCGCTGATCGCCTGCACCCATAAAATCCTCCTGCGCCATGGAGCCGGAAATATCTACCGCGAGAATGAGATCTCGCGCGGGTTTCTGAAGTGTTACCGCTTCGCCTTCCAGCTGTGGGCGCGCCAGCGCGCTCAGGATCAGAATCCAAATGAGAGCGCCGAGCAGGTGCTGCCAAAGTTGACGACGACGCACGATGGCACCGGCGCGGGGTGACAGACCGAGGCGCTCGCTGATGCGCTGAAAAAAGGGTACCCGAATGGCTGGCACGCGCACCCGGTAGGGTGGTGCCATTTTCCATACCAGGAGCGGAAGTGGCAGTAGCAAAAAGACCCAGGGTGCGGCAAAACTCAGACTTGCCAGAAAACTGCTCACAATGTTTTCTCCGCAGAGGTAGTCGGCTGTACAGAGCTCTTTGCGGGCGAGGGCGTAGCCTTGACGTGTTGTCGAATCCAGTTGCGTGCGGCACTTGTGAGCGCGGGCTGTGGTGGACAAGGCCGGTAGGCGCCTTGTAATAAGGTTTCGCCCACTGCGCCCGTAAATGCATTGCCGGGGTAGTGCCGGTTTAGAAAATCCAGCCAGACCGATCCGGTGAGTCCCGCCACTTGATCCCGCGGATAAGCAACCAGGGCGGTGCGCCGCAAAAGTTCGGCGATTTGTGCCGGGTCGCCCTCAACCGTGTCCAGCGCCCTTAACGCCGCGCGCCGGTACGCGTTTGCGCGGTAACGGCGGTATGCCAGTGCGGCCACCGCCAGTACCAGCAGCAGTACGCTTAACAGCAGGCTTTTCGCCAGCGGGGTTTGTGGCCACAGGGAAATGGCATCCGGAACCGGGGGCGGAGCCAGCTGCGCAATGAGATCGGGCAAGGTGGTTTCAGTTGTTGTCGGGTTACTCTGGGCCACCGCTAGCCTCCGACTCTGAATAGGGCTTTACGTTGGCTTCAGGTTGCGGCGCCTTACTTGGCGCAAGTCCCAGCAGGCGGCGCAACTGCGGCAGAGTTTCCTCTCCCGCAGATAGCGGCGCCAGGGGGATCCCATAGTGTCGTTGCCATTGCGCAATAGCGGCGCGACGCTCTTCGGTAAAGTGATTTAATGCCGAGTGGATCGCACGATCGCTGGTGTCCAGAGTTGCCTGCCTGTCTCCGTCAGAGATGGCACTGACAAAACCCTCGGGTACCGTTTCCCCGGTCGGGTCGGATACGGGCATTAAAATCACGTCGTTGTGTCGCGCAAGGCCGGCCAGCAACCGGTCGCTGGCGGGGCCGATGACATCGAAGTCGCTAATCAGCAATACAAGGTGGTCGCGCCGGGCAATATTGGCAACTGCCTGCAGCACCGTATCTAGCGAGGTGGGGTTTGCGGGCGGCGCATCCGCATGCAGGCGCTGGTTTGCCTGCGCCAGTTCGCTGAGAAAATGCGTGAGCGCGCGCCGGTTGCGTTTGGGGCGCTGTGCATAAAGCCCATCGTCGCGCACCACGATACCGCCCACACGGTCGTTCTGATGTAGTACGGCGAAGGCGGCGTAGGCCGCCGCTTCAGCGGCGGTGACCGACTTCATGGCGAAGTGGGTACCATAAAACATCGATATACGCTGGTCCGCGACGATCAGCGCCGGGCGGTCCCGCTCTTCCGTATACACCCGCACATGGGGTTCGCCAGTACGCGCCGTTACTTTCCAGTCGATGGAACGGACATCGTCCGATGGCCAATACTCGCGCAGTTCCTCGAAATTGAGTCCGCGCCCGCGCAATGGCGAATGATGCTGTCCGGCCAGCACGCTGCGTACTGGTTGACGCGGCAGCAGGTTGAGGGTTTGTGCGGGTCCTTCCAGTGCTTGCAGGTGCGCGAGGTCTACGTGAACACGCGGGTCGTCAGCGCTGCGCGGTGCGGCAACAGTGTCGATGCCTGCGCGGGTGTAATTTCGGCTGCGGGTGAAAAAATTTGGCATGACAATCGCCCCGGTCCAGGTGTCAGGGCAGTGCGACGACTTTGAGCAAGGTGTCGATCGCCCGGTCCGCACTGATGCCTTCCCCCTGCGCCTCGAAGCTGAGCCCCAGGCGATGCCGCAGGCAGTCGTGAATGACGGCGTGGATATCCAGCGGATCGACATAGTCCCGGCCCTCCAGCCACGCATTGGTCCGGCCGGCCTTATCCAGGGCAATGGAGCCTCGCGGGCTGGCGCCAATCTCGATCCAGCGCGCGAGATCCGGCGAGCGCTCCCCCGGGTGGCGGGTTGCCTCGACCAGATCTGCCATATAGCGCGCCATCGGGTGGGATACGTGAATGGCGGCAATTTCCCGGCGCGCGTTGAATACCGCCTGCTGTGGAATCACGTCCGTAGTGTGTTTGCCGGCGGTTGTATTTGCGCCTTGCTCGTCTTTCTCTTTACTGCTCTCCGTGCCGCTCTCAGTACTGCTATCCGTGTTGCTATGAATGGCCGCGATCTCCTCGTTGCGCACCAGCTCGATCACCTCAACCTCATCTTCCACCGGTGGGTAGCTGATCAGCACGTGCATCAGGAATCGGTCCAGTTGCGCTTCCGGCAGCGGGTAGGTGCCCTCCTGCTCGATGGGGTTCTGGGTGGCCATCACCATAAACAGGGGTGGCAGCGGGTGGGTTTTGCCGGCGACGGTGACCTGGCGCTCCTCCATGGCCTCCAGCAACGCGGACTGCACCTTGGCCGGGGCGCGGTTAATTTCATCGGCCAGCACAATGTTGGCGAAAATGGGGCCGGGATGAAAACGGAATTCGGAACCCTGGTCGCTCCGGTACAGCATGTCGGTACCGGTCACGTCTGCGGGGAGCAGGTCCGGGGTAAACTGAATGCGACTGAAGTCGGCTTCCAGGTTTTTCGCCAGTGCCTTGATGGCGCGGGTCTTGGCGAGGCCAGGCAGCCCTTCCACCAGAAGATTCCCGTTGGCCAGCAAACCGATAATCAGACGCCGGATCACGTCCCGCTGGCCTACGATGGCACGACCCATGCCCGCTTCCAATGCTGCAATCTGATCACGTGCCGACACGGACAATCCTCCATACTGCGTCTCTATTAACGCTAGCAGATTGGGGGCAGAGGTCAGAGGCGTAAGAAGCTATACTCGGTGTCTTCAAACACCTTAACTCGCTGATAATAAGAGCATAATTCGGAGACAGGATGCGCGCGCCGATCATCTTTCTGCTTGCGGTACTCGCCGCCACGGCCTGTGATAAAGACACAGGGGCGGGCGATGCAGAAAACCCGCCAAACACCGTCCAACATTCCGCCGCTGTGCAGAGTCAGAAACCTGCTGTCGTCCATGTGGCGCAGGGTAAACAGGGTAAGGAAGGTAAGAAAGGGGCGCCCCCACAGGCGGATGGTAACCCCGATTATGTGGGCGTCGCGCAATGTGCGGCCTGCCATCAGCAGGCCTTCGACGACTGGCAAAAATCCCATCACGACCTGGCGATGAAAACGCCGGACTCGGAAACGGTGGTGGGGAATTTTGACGATGCAACCTTCGATTATTTTGGTACCGAGTCTCGCTTCTTTCAGCGCGATGACCAGTACTTTGTGCGCACCGATGGGCCCGATGGCAAACTGCACGATTATCCTGTGGCCTACACCTTTGGCGTTTATCCACTACAGCAGTATTTGATCGAGTTCCCCGGTGGGCGTTTACAGACACTCAGTCTCTCCTGGGATGCCCGTCCAAAAAAAGAGGGCGGCCAGCGCTGGTTCCACCTGTACCCGGATGAACAGATCAAGGCCGGCGATCCACTGCACTGGACCGGTATTAACCAGAACTGGAATTTCCAGTGTGCCGACTGTCATTCCACCAACCTGCACAAGAATTACGACGCAGAATCTCAGACATTTGCCACCCGCTGGTCTGAAATGAACGTGGGTTGCGAATCCTGTCATGGCCCGGGGCGGGCCCACGTGGAGTGGGCCGGTTTGCCGGAGCGCGAGCGCGCAGCGGATAAAAATCAGGGATTTGAACTGCGCTTCGATGGCCGCCGCCAGGCGCGCTGGGCGATGGATGCGAAGACCGGTATCGCGCTTATCGCCAACAACGTGCATACCCAAGCTGAAATTCCCGTATGCGCGCAGTGTCATTCCCGCCGCGGTACCCAGTTCCCCGGTGTCAAGCCAGAGGATGATTTCCTGGACTTCTTCCACCCCGCCTTATTGAGTGCAGGTCTCTACCACGCAGACGGCCAGATCAACGACGAAGTGTATGTATGGGGCTCTTTCCTGCAGAGCAAAATGCACGGGGCCGGTGTGACCTGCAGTAATTGTCACAACCCCCACAGCCTGGAGTTGCGCGCGAGTGGCAACGATGTGTGCGCGCAGTGCCATCTCCCCACCAAGTTCGATACGGCAGAACATCATTTTCACCCGGTGGGGAGTGAAGGCGCGCAGTGCGTGAACTGTCATATGACCGACAAGGTGTATATGCAGGTGGATGCACGTCGGGACCACAGCTTCCGCGTGCCACGCCCGGATTTGTCCGAAAAAATTGGATCACCGAACGCCTGTGTTGGCTGCCATACCGATGAAACCAACACCTGGGCGGCGGCGATTCTGGAGGAAAAATTTGGCGAGCCGGACCCGCACTATGGCGAGGCGCTGTTTGCCGGGCGAGTGGGCGCGCCGGACGCGGAGAGCCAGTTACTGAAGCTGGCAATGGATGAGAGCCAGCCTGAAATAGCGCGGGCAACCGCGATCTCCATGCTGCCGCGCTACCTTTCGCAAACCAGCGCCCAGGTGTTGCAAGTGATTGCACAGGGGGATGATGCCTTGCTGCATTTGGGTCTGGCGCAATCGTTGGATCATGTACCGCAACAGGTGCGCCCGGCATTGGCAATTCCGCTGTTGTATGAAGATGAACGCGTGACTGCCTCTCTTGCCGCCAGTGCTTTGGCGGGGGCACCGATGGAGAGTTATCCGGCGGAAGTCGGCAAACGCTTTGACCAAGCGATGGCCGATTACCAGGCCTCGGCGGAGTTCAATAGCGACCGACCGGAGAGCCTGGTGAATTTGGCTTCCTTGCGCGGGCGCGAAGGTGACCTGCCCGGCGCCGAGAAGCTGCTGCAACAGGCGGTGGCGCTCGCCCCGTATTACACGCCGGCGATTATTAACCTGGCGGATCTGTACCGTGGTACCGGGCGTGAGCGCGATGGAGAGCGTCTGCTGCGCAACGCGCTCAATCGTCCGATCGAAGAAGCCATCGAAAAGGCGCCACTGCAGCACGCACTGGGCCTGTCTCTGGTGCGCCAGCAAAAATTACAGGACGCCATACCCATGCTGCGCGCTGCTGCCGATGCTGAGCATGCATCACCGCGCTATGCCTATGTGTATGCCATTGCGCTGAATTCGGCTGGTGACTCAACGGCCGCTGTCCGGTACCTGGAGCAGGCGCTGCAGCGGTTCCCCGGAGATCCAGAGATGATGAGCGCACTGATCTCCATGTACCGCGAAACTGGCCAGCAAGAAAAGGCGGAGCAGCTGCGGCGGCAGTTGCAGTAACGTCCAAAATCTTCTCGCCCTTCCCCGGGGGAAGGGCGGTACACTGAGTGCTCAACAACAATAAACGACAATAAAAGCACTTTGTGACCATGCGTACTCAGCACTTCGATACCCTGATCATCGGTGCCGGCCTCTCGGGCATCGGCACTGCCTGCCATTTAATGCGGGACTGCCCCAACACGGACTTTGCAATTCTCGAGCGCCGCCAACAGATTGGTGGTACTTGGGATCTGTTCCGCTACCCCGGGGTCCGCTCCGATTCCGATATGTTCAGTTTTGGCTTCAGTTTCCGCCCATGGAATGGCCTGAAGACCATGGCCGATGGCGAGTCGATCCGCCGCTACATCGAGGATACGGCAGCGGAATACCACGTGACCGATAAGATTCACTTCGGTGTGAACCTGAACGAGGCCAATTGGGATAGCGTACAACAGCGCTGGCAGTTGCTCGGTGAGTGCAGCAGCCCGGCAGAGGAAGGTGGTAAAGCCCTGATCGAGCCCGTGCTGTTCACCTGCAACGTGCTGATTTCCTGCACCGGCTACTACGACTATCAGGCGGGATATCAGCCCGAGTTTGTCGGCATGGATAATTTTCAGGGGCAGTGGATTCACCCGCAACACTGGCCGCTGGATCTCGATTACCAGAACGAGCGCGTTGTGGTGATTGGCAGCGGTGCTACCGCGGTAACCCTGGTACCAGCCATGGCAGAGCAGGCGGCGCATGTCACCATGTTGCAGCGCTCCCCCACCTATGTGTTGTCGGTGCCGGCGGAAGATAAGTTGACCCACTGGTTGAAGCAGTGGATACCCGGGCAGTGGGCCTATGGTATGGCGCGGCGTCGCAACATTACCCTGCACCGCTGGATGTTCAAGGCTGCCAAGCGCTGGCCACAGTTGGTGCGCAAACTGATGTTGCGTGGGGTGCGCAAGGCACTCGGCGAAGGAGAAAGCACAGCCCATTTTACGCCACGTTATGCGCCATGGGATCAACGGCTCTGCGCCATCCCCGATGGCGACCTGTTTGACTCGATCAATACGGGCAAGGCGTCGGTCGTGACCGAAGACATCGACTGCATTACCGAGAGCGGCATCCGATTGAAAAACGGTGAACATCTACCGGCGGATATCATTGTTTCGGCCACCGGCCTGAAGCTGCAGCTGCTGGGAGGGCTGGCGCTGAAATTGGATGGGGAATCCGTGGATACCCGTAACCGCCTCACTTACAAGGGGGTGTTGATGGAAGGCGTACCCAATATGGCGTGGGTATTCGGCTATACCAATGCGGCCTGGACCCTGAAGGCAGATCTTGCCGCCGGTTATATTTGCAGATTGCTCAACCATTTGCGTGACACGGGGCAGTGCCAGTTTATCGCTGTGGATAAAGATGGCTGCATGGGGGATTCCTCAGTGATGTCCGCGCTGCAGTCCGGTTATGTGGAGCGTGCGGATCACCTGTTGCCACGACAGGGTACCCGCTACCCGTGGAAGCTACTGAACGACTACCCGAAAGATCGCAAGCTCATGCTGGAAGCGCCGATCGATGACGGCATTCTGAATTTCTCCGCGACACGCGTGGCGCAAAATCACAGCGCAGAGGAGGAGGCCGCGACAACTGGCTGATACGCAAGCGAATCGACTAGGCTCTAAGTCATCCAGTAACAGCGAGATGACACCAGAATGCCGAGCGTTCGTACTCTGCGACCTTTTTTCCTGTGGGCGGTAGTGTTGTTTTGCCTGGCCATTCTGTGGGAAGTGATCATGGGTGACAGCCAGACCTCAACGGAGCCCTTGGGTGAAGTCGTAAATAGCCTCGCGCCAGCCACCGAGTCACGTTTGGCACGGGTGGTTCTGCGCGACGCGCAAGGTCAGCCAGATACCCACTCTGGTTTTCATCTTTTGCAGGATGGGCTGTCTGCTTTTGTGGCGCGTGCGGCACTGATTGAGGAAGCCAGTGTCTCTCTCGACCTCCAATACTACATCTATGAAGACGATACCGTTGGCCGCATCCTGACCAGCCTGCTGCTGCAGGCTGCGGATCGCGGGGTGCGCGTACGCCTGCTGGTGGACGATCTCGGCACCCGCGTGGAAAACCCCTGGATCGCGGTGCTCGACCAGCACCCGAATGTTTCTATTCGATTATTCAACCCGGTGGCGGGCCGTTCGGGTATCGGGCGTGCCATCGAACAGGCGCTGAATTTTGGCCGTATCAATCATCGCATGCACAACAAACTGATGGTTGCCGACGGGCAGTTGATGATTACCGGCGGGCGCAACATTGGCGACGGCTACTTCTCCCACGCGAATGTGGAATTTTTTGATGTCGACGTACTGGCGATTGGCGCGGTTCTACCGGAAGCTTCGCGCATTTTTGATGAATATTGGAATTACAAGGTTTCTGTGCCGGTCGAGTTGCTTCCTCTGACGACGGCGGATAACCAGACTCTGGACCAGCTCCGGCAGGAGGTGGCCAACTTTCTCGCAAACGAGGCAGAGTCCGAATTTACCGAAGCGCTCAAGAGTTCCGATTTTGCCCGGGCGTTGATCAATGACCAGGTCGCCTTTCACTGGGGGCCAGCCTCCCTCTATGCGGATCCACCATCGAAAGCGTTGAAGCGGGACGAGATTCCGGTTGAGGAGTTTCCAGGGTATCAGCTGGAAAAAGTCATTCGCAGCGCAAAGCAGCGGTTGAGCATCAGTAGTGCCTACTTTATTCCCGGCGATGTGGGCAGCGAGTTGTTTGGTGAGCTGGAGCGGCGCGGTGTGCAGGTGAAGATCCTCACCAACTCGCTTTCCAGTAACGATGTGGCAATTGTGCACGGTGCTTATGCGCGCTATCGGCTTACGCTTCTGAGAAGCGGTATCGACCTGTGGGAGTTGCGCACGGTTGCCGGGCAAGAGAAGCGCCAGCACTGGTTTCATGGGAAATCCCGCGCAACGCTGCATGCCAAGACATTTGTGATTGATGAGGACCGGGGGTTTGTTGGCTCGATCAATCTGGATAGCCGCTCAATTATCCAGAACACAGAGATTGGCTTGCTGATGGAAAATGCAGAAATAAATCAGCAACTGAATAATTTGTTTGAAGAGTGGGTTGCGCCGGACTCTGCCTGGCACCTGGTATTGAATGAGCAGGGTGAGCTGCGCTGGCAAGCGCAAGACGTGAATGGTGCGTTCATCGAAATGAATGTGGACCCTGAGACCAGCTGGTGGCAAAGAAGCCTCAGCTGGCTGTTATCCTGGCTGCCAATTGAAACACAGATCTAGCGCTCGCAATTTCGGCCATCAAAATGAAAATTGCACCGATGCGCCCAAGAACTGGATTTTTGCGTCTTCATAGGTTCCCTGTAGACGAGGACTGAATGGGGGGCGCCCTTGCTGGTCGATATCGACATCGCCTAGTGAGACGTAGTTGTAGCCGATATCCATGGTCAATCCCGGGCACAGCTCTTTGCCGGCGCCGAGGCCTATGGTCCAGGTTTCGTTGGTCACCGTATCGGCGGTGACCGACGAGGTATTCTGCATACCGCTTTCCAGTGCGACGCCGGTGGAAAGATACCAGCCGTTCAACATTCCCTGATCGAACTCGTGCCGAATACCCAGCGCCAGTGCGCCGGTGTCTTTATATCCGCGGTCCACCTTGATGGACGTTTGCACCGGATCGCCGAGTTCGAGGGAAACACCCGCGTATTCGGACCACTCCTGCCAGGCTAGGTTGGCATAGAAGGTGGTGGAGTCGGTCATCTGTTGTTGCAAACTGGCGGTGACCGTCGGCGGGACATCCACATCAATCTCGGTGCGGATACCATCAAAACGTTCGACGGCGGGGGCGAACAGGGGGCCAAAGTTACGCAGCCGCAGGTTGTCGCGGAAGTCGAATTCGACTTTTGAGGTGTAGGTAAGGCCAAAGGTGGTACCTGCAACCGGGCGGTACATAATACCTGCGTTGGCGCCGTATCCCATTTCCAGGTCTTTGTAACGCAGAAATGCATCGCCACCAGCCAGTCCAGCGCGCGGTGCAGACTGATAACTCAGGTACCCGACCATGGCATTGAGGCCTATGCCGAGAGAGAGGCAGTCGTTCATCTTCCAGCTTAGGGAGGGGATCAGGCTCATGCTGAGCAGGTCGACGTTCTGGACAAAACGCCGTCCTTTCCAGGAATCGGTGTAGTCGAGACCGAGGCCGAAGTTGCCCGCTGTGGCGAAACCCCAGCCGATATTGTCGGTCAGTTTACCTGCGGCAAAGACACCGCCACCGGGGAACCAAGCGAGTGCATTGCCGCCGTCGCCGCCGGATAAATTACTCTCTCCGCCGTCGGTAAACTTGATATCACCGTAGAGTGCCTGTGCTGCGCCGCGAACCTCCATGTTGCCGCGCCACACGGTGCCCGCCGGGTTGGTGAATGCGGTCGCAGCATCTTCTGGCGTAGCGGCCCAGCCTGCGCTGGCGGTACCCAGAATGGGGGTGCCGATTTGCCACAACATAACGCCGCCGGCATATGCGCTGGGCGCACTGGCTGCGGCAAGTGTTGCAATGGCAATGGGTAAGTATCTATACAGGTGAGCCTTGCTACGCATGTTAAATTCCCTCTGACGACATCTTCGATCGAGTCAATTCAATTCCGATACATTTCGATGCTTTGCCACAGCCATTGCACTATTTCGGAAACAACATCACCCAATTCAGACGGAAGCCCCATTCCTGCGAACCGACCACAGGGCTATCCACGTAGTAACGCGGCCCAGCCTGTATCTGGTAGGTCTGATCACCGACTTCAAATACTTTTGCTACCAGGAAATGCACCGGCGCATTCCATACCTCTGTCTCCCAGAAGTACGTGGTTTCACTTTGCAGGGTAAAGGTCCAGGCGTTGGACGTGTTGTAGGCGAGGAACGGCTGAATGAACGTGTTGTTTACGTCGTTGCGGTTGTCACTGCCGGCAAAAGACCACACGTGATTGGCCAGTGCGCCGATGGTCCAGGAGCCGGTTTGTTTGAGCACCACGGCGGTAGGACCGATCCCCCATTTTTCCGCACCGAGGAGCGGTTCCGTTGCAGTGGGGAACAAAAAAACCGGGCCAACACCCCAGGTGACGCCACCCGAAGTGGGCTCCTTTGGTGAAAAGAACAGGCTCTGTACTGTGTCACCCAATCCTGTTTGGTCGCCGCTGCCGGGAAAAATATCTTCCTGATTGATCACTGGAACAATGGTGCGGTTGATCAGGTTCAGGTCTTCGGTGAGTTCAAAGGGAATCACCGGCTGGATATTCAACCTGTATGTTCTGCCGCCTTCAATTGGTCCAACCCGGTTGTCTAGATTGTGCTGAAAGGGCAGGCTGATAAGGTCAGAAATTGGATTACTGAGCTGTTTGGCAAGGCTGCTGTCGTCGGCAGCAACTGCGATGCAGGAAATCGCGAAGGCAAAAGAAGCGATGAAACAGCGGTACATCTACATCACCAAAGTGGGAAGTTCGAAAACAACTTCCGTCAGTCTAGATGTATTCGGCAATATTTGAGTTGGTTTGGCATTGCGGTCAACAGGCGAAGAGAAAAACGCGCTACCTGTCGGATTAATTGTCGCGTTGCTTGCTGTACTGACGTTCGCGCCGATTTTTTCTCAGGTTGTTGCGCTGAAATTATGAAAGATGCGGCCGGGATCGAGATCGCCGGCGCACTTATATAGGAAGAAGCAGGGTGTTACTTGGTGGCGACCGCTAGTGCCACGGCATTAGGGCCGAGGTTGATACCACCGGAAAGGCTCATTACCGAACGATAGATTTTCACGTTGTGCTTCTCGGCAACTTTTTCAAATTCCTTAAAGCCCGGCACCTTGTCCAGATTCTTCAACGGACCAGCAATACTGACCACCACCGCAGGCATCAGCAGGTCACCGGCGGCCATTTTCTCTTCCGCCAGCTGGAACAGACGACGGGTACAGCCGTCATAGGTTTTTACGGTATCAGCTACCGCAGAACCTTGGTAGGTCATTGAAATGATCGGGTGCAGGTCCAGCAGGCGCGCAAAAAACGCTTTGATCCAGCTAACGCTTTTTTCGTTCTTCTGGCGTGCACGCTCGCGCAGATAGTACACGTCCTCAACAGAGGCATAGCCCACCATCTTGCGGCCGAATTCCTCGGTGCGCGATTTGATTTGTGCGCCACTGAGGCCTTTTTGAATCAGGGACAGGGTGTACAGCGCCAGCAGGCCCTGGCCGGAGAACAGGGTGTGGGAATCCACTGCACTGATTTGTGCGTCGTCGTTGTTCAGGCGCTTGGCCACGTTGACGGCATTGGCGTAGGTGGGACTGTTGGCACCATTAATGGTCTGTACCACGATGTCCTTATGGCCTTCGCGCAGCAGCTTCGACAGGACGGTGTCGATTTCCTCCTCGCTGGCTGGGCCAGAGGTCACCTGATGGGTGCGGCCGACCAGGTTCAGGGAGTAGAAGTGATTCATCTGCGCGGGATTGCGCTGATCCCCGAACTGGTCTTTACCCACGCTGACACTGTGGGGAAGAACCGGGATCTTGTACTTGCGCAAAAACTCATCGGGCAGGTCACAGCCGGAGTCGACAACTAGCTGAACCATGTTGGTGCCTCTTATTTTCTGGTCCAATGTGGGGTGTTTGGCGCCGAATCTAACACTGTGGCGTGTAATTTTACAGGTCGTGCGGGGGCAAATTACGGACGGTATGTGACCTGAGAGTTCTGCGGTTGCGGGGTGTGTGGAGTAGCGGAGTACTGAGGGCGTTAAAAAAAGCCGCAGACAGAATCTGCGGCAAGCGCCTTTCGGGATGCTTGGGCGATGAAGACTGGGGGGCTAGTTTGGAGAACCAGACAAGCGAATTTGTTTTCGGACGAATTCGAGGAGGGCATGGGAACCGCTGCGTACTTCGATGGTGCTTGGAATCTCTGTGACCAGCCACTCCACGGACCAGTCCAGCGTTTCTCCGGGTTGCAGGTTGCGTGCGGCGCTTTGTACCTCGAGTTCCAGATAAGGCCGTTCACCACTCAGATACAACTCAATGTCGCCCTCGCCGGTGGCCATATCCCGCACGGTTACCTTTGGGTAGACCTTCAGGTACAGCAGTCCATCCAAGGCATAGGCGAGCCAGCCTTCACTGCCGTTGGCGATTACCTTGCCCTCGACCAAGGGTGCATCGGCGACCATGGGGAGCCACAGGGTGTCGCTGTTGAGTTCGTAAGCCACTTGCCCGCGTACGGTCTTGACGCTGTCCGTGTTCACGGGAGCAAAGGCAAGGCCGCGATTGGGCACGCGGGTAATCTCCCAGGCGGCGATCTCGGGGAAGGCTTTCTCGGCATTGATGCGGTAGTGCACTGTGGCGGTATTACCGCCGTCGAGCGAGACGGTTTTTTGTACCTGTGCCCCGGCGCCAAAGGCGCTGGTAACCGTGGCGGAATCTATTGACTGTGTAATCACGGAGTAGGGCGCGTTATCGTGCTCCGGAATAGGCGGCCAGTTCCACAAGGTCTGTGGGCTGAGCCAGAAGGTCGAACCGAAGTTGTTTGCGTCCGGTTGCGGAATCGCCAGCAGATCCCGTTCGCGGTACCAGAGTTCGGTAATACGCCCGCCGTGATTGGGGTCCAGTGTCAGCTTAAGGCTGTCGTTGCTGAGTTGGATGGGGGCATCGGCGGCATTGCCGGCGGAGACCGCCAGCAATGCCGCAACCCCAATAGCGGCAGCACTGTTGTTGAGGCGTTGCTTGCGCAGCATGGGTCAGCTCCCGCAGCGCACTTGAGCCTGTTCACGTGCGCCGGGGACGAACTTGATGTTCGCCACCGCCATCGCCAGTTTGCCTTCACTGTGCAGGGACAAGCCCTGAGATACCTTGGTGAAATCTGCGCCGGCCTCGGCGAAGCACTGCAGGTCGATCGAAACCTCTGTCCATTCACCCACCGGGAGCTTGCTTAGAGTACTTTGCAACGGCAAGGCACCGCTGCAATTGGTGCCGTCGCAGTTGATTTGTGCACTGACCGCTGCCGCCGGCGCTTCATCAATCCGAACCTCCATGGTGAGCGCAGATGCTTCTGCGAGGTAACGGCTCAGATCCTGCGGTTTCTGCGTGTGCAATACCACACTGCCGGCACGTAGCCCTTTCCAGGTGAGGGCGCGGGCATCTTCTTGCGACAGCATGTCGATGGAGGCTACCACGATGTTGTCGTCTGCACTGCTGGCGAGGTTTCCGTTTACCCATTGCAGGTCAGCACCGGCTTCTTCGATGTACAGCTTCCAGGGCGCGCGCGGGCGGGACACCATCAGCCAGGCGTCTTCCAGCTTGCCATCCACGTAAGACTCGCCGTCCTCATTCAGATTGTTGGCGACCTGAATGTCGCTGGTGTAATCGAGCCCGTAGCCGTAGGCGAACAGTGGCTGGTAATCCGCATCGTTGCGGTTGATCACTGTCTGGTGCACTTGTCCGGGCCAGGTAAACGAAAGTTGACCGGTAAAGTCGTGGCGTTTGTTGCCGTCTGCATCGGTCAGCAGGACATCTGCAACACCGGCGCCTTCAGAGCCCGGCAGCCAGGCCGCGACGAAGGCATCCGACAGGTTCAGCTCTTTGTTCACCCACAGCGGGCGACCGGAGAGAAATACGCTGACGATCGGGATGTTCTGGGCTTTCAGTTTTTGCAGCAATTCCTGATCTACTTTGCTACCCAGCTGATACTCGATACTGGCAAGATCGCCATGCCACTCTGCATAAGGCTCCTCACCGTAGATCACGATAGCAACATCGGGTTTGGCGCCATTACTGAATGCTGCGTCCTTCAGTTCACCGTTTTCACTGAGCACCACTTCACCGCCCGCGGCGTCGACCGCCTGCTTGATGCCGGTGTAGATGGAGGTTGCGCCGGGGAAGTCTTCTGCGGTATTGCCGGTGCCCTGCCAGGAAATGGTCCAGCCGCCACTTTGTTTGGAAATATTATCGGCACCGTCACCGGCCACCAGAATATTTTTGCGTGCATCGATGGGTAGCAGCTGGTCGTTATTCTTCAGTAGCACCAGCGATTTGCGCACGGCCTCGCGCGCGATGGCACGGTGTTCGTCATTGCCGAGAATACCGTTCTTGCCCGCTAGTGGGCGGTCACGCTCGAACAGGCCCGCGCGGATTTTCACCCGCAGGATACGGCTTACCGCATCATCGATACGGCTCATGGGAATTTCGCCGCTGTGCACCTGTGCGATGGTGTTCTTCAGCAGAGCCTTCCATTCGGCCGTGATCATGAACATGTCGAGGCCGGCATTGACTGCCTTTGCACAGCTGTCCACGGTACAGCCGTCTACAAACCGGTGGCCGTTCCAGTCGCCTACTACAAAGCCGTCAAAACCCAGGCGTTCTTTCAAAACGTCAGTGAGCAGGTATTTGTGCCCATGCAGGCGTTTGCCATTCCAACTATTGAAGGATGCCATCACGGATTGCACACCGGATTCCAGTGCGGTGATGTAGCCCGCTGCATGGATCTCAGCGAGCTCTTTCTCGCTGACTGCGGTATCGCCGCGGTCGATACCGCGTGTGGTGCCACCGTCACCGACAAAGTGTTTGGCAGCGGATACCAGATGGTGGCCGTCGAGAAATGCTTCGCTGTTTTTTTCGCCCTGAATACCCTTGATCATTTCCCGGGCGTAAGCGGCAACAATCTCGGGGTCTTCGGAATAGCTTTCAAAAGTGCGGCCCCAGCGATCGTCGCGTACCACAGCGATGGTCGGAGCGAAGGTCCAGTCAACGCCGGTCACGGCGACTTCGCGCGCAGTGGCTTCGCCGATGCGACGAATCAATTCCGGATCGCGTGCGGCACCGAGGCCAATATTGTGCGGAAACAGGGTCGCGCCGATAACGTTATTGTGCCCGTGAACGGCATCGCTGCCCCAGATAATTGGGATGGCTACGCCACCGTCGGAGGTATCCATGGATGCGGCAAAGTAGTCGTCCGCCAGCTGGCGCCAGTCATCAGGCGTGGCAAACTTGTCATTATTGGGGAAGGTGCCACCACCATTGAGAATGGAGCCAATATGATATTGCTTCACTTCTTCCGGGGTGATGGTCTTGATTTCCGCCTGCATCATCTGCCCGACTTTTTCTTCCAGCGTCATACGGGCGAGCAAGTCTGCGATACGGCTTTCGACTTTCTCATCCCTTGGCAGCGCTGGCTGCAGCGCTGGCCACACATCGATGGCGTTTAAAGCTGTGCCGTCATGTTCAGCAGCTTGGGAAGTTGATGGAGCCGCGGAGGTGTTTGGCTTCTCCGCCTCACCGCAAGCACTCAAGCCCACTGCAAGCGCAATGCAGCTCGCGAGGCGTATTGCTCGGCCTTCGCCGAAGCGACCTATTTTATTATTCATGATGACTTCCCTAATAAATCTGAAATGATTTTGCTGCTTGTAAAAAAGAACTGGGCACACCCGCGAAAGGGTAGGAACGGGAGTGCCCAGGTAAGCAAGCATTCGGCTGGCGAGTCTGCCGCTCACGCGGCATCACGCTTCCGTTTTTAAGACGGGCGAGAGGTTGGAAATGAACCCTCTCAGCCCTTCATTTGTTCAAGTTCGAGCCCTTTGGTCTCGTGCACCATGTACAGAACAAATGCTACGGACAGCAGTGCGAACAGGGTGTAGATACCGTAGGCACCGGCGAGACCGATTCCGACCAGCATAATTGGGAAGGTCATGGTGATGGCGAAGTTAGCCACCCACTGTGCGAGACCAGAGACCGCGAGGCCGGAGCCGCGCATCTGATTTGGGAACATCTCACCCAGCATGGTCCACATGGCCGGTCCCCAGGAACCGTTGAAGAAGAACACGTAGGCGTTGGCGGCGATCAGTGCCAGCAGGCCCATGCTCTGGGAAAGCTGCAGGTTGCCATTGGTATCCACGGAGGAGTTGGCGAAGGCAAAGGCCACCAGGCCAAGAGTTGCTGCCATACCGATAGAGCCCACCAGCAGCAGGGGTTTACGGCCGATCTTGTCGATTAAGGCCATGGTGATCAGGCAGGCGGCGATGCTCACACCACCGGAAATGATATTGATCATCAGCGCGTCGGATTCAGAGAAGCCCACCGCTTGCCACAGAACGGCACCGTAGTAGAACACCACGTTGATACCCACGAGCTGCTGGAACACGGCAAGGCCGATGCCAACCCAGACGATTTTGCGAATCTTGCCAACCTTGTTGCCGGTGTTTTCCAGCAGGTCTGCCATGCGTGGGCGGTGGTCGCTGGCCACAGACTGGCGGATGCTGTCCAGCTTCCCGGCCACGGCGGCTTCGCCATACAGTTTACGCAGTACTTCGGTGGCGCGGGAGGTCTGCTTGGACAGTACCAGATAACGCGGGCTCTCTGGAATCAGCAGCAGGGCCAGGAAGAACAGGGTGGCGGGAACGATTTCGATCCAGAACATCCAGCGCCAGGCGTTGTAGCCCATCCACCATTCATTGATGGCAGAGCCGGCCGTGTTGGCCAGCCAGTAGTTGCTGACAAATGCGGCGAACAGCCCGGAAATGATGGCGATCTGGTTGATGGTGATCAGGCGGCCGCGAATCGCCGCAGGGGCAATCTCGCTGATATAGGCCGGTGACATCACACTGGCGGCGCCCACGGCGAGCCCGCCGAGGATGCGGTAGAACACAAACTCAGGAGAGCTGGCAGCAATGCCGGAACCCCAGGCGCTGACCACGAAGAAGACCGCGGAAATCAGCAGTAGGGTCTTGCGGCCCCAGCGGTCAGCCAGGCGACCAGCAAAGAACGCGCCGACGGCACAGCCAAGCAGCATGGAGGCAACGTTGAAGCCGGTACCGGCGGTATCGGAGGCAAAGGCCTGCTGCAGGCCGGTAACGGTACCGTTGATGACCCCACTATCAAACCCGAACAGGAAGCCACCGATGGTCGCTACTCCGCAGATCAGGATGATAAAGGGGAGGGAAGGTGCATCTTGGCGGCCCTGGGCTACGCCCTGGATGCCGTCCGCGGAATTCTCAATCGCTTGCATGGAGGACTTCCTGCTTTTTATTGTTGGCACGAAGGGTATCCGTGCTTATTTCGGTGAGCTGGCAAAACGCAGCCATCTCACTTTGTTGTTTTTGTGTGCAGTTGTGCTGCACGAGCACCCACTCAGGGGCTTCTTAATGGTGACGTTTGGCGGTCGTAAAAGCGTCCTACTTTGCGAATATTTGTAAAGTTGGACGCTTCTATTCCCACGCCAATGTCCCAGTTTCGGTGGGAAGCGCCGAAAACTGGGATCTTCTGGCCTTATTTGAGGGTAAACCCTCCTTCAAGGCCAGATTCCGCATTTGGAGCAATCCACACTCGGAATTCTCCAGGCTCCACTACTTGCTGCATGTCCGCGTTGTGGAATGCCAGCTGGTCCGGGCTGAGGGTAAATTCGACCTGACGTGATTCGCCAGGATTGAGGGTGATACGCTCAAAGCCTTTCAGCTCCCGTACCGGACGCGACACACTGCCCACCAGGTCACGCACATACAGCTGTGCGGTCTCGGTAGCGGTGACTTTGCCGGTGTTGGTCAGCGTGGCGGATACGGTAATCTGGCCATCCGGGTTCATGGTGGTGTCGGACAGCGCGAGATCTTTGTATGCAAACGCGCTGTAGGTCAGGCCGTAGCCAAACGGGAACAGGGGTTTGTGACCGTAATCCAGCAGGTTGGACGAGTTGCCCGGCTGGTGCTGGAACACTTCGCGGCCGATTTTCTCGATGCGGGTGTAGTTTTCATTGGTCGCCGGGCGTCCGGTGGCCAGGTGGTTGTAATAGATAGGAATCTGCCCTGCACCCACCGGCCAGCTGAGCGGCAAGCGCCCGGAAGGCGAGGTCTCACCATAGAGTACGTCCGCCAGGGCCGGGCCCGCCATGGTGCCCGGGTGCCAGGCCATCATGACAGCATCCGCTTGTTCGAGGGTTTTATCTAGCTGCAGCGGGCGGCCAGCGAGTAATACCATGGCTAGGGGCTTGCCGGTTTCGGCGAGCGCGGCGACGAGGTCCGCCTGGGCGCCGGGTAGGCGGATGTCGCCGCGGCTGTGCCCTTCACCGGAAAGGATGGCTTCTTCACCGCCGATAAATAGAATGACATCGGCTTTCTTGGCGGCCTTGAGGGCCGACTTGAACCCGCGGGTGCTGGTATCACGGCTGTAGTCGAGACCAGCGGCGTAGAGGATTTCGCCTTCGTCGCCCACCATCTCACGCAGTGCGGGCAGCAGGGTGTGGGAATACTTTTTATCGCCGTTGTAGATCCAGGTACCCAGCTGGTCGTGAGCTGCTTCCGCCAGTGGTCCGATGACCGCGACCGTTTGGCCCTTTTTCAGTGGCAGCAATTGCTTGTGGTTCTTGAGCAGTACGAAGGTTTCCTTGGCGGCCTCCTTGGCGGCATCGAGGAAATCGTCGTTGCGGATAATCTGTTCACGCTCGGTTTTGGACTTCGCGCGGGGATAGGGGTTGCTCCACAAATCCAGACGCAACTTTACCCGCAGGATGTTGGCGACCGCGGTATCGAGCTGGGCTTCGGAGAACTTCCCTTCGTCCATTAGCTGCGGCAAGAACTGTTCGTAGGTATCGGTATGCATTTCCATATCGATACCGGCATTGGCGGCCAGGGTTGCTGCGTGCTTGGCATCGCGGGCAAAACCGTGCGGGACCATTTCCATCACCGCATTCCAATCGCTGACGACAAAGCCGTCGAAACCCCACTCGTCCCGCAGGATCTGTTTGAACAGGAAGGGACTACCGGTGCCCGGGACGTCGTTCAGGGTACTGTAGGTACTCATGATGCTCTGCATGCCCGCGTCGATACCGGCCTTGAATGGTGGCAGGTAGATGTCGCGCAGCAGACGCTCTGGAATATAGGCGCTATTGTAATCCCGTCCGCCTTCGGCGGCCCCGTAGCCGGCAAAGTGTTTGCCGCAGGCGGCGAGGCTGCTTGGATCGGCGAGGTTAGCGGTCTGGAAACCTTCCACCATGGCGACGCCGAGAATGGAGGTCAGCAGCGGATCTTCCCCTAGTGTTTCGGCGATGCGCCCCCACCGTGGGTCGCGGCTGATATCGATCATCGGGGCGAAGGTCCAGCGGATACCGTCGGCGCTGGCTTCCTGGGCAGCGACGCGGGCACCGTTTTTGATCAGTTCCGGGTTCCAGCTCGCGGCCTGGCCCAGCGGAATCGGGAAAATGGTTTCGTAGCCATGGATAACATCCTGGCCGAAAAGCAGCGGAATACCCAGCGGGCTTTCTTCTACGGCGATGCGCTGGAGTTCGGCGAAGGCATCGTCGTCGACAGCACTGAAACTAACGTTCAGAAAGCCGCCCACGCGGCCTTCGCGGATGGCCTGCTTGATGGCCTTCATATCGGAAGCCCCGTAGGTACCCCAGTCACGCAGGGCCAGCTGGCCAATTTTTTCTTGTGTCGACATCTGTGCGAGCAGGCTTTGCACGCGCGATTCGATGTTGGTCTCGGCCTGTGTCACCTGCGCGGCCGGGGTGACCGCAGGTGTGGCTTGGGTTACGGGCATGACCGCACACACGGACAGCATGCCGGCGAGCACGCCAAGGTAAATCGGATTTTTTTTCATGTTGCTCTCCATCAAGGCATTGGGATAGGTACGGTAAAGTCAGTGCGCTTGCCGGTGAAAAAAGGGCCCCCGGAAGGGGGCCAAGTAAGCAAGCGAGTTCGTCAATTACTGCAGGATCAGAAGTTGTAGTTGGCGCGCAAGCCGTAGAAACGCGGCATGGAAACCGGGCCCTTGATCAGGCCATCGCCACCACCGGCCCAGTAGGTTTGACGCTCGTCGGTCACGTTGTAGGCGAAGGCCTCGACGTTCCACTGGTTGTCCGGTGCTTCCAGCTTCAGTGTGGTGTTCACACTGTGGAAAGCCGGCCGTACATCGCTGAACGCGTCTGGCGTTTCGGTGGCGAAGACTTCGTAGTGCTTATCCACGTTGTGGAAGGTGTGGTAGGACTTGTCGCGCCAGTAGTAGCTCACGTGTGGAACCAGGGCGAAGCCATTGTTGAAGCGGAAGGTGTGGGTGTAGTTCAGCTTCGCAGTCAGCTTTGGCGATGCGGCCAGGTCATTACCCTTGAGGTTGACCTTGAGGGCATCGTTCTCCGGGTTGGTGGCGGTGCCGTGATCGACCTCAAACAGATCGGTGGTGGCAAAGCCCCAGTGGTATACGAAGTCACTGGTGATTTCCGTATCCAGCCAGGTCACGTAACCGTCGAAGCGGCCGTTCTCGATCGGTGCCCAGTCAAACTCGACTTCGAAGCCCTTGATTGCCGCGCGGCCGATATTTTCCGTCTGGAATACGGTCTGGGTTTCGGTGGTGATCTCGCCGGTCAGTTCGCCAGTCTGTTCATCGCGCTCTTCAACGTAGAACGGAAAGATGCCGCGGGCGGAGGCCGCCTGCATATCTTCGTAATCGCTGTAGAAGAGGGTGGCCATCAGGTTCAGGCTGCCGTCCAGGAAGGTGCCTTTGGTGCCCAGCTCATAAGTAGTGACGATTTCCGGATCGTAGGTATTCTGGTGACGCTGTTTAATGACGCGGTCGCCATTGGCGTCGGTCAGGTATTCCGCGGTGCTGGGATCCTGCTCGTACTGCACAAACACGTCGCCGATACCGCCGGATTTGAATCCGTTGGCAACATAGCCAAATACCATCAGGTCGTCATTCAGAATGTAATCCAGGCCGATTCGGTAGTTGGTGAAGTCCCAGCTTCCTTCGGTCTGGTTGTCGCTGACGGCGGTGTAAATGGCTGGATCGTCAAAGTAGTCGGTGGGCAGCTGGTTATACGCGTCGCGATCCCATGCGGGGAAGCAGCGTTCACCGGTCTGCGGATTGATGGTGTCGCCGTTACAGGTCATGTTGCGGCCGCCAACATCCTGTTTGGAGTCTTCGGTGTAGCGCAGACCGAGTGTCAGGTTCAGCTGGTCGGTGAGGGCGTAGGTGCCCTGGGTAAAGAAGGCTTGCGACTTGAGGGTGCGTGCGGGCTGGTTCCAGTAATCCGCATTGTTGCCGCTGTTGATCCAGCCACCCTGCATATTGTTGTCTTCTTCAAAATAGAAGGCGCCTGCGATCCACTGCAAGGGACCAGAGCCGGTGGATTGCAATTGCAGCTCGTGGGATTGGGAGGTGAAGGTGGCATCGCGGAAGAAGATCGACATATCCCAACCGGTGATGCCGCGGTCCTGGTCCGAATGCTGCGAGCGCACCTGCTCGGCCCAGCCGGCGTTATAGACCAGCGCGATTTCCTCGGATACATCCCAGCTCAAGTTGGAGCGTACGGAATCGATACTCAGGTCGAGGAAGCCCGGAACACTGACCGCGACGGTGTAGTCGTCGGCGCCCGGGCCGTAGACACTTTCACAG
The DNA here is from genome assembly GCF_020171345.1 of Microbulbifer agarilyticus. Taxonomy (GTDB): domain Bacteria; phylum Pseudomonadota; class Gammaproteobacteria; order Pseudomonadales; family Cellvibrionaceae; genus Microbulbifer; species Microbulbifer agarilyticus_D. The sequence goes on from NZ_JAIUZM010000003.1 coordinate 62,027, forward strand.
CCCAGCAGGCCCTTGACTGGGGTGGCAGAGATATTGCCGTCGGCATCCACGTAGTTGCCGTCCCAGTCCTTCTTGATCCGCTTATCTGCCATGTCACAGTTCATGGTGTCGGTGCCGCCGGCGCTGTCATCCTGGAATTGCTCGTAGGTGAGCATCCATGACAGCGACTCAGAGGGCTCCCACAGCGCGCTCACGCGGAAAGCATACTGGTCGGAGTTGTTGTAGAAATCGGCCGGGTCGGCCTTGACCAGCTCCTGCACCTCACCACTGCCCCAGCGCTCACGCTGACGCAGGCTGCGGTCTTCGTCTGCACCCGTGTATACCGGGGCATTCTGGATTTCCTCGGGCAAATAACGCACGTCCCACTGGTTGGGGTCGTAGTAGCCATTCAGGTAGGAATCGCGGGTTTCCTGCATAAAAGAGGCGCGCACGGCGAAGGTGTCGCTAACCGGCAGGTTGACCGTGCCGCGGGTCTGCTGGTGATTCCAGCGGCCGGCCTCTACACCAACGGATGCATCAAACTCGTTGAAATCTGGGCGCTTGGAAATGATGTTCACATTGCCGACCGTGGAGTTGCGGCCAAACAGCGTGCCCTGAGGGCCGCGCATGGCCTCAACGCGCTCGACGTCAAACATCAGTGCCATGGCTCCTTGTGGGCGCGGGGAGTAGATGCCATCGAGGTGGAGGCCCACGGATGGGTCGCCCAGTTCCGTGATATTGGTCGAGCGCACGCCACGCATGGCGACCACGGGAGCTGTCTGGGACGAATCCATGGAGATTTCCATGTTCGGTACCATTTGCGCCATATCTTTAATGTTGGTGAGACCCTCGCGGTCGAGCTTTTCCTGGCTGAACGCGGTAATGGAGATCGGGGTCTCCATCAGGTTGGTTTCACGCTTGGTGGCGGTGACGGTCACTTCTTCCAGGGTATTTGCCGCCAGGGTCGTGTCGGTGTCTTGCTGCTCTTGGGCCAGTGCCAGGCCCGAGTGCACCAAGGCAATGGACAGCGCCAGAGGCTTGTGCAGTAGGTTCATTAGTATTCCTCTCAGTATGTTTATTGTTTTATTGCCGTGTTCTACGCGACGGAGTAACTGTGCCAAATGCTCATGAGCGCGGCGTCCGGGTGGGGGTATTCGAACCCCGAATCCAGCGATTTCTTGCGTTCGACTGGTTCGGGGGTATTCGAACCTCAATAAATTTCATTTAAATCAGTGGCTTATACGGATCTGTGTTTGTCGGCTCGGTGCTATAAAGTGGTTTGCACGAGCGATTTTGGTAAGGCAGAACGGGTGCTCGCGCTTCGTTGATTGAGTGTTTTCTAGGCGGTTTGGGTGCAGGAGGAGCCATTTCGCTGAGAAAGAAATGCGGTTGCTTGTGCCTGGCGGAGCATAATTTGGGCGGGTAACACCGTGTCGCTACGGAGTGTTATCTCTCACGATCCTTATCCGTTATTATTCCTGAGATTCTGTACGAGCAAGGCGCTGCTCTCTGGATGCATCTGTGAATTGGCTGTTGGATAACCAAGAAAAAGTATAAAAGTGAATCAGGTCCTGTTTAATTTCCACGACGTGATACTGCTGATGACGGCAATGCAGTGCCTGTTTTTTGCGGTTCTCCTGTTGGCTACCAATGTGAGTAGACAGGCTAGCACGTACTTTCTTGGGGCCTTCCTATTCGCCCATGCTTTCATCCCGCTCCATGAATTGGTCCTGTGGGGGGCTGAATTCAAGTTCACTGTGCGCGAGCTGTTGCCGCAGATCTATTTCCTGGGTGGTTTCGCCTACTATTTGGATGGCATGTTGCTGTTCTTCTGCGTGAAATCCCTGATCTTCCGCGACTTTTCACTGCGGCCGCGCGATGCGGTACACCTGCTGCCATTTGTTTTTGCACTTCTTTATATGAGTGCGGTTTTCTTCCGCTTGCCGCTGGAGCAGCGCCTGGGTCTCATCAATAGCGAAGATCTGGTGTATGGCTGGCACTATGTGCTGGTGGAGTTCCTGTGCAAGAGTTTGCGGGTAGCCTATTGCGTGTGGTCGCTACTGTTGCTCGTGCAATACACGCAGCGGCTGAAGTCGACCCATTCCAATGTGGAAAAGGTGGATGTCACCTGGATCCGAACTCTGGTGTTTGGTTTTCTGGTGGTGATGGTGATGGAGGCGGCGTTGGGCATTGCCAAGATGTTCAGCCTGTATCAGCCATACGATTTGATTGTGTTCGAGAAAATCGGTCTCACTGGGTATTACACCCTGTTCGTGCTGGTGAACCTGCTCGTATTCACCGGTGTACGTTATTTCGCCAACTTTGAATCGGTGCGCGAGCCTGAGAAGCCGCGCAAGCCGGTTGTGGAGCAGGTCTGCAACCCGGCGCTTGCCGAAGAAATCGACAAGAAGATGCACGCGGAAAAGCTCTATCTGCAACCGGATGTCACCATCGATCTTCTCGCGGAAGCCCTGGAGATCCCGACGCGCGACTTGTCGATGATCATCAACCGGCATTTTGAGGTGAATTTCTACGAGTTCATCAACCGCTACCGTATTGAAGAGGCGATGCGACTCCTGCGCAGTGCCGACGGGCAGGGGAAGACCATCACCGATATCTATCTGGGGGTGGGTTTCAATAGTAAATCGGTGTTCAATACCTTCTTTAAAAAAGCAGCCGGTATGACGCCCTCCCAGTATCGCAGCGCGGAGACGCTTCCCCAGCCGGCCTGATTCGGACTGCCAGCGGTTCTTGCGCCCCGCCGCTGGCGGATATACTTTTGCTTCCTGTTTGCGCGTGATCACCCAGTTTCCTCATGTCCGATATTGCATCCAATCTGACCGAAGTACTGCAAACCGCACTGCGTCGTTACCCGGCCACCGGAGCGCTGTGGCTGGGGTATTCCGGCGGTCTGGATTCTTCGGTGCTATTGCATCTCCTGGCGACGGCGCAGATTCCGTTTACGGCACTGCATATACATCACGGACTCAGCGTACAGGCCGATGCCTGGTTGGCGTATTGTGAAACCGAAGCCGCACAGCTCGGTGTGCCCTTTGTGGCGATGAAAGTGGAGGTGGATGGCAAACGCGGTGGCGTCGAGCAGGGGGCCCGGGATGCGCGTTACGCGGCTTTTACTCACAAGATGGGCGCCGGTGATCAGGTTTTGCTGGCGCAGCACGGTGATGACCAGGCGGAAACCTTTTTGTTGCGCCTGTTGCGCGGCGCCGGCGTATTGGGGCTTGGCGGCATGGCGCAGCAGCGCGGGATTGGTGCCGTGGGTGAAGGGCGGTCGCTCTTGCGTCCTTTATTGGGGGTGAGTCGCGCGGAGTTGGAGCAGTATGCGATAGCCAATCAGTTGCGCTGGATTGAAGACGACAGCAACGCCGATGTTGCTTATGACCGAAACTACCTTAGGAGTCAGGTTGCTCCTTCCTTGAAGGCGCGTTGGCCGCTCAACGCACGGGTGGCCCAGGCTTGCGAGAATTTGCGCGAGGCGGCGGGCTTGCTCGAGGAGCTCGCCGGAGGGGATTTGAGTCGGTGCGGCGTCCGACAGGAGAGCTTTGGTAGTAGTGTTGGCCTTGTGGCATTTCGCGACCTATCGGTTCCCCGTCAAAAAAACCTGTTGCGCGGATGGTTGGCCCGTTTGGGCGCCCAGATGCCAGAGGCTGTCCATCTTGAGCAGGCGTTTTCTCAACTTGAAGCCCGGGAAGACGCAGTGATCGAGGTCTCCCTGGGTGAGCGGGTTCTGCGCCGCTATCGTGATCGCCTGTATCTCACACCACAATTGCCTCGTCTGAAATTAGCGGCGGGAGAGGGTGAATGGTCGTGGGATGGTGTGGTCGCGCTGGCGTTACCCGGTGGCTGGACGCTCAGTCCCAGTCCCGACTGGGCCCCGGGCCAATATTCCGTGCGCTTCCGCCGCCATGGCGAGCGGGCCCAGCCGCGAGAGCGCCGTCACTCCCAGACCCTGAAAAAGCTGCTTCAGGAGTACGGTCTTCCTCCCTGGCTGCGCGATCAGGTACCGTTGGTGTCCCGCGAGGGCACCTTGCTGGCGGTGGGCGACCTTTTCGTTACCGAAGAAGGTCCTCCGAAACCGCCATTCTGGACGTTTTTGGATTGAGCAGAAATCCGCTTTCTGGTAGTCTGGCGTCCCATCTCAAAGGCACCGAGTTGCGCGAGTCTGCGCGCTTGAGCCAGTCCCGCACGCCCGAACTCGTCGGGCATTCAACTGACCAAGGTTTTGCATGACGCGCTACATTTTTGTCACAGGCGGCGTGGTTTCCTCATTGGGGAAAGGTATCGCCTCCGCCTCTCTGGCCGCTATTCTTGAAGCCCGCGGCTTGAAGGTCACTATTCTCAAGCTCGACCCTTATATCAATGTGGATCCGGGTACCATGAGCCCATTCCAGCACGGCGAGGTCTATGTGACCGAAGATGGCGCCGAGACTGACCTGGACCTGGGCCACTATGAGCGTTTCGTTCGCACGCGCATGTCCAAGCGCAACAACTTCACCACTGGCCGGGTATACGAAACCGTGCTGCGCAAAGAGCGCCGCGGCGACTACCTGGGTGGTACCGTACAGGTGATCCCGCACATCACCGACGAAATCAAGCGCCGGGTGATCGAAGGCGGTCGCGATGTGGACGTGGCTATCGTAGAGATCGGCGGTACCGTGGGTGACATCGAGTCCCAGCCGTTCCTCGAGTCCGTGCGTCAGCTGCGCGTGGAAATGGGCATTAATCGCGCCCTGCTGATTCACCTGAGCTATGTGCCGTACCTGGGCACTGCCGGTGAAACCAAAACCAAGCCGACCCAGCACTCCGTAAAAGAGCTGCGCTCTATCGGCCTGCAGCCAGACATTTTGCTGTGCCGTTCCGAGCGCGCCATCGACGACGACTCCCGCCGCAAAATCGCGCTGTTCACCAACGTGGAAGAGCGCGCGGTGGTGCCGCTGCCCGACGCCAAGACCATTTACGGCGTACCACGCATGCTGCACGAGTACGGCCTGGACGAAATTGTCGTAGAGAAGCTCCAGCTCGAGTGTGAAGCCCCGGATCTGTCCGAATGGGACGACGTGGTTGACGGCAAACTGAATCCAGAGCACGAAATCACGATTGCCATGGTTGGCAAATACATGGAGCTACTGGATGCGTACAAGTCTCTGATTGAAGCCTTGATTCACGCCGGTATCAAAACCCGCACCAAGGTCAATATCGACTACATCAACGCGGAAGATGTCGAAGGCGAGAATGGTTTGGACCTGATCAAGGGTGCCGACGCGATTCTGGTACCTGGCGGCTTTGGTGAGCGCGGCCTCGAAGGCAAGCTGGAAGCGGTTCGTTACGCCCGTGAAAACAATATTCCGTTCCTCGGTATTTGTCTTGGCTTGCAGTCTGTGGTGATTGAATACGCGCGCAACGTACTCAATCTGGACGGCGCCAACAGCACCGAATTTGACGGCAAGACGCCACACCCGGTTATCGGCCTGATCACCGAGTGGATCGACAGTGAAGGCAACATTGAGACCCGTGATGAGAAGTCCGATCTGGGCGGCACCATGCGTCTCGGCGGCCAGGAGTGTCGTCTGGCGAAAGATTCCAAAGCCCGCGAAATCTACGGTGAAGATGTCATCGTTGAACGTCACCGTCACCGTTACGAAGTGAACAACAACTACGTCGATCGCCTGCAGCAAGCTGGCCTGAAAATCGGCGGCTGGTCTGCAGATGACACTCTGGTGGAAATGGTTGAACTGCCCGAGCACAACTGGTTTGTAGCCTGTCAGTTCCACCCGGAGTTTACTTCTACCCCGCGTGACGGCCACCCGCTGTTTGAGAGCTTTGTAGCAGCGGCTGTCGAGCACAAGCAGGCTTAAACAAGAAGCATAGGCAGGCGCAGATAATGAAAACCATTGAAGTCGGCAAACTGAAGGTTGCCAACGACAAGCCGTTCACTTTGTTTGGCGGTATGAACGTACTGGAATCTCGCGATATGGCCATGAAAGTGGCCGAGCACTATGTCAACGTTACTGACAAACTGGGTATTCCATACGTATTTAAAGCGTCCTTCGACAAGGCGAATCGCTCTTCCATTCACAGCTACCGTGGCCCGGGACTGGAAGAGGGGCTGAAGATTTTTGAAGAAGTCAAAAAGACCTTCGGTGTGCCACTGATTACCGACGTGCATGAGCCCCATCAGGCGGCTCCGGTTGCCGAAGTTGTGGACGTTATTCAGCTGCCTGCATTCCTCGCACGCCAAACCGATCTGGTTGCTGCCATGGCAGCAACCGGCGCGGTGATTAACGTGAAAAAGCCGCAGTTTATGAGCCCACCGCAAGTAAAAAATGTGGTGGAGAAATTTGCCGAGGGCGGCAACGAAAACATCATTTTGTGTGAGCGCGGTGCCTGTTTCGGCTACGACAACCTCGTGGTGGATATGCTCGGTTTTCGCACCATGATCGATGCCTCTGGCGGCGCACCGTTGATCTTCGATGTTACTCACTCTTTGCAAATGCGCGACCCGGGTGGTGCGGCATCAGGCGGTCGTCGCGCCCAGGTGACCGAGCTGGGCCGTGCGGGGCTGGCCATCGGTATTGCTGGCTTGTTCCTCGAAGCGCACCCGAACCCGGGCAAGGCGCTGTGCGATGGACCAAGCGCGTTGCCTCTTGAAAAGCTCGAGCCTTTCCTGGTGCAAATGAAAGCTGTGGACCAGTTGGTGAAAAACTTCGAGCCGCTCGATACCAAATAACCCGCTACCAGATAGTAGACAAACGAATAACTAAAATGAGCGGCCCAGAGCAGGCGGCCGCCGCACTTAAACTTCACAGAAACACACATTCCGAGTAAATAATTTCCGGAAAAACAAGGAGCCCGTTGTAAACATGAGCAAGATTGTTGCTGTAAAAGCTTTTGAAGTATTGGATAGTCGCGGTAACCCCACCGTTAACGCCGATGTAATTCTCGAGTGCGGCGCGGTAGGTTCTGCCTGTGCACCGTCTGGCGCTTCCACCGGCTCCCGCGAAGCCCTCGAGCTGCGCGATGGCGACAAAAGCCGTTACCTGGGCAAAGGCGTTCTGAAAGCAGTTGAAAACATCAACGGCGAAATCGCCAACCTGCTGGTAGGCATGGATGCAACCGATCAGCGTGCCCTCGACCAGGCCATGATCGACGCCGACGGCACCGAAAACAAATCCAAGCTGGGTGCGAACGCCATCCTGGCCGTGTCCCTGGCCGCAGCCAAAGCTGCCGCTATCTCCAAGGGTATCCCCCTGTATCAGCACATCGCTGAAGTAAACGGCACTGCGGGTGAGTACACCCTGCCGGTACCGATGATGAACATCATCAACGGTGGTGAGCACGCGGACAACAACGTCGACATTCAGGAATTCATGATTCAGCCGGTAAAAGCCAAGTCTTTCGCCGAAGCGCTGCGTCAGGGTGCTGAAATCTTCCACGCCCTGAAAAAAGTTCTGTCCGCTCAGGGCCTGAATACCGCTGTTGGTGACGAAGGTGGCTTCGCCCCGAACCTGCCTTCCAACGAAGGCGCCCTGAAAGTAATTGCTGAAGCCGTAGAAGCCGCAGGCTACAAACTGGGCGATGACATCACCCTGGCTCTGGACTGCGCCTCTTCCGAATTCTACAAAGACGGCAAGTACGACCTGTCTGGCGAAGGTAAAGCATTCGACAGCGCCGGTTTCGCCGATTATCTGGCTGAGCTGTCTGAAAACTACCCGATCATCTCCATCGAAGACGGCATGGACGAAAGCGACTGGGACGGTTGGAAAATCCTCACTGATAAAATCGGCGAGAAAGTACAGCTGGTGGGTGACGACCTGTTCGTAACCAACACCAAAATCCTGAAAGAAGGCATCGAGAAGGGCGTTGGTAACTCCATCCTGATCAAGTTCAACCAGATTGGTTCTCTGTCCGAGACCCTGGACGCGATCAAAATGGCCAAAGACGCAGGCTTCACCGCGGTCATCTCTCACCGTTCCGGTGAAACCGAAGACACCACCATTGCCGACCTGGCCGTTGCTACCGCTGCTGGCCAAATCAAAACCGGCTCCCTGTGCCGCTCCGATCGCGTAGCCAAGTACAACCGTCTGCTGCGTATCGAAGCCGAGCTGGAAGGCAAAGCGCCTTACCGCGGCATTGCCGAGTTCAAGTAATTCGGTAAGCCCGGTAAACTGGTAATTCGAAGCTTCAATTGTTGGAGCTAAGGCGCTGATGTCGGCGGTCCTTCCCGGGACCGTCTGCGGCCAGGACGGCCGCAGCCGAGCCCCCATGGATGGGTTCACGGCGTGTCCCGGGAAGGACCGTCGGCAGCAGTGACGCCACGAAACCCAACTCGTGCGAGCCCCGAAACGCCAGATAGAGAAGAAGACAAATGAAATGGCTGCTGGCAATCCTCACAGTAATGCTGCTGGTCTCCCAATACCGATTGTGGGTGGGCGAGGGCAGTTTTGCGGATGTGACCAGACTGGAACGGCAGCTTGAAGAGCAGCAGCGAAAAAATGCTGCACTTGAGCGGGAAAACCGCCACCTCCTAAGGGAAGTCCGTAGCCTTAAAGAAGGCACCGACGGCGTCGAAGCCAAAGCCCGTTATGACCTCGGCCTTATCAAAGAAGGCGAAACCCTGTTTATTTTTCTCGATCAGGATGAGCACAAAAATCCTGCGCAGTCACAGCGAGAAAAACAATGATCCCCTCAGATAGCCACGCGACCACCGATTACTGGGTCGTAGTGCCTGCCGCTGGCGCCGGCAAACGCATGGGCGCAAAGACACCCAAGCAGTACCTGCCCATTGATGGCAAGCCACTCATCGCCCATACCCTCGAAAACATATTGTCCTGGCCCGGACTGAAAGGCGTTGTTGTTGCGCTTTCCGCAGACGACGCTGTATTCGCAACACTGGATTGTGCGCAGGACGACAAAGTCCAAACCGTTATTGGCGGTGCCGAGCGCGCCGACTCTGTTCTTGCCGCCCTCGAGTACCTCAGTCAGCACCAATCACCGGCCACCTTAGTGTTGGTCCATGATGCCGCACGACCGCTGGTCAGTACTGAAGACATCGACAAACTTCTCGCCGCCGCCCCCATGGCACTGCTTGCCCAGCCCGCCAGCGATACCGTTAAGCTCGCCGGTGAAGCGAATTCTGTAAGGCAAACTCTGCCCAGAGAACAAATCTGGCTGGCGCAGACACCACAGAAAGCACCGCTCGGCACCTTGCTGCAAGCACTGCAACGTGGCCTTGATGAGAACCCAAAGGCAATCACTGACGAAGCCAGCGCACTCGAATTAGCGGGCCATGCCCCCGAGCTGGTAGCGGCCTGCTGTAGCAACTTCAAAATTACCCATCCGTCAGATCTGGTGCTCGCAGAAGCCCTGCTTCGCCACCGGTCCGACGGCGCCTCATCAGGAAACAAACTATGAGCCTCAGAATTGGCCAGGGCATTGATGTACATGCCTTCGGTCCCGGAGATCACGTCGTCCTGGGGGGCGTTCGTATTCCACACGATCAGGGGTTGGTCGCACACTCTGATGGAGATGTGCTGCTGCATGCCCTTGCCGACGCGTTACTGGGCGCACTGGCCCTCGGCGATATCGGCAAGCATTTTCCGGATACGGATGCCGCTTATTCCGGTGCAGACAGCCGCGTGTTACTGCGCCATGTAGTGGGTCTGATTCATCAGCAGGGCTACCGCCTGGTTAATGCCGACGCCACACTGGTTGCCCAGGCTCCCAAAATGGCACCACACATCGATGCCATGCGCGTAAATATCGCTGCAGACTGCGCCGTGGATACCGGTGCAATCAGTGTTAAAGCGACCACCAGCGAAAAGCTCGGCTTTACCGGTCGTAAAGAAGGTATCGCCGCCCAAGCGGTGGTGTTGCTGGAGAAGCTGTGAACGAGTCCGTAAATCATTCTGAAAAAGAAGGTGAGCAAGCCTGGGATCTGAATTGGCCCCGTGCGCTCGGCGGAGCCGCAGTGCAGGCGGACTTTCGCAGTGAGCCGGAAGACTTTGTGGTGGATGAACTGGCGTCCCCTCAGGAGGAGGCTGGTGAGCACGTCTATTTACATATTCGCAAGCGTGGCGCCAATACGGGTTTCGTTGCTCAGCAACTGGCTCAACTCGCCGGCGTGCAAAGTAATGATGTGGGCTACTTTGGCCTGAAAGATCGTCATGCGGTGACTACCCAATGGTTCAGTGTCTGGCTGGCACAGAAGCCAGAGCCCGATTGGATACAACTGAACAATGAGGAAGTTCAGGTGCTGCGGCACTTTCGCGGTGCGCGCAAGCTGCGCCGCGGTGAGCATTTGGCGAACCGTTTCCAGATTCGGCTGCGCAACGTAACCGGTAATTATTCAGCTGCAGAAACCGTACTCTCGCAGATACACCGAGGGGTACCCAATTATTTTGGTGAGCAGCGTTTCGGCCACAACGGCGGTAACCTGAGCCTGGTAGATCGTATCGTGGCGGAGCCGATCGCCGGCAAGCGCAAACGCCTGCCGCGCAACCAGAAAGCGTTTGCCTTGTCCGCAGCGCGCAGTTGGCTTTTTAACCAGGTACTGGCTGCACGGGTAGAACAAGGCACGTGGATGGAAGCCCTGGCAGGGGAGCCGGAAGCGACAGGCAGTGGCCCACTATGGGGGCGCGGAAGGAATACGGCCTCTGGCGAGCAGCTCTCGCTGGAGCAAAACGCGATGGCGCCTTGGCAAACCTGGCAGGACTGGTTGGAGCATGGTGGTTTGAGCCAAGAGCGCAGACCATTAATGTTGATACCCCAAGGGTTTGAGTACCGGTGGGAGGAGCAGGAAACGGGCAGAGATTTAGTCCTTAACTTCGCTTTGCCACCGGGCACATTTGCCACTGCGCTGCTGCGGGAAGTGGCCGAACTGGCCAATCAATCTTCTGTGGCCCTAAAATAAGTAAAAACTAACGACAACAAACTGTGACCGTGGGAGCGAGTGTCTTCCCGGTCAATCGCCGGAAAGCGTGGTTCTTTTTGGGAGGACTGCTCGGGGGCCGGTGATTTGCTTGTAGGGAGACTATCAATCCTTATGGATCGATTTAGACATGAAGGCCTGGGTATGACGTCCCAGCGCACCCGCAACCGTTTGATTCAACGCTTGCGTGACGAGGGGATCAGTAACGAAGAAGTGCTGGATGTTATGGCATCCACGCCCCGTCACCTGTTTTTGGATGAAGCCCTGGCGATTCGCGCCTACGAAGACACTGCATTGCCCATTGGCTATGGGCAGACAATTTCCCAACCCTACATTGTTGCTCGAATGACCGAGCTACTGCTGAGCAGAGCCTCATCGCGGGCACGCGTATTAGAGGTTGGCGCCGGCTCAGGCTACCAAACCGCCATTCTCGCCCGCTTGGTTGAGAAACTGTATTCCGTGGAACGGGTTGAACCCCTGTTGGTCAAAGCTCGTCAGCGGATGCGTGAATTGGGGATATTTAATGTGGAAATGCGCCTGAGCGGTGGCGGTTTCGGTTGGCCGGAACAGGAAACCTTTGATGCCATTCTTTGCGCGGCAGCGCCCGCGACGGTTCCCGACGAATTGCGTGAGCAGCTGGCACCGGGCGGGGTGATGGTCATTCCTGTGGGGAGTGAGCGCCAGTACCTGACGATTGTCACTCGCAGCGAAGACGGAGAGCGCTTTGATGTGGAAAAAGCCGAGCCGGTTCGGTTTGTACCCCTGCTAAGTGGCGTGGTGCGTTAATGGCCACAGGGAACAAGGCGTCGACAAATACCATTTTGCGAAGTCGTTACTGGGGCGTTGGCTTGCGTGGCCTTGCCATGGGTGCCGCGGATGTTGTTCCGGGTGTTTCTGGAGGCACAATTGCCTTTATTACCGGCATTTATCAGGAGCTGCTCGATTCTCTGAGTAAAATTGGTCCGCATACCGTAGTGTCTGTATTCCGGAATGGTATTGCCGCCACCTGGCGAGAAATCAACGGAAGCTTCTTGTTGGCACTCTTCAGCGGCGTTCTTATTAGTATTTTCAGCTTGGCCAAGCTGATCAGTTTTCTGCTCGAAAATTACCCAATTCTCGTTTGGTCGTTCTTCTTTGGTTTGATTCTCGCCTCCGTGGTACCGATCGCCCGCCGGGTAATGCATTGGCAGTGGTCCAGCTGGTTGGCTCTTGTATCTGGGGTTGTCCTGGCCATTTTAGTTAGTGAAATGCGACCGACAGAGATAGTCGCAACGCCGTATACCTTGTTCTTTTCAGGTGCTTTGGCGATCTGTGCGATGATCTTGCCCGGAATCTCCGGTTCTTTCATTCTGCTAATGATCGGTATTTACCCACAGGTGATCAGTGCGGTCCACGAACTGGAGATCGGCGCACTGGTTTGGTTTGCAGCTGGAGCAGGCTGTGGATTGTTATTGTTCAGCCGGGTACTTTCCTGGCTAATGCACCGTTTTCCTTCTGTAACGCTTTCATTTCTTGTCGGTGTGCTGTTGGGGAGCCTGAAAATCGTGTGGCCCTGGAAGCTCGCCAACGGCGCTGTGGGAGAACTGAGAAGTGCCAAGCTGGCGCCAATGTTGTCTAACGTGTGGCCAATGGAGTTTACCGTCGTCACCGGACAGCCTTCTTATTTTGTAGGGGCGGCGGCTGCTGCTCTGGGAGCTGTGATTCTGGTGCTTGCGCTCGAATGGATCCATGGCCGGCATGTAGGAAAAGTTGCACAGGAAAATGGAGAATAACCTACGGTGAAACGGGTCATCCTAGACCCGGTTCAGGTTCGCAGCATACACGGTAGGATGTATCAGCTGTGCGCGACCAGATGATGTCTACGTAAATTAGTTGTAAACAGATTTATTGGCTGTCAAAGGCCACTGATTCAGCGATTTTCTTTAGACGCTTTTTCCATAAATGGACCCCTTTGATGTAAAAAGAGAATAATGAAACGGCGCATTTATCGACATTTTGAGGCCATATCTGCCGGCTTTGGTGGATGCTTTTTGCGTCTTTGTCCCAATTTTCTGGGTCGGCTTGTAGTTGTTTTCTGTGCAGCGCTTCTGCTTGCTTCGTGCGCGAGTAATCTGGCCCCAACTTCCTCCTTGAAGCAACCCCCAAGCCAAAAGATTCGCCACCACACTGTCAGCAAAGGTGAGACCCTTTACTCCATCGCATGGCGTTACGGTAAAGATTTCAAAGAGTTAGCGTCAGTAAATCGTATCCCCGCGCCTTATCGGATATTTCCCGGGCAGCGCCTCGCGCTGACTGGGCGGGCTCCTGTTGTGACTAACCAGCCGGTAGCCAAGACCGTTGCGAAAACAAAGAAAGTGACTCGTCAAGCGCCAGCCAAGGCATCCAAGCCTGTACCGAAGGTTGTGAAAAATTCGTCAATTTCGGACGGTAATAAAAATGTCACAAAATGGCGTTGGCCGGTTCGTGGCAGGGTGCTCTCTCGTTTTCAGGCCAACGACCCCTTGCGCAAGGGTGTTGATATCGCCGGGAAAAAGGGGGAATCTGTTCAGGCAGCGGCGGATGGCACAGTGATTTACGCCGGAAGCGCACTGAGAGGTTACGGTAAGCTTTTGATCATCAAGCACAACGAGGCGTTCCTCAGTGCTTATGCCCACAACGACAAGTTACTTGTTGGCGAGGGCACGAAAGTCAGAGCAGGGCAACGGATAGCGGAATTGGGTTCAAGTGGTACTGACCGCGATATGCTCCACTTTGAAATTCGCAAGAATGGCCAGCCGGTAGACCCATTGGCATACCTGCCATAAGGGGCCTGCCGAAATAAGCGCGATAACCGCTCACCCATACGCTGTTGTGCAATAAAAATGGATTTTTATTTATAACCACTTGAGGTAGTCACCGGGATCGGAAGTAGCTGCCCTGCAGTGACCCTACTCACCAGTGACGGTGAGTTGCCGAGACCGGAGGCTGTCGCAGCTGACAGCGGCCGATTCAGTGATCGAATGCTGTCGCCAGCGACTGATACAGGCAAAGTACAAGGAGTTGGGGAAATGGAAGCACAACGTCATGATCAGATGGATTTTGGTGCTAAGACAGATGTCGCGCCGGAGTCCTTCGATCAGGAAAAAACCTTAACCGAAACCAAAACAAGCCGTACCCGGAGTAAAACGGCAAAAAAAAACTCTGAAACAATCTCCCACAAGACATCGAAGTCCACTTCGAAAACCACATCTACAAAAACAACCATACGAAAGCTCGACGATGCAGCCGGGCAAAAAAACCTCGACGCTACCCAGTTATATCTCAACGAAATCGGATTCTCCCCATTATTAACCGCCGAAGAAGAAGTCTACTATGCGCGTAAAGCGCTACGTGGCGATGCGGCGGCCCGCAAGCGCATGATTGAAAGTAACTTGCGACTGGTTGTGAAAATAGCCCGTCGTTACGTTAGTCGTGGTCTCGCGCTCCTGGACTTAATCGAGGAAGGTAACCTCGGTCTTATCCGTGCGGTGGAGAAGTTTGACCCTGAACGGGGTTTCCGTTTCTCGACTTACGCTACTTGGTGGATTCGCCAAACCATTGAGCGTGCCATCATGAATCAAACGCGGACCATCCGTTTGCCCATTCATGTTGTGAAAGAGCTTAATGTTTACCTCCGTGCCTCTCGGGAACTGGCTCAGAAGCTGGATCATGAGCCAACGGCGGAAGAAATCGCCAATTTACTGGAAAAACCCGTTGAAGACGTAGAGCGTATGCTCGGCCTTAATGAACGCGTTACTTCAGTCGATACGCCAATCGGCCCTTCGTCTGAGAAAACGTTGGTGGACACCATTCCTGACCAGCATGAATCGGATCCTGCGGAATTGCTGCAAGATACCGACTTGTTTGACAGCATTAACCGCTGGTTGGGCGAGTTGCCAGATAAGCAGTGTGAAGTGGTTTCGCGCCGGTTTGGGCTGCGAGGCTACGAAGCCAGTACCCTGGAAGAAGTCGGTCGTGAAATAGGTCTGACCCGCGAGCGTGTACGCCAAATTCAAGTGGATGCGCTTAAGCGTCTACGCGAAGTCATGGAGGGGCAAGGGCTCGACGGTATGTCGCTGTTTGCGAATCTCTGATCAGTACAGATTGAAAATCGCTTAAGTCCAAAAAACCCGCAACTCAGGTTGCGGGTTTTTTTTATGCCTTGAAATCGCTACTTTTGTTTCCAGCGCCCCAGATTGTCCTGATAGTACTCACCTTTCTTGAGTCGGGCTTCTAACTTTTCTGCTGCCCGGGCGGCTACCTGACTGATGTCAATCTTGTTACGCTTGGCGATTGCCGCATACTCGTTTTTACGCTTGCGGTTTACCTCGTTCACCAGTTTTTCCAGCTCTGGCGAACTGTCCTGCACAATAGCGATATAACCGCTGTTTGCCTCCCCAACCAGACCTTGAGTTTGCGCCTGTTTGAGCGTAATAGCACTCGCGGGAAGGGCGAACAGAAAGGCGAAAATTATTAGTGCGCTTGCAAGCAATGGCTTACGTGTGCGCTTCGTCGGCAAGGCGTGTTCTGCGCGAGAAATAAAAGTGTTTAGCATGTTTGTGTATCCTTCAATTATCCAGCTGCGACGTATTTTCTGTCCGCTCTAGAAAATGCCTTCCTTGTCTTCAAACAAGTCGTCCAGTTCTTTGTCAACCTTTACACGAATCTCGTGCTCGATTTTCACATTGAGATTCACGGTAATTGGCTCGCTTGGGGCCTGGACCGCTACGGTGGGGGTACATCCGATCAGGGTCCCACTGAGCGCCAGTGCGCCCCACAGGGCCAGGGGCTTCAAACTGTCTGCTTGGTTCACTACAAACTCCTGCGGCTCTCGGGTAATGACTCTTTCAGCGCTACTTGGATCGCGTAGAGGAAAGAGCCGAAAACGCACCAATTGCTGGCATCCTGCCAAACCGATGGGGGATACACGCAATGGTTGCTGATTACTATAGATAGTTCAGGATTAACCGTTCCTGAACACATGGAACCCGGTGGGGATTTGGCGCCCAATATGGGGGCTGACCTGGATCTGTTCGATTAGGCTTACTCACTGGGCTTGTTGCTCCAACACATCGGTTAAATCACGGCTAGCCTGCAGTGACCGAAGCATGCTGGGGACATTGTTTTCCAGGTTCAGATTAATGATCAGGTCGCGCTTCGCGTCTATCGCCTGGCTGTTCCCTGTTAGCTTCAAGTTGAGCTGCAAATCACCACTCAATGGATATTGAATAGTGCCATGAATGTCCCGGTAGGTGTAATCCTCCAGCGCTCCAGCCACCAGTTTCAATTGTGGGTTGCTGGATAGCATTTGCGGGGAGAATGCGCCGTAGTAGCGCATACGTCCACCCGGTGGCCGGGATTGTAAGCTTCCGCCTTTGACCGTAACGCCCTGGGCATCTGTGGTAATCGGTATCGTTGCATCCAATAGCCCACTTGCGGAAAAATTGGTCGACTCCAGTTCGGTGGTCAGTGCGCGCAGAGAAATACCGGTGAACTGGAAGGTGGATTGTCGCTTTTCCCCACCGAAGTTCCATTTAACCATGTCTGAAGTCAGGGCTCCCTCGAGCAGTTCAGACGAAAAATTCTTCAGTATAAGATCACCAGATGCGCTGATAGTCAGGTCGAAGTGCAGATTGTTAAGGGCGACACCCGCATCAACAGTGTCAGCAGTAACTCGCGCTGGGCCGGTTGTCGCCCATGAGTCACCCTCTCGCTCAAGAGATATTGTGGAATCTATCCCTAGCGCATAGCTGTTATTGTATTGAACAACGGCATCCGATAAAGAGGCCTGGGCGATATCCTGTTGGTTATCTGGCCAATGGAGTTTTGCAGTGCCTTCGAGTTTTCCTCCTATCAGGTTGGCAGGCAGTCCATCTACACCCATTGCCAGTGAGTTACTGCGGCTGAATTTGGTGGAAGGGAGTACAAGTTCCAGCATCCCTTCTTGCTTTTTGCGATTGTGTTGCCAGTTGCTATTAAATTGCAGAGGGCCACTGGTGACGGTGCTGGTCCCGGTTAACTGTTTGTCATTGAACTCAAATTTCCCGTGGGATGCCAATTGTATCGTCAATGCATCTACGGTTTTGATGGCAAGTTGGTCTGCACGATAATTAGAGAAACCGGAAGTTATCGCGCTATTCTGGGCTGCGTTTATCGAAGTTTGGGCCCGTAATGTCGTAAAGTTAAAATCCTCGAGAAACACGATTCCCTCAAGGCTATGTTCTGCAAGTGCCATAGGTGCGAAGCTGACAGCAATTTGTGGTGACTCACAATGCGTTTTTGTCGCATCAATTTCGCAGTGTGCTTCAGGGGAAAATAGCTCAGAGTTGTCAGCGCTTATTTCGCCTGATGTGCTTTTATCTACCGTCATGTTCAGGACGCGGAGATCGACAACGGTCGATGCGCTATCCACATTTCCAGACAATGCTACTTCAGTCTGTAGAGTAAGGTTTTCTATGAGAGTATTTTCTTGCGCAAGACTGAGATTTGAAGCCTTTGCGTCCAGTTGAAATGTACAGGCTTTGGACAGAATGTCTGCACACTTAACTTCCAGCAGCTTGCCTTCGATTTTGGCGTTGGGACGTTCTTTAGACTGCGCAGGGGCCTCCATAGTCACCATAAGTTGGGGCGTACTTACCTGCATTGGGCCTGGAATTTTCTTGGCGCTGAAGGACACTGCTTGATCACGGGGAAGAGTGACTTTTGTCGTGCGCCAATCTTGTAATGCCGCCGGTGTTTTGGATTCCGGTTGTTTCAGTAGGAATTCGGTTTTGTTAGATGATTTCCATTCTACTGACAAATCGCTGATACGTTGCCGTTCGCCAAGAAGTTCGGTGTTCAACTTGGGGAGCGTAAATGTTGTGGACACAGCGTGCGTGCCGGATAGTCGCTTTACCTCATATCCCGCCAAACGTTTTTTAATGGTCGGGTGCTCGAGTACTTCTTGCCAATTCGCCAGATCAAGGTCTGTATCGATCGCAACCAGGGGCAAGCTTTCCACGGACTCCGCAAGGCGGAGTCTGGCATTGAGTAGTGGTACATCTTTATCTGCTTGCGGGCCTTGAACCTGTATTGAGAGCTCACCACGGATCTTTTGTGCTGAAAGTGGCTGCAGGCTATCGAGTTCGACGGAAATCGGTGATCTGGTGTTTGTGGTGATGAGTACTGGAGTACCCATGAGTTTTTTGGGGAGGGGTACCGTCAGGTTTTCAACTTGGATATCGCTGTGAAGATCACTGATACCGTGCAGTCCTTGGATCTCATCATTAATCTGTCCGCGTAGGCTAATCGAAGCTGACCCTCGGCTTTGCGTGAGCAGGGCGAGCCCGCTGTGCCAGTTCTCTGTGGACGAAGAGGGCAGCTGTTGTCCGATATTTGCGGTTAGTGTGGATAACCGCTCTGCGACGAGCTGGGTGTTGCTAGAAAGATCCCACGCTGCAGGAGCGCTGTCGGGGAGTTTTCGTAGGTGGCCTGAAACACTCGCAACCACATCTTGATCATGAGTGAGTTCAAACTGAAATTTTGGGCGGTCGCTAATCGGTCGTATGTCCACTGACAGCAGGCATCCATCGCACTGTGAGTTGCGTATATCCCCCGTAATGGAGCCCTGGCTATTGCGAGAAAATTGTGCAGTAGAGTATCCGGGTAAATGGTCGGGGACCTGAATTGTACGAATTTCGACACTCCGCACAGGTAGCGCTTGTAGCTGTTGAAGCAGGTCGCTGATTATTAGAGCTTCGCGCTCTGTGTCTTCGTCCTGGTCTACTTTTGTGGATTGGGAACGACCGGAATCGGATTCACGGGTAGTAGTGGCCTTTGATTCAGGTTCCTGTCCTGCTGTGCCGGGCGCCGGTCGCGCGGTGGCATCTCCGATCTTCTCGATAGTCAGCTGATCGATGGATACCTCCGCTTTGGGAGCGGCCTCACTGTTGGCAGTGAAAACGTGGGCGATCAGATCGTTGAATGGTTGTATCTGGAGGTTGGCCAGGAGAATTTGCTGGTCTTGTTCCGTTTCTATGACCAATTGCTGGATATTCGCACGCCAGTCGCCATCGTCTCGGGATACCTGAAGCCGCTCAATCGAGGTCACGCGCGCGTTATCGAGTTGCTGATTTATTAACCAGGGCAGCCAGGTGTGTCGAGTGACCCAGGTGGCCACCCCAGTAACAATTCCAGTAACAAGAATCGCCAGGGTAAAAACGACAAAATAGCGTACCAGCACCTTCGCGTTGCGTTGGGGGAGGCGGGATGTCACGCGCGCGAATACCTCAGTTGACCGGTATGGCTATTACAGAGAGACTTGTTCTGAGAATAACGAGAAGGGCAGTTATTGTGAAATTCCAGATGACATTTTTCCTCAAGCGTTGCATGTGCGATGGCGCCCAAGTGCCGAAAACATCGCGAATAGTGCGGGCGGCAACTGCGACAGCCGGTGCATTTCTAAGCACCTTATTGTTTTCCGCCAGTGTTACAGCTTATGACCGTGTTAACGGGCAAGGGTTCGCAAGTCGCTCACCGGTCTTGGCGACGCAGGGCATGGCCGCCACTAGCCACCCCTTAGCGACGCAAGTGGCGCTGGATATTCTGAAAAAGGGTGGCAGTGCCGTGGACGCAGCAATTGCTGCCAATGCCGCTCAGGGGCTGATGGAGCCAACAGGCAACGGAATTGGCGGGGATTTGTTCGCAATTATCTGGAGCGCCAAAGATAAGAAGCTGCACGGGCTAAATGCCAGTGGCCGGTCGCCAAAATCCCTGCCATTTAATTATTTTGCCGATAATAGTCTGGAAAAAATACCATCTCATGGTCCTTTGCCCGTTTCAGTGCCGGGCGCGGTAGATGGCTGGTTCGAGCTGCATGAAAAATTTGGCAAGTTGCCCATGCAGGAACTGCTGGCGCCAACCATTCGATATGCCAATGAAGGGTTTCCGGTTACTCAGCTGGTGGCTTACTACTGGAATCGCTCGGTTCCCAAGCTGGAGAAGTTCCCAGGGTTCCGGGAGACTTATATGCCCGGCGGCAAGGCGCCGCAGGAGGGGGACCTTTTTCGAAATCCCCGCCTTGGCAGCACCCTGCAGAAAATTGCCGATGGTGGTCGCGATGCCTTTTATAAAGGTGATATCGCGCGCGAGATCGACCGCTATATGAAAGCCAATGGTGGTTTCCTGTCTTACGAGGACCTGGCCGGCCACACTTCCGATTGGGTGGAGCCAGTTTCCACCAACTACCGCGGGTACGATGTATGGGAGCTGCCACCGAACGGCCAAGGTATCGCAGCACTGCAAATCCTCAATATTCTGGAAGGCTACGACCTGAAAAAGCTTGGACGTACGAGCCCAGAATACATTCATCTTTTTGCCGAGGCCAAAAAGCTCGCGTTTGAGGATCGCGCCAAATACTACGCCGATCCGGATTTCAACCAGCTACCGGTGCAGGAGCTGATCTCTAAATCCTACGCAGAGAAACGTCGTGCCTTGATTGACCCCAATAAAGCGGCAAAGCGCTACGAGGCAGGAACCGTTGCACTACGACACGGCGATACTATCTACCTCACTACCGCGGACAAAGACGGCAACATGGTGTCTCTGATCCAGAGTAATTATCGGGGTATGGGATCTGGTATGACCCCCGGCGATCTGGGCTTTATCTTGCAGGATCGAGGGGAAATGTTCAGTTTGCAGGAAGGGCATTTCAACCAGTACGAGCCGGGCAAGCGTCCATTCCATACCATTATCCCGGCGTTTGTAACAAAGGATGGCAACCCCTGGTTGAGCTTCGGCGTTATGGGCGGTGCCACCCAGCCACAGATGCATGCGCAGATCGTCATCAATATGCTGGACTTCGGCATGAATGTGCAGGAGGCCGGAGATGCCCCTCGAATTTTGCACAGTGGTTCGAGTCAGCCCACCGATGAACTGATGGAAGACGGTGGCTATCTGAGCCTGGAAGATGGATTTCCAATGGAAACCCGGCGCAAACTTGTCCAGATGGGGCATCAAATCCGCTTTGAAAGCGGCCCCTATGGCGGCTACCAGGCAATCCAGAAGACAGAAAACGGCGTCTACCACGGTGCTTCTGAAAGCCGAAAAGATGGCCAGGCTGCCGGTTACTAATCACAAGTTTATTGATTGCAATGTGGAGGCGGGATAACCGCCTCTCCACAAGATTTACTAGAGACTGTTTAGAATGCAAGACACACAGCCGCAAACAATTTTCCTGAAAGACTATCAGGTGCCGGATTATTTGATTGACCGGACGGAGCTGACGTTTGATCTCGATCCTCACGCCACGCTCGTAAAGTCGCGATTACAGGTCCGGCGTAATCCGGCGGCCGATACTGCCGGAACACTCCCACCGTTGTGGCTCGACGGGGTCGATCTCGAGCTTCTTTCCGTCGCGGTAGATGGCGAGCTGCTGCCGGCGCAGCGCTACAGCGAGCAAGCGGATGGATTGTTGCTGACTGTGGACAAAGAATCGTTTGTACTGGAGGTGCAGACCCGTATTGCACCCGAAAGCAATACTTCGCTGGAGGGCTTATACCTTTCTAACGGTATGTATTGCACCCAGTGCGAGGCGGAAGGGTTCCGCAAGATCACATTTTATCCGGATCGCCCGGATGTTATGAGTGTGTTTACCACCACGATTGTTGCGCCCGCCACTTACCCGGTTCTTCTTTCAAACGGAAACAAGATTGACAGCGGCATGACCGAGGATGGGCGTCTGCGTGTGACCTGGGAAGACCCGTTCGCCAAACCTTCCTATCTATTTGCCCTGGTTGCTGGTGACCTGCAGTTTGTGGAAGATCACTTTACTACGAGCAGTGGCCGCAAAGTGATTTTGCAGCTGTTCACTGAGCCAAAGAATATTGGCAAGACCGCGCACGCCATGGAGTCTCTGAAGAAGTCCATGAAGTGGGATGAAGAAGTCTACGGTCGCGAGTATGACCTGGATATCTTTATGATTGTCGCCGTAGATCATTTCAACATGGGCGCGATGGAAAACAAGGGATTGAACATCTTCAATTCCGCTTGCGTTCTCGCGAGCCCGGAAACAGCGACCGATGCAGCGTTCCAGCGTATCGAAGCGATTGTAGCCCATGAATATTTTCATAACTGGTCCGGGAACCGCGTGACCTGTCGGGACTGGTTCCAGCTCAGCCTGAAAGAGGGGTTTACCGTATTTCGTGACGCGGAGTTTTCCGCAGACATGAATTCCCGTGGGGTGAAGCGGATTGAAGATGTCACATTGCTGCGTACGGCTCAATTTGCCGAAGATGCTGGCCCGATGTCACACCCGGTACGTCCGGATTCCTACATGGAAATCTCCAACTTCTATACCCTGACCGTGTATGAAAAGGGTGCAGAAGTCGTGCGCATGATCCACCGTCTCCTGGGCGCCAAAGCATTCCGTCGCGGCAGTGACCTTTACTTTGAACGGCACGATGGCTGCGCGGTTACCTGCGAAGATTTTGTGGCGGCGATGGAAGACGCCAATGGTGCCGACCTGACCCAGTTCCGCCGTTGGTATAGTCAGGGCGGTACGCCGGTGCTTGATGTTGAGGACAAGTACGACGCGCAAGCACAGGAATACCACTTAACCATTCGTCAGCACACTCCGGATACGCCGGGGCAAACCGACAAACAGCCCTTACATATGCCGGTAGCGGTAAGCCTGTTGGGTGCGGATGGCGCGGAGCTTTCGCTGGACAAAGAGGCAAGCACCGAGCGGGTATTACATCTGACGGAAGCGACGCAGACATTTACCTTCGCAGATATTCCAGAGCGACCCCTGCCATCTTTACTGCGTGGATTCTCCGCCCCGGTAAAACTGCGTTACCGCTACACAAGTGATCAGCTTCTATTCTTGATGCAGCACGATACGGATTCTTTTAATCGCTGGGATGCAAGTCAGCGACTGGCGTTTGATGCGCTTGCACAATTACAGCACGCTTATCGTGCTGGCGGTGATATGCAGGTACCGGAGGCCTTGTTACAAGGCCTATCAGCTGTTTTAGAGGATACCCAGCTGGACCCGGCGTTGGTTGCGAAGATGCTGACGCTGCCAAGTCCACAAGAGCTGGCTGAACACGGTGAAGTCATAGATGCCCAGGCAATCATCGGCGCTCGCGTATTCGTACGCGACTCAATCGCTAAAACTCTGGAATCACAATTCCTTCAACGTTATCAGTCACTGGATCAACGCAAGCCTTATCAACCCGTTGCGGCGGATATTGCCGAGCGTAGCCTCAAGAATACGTGTCTGACGTACCTTTGCGCCTCCGGGAATGCGGATGCATTAGCGTTGGCTGAAAGCCAGTTTAGGCGCGGGGAAAACATGACGGATGTTGCCGCCGCGCTTGCAGCGCTCATTGAATTTGGCCCCGCGGAACAGGCTGAAGAGTATCTTGAATCGTTCTATCAGCAGTGGCAGCAAGATACGCAGGTAGTGGAAACCTGGTTTGGCCTGCAGGCGGGCAGCGCGAATTATGGAACTCTGAGCCGGGTGCGCGGGCTGATGTCTCACCCTGCGTTCGAGTTTACCAATCCGAATAAAGTGCGCGCGGTAGTCGGAGGTTTTGCCATGCGTAACTTTACTCAGTTCCATCGGGAAGACGGAACTGGGTATGCGTTCTTAGCCGAACAGGTGATTGCGCTGGATAAGTTAAATCCACAAATTGCCGCACGGATTGTCACACCACTCACCCGCTGGCGAAAGTACCGTGCACTGGAGGCGGAGCAGATTCGATCCGCATTGCAGAGGGTGTCTGACAGTGGTGAGCTTTCGAGAGACCTCTATGAGGTAGTCAGTAAGGGGTTGGAAAACTAATCTCAGCAAAAAGAAACGGCCTGCGCCCTTACTGAATACGGTGGGGCGCGTGTCGTTCTAAGCCTAACTCCACGATGGTGAGTACGTCATTGTCCAGTGACAGGCGAGTTTGTGAGGTGTAATCGGGGCGGAACTGGGCGATTCGAGCGTCCTGCCGAATCTCGGCGATTACGGCATTGATCACCATAAAATGGCAGAACACGAGCGTCGTCTCTACTGGTCCGGAAGTCTGAGCTGGGCGAGATTCGATCGACTTGAGTGCGCTAATGATACCGTTGCGCCACACATGTTGTGCAACCGTCAAATCGTTCCAGTTGGAATTAATAAACGCCTGAATCCAGTCGCCGCGTTGCGCAAGGGAAACCCCCTCGGGTGATGGAATTTCTATCACATCATTGAGCTGTTCAAGAGGCTTTTGCCAGAGGCTGGCTATGGGTTCTGCGGTCTGACGCGCACGTGACTTGGGGCTACTCATTAGTCTTACCCCTTGCCCACCCGGATATAGAACATTCAGATGACCCGCGAGTTGTTGCGCTTGTTGGTGCCCAAGGGCTGTTAACCCGGGGTCGTCATCGGTGGGTGACTTGGCTGCTTCGCCGTGGCGGATCAGGACAATTTCGTGCAAATTCGGCTACTCCAGTCTGCGCTCTGTGGGCAAATTCTACCTGTATTTGATGCTGCTCGCAGTTCCGCCGCACACTGGGCCCCTATCGCGAATGGCGCTCAGCGCTCAGAGGAATCCCCTTAACTGCTGGTCATCCATCCCTTGCCAGAGAGCTTGCAACTCGGCTAAATCAAGGTCGCGCTTGCTATGTTCGCCAAACTGCTGGGTGTGGCCCTCGTCAAATGCGGGCCAATTATCACCCGGATCCCCCGACTCGGCAAAGTTCAGCCAGGCATTTCGCATTGATTCACTGAGGCGGTGTGGTTCGGTTTCCCCCCCATAAAAGTGGGCGAGATTCCCCGCGCCATGGGTGCCAAATACATACCCGAGCTCGGCGGCGTGGCAGGCGCCGAGTAGCGGCTGTGCAATCAAGGGTTGGGTAAAGTGGTAGTGAAAACGTTTCCCCTGATGGGCATTGAGTAGTCGCAACCCGGGCACGGTAAATACCATATCCGTCAGTATTAGGTTCCAGGCCCGACTCCACAGGGGCCAAGGGTCGTCATGCAGCGCTTCTGCGCGGGCGCGGTAATATTCGAGAAGCTTGGCAATCATTGGGTCTGGAATTTGTTGCTGCAAGTGGTCGCGAATTTGCTGTTCATCCAGCGTGTATGTTTCTGGACGCGCGGCGCTAAACAAATTCCACTCATCGCTATTGCTTCCCACCATCATGGGTATGCTGGCCGCCGCAGGGCTTTGTAGCGCATCGGTGGGCGAGTGCAACAGAAATTCGCCGTCTTGCACTGGCTTGAATGGGAGGTGGCCCCACCTGGCATGCATTGCCTGACTACTAATCAGTGAGGCCTGAGCCTGCAGAAGCTCCTCTGTCGATAAGTCGCTCAGGTTGGTCTTTCCTACGCCTGCTGCGAGGGTGTTTAAATACTGTTCCGCCAGACTATTTGCGTTGTCTGTGTGGTGGAAGACGCCGGGATTGCCACTTTGTACGATGGCTTTATGGAACAGCCTACCGCAAAGCGGCTTATCCCCTTGCGGGCATGCAGAGAACAGCGAAGAAATACTCATTGCGCCTGCGGACTCACCAAATAGAGTCACGTTTTCTGGGTCGCCTCCAAATGCAGCAATGTTTCTGTTTACCCACTCCAGCGCCGCTAGCTGATCCATCAACCCTTCATTACCGGTAGCCGGTATATTGCTCAGATCACATAGCCGCAAGAAACCGAGAGCTCCCAAGCGGTAATTTAACGTGACGACGATGGCGCGACCGCTCGAGGCGAGGTATTTACCGTCGTATAGAGTCTGGCAGCTGGAACCGAGATAAAACGACCCGCCGTGGATCCATACCATAACGGGCAATTTGTCATGGCGTGATTCTGCCGGTGCATAGATATTCAGGTAAAGGCAGTCTTCACAGATGGGTTCCTCGCCATTTGGGCCACGAATTTGAAAGAGCTCCGATGGATTCTGGGGTGCGGGCATGCCGTAGCAGGTTGCTTCTCTGAGGTCGCTCCATGGCTCTACTGGTTGTGGAGGCTGCCAGCGTAGTTCTCCTACTGGCGGTATGGCATAGGGGATTCCCTGGAACTGCTTCACCTGTTGGAGCGGATCAAATTTTCCCTGTATGGATCCGCAGGGCGCATCGACCAGTAGAGAGGATTTTCCGAAATTGACCATTGCCGCTATGTCCCGAGCAAAGAGTGACGTTCAATAAAAACAGCGAATTTATGCGCCCAGGCAGGCAATCGTGGACCAAAGGGATTCGGGCGCAGCTGAAATGCCGGGGGTAAGTATAGAAGCTGTCATATATGGAGGGAGTGTGACCAAACTGTTGCCAGGCGAAATCTGACGAAGACGGTTGCAACCAGTTCGTATTCGGATATGATTGAGCGCTTACTGTCTAGATATCTGTGAATCAGAATCTACACTCGTAACAAGTTTATGAATTCAGTTCTCACCAGAGTTTTCTCTATGTCGGTCAATATGAACGCAAGCAGCATGATGTGCTGGCGAAATCGCGAGCTTTTCGCGGGCTTTGCTGTGTCTGCTGTTCTAGCGCGTCTTGTTTGTGCTTGGCCGGCGTTTATGGCGATTTCTGGTGTGCTATGTGCGAAGTCCGTATATGGCGCCTCCTCCCTGATTGTCCGTACCTGGACCATCAAGGTGTGTAAAGCGCATGGCGGCCGCAAGGTACGTAATTTGTTAACCTGACAGTAATATCAAATTGTGCTGGAGGGTTCTTTCAAGGCCCTCCACGGAAAAACCCGGAAGGCCTTGGCCTCCGGGTTTTTTTTTGCCGTCAATTTGGGAGAAATCGGCATGGACAGGCAGTGGTGGCAATCGCTCTATGGCTTACCGCCTTTGATATGGATCGTACTCGTGGGGAGTTTCTTCGGTCGCGGTACCTACTTCATGGTGTGGCCGTTTCTCGCAGTCATGCTGCATCAACAGTTTGCGCTAAGTCCGGGAGAAATCGGCGCTTTGCTCAGCGTTTCGGCGATGTGCGCAGCAATATTGGGTTTTTATACCGGGGCATTGTCTGATCGCTTCGGCAGAAAGCTTCTGCTTCTTAGCGGCACCTTTATCAACGTTATCGCATTTGTATTTCTTGCCTTGGCGGATAGCGTGATGGCATTTGCCGTCGCAATCACCCTGAGTGCAATTGGCCGATCCGTTTGGGAGCCGCCGGCGATGGCGATGTTTGGGGATTTGATTTCAGATACGAAAGCGCGTGAATTGGCAATGCAGTTCCGTTATTTCCTCATTAACGTTGGCAGTGCATTGGGGCCGATCATTGGTGTATGGATAGGGTTAAGCGGGCAGCAAACGACGTTTGGTATCACCGCGTTCAGTTACCTGAGCTTGTTTATCGCATTTGTTGTGGCTTTTCGTATATATGGTTCTGAAAAGGCGTCCAGTCAAGGGGAAACTTCGAGCGGAAAATTTGCGGATACGCTGCGAGTTCTGGCGCAAGACAAAGTATTTTTGATCACGATTCTGGCCAACGTCATTGCGCTCTTCATTTATGCGCACATGGATTCGAGCTTGATACAGTACTTGACCATAAATGACGCGCCAAAAGTCGTTACGCTGATTTCGAGCATGATTCTGATCAATGCGTCGACCATCGTGTGTTTGCAGTTCCCCCTTCTGCGCCTTATGCGAGAGGTGAACGTAAATCAGCGTATTTTTATCGGGATGATGTTGTTGGCCGTAGGGCAGGTATGGTTTGCCTTGAATCCGATCCACTGGTTTTCCGGATGGCTGGGCGCGATATTTTTGATCAGCGTTGCAGAAGCGATTCTGTTCCCAAATATGAGCGTTCAAGTAGATCGAATGGCACCTGCAAATATGCGCGGGAGCTACTTTGGTGCAACGAGTCTGTACGCCTTTGGTTGGTCCAGTGCGCCGCTAGTTGGCGGTTTGGTGATTCAATTTTTCGGTGGGCCAGTGCTTTATTGGATGACGTTTTCTCTCTGTCTGCTGGTCATGTGGATGTATTGGCGTGCAGGCGAACTGATGCGGCAACCTGTGTGGGCGAAGTATCGTAATGATTCAAAAGACGTAACATCGAAAGTCCCTCCACCCGTGTCGTCCGCAGAACAGGTAGGCGGGCAGAACTCTACGGCCAGTGGCAATGGGAGCCCAGCCCAGACTCCTGTGTAACCAAAAACAACATCATAGGAAAACGTGAAGCGGATTCTGCAAAAGGGAGACACTTTTTATACATTGATGTTGGCGGGGCACCTCTTGAAAGATAGCGCGCCAACGTACTGTTGTTGACACATTGTTCCTCTTGCTGGCGTTACTGTTTACGGTGTGACTATTTTGTCCTGGCTAATATGTGAACTGCTTCAAGCTTGTGGAAGTAGAATCATCCAAATTAATTCGTCTAAATGATCGCTGGGTGACTATGGTTTTTTTCTTGTAAATAAACGAGAACTTGAATTCCGAGAATATGTCATCCATACCATTTAATGGCGCAGTCAAAAAGTGATCGATTGGCGCGAGGTATTGCCGCTACGGTGGTGGCTCACACGCGACATGTGTATTTCTATCGCGAGATAGGGGCAAGGAAAAGGTACGCAGGATGCAGACGCAGGTGGTCGATAAGGCAACTGGTACTCTGAGTTCATTTGAATCAGAAAATGTGGTTCTTGATGCTCCGGGTTTTGTGAAACTTCAGCTTCCGCATGACGAAATATTATCGACCTTCAAGGTCGGCGATGACCTAATCATTCAGTTGTTGTCCGGCGAAATTATCACACTGGCGAACTTCTATCTTGCTGATGATGATGACACCCAAAGTGACCTACTTCTGCAAGACCCAGAGTCAGGTGCTGTATTGCTCGCGCAAAAAGGGGCGGATGGCTCAATTTTCGCGTTGACCCAAATTAGCAGTAGCGCAGATCTAGTGGCTACCGCGCCCGCTCAAAGCGCGGTCATTTGTCCTTGGGTAAAGGCTGGCCTCGCCGCTGCAGGTATTCTGATTGTGGCCGAAGCACTGGACGACGACAGCCGGATTAGCCTACCGCCCATTGACAGTGATGCTGACGCTGACAGCGATGCAGATGCCGACGCAGATGCCGATGCCGATGCCGATGCCGATGCCGATGCGGATGCCGACGCAGATGCGGATGCCGATGCGGATGCCGATGCGGATGCCGACGCAGATGCCGACGCAGATGCCGATGCCGACGCGGATGCCGACGCGGATGCCGATGCGGATGCCGACGCGGACGCCGACGCCGATGCGGATGCCGACGCCGACGCCGATGCCGATGCCGATGCCGATGCCGATGCCGATGCTGATGCTGATGCTGATGCTGATGCTGATGCCGATGCCGATGCGGATGCCGATGCGGATGCCGACGCAGATGCCGACGCAGATGCCGATGCCGATGCCGACGCGGATGCTGATGCAGACGCCGATGCAGACGCCGATGCGGATGCCGACGCCGATGCCGACGCCGATGCAGACGCCGATGCCGACGCGGATGCCGACGCAGATGCCGACGCGGACGCCGACGCAGATGCCGATGCCGATACCGACGCGGATGCCGACGCAGATGCCGATGCGGATGCCGACGCCGACGCTGACGCGGATGCAGATGCCGATGCCGACGCCGATGCGGATGCCGACGCCGACGCTGACGCGGATGCCGATGCCGATGCCGACGCCGATGCCGATGCGGATGCCGATGCCGACGCCGACGCCGATGCGGATGCCGATGCGGATGCCGACGCGGATGCCGATGCGGATGCCGACGCGGATGCCGACGCGGATGCCGACGCCGATGCGGATGCCGATGCCGACGCCGATGCAGACGCCGATGCGGATGCCGACGCCGATGCGGATGCCGATGCGGACGCCGATGCCGATGCCGACGCCGATGCCGATGCCGATGCCGATGCCGATGCCGACGCCGATGCCGATGCCGACGCAGATGCCGATGCGGATGCCGACGCGGATGCCGACGCGGATGCCGACGCCGACGCGGATGCCGACGCCGACGCGGATGCGGATGCCGATGCCGACGCCGACGCCGATGCAGACGCCGATGCGGATACCGACGCGGACGCCGACGCCGATGCCGATGCGGACGCCGATGCCGATGCCGACGCCGATGCGGATGCCGACGCCGATGCCGACGCAGATGCCGACGCCGATGCTGACGCAGATGCCGACGCAGATGCCGATGCGGATGCCGACGCAGATGCCGATGCCGACACGGATGCCGACGCGGATGCCGACGCGGATGCAGATGCCGATGCGGATGCAGATGCTGACGCAGACGCAGACGCAGACGCCGACGCAGACGCAGACGCAGACGCCGACGCAGACGCCGACGCCGACGCCGACGCGGACGCAGACGCCGATGCAGACGCAGACGCCGATGCAGACGCGGATGCCGACGCCGATGCCGATGCTGATTGTGACGCCGACGCCGACGCCGACGCCGACGCCGACGCAGATGCCGACGCAGATGCCGACGCAGATGCCGACGCGGATGCCGATGCCGATGCGGACTCCGATCTCGACCACGCCATTGGCTACGTAGCCTTTAGATTGGAAGATGGCAGGGTCATCAAGGTCGAAGGTTTTGAAGGCGAGTTCGCCGAAATCAAAGATCCGGCGTATCCACAGTCACTCTACGATTGCATCGAGGATGAGTACGGGTCTGCGGTAGACCATGACGGGCCGGGAGATCCTTACATCATCAAGGCTGGTAATGGCCACTACGATCCGGATGGTAATGAGACAACTACGGACGGCTGGCCAACGAATATGTCTGGTAACGTCGGTGGCCCTGGTGTCTTTGATGAAATTAATGTGGCCGATCTGTGTGATGACAGCGAATTGTCATTGGACGAATCCGCTGGTGAGTCCCTCCCTGTGGAAATGGTGCAATTCGACGAAACGTTGGGTCACTTGAATCGGGTACCAGACACGGAGGCCAAAGCGCAGCTTAAAGAAGCATTGCAAAACGTGCTTAGCGATATCATTGAGTTAGCTGAGCACATATCTGGGCAGGCGGACGACCAGCATTTCGCGTTGATGCCTGAAAGTGGATCGGAGTATCCGAACTTACAGGATCTTATTAGCGACTATCTGGAAAGTGACTCGATTGAGGGCATGGGATCAAGTGAGGAGCTCGCCGAAGTATTAGGCGGCTTGCTTGCGGATCAAGATGCGCAAGATATTGCGCCAGCTGATACGGAGGATCCGATGAAAGATATGTGGAATCATTCAGGTAATCACGACCTGTAGTGGTCGTTTGTAAGCCACGTTCTACTCTGAAATTACCGGGCCCAGTGCCCGGTATTTTTTTGACCAGTTTTAGGGAAAAAGAGTTTCTCGCTAGGAAATACAGGGTAGGTTTTTTATTGCTTCATATAAAAGCTTTATTTGGCGCCAGTAGCATCATGCGACGCTCTATTGCTGATTTTTTGAACTAAAATTTTTGCGTAAATATCAATAAATATCTCGCCGATAGTTTTAAGGAAAAAACTGGAAGGCGGCATCAAAAAGTGAAATAAAGTGAAGCAGCGATACGGGCTTATCAGGCAATGGATGGCTGAATGTCATGAATGCCGCCATTTTTTGTCTGTCTCATTTTTCCCTATCTACATGGCGGCTGTACTTATAGTAATAGCACGTGGGGAGCCCTCATTTGCCGAACAGCTAGAGGTCATTAGTCCCTCCCAGATTCAAGGGGAAGTTACCAAAGATCAATTTCACTCTGTTAGACCATTAGTCTCCACGTCTTATTCTGGCCACACACCGTTCGAGTTGAATATCACCGATGCAGTCGTTCAGGCAGTCGATTGGCATCCTGGTGTAGGACAGTCCGTGGGTGAATTGCGTCGCCAGCAGCAAAATATTCGCACTGCTCGGGCGGGTTATTTCCCCCAATTGAGTCTTGGTGTGATCGGCGGATATGATTCAGAGACCGATGGCGATGGTGACGGCCATGCGGTCCAGTTGTATGTGTCGCAGGTAATTTACGACTTTGGAAAAATATCTGGGAGTGTGGGTTCCGCCACCGCAAGTGCGCATGCGTCCCAGGCCCGTGTGCTGCTGCAAATCGATACCGTGGCGCGGGATACGGCTCAGGCAGCGTTGGAGGTTCTTCGGTATCAGACCCTAGTACGTTCCGCAGATGCGCAGGTGGAGGGCGTCTCGAGTATCTCCGATCTGGTAAGAATGCGAAACCAGCGGGGTGCCAGTACCCGCTCAGATGTTTTGCAGGCACAGGCTCGCATCGAATCTGCGCGTGCCAACCGTCAGCAAACCCTGGCCCAGCTCAGTCGCTGGCGAGGTGTATTACAGAACCTTGTTGGTGTGCAGGAACCCATCGTATTACAACCGGGCGTGCCGGGTTCCGTTGTGAATGGATGTATGGTTGACCCGCTAAAAGTGAATACCGCACCAAGTGTGCTTGTTGCGGAGGCCGACCGATCCCAGGCCGTGGCCCAGTTAAAGGAAGCCCGTGCTCAATCTTGGCCAACATTGTCATTGGATGGTAGTGTCAACCGCTATCTCGATCAGCAGTATGTCGACTCTAACGCGCTGAATGATCATGAAAGTGCAATCTTTCTAAACCTTTCCATGCCGATCTATCAGGGCGGACGGATATTCGCCAATCGGGATGCTGCTAATTTTGCTATGCGATCAGCAGAGGCTGCAAAGGATGCCGCTCAGCTGAACGTCTCCAGAGATCTCCGAATTGCACAGAGCCAGAGCGTTGGGCTTGAGCGTAGTCTGAGTATTCTCGATACAAGGCTGCGAGCAATTGAAGAGACCCGAGATCTGTACAGGAAGCAATATTCCGCACTGGGAACTCGAACACTTGTTGAGCTGTTGAACTCAGAGGAAGAGGTGCAACAAGCGCGCGTTGAAAGAGCAAACACTCAGTATGACTTGTATCGACTCAATATCGATTGCCTGTACACCGTAGGCGAAATTCGAGAAGCCTTTGCCTTACAGGGGCGCACTATACAGGGAGTGGAAATCCTGCCATGACAGAAATGCAGCAATCGCCAAAGTCACAGACGAATCGCAACCCTGGTCGAGAAAATACCCGTAACAATCTCCTGGACTACCGGCCGTGGATGCGGGCAATTGTAGCCATCGCGAATCACTACCGGCTCGAGTTTTCCACCGAAAATGTGCGTATTTCCGCGCAGTGGGGAAAAGATGCCTCTGTTGAAAACATGGTGCGCAGCATGGCTCGGCAAGCCGGACTGGTCGCGAAGGTCAGTAATTTTAGTGAAGACATGCTTAGCCCCTGGCGTTTGCCAATAGTTGTTCAGTTAACAGGGGGGCAAGTCGGTGTAATCAATGCCGTTGATCGCGATCGAGTACTCTCGGTTTCATTTAGCGGTGATGCCGGTGCTGCCTCACCGATACATGCGGATAAGTTGATAGCGCATATTGCTTCTGCGGTTGTGCTGAGACCAGCGAGTAATGCACCCGACGCCAGAATCGATGATTATATAAATCCGCACGAAAAACATTGGTTTCGGTCGATTATTTTACGGGATCTGAAGCCTTATGGTCATGTAATGCTTGCGACCACTGTGGCGAATGTACTCGCACTAGCGGGCATATTATTTGCCAAGCAGGTCTATGACCGGGTCATCCCTGCGGAATCTACGGCAACCCTGTATGTTCTATTCAGTGGTGTAGTGGTTGCAGTTCTGTTTGATTTTATCATGCGAATTAACCGTGTCCGAGTAACGGATTTGCTGGGTAAACGGGCAGATGTTCGCGTGTCTGATCTTGTATATGGTCACGCTGTACGTCTGCGTAACAATGCCCGTCCGAAGTCTACCGGAGCTTTTATATCGCAAATTCGAGAGCTTGAGCGTGTGCGCGAAATGGTCACCTCGACGACGATACTCGCTATCGCGGACATGCCATTTTTCTTTTTGTTTTTGTTTTTCATGTGGTACCTGGCGGGTGCGCTCGCGCTGGTTCCATTGGCTGCGCTCGTGGCACTCCTAATTCCTGGGCTACTGGCACAGCCTAAACTTGCGCGTCTCGCTGGCGAGTCGATACGTGAATCATCATTGCGAAATGCAATGTTGGTTGAAACGGTCCAGGGAATGGAAGATATCAAGGCGCTACAGGCAGAACAGCGTTTTCAACAACAGTGGAACCACTACAACGCAGTCACGGCCGAATCCAACTTACGCTTGCGTGGGTTGATTGGAAAACTCGTTACCTGGACTCACAACGTCCAGTCCTCGGTGTTCGCCTTGATCGTCCTGTTCGGTGCCCCCATGGTGATGGCCGGTGATATGACCACAGGCTCTCTGGTTGCGGCGTCCATTCTCGGATCTCGGATGATGGCGCCAATGTCTCAAATAACCCAAGTACTGAGTCGCTGGCAGCAGGCGAAGTATGCGCTGAAGGGGTTGGATCACATCATGAAGTTGCCGGTAGACCAGCCAGTGGGAGCGCACCTTGTACATATGGCGTCTATTCAGGGTAATTACCAACTACGCGATGCAGAGTTTCGATATAGCGATCAGGAAGGGCCTGCGGCATTAAAGATTGATGAATTGCAGATCAAGGCGGGCGAAAAAATTGCGGTGCTTGGCAGAAATGGCGCTGGTAAGTCGACACTCTTACAGGCGCTATCAGGCCAGCTGTTGCCGACATCGGGCGCGGTGAGCCTAGAAGGTGCGAGCCTTGAGCACATTGATCCTGCTGATGCTCGTCGCGATATCGGCCTGTTGACCCAGAATGCACAACTTTTCCACGGTACATTGCGAGAGAATGTAGTACTGGGTGCGCCAGATGCTTCTGATAGAGAGGTTTTAGCCGCGCTGGATATGTCCGGTGCGCTGGAGTTCGTGCGCAAGTTTGCCAAGGGCCTCGACCATCTCATCTTAGAGGGAGGGCTTGGGTTATCCGGTGGGCAGCGTCAATCCTTGCTCCTGGCCCGATTATTTATCCGTAGTCCTCAGGTCATTTTGCTGGATGAACCCACCGCGTCGCTGGATGACCTTACCGAAAAACGATTCATCGAAAAGCTCCAGCGTTGGGGGGACGGTCGTACGCTGATTCTAGCCACGCACCGGAGCAGTACCCTGCAGTTGGTCGATCGAATTCTGGTCGTTGAAAATGGACGGTTGATTATTGATGCGCCGAAGCAAGTCGCATTGGAACAGCTCGCTCAGGCAAGTGCGAAAGCAGGGCCGACTAGTAAAGGTGCACATCGGGGCGGCGAAGTAAAAGACGCGGATGAAAGAGTAAGCTAATGCCTAGTAAAAGCCAGCAAAATAGTGCGTCTGAATCTCCTCCGGAATCCGCGATTAGTCAGCCCGATCCACATACTGAACATTACAATGTGGCAATACTCGAGGCCGATTTCCACACTGCTGGCTGCCATCATAATGAAGAGGCGGATGACGTACGGCTATCTAAGTCCGGACGCATTATCTGGGTATTTTTCTTACTCATAATTTTTCTGATCGTCTGGTCATACTTTGCCAGGGTAGACGAGGTGTCAAGGGGGAGCGGAAAGGTAATTCCTACTTCCAGAGCGCAGGTGATTCAATCTCTGGAGGGGGGGATACTGGCGCGCTTGAACGTGATCGAAGGGGACATTGTCGAGCGTGGAGAAGTACTTGCGCAATTAGACCCGACCAAAATCCGCTCAAATGTCCAGGAAAGTGAAGCGCGCTTCCGGGCCGCTTTGGCCAGCGAAGCTCGCCTGAGCGCAGAGGTTAATGGCGCGGAGCTTGCGTTTCCCGCTGTGCTTGACGAGTATGAAGAGTTGCTCGTCAAGGAGCGAAAGTTATACCACACGCGCCAGAGAAGCCTGAATGATTCACTGAGCAGCCTAGGGGAGTCGCGAGATCTGGTGAAACGTGAGTTGTCGATTACTCGCTCTCTGGTGGAGTCAGGTGCGGCAAGCAATGTTGAAGTATTGCGTCTCAGTCGTCAGAAGTCTGAGTTAGATCTCAAGATAAAAGATGTACGCTCGGAATATATGGTGCGTGCGCGCGAAGAGCTTGCATCGGTGAGCGCTGAGGTTGAGGCACTGCGCTCGGTAATTGAGGGGCGTGCAGACTCGCTCACACGATTGACGCTGAAGTCGCCGGTAAGAGGCATCGTCAAGGATATCGAAATCACCACCATAGGCGGCGTCTTGCCGCCGAGCGGTCGTCTGATGGAGATAGTACCTTTGGATGATCGGTTGCTGGTGGAAGCAAAAATTTCACCGAGGGACATCGCCTTTATCCATCCTGGCCAAGATGCGAAGGTTAAAATCACAGCGTATGACTACTCTGTCTATGGCGGTCTCGACGGCAAAGTGACCACCATCTCTCCCGATACCATTCAGGATGAAGCCCAGCCGGGCGAGTACTTCTATCGTGTTTTGATACTTACAAACGACGATGCGCTAGTGAATAGATCGGGCAAGGAATTCCCGATAGTGCCAGGTATGGTCGCTACGGTAGATGTACGCACCGGATCAAAAACCGTGTTCGACTACCTTGTAAAACCCTTCAATCAAGCGGGCGAGGCGCTGCGCGAAAGGTGATCAAGCAGTCTCTGAATTTACAGAGGGTCGGCGCGCTCGCAACTCTATTGATAACGGTTGCCCTTCTCATGGTTAGTTCTACCGCTAAAGCCAGCGATTCGGCAATCGCTGAAATCAGCGTAAAAACCTATACTCTCGTCGCAGAAATAACCGTCCGTAATCACACGGATCAGCCTATTCAAGGTTATATCCATCGTATAGCTATTCCTGTCGACGACCACATGCAACAGCATGTTCTAGCGGTTCGCCCGGACAGCGTGGCACGAGTTGAGCGAAAGGAGTTTGACCATGATGCCGGTGAATACCTCGAGCTGGAGTGGGATATTTTTGCGAACGAGGAATCCATCAAGCGGGTCTACTTCGATATCCTGGTCGATAGTTACCAAATTCCCGTAGATGAAGTCGAACGGTCACCTAGCACACTGTATAGCGTGCCTGATAAGAGTTATCTCGAGCCTTCAAAATACATAGAGTCGGAAGCGAGTGAGATTGTACGCCTTGCTCGACATATCGAACGTAGCTATTCCGACCCGGAAGCCAGACTACGAGCCGCTTATTTAACACCACAGCAGCTGATTGAATATCGTCGACAACCCACCCGTGGGGCTCTGTATGCGGTGACTGCGCGGCAGGGGGACTGTACGGAGTTCTCCGCACTATTTGTGGCGCTAGCACGAGCGCTTGGCTATCCGGCAAGGATGACGTCAGAATTTCTATTTACCGAAAAGCGTGCGTTTTCTCAGCCGAATCATCATGCGGCCGAAGTGTATTTGAATAACCGCTGGATACCGGTAGATGCAAACCTGGCTTTGGATCCCAGTTTTGGATATGGATTTGGGGAAGGCCAAAACCGCAAGATTGTGCTAAACCGAAACTCTGTATGGGTTTGGTCAAATTTGTTTCCACGTGGTGTGAGTAAGCGTCGAGGTAACGTCGATGTGAGTATGCACTGGCGTATTTTAGACGGTCAAGGAGTTGACTAATGCACGATGCCATCGAAAGTTCAGGGGCAACGGTCAGTGATGACGAATCCGGCCTGGCAGCCGAAGAGAATTCTGTAAGTGTGCCCAACGATCACGTGCAAACAACATTGCCCGTGGAAAAAGTCATTCGGGAGTCTGGGCCAAATGATTTTTCCGCGTCCAAGTTTTTGCAAAGTCAGGATGATGTCGGTATACAGCTATTATGTAACGCGGCGGCGGCGCTTGATCTGGATGTCCAGTATCGCGGCAATCTCATCTTCGAAGTGTTTGGCGAACATCGCCGGTTTGTATTTCGTCAAAATTCACCAGAGAATTCGGCTGTCTATGCGTATTGTGCGCGAGAGAAGCATATTGCCAAACAAATTATGGCGATGCAGGGCGTGCCGGTTCCCCCTGGCAACCTATTCGGCGACTATGAATCGGCGCTTGAGTTTTTCAAACAGTCTGGAGTGATGGTCACAGTGAAGCCGGCCGATGGCGCCGCAGGCCATGGCGTCACAAGCCGGGTTTCGACGGAGTCAGAATTCTCCAAGGCGTGGGGTGTTGCCATAAATGAAAGCCGTGAAGTCATCGTCGAGCAGAATATTTTTGGGGAATATATACGTATCCTTGTGGTAGCTGGCAAGGCGGAAGCTGCCTATGTCCGCGTGCCGGCGAGTGTAATTGGCGATGGACAAAACTCGATCCGCGAACTTGTTGCTGAAAAGAATGCGGTCAGGAAGCGTAATCCTAGTCTTAGAATCGATCCAATAACCCGGTTTGATCTGTTGGAGCGCTGTGGCCTTTCGCTTGACTACGTTCCCGAAGACGGCGAGGCGGTACAGCTCACGAGCGTGGCTAATGCGTCAGCCGGTGCGGAAACCGTGCAGATTTTTGATTATCTGGATCGTGAGGTTCTGGAAATTGCGGAACGCGCAGCTAAATGCTTTCCCGGTCTATTGCTGATTGGCGTTGATCTCATTTATCTCTCCCCAGAGCAGTGGCGGGAAGGCCTGCCTCGTGGGTACATCATTGAGGTGAATTCAAATCCGGCTATATCGGATGCGGTATTTCCGAGTTATGGTCGGCCAATCGATGTACCGGATAAGCTCATTTCCCATATGTTCTCCGAAGCCTATAGGCCATTATCTCGGTCTTCCCCAACCGGTGGTATAGCGCTTGCGGAGTCCTATGGTTACGAACGTTATGACAGAATCTTTGGTAAAGGGAGCGCGCGGCAAATTGCGTTGATAAAGCAGGCGGCGTATGGACTAAATCTAAGGGTTGAGCAGGTTGCAGACGGTCTTTTTCGTCTTGTTGGGTACAATAGTAGCTGTCTGTTTCATCACAGCACACCCGATAAATTGCGCATGATCTCCTGTAAGATTACTCGCAACAGTGAATGGATGGCGTCGCTATTACCGTCAAACACTGAGGGTCCGACAAAGGATGACTCAACACTCAAACATTATCGTCTATTGATTGTGGGAGGTAAGCTGGTTTCTGCCCTGCAGATTCAGTCAAAGCCGGGGCGGTCAGGGGTTGTGCGCAGGGAGGTAGGGGATCTGGTTCACCCCAGTATACAAGTAGTTCTACAGCAGACTTTAGCGTCCCTCTTCGATCCTCCTTTGG
Source organism: Microbulbifer agarilyticus (assembly GCF_020171345.1). GTDB lineage: Bacteria > Pseudomonadota > Gammaproteobacteria > Pseudomonadales > Cellvibrionaceae > Microbulbifer > Microbulbifer agarilyticus_D. The sequence goes on from NZ_JAIUZM010000003.1 coordinate 101,064, forward strand.
TCGGCATCGATTTTGACGCGGAGGACCTGAGCAGTGATCTTTCCTGCCAGCCTTGGAAAGTTAAAGACGCGGTTTGTAATCCAAACCTTTTCTGGCACCACTTTCCGTCTGCGGGGGCAGGGCGCAATGTAGCTCGAGCGCTGGTTGCTTCTGTATTTGATGATCTGAACTGCTCTTCGGTACCGAAAACGTGCGAGCGTTTTGTCATCCGTGGTGATGTACAGGGGGTTGGATTTCGGCGCTGGCTGAAATTGATTGCTATTTTGCATTCGGTAAAGGGATGGGTTAGAAAGCAGCGAGTAGAGGGGGTACCTATTTTGGAAGTGGTAGTGGAAGGTACGCCAGAAGCAATCAGGCGTCTGTACTCTTTGTGCCATCGCGGTCCGAATTCTGCGCGGGTAGAGTCGGTTGACCGGTCAGTACAGTCTTGCTCCGGGAGATCTGAGTTCTCGGTTATCGGTTAAGTTAGGCTATAGGTGATCGTCTGAGTGGTATGTAGTTATCGCTTAGAAAAATTGTGAGTATGCGTCGTATCAGGCGAGTTCTTGTTTTTCGATAAATTCGTTGAGCAAGGTAGCGACGCTTCCAAAATCGGAGTCTCTCCGCGATCCTTTTATCAGAAGTAGGTCATCTGGCCGGACTGCACTCGCCAGGTATCGAGCCATGTCTTTAGCTTTGGAAAAATGCGGGCCCAGTATGTCCTCTGGCAACACATCACGTAGGTAGTGCATTTCTTCTCCATGGGTTATCACCTGTACGGCGCCACTCGCAAGTAATGGCTGCGCCAGACTACGGTGCAATGTGGCGGCCTGTTCGCCAAGGTCCACGATACGCCCTAGTGCCGCTATTTTTCGTCCATCGTTCGGTACGCGCACCTCTGCGAGCACAGAAAAGGCGTTTAGCATCGAGCTGATGGTGGCATTCCAACTGTCATCGATGAGTTGTGCAGTTCCGTCGGCGAGGGCGAGTTCAGCTTGGCTCAGGTGCGCATCATCAAGGGCAAGATTCTCCAGTGAGCGTGCAGCCTTATCCATTGATCGCCCCAGTGCATAGACGGCGCATAGTGCAGCTACTGCGTTTTGGACCATTCCCATGCTCGGGGCAGGCACATATATCTTTTGCACTGTGCGGTGTATTTTCAGAGTGACATGGCTTCCTTTACTATCGGCGTCGATTCCCATGATTCGCACCTCTGCATTCTCGCTGGTACCGAATACGATGACTCGTTTCGCATGTTGTTTGGCTTTTGCCAATACATAGTCAAAGTGCAGTAACTGCTCATTTACAATGGCGATTGAGCGCCCAACAAGGCCTTCAAAAATGCGCGACTTCCAGCGCGCGGTATCCTTGGTGCTTTTCACCCGGCTGCTGGTTTGCGATATACCGATCCCGGTTATAAGCGCAATAGTTGGGCATATACGCCGGGTGATTGGACCTGATCGCATCCACAGCGCGCTTTGTGCAACTTCCATAATGGCAACATCGCGATCGCTACTGAGACTGGCCAGCATACTCGGTGCCCCTACACGGGAATTGTAATTGCCAAGGCTCGCGAGCACGGTCTCCGGCGTGCCCAGCATGTTTGCAAGCATTTTTAGGGTTGAGGATTTCCCTGCGGTGCCGGTAATGGCGATCACATCGCCACGGAACCGGTTTCTCGCCGCAAGCCCAAGTTCGATAATTGCCTGTATTGGGTCTTTTACTTGCAAAACGGGAAGGTTCGTCGGTAATCCACTGACTGGCCGCTCGACGATGACACCTCCCAATAGATTTCCGGCGGTTTTTGCGATATCGGGCAGCCTGTTATGCAAATCCCAGTTCGTATACTTGGTTCGCGAGCTACGTTCGTGGTACGCGCGATCACTGCTCTTGTGTGCGACAAAGAGTACGGGGTTTAGGGACTGTTCTATAAAGCTGCGCCCTGAAACAACACTGCGGACAAACCATCCAGCTGGCGGTGGCACCAGCCATTCTCCTTTGGTAATTTCGGTTAACTGTTGTGCGTTCCAGGTTTGGCCGGGGGTTTCACGGTAGGTACATGCAGGGAATGTGTTGCGATAGTGCGGCGGCTCTCGTCCGTCGGCAGACGCCGCTTGTCTGGTACGCCCTTTGAGCTTTAACGAAATGCTGCTGTCAGGCACCGGTACGGGACGAATATGGGTGTTCGGGCCGATCAGGCCGATTTCCAGACGCAGGTCAACATTGCGGAGTTGCCTGGGTGCCGGTGGGCGTAGGCCATAGTAATCTCGGTAGATCATGCCCGGTTTCCAGCGGCTGGTCGGGAGTTGCCAGTCGCACGGATCGTGATCCATGGATTTCCCCCAGCAGGGCATATCTGTTTCCCGAATGGGCACCGCGCGGATGTCTAGACGGATATTCTCGTTGAGCTGTGTTGCCCGATCCGGGTTCAAAGTCCAGAAGGTCTCAACATACAGTAGCTGCCTGTGCTCAATATTCTTTGGCGTGTAGCGCAGGCCAATGAGCTGCAACGGCCCAAATTCCATCGGCGGGATTATCGCATTGGAAGGTACTTCCCTGGCGGCCCAGTGGGGCGAGATCGGGCGCTGGATTTTCTGGAGCGCAACTGGGTTTAATGCTGCTTTGCGCGCGGGCGGCAAAGCTGGATAGTCCCGCTGTGGTGGGTTAAGTGTAATCTCACCCGAACCATCTTCTAGTGGCTGTAACGCGGTACCCATGTTTATACACAGATCAGCGAATCGGCGGGTTGCCGCCACAGCGTCGTTTCCTGTGCGCTGGTGACTGAAACCGAACCCGGATCCCACCGGGAAAAACCGTACCTTCTCAACCCCTTTATGGCTCAGAGACAACTGAAAGACGCCGCTATCTTTCAGGGATTTACGCACTGCATCGAATAGCAGGTCGCCAGCGTCGTGGATAATCGGGCGATTTTTATAGATTTCGATACCTTGCAGGACATGCGCGCTGGTGCCGAGTATTCCGTCGGCGCCAGCATCAATGATGTGGTGGCCTACTGCATACTCTTCTGCCCGGGGCTCGGCTTCCAGGTTGCCGCCCCAATGTACCGCGACCAGTACCACCTGCGCGTGTTGGCGCGCGCGAAGGATATGTGGCTTTAGCAACTGCGCCCAGGCACTTGGGTTATCCAGCGGCAGATAGGCACTACCGGGTTGTTTTGGGCCGGCGGCGAAGGATTGTTGAGTCGCGTCCAGGGAGAAAATAGCAACATTGAGGTCTTCCAGTGGCAGGATAATCGGCCGCAACGCTGCTTCGAGATTAACTCCGGTACCTGTGTGAGCGATGCCCACGCTGTCTAACCAAAATCCCTGCTCCAGTAATGCCTGTGTGCCATAGTCACCGCTGTGATTATTTGCGGTAGTGACAGCATCGATATTGGCGCGGCACAGCAACTGTAGCATTTCGGGCCGCGCGCGGTAGTAGTAGGGGGCACCCTCAGCTTTGTCGATGCCCTGTTCACCGGTGGTGGCGACGACACATTCTAGGTTAATCACACTTAAATCCGCAGTGGATAGCGCCGGGATGCGCCCGAGTACTTCTTCTTCGCCAAGTGCCTGTGTGCGGTAGTGCTGTCTGCGCGAGAGATTTACATCGCCGGCCCAGGCAAGTATGGGTAGCGTGCTGACACCGGGAAGGACAAGTTTCTGCAGTTGCGGTGCTGGGTAATATTCCTGTGGGCAGCCGCCATCGCGCAAGTATTTCGTGAATGCGACAAAACCCGAAAGGTAGTGCTCGACGTCGTCAATACGCACGCGAAATGCATGGTGACGAATATAAAAGCTACCGACGATTTTTTCTGGGTTCTGGAAGAACATGGCATATTCCGGCCAGAAATAACCATTTAATAGGTACATGGCTCGGGTATGCAGGGCGAAGTAGAATTTCTTCAGGTCCAGTTGATTCAGTAGATACGAGAACTCTTTTTCCTGGCGCAGGCGGGTGACCATCCGCTCCGCAGCCATCATCAACTCAAGCAGAGTGGGAAATGTGGTGATGCGCTCAATAATAAAATCCAGATGCCCAATCACATTTTGTATGCCGAACTGATAGTAGCGAGCCTCTGGACGATACAGGGTGAGCTCATTGACGCAGTAGCTCAGCCAGTGATCGTGGGCTTGCCAGTGGTTGTTCGCAATAAAGTACTCGAAGGCTTTCTCAACAATACTCAACCAGCGCGTATCCTTGGTCAGTCCGTATAGGCGCATGAGACCAAAGGCGGCTTCTCCGTCGTAATAAATGATACGGAAAGCTTCTTTGATGGAGAGACTCGGGTATTGCAATACATGCACGAACTTGCCGGTCTCCGCATCCTGCATGAAGTGGATGCCCCGGGCGAGCTGTTCCAGCAAGTCGCTGTACTTTGTCCGGACTTCACTGCTTCTACTTAACTCGATGTATTTGACCAGGGCGAGTATACATACCGCATTTCCGCCGAGTTTAATCTCACCGTTGGCTTCCACGAGAAATGCGGCTTTTTCGCCTGTGGGAAGCTGTGCTTGTTTAATGAGTTTTTCGGTCAGGCATTTGAGCGCACGATCAATGGCTTGCTTGGTTTTTTCGTCGCGCGTCACCTCCCAGCCTTCGGTCATGGCATAGGTAGAACTGGCGTGGCGGAGAGTGTTGTAGGTGCCGATTGGGCGGTCAAAGCAACAGTGCCAACCGTATTCGAAACGACCATTTTTCAGCACCTGTGAGGCCAGATAACGGCTGCTGGTTTGAATGACGTGCTCGGTAGTGGCTTGGTCCAGTTCGTCGATTATCCTCCGGCCAGCATTACGACCGGGGCCATAGAGCCGCTGGGGAGGGGAACTCTTTTCGACAAATAGCCCTTCGGTGTGCAGGCGGGTAACGGGGACTTCGTCATCGAAGTTCAGGGGCGTATTAGGTCCAAAGCGTATGTCGGTGTAGGCGCGAAATTTACTGTGGTTGACCACGGCGTGTGCGACTTTATTGCCGCCGTACAACATGGCGTTACCATTTAGTTCTTGTTCGAGGAAGGCAACCTTCCAGTCTGCGTCAAGCGCCAGTCCATAGCGGAAGTAACCGCGTTTGGTGTTCTTGAACTCTCTATGTAGCGAACCCCAGTCCATGTACTCTGCATCGGTCACCCAGTCGATGCGCAGCCAGCGTCCATCCATTTTTGCACTGGCAAGCTGCTTGCGTGACTGCGCGGCGAGCTTGAGCCAGAGAGTATTTAGATCGTTGCCGCGCGCGTGGCAGACTCTGGCGCGCTTGCTGCCATCGCTCACGGAAAAGAACAGGGTGTAGGGTGGTTGCAGATGCTTTAGTGCTTGCTCGACACTTGGCCGTGCGCGCGCGAGTAAGTCTGAGAGGATGGACGTCGCCATGTACAGAGCCTTTCCTGTCGTTCGTTATTCTAACGGACAGGGAAGCTCATTCAGTTGGCGTTTGGTATAGCGGTCGCTGCGCTTGTGGATAATGGCGCTAAGCGGGGAGGAATGTCGCGCTTCCCTGGCGGATCAATCCGTATGCCTCAGTATAGTTCTGCGGCAGCGATTTGCCGCCAGATCAGCCTACATCTACCGGGCTTGATGTATCAGGGACGCGCTAGATGGCGTTAAATTTCTGCCGCAAGGCGCGACCCCTGGTCAATCGCTCGTTTGGCATCGAGTTCCACAGCCTCATAGGCCCCGCCAATCAAGTGACTGATTTGGCCTTTGGCCTGCAACGCATCGTGCAGGGTGCGCAGGGGCTCCTGGCCCGCGCAAATAATGATGTTATCTACATCCAGAATTTGTTGCTCGTCACCCAAGCGGATGTGCAGGCCCTGATCGTCAATTTTTTCGTAGGCGACACCCGAAAGGTTTTTCACCTGGCGGTGCTTGAGACTGGTGCGATGGATCCAGCCTGTGGTCTTACCCAGCCCAGCGCCGACTTTGGTTGTTTTGCGCTGCAGTAGATATACCTCGCGAGGGCTGGTGACCGGTTCAATGGGCTTCAGGCCTGCGCGGTGGTCCAGGGTGATATCCACACCCCATTCATCGAAGAATTCTTGTTTGCTACTAGCCACCAGTTCACTGATGTGATCTTCGCTGTGGGTGAGGTATTCCGCTACATCAAAGCCGATGCCACCGGCGCCAATGATGGCCACACGTTTCCCCACCGGCTTTTTGTCCCTAAGCACCTCGAGATAACTGAGTACTTTGGGGTGATCGATACCCTCGATAGGCGGAATGCGCGGAAGAATACCGGTGGAGATGATCACTTCGTCGTAGTCGGCCAGGTCCGCTTCGGTGGCTTTGGTATTGAGTTTTACATCGACGCCCGTGAGCTCAAGCTTGCGCTTGAAGTAGCGCAGGGTTTCTTCAAATTCCGCTTTACCGGGGATCTGTTTGGCGATATTGAACTGACCGCCAACCTTATCGCTGGCTTCGAACAGCGTCACTTGATGTCCACGTTCGGCTGCGACGGTTGAAGCCGCGAGCCCGGCAGGGCCGGCGCCCACGACGGCAATTTTCTTGGGCTTTGCCGTTGGCAGGTAATTGAGTTCGGTTTCATGGCAGGCGCGCGGATTAACCAGGCATGAGGTGAGCTTCAGCTCAAAGGTATGGTCCAGACATGCTTGATTGCAGCCGATGCAGGTATTGATCTCGTCCGCGCGATCCTCTGCGGCCTTGTTGACGAATTCAGGGTCCGCGAGAAAAGGGCGCGCCATGGAGATGATGTCGGCCTCACCGGCGGCGAGTACATCTTCCCCCACTTGCGGCATATTGATTCTATTGCTGGTAACCACCGGTAGGCTCAGGTGCTGTCTGACTTTGGCGGTAATGCCGCTGAAGGCCGCACGGGGAACGCTGGTGGCAATGGTTGGGATTCGCGCTTCGTGCCAGCCAATACCGGTATTGATGATATTGGCACCGGCCTTCTCAATCGCCTGACCCAGGGTTACCACCTCGTCAAAGCTGCTACCGCCCTCTACCAGGTCGAGCATGGAGAGGCGATAGATAATAATGAACTCCTCTCCCAGTGCCTCGCGGATACGGCGCACGATCTCGATAGGCAGGCGCATACGGTTTTCATAGCTACCGCCCCAGCGGTCGTCCCGGTGATTGGTGCGGGTGACGATGAACTGGTTAATAAAGTAACCCTCCGAACCCATCACTTCGATGCCATCGTAGCCGGCACTTTGGGCAAGGGTCGCACAGCGCACATAGTCGTCGATTTGTTGCTCGACCTCCGCATCGCTCAGCGCCTTGGGGGGAAACGGGTTAATCGGCGCTTGGATAGCAGACGGGGCAACGAGATTGGGGTTATAGGCGTAACGGCCGGCGTGCAGTATCTGCATGCAGACCTTGCCGCCTTCATTGTGGACCGCCGCGGTAATGACCTGATGTTCTTCGGCTTCTCCCGGGGTGGTCAATTTGGCGCACCCCTGAAATACCCCGCCTTCTTCATTCGGGGCAATACCGCCGGTGACAATCAGGCCCACACCACCGCGCGCCCGTTCGGCATAGAAGGTGGCCAAGCGCTGGTAGCCTCCAGGATGCTCTTCCAGGTTGGTGTGCATTGAGCCCATCAGCACGCGGTTCTTGAGTGTGGTGAAGCCCAGATCCAGCGGGGCGAGCAGGTGCGGGTAGGCTTGGGTCATCTTATGGGGTTCCTTATATGGAAGCTGGCCAATTACCTGGGAAATTAGCGAGAGAGCTAGCTGGAAACATAGCACCGGGGCTGGAGGGCCGTGAAAATCGGCAGAAAAAGTGTGCTGCTACCGCTCGACAGGGGCTATTGGCGCCTGAACCTCCCTGTTGGAATGTGATTGTGTCGTTATAGATATATTGAATGTAGGGAGATTCACCTAATAAATTAGGTTGATTCCCATGAAGACGGTAACGTGAAATTAAGGACTGTAAAGAAGCGCTCTGGTGTACTTTTCATACAGCACCGAGCGGTGTGCCTCGGATATCAGCAACCGAACAACGTATTTGGCGACAACCGTCGGGAGAAATTCATGGCGACCAACCTCTTTGACTTAGCCGGAAAAATTGCCCTGGTAACCGGTGGCAGTCGTGGCATTGGCGAGGCCATTGCCAAGTTGCTGGCGGAGCAGGGTGCCCATGTGCTGGTATCCAGCCGTAAGATCGATGACTGTCAGGCGGTAGCCGATGCGATTAATGACTCGGGTGGTCAGGCGGTAGCGTTGCCCTGCCATATCGGCAATATGCAAGACATAGAGCAGGTGTTTCAGCATATTCGTGGGCAATACGGCAAGCTCGATATCCTCGTAAATAATGCCGCTACCAATCCCTATTTCGGGCATATTCTTGATACCGATCTTGGTGCATTCCAGAAGACCGTGGATGTAAATATTCGCGGTTATTTTTATATGTCTGTAGAGGCCGGAAAATTGATGCGGGAAACCGGTGGCGGTTGCATCGTAAACACAGCTTCAATCAATGCTCTACAGCCAGGGGTAGGGCAGGGTATTTATTCCATTACCAAGGCCGCCGTGGTGAATATGACTAAGGCTTTTGCCAAGGAATGCGCACAGTTCAATATCCGCGTAAATGCGCTATTGCCGGGTCTTACTAAAACCAAGTTCGCCGGTGCCCTGTTTTCTCACGACGAAATCTATCAAACTGCTATCGGGCATATTCCTATGCACCGACATGCGGAGCCCGAAGAAATGGCCGGCACGGTTTTGTATCTAGTATCCGATGCTGGCAGTTATACCAATGGTGAGTGTGTCGTTGTTGATGGCGGCCTCACCGCCTGTGGAGGATTGTGATCATGGCAGACTTTCAGCGAGATCCATTACTGGATTTTACCGGCAAGGTAGCGTTGATTACCGGAGCAGCCAGTGGTTTTGGGGCGCTGCTGGCCGAGGAACTTGGCCGTCGCGGAGCGCGTCTGGTCCTCGGGGATGTCAATGAAGATGGCTTGCACGCGGTGGTTGAAAAATTGACTGCACAGGATATTGAAGTCCAAGCCGTTACCTGTGATGTATCCTCAGAGACGGACTGTGCAGCGATGGTAGCACTGGCGCGGGAGAATTTCGGGGGACTGGATATAGCGGTGAACAATGCCGGCATAGCACCGCCACAAGTACATTTCGAAGACGTCGATGAAGAGACCTTCGATCGGCAACACCGCGTCAATGTCAAAGGGGTCTTCTTTGGCATGAAGCATCAGCTCAAGCTCATGCGTGGACAGAAACACGGTATTATTTTGAATGTCAGCTCCATGGCAGGCCTTGGTGGAGCGCCGAAGGCGGCAGCCTATTCCGGAGCTAAACATTCGGTGGTGGGGCTGACGCGCACCGCTGCAGTGGAATACGCGCGGCACAATGTGCGGGTGAATGCTATCTGCCCATTTTACACAATGACTCCCATGGTGACGGGGCTGACTCCACCACCGGGTGCCAGTGCTGAACAGCTGCACGGAGTGCTTGCAGCGGGGTGCCCGATGAAACGTCTGGGCAACCCGGAAGAGGTGGTAAATGCAATGGTAATGCTGTGTTCGCCAGCGCTTACCTATGTAACCGGGCAAACACTGGCGGTAGACGGGGGCGTTTCAGCTTATTGATTGGAATGCGCATTCCTCAAGGAAGCAAACGGCAGTGTTGCTTTGCCTTGGTTGCCAAATCCTTGGGTAAACGGCGGTTATTGTCGTCACCCTGTTGCCGCCGCCATTGCGCACACAGTGACATATAGTTGCCAGCCTGTATTTCTGCGCGCATGTGGTACCACTCGTCTAGCACCGACGGGATGGCTGCGGAAGCCGGTGCTGTCCGCGCAAGCTGATCCTCTGCCGATTTTACTTTCTCCGCCTGGCCAGGTGTTACCTGGCCGGGCTCAGCCCCGATATATTGCGCGGGGTGCAACAGTACAATGGCTACTGCCACAACGCCCAATCCCGAGCCAACCTTGGAAAGCATACTCGCCCCACCATGAGCACTACGGTTCTGCTGCTCAGGTTTTACGTTGCGCAGACCTTCCATCACCTTTTCATCGAGATGCGCAGGCACATGAATGGTGTCGATGGCCTGCTGGTAGGAAGATTCCCATTGATTCGTGTTCATGCCTGCGCAATCTCGACAGAAGGTTTGCTGGTTTCGGAGCTGGATGGTTTTAGGCTTTTCTCCGCCCACCGTAGTCCCCAGGTGAAGCGCGGCTTGACGGTTTGTGTCTGTTCCTGCTCTTGCTCTTTAGCGAGTGCCTCTGCTGCGGCCGCCTGCTTAGCGAGTGTGACACTGGAAACCCAGGGCTTGCGTGCACTACCGTGCAAATTGAACTCCAGGGATTTTCCGCCATCTGCCAGTTCCTGACGGCACTCGGCCAGAGAGATTCTCTCAATGTCTGCCACCGTTGCCAGGGAGAGCCCGCACTGGTTGTACAACAGGAAAATATTGCGCTGACGACACGGTAACTGTTGCAGGGCCTTGAGCATGTCGGACTGCTCGAAGGCGTTTTGCAGTGGGTCTTGCTGTGGGTCGGTTTCGCCTACAACTTCGGTACAGCCTGACTTGAGCAGGCGGTTCACACGGATATACAGCCAGTTTTTCAGCTGTTGACGTTCAAGCAGAGGAGGCTCCGAAAGCAAGGAAAGCCAGAAATTTTCCATAAGCAAGTTGCAGCGAGCCAAATCCATCTGTGCACAGTAACGGAACAGCGGCTCCTTGTAGCGACGAAAAATCTCGCGAAATGCCTGACGGTTTCGTGTGTGATAGTACTGTTGAATTAAGTCTTCGTCACTGAGACTACACAATCTGTCCGCAAACATGGGATCTGCCTCCTTGGCCTCAATTCCCATTGTTACTTATTGGTGCGTATATCCTGGGGAATCCTTCCCTGGGCGTCACCGCCGAACCAATAAATAGTGTGTTAACGCTATTTCGCTGAAAAAATTCGAGCGAATACCACTCTTGACTCAGTGTTAACCGTATTGGGTTCGCAACTGCGTCGTCTCATGTGCGACGCTCAATCCGTTGGCGGCTACTTTTTTGGAGCCACCTTTTCTGCAGTACCGTGCACCACTTTTTCTTTACGCTCTGGAGGATCTCGCAGATCATCCCGACTTTTCCGCCAGGAGGCGAGGAAGATCGTTGCGAGTCCTAACAGAATCTCGTCCACATAGGGCACCAGATCCGGAATAATCAGATCAATTATAAAAAGGGCGCATATCCACTTGAATAGCTGCGGGTGCTTCAACTTGCGGGCGTAATTGAGGAACCAGCCCACAAATGCGCTGGGAAGTACACGCTTCATAGATTCAGTGGAGCAGCTTTTAGAACCGTGTTGGGAGTATAGTCGGCAGACGCTCGACAGGTATTTGAGGCAAAGGTTCCGCGACGCGAAAATCTGCCAAAACTGGCATATAAGTCATTTATGATTTGGGGGCCTGAATCGAGTGCGGCACGATAGGAGACCTAAAGTTGAGCAAAATCAGGTATTGGATGAGAGCCGGTAGCGCAGTGGGAGCGGCAGTTGCTCCGGCCCCAATTCGGCGCGCAAGTCTTTGAGTTTGATACCTACGCCAAGCAGGCGAATCGGGTCGCTGCGCTTCTCCCAACATTGCTCGAGGAGTTGCTTGAACTCGCTGATGCGTCCAGCCTTGCTGGCGCGCTCGTGGGTGGACTGGGTAAAGTCGGCATACTTCACTTTTACGATTGCGCCACTGATTTCGTAGCGCTCGCCTAGTTTCTCCATGCGCTCTTGCAGTCGACCGTATAAATTGATCATTTCTTCCTGCCAGGATTCCAAATTGATCAGGTCGTCGCGGAAAGTGCGTTCCACGCTCACGCTTTTACGTGAACCATCGCTGCTGACTTTTCTGTCGTCGATGCCACGACACAGTTGGTACAGTCGGTTGCCAAACTTTCCGTATTTTTGTGCCAGCTCAATTTGGCTATAACGCCGCAAATCGCTGCAGGTGCGTATTCCCTGCCGTTGCATTTTTTCTGCGGTGACTCGTCCTACACCGTGTATCTTTTTGATTGGTAAACGCAGCACAAAGTCTTCAACGGCATTTGGGTGGATGACTGTGAGTCCATCCGGTTTTTGCCAGTCACTGGCGATCTTGGCCAGGAATTTATTCGGTGCTACACCTGCGGAAATGGTAATGCCCAGATCCTGCTGCACCCGCGCGCGAATTTCTTGGGCGATTAAAGTTGCGCTGCCATTACAGTGCGGACTATCGGTGACATCCAGATAGGCTTCATCTAGGGACAGCGGCTCGATAAAGTCGGTGTACGATAGAAAAATTTCCCGTATTTGCGCGCTGACTTCTCGATATTTTTTCATGTTGCCCGGCACTACAATCAGATCAGGACACAGCTTTTTGGCCTGTGCAGTAGGCATGGCCGAGCGCACCCCGAAACTGCGCGCTTCGTAGTTGCAGGTTGAGATAACACCCCTGCGGTCGCTTGACCCGCCCACAGCGATAGGGCGCCCCCGTAAATTGGGGTCGTCACGCATTTCTACCGAGGCATAGAAGCAATCACAGTCACAATGGATGATTTTGCGCATGCTGGGATTATATCCAGTATTTGGGCGCAGCCAACCATAATCTGTGCTGGTAATGGCACAGGGGAGGAGACATGAACTCAATGCCACTGGTACATGCAGCAATGGATGCTCCCCAAGACGCGGGCGTGAAAGCCGTACTGGATGATGTACGTACCCAGTTGGGTGGCGTGCCTAATTTATTCCGCGCCTATGCGAATAATCCGACGTTACTGTCTCAATTGTGGGATCGCTATCAGCACGTGATGCTCACGGGCCATCTATCGCCCAAATTGAAAGAAGCGATGGCGTTGATGATTGCTGCGGACGAGCACTGTGACTACGGCATTGCCCAGCATGTGGCGTGGCTGGAGAAGCTGGGCGTGGCGCCGAAGGAAATCCTGCGCATTCGTACCGACCCCGATCACGCGCACTTTGATAGTAAAGAGCACGCCCTGCTGGAGCTCGCTCGTCATATGAATTCCGCACCACATGATCATGGCGATCTCGCGGTGAAGGCCGCGCGCAAGGCGGGCGCGACCGATGCGGAAATTCTCGAGGCGGTGGCGGTTGCCGGGCTGTCGGCGGAACTGAGCCACGCGGCATCGTTTTTAGGGGTACCTGTCGACTAGCGATGTATAAATTGATTCGTCCGATGAGTAAATGACAGGCACAAAAAAGCCGTCTGCAAAGACGGCTTTTCTATTTCACGGACTGTGGCCGGCTTAGCGCTCCAGATATTGCAGCTTGCCAGTCTTGCCATCCCACTCTGCGGCGTCGGGCAGAGGGTCTTTCTTTTCGGTGATGTTCGGCCACACTTCGGCGAGCTCGGCATTCAACTCGGTGTATTCCTGCTGATCATCCGGTACTTCGTCTTCGGAGAAGATCGCATTGGCCGGGCACTCCGGCTCACACAGGGCGCAGTCGATACACTCGTCCGGGTGAATCACCAGGAAGTTGGGGCCTTCATAAAAGCAGTCTACCGGGCAAACTTCCACACAGTCGGTGTATTTGCACTTGATGCAGTTTTCCCCAATTACGAATGTCATGCTAATCCCTCAATAATCCTGTGGCGTTGCCGCTGCTCGGCCAGCGCCTGCTGAAACCGCGCTTTATTCTGAAGCAGCGGATTTTAGCAATTACTGGCGCGAATTGCAGTGGCTTTTGAGTCAAATTGGTTGGGTGCTTATAACAATTTGCGCAGGGCGTAGAGCTGCTCCAGTGCCTGACGCGGGGTCATATCGTCTGGATCCAAGCCTTCCAGAGCCTCCACGACCGGGTGCGGGGCACTGCCGAACAGGTCTACCTGTGCGGGTGCGGCGGATTTCGGTTTGGCCTTAGGGGCAACTTGCGCTGGCTCGGGAACGATTGGCTCTGCTGGCTGGGCCTTAATAGAAGCCTCAAGAGAAGCCCCCGGGGAAGGCATGGGGCCGGGGCCCGAATCGCGCGTAGTGTGGCCGGCTTCCAGCACGGCCAGGCGCGCCTTGGCTTCATCCAGCACTTCCTGAGGAATGCCGGCTAGTTTGGCCACCTGCAAGCCGTAACTCTTGGACGCCGGGCCTTCCTGAATGCGGTGCAGGAACACGATGGAATCCCCGTGCTCGGTAGCGTTCAGGTGAATATTGGCCACTTCGCCGCACTGTGCGGGGAGTTCGGTCAATTCGAAATAGTGGGTCGCGAACAGGGTAAAGGCACGTACGCGGTCGGCGAGGAAATGCGCACAGGCCCAGGCCAGAGACAGACCGTCGTAGGTGCTGGTACCGCGGCCGATTTCATCCATCAGGATCAGGCTGTGCTCGCTGGCGTTGCGCAGGATGTTCGCGGTCTCGGTCATTTCCACCATAAAGGTAGAACGGCCACCGGCCAGGTCATCAGCGCTGCCAATACGGGTAAAGATGCGATCGAGCAGGCCGATACGGGCGCTGTCGGCAGGTACGAAGCTGCCACAGTGCGCCAGCAGAGCGATCAGTGCGGTCTGGCGCATATAGGTCGATTTACCGCCCATGTTCGGGCCGGTGATGACCAGCATTCGGCGGGACGTGTGCAGGTCGATATCGTTGGCCACAAACGGGTCATCGAGGACCTGCTCTACTACCGGGTGGCGGCCACCTTCCACATGGATGCCCGGCTGCTCGGACAGCTCCGGCTTCGTCAGGCGCAGCTGGTCTGCGCGCTCGGCCATATTCCCCAATACGTCCAGCTGGGAAACTGCCGCTGCAGCGGTTTGCAGCTCGGCAAGGGATTCGTTCAGGGTGGTGATCAGTTCCTCGTACAGGAACTTCTCGCGGGCAAGGGCACGGCTCTTGGCGGACAGTGCCTTGTCTTCAAACTCTTTCAGTTCCGGGGTAATAAAGCGCTCGGCATTCTTCAGGGTCTGGCGGCGGATATAGTCTGCCGGTGCCTTGTCGCTCTGGCCGCGGCTGATCTCGATAAAGTAGCCGTGCACCCGGTTGTAGCCGACTTTCAGGGTGGGAATGCCGGTGCGCTCTTTCTCGCGCACCTCCAGCTGGACCAGGTAATCACCGGCGTTTTCACTGATACCACGCAGCTCGTCCAGCTCCTCATCGAAGCCGTCGGCGATCACACCGCCTTCACGGATAACCACGGGTGGGTTTTCCACCAGCGCGCGCTGCAGCAGTTCCACGGTTTGTGGCCACTCACCCATTTCACGATTCAACTGCGCAAGCAGGGCTGCGTCGGTCTCGCTCAGTTGGCTTTGCAGTTCCGGGAATTGGGCCAGGGACATGCCCAGGCGGGACAGGTCGCGGGGGCGCGCAGAGCGCAGGGCCAGGCGGCCAAGAATGCGCTCCATATCACCGATGGGCTTCAGCGCTTCGCGCAGTGGTTCAAAACGGTAATCACTAATCAGTGCGGAAATCGCGTTCTGGCGCTGCTGCAAGGTGTTCAGGTTGCGCAGTGGGTTGTTCAGCCAGCGGCGCAGCAGGCGGCTACCCATGGCCGTCTTACACGCATCGAATACCGACAGCAGGGTGTTGTCGTCGCCGCCGTTCAGGTTGGTGTCGATTTCGAGGTTGCGGCGGCTGGCCGGGTCCAAAGCGACGGTGTCTTCGCTGCGCTCGGTACGCAGGGTGCGAATATGGGGCAGTTCAGTGCGCTGGGTATCGCGGGCGTATTGCAGCAGGCAACCGGCCGCGCAGAGGGCCGCATGCATATGGCTGCAGCCGAAGGCTTCCAGATCCATGGTGCCAAACTGGCGGTTCAGCAGGCGCTGGGCGTTTTCCAAGTCGAATTCCCAGGGGGCGCGGCGGCGCACGCCGGGGCGGCGCTCGATTTCCACTGGCAGGGTGAGGTCTTCGGACACCAGCAACTCGGTGGGGCTGAAGCGCTGGATCTGCTCTGCCAGGGCTTCTTCACTGCCGACTTCCTGCACCGCGAAATGCCCGGTGCCCACATCCAGTAGCGCCAGGCCAAATTGATCACCTACCAGAACGGTGGATGCCAGCAGGTTATCGCGGCGCTCGTTCAGCAGTGCTTCGTCGGTCACGGTACCGGGAGTGACGATTCGTACAACCTTGCGCTCAACCGGCCCCTTGGAAGTGGCCGGGTCACCGATCTGCTCGGCAATGGCCACAGAGACGCCGGCCTTGATTAGCCGCGCCAGGTAGCCTTCCGCCGCATGGTAGGGAATACCGGCCATGGGAATTGGCTGGCCGCCGGATTTACCGCGGGCAGTCAGGGTGACATCCAGCAGCTCGGCGGCCCGCTTGGCATCGTCATAGAACAGCTCGTAGAAGTCACCCATGCGGTAAAACACCAACTCGTGGGTGTGCTCCGCCTTGATGCGCAGGTACTGCTGCATCATGGGGGTGTGTTCGGGCTTGGACGTCTTGGCGGCGGCAGTTGCGGGCATTATAGAAAAATCTTTATAAAACAGTGAGTTAGTTGTTTTTAGTGCTGGCGCCAGATGGCGGTTGCCACCCGTTGCGGGCGGCCCATGCAAGCCGCGTAGGATACCAAATGGGGCGGTTGAGAACTATCAGACTGGTTGGTCGAGCGGACGAGGTCGTCAGAGTCGCATCAACTATCAAAGAACGCGCGCAAAAATTTT
The DNA here is from genome assembly GCF_020171345.1 of Microbulbifer agarilyticus. GTDB lineage: Bacteria > Pseudomonadota > Gammaproteobacteria > Pseudomonadales > Cellvibrionaceae > Microbulbifer > Microbulbifer agarilyticus_D. The sequence goes on from NZ_JAIUZM010000003.1 coordinate 117,591, forward strand.
GATTTTCGAAGTCCGAGCAGATTTGCACGGACGCCCGCAGCCGCAAATATCGCTAGATTGGTGCCATCGACATCCGGGCGAAGGCGAAACATGAATTCAATAACAACTGTTTGTACCAATATCCTTCCAGTGGAGGTCTGGCGCGCATGACATCCAAAGGAAATACATTCTTTAACAGGCTGCGAGTACTTCGTTGGCCGCTGGCGGTACTGCTAGTTGCGGCTTTATCGGTCTTTCTTTTACAGGGCGCTTTAAAAACAGGTCTGCGGGAGAGTTTTCTGCGGAACGGTGACTGGCGTACCAGTGAGAGTATAGGAGCTGCTGACGCGGATGCTGTGGTAAGGGCCATCGTTGCCATCGGCGGGCTGCTGGGCTCTACCCGTGAGGAATCGATGTACTACACCCTGAATTCGGTAGCCGGGGAGCCCCTGCGCTTGAACTGTCGTTATCGTATTGAGGGTAGTGATTACGATGCGAATTGGTGGAGCATTACTGCCTATGGCTGGGACTTCTATCTGATTCCCAATCAGGAGAAACGCTATTCCTACAACAATGAAAATCTTATTCGGGGTGAGGATGGCCGCTGGGTTATTCGGGTAGGAGTCAGTGAGCAAGAGGGGAACTGGTTGCCTGTGGGGCCGTCCGGCACACTAGCTGAAACCAACTCGATGGCACATGATTTTGATCTACTGTTGCGCCTTTACACCCCAGGAAATGCCTACCTGCAGCACCCTGAATCGGCGCCGCTGCCTACGGTGATTAAGGAGGCTTGCTCATGAGCTGGGTGCGCTGGATAGCAGTTATTTTGGTATGTGGCTGGCTGGGGCAGTACCCTTTGGCCATGTTGGTCCCGCATCTCATTATGGAGCGGCTGTACAATAAAGTCGGTGACCGAACCGGCTACAACCAGATGTATGTAAATACTCGGCCTGATGAAACCTTTCGCAATGTAGTGCGCCCAAGCCCGGACCTGTTGTACGCCCTCTGTGTTTACAATCTCGAACAGGGGGCAGTAGTGATAAACGCTCCGGTACCTGAGCGCTACTGGTCCATGCAGTTTTACCAGATGAATACGGATAACTTTGCTGGTATCAGTAACCAGCGTGAGCAGCACACACGGGTTGGCACCCAGGTTGAAGTGACTTTAGTTGGCCCTGATGCCAACCCGGCGGAATACTCCGGCGAAGTCATTCAATCACCGACTGCGCGCGGTGTCATGCTGTTGCGTGCTTCGGCGATAGGCGATGAATCACAGGCACGGACTGCACTTGAAGGCAGCAGTTGCCAACAACAATTGAAATTCGTATCCAGTTGATCATATACATAAATATAAATAGGGAGAGCTGATCATGAATCGTAAAAATGGTGATTTAAAAAAGACAGTTCTGGCTGGTGCTATTGCCAGTTTGACCGTCGCCAGCAGTGCAGGAGTAGCCGCGCAAGAGTTAACACTGGAAGAGGTCGTTGTCACGGCGCAAAAGCGCACCGAGAGCTTGCAGGATGTACCCATTTCAATTGCCGCTATGGGTGGCGAGAAAATTGATAATCTGGGAATTACCTCGCTTGAGGAATTAACGCAATACACTCCTAACGTGACCGTTAATGGTGGCTCCGGGACTCCCAATCTGTTTATTCGCGGTATCGGTTCTGGTACCAATCAGGGTTTTGAACAGTCGGTAGGTATGTATACCGATGGTGTTTACGCGGCCCGCGGTCCGTTGGCTGCAGTTCCAACCACAATGGACCTTGAGCGCGTTGAAATACTCAAAGGGCCGCAGGGTATTCTATTTGGTAAGAATACGGTTGCGGGTGCGATCAATATCACTAGTGCGAAGCCCACCGAAGAGTTTGAGGGCATGGCCGAGGTCCTGTACTCCCCCGAGTATGGCGATCAGCAATATAACCTAGTGCTATCTGGGCCACTGGCTGAAAGCCTGTCCGGTCGTCTGGCAGTTCGCCACGATGCCACTGAGGATGGCTGGTGGGAAAATATTACTACCGGTGACGAGGGTCCCAACCATGACAACGTGTATGCGCGCGGTAGCCTGCGCTGGATGGCCGGCGATAATCTAGAGATCAACGCCAAGTACGAATCCGGTGATTTTCAGAGCGGAGCAACGCCAGGAGCGATATACCAGTCGGACTTTGCGGGGCAGCAGAACTTTGCCGGGTCGGTGCCGATTCCAGTGGTGTCTGATAGGGAGAAAGGCGCGGGGGAAGCTGGAACCCGTAAAGCGGTAAACACTGACGTGTTTGCGTTGACAGTCGATTGGGATTTCGAATTTGCGACGTTCACGTCGATTTCAGCCTACTCGGCCTACGATATGATGTCGACGGGCGATACCGATATCGTAGCCGCACCCTCTATTACCCGTACACGCTGGGAAGATTACGAACAGTACAGTCAGGAATTGCGGCTGGTATCACCGGGTGGCGAAACGATCGACTGGATTGCTGGCGCCTACTACCAGAGCAGTGAGCTGGATATCAGCCGTCGCCTGGACGCGCTGGATTTTGCGCAGTCTGGCCCCTTGAACACCGCCCCGCTGTATCTTCCTGGCCCTGGCGTGCCCAGTGTTTTCGATCAGGAAGGGGAGAGCTGGGCCGTGTTTGCGCAAAGTACCTGGAACGCCTCTGACGCCCTGCGCTTGACCTTAGGCCTGCGCTATAACGAGGAGTCCAAGGAGCTGGATAAGATCGTTGACTCTTCTGGTCTGCTGGTCCGGACTCCTACCGGATTTTCTCCTATCGACGGTCAGGCCCAGCTAATTGAAGATCTACGCCAGCACAGTTTTACCGACCTCAGTCGTGAAGAAGCCAAGTGGACTTACTCCACGAACGTCCAATGGGATGTGAGTGAAGACACCATGCTGTATACGAGCGTCAGTACCGGCTTCAAAGGCGGCGGCTACGACGAGGCCTACAGTGGTGCTGGCTATGAGATTCGTCGATTCCACCCTGCGCTAGGTCCGCTTCCTCCCGTCGAGGGCAACGACCCGTCGATACTTGAGTATGAACCTGAAGAAGTTCTCACCTATGAAGCCGGGGCGAAAATGCGTCTGCTGGATGGTGCTGCAGAATTGAATATCGCTGTATTTAGAATGGACTATGACGACCTGCAGACCAGTTCTCTCATTGGGGATGTTTACCGTGTGGGTAATGCCGGCGAAGCGATCAGTCAGGGCGCAGAAGTGGATGGCCGCATCAGGCTATCCGAGCGCTTGTCTGTCGGTGGTGCAGTGGCTTATCTCGATGCCTACTACGCGGACTTTAGCGGTGCCACTTGTACCACTCCGCAAGCGATGGATCCGGCGAACAATCCCGGTTGTCTACTTGAAGATGGCACCAATATTGTCGCAGCGGGTCAGAGGGGCGGTCAGGACCTGAAAGGGGAGACCCTGGTCTATGCTCCAGACCTGAGTGCGAACCTTAATGCACAGTATGTCGTTCCTGTGGGCAGTAGTATGGAGCTGACCAGTGCTGTGGATGTGAACTATAGCGATGAGTTTTACTCAGCTCTCGACCTCGATCCAAATACCAAACACGACGATACGGCTATCTTTAATGCCCGTATCGCACTGGCCAGTGCCGACGACAGCTGGTTGGTAGCCTTGGTTGGTAAAAACCTGACAGACGAAACGACGTATATCTGGAAAAACGATGTGCCGGTAACTAACTCCAATAGTTACTATGGTGTGCCGGAGCGACCACGCTCTATTGCCCTGCAGGCGCGCTACAACTTCTAAGCCACTTGCCGTGTATTAATCCAGAGACCGCTTATATGTATTCGTATAAGCGGTCTCTATTCGGCCGCCATAATCTTCAAGTCTCTATATAGAGTGAACTTGTGAAATTCTTATGAGTTTATCCCCAAATGCATCGCATCCCTCGGGAGTATCCAGCGCTCAAAAATCTCCAGGGCTTATCCTCGCATTTCTGATGTTGCTGAATATTCTCAATATGGTCGACAGAAATTTGCTCGCGGGTTTCGGCCCTCAAGTGGTCGCCGATCTTAAGCTGAGTGACAGTGAATTTGGCTTGCTGACGGGCGTTATCTTTGTTTTTTTCTACTCTATCATGGGGCTCGTGATGGGCTTTTTGGCGGATCGCTACCATAGACCGGGATTGATCGCAGTGGGTCTTGTGGTGTGGAGTGCACTCACTGCTTACTCAGGGATTGCCAAGAATTTTTTACAGCTGGCGATCGCACGTTTGTTTATTGGTGTAGGTGAGTCGTGCTTGGCACCCACATCTATGTCGTTATTGTCTGATTTGTACCCATCGCGCAAGCGCGGTTTGGCTTCTGCAGTTTATTACCTTGGGGTACCTCTGGGGGCCGGCGGTAGCTTTATTGTTGCCGGTGTTCTGGGTCCGCAAATAGGCTGGAGGAATTCTTTTCTTATTATGGGGGTGCTCGGCTTGGTGCTCGCATTACCGCTTTTGGTGATGAAAGATGCACCCCGTGGAGCACAAGACCCAATTGCAAAGAGTGACACAGGGAAGGGAAGCTGGCGTCACTTGTTGATAACGCTTAAGCAGCGCCCCGCACTAATGCTCACTATGATCGGCGCTATTTTTTTACATATTCCAATTGGTGCAGCGAACTTCACACAGCTTTGGCTGGTTAGAGAGCGCGGTTTTGAGGCCTCGGATATTGCAACCTTATACGGAGTTTTGTTTATTATTTTTGGCGTATTGGGCACCATGCTTGGCGGTGTCTTGGGCGATTGGTTTAATGCACGCCATAAAGGGGGGCGGGTTCGCCTCCTGGCTGTTCTGATGCTGGTATTGGCACCGCTGCTGTTGGGCTATCGCCTGGTGGATCCGTCTTCGCCCTTTTTCTATATCGGTATGTGCACCGGACTTTTCTTGATGTCTGTGTTCTACGGCCCGGCATTTTCAACGATTCAGGATCTATCACCAACCAGAATGCGAGCGCGTATGACAGCACTGCTTCTGATTGCCTGCAACCTGATTGGGCTGGGGCTAGGTTCGGTGATAACCGGAGTTGTGAGTGACTTGCTTCAAGGTGCTGCGGTGGAAAACTCCCTCACGTTGTCCTTACTTGCAGCGGACCTAATGTCTCTATTGACCATTCCTTGCTTTTTCTTGGCATCTTTGCATATCGCCAGAACACAGATGGGCGAGGGGCTGGCTAACCAAATAGATCAACTCCCGAGCCGAGGTTTGTCGTAGTTTTTAGTCGTGAAAATATGAGCTTTGTGGCGGGGTTTGTAGTTTAAAAGACCTGCATTATTTGCTCGCTGATGGGGATAGAGTTTTTCTGGATGAAAATCCAGTAAGTGAAGATTTCTTGTCTATCAGGCGGTCGAGTAGGGTATGTCGGTTTCGTTGATCTTCGTGATGGTTTGTGTGCGTCATTTTGACCTCGCGGCCATTAAAGAAAATAAAATAATGATGAGATTAACTAATGAAACAGATAAACGATTACAGAGATATTTTTCGTCTTGTTGCCAGTGCCACTGGTATGTGCGGTAGAGGTTTCACACGATTTTACGTGGTCCTGATGCTGGCGTTTATTTCTGCGGAGTCCGCGACTGCAGATATTATGACAACTACGAATATCGGCGGCGTGAGTGTTGAGATCCGCCGGGCTGGCAATGGGGTATATCCATTGGTCATATTCTCCCATGGGATGGGCGGCTGTCCTGGCAATACCAATGGGATTCAAAGCCGGCTCGCCGATGCGGGCTATATCGTGGTTGCCCCGAAACACGATGACTGCCTCACGGGCAATACCACGCCGGATGTCCCTTGGACGCAACCAGAGAACTGGACCGACCAAACCAATGTTGATCGGCGTGATGACATGCACGCGGTCCTCGACGCCTTACCGTCAAGCGCCTACTCACAGTACATCGAAGGGTTCAGTAACATTGGCTGCATGGGGCACTCGATGGGCGGCTACACGTGTATGGGCATTGCCGGGGCATGGAGTAGTTGGACGCGCAGCGAGGTCGGTGCGGTTGCAGCGCTCTCGCCCTGGCACAGACCGTTAATGGTACAAAATCGGGTTGGTGATATGACCAATGGTCAAACCCTATATCAGGGTGGGACTCTGGATAGCACGATCACACCGGAGCTTATACAGGCCGGCGGTACTTACGCTCAGACGTCGCCCTCAAAGTACGGGCAGGTATTTGACCGGGCGGGGCACTCTGCATGGACGGATGGCTGGCTGTCTAGCCGATTCCATGACGAGATGGCCTACTATCTGATTTCGTTTTTCGATGCGTATCTCAAGCACGGCTCTGTGTCGAATCTTGAAGTTAAGAAATCGCGAGTGAGCACTCTGGATTACGAGCACTAGGGCTGCGTGTAATGGTAGGGCTACGCGCAGTAGAAATTCCTGAAATGAGTGTGCGTCGCCGACCTAGCTAACCTAGGATGCACTCGCCATCAACTTTTTGGCGAGTGCGCTGTATACATGAGTGCTATTCGTTGATCTCCTGTACCGCGGATAAGGTTTCGGTTGCAGGTGCTTCAGTCATTGCCCGCTTAAACTGAGTTGGCGTCATGCTGGTGGCTCGCTTGAACGCATCATAAAAGGATGATTTCGATTTAAAACCAACTTCAGCAGCCAAATCCACAATGGGTATATTCGCTGTTTCAGGGGCCAGCAATATACGCCTGGCTAGGTCTATCCGATAATTATTGACAAAGCTGAAGAAGTTTTGATTCATCTGACCATTCAGTACCTGCGAAGCCTGGGGTGCTGTCAAGTCTGCAGCTTCGGCTAGTTCGGGCAGGGTGAGGTCAGAGTCCAAGTACAACTGCTCCTTTTGCATAACTTGCATAAGTTTGATCTTGTAGCGCTGGCCGTCCTCGCTACTCATTTTGGATCGCTTGTACTTAGTGTCCGGCTCAACCGGAGCGTTTTCAGCGTCCACGGGGCTGTCTACGGTTATCGTACGACTGCCTGAGAAAGGGCCCTCTGCATCCTCCGGCGGGGAGAACTGTTCGTGCTCTTTTAGCCACGCCGGTTCGCTATCCTTTGCCTGAATTACGCCGCTGATCAGGCTGGGCTGAAGCAGCGCGCTGATTGCTACGGCGTAAAAGAGAGCCACGAGTAACACCGCATAAGCATTCGTGATCGGTGCCGTAAGATCATAGAGATTCAGCAACAAGGGGAGTCGGTTAAATAGTATTAGTAGTCCAAGAACAGCGAGGAACGTAATGGTTAGTAAGCGCAACCACCGTAGATTCATATGTTCCAACGATGAAAAATGTTGTTCTAGCCGTTTGTTGTGATTCCTGATAAGTCTCAGGACCAGAAAGCCATAGCACGTAGACTGTAGTGCAAAAAATATGAAGTGAAAGTAGGACTCGATTAATGCACGCCAGAAACTACCCATAAAGCTCCATATGATCGCTTCAGTTGTCGGGTCGCTTCCCAGGTAGTTCCATAAATAGGCAGTAAAAAGTCGCTGTTGGTCGGGGTCAAGTTGCCAAAACTTTAAGTTGTTTACCGTAAAAAATACAATAGCCGGGAGAAAATGCCAGCAATGCCGATAGTTTAGCCTTGTCCCGGTAATACTCAACGCATATAGGTAGAGTAATGGGCCCCAAGTAAAGCGGAGTTGACTGAGAATGATCGAGAACTGGGGGTAATCCTGAAAAACACCCGCTTGGATTAGCAGCTTTTGTAACAGGATGGCGGCAGTGGCGAGGACCAGGGTCGCCATAATGGCGTTGGCAAGCCGGTGTCCAGAGTGGGCGTAGAGCAAGACCCCCGCCATGACAACACCCTGCACAACACCGATCCCACAAAGAAAATTAACCAGGCTCATTATTATTAGATTCTCATTTCCCTAGAAAGACTGACAGTAACATCTCAGGTGTATGGGTTGTTGTCAAATTTCACTGTGCCACTAAGCCGTGCGGGTGTCTCAGGGTGAAATATACAGTTATTACTAAGTGTGTCGGTAGAGAAATAGGTGAGTCGAGCTATTTGAGGTGGTTTAACAACTCTAGTTGAATCTTTGCTGGGTGTTTCAGGTTCGTAGTTTTAGCAGTTCGAATAGATTTTCTAAGTTTGAATTGGTTAGGTTTAACGAGTAGCGAAACATGAAAAAATTGAAAGAGTTTTGTCGGGTAATTAAAGAGTTTTTGAAGGTTGCCCCAACTTTGTTTATTTACAAACCTCCCGCGGATGATGAGTTTCAATCTATGGGGCTTTTGTTTGAAAAGACAGCAGAAAAGTATTCGGATAGGCTGGCCATAATTTTTGAAGGGCGTGAACTGAAGTGGGGAGAATTTAATCGCTTGGTAAATCAGTTCGCGCACGGGATCAAGAGCCTGGGCGTCCAGCGCGGAGATGTCGTATCTGTATTTCTTGATAATCGTATTGAACTCTTAGCGTCGGTATTGGCTTTGGCTAAGATTGGAGCCACCGCTGCATTGATCAATAATAGCTTGCGCGGAAAGCCATTGGCGCACTGCGTAACTGTTGCCGAGTCAAAGAAAATTCTGGTTGGAGAGGAAGTGCTGGGGGCCATTGAAGACGTTCGATCTGAATTGGAATTGGCCGATAAAGATTATTTTTGGCTGCACGATGATCCTATTCAATCAGATTCCGCAATTGCGCCGGACTGGTGTGTTGATTTCAGTGCTGTTGTGCCAACAATGTCGAAATCAAATCCCGTTGAAACGGCGGATATTCGGGCTGGGGAAAAGGCGCTATATATCTATACTTCAGGAACAACTGGCTTGCCTAAGCCAGCGGTGATCTATCATCGCCGTTTTCTCTCCGCGGCCGTTCCCTATAATGCGGCGGGATTGCAGGCCAAGGTTGATGATCGTATTTATATGTGTCTCCCTCTGTACCACATTACCGGTCTGGGGCCGGGGTTTGGTTCCGCTCTGGTCTCCGGTGCGTCAATATTTTTACGGCGCCGGTTTTCCGCCAGTAAGTTTTGGAGTGAGGTGCAGGAGTACCGGACTAACCTGTTTGTGTATGTCGGGGAATTATGCCGCTACCTGACCATGCAGCCGGAATGCCCGGAAGAGAAAAACAACCCGATCAAAACGATGATGGGTAATGGTTTACGGCCAGACGTGTGGGATCAGTTCCGGCAGCGCTTTAAAGTAGATCGAATTGCTGAAATTTATGGGTCCAGCGAAGGCAATGCGGTTTTCATGAATTTTTTGAATAAAGACCGTACTATCGGCGCCAGTGCGGCTTCGTTGATGCTGGCTAAATACGATGTGGATAATGATGAACTGGTGCGAGATCCTCTAGGGAATCTTATCGAGGTTGAGTTTGGGAAGCAGGGTCTATTGCTTGCTGAAATCAACGATAAGTACCGCTTTGATGGTTACAAAAATCGTGATGCGTCGGAAGAAAAGATTATCCGTAATGTGAAGAAAGAAGGTGATAGTTGGTTTAACACTGGTGATTTAATCCGCCAGATCGATGTGGGCTTTGCGATGGGTATACCGCATTTTCAGTTTGTCGATCGGGTGGGCGATACCTTCCGCTGGCGGGCAGAAAATGTCTCCACTCATGAGGTGGCGGAAGTTCTCAATACCTGTGAGCAGGTGGATATTGCCAATGTTTACGGTGTAGAAGTACCGGGAGTCGAGGGTCGGGCTGGTATGGTGGCACTGACATTGGCGGAGGGCGTGGAGTTTGATGTGGAATCCTTTGCTACTTTTGTGCGAAAGGAGTTGCCTGCCCATGCTCGCCCGATATTTGTACGCCTGCAAGAGAGTGCCCAAACCACCGTTACCTTTAAACTGTTTAAGAGTAAGTTGAAAAAAGAAGCGTATCACTTGGATAAATGTAGTGATCGGATCTATGTGTTAAAGCCTAAATTTAATACCTATGAACCTTTAGAACAGGGGTTTTATCAGCAACTCGTAGACGGTACGGCGGGTTATTGATCTAGTAAAGGGAAGATAGATAGTTCGGAGTGTTTCCACGAACTTTAAAGCCGGATTGTGCATGACGCCATTGATGAATTTATCTCTTTCGGCTTATTTGTCTATCGCGCATTTGAAGCCGTCCTACAGATTGTGCAGCGGCAGTTGACTGGTCTGCTTCATTGTCTCCATCACGAAGCTGGAGCTCACATCAAACAGGTCTGCCTTGATGAGCTCCTTATACAGGCGGTCGTACCCGGGCATATCGGTGACCACGGCTTTGACCAAGTAATCCAGATCACCACTCATCCGGTGCACTTCCAATATCTCGGGAATCCTGGCGACGACTTCGCGAAAGCGGTTGGACCATGCATCGTTGTGGCGGTTGGTACGCACAGAGATGTATACGGTGAGGGGCAGGTTGACCTTCTCGGGGTTCAGCAGGGTTACCCGTTCGCGAATCACCTGTTCCTTCTCGAGCCTTTGGATACGTCGCCAACAGGCGGACTTGGAGATGCCGACTTGCTCGGCGATGTCACCGACGGACCGCCCAGCATCTCTTTGCAGCAGCTCGAGGATCGAACGGTCCTGCTTATCGAGTTTCAGCTCACTCATATTGTTTCCTTTGCCTGCTACCTGTCCGGTGGATCTCTTGTGGGGGTATGAGCCACTTTAGCGAATTTTTAACCGGCTGTGAAACCTTGTGCTGTAAAATAAGGAAATATGGCATTTTGTGCCGTTTCTGGGGTCTCTGGTCGAACATTTAGAAGCAATGTTTCAGGCGCTGAACCCTACAATTTGCCCCGATTTACATCGTTTAGGAAAAGAATAATGGGCGCAGTGCACGACGTATTACTTGAGAAGATTCGCCAGTCGGTCATTGGCGAACGTACCCAGATCACCACCTGTTTCGGCCAAAGGCCGCTCGTTTACGCAGATTACACGGCCTCCGGCCGGGCCCTCGACTTCATCGAGGACTTTATTCGAGAGCAGGTGTTGCCCTATTACGCGAACACCCACACCGAAACCTCCTATACCGGCGCCCAAACCACGCGGTTAAGAGAAGAGGCGAGGCAGCAGATTCGGTCTGCAGTGAATGGCGGTGCGGGTGATCAGGTCATTTTTTGCGGGTCCGGCGCGACGGCGGCAATCAACAAGCTCATTGATATTCTGGGATTTAAAAACAGCCAGGCTGCATCCGGTGTGCAGCGCCCGGTCGTTTTTATTGGCCCCTATGAGCACCACTCCAATGAATTGCCTTGGCGAGAATGCGATGTGGATCTGGTCACGATTCCTTTGACCAAAGGAGGTGTTCTGGACCTCGCTGTTTTAGAAGCTGCGCTGATTCGGTATCAGGACAGAGCAGTGAAAGTGGGCAGCTTTTCAGCCGCCTCCAATGTGACGGGACTAAAAACGGATACGGTTGCGGTATCGCGCTTGCTACACCGGTATGGCGCCATCTCTTGCTGGGACTATGCTGCGGCGGCGCCCTATGTGGGTATCGATATGGCCGGCGAGCAGAACGAATGTGGGGACTCGAGCCTGGATGCCGTGTTTATTTCCACCCATAAATTTGTGGGTGGGCCGGGTACCCCAGGCATTCTGGTAGTGAAAAAGCACCTATTGCAAAATCCTATTCCGGCTGTCCCCGGCGGTGGCACGGTGCTTTACGTTACGCCGGAAGATCACCGCTACCTGACCAATTGCGAGCGCCGCGAGGAAGGCGGAACCCCGGCAATTGTTGAGTCTATTCGTGCCGGCCTGGTGTTCAAGTTGCAGCAGGATGTCGGTACGGACGAGATTGAACGTCGTGAAGCGGACTTTGTTGCGCGTGCTATGGAGCGCTGGGAAGACCACGAAAATATCGAAATCCTGGGCAATACCGAGGCCCCGCGTCTTTCCATTGTTTCACTCAAGGTGAAGTATCAACAGCAAGATTTGCACTACAGTTTTGTGGTTGCGTTGCTAAACGATCTGTTTGGTATTCAGGTCCGCGGTGGCTGTTCCTGTGCTGGGCCCTATGGTCATAGCCTGCTCGGCATGAGCATGCAGCAGAGTAAGGCGATTGAAGCACAGCTACTCGAGGGAAATATGGTATTGCGGCCAGGCTGGGTACGGCTGAACTTTAATTATTTTATTGATGAAGAAACCTTCGAGTACCTGTTGCGCGCTATTGAGCTGGTGGCGGAACACGGCTGGAAGCTGCTGCCGTACTACTACTTCGATACTGCTAACGGAACCTGGCGTTACCAGAAGAAGGCGCTTTCGCCGGAAGTGAGTTTGAATACACTGGACTTCGCCCAACCGACGGCCGCAGCAAGTGCGGATGTCGACACCTCTTTTGCCGAGCTACTGGCGCAAGCTGAGCGGGAGTTGTTGCGTACTGACCGCGAGGGAGAGACCTATCGCTTGGAACTCTCGGATGCGGCCGAAGCGCTGCGCTGGTTTGTCTTGCCGCAAAGTATCTCTGCGCAACAGCTGGGTAATCAGGCCGCCTGAGATCCAGTGGGGCAGATTTGAGAAAGCAGGAGTTTTGGTGGGCGGTAAAGTCACGTCAACGGCACTTGGAAGTACCGCTGACGTGACTGTTCGAGCTTTTATTTTGCCGGCTTGAAGTAGCGTATGGTCTACACCAATTGCAAATGCTTGTTTACCGGCAGGTCGCGGATGCGCTCGCCGCAAGCGGCAAAAATGGCATTGGTAATACTGGGCGCAACTGGCGGTACTCCGGGTTCACCCACGCCCGCCGGTGCGTGCTCGGTACCCATTAAGGTCACGCTCATCTTGGGGCTCTGCTGCATGCGCAGCAACGGGTAGTCGTGGAAGTTGCTGTTGGTTACCGCACCTTTCTCCATGTTGATCCCGCCCATCAGAGCCAGACTCATGCCAAACACCATGGAACCCTCCATCTGTGATTCCACCCGATCCGGGTTCACCGCCAGACCTACGTCCGCAACACAGTGCATTTCCTTGATCGCTACCCGGCCATTTTCCACCGCTACTTTGGTGGCGATGCCCACGTAGGACAGGAAGCTGCGGTGCACGGCAATACCCCAGCCTTCCCCCGCTTTTTGTACGTGGTCACCCTTTTGCGTGAGGTCTGCTTTCGCGGCGGTGACTGCCAGTACCTGCTTCAGGCGCGCGGTATCCAGCGGGAAGTCTTTCAGGCTGGCACCGTGGTTCCCGTACTCAAAGTCACCTTGGTTTGGGTCGATGTGCCGGTCCTCACCAATCAACTCCAGCAGGAATTCATCCGGCTTGCGATTGCGCAGGTGTGCCAGCTCATCGGCGAAACTGCATACAGCAAAGGCATTCTGGATATTGGACACGGAACGCAGCCAGCCGATACGTGCTTCATATTCTGCGGGCGCGGTTTCACATTGGCGGTGAGGAATATCAAAAGGTATGTCGGCAAAGCCGAGGCTGAGTTCACCGTTGCTCGGGTGCTCTACGCCATTCGCAAAGGTGCCGCTAATGGTTGGGAAGGCGGTGCGCTGCTGCCAGCCAGTCACCTGGCCATCGTCATCCATGGCGGACTCAAAATGCGAGGCGGCGGCCGCGTGGAAGTAATCGTGGCGAATATCGTCTTCACGGCTCCAAACGACTTTTACCGGGCGCTGCATTTTCTTTGCCAACAGTGCGGCTTCAACCGCGAAGTCCGGTTTGGATTTACGGCCGAAGCCACCACCCAGCAGTGTCACATTGACTTTTATCTGCTCGGGAGTGAGACCGAGCGCATTGGCGACATGTTGCTGTGTGGCCTGGGGTACCTGTACGCAGGCCCAGATTTCACAGTGATCGTCTTTCACTACCGCGGTGGCACTTGGTGGTTCCATACTCGCGTGTGCGAGATAGGGGACCGAATAGGTTGCACTGTGCTTGTAGGCTGCACTGGCAAGGCTGGAAGCGACATCACCATATTTGGTAACGACTTTACCGGGCTGCTGCACACGCTGTTTCAGTGTTTCGATAAAAGGCGCGCTGTCGTGGCTAGCGTGGCTGGTGTCGGTCCACTCGATGTCGAGTGCCCTGCGGGCTTTCATGGCCGCCCAGGTGTTGGTCGCAATTACCGCAACACCGGCGAGGGGGTGGAATAGCGGCGGTTCAATACCGCCATCCATGTTTTCGATTGCCACGACACCGGAAATCTTGCGGGCAGCACTATCGTCCACCGCGGCAACCTTGGACCCAAGCACGGGGGCGCGCTCAATACTGGCAATCAGCATGTCTTCGAGAATGACATCCTGGCCAAAAACACCCTTGCCTTGCACGATTGCTGGGGTGTCGTAGGTGGCAACGGGCTTGCCAATATAGTTGAAGTTTGTCGGCGTCTTCAGGACGAGGGTATCTTCTGCCGGTACTTTTTGGGTGGCGGCCAGTTCGGCCAGTTCGCCGAAGCTCGCAGAGCGGTTACTGGCTGAGTGGTGTACGCGGTGCTTACGTGCCTGACATTCGCTCGCGGGCACGGACCATAACTGCGCGGCGGCTTGTTCCAGCATGGTGCGGGCACTGGCGCCCATGGTGCGCATGGTGGTGTAAAAATTACGAATGCTGCGCGAGCCGTCGGTATTCTGGTTGCCGTAACGCTTGTCGCCGAGTCCCTGCACGACTTCCACCAGATCCCAGTCGGCTTCCAGTTCGTCGGCGACCACTTGAGGCAGACCGGTGCGGATGCCCTGGCCCATTTCCGAGCGGTGGCACACGATGGAAACGGTATTGTCTTTGGCGATACTGACAAACAGGTTTAACGGTGCTGCGGACTTGTCCTTGGCCGCAGTACCGGCAATGTCGGCCCACGCCGGCTGGAAATTGGGTAGGGTAGCCCCGAGAATCAGGCCGGAGCTGCTTACACCGGCGAGCTTGAGGAAACGGCGGCGGTCTACGAGTGAAATTGCGTTTGTGTTATCCGTCATTTTATTCGCCTCCTTGCTTTTCTTGTTGCTCGCTGGCGTTGTAATAATGCACAGCATCCTGAATAGCCGCTTTGATGCGCGGGTAGGTGCCACAGCGGCACAGGTTGCCGCTCATTGCGCTATCAATTTCTTTCTCTGATGGGGTTGGGTTATTGGCCAGCAGGGCGGCAGCTGACATTAACTGGCCGCTCTGACAGTAACCGCACTGAGGCACGTTGTGCTTGACCCACGCCTGCTGCAACGGATGGTCGCCGGTGTCGCTGAGACCCTCGATGGTAGTGATCTTTGCGCCCTTGGCGGCGGCAATTGGGGTTAGGCAGGCGCGCGCAGGGTTGCCATTGATGTGGATGGTGCATGCACCGCACAGGCCGGCACCACAACCAAACTTGGTGCCTGTCATTTTCAGTTCGTCCCGCAGTGCCCACAGCAGTGGAGTATCATCGTCCACATCGACCTGGTGAACTTTGCCATTGATGGTCAGTTCCATACTGCTTCTCCATTTGTGTAATCGTTATTTGTGTGTTGCGCGCGCTGCCAATTCTGCCAGTCTTGTGGCGTATCAATATCGATGGCGGCGCTGGCCATGGGAATCATCTTCCCGGCGTGTTTGTTCAGTAGCCCCTTGGCCCCTTTATCACCGCTGAGCTGCAGCAACTGGGGAAATAGTGCCCGCGGAAATATCGCGGGTGCCCCGGGTGCGCCGCGATAATGTGCGCATACGAGTTCTTGTCGCTCGGACCACTGCTGCCAGAGTGATTGAATATCTTCCACGCTGACCGCCACCTGATCTCCCAACAGCATCAAAATCGCCTCCGCGTAATCGGGAAGCTGGCTAATGGCAAACGCAATACTGTTGCCCAGGCCCTGCTGCCAGTTGGGATTCAAGTGCAGGTCAAAGTCCGGATGCGCCCGCTGAATTTCCTGGTGCCAGGCCCCAGTAATGATCAAAGGGGCCTGCAGACCGGCACTCCGCACAGATTTTACCCGTTGTTGCAGTACGGTCTTGCCGCTCTGCTGGAGCAAGTGTTTACAGGTTCCAAAACGGCTGGCCGCACCGGCTGCGAGTATTACCGTTACTAGTTTCTCTGGGGCGGGCTTTTCGGCGAGCAGCTTCACACAGGTACCAGTGATTGGTTGTGCGCGTCACTGCGTGCATCAAATTCCCGCGAAGCATTCTCCCGTGATGCATTGGTCAATGCGCGGCCAGATTTCCCGTGCAATACGCTGTGGATTTCGGCACAGGTGGCCAGGGCAATGCTTTCCGGAAGCTCGCCGCCCAGGTCGAGCCCGATCGGGGCGCGCAGTACGCCGCTCAGAAGGCGGTCGGTTTCGCTGGTAGACAGGCCGCTGAGCGACAATACCCGGTCTCTGCGGCTCGTCGGCCCTAGCAGTCCGAAATATCGAATCGGGCGTTGGTGGAAAATACGTATCGCCGCGGCATCTATATTCAGGTTGTGGCTCATGGCGACTACGCCGTCTACCGAGTCGAGATCCATCAGATCGACCAGCGCATCTGGATGGCAGCGATACGCAGTGCAGTCCGGGAAGTAGGCGGCGCGGGCGTTGGCGGGGCGCGGGTCGCACAGGCTCACTTTCCAGCCCTGTGCGTTGAATTGCTGGGCCATGGGGCGGGCATCAACGCCGCCACCCACAATAAGGATGTGTGGCCTTGGTTGAATTGGTGTGTTCAGCCAGCGTTCGCCGTCGGTTTCGATGAGCATGGGGCGTTTCAGCGGAATGCCGGATTCCTGACCGGCGTCGACCAGGGGCCGAAGCTCCGCCTGGCTCTCGCCATTGAGTGCAATCTTCTGGCGATAGAGCAGTGGTTGGCGTTGCTCAAGTTGCTCCCTCAGCGCGTCCAGGCACAGAAAATTATTCTCTTCGTGAATGGGCTGGAGGAGGATGTCGACTTCGCCACCGCAGCCAATACCCAACTGAAAGGAAATGTCATCTTCGTCGTTGCCGTCGTAGCGGATGGTTGTGGCCTTGCCGGTGGCGAGGACCTTGCGCGCGTGGCGCTGGATATCTGACTCCAGGCATCCGCCGCTCAGCAGCCCAAAATAACGCCCAAGATCGTCGCACAGCATCATTGAGCCGGCCTTGCGGTAGCTGGAGCCGGCAGTCTTGAAAACGGTGCCCAGAACCCACTGCCGCTCTTCCCGCTGGCTGTACCAGATTTCCAGTAGGGTTGAGAGATGGTTGGCGGCCCGAAAATTGCCCCTGTGGTAGGCAGTCTCAATAGTCATTAGTGGCAGGGTATTTGTTCTATCTTGGCTAACGTTTCTCTTGCCACAATAACACGCCGCGGAGGAAGTTGGTGTGATGGTACTCTCCGCTCGCCGTGTGGCGGGGGCAGCTTAACGAGGACACGATTGGGGCGGTCGCTTTTAGCTGTCAATTAGTGCGGATTGGCCCTGTCGTTAACAGCAGCTAGGGGCCCTTTAGTGCACAGCAACTGGACTTTTGCGCAGCTTGCGGAGCAACCGTGGCAGGCGCAATCTTGGGAGCGCAACAAGCGCTGCGTTTAACATCCATTGCGCCGGCGGCTTCTACCTGTTTTTTCAGCGCGTCCGCGGCTTGCTTTGACAGCGCGGCCTTGGCCTCGCTAAAGCGTTCGGTTAGATAATCGCTCTGGCCACGCATCAGTATGGTGGTTTTTACTAGCTCTTCCAGTACATCGATAACACGGTCGCGGAAGGCGGAGTCTTTGAGCTTTCCGTCTTCGTCGAACTCCTGCCAAGCCCTGGCAATAGACGACTGGTTGGGGATGGTAAACATACGCATCCAGCGGCCGAGAATGCGCATATTATTTACCGCGTTAAAGGACTGCGAGCCGCCGGTAATCTGCATCACCGCCAGGGTTTTACCCTGAGTGGCACGCACTGCGGATTGATCTAGCGGCAGCCAGTCGATCTGGTTTTTGAATACCGCCGACATGTTGCCGTGCATCTCGGGGCTGATCCAAACTTGGCCATCACACCATTCAGACCATTCGCGCAGTTGTTGCACCTTCGGGTGATCCGTACTTTCACCATCGAAAGTCGGCAGGTCGCGCGGGTCAAACAGTCGGGCTTCTGCACCGAATTGCTCGAGCATTTCCATCACTTCGTCCGCCAGTTTGCGCGTGTGTGAATTGGGGCGCAGGGAACCAAATAGCACCAGGATTTTTGGTGCAACGTCGGTCGGCGAAACCTGTTGCAGCCTGTGTTGAATATTCTTGGCCGTGTGGTTGGGAAGCATTGTGGTCACCTTTAATCTGTATCTATCTGTATCTATCTGTATCTATCTGTATCTATCTGTATGTGTATCTGTCACGTTTTTGTCTAGATTTTGATATTTCTAAAAATATCGAAATATGTGTGAAAAAAAACGGGTGCAAGAAACTCCATGCGAGGCGTGCGATCAGTCGCAACAGCCTTGCTGCTCAACGCAGCATTCTTCAGCCAAATAGCCCACCAGCGCACTGAGCGCGGGGAAACAGGCTTCACAGCGCAGTACCCGGCCCTGGCGTTCCTGACTCATTAGTCCCGCGTTCACCAGGCGACTGATGTGGTGGGAGAGGGTTGAGCCGGGGACGTCCAGCGCCTGCTGTATGTCACTTACTGCCAGACCCTCCGGACCCGCTTTTACCAGCAGGCGATAGATGGCCAGGCGAGTGGTGTGACCCAGCTCGGCGAGTTTTTTGGCAGCGTCTTGATGTTCCATGCCTGAACTGTAGTGAGTGCGCTTCCGCTTGTAAACTATATTTCTAGATTTGTCGAAATATTTGTGACCGTTAGTCCACACTTTCGCACCGTTCAAATTTTCAGGAGGGGATGTGGAGGCATTGGTTCGCCTGCTGCATGCCCAGGGTGAGGGCGGCGCAACGAAGGCGAAGCGAAAGTGGGACTTGGGCGGGCTGCTCAGAGCGCCCGCGTTACTGAATCCCTTTCGCCGGTAATCGGTATTGCTAGTTTTTTTGCATGCGCCCCAAGTTTTCTGAGAGCAGGCTGCCGACATAAAGGTAGTCTGGTGTTTCAAATACGCCGGTGGTGGTGGCATAACCGCCAGAGGGGTCTTGCAGGTCTTGCAAGACCTCACCTGCTTCGTTGATCGCTATGACGTGGCCGTAATAGGTGGCTTTGGGGCGCATAAACTGGGGCAGGCGTTGCACGATTTTGCGTAAAAAGGGGCGGCCGGATATTTTGTCCAGCAGCGGGTTTCTCGGCGATACCAGACCGACCCAGTATTTTCCATCCAGTCCACGGTTCAGGTTATCGGGGAATGCCGGTAACTCGCCAATTACTTCCGCAAGTGCACCGCGATTGTTCGCGGCGATACCCACTCGCACTACCCGGTAGTTACCGGTCTCATTGACCAGCACGGATAGCTCATCGGACGCCAGTGCCAGGCCATTGGCGAAATTCAGCCCCTGATAAATCAATTTTGTTTTGTTGTCCGCAGGCGAGTAGCTCAACACGCGCCCGTGACCACCATGCTCCATCAGGTCTAGCAGGCTGGCGGGGTAGCTGCCACCCCACTGCTTGGCACCAAACTTCATTGAGGCATCGGTGAAGTAGATGGTGCCGTCGCTGGCGATATCCAGATTATTCGCGTAGAGAATCGGAGATTCACCAAGCTTGTTGGTGAGCAGGGTCTGTACACCGGTAGGGCTGATAGAGAGCAGGCCCAGGAAGGCGTCAGCCACAATCAGGTTTCCCTGTTGGTCAAATGCCAGCCCAAGCGGGCGACCGCCGGTTTCAGCAAACACCTCATGGTTAGTGCCATCTGCGCTGAGCCGTAGGATGCGGCCCTCATGTACTGAAACATAGATCCGGCCCTGGTTGTCCAGCACCACGTCTTCCGGACCAGTCCATTCACCAATGTCGATCTGGTCCAGCTGGGCGAGCTTATCGTTGACCGCAAACTTGCCGCTATATCCCGGGTTGGCGGGGGCCTGCCACGCCTGGGGGGTGATAGGCACCGGTGCGAGAAGAAAGTAACCAAGTACAAGTCCCAGTATTAGTGTTATTGAGATGCCTGCTGTTTTCATTATTTTCCTTCCCACATAGGCTGAAATTTCGAGTGTGTTGAGTCTATGTGCTTCGACGTGTCAAATCTACAGATGCGAGACCAGATGTGTGGCAAGTACAAAGGTGCCACTTACGGCTGATATACGGCTCTTGCTGAATTAGCTTCTATATTCACCGTATTGCGACTATCGATACGGTGCTTCATATGCCTTGCAAGCGGCAGTTCTTTTTGCTTTTTTTCACGTTTTCCACTTTTTTTACTGTATCCGGTTCCGCGGTATCGGATCCGATCGTGCATGACGCCGAACATTACATTCTCGAAGCGCAATTCGGTGAGCGCTGGCAGCAGGAGGATCGTCAGCTGAATCAGCGCTTGGCAGAGCTGCGAGAAAAACACGGTACGCCGCCGAATATTGTGCACATCATGTGGGACGACACCGCGCTGGGCGAGGTGGGCATCCCGGCCATTCAGAGTGTGCGCGGGTTCAAGACGCCGAACATCAACCAAATGGCGAATGACGGCATCAACTTTATGCGTATGTATACGGAGCCCGCGTGTACGCCGACCCGCGCGGCCTTCCAGACCGGGCGTTATGCGGTGCGCAGTGGCATGCATACGGTGTCGTTTCCAGTGGAATACTCGGGGATGGATGCGGGAGAAGTGACGATTGCCGAGGTGCTGGATAAGGCGGGCTACAACACCGCGTTCTTTGGCAAGTGGCATCTCGGCGATACCGAGTTCAGTTACGCGCATAAACAGGGTTACGATGAGGCCTTTTTCACGCCATACAACCAGGTGCCCTCCATGTGGATTCCGCAGGCGGAAGTGGCAAATGTGATAACCGGACTCTACCCGGATCTGCATGGCGAGGATCAATACGATCTCGATCAATCTCACCAGCCCCGCGGTGTGGTGTGGACCATCGAGGGCACCAAGGGTGGTCCCAGCCGAGAGTGGGGCCCTCCACCGGATATCAAAAATTACTGGGATATTGAGACCGAGGCGCAAAAGCGAACATTGGCCTTTATCGACAAGAGTGTCGCCGACAAAAAACCTTTTTTCATTTCCTATCAGCCGATTTTGACGGCGTTCTTTCCAGATCCTCGCGAGAAAAAGCGGCTTACGGCGAATAAAAACGTAGGCGCGGAAGGGTTGGTCAAGCTCGATGCGTTTGTCGGCAAACTGTTTGAACACTTGCAGAGCCAGGGGGTTGCGGAAAACACCTTGGTGATTGTGATGGCGGATAATGGTCCGTTTATCCACTACGGCCCGCGGGGAATGGTGGAAACCTTATATCGCGGCGGCAAAGGAGATTTTACCGAGGGCGGGGTACGGGTGCCCATGTTAGCGACCTGGCCGGGGGTCATTAAGCCCGGGCAGATTGTCGGGGATATATTGCATGTAACCGATTTGTATACCACCTTCGCCAACCTGGCCGGTGCCAAGAAATATATACCGCGGGACCGGATTATCGATGGGGTGGACCAGACATCGCTGTTCCTGAACGGGGACGGGTTCAGTCGCCGCGACTATGTGATGATTTACCAGGGGCCAAATTTGGCGGCTGGCGTAAAGGGGCGTTTCAAGCGGGACTGGAAAAATGCCGAAGTGGGCTTGTCAAAAAACGAGTTCTACGACCTGTTTACCGACCCGCGTGAAATGCATGGCGAGATGATCGAGCAGTTTCATGTAAAGAGCATGTTCAACCGGCAGCGGCAGCGCCACGAACTGTGGATTAAAAAATACCCCAATCGCCTGGACGCAACGCCGGGGCCTGCTCTCACAGGCCTCGAAAATGTGCGTCCCGAGACGGTAGAAATTTATACTGCGCCCGTGGATCCGAAGAAATTACCGTTTGACCCACAAGAGGTGAGCAAGCAACCCTTACCCTTCAGTGGAAGCGATTTGTAACGCCAGCCGATGTCAAGAATACTGGCTGCTACCCACCCTGAGTAACTTTTCGATGGACGAGCTGCTACCGAATGGAAGTTTCTTTGACCGCTGGGTTATTTCTGTCAACCCTGACCGTCTACTCAAATGGGTATTGTCGCAAGCACCATGGTCAATGCCCAGCTAGGACATTTAGTAGTTTTGTGCGTTTGAGGAATATACATGAGAGATCCACTTGCGAATGCATCCAATATGAATTCGGGTGCTGGAACCGTTGTGGCGGAAGTTTTTGATGAGCGCATATGTAGTCTGGGCGAGGGACCTCTGTGGCATCCGCAGCGCAAGACCCTGTACTGGGTAGATGTGCTGAACAATAAAGTGTTGGCCAGGGGGCCTCAAGGTACGCAATCCTGGGATATGGGTGAAATGCCTTCCGCCATCGGCTGGGTGGATCACAATCGCGCACTAATTGCCTGTGAAAGTGGTTTGTACCTGATGGATTTGAACTCCGGTGAGAAGACCCTGCTGTGTGCGCTGGAAGCCGATATGCCCAGCAATCGCAGTAACGACGGTCGCGCCGACCCTTGGGGCGGGTTTTGGATCGGTACCATGGGAATGAATGGCGAGCCTGATCAGGGTAGCCTCTATCGCTGGTATAAGGGTGAACTGCGTCGCCTCAAGTCAGGGATGACCGTGCCCAATGGCATTTGCTTTGACCGCGAACGCTGTTACGGCTATTACGCGGACTCCGAAAAACATACCGTTTACCGTGTATTACTCGATACCGCTGATGGCTGGCCTGTGGGCGACCCCGAAGTCTTTGTGAACCTGAGTGTACAGCAACTGATACCCGACGGCGCAGTGATGGACGGGCAGGGCAACATGTGGTCCTCACTGTGGGACAGCGCGCGCACCCAGTGCTTCGACCCAAGTGGCAGGGAAATCGCGGCGCTGGAAGCACCGGTTATTCGCACCACCTGCCCGGCCTTTGGCGGTGAGGATTTTACCGATATGTATGTGACCAGCGCTGCGGTTGGCGTGGAAGATCGCCCCGGGGCGGAAGTCGCCAATGGCGTCACACTGGTCTATCGCAATGCGGTGAAGGGACAGCCTGAGCCCGCGGTTATTGTTTAGGCCCGCTCCGTTACTCCTTGGCTATAGTTGAGCAAATTTCTCAGCCCGTCGATGGAGTGACGCACATGACAGCAACTAAATGTCCTTTTGGCCATGCAGCCGGTGGCGGTACGACCAGCGAGGATTGGTGGCCGGGAGGATGTGTGGGAGTCGGAGAAAGACATCTACTGGGGGGATGAGAAAGCCTGGTTGACGGACACCCGCTTTAGCGGTGATCGCAACCTGGAAAATCCACTGGCCGCGGTGGAGATGGGTTTGATTTATGTAAACCCCGAAGGCCCCAATGGCAACCCCGACCCGCTAGCTGCGGCCAAGGACATTCGCGACACCTTCGGCCGTATGGCAATGAACGACGAAGAGACGGTGGCGCTGATCGCCGGTGGCCACACATTTGGTAAAACCCACGGAGCTGGTGACGCTGCATTGGTTGGTCCCGAGCCGGAGGCTGCGGGACTGGAAGAGCAGGGGCTGGGTTGGCACAGCAGCTTTGGTACGGGCAAAGGCGATGACACCATCACCAGTGGATTGGAGGTTATCTGGACTAGCACGCCCACTAAGTGGAGCAGCAACTACTTCTGGAATCTGTTTGGGTACGATTGGGAACTCACCAAAAGCCCGGCAGGCGCGCACCAGTGGCAGCCCAAGCATGGTGCGGGAGCCAACTCGGTGCCCGATGCCCATGACTCGAACAAGCGCCATGCGCCGATGATGCTGACCACAGACATCGCACTGCGCGCAGACCCGGATTACGAAAAAATTTCCCGACGCTTTTACGAACACCCGGATGAATTTGCCGATGCATTCGCCCGCGCCTGGTTTAAATTGACCCATCGCGATCTCGGACCCAGTGCACGCTACTTGGGGCCCGAAGTGCCGGATGAGGCATTGATATGGCAGGATCCGGTACCCATGGTCGATCACACGTTGGTTGATGATAGTGACATTGCCGAGCTGAAAAAAAAGGTATTGGCTTCCGGTTTCTCCATCGGTGACCTGGTGAGTACAGCTTGGGCGTCTGCATCGACCTTTCGTGGTTCTGACCGGCGCGGTGGTGCTAATGGTGCTCGTATTCGCCTGGCACCGCAAAAGGATTGGGCGGTCAACAAGCCGCATACCCTTGCCAAGGTATTGGCGGCGTTGGAATCGATTCAGGCTGACTTCAATTCCGGCGCCAGTGGCGGCAAGCAGGTTTCTCTGGCGGACCTGATTGTACTCGGCGGTAGCGCGGCGATTGAGAAAGCCGCAGCGGATGCCGGACACCCCGCCAGCGTGCCCTTTGCACCCGGCCGTACTGATGCGACTCAGGAGCAAACCGATGAAAATTCCTTTGCCGACCTCGAACCGATTGCAGACGGCTTCCGTAATTATCTGCGGGGCGATATCGAAATTCCCGCAGAGCAGTTATTAATTGACCGCGCGCAGTTGCTGACGCTGTCACCGCCAGAGCTGGTGGTGCTGGTTGGTGGCATGCGGGTGCTCGGGACCAATTTTGATGACAGCCAGCACGGCATATTTACCGATCGGGCGGGTGCACTCACCAACGATTTCTTCGTCAACCTGCTGGATATGTCCACTGTCTGGTCACCCATGACCGAGGGTAACGGGCTCTATCAGGGGGCAGAGCGGGATAGCGGCAAGCCGCGCTGGACCGGCACCCGGGTGGATCTGGTCTTTGGCTCCAATGCTGAGCTGCGCGCGCTTGCTGAGGTTTACGCCAGTGACGATGGCGCGGATAAGTTTTTACAGGACTTTATTGCGGCCTGGGGCAAAGTAATGCAGTTGGATCGATTCGATTTGCATCGATAGGGGATCTTCGAGATCCCCACGGCTATCGTCCTTTCCGCTAACTGCCGCTTATGTTGATAGCCGGTCTTGTCCAAAATCCGTCCTTCGATTTTCCCTCCACCCGCTTCTTATTTATTCGGCACTTATCCGATAGCAGGGCTTGTACGCTGTGCCTGGAAGCTTCATACGTTGTTGCTTTACAAAAGAATTTAACAGCGTGTCCATACTCTGCATTAGGGATGGATCACCGCGGAGTTCGTAGGGGCCATACTTTTCGACGTTGCGGATGCCTTCATCTTTCACATTACCTGAAACGATACCGGAGAATGCGCGGCGCAGGTTGGCGGCAAGTAAGTATGGCTGCTGGTGATTGTGCAGGGCGAGATCGCGCATGTTTTCGTGGGTCGGGGTAAAGGGGCGCTGAAACTCCGTGGAAATCTTGAGCTGCCAATTGTAGTAGTAGGCGTCGCCGGTTTCCTTGCGGAATTGGCGCACTTTTAAGATCCCTGCAGACATCTGCCGCGCAACTTCTTGCGGATCATCGATGATGATCTGATAGCGGGAGCGTGCCTCTTCACCGAGAGTCTCGCCAATAAACTGATCGATTTGGAAAAAATACTCTTCCGCACTGGCTGGCCCGGTAAATATGAGCGGGAAGGGCTGATCCTTGTTCTCTTCATGCAAAAGAATGCCGAGTAAGTAGAGAATTTCTTCGGCGGTGCCTGCACCGCCCGGGAACACAACGATACCGTGCCCGGTACGTACGAACGCTTCCAGCCTTTTTTCGATGTCAGGCATGATGACCAGCTGATTGACGATCGGGTTTGGCGCCTCAGCAGCGATAATGCCCGGCTCGGTGATGCCGAGATACTGCCCGTCACGATCCCGCTGCTTGGCGTGGCCGATGGTCGCACCCTTCATTGGGCCTTTCATGGCCCCCGGGCCGCAGCCCGTGCAGATATCGAGGCTGCGTAGGGCAAGCTCATAGCCCACCGTCTTGGTGTAGTCATATTCTGCACGCGAAATGGAGTGCCCGCCCCAGCATACGACCAGACGCGGCGCACGGGCGCGGTCGAAGGTGCCGGCATTTCTTAAGATGTGGAATACCGCATCCGTGACCCCTTGCGCCGATACCAGGTCGTAGCGTGGGTCTCCCGTAATCTCGCTTCTGACATAAATGATGTCTCGCAGCACGGCAAAGAGATGCTCTGCGATGCCCTGAATCATGCGGCCATCGACAAACGCACCTGCTGGTGCGTTACAGACTTTGAGTTTGACCGAGCGCTCTGTTGGAATAACGGAAATACTGAAGTCGGCGTATTGCTCAAGGAGCTCCTTGCCGTCATCTTGATAGTTTCCGCAATTCAGAACCGCGAGGGCGCAGTTGCGAAAAATGAGATTTTCGGGCCCGCGACTGGTGTCGGTAAGTTTGTGGATTTCGTATTTGGAAAGGATGTCGAACTGACCCGTAGGTGATACGCGTGCGTCAACGAGATCAATCAGTTCAGTGGTCATACAGCCCCCTGTAATGCTTGTTATTCAGTAACCGTTTTGTTCAATGCCTGGTGCGCCGGTTTGTATTGGGTGCGTGGCGCCTCGGGGCAGAGGTTTTATTGACCGGTGTCTGATTAAGGATAGCTGACGGGGGAGTCGTGGTTGGGTTTGAGAGAGCAATTTGAAATGGGCAAAATGAAAAAGCCCCGAACTCTTTCGAGTTCGGGGCTTCTTGTATGGCGCGCTCGGGAGGATTCGAACCTCCGACCGCCTGGTTCGTAGCCAGGTACTCTATCCAGCTGAGCTACGAGCGCGTCGTTGTGGTTGCGAACTATAGTGACTTGCCTTGGCTTCGTCAACATTTTTTTTAAAAGATTTTTTAAAAACTCTTTTAAAATCCGCAAGTTACCGAGCTTTCGCTGTTGGCCGAAACCTTTGCTTCAGCTCGATAGGGCGCGCATCATGCCGCGCCTTTTCCTCCAATGCAAGCAGTTTTTTCACTTTTTCTGCAAGCTCGGGAATGTGCGGTGTGAAGGGCCTGTTTCAGGGGCTCAGGCGGCGTTTTCTGCATCCATAGTTGCCGGTGTGTTGGGCTGCGTACTCAGGTGCATGGCAAACGCCTGCTCGATGATGTCGTGGTCCCGGTGTCGTTTGATCTGCTCAAAGAAGCTTTGCGCTTCCGGAAAGCTGAGCTTCAGGTAGGCCAACCACTGCTTGACCCGGTTGCCCAGATACTTGGCCGGGTAGAGATCTTTGGTGGTGATGTAGTACTCGTGGAGTATTCCAACCACCTGAGTCCACGTCATGGGTGCCACTTCCTCGCCCGCGCACAGGGCGCGAATCTGCAGGCCGATATCCGGGCGCGCCAGCAGGCTGCGGCCAAACATATACGCATCACACTGGGTAACTTCGCGGCAGCGCAGAAAGTCTTTGAGTGTCCACAGATCGCCATTGGCGATCACCCGGATACCCAGTTGTTGGCGAATCTCACCAATGTATTCCCAGTAGGCCGGTGGCCGGTAACCATCGACCTTGGAGCGGGCGTGTACTGCCAGTTCAGAAGCACCACCAGCCTCGGCGGCGCGGGCGTTATCCATATAGGAGCTGCGGTCGTTAAACCCGAGACGGATTTTTGCCGTTACTGGTATTGAGTCGGGTACCGCCTTGCGCACCGCGGCCACAATACCTTCTACCCGTGCCGGAGACTGCAGCAGGCAAGCGCCGCCGTCACTGTTGTTGACCTGTTTTGCAGGGCAACCAAAATTGAGGTCGATAGCCTTTGCTCCGGCTTCCACCGCACGGGCTGCGTTATACCCCATAGCTTCTGGGTTCCCGCCCAACAGCTGTAGGCGCACCGGAATACCGGAAGGTGTTTGTGCGCCCCGGTCTAGCTCCGGGCAAAGGCGGGTAAAGACCCGTCGGGGGAGTTTTGTCTGGGTAACCCTGACAAATTCCGTAACACAGACATCCACCCCACCAATTTTCGACAGCAGGGCACGCACGTGGTGGTCTATGACGCCTTCCATCGGAGCCTGGTAGATAAGTGGAGCAGGGGTGGAAGGTGCAGTTGGCTTGGAGTCGGGTTCTGTGGTCATGAAATAGCGTGGCATTGCGGTACAACAGGGTGGCTATTGTACGAGAAATTCCGCGCATTGGTTAGTTATTGTGCAATGCGGTTTGGCTGGTCCTGCAAACTTGTTAATCCTCAGGTGTGAAAAAGATAGATGGTCAGATCTGGCAGGTAAAATGGTCGAAAATGACGCTTTTATAGGGGTTCTTGGTTGCTTCTGTAACTAATAAGTGTTTGATTTTGAAAGGTTCTTTTACCGATAATATCGCCCGCTCAATCATCGGTATGAAATACCGCATCAATAATTTACAAAAAACGAGGGATAAACCGTGCAAGAAGCATTAATGCAGCAGGGCCTGGACATCACATTGTTCGGCATGGGCATTGTATTTACATTTCTGCTGTTGCTGGTGATTTGTACCACCATCATGTCACGCGTGATGACTCGTTTCTTCCCCGAGGCTGAGGCCGCTGCCGTTCGGTCATCTGCACCCGCTGCGTCATCGGCAGCCGGGAACGCGCGTCTTCGTAAAATCATCGAAGAGGCCGTTAAACAACACCGCAATCGTCGTAAATAGTTTTCACATAATGAGCGCATCGGTTTACACCGGTGCACATAACGACAACATTCATTTTTCCAAGATCAATTTTCGAAGAGAGATCAGCTATGACTGAGGTTAACTCTTTAGCTAAAAAATCCCCGCTTGGGATTACCGACGTAGTCCTGCGCGACGCCCACCAATCACTTTTTGCGACCCGTCTGCGCTTGGACGACATGCTGCCGATTGCAGAAAAGTTGGATAAGGTCGGATTCTGGTCTCTCGAGTCTTGGGGCGGTGCGACATTCGATGCATGTATTCGTTACCTTGGTGAAGACCCTTGGGAGCGTATTCGCGAGCTGAAAAAAGCGATGCCCAATACGCCGCAGCAAATGCTGTTCCGCGGCCAAAACATTCTTGGCTACCGTCACTACGCAGACGATGTGGTGGAGAAGTTTGTTGAGCGCGCGGCCACCAACGGTGTGGATGTATTCCGTGTGTTCGATGCGATGAATGATATGCGCAACCTGAAAACGGCACTGGCTGCAGTAAAGAAGCAGGGTAAACATGCGCAAGGCACCATTTCTTATACCGTAAGCCCGGTCCACAACATGGATATGTGGGTAGACCTGGGGCGCCAGATCGAGGATATGGGTGCGGACTCCATTGCCATTAAAGACATGGCCGGCCTGCTGCGTCCTTATGAGGGCTATGAGCTGGTAAGCAAACTGAAAGCCGCAGTGGACATTCCAATTCACATGCAATGCCACGCGACTACCGGCCTGTCTACCGCGACCGCACTGAAGTGCGTGGAAGCGGGCATCGACAATATCGATACCGCGATTTCCTCCATGTCCATGACCTATGGTCACAGCCCCACTGAATCGGTGGTAGCAATTCTGGAAGGCACCGATCGCGATACCGGTCTCGACATTAACCTGCTTGAGGAAATTGCGGCGTATTTCCGTGAGGTGCGCAAGAAATATGCGAAGTTCGAAGGCTCCCTGCGTGGTGTTGACTCTCGAATCCTGGTTGCACAAGTACCTGGTGGCATGCTGACCAATATGGAAAACCAGCTGCGTGAACAGGGCGCGGGTGATCGCCTGGACGAAGTGCTGGAAGAAATTCCGCGTGTGCGCAAAGACCTGGGTTACATCCCGCTGGTTACCCCAACTTCGCAGATTGTTGGTACCCAGTCTGTATTGAACGTTCTGACCGGTGAGCGTTACAAATCAATTTCCAAAGAAACCGCTGCCGTGCTGAAAGGCGAATACGGCGCGACGCCTGCGAATGTAAATAAAGAGCTGCAAGACAAGGTTCTGGAGGGCGGTGAGCCGGTTACCTGTCGCCCAGCGGACCTGATTGCTCCGGAACTGGACAAGCTGTCTGCAGAATTGCTGCAAAAATCCTCCGAAGACGATATCGCACTCACGGCAGGTGAAGGTCAAATCGATGATGTACTGACCTACGCACTGTTCCCGCAAATCGGCCTCAAGTTCCTCAAGAATCGCGGTAATGCGGATGCCTTCGAGCCAGTCCCCACCGGCAACGAAGGCTCCGAAGTGAAAAACGATGCGGGCGAATGCGTTTATACCGTGTCTGTGGAAGGGGAGAGTTACACCGTGACGGTTGCCGATGGTGGCGATGTTACCGGAATGGTCAAAGTCGGTGGCGAAGCGATTGCAGCACCTGCCGCTGCCGCCGCACCAGTGGCCGCAGGCACCGGTGAGCCGGTAAAAGCACCACTGGCCGGCAATATTTTCAAGGTGCTGGTGAAGCCTGGTGATCAGATTGTCGAAGGCCAGACCATCGTTGTACTGGAAGCCATGAAAATGGAAACCGCAGTCAGCGCACCCCGCGCAGGCAGCGTGACCGGTGTCACGGTGAAAGAGGGTGATTCCGTGGCGGTGGGCGACGACCTGCTGACCATCGCGTAACGGAGGCCACAGTGGAAAATTTAGCAAATCTCTGGCTGTCATCTGGAGCAAACCAGATGACCATCGGGCAGTTCTCCATGATGGTGGTGTGCCTGGGTCTTCTGTTTCTGGCGATTCGTAAGAACTTTGAACCGCTGCTACTGGTGCCGATCGGCTTCGGCGGAATCCTGGCGAATATTCCCGGTGCGAACCTGGCGCTGCCAGCGGTGGAAGCGGCAATGTATTCCGGCGATGCCGGAGTGCTAGCGCAACTTTCACAGGCGCTTGGACTCAGCGGCTTTGAGTCGATGGAAAGCCTCAAAGTGGCGTTTGAAAACGCGCCGGCGGCTGCTGCGGAACGCGCCGCTCAGGTTGCGTCGGACGCGGGCTTTTCCAATGGTATGTTGTACAACTTCTATAACGTTGCCATCGCTTCCGGTGTTGCACCGTTGGTGATTTTTATGGGCGTAGGTGCAATGACGGACTTCGGTCCGCTACTTGCGAACCCACGCACCCTGTTCCTTGGTGCGGCCGCCCAGTTTGGTATTTTTGCAACGGTGCTCGGCGCGGTTGGCATGTCTGCCATGGGCATTATGGATTTCTCCATCGCGGATGCGGCAGCCATTGGTATTATCGGTGGTGCAGACGGCCCTACAGCGATCTACGTATCCAGCCTGCTGGCTCCAGACCTGTTGGGTGCGATCGCGGTAGCGGCGTATTCCTATATGGCCCTGGTGCCACTGATCCAGCCCCCAATCATGCGTGCGCTGACGACCGAGCAGGAGCGTCGCATCGAAATGGTTCAGCTGCGTCATGTGAGCAAAAGCGAAAAGATCGTTTTCCCGCTGGTGCTGCTGATTCTGGTTGCGCTATTCCTGCCGGATGCCGCGCCACTGTTGGGTATGTTCTGTTTCGGTAACCTGATGCGCGAATGTGGTGTGGTTTCTCGTTTGTCCGATACCGCACAGAATGCACTGATCAACATCACCACCATCTTCCTGGGACTTTCTGTTGGCTCGAAGCTGGCTGCGGACAAATTCCTCGATCCGAAAACCCTGGGTATCCTGGCGCTGGGTATTGTGGCCTTCGCGATCGGTACGGCGGCCGGTGTATTGATGGCCAAGTTGTTGAACATGGTGAGCAAGAACAAGGTGAACCCACTGATCGGCTCTGCAGGTGTATCCGCGGTACCGATGGCTGCGCGAGTTTCCAACAAGCTTGGTTTGGAGGCGAACCCGCACAACTTCCTGTTGATGCATGCCATGGGCCCCAATGTGGCCGGTGTTATTGGCTCGGCGGTTGCGGCGGGCGTCATGATTACCATGGTTCGGGCGATGGGCGGCTAATAGCCTCGCATGCTTCCGAGAAAGAACCCCGCGCATGCGGGGTTTTTTATTGCTCAAATTTTCGGGTGACTGGTTAGTTTTATCTTTTTATGGGAAGCTGCGCGAAATAGGGGGCTTGCCTCCCTCGTGGTAACATGGCTGCCGATTTAGTGTCTGTGGCCCTTTATATGGGGCCGGAAGGAGAGGTTATGTCCTGGTTGGGAGCGGGTATCGGTGCTGGTATCGGCATGATGTTTGGTGGACCGATTGGTGCCGCCCTGGGTGCCTGGGTGGGTAGTTCGTTTGGCTCCGGACTGAAGAAACTGAGCGAGCAAGGTATCCCGCTCAATCGCGATGGGGCGCAAACGGTGTTTATCGTCGCGCTCTTCTCCATGCTGGCAAAGATGGCGAAGGCTGACGGCCAGGTCTCGAAGGCTGAGGTCCAGCTCATCGATGACTTCATCAATAACAATCTGCGCCTGAACGCAGAGGACCGCCAGCAGGCGATCAAGATTTTTCAGAATGCCAAATCGGACCAGTTTTCTATTTACGACTACGCCCGCCAGTATCGCCAGTTGATTCGCAATCAGGCGATGCGCGAGATGGTGTACCGGTTGTTGTTCGCGGTGGCCTTTGCCGATGGTGAATTGCACCCGGCGGAAGAGCAGATATTGCGCAAAATCCCGGAAGAGCTGGGTTTGCATGCCTCTATTTTTACCGCGATGTTTAATGAGTTTGGCCACGGTGGCCCCGCTACCAGTGAGGGCAGCCTCAAGGCGCATTACGATGTACTCGAATGCAGTCCGGATGTGAGTGATCGAGAGCTTAAGTTGGCCTATCGACGTAAGGCAGCGGAATTTCACCCGGACAAAATCGCTTCCAAAGGTTTGCCGGACGAATTTATGCGCCACGCGGAAGATCAGATGAAAAGCATTACCGTGGCATACGACACGATTGTTGCCGCGCGTAAGCGCGAAGCGGCGGTGAACCAGGCCTGATTTAGGCAATCCCAATTCGTTATCCAAGAGAAGCCAATGTCACTTGCACAACAGATTCAGGAAAAACTGTCATCAGAACTGGCACCCTCGCATATAGAAGTACAGTGCGAGAGCCATATGCATAACGTACCGGAGGGGGCGGAAATGCATTTTCGTGTCGTTCTGGTGAGCAGTGGCTTTGATGGCCTGCGTAAGGTGCAACGTCACCAGAAAGTGTATGGCGTACTTTCCGAAGAAATGGCAGGGCCTATCCATGCGCTCGCCCTGCATTTGTATACGCCAGAAGAGTGGCAAGGGCAGGCCCCGGAGAGTCCGCAATGCCTGGGTGGCAAGGGGTAAGTAGAATTCAGCCAGCTTCCTATCTCGAAAACATTTCTTTACGCTCATCGTTTTTCCAATTTCAGGATACATGTCGCCTGAATAACTGACGGAAAATTTCCTCTTCTCTCAGCGTGCCAGTTGATGCAATCGCTCTTCTGGCACGATCTTCATTTTCACCTCGGTTTTTGGCGCCTTTTTTATCGAAAGTGGCGCGTTTATCACCCTCCATTATCTCCACTCAGGCCATGTCGATTTATGCGCCCGGCGTGCTGTTATTTCTAATTAACGAAGTGAACGACAGAAGCGCGCAAAAGTTCCACAACTGAAGATTTTTTTTGGTTGTTTTTTCTACAGCGGTTCACTTCCGTGTCTAGACTGACAAGTGATTGGGTTAATTGCTGTTTAATTTGCCGAATACGATGGAGTTCTCAATGAAAATGACACGCGTTCTGACACCGCTTGCGATCGCTGTTGCTGCCATGGTTAGTGCCCAGCATGCAGCTGCCGATATGTGGAGTGATGGAGATTTTGTTGTTCGAGTTGGTGCCAGCTGGGTTGATGCCAATGACGACGATAAGCAATTCCGCCTGAGTGAAAGCATTTACGGCGCAAACTTCGATGTTGATTCGGATACCACCTGGAATATTTCCGGTGCGTGGTTACCGGCTGAGCACTGGGGGGTAGAACTGATGTACATCGGATCTACCAACCACGATCTCGACATCAGAGGTATTCGTGACAGAGACGGCTTCATTTATACCGATGAGCGTTTCCGGGTAGGTAGTTTCGATGCGGATTATGCCAACGCGTTTGTGAATTGGTACCCGCTGAGTCGCGATTGCTTGGGTCAGCCGTATATTGGTATTGGTGTGAACTATACCGATTTCAGTGATGAGAATGTGCGCGCTGCACTGCGTGACACCATCAATGATCCACTGCTCGGTTTGGGTATTCGAGATGTCAAATATGGCCTGGGGCATTCCTGGGGTATTGCTGGTCAAGCGGGCGTGGACTTCCGTTTCGGCCGTGACAGTGCCTTCCTGGTGAATGCGGCAGTGCTGTACATCGATGCGGACACTGACCTGACTACCTACTTCACTGAAACGGCACTTCAGGGACAGCCACGCCGAGCGGTGACCTCAAGTGTTGACTACAGTCCATGGATCTTCAATCTGGGTGTTGGCTACTCTTTCTAATTGCCAACCGCAGTTAAAAGATAGCGTTCACGGAAGAACGGAAAAGGCACCTACGGGTGCCTTTTTCTTTGGTAATTTCTAGAGTTAATAGATTGGTCTGTGCATGGAGTACCGCGATTACTACCAGATTCTTGGTGTGGAGCGCACCGCAGCGCAGGATGAAATCAAGCGCGCCTATCGTAAACTGGCGCGCAAGTTTCACCCGGATGTGAGTAAGGAAGACGATGCGGAAGAGCGCTTCAAAGAGGTGAGTGAAGCCTACGAAGTGTTGAAGGATCCTGAGAAGCGCGCGGCTTATGATCAGTTGGGTAAAAGCTGGCATAGCGGTGAGGACTTCCGTCCACCACCGGACTGGGATCAGGGATTTGAGTTTCGTGGGGGGGGCTATACCGATACGGACCCGGAAGCGTTCAGTGATTTCTTTGAGAGTCTATTTGGACGTGGCGGCTTCCAGCATGGGGGCGCGCATCAGGGTGGATTCAGCCAGGGCGGCTTTCATCAGGGTGGGCGGCAGTTTCATGCGCAAGGAGAAAACACGCACGCGAAAATTGCCATCGATGTTGAAGACAGTTATCGCGGAAGCAAACGGCAGATTTCGCTCAAGCATTCAGAACTTGGTCCCGATGGGCGCCCTGAAATCAAGGAGAGAAAGCTCAATATCACGATTCCAAAAGGGGTGACGGAGGGGCAGCAGATCCGCCTCGCTGGCCAGGGTCAGCCGGGAATTGGCGACGGTAAGCCCGGTGACCTCTATCTGGAAATCGTATTCAACTCACACTCCTGCTTCAGTGTTGAAGGAAAAACGGTATATCTCGACCTGCCAGTGGCGCCTTGGGAGGCCGCGCTTGGTGGAAAGGTGCCGGTACAAACCCCGGACGGCACCCTCAATCTGACTTTGCCGGCCAATAGTAAGAATGGCGGAAAATTGCGCTTGAAGGGTAAGGGGTTGCCGGCAAAAGAGCCGGGCGATCTGTATGTGGTTCTGGATGTGGTAACTCCACCGGCAAATACGGATCAAGAGAAGGAGGCGTACCGCAATTTTCAGAACGCCTTTCAGTTTGACCCCAGAAGCGGCATGTAAGGAGAGGCTCGAATATGCAGTCTGATGATCAATGGGTTGGGCAAGTTGAAATTCTCGATGAACAAAGCCGTATGACGCTCCGCGAGCTATGCGCCGCGTGTGGGCTATCCGCGGAGCAGGTGATGAGCCTGGTCGATCAGGGTGTGATTGATGTGGAGACGCGGGGCGGAGGGGTTCAGTTCAGTGGTATCTGCGTACGCCGGGTTCGACGGGTATACCGACTGGAAAGAGACTTGGGGGTGAATCACGCAGGCGCCGCCTTGGCGCTGGAGCTACTGGATGAAATCGAGCAGCTCCGGGCCAGGATTCGGCGGCTCGAGCGCCGCTAACGCTTATTCAGCGTGTCGCGCCTAAGCGACCGCCTTGCTGGTGATTTCATAGGCGAGATAAGAGGTGTAGGCCAAGTAGGCCGCGAGCAGGATGGCGCCTTCCACACGATTGATACGCCCTTGATTCCCGCGAAACCCATAGCCGAATATGAAGAGTGCAATGGTCAGGCCCATTACCATCGGCCAGTCCCGGGTGATGAGCTCGTGCGGGACTTCCGGCATGGGTGCGATGGCGCCCGCGATACCGACCACGGCGAGCAGGTTAAACATATTTGAGCCAACCACATTACCAATGGCGATATCGTGCTGGCCTTTCCTTGCTGCTACCAGGGTGGCTGCCAGTTCAGGTAGCGATGTGCCCAGGGCGACAATCGTGAGGCCGATAATCAGGTCGCTGACGCCGAGTTGCTGGGCAATGGTCACCGCGCCCCACACCAGCATCCGCGAACTCACGATCAGCAATATCAATCCCACCGCAACCCAGAACAGTGCCTTGCCCAGTGGCATATCGTGTTCTTCCAGGTTTTCTTCCATGCCACCTTCAATTTCGTCACCTTTACCTTTGATCGCAGAATAAATGGACCAACCAATTACCCCGAAAAATCCGGCCAATAAAATGAAGGATTCGGTTCGGCTTAGTCCGCCATTCCAGAAAAATGCCGCGGTTAAGCAGGTGATCGCTAAAAGTAGAGGCAGCTCTTTGTGGATGATCTTGCTGTGTACGGTAAGGGGGATAAATAGTGCCGTAGTACCCAGAATCAGACCGGTATTGGCGATGTTGGAACCGTAGGCGTTACCCAGCGCCAGGCCTGGGCTGCCGTCCAACGCGGCCATGGCAGATACCACCATTTCCGGCGCGGAGGTGCCGAACCCGACAATCACCATACCGATCAGTAGCGGCGGCATACCGGCGTGTTTTGCTGTTGCGGCAGCGCCATCAACAAAGCGATCAGCACTCCACATCAGCAGGATAAACCCAGCAACGATGGCGATCAGGGCGAGAATCATAGCGGTCCTTAAACGTTCTGAATGTCCATTCATCACAGCCGTTATGCCGGCCGTGACTCCAGGGGTAAAACTGGTGGCCGATTGTAACCACAAAGACAAGCAGTTCCAGTGCAAAAATCAAGTTGACCCTAATCTGGTGGCTGAATCCGGCGGACTCTACAGTTTGGTCTGATTTTGTTTCGGCAGCCGAGAGTGAATAGGAGGCGTTGGGCGATGAATAAGAAGCTATTGTTGGGTGCCTTGATTGGCGCGGGCATGTCCATGCTGAATAAAAAGATTCGGCAACAATCGGCGCCAGCCCCCGGCACACCGCCTCCAGATTTCTCTAAAGTACCGCCACCGAAACAGCCGGGTGCGACCGACGGTTCTCCTAGCCTGGATGACATTCTCGCCCGCGCCGGGCAGTCGGGTGGGTTAACGCCCGGTAACTCAGGAAGTGCTGCGGCGCCTGGTGGCGATATCTTTGGTGGTGCGATACCGGCCGGTGCTGGTGCCGGTGGTGCCGCAGTACTGATGGAAATGGCCCGGCGAATATTTGCCCAAATGCAGCAGTCTGGTGGTGCCGTCCCGGGAGGGATGCCTGGCGGGGCGCCCGGTGGTGCCGCAGCGGGCGGAGGTATGGGCGGGCTAGGTGAGATACTCGGTCAAATTTTTGGTGGTGCCGGCGGCAAGTTCGGTCAGCAGGGACCTCAGGGGCCGCGAAATAACCCGGGTGGGTGGAACAAGGTGCAACCTCAGGGCAAAGGGGGCTTGTTTGGCTTTGTGAATACCGAGGCCGCCGATGGTACTGCCGGTGGTGAACAGGCCGAGGTGATGCTGAAAGCCATGGTCGCTGCCGCACAGGCCGACGGTCGCATTGATGAAGCGGAGCAGAGAAATGTTATACAGGCCCTGGAGGGCCAACTCGACAGTAGCGAGATGGAAGGCCTGCGCAAGTTCCTAACCACACCGATCAGCATGGATGAAGTGGTTGAGGCGGTGGACGACCCCGCCACCGCATTTAATCTCTACCTGGTTTCTGCCATGACGATCAACCCAGACAATCCGCAGGAAAAAGCCTATATGGCAGCGCTGGCGGACAAGTTGGGTATCTCAGAGCAAGCGGCACAAGTGGTTGAAGCACAACTGCCGCGTTAGGCGCTAACTGTTCTTTACTGCAGTAGCTGGGCAAAATTTTCACCGGTGGGGTAGGTCTTTTTGGACCACCCCAGTCGCACCATAACCGTATTGGTGGATGGTGAGATCATTACAATTTGCTCGCGATTACCCAGCATAAAGTAACTGTCGCCCGGCAACTCCGGGTAGCGCAACTCATCGCCGCCGCTGTTGAGCCAGAACTGATAGCCGTAGCGGGGCTCGTTCTCACTCTGGTTGGGTTTCTGGGCGTCAGTCACCCAGTCGGGGTTCAGTAACTGCTCGCCATTCCACTCACCATTTTGCAGCATGAGCAGCCCAAGGCGCGCCCAATCCCGGGCAGAAGCGTAGATATAGGAGCTGCCCACAAAAACGCCGCTGCCGTCTACTTCAAACGTGGTATGACGCATACCGAGCGGGGAGAGAATCTGCTGGTAGAAAAAGTCCACGTTAGTTTGTGGTGTTGCACCTACCCGGTCGTAGATCCAGCGTGACAGCAGATTGGTAGTGCCCGAGGAGTAGGAGAAGTACTCACCGGGGACTTTGGTGAGCGGGCTTTGCAGAGCGATA
Organism: Microbulbifer agarilyticus; assembly: GCF_020171345.1. Taxonomy (GTDB): domain Bacteria; phylum Pseudomonadota; class Gammaproteobacteria; order Pseudomonadales; family Cellvibrionaceae; genus Microbulbifer; species Microbulbifer agarilyticus_D. The sequence goes on from NZ_JAIUZM010000003.1 coordinate 155,692, forward strand.
TCCGAGGCACTGTGGGCACGGAACAACATCCGCGTAGCGTCGCTGCCGGGCGCGTAAGTTTCGTCGAATTCCAACCCGGACGACATCTGCAGCAGATTTCCCAAGCTGATGTCACGGCGGTCATCACTCCACTGGGGAAACAGCGGTTGCGACATATTGACCTGCGGGTTAACGGCTTGCAGGCGACCCACCATCATGGCCGTAAGACTCTTGCCCATCGACCAGCCAAGCAGCGGTGTTTCCGGGGAAATACCCTCACCGTAGGCTTCCGCCACAAGTTTCCCATCCTGAACCACTAACAGGGCGCGCGTATTAAGCCCCGCGCGGTTATCTTTTTGCAGGATCTCTTCCAAACGTTGCTGTTGAATTGGCACGATGCTGGTGACGGTATTCCCCAGAGGCCAGGCCGCAGAAGAATCGGCGATGGGGGTGGTGGTTACTGCGTTCAGTGCGCTGGTATCACCAATATCCAGTGTGCAACCCAAGCCGGGTCGATAGGTAGCGCTGGTTTCACCCATGCCCATAAGAGTGGCAGTTACGCGCTTAACTTCGTCGTCGTACGCGAGGTCCAGCAGCCGGTTGGCTGGTGAGTAGGAGGCGAGATCGTCGAGGTTGCGGGTGTGGTTAAAACCGGAAAGGTAGCGCCCGGAGCAGGCGAGTTTGGCCCCCATGCCGGTGGAAACGCGTACCGCGTTGCCCAGCTGGGTAACCGAGAAACCGAGCAGAGAGGGGGCTAACAGGGACAGTAGGATGAGCAGCCCCACAATGATTGCGAGCAGGGTCAGGATAAATTTCTTCATAGATTATTGTTTTCCAAGAACGGTATGCCGGGGTAACCCCAATGCGCTCCATCATTCCCTATGGCGAGTTTCGATTCTAGGTTATTAAGAGTCGGTATTGGTGACCGTTCCGAATTCCGCCAGTAGTGCCAGAAAGGGTTCACCAAAGCGTGCCAGCTTGCTGTCGCCAATTCCCGAGATAGCCAGCATCTCGTCCTCGTTGCGTGGCCTCGCGCTCAGCATCTCCCGCAACGTAGCATCGTGAAATACCACATAGGGCGGCACGCCCAGGTCTTCCGCCAGTGATTTGCGCAAGGCGCGTAGCGCATCCCAGAGCGGCTGATCCTCTGCTGCCACCTCTACAGTGGCGCGGGTTTGTCCGCCGCCCTTGCCAGAGCGCGCTCCCGCTTTCGGCGCCTTGGGCAGGGTGCGGAGGTGCAATGATTCCTCGCCGCGCAAGACAGGCCGGCACAATTCGGTCAGTTGCAGGGCGTTGAAGGCCTCAGCATTGACTCGCAAGTATCCTCTGACCACCAGCTGACGCGCGACCGCACGCCACTCGTTGGCACTCAGGTCTGTGCCGATACCGTAAGTGGATATCTGGTTGTGGTTAAACTGGCGAATTTTCTCCGTGTCTGCGCCGCGCAGTACGTCGATCACATGCGCGGCACCAAAGCGCTGGCCGGTGCGGTAAATACAGGACAAGAGCTTGCGTGTGGCCTCACTGGCATCCCAGGTGATGGGCGGGCTCAGGCAGGTATCGCAATTGCCACAGTCCTGCTCAAGCTCCTCGCCAAAGTAGCGCAGTAGCGCACGTCGGCGGCAGCTGGTGATTTCACATAAGCCCAGCATCGCATCCAGGCGCTGGCGTTCCTGGCGTTTGTGCTCCTCACTGCCTTCTGAGCTGGCATTCATCTGGTTAAGTTTTACGACGTCTTCCAGCCCATACAGCAGTAGCGTTGAGGCCGCCTCGCCATCGCGGCCGGCACGGCCGGTCTCCTGATAATAGGCTTCAATACTCTTCGGCAAATCCAAATGCGCCACAAAACGTACATCAGGTTTGTCGATTCCCATGCCGAATGCGATGGTGGCCACCACGATAACGCCCTCCTCACGCAGGAAGCGGCGCTGGTGTTCCGCGCGCATTTCACTGGAGAGTCCGGCGTGATAGGGCAGCGCGGTGAAGCCCTGCTGCTGCAGCCAGCTGGCGGTAGTCTCTACCTTGTTGCGGGACAGGCAGTACACCACGCCGGCATCGCCTTCGTGCTCCTGCTTCAAAAACTGCAGCAGCTGCCGTTTGGGGTTGTCCTTGGCGGCAATCCGATACTGGATGTTGGGGCGGTCAAAGCTGCTGACAAAATGCTGCGCGCTCTCCAGATCCAGGCGCTTGGCGATCTCCTGCTGGGTGCGCTCATCCGCGGTGGCGGTGAGTGCCACCCGCGGCACGTTGGGGAAGCGCTCATGTAGACAGGAAAGGTGCAGGTAGTCGGCGCGAAAGTCGTGGCCCCACTGGCTAACACAGTGGGCTTCGTCGATCGCGAACAGGGAAATGTTCGCCTGGCTCAATAGATCCAAAGTACGGGGCTGCAGCAGGCGTTCCGGTGCAAGGTACAGGAGGTCAAGGTTGCCTTGCAGCAACTGTGCTTCCAGCGCCTGTGCTTCTTGGTAGTCGAGGGAAGAATTGAGAAAACCTGCGGCAACACCCACCGCACGCAGGGCTTCCACCTGATCTTGCATTAGGGCAATCAGTGGAGATACGACCACGCCGCACCCCGGGCGCGCCAGAGCGGGAATCTGATAGCACAGGGACTTGCCACCACCAGTGGGCATGAGCACCAGAGCATCTTTTCCGCTCACCAGTGTATCAATGATGGCTTGCTGGTCACCGCGAAACTCGGTGTAACCAAAGGTGTGCTCGAGAATATAGTGGGGTGATGTCTGGGGCGGGGGTAGGGCGTCATTCATGGCGTGAGTATACCGCCTGGCTTTAGCCGAATGCGAACGGGTACAGCGGTTTTAATTGATAAAAATTGGCGTTATTTGCCTCGCGATTGGCGCCTAATTTGTCCAAAAAATGTGAACCTTAGCTATAATCCGGGCAAGGCCGACATAGACAAGGATAATGCTATGCGCGCAATGACAATGAAGTCTACGCCTACTTTTCACACACTGGCTGTCTTAATTTTGCTCAGCATGACCGGCTGTGTTTCCAATGCGCCAGAGCCTATGAATCCCCGTAGCCTTGCGCAGTCTGCAGTGGCAGATACCCATTTGGGGTGGAAGCCTGCCCCCGCCCACCAGTTGAACTACTCCCTGGCGACGTCATCCGGTATTGCGCGCATGGAAATGCGTGAGCTGCCTGTGGACCTGCAGGCCCTGACAATTGAATTGCCGGGAATGCGTAACGTAGAAGGTGTGCAGTGGCGTGCGGTGAATGGACAGCAGGCGATGCTGTTTGATGGTGACCAGGGAATGGATGGAGTCACGCTAGAGCGCCAGCGGCGCGGCTATCGTTTGCAGATGCGCGGCCCCGCGCTTGAATCCATCCGGAATGGTGGCTTCCTGACGGTGATTGACTATTACCGCAATTGAGACCGCAATTGACGATAGCAACGAATTCCCGCGCCGAGTGCTCTTCAGGCGTTACTCCTCCCCGTTAGCGTCATCTGGAGAGGCAAAGCCGAGCCCCTGCGGGCGCAGCAGATAAAGGTCTGGCCAGTACTTCCCGGTTACCCAGAGCCCGTTGCGGCTCTCGTCCCAGGCGATGCCGTTGGCAACAGCGTCCACATGCCGGCGGCCTCGCAGGCTCTGCTTCGTGAGTTCTGCGAGATCGAGCCAGCCTTGCACTTTACCCGTCTCAGGATCGATCGCGATCACCCGTGAATCCTGCCAGATATTGGCCCAGATCAGGCCGTTTACATACTCCAGCTCATTTAACATGGACCACTTCTGCTCACCCCCGGTGACCTTGAGGCGGCGTGTGACCTTGAAGCCGTCCGGTGTGCGGAAGGTGAGGGTATCGCTGCCGTTACTCATGATCAGCGATTCCCCATCGCTGGTGAGCCCCCAGCCTTCGCCCTCGTAGTGGAGCAGGTGCACCAGATTGAAGTTGCGGCGGTCGTAGATTTGCAGTTCGCCGGCACGATAGGTCAGCAGGTAGAGATAATCGTTAAACACGGCGAGACCCTCGGCAAAGCGGTTGCCCGCGAGCCACTTGCGTCTTACCGGGTTTGCACTGGGGTCGGTATACTCCGCCAGCCAGGAACGGCCATATAGTCCGCTGCTTTCCAGCCAGCGCTCACCGTCAAAGTAGAGGCCCTGGGTAAACCGGTCGGCGGGGCGGGATTTGCGCTCCAGTACCTGGAAATCCACCGGGCCGGGGTCAGCAGCGGCGCGTGCCGGAGTAAACAATGTGAGCCAGAGCAGCGCCGCGAGAGTCGTTTTCATGGTTTGATACGGGTACTCCAGTGTTCTCTGGTTGTGTCGGGTTTGTGTCAGTTTTCGATCAATACAGTTTTATGACCAAAATAAAAGCTTTCATCACATTGACCCTGCTGGGTGGGTTGGCCGTCGTATTACCGATCGCCATTTTTGTTTTGTTGTTCCAGTGGCTGTTTGGCCAGATCAGCGAGTTGGTGGCGCCGGCCACCCAATGGATGCAAGCGCATACAGAGTTTAAGGATAACTTTGCCCGCCTGATCGTCATAGCCCTGATACTGGGGATCTGTTTTATCATCGGCCTGCTGGTCAAGACCAGCGTAGGGCGTTGGGTACACAAGCATCTGGATTTCTGGCTGGGTAAGTTGGCACCGGGTTACAACACCATCAAGGATCTGGTTTTGCAGTTTATTGGTGGTGGTGGCACCGAGGGCGTGTTGTCCGGGCCAGTGGCACGGGCGCGGATTCACGGGGCGAACAACCCGTTGTCGGTAACCGCGATCGTCACCTCTACCCATGCTAATGGCGATTACACCGTGTATGTACCCACGGCTCCCGTACCCACTTCGGGGTTTGTGTATCACCTGCCACCCGACTGCGTGGAAATTTTGCCGCACGTATCCGTTGAGGCCGCGATGAAATCGATTGTTGCCTGTGGTTCTGGTAGCGGCACTTTGCTGCAGGTACCCGCACTTGCAGAAGGCAGTTAAATTTCCCGATTTTTTCCCAGTGCGCGAATCGCGAAGCGCATTGGGTGCAATGCCTTCACTAGGTCTTCCGATACCGGCATGGCCTCGCGATTTATCCAGGCCGCGAGCACTTCCGCGGCCAGCGGTGCATAGGTGAATCCTCTCGACCCCAATCCAGCCAGAACATACAGGTTTGCTTGGTAGGGCGTACGCTTTCCAATCAACTGCTTGCGATTTTTGCGCAGGGCACCATAAGTATTTTCCAGCTCTTCCCATTGTGCCACTGGCCCGGCCATGGGCAAATAGTCCGGTGTGGCAGCGCGCAGGGCGGCGCGCCCCCGCAACGTTTGGCTGGAAAACTCCTGTGCGAACTCCGGCAGCAGTGAGGCGAGAGTTGCGAGGTTTTCCTGATGCTCTTCCTGGCGAATTTCTGTCGCCGACTGCTTGAGTTTGAAGGTGGCACCGAAGCTGTGTTGTGCAGTGGCTTCCCTCTCAAACCGGATTCCCGATGGGGCAATGTAGCCCTCCCCACACAATGCGATCTTCAGTTTCTCTGATGTGGTGGTTGCCTCGGCGAAGGTGACCTGCCCGCGGATGGGCTGCAGGGGCAGGGGCGCTGTCTGGGAAAACTGGCGGTTGAAGTTGGCGGTACACAGGATCAAAGCATCAAACGATTGCGCTTGCTCGACGCCATCAATGTGCAGCGTCCAATAGGCTTTACCATCAGAGCTCTCTTCGTACACAGCATCACTGATACGCGTGTGGAAGTGCGTCTGGATATTTGGGTGCTGCAACAGCGCTTCGCAGACTTGGCGTGGCCGCAGCCAGCCGGCGTGGGGGAAATACAGTCCCGGGAATTGCAGGGGGACGCCCGCATGTTCAGATGCCTGTTCTGCGCTGACCGGTCGCGCCAACAGGCTCTCGGGCTCGAGCTGGAGTTGCTGGCAAATTTGCTGCTGCAATTGCTGTTCTTTTTCTGTCTGCGCCAGCTGCAACAAACCGTCGAAATGTGCCGCTTGCGGGCACTGGCTCGGATAGTAGCGCTGTGCAAACTGCAGTGCCTGAAGATTGAAGTCGCCATTTGGGCCCGGTTTGGGCGAAAGCTTCGCGTACAGGATTCCCTGATCATTGCCCGAGGCGCCGCTGCCGGGATGCTCTCCCTGCTCGAAGACCGTAACCTGATAATTGCGCGCAGCCAGTGCGCATGCAGCAGAGGCGCCGGCGATGCCTGCACCGATAATGGCCACGGTTTTGGGCTTTCGAGCTGTCCCCAAGTCTGGTGGCAGGTGCCAGGGGGTGCTCAGGTACGTGGGGGGCGTGCTTGTTGTGGAATCGCTGGTGGTTTTGTCAGCGTCTGCAAAGCTGCCGCGCAGCATTTCCCGCTTGCGCCCAAAGCCAGGCACCTTTTCCAGTGCAAACCCAGTGGACTTCAGTCCGCGCTTTACGATCCCGGCGCAGGTAAACGTGGCAAACGTGGAGTCCGGAGCACTCAGCGCAGCGATCGACTGAAACAGAGCCTCGCTCCACATCTCCGGATTTTTCGATGGGGCAAAGCCATCCAGAAACCACGCGTCGACCCAACGATCGCGGACGGCATCATCCAGGGAAAGGGAGCGGAAAGCATCACTGGCCTCACCAACGACCAGAGTCAAATGGACATTGGGTGAGAGGTTGATTCTGTGCACCCCGGGGGCAAGGTAGGGTGGATATTGCGCGATTAGCTGGCGGCTCAACGATTCGAGTTCTGGCCACATCGACAGCGCCCGAGCCAGATCTTTTGGATGGAGGGGAAATTTCTCTACGCTGACGAAATGCAGGTGTGCCGATGCTGGTGCTATGTCACTCCAAAGTTGCCAGGCAGCGAGAAAATTCAAGCCGGTGCCAAAACCGGTTTCTCCAATCGTGAATACTGCGTTTTCTTTTAAAGCCGCCCAGCGTCCCGGCAAATGATTCTGCGCAAGAAAAACGTGGCGCGTTTCTTCCAGGCCCGAGGCCGTAGAAAAATAGATATCGTCAAATGCGCTGGACACCGGTTGGCCATTGTCGCGCCATTCCAGTTGTGCGTGGCTTACCAGTTTATTGTCTGGTTGAGATTTATCGCCCATGTGGCTGCAAATTACTGTAGCGAACTATTTAATAAGGGATTTTGAAAAGCGTTACTGCAGGCCGAATTCACGCATGATCTGTGCGCACCACTGGTCCAGACGCTCGTCGGTGCGATCAAATTCGTTCTCTTCGTCCAGTGCTAAGCCTACAAAATGGCTGCCATCTGGGGTCAGTCCCTTGGACTCTTCGAATTCGTATCCGTCGGCAGGCCAGTAGCCCACGGCTTTTGCGCCCACAGCGACCATCTGTGCATGCAGGTAGCCAAGTGCGTCCTGATACCACTGTGGGTAGCCTTCCTGGTCACCCAGCCCGTAGCAGGCCACCTTTTTTTCGCTCAGGTCTAGCGCAGCCAGCTGATCCCAGCAGTTTTCCCAATCTTCCTGGAGCTCTCCATAGTCCCAGGTCGGAATGCCGAGAATCAGGAAGTCGTAGTTCTGCATCTCTGCGACATCATCGCTGGCCACATTGTGCAGGTCGATCCACTCGTCGCCGATACGCTCGCGAATTTTTTCCGCGGCCATTTCGGTGTAGCAAGTACTGGATCCGTAAAACAGCCCGATCGGGGCGCGTGAGGTGTCTGTTGGTTGCATGATTTACTGAGCGTTCACATAGCCAAGCTGTCGCCAGGCCTCATAAATAACAATCGCCGCGGCGTTGGACAGGTTGATGCTGCGGCTGTTGGCACACATGGGGATTCGCAGGGTGTGCTCCTGCCCTGTTATGGCGAGAAACTCGGCGGGCAGGCCGCGTGTTTCCGGGCCAAAAACAATCGCATCATCCGCGCGGAATTCGATTTCAGAATGGGGTTTACTGCCCTTGGTGGAGAGCGCCAGCACACGCTTGGGCTGCTCTGCGGTCACGAACGCTTCCCAATCCCGATGGCGCACCACACGGCTGTACTCGGCGTAGTCGAGTCCGGCGCGGCGCAGGCGCTTGTCGTCCATGGCGAATCCCAGCGGTTCAATCAGGTGCAGCTCGGCACCGGTATTGGCGCATAGGCGGATAATATTGCCGGTGTTTGGGGCAATCTCTGGTTGGTAGAGAACGATTTTGAACATAGCTAATGGGTAGTTAAGGGCACTGCTTTCCGAATGCATCAGTGTCGGCGGTGTCGACACTGGTATTGTCAGAAGTTGACGTTATAGCCAGACGCTGACGTTATAGAAAGTATCGAGTGCCCAAAACCAAGACAAGATCAGCCGGGCCCGCAACCGCGTGGGTGATGACGGGCGCGGATTATAACGCGGAGGAGGTTTCTTCGCAGTCTATCTCGACCCCAAGCTCATCGGCGATTTCGTCGAGCTCGTCGTACAGGCCGTCAATACTGACATCTTCGCTGACGCTGATGGTGCATTCGGCGGAAAACAGCGGCTCGCCGCTCCACGGGGTGCTGCCGTAGCGCGTATCCAGGGTTTCCACATTGATTTTGCGGGCAGCCAGCGCACGGGAGATCTCCTTTACGATGCCCGGGCGGTCATTGCCCACCAGCTTCAGCTGCAAGGTCTGGCGGCTATCCGCTGCCACGGCCAGGGCGTCTTCGATTTGCAGTTTGAAGTCGGTGCCGGCCAGATTTTGCAGTGCCGCTTTCAGGCGTGGGCTGTCCTGCGCGGTGGCGCTCAGGCGGACAATGCCGGCGAATTTCCCAGCAAAATGGGCCATGCGGCTGTCTTCCCAGTTGCCGCCGTTTTCTGCGACGACGGCGGAGAGCATCTCCACCACGCCGGGCTTGTCGTCGCTGATAATCGAAATGACGAAGTGCTGTTGCATGAGGGCTTCCTTACTGGCGCTTTTAACACTGTGCAGTGATTCGTGTGATGAATTGTAGCCAGTGTGACCCCCGGGGGGCAAAAAACGTGAATAGCGCTCATTTAGTCGATAATCGCGCCGAAGCGACTTTACATGGGGGTGTGCAGGGTGTTGAATCGGGCGGTGAAGAAAATAATTCTAACCAGGCCCAATCGAGGAGACCCCTGATGAAATTGACTCACTGGCTTGCCGGCATCGCATTTGCGGCGACCACCGCTGGCGCTGTACAGGCCGACGCGATCAAGGATGCGGTGGCGAGCGATAAGCGCACCGCGGAATATGCCGCGCGCGACGGATTCCGTCACCCGGCAGAAACCCTCGAATTCTTTCAGGTGAAGCCAACGATGACCGTGGTGGAAATTTGGCCTGGCGGCGGTTGGTATACCGAGATTCTCTCCCCTCTGCTGCAGGCTGAAGGCAAGCTCTACGCGGCCCACTTCCCGAAAGAGACCGAGGTTGGCTACTTCAAACGTTCTCGCGAAAACTTTGAAAAGAAACTGGCCGATAACAAAGATGCTTACGGCAAGGTCGTAATGACCGAGTTCGCACCGGGTCAGGACCTGGAAATCGCTCCGGCGGGCACCGCGGATGCTGTGTTGACCTTCCGCAACGTGCACAATTGGATGCGTGGTGACAATGAAGCGGCGGCCTTCAAGACCTTCCACAAGGCGCTGAAGCCAGGTGGCGTACTGGGTGTGGTTGAGCACCGGGCCAAACCGGATACTTCCCGTGAGGACATGATGTCCAGTGGCTACATGACTCAGGACTACGTAGTAGATCTGGCGACCAAAGCCGGTTTTGTTCTGGAAGAAGCCAGCGAAGTGAATGCCAACCCGAAAGACACCGCGGTGCACCCGAAGGGTGTCTGGACGCTGCCGCCACGTCTGGCACTGGGTGACGAAGACAAAGAGAAGTACCAGGCCATCGGCGAGAGCGACCGTATGACCCTGCGCTTCCGCAAGCCCAAGTCCTGATTCTTTAATGATTCAATGATGAAAATGCCCCGAAACCTTCGGGGCATTTTTCGTTCTGGGCTTTGCCGAAGTTTGGTGGTGGGTGGCCACCGCCTTTCGATTCGAGACGCATGACGGCCTAATCTGATATGTTCTGCTTCAGAACTTGCCTTACAGATATCCCGATGATTATTCCATTCAAGCAACTCCCCCCCGAAACCCTACAAAACCTGTTGGAAGAATATGCGACCCGCGATGGCACCGACTACGGCGAGCGGGAAGTCAGTCTCGTCGATAAGGTTTCCAGCCTGCGCCGTCAGCTGGAAGACAAAACCATCGTGATTTGGTTTGAACCCGGTGAGGAGTCGGTCAACCTGGTTCTTGCGGAAGACATTCCCAAAGAAGGTGACCACTGATGGCGTTGCCGGATGATTGGTTGATTGATCAACCGGAAACGCCGCCGATCGGCTGGTTTCTGTTTGCCCACGGTGCCGGCGCCCCAATGGATAGCGACTTTATGCAAGCGCTGACGCAGTTACTGGTAGAGCGGGACCTGGGGGTTGTGCGGTTTGAGTTTCCGTATATGGCGGAGCGCAGGGAAACCGGTAAGCGCCGGCCGCCCAACAAGATGGAAGTGTTGTTGGATTCCTTCCAAACACAGATTGATCGAGTGCAGTCCGAGCTGGCCCAGGCGCCCCTGTACATCGGTGGTAAGTCTATGGGCGGGCGCGTGGCGAGTATGCTGGTGCAGGATAATTTTGACTGCGGGAAAGTGGCGGGGGCTGTCTGCCTCGGGTATCCGTTCCACCCGCCGGGTAAACCAGAGAAATTACGCACCGAACATTTGCAGCCGCTAACCAGCCCAACCCTGATTGTGCAGGGCACCCGAGACAAGCTCGGGAACCGGGAAGAAGTAGAGGGTTACGCTCTGGGTAACGGTATCGACCTGCACTGGCTGGAGGACGGGGATCACGACTTCAAGCCACGCAAGACCAGCGGGTTTACCCAGTCACAACACTGGCAGGCCGCGGCTGACCAGATGCGGCAGTGGATGCGTCTTCAAGAATCGTAATCTTTTCTTCGTGGGCGAGCATGGGGGCGAGCTGGGCCATTTGCTCCCGTCGTTCTTCGCTGCCATACCAGTGTTGCCAGTGCAGGATCGACTTCCAGCGCGACATCGTGAAGCGGCGCAGTGGGTTGCCCATTTCGGTATAGGTATGGCCGTCTACAAACCCGGTGGTTTGATAGGCGTTGGTGAGCAGCCGGCGCGCGGCCTCCTCGTAAGTAGACTCCAGGTCCAGGGCAATTTCTCGCTCAATCAATACGTAAATCATCGCAATTACTACACCATTCAAATATACGATCGACTTTAGAGTACCAGGCAAGTGACTGGCAAGTACCTGTGCCCAATAGAGTTTATGGGTATGGTGATCCCATTCACAGCAGTTTAGCCTTCAGTGAACGCAGTTGCGGAGACTGGTCAGTCTGAGCGAAGCGGATGACGCGGCTCGGTAAATCCCCGACAATAGCCTTTATGAAATCACAACATACCCTTGATGCCCGCGGCCTGCTGTGCCCGGAACCCGTAATGATGCTGCATACCGCTGTGCGTAAAGTCGGCACTGGTGAGGTATTGCAGATGTTCGCTACAGACCCATCCACTCAGCGGGACGTCCCCAAGTTCTGCCAGTTTCTCGGTTATGAGTTGGTGAAGCACCTGGAAGAAAATGACGAGTTCGTTTACTGGATTAAAAAAGCAGATTCCTGAGGTCTACGCGCGGTGTAGGCAGCGGTGGAAATAACAAGGGCGACCACTGGTCGCCCTTGTCTTACATGATCTGTAGGGAAGTAATTTTTAGGGCGAAGTGACAAGCGCCGCGATCGCAGCAAGGGCCTCCGGGTCCTCAGATTTGATCTTGTTGGCGATGTGGTGTTGGAAGAAGTAGCGGAAACACTCGGATTCCTGCGCCGAATATAGGCATTCATCCCCGGGTAGGACCGGCGTGGTCTCCACACTATTGTGATCAATCAGCATGCCGTGGATCTCTCCGCTGGCAAATAGACGCCAGCTCACGACTTCCGTAAGGGTCAGGTTTTCCTTGTCGGCATCCATAAACACCGCATGGGTGCCAATGGTGTCGGGAACCTCCTGAACAACCTCATCCGCCTGATTGCTTTCATACTCGAAGTATTCCGCCGCAGTCTCCAGCTCGACGATTTTATGGATGGGGGGCTCGTGGAAGATTTCCTCGATACCCGGGTCGTAATAGCCTTCAAACCGTCCATCCAGGGGATCCTGAATATCTGGGCAGGCCACAATGGAGTTTAACCAGGGAACCAACCCGACCACCTCGCCGTTGGCACGCAGGCCCCAGCACAAGATTTTCAGGCTGTAGAGATCTGTCCCACTGGAGTTGTTGGAGTAGAGCATTTCCAAGCCGTCGAGCTCCGGAGACAGGCGAATAAACCGCAGACTCTCTGAAGTTTCGATTGGCTTGCCGGTGAAGAGGTCAACCACGTTGTTGGTACTGTGGTCGGTCATAGAGCACCTCCTTGCAGGGCCGGTAGTAGGGCGGGAAGGTCTTGTACTACTTATTGAGGTGCAACCGGCGTAGAGATACCGTGCGAGGGCCGGGCGGCCATCGCCGAATCCAGACTCCGGGAGCAACTTTTTTGCCTCCCTGGGAAGCCGGTACCGCAACCGAAAACAACCGCTGAGCGCTGCAAAATACACCGCATCGAACGGGAGTAGGTTTCCGGTATCCCTATGTCCAAAGGTATATTCTGATCCGCAGAAATACAACCAGCGGAATGGGGTTGTTTACTACTAAATGTCTCCTTTTTGATTGAATGGACAGGTAGCGGCTACGGACTTGGTATTCGACCATTTCTTGCCGCCCATGTTCCCGATCTAGTTCCCGATCTGGCTCCCGGCCTTGATCCCGGCGCACTCACTGATATAGTCCGCGCCAACCGGGCAGTTCCGTCGAAATTTCACTGCCAGTTTTGAATGAAGAGCAGCCTTTGGCAGCTCCGAGCAGAGAGCAACTACACGTTTTGTCGAATACGGTTATAGATGAGCAAGTTCCATACCATCCTGAGCCTTCTCGGGTGGAAATAGGTGACGTTTCGCCGAGTTCGGTGACTGAACGTGTGGTCACCGTCTTTAATGCGTGCTTTGCTGCCGTCGATAGCCTCAATACCCGTCTCGAGGGTGGTTACCCTGAACCTTACTATCGCCCAGGCACCATAGAAGGCGAGGTGCACCGTGTGGAATTTACCCGGGACTATCCCGCCAGTGCGCTACACGAAGCGGCGCATTGGTGCGTGGCGGGCGCTGAGCGGCGCAAGCAGCCGGACTATGGCTACTGGTATGCCCCGGATGGACGCAGTGCCGAACAGCAAGCGGAATTTGAGCAGGTGGAAGTAAAGCCCCAGGCGCTGGAGTGGATTTTCGCGCGCGCCTGCGGCCTGGGCTTTCGCGTAAGTGCGGACAACCTGGATGCGGGGCTTGGCCCAAGTGATGGGTTCAAGAGAGCGATCTGGCAGCAAGTGCAGAATTACTGCACTGAGGGCGTCAATGGGCGTGCCGAGCTGTTTGCGCGATCCTTGGCGCAGGCTTTCGGCCAACCAAATCCGTTCAAGCAGGCGCAATATCGACTGGAGGATCTCGGGTGAAGCAGATTTATCTGGTAGATGCCTCTGTCTATATTTTCCGCTACTACTTTGCGTTGCCCCCGAATTGGGAAAGCCGTTCCGGTTACACCACCGAAGCGGTATACGGCTTCAGTAATTTCTTACTGGATCTTTTGGCGCGCCGGCCCGACGGTATCGCCTGTGCATTTGATGAGTCTCTCGGCAGCTGCTTCCGCAACGAAATTTATCCAGACTATAAGTGTAGCCGGGCACTACCGGACGAGGGGCTCGCTTTTCAGTTGGCTGCGTGCCGGGAAATGGCCGAGGCCCTCGGCATCGCCAGCTTCGCCAGTGAGCGCTATGAAGCAGACGATATTCTCGCCACCCTGACCAGAATCTGTGCCGAGCAGGGGGAGGCGCCGGTAATCGTTACCCGCGATAAAGACCTGGGGCAGTTGCTCAGTCGCGGCGCATCGAGCCTGTGGGACTTTGCCGCCGACGCACATATGGGAAGCGCCGAGATTGAAGCGAAATTCGGTGTGCGCCCCGAGCAGATTGCCGACTATCTGGCACTGGTTGGTGACAGCATCGACGATATCCCGGGTGTACCCGGTATCGGTGCCAAGACGGCAGCGAGCATACTAAGCGAGTTTCGCTCCGTCGATGAATTACTGGCGAACCGAGAGCGCGTAGCGGGTCTTAAGATACGCGGGGCCAAAGGCTTGGTGAGCAAGCTGGCGGAACACGAGGATCAGATTCGTATGGCGTTGCAACTCGCACAGTTGGCTTACGATGTGCCTGTGGGGGTGACATCTGAAGCGTTAGCCCACAACACCTTCGAGCCCGATTTGGCGATTGCCCTGGCTGAGGAGTTCGGTATTGGTGGGCTCGCCAACAAAATCTCCCGCACGCTGACGAACAAAAGTGCAGAGCCTGTGACCTGACCCGTCTGGGCTAGATCCTGATTTTTAACGATATACGAGAAGCCATGAGTTTTAACGCCACAGTAGCAGCGACAACGCCACTCACCATCGTCGCCGATGAAAACATTCCCGGGCTTGAACAGTGGTTTGGCGATCTCGGTACGATTGTGCGCGCGCCGGGGCGCAGTCTTTCGGCATCGCAATTGGCGGATGCCGATATTTTGCTGGTGCGCTCGGTCACTCAGGTGAATGAAGCGCTGCTGGCGAACACGCCGGTGCGTTTTGTCGGCAGTTGCACCATTGGCACCGACCATCTGGATACGCACTGGCTGGAGCAGCAGGGTATCGCCTGGAGTGCGGCCCCGGGCTGTAACGCCAATTCCGTAGTGGAGTATGTGTTCTGCGCACTGGCGGCGCTGGATATTGATTGGCGCGGGCGCAATTTCGGCATCGTTGGCTGTGGCAACGTCGGTGGGTCGCTGCAGCGCAAACTGCACGCGTTGGAAATTCAATGCAAAATTTATGATCCGTGGAAAACCGATAACCCGGATAGCGCCACGCTTGAAGAGGTGTTGCAGCAGGATGTGATCTGCCTGCACGCTCCTTTGGTTAAAGATGGGCCGCACCCCAGTCTGCATATGATTGATGGCGAGGCGTTGGACCGCATTCGTCTTGGTGCGGTGCTGATCAGCGCGGGCCGTGGTGCAGTGATCGACAATCGCGCGCTGCGCGAACGGGATACGTCGTTCACCACGGTGCTGGATGTGTGGGAAAATGAACCGGATATGGATGCGGAGTTGCTTAAGCGTGTAAACCTCGGCAGTCCGCATATCGCCGGCTACAGTCACGATGGCAAGCTGGCGGGGACGCGCATGATTCGCGAAGCGCTCAATCGGGCGCTGGACCTGCCCACGGCAGCAACCGCGCAAGAGGCCTCCTCAGAGGGCTGTTCAAAGGTCTCCCCGGAGCAGTCGCTGTTGACCACTGACAAGTCGGGCTTTGCGGCAATGCGTGAATTGTTGTTGTCGATGTACGACCCGCGCCAGGACGACACTCGCCTGCGCGCTGCGGCGCAGTCCGCGGCCACCGGCGGGGAATCTCTGCCGCTTGCGTTCGATCAGCTGCGCAAGCAGTACCACAAGCGTCTGGAATTCTCACATTACACTTTGCCATCCTCCGCGCAGTTGCCGAATCTCGACCAGGCAGTGCGCGCGCAACTGGCAATATTGGGGCTCAAGTGAAGCTTAAAAAACTCGGACTTATCATCAACCCCTGGGCGGGGGTTGGTGGCCCAGCCGGGCTCAAGGGGAGCGATGGTGCAGACACCGTGACCCGAGCACTGGCGGCAGGTATTGAGCCGCAATCGCACAAGCGCGCGGCGATTGCGTTAAACGCGCTGCAGCCGTTTAGCGAGTCGCTGCAAATCGTGACCTTTGCTGGTGATATGGGCGGGGCACTGGCAGCCTCCCTGGGCTTTGCCGTAGAGGTGATTGGTGCTGCTGCCGGTGAACGCTCCACGCCAATGGACTCCGAGTTGGCCGCTGCAGCCATTCGCGATGCCGGTGCGGATTTGATTGTGTTTGCCGGAGGCGATGGCACCGCGCGCAATATGGTCAATGCGCTGGGTGATGGCTTTCCTGTGTTGGGGGTTCCGGCGGGGGTAAAAATGC
The DNA here is from genome assembly GCF_020171345.1 of Microbulbifer agarilyticus. Lineage (GTDB taxonomy): Bacteria > Pseudomonadota > Gammaproteobacteria > Pseudomonadales > Cellvibrionaceae > Microbulbifer > Microbulbifer agarilyticus_D. Next base: position 171,692 of record NZ_JAIUZM010000003.1, read on the forward strand.
ACTCCGCTTGCTTTGCGATTTCCCCGCGCGCGGCGGGCGAAGTGCTGCGCCGGCTGATGGCCGGCGAGCTGGTGGATTTGCACCAGCGCGAAGTGCGCGATATTGATGAAAAATCCTTTCGTGAAGGGCGGGTAAGTACCCGCTACTACGGTGAGCTGCTGGTGCCGGAAGAAGGGCACTTTTTACAGGCGGTAAAAAATGCCGGGCGCGAAGTGGAAGAGCTGGCAGTGGCAGACATTGCCGCGCAGATGGTGGAAGAAATTGACGAGCTGGATCCGGAGACCCTGTATGTATTCGGCCCCGGTTCTACGACCCTCGCGGTATTGAACGAGCTGGGCGAGGAGGGGACTCTGCTGGGGGTGGACCTCTGGCGCAATGGATCCCTGGTGGCGGCAGATGTCAGCGCCCCGCAAATTGTGCAGGCAATCGCGCAACACCGTGAAACCCACCCTGAGCGCCCGGTTAAGATTGTTCTTACCGCCATCGGTGGTCAGGGCCATTTAATTGGTCGCGGTAATCAGCAACTCAACCCGCAGGTTCTGACCAGTGTTGGCCGGGAAAATCTGTTGGTGGTGGCCACCAAGACTAAGGTCACCGAACTGGGCGGCCGCCCGCTGTTGATTGACAGTGGTGACCCGGCGCTGGACGAGGCCTGGAGTGGCTTTGTGCGGGTCGTGACTGGCTACCGCGACGAAATTCTCTACCCCTTGTCTGGCGACGGCAGCGGTATGGCTCTAGATCATCCGTCTGCCGCACGCGACGAATTACACTGAGTGACGAACAAAGAGTACAAGTACATTGAATTGGGAACCCCTGCTGCAGGTAGTGCGCAGCAAATTGCAGGAACAACAGTCTCAGGGTGAGGCGCCCGATAGTCGCCGCCTGTTTCATGGCCGTGGGCACTGCTATGCGGGCCTGGACCGTGTGTGTGTAGACAGCTATCACCCCGCCATTCTGGTCACCTTGTTTGACGAATATCCTGAGGAAGATGCACTGGCGGACCAGCTGTGGTCGCTGGTGGAGCCGCTGGGATACCGGGGCGTGGCCGTGCAGCGACGCTACCAGCGCGGCGCCCCCATTCAGTGGCAGTGTGGCGAAGAAGTGGAAGCGCCCGTGGCCCGTCGCGGCGTGCTGAAGTTTCCGCTCACCTTTGATCGTCAGAACGTGGGTTTCTTTCTGGACATCGAACCAGGCCGCCAGTGGCTGGAGCAGCAGGTGCGGGAAAAAGCCGGCACGGTCGAAAACCTCAAACTACTGAACCTGTTCGCGTTTACCTGTGCGTTTTCTGCGGTGGCGCGCGCCGCGGGAGAGCTGGAAGTGCTGAACGTAGATCTGAACAAGGGCGTGCTAAAACGCGGGCAGGCCAACCACCAGCTAAACAACCTGGCCAGCAAGGGTATTCGCTTCCTCGCCATGGACGCGCTCCGGGACTTCAAACGCTATGACCGTCGTGGACCGTTTCAGTTGGCGGTGGTAGACCCACCCACGCGCCAGCGGGGCAGTTTCGATGCCGCAGAGAACTATGCGCGGCAGTTGGAGCTATTGCCCGGCTGCCTGGCTGATGAGGCAGACTTGCTGCTGGTGTTGAATTCACCGGCCCACAGTGAGCAGTATTTCAGGGATTTGATTGAAGCGGCGAACCCGGGCTTTTCCGTAGTAGCGCGGCTGCCGCAAAATCCGGATTTCCCGGATAGCGATTCCGATGCGGCATTAAAAATGTTGCACGTGAAGTTTCACAGGTGACGCATTAAATCCACGACCAGTGCTTCCAGCTGAGGTGACGAGCCTCCGCGAACTGCTTCGTTAAGCTTTTCCGCATTACTCATCCCGTCTTCACCACGGCTTACCATCAGTAAGAAGCTGCGGTGGGACAGGGTGGCTTCCTCCACCGCCTCCTGGCGCACAATTTGGGCGAAATTAATATAGCCGCACTCCTTGAGCCAGGTCATTGCGCCCAGGCAGGCGAGGTGGCGGGGGGAGTGCAGGCCAAATTCGTCCGGGGTGTCGGGGCCGGAAATATCTTCCACGTAGATGGTCGCCGGAGCGGGGAACTGCTGGAACAGTGCCAGCAGAATACGCCCCGCATCGCGGTAAAAGTCGTGAATGTGCAGATCGTCCAGCATGGTGCTCTATTGCCAGTATTCTTTTGCCAGTACTTAGCGGCTAATTATTGGCTGTAGTGTTCAAGGAAATTGCCCAGCCGTGCAATCGCGTGCGACAGGTCATCGGCGCGCGGCAGGAACACGATACGCAAGTGGTCCGGTTCATCCCAGTGGAAGGCGCTGCCCTGTACCAGCAGAATCTTTTCCTTGCGCAGAAACTCGAGCACAAAGCGCTCGTCATTTTCGATCTTGTGTTTATTCAGGTCCAGCTTGGGGAACAGGTAGATAGCACCCTGTGGCTTTACGCAGCTGACCCCAGGAATATCATTCAGCATGCGATACGCCAGATCGCGCTGCTGGCGCAGGCGGCCTCCGGGCAGCACCAGATCATTGATACTCTGGTAACCCCCCAGCGCTGTTTGTACCGCAAACATGGCCGGTACGTTACTGCACAGGCGCATAGACGAAAGAATGTCCATGCCCTGGATAAATCCCTTGGCGCGCTCCTTGGCGCCGCTGACAATCATCCACCCAGAGCGGAACCCCGCCAGACGGTAGGATTTGGACAGGCCGTTGAAGCTCAGGCACAGCACGTCTTGTGCCAGTGAGCCCATCGGCACGAACTCAGCATCGTCGTACAGGATTTTGCTATAGATCTCGTCGGCAAAAATTACCAGATTGTGCTGGCGGGCCAGCTCGACGATTTGCTCCAACAGCTCACGCGGGTATACGGCGCCGGTGGGGTTATTCGGGTTGATCACCACGATGCCGCGGGTGCGGGAAGTGATCTTCGACTTGATGTCTTCGATATCCGGCAGCCAGCCCGCCTGCTCGTCACAGCGGTAGAGTACCGCTTTGGCGCCGGTCAAATTGGTGGCGGCCATCCACAGCGGGTAGTTGGGCATCGGCAACAGCATTTCATCGCCGTCGTTCAATAATGCCTGGGTGGACATGGAGATCAGCTCGGACACGCCGTTGCCGAGGTAGATGTCATCGATGTCCACGTCGGGAATGCCCAGTGTCTGGCATTCCTGCATGATGGCCTTGCGCGCAGCAAACAGGCCCTTGGATTCCACATAGCCCTGCGCCTGGGACAGGTTGTAAATCACGTCCTGCAGGATTTCATCGGGCGCGTCGAAGCCGAAGGGTGCCGGATTGCCGATATTCAGCTTCATGATCCGGTGGCCTTCTTCTTCCAGGCGCGTGGCCTGCTCCATGACGGGTCCGCGAATCTCGTAACAGACCCCGTGGAGTTTTTGCGACTTGTGAATATCCTTCATTGCAGCGTTCTTTAATTGGGCTCAGTAAATTGGGTTTGTGCGCATTGGCCCGGCTGTTTCGATGAAACTGTTTCCATGGGGCAGCCAGGCGGGCAAATTCGTTTCTCTCCAACGCTCGGACCTAGTAGGCTGTACTGCTCGTTGGTAAGGCAAACAGCGGCTGGTCGGCCCAGCAGTTGGGTGGGCGCCCCGGGGTGTGAGGTGCTGCCACAAAGTGTTTTGCCGGGGCAGGGTAATGCCGCTGGATACTGACTTTTCAGGCAAAAAAGGAGGCACAGTATGGCAAAAGAAAAAGACGATAACTACTGGCGCGAGCGCCTGACTGCGGAAGAATTTCGTGTTTGCCGGGAAGCAGGGACCGAGCGTCCATTTACCGGTGAGTACTGGGACACCTTCGAAGACGGCAAGTACCTGTGTCGCTGCTGTCAGGAGGTACTGTTTCACTCGTCATCCAAGTTCGATGCCGGCTGTGGTTGGCCCAGCTTCGATGCGGCGGCGAGTACGGGGGTTGTTGAGGAACGCGCGGACCACAGCTTGGGGATGCGGCGGGTTGAAATACTGTGCGCCAATTGCGGTAGCCATCTGGGGCATGTATTCCCCGATGGACCGACCGAGACCGGCTTGCGCTATTGTGTTAATTCACTGTCGGTAAAACTGGATCCGGATACCGAACCACAAGATGATTGAGCCCGTGTTTAGGGGCTGGGGTAAAGCAGGAGGCTGACTATGCTGCGTTCCGGGCGTCCACGTCACTGGAGTCGCTGGCTATATCGTATCCAATGGACCTTGATTGCGTTGATAGGCCTTGCGATTGTCGCGGTGCGGGTAGGCCTGCTGAAGCTGGATTCGACCTACTCCGTGTTTTCCGTCCTCGGCCTGTCGATGATTGCCGTAGCGCTTTTTGCCATGCTGGTGTTCCTGTGGGGCATGGTGCGACGGAATGCCGAGGCCCGGACCTCAGCATTGTGGGCCATGTTACTGGCGGTCATTCCGGTAGCGGTGCCGATGATGTTGGTCGGCCAGCAGAACCTGAATACGCCGGCGCTATACGACATAACGACCGACCTGAAAGACCCACCGGAATTTGACATGCTGATCTCTTTGCGCAACGAGGGCGACAACAGTCCGGATTACCCCGGGCGCGTCTCTGCAGAGATTCAAGCCGCCACGCCCGCCTACGCCGATATCAAGCCGCTGGTTGTCGATGTGCCGGCACGGAAGGTTATTGAGCATGCAGAGACGGTAGCGCGTGAGCTGGGCTGGCGGGTGATTGCCGTTCAGCCCGCCAAGGGGCGGCTGGAATTGGTCGCACGCACCCCGTTCCTTGGCCTGACTCAGGACATCGTGGTACGTGTCCGCCCGCTGGAACCGGAGAAGTCCGCCGAGTCAGGGGCGGATGAAACGCCGTCTGATCAGCAGAAAAAAGAGGCGAATGAGCAGCAGAGTGCGGCGGTAGCGACAGGCAAACAAGGGCCGGTGAGAGTGGATGTGCGTTCCGCTTCCCGTACCGGTGCTCGTGATTTGGGGAGTAATGCGGCGAGCATCCGTCTCTTTCTTGAGCACCTGCAGGAGCGATTGCGGTACTCAGCGGAAGGGGAGCCTGCGGTGGCGCAGTAATTGCTGGTCATCCGAATCAAGTAATTCTGCGGGTTTTGGCCGCTGGTTGTGTAAGTGTCTGTATGGAAAGGAAAAATTTCTGGAAAAGTTTTAAAACGGGTGTTGACAGCCCCCCGGCCTCTCCATAGAATGCGCCCCACTTCGACGCAGTACTGACTTGCGGAAACGACGGTCAGCAACGCTAAGAAGGATTCTGGGTCCCCATCGTCTAGAGGCCTAGGACACCGCCCTTTCACGGCGGTAACAGGGGTTCGACTCCCCTTGGGGATGCCACGCGGGAATAGCTCAGTTGGTAGAGCGCAACCTTGCCAAGGTTGAGGTCGCCGGTTCGAACCCGGTTTCCCGCTCCAAGTTTTTGTTCACCGGCTTAAGCGGGTGAATAGGTAGATCGAAATGCTCGTAAGAGTGTTTGGGTTTACCAAACTCAACCTCCTTGAGGTTGGGAATGTTCTATGTCCCCATCGTCTAGAGGCCTAGGACACCGCCCTTTCACGGCGGTAACAGGGGTTCGACTCCCCTTGGGGATGCCAATGCTGTGAAGCTGCATTAGCGGCTTTGCCACAGGATTGCGGGAATAGCTCAGTTGGTAGAGCGCAACCTTGCCAAGGTTGAGGTCGCCGGTTCGAACCCGGTTTCCCGCTCCAAAACGAAAAGCCGCTCTTTGAGCGGCTTTTTTTTGTCTGTTTTTCGGCTAGCTTGTTTTTCAATGGGTTCTTTCGTTTCCGGTTGCGGTTGAAATGTTGCCGCTACGGGCGTTGAATAGCGTCTCCCTGCACAGGAATAGCAACCACTTATGACTGCCGCACTCTCCATTCGCAATCTTCAGAAAACCTACGACAACGGTTTCCAGGCATTAAAAGGCATCAGTTTTGAGGTGCAGCCGGGCGACTTCTTTGCACTGCTCGGCCCCAATGGGGCGGGCAAGTCCACCACAATTGGCATTCTCTGTTCTCTGGTGCGCAAGACCGGTGGCAGCGTGTCCATCTTTGGGATCGATATCGACAGGGATTTCCCTGGCGCCAAGCAGCAGCTGGGCGTGGTGCCGCAGGAGTTCAATTTCAGCCAGTTTGAAAAGGTGTTCGACATTGTCTGCACCCAGGGTGGTTTTTACGGCATGCCGCGTAAGCTGGCCGAAGAGCGCACCGAGAAGTACCTGCGCAAGCTGGGCTTGTGGGACAAGCGCGCTACCCAGGCGCGGATGCTGTCCGGCGGCATGAAGCGCCGCTTGATGATTGCGCGTGCACTGATCCACGAGCCCAAGTTGTTGATTCTGGATGAGCCCACCGCGGGTGTGGACATCGAGCTGCGCCGCTCCATGTGGGAATTCCTGCAGGAGATCAATGCCCAGGGTACGACCATCATCCTCACCACCCACTATCTGGAAGAGGCCGAGAGCCTCTGTCGCAACATCGCGATTATCGATAAGGGGGAAATTATTGAGAACACCTCAATCAAGTCCCTGATCAAGACCCTGAGCAAGGAGGTCTTCATTCTGGATTGCCTTGAAAAGCTGAGTGAGGCACCGGACTTCGGGTCTTTCGATGGCCGCTTGTTGGATGAGCACAGCCTCGAAGTGACGGTGGAGAAGGGGCAGTCCCTGTCGGAATTGTTCGCCCACCTGAGTGCGCAAAACGTTTCCGTGACCAGTATGCGAAACCGCGCCAACCGCCTTGAGGAACTGTTTGTTTCCCTGCTGGCGGAAAATAAGAAGCAAGAAGCGGAGATGGGAGAATGAGTGTGAGCCCACAACTGATCTGGACTTCGTTCTCTACGATTTTCCGTCGCGAGGTGCGCCGATTTATGCGTATCTGGCCGCAGACCCTGGTGCCGCCGGTTATCACCATGTCACTGTACTTTGTGATTTTTGGTTCGTTGATCGGCAGTCGCATCGGCGAAATGGGGGGTTACTCCTACATGGAGTTCGTGGTGCCTGGCCTGATTATGATGGCGGTAATCACCAACTCGTATTCGAACGTGGTGTCTTCCTTCTATAGCGCGAAATTCCAGCGCAGTGTGGAGGAGTTACTGGTGTCGCCAACGCCCAACTGGGTGGTCATGTCGGGCTATGTGTTGGGCGGCGTTGCGCGCGGTTTAATTGTCGGGTTTATCGTGACCGTGATCGCGCTGATTTTTACCTCGCTCACCATTCAGCACATTGGGCTCACGATTCTGATCGTGTTTATGACCTCTGTGTTGTTCGCCTTGGCGGGCTTTATCAATGCGATCTTTGCCAACAGCTTTGACGATATTTCGATTATTCCAACCTTTGTGCTGACGCCACTGACCTACCTCGGCGGGGTGTTTTACTCCATTGAGCTGCTGTCCCCGTTCTGGCAGGCACTGTCCAAGTTGAACCCGGTACTCTATATGGTGAATGCGTTCCGCTACGGAGTGTTGGGTGTTTCCGATATTAATGTGGCTTGGGCATTTGCCGGTGTGCTGCTGTTTATCGCGCTGCTGTCTGGCTGGGCTTTGCACCTGATGCGTCACGGCAAACGGCTGCGTCACTAATCGATCGAACAATTTCGGATTTGAGCAAAGGTATGAACCGAGAAGACTGGCAGAACCTCCCGCTGGGCCAGGAAACCCGCTACGAGAGCAAGTACAACCCTGGGTTGTTGCACCCCATCCCGCGTGCAGTTTCGCGCAAGCAGTTGGGGCTGGAAGGGCAGGTGCTACCGTTTAGTGGTGCGGATGAATGGTGGGGGTTTGAGCTGTCGTGGCTGAATCCGAAGGGTGTGCCGCAGGTGGCAGTGGCGCGCTTCCGCTTTGCCGCCTCCAGCCCGTCAATGATCGAATCCAAATCGTTCAAGTTGTATCTGAACTCCTTGAATCAGACCGAGTTCGCGTCGCCCGACGCAGTGCGTGAGGTGTTGGAGAAAGACCTGAGCGCGGCGGCTGGCAGCGACGTTGCGGTTACCCTGTTTGACGTGGACGATTCCGCGTTGGCGGTGCATGCGCCGCAGGGTGAGTGCCTGGATGGGCTGGATATTGAAACTCGTACCTACGAGCCGGATGCGGCGCTGCTCAAGCTGAAGCCGGGCGGCGAGGTCGTCGAAGAAACCTTGTTCAGTCACCTGCTGCGCAGCAATTGCCCGGTCACCGGTCAACCTGACTGGGCCACGGTATCGATTCAATATCGTGGGCCAGCATTGGACCGCGAGGGTTTGCTCGCCTACATCATTTCATTCCGCGAGCATCAGGACTTCCACGAACACTGTGTCGAGCGTATCTACTGCGATCTGCAGCGCCTCGCAGCCTTTGAAGAATTGACCGTTTGTGCACGCTATACCCGCCGCGGTGGGCTGGATATCAATCCGCTGCGCACATCCTCAGGCACCATCGAGTTTCCTCCGCGCTACGGGCGCCAGTAAGCCGCTCGGTAAAGAGGGGGAGCGTAGGGTGGTCTGTAATATGGGGGCTATCTGGGGCGGCTGCCTCAGATAATGACTTTGCTTTTCAGGCGTGCCTGCGCATCTTTGAGTGCGCGCAACACTTTCTCTTTGTCGTAGTTGCGCACCTTGTCCAAATCCAGGTGCATGGCAAAACCCGGCGCATGTTCTTCCAGATAGGCCTGCTTGCCGCCTAGATTCTTGCGCAGGTCCGTTACCGAATAGACCTTCACCGGGGTGCTGAAGCCTTTCACGGTCACATGTCCCTTGTCGCGGCACATCACCGTCTGTTTGATCATTGCCCAGGTCTCGTGGCTCACCAGAATTTCGCCCGGGTCCGCGGCACTTTCCAATCGCGCGGCCAGGTTCACGTGGGTACCCATCACCGTATAGGTTTGATGATCGGCGGTGCCGAACACACCCACGGTGCAATAGCCGGTATTGATGCCCATGCGAATTTGCAGTGGGTGTGAGATGCCCTGGTTGTACCACTCCTGCATCATTTCGCTGACCCGCTTGCGCATCGCCAGCGCCATCGCCACACAGCGCAGCGCGTCGGACTTTGGCCCCTTGCTCTGGTCATCCCCGAATACCACCATCACCGCATCACCGATAAATTTATCGATGGTGCCGCCGTAATGTGCCACGATGCGCGACATCTCGGTGAGGTAGTTATTGAGCAGGCGGGTGAGCGTTTCCGCTTCCATCTCTTCGGTGAGCTGGCTGAAATCTTTGATATCGGAAAAGAACACCGTCAGCAGTTTGCGCTCGGTGACGATTTCCTTGTCTTTGCCGGTGGTTACCGCGCGCCACAGGCGCTTGGGCAGGTAGCGGGACAGCTTGTAGCTGGCGATATTCGCAATGCGCTGCTCTTTGCTCAGTTTTTCGTTGCTGCTGCGCAGCTGGGAAATCTGCTTGTGCATGTAAAACGCATAGCAGCAGAAATAGGTGAACACGCCGATCAGGCTGGCTGCGCTGATATTCAGGTCTGCGTTTACTACCAGGGCAGGGCGGTGCACCAGATAGCCGGCACCAACGCCCATGAGTAGTGCCGTATTGTGCTCAAACCAGCTGCGACCGCCGCCCTGGGTGAGCGCGTGGAACTGCACCATGGTGAGGAACAGCAGGCTGGGCAGCAGGTTGAAGTTGGCAAGCGCCATGGCCATACCGATAAGCAGTGCATCGGTGAACGACAGCCAACGGCGAATTTCTTCGCGCTTTTCCTGGCTGGCGCGCAAGGCAATGCGGTAGGCCGTTGGAATGTACACCAGGAGCAGCGCTGCCATGCCCAACGGCAACAGAGTGGATTGCGATAATAGGGAAGACCAGTTGATGCTGTTAAGCAGGGTGCCCGCCGCCGCGAAACAGATCAACGCGCGGAAATACAGCGGATACCGCGAATCCGATGTTAGGCCGTTGTTTTCTTCGGGCTGGTTCTGCATGACCACTGAATCTTTTTAATTCTGTACTGCAAAAACGGAACGGGTGTAGGCGGCGTTTCGCAGAGGTTCTCTGGGAGCTTGTTGTTTTCTTTTTGTCCACATTGCCGAGCGCAGTCGGGACTCCGACCATTGCCGCAGGTATGGAATTGATAGCCCTGCAGCACTGTGACCTGAACATCTCTTGGGGGTAGGCTCCGTCAGATGGAGGGGATTCCGCAAGAATTATTGGAATTACGTGGTTCAGATCACCGACAGGCGCAAAGTTTACCCTCTACTGGTGGGGAAAGCGATGTCATTTGAGAATCTTGTTCTAAAAATGGACGGTCGTCCATAAGAAATCCGCGCGATCAATAGGGTAAAATCACGCTCATTCGGGGTTGGCGCCTAATTCAGCCTTCAACCTTTACATAAATGACGCAGTACTCAGGAGACAAAAATGGACGCGCTGGACGCATTGCATAACCGCGTTTCGGTTGGCCTACTCACCGAGCCCGCACCGAATGCGGATCAACGGCAGAGCATTTTCCGCGCAGCCCTGCGCGCGGCTGATCACGGCAATTTGCGCCCATGGCGCTTCCTGGTGGTTGAGGGCCCGGCAAGGGCACGGTTGGGGGAGATCTACCTGGAGGCCACTGAGAATAAAGAAGCACTGAGCGAGGCCCAGCAGGAGCGCATTCTCGCCATGCCGCTCCGAGCCCCGCTGGTGATTGTCGCCATTACCCAGCTGCAGGAGCACCCCAAGGTGCCGCTTAACGAACAGCGGATGTCTACTGCCGGTGCCGTTCAGGCCATGCTCACCGCCGCCTTTGCCGAGAATATCGGCGCCTACTGGCGCACCGGCGCCCTCGCAGAGAACCGACTGGTCGCTCGCGCTCTTGGGTTGGCGGATAACGAAGAGATCAGTGGCTTCATCTATATGGGGACCCCAGCAAAGCCACCGAGATCCGCGCCAGACCTCGCAGTAGAAGACTTCTTTGCGGACTGGGCTGGCGAATAACTCGACAGGTGGAGGCGTTTGGCGGATTTTTTTCGAATTATGCTTGCACCCTCCGCCGCCTTTTTGTAAAGTGCGCGCTCGCTGATCGGGGCGCTATGTTACTGATTAGCAAGGCAAAACAGCCACGAGCCCGCAGGCGTGCGGACGGCAAGCTCGCTAAACAAGCCGTAATCCACGCATACAATTTGGTGAGGTGTCCGAGTGGTCGAAGGAGCACGCCTGGAAAGTGTGTATATCGAAAGGTATCGAGGGTTCGAATCCCTCCCTCACCGCCATTAAACGAAAAAGCCCGGCATACGCCGGGCTTTTTCGTTTAACGGCGGTGAGGGGGATTTGGATGAGAGCCCCCGTTCGAGCCGGAGGCGCGTAGCGCCGGAGACCAGCGAGCGCAGCGAAGCTAATCCCTCCCTCAGCAGGTTCGATTAACTCGCGTAGCGAGTTAAGACCGAGGCGCAGCCGAGCCCCCAGGGTTGAAACACGCCCAAGCGTGATTCAAGTCCATCCCGACCGCCGGAATCCTCTAAGTCTCATCAACGCAGTTAGCCCGACGGCCCCTCTTTAACCGCCCGCCGACACCCGTAAGCAAACACAAACCCAGCAACCAAGCCCGCCAAACATTGCCCCAGAAGCCCCCATGTGTCTCGCGTACTAGCGATCAGACTCACATGAAAAATCGGATGCATCGCAGCAAAGAAAGCCAGATAAGCAATCACTCCGCCAACCGGGTAAACAACCGCAGCAGGCAAGCCGGTAAAGCGGCGCAGTAAGCCCATCACCAAAAAGCCGATTGCCAGCCCGATCGCAATGACCGTTCCGTAACCGGGCAGCAACCCGGCGATATCCCGCCCAGTAGCCGCCAGTCGATCCTGCCAGCCAATCTGCACACCGAGTTCAGTCAGGCCAGACAAAACCACCTGAGTATGAATGATGCTGCTTAACAGGAAGGCAACGACCACCGCTACCAGATAAGACAGGAAGACCATCGATTTGCGGATCGCAGTTTTTTCTTTTTTCATGCTTGCGACTATGTCACAACTTTCCCGCTGCGCGAAGTGCTTGCAGCCCAGCACAGCCTTCAGTGGGGGCGCATGAGTCGCAGTTTCATCCGCTGTAGTGGTTACGGGTTCTGCGTTATAGTTTTCGCAACAATAAATGGAGTGCGCAAGTGCCAAATAGAATCCATGTATGGTCGGGCCTTATGTCCCTCGCTCTATGTTCTGCCCTCGCAATGGCTGCCCCCCCGCACGATGTACCGGTGCGAGAGGGGGTAAACAGTGATGCCTTTACGATTACCGAGTTGAATACAGACTTGCAGTTGCCTTGGGGGCTGTCCTTCCTGTCAGATGGCCGTTTGCTGGTGGCGGAGCGCGGTGGGCGCCTGGTAATGCTGGATGCGGACGGCAGTAACCTGCGTGAAATTGCGGGGCTTCCGGAGGTCTACGTAAAAGGACAGGGCGGCCTGTTTGAAGTTTTACCTGCTCCAGATTTTGCGCAAACCGGCGAAGTGTTTGTTTCTTATGCGCACGGAACCGACAAGGCTAACGGCACACGTATTAGTCGGGCCATCCTGCGCGACGGTCGCCTGCAGGATCTGCAGACGATATTCACCGTCGAGCCACTCAAGGATACCCCGGTGCATTTTGGTGGGCGCATGACCTTCCTGCCCGATGGCACCTTATTGCTGACAACCGGCGACGGCTTCGATATGCGCGAGGATGCGCAAAAGTTGGATGGCCTGCTGGGTAAGGTCGTGCGAATCAATCGCGACGGCAGCGTGCCGGCGGATAACCCCTACGCGAGTAACCAGGGTGCTGGTGCCAAGATCTGGACCTATGGCCATCGCAATCCGCAGGGGCTGGTGTACGACGTGGCCAGCGACAGCGTAATAATGCATGAGCATGGTCCTGCCGGAGGCGATGAGGTCAATATCCTGCAAGCGGGTAAAAACTACGGCTGGCCAGTTGCCACCTATGGCAAGGATTACTCGGGTGCAATTATTTCACCGTTTACCGAGTACGAGGATATGGAGCCGCCCCTGATGCACTGGACTCCCTCCATCGCTCCGGCGGGCCTTGCCATTTACCGCGGCGAGCTGTTTCCGCAGTGGAATGGGGATCTGCTGGTAGCGGCACTGGCTGGTCGCCATTTGCGACTGGTGGCGATGGAAGGTGGCAAGCCTATTGCACAGCAGGAACTGATTGCGGATCTCGAAGAGCGCATTCGTGATGTACGGGTGGGGCCGGATGGTGCCATTTACCTGTTGACCGATAGCGACCAGGGCAAGTTGCTAAAGCTCCAGCCTCGTTGATCACAACAAATACCCACTGACGATAATTAAACAACGCACCCAGGGGCTTAAATGTCACTCAGAACTTACCTCAGCCGCTCTGCCATCGTGCTCGGCCTATTCAGCGCTCCAGCGCTGGCGATTACTCACATTAGCGCCGACCGCATGATCGATGTGGAAACCGGCAAGGTTATCGAAGCCCCGGTGGTTACCGTGGATGGCAACCGCATCACGGCAGTGACCGCCAATGGTGAAGTGCCAGAGGATGCGATTCGCCTGCCAGGCACTACTTTGGTGCCCGGGTTGATGGATATGCACGTACACCTCACGGGGGATGCGCATACCCATGGCTACCGTCGTTTGGCGGTATCTTCTGTGCGCTCTGCGCTTACCGGTGCCAAGAATGCGCGCATCTCGCTGGATAAAGGCTTCACCACCATGCGCAACTTGGGTGCGGGTGGCTATGCGGATGTGGCATTGCGGGATGCGATTAATGATGGCGATATTCCGGGGCCGCGTCTGTTCGTCTCCGGTCCGTCGATCGGCATTACCGGGGGGCACTGCGATAACAACCTGCTTCCAGTGGAATACGATGCGGTCGGCGGCGGCGTTGCCGATGGTCCCTGGGCGGTGCGCGCCAAGGTACGTGAAAACCTGAAGTACGGGGCCGACCTGATCAAGCTTTGCGCCACCGGTGGTGTTATGTCCAAGGGCACCGAGCCGGGCGCGCAGCAGCTGGCACTTGAAGAAATGCAGGCAGCGGTGACCGAGGCACACAACCGCGGTACCACCGTAGCGGCACATGCGCACGGCACCGCCGGTATCAAGGCTGCTATTCGCGCGGGTGTGGATTCGGTAGAGCACGCCAGTTTTCTGGATAAAGAAGCGATCCGCCTGGCGAAAAAGCACGGCACCGTATTGTCCATGGATATTTACGTAACCGAGTACATTCTGTCCGAGGGTGAAAAGGCGGGTATTCTGCCGGAGAGCCTGGAGAAGGAGCGTCGTGTTGGTGGCAAGCAACGCGAGAGCTTCCGCTACGCGGTAGAAGAGGGCGTGAAAATGGTATTCGGTTCCGATGCGGCGGTGTATCCGCACGGCCAGAATGCGCGCCAGTTCTCCCGTATGGTGACGTTCGGTATGACGCCGCTGCAGGCCTTGCAGGCTTCTACCATCAATGCGGCTGAACTGCTGGGCAAGCAGGAAGACCTGGGTAGTATCCAGGTGGGCAAGCTTGCGGACCTGGTGGCGGTACCGGGTAACCCGCTGGACGATATTTCCGTAATGGAAAATGTGCAGTTTGTGATGAAGGATGGCGAAGTATTTAAAAATACGCTGAAGAACTTCTAGGTCTTCATTAGCCAAAAAAGGCCGGGGGGCAACTCAATTCAGAGTTGTCTCGCGGCCTTTTTTGTATGCATGACTTTTTCTTGCAGAGAAGAATAGGGTAAGTCAGTGCCCCCAATCTCCTACCTTGTCTGATCCGGGCAAATAGAATTCGAGATAATTTTCCACTGAAAATGGTAACTCTTCGGTCACTTGCTTGACTCGCTCGGCGATCGCCTTGGTTTCCGGGCGCGCATTGGACAATCCGGTGTATGGGATGCCCTTGGCGTTCGGCATATCCGGATATTTCTTTTTCATCAGCGCGTGCCGGGCAACCATCCGGTTAAATTGACCCTGGGTGTGAATTAGCGGGGTCAGCTGCGGATTTTCTTCCCGCGGGTCCATATACAGGTCGAAATAGGCCTCGGGCATACCGGATGCGGCCACATCACCGGCGCCGATCCAGTGGCGTTTATAGCGACCTTTTACCGTGGCACCGAGTTCGTGCCCCGCGTAGATAAATACATAGTCTCGCCGGCTGTGGGTGTCGCCCTTGAGCAGTAGCGCAGTTTGGTCGAGACCATCCACCACGCGGTCGGTTGGGATATTGTCCTTGGCGCCGCCAAGGCGCGCGAAGGTGGTGTAGAGGTCGGTGACGTGAATGATGTCGCCGACGGTTTGCCCCTGCTCAATCATCCCGGGCCACCAGGCAAATGCCGGCACTCGCACGCCACCTTCGGTGAAGTCACCCTTGCCGCCGCGATACAGCATCGGCAGCATGCCCCAGCCGGTAGGTGGGCTGTGTACCATGGGGCCGTTATCCGCCATGGCGATAAACAGGGTGTTCTCCGCAATACCCAGCGTTTTGAGCTCTTCCATCAGCTGGCCAACGAAGTCGTCTACCGCCGGGAAGGCGTCGGCGACCATCAGGCCAGCAACGGAATTTTTGGGATTGTAGACGGCGAGGAAGTTGAGAAAGTTGGGCCAGTAGGCCACGAAAAAGGGTTTTTTCGCTTCTGCATTGCGCCGAATAAAATCGATGGTGCGGCGCTCTGCCTCCGGGTCAAACTTGGCAAAACACTCGTTGGATGTACCGCACCACTCTTTACCTTGCTCTCCCTTTTTACCCTCAATATTCATTACCCAGCCCTCGGGAATTAATCCGGGGTTATCCAGGCGGTAGGGGTCGGGCGGGTAGATCTCCGGGGCGAATCCCAGTACTGCATTTACCGCGTTGGCCTGCGGGTTATACAGGGAGGTGATTTGGTTCATCGGGGTAAACAGCGCTTCGTCAAACCCCTGGTTGTGCAGGTAGCTCTCTTCGATATCCCCAAGGTGCCCCTTGCCGAAGAATGCGGTGGCATAGCCGCTCTTGGACAGGACCTCGGCGATGGTGACTTCCTCCTCGCGCATGCCGGAAAACTCATGGGGCATGCCGACAACCCCCATACCGTGGCGCACCGGGTGCCGCCCGGTGAGGAAGGCCGCCCGCGTTGGCGTACAGGAGGGCTCGCTGTACATGCGAGTGAAGTTGATACCCTCGGCAGCCATTTTGTTGATGTTTGGTGTGGTGTAGCCGAAGTTCTTTTGCAGGGCGGGGAAGCCCACGGCGCCAAATGCGGTGTCGTCCCAAAGCAGGTAAACGATGTTGGGTGGCCGTCCATATTTTTGGCGCAACTGCCGCAGTTTTTGGTCCAGCTCCCGATCTTCCTGTTTCCATTTTTCGCCGTGTTGTAGCTTCAGCACGTAGTACTCGGCGTCGTGTACGACCTTGTCGGCGAGTACGGTGAGCGGCAAGAATATGCTGGCAAGAAGAAGGCTGGTGGCGCGCATCATGGTGTTACTTCCCGTACCTACTGGTGAATGACTGGTAGCGACTTCGCAAACAGTTGCGAGGCGTACATCATCAGGCGCTAGCGAAAGGTGTTAACGGAGGGAATTAACCCATCCCTAGCAGGCTAACTTTAGGAAACTGTGGGGCAGCTGAGCGGAGTCGGGCGCCAGTGCTCTGTAAATGCGAATTTGGAAAGGCGTCATAAAAGCAAAAGGCCCGCGGATTACCATCCGCGGGCCTTGGTTTACCTTGCAGCTGAGCTGGTCAGACTTCGGTGGCAGGCGTCTGGGTGCTGCCCGTCAGTTTCCGTTTCACCGCGTTTTTGGTGCGAGAAGCCAGGTTACTGATGTCGATACCAATCCCGTACATGGCCGGCACCAGCAGCAGGGTCACGAAGAACGCGACGAATACACCGAATGCCAGTGCCACCACGATGGGCTGCAGGAAGGCGGCCTGAATGCTGCGCTCCAGCATCATCGGCAGCAGGCCGACAATGGTGGTGACGGTGGTCAGTAGGATCGGACGGAAACGCGCCACGCCCGCTTCTACTACCGCCTTGATGGGTTCCATGCCTTTCTCCCGCAGGCGAT
Source organism: Microbulbifer agarilyticus (assembly GCF_020171345.1). Taxonomy (GTDB): domain Bacteria; phylum Pseudomonadota; class Gammaproteobacteria; order Pseudomonadales; family Cellvibrionaceae; genus Microbulbifer; species Microbulbifer agarilyticus_D. The sequence continues at coordinate 188,559 of NZ_JAIUZM010000003.1, forward strand.
TACAGTGGTCCATCAATACCAGGTTGTCGTTGACCACCACCCCGGCCGCTGCGGCAATGCCGAAGTAACTGAAGATGGCCATGGTTATCCCCATCACCCCGTGCCCCAGAATTGCGCCGACAAATGCGAAGGGGATCGCGATCAGGATCAGGATAGGCTGGAAGTAGCTGCGGAATGCCACCGCCAGCAGGCTGTACATGGCGAAGAACGCCATGGTGTACAGGCCGAGAACTTCCTGAATAAAGCGTTTTTCGCCTTCCGCCTGACCCACCGCACCGCGCACGATACCGGGGTAGCGGGCTTCCCAGTCCGGGAAGAAGTTTTCATTCAGGTCCTTCATGATGTCGCCGCGTACATCGTCTTTCAGGTCCGCCATCACACGGGCGGCACGGTTACCGTTCCAGCGCTGGATACGTTTGATGCCCGGTGCGTATTCCAGATCGGCGACGGCAAGCAACGGCACTTCACGGCCATCACTGGTGCGTACACGGAAGTCCTTCAGGCTTTCAATGGAGCGACGCGATTCCAGCGGGTAGCGCACCATGACTTTTACGTCCTGGCCACCGCGCGGCAGGCGCTGTACTTCTTCACCGAAATAGGCCTGGCGCACCTGACGATTGACTTCGGCCAGGGTCAGGCCAAGTTTGGTGGCACCGGGCTTCAGGTCGATACGGATTTCTTCCGAGGCACCTTCCAGGTTGTTGCGCACGTCGTAGAGGCTTTCGTAAGTGCGCAGTTGGGCTTCCAGTTCGGCGGTGGCATCGCGCAGCACGTCGAGATCAGGGTGGCGAATGGAGAGCTCGAAACCCGGCCCGTTGTTGTTGAACGAGTACTGTACCGATACCTCCTTGGCGTCTGGGATCTCGCCGAGCAGTTCCCGCAGGCGCAGCGCGGCGTCCTTGGCGGTCATGTCGCGCGTTTCCGGCGGCGCCAGCTGCACAATGGCCATAACACTGTCACGGCGTGAGCGGGTGTACCAGTTCTCGATCAGTGCGCCTTCGCCATTGGTGCGCTGGTTGACCTCTTCTTCCAGGCGCTTCTCCGCATCCTGAAGCTGGGCGAGGATTTCCAGTGCGCGGCTGTAGGGTGCGCCTTCTGGCATGACCACGTTCACGATAATCTGGTCGGATTCGATTTCCGGCATAAAGCTTTTCTTCACCCAGCCGCTGCCGAATGCGCCAAAGCCGATAAACATTGCCCCAACAAAAATGCTCAAGGTGAGGTAACGGCGACCCACCGCCCACTGGCCAATACGGCGGTAATGGTTCTGGGCAACGTACACAATGCCGTTGGCAATCTTTTGTTGCAGGCGACCGAAGCGGCCCGGGTTTTCCCGCGGCTTCAGGTTGTTAAGGTGCGCCGGCAAGATAAACAGCGACTCGATCAGGGAGAACACCAGGGCCAGGATCACCACCCAGGTAATATGACGTGTGAACTCACTGGTAGATCCGCTGATAAAAATCCACGGCAGGAATGCGAGGATGGTGGTCAGTACCGCGAAGATAACCGGCTTCGCTACCAACTGGGTGCCTAGGGTTGCCGCACTCAGGCTATTACCGCGGTGTTCAGGGTTGTGGGATTCCGTATGAATGCTTTCGCCCACGACGATCGCGTCGTCCACCACGATGCCGAGTACCAGCAGGAACGCGAAGGTAGACAACATGTTCAGGGAAACACCAACGCTCGGCAGCAGGACAAAGGCGCCGGCGTAGGCGGTACCAATACCCACCGATACCCAGAAGGCCACCTTGGGGCGCAGGCTGAATACCAGTACCAACAATACCAGCAGCAGACCCATAAAGGCAGAGCTACTGATGGTCTCCATGCGGCCTTTAAATTCTTCTGCGTTATCGGTCCACAGAGTTAGCTCGGCACCTGCGGGCAGGGTCTTCTTCCGCTCGGCGATCCATTTGCGAATGGAGTCGGAGGCGGTAACGATGTCCATGGTCTCGGTGCTCATGACCTGCAGCAGCACCGCCGGCTCACCGTTCAGAGTGGCCAGGATCTCGTTGTCTTCAAAGCCGTCTACAACCGTGGCCACATCGCCCACGCGGATGGTGCCGCCATCAGCGGTCTGGCGGACGATGATATTGGCAAACTCTTGTTCGGAGTCTGCCTGCTTGCGTACTTTCAGCTGATAAGCGCCGACTTCGGTACGCACGGTACCGGCGGACTGGTTAATGGAGTTGGCGCGGATGGCATCGGCAAGTTCCTGGAAGGTCATGCCGTAGCGGCGCAGGGCCTGCTCGCTGACCTCAATGGAGACTTCTTCCATGCGTGTGCCGAACAGCTGCACTACGGAAATAGCGGGCAGGGTGGCCACTTCCCGACGCAGTTGTTCCGCCAAGCGCTTAAGTTCACGCTCACTCAGGTCGCCGTGTACCGCCACGCGAATAAATTCCTGGCGGTTTACCCACTGGTGTACCTGTGGCGGCTCAATACCACGGGGGAATGAAGAAATACCGTCCACGCGGATTTTTACATCGTTCATAAAACGAGAAAAATCTACGGTGGTTTCGGCGAGGATATACACGCCGCCATATCCCTCGGCGGAGGTGGAGCGAATCCATTCAATATTGTCGAGCTCGCTCACCGCTTCTTCGATACGCGAGACGATCTGCTCTTCCACTTCCTGTGGTGCCGCGCCCGGCCAGGACACATTAATCTCGAGTCCTGGGAAACGAACCTGTGGATCCATTTCCCGTTCCATGCTGAAAAAGCCAATAACACCGGCGACAAGAATGCCAATCATGGCGAGGTTGGCGGCAACCCGGTTACTGGCCCACCATGCAATCAAACTATTCATGGGTGTGAGTCCTTATCGACGAGCCAGTTGGGTGATTGGCTGAACTTCCATACCTTCCACCGGATTGGCAATGGTAGAGGTCACAACGCGCTCGCCATCGGCAACACCTGCGGCGAGCACTACGCGGTTTTCTGAGGTGGAAAGCACCTCGACAGTGCGAATATTCAGGCGGTTATCGGCGTCGACAACGTAGACCTTGTCAGCGCTGCGCAGCGCTTCGCGGGGAACCACGACGGCATTGCGTTCCGCGGTGGATGCGGCTTCAGCGTTTACAAACAAACCAACTGCCAGAGGCACACCATCGCTGGCGCCCTTGCCGTAAGGATCGGCAACTTCGGCAACCGCATAAATCAGGCGGGTTTGCTGATCAATCGTTGCCTGGGTACGCACGATGCGTCCGCTCCACTGCTGCTCATGGTTGCCTACCAGTGCGGAAAGTTTTACTTCCGGACCAGGATTTTTATCGCCGGCGACGAAGCCCAGTGGCAGGCCGAGCTCCTGCAGCTGGTTGTCGGTCAGAGGAAGGCGAATTTCCACACGATCGGTGGCGAATACGCGGCCCAGGGATGTGCCGGCGGTAACGTATTGGCCAACACCCACTTCGCGACTCACCACACGGCCGCGATACGGCAGGTGAATCTTGGTGCGAGCGAGGTCCATTTTCGCGTCGGTCAGCGCAGCTTTGGCCGCACGCAGGTTTGCTTCCGCTTCCAGTACTTGCGGTTTGTTTACCTGCAGCGGGGTGGGTTCTTTATTCGGGTTCAGGTTCAACCACTGCTGGCGTTTGATCGCCGCGGCGGCCTGGGCCTGCAGTAAAAGTACCTCAGCTTGTGCCACGCGCGCTTTGGCCTGGGCAACCTCGAGCTGGTAGTCGGCATCGTCGATTTGGATCAGGGTTTCGCCGGCTTCAAAGCCTGCGCCTTCCGCAAAGCGATCGGCGATGGCGGTGATGCGCCCGGATACTTGCGGCGTCAGATTGATTTCTGTGTGGGCGCGCACTTCCCCTTGTGTTGTTACGCGCAATTGCACCGGTTCGGCACGGGCCTCAGAAGTCACCAGCGAAATCAAACGCTGTTCCTCTTCCTTTTTTTCAGGCTCCGGTTTTGCTGCGGACATCCATTGTACGGCGCCGAACGAGGCCGCAATTACGAGAACCGGGGCCATCACATTCAAGATTTTTTTCTTCATCGTTCTATTCGCGTAGTTTCAATTTTTGTGGAATTTGGCGAATGCGACCGAGTTAGCACTGGTGCAATAACCCGATATGAGCATGAAAACTACGGGCCTTGGAATCTCCAAGGCGCCGAGGTGAGCTGAATCAGCGACCAAAATCCATTTGGGTTGCCTGATTGACGAGGTGATGTCTGGCGGTGGATGCAGTGGTTGTGAAAAAAAATTGGGCGAGTGGATCGACTGTTGAAAAAGGCGCCCGGGAAAGCCTTGGTTCGTAGTGAGGCGGGTGGGGCTATCGCTTAATCCTGCGGGTGCATATTGCTTTGCTGCGCGCGAAAACCTATTGGGTGCAACAGGCGTGGGGACAGGGCCAGGATCAGGCCAGCAAGTGCGCCCCACAGGTGGGCATCGATGGCTACTTGAGCATCGATCAGTGTTGCGGTGGCACTGGTGTCTCCGCCAAGTTGTTCCCAGGCGATTTTTGCGAAGACGCCTGCCAGTATTGCCAGCCCAAATCGCTCACCGTGCATTAGGTCTTTCACACAGCCCCAAACAATCAGCGCGTGAAGCGCACCGGACAAGCCCACGTAATGCGTCAGGTGTGGTGAAAAGAAAAGGATCGCCGTTCCGGTCAGCAGGCACATCAGAGATAGCAAGACGGCGGCGGGTAGGGGTCGCAGGTGTGCCTTGAACAGGTGCCAGAGAATTGCGCAGGCGCCCGCATTGATGAGTGCGTGAGGCAGGTTGGTGTGTAAAAAATGAGCGCTTAGTAATCGCCAGTATTGGCCAGAGAGGATGGCCTCGCGGTCGAAGCGCAACACATTCTGCGCGTGCTCGGAAATCAGTTGGGCAAGACCGATTAGAAAAACTACGGCAATAAACGTTGGGTTGAGCGCTCGGAATGTCATATTGGGCTGGGCTCTGATAGGGTCCGTGTGGCCAGTCTCATATGTGTATTGCACCCCTGGGAGAACTCGAATGTCTACATTTTCGCCAATAATATCAAAACTCTCTGGAATTCGATCCTCTATTGGTCCCATGGGCGTCGTCAATAGCCCAATCAAGCTCCGATCGTACTTTTTACATCGAGGAAGATAGAGCGAGCTATCAAATGTATTGATTAGCGGCTTTGATTATTGATCATCGACATTATGTATACTCTCAGGCGTTAGCAGGAGGTTTGTGACCAAATGGCTGTAGATAGTCAAATTTGGTGCTGGACGGCAAACTGTGACTTAGAGGGAAAACTGGTCGCACTTCAGTTGAAGTTAAAGTGATAATTAGCTCTTTAAGATCTCTTCCAAGTTGGGGATCTACCGCTATTTTTCATTTACGATCTCGGTGCCCAGCCTGTCACCGTCCGGTTGCTCTCAGGTAACTTGTATTAACATTCTCAGCAGTAACACTGTTACAAATGGTTGTGTACGTAATGTCTTCGGACCCCCCGCAAAACTAGCGGGTACTAGAGAGGACTTTTAAGCTTGCTGCGAAAAAATGGCACGGGTAAGCAGCAGCCCCAACGGTTACAAGGCCAATACTACAATGGTTGGAGATTTTTCCTGAACATGTATCAGGGTTCTGAGATTGCAGTAATATTCAGTAAGATATGAGAAAGGACGCGTGGAAAATGAGCGATTAGGAGCTGCGATTGTTGGTATGAGGTTTTTTCCTCGAGACCATACTCTAATAAATACTGCCGAGCTTCCGTTATCAGCTGAGTGAATATGGAATTTAAAGTTACGAGGGTAAAAATTATACTAGCTATTCGGTAGTTAAAGCTGGTTATGCCTAGTATTTTATACAGAGTAATTAATTTAGGTAAATAACAAATTTGATCGCACACTATATTGATTATAGTCTGCTCTGAATATTAATAGCTCATCCCAGATTATGATTGAGTGCCCTGAATATACAACCAATCTAGACTGACAGCCTGCCCCAATCTTCACTCAAGTGCGTATGCACACTTGGTGATTTTTTCTTTGTTTGGCTCTTGCTTGATCGTTTGATAGTGGAATGATCTCTGGTATCAATTCGCGATTTTTACTTCACTAGTCACTGGAGCCTCAGTTGAGCTGTCGAGAATGCTTACAGGCTTTCGTGTTACTTTCTACTATTTGAAGTAACTGGCCGAAGAAATTGGATTTTTACGCCAATAATTCGTTCGACCACTTATTTTACAGTATTAACCCGAGTAGTATTTTTAGCGAAACGTTTTTATCTGTGGCAAATATTTAATATAAATAAATGCCATGCATACCTCTCTCGTAATGCGACTATCACGTTATAAATGATTTTGATCAAATTTTGATCACCTTTGGCTTTATCATACTTAACAATACTTGTTGTTTGGAGTCAGCCTATTTGGTGGATTTGTATATGGCTGACATTTATATGGGCATGGGTTTAGCTTAGGAAGCAAATTCCAAATGCGCACAAGAAAAATTCGTCTGTTCTCCGCCTTACTGATTTCAATTTTCTTCTTCCTGGCTATTTTTCAATTTATAGGTTCCAGTCAAGTTGCCGACAGTGCGGAACAAAACTTGGATCCAACGCCATCCTCGTCAGATCAGAGGCAGGAAACCACTGTTCGAAATAGAAATGATGGTCTTCAGAAGTCTAGAACTGTTGAGAGTGATTACGTTCACGATCAGTTGCTGATCAGATTCAAGTCTGAGGTCTCGCCAAATGAGGCGGTAATGCTTATCAACGACCTCGGGGCTGAAATAATCAGAGAGTTCAGAACACCTGCGGGGCTATATCTACTGCGCTTGCCAGACGGAGTCACCGTGTCTAAGGCAACTCAGTTCTTTGAGCGTGATGCTCGTACATCTGGTGTAGAGCCCAACTATATCTATGATGCCTCGAGCATTCCGGATGACACGTATTTTGATCGCCAGTGGGCCCTGAAGAACATTGGACAGGATGGTGGGGTATACGGGATAGATGTAAATGCAGAGCCGGCATGGAGCATTTCTACAGGAAGTAATGAAGTTGTTATTGGAATTATCGATACCGGTGTGGACTACACACATGTCGACCTACAGGAGAATATGTGGGTGAATCCTGGAGAAATTCCAGGCAATGGGGTAGATGACGATAATAACGGCTGGATCGATGATATTCATGGGGTTGATACTTTCAGCAATGATTCCGACCCGATTGATGAGCATGGGCATGGCACTCACGTTGCCGGAATAATTGCGGCGAGGGGTAACAACGGCGAAGGGATTGCCGGTGTCATGTGGCACGCGAGCTTGGCAGTATGTCGGTTTATGGGACCAGACAATTGGGGTACTACGGCCGACGCTATTGGGTGCTTGAATTATTTCTCCGACTTGAAGCGAAGAGGGGTCAACATTCTTGCTACTAACAATAGCTGGGGCTCTTCCGCTTTCTCTATTTTTTTGAACGAAGCGATTTACGAGCACAAGCGGGATGGGATATTACTGGTAGCTGCTGCCGGAAATTACGCTTGTGAATATAGACAGTATCCCGCGGGCTTTGAGTGGGACAACATAATATCTGTTGGTGCGACAGAAAATTACTATGGTGGAGATTTTCTATGCAGGGGCGATGTTCACGCGCCTGGATATAGGATCTTCAGTACGCTTCCTGGTCACCAATATGGTTATGAAACCGGTACCTCGATGGCGGCGCCACTGGTTTCTGGAATGCTTGGTTTGTACCAATCCCACCAGCCATCCCTGGATTCCATGGAAATCAAGCAATTGCTGCTGGATACTGCGGAAAGCACAAGATCTGGCACCTACCCGATGGCCAAGCTCGAAATGCCATCTAATGATCAGGACAACGACGGGCTACCCGACGAATGGGAGGTTGATTACGGCTTTGATAGTGGTAACCCTGAAGATGCTGCGCAGGATGCCGATGGTGATGGGCTCAACAACAGTGAAGAGTTCTCTGCTGGAACAGATCCACGTCAACAGGACAGTGATGGAGATGGCCTGTCAGATGGTGCTGAAATTGAGATCCATGGCACCAATCCGTTAAGTAGTGACACCGATGGCGATTCGCTCGCTGATAACCTTGAGATCAGCACTTATAAAACGGATCCCTCGAATGTTGATACAGATGATGATGGGCTCGCCGATAACCTGGAGATCCAGGTCTATGGCACGGATCCCCTGTCGGCAGATAGCGATCGTGACACCATGCTCGATGGCTGGGAAGTAACCTATGGATTGAACCCTCTGGATAGCGCGGATGCCAATGTCGACGGGGACGGAGATGGTATTCTCAATGTCGATGAAGCCCTGTATGGCTCAGCACCAGACAGCAGGGACAGTGATGGTGATGGTCTAGCCGATGGTGAGGAAGTGGGCTCATTGGGTACAGATCCCGCTTCCATCGACTCTGACGGTGATCGGATGCCGGATAACTGGGAAGTTGCAAACGGTTTAAATCCGTCGGCAGCAGAAGATGCTTTTACCGATCAGGACGTTGACGGGCATGATGCATTGCGGGAGTTTCTCTCTGGTACGGATCCTTCTAGCAGTGCCTCGGTGCCCGAGTTTCTCGAATGGGCGACGTCAGATGGCAATGCGGCGCGCAACCGATTTGTTCCCTTTAGGACTGAACTGTCATCGCCTCAAGTACGCTGGTCAACCCAGAGTTTTTCCCTTGATCGAATTCATACTTCCGAGATTGTGACAGCCCGTGGTGCCGTCATCTCTAGGGCGGCGTATTACCGTGGAATTCTCGGGTTCTCAGCGTTTGATGGGCGGCCACTATGGAATTTGGCCCTGGGGCAGGACTCTTACCCTGGGTGGAGATCGAGTCAGATCTCGACACCCCTTCAGCAGGGTGACCTTGCGTTTGTAACTCAGTCTATTAACGATGCTGCTTATGCTAATGCTGAAGAAAAAAATGCTGACCTACTACATGCGATTGACGTAGGCACTGGAGAGCTGGCTTACACTCAGGTTTTGACTCAGCACACTCCCGGTCCGGTGCGTGGAGGTGAATACGGTCAAATTCTGCAGTCTGCGCATCCACTACCTGATCTTACAGGCCTTAATAAGGATATATTTGTTAAGGATGGAGACACTGTAAAAAAGATTGATGCAGAATCTGGGCTAGAAACCTGGAAATCCCATGTCAGTGGTGAAAAGGACTTTTGGGCACCTTTAGTTTGGGGTGACTTAGTTCTAGGGTTTTCTAATGGGAAGCTGATTGGGCTGAATATCCAAAGCGGCTCCCGGGAAATAGAGTTGGGCGAAGTGACTTGCCGCTATCAAGGTAGTACACGAATCGCAGAGTATCGCTCCAAGGCGGTTATTTTTTCCGGTGGTTGTCTCTCGACCATTGACCTTTCGAAGTCTGAGTCATTGTGGATATCTGAATTCTATGGAATGGACTCCATGGCCATGGATGACAACTATGTCTATTTACTTGCAGAAGATAGGTTGGAAATCCGAAGTCTTCTTGATGGCACCGTCTACCGAGTAATCACAGATCTGCCTTCGGGTAGTTCCCGAGATTTGCTGGTATCGCTTAATCACGTTTTCATTTCAGCGCATTCGGGAACCTATGCTGTTGATATTGCTACGGGTGAAATTGTCTGGCGATATAACCGCGGAGGTAAGATCGCACTATCTGACGATGGCGCCTTGCTCATCAATGGTGATCGGGGCTTTTTATACTCTGTGAATGTGGAGGCAGATCTCGATAATGATGGGTTGCCGGGCTGGTGGGAGCGTTTTTATAGTTTGGATCCGCTTGATGCAGGGAATGTAAATGCAGATGTAGATGGGGATGGACTTACGCATTTCGAGGAGTTTTCATTCGGTACGAATCCGATGGCCGCTGACACTGATGGGGATGGAATTTCCGATCAGGTTGAGGTCGTTACCTACCAGACTGATCCGGCTGAGACAGACACCGATGCCGATGGCCTTAGTGATGGGCAGGAACAAGGGGTTTATGGGACCGACCCGCTAGTGTCTGATAGTGATGGTGATGGAGTGCGGGACGGAGATGAAGTTCTCGTATTTTTCACCGATCCGATCGACGCGACAAGCAGGCCCAAGCCCATTTCGAGCTATCAAGATTCCTTTGAAGAGGGGGTGCCGCGAAACTGGGTGACAGACAACCCTGAAGCTGTGGGCTGGACTCGAGACTGGGAGTTGGCAAGTGACGGAAATTACAGTCTGAAGACGGGTTGGTTGTCTACGGGAGAGGTTTCTGAGGTCAGTTGGCAACAGGTCTTTATTCCCGGAACGCTGTCGTTTGATGTGAAAGTCAATGGCGAGTCGTGTTGCGATATATTGCGGGTGTATCTCGATGACAAGGTAGTAGTCAGCGTTACCTCTGGAGACTGGAAAAGTGTAAGTATCGATATTCCACCCGGCATGCATACTATTAAGTGGTCTTATTTACGTGCGAGCGGAGAGGGTTTTTCTGACAGTGCTGCACGTATCGATAGGTTGCTCTATGAGTCACAAGCGCCGATGGCGGTCAACCCGAAAAATGTTCTGGTGTTTCATGATCGTAAGCTCTACGAATTCGACATTGCGGGAAATCGTATCGGGGTGCCGATCAATTTCCCTCAGCTGGAAAATGTCGATGATATCGTCGCCCTGAGGGGGCATCGTCTACTCCTTTCTGAAGGGGAAAACTTCCATTTCTACGATCTTACGAACGGTCATAAGTGGTCTAGTGAAAATCCCGCTGGAAATATGGCCCGCTGCGGCAGCGGTGAAGGACAAGCTAGATTTACGAGGATCAAAGACTCGATATTTTATCCCGCGACGCAGTGCACATTCGGCCTCGGAATTGCAGAGCTGGATGATTCCGGTCAGCATCTCGGGTCTTTCCTGATTGACAATCGTTACCTCGACCTTGCCCGTGGCCCTGACAATACGCTGTACGCGTTAAGGGGTGAAGATTCGGATTTCAAAGGATTTGGAAGCCAGATCGATATCATTGATATTGAGCATCGCACGATAATTCGAAGTATCAATACCGAAGTTGGCGTTGGAAGGATTTTAGTGGATAAGCAGGGTGAGCTGATTGCGGACGTCGGCAAGGACATATACCACCTCGACAGCGAGGGTCGCGTAACGGCGAAGGCTGTCGATCCGCCAGGTTACATCGATGATCTCGTCTGGAGCGTGTCCGGGAACATTATTTTGGGTGGCGTTAATGGTGGAGTCGGTGTTCTGGATTCGGAACTTGCTCTGCAGCTTTTCCCGACGGAGCAAACGGGCCTGCTCACTTCACCTTCGGCGGGTGTAAAGCTGGCTGCGATCCGTACGGACGGTAGTGATCTGGATGCCGATGGTATCCCTGACTGGTGGGAAAGCTTCTATGGGCTTGATCCGGGTGATGCAGATGATGCGCCTATGGATCTGGATGGGGATGGGCTATCGAATATTGACGAATATCGCTCCGGGGCGAGTCCACTGGAATCGGACAGTGATTTTGATGGCATCGCGGATAATTTAGAGGTGCTCAACTTTCTGACCAATCCCGGATCAGCTGATAGTGATGCGGATGGAATTTCAGATGGGGATGAGATCAATATACATGGTACCAGTCCAGTTTCTGCAGATACAGATGGAGACGGTCTCGGAGATAGTCAGGAGATCGTCCAATATGGATCTGACCCCTTGAGTGGTGATTCTGACGGCGATGGCTTACCTGATCACTGGGAAATCCAGTTCTCGCTCAATCCGACGAGCCCTGCAGATGCTCTGGACGACAGTGATAACGATGACCTGAGTAATTTGCAGGAATATGATGTCGGTACCCACCCAGCATTGGCAGACTCTGACTTCGATGGTCTTACCGATGGGAGTGAGGTTCTCAACTATGGTACTTCGCCACTCGACCGAGATACTGACGGCGATTATCTGAGTGATCGTTGGGAAGTGGAATTCGCGCTTGACCCATTGGACTCACTAGATGCTGAGGCGGACGCGGATCTTGATGGTTTTAGCAATGCCAGGGAGTATTTTTCCCAAACACTTCCGAACGATCCCAAGAGTTTTCCAAGAGCACTGCCATGGGTGACAGCGGGGGGGGATTCCCGGCACCGTCGCCATGTCCCAGTTTCACTCGATTCCGCTAATTTTGTTCAGCGATGGAGTCTTGAGGACGCTTCCATGGACGCCATGGAGGTTGCCAATCCTGTTATGGTCGCCGGAGGTAAAATCTTCCTATCGGAAAGGAATACCTATTGGGACGAAATAGATCTCGCCGTCTCAGCATTGGATGCCTTTGATGGGCGACCAATCTGGAAGCAAGAGGTGGGTCCATTGCGTCCGGTACAGCGGATTTCCCTCGGTACGGAAACTGTAAATTTTTTTGGTGAGAGAGACCACGCCGAGCGGTTTTTCTCCATTGATCAGAGCTCTGGAAAACTGGAAGAGGTAAAAACGGAGTGGATACAGAGAGTGAATAATACCACGCCACTGGTACCTTATGGCGATCATTTCTACTCGTCCGGAGTTGGTTATAGGCAAGTTTCTAGTATCGATGGCAGCACGGGCGAAAAAGTCTGGTCTCTAGAAATGGATGCAGTGTGGGGGAAGGTACGGCTGACGCCGGCAGTCGATGAGCGGTATCTCTATAGTTTCTACAGAAATGATATATGGGGAACCTCTGATGACGTCTATGGACTTGTGCTTGTAGATCGTGAAACGGGGGATGTTGCGAGGACGATTCCGGATCCGGATGCGCAAGCGCCGGGGGGGATTTCGCCAATTATCGGCTCTCAGGAAAATATAATCGTCATTTTCCCGGTGGATAGAAGGGTTTCCAGTATCAGCACTGCGAGTGCAAAAGTGGAATGGAGTGTTTACGGAGACTTTGTATACGAACCCGCTTATGCCAACGGTGTTGTTTATGCTGTTGAATCCGGCGGTCTCATTGCGATCAACGAGTACGATGGTAAAGTGCTATGGCGCTGGCAAAGTAACGACGCGCCCCTTGTGGAAAGCCCGTTGCTGACTGATTCTCACGCATTCGTTTCCTCCCATACCGATGTTTTTGCTATTGACTTGTCGACTGGTATTCCTGCATGGAAATTTGGAAAGGGCGGTCACCTCAGTATGGGTGAAGACGGGGCGTTATATATTGCAGGGTTTGATGGGGGAGTTTACGCCGTCTCGGTCATGGCTCCTGATGCGGATGGCGATGGCATGCATGACGCATGGGAGCGCTTACATGGCCTTGATGCCGAATTAGCGGACCAGGGCCTTGACCAGGATAATGATGGTCTCACTAATCTTCAGGAATTCGAAGCAAGAACACGCCCAGACACCTCAGACACGGATGGCGACGGACTGACAGATGGTGCAGAGCTCAATGAGTATTCAACGAACCCTAGGTTCAGCGATACGGATAAAGATGGGCTAGAGGATGCTGATGAACTCTTACTACACGCCACAGATCCCCTGAACAACGATACCGATGGCGATGGTTTGATGGATGGCGATGAAGTCACTTCCTTTGAGACATCACCTGTTTCTCAGGATACGGATCAGGATGGTATGCCTGACGGCTACGAGGTTGAGTTTTCGTTTGCGCCGAACGCTGCCAGTGACGGTACTGAAGACGCCGATGGTGATGGTCTGGCCAATGCCAGGGAGTATTCGAGCGGAACAGATCCACATATTGCAGATTCTGATGGTGATGGGCTTCCGGATGGGGTTGAGGTCGATACTTATTACACAGATCCACTGCTGGTGGACACGGACGGGGATAGAGTTCCAGATGGTGATGAGTTAGAGGTAGGCCTCGATCCGTTGAATGTCGATGATGCTTCTGCAGATCATGACAGCGATGGATACTTGAATGCCGAGGAGTACTTTGCAGGATCAGATATTTCTGATCCTGAAAGTACACCAGTTATCAGCAGTTGGACCATCGAGCGGGGAAGTACGGCTTTTGATGGATACGTGCCCTTGAGTTTGAATCCAAATAATTTTCGCTTGCGTTGGAAGCGGGATATGGATGGTTCAGAAGAAACGGTTCACTCAAATGTCGTAACTTCCAATGGTCGTGCCGCAATTGTTAGTTTTGGCTGGGATTGGGATGCTTGGCGTTTTGGTAGCAAGGGTTTCTCAGAGAATAAAGCATTGTCTGTACTGGATGTGTTTACTGGGGAAGTGCTTTGGGAGCGAAAGCTCCAATCCTATGAGGAGGTCAGTGGGCCGGCCATAGGGGATGGCGTTATTTATGTGACCACAGGACGCCTTGATGGTGTGCTTGGTCTGGACCTCTATACCGGCGAGAAGCGCCTAGTCAAGCAGTTTACCACGCGGTCCCATAGTTGGTATACGCGGCCGCCGGTGCCCTACTCCGATTCGCTCTACGTCGAGCACAGGAATGACGCCTTTGTTGGTCTTAAGGTCGATACGGGTGAAAAGACTCTGCGGCACGTGGCGCGGAGAATGCGCCAACAACTGACCCCTGTTGATGAAAATAATGTTTACGTTTTTGCCGGTGGCCTCGAAGTGCCACTTAGGATTGATGTTTTAGATAGGGGGACTGGTGCATTAAGGCATTCGATTTCAAGTGAAGTCACGGGTTTTTATGTCTCGAAAACGTTTTCTCCAATAGTCAGTCGTTCTGGGATGGCCTTTGCTGCGCAGGGAAGCCGGGTGGTCGCTTTCAACTTGAAGGAACAGAGAGTGGCCTGGCGAAAGCAGTTTCCTCCAACCGGTAGCTGGTTCTTTGCGAATAGATATGCAGATAAAATCGCTCACGCAAACGGCGTGCTCTATGTCATTAACGATGGCGATCTTGTCGCGTTGACGGAGATGTCAGGAGAGGAACTCTGGCGTTGGGATCCGGGTGATGTTGATATTAACAAAAACCTTGTTGTCACGAATGAGCATATCTTTGTCGCGACGGACTACGAAACTTTTGCTGTTTCCGTGGTTGAAGGTGAATCGGTGTGGAGTTATGCGGCCGGCGGTGCATTGTCCCTGGATAACAATGGACTTCTTTATATTGTTTCAGGTGACGGAACTGTGCACGCTATTGAAGTCGAGGGGGACTTAGATGCCGATCGCATGCCAGATTGGTGGGAGCGTCAGCACGGGCTCAATCCTCGCTTTGCCGGTGATGCCTCCCAGGACAGCGACACTGATGGTCTTTTAACGCTGGATGAGTATCTACAGGGGACGTCGCCTTTTAATGTGGATTCAGACTCGGACGGACTGGCAGATGGGGACGAAGTAAATACCGCTGGTAGTGATCCAACGCTGGCGGATACCGACGGAGATGGGCTATCAGATGGCGAGGAAGCTCTCCAATACGGCTCAAGCCCTTCTGAATCTGACTCGGATCGGGACGGGCTCGATGATTACCTGGAAGTCAGCCGTTACCAGACCAATCCAGCGAGCAGTGATTCTGATGGCGACGGACTCCCTGATGGCGTTGAAGTGGCTGCAGGCCTGGATCCCTTGGAGGCTGGCGATGCGAAGGGAGACCGGGACGCGGATGGCCTAACCAACCTGGATGAGTTCCATAACGGTAGTGACCTGGCGCGGTTGGATACCGATCGTGACGGTATATCAGATGGGCAGGAGGTCAACGAATTTCTGACTTCTCCCTTGTTGTCAGACAGTGATGGCGACTGGATCCCGGATCTCTGGGAGCTGAATGAAGGGCTGGATCCCCTAGTCAAGAATGGCTTTAGGCAGGATTTTGATGCCGACGGGTATCCCGACGTGATTGAGTTCTTAAGAGGCACGTCTGCCGCACAATCGCTCTATTTTCCGGAAGTTACTTCCTGGTCGGGAATGGGGGGCGATGCGAAGAACTCCAGTTTTGTCCCCATTGCTATAAACCCGCAGGCTATTGAGGAGCATTCCTCGGTGCGCCTGCTTGATAACTTCTTTTACCTTGCAAGTCGGCCAGTTTCCGGTAACGGGCGTGCATATGTGACCCATCGAGGCCCCAACCGACTCTTTTATATATCAGCAATAGATACCATTACGGGTGAGAAATTATGGCAAAGTGAACTTGGGACTGATGGCTCAGTGAGCCCTCCCGCGTTGGCAAAAGATGGAGTCTGGTTGTTTGCAGGGCGGCGTTATCGCGGAGAAGAAATTATCGACTCGGATTCCGCTGTTTCTGGCAGTTTGCTTGGGTTAGATCCGTATACGGGTGATCTTCAGCATGTTGTGCCTATTAACCTCAGGGAAACAAGTTATTCCGCCCCTACGATTGTCGATGAACTACTTTATGGCTATTCCAATTTCAAAGCCGGGCTAGGCGCTAGATATGAGGGGAAAACTTTTGCAGTCAATGTTGCCACTGGAGAAATTGTCTGGGAGCGTATGCGCCTGGCTTGGGGTGGGTGGTCACCGGCAGTAGCTGGTGACTTTATCTATGAGTATTCACCTATAGATTCTCAGCAGCTGTCAATAACTGAGCGTTACACTGGTAAAAAATATTTATCTGTAAAAGACGGTGGAATGGTACCGGCGCCAGTTCATGAGAATAGTTCGCCGGTGGTTACCCAGTCCGGCGCTGTGGTAATCCAAGGCGGCCGGCTTGTGGCGTTCGATCGGAGCTGTGCATGCGTCACTTGGGAGTTGATTGGCGATTTCAGGGGGCCTCCTGGGTATTTGCCAGGTAGAATCTATGCCATTGAAGGTGCAAGTGTCGTCGTGGTTGACGAGCGGCAGGGGATTGAGGTTGAACGGTTCAGGCTGCAAGGCGAACCGGCAGGCGGTGATTTGCTGCTGACATTAACGCACCTGCTGGTGTCTACCAGCGCCGGCATACAGGCCATTAACCTGGAAACCGGCACTACGGAGTGGAGTTATCCTGTCGCTGGTCACCTTGCCCTTGGGAATGACCATAAACTTGTTTTAGCCACGGTGACCGGTGAACTTGTTGTTTTTGATCTTGCGGCCGATTCTGATAACGATGGCATGCCAGATAGCTGGGAGTCCGCTCACGGATTGTCTGTTTCTGACCCTTCTGACGCGATTCTAGATTTAGATGCCGACAGCTTGCAAAACTTGCGTGAGTTCTATGTCGGATCAAGTCCTCTGTTAGCAGATTCAGATGGTGACGGTATCCAGGATGCTCTCGAGTTCGAGGTGGGAAGCCGGCTGAACTCTGCTGACTCGGATGGCGATGGCCTGGGTGATTTCAGCGAAAAGAACGAGACGCTTACAGATCTTCTCCATCCGGATAGTGACAAGGATGGTATAGGCGATCGCGATGAGCTCGAACTTTATAAGTCAGATCCACTCTCAACTGATTCAGACGCCGATACATATGATGATGCTTGGGAAATCAGTGACCTTTCTGATGTCAATAGTGCCGACAGCCATCCATCACCTATTGGGTATTTAACTGTCTCTTTTGAGGACGGCCGCCTTCCGCCTCAGTGGTACCAGGTAGATGATGCAGAGAATGGTTGGGTGGTGGTACGTCGGCACGCAAGGGAGGGTGACTATGCATTGTTCGCTTTGCCTCCTGACTCGAGTATTTCGGAGGGTTCAGGGAAAGTTTCGAGCATTATCTGGAAAGGGAAATTTCCGCCTGGAGACTTGCAGTTTGATTTTTTTGATCCGAAAGTTGGCTCTAGTTCGACTTTCAGTGTCTATGTCGATGGGCTGCTAATGCAGGAATCCACGGGAATTTATGGTCGCTGGTTGACGAAATATGTCGGCCTGTCTGAGGGAGTTCATGAGATTCGCTGGGACTTTTCTACCAACCGCATGGGTGGAAGCTTCGGAGGATTGTCGAGCATCGTACGCATGGATACTGTGATTCTGGATAATCTCCGTATTGTTCCTTTTGGAACAGATAGCGACCATGACGGCATGCCTGACAGCTGGGAGATTGATAATGGCTTGGGTCATGATTATGCGGGTGACGCCCTGCGGGACGCTGATGAAGATGGCTTAGTCAACGTTGAGGAGGCGCAATGGAATACCAACCCCCGGGATTCCGATACTGACGGAGACGGCATGCCAGACTTCTGGGAAGTGTCCCATCAACTAGAGCCCACGCTAAATGATTCCGACGAAGACGCGGATGCTGATGGTGTGACCAACCTACGTGAATACCAGATTGGTACCGATCCTAATGTAGCGGATAGTGGTGGTACCAGTGACGGCGGTGGTACCAGTGATGGTGGTGGTACCAGTGATGGTGGTGGTACCAGTGATGGTGGTGGTACCAGTGATGGCGGCGGTACTGCTGTTGCTGGTTCAACTGGCTCCGGAGGAGGGTCTGGAGGGGGCGGCAGTTTTGACCTCGGCTTGTTACTCCTTCTCTTAATCGTGCTTGTTGGACGATGGAGGTATGGTCGTCAGAGTTCGTTGCTTCGCCATTGTACGCCTGCGTGTTAGGTAGAAGCGTGACTATTCCGGGTGTCTACTAAACCCGGGTAAGTCTTAACTCTAACTCCAAAGGAGTGAAAAATATGTTGCTGAGCCTTTCCCTTCTGTTTTCGAAGGGAGGGAGCTTTAATTTTGGCACCCCCGGGTGGACTCGAACCACCAGTCCGGACTTAGGAGGTCCGTGGTTTATCCTGTTAACCGACGGGGGCGTACTCTTAATCAGCCTGACTACTTAGAGCTAATGCCCCGGCAGGCTGGCTTTGCAAGAGTTTGTGCATTCTAACCACTGGGACAGGCGCTGTCATCGAATGCTGCGCCCAGCTCCTGCCCTGTGTAATCCTCTGTAATCTCGGATTGCCTTCTTGAGAATCTCCTGCTGTCACCAAGCGTAACGTTTTGCGCCACGTGGGTTACCCATTTTCTCTTCGATGGAATGTTTTCTTCTATCCACAAATCGGCGAAAAAATTTCGCAAATTGGTAACAAATTACCGTTATTTTGGCGCGAGCTGTAGATCAGAGAGGATCGGGCTTTTGGCCTTTGCCGGGCAAATGGCAGTCCCCAGTGTAACCCCCGGAAAAACCTGATCGCGCAATGCAAAAGTTGCTTGACCAGAAAAGCGGGAGCTGGCTAATCTGGAATTGCACAACAAAAACAGACAAAGAGTTTCTGCCCTGGCAGATCGAGATTGTGGAGTTTTCTATGAGCGGCAACGTTATCGAAAATGACATGGATTTTGGTGGATCTGATTCCTCTCTTGAAGAGAGTCTGCTCTATACCCCGGAGAGTCCCCGTGACGCACGACGCATGGTGGAGGATCGACTGGAGGAAAAACGCCTCCAGCGGGAACTGATGGATTATCAATACGACTTCTGACTTCGAGTCTTTCTTCGAATGCTTCTGTGAGTCGTCATCTCTCAGAAGCGTTCCCGAAGAGATATTCTGCTGAGTCCTTTTTACCGGATGCAGTCCGGTCGACTAGATACGCCCCGCATTTCTGTTCTGCGCAGAAAATAGCCGGGTGCCGACAAAGGGTGCCAGAGGCACCCTTTTTGCGTTTTAGAGGGAGCCGCTGTCGGACAGGGGATTTTCTGCTGAAGTCGGTCCGTAAGTGAGGGATCCATCCCGGGTATAAATACGTACTTTCACTATGTAAGGGTTGCCGGTTTTCACCTTCTGCGGGTGGGTGTATATTGGCGGAAACTGGTTTCGCAACAGTAAGGATGAGGCAGGATATAGGGTCCGCAAATGGTGGTTTCCGAAAGGTTTGAGAGCCGCGTGAGCTCGGAAGTTTCCGATGGTGGTGATGAGCTGGTGATTCGTGTCGCTGGCAATTTTGATTTCAATATCCACCGCGATTTCCAGCGCGCGTACCGTAATGTCAGTCCGGCACCGAAGGTGTTTCTGGTGGATCTGTCCGCAACTGAGCATCTGGATAGCGCAGCATTGGGAATGCTCTTGTTGTTGCGTGACTACTGTGTGGAGCTTGGTCATGAGGGTGAGCGGCCGCGGGTGGAATTAATGAACGCGAACGCGCACGTATCCCACATACTGCACGTTTCCAATTTCGATCAAATTTTCAGCATCTGCTGAAGCCTGCTTCACCCCGATGCCAGCCTTCCGCATCCTCATTATTGAAAGCGACCAACAAGAGTCCGCGGAGCTGCAGCAGCTGATCCAGCAGTGGGAATATAAAAGCACTGCCGAGAGTATCTCCCCCGCGTCCACCTTGTGCGCGCCCAATGTCGACGCCGCGCTAAAGTCCTTTGACCCGTTCCCGCCCAATCTCGTAATCTTCGGCCCCGTTGCGGCACGGGAGACCCCTTCTGAGTCTGTGCGCCAATTGCGCCAGTCGATGGGGTTAGAGCCAGTGCCGATTCTTGCGGTGCAGGAGGTGCAGGAAAACCCTGCCGAGCCCCTGTATCTGGCGGATTGCGACGATATTCTGACCAAGCCCTATAGCCGCTCGTTGGTGGAGCTGAAATTAGTCGCTATCCGGCGCTTCGGTGAGTTCAGCCGATCACTGATGGCGCAGCGCGACCGCCTGCGTCGGCACCACGCAGACTTTCTTCAGGAACAGGCGAATGCGCGGGAAATATTCGGCAACCTGGGCAATGAGAGCTGCCTGGATGATACGCCTGCGATTCGCTATCACCTTTCTCCGCGCGCGGTGTTGAACGGCGATTTGCTGGCGGCAACCTACTCACCAGATGGCAAGTTGGTATTGATGTTGGGGGATTTCGCCGGGCATGGGTTGGCTGCGGCGGTGGGCGCGGTTCCACTGACTTCCATTTTTTATTCAATGATCCCCCGGGGCTTCTCTTTTGGCCGGGTAGCGCGGGAAATTAACCGTAAATTGCACGATATCTTGCCGCGACAGATGTTTTGTTGCCTGGCAATCATGGAGTTCGACCCACGGCGCCAGCACCTGCGCATAATGAACGCGGGTATGCCAAGCCCGTGTCTGCAGCGCGGCGACGGTTCTTTGCTGATGATTGAATCCCGGCATCTACCTCTGGGGGTATTGCCGTCGGACCATGTGGATTCCGCGATAGTGAATGTGCGAATTTCATCGGGGGATCGCCTGTTCTTGTGGAGTGATGGTATTCACGAGGCGCGCAACGGTCGCGGTGAGCATTTCGGGGAAGCGCGCCTGTTGTCTCTCCTGCAAAGTGAGTGGCCGGATGGCGAGCAGGTGTTTGAGCGGATTCTGCTGGCGGTCAATGCCCACGCTGCGGAACAGCATGATGATCTGTCTCTGGTGGAGTTGGACCTGACGGATCCCGGGTTACTGCGCGGCGGGAGCCTGCCGCAGGAGGTGGCCGGAGGTCGAAAGGGGACGCCTATCGGTGACTGGTCCATTCGTTTCCGTCTTTGTCACGCGGAGTTGCGGCAGGCAGATCCGCTGCCGCAATTACTGAGTGTCGTGATGCAGATGCCCGGCGCCGCCAGATTCCAGGAGGACCTTGCGATTGCGCTGGGCGAGTTGTTCCGAAATGCGCTGGAGCATGGTGTATTGGAACTGGATTCCTCAATCAAGGGCATGGATGATGGGTTTGTTCGCTATTACGACCTGATGGCGGAGCGGCGTAGCCAATTGGATTCCGGATGGGTCAGCATTTCCCTCTCTTGCCTGGAAGGTGAGGCGGGCGGAAGCCTGAGTCTGGTAGTAGAGGACAGTGGCAAGGGGTTCTCCGGGGTGCGTGATACCGGCTCGGTATACTCCGGCCGCGGGCTGGAGCTCCTGCGCACGGTTTGCTCTGAATTGCACTACTCGGCAGGCAGCAGTCGCGTTGAGGCCATCATTCGCTGGCAGGCAGAACCCGATGCAAAATCGGAGGGTGCAACGCAAGCGGAATACAATGCCATACAAAACCCTTCAGTACCGGTATAATTACGCTCAGTTTTTCATCAATACCGGTGGGTAATGTCCTCGAGCGCCTATAAATCCTCTGCCACCTCACCCGCATCATCCGCGCAGAATTCACCTGTCGACGGCTGTAGCCTGCGTGCTCGCGACCTGTCCTGTGAACGCGATGGTCGCGTGTTGTTCGCTGGTCTGGACTTTCTGTTACCTGCTGGGTCTGCATTGCAGGTTGAGGGGGCCAATGGGGCGGGCAAGAGCACACTGATTCGCACGCTAATTGGCAGTACCAGTGATTATCACGGCGATATTTTGTGGCGTGGTAAGGCGTTCCCCGGGGCCCTTTCAGTCATGCGCTCAGAATTGCTGTATATCGGCCACAATGCGGGCGTGCGTCGCGGCCTTTCCCCCATGGAAAACCTGGCCTGGTATGGGGCTGCTGCGGAAGATGCAATGGCAGCCCTCGATGCCGTTGGCTTGTATGGTTTTGAAGAGACACTTTGTCAGCAGCTGTCGGCAGGCCAGAATCGACGAGTCGCCCTGGCGCGCCTGTACCTGCCCGGTGCCCCGCAGCTGTGGATTCTGGATGAACCGCTCGCCGCGCTCGATGTGGCCGGGGTCGAGAGCCTCGAATCCTGTATGCGTGGTCACCTGCAACGCGGCGGCAGCGTATTGTTGACGTCCCACCAGCCGGTCAATATCCAGCCACTGGCGAAGGTGAATCTGGCGGACTTTCAGCCGCAAGAGAGTCACTTGGAGGCCGAATATGGGTTCTGAAGCGGTGGAGGTCTCCTTGTCGAAAAAAGCGCAGCCCGGCAAAGCCCGCGGTGTGGCGTTGGCTGCCTATGCGCGGGTACCGGGCTTTTACACCTTGTTCCGCACCGAATTGGTTCTCGCCGCCCGCCGCCGTTCGGATATCGTGAACCCACTGCTGTTTTTCGTCACCGTGCTGGCGATGATGCCCCTGGGTATTGGCCCCGAACCGGAAATGCTGTCGCGCATGGCACCGGGGCTTATCTGGGTAATGGCGCTGCTGGCCACGTTGTTGTCTCAGGAGTCATTGTTCCGCGGTGACTATGAAGACGGTTCACTGGAGCAGTTGGCGTTGCAGCCACAGCCTTTGTATTTCCCGGTGCTGGCCAAGGTGCTGGTGCACTGGCTGGTCACTGGGGTGCCCCTGGCCCTGTTATCACCGCTGCTCGGGATGATGTTAAACCTGGGCGCCGAGGGCTACTGGCCGCTGTTTGTATCACTCGTACTTGGCACCGCCAGTCTCAGTTTGATCGGTGCCGTGGGTGCGGCGCTGACCGTGGCTTTGCGGCGCCCCGGCCTGCTCTTGGCGTTGATCATTATGCCGTTGTATGTGCCCGTGTTAATCTTCGGCACCGGAACGGTGCAGGCAGCACTGGATGGCTATAGTTTTGGCCCGCAATTGGCGGTTCTCGGTGCGATATTGGCCGTGGCCGCGGCGCTGGCGCCCTTGGCGTCTGCGGGAGCTATCCGAATCAGTCTCGAAAACTGACCCTTCCCGAGCCGGTCGCGCACAGCCGTGACCGCATGAGAGAAGGGCGTAGGAGTAAATATTTTGTCCTGGCAATGGTTTCACAGATTGGGCTCACCCCGCTGGTTTTACCAGAAATCGAGCGCCTGGCTTCCCTGGCTTGGCGGGGCGGCGCTGTCGCTGCTTTCCGTGGGTGTTGTCTGGGGCCTGGGCTTTGCGCCAGAAGATTTCAAGCAGGGTAATAGCTACCGGATCATCTATATCCATGTGCCCGCGGCATTCCTTGCGCTGGCAGGCTACTACATCATGGCTATTTCCGGAGCTATCGGCCTGATCTGGAAGATGAAGCTGTCTTTTGTGGTGATGCGTGCTGCAGCGCCCATCGGTGCCGCTCTTACCTTTATTGCCCTGTTTACCGGTGCCGTGTGGGGCAAGCCCACCTGGGGTACCTACTGGGTGTGGGATGCCCGTATCACCTCCATGTTGATCCTCTTCTTCCTTTATCTGGGTGTCATGGCTCTATCGGGCGCCTTCAGTCGTGAACAGTCGGGCGACAAAGCCAGTGCGCTGCTCGCGTTGGTGGGCACGGTAAATATCCCGATCATTTATAAGTCCGTTGATTGGTGGTTCACGCTGCACCAGCCGGCCACTCTCAAGCTGACCGAAGCGAGCACTATCGACCCGAGCATGTTCTACCCGCTGATCACCATGATCGCCGGTTTTTATCTGTTTTATGCCTGGGTGCTTACCTTGCATACCCGCACCATGATTTTGCAGCGGGAAGGGCGCACGCAGTGGGTACGCGAACTTGTCGGGGCATCGGCTCCGGCCAAAGCCTGAAGCTTGAGCGAGGATTCGATTGATGCAATTTCAGTTTGATAGCCTGGCCAGCTTTTTCGCGATGGACGGCCATGGGCCCTATGTGTGGGCATCTTATGGGATGGTGGTGCTGGTGCTGGTTGTGTTGGCGGTTACCCCTGTTTTCCGCCAGCGTAAATTGCGCCGGGAGCTCCAGCAGCAGTTACGTCAGGAGGAGGCGCGCAGGCGTGCTGCGACGACGCGTGCCGCATCGCAGCGTGCGGCGGAAGTGGTCGAGTAATTGCGAATAGGATTTCACAAACCTGACGATTCAATTTTATAGCGATTTCGATTTTTAGTAGGAAGACCATGCATCCAGCTCGTAAACAACGTCTGATCCTTGTCGTACTTCTGGTGGCACTTTCCAGTGCTGCCATTGGGTTTGTGACTTATGCCATGCGCGCAAACATGGACTACTTTTACGCGCCCCGCGCCTTTGCCGCGGGCGAGGTGCCGTTTGAAAAACGTATTCGTGCGGGTGGTTGCGTGGTGCCAGGCAGCATTGTGCGCGACAGCGATTCACTGGATGTGCGTTTCGCGATTACCGATGGCGAGGCGGAACTGGAAGTGGTGTTCGACAAAATACTGCCGGACCTGTTTGCTGAGGGCGAGGCTGCGGTAGTCACCGGCAAGCTCCAGCAGGACGGTTACGTACGCGCGGATCAGGTACTGGCGAAGCACGACGAAACCTACACGCCGCCCGAAGTGGCAGATTCCATGGTGGGTAACGCGAGCTGTCAGGGAGATGCAAAAATATGAGTCCTGAACTCGGGCACTTTTCGTTAATTGTCGGCCTGCTGCTGTCGATTGCGCTGGCTATTGTTCCACTGCTTGGCACCTATGCTGGCCGCGTGTTGTGGATGGATACCGCGCGCCCACTGTCCTTTGGCGTGCTGGCATTTACTGCATTGTCTTATGTCTGTCTGACGGTCGCTTTTATTAACAGCGACTTTACCGTTGCCTACGTCGCGCAGAACTCGAATAGCATTCTGCCGATGATGTACAAGGTGACCGCGGTATGGGGTGGTCACGAAGGCTCCATCCTGTTGTGGCTGCTGATGATGGCTGGTTGGACCGCTGCCGTTGCCGTTTTCAGTAAACAGTTGCCGGACGTATTGGTGGCGCGGGTGTTGTCGGTACTCGGTATGTTGTTGATCGGGTTTTTCCTGTTCATTTTGATGACCTCGAATCCCTTCGATCGCATCCTGCCGTTTCCACCTAGCGATGGAAATGACTTGAATCCGCTGCTGCAGGATCCGGGCATGATTATTCACCCACCACTTCTGTATATGGGGTATGTGGGTTTTTCCGTCGCCTTTGCGTTCGCCATCGCTGCGTTGTTGGAAGGGCGTCTGGATAGCGCCTGGGCGCGCTGGGCTCGCCCCTGGACTGCCGTGGCCTGGTCGTTTTTGACTCTGGGTATCGCACTGGGAAGCTGGTGGGCCTATTACGAACTCGGCTGGGGTGGCTGGTGGTTCTGGGATCCGGTAGAGAACGCTTCCTTTATGCCCTGGCTGGTGGGTACCGCGTTGCTACATTGCCTGGCGGTAACCGAGAAGCGCGGTTTGTTCCGCAGCTGGACCATCTTGCTGTCGATCTTCGCGTTTAGCCTGAGCCTGCTCGGGACCTTCCTGGTGCGTTCCGGGGTGCTGACCTCGGTCCACGCGTTTGCCACGGACCCGTTGCGCGGCGGCTTTATTCTGGCGTTCCTGGCCATCGTGGTCGGCGCTTCACTATTGCTGTTTGCCCTGCGTGCGCCAACGGTAAGTGCGGGCAGCGTATTTTCCTTCCGTTCGCGGGAAACCTTTTTGCTGGGTAACAACATTGTGCTGATGTTGGTCATGGCCATGGTGTTGACCGGAACCCTGTACCCGCTGCTGGCTGATGCGCTCAACTGGGGCAAGATCAGTGTGGGCCCCCCGTTTTTTAACCTGTTCTTTGTGCCGCTCATGATCGTGCTGTGCATTCTGCTGGGCATGGGTATTCACGCAAACTGGAAAGACACTCAGGGCAAGAAACTCGTCAAGGCCTGGGTGATGCCGGCGCTGATCGCGGCGCTCGGTGCGCCGTTGATCGCGCTGCTGGCAGGAGATTTCCACTGGGGTGTTGTGATTGGGTTGTTTGCGGGGCTTTGGGTGATCACCGCGAGCGGTGCCGATATTCTGGCAAAGTCACGCAATGCTGACAGTCTCCTTGCGGGGTTGAAGCGTCAGCGTGCGAGCTACTACGGCATGCATCTGGGGCACATAGGCCTGGCCATTTCCGTATTGGGGGTGGCTCTCACCACGGTGTATAGCGTAGAGAAAGATCTGCGCATGTCGCCGGGCCAGAGTGCAGAAATGTCTGGCTACGAGTTTACCTTTGAGGGCGTGCGCCAGGTTCGTGGGCCAAACTACCGCGCCTCAGAGGGTGTGATTGTCGTTCGCCATGGCGGACGTCAGGTGGCGGAGTTGCACCCACAGAAGCGCAGCTATCTCTCCGGTGGCAATATCATGACCGAGGCCGCGATTGATACCGGTCTGTTCCGCGACTTGTACGTAGCGCTCGGTGATCCAATGGATAAGAACCGTCTGGGTGGCGACTGGGCTGTACGTCTCCACTACAAGGCTTTCGTTGTGTGGATTTGGCTGGGCTCGGTGCTGATGGCGCTTGGTGGTGCGATTGCCGTGGCCGACAAGCGCTATCGTAAAGTGCGTGCGGCGCGAGCGGCGAATGCCAAAACAGAAGGTAATACCGGTACTCTGGCTGGCGCCTGAGATGCCGAGTCGGCTCGCTCCTTATGCTTTTTGAGCGCGCTAATGGATAACTATGGATTGGGAAATTGATGGCGAGACTTAAGCTCTTTCTTCCGCTCATCGTATTCGCCGCGCTGGCGGTACTGTTTTGGCGAGGATTGTCCCTGAACCCGCAGGACATGCCTTCGGCGCTGGTTAACAAGCCGGTGCCTGAGTTTGCCTTGCTGGATGTTGAGTCCAACCGGGAGCTGAAAAAGTCCGACCTCCCCAGTCGCCCGTTGCTGTTGAACGTGTGGGCTACCTGGTGCGTATCCTGTCGGGTTGAGCATCCATACCTGAATCAGTTGGCAGAGCAGGGTGTGCCGATTGTCGGTATCAATTTGAAAGACGATAACGAAGCGGCACAGAAGTGGCTGGAGAAATTCCAGAACCCGTATGTGTTTTCTGTTTCGGATATTGAAGGTCGCCTGTCCCTGGATCTGGGTGTGTTCGGCGCACCGGAGACTTTCCTGGTCGATGCAGGTGGTACCATCCGCTGTAAGCACGTCGGCGTGGTCGATGACAAAGTTTGGCAGACCAAGCTGCAGCCCTTGTATCAGCGTTTACAGAATCAAGAGTGGGACGATTTTTCTGGTGAGCTATCAGACTCCTTGCTTGCCCGTTGTCGCTGAGACTGAAGAAAAGAAAAGCCGCTTTATCTGCTGGCTCGGGCCGGTAACCGATAAAGCGGCTTTTTTGTGTCAGCTCGACACGGTGCGCGCCCGATATCCGGATGCCTCCCATCACTGTACTGCGCTGGTTATTGGGAATCCGGCAAACCCTGAAATCATGCAGTTTGATGATGACGGGGAGCCGGGCGGTAGTGCCGGTCGGCCGATGATGGAGCTGTTGCTAAAGCAGGGCGTTGGCAATGTGGGGGCCATCGTTACGCGCTACTTTGGTGGTACCAAGCTCGGTGTGGGTGGGTTAATGCGGGCCTATCGCGGTTCGGTTGGTGCTGCGCTCCAGAATGCCAAGCTCGAGCCTCATGTCCCCACCATTGAAGCAAAAGTCGTTTGTGATTTTGCCGGTGAATCGCGATTGCGTTTTCTGGTGTCTCAGTATCGCGGTGAGTGTGCCGATGTTATATATGTCGATCAGGTGCAGATGGCTGTATCGCTGCCTCAGGATCAGTGGCAGGCGTTTCACGAGAAGCTTGTCGGAGAGGGGGTTTCTGTTCAGAAGGTTGGTTAGGGTGGGGGTAGTTGATGTGCTCGCTGCTTGGCGCTTTTTCTCTCTGCGTAGATTTTTCTAATATGGCGCAAACAAAAAAGGCCCACACTTTCGTGTGAGCCTTTTCTGTATATGGCGGACCGGACGGGACTCGAACCCGCGACCTCCGGCGTGACAGGCCGGCATTCTAACCAACTGAACTACCGGTCCGCATTCCTGACATTCCTTTGTCAAATCTGCCTGGCAGACCTAAAGGAAAGTGGTGGGTGGTACAGGGGTCGAACCTGTGACCTACGCCTTGTAAGGGCGCCGCTCTACCAACTGAGCTAACCACCCCGCGTCAGGAGCTGCGTATAGTAATGATATTTTTTGGGGCGTCAACGCTTTTTGAAAAATTTTTTTCAATTCAATGAGTTATGCCTCTTTGGGGGCTTTATGACCGCCGGTCTCACTGTGGTCCGGGGGCTGTTGCCATGGGTGTCTGCGGGCCAAGGCGCTGCTATAATCGGGCGAATTTCCGCCGGAGAAAATCAGTGCAGAAAAAACGAATCGACGCGTCTCTTACCAAAAAGATCGCCGCCACATTGACTCTACTGGTCACAATGGTCGCGTTCTTGCCTTCCAGCTATGCCGCCGTCGAGGTGGAGAGGCTGCCGAGCGCTGAGTTGCAGGCGCGGTATGAGGTTTTGATTGAGGAGCTGCGCTGTCCCAAGTGTCAGAACCAGAATCTGGCCGGCTCGGATTCTATGGTCGCGACCGATTTGCGCCGCGAGGTTCGTCGCCTGCTCGAGGAAGGTTACACCGACGAAGAGATTAATCAGTACATGGTGGCCCGTTATGGCGACTTTGTTCTCTATCGGCCACCGGTGCAACGCAACACCATGGTGCTGTGGGTTGCGCCGGGTGTGTTTGCCGCGCTGGGCCTCTTGTCACTTATCCTGATCGTGGCCCGGTCTCGCAATGGTCGTGGAGGCCGGCAAGAGGAGGAGGGCGCGGAATTGAGCGCGGAAGAATCCCAGCGGCTTACGCAGCTGTTGAACGGTGAGCAACAGGGTGGTGGTAAGCGTGATGATTGATTTGTGGATGATGCTGGCGTTGCTACTGCTGCCTTTGGCGTTGGTAATTGCTTGGCCGCTGGTAGGGAAGAGGCACAAAGCGCGCCGCGCAGAGGCGAATACGGATGGCCCCGAGGGTGCTTCTCAGGCAGCTCTGTACCGCGAGCACCTCGCAGAAATTGAGCAGTCTCGCGCTGATGGTGCGATCGACGAGGCGCAATATGCTTCGCTAAAGACCGAGCTTGCGCGCAAGCTGTTGGCAGAGGAGCAGGGTGGTAGCTACCAGTTGGCGCAGCGCCGAGATGGTGGCCGCGGGCTGTTGTTTGCTCTGGCCTTCGCGGTGCCCCTGGCGGCACTCGGCCTGTATTTCTATTGGGGGGCGCACGACGATGTCGCGCTGTACCGGGATATTGTGGCCAGCCAGTCCGGTGCGTCGGATATGGTGGTTGAGGCGCGTATCACTCAACAGCTGCGTAAGCGTGTTGAAAGCCATCCGGAAGACCTGAACAGCCGCTACATGTTGGCCCAGCGTCTGCTGGTGAGTAACGATATACAGGGCGCTTTGGCTCAGTACCGTTACATCGTTGCCAAGGAGCCAGAAGCGGTCAATATTCGCGCGGAACTGGCGCAGGCGCTGTTTTTTGCCAATGGCTCGAAAATCACGGCCGAAGTAATCCGCGAAGTGGAGCAGGTGTTGGCCACACAGCCAAATAACACCACGGCGTTGGGGTTGGCGGGTATTGCCGCCTTTGAGCAAAAGAATTATATGGCCGCGAAGTCTCACTGGCAGCGCGCGCTCAATCAATTGACGCCGGGTTCTAACGCAGCTCAGGCGCTAGCGGCCGGGGTGCAGCGCGCGGAAGCGGCGCTGGCCAAGGTTGGTGGCGAAGCGGTAGCGAATTCCACCGCTATAGCATCCGAATCTGCGGAAGAGAGTGCCTCTAAGGTTCAGTCGGCGGACGAAAACAGTATTGCGGTTACCGTGTCGCTGGGCGATGCGGTCAAATACAGTCCCTCCACGCCGGTATTTGTCTACGCGCGCACTGCGGAAAGCCCAATGCCGCTGGCGATTGTGCGACTCACTGCGGCGGACCTGCCGGCACGTGTGGTACTGGATGAATCGCGGGCAATGATGCCCGGTCGCAGCCTAAAAACGGTTGATCAGGTGCAGGTGGTCGCCCGTCTGGCGGTCGGTGGCAATGCACGGCCGGCGCCTGGTGACTGGCAGGGTGAGGTCAAGATGCTGGCCAGGGAAGACTGGTCGAAGCCCCTATCCATTGTGATTGATCAGCAGATTTGATGGTTTATTGATCGATACCGCACCTCCCGGTTGCACCTCTCGGTGCGACCGGTCTTCCCGTATTTTCGGCCGAAAATAGCGCTGAAACCCGGCTCATAGCCATGTACAATCGTCTGTTTGCAAAGACAAACTGGCGATTCGTGCGGACTGCTCAGTCAGACCTCTGCGAATTCCCTGTTTGAACCTACTGTTTGAACCTTTTGAAAGTACAACGAAGAGCGTCCGGCAGAGCAAAGTAGCTGTACGGTTGCCGAGTATTACCGAGTTAAAAGACCATGCGTTTGAAGTGTATTAAGTTGGCCGGATTCAAGTCGTTCGTCGACCCGACCACCGTCTACTTCCCTTCCAACCTGAGCGCCGTGGTCGGCCCAAACGGTTGTGGCAAGTCCAATACCATTGATGCGGTGCGCTGGGTAATGGGTGAGTCGTCTGCGAAGAACCTTCGTGGCGACTCCATGACCGACGTAATCTTTAACGGCTCCAGTGGCCGTAAGCCTGTAGGGCAGGCTTCCATCGAACTGGTATTTGATAACTCCGCCGGCAAACTCACCGGAGAATATGCCGCGTTTAGCGAAATTTCCGTTAAGCGTAAGGTTACCCGCGATGGTCAGAACAACTACTACCTGAACGGGGAGAAATGTCGTCGTCGCGACGTGACCGACCTGTTCCTGGGTACCGGCCTGGGCCCGCGCAGCTATGCGATTATCGAGCAGGGCATGATCTCCAAGCTGATCGAGGCCAAGCCGGAAGAGCTGCGGGTATTTATCGAAGAAGCGGCGGGTATCTCCAAGTACAAGGAGCGCCGCCGCGATACCGAAAACCGCATGCGCCGCACCAAAGAAAACCTCGAGCGCCTGACCGATATTCGCGATGAACTGGACCGCCAGCTGGCGCGTCTGGAGCGCCAGTCCGCAGCGGCCGAAAAATACAGCCGCTTCAAAGAAGAAGAACGTACTCACAAAGCCCATCTGCAGGGCCTGAAATACAAAGATCTGGACGATCAGGCAAAAGGCAAACAGCAGCAGATTGGTGAACTTGAACTGACCGTGGAAGAACTGGTCACTCGTCAGGTGGGCTTCGATACTGGTATCGAAGAGCAGCGCGTGGCGTATCACGAGTTTTCCGATGCGTTTAACGAAGTGCAGGGGCGTTTCTATTCTATCGGCGCCGACATCGCGCGCCTCGAGCAAAGTATTTCCCATGCCCGCGAGCGCAATGCCTCCTTGCAGTCTGACTTTGCCCGTACCGAGCAGGAGCACAGCGAGTCCGTGGCGCTCCTCGCGGCGGATCAGGAAAAAGCCGAAGAGTTCGATGTTGAACTGGAAGTAATTACCCCCGATTTGGAAATGGTGCAGGCCGCAGAAGAAGAATCTGCACAAACCCTATTGACCGCCGAAGACGAAATGCGCGAATGGCAGAACGCCTGGGATCAGTTTAACCAGGGCGCGTCCGGCTCCCGCCAGCGCGCGGAAGTTCAACAGTCCCGTATTCAGCATCTGGAAACCTCGGCGCAGCGCCTGCAGGACCGTATTACCAAGCTGCAGCTGGAGCGCGAGAGCCTGTCGGTCTCCGAAGATGAAATCGAACTGGAAGAGCAGAACGAAGAGCTGGCCGAGCTGGAAATGCAGCTGGAAGAGCTGCGTGAGTCCATTGCCCAGCAGGTAGAAGCGCTTTCTGACCTGCGCCGCAAGGAGACCGAGCTGTCCGCAGATCTGGACAAAGAGCGTCTGCAGTTGCAAACCAGCCGCGGTCGTCAGGCTTCCCTCGAAGCACTGCAGCAGGCCGCTATGGGGCAGGGCAAAAATGTCGCCAGCTGGCTTGAGCAGAACAACTTGCAGGGCCGCCCACGCCTGGCCGAGCAAATCAGCGCAAGTGCTGGCTGGGAGACCGCAGTAGAAACCGTCCTCGGTGCTCAGCTGCAGGCGGTGTGCGTGGATCAGATCGACTCCCTGCAACAAACCCTGTCCAGCTTTGACGGTGGTCAGGCGGTATTTGTTGACGGCCGCAGTGCACCTGCTGCGGCGAGTGGTGTCCTACCGAAACTGGCCGACGTGATCGATGGGCCTGCGTCTCTGAGCGGCCTCATTGATGGTATCTACACCGCAGAAGACCTGAACAGCGCGCTGGCGCAGCGCAATCAGCTGAAGGCGAGTGAATCCATTGTCACCCGCGACGGCCTGTGGGTTGGCCCAAACTGGCTGAAAGTCAGCCGTGGTGGCGATGCGGAATCCGGTGTGCTGGCGCGCAAGCAGGAACTGGAAAACCTGGAGGCGGAACTTGAAGCCTGTGAAGCCCGCATTGAAGGGCTTTCCGAGCAGCGCGAGCAGCAGCTCTCGAGCACTTCGCAGCTGGAATCCGCGATTGAGCAGGGGCGCAACAGCGCCGAGCAGCTGAGCCGCCGCGTTGGTGACCTGCGCAGCCAGTTGTCTGCCCAGCGCGCGCGCCAGGAACAGATGGACGAGCGTCGCCGTCGCATCGAGGCGGAAATCGCTGAAGTTAAAGAACAGAAAGAACTAGAAGCCGAATCCATTTCTGAAGCCCGTATGGTGTTGCAGGAAGCGGTCGAGGCCATGAGTGACGATACCGATCGTCGCGAAACTTTGTTGGCCAAGCGTGAAGAGTTGCGCGAGGCATTGGATGCAGCGCGTCAGCGCGCTCGAGAAGATAAAGACCGTTCCCACGAATTGGCGATGCGCGAGCAATCCGTACGTACCCAGAAAGTGTCTTTGGAACGCACGCTGCAAGTACTGCGGGAGCAGGTTGAACGCCTGCACGAGCGTCGCGAACAGCTGCAGCGCCAGATGGAAGATGCACAGGATCCATCCCAGGACTTCCAGGCCGAACTCGAAGACAAGCTCGGTCAGCGTATTGAGGTGGAGACCGAGCTTGGCGAAGCGCGCAAGAAAATGGAAGAGGTGGAATCCACCTTGCGCAACCATGAGCAGGAGCGTCACAAGGTTGAATCGGCGCTGCAGGGCGTGCGTGCGCAGCTTGAGCAGCAGCGTCTGGTCGCGCAAACCCTCGAAACACAGCGTAACGGTCTGGTCGAACAGCTTGAGGAAGCCGGGCATGAGCTCGACGCCCTGCTGGCAGAGCTACCCGAAGAGTTAACCATGGACGCGGTGCAGCAGGATATTGAACTGGTGGCAGCGCGTATTTCACGCTTGGGCCCGATTAACCTGGCGGCCATCGACGAGTACAAGCAGGAGTCCGAACGCAAGTTCTATCTGGACAGTCAGTACAATGACCTGAACGACGCGCTGGAAACCCTGGAAAACGCTATCCGTCGTATCGACAAGGAAACCCGTACCCGCTTTAAGGAGACGTTTGATCAGGTGAACAGCGGCCTGCAGGAGCTGTTCCCGAAGGTGTTTGGCGGTGGTCACGCCTATCTGGAGCTGACTGGCGACGATTTGCTCGACACCGGTATCGCCATCATGGCGCGCCCACCCGGCAAGCGGAACAGCACCATTCACCTGCTGTCCGGTGGTGAAAAAGCGCTGACGGCAATCGCCTTGGTATTTTCCATCTTCCGCCTGAACCCGGCACCATTCTGTATGCTGGATGAGGTAGACGCCCCGCTGGATGACGCCAACGTGGGGCGTTACGCACGGATGGTTAAAGAAATGTCCGAGCACGTGCAGTTCATCTACATTACCCATAACAAGATTGCCATGGAGATGGCCAACCAGCTGTTGGGTGTAACCATGCACGAGCCGGGTGTATCCCGTCTGGTGTCTGTGGATGTGGAAGAGGCAGCGGAGCTGGCGTCTGCGTGATGAAGGAAACATGTTGTTTGAGTCGGAAGATCCCGATGGACTACAACGTTTGGAATCTGAATTGCCAGATTCAGTGTCGGTCGGTTCAGGGACAAGAATGTCCTCGCACAGCGGCACAGGGAGAGGGGCAAGAAAATGGATAACTGGCTGATTAATCTTCTCGCGCTGATCATTCTCGGCGTGGTGCTTGATGGCGCTCGTCGCGCCTATCTAAAGCACAAAGACTCGGTAAAAGTTTCTCGCAACCTGTCGCGTTCCATGCGTCAGGAAATGGCGGATGACGATATTCTGTCGCCGCCGCGCAAACTAAAAGAAGAGTCGGATTGGCAGCCGCCTGTTCAGGAAGCACCCGCAGCGCCCAAAGAATCGGAGTTGGAGTACATCGATCCGGAAGAGGCAGAAAAGCGCCGCCAGATTGCTGCCGAACTTCCCGGCACTGTGCGCGTGGTCCAGCGACGTAAACCTGAGGATGCCAGTCAGGTGAATCGGCAGGTGCAGAAGAATTTCCACTCGTCGCGTAAACCCCTTGCGGGTAGCAAGCCGGAGCGAGGCGAGAGTGCAGAACCGGGTGCTACTGCGTCTGGCTCCGCTTCAGTTGCCGCGCCAGTACCGAACGTACCGCAGCAGGCATCTCTAAACCTTGAAGAGCAGGTGCCGACCCTGATGGACTCGGTGGAGCCGGTGGTTGCGTCGCGCACCGAACAGAGTAAGTCGTTTAACGAGACTGCTGAGGGTGAGCCTGCGTCTGATACCTTGTATTTCGATCCGGCAACAGATTCGGAAGATACAGCGTCTGACCCGATTGCAGCCTTGTCTGCGGATAGTGATGAGCCACAACTTCCCGAACGCCGCGAACCTTCGTTGGATGAGTCGGTGAGCCTGGAATCCTTGCAGGCGCTGCCGGAAGCTTCTCACGCAGAAGAGGACGAAAGCCCGGCGAAGAGATCCTGGGCTGCGCCGGATCTCAAACTGCCGGAATTGAAATTCCCGGACCTCAAGAAGTCCGCTTCCGTTAGCCGCGAATCTTCGGAACTCCCTACTAGCGACACTGGCAGTCGCCGGGCGGACAGCGACCGCTCGAAGCGTTCGGGCAAGCGCAGCGAAAGTGCTCGCGCCGAGCGCACGGTAGAGGAAGTGTTGATCTTAAACATCATGGCGCCTGCCGGGGACTGCTTTGAAGGCAATGACCTGCTGCGCGTGCTGCTTTCCAGCGGCCTGCGCTTTGGCGATATGAATATTTTCCACTACCACTGTGGCGAGGCCGGCGAAGGGCCAGCCCTGTTTAGCCTCGCCAATATCGTGGTGCCCGGCACCTTCGATATGTCGGATATGGAAGAATTTACCACACCGGGCGTCAGCCTGTTCCTGGCGTTGCCCGCAGAAGTGGAGGCACTGAAGGCATTCGATACTCTGCTGTCGACCGCACGCAACATCGCCGAGCAGTTGGGCGGCGAACTCAAAGATGAGAATCGCAGTGTGTTTACCGCGCAGACCGCGGAGCACTATCGTCAACGCGTCATGGAATTTCAGCGCCGCAAGGCACTGGCGCGCGCGCAGGCCTGACAGCTCCTCCGAATGACGGCGGCGGGAGCGTGAAAAACTCTTGGCTCCCGCCTGTCGCACGTGTTTCTCTCTTTAATACAACCTGTAACCGGCAAGAATTTCCCGTTTTTGCGGATAGAAAATGACTAAAGCAATTCCCCCGGAAGCCCGTCAGCGCGCGGAGCAGCTGCACGATATCCTCAATCGAGCAAACTACGAATACTACGTGCTGGACGCACCCGACTTGCCGGATGCGGAGTACGACCGTTGCCTGCGCGAGCTGCAACAGCTGGAAGAATCCCACCCGCAACTGATTACCCGTGATTCGCCGACCCAGCGCGTCGGTGCTGAGCCGCTGGCGGCCTTTACCCAGATTCGTCATGAATTGCCCATGCTGTCGCTGGACAATGCGTTTAGTGACGAAGATATGGAAGATTTCGATCGCCGTATTCGCGAGCGCCTGAACAGTGCGGAACCCGTCGAGTACGCCTGTGAGCCCAAGCTCGACGGTATTGCGGTGAGTTTGCTGTACCGCAAAGGATTACTTGAGCGCGCAGCCACCCGTGGTGACGGTACCGTTGGTGAAGATATCACCCAAAATGTGCGCACCATCTTCTCGATCCCCCTCAAATTGCTTGCGGATGATGTGCCGGACGTACTTGAGGTGCGCGGCGAAATTTATATGCCCAAGGCCGGCTTTGATGCGCTCAATGACAAGGCGCGGGCCGCCGGAGACAAACTTTTTGTGAATCCCCGCAATGCTGCCGCCGGCAGCCTGCGTCAGTTGGATTCCCGTATCACCGCGCAGCGCCCCCTTGAAATGTGCGCATACAGTGTCGGGCTGGTGGAGGGTGGTGAATTGCCCGAGCGCCACACGGATATTCTTGCGCAACTCAACCTCTGGGGTTTTCGAATTAATGCGGAAATGGCGGTAGCGGAAAGCATTCAGCAATGTATTGATTACCACCGAAAGCTCGGCGAAAAGCGCGCCGAGCTGCCCTACGATATCGATGGTATTGTATTCAAGGTAAACAGTATTCCCTTGCAAAAGCGCCTGGGTTTTGTTGCGCGTGCGCCGCGCTGGGCCACTGCCTACAAATTTCCCGCACAAGAAGAAATGACCCAGTTGTTGGATGTGGAGTTTCAAGTGGGACGCACTGGCGCGGTTACCCCGGTGGCGCGCTTGCAGCCGGTATTCGTTGGTGGCGTTACCGTTTCCAATGCCACATTACACAATCGCGATGAAATCGAGCGCCTTGGCGTGAAAATCGGCGATACGGTAATTATTCGCCGTGCGGGGGACGTGATTCCGCAGGTGGTTTCTGTGGTCGAGAGCCGTCGCCCCGAGGACGCCCGCGATATCGAATTCCCCAGCCACTGTCCTGTGTGCGATTCCCCGGTGGAGGCAACCCCCGGTGAGGCCGTGGCCCGTTGCAGCGGTGGCCTGATCTGTAGTGCGCAGCGCAAGCAGGCGATCAAGCATTTTGCCTCGCGCAAAGCTATGGATATCGATGGTCTCGGCGATAAGCTGGTGGAGCAGCTTGTCGACGAAGGGCTTTTACACTCGGTTTCCGGGCTTTATCACCTGTCTCTGGAGCCGCTGATGGGGCTGGAGCGTATGGGTGAGAAGTCCGCGCAAAATTTACTGGATGCGCTGGAGCGTAGTAAAGACACCACACTGCCCAAGTTTCTGTACGCCCTTGGCGTGCGCGAAGTGGGTGAGGCCACCGCACGAAATTTGGCCCGTCACTTTGGCGATCTGGATCACCTGATGCAGGCGGATAGCGAAGCCTTGCAGCAGGTGGAGGATGTTGGGCCTGTGGTTGCACACTATGTGGCCGAGTTTTTTGAGCAGGCACACAATCTCGAAGAGGTCGCTGCATTGCAGCAGGCGGGCGTGCGCTGGGAAG
Organism: Microbulbifer agarilyticus; assembly: GCF_020171345.1. GTDB lineage: Bacteria > Pseudomonadota > Gammaproteobacteria > Pseudomonadales > Cellvibrionaceae > Microbulbifer > Microbulbifer agarilyticus_D. The sequence goes on from NZ_JAIUZM010000003.1 coordinate 226,135, forward strand.
CAGAAGTCCAGGAAACCGGTAGCCAACCGCTTGCGGGGCAAACTTGGGTGCTCACGGGTAAACTCGAGACCCTGTCGCGCAGTGAAGCCAAAGACTATCTGCAACGGTTGGGTGCCAAGGTGGCCGGCAGCGTTTCCGCGAACACACATACGGTGGTTGCAGGCCCCGGAGCTGGTTCAAAATTGAACAAAGCGCAAGAATTGAACTTGCCGGTGCTCGATGAAGAAGGGCTGATGGCGAAGCTGCGGGAGTGGGGCGTCGAAATTTAATCGATCTGCTGGAAATGCGATCGGGTCGAAAATTTCACGGCATCTGACGCTAGAATTCTCCCGATTGCCCCGTTACAGTTGGCGCTGTATTTGTTGAATTGACCTGCCAGACGGACCATCGTCTGGCAGGGAAAGCGTAGGGGTTAGCGCAGCGTGATTCAGGGCGATCAAGAATCTATCGTTTACGGCTGTATCAAAGACAGCAACAGTCTCACCGGTGGCAGCGACCGTCGTCGCGTCAACCGTGAAGCTGTGCTCGCGTTGCCCAGTGCCGACGAATGGCCCTTTCTGTGCCGCGATATGTTTGCGGTACCCACTATCAAGGTCAAACAATCCCAATACCAGACCGATGTGATCCATTTCGGTGCCTCTTATCGAGCGGTTGAGTACGAGTGGAATCACTGGATCCAAAAATTCGAAGAGTTGCTGCGCAGTATGTACTGGGTGTCAGCTACCGTGCATCTAGAGACCGAATTATCCGGAACGCATTCTTTCACCTGGGAGGCTGCGGGCCTGTACCACGAGCCAGGTTGCGGCGAGATGCAGGTGCGTTGCGAATGGACTCAGGAAGGTAAGGTAAGCGTCTGACAAGGGCTTACCTTCGATAGCCTTTCGCCGACGGATCTCCCTCGTTTGCTAACTTCTCTTCTGAACCTGTCTTCTCTGCCAAATTCCCTCTGACGACACTAACCTGTACTGGTTTCCCGGTCTGCGTGCGGAGCCGGGTGATGTTCTATGGGAAATTCAGGAGGTAGTCTCCGGTGCAGAACAAAAGTAGCGAGGTAAATCGTTCGGCCGCGGATTCTGAATTTCGAACAGAAGAAGACAGTCTGGGGGAAATCAAAGTGCCCCAGCAGGCTCTATATGGGGCGCAGACGCAACGTGCCGTAGAAAACTTTCCGGTAAGTGACTATGTGATGCCCGTCGCGTTCGTTCGCGCAGTGGTCGCGATCAAGCGCGCCGCGGCGCAAACCAATGTGCATTTGGGGCTACTGGACAGCGCGATCGCGGATGCAATCATTCAGGCCTGTGATAGCCTCACCGACGAAGACTACGCACAACAGTTTCCTGTCGATGTATTCCAGACGGGTTCCGGCACCAGTACAAATATGAATGTGAACGAGGTGCTCGCACACCTTGCCTCCGCAGCGAGTGGCCTTTCCATTCGTGCCAATGATCACGTCAACATGTGTCAGAGTAGTAATGACGTGATTCCAACGGCCATCCACCTCTCAGCGTTACTTGCGATTCAGAACGAACTGTTGCCTGCGCTGGTGCACCTCAGTGACGTACTGGATCAAAAAGCGGAAGAGGTGGGCGACGTGGTGAAAACCGCACGCACCCATTTAATGGACGCTGTACCAATAACATTTTCACAGGAGGTATCCGCGTGGGGTGCGCAGATAAAGCTGTGCCGCGCCCGCCTCGAATGCACCTTGCCTCGCCTGGAGTTTCTGGCCCAGGGGGGAACGGCAGTGGGAACGGGCCTGAATGCGCACGATGAATTTGCGCAAGAGTTTGCGCTCAGGTTAGGGGCTGATTGTGGCGTTGCACCGCGGCCCGCGGAAAATCCGTTTGCGGCTATTTCCAGTCAGGATACTGCGGTTGAAGTATCGGGTCAGGTCAAAACTCTGGCGGTTGCGCTGATGAAAATTGCCAACGATTTGCGCTGGATGAACAGCGGGCCGCTAGCGGGGTTTGGCGAAATTGCCCTGCCAACCTTGCAGCCTGGCAGCAGTATTATGCCGGGAAAAGTAAACCCGGTAATTGCCGAGTCCACCGCGATGGTTGCGGCGAAAATTATCGGTAACGACACGACGGTGACGGTCGCTGGGCAAAGTGGCAACTTTCAGCTGAACGTTATGTTGCCGGTCATTGCGTTTTGTTTGCTAGAGAGTATTCAGCTTGCCGCAAGCGCGTCGCGCTTGCTGGCGGATAAGGCGATATCGGGCTTTACCGTGAACCGATTGCGTATGCAGGAAGCGCTCGTGCGCAACCCCATTCTTGTCACCGCGCTCAATCCCGTGATCGGTTACGCTAAGGCTGCAGAAATCGCGAAGCAGGCGTACCAAAGGAACCGCCCGATACTGGATGTGGCTGAGGAGATGACGGAACTCTCGCGCGCGGAGCTGGAAAAGCTGCTCGATCCCTCCCGCCTGAGTGGGGGTGGTATCGTGAGCGGAGATTAGATCGATAGCCGGAGGAGGGAAGAGCAGAGACTACAAGGCGCCAAGCGAGACCGAACCGGACACCACGCGGAGGCGCGATGTGTGGTTTCGTTCAGGCAAATATCAGTACGCCGAGCAGCATGGAACCTGCGATCAGCATCATCCATTCAACCCAAATGCCCAGGCGGCGCAGTGCTGCTCTGTCCTCAGCGCGGAATAAGAGTCGTTTGTGCATAGCCTTTGACGAGCCTTTTGAGTGGGCGACATATCTGCCCCGCGCCCAATGTTTGACTTCAAACTTACACGTGACCCGCGTTGACACGGGTAGACCAATGTTGCAGGATTCGGCGCCGTTGAGAGATCTGGGCTGGCACACCACGCGTACCAGAAGACGTATTTGGCGCAATGCCGCACCGGAAGTTTGCACGGTGCGACCCTGGTGCACCAGGCCCCGAGGCTCTCGTGCCTGTGGCCCGTCTCTCTCGATAGTGTGTGCACCCTATCGCTATAGTATAAAGGTCGGCGCTGTCGATTGTGTCGTGCAGGACGCCTGCAGCCGCTAGGGTAGTGTGGAGTCCTTCGTTGACCAATCATTCATATCTGGATGAAAGAAGTTAGTTATGGCTAGAAAACGCCGCCGTTCGTTTGTTACCAGCGTTCTCGCCTGTCTCGCCTTTATTGCAGCGGCGGTGTGGAGCTGGGATTTACCGGTAGAAGACCTGCTCAGCTACCTGGTACTGATGCTGATTTTCCTCGCTGTGATTGTTGCGGTGGCGCTAGGTTTTGGCGCGCTGCTGAACTGGCTGCGAAATCGTAATTCCAAAAATCGTCACCACGACGATCGCTGATCGCGAGTAGGGCATGGGTAGCGATTCACAATCACTGGTTGCCGGCGCGAGCCACGCGCAAGGCGATGACATTCGCATTCCGATTGCCTATGTTCAGCGCCTGCTGGAAGAGGCTTCGAACCGCGGTTGCGACCGTGCAGAGCTTCTGGCTGCGGTCGGAATTTCCGAGCACGACCTGGAAGATACCGCGGCTTTTTCTGCGGTAACTTACGGCCGTTTGTATCAGCGGGTGATGTGGCTGGCACAGGACGAATGGTTTGGCATGCTCAGTGGCGGTCGAGTGCGTTCGGGCTCTTTTCGCTTACTGTGTTTGACCGTGGTGAATTGTGCGACGGTGCGGCAAGCCATCACCCTCAGTGCAGAGTTTATGGAAATCTGTCGCGGATTTCGGGTTAAGCCGGTACTTTCACAGGAAGGGGGCCGGGACAAAGTGGTGATCCAGGGGATCAGTTCTTTGCAGTCCGGTGAATTTGATGCGCTAATTGCAGATACTTCCCCAAGTGTTATCCGTACCACGCTGGCAGTGTGGCATCGATTTTATTGCTGGCTGGTGGGGCGCGAAATTCCTCTGGCCAAATTGCATTTCTCTTTTCCCTGTCCCGAAGAGTTTCAGACGCTTGCGCAGAGCGAGGCGGGCGAGCTGCTGTTTGACCAGCCGGGTAATGCCCTGGAATACGAAAGCCGTTATCTGGATTATCCAGTGGTGCAAAGCCCCCAGACGGTGGAGGATTTTATCCGCACCGCGCCCTATCACCTGGTGATCAGCGACGGCAGTGCAAACAGCATCAAGACCAAGGTAAAGACGATTCTGAATCGCGATGTGAGCGAATCCATGCCCCCGGCGGAAGCGGTCGCCGAGCGGTTGAATATGTCGGTCACCACCTTGCGCAGGAAATTGCAGCAGGAAAACACCTCCTATCAAAAATTGAAGGACGAGTGTCGAATGGAGGCTGCTTTTCATTATTTGAGCTGCCCCGATCTTTCCAACACGCAGATTGCAGAGATGCTCGGGTTTGATGAGGCCAGCGCATTTTTCCGGGCTTTTAAAAAGTGGACCGGTGTTACCCCCGGGGAATATCGCAAGAGCCCACGGGGCTCGGCCGTCGACGGCTAGCCGTCACACTGCGCAATTTTTCGAATATTACCTTTCCCTTCGTTGATTTTGGCATTTGTGGCCGGCTAGTCAGCGCTATATTTTGTGGCCTGCGCGTCATTTTCCTTCTTCCTCAGTACCCTGTTTGACTCACCCGTCAGCCCGTTTGCGTCAATTTTGTCGCCGTAATTTGTTAGTGCTTTGGACACTTTTCGCCATAGTGGCTATTGGTTATTTGCTACTAATATGAATAAAACCAATAGTTGAGTCACGGCTTAGTGCCGAGCTTCCCGACGCGCCGTTCGCTTGTTACAACTTGCTATATGAGCGCGAACATTCGAGTGTAAAAATCGTTAACGAGGGTATTCAGGATGAGCGAGATCAAAATTCCGCTGCGTGACATGCGTTTCTCTATGCGTGAACTGCTGAACTGGGATCAGCACTATGCGGCACTGGGCTATGAGGATGCGAGCCCGGACGTAGTGGATGCGATCCTGGAAGAAGGTGCCAAGTTCTGTGAGAACGTTCTGGCGCCAATCAACCAGAGCGGTGACCAGCAGGGCTGTACCTGGAAAGACGGCGAAGTCACCACCCCCGACGGCTTTAAAGAGGCTTACCAGCAGTTTGTTGAAGCGGGCTGGCCGTCTATGCCACATGACGTCGAAGTTGGTGGCCAGGGCCTGCCGCACTCTCTCGGCACCATCCTGAGCGAAATGATTGGTACCGCCAACTGGTCCTGGGGTATGTACCCGGGCCTGTCTCATGGTGCTATGAACACGCTGGATGCGCACGGTACCGACGAGCAGAAAGAGACCTACCTGACCAAGCTGGTAGAGGGTACCTGGACCGGCACCATGTGTCTGACCGAGCCGCACTGTGGTACTGACCTGGGTATCCTGCGCTCCAAAGCCGAGCCGAATGACGACGGTTCTTACTCCATCACCGGCACCAAAATCTTTATCTCTGCGGGTGAGCACGATATGGCCGAGAACATCGTGCATATCGTTCTGGCGCGTCTGCCAGGCGCACCAGAGGGCACCAAGGGCATTTCTCTGTTCATCGTTCCCAAGTTCCTGCCGAACGCAGACGGTTCCGTAGGTGAACGTAACGGTGTGACCTGTGGTTCTCTCGAACACAAGATGGGTATCCACGGCAATGCGACCGCGGTACTGAACTTCGACGGTGCGAAAGGCTTCCTGATTGGCCCCCCCAACAAAGGTCTGAACTGCATGTTCACCTTTATGAACACCGCGCGCCTGGGCACAGCCCTGCAGGGTGTTGCGCACGCTGAAGCCGGCTTCCAGAAGTCTCTGGCGTACGCCAAAGACCGTCTGCAGATGCGCTCCCTGAGCGGCCCCAAAAACCCGGAAGGCGCGGCTGACCCGATCATCGTGCACCCGGACGTGCGCCGCATGTTGCTGACGCAGAAAGCCTTCGCTGAAGGTGGTCGTATGCTGGTACTGCTGTGTGCCAAGCAGGTGGACCGCAGCAATGCCGCCGAGACCGAGGAAGAGCGCAAAGCGGCTGACGATCTGCTGGCGTTCCTGACGCCCATTGCCAAGGCTTTCTTGACCGAGACCGGTTACGAGTCTGCCAACCTGGGACTGCAGTGTTTCGGTGGCCACGGCTATATCGCCGAGTGGGGCATGGAGCAGAACGTACGCGACAGCCGGATCTCGACCATCTACGAGGGTACCACCGGTATTCAGGCACTGGACCTGCTGGGTCGCAAGGTTCTGATGACCCAGGGCGAACTGCTGCGCAACTTCACCAAGATCGTACACAAGTTCTGCCAGGCAGAGCTGGATAACGAAGCGCTGGCACCTTACGTCACCAAGCTCCAGGAACTCAATAAGGAGTGGGGCGAGCTGACTATGAACGTTGGCGTTAAGGCCATGGAAAACCCGGACGAAGTTGGCGCCGCTTCCGTGGATTACCTGATGTATTCCGGTTATGCGGTTCAGGCCTACCTGTGGGCTCTGGCGGCTAAAGTTGCCAATGAGAAACTGGCAGAAGGTACCAGCGAAGAGGACTTCTACCGTTCCAAACTGGCAACTGCGCGTTTCTACTTTGACCGTATCCTGCCGCGTACCGCGACCCACGCCGCCGCTATGCAGAGTGGCGCAGACAACCTCATGAGCCTGGATGCGGAACACTTCGTATTCTAAGCCACATGACTCACGAACACCGCCGCTGGTACCAGTGGCGGTGTTTTTGGATCTGGGCCTCGCCAACGGGGGTGGGGCACAGGTCTCCGAGAAACCGGAGTAACGATGCAATTACCGGCGCACATTCTTGAGCGTTTGCGGCGGCTTACTTGTCTGCCACAAAGCACTCGAGTACAGTTTCGATTGCCGGATGGCAGCGATTTTTATCTGCAGGTACAACGGAAGTCCGGGAGTGAAAGCCTTGTCGAGGGTGACTGTGTAGCCATTGAGGCGAAGCAGGTTGAAGGTTTGGTGGCGTCGCCTGATCTGGACCTGGAAATGTCCTACGATACGCTGCAAGACATTATTGGCGGCAGATTAAGTGCGCGGCACGCATTTTTGCTTGGCGATATTCGCTACACAGGAAACCGGGAATTGGCCGCAGCCCTTGCGGACCTGTTTGCGGTACATTGAGTTTCTTTTGTTAAAAACTACGCTGAGACTGTTCAGTCGAGACGTGTTGGCGTAAAAATAATTTAATGGCAGATCACCGCCGAACAAGCGATGAAATTCAGGCGGTTGTTTTGCCTCACACAGTTACATTCACCAGATAAGTAACAAAACTTACAATAATTATTTGCCCGGTTAGACCAGAACCGCGGAATTCGTCTATAAACGGACATGGAATATCCTTGAGGTACCATCGTTCCGTGAACTCGCCGATAATCCGTTAGTCCTGTTGCTTCCGACCTCATATAGAGGCCGGGTCGCGTCCAGCGGGCGAAATCACAACAACAACAGAATTGGGAGATACAAGTTGGACATTGAACGCAGCATTCTTGAAGTGTTTACCGATGCTACGGCCAAATTTGCAGACCGGCCCGCATTTACCTGTCTGGGGCAGACGTTGACCATCGGCGATATCGATCGGCTCAGCGCCCAATTTACCTCCTATCTTCAGAATCACACCAACCTGAAACCGGGCGATCGCATCGCGGTACAGCTGCCGAACGTACTGCAGTACCCGGTCGTGGTTTTCGGTGCATTGCGTGCCGGCCTGGTGGTGGTTAATACCAATCCGCTGTACACCCAGCGTGAAATCAAGCATCAGCTGAATGATTCCGGTGCCAAGGCGCTGGTGGTTCTGGCAAATATTGCCGATACCGCCGCTGCTGTGGTTGCGGAAACCTCTGTTGAGCAGGTGATCGTGTCGGAGATCGCAGATCTGCACCCGCCGCTGAAGCGCGTGCTGATCAATACCGTCGCCAAACACGTGAAGAAAATGGTTCCGGACTTCCATTTCGCGAACCAGGTGAACTTCCGTGACGCGATGGCCAAAGGTGCCAAGGCGCCACATCAAGACGTGTCCCGTACCCCGGATGACCTGGCTGTACTGCAGTACACCGGTGGTACCACGGGTGTTGCCAAGGGCGCGATGCTGACCAACCGCAACCTGGTTGCCAACATGGAACAGGTGCGCGAAGCGCTGGGCGACTCCATGAAAGAGGGTGAGGAGTACTACGTAGCACCTCTGCCCCTGTACCATATTTACGCCTTCACGATTCACTGCATGTGCCTGTTTACTACCGGTAACCACTCCCTACTGATTCCGAACCCGCGGGATATTCCGGGCTTCGTGAAGACCCTGAAGGGAATTCGGTTTACCGGTTTCTGCGGCCTGAACACGTTGTTCAACGGCCTAATGCGTGATCCAGGTTTTGCCGATCTGGACTTCAGCAAACTGCACACTACCTGTTCCGGTGGTATGGCCCTGACCCGTGCCACCGCTGAAAAATGGGAGCAGGTGACTGGCTGTGTGGTAACCGAAGGCTACGGTATGACGGAAACTTCCCCGGTTGTTTGCTTCAACCCGGCGGAAGCGGTGCAGTTGGGTACCGTGGGTGTCGCGGTTCCGGGCACCGAAGTGAAAGTCATTGACGAGAACGGCAACGACCTGCCGAACAATACACCGGGTGAACTGTGTGTGCGTGGTCCGCAGGTAATGAAAGGTTACTGGGAGCGTCCAGAAGCCACTGCGGAGACCATCGACTCCGAGGGGTGGCTGAAGACTGGCGATATGGCAGTGATTCAGGACGACGCTTACATCAAGATTGTTGACCGTAAGAAAGACATGATCATTGTGTCTGGCTTCAACGTTTACCCGAATGAGATTGAAGATATCGTCAGTGCGCACCCGAAGGTTACCGAGGCTGCTGCGGTAGGTATCCCGGATGAGCGCAGTGGCGAAGCGGTGAAGTTGTTTGTTGTGAAGGCGGAAGCCTCTCTGACTGCCGACGAAGTCATCGCGTACTGCCGTGAAAACATGACCGCCTATAAAGTGCCCAGAAACATCGAGTTCCGCGAAGACCTGCCGAAAACCAATGTTGGCAAGATCCTGCGCCGTGAACTGCGTGATGAAGAACTGAAAAAGATCGAGGCGGTAACCGCTTAAGTTTTTTCAAGTCGATCCATGGCTACTGTCACAGACAGCGGCCATAAAAAAAGCCCGCGAATTTCGCGGGCTTTTTTTGTGTGTCGGAATGATTGCCGGGTGGTTTATTTGCGGGTATCGCTACTGGCATCGCGGGCCGCACGGAACTCGTTCCCTTTATACCAGTTTGGCCATTCGCGGCTGTTCGCCAGTTCCAGGCCGAGGTTCAGACCGAGCGCGAGATCCAGTGCTGCACCATCCAGATTCCACTCTGCATCGTACTCATCGCCGGGCTTGTGATAAGCATTTGCCAGGTAGTCTTTACCTTTCTGCTGCGCCCACTCGCGACCGTGCTCGAAGCTGTCGGTACCAGAGGTGAAGTACAGCATTGGTACGCCTTTCTTCGCCAGGCTGAAGTGATCGGAGCGGTAGAAGTAGCCGCGCTCGGGATGTTCTTCCGGTGCCAGATAGCGCGCTTGTTTCGCCGCGGCTTTCTCTAGCATCTTTTCCAGCTCGCTGCTTCCGTAACCCATCACAACCACATCACGCATAGGGCCGAGTACACCCATGGCATCGAAGTTAATGCCGGCAACGGTTTTTTCCAGAGGAATAACCGGGTTTGCTGCGTAGAATTTGGAGCCCAGCAGGCCAGACTCTTCTGCAGTCACCGCGACAAATACCATAGAGCGCTCTGGTGTTTGCGCTTGCTTGGTCACCTGATGCGCCATTGCCAGCAGGCCGGCGGTACCGGTGGCATTGTCTACCGCACCATTGAAAATATGGTCGTGGCCCTCTGCGTTTTCATTTACGCCCAGGTGATCCCAGTGGGCAGTGTAAATAATGGCTTCATCCGGGTATTTGCTGCCCTCGACTTTGGCAACGACGTTGCGCGAGTCGGAAGTGCGCAATTCCTTTTTCAGGTCTACGCTGGCGGTTAAATTCATCGGTTTGGCCTGGAAACCGCGCTGTTTGGCTGCCGCCATCTCAGCGTCAAAATCGAGGCCCGCGGCGGTAAACAGTGCCTTGGCCGCGTCGTCGGTAATCCACGATTCCACCGCAACCCGGTCCGCGTTTTTGTCATCCGCCGCCAGGCTGATCTGAGCACCGGACCAGCTGCCGCTCACGACTTCCCATGGGTAGCCAGCCGCACCCGTCTCGTGAATCACGATAGCGCCGTCTGCACCCTGGCGAGCCGCTTCTTCAAACTTGTAGCTCCAACGACCGTAATACGTCATGGCATTGCCACTGAACAGGTTTTTGTCCTGAGTTGCATAGCCTGGGTCGTTGACCAGGATCACGGCGGTTTTGCCTTTCATATCCAGGTCCGCGTAATCATTCCAGTCGTTTTCCGGGGCGACAATTCCATAACCGACAAATACCAGTGGGCTGTCTTTAAGCTGGCTCTCTGGTGTCTGGCGTTGGGTAAAAGTCACCATGTCGGTGAGTGGTGCGAATGCCTTCTCAAAGCCTTCGCCCTTGATCACCAGAGGCGTGCTTTCGATATTCATTTCTACCACCGGGACCTTCTGGAACCAGCTGGGGTTGCCGTCACTATCGATGGCACCGGGTTTGAGCCCCAGTTTTTCGAATTCCGTTGCCAGGTAGTTGATGGTCAGCTCTTCGCCTTTACTTGCCGGTGCGCGGCCTTCAAATTCGTCAGAAGCGAGGACTGCTACGTGGGTATGCAGGTCTTTTGCCAGCTCGGAGATTTCAGCTTGTTCTTTTGCGCTGAGTGTCGGGGCGCTGGCGGCCGCCGGTGCAAGCTGTTCGCCGGCGTCGGAGGACGCTGCGGATTCCGCTGTGTTGTTTTGCGCAGCTTGAGGTGCATTATCAGTGGTGCTCGGCGCCTCCTGTTTGCTGCAAGCGCCCAGAGCAATCAAGCTGGACAGGGCGAGGGGTAGGGCGAGTCGCTGCAAGGGTAACGGGTTCTGCATCGTGATTCCTTTTCAGGTCTTCTTTGTTATCGGTGTTGTTATGGAGGTTGTTATGGATACTGTTATTTGGCGTCTTTCATAAACGCGAGCGTTTCGCGAATCGGCGTAAATATGTCGCGCGCGAGCTGTCGGCTCCGCGCCGGAGACCAGCCCTCAACGGGGTCGGGCAGCTCGTCATTGTCCTTAAATGGCATCTCCAGGGTCAGGGCCAGGGTGCGGAACTGATGGCCACACCAGTTGGTGCCAACGGTCATGTTGGCTTCACCGGGTTTATCGATTGGGTAGCCCTGTGCTGTTTGGAAGTCGGGGCTGGCCTTAACGAAGGAGTCTTTGAAGAGTAATTCCAGTGCCGCGTGCTTTTCGTCGTAGCCGGGGATCCCTTCACAAGCGGCGACAAAGTTAAAAGGCAGCGCCTCGTCGCCATGAATGTCGAGGAAAATATCGCCGCCGGTTGCGAGCATCCGTTCGCGCACCAGGAAAACCTCAGGGCTTTTCTCCATGCTGGGCGATTGCCATTCGCGGTTGAGGTTGGCACCGGCCGCATTCGTACGCAGATGGCCGCGTACACTGCCGTCCGGGTTCATATTCGGTACAACGTAAAACACTGTGTCCTGCAGTAGCTGCAGTGCGGCGGGGTTGGCCTCATCCAGCAGTGTTTCCAGGAAGCCCTCCACAAACCATTCGGCCATGGTTTCGCCGGGGTGCTGGCGGGCAATCATCCATACCTTGTTACTTGCTTTTTCCGCATCACCAATGGTCAGCAGTGTCATGTCGCGACCATCGAGGGTGAGTCCAAGCGTCTCTACCTGCACGCGATCATCAGCTTGGACCCATGCCAGCAGGTCGAGGTGGCGCTCCCAGGAATAGGGTGCGAAGTAGGCCAGGTAGATCGCTGGTTGATCCAGCTCAACGGTAAAGTCGAGCACCTTGCCATCGTATTGTGCGTCAATGCGGAACCAGTGATGGCGATCGTAGGAGGCGCATACCCGGTAGTCTTCCCATCCTTCCGGGTATGCGGCCTTGCCGGCGTTATTGATACGCAGCGCATACTTTTTGCCAATATCCCCTTCAAGACGAAAGTGGAACCATTGGTAGAAGTCAGACGCGTTGTCGATCCGAATGGCGAGCTCAATGGGATCGCTATTTTTATCGATGACTTTGATGTTGCCGCTGTCAAAAGCGCTGCTGATATGCATGGATAAGCTCCATTGTGATTTTGTTCTGGCCTGTCCCCAAGTGCAGGTGAGTGCGGTCAGGGCATGGCTGTGGATCCAGTGAGCTGAAGGATACAGCTTTGGAGTCGAGGATCAGGATAGTTCAATACAACTTGGGAAAAACCTCTGCCGAGGCTTGGTTATCGAGCATAAAATATCGAAATGGCGCGGTAAACCTGATGGGAAATGTAGCGCGGGTGTGACTTGTAAGGGCGTGAAAATTAAAAAGGCGCGACGCTCTTGCGAACGCCGCGCCTCTGCCATTCCCTGGCGGCACCTGCTGAGACTACTGCTCCCTGAAATTTCTGGCGTCGGACCGAAGACGACTTCTCACTGCCCTGGTCAATGCTCGGCGCGAACCACTAACGCGCCATCAGAAATATTGTACTGCTCCCTGACATCCCTCAGCAGGTGCTGTTTAAAGTTTAGGCAGCTATCGGTGCTCGGTGCTGCCTAAGTGATCAACTTGGCGCGGATTCGGTTATCTCTTTGATGGTTAGGCCATATATACAGGTTGCCTAACAGAGAATCCCGCGGAATTGATTGGATTAATTGAGTGCGCGATCTTTCCAGTATTTGGTGCCTTTAAGGGTGGCCTGCAAAGCAATGCCGCTTTCGGTCAGCTGGTACACACGCATGCCGTCAACCACTACTTCGCCACCGACCGCGGCGCCTTTATCCTGTGCCTTGGCCGCGGCATCCGCATGGCCACCGAAAGACCAGCCACTCTCGACAAAGCGATCCATCACTTCCGGTGAATCAAACACAAACAGTGCACGGAAATCCTTTACCCCGAAGCCAAGGCCGACACCGACTTCGCCCATCTTCATATAGGTGCGCTTGCCGCCGTTGTTTACCGCAACGCCATAGCCGGTTGAGGCGCTGGCGAGTAACAGGTTCACGTTCACGTTGCTGAACACCGCGTAGCCGGGCGCCTGTGCCAGCTCGCCGCGTAATTCGGGTTGTAAGCGGTAGAGTTCATCCAGGACTTGGCGCTCGGTTTGCTGGATGTGGCGGCGCTGGTCGTCGCCGGTCTGACCGGGGGCTGCACAAGCGGTAATCAGTACAATCTGGGCCGCGACGAACAGTTGGGCCAATGGGCGAAGAATAGTGCGCGCAAAATGCGTCATGTGAGCTCTCCAATGTACCGGAACACTGCCGGATAAATGTGCCGAAATAGGCGGTCAACAAATGCCGCGGCGTATGATGTTGCAAAACTTCATGCCCAGAATACCGATGATGCCTCGTTATGCCTGCGACCTAGTGCACAAAGAGCGAATTGGCGCCACTTTCAGCTGGTTCATTAAATCGGGTATTCTTGCGCCCACTGTTATGCGCTGTTTATGCGCAATTCCGCCGGGAAGTGATTTGCCGGCATTTTCTAGAGGATAAAACCATGAACCGATCCCTGAAACGCGGCCTGGCCGCATCCTGCCTGCTGACGATGGTGATGAACCTGACCGCGTGCGGATACTTCCTGTACCCAGAGCGCAAGGGGCAGAGTGGCGGTCGTGTGGATCCGGTGGTAGTGATTCTGGATGGCGCGGCGCTGCTGTTCGGTATTCTGCCGGGTATCGTTGCGTTTGCGGTGGATTTCACCAACGGCACCATTTACCTGCCATCCGGTGGTTCTTCCGCGATCGATCGTCACATTAGCTCTGCCGACGACGGCCAGTTGAACGGCGCTGATGGTGAGGCGTTGGGTAAGCCGGTAATCGACCAGAATGGTCAGGCTTGGGTTGAATTGCCGCTGGAAGCGGTAGATGGCGCGGCCAATGGTGATGAGCTGGCCCAGGTGAGTGCGGCTATCCGCCAATACACCGGTCGCGAAGTTAGCGTTACCGATGTGGTTTGGGTGCGCGACCTGGCCGCGCTGCAACAGGCCCGTAGCGAGCAGTTCGCCGCAGCCCACTAAGACGCCTTCCCAGGCTGTTATTGTGTTATCACGAACCGGTGTTTGCCTGTGGCAATCATGACAGGCGCTAAGTCTGCCCCTGTTCTGTCTTCGACCGGTTCGGTTCCGCGCGAAGTCCTGATGCGTCGCTACGCCCAGGATTTCGCTGCGCCCTCTGCCTGCCTGCCGTTTCTCAAGGTCCCCGATATCGTGCATATGGGGCTGAACAAGCTGGAACCCCAGGCCTGGATCACATCCTGCCCAACGTTGCCGCACTACCTGAACAGCAAGACCGCCGCGTACCACCGGCTGGGTGAGAAGGTGTATGCGCAGCTGCCCGAGTCCTTGCCTGCCCAGCGGGAGCTGGCGGAGCTGTTGTTCCGGCATCTTGTGCAGGATCACTCAGGCTATGCCCGTACCGCCACCGGAGCCCTCACTTGGCGGGGCGATTCCGCTCAATTGCACTGGCCCGGTGTCGAGTCCGCACTGGCCAGTACTTCGCCGTTGCGCCATGCCGGCTGTTGGATTGCCGACGATGTCTGCCTACTGTTGCCGGGCGAGGGTGGCTACCGACTGGTAGCGGCTTATCTGGCGGCGCCCAGTTACTGGCGGCTGGAAGAAAAGATCGGCAGGCCGCTGAATCAGATCCACGCCCCGGTGCCGGGCTTTCAACATAAGCTGGCGGGGCAAATGGCGCGCTTCTTTGACCACCTGAAGCCCGAGTACCCCGTGTGGCGCAGCAACTGGTCGGTGGTGGATTCTCCCGCGTTGTTGCAGCGCGGAGAGGACACGGTGAGTTTGGAGGAAGCTGAGGGGGTTGGGTCAGAACAGTCGCTATACCTGCGTATTGAGCGGCAATCGCTGCGCCGGTTACCGGATACCGGTGCGGTGGTCTTTACCATTCGTGTCATGACCAACCCACTGGAAGATCTGCTGGCGATTGAGGGTGGTCTGGGTGCCCTGGCGGCTGCGGTTGCCCAGATGTCCCCGGAGGAGGGGCGCTACAAGTCGCTCGCGCCCCTGTTGCCGTCACTGCAACGCTTTTTCTCCCGCCACCTCGAGGCCTAGTTGGCCTGAGGTCGGTGCCGGCCCAATTCTGCCCCTTATTTCTTATTCGTGAGCCCTACTCCTGTGTCCTAATCCTGGGCTTTAAAGTTCTTAGGTGAGAGCCCCGTCCAGCGCCGGAAAGCCTTGCCGAAGGCACTCTCGTCGCAGTAACCCAGTGCCGCCGCGATATCCACGTTGGTCTTCTGTCCCTCGCGTAACCACTGACAGGCGTAGTGGCTGCGCACTTCGTCTTGGATCGCGCGGAAGCTGGCGTTTTCCTCGAGCAGTTTTCTTCCCAGGTGCCGGGGGCTGATGCACAGCCGTGCGGCAACTTGCTCGCGGCTGAGCTGGGGTTCCTGTTGTAGCAGGTGTGCCACGCGCAGTTGCAGGCTTTTGCTGGTCAGGGCTTTTAGTAGGGCATCGGCTTCCGGTTTGAGGCGTGCCATTACCTGGCGATCCGCGGCGACCAGGGGAATCTCAAGATCCTGAGCGCGCAGGCGGATACCCGAGACTCCGGCATTAAACTGCACGGGTGCCTGCAGGACTTGCTGATACTGTTGCTGTACCGCGAGTGACGGCGTCGGGTAGGCAAATTGAACACTCTGAGGCTGGAATTCCCGTCCGGTCATTGCCCGTGACTGAGAGAGTAGGGTGGAGAGTACGGTCTCCACGCGCAGGCGGGCACAGCGCAGATAGTTGGGGTGATAGCAGACATCCACGTAATAGCTGCTGCGGCGCAATTCAAACTGGCCGCCTTCGCCCAGTAGTGGATGGTAAACCAGCAGTTGGTCGATGGCGGCGCCAAGGTTTTTTTGGGTCATCAGCAGGTAGCCCACCAGTCCCATTTGGCTGCCCTGCATCGCCTGCCCAAGGCGGACTCCAAGTAGTGGGTCGGGGTGGGCCTCCTGTACGGCAAGCCAGATTTCCTCTTGCACCTGCATAGGTACCCGTTCTTCCTCGTTAATGGCGGCCAGCAAGTCCTGTGCGGTACCCGGTAGTGTCAGGTTTAGCTGCCCCAGCGCGCTTAGAATCGCGCGTGTGTAGCTTAATGTGACGGTTCTAGTATCTGCGGTGTTCAAAATGGCTGTCCGAAATTAACCAGAGAGTGCCCGATTATGACGACGGCCAATCCGGATGTCACGTTATATTCACTTTGAATGAAAAACGGAATGTCCACCCCCCTGGTGCCGGGCACCAGAAAGGGCTTCCAGTGGCGAATCCAGCTAAGTGAGAAAAGAATAATGAAACCCTACGCAGTGATTGGCGCTGGTCCTATGGGGCTTTGCACGGTACGCAACCTGATCAAGCACGGCATTCCCTGTGTGGGGTTCGAGATCCACAGCGAGGTGGGGGGCTTGTGGGATATCGATAGTCCCACCAGCACCATGTACGAATCGGCCCACCTGATCTCTTCCAAGCGCATGACCGAGTTCGCCGAATTTCCGATGGGCGACGACGTCGCGCTGTTCCCGCATCATCGCGAAATGAAAGCTTACTTTCAGGCCTACGCGCGGGAATTCGATCTGTATCGCCACTATGAGTTTGAAACGGAGGTGGTGCGTTGTGAACGGGAAGGGGACGACTGGCACATTACTACCCGCAGCCAGGGCCAGGAGCAGACTCGGGTGTTTGGCGGGCTGTTGATTGCCAACGGCACCCTGCATCACCCCAACATGCCGAAGTTACCTGGCGAATTCAGTGGCGAACTGCTCCACTCTGCCGATTACCGCGATCCCGCCATTTTCGAGGGCAAACGCGTGTTGCTGGTTGGCTGTGGCAACAGCGGTGCGGATATTGCGGTGGATGCGGCCCACCGCGCAAAAGACGTGGATATCAGCCTGCGCCGTGGCTACTACTTTCTGCCTAAATTCATCGGCGGCAAGGCGACCGACGCGCTGGGTGGCAAGATCAAGTTGCCGCGCTTTATCCAGCAGCGGATTAGCGCGGCCATCTCCAAGCTGATGCTGGGAACGCCAGAGCAGTACGGTCTACCCAAGCCCGACTACAAGATGTTCGAATCTCACCCGGTGATCAATTCTCTGATTCTGCACCACATCGGTCACGGCGATATCCATGTGCGCAAGGATATCGCCGCAGTGGAGGGGAGCAGCGTCACCTTCGTCGATGGTACTAGCGCTGACTACGACATGATCGTGATGGCCACCGGCTACAAGCTGCACTATCCGTTTATCGATCGCGCCCATCTGAACTGGGAATCCTTCGCCCCCCGTATGTATCTCAACGTGTTCCACCCGGAATACGACAACCTGTTCTTGATGGGCATGGTGGAGGCTGCAGGTCTCGGCTGGGAAGGTCGCAATCGCCAAGCGGAAATGGTCGCACTGTACATTCGCCAGCTGGCGGAGGGGGCCGGGTCGGCGCGCGAGTTGCAATCGGTAAAACAAGCGCAGGCTGGTCAACGTGCGGATGGCGGGATGAAGTATCTCAATCTCGAACGCATGGCCTACTACGTGCACAAGGATACGTACCTGAACGCCATGGCCGAGCATACGGAGGATCTGCGCAAGGATTACAAAAGTTTTGACGCGGCAGTGAGCCTCGACGCTACCCCGATTCCTGCAAAATAAGAGCACAACATGACAGAGAAGCGGGTTTTAATTACCGGTGCAGCCGGTTATGTCGGACATCTTTTGGGGGAATCCCTGAGTAAACACATGTCCGTGGTGGGGGTTGATGTCGCGCATCGGGAAGCCTGTTTCCCGATCTTTAACATGGATATCTGCGACGAGGCACTGGTTGAATTGATCCGGGCAGAGCGCGTTACCCATGTGGTGCACCTGGCGTCGGTGATGTCGGCCGGGCGCGACCGGGCGCGGGAATATCAAATTGATGTTGAGGGCACGCGCAATGTGTTGAACGCGTGCGTGCGTGCCGGGGTTACGCACTTTACCCTGACCAGTAGTGGCGCGGCTTACGGTTACCATGCGGATAATCCTGCCTGGCTGCAGGAAAATGACCCCCTGCGCGGAAATCCAGAATTTGGCTATTCCGATCACAAGCGTTTGGTTGAAGAAATGCTGGCGGAGTATCGCCAGAATCATCCTGAACTTGAACAGCTGATTTTTCGCCCGTGTTCCATCATTGGTGCCACCACCAACAGCAAAATCAGTGCGCTGTTTTCCGGGCACAGCATTCTCGACCCGGGTGCACACAATTCTCCCTTCGTGTTCATCTGGGATCAGGATGTGGTCGGCGCGATCGAATACGGTGTTACCCGCGATGCAGCGGGCATCTATAACCTAGCGGGTGACGGTGCCCTGACACCGGCAGAAATTGCGCGGTTGCTGAATAAGCCCTTGCGCCGTCCTCCCGTCTGGTTCTTGAAGGCCCTGCTGGCGATAAGCTTTGGCCTGCGCCTGGGTGATACGCACCCCGCGCAGGTGCGCTTTCTGCAATATCGGCCGGTGCTGCTCAATACACGCTTGAAATCAGAGCTTGGTTATCAGCCACAGAAAACTTCCGCACAGGCCTTTGCCTTTTTCGCCGAGCACGCTCTGGGCCAGAAAGTGGATCTCAGCGATGCCGAAATTACCTACTGCTCTGATTTATCGAGCAATAATGAGGGTGCTCAGCGGGCGGCAACGAATGAGGGGGCGGTAGTATGAAAGAGTTATTTGCCAAGCGCGTAAATCGGGAACGCGTTGCCGTCGTCACTGGTGCAGCGGGTGGTCTCGGTTGGGCAATGGTGCAGGGTTTGGCACAGCGCGCGCAAGCTGCCTCGGTCGCATTGCGACTGGTGCTGGTAGATGTGAACCAAGATGCCCTGCGCCAGCGCGCCACAGAGCTGGTACAGCCGCTGGTGAGTATCGATGTCCATGTGGCGGACCTGTCGGCGGAAGCATCGGTTGCCCAGCTGGGTGAGACGTTGCGCGATGCGTATCCTCAGGTGGATCTGCTGATCAATAACGCGGGCATTACCCACCGCAGCCTTTCTGCGCAAACCAGTAATGCCGTTATTCGGCGGGTGATGGCTGTGGATTATCACGCGCCCGTTGAGCTGGCCCAGGGGTTGCTTGCGCCGCTCACCGCAGCAGGCGGTTGCGTGGTGAATATCAGCTCGATGGCGGGTTGGATGCCCGTTCTTGGTCGCGCGGGCTACTGTGCGGCGAAGAGTGCCTTGCACCAGTACTTCGAGACCTTTCGCGAAGAGGTACGCGAAGACGGCGTGTCTGTGCTGATGGTGTATCCCAGCTTTGTAGCGACCGACATTGATGCCAATGCACTCTCCGGTGATGGTGGGCGTGCGCAGCATGCCCAGAGTACGGTTGGCCAGGTGCGCAGTGCCGACTGGATGGCCGGGCGTATTCTGGATGCGCTGGCTGCGGGCAAGGAGCGCTTGTTCCCGCGAGACAAATCGCTGTTCGGAGCCTACCTGTATAAATTAGCTCCGCGCCTGTTCCTGCGACAAATGGTGAAGAACTTTCGTGTGGAGCTGGAAGCGGGGCGCAAGCTGGCGCGCCAGTCCGAGTTGCCGCAGAACTGATTCTGCCAAGGTTCTGGACTGGCTTTCGATCTACTCAGGAAAATTCGGTAGTTAGCATGGGTATCACGCTGGCTGCCAACAACAGTCCCATGGTCATATTAAAGGCTCTTAAATGCGTCGGCTCGGTGAGGATTCGCTTTAACCCGACACCGAACATCAGCCAGATCGCGATGCATGGGCCTCCAATTAAAATAAATGCCAGGGCAATGCGGCCTGCCTCCAGCAATGTCTCGCCATTGGGGGTGGTGAAGGCCGCAAGCGCGCCCACCGCCATAATCCATCCCTTCGGGTTCACCCACTGAAACGCGACTGCCTGCAGAAATGAAAATGGCTTTTGCTGCGGTGTCGCACCCACATCCCGGGTGCTCGCAATTTTCCAGGCCAGATACAACAGGTAGGTGATCCCAACCCAGCGCACGATTTCATGCAGAAACGGAAACTGCTGGAATAAGCTTCCCATACCAAACCCGATTGCCATAATCATGGCCGGGAACCCGAGACATATGCCTAGCATATGTGGCAGGGACCGCTCGACACCGTAGTTCAGGCCCGACGACATGATCATCAGGTTGTTTGGCCCAGGGGTAATGCTGGTGGAGAATACGAACAGCGCGATGGACAGCAAAATTTCCAACGTAAACCTCGGCAGTGGAATGGGGCGGTGGAAAGCGGTAGGGGGAGTTCAGCGTGATTATCGCGTTGTGACGCCCATCCGGCAATCCTGAAGGTGCATGTCCGGCGAGTCTACTCCCCGCAGCGGCGCCAGCCTCGGGGGATGCGAGCGTCGCTTTTGTGTCGCGCCCGACCTACAATTCACTTTTTCTAGCTGCGCATGCCCGCCGCCGAGGGCTGCGCTTAGGTGGGGTCATGCATGGCGTTTATCGACAGCCACTGCCATTTCGATTTTGATGCGTTCAGCGAGGACCGCGCACAGGTCTGGTCGCGTTGCCGACAGGCGGGGGTGCAATCCCTGGTGATTCCCGGTGTCAGTATTCCCCAGTGGCGACAATTGTTTGCCCTGGTACACTCCGAGCCCGACTGGTATGGCGCGGTCGGAGTGCATCCATGGTGGGTGAAGGAGCTTGCGATTGCTCCTGCCGACGTGCGTCGGGCAGTGGTTGAGCGCGTCGAGCACGAGCGTCAACGAAGTGGCGACGTGTCGCGCTGTGTCGCCGTTGGCGAGTGTGGTCTGGACGCGAACATCGAGACGCCTGTTGAGCAGCAGTTGCCCGTGTTTGAGGCGCAACTGGATGCCGCGCGTACACTTTCCCTGCCGGTAATTGTGCACAGCGTGCGTGCGCATGCAGATGTATTGCGCATATTAAAAAAGTTCTCCCTGGAAGAAGGTGGGGTGATCCATGCTTTTTCCGGCAGTCGGGAGATTGCCGAGGAGTATGTGCGCCTGGGGTTCTACCTGGGGGTTGGCGGCACAATTACCTACGCGCGCGCGGCGAAAACCCGCAAGGCATTGAGCGATATTCCATTGGGAAAGTTGCTGCTGGAGTCCGACGCACCGGACATGCCGCTGTCTGGCCGCCAGGGAGAGCGCAACAGCCCGGAATTCTTGCCGCAAATTGCGCAGACCTTGGCGGAGCTGCGTGGCATTTCCCCGGAACAGGTCATTGCGCAGACCGGAAAAAATGCGCGCACGCTTTTTGGATTTTGAACCGACAATGACTTTTTCCCCGCAAGAATTTAAGCAGCAGTTTCCACTGTTTTCCCAAGCGGAAAACCGGGATTTGGTTTATCTGGATAATGCGGCGACCACGCAGAAGCCGGGCTGCGTCATTGATGCAATCCGCGATTTTTATCTGCATAGCAATGCCAATACCCATCGTTCAAGCCATCGTCTGGCCCGGCGGGCCACCGAGATGGTGGAGCGGGTCAGGGCGGCAAGTGCACGCTTTCTGGGGGCGCAGTCGCCGCGAGAAATCATCTTTACCCGCGGTGCGACCGAAGGGTTGAACCTGTTGGCCAATAGCCTGTGCCGTGGTCTGGTTGCCGGTGATGAGATTGTTTTGTCGACTGCAGAGCACCACGCCAACCTTGTGCCGTGGCAAATGCTGGCGGAGCAGCATGGATTGGTGCTGCGCTTTGTGCCGGATAACAATGGTGTACCGCAAATTGATCGTATAGCGGAGGTGTTGTCGCCGCGTACCAAGATAGTATCCGTTACCGGCGGCTCCAATGCGCTGGGTTTCCGCACGGATCTTGCAACCCTGCGTGCAACTCTACGTGCAACCTTGTCGCAACGTGATCTGCGATGGGTCGTGGACGGCTCGCAACTGGCTGCGCACGATGTGGTGGATGTTGCGGCCATTGGTTGCGATTTCTTCGTGTGCTCTGCGCATAAATTTTACGGCCCCACGGGCATAGGCCTGGTATTTGGTCGCGAAGCGCTGTTGCGCGACCTGCCTCCCTGGCAGGGCGGTGGGGAGATGATTACCAGCGTGGATCTTCTCGCCAGTGACTACGCGGATCTGCCTCACCGATTTGAAGCGGGAACCTCGTCGCTCGCGGCAATCGCCGGGCTTGGTGCCTGTATGGATTTCCTTGGCAAGCAGGACCGACAGGCGATGGCGCAGTACGAGCAAACCTTGCTTGCCTACTTGCACGACAGGTTGTCCCAGATACCCGAAATAGAGTTGTTGAGCGATCCCCGCAACAATCTTGGCATCGCCAGTTTTATCCACCCCCGTTGCGCGGCGATTGATATCGCGCAGTGGTTGGATGGACGTGATATTGCGGTGCGTGTGGGGCATCACTGCGCCCAGCCGCTGTTGCATGCAGCTGGTCACACGGCGACCGTGCGCGCGTCTCTGGTGGCATACAACTCGCGGGAAGATATTGACCGTTTGATAGCTGGCATTGAGGAATTATTGCAGCAGCTGGACGACACAGCGGAGCCTCAGCCGTCCGCTGCAGGCTCCCCTGAATCTGCCGCTACCGAGGCGTATTCCTGGCAGCCCGATGATCTGTCGAAGCTGGATCTGGACGCGCTGCGCAATCAACAGAATTGGCAAGACCGCTATCGGATCCTCATGAGCTGGGCCAAGGTGATTTCTCGCAAAGACCAGATCCGCACTACCGAGAATTTGGTGCAAGGCTGCGAATCCAGTGCCTGGCTGGTGCACCGTCAGGAAGCGGGCGTGCATCGTTTCGCAATCGACAGCGATAGCCGGATCGTGAAGGGGTTGGGGGCGCTGTTGCTGTCGCAGATTGATGGCGTGTCGGAGGATGCTGTTGCGCCATCCAAGTTGCATCAGATTTTTGCTGAATTGGGTTTGTCACAGCAGCTGAGTGAGTCCCGCGGCAATGGCTTCCGCGCTCTGGTGCAGCGCGCCTTCGACTTAATGCATGCCTGATAGGTTGGCTTGCTCGTGCTAGCTCTTAGAGTTAGCGCGCTGCACAATGCGGTCAATCGCCTTGCTTGCGGCAACAAATCCAAATGCGCCTGTGACCATTGTGGCCGCGCCGAACCCGCCACTGCAATCCAGTTTTACCCCATTTTGCATGGTGCTTTTTTGCTGGCAAACCTGTCCATCGGGCTGCGGGTACACCATGGGCTCGCTGGAATAAATGGCATCCACTCCAAACTGACGTTTGCTGGACTTCTGGAAATTGTGAAAGCGGTACAGGTGCTGGCGGACCTTTGCCAGCATCGGGTCGCTGACGGTACGGCCGAGATCGGCACAGGTGATCGCCGCGGGGTTTTTCTTGCCGCCGGCGGAGCCTACGGTAATCAGGCGCAGCTTGCGGGCTTTGCAGTAGGCGATGAGCGCGGCTTTGACGCGCGCGTTGTCAAACGCATCGATCACCACATCGATGGCTTCCTTCTCCGGTGCCAGAAATTCGGCAAAGTTGTCGCTGGCGATAAAATCTTCGCGGGTGACCACGTCGACTTCCGGGTTGATCTGGCGCAGTCGCTCCGCCATGACCTCTACCTTAATCTCGCCGATGCTGCCCACCTGGGCATGGATCTGGCGATTGGTATTGGTAATGCAGATGTCATCCAGGTCGATCAGGGTGATTTTGCCCACGCCGCTGCGTGCCAGTGCCTCTGCGGTCCAGCTGCCTACGCCGCCAATGCCAATGACGACGACATGGGCTCCGTGCAGAGCGTGCAGGGCGTCGTTGCCGTAGAGTCTCGCAATTCCGCCAAAACGTTGCAGGTAGGCGTCACTCAAGTTCTTCTCGGGCATATGGGTTCCAGTGTTACATTTCTTGCGGCGGTCCCAGATCAGGGCGGCAGATCAGGGAGAAGGGAGGAGTATGGCAGGGCGAAGGGGCCGCCCTGCCGAAGTGTGGAAGCGGATCAGTGCACGTGGCCGTGGTCGATTTCTTCCGGGGTGGCTTCGCGTACAGAAACCACTTCGATGTCAAAGTGCAGTTGAACACCGGCCAGCGGATGATTGCCATTGATGGTGACCTGATCGCCGTCAATATCGATGATTTCCACTTCGATCGGGTGGCCATCGGTGCTCTGCGCGCGGAAAGCCATACCAACTTTCAGCTCATCAACACCGCCAAATGCACTCTTTGGCATGGTCTGGATCAGCTCGGGGTTTTGTGGGCCATAGCCATCTTCCGGGGCGACTACCACCTTGAACTTGTCGCCGGCACTTTTGTCGAGCATTTCCTGCTCCAGTCCGGGGATGATATTGCCCACACCTTGCAGGTATTTGAGCGGCTGGCCACCTTCGGAAGTGTCGATCACAGTGCCTTCGGCATCTTTCAGGGTGTAGTTGATCTCCACAACGCTGTGGTTAGCAATTTTCATTGGCGGTCTCTTGTGTGTTGAGCGTGAGTGATAGCGTGCCGCGCTTACCGGTTGACAAGCAAACGGGGCAATAGGCTTTATGAGCGTGCATTGTATGGGCGGGCTGCGGTGCTCGCAACCGAGCCGCCGGTTAGTGAACGGTTGGTCAATGATGCGACGAGCTGGTTTGTGGTGTGGGCCAAGGGGTGAGGGAGAGGGTGCTGCCGAAGTGGATTCGATCTCGCTTGCCGCCACTGCAGCGCCGATACCGCTTTACGTGAACCGGGAGCCCAAGGCTGGATCGGGAGCTTCCGGTCAGACGGCTACAGCGCGCTGTGCGCCGCTGCGCGTGTAAAGGTCACCGGCGGTGCGTGCCAGTTGTGCGCTGAATGTCGTCGGGTAACCGAGTTCGACCAGGTGGCCCTCAAAGTACTCGAGTAGCGCCGCAAACAGTGCTGGGCTCAGGCCCTGGGCGAGAAAGTGCGCGCGGCTGCTGTAAACCGGTTCCGCCTGCTCCGCCAACACATGGCACAAAAATTGGGCTTGGCGACTCTGTTGCTTCTGATGATCCGCGATGTCCTCGGTGACCATGAACTGTCCGATTGCCTGGTAGAAGTCGGTCACTAACTGGGTGACAAATACACGTCCACCGATCATGCCAAGCAGGCCACTCTCGGCGGCCTCTGGTGCGCACTCGCACACATGGCCGTGATGGCATCGAGTTGGGTTGCCGAGTGGATATAAACCGACAGGACTGAGTGCGTGCGCAGATGATACCTGTGACATGGATGTGCTCCCCCTGTGAGACGAATATTCTGAATTTTTGTGGGCGTCCCATCAATCTTGTCGATGTCGTTATGTTGACCTGCCCGAGGCGAAATCCACACACGCAAAACGGTGCGGGAAATTTCGCTTGTGGCGGGTCTGGGACTGCCTGTTTCGATATGGGCGGCAAGGTTACGTGATGAAAATACCTCTGCCAACAAACCGGAAACAAATTGTCACACTCTTCCACGGGTGTTGTTTGGCTGGTTTAATCAAGCGCTATTTTGGGGCGGCGTATGCGACAAGTGCCTGTTTTTAAGGCAATTGTGTCGGAAGATTTTCTCTGGGTTAGCTCTTGCGAGGTAAGCGGGGTGTGACGCCGAATTTGCCCGCCGCTGGGTAAACTGGTGACAGGGGAAGCCGCACTGGTAAAATCAGCGATCAACGCGTAAAGCCAAAGTAATCACGGCCAAACTAATCGAGAAGGAGATCCTGATGGCGAGCATCTTTACCCAAATTATCAACGGTGACCTTCCCGGGCATTTCGTTTGGCGCGACGATTCGGTGGTGGCATTTATGACCATTGCACCCATCAAATCGGGGCACTGTCTGGTGGTCCCTGTGGAGGAGGTCGATCACTGGGATGACGTGCCCGCAGAAACCAGTGCGCACCTGATGGATGTGGCGAGTAAGGTCGCCAAGGCGCAGAAGCAGGTTTACCGTCCGCGCCGGGTCGGGGTGATGGTGGCTGGTATCGAGGTGCCACATACCCACTACCACCTGGTACCGATCAACGAAATCGCGGACCTGGATTTCGCGCTCCAGCAGCAGGCCGCGCCAGAGGCGCTGGCTGAGGAAGCGGCCAAGATTCGCCGGGCGCTTGCGGATCTCGGTTTCGAGAATGGCATGGAATAGCTCCGTTTCGGTGGATTTGGCATTACTGCATCCAAACCCGGAGGTAGTGACGTCATACCGGTAATGAACCAAGGTGGCGGCCAATGTTGGCTGCCCCAAATGCAAATGAGCTATGACTACAGGTATACGGACCATGCGTAATAGATCGCCATTTCTGTCCCGCTTTATTTCGGTCGCCATTCTGGTGCCGCTGTTGACCCTTTGCGCGGCGTTTAGCCAGGCGGAAGAGGCTAAGACTTTCTCGGTGGATGGGTTTTCTGCCATTGCTTTGAAGGGGGGTTCTAACCTTAAGGTGACACAGGGCCCAGAGTTCTCTGTAACAGCGCATGGCGAGCAAAAAGATCTTGAATATGCCAAAGCTGAGGTCAGTGGTGATACCCTGTCACTTTCCGTAGAACCGGATCGCAAAAGCCTGTTTGGGGTGGTGACCGTCAGCAGTGAGCCGAACGTCGAGTTCCGTGTGACCTTGCCGGAACTGTCGGCGATACGCGTGACCGGGTCCGGTGAGGCACTTGCAGACACGCTGGAGAGCGCCGATCTGGATTTGCGGGTGACCGGTTCCGGGTTGATTCGCGTGGAAAAGGTCGCTGCGGAATCACTGAACGCGGGCGTTACCGGCTCGGGTGATGTGATTCTGGGTACTATCCTCGCGGTGGCGGGCCAGGCGGGAGTGACCGGCTCTGGCGACGTGCGTATGGATAATTTCATCGGCGAGAGCCTGAATGCTCAGGTCAAGGGATCTGGCGACGTGGTGATCGGCGGTAAAGTGGCCAGCGTGAATATCACGGTAATGGGGTCCGGCGACTTCATGGGGCGCCAGTTACAGGCCACCAGAGCCGGAGGTTCGATAATGGGGTCCGGTGACATCGTATTAAAGCGGCCTGCCAGTGAGTCCTTTTCGGTAATGGGCTCCGGGGATGTCGCCCTGGTAGATTGACCCTAGCTATCCGCTAAAAAACGGAGTTTTAGTGAGTTCAGATCAGGATGACCGTGCAGGACGAAGTCGCCTGCGCGGTTTGAAGAAGCAACTGCGCCAGCTGGGCAAAGAGGCGTTTGATAAATCCCATTGGGCCGCCGAGCGTCTGCTCGACAAGCGCCTCTGCATTGGCATCACTGGCCTCAGTGGTGCCGGCAAGTCCACCCTAATCACCAGCCTTATCTATCAATTGAGCAACCCCGATCGAGCCCAGCTGCCTGGTTTTGCGCCGGCACTGAACGGCCGTTTACTGGGGGCTGAGTTGCACCCCGCGATGGATGCCGGGTTACCCCTGTTCGAATACGAGCGCTGCCTCGGTGCGTTGACGGCTACGCCGCCGCGCTGGCCGAATTCCACACGCGATCTTTCGGCGCTGGAGTTGCATTTACACCTTCAGGGGCGCCGCCTTGGGCGAAACTATCGGCAGCGGCTGATTCTTGAGTTTCGTGACTACCCGGGGGAGTGGCTCATGGATCTCCCGCTGTTGCGCATGGATTTCGCTACCTGGTGCCGCCACCAGCGCGATTTAGTGGGCGGGCAGGTGCGCCGCAATCTGGCACCGGAGCTAATGGCCCGCTTGGAACAGCTGGACCCCGCAGACCGTTTGGATCCCGGCGAGCTGGATAGCCTGTGGCAGAACTACCGTCAGTTTTTGCGGGACTGCCGCAGTAGTGCCCGGTTGAGCTATCTGCAGCCGGGGAGGGCCCTGCTCGATAACGAGGAATATGGCTTTTTCCCGCTGCCGACCCTCGGGCATCAAACCGCCGCTGAATTGAGCGAGCTGCCCGAGGGTAGTGTGTATCGGGTGTTAGAAGCGCGCTATCGCAATTACGTCGAGCAAAGTGTGACGCCCTTCGTGGAGAGTCATTTCCGGCACCTGGATCGCCAGCTGGTGCTCGTAGACCTGATTGGTACCCTGTTTGCTGGCGAGGAAGCGCTCGAGGACATGCGCCTGGCGTTCGGACACATCGCGGATACCTTCCGGTACGGAAACAGCGGCCTGCTGCGCAAGTTGTGGCGCCCACGTATCGATCGACTGGTGTTTGCCGCGACCAAGGTGGACCAAGTGCTAGCGGCTGACCACGACGCGCTTCGCCAATTGCTGGGCCAGCAATTACAGCAGGTGTTTTCCGGGGCGCGTCACCGCGGTTTGCCGCTCTATTGTGAAGCCATTGCTGCCGTCCGCTGTTCCACGGAGCAGGTGAGGAACGGTCGCCGTTTGCTGGTAGGGCACGGAATGGATGGCGACTATCTCGGGTTTGAAAATGCCGAGATACTCGCCCACCTGCCGCAGGAAAACGGGTGGCAACACTACAAGGGTGGACTCCCGCCCCAGTTGCGCCCGCCGGTGGGGATTGCGCGGGAAGGCTATCTGCCTCATATCCGCCTTGATGCACTGTTGAATTTATTGTTGGGAGACAAGGTGTAATGGACTCTGCGGAAAACAAAACGGGGGGTGGGGCTGCTTCCGAGCGTCCAATTCAGGAGCCGCGCCGGCAAACCCGAATAGAGAACCTTGAAGCGGAAGAGGGTACGGTGCACGACCGAGCGAGTACGCGCGTCGAACCCCTTGCGGAAGAGGCGGATCAGCTGCCGCGTTCGATCACCACGGGCGAGTCCCTGCCCAATACCATCTCATTTTCCGAACTGCGCCTTCCCGTGTTTCGTCTGCGCTTGTGGAAGCCAGCGCTCGCCGCCGCGTTGGCGCTGACCTTTGGTGCGATCTTTTGGGAGCTGCGCCAGTTCTTTTACTGGGCGGCAGACATGCACTGGGGGTTCGGCCTGCTGGCCGGGCTGATCATTGGCGCGCTGGTGCTTACCATGGTCAGCGCTGTGTGGGAGTACTTTCGTGCTGGACGGCCCCTGCGCAAACTGCAGAAAACACAGGAGTTGGCTGCAGAGGTGCGCGACAGCCGTGCCACCGATGCGGTCGAGCCACTCAACCACCAGTTGCGGGAGCTGTTTGAAGGGAAGCCGCAGGGGGCGTTACTGGCTCGTGTGCAGGAAGAAACTCCGGACTATTACGATAACAGTGAGTTGCTGCGGCATCTGGAGCTCAATTTCTTCGAAGCATTGGATCAGGAAGCCTTACGGCGGGTCGTTCGCCATGCCACCACCACCGGTGCCTTGGTAGGGCTGAGCCCATTTACTACCTTGGATGTGTTGGTGGCTTTGCGGCAGTCCATGCGCATGATTGACGATGTGGCACAGATTTACGGTGTGCGTCCGTCGGTGGTGGTCCGCTGGCGTTTGTTCAAGAAAATCCTCGCCCTGGTGGCTTACAGTGGCGCCAGCGAATACGCGGTGAGCGAGCTGTGGCCGGAACTGGTAGGTGACAGTATGTTGAGTACGGTATCTGCGCGGCTCGGGCAAGGAATGGGGGCCAGCCTGTTTATGGCCCGTATCGGCCTCGCTGCCATACATAGCTGTCGCCCGATACCCTTCTCGGAAAAACAGCGCCCCAGGCTGGGTGCGTTAACCCGGCGAATTGCCGCGAGCCTCAAGGAGCGTTTATTGGGGCGCGAACAGGCCAATTGGCCGGAGGCGCAGATGAAAGCGGGCGCGGAAGAAGAGCGTGTTGCGCGTGAGGGGAGTCGAGGAAATCGAAAACGGGGGAGTTGAAACGGCGCGCTCCCCCGGATACTCGCTTTGCGGGACCTTTGTGCAGCTTACTGAAACTGTTTTTTCATCAGTATTCTGGTGTGGTGCTGATCCATCAGGGTTGCGAGGGTCTCGTAGCGACCTTTGATAAATGGCAGCGGGTTGTTTACACCGGTTTCATCCGGGAATTCCACGCCTTCCCGCACCAGTTGCAGCTCCTTCGCCAGTGCATCAATCGCGGCAAAGATCTCTTTAGTATTTTTCTCGTTATGGAACACAAAGGTGTTCGCGGTATCGTTCAGGTAGGCATCGCATTCGGATAGCCACTCTGAGCGCTGCTTAAGAAAGTTGATGGTGTTGCGAATACCGCCTTTGTATTCGAGGCTGAAGTTTTCATTTACGTACTTGCCGAGGCTGCGCATCCCGTAGTCAACGAATTGATCCACCAATCCGTCGCAATAACTTTGCGTCAAATAAGATGGGTGGGTCTTGGCGGTTGCGTTACCGGAGGCCAGCAATATACTCACTGCCATCGCGCCGCACAAAGCGACGTACTTGCGCAGTTTGGACACAGTGGAAGTGGCTTTTTGGGAGGTTTCACTCGGGTGTGTTGTTGCGAAATCTGACGTTTTCATTTTTAAGTGCCTTGCTGTTGTTTTCGCTATCAGGCTTGTTATTGTGATAAACATCACATAAGTATCTAAACGACAGTGCTATGTCAACGGCTTTTAAGTTCCGATTGTCAGTTATGCGCAGATTGCGGAACCAGTCGGCATTTTCAACGGAAAATTTGTTGTGGTAGAGGCTGTTTTTTCGGCAAAAGGAGCAGATTTTGTCTGAGTTTGATTTCGATCTTTTCGTGATTGGAGCGGGTTCCGGCGGCGTGCGCGCGGCAAGAATGGCCGCGGCAACCGGAATGCGCGTGGCGGTGGTGGAAGACCGCTATATGGGCGGTACCTGCGTCAATGTGGGTTGTGTACCCAAGAAGCTCTTTGTATACGCGAGCAGCTACAGCGAGGCGTTTGAGGACGCGACGGCCTTTGGTTGGCAAGGGCAGGGTGACGCGCAGTTCGCCTGGCCTACGCTCCGCGATAACAATGCCAAGGAAATTACCCGTCTTAATGTTATCTACCGCAAATTGCTCGCTAATGCCGGCGTCACCGTTATTGATGGTCGCGGCAAGCTCACTGGTCGTCAGCAGGTAACGGTCGGTGATACGCAATACTCCGCCGAACGGATATTGGTAGCTACTGGTGGCTGGCCCTACGTACCGGAATTCCCTGGCAGTGAACATGTAATCACTTCCAACGAAGTGTTTTCGCTAGAGGTGTTTCCGAAGCGGGTACTGGTGGTCGGTGGTGGTTATATCGCGGTCGAATTTGCCGGGATTTTCGCCGGGCTCGGAGCCGAAACCCATTTGTCCTATCGTCGCGATCTGTTTTTGCGTGGGTTTGACAATGACATACGCCATTTCGTCCGTGATGAAATCGAGAAGAAATCGGTGCAGCTGCACTTCCACCATCAGGTGGCCTCAATAGAAAAGGTGCCCGATGGCAGTTTGCGTGTCGAGGATAGTGACGGAAACGTGCTTGAGGTGGATGCGGTGCTGTACGCCACCGGGCGCAAGCCGAATACCCGGGGTCTTGGGCTGGAAGAGTTGGGTGTGGTGCTGCAAAGAGATGGCACTATCGGGATCGATGATAATTTCCGCAGCAGCGTGACCTCGATCTATGCATTGGGCGATGTCACCGGCGGCCCCGAACTAACCCCGGTAGCGCTGGCTGAAGCCATGGCGTTGGTGAAGCATTGGCAAACAGGAAGGACGGCGGAGATTGATTACAACAACATCCCCACGGCAGTGTTTTGCCAGCCAAATATCGGCACCGTGGGCCTAAGTGAAGAAGAAGCGCGCCAGGCAGGAATCTCGGTTGCGATATACCGCTCGGACTTCCGTGCTATGCGGCACTCGGTGAGCGGTCGAGACGAGCGCACCTTAATGAAGCTGGTTGTCGATACCAGTAGTGACCGCGTGATTGGCGCCCATATGGTGGGTCCAGATGCCGGTGAAATTATTCAGGGTATTGCGGTTGCAATGAAGGCCGGTGCGACCAAGTCTGTATTTGATCAGACCATCGGTATCCACCCGACTGCGGCGGAAGAGTTCGTGACCATGCGCACACCCGTTGCAGAATAGCCGGGTCTTTTGTTCGCTGATTCGGACGCAAAAAAAAGAGCGGGGAAGCTTGGCTTCCCCGCTCTTTTTTTAAATGTGCCTCTGTGATTTATCCAGATTGCTCGTGAAAATCAAAAAAGTTGTTTACTCGCTTTCGCTGTCCATGACCGCGGTCTGGTAGCGGCGGGATTTGCGACGGCCGCCACGCTCTTTCAGGCAGCGCTCGGCGGAATCGAACGCTCCGTTAACGGCGCGATGAATAGAGTCGCTTTCATTGGAAATCGTGACCGGATTTCCGCTCACGGCTAGCTCAACGGAAGCTTTGTATTGCTTGCCTTTGTGCTTGTGTTGATGGGGGGCTTCGAGGACCACACGGCTTCGTATGATGTCGCCACAATAACGTTCCAGCTTGTTTAGCTTTTTGGATACGGTATCCGCAAGAGACGCAGATTTATCGATGTCGCGGAATACAATGTTATCGTAAGGCGCTGATTTCATGGGCACATACCTCCGGTTATAAAGGGTCCATGCAGGCCGCGTGAGCGG
The DNA here is from genome assembly GCF_020171345.1 of Microbulbifer agarilyticus. GTDB lineage: Bacteria > Pseudomonadota > Gammaproteobacteria > Pseudomonadales > Cellvibrionaceae > Microbulbifer > Microbulbifer agarilyticus_D. The sequence continues at coordinate 258,419 of NZ_JAIUZM010000003.1, forward strand.
TTTGCTGAAAGAAGGTAGGGCGCCCTGTAGGGAGAGAGTGACAGGCTTGAAAATCGAATCACCAGAGGTCGCGAGTTAACGGCTGCCACCGCAGCCAAAATAAGGTTTTGCGCTCGGGCCGGTTTTCAATCCGGTCGGGATCAACTCCCTGTAGTCATAATGCGATTCTGAGAAAAAAAATCAAGCACCCCAATCAAGAAAATGTCATAAAAAATTGTTAGTAGTTTTGGAACTTTTTGGCAAAAGGCCGGCAGGTCAGGAAAACCGTGAATTGCAGCACACGTCACTCAAAGCCCAGTAATCTTGTTGGCATGGTCATTGCTGCAAAAAAACGGCTGGGGTAAATTGGTGTTTGTGCATGTGGATTGGTGCGCATGGGTGTTCTCATGGGTGCGGGGGCGTCTCAGTGTTGAGCTCCCTACTGGTGTAGAATACCGAATCTCAGTCTGCCCTGGCCTCCATCCAGACTCTGGCGAGTCTCCGAGGCTTTTGGCGCATCCGAGGCATCTGGGCGAAGGGGTATTGTTCAGGTGTGCTCAAGAAGTACAAAATCAAACAATTGGATTCTGACAATGGTGGTAAACCGTGGCCGCTCGCTGCTTTTTGCGGGCTTGTTGGGGGTAGTCGGCTGGAGTGTTGAGCTGCAGGCAGCGTCATCGCTGACTGTGGAGCAGAACAGGCTTGCTCGAATGGAGCAGGTGCAGGAAAACCGACTGGTTGAGCTGGAAGATATTGAGAACGAAATTGTTTCCTATGAGTACAAATTAGAACGTGCTCAGAAGTCACTTGGCGAGGCGCGGAAAAATTACCAGCAGTCGCTGGTGGCGGTAACGGCCGCTGAGCGCGAGCATAAGGGCGCCGCGAGTACGGATACCGCGCGTGCGCTGAAAAAAGCCAAGCATGCGCGCAATATGGCGGAGCGGGGCGTCGATAGTCGCAATCGTCGTGTTGAGTTTATTCAGTCCAATTACGCCGAACTGGAAGGCCGTTTGGCCGGTGCTCGTGAATCGGTTGCCAATGGCAAGTCACGCCTAGCAGCGCAGCAGTCTCTGGTGGACTCTCTGGTCAAAGAGATGCTGATTGAGGCAAAGACAGCGAAAACCGAGGTTGCAGAGAAAAAGCCGGCGCCCAAGCCGGAGATGGCTCCGGCGGTGGTGATCTCCCCACCGGAGGTTCCCGAGCCGACGCTGGCAGCTGCCGGCGATGCGACGAATGCGGCGGCCGATTTGGTTCTCTCAGGCGAAAGTACCTCCTCTGACGAAACTGAGGCGGTAGCCGGTACCCGAGAAATTGACCCCGAGATGGTGGATTATGCCCGCGGTGAGCGGGCTCGCCTTGAAAAGCTGCTTAACCAGCTTGCAGAGGGTGAAACTGGGAAGCATACGTTCCGCAATTTGACCCTTAAGCCAACGGGCGAGGACTCTGTGGAGTTTGAGTTCTTGGGGCAGGATCAGTACCGGGTGGTTTTGCCGGTAGCGGCAGGTCGTCAGACGTACAAGGTTAACTCCTGGCGATTCCGTCGTACCATTCCAGCGGACGATAACGGCGAGCGTTACGTGTTTATTTTCGATGCACGTCGCTTGTCGCGCCCGCGATTGGTGATGTATCCCGAATACCTGCTGTCCGAACTTGACTAGCTAGTCTCCGGGGGATTTCGCTCGTAAAAGCCCGCCTTGTGTCGCTCAAGGCGGGCTTTTTTGTGTCCGGGAAATCAGCTCGCGTCTCCGGGCACACACGCACCGGTGAGCGGCAGTGTCAGCAGCGGCTGGTACTGACTGCCGCCGGGTGCGAGCAAGCTGTGATACAGCGTGATGTTGTTCAGGTGGCAAATAAAGTCCGTGGGTACCGGGAGAAGGCTGGCGAAGCCGCCTGGGCTGCGGGCCAAAGTGAAGTGAGGGCGGAAGCTCTTCTTCTCCGGGGTTTTACCGATTGCGCGCATCAGTGCCTGGCATGCCTGATGCAGCTCGAGCAGGCGTTGGGAGGGTAATAACTCGGCGGCAAATAATCGCGCGCGGGCCTTGGGGAAGGGGTGCGTACTGACAATCCGGCCATCGAGTGGCGCTGTGTGTTGGGCGATGTCTTTTAAACGAATCTCTATGGTGTCCAGGTGCGCCGGATCCGTGTCCCCAAGAAATGCCAGAGTCAGGTGGCGATTGGTGTGGCTGGTCCAGCGAAACTTTCGCGGCATTCCCTGTTGTTCCCTGGCCGCGCAAATACCATCTAAAAAGCGTTGGGTATTTTTATCGGGTGCTATGCCAACAAACAGGCGTACAGGTTCTTCGCTCTGCCTTCCGCCCTGCATGTTGTCTTGAGGTGCGCTATTTTTCATAAATTTTTTATTTTTATCCTTGAAGCTCTTTGGTTCGGCCCAATATCTATTCTCAGGAGGCAGGCTCGACAGAGGTGTCTCCCCAAGCCGCCACGGTCTGGATATGAAGCTTTGCTTCATTGATTGGCTGCAGTAGCGGCAAACCAACGCTTGGTACAGCTCTCGTGCGTAGAGCACTGGTACGAGCACATTCTATCTATATTGCTCTGAATTGAGGATATGACAATGCGTAATTTAGACCTTTCCCCTCTTTATCGTTCCGCTATCGGTTTTGATCGTATGGCCAGCCTGCTGGACTCCATGACGGCAACCGAGCAGAACCAGCCTGCATACCCCCCATACAATATTGAGTTGACCGGAGAGGATGCTTACCGAATTTCCATGGCCGTTGCCGGTTTCGATCAGTCTGAACTCGATATACAGGTGGAGCAAAATCGCCTGACCGTTAGCGGTAAAAAGCCGGCAGATGATAGCCAGCGCAACTTCCTACACCGCGGTATTGCGGCACGCAATTTTGAGCGGCGCTTCCAGCTGGCGGATCATGTGCGTGTCGTTGATGCGCAGCTGGCCAATGGTTTGCTTCATGTCGAGTTGGTTCGCGAAATCCCAGAAGCCATGAAGCCGCGCAAGGTAGAAATTTCTACTGGCAATTTGCTGCAGTCTAAAACCGCGAAACAAAAGGTCGGGGTAGAAAGTGCGGCGATTGACGTCGACGGCAAGAGCGAGCAGGCAGCCTGACGCGGCTCCGTTCCCGCTCGGCCTGATCAAGAGAACTCCGTAAACCGGCTTTTATAAAGTGACCGAGCCTGAAATTAATCAACCCCAGCAAGAGTCTGTTGAATCTTGCCCCCTGTGCCGCCATCGGGCGGCACAGCCATTTCTGTATCACCAGGATAAACAGCGTGCCTACTACCAATGTGGCGAGTGCGCACTGGTGTACGTCCCTCGTCGTTTCCACTTATCTCCTGCGGAAGAAAAAGCCTACTACGACCTGCACGAAAATCATTTGCAGGATCCCGGTTATGAAAAATTTTTGCGCCGATGCGCGGACCCGTTGTTGGCCAGGTTGTCGGTGGGAGCGCATGGTTTGGATTTCGGGTGTGGTCCCGCGCCATTACTGGCGAACATGTTGAGCAGCAACGGGCATCCGACTGCGACTTACGACCTTTACTACCGTCCAGAAGATGCTGTGCTGGAGCAGTCTTATGATTTTGTTGTCAGCACCGAAGTGGTGGAACATTTGAGTCAGCCGGGGGAGGTGATTACATCCTTGTGGCTGCGACTGAATCGTGGCGGTGTGCTGGCGCTAATGACCAAACTTGTTGCTTCACAGGAGCGATTTGCCAGCTGGCACTATATTCGCGATCCCACGCATATTGCCTTTTTCAGCGTGCCCACTTTTTCGTGGCTGGCACGTAAACTCGATGCCGAGCTAGAGATTGTCGGCGCCGATGTTATTTTTTTACATCGGCGCGACTGATTCAGGTATTTACCCGGAATAGTTTCGCACGCACGGTGGTGCGATACTCGCTGGGTGTCGTTGAGAGAAACTTCTTAAATAGGGCAGTAAAATGTCCCATATCCTGATAGCCCACCTTTTCGGCAATTTCGTTCACCGATAGGTTGCTCGATTGCAGCAGCTCGCGTGCCATATCAATGCGAACATTTTGCAGGTATTGCAGTGGCGTTTGTCCGGTGGCCAGTTTGAAACGGCGGTTGAATGAGCGCACGCTCATGTCGAAATGTTTGGCCACTTCGCTGAGTTTTACATCGTCACTGCAGTGCTGTTTTAGCCAGGTTTGCGCCTGCACAATCTCTTCGTCCGGGTGCAGGTGAACCGCGCCCTCTGAGTAGGCAATTTCTTCAAATGGCCTGCGAATCTCGTGTGAAAAATTGCGCTCAACATGGCTCGCAATAGACGGGCCGAACAGCTGGCGAATCAGGTGCACGGTGACGTCGGCGAGAGCATTTACACTGGCGGCGCAGAACAGTCGGTCCGCCTGAGTAATAAAATACTGCCGTTTTAGCTTCACTCGTGGGTAGTCCGAAGCAAAGCGCTCAAAGTAGTGCCAGTGGGTCGTGGCGGGCTTGTCATCCAGTAACCCGGCCTCGGCGAGAAAGCACACGCCGGTGCCCACCGCGCTGATGACCGCACCTTTTGCGGCCTGGTCGCGCAGCCACGCCAGTAGCGCGGCGTTGCGTTTCAGTGCCGGGCGGGGGTTACGCCAGAGGGCAGGCAGGTAGATGATGTCGCTGTCGGGTACTTGATCAAGTGCCATATCCGGAGCCAGATTGAACCCGGAACGGGACTTCACCGGAGCGCCATCGACGCTGGTGGTGATCAACTTCAGCGATACCGACTCTTTTTCTGCTCTGGCACGGCTCTCGGCACCTCTCAGCATCTCCAGGGGCAAAATAGTGCCGGTGGAAAGCATTTGATCAATCAAAATAAACGTGACGGTGGGCATGGGTAACTCTCAAGTATGACCTTATGCGTGCAGTTTCTGACCCGTTCGCGACAGATGGCGGCAGTCGGCCAAGTTTGCCGTATAGATACCGGTTTGCTGGCCCTCAGTCGGCAGAAAATGCCGTCATCACACGTGGCCAGATGGTCAAAATTGCTGGCCAGTATGCCCATAACGAGGCCGAATCACCAGCCCCTAAACTGGCGCCCATCCGAATTTGCCGGGTTATTTCGTTTCGCATTTCCATACTAGGCTGGAGGTCAGGATGCAGCGCCTACCTGTTATCACTGCGTTTGGGGGATTCAATCCTGCGGGTCGCAGTTCGTTTCACCGGGGCTACAAGCGCATGGTGCTGGATAGCCTCGCCACCGAGGAGCGAACCGATGTCCTGTCTGATCTCGCAGCCCTGATGGGCTTGCGCACCGGTGACGATGCTCAGGGGCCATTGGGTGCCGCGCTGGAGCAGCAGGTGCTGCAGGGCACCCTGGTGCGGGAGCTCGAGTCGCGTTTCTACGACTATCGCCAGTGCCACTTTCACCAGCCGGCTGCACTTTCAAATGCGGGTGGTTTCACCTTCGAAATGTCCGCGCGACAGCTCCCGAATCCGATTCCCGACGATTGGCAGGTGGAGCCGCTGGATAGCGGTCGCGTGCGGGTGCATGCTGGCGCCTTGTCGGTCATGCTCGATAGCCATCGTGAAATCTCTGTTGCTTCTGCGGGCCAGTTGCCGACGGGCTTTGAGCCGGGCCAGAAGTACAATTCCCGGTTCCACCCGCGGGGTTTGCAGTTGGCGATTCTCGGCGCATCTGATGCAGTGCAGTCTCTGGGTATTGATTGGGACGCTGTCGCTGCGAAGGCGGGTCCCGATAAAATTTCCGTGTATGCCAGTTCCGCAATGAGTCAGTTGGACGCCAATGGTAATGGCGGCCTGCTGCAGTCGCGCCTGCGCGGCGGGCGTGTGAGCTCGAAGCAGTTGGCACTGGGTCTCACCAGCATGCCCGCGGACTTTGTAAACGCCTATGTCCTGGGTAGCGTGGGTACTACCGGTGCGGTTGCCGGCGCCTGTGCAACGTATCTCTATAACCTGCGCGCTGCGGTAGAGGATATTCGCTGTGGCCGTGCACGGGTCGCCGTAGTGGGTGCCGCAGAGGCGCCGCTGGTGCCGGAAGTGGTGGATGGTTACACCACCATGGGCGCACTCGCGAACCTGGATGGGTTGCGCAAAATTTTTGATGGTGAAATCGACTTCCGGCGTGCCAGTCGCCCATTTGGCAATAATTGCGGCTTTACCCTGGGGGAGGGAAGCCAGTGGGCAGTGCTGATGGACGATGAGCTCGCGCTCGAGCTGGGCGCGCCGATTCATGGTGCAGTGGCCAACGTGTTCGTGAATGCGGATGGGGCCAAGAAGTCCATTTCCGCACCCGGCCCCGGTAACTACCTCACCGTTGCCCGGGCAATGGCGGAAGCGCGGGCCATCCTAGGTGAAGACAGCCTGCGTAACCGCAGCTTTGTTCAGGCCCACGGTTCCAGTACCCCACAGAACCGAGTCACGGAGTCGGCCATCTTTGACCGTCTTGCCGGCGCCTTTGGTATCGAGGCTTGGCCCGTGTGCGCGGTGAAAGCCTTTGTAGGGCACACCGTAGCGGCGGCCAGTGGCGATCAGTTGATCACCAGTCTGGGTATGTTCCGCCACGGTATTCTGCCGGGTATTACCACCATTGACCGTGTGGCCGACGATGTACACCATGAAAACCTCTCATTGTCGCTGGAGCATGTAGAGCGTGACCCCCAATCCCTGGATGTGGCCTTCCTCAACTCAAAAGGATTTGGTGGTAACAATGCAACGGCCAGTGTGCTGGCGCCCCATGTTACCGAGAGCATGCTGGCCAAACGCCACGGCCGGGCCGCGTTCACCGCATACCAGAAGCGCAATGAGGCTGTGACCGAGCAGGCTGCGGCCTATGATGCCAGGGCTAGCCGTGGCGATCTGAACGCGATCTACCGGTTCGGTGAGGGCCTGATTGATGAGTCGGCCATCGAGCTGGATGCCTATAGTCTCACGTTGCCAGATGGCGCTGGCGCTATTTCCCTGGAGTCAGAAAATCCCTTCGCGGATATGGTGTGACTTGTGCCTATTGCGCATTCGCCTGCGCGATAGGCCGGTAGCCGGCGGCTCCAGATGTCGCCGGTATCCTTTCCTTGCTGCGCGGTGGTCCTGTCTCCGCGCGTGTTTCCCGCTATGCTTCGGGGCGCAGATGCCGGTTGTCTGCGTGTTGCCTGTTCTTGAAACAAATTCCTGACTTTATGAACGAATGGGTCAGATTTTGATCGGAATCCCTGCCTCACCACAATGTTTGCACCAAACCGGACAGTAGATATGGCAGAAATGGTATTCAAACACACGTTTGAATCTGGCTATACTTGGCGCGTCGACTGATTTCGGACAATGCGTCATTAAGTGGTAACACTGGTATCGCACGCTGTCTGCGGCGAGTCCTATCTCAGTCTTGCACAACCCGACCCCCGGACCGGTACATTGTCGGCAATGACACCGGGTCACCAATCAATGAGGTCAATAATGTTATTTAGTGGCAAAGCGCTATCCGTTCAGATGTTGGACAACGGCATCGCGGAACTGAAATTCGATCTGGAAGGCGAGTCCGTCAATAAGTTCAATCGTCTCACCGTATCGGAATTTTCCGACGCTCTGGACGCGATTGAAAAAGCGGGCGACATCAAAGGCCTGCTGCTGACCAGTGGCAAAAATGTATTTATCGTCGGTGCGGACATTACCGAGTTTGGTGGAGCTTTCTCCGCTGGCCCGGAAGGCACCGCCGAGCTGATGAACAAGAACAACGACAACATCAACCGACTGGAAGACCTCCCGTTCCCGACCGTGGTTGCCATTAATGGCTTCGCGCTCGGCGGTGGCTTCGAAGTGTGCCTGGGTTGTGACTATCGCGTGATGAGCGATAAGGCCAAAGTGGGTCTGCCCGAAGTGAAGCTGGGTCTGATTCCCGGTTGGGGTGGCACTGTGCGTTTGCCGCGCGTGGTTGGCGTTGACGTTGCAGCCGAGTGGATTGCTGCAGGTAAAGAGCAGCGTCCCGATGCGGCACTGACTGCGCACGCCGTTGATGCGGTGGTTCCGGCGGACAAGCTGCGCGGCGCAGCGCTGAAGCTGCTGGAGCGTGTTGCTGCAGGCGAGCTGGATTACCAGAAACGCCGTGAAATCAAGAGGTCGCCGATTCCTCTGAACGATACCGAAGCGCTGATGGCATTCTTCACCACCAAGGCGTTTGTTGGCCAGCAAGCGGGTCGCAACTACCCGTCTCCGGTTAACGCGGTGACCTCCATTGAGCAGGGCTACAAGCTCGACCGCGATGCGGCACTGAAAATCGAGCAGGAGCAGTTTATTGCCAGTGCGCAGACCGAAACTGCGAAGTCCCTGGTGGGCCTGTTCCTGAAAGACCAGCTGGTTGGCAAGGTTGCCAAAGGCTGGGAAAAGAAGGCGGACAAGAAAATCGAGCGTGCTGCCGTACTGGGTGCGGGCATCATGGGTGGCGGTATCGCCTACCAGTCTGCCTATAAAGGCACGCCGATTAAGATGAAGGATATCAATCAGGACGGCATCGACCTGGGCCTGAATGAGGCCAACAAGCTGCTGTCGAAAATGGTTGATCGCGGTCGCATGACCGCTAGCAAGATGGGTGAGGTGCTGAACCGCATCGAGCCGACCCTGAGCTACGATGGTTTCGACGATATTGACGTGGTGGTTGAAGCGGTTGTGGAAAACCCGAAGGTTAAGCAGGCGGTTCTGACCGAGGTGGAAGGCAAGGTTTCTGACGACACCGTAATTGCTTCCAACACTTCGACTATTTCCATCGACAGCCTGGCTGCGCCGCTGTCGCGCCCGGAAAACTTCCTGGGTATGCACTTCTTCAACCCGGTGCACAAGATGCCGCTGGTGGAAGTGATCCGCGGTGAAAAAACTTCTGAAAACGCCGTCGCCCGCGTTGTGGCCTACGCCAACAAAATGGGTAAGAAAGCGATCGTGGTACGCGACTGCCCAGGATTCCTGGTAAACCGTGTGCTGTTCCCGTACTTCGCCGGCTTCGCCATGCTGGTGCGCGATGGCGCCGACTTCCAGCAGGTCGATAAGGTCATGGAACGCTGGGGCTGGCCGATGGGTCCGGCTTACCTGATGGACGTGGTCGGTATCGATACCGGTGTACACGCCGAACAGGTGATGGCGGAGGGTTTCCCTGAGCGTATGGGCAAGACCTTTACCGCAGCTTCCGACGTAATGTACGAAGCAGGGCGCTACGGCCAGAAGAATGGCAAAGGCTTCTATGTCTACGAGCAAGACAAGAAAGGCCGCCCCAAGAAAGTGGCTACCGAGGAGTCCTACGAGCTGCTGAAGCCGCACGTGGCTGATCGTCGCGAGTTTGAAAGCGACGAAATCATCGAGCGTATGATGGTGCCGATGGCGACCGAGCTGGCGCGCTGCCTGGAAGAGGGTATCGTGGATTCTCCGGCGGAAGCGGATATGGCGCTCATCTACGGCATCGGCTTCCCGCCCTTCCGCGGTGGCGTGTTCGCTTGGCTGGACAGCATTGGCCTGGACAACTTCGTGAAGATCGCCGAGAAGTACAGCGACCTGGGTGCGCTGTATGAGCCGACCAAAGGCATGCGTGAAATGGCTGCCAGCGGCAAAACCTACTACGGCAACAAGTAAGGAGAGTATCCATGAGTCTGAATCCTAGAGATGCCGTAATCGTCGACTATGCGCGTACCGCCATGGGGCGATCCAAAAATGGCGTTTACCGCAATGTACGTGCAGACGACATGTCTGCTGAACTGCTGAAGAAGTTTCTGCAGCGCAATGAGAAGCTGGATCCGAAAGAAATTGATGACCTGATCTGGGGCTGTGTCATGCAGCGTGACGAGCAGGGCTTCAACGTAGCACGCTTTGTCGCTCTGGCTGCTGGTCTGCCCCACACCGTTCCGGCGCAAACCGTGAACCGCCTGTGCGGCTCCTCCATGTCCTCTCTGCACACCGCTGCTGCCAATATTCAGGCGGGTGTGGGTGATGTCTATGTGGTCGGCGGTGTCGAGCACATGGGTCACCTGAATATGATGGAGCACGTGAGCCCGAACCCGATGCTGGGTCGCCATATGGCGAAGGCGGCAGGCTCCATGGGCATGACCGCTGAATACTTGGCCATGATGCACGGTATCCAGCGTCAGCAGATGGACGAGTTTGGTGCGCGCTCTCACCAGCACGCGGCCAAGGCGACCGAAGAGGGTAAATTCAATCGCGAGATTATTGCAATTGAAGGTCACGACGCCGACGGTGTGCCGATTCTGGTAGAAACCGACCAGACCATCCGTCCGGAAACTACCGCTGAAGGTCTGGCGCAGCTGAAGCCGGCGTTTGACCCGAAGCACGGCCAGGTAACTGCGGGCACCTCCTCCCAGATTACCGACGGTGCATCCGTGATGCTGGTGATGTCCGCTGAGCGTGCCCAGGCACTGGGTATGACCCCGATCGCCAAGGTGCGCGAAATGGCGCTGGCGGGTGTGGATCCGTCCATCATGGGTTACGGCCCGGTCCCTTCGACGCAGAACGCGCTGAAGCGCGCAGGTCTGACCATCGATGATATCGATAAGGTGGAGCTGAACGAGGCGTTCGCGGCGCAGGCGTTGCCGGTGCTGAAGGACCTCAACTTGCTCGATAAAATGGACGAGAAGGTCAACCTGTACGGCGGTGCTATCGCACTGGGCCACCCGTTCGGTTGTTCCGGTGTGCGTATCACGGGTACCTTGCTGTCCGTGATGCAAAATGAAGGCGGTGACCTTGGCGTTTCGACCATGTGTATTGGTCTGGGTCAGGGTATCACCACCATCGTAGAGCGCGTGTAAGCCGCTCCGGCTTCCGTGCAAAAGATGGGGCGCCCGTGGGCGCCCCATTTGTTTTCAACGCACTTATTGAAGCCCTGTGTCCTCTGTGGCACAATCTGCTCCCCTCGCTGGACGGCTAACCTGTTTTTTCTTAAAAAGGCAGGTAAATCAAAGAGTTATCCGCGAGTTTGGGTTTGGGGACGTGGTGGAATTGGTAGACACGCCAGATTTAGGTTCTGGTGCCGCAAGGTGTGGGAGTTCAAGTCTCCCCGTCCCCACCAATTAAATATTTCGCAGTCCGTGTTCATTCGTTGCCCGCAGCGCCGATGTATGTCGCGTTTCGCAGGGTAGAGGTGGTGGCACGGGCTGTTTGTATTTGGCGGCCGGATAACATTCGGCGTAACGCTAAGCGCTGGTGCTGGTTAGACATTTCCGTAGCCCGGCATTGTGTGAAGAGAAGAGTCTCACGAGGATTAACATGCAGGTTTCCATCGAAACAACTTCCGGACTGGAGCGTCGCTTAACGGTAAATTTGCCGGCAGAAGTGGTGGATAAGGAAGTTGATAAGCGCCTTCAGCAAGCGGCCAAGACCGTGCGCATCAACGGCTTCCGTAAAGGCAAGGTGCCGATGAAGGTTGTACGTCAGCGTTTTGGTGCCGGTGTTCGTCAAGAAGTGCTGGGCGAGGTAATGAGCCGTTCTTTCTACGACGCGGTTCAGAAGGAGCAGGTAAAGCCTGCCGGCCAGCCGAGCATCGAAGCTAAAAATGTAACTCCGGGTGAAAACCTGGAATACGTAGCGACCTTCGAAGTTTACCCGGAAGTTGCTCTGACCGATCTGGCGGAAGTCGCTGTTGAGCGCCCGACCGCTGAAGTAACTGATAAAGACGTCGACAACATGATCGACGTACTGCGCAAGCAGCAGTCCGGTTGGAAAGAAACCAAGCGCAAGGCGCAGAAGGGCGACCGCGTTACCATCGACTTCGTTGGCCGCAAAGATGGCGAAGAGTTCGAAGGTGGTAAGGCTGAAGGTCAGCAGCTGGTTCTGGGCTCCGGTAGTATGATTCCGGGCTTCGAAGACGGCATTCTGGGTATGAAACCGGGTGAAGAGAAAGAAGTGGAAGTGACCTTCCCGGAAGACTACCAGGCGGAAAACCTGAAAGGTGCCGAGGCGGTGTTCACCATCAAGGTAACTGCTTCTGAAAAGCCTGAGCTGCCTGAACTGAATGATGAATTCTTTGCTGGCTACGGTGTAGCCGAAGGTGGCGAAGAGAAGTTCCGCGAAGAAGTACGCGGTAACATGGAGCGTGAGCTGAAGAATGCTGCGCTGAACAAGGTCAAGACCCAGGTCATGGACCAATTGTTCGAGAAGCATCAGGTGGAAATCCCTGCGGCGCTGGTTGCCGGTGAAGTTCAGACTCTGCGTGGCCAGATGGTTCAGCAGTTCGGTGGTCAGATCAATCCGGAAGACGCTGCAAAAATGCTGCCGGACACCATGTTCGAAGATCAGGCGAAGCGTCGCGTTGTTCTCGGTCTGGTGGTTGGTGAGATCGTCAAGGAAAACAAACTGTCTGTTGATGCGGACCGCGTAAAGGCAAAAGTTGAAGAACTGGCGTCTACCTATCAGCAACCGGAAGAAGTCGTTGAGTACTACTTCAACAACCGCGAGTTGCTGGCTGGCGTTGAGTCTGTAGTGCTGGAAGACCAAGTTGTTGATTTCGTCCTGGATAAGGCGAAAGTCAGCGAAGTTGAAAGCAGCTACGACGACGTGATCAAGCCGCAAAAGCAAGCTTGATTCGCACGCGTATGCAGTTGCAAGCGGCCACCTTCGGGTGGCCGTTTTTGTTTGTGCGAGATGCTGTGAGTCAATCTGGCATTATCGCCGCCGAGCAGTTAAGCTCAGGTTGAACAAATTTTTCAGAAGTGTGTTTTTTTTGAGCACATGCGTTCTGACCCGCCTAATACGCCGAAAAAGGAAGCATCGTATCCATGGCATATATTGATCGTCCTAGTAGTTCCCAAGACATTCTTGCCACCGGCGGCCTGGTGCCGATGGTGGTAGAGCAGACCGCCAGAGGGGAGCGTTCGTTTGATATTTATTCCCGTCTACTGAAAGAGCGCGTGATCTTTCTGGTCGGGCCGGTAGAAGACCATATGGCAAACCTGGTTGTGGCCCAGCTGCTGTTCCTGGAAGCCGAAAACCCGGACAAAGATATCCATTTGTATATTAATTCGCCAGGTGGGTCGGTGACTGCAGGCATGTCGATTTACGACACCATGCAATTTATCAAGCCCGACGTGAGCACCATGTGTATTGGGCAGGCGTGCAGCATGGGTGCTTTCCTGTTGACCGCCGGTGCAGAAGGGAAGCGTTACGCCACACCGAACTCGCGGGTAATGATTCACCAGCCGAGCGGCGGGGCACAGGGGCAGGCCTCGGATATTCATATTCACGCCCAGGAAATCCTCAAGATTCGTGCACGCCTCAACGAGCTTATGGCCCATCACACCGGCCGTACTGTAGCGGAAATTGAGCGCGACACAGACCGGGATCGCTTCCTCAGCGCGGATGAAGCTAAGGAGTACGGCCTGGTGGACCAGGTATTGGCGCATCGCCAGGGCTTAGCCAAGTAACACCTGAACGTTATCTGGCACGCACTTATTCCCCAAAATTACCCCGGGTAGGGGAGTGATGTTCCGCGACCGCTGTGCACTGCGCGCAGTTGTTGCGGTATGTCGCTGAGCCTCTACTCCGGTAGAGAACAAAAAAGCTTGAAAAACCTGCCAAAAGACCGCATCTTGATTACGAACCCCTTTTGCCACCGCATTTTGGCTGGCTGTCAGAGCACGGAGTACTTAGATGACTGATAAGAACAGCGGAGAAGATAACGGCAAACTCCTTTACTGTTCCTTCTGTGGCAAGAGCCAGCAAGAAGTACGCAAGCTGATTGCAGGCCCTTCTGTATACATCTGTGACGAGTGCGTTGAGCTCTGCACCGATATCATTCGCGAGGAAGTGCAGGAATCTGTCGAAGGTGACGATTCTCGCCTGCCTACACCTCAGGAAATTACCGAGATTCTTGACCAGTACGTAATTGGTCAGGCGCGTGCCAAAAAGGTACTGGCGGTCGCGGTATACAACCATTACAAGCGTTTGCGCACCAGCAAGGGCGTGAAAGGCAAAGATGACGTTGAACTGGGCAAGTCCAACATCCTACTGGTAGGCCCTACTGGTAGTGGTAAGACCCTGTTGGCGGAAACCCTTGCCCGCCTGTTGAATGTGCCGTTTACCATCGCGGACGCCACCACCCTCACCGAAGCCGGTTACGTGGGTGAAGATGTTGAGAACATCATTCAGAAGCTGCTGCAAAAGTGTGATTACGATGTAGAGAAGGCCCAGCAGGGTATCGTTTACATCGATGAAATTGACAAAATTTCCCGCAAATCCGACAACCCCTCGATCACCCGGGATGTTTCCGGTGAGGGTGTACAGCAGGCACTGCTGAAATTGATTGAGGGCACGGTTGCCTCGGTACCGCCTCAGGGTGGCCGTAAGCATCCACAGCAGGAATTCCTGCAGGTAGACACCTCCAATATCCTGTTTATCTGTGGCGGTGCTTTTGCTGGTCTGGATAAAGTCATCCGCGACCGCTCAGAAAAAGGTGGCATCGGTTTCTCTGCCGAGGTCAAATCCAAAGATAGCAACAGCAACTTTGGTGAAGTGTTGCTGGATCTGGAGCCGGAAGACTTGGTGCGTTACGGGTTGATCCCGGAGTTTGTTGGCCGCCTGCCGGTGACCGCGACACTCGAGGAACTGAATCGCGCTGCGCTTGTACAAATTCTGACCGAGCCGCGCAACGCGTTGACCAAGCAATATGGCAAGTTGTTCGACATGGAAGGGGTTGAGCTGGACTTCCGTCCGGATGCCCTGGACGCTGTCGCAACCAAGGCCATGGAGCGAAAGACCGGTGCACGTGGTTTGCGCTCGATCATGGAGTCGGTATTGCTCGAAACCATGTACGACATTCCATCCATGGATAACGTTGCGAAAGTCGTAATTGACGAGGCAGTGATCAAAGGTGAGTCGGCCCCCCTGCTGGTATATGAGCAGGTGGAAGCCCAGAAAGCCGCGCCGGAAGAGTAAATCCTTCCGCGCTGATCACACCGCCTTTCGGCACAAAGAAAGCCCCAGTTTGGGGCTTTTTTTGTGCCCGTGAGGTGGCGCCTGATTCACGCGGTCGCCAGTCGAGTTTCCAGGCACTTTCCGAGGCTAGATTTTCGCTGTCTGGATAGTTTTTGTTCTATGTCTGCGGCGTCATAGAGAACTTGGGTTTTGTGCAACCATCGTCAAGTCGCCGAAATTAAACTAATTTTGCTGCGTGCGACGGCGTGGACTTGTTATTCTGGGCGACGCCCCCACCTTAGCTGTTGAACTGGCACAAGTCGTATCGGGCGTCCGCACTGGAGGCGACGCAGCAGATACGTTGACGCTGCCAATCTGGCGGCGCAGGCCGCCTGAAGGCCGAGAGGAGTTATATGGACCAGCCATCCGAGACCTTGAACGAATACCCCCTGCTGCCACTGCGAGATGTAGTGGTCTACCCGCATATGGTGATCCCGCTGTTTGTCGGTCGAGAGAAATCCATCGATGCGCTGGAAGACGCGATGCGCAGCGACAAGCAAGTGCTGCTCGTGGCACAGCGGCAGGCGTCGGAAGACGACCCCGGTGCGGACGATGTGTATCGTGTGGGCACCGTGGCGAGCGTACTGCAATTACTCAAGCTGCCCGACGGCACCGTCAAGGTCCTGGTGGAGGGTGGCCACCGAGTGAAAGTTGAGGAGATTCAGGAAGGCGAGGGGCATTACCGCGCCACTGTATCCCCGATTGAATCGGAAGAGCTCTCCGAGGCGGAAGCGGAGGCGCTGGTGCGCTCTGCCATGTCACAGTTCGAGCAATACGTTAGTGTCAGTAAAAAAGTGCCCAATGAGGTAATGACCTCCCTGTCCGGTATCGATGAGCCGGGCCGTCTGGCTGACACCATCGCTGCACATATGTCGCTGGATCTCGCGCAAAAACAGGAATTATTGGAAACCATCAGCGTTAAGCAGCGCCTCGAGCACCTGCTGGGGTTGATGGATTCAGAGATCGACCTGATCCAGGTGGAAAAGCGCATTCGCGGTCGCGTGAAGAAGCAGATGGAAAAAAGCCAGCGCGAGTACTACCTGAATGAGCAGATGAAGGCGATTCAAAAAGAGTTGGGCGAGATCACCGAAGAGCCCAACGAAATTGAAGAACTTGAGAAGAAAATTGCCGATTCCGGCATGTCTACCGAGGCGGAAAAGAAAACCCGCGCGGAACTGGGCAAGCTGAAAATGATGTCGCCCATGTCTGCGGAAGCTTCCGTGCTGCGCAGTTACATCGACTGGATGTTGAGTGTGCCCTGGAAGAAGGCCAGCCGCGTGCGCCATGACCTGATCAAGGCGGAAGAGATTCTGAACAAGGATCACTACGGCCTCGAAGAGGTGAAAGAGCGTATTCTGGAATACCTCGCCGTGCAGAAACGCGTGAAAAAGGTGAAGGGTCCAATTCTGTGTTTAGTTGGGCCGCCCGGGGTGGGTAAAACCTCACTCGGGGAGTCGATCGCACGCGCGACCAATCGCAAGTATGTGCGTATGGCGCTCGGTGGTGTGCGCGATGAGGCCGAGATTCGTGGTCACCGTAGAACCTACATTGGCTCGCTGCCTGGTAAGTTGATTCAGAAAATTTCCAAGGTCGGGGTGAAAAACCCGCTATTCCTGCTGGATGAAATCGACAAGATGGGTATGGATCACCGCGGTGATCCGGCATCTGCTTTGCTCGAGGTGTTGGACCCGGAGCAGAACAAGTCTTTCAACGATCACTATCTGGAAGTGGACTACGACCTCTCCGATGTGATGTTCGTGTGTACTTCGAACTCGATGAATATTCCCGGCCCCTTGTTGGACCGTATGGAAGTGATTCGAATTCCTGGATATACCGAAGATGAAAAGTTGAATATTGCCCAGCGCTATCTGATTCCCAAGCAACGTAAAAATGCTGGCTTGAAGCCCGAGGAATTGGAAATCACCGATGAGGTGGTTCGCGATGTTGTTCGCTATTACACGCGCGAGGCGGGTGTACGCGGGCTGGATCGTGAAATGGCAAAAATTTGCCGCAAGGTCGTCACCGAGCATGTGCGCAAATCCACCACCAACAAGGTGGTGATCAAGCAGGATCAGCTGGAAGACCTGTTGGGCGTGCGCAAATTCGATTACGGTCGCGCGGAAGAGGAAAACAAGATCGGTCAGGTGACAGGACTTGCCTGGACTGAAGTCGGTGGCGAGTTGCTCACGATCGAGTCCTCAGCCGTCCCCGGCAAAGGGCGTGTGATCAAGACCGGTTCTCTCGGTGATGTGATGCAGGAGTCGATTCAGGCTGCGCTCACTGTGGTGCGCGCGCGCGCTCAGTCACTGGGTATCGCTCCCGACTTCCACGAAACGCGCGACATTCATATCCACGTTCCTGAGGGTGCCACGCCCAAAGATGGGCCTTCAGCGGGTATCGCGATGTGCACCGCATTGGCGTCGGTACTGACCGATATTCCCGTGCGTGCCGATGTGGCAATGACCGGTGAAATTACCTTGCGCGGTGAAGTGTTGCGTATTGGCGGCCTGAAGGAAAAGTTACTGGCTGCGCACCGTGGTGGTATCAAAACGGTACTGATCCCGGCGGACAACGAGCGTGACCTCAAGGATATCCCTGACAATATTCAACAGGACCTGGTGATCAAGCCGGTGAAGTGGATTGATCAGGTGTTTGAATACGCGCTGGAATCGGTGCCCAACGCGCTGAGTGATGAAGAGTATTCCGCGTTACAGAAAAAGGCGGATGAGCGCTCCCAGCGTTCTGTTCAGACTCACTGATCGCCTGGCATGCTCTATCGATCATAACTTGACCTGATTTTTACCCTGCGACCTACCGCTTAATGGAAAGCGGTAGGTCGTTTTGGTGTTCAGTTTGTTGAAGTTTTGAACGATTTTTTCGGTGCTGTGTATTTCCCGCTCGACTGTCGCTTCTCTGTTAAACAGATGACAGTTACTTGCCGCTAAGTTTGCACAAAAAACCATTGAAACGTTGGTATCAAGTCGCTTAGAGTACGCCGCCGGGCGTTGCGGGCGGTCAAAAAATAGGCTTGCCGGCCGTTGACTGAACAAGTGTGGCTTAAAAGTGTCAAACTGCCCGCAAAGCCGCATGGTTCCTTGACCCACTAACAGGCAGTTGGTATAAAACGTGGCTTGTTGTGCTACGGGGGAACAGCAGTCGATTGGTAAATCCGCTGCGAAAAAATACTTGATTGCACCTTGTTATTCAGGGATGCAACAGACCTGACGAACACATCTGGAATTGAACTCTGGGAACTACTTCCAGATTCAGAATCTAATTACATAGACCATTTAGACCTAGAAAAGAATAGAGGGATATAGCGTGAATAAGTCCGAACTGATTGAAGCCATTGCCGCGTCTGCTGACATTCCTAAGGCAGCTGCTGGCCGTGCTCTGGACGCCATGGTTGACAGCATTACCGACGCTCTGAAAAAAGGCGATCAGGTTGCTCTGGTTGGCTTTGGTACCTTCGCTGTCAAAGAGCGCGCTGCGCGCACTGGTCGCAACCCGCGCACCGGCGACCCGATCGAAATCGCTGCCGCTAAGATCCCGAACTTCAAAGCTGGTAAAGCTTTGAAAGACGCGGTGAACTAAGAAGCTTTGTAAAAAATGCTTCAAAGAGGCGTATCACTTGGATGCGCCTTTTTTGTTTCTGAAAGATTGAAATCGGAATCAGGATCAACGGGATGTTTCCCTGATCAGCACGCAGAACCTAGTTTGTGCTGAAATAAGAATAACTATTGATCCGGTGGTGTACAGACAAGAGTTAATTTCGGAGCTGGATATGCTTCAGTCCATGCGTGACAACCTGAAGGGAACCGCTGCCATTATTGTTGCGGCGTTTTTCGGATTTATCATGGTGATTGGTGGAATCGATTTTTTCACCGGCGCCAGCGGTGGCTCTGCCAATAAAGTGGCAGAGGTAAACGGCGAAAAGATTTCTCAACTTGATCTGCAGCGTGCGATCCAGAATCGCCGCGCAATGATCGAAAACCAGTATGGCGACAATGTGCCCACTGACTTGCTGACCGATGAGCAACTGCGTGGCCCGGTGCTGCAGCAGCTCGTCAATAGTGCGGTCATGCGCCAGGCCGCGCTTGATCGTGGTATGGCCATGAGTGTCGCCGCAGTAGATAAAGAAATCGTGCAGATGCCCGGTTTCCAGGTTAATGGCCAGTTTGATCAGCAAATGTATCGCGATGGCCTGCGTCGTATGGGTTACAGCCCTACTGTTTTCCGCCAGTTACTGGAGCAGGAAATGGTGATGCAGCAGTTTATCGACAGTGTGTCGCAAACCGCGTTTAGCACCCGTGCCGATGCTGAAAATATCGTTGCCGTGTCCATGGAAGAGCGTGACTTTGATTACGTGACCTTGTCTGCGACACCTCTGCTCGAGGGTATTGAGGTTGCGGATGGTGAGGTACAGGCTTACTACGACGAAAATCAGTCTGCATTCCAGCGTCCTGAGCAGGTTTCTGTGGAGTATATCGAGCTCACTCCTGCGTTGTTCGCAGCGAACATCGATATTTCTGAGCAGGACGTGCGTGCGCAATACGATCAGGAAGTGAAGAACTTCCAGGCGAGCATTCGTCGCCATGCAGCACATATTCTGGTTGAAGGTGATGACGAGGCTGCGCAGGCAAAGGTAGCGGAAGTTCAGTCAAAACTGGATAGCGGTGCCGAATTCGCAGTACTGGCGAAAGAGTACTCCGATGACATCCTGTCTAGTGAAGACGGTGGTGATGTCGGTTTCACTTCCGGTGACGTGTTCCCGCAAGCGTTCGAGGAAGCTCTGGCTAAATTGCAGGTTGGTGAAGTGTCCGGCGCGGTAACAACCGATGCAGGCACCCATTTCATCAAGCTGATTGAAGTTGCCGATGCGGCGCCGCCGGCGTTTGAAGAGCGCAAGGCTGCCATTGAGGCGCGCATCCGTAACGCGGAAGCGGAGCGGGAGTTTGTCGATGCGGTAAGTCGCCTGGGTGACCTGGCGTACAACGCTGAGACACTGGCGGCGCCCGCCGAAGAGCTGGGCGTAAGCGTGCAGACTTCTCCTTTGTTCTCCCGCCAGGGTGGCCCGGGTGTTGTCGGCGAGCGTCAGGTAATTACCGCAGCGTTTTCTCCTGAAGTTCTCGAAGACGGCAATACCTCAGACGTGTTGAACCTCAATGAAAATCACGCGGTGGTATTGCGTGTTGTTGAGCACAAGGCTGAAGGCGTGAAGCCACTGGAAGAAGTGAAGGCGGAAGTTGTACAGCGCCTGAAGCGCGACAAGGCGAGCGAGCAGCTGGCGAGCAAGGCCAAAGATATTGCCTCGCAGGCTGGAGAGAGTGGCGGCCTCGCAGCGGTTGCCGAGTCTGAAAGCCTGACCCTTGAAACCAGTGATAAGACGCGTCGTGGTGGCTTTGGTGCCCGTGGCGAAGTGGTGAGCAAGGTGTTCACTATGGCTGAGCCGCGTCCGGGTGCTCGCACTCTGGAACAGTTTACCTTGCCGAATGGTGATGTCGTTGTTGTGCAGCTGCGCGATGTGCGTTCTGGCGACCTTGACCGTCAGAGCAAAGAGCAGCGTGATGCACTGATGCAGCAGCTGTCTTCTATGCTGGGAGGCGCAGAGCTGGCAGCGGTACAGCAATACCTGCTGAGCAAGGCAGACGTGGAAGTGTTTAGCGGAACCCAGCAGTAACGGCTGATTGTTTCCGCAAATAAAAAAACCGGCGATTTTCGCCGGTTTTTTTATGTCTGAAATAAGCAAAAAAGCAAAACGGCAACGCAGAGATTGCCGTTGGGCAGTTTGGCCGAATTAGCCGTTATTGGCGCTATCAACAAATAGCGTCAGGCGCTGGCCCGGTTGCAGGTAGCTGTTCTGGCTGATTTTGTTCCAGCGCACGATATCGCTGATATCGATACGAAACTTCTGCGCGATCCGGTAAAGCGAGTCGCCACTGCGCACTCGGTAAGACACTTTACGGGTAGTGCGGCTGGTGCTCGAGCTGTTATTGCTTCCGTTTGCGTTGTACGCGACCAGTTTGCGTCCGGGGCGTAAAGTGTCACCTGGCGCCATATTGTTCCAGCTGGCCAACGAGCGTACTTGCACATTCAGGCTGCGGGCGATGCCCCAAAGAGTGTCACCCGGGCGCACCGTGTAGCTGGTCTTGCGCCCTTTGCCGGAAGACTGGCGACGCTTCACGCGCTGGTCAATGGAATAGGCGTACTGGGCGTTGGGCCCGGAAGCGCTCGGGATCAGCAGGGTCTGGCCCGCACGGATTCTGCTGCCGCGCAGTTTGTTGGCCTGCTGGATCGCGGCGATGGTGGTTTCGTAGCGGCGAGCAATGACCGATAGCGAATCACCGTTGGCTACCCGGTAGTGCTGCCAGCTGACGCGCTGATCCGCCGGCAGCTTGTCCAGCGCTGCAACGAACTGTGTGCTCTTTTCATGGGGAACGAGCAGTCGATGATTGCCTTCGGGATCCGTCGCCCAGCGGTTATAGCCTGGGTTCAGCAGGTACAACTCTTCGATCTCCACACCAGCGAGATCTGCCGCCTGGGCGAGGTCAATCTGGCTGCCTACGTTCACCGCCGCGTAGTAAGGCTCGTTACCGACATCGTGCAGTGGCACCTTGTAGTGGTTCGGGCGGGAAACGACTTCGGCCAGCGCCAGCAGCTGTGGTACATAGCGGCGGGTTTCTCGGGGCAGTTTCAGATCCCAGAAGCTGGTCCCCTTGCCGGCGCGCGCATTGCGCTCGCGCGCGCGGCGTACCGTACCTTCACCGGCGTTGTAGGCCGCAAGTACCAACAGCCAGTCATTATCGAACTTGGCCGCCAGGTAGTTGAAGTATTCGGAGGCGGCACGGGTGGATTCCACCACATCGCGGCGGCCGTCATACCACCAGTTCTGGTGCAACCCAAAGGAGCGCCCGGTTGCGGGAATGAACTGCCACATCCCGGAGGCCTGTGCGTGGGAATAGGCGAAAGGATCGTAGGCGCTTTCCACGATAGGGAGCAGGGCAAATTCCAGTGGGACATTTTCCTGCTCCAGCTGCTCAGCTACGTGGAAAATGTAGCGGCGGGAGCGCTCGGTTACCCGGGCCATATAGCCCTGATTAGAGGAAAAATATTTTACATAATCCTGGACGTTTGGACGGTTTGTTTCGCGATCCAGGGTAAAACCCTGGCGCAGCCGGTGCCAAATGTCGTTGCTGGCCAGTGCGGGTTCAGCGGCGTTGAGTATGTTCTCGCTGATGGTGCTGTCCATACTGGGTATGGAATCCACACCGTCAGTCGGCTCGATCTGTGCGGTCGTTGCCGTGCGAGGTGCAGAGTCAATCTGGGTGCAGGCCCCTACCGCCGTTGCCAACAGCGCAACAGCAAACTTTTTATAAACCATTCTGGTATCCGAGGTCTGTAATTATCGCTTTGCTCTGCACCGAACTGGCCGGGAATCTTCGGCGGATTACTGCCAAGGCGTCGTTATTTTTGATGCCGGCAGGCCCTAGAAGAGGCGTCGTTGAATAATGCGCATGAGCTTTGTTGTGTAATTGTCTGATTCTAAAGAGGAGGGTGAGTCCTGGTCAATGCGATTTGGTCAAAAAACGTCCTTTTGGTGACGTAAATTGGCGAAAATTTCGACAGGGTTCGCATTCTCCGGCAGGCCTTTTGCCTGAGCCTGTACACGTATATCTGGCTCGTCGGTACGCAGGAACGGGTTCGTGGCGCGCTCCAGCGCAATACTCGAAGGGAGGGTCGGCTCTCCGCGTGCGCGTATTGCTTTCGCATCCCGTTGGCGGTCACGCAGCTGTGGATTATTGGCGTCGACGGCAAGGGCAAATTCGAGGTTCGCCAGTGTGTACTCGTGCGCGCAGTAGACACGGGTATCTCCCGGCAGCGCTGCCAGGCGCGAGAGGGACTGGTACATCTGGTTTGGCGTGCCCTCGAACAGTCGGCCGCAGCCGCCGGCAAACAGGGTGTCACCACAGAACAGGTGTTTCGCTTCGCCGTCCGTCATAAGCAGTGCGATATGGTCCAGGGTGTGGCCTGGTACCGCGAGCACCTCACAGGGGGCGCCCAGCAGGGTAAAGTGGTCGCCGTCACACAGCGGGTGGGTAACACCTTCAATGGTTGCCGGACCATACACCGGGCAGTTGAAGGCAGCGGTGAGCGCTGCGACGCCTCCGGTGTGGTCGAAATGGTGGTGGGTCAGCAGTATGCCGTGTAATTGCTGGCCAGCGAGTGCCGCCATGACAGGGGCCGCATCACCGGGGTCGACCACCCAGTGTTCGTCATTTTGTTGTAAATGCCAGATATAGTTGTCGTTGAATGCTGGAATGGGGCGGATTGTGATCATTAGCTGTCCCCGCTAACCTAAGAATTATTGGCGCAACATTAGCACAGCCCGCGCGGTCATTTGTGCGCTTGGTGAGATAGGGTATTCTGGCGCTGACCGAATATTCATTGCTACCGCGTGTTGACCCGTATGTTGGCCACCAGAATATAGGAGCTGTAGATGACTAGGATGCCGGAAAATCCGGAAAAACATTCCCTGTTCTATCGCGGGAAAGCGCCTATTTCTCCGCTGGCAGATTCCTGCCCGGCGTTAAGTGATTGGTTCGACAGCGGTCTTGGTCGGGAGATTCTTACCCAGCAGCTAGCGCTGGTCCAGCCGGTGGTGGAGGGAATGTTCGGCTACCACCTGATGCAGGCGAGTGTGGCGCGGCAGGTGGATTTCGCCGCGTGTAGCCGTATCAATCACCGCTTTAAACTGAGTCCCTGCCCGGAGGGCCAGGGGGCGGCGTTGGTGGAATTTGAGCAGTTGCCGTTGCCCTCAGAGTCCATTGATGTCGCGGTGCTGCATCATCTGCTGGACTTCTCCCCTCAGCCCCATCAGGTGCTGAGAGAAGCCGCGCGGGTACTGATTCCGGGCGGTCATATGGTGCTTATCGGCTTCAACCCGTTTTCCCTGTTGGGACTCGCGCGGTTGTTTGGCGGTTCCAGTCCCTACCAGCTGGGTAACCAGTTGCGCGCGGCGCGGATCGAGGATTGGATGAACCTGCTGGACCTGCAGTCCGGACAGGTAGAGCGCGGATTTTTCCGTATGCCGCTCAATCACGGGGACCTGCTTTCCAAGACTTCCTGGATGGAGCGGGTGGGTACGCGCTGGCACTTGCCGTGGGGCGGCTTTTACATCATAGTCGCGCGCAAAGAAGTGGCGCGGATGCGCACCATCAAGCTCAACTGGCGAGGGGAAAAGAAACCTGCCCTGAGCGCGGTGCCGAGCAGTCCACGGGTGGCTGCCCGGGGGCGCCATCACAAGCAGGGACGCCACAATAGTCGCCACAATAAGTGATGCGCCTGGATAGGCTGTACCAGAGTAGAGTTGCACCAGAACGGATTGCAGCTCCAATATTTTCATAACGAGAACGCATTGAAACAAGTCACCATTTATACCGATGGCGCTTGCCGGGGTAATCCTGGTCCGGGCGGCTGGGGCGTATTGCTGATGAGCGGTGAGGCCGAAAAAGAGTTGTGCGGCGGTGAGTCGATGACCACCAATAATCGCATGGAACTGATGGCCGCAATTCAGGCTTTACAGGCGCTGAATCAGCACTGCCGCGTCGACCTGCATACCGATTCACAATATGTGCGTCAGGGCATTACCGGTTGGATTCACAACTGGAAAAAGAATGGCTGGAAAACCGCAAACAAAAAGCCAGTCAAAAATGCTGACTTGTGGCAGGAACTGGATAGCGCGATTGGCGAACACGACGTGCACTGGCACTGGGTGAAGGGGCACGCAGGTGACCCGGGTAATGAGCGGGCGGATGCACTGGCGAACCGCGGAATTGACGAATTGGGGGCCTGTTAAAGCATGCGGCAAATTGTTCTGGATACCGAAACCACCGGTCTTGATCCCAAGTCCGGGCATCGCATTATTGAGATTGGTTGTGTAGAGCTGATCAATCGCAAGTTGACCGGCCGTCACTACCATCAGTACATCAATCCCGAGCGCGAAGTCGACGACGGTGCGATTGAGGTGCACGGTATCACCAACGAATTCCTCGTTGATAAGCCCATCTTTTCGCAGGTGGTCGACGAGTTCATGACCTTCTGTGATGGTGCGGAATTGGTCATCCACAACGCACCGTTTGACGTTGGCTTTATCGATTCAGAGTTAAAGCGTCTGGGGAGCCCCCGTTGGCAAAACGTTGCCACCCATTGCGGGGTGTTGGATACCCTGGCCCTGGCGCGCGAAAAGCATCCGGGCCAGAAGAATAATCTGGATGCCTTGTGTAAGCGGTACTTCGTCGATAACTCGCAACGCGACCTCCATGGCGCTTTGCTGGACGCGGAAATCCTTGCCGACGTCTATCTAATTATGACCGGCGGCCAAACGGATCTATTGGCTAGTAGTGATACGTC
Organism: Microbulbifer agarilyticus; assembly: GCF_020171345.1. Taxonomy (GTDB): domain Bacteria; phylum Pseudomonadota; class Gammaproteobacteria; order Pseudomonadales; family Cellvibrionaceae; genus Microbulbifer; species Microbulbifer agarilyticus_D. Next base: position 283,704 of record NZ_JAIUZM010000003.1, read on the forward strand.
CGGTGAAGCAGATCAGAAGCAAGAGGCAAGTGCTGTGGAGCCAGGTGCTATCCGTCGTCTCAGTGCTGAGCGGGCATCCCTCAATGTGGTGCGTGCAAATGAACAGGAGCTAGATGCGCACGCTGCGTTTCTGGCGCTGCTGGAAAAATCCGGCGGGAAGCATTTCTGGTAGTTGAGCGCGTTGCGTGTAAATCATATGCACGTATCAGAATGAAACAAAAAAGGGGCCAAAGGCCCCTTTTTTGTTTCATATGTGGTTCGGCGAACAATCAGATTGCAAATACCACGCAGGTCAGTGCGACTACGGTCAGCACGAGGGTGTAGGGCAGGGCCATCACCACCATGCGACCGTAGGAAAGGCGAATCAGTGGCGCGAGTGCTGAGGTCAGCAGGAACAGGAAGGCTGCCTGGCCATTGGGTGTGGCAACGCTCGGCAGGTTAGTGCCGGTATTAATCGCAATCGCCAGCTTGTCGAAATGCTCGCGGGTAATATCGCCGGCGAGCAGCGCGTCTTTCACCTCGTTGATGTACACGGTCGCCACGAACACATTGTCACTGATCATGGAGAGCACGCCGTTGGCCAGGAATAGAGTGCCTGGTTGCTGCTCCGGCTCCAGGCTCAGTACGAAGTGGGTAATGGGCTCGAACAGGTGCTGTTGATGGATCACCGCAACAATCGCAAAGAACACTACCAGCAGCGCAGTGAAGGGAAGGGCTTCTTCAAACGCGTGGCCGATGCGTGGCTCCTGAATAACGCCGTTAAACGCGGTCAGCAGCACAATGATCATCAGGCCAATAATACCCACCTCGGCCACGTGAAAGGCCAGTGAAAGTACCAGGATCACCGCGACGATGCCCTGTACCCAGAGCTCGACCACGTCGCGCTGGGTGCGCTTCTGTTCCTGTTCGGTAGCGAAATTGGAAAGTACTTCGCGCACTGCGTCAGGCAGCTTGGCGCCGTAACCGAAGACCTTGGCTTTCTCCAGCAGGAAGCAGGTCGTCAGGCCAGCGGCGAACGCGGGAATGGTGACCGGGGCCATCTGTTGGAAAAACTGTACGAAGTCCCAGCCGGCCTTTTCCGCGATCAGCAGGTTTTGCGGTTCACCCACCAGGGTGCATACCCCACCGAGCGCGGTGCCAACGGCGCCGTGCATAATGAGGCTGCGCAGAAAGGCGCGGAACTGGTCCAGATCGGAGCGGTGATATTCAACCACGTGGTCGTCGTGGGAATGGTCGTGGTCCGAGTGTGCCGGACGATTGGAAGCTGTCTTGTGGTAAACCGCGTAGAAGCCCACCGCAACAGCGATCAGTACGGCGGTGACTGTCAGGGCATCCAGGAATGCGGAGAGTATCGCGGAAACGCCGCAAAACAGCAGTGACAAAGTGGTCTTGGAGCGAATGCCGACGAGGAGCTTGGTAAATACGTAAAGCAGCAGGCTCTTCATAAAGTAGATGCCGGCAACCATAAACATCAGCAGCAGGATAACCTGCAGGTTTTCTTTTACTTCGTGGTAGACCGCATCGCTGCTGGTGAGGCCGAGCAGCACCGCCTCGATGGCGAGCAGGCCGCCGGGCTGCAGCGGATAGCACTTGAGCGCCATAGCGAGGGTGAAGATAAATTCGCCAATCAGGACCCAGCCGGCCACAAACGGGGAGGTGGCGTACAAAAGGATTGGGTTCAGGATCAGGAACAGGGCGATGGTCAGCTTGTACCAGTCCGGCGCTTCCCCGAGGAAGTTGGCGGTAAATGCACGGGCCATGCCGCCACCCGCCGCGGGCAGAGTATCGTTTAGAGAGTTCATTTTTTGCTACTTCCCTGGTCCGCTGTGTGCCCGTTCCCGTGGTCGCCGGGATTTCGGCGGGGGAAAGTACCGATTTCGCCCCCAAAAATCAATTGGTTTTGCCTGTGGTGACCCGCTTTAGACTATGCGTCCGCAATTTTGTCGATTGATCGATGGAAATGAATTGATTTAATCTGGAAACTTTTACGGTTTTGTACAAGCGAGCCAGCTCTCTGAGAAGCAGGGCGATGCCCCGGGAGGGACTGGTGGTGAAAATAATGAAAATTGCAGTGGTGTAGGCAATGAGTGGATTGCGTGAAATCAATCTGACTTCTATCAGTCTGGTCAAGGACGAGCTGGTTGCGAGTATCGAGGGGGCTACTGGCCATCTGGACCAGTTCGCGGAAGATCAGGCTGACAAGCCAGCGTTGGAAAAGTGTATCCAGGCGCTTCGCCAGGTGACCGGCGTATTGCAAATGGTCCAGCTGAGTGCGGCGGAGCTGCTTGCCCAGGAGATGCTGAGTGCGATGGGGGATCTGCTGCAGGATCGCCAACAATCTCCGCAGGACCTGCTGGAGAGCTTGGGGACTGCGTTTTACGTGCTAACCCGCTACCTGGACTTCGTGCAGAGCCGCGCAGCGCCCCGCCCGGAGCTGCTGGTTCCCTATATCAATAGCCTTCGACTGGCCCGCGCACAGGCGCCGGTGCCCGAAAGCCATTTTCTGCGCTGCCGTCTGGAGGCCACCGTACCGGGTGCGGTTTCTTCGGCAGTGATGTCCGAGGATCTGAAAACCTTTGTGCGGCGCTTCCGCCATATGTATCAGGTTGGGCTGCTGGCGCTGCTCAAGGGCAAGCCGCGCGGTCCGGCCTACACCATGATGGCCCGGGCACTGCAGCGTATCGCCAGCGTTTGTGCGGGCCGCCCCAACGGCAAGTTGTGGTCGGTGGCGGGTGCGGCACTTGCCGCCATGGCAAGCCGCGAAATGCTGGTGAATCGTCAACGGGTCATGGTTTTCAGTATGCTCGATCGCCGCCTGCGCAACATCTGCCGCGACGGCGACGCCGTGCTGGATCAGCCGGCTCCCCCGGTATTGATCAAAGAGTGTCTCTACTGGCTGGCCCTGGCGGGGCCATCGGGGCAGGGTGAAAAACTGCTTCAGGTATTCAGCGTGCGTCCGCTGGACTATCGCGAGCCCGAACTGGAGCGCGACCGGGCGAGCCTCGGCGGGCCTGGTGCTACCGCCATTGCTGCTGTTGCCAACGCGCTGGAAGAGGAACTCTCCGGTGTGCGTCGCTTGCTGGATGATGCCGAAATGGTCGGTGTGATTGCCGGCGATGATGAGGGTGGTCTTGTAGATACGCTGCGGCGAATTTCCAACACCTTGATCATGCTGAACTTCCGCCGAATTGGTGAAAATTTGGGCGGCTCACTCAGAGCCTATCAGAATTGTGCCCAGGTTGGTGGGCGCGCCGCGGACAACGCGCTGCAGCAGCTGACCAACCAGATCCTGGCCGTAGACAGCACCATCCGTTCCATGCGCCAGCGCTCCACCATCGAGTTGGATGAAAGCGGCCATGCGGACGTTGAGCTCGAACGCAGTCAGCTGGAAGATGCTGAGCTGGCGGTGCTGAAGGAGGCCGAGGCGGGGCTGGCGTTGATTAAGCGTGCCCTTGGGTCCTATGCGGAATCCGACTACGACCATGGCCACATTCGCAACGTGTCCACCACGCTGAACAGTGTGCGCGGCGGTCTCGTGGTCTTGAGCTTGAGTCGTGCGGCAGCGGTGGTTGAGCGATTGGCGCACTTTGTCGACGCGGTGATCGATCAGGCAAATACCGCACCGGCGGTTGAGCAGTCGCTGGAGACGTTTGCCGACGCGATTATTAGCCTGGAGTATTACCTGAACGAAGTGAAAATGCATCGTCAGGTGGATATGCAGTCTCTGGATTTGGCGGTAGAGAGCCTGGAGGCTCTGGGGTATCCGGTTGAGGTTGCCTGAGACGAGTCTCTGGTGCAGTCTTGCCTAAATGACCTGCGTTCAGAGTCTGCCTGATGCCTGACTTCAACCCTGCGGCGAGTGCATTGCCGCACCCCGAATTCCACTGGCACATAGTGGTTGCCAATGGTGAAGTCCTCTGCGGTGAGCAGGGGCCTTTACATTCCACCTTGCCCGTTAGTCTGTCGGCCGGTGAGCTGGCCACCCATTATTTGGGCGATTGGGCGGGCAAACCGTGTGCGGTACACCATCTCCCGCTGCGCCTGGCTTTGCCGGGTTGCGAATGGCGTGGTCTGCGCGCGCTGCTTGGGACCGTTGACGAATCTTTGTTTCTATTACTGGGTCGCGCCATGCAGGTGGCGAACTGGGACCTGGACCATCGTTTCTGCGGTCGCTGCGGCCTGCAGACCAGCTATCACGCCAAAGACCGCGCGCGGGTCTGCGAGCAGTGTAACTTCGCCGTATACCCCCGAATTTCACCTTGTGTCATTATGCTGCTAGTGCGCGGTGATGAGTGCCTGTTGGCCCGTCACGCCCGCCATCGACATGCGCTGTATACCGCTTTGGCCGGCTTTATCGAGCCCGGTGAGAGCGCGGAGCAGGCGGTGGCCCGGGAGGCTCATGAAGAGGTTGGGTTGGTGGTCGGGCAGGAACTGGGGCAACTGCGCTATGTGGGCAGTCAGCCCTGGCCGTTTCCCGGGCAGCTCATGATCGGATACCTTGCCGAGGTCACCGGCGGTGAACTGCGTCCCGACCAGGATGAGATCGCCGAAGCCCGCTGGTTTCATCGGTCGGAAATTCCGCAGGCCATTCCTCCTGTGGAAACGTTGTCGGGTCAACTGATAAGGACGTTTGTGGAGATGCGTTAACCCGCGTGGATCGCGGGTTATCACCCAGATAAGAGAACACACATAATGTATATCGCTATTACTTTTGCTATTGCGTTTTTCGCCCTGCTATTGGTTTTTTGGGGTGGCAAGGTACTGTTGCGTGGCAACTGGCTGTTGGGCTTTTTGCGTGGGTCCGTTGGGTTACTGTTGCTGGGAGGAGCACTGCTGATCGTCCTGCTCGCGCTGGATGTGTACAGCTACCGCAATCTCGGAGACGAGCACAGCGTGGGCACCGTCTCGTTCGAGCGCCTCGGGAAACAGCATTTCCTGGTTAAGTTTTCCGATGAAGATGGGATATCGCAGGAGTTTGAGCTGTACGGTGATCAGTGGCAGCTGGATGCACGTATGCTGAAGTGGAAAGGCGTGTTGGCGCGCTCGGGTATTGAGCCTGCCTATCGCTTGGATCGTTTGAGTGGCCGTTATTTGACGCTGCAAGACGAGCGCAATAAGGAGCGCTCAGTGCATGAGCTCGACAAGAGCAACCACGGCGTAGATCTGTGGAAGTTCCTGCGTGAAATGGATAACCGTGTGCCGGTGGTAGACGCGGTATATGGTAGTGCTACTTTCCTGCCCATGCAGGATGGCGCGGTATATGAAGTGCGTATCAGCCACTCCGGTTTGTTGGCGCGTCCGCTGAACCAGCAGGCACAGTCAGCATTGAACGAATGGCAGTAGTTAGTTTTTTAAAGTGTTTTATTGACCACAGTAATTGGGGGTTGAGTGGAATTTCTCAGTGAATACGGATTGTTTCTGGCCAAGGTAGTGACCATTGTGGTGGCACTTTTGGTGGTGATTGGCTTTATCGTGGCCAATCGCGCACATATGAAGGATCGTCAGCCTGGCCACGTTGCCGTGACACGCCTCAACGATCGTTACGAGGATATGAAAGAGACATTGCTGGAAGCGGTAATGTCCGAAGCGGATTACGCTGAGCGCAAGAAACAGCACGAAAAAGACAAAAAGGCCGAGGCCAAGGCGCAGGCGAAAAAACGCAAGGCAGAGCTAAAAGCAGAAGCCAAAGCGCGCAAAGAACACGACAAACATCCGGACACCGAAGCCTCTCGCGAAGCACCGCTGCCAGAGCAGGCAGAGGCCGATGCCGAAACCGGTGCGGATCCGGTCGAAGGGGAAGTAGTAGCTGCGGGTGAGGCGGACGAATCTGTGGAGCGCAAGCGTTTGTTTGTGGTGCACTTTGACGGCGATATCAAAGCCAGTGCCCTGTCTAATTTGCGCGAAGAGATTACCGCAATTTTGCAGGTTGCGGGCAAAGAAGATGAAGTGGTGGTTTGCCTGGAAAGCCCCGGCGGCATGGTGGCGAATTATGGTCTTGCCGCCAGTCAATTGGCACGCGTGCGCAGTGCCGGTGTGAAACTCACTATTGTGGTGGACAAGGTGGCGGCCAGCGGCGGCTACATGATGGCCTGTGTGGCCGACCGGATTCTGGCTGCACCGTTCGCCATGCTTGGGTCGATCGGCGTTGTCGCGCAATTGCCGAATTTCCATCGTTTGTTGCAGCGTAACGATGTGGATTTCGAATTGTTTACCGCGGGCGAGTACAAGCGCACCGTGACGATGTTTGGGGAAAATACCCCAGAAGGGAAAGAAAAATTTCAGAGCGACCTGGAAGAAATTCATACTTTGTTCCAGCATTTCGTCCACGAATATCGCCCGCAACTGGACATTGCCAAAGTTGCTACGGGCGAAGTCTGGTTTGGCCAGCGTGCCCTGGATCTAGCGCTGGTCGACGAATTGAAAACTTCCGACGAATATCTCACCTCGCGGGCGGCCAATGCCGACCTGTATCAGGTGGAATATAAGGAGCGGCAGAATATTGCCAAGAAAATGGGGATTGCCGCGCAACTGGGTGTTGAGAGCGCGGCGACACGTCTGTTTTCGCGCCTGGCCGCTTGGCGGCACCACGCTCAATAATCTTGCGCGAAAGTAGGGACTTTTCATTATTCATAGGGAAGTGATGGGAATGGCGGCTGAAGAGCAAAACAATTCCGAGCAGTCCTACCGCGCCATGCTGGTGGAAGAGGTCGCGGCGGGTAAATACGATCAGACCATTGTTCGGCGCCCGCTCAGTGATCTTCCGGTGCACCCGGTACGTATCGCCGTTTCCCACTCCTCTTTGAATTACAAGGATGCTTTGTCCGCATTCGGTAACCGGGCGATTACCCGCGAATACCCGCACACGCCCGGTATCGATGCGGTCGGCACGGTTGTTCAGGATGCCAGTGGGCGTTTCCAGCCCGGTGCGCGAGTGCTTGTGACGGGGTACGACCTGGGCATGAATACCGCGGGTGGTTTTGCCGAGCGTATCGCCGTGCCGGCGGACTGGGTTGCACCGTTACCGGAAGGCTTGTCTTTACGCGAATCGATGATTCTTGGCACCGCGGGGCTCACCGCAGCGCTATGTGTGGAGAAGCTGCTTGAGGCCGGCGCCAAACCGGAAGATGGCGAGGTGCTGGTGACCGGGGCCACCGGTGGTGTGGGCTCGATTGCCGTGGCGCTGCTTGCGAAACTGGGTTTTCGGGTGGCGGCAGTTACCGGCAAACTGGAATCTGCGGAATTCCTCACCTCCCTCGGCGCCTGGAAGGTGCTCGATCGAGAGACGCTGGCGCCGTTTGCCAATAAGGCCATTGCCAAGCCCCTGTGGGCCTGGGCCGTCGACACAGTGGGCGGGGAAACCCTGTTCAATGTAATCAAGTGCCTCAAGTACAGTGGCGGTGTGGCGGCCTGTGGTATGGCTTCCGGCGCGCAGTTTCAGGCCAATGTCTTCCCGTTTATTCTGCGTGGCATCAGTCTGCTGGGGGTGGATAGCGTGGAGCTGCCACTGTCCAAGAAAGCCGCGGTTTGGCAAAAGCTCGCCGGGCCCTGGTATATCGGTGAACAGCTGGAGCAAATTGCCGAAGATATTTCCCTGGAGCAGGCCCCCGAGTTCCTGGCGAGACTGCACCGCGGGCATGGTATTGGTCGCTACGTGGTAGACATGACCCGCTAGGCGATTGCCGGTCAAATTTGTGAATGCGCGCGCATAATCCTCTCTCTGCGGCTTCTTCGTGGCCTCCAGCCTGCTATCCTCAGCTGGTGTATTGCATAGTCACAATAATGTTTCTTTAGGATGGCTAGATCAAAAAAAGATCAGGTGAAAAATCAGGCTCCTAACTTCTCTCGATCTGGTAGCAAGCTTTGTCGGTGAATAACCCCGTTCCTCCAATCACACAGGATTCTGGCGCGCTGGTCCTTTCCGGTGGCGGTGCGCGCGCGGCCTATCAGGTGGGGGTTCTGAAGGCGCTGGCAGAATTGGCGCCAGACTCCGAGCCGCACCCATTCAAGATTATCTGCGGCACCTCGGCAGGCGCTGTGAATGCACTGGTGCTGGCCACCCATCCCGGTACGTTTAAAGAGGCCGTGGCGCGCCTGTACGATTTGTGGATGGGGCTCACCGTAGACCAGATTTATCGTAGTAACTGGACCAGCCTGCTTGGCAACATGCTGACGATTACCGGCTCCCTGTTTAATTACGGTGTGGCGCGCAATAAGCCGCTGGCACTTTTGGACAACGGGCCGCTGCATGAGCTGGTCAGTGAAGTGATACCGTTTGGTAACATCCAGCGCAATATTGACGCGGGGTGCCTGCGCGCGGTCAGTGTGAATGCGATGTCCTATAGCGAAGGCCAATCGGTGAGCTTTTTCCAGGGGCGCGAGGAGCTAAAGGAGTGGCGCCGCTTTCGCCGCTGTGGCGAGCGCACCCAGCTTAAAATTGAACATTTGATGGCCTCGGCGGCGATTCCCACACTATTCCCATCGGTAAAAATTGGCGACGAATACTTTGGCGATGGTGCGGTGCGCCAGCTGGCACCGATCAGCCCAGCGTTACACCTCGGTGCCAGTCGTGTATTTGTCGTGGGTGTATCGGATAATCGCTCACCTGTACATTGGGGAAAGCGCCGCAAGGCCCCCAAGCACTCACCGTCGATCGCGCAAATTGGTGGGCACCTGTTTAACGCCGCGTTTATTGACAGCCTGGAAGGGGATTTGGAGCATTTGGATCGGGTTAACCTTTTACTCAAATCGGTAGAAGACGAATCCCTGTCGCATCTCGCCCCATTGCGGGCGGTAGAGTCGGCAGTGATTGAACCCAGCCAGAGCCTGGATCGGATTGCCGGGCGCAAGGTGCGCTACCTGCCACCGGCACTGCGCTGGTTGTTTCGCTCCACTGGTGCCACCACCTCTGGGGGCGGCGCCTCGGCGGCCAGTTACCTGTTGTTTGAAAAGCCTTATCTCGGTGAGTTGATCGAGTTAGGCTATCAGGATGCCATGTGGGAGCAGGATACCCTGCGGGACTTCCTGCGCCCGCGCAACCAGCTGGTGGAAACGCAGCAAAAACGTTTGTTTGGATTGCGGGTTAAGCCCGCTACGGAAGCCTCGGATGATAATTCCTCGACCTGAAGTGTGTTCGGTTATGTGTGTGAAAAGTGTGCCCTGGGTCCGCTTGGGGTTCGCCCTTGGTGTGTCGCTGTTGTTGGCAGCCTGTAGTGGCCAGCAAGTGGAGCAAAGTACCGGCGCTCCTCCGTTACGTGCACAAACCCAGAGCGAATACCGCATGTTACTGGAAGAAGCACGGCAGCTCAGTTTTACCCTGGATTTTGATCGCTTGCGCATGGCGTACGTGAAATCGTCGGAGTACAACCCATACGGTGGTATGAAGCTGGATGGTTTGCCGGAAGCCTACAGCTCGGTCGAACAGGCGGACTTTACCGATTGCCTGCGCAATGTCGATAAGGTACTGGCTTACAACTACATGAGTCTCGAGGCACATATGATTGGTGTTTTGTGCAGTGGCCAGGCCGGCGAGTTGGAGCGTGAAGATTTGCACCGCTATATGGTGGAGGGGTTGATGACCTCCATTGAAAACAGTGGTGATGGCAAAAGTCAGGCGAGTGCATTTCAGACGATCAGTACATCCGAGTTGCGCGGCTACATTCGCCTCAAGGGATTGCAGGTACTGGATCAGTCTATCGTTTACGGTAAGCAGGGTATCTACGACAAGATGCAGGTGCGTGACCTGGAATCCGGTGAAGAGTACCCGTTGTTTTTCAATGTGAGCCAGCAGTTTGTACGCTCCAGCATAGAAAACTAAGCGTGAATATTTTCCCCTTTTTGCCGGCGTGCGATTAGCACAAATGTTGTGACAGTTTGTCCCAGTCAAAGCGCCGGGTCTGGCGGTCACTGAACAGGATTTCCACGCGGGAGTCCTCCCATTTTGTGATTCTGCCGTAGCCCAATTTCTGGTGTTTTATCCCTTCGCCCACTGCCGGTTTCTTAACGGTGGCCCGCGGTGCATTAATTTCCGGGTTGTACTCGCAGGTTGCCAGATAGCGTAAGCCCAGTCGGGTAACCGGTACCTGCGAGTGGATGTTTTCCGGCCGTTCGCGCAGGGCTCTTCCCAAAATATCACACAGCGGTAGATGCATTTCGTCCAAAAATACCGACGGTTTTTGCTCGTTGTCCGCCGGGCTGCCAGTAGGGCTTTTGCTGCCGCTCTCTGTTGGTGGCACCAGTAAAAATAGGTTTTTACGCGCGCGGGTCATGGCTACATACATCAGACGACGCTCGCTTTCGACCGATGCCGGAGTCGTGAAGTCTCGCTGTGGTTGATAGGGCACATTGTGGGTGGTGAGGGATGGAATGATGACCTGGTCCCACTCCAGTCCCTTGGCCTGATGCATGGTGGTGATCTGAATAGCCCCCGTTTTTTGAGCGTCTTCTCCGTTGCCGTCCTCTTCACTGCTTTCCTTCTGGTGCTGTTCCTGTAGCTGCTGCAGGTGGGCCAGTGCCTCTTGCGGTGGTAGCTTCAGTTGGTCCAAATACTGGACAAAGGCGATGATCGTCTGCTGTTTTTCCTCCGCCTGCTGGCGGTTGAAGGCGTCTTCCGCGATCCCATTCAGGAAGTCCAACTCGCCCAGTTGTCGGCGTACCAGTTCGCCGGCCATACCGCGCCAATGCTCCACTTGTTTCAGTAGCTCGGCCCGTTGCCGCAAACGCTTGCTCTGGGGTTGGCTGAGCGATTCCGGTACCAGGGTAAGCAGGGTGCCTCCCCAGTCTTTTTCTTGCCGGGAGAGCTGTTCGCACAGGGGTTCAAGTACCGCACGCGCTATACGTACGTGGGGCGCAGTGAGCCATTCGTACAGGCCTTTGGCACGTCTTGCTCGGGGCAGCTCGCGGAAGCGCCCGGAAGCAATATTCAAACTCCAGAACAGGGGGCGCAGCTCGCGGCGGGAGAGTACCGTATTGCGATTGCCTGAACGGTAGGGGATGTTGTTGGCCAGCAGTGCCAGCTCCAGTGGTGCCGCGAGAGACCAGAGGCGTACCAGGATGGCAATTTCCCCGAGGTCGCTTCCATTCTGGCGGCAGCGGCGGAGATGCTCCACCAGCCACTTGCCTTCGTTGGCTGCAGTGACTTGCTGGATCGCGGTTTCCGCTTCTGGATTGCCCGATACACAGAGAATGTCCGCCCTTTCCCGATTGTTCTGGATAAAGTGATTGGCCGCTAGCGACAGCGTGTGCCCATAGCGGAAGGTGCGGCTCAGGCGGTACACATTGGACGGGGGGAAGTCTCCATCAAACAGGCGCAACAAAAATTCCGGGCGCGAGCCTCGCCATTCGTAAATGGTCTGATCCGGGTCGCCAATGGCAATCACATTGCCAGATTTTCCATACAGTACCCGCAACAGGAAATGCTGCACTTCGTTGATGTCCTGGTATTCATCAACCAGCAGGTCTTCATAGTGGCTGCCGTACGCTTCGGCCATTTCCGGGTTCAGCTTCAGTTGCAGGGCGGGGTCGTACAGCAGGTCTGCGTAGGTAACCGCGTTTTGTTCCCGTCGCCAGTCTTCAAAGTGGCGGAATACCTTGAGGAAATAGCGGTAGTCATCACCGAGCTTGAGACGCTCAAAGGCGCTGAGGTCTCCATCGAGGGTGGTTTTGGTGAAGTCGATAAAAAATTCTGCGGCTTCCGTCTCCGACTGTTTGCGCGCGCGGATATCCTCCAGATCTGCCGGTGGCGCGCAGGCTTCGATGGATTTCCAGACCTGCAATTGCACCAGAGACTGCGGCAGGGGGGAAAGATTTGCCTGCGGCAGCTGGCCCGCGGCCATCATGCGCTGGTAGAGGCGGTAGCCCAGGCTGTGAAAGGTGTTTACCGCAGGGCTCTTCTGGCCGCACAGCGCCTGCACGCGCACGCTGAAATCTTCACGCGCGCTGCGGTTGTACATCACCACCAAGATACGCCGGGGGTCTACCCCCGCACCGAGTCGATTCTTGATGTAGTGGAGCAGGGCGGTGGTTTTTCCAGAACCGGCCACGGCGATAATCTTGGCGTGGCCGCCGGGATGGTTGGCAATAGCCTGCTGCTCTTCCGTGAGATTGGACTCTTTGCCTGACATAAGAATTCTGTACCACCTGAAACATGTAATCCGAATACTGTATATATTGCCAGTATAGTTGGGAGGGGTACAGGGCTTTATGTGGTCTCGGTGGTCGGCGGCGGCTCTTCTTCGCCGTGACGCAATGCCAGCTCGGCGATGTAGGAGGAGAGGAAGATGCGGCCGGTCAGCTTTTCCAAAAGCTTGGAGCGGCTCAGGCGATCCAGCACGGGGCTTTTGACTTCGGCCATGTGCAGGCGAATGTCGCGGCTTCTCAGGTCCTTGTTGATCTGGTGCAGGCGCTCCAGCGCGGTGCCATCGATGCGGCTGACCGATGACAGAATCAACACTAGGTCCCGGGTGTCCGGGTGTCGCTTCAGTTCGCTCAGCAGGCGGTCTTCCACCGCGCTGATATTGCTGAAGAACAGGCTCTCATCAATGCGCAGAAACAGGATGTCTTTCTGGGTCTCGACATTGTGGCGCAACACATTGCGAAAGTGTTCGGTACCCGGAACCCGTCCAACCACCGCAATATGCGGCCGGCTGCTACGCCAGATCAGAGTGGCGAACGAAAGGCCAATTCCCAGGGCGATACCTGCCTCGACCCCAAACAAGATCACCCCGGCAAAGGTGCAGAACATGGCGATACCGTCGGTGCGGTCGTAGCGCCAGTTGTGAATGAAGCCGCTGTAATCGAACAGGCTGGCCGCAGCGACAATGATGATCGCCGCCAGTACCGTAAGTGGTAGCGCACTGAACACACCGGTGAGGTACAGCAGTACCGGAATCATCATCAGGCCAGCCATGACACCGGCCAGGGGCGAGGCGGCGCCGGCCTCGGCGTTCACCGCCGTGCGGGAAAAACTGCCCGCCACTGGCAGGCCGCCGGACAGACTGCTGGTAATGTTGGCGGCCCCCAGCCCCAGTAGTTCACCATCGGCATCCAGTCGCTCACCGCGCCGGGCTGCCACGGCTTGTGCAATGGAAAGACTTTCTACGAAGGTCAGCAGGGCAATAATCAGTGCCGGTAACAACAAGCGATAAATCAGGCTCCAGTCCCAGTCGGGTAACACGATGTTGGGTAGCCCTGCGGGTATTTCGCCGATGACCTCGAGCCTGTCCTCGAGTTTGAATTGATGCACCAGTGCGATAGCGCAAAGCACCAGCAGCATCGGCACCAATCGCGCGGCGAGCCGGGCTACCTGTTTGGGTGCACCCAGGCGAAACAGCGTCATTGGCAGCCATATGCGACTGACGATCAAAATCACCGCCGCAGTAACCCCGAAAGCCATGGGGAGCAGATGGGCCTCCGGCAAGTGCTCGATGATATGCAGCAGCTTAACTGAGGCGGTCTCACCGTCGACCTTGATTCCCAAGAGGGCGGGAATCTGCCCGACGATGATCAGTGCCGCGGCCCCGGAGACGAAGCCGCTGATCACCGGATGGCTGAGCAGGTTGGATAGTGTGCCCATCTTGAGTAGGCCCATGGTGAAGAGGAAAACGCCGCTCAGCAGGGTGAGAATAATTGCAGCGCCGACATACTCGGGGCTGCCAATGGCTGCCAGTGGAGTGAGCGCTGATACCGTCATAAGAGAGAGTACCGCGGCGGGGCCTATCGCCATGGCTGTACTGCTGCCAAACACTGCGTAGGCGATGAGCGGCACCAGGCTGGCGTAGAGTCCGACATGTGGTGGCAAGCCGGCAAGCAGTGCGTATGCCAGTCCCTGTGGCACCAGCAACATACCTGACACCAGCGCTGCCGTGAGGTCGGAGAGTAACCACTGGCGGCGATAGCGTCTAAGCCATTTTGGTATGAGTCGATATGCCCGTATCACTTGCGCGGTTGTGGTCCAGAGGCCGGAGGGATTTCATCAGGATAGCCTCTGGATTATCCCGCGGGGATCAGGCAAACGATGGAAGGGAGATGGAAGGGGCTCGCTGAAGGTCTCTAGCGACCTGATGAAGAGTTAAGCGAGCCCCAACTTGGCGGGTCAGCTGGCGCGGCGTTCCAGCAAGCGGAACCCCAGCATGCCCGCGATCATCGCCACAGCAAACACCAAGGCGCCAGGCTCCAGGGCGCCGCTGGCCACGATTCCAGGGCCGGGACAGAAACCCGCAAGACCCCAGCCGATACCAAATGCGAGGCTCCCCAGAATCAAGCGCTTGTCGAGCGCACGCTTGCCCGGCAGTTGGATTGTCCCGCCGAGCACCGCGGTTTCCCGTTTCCTTGCCAGGGCGAAAGCCGGCAGGCCAACGGCGATAGCGCCGCCCATCACCAGCATCAGTGAGGGATCCCAGGCGCCGAACAAATCCAGGAAGCCGAGGACTTTCTCCGGATTGGCCATGCCGGACAGCAGCAAGCCGAAGCTGAAAATCAGACCGGCAATAAACGCAGAAAAGGTCGCTTTATTCATGGTCTCAGGCTCCCAGCAGGTGACGGACGACGTAGACGGTGGCAAAGCCGCCAAACATAAAGGTCATGGTAGCCGCGAGCGACCTTGGTGAAAGCCGCGATAAACCGCAGACACCGTGCCCGCTGGTACACCCTGCTGCATAGCGGGTGCCAATCCCAACCAGCAGGCCCGCGGCAATCAGTACCGGGTAGCTGGCACGTATCTCAATCGTGGGCAGGGCATGGAACAGAGACCAAATCCCGGGGCCGGCGAGCAGGCCGAGAGTAAAGGCAAGCTGCCAAGCGCGGTTGCCGCGCTCGTTATTCAGCAGTCCGCCCAAAATTCCGGAAATGCCCGCCACGCGGCCGTTCATCAGGATGAGCCAGGCACTGGCGAGTCCAATCAGCAGGCCGCCGGCGAGGGCGCTCCCGGGGGTAAATGCGTTCCAGTCGATGTTCATGGTGGCGTGTTACTCCGCGCAATACAGTTGATAGAGGGTTTGAAGCAGGGTTAGGACTTTGGGGTCGGCCACTTGATAGAAGACACGTTTACCTTGCCTGCGCGTTGTGACCAGCCCTTCTCTGCGCAATACACCGAGTTGTTGCGACAGGCTCGGTTGGTGGATGCCCAGGCGCTCTTCGATGTCCCCGACACACAGCTCTTCCTGGCTCAGCTGACACAACAGCAGCAGACGATCCTGGTTGCCAAGGGAGCGCAGTAAGGCTGACGCCTGGCTGGCAGCATCGCGCATCCTGTCCAGCTGTAAATCACTGGTGTCGGGCATAGGGTGTTTCCAATGTCTTCGTCTAGGGCCGGTCTGGCCGCAATCAATTACACAGAAAATATTATATTGAAAAATATATTGTTGGAAGCTATATTTCTATTTGTTATTATCTTATTCGATAAACATATATGAGGTGTGCCAATGACCGATATGGCTGTTCGACCGCATGTGAAGGCTTTTCTTGATCCCGACTCGGAGACGTGGAGCTATGTGATCTATGACCGGGAAGGCGGCAGTGCGGCAGTCATCGACGCGGTACTCGACTTCGATAATGCCTCGGGGCGCACCAGCACCGAGGGGGCGAGCAAGATCGTCGAATTCGTGCAGGGCAAAAACCTGACCGTAGAGTGGATTCTGGAAACCCATGCCCATGCAGACCACCTGTCTGCCGCGCCGTATATTCGTGAGCAGCTGGGCGGCAAGATTGCCATTGGCGACCATATCCGCCAGGTGCAGGGGATCTTCCGGGAAGTCTTCAACTTGGAGCGAGAATTCCTCGCGGACGGTTCCCAGTTTGACCACCTGTTTCACGATGGCGATACCTTCACTATTGGCGACCTCAAGGGCCAAGTCATCTACGTACCGGGGCACACGCCAGCGGATATGGCGTGGTTGATTGGCGACGCGCTGTTTGTTGGCGACACCCTGTTCTTGCCGGATGTAGGCAGTGCCCGCTGTGATTTCCCTGGCGGGGATGCGCATGCGCTGTATCAGTCGGTGCAAAAACTGCTGGCGCTTCCGGAAGAGACGCGCATGTTTATGTGTCACGACTACCCGCCCAATGGGACTCGCGCGCATGAATACGAAACCACGGTGGGTGCACAGAAGCGCGGCAATATCCATCTGCATCAGGGTGTGAGTGAAGCGGACTTCGTAACAATGCGTACCGAGCGCGACGCAACCCTGGCGATGCCGCGGCTAATTTTGCCGTCGATTCAGGTCAATATTCGCGCGGGTGAAATGCCACCTGCGGATGACAATGGCACCGTGTACCTCAAGGTGCCGATTAACAAATTGTGATTCTGGGAGGTAGTAACTGATGGATCTTAAGCAACTGAATGAACAGGTATCGGTATCCGCAGAACCTGCGCTGGATGATATGGCGCAGCTCGCGAAAGCCGGTGTAGAAGTTGTCGTGTGCAATCGTCCCGAGCACGAATCAGAGGATATTCCGACATACGATGAACTGGATCGGGCGGTGACTGACGCCGGAATGCAGTTCGTCGCGATCCCATTCTCCCGCGGCCAAATGCAGCCTGCACACTGTGAGGCGTTCGCCAAGTTACTCGCGAGCGGCAAAAAAGTGCACGCCTTTTGCCGCACCGGCAATCGCGCTTGTCACCTGTGGGCTGCCGCTGGCTGTCTGAATGGTGCGGACAGAAAACAGTTGCAGCAGGCGGCGACAAATGCCGGCTTTGATGTCAGCGGTGTTCTGGTCTCCTACTAAGCGGTGGCTGCCCGCCGCCCAATGGCTTCCCGGTTACTCCCTTGCGTTGTTGTATAGGGATTTACTGGCGTCGGTGATTGTCACCGTGATGCTGATTCCCCAATCTCTGGCCTATGCATTGTTGGCTGGTCTGCCTGCGGAAGTGGGGCTGTATGCGAGTATTGCACCGCTAGTTGCGTATGCCTTGTTTGGCAGTAGCCGTACTCTGTCGGTGGGGCCCGTCGCCGTCGCTTCCCTGATGAGTGCCACCGCATTGGGACAGGTGGGAGCACAAAGTAGCGCTGAATATTTGGCCGCGGCGATATTACTGGCAACGCTATCCGGACTGTTTCTGCTTTTACTCGGCGTGTTGCGGCTGGGCTTTCTAGCCAACTTCCTGTCGCACCCGGTGATCGCTGGCTTTATCACCGCGTCCGGCGTACTTATTGCCTTCAGTCAGTTAAAGCACCTGATGGGCATATCTGCGCAGGGCGATAATTTGCCCGCGTTACTGCATTCCATGTCGGCCTCTGTGGGTGAGATTAATCTCACTACTTTGGCGCTCGGGGTGGGCGTGTTGCTGTTCTTGTTCTGGTCTCGCCGTGGGGCGGTATCGCTGTTCCTGTCTCTCGGTACCTCGAAAAACACCGCACAATTGCTGGTTAAGGCAGCGCCGGTAGTGGGGGTGATCGTTACCATTCTGATGGTTGCTGGGCTGGATCTGGAAGCACAAGGTGTTGCGCTGGTAGGGAATATTCCCGGCGGCTTACCGAGCCTTAACTGGCCTGCATTCTCTGTGGATCTTGTTGAGCAGCTCTGGTTGCCCGCGGTGATGATTTCCATCATTGGCTATGTGGAGTCCGTATCCGTGGCCAAGACGCTCGCCGCGCGCCGTCGGCAACAGATCGATATGAACCAGGAGCTGGTGGGGCTGGGGGCCGCGAATGTCGCGTCCGGTATTTCCGGCGGGTTTCCGGTTACCGGTGGTTTCTCCCGCTCGGTGGTGAATTTTGACGCGGGTGCTGAAACCCAAATGGCGAGTGTATTCACCGCGATTGGCATCGCGCTGGCGGCCGTGTTCCTGACGCCATTTCTCTACTACCTGCCGAAGGCAACACTCGCCGCGACCATTATCGTGGCGGTGCTCTCGCTGGTGGACTTTTCCATTCTGCGCAAAACCTGGCGCTTTTCGCCGAGTGACTTTGTCGCGGTGCTGGTAACCATCGTGGTCACGCTGTTGTTTGGGGTTGAGGCCGGTGTTTCCTGCGGTGTGGCGGCATCCATCGTTTTGTTCCTGTATCGCACCTCCAAACCGCATATTGCCGAGGTGGGCCTGGTGGAAGGCACCGAGCACTTCCGCAATATTAAACGCCACAATGTGGTCACCGTCCCACAGATACTTACTATCCGCGTTGATGAAAGCCTGATGTTTTCTAATGCAGCGTTTCTGGAAGAGCGTGTCTATGCCGACGTGGCGGCCAACCCGGATATCCGACATGTGGTGCTGATGTGCAGCGCAGTGAACGAGATAGACTGGAGTGCGCTGGAAACCCTGGAATCTATAAATGCCCAGCTGGAAGAGGCGGGTATCTGTTTACACCTGTCAGAAGTGAAAGGGCCGGTGATGGATAATCTGGAACAGAGCGGCTTTGTGGAAGAAATTTCCGGACAGATCTTTTTCACCCAGTACCAGGCGTTTACCCAGTTGCGTGGTGACAGGGCCCCGGGTGCAGCTTAGATTCTCAATCCTGTGAGGCAAACAGGTAGGGGAACAGCGCGCGCTTCTCATCGTCACTGAGCGATTCCACCCGCACAATATTGTTGTGCGGGATGGATTCCGGATCCGGATAATTTTTCAGGCCGCGCTCCATGCTGGCTTCCCGCAGGATATGCAGAATCGGGTAGGGGGAGCGGTTGGTGAGATTTTCCGGATCTTCGGGCTCGGTGTCTGCAAACTGGTAGTGGGGGTGGAAGCTGGCGATCTGGTAGGTGCCTTCATAGCCCTGGCGCTTCAGCAGCCACTCGGCGTCATCCAGAAAGAAATTGTAATCGTGGAAGTCGCGCAGCTGTGTGGGCAGTATCAGCAGCGTGGTTTCCACCTCCTGCTCATCACAGCGATCCAGCACCTGAAATTCCTGTAACAGCTCTTCCAGTAATACCTCGTTGCATTTTTCACCGGCAGCTTCACTCACCACAAAACGAATCTGTCCGGCGCGCAGTGGCTTGCGGGCGAAGGGGCACAGGTTCAGTCCCACCACCACATCCTGCAGCCAGCGTTCTACCTGGGCGACAATTGGATCACTGTCGGTCATATTGACTCCGGAAAGTGGTTCAGGGCCCGCGTTACCACATCAGGTCGTCTGGGATTTCGTAGCCCGCGTAGGGATCGTCCTCGTCCACCGGGGCTGATTGCTCGGGCGGCTGCACAACCATGTCTGCGTTGCGTTCCGCAATCTTGTCGGCGATGACCCGTGGCACCAGTTCAAAGTGTTCCCCTTCGCCGACGATCAGCAGGCGGCCGGCCGTCAGGTGCTCCTGCACCGCGCTGGATACGTAAATCTTCTTCACCTTTTTCTCAAAGGTAAAATGGTAGGCGACGTCGTTGTCACCTTTGGCACCCTTGGGTTGTTTGTTGCGCTCGATCAGCTGTTTAATCTGGGCGGCAATCGCTTTCTGCTGCGCCGCGGCTTCACGCTGGGCGTTTAGCTCCCGGTCCTTGGCCACTTTCTCTGCGCGGGCCTGCTCTGCGGCGAGCTTGGTTTCATCCACCTGCGCTTGACCGGAACTCTTGGCAACCTTGTTCTGCTTGCGCTTTTCTTTGCTGATTTTCTTGGCTTTTTTGCTGTCTACCAGACCTGCCTTCAGCAGTTGGTCCTGGAGTGATGCCATGTTGATCTACCTGGTTGATCTAACGGATGGAAAGTAATGGCGCGAATTCTAGCGGATTTGCGGAAGGGATCGCAGGGGGGCAGGGGTATTCCGTGGCGGCATCCTTGCGAATGCCGCCGCGAAAGGGTTTGGATCGGAGAATCACTTCTCCATAAATACCAGTTTGGCGGTCACCGGCACGATCGGGCTGATGCTATCGAGGCCCGCGACTTCGCGGAGCTTTTCGATACCTTCCAGCAGCTTGTAATTGCCGGCATTTACGATAATCGGGGTACTGGTCGTCACCAGTAACTTGCCACCTTCGAGGCCGGTTACTTGCAGCATGGCTTTCTCGGTTTTGGTTTCTCCATGCACCTCTACCGTGACACTGGCATCCACCGCCATGCTTTCGCCGGCCTTGAGCCCCTTCAGTTTTTCCGCATCCACATCGGTGCTGATGGTGGCCTTGGCAAATTTCGCGGTATTGAACAGCATTTTCTGCATGCGTTCGTTACGGATCGGGATATTGGTTTCAACACTGGCCAGGTCAATAGTCACTTGTGCCTTGCCTTCATCGGAGATGCCGCCACTCATGCTTTTGAAGTGGTGCATTTCCGGAATATTGGTCTTCTTCACTGAAACAAAATTCACACTGGAGTCGTCCCCGGCGAGCTGCCAGTCGGCAAGGGCTGAAAGTGGCAGGGCCAGCAGGGATGCGAGCGCTATGGACTTGAAAGACATGGTGATTCTCCTGTTTCAACCAGTAATAACCTGCAAGCACACGCGTATAGGTTGGGTCTTGTGTGCTCGACTGACTTCGACCAGTCAGTTCTAGCTGAGAAACGTTATCATCCGTTGTGGCAGCTGGCCAGAGGAAGTTTGCGAATGGTAGTGAAAAAGAAAGGTAGTAAAAAAGCCGGCAAATGCCGGCAAAGGGGTGGGGTCCCCCCGGTGGCCGCCAACGCTTGCAAGCCTTGCTGCGGCGCACCGGAAAGAGGGGGCTTCGGGGCCACTGACTGCTGGGCCCCGGAGTTGCGTTCAAGTGCTGCTAGGCATCAGCTCGCCATGGGCAGGGCCTCTTCGGTGGGGCTGTCTGCGTCGGCGACCGATGAGCGGATCAGGTGATCAAATGCGCCCAGTGCGGCGGTTGCGCCCGCGCCCATGGAGATGACGATCTGCTTGTAAGGCACGGTAGTGGCGTCTCCCGCCGCAAATACACCGGGCATTGACGTCGCGCCGCGGCTGTCGATTTCGATCTCGCCCATGCGATTCATTTCCAGCCCGCTGTCGCGCAGAAACTCGGTGTTGGGCACCAGGCCAATTTGTACAAATACCCCGGCCAGCTCGAGCTGGTTGCTCTCGCCGCTCACCCGGTCGGTGTATTGCAGGCCATTGACCTTGCTGCCATCCCCGAGCACCTCGGTGGTCTGGGCATTGGTGATGATATCGATGTTCGCCATGGAGCGCGCCTTGCGCACCAGTACCTCGTCCGCGCGCAGGGTGTCGGCAAACTCCAGCACCGTGACGTGCTTGACGATACCGGCCAGGTCGATGGCTGCTTCGATGCCGGAGTTGCCGCCGCCAATCACCGCCACATGTTTACCCTTGAAGAAGGGGCCATCGCAGTGCGGGCAGTAGGCCACACCCTTGGTGCGATATTCCGCTTCGCCGGGCACACCCAGTTCGCGCCACCGTGCACCGGTCGCGAGGACCACAGATTTACTGGCCAGGGTGGCGCCGCTTTCCATTTGCAGCTCGATCATTTTGTCGCGCGTTAGCGCAGCGGCACGCTGGCCGGTAATGATATCGACGCCATATTCTTTCACATGCTGCTCAAGGCTCGCGGCCAGTTTGGGGCCCTCGGTGTAAGGCACCGAAATAAAGTTCTCGATACCTACGGTGTCCATTACCTGCCCGCCGAAGCGCTCGGCCACAAGACCGGTGCGAATGCCTTTACGCGCCGCGTAAATTGCCGCGGCCGCACCGGCCGGGCCACCGCCCAGTACCAATACATCGTAGGGTGCGCGCTCGCTCAGCTCCTCCGCCTTGCGCGCGGCCGCGCCGGTGTCGATCTTGCCGACGATCTCTTCGAGGCTCATACGGCCCTGCGCGAAATGCTCACCATTCAGGTAAACCGCGGGCACCGCCATGATCTGGCGTTCATCGACTTCTTCCTGGAACAGGGCACCGTCGATCATCTCGTGGGTAATATTTGGATTTAAGGTCGCCATCAGGTTCAGTGCCTGCACCACGTCCGGGCAGTTCTGGCAGGACAGCGAAATATAGGTTTCAAAGTGGAATTCACCCGGGATGTCGCGGATCTGCTCCTGTAGCGCGGCATCTACCTTGGAGGGGTGGCCACCAGCTTGTAATAGGGCGAGTACCAGTGAGGTGAATTCGTGTCCCATAGGAATTCCCGCGAAACTGACACGCGGGCTTTCTCCGGCAGCGGCGATCGCCATGCTCGGAGTGCGCGGGCGGCGTTTTTGCTTCGAAGTAATCTTGCTGGAGAGGTCATTGATTTCGCTGGCCAAATTACCCAGTTCAACCGCTTTCGGGCTGTCGTCGGCGGACACACTAATCTCGATCGGAGTGACGATATTCTGCAGATAGGTGTCCAATTGTTTCTTTACGTTTGCGTCCAACATCGGTGTGTCCTGAAATTCGGGTATTTATCAGAGGTTGCTGTGAAGGCGCCGATGCCGGGTGCTCTCTTGTGAGACCTTCTAAAACAGGGATGTTTTAGAAGAGCCCCCAGGGATGGGTTCCGGGGGAACGCCTAGTTCGTGTCTTACAAGAGAGCACCCGGTAGCGGCGGCGCCACTGAGCTCTATTCAGAGCTCAGATTTTTTTGCGGACGGGGGCCCGCAGCTGGTCGTTAGATCTTGCCTACGAGGTCCAGGGAAGGTGCGAGGGTTTCTTCACCCTCTTTCCACTTGGCCGGGCAAACTTCACCTGGGTGGGCGGCCACGTACTGGGCAGCTTTGATCTTGCGCAGCAGGTCTTGGGCGTCGCGGCCGATGCCACCAGCGTTGATCTCAACAATCTGGATCTTGCCTTCCGGGTCGATCACAAAGGTGCCGCGGTCCGCGATGCCTTCTTCCTCGATCATCACGCCAAAGTTGCGGGTAATGGTGCCGGTGGGGTCACCGATCATCGGGAATTGGATTTTGCCGATGGTGTCGGAGGTGTCGTGCCACGCCTTGTGGGTGAAGTGGGTATCGGTGGACACGGAGTAGATCTCAACGCCCAGCTTCTGGAACTCCGCATAGTTGTCGGCCAAGTCACCCAGCTCGGTAGGGCATACGAAGGTGAAGTCCGCTGGGTAGAAGAACACGACGGACCATTTGCCTTTCAGGTCCGCTTCAGACACGTCAAAGAAGTCGCCAGCCTGGTAAGCCTTGGCATTGAAGGGTTTTACTGCGCTGTTGATGTAGTTAGCCATGGTATTTCCTTATCTCCTGAGAGAAGTTGTGCCCCATCTGTTTGGGCGTTCGTTGTTTGGTGTGGGGGAAATACTATTGATTAGATGTGACTGATTGAAATAATTGATATTTATGGTTTCAATTGTTTTCAGCTATTAAATGCTAATAATCTATAGCTAAAGTTTTTATCAAAGGAAGTAGTAGGGAATCAGCGCCAGTGCGGCGCCGGTGAGTACGAAGGCGATCAGTTCCAGGGCACCGTCACGGGTGACCAGCGCGAGTCCGAAGATGATCAGTGCCAGTCCGGCAAGTGAAGCTGAGAAGGGGATGACCTCCATTACAGGCAGGAGCAGGGCTATAGGGATACAGATACCCGCGGTAGCGACATTGCCGGCCTGATACACCATGACGCCCAGCCGCGGGCGCAACCAGTGGTCCAGGTGTGCGGCCGGCTTTGCGAACCAGTGTAAGCTGCGGATAAGCGGTTTTTTGGGGATCGAACGCGCCAATAGCCATTTGGGCAACCACAGGTGGTGACGCAGCATCACCATCTGAGTGGAGATCAACAGCAGAAATATTCCCATCAGGGTCGGTAGGCCCGGAATTCCAGATAGCGGTGAGAGTAGGATCAGGCCGATCAACAGTAACACCGGCGCAAAGGAGCGCTCTCCAAGTGCGTCCAGTACTCGCCCCAGAGTAATGCGTTCATCACTTGTGGTCAGGGTTTCCAGTTTCTGGAGCAACTGGCTCAGACTCTGGATCTCTTCTGGCATGGTGTGTTTGGCTGCTGGGGCTGTCAGAGGGCTCTATTTAAAAAGCATAGGGTAGCGAGCCCACGACTATTCCGCTTGTGATTTCCACGGGTGTGAATTTATCCGTCAAATTATCGCCGCAAAGCGGGAATTCACCTTACTGCAAATCTGCAGCACCTATATTCAGAGGCAAATGGAACACGACTCGAATAAGGGTGTAAACATGCTAAAAGCCAAAACACTGTGTACAGCAATCGCTCTGTCCATCTGTGCGCTGGGCGCCACGCCTTATGCTCTGGCCCAATCTGGCGCGCAGGAAAAATACCCCGTCGGCGAGCCCAAGCCGAACAGCTTCTGGTGGCCGGACGAGTTGGATCTGTCGGTACTCCGCCGCAATGCCGCAGCCTCCAATCCGCAGGGGGAGGACTTTGATTACGCCAAAGCATTCAATAGTCTGGATTACAACGCGCTCAAGAAAGACATAGAGACCACGCTCAAGACATCCCAGGACTGGTGGCCTGCGGATTACGGCCACTATGGCCCATTTATGATTCGCATGGCCTGGCACGCTGCCGGCACCTACCGGGTGATGGATGGCCGCGGTGGAGCGGTTGGCGGCCAGCAACGTTTCGAACCTCTCAATAGCTGGCCCGACAACGCCAGCCTGGATAAGGCGCGTCGTCTATTGCTGCCGGTAAAGCAGAAATACGGTGACAAGATTTCCTGGGCGGATCTCATGGTGCTGACCGGCAATGTGGCACTGGAGTCCATGGGGTTCGAGACCTTTGGCTTCGCCGGTGGCCGCGAAGACGATTGGGAGGCGGACCTGGTGTACTGGGGGCCTGAAACCGAGTGGCTTGCAGATAAGCGCTACAAAGGTGACCGAAAGCTGGATCGGCCGTTGGCGGCGGTGCAGATGGGATTGATCTATGTGAACCCGGAAGGCCCCAATGGCAACCCGGACCCGATTGCGGCGGCCAAGGATATCCGCGAGACCTTCGGCCGTATGGCGATGAACGACGAGGAAACCGTCGCGCTTATTGTCGGTGGGCACACCTTTGGTAAGGCGCACGGCGCAGTGAAGGTCGATTGTATCGGCAAAGAGCCGGCGGCTGCGGGTATCGAACAACAGGGGTTCGGTTGGAAGAACAAGTGCGGCACCGGCAAGGGCATTGATGCCTTTACCAGTGGTCTGGAAGGCGCCTGGTCGGTGAGTCCTATTCAGTGGAGTAATCAGTATCTGGAGAACCTGTTCAAGTTCAACTGGGTAAAAACCAAAAGCCCCGCCGGCGCCACCCAGTGGATTCCGGAAAACAAGCAGGCGGCCAATCTGGTGCCGGACGCTCATGATAAATCCATGCGCCATGCGCCGATTATGTTTACCACCGACCTGTCCCTGAAAATGGATCCGGCCTACAAGGCGATCTCCCAGCGCTTTCTGGAAAACCCGGACGCGCTGCAGAAAGCCTTCGCCAAGGCCTGGTTTAAATTGCTCCATCGGGATCTTGGGCCCAAGTCCCGCTACCTGGGTCCAGAGGTGCCGAAAGAGAATCTGATCTGGCAGGACCCGATTCCCGCCGTGGATTTCACGCTGATCAGTGAGGGCGACGCCGAAAACCTCAAGAAAAAAATTCTCGCCTCTGGCCTGACGGTCCCGGAGCTGGTGCGTACCGCCTGGGCTGCGGCGGCTTCCTATCGCGATTCGGATGCCCGCGGTGGCGCCAATGGTGGGCGTATTCGCCTGGCGCCGCAAAAAGACTGGCCGGTAAATACTCCCGCAGAGCTGTCAAAAGTGCTCGCCAAGCTCGAAGGTATCCAGAAGGATTTCAATGGTGGCCTCGGCGGAGGCAAGAAAATCTCGTTCGCCGACACCGTCGTCCTGGCCGGTAATGCCGGAGTGGAAGACGCGGCGAAGAAAGCCGGTTACAGCGTCAAGGTGCCATTCAAGCCGGGCCGCAACGACGCCACTGCCGAGCAGACCGACGTCAAGTCTTTCGGCTGGCTCGAGCCACGTGCGGACGCGTTCCGGAATTACTATGGCAAGGGCAATGTGCTGTCGCCAACGGAAGCCATGGTGGACAAGGCCAGTATGCTGGATCTGACCGTACCGGAAATGGCGGTGTTGATCGGCGGCATGCGCACCATGAACACCAATAGTGACAAGTCTGCGAATGGGGTATTCACCGATAAGCCCGGCACCTTGAGCAATGATTTCTTCGTCAATCTGGTGGATATGTCGACCGAGTGGAGCAGGTCGGGCGAGGGGCTGTTCGAAGGTAAAGACCGCAAGACCGGTAACGTCAAGTGGTCGGGAACACCCGTGGACCTGATCTTCGGTTCCAATGCCGAGCTGCGCGCCGTTGCCGAGTACTACTCGGAAGACGATGCGAAGCAGAAATTTGTCGACGACTTCGCGAAAGCTTGGCACAAGGTAATGAACCTCGACCGTTAAGTGTTGGCGGTGATCTATTCTCGCTGTTGAGCGTACTTGGAATTTAACTGCGCTTCTCAGCGAGGATCCCTCCTGCGAGGCGAGCATTACCTCCTCAAGCGGATATCAGATGAATATTTCGACTGCAGTAATCCGATTCACTGTGTTTGGCATCATTGTGGCAAGTGCCTTCCATTTCGGCCGCGCGAGCGCTGCGGAGTTGGAAGTGCGGGTGCTAAATCCACCGGCCAATGGCAATCTGGTTTTTCAGGTGTACGACAATCCGGATGCTTTTGGTGACTTTCGCAGTCCGCGTAGCGAGATGGTGATGGGAGTAAATGCGGAAGGTGTATACCGTCTGCCCGGCGTAACGAGCGGCACCATCGCGGTGTTGGTGTACGCAGACGAAAACAATAATGGCGCTCTGGATCGAACCTTTATCGGGATTCCCAAAGAGCCGATTGGACTGTCAAACAGCTACCGCCCCAAGGGGCCGCCGAGTTTTCAGCGCGCAAGTTTTTACCTCGCCGAGGGCCAAACCACCACCATCGATATCGAACTGTTCCAGGTGCTTGGTGAAGCCGGGCAGTGGGGTGTGGGTATCGGCGTAATTGGGCGCAGCAGTCCCTACGTGGGCTCTGATTCGGCGGTCACCCAGGTCATCCCCGCCATTACCTATTTCGGCGAGCGGCTACAGTGGGTGGGCCCGAGCCTGCGCTATGGGGTTTGGGGGAGTGACACCCTGCGTTTCGCCGTGAATGCCACCTACCGCGTGGGTGCGTACGAAGAGAGCGATAGCCCGATTCTGGTTGGTCTGGGAGACCGCGACAGCACCCTGATGGCCGGCGTCGGCTTGGTGTACGACGGCCCCAGCCGTATCGATGTGGATTTTCGCTATCAGCACGACGTGCTGGATCGCTTCGGTGGCGGTACCGCTGAATTCCGGGTGTCCAAGGGGTTCCAGACCGGTAACGTCAGCTGGGGGCCATCTCTGGGGGTGAACTGGCTCAGTAGCGATCTCGCCAACTACGATTTTGGGGTGCCCATCTGGGCGGCCAACCCGCTCAGGCCCGCCTACGATGTGGGCAGTACGGTGACGGTCGAGGCTGGCGTTGGTGGCATCTTGGAAATCACCGAGCACTGGCGCCTGATCATTGACCTGAACGTAGAATACTTAGGCGATGACATCTCGGACAGCCCCATCGTCGACGACAATCACGTCCTCAAGGGCTTCGCCGCGATCACCTACACCTTCTGATCGAGCACGCCTCATCATCACTGGGCCAAAGGTCCACGGGTTGGCGATGTGGTAGGCGGAAATTATCGCGGTAAGCGCTTTTCAGTGAGCCCTTTTCCAAGCAAGCGACGTGGCACCAGAGGTCAGGGCTGGCGTCGCAAGTCAAGTCTGCACATTTCATTTTAAATCATTAGAATGCGCGGCCTTTTGGCCCTGTTGATCCAGCCCGTTCCTTGGCGGCGCTGGCCTCCGTGATGTTGACTGAGGAATTATGATCGTATTCACCCTGACCAATAGCGAGACCGATGATGTATGGGTGGGCACTGCCCGCGATGGCGTGACTCCCGAGGCGCGCTTTCGACAGATCCAAGACGCTGTTGCCCTGGGTATTGACCATCCGTTTTACCACGAGCTGAAGGCTTTTGGCGCCCATGCCTTTGAGGTGGAGCTGTTTGCCGCGGTGGAAGACCGCCTCGAGCAGCAAGAAATGGTTGAGGAAGCGCTGGATACCTACAACGCCAAAAGTCTGGTGGGCATAAAGACCGTGCGCTCTGGCACCACCAAAGCGGCCCTGGCGCCCAAGCCGAAAGCCAAGCCCCGTGCCGCTGCGTCCAAAACTGTAACCAAGGTAACCGCCAAGCGCACGGCCAAGCCGGTAAAAGAAAAGATTGCTACTGGTCGCACCGGCAGCGCCGCCCGCGAGCGTGCGATTAAGGCCGGAATTGAGGCGGAGAAGGCCGCGATGGCTGCCGCCAAGGCGAAAAGAGTGCAGGACGAAGCGGATGAGATGAAGAAGATTCTTGCCGCACTGGATTCCCGTGGGTCGAGTATGGCACGCCGATAAGCATCAATCATATTGAAGAAAGAAAGGCGCCAGTGGGCGCCTTTGCTGTATTTAGTCCCTGCAGAAGTGGACCTGCGTGCGAGTAGGCTAAGCTGTTGCCAGTGTGCAAGTGGAAAGTGAATGGGGGACACTGTGGTGGAGTTTATCCTTTACTCCTTGGTAGCTTCGGTCGTTTTGACCCTGTTGGTAAATCTGATTCCGCTGGCGTTTCCCGATGCTGCGAGCAGGGCGCAGAAGAAGATAGAAGAGAATGCCCGACGCGCAATTGAGCAGCATGAAGACCCGGAAAGGCCCAGAGTGAAAGTGTTCTTTCCCTGGAAAGCCATGATTCTCGTTTCGATTCTGCTGACCATCCTAGTGAATGTCGTTGCGTATTTTACCCGGGGTTAGTCATGCCGTGCTGCGCGCAGGCCTGGCAAAGGGAATCGCAAGATACGTGCTTAATTGAATTTAAAACTTGTCATTGTTTACCTGATCCAGATTGTTGATCTTGGTTTTTCCCAAGATCTTCAATATCAGGTTTCGCACTGAGCGCAGTCCCGGATACACCACGTGTGCGACTTTTTCCGACCGGAAAATCACGTAGTTAAGTC
Organism: Microbulbifer agarilyticus; assembly: GCF_020171345.1. GTDB lineage: Bacteria > Pseudomonadota > Gammaproteobacteria > Pseudomonadales > Cellvibrionaceae > Microbulbifer > Microbulbifer agarilyticus_D. The sequence continues at coordinate 312,555 of NZ_JAIUZM010000003.1, forward strand.
TGTTAAAAAAGCCACTGCGACCGCCGAGTAAAGACAGCACGTGAATTGCGTCGGAACCGTAATAAAGCTGATCACCAACCTTCAGTACCATGCCCTGGTCGATATCTAGCCCGCGTCGCGTGACTTCGTTTAGCAGCGCGCTATCGTCGCGCGCATCGATCAGAGTTAAGTGGCCCAGATCCTCGCGAATTCGGACCAGGTTGCAATAGTAGTCGCACATGGGGCACTGCTTATCGTAGAGCAGCAGGATCTCTTGGTTCTCAGGTCGTGTCTCAGTGCGTTTCTCTGAGGGTGCGCGTGCTTCGCTCATGTCCTATTGCGTGCTTCCTTGCTGCTGTCAGCTCTCCGCCGCTTGGAAGCGGGCAATCTGACGATGCATCACGTGAAACCACACTGGGGGTATCAGAGCCACCAACATCATGCCCGGATAGCCTGTGGGCATTTGTGGGCTGGCTTCATGGTGGCGCAGGATCGGGTAAGGGCGGCTTGCCCGTGCGTGGTGGTCGGAGTGGCGGGAAAGCTCAAACAGTGTGAGCCTGCCCAAAATGTGGTTGGAATTCCACGAATGTATCGGGGAAACACGCTCGTAACGCGCGCCCTGTTTTACTCGTTGCAGTCCGTAGTGCTCGATATAGTTGACTGTTTCCAGTAGCAGGATACCTCCGGTCGCCGCGATCAAAAAGCAGATGCCGGCTTTCACACCCAGGAACCCGAAAATCATTGCAACGGCGACTAGCTGCATGAGCTGCCAGCGGAACATTTGGTTTTGAAAGGAAAACCAGTGTCGTTCCTGTTTGGCAAGTCGCGTATTTTCCAGCTGCCATGCAGACCGGTAGCCCGTGTAGATTGAGCGCATCCAGAAGTGGTAAAGCGTTTCCCCTCTACGTGCGCTCGCTGGATCTTCTATTGTGGCAACACGCCGGTGGTGGCCGCGGTTGTGCTCGACAAAGAAGTGGGTATTAAGCGAGGAGAGCAGGAGCAGTTTGGCGGCAAACTGGGGAAGTTGCTTTGGGCGGTGGCCTAACTCGTGCGCCACATTGATGCCAAAAGTGCCGCACATTAACCCCAGGCTGATGATTGCACCGACGAGGGACAGTCCGTGCAAGTCGGGTAATACGAAAAAGAAGTAGCCGAGTAGCCCGTACTGTACCGGTACAGCCAGATACAGTAATACATCATACAGCGGGTCAGATTCTACGGATTCTTCTTCCGGCTCGGTCAGGTTTGATACTGGCGCGGGCAGGAGTAATTCAAGCAGCGGCAATACGCCATAGATATAGAGCAGAGGAGCAAACGTCCATATTCCGCCCTGGCTAAGGCCCAGCAACACAAGTAAAGGCAAAATGTAGGCCGCCAGATAGCGACCAGCGCGCAGAGAGTGCATAGAGCCTCCTTTGCTGTCTCCTACAGAATTATTGTTTTCGCTATCGGTGCGGCGATCTGTCGATCCCGTGCACCAAGCTGTCGGAGCGATTCATTACCTAAGGATTAAAGCGTGATTTAGCGTCCGCTGGCAATAGCATCCTTTTGCTAAAGTACGTCAGTTTTCACAGGGTTTTGCGCCACTTGCCGGTGTCTCACTCTGGCAGTCCTGCAAAAATCTGATCCAAGGCAAACGTCTGCCGTGCGGGGCCGGGTGTAAGACTCAGAGCGAGTAGTTTACTGGCGACCTGATCCCCGGTAATGGGGCGGTATTTTCTTAAACCGGGAAGCTTGCAAAGTGTCGGTAGCAGCAATGCGGCGAACTGCTCGCCTGCGCGCGCGTGATCGCGAGCGCCCAAGAGCAGTGACGGCTGCAGTATGCTGATACGTTTGAACGGGAGTTGCAGCACCTGCTGCTCAAGCTCGCCCTTCATCTTCAGGTAAGCGCTCAGGCTCTCGGCGTTGGCCCCGCTAGAGGAAACCAGCAAGTAGTGTGGCACCGCATTTTTTGCCGCAAGCTGCGCGGCTGCTAACTGATAATCCAAATCGACCCGTCGCTGTGCGGCGATTGAGCCCGCCTGTTTTTTTGTGGTGCCGAGACAGGAGAACAGGCAGTCACCTGAAAGCAGAGATTGGTGACCCTCCAGTTGGTCGAAATTCACCACGTGATTATCGACCTTGGGTGACTGGTGCGGTGCGGGCCTGCGGGTGAGGGTGACGACGTGCGCGAAATTGTCGGAGTTTACCAATCGCTCGACCAGTGCTCGGCCAACCAGCCCGGTGGCTCCCAGTACGATCGCAGTTTTTGCCATTTCTCTGTCCGTCTTTCGTGCCATGTGCAGGCATTATTTTTTACCTGCGAGCAGAGCGCAAGAAAGGTCTCACCGGAGACCTATGGATCCGACATTTCTTTCTTGCGCATTGCCATGGTGTCGATCAGCCCGAAGGCTACATCCAGGTCGAGATCCGAGTATCGCCCTTTGATACTGCCATCTTTACCGATTAGCACCGCTGTTGCCCCGGGCGACTCCTTCAGCGTATTCGTAATCTGTTGTTGCAGCGAAGGGGTTATATCCTGCTCGCGGTTACTTTGTAGACCGGATGGGCTGAGCAGAAACCACACAAGGTCCCGTTCGTTAATTGCCTGCTGGTTTTGGTCCAGCATAAGTCGGATCGCGCCGGCGTTTTCGTTTGCATGGATGAGCAGTACGCGCTGCTTCCACTGGTACTGCTTGAGTTGATCCGCCGCTGTGGCGGTGGCGGCGAGAGCAGTCAGTGCGAGAGTGATCAGGTAAAAGCATATACGGCGCATCGTAGGAACCTCGGATGGCACGATTTACGTCTTTCAGTATATACAAGTGTTGGAATTGTGCGTCACATCCATTAACGCTTAAGCAGGAGGCCCGGCACGTGGAGTTGGCTGGAGCAAGTGTGTCCGGCAAGTGCCGGGACGCTGGACTAACCTAGAGAGACCGACTTCACAGTACTTTTTTCACATCACTTTTTCACATCACTTTTTCACATCACTTTTTTATGTCACTTAGCGGAGGCGAAACAATGGCGTGTTCTCATACTCATACGCACCCCAGTCATACCCACGGTGCAGGCTGTGGCCACACGGCAGTCCGGCATGGCGACCATACCGACTACCTACTCGATGGTAAGTTGCATCACCCACATGGTGATCACTGCGATGAACATGCAATTGAAGTAAGCGCAACCAACCCGGATGGCTGTAATCCGGTGCACACTTGTGGTGATCATGAGCATGGCCCGGGTTGTGGGCACGAGGCGATTCCTCACGGGGATCATGTCGACTACATCGTCGACGGTCGCTTACACCATGTACACGATGGTCACTGTGACGACCACGGTCCTGTTGAAATCGTTAACTAACGGTTCTTGAAAGACCGCTGTCAGGGCTCTGGTCCTGGCAGTAGTGAATTGCCAGCCACACGCAGGTTTCATCGGGAGAAGTCCAGCGCACTCGGTGTCTGCAATGCGCGGGGATATCCAGATAGTCACCCTTTTCCAGGTAGGCGATAGACCCATCTTCAAATTCCAGCTCGGCGCTGCCTTCCAGCAATACCACCCATTCCGCGCGCGTCTGGTCGTACCAGTCGTGATCCGGGGTTTTGTGTCCCCGGGAAATAATCCTTTCGATTAGCGTACTTTCAGACTGGTTTAGGGTTTCGAACAATTCATCTTTGAGTTGCCCCTCCGGAATATTTCGAAACAAGTTGCCGCTTTTCATCGAGATGTGTTTACCCAGCAAGGCCGCGTGCCCACAGTCGGTAAAACTGCAGGCACGCGGTGGTTACATCGTGTTTATTGGGCGTTCATGCTATTGAGCTTGTCGCCCACCGGTCCGGAGAAATTGTAGCCGTCGTGCTGGTCCCAATTGATCGACCAGGTCATCACGCCACCAAAATCCGGATAGGCGTATGCCGGCACAATGCTGCCACAGTTCTGCAGAATGGTCAGACAGTCCAGTGCATCCAGGATATTTTGCGTCGGTGCCTGGCCGGAGTTTGCCGAGCTGGGGCCGGATGGCAATCCGATGGCAACCTGATCGTCGCGCAGCGGCGCAAACTGACTGCCGTCGGCGAGCTCAAAGCCCTCAATCAGCATGCGTGCATGGGCCACCATCATATTCACTGAGCCCTCGGCTGCGGCACCGCTCTCATAGGGGTTCATCAGTCCACCATTGTTGTAGAGCTGTACGTGCAGCAGGTCGAGGGTGTCGCGCAGCTCGTCAATCAGCGGGATATATGCACCCCAGATGCCGGAATAGGCGACCATGCCGCCGTGCACATAGGGGTGCTCCGGGGCCATGGTCAGGTACATATCGCCACCCATATTCTGCTCGATCTGGCGGAGTGCGCGCGGCAAGCGCGCCTGAATCTGCGAGCCATGCACCAGGTTGGAACCACTCTCGAGATCGATATCCAGGCCGTCAAAGCCCCACTCATCAATGATGGTGGTGAGGCTGGCGACGAAGTTGGCTTCATCGGAGTCGGTATTGAGCGTAATGGTGCCCTCGGCGCCGCCCAGGCTCAGCACAATAATTTTGCCCTGGGCCTGCAGTTCCGCCACATCCTGTTTGAACAGGTCCGGGTCCATTGGCGGGCAGCTGGAATGAATGTCTTGCTGGAACAGATTGAAGTGCACGGTTCCATCGGAATTGCGATCATTATCCGCAAAGGCAATGTCGATAATGTCCCAGGCCGATGAAATCTCGCGCAGGCGAATCGGGCAGCCGGCCGGATTAACGAAGTTGTGCCAGTAGCCAATCAGCTTGTGCTTTTTACCAACCGGGGCATTGATCACCCGCACACTGGCCGCGGTGCTGCTCGCCTCGTTGCCAGCGTTGTCCGTTGCGACCGCGGTAACGCTGTAGTCGCCCAGAGCACCTGGCGTGTAGCTCGCAGAGTAGGGCGCGCTGGTGTCTACCCCTACCTGTATGCCGTCGACCAGAAAGGCGACCTGGCTGATGCTGCCCTGCAGCGCACTGGCCTCGGCTTCCAGGCTGATTGTGTTGCCAAGCGTGATCTGGCTGCCGCTGGTTGGTGCCGTCAGTGTGGCAACCACCGGATCGGTGCTTACACTCACGAGCACGGTTGCCTCGGTGCTGTTGCCTTCGTCATCGGTTGCAACGGCTTTTAACTGAACATCACCACTTCCGGCCACCGCCCAATTGATGGCATAGGGCGCGCTGGTGTCGGCACCCAAAGACTGACCGGCGGCGAAGAATTCTACCTGTGCCACGCTGCCGTCACCGTCGCTGGCATCCACGCTGAAGCTAATTTGTTCACCCGCAAGCAGGGTGCTGTTATCTCCCGGTTGGGTAATAGTGAGCTCGGGTGCGATTGCACAGATACCGAGGTCGGTCCAGGCATCGGTCCAGTGTTGACCCACGCCCGGCTCATAAGCCCATGCGGCACTGGAGCTACACCAGCCGGCGATATCGCAGCGGTATTTGTGATTTACGTTCTCCACCACATCGCCGGCCGCATAGCTGGTGCCTGCACTGTAGGCCGGAACACCGGCACAGCCACCACCGACCTGGCCGGCTTCGACGGCAAGGGAAACTACATTGGAGGCGGTACTGGCGCCATCGTTATCGGTGGCGATCGCTTTAAAGCTGTGAGTGCCGGCCTCTGCTTGCCAGTTGACTGCAAATGGCGCTTGGCTGCTGCTTCCCACGCCGACATCATCGACGAAGAACTCGACAGCGGTTACGTTGCCATCCTGGTCCGCGGCATCGGCAGTGAGGCTGACACTGTCACCGGCGCTAATTTGCGACTGGGCGGTGGGGTTGGTGAGGCTTACGGTGGGGGCACTGTTGGCGTTGGGGTCGATTACATTGACATTGACAGAGGCAGTGTCGCTATCGCGCCCCTGGTCGTCGGTGGCGATTGCGCTGAGGGTGTGAGCACCTGCGGTTGCTGTCCACGTCACCGAGTAGGGGGAGCTGGTATCCGTGCCGAGGGTAGTGCCATCGAGCAAAAAGGTTACCTGGCTCACAGAGCCGTCACTGTCGCTCGCGTCAGCGCTAATGATAACGCTGTCATTCAGGCTCAAAGTGGCGCCATCCAAGGGGGAATTCAGGCTCACCTGGGGTTTCTGATTGCCGCCTGCACAGGCGCCGACGAGTCGCCACTCCTGATAGGCATCCGAATGAGTTTCGGGGTTGTGGTTTTGTGTCCACCAGTTGGCGGTGTAGGCATTGCCGTTGTACTGGATTTGAGCGCCGCCGTTATAGGCGGTGGCCGAATCCCATTCGGCAAGAGCGCTGCAATCCGTCGCCTGTGCCAGACCTGGCGCAGACGCGGCGAATAGCATTGCGAGCGCAACGAGTGTGCGGGGTGTCTTCATGACGATCCTCGGAGAGTTGATTTATCGTTGTTTGAGTACCTCTTCCGCCGCTCAGGGTAAGCAGCAATATTCAATAGGTGCAATACGGTCCGCGGTCGCCAAGTTGCCATCATTTGCGAGCTTCACGCGCTAACTCGCTGAATTTTTGACACAAATTTATGTAGGCCTGCGATTAATTTCGCAACAAACTCATGTGCAAATTAGCGCCAGATCGTGCCGGAAATAGGGCGTAATCCGACAAAATGTCTCGCGCTGTCATTTTTTGAGGTGATTTTGGCCTGAGCTGTGGCAGGCCAATTGTGAGGTTAGAAAACTTGGGCAAAAAAAAGCCCCGCCGATTAGGGCGGGGCTTTTATGTTCAGGCTATCGCTTACACAGCAACGTTCTGAATCTCAACCGCGGCAATACGCTTGCCTTCTTCGGCAGATTTTTGGAAGTCCTCAATCTGGTCGAAGTTCAGGTAGCGGTAGATTTCCGCAGACATGGAGTTCAGGTTCTGGGCGAATTCCTGGTATTCCGCCGGAGTCGGCAGTTTACCCAGAATAGCGCCAACAGAAGCCAGCTCGGCAGAGGTCAGGTACACGTTGGCACCATCACCCAGACGGTTGGGGAAGTTACGGGTAGAGGTAGACAGTACGGTGCTGTTCGGTGCTACACGTGCCTGGTTACCCATACACAGGGAGCAGCCTGGCATCTCGGTGCGGGCGCCCGCGGAACCGTAGATGTTGTAGTAGCCTTCTTCCATCAGCTGGTGCTCATCCATCTTGGTAGGCGGAGAGATCCACATGCGAGTGGAGATGCCACCTTTGTGCTGTTGCAGCAGTTTACCAGCGGCGCGGAAGTGACCGATGTTGGTCATGCAGGAGCCGATAAATACTTCATCAACCTTGTCGCCGGCAACGTCGGACAGCAGCTTGGCGTCGTCCGGGTCGTTCGGGCAGCACACGATCGGCTCTTTGATTTCGGCCAGGTCGATTTCGATTACTGCAGAGTACTCGGCATCGGCGTCGGCAGACATCAGTTCCGGTTTCTCCAGCCACGCTTCCATGGCTTGAGCACGGCGCTCCAGGGTGCGCTTGTCACCGTAGCCTTCGGCAATCATCCAGCGCAGCAGGGTGATGTTGGAACGCAGGTATTCGGCGATGGAGTCTTCCGGCAGCTTGATGGTACAACCAGCGGCGGAACGCTCTGCAGAGGCGTCGGACAGTTCGAACGCCTGCTCAACGGTCAGGTTGTCGAGGCCTTCGATTTCGAGGATGCGGCCGGAGAAGATGTTCTTCTTACCTTTCTTCTCGACGGTCAGCAGGCCTTCCTGAATCGCGTAGTAAGGAATGGCGTGTACCAGGTCGCGCAGGGTGATGCCCGGCTGCATTTCGCCTTTAAAGCGCACCAGTACAGATTCCGGCATATCCAGTGGCATTACGCCGGTAGCAGCGGCGAACGCCACCAGACCGGAACCTGCCGGGAAGGAAATACCCATCGGGAAGCGGGTGTGGGAGTCACCACCGGTACCTACGGTGTCCGGCAGCAGCATGCGGTTCAGCCAGCTGTGAATGATGCCGTCACCCGGACGCAGGGAAACACCGCCGCGGTTCATGATGAAGTCCGGCAGGGTGTGCTGGGTGTCGATATCAACGGGCTTCGGGTAAGCCGCGGTGTGACAGAAAGACTGCATGGTGAGGTCAGCCTGGAAGCCCAGACACGCCAGGTCTTTCAGTTCGTCACGGGTCATCGGGCCAGTGGTGTCCTGGGAACCAACGGTGGTCATCTTCGGCTCGCAGTAGGTGCCCGGGCGAACGCCTTCCATACCGCAGGCTTTACCGACCATTTTCTGTGCCAGGGTGTAGCCCTTGCCGGTGTCGTTCGGCTGCTCCGGCAGGCGGAACAGATCGGAAGCGCCCAGACCCAGGGATTCGCGTGCTTTGGTGGTCAGACCGCGACCAACGATCAGGTTAATACGGCCGCCAGCCTGCACTTCGTCCAGCAGTACATCGGACTTCAGCGCGAACTCGGACAGTACTTTGCCGTCTTCGGCGAGGATCTTGCCGTCGTAAGGACGGATTTCGATCACGTCGCCCATGTTCAGTTCGTCAACCGGCGCTTCGAATACCAGTGCACCGGCGTCTTCCATGGTGTTGTAGAAGATCGGCGCGACTTTACCGCCGATACAGATACCGCCACCTTTCTTGTTCGGTACGCCCGGCAGATCGTCGCCGAAGAACCACAGTACGGAGTTGGTGGCAGACTTACGGGAAGAGCCAGTACCAACCACGTCACCAACGAAAGCAACCGGCAGGCCTTTGGCCTGTACTTCTTCGACTTGCTTCATCGGGCCGACAACACCGTGCTCTTCAGGTGTCAGACCGTCGCGGGTCATCTTGTACATGGCGCGCGCGTGCAGAGGGATGTCCGGGCGGGACCATGCATCCGGGGCAGGGGACAGGTCGTCGGTGTTGGTTTCGCCAGTTACTTTGAATACGGCAACCTTGATGCTTTCGGCAACCTTGTCGCGCTTGGTGAACCACTCGCCGTCAGCCCAGGACTGGATCACGGCTTTGGCAACTTCGTTGCCCGCTTTGGCTTTCTCTTCCACATCGTGGAAGGCGTCAAACATCAGCAGGGTGCCTTTCAGCTGCTCGCCGGCCAGCTCGGCCAGATCTTTGTCGTCCAGCAGCTCAACCAGGGTGGCAATGTTGTAGCCGCCCAGCATCATGCCCAGCAGTTTGGTGGCTTGTTCTTTGTCGATCAGCGGAGACTCCGCTTCGCCTTTGACGATGGCGGTGAGGAAACCGGCTTTTACGTAAGCTGCTTCGTCCACACCCGGCGGAACGCGGTTGGTGATCAGGTCCAGCAGTTCCTGCTCTTCCCCCGCGGGCGGGTTCTTCAGCAGCTCGACCAGGCCGGCAACTTGCTCGGCGTTCAGGGGCTTGGGTGGAATACCTTGTTCGGCGCGTTCAGCGACGTGTTTGCGATAGGCTTCAAGCACGGATAATTCCCTCTTTGGTGTATGGGGTAGAACCAACAGCTTTCCTGGAATCCGGATATGGCGTTTTCGTCAACCGAACCCCGATTTTCATCGATGGCCGCTGGAAGCGGGTGGCGAATTCTACATTAATCGCCAGTTGCTGTTAAGTTCCTTGAAAAATCAATAACTTACGCGAATTTTGATTATTCACCCGTTGAATAAAGGTCATCTTTTGAGCGTTCATTAAGTGAGAATCAATTGCAGTTTTTACGCGTGGGGGCTGCCAATATCCACGCCATGAATGGGCCAAATCGATCAGTAAAATGCTATTCTGTGACGCTCGATTTCACACCATTTTATCGGCGTGGTGAGTTAACGCAGTTTTGCGTCACTCTCAAGAGTGCGGCCGGCAGGAGAGGTATTTTCGCTTCATGGCGATCTATAAGAAAGTGCGTACACCGTGTATTGGCGTCTGCTCCACCGGCATTGGCGATAATGTGTGTCGGGGCTGCAAGCGGTTCGCCCACGAGGTGATCGACTGGAATGCCTACTCGGAAGAGCAGCGCCGAATCATCGCCGAGCGTCGTGACGGCTATCTTGCTAATGCGGTGCGCAGTCAGCTGGAAATCGTCGACCAGAACCTGCTGCTTGCACAGCTGCGCCATCAGCAAATCCGCTTCAATGAAGATCAAAGCCCATATTGCTGGGTCTTTGAACTGTTGCGTGCCGGCGCCAGCCAAATTGAAGACCCTGCCGACTATGGCCTGGCGTTAACTCCGGTATCGCGAGGAATGCCGCTGGTGGAGGTGCGCCAGCGCATCGATGACGACTTCTTTGCGTTGTCAGTGGCCTACTATCAGCGTTTTGTGGCGCCAGGCTTGGCGGTACAGGTGGGTTGATCCAAATATGCTCAGTCAGTTGGGACTGTCGCTTACCAAGTGCACCCTGAGTGCTGCCAGAAACGGGGTCTTTTCAATACGTAAATCCCGCCGGGTGCGGCGCTGACTGAGCGGTGGGTTGTGATCCACGCGAGTAAATTCCGGCAGGGTGCGGTCGCCCTCACTTTTCACCAATACCGGCATGGCGGCATAGCCAACCTGTCGGTATTCCTCTTGTTTGTCCCGAAAAATCTCGGCCACTTGCAGGTTGGGGCGGCTTTGCATTTGTATTTGGCGCAAACTGTTATGCTGGCTTTTGTGTAGCCCGGCGAGTAACTGTCGCTGATACTGAATGCCTGGATCTTGTCCCTGTGGGTCCAGCTGAACCAGTTTTTTCTCGCACCAAGCCACGTTGACCTTGCGGATAGACTTTCGCGCCTTGATCCAGCTGAGTGCCACGGCATCCGGTCGCTCCGGGCAGAGCAGTATCTGTCGGTAGCATTGCCGCAGGTGCGCTCTGGAAAAACCGGCGTTACCTAACATGTCACGTAACAGGCGATCGCGTTCCAGCGCGGGGCGAGGGGAAAGAGATTCCTTGATGGCAGCGGTGAGCTGCTGAAATTTCACTTTGCTGGCGTTCAGTTCCTGCGCTAGCGCGATGGTTTCTGCGGGGACCGCCAGTAAGCCTGGAATCTGCAGCGTATTGCGCGCGTCGCCGGGCAAGTATTGTTCACCATAATCCAGATTGGCAAATAGCGCCCCAGCGAGGGTGAAAGGGCTGTCGAATGTGGCTCCTAATCGTTCCGCTGCTTCGGTTGCGAAACCTGGTTGTAGCAGGTAACTCTGCCACGGATGTGTCGCCTTCTGTAGCTCGAACAGACTTTGCGCGAGTCTGTCTGCCCGCGCGTGCATTTGTCCCAGGACTTCCGCCAACTGCGCTTCAAATTGCTGGTTGCTACTGGCGATAGCATGCTCTGTCATTGGAAGCTCCATTTGTGGCTGGCGGCTAGATGACCTTATGGTCGCAAAACTCTGCGCGTATCTATTACTTCAAATTTTAATCCACTTAATAAGTCGTTATCAAATGATGCAGCGAATGTCGCACGGCCAAATCTGCACTTCGTAGCAATGGTCACCAAAAGTCGGGGGAGGGGCGTTATAATGCGCGCGCTAATCCGCCCTGGTGGCGCCTGTTGTTGTTCATTGGTTCTGTTATGAGTACTACCCCCGTTCCGGATCTCACCGCTATCCACGAGTTTCTGCTGTGTGGAACACCTGATGCCTGGGTGCAGGCTGCCTTGGCGGAGCCGGAAATGATGCTGATTGATCACGCAAACTGTGAGAAAAAGGCGGCCGGAACCGCGCTGAACCTGATGTTCCGCTACCTGGATAATTTCAAACTGCTGAACAAGATGTCGCGTCTGGCTCGAGAAGAGTTACGCCACTTTGAGCAGGTGATCTCCATTATGAAAAAGCGCGGCATCCGCTATCCGCACGTCAAGGCATCCCGTTACGCCGCCGGTTTACGCGATCATGTACGCCGCGAGGAGCCCGGTCGCCTGGTGGATACCCTGATCTGTGGTGCGATCATCGAGGCGCGTTCCTGCGAGCGTTTTGCGCGTATTGCGCCGCATCTGGACGAGGAGCTGCAGAAGTTCTACCTGTCACTGTTGAAGTCGGAAGCTCGTCATTTCAAAGATTACCTGACCCTTGCGCAGGAGGCCGTTGCGGAAGATATTGCTCCGCGTGTGCAGGCGTTGTTGCAGGTCGAGCGCGACTTGGTTGAGAGTGGGGACGAAGAGTTTCGTTTCCACAGTGGTGTTCCCCAGCGGGTCTGATCAGTCTGATAGGGCTCCCCGGTTTCAATCGGGGTCGAGCTTTTTCAGCAGCTCGACGAAGTCGTCGAGGTCCAGGGCGTTGCTGCACTCCACCTTAAACTTGTTGTGAAAGAATATCGTCAGCTCTACACGGTTTGAGCGTAAAAACACCGTATAGCCGTCGAAATCGGTGCTGGCAGTGAGGCCGTGGAACTGCCAGCCGTCGTCCGTTTTTTTGCCTTCTTGGGTGATGCGGTTGAATACGCGTAGTGCCTGCTTCACGTCGATTTTTTGTTCAAGCTCCATTCCGTTCTCCAGGGCCTTGTCTAAGCTTTAATGCGCGTTTCTGCCATCCAGCTTAGAACCGACAATGCCATCCAGCCACGAATCTACAGCCCTTTCGCTTCATTGGTTCAATCGCCTTGCCTATCTTGGCGTGTTTCCATTCGTGCTCGGCTTGTGGATGCGGTGGGCGGATGTTTCCTTAGGCTATCTCGATGGACGTTTACTGTTCGCGGCCTACAGCTGTGCCATTTTAAGTTTCCTGTGTGGAGTATGGTGGGGTGGGGCGTTGAACGTGTCGAATCATCCGGCACGCAGTACGTTGATGTACCTTAGTAATGGGATTTGCCTGTTGGGGTGGATCGGACTGCTGCTTTATCGGACGCCGGTCGGCTTGCCGCTATTGCTGCTGTGTTACGTGTTTGTGGAGCGCGCGGAGGCTTATCTAAAGCCAAATCGGCGCGAACTAAGAAGTTATTTTCACACGCGCACACGGGTGACCTATTTGGTCGTCGCTTGCCATGTTCTGATGGTGTTGCTCAGTTTTTCTGGTGGGTAGTGGGGCTGTGGCGGCGCGAGCGTTTTTTTGTCGAGTCTCGTTCGGTTATTGCGCGGGCGTTTGTGTTGCCGTGATTACGGAATAGGGCGTAAGTTCCTGCAGAATTTCTTGCAGGGTGATGAGCTGCCAGCACGGCTGGGCGCCCTGTAAATAGCTCGGGCAGCCGTCGTTGGTGAGTAGCTTGCGGGCGAGCGCGGCGGCGGGTGCTGCGGGTATCCATGGGCCATCGCCATTCAGGCCCAGTATTTGCCAGCGGGCTGTTGCTGGTCTTTTCTGTGTCTCTCCGTGAACTTCAATTGTCATGCCACCATGTGGTGAGCCTCCCGGCCACCAGGCTGCTAGCTTATGTCCCCATTTGGCGAACCATGGACGGTGCCAATTCGTCGAGCGTTGTTTCACTGTGTGAGCGAATTTTGCGCACCAGCTTAAACCGTCTTGCAGCGCCCAAGGTTGCACGCCGGTGCCAAAGCGGAGGTTGCGTAGATTGGGCCACAGAGGGGGGATTAGCTTGAGGTCTGGAATATTGAAATCGCACACGTGCCGAGTGCCGACCGGATGCCCGAGGTGGACTTTTCGGGGCTCTGCACCGGCATAGGTGCGATATGTGCGGCCCTCTCGAATGATATTGAACTCGCTGCCCAGTGCATCCAGACCGGAGCGTACCGTGGCGAGCCCGCGGTGGATCCTGTGTGCAGGGGCAATAGCAATGTCGATATCGCTGATCGAGTCGAATTGTTCTGTGAGTACCCCTAGTACGGCTGAGCTAAGTGCGGGCAGGCTGCTTGCGCCGGCTACCGCGCAAATACCGGCGTTGGCGGCGTTGCTATTCAGCGTTTCGAAGTTGGTGACAAAGTCCGTGCCATCGGCGATGTCGAGATAGTGCACCTTGTGTTCAATGCAGGCGCGGGCCACCTGGTAGTCCTGCCCCTGGAATGGCCCGGCACAGTGGATCACGACGTCGAGATTTAGGCCGCGAATTTGCGCGGAAAAATTGATCGAGTTGAGGTCCAGGCGAAGGCCGACAAACACGGTTTGGGGGAATTGCTGTTGCAATCGGTTGGCGAGCAGGGAGGCTTTGAGTTGGTCGCGGCCAGCAATCAGGATCTGTACTGATGGCACGCTGGCCAGCATTTCAGCAATGCGGCTGCCAAAGGTGCCGTAACCACCCAAAATAAGCACTCGTTTGCGGATCGCATGTTGTGCAGACAATGATTCGCTCCTGATCCTTGGCGCGTTTTTTTGTTCTAGTAGTGGTCTCTAAGGTAACAGGCTAAGGGGTGAGGGGCTAGGGGGTGATGGGCCAGTGGATCAGGTCCAACCCGTTTTCGTCTGCTTTAATGCTCCAGCCTAGCTTGCCCCAGTCGCCCAGCACCAGGCGCTCGGCCGCTTCGCCGTTTACGGTGAGTTGGTGGCGGTGGGGGCGGTGTGTGTGGCCGTGAATCATGGTGTCGCAGTTGTGCTCTTCGAGAGCCTTCACCACTTCTTCCGGTGTCACGTCCATGATGTCTTCGGCTTTTAGGCTGTTCATGGACTTGGACGCGGCGCGAATCTGTTCGGCAATCTGGCGGCGCTCTTCCAGTGATTTGCTCAGCAGCGCCTGTTGCCACGCGGGATTGCGTGCCTGCTGGCGAAATGCCATGTATTCCTGGTCTCGTGTGCACAGGCTGTCACCGTGCATTAGCAGTACCGGCTTGCCGGCCAGTTCAACGACGCTTGGGTCTGGGAGCAGGGTGGCGCCGCAGCGCTGGGCAAAGTCTTCCCCGAGCAAGAAGTCCCGGTTGCCGTGCATCAGGTAGAGCGTCGGTCCGCTTTGCGAATAGGTGCGGAGTTGCTGGGCAACTTCTTCAACCAGTGGTGCATCGTCGTCGTCCCCGATCCATACTTCGAAGAAGTCGCCGAGAATGTAGAGCGAGTCCGCATCGGCCGCGGGCCCCTTGAGGAAGTCAAAAAAGGCCCGGGTGATGTCCGGGCGGGACTCGTCCAGATGCAGGTCTGAGATGAGATAGCTGGCCACTGGATGATTCCGCCCTTGATCTGAGGTGATTACTTGTCGGCGTAGGCGTCAGAAATGGTTACGCCGGTAATTTCGATGGTTTCGCGCGGTACGTCCTGATGGAAGCCGTTGCTGCCGGTGGCAACGTCTTTGATCTTGTTGACCACGTCTATGCCGTCAACGACTTTGCCGAATACGCAGTAGCCCCAGCCTTGCGCATCTTTTGAGCGGAAGTTCAGGAAGTCGTTGTCGTTCACGTTGATGAAAAATTGAGCGGTGGCGGAGTGCGGGTTCATGGTGCGGGCCATTGCCACAGTGCCAGTGTCGTTCTTCAGGCCGTTGTCTGCTTCGTTTTCTACAGCGTCGCGTGTGGGCTTCTGGTCCATGTTCGGGGTCATGCCGCCGCCCTGGATCATGAAGTTGTTGATCACGCGGTGAAAGATAGTGCCGGTGTAGAAGTCGTCACGGCAGTACTGGAGGAAATTGGCCGCGGTTTTGGGGGCCTTGTCAAAGTCCAGTTCCAGAGCGATGTCGCCGTGAGTGGTGTGCAGAGTGATCATAAATTGTCCTGTCCGGGTCGGTTAGGGGCGGCATGATACTCTGTTCACAGACCGACGCAAGCGACTCAGGTAGTCGGTGCCCGGGAAATGAAAAGCCATGCGTAAACCCGCATCTGGGGTATAATCCGCCGCTTAGTTTGTACAGCTGTATATAGAGAAAGCTATGACATCCGAGAGCAAGCCCGCTCACTTTCTACAGAACATCATTCGTGAAGACCTGGCCGAGGGTCGGGTTGATCAATTAACCACCCGTTTTCCGCCGGAGCCCAATGGCTACCTGCATATCGGCCACGCCAAATCCATTTGTTTGAATTTTGGCCTGGCGAAAGAGTTTGGTGGTCAATGCAACCTGCGTTTTGACGACACCAACCCGGCCAAGGAAGAAGAGGAATACGTTAACGCAATCAAGCGCGACGTATCCTGGCTTGGCTTCGACTGGGCTGGGGACGCACGTTATACCTCGGACTATTTCGATCAGCTGCACCAGTGGGCGATTTCTCTTATCGAGCAGGGTAAGGCGTACGTGTGTGATCTCTCTCCGGAAGAGGCGCGTGAGTACCGCGGCACCTTGAAGGCGCCGGGCAAAAACAGCCCCTACCGCGATCGTTCCGTAGAAGAGAACCTCGACCTGTTCGCGCGTATGACCGCTGGTGAATTTGACGAGGGTAGCTGCAGCCTGCGCGCCAAGATTGATATGGCTGCGCCGAACATTAACCTGCGCGACCCGATCATTTACCGCATCAAGAAGATGGCGCACCACCAGACCGGTGATAAATGGTGCGTATACCCGAGCTACGACTTCGCCCACGGCCAGTCCGATGCGATCGAAGGTATCAGCCATTCCATCTGTACCCTCGAGTTTGAAGACCACAAACCGCTCTACGACTGGTTTATCGAGAACCTGCCGGTGCCGGCACGTCCGCGCCAGTACGAGTTCGCCCGTCTGCAGTTGAACTACACCGTGGTGTCCAAGCGCAAGCTGAAGCAGCTGGTGGACGAAGGCTTCGTCGATGGCTGGGACGATCCGCGCATGCCGACCCTTTCCGGTCTCCGTCGTCGCGGTGTGACGCCGGCGGCGATTCGCCAGTTCTGTGAAATGATTGGTGTTACCCGTTCTGACTCCACCGTGGATGTGGGCATGCTCGAGTACGCCATTCGCGACGACCTGGACAAGAATGCGCCCCGCGCCATGTGTGTCATGGCGCCGCTCAAGGTGACCCTCACCAACTATCCGGAAGGGCAGCAGGAAATGCTGAGTGCCCCGGGCCACCCGGTGCGTGACGACTTGCCTGCACGGGAACTGCCGTTCACCAAGACCCTGTATATCGAACAGGAAGACTTCCGCGAGGAAGCCAACAAGAAATACAAGCGTCTGGTGCTCGGCAAGAAAGTTCGTCTGCGCAACGCCTATGTCATCCAGGCCGACGAAGTGGTCAAAAACGACGCCGGTGAAATCGTCGAAGTGCTGTGTTCCGTTGATCTGGACACCCTGGGCAAGGACCCGGCCGACGGTGTGAAGCCAAAGGGTGTGATCCACTGGGTGTCTGCGGACAACAACGTTGATTGCGAAGTGCGCCTGTACGACCGCCTGTTCAACGAAGAGGCGCCGGATGCGGGTGGCAAAAATTTCCTCGAGTCAGTAAATCCGGACAACCTGCAGATACTCTCCGGTTGTAAGGCGGAAATCGGCCTCGCTCAGGCAGAGGCGGAAAAAGGCTACCAGTTCGAGCGCAACGGCTATTTCTGTCGCGACAGCAAGTACGGCTCGGCGGAAAAGCCGGTATTCAACCGTACCATTGGCCTGCGCGACAGCTGGGCCAAAGAACAGAGTAAGTAGCGGATAGAGATGTCTCTCAAGATCTACAACACCTTTTCAGGTGAAAAAGAAGTCTTTACACCCATCCAGGAAGATCGCGTGCGTATGTACGTATGTGGTCCTACCGTGTACAACCGGGTGCACATCGGTAATGCCCGTCCTGCGGTGGTGTTCGACACCCTCTATCGGGTGCTGAAAAGTTTGTACAGCGATGTGGTCTACGCGCGCAATATCACTGATATTGACGACAAAATCATGAAGGCGGCGCGGGATAACGGTGAAGAAATCACTGCGTTAAGCCAGCGATTCGCACAGGCGTACTTCGAAGATATGCTTGCGCTGAATACCCTTCAGCCGGATGTCACGCCATATGCCACCGAGCACCTGCCTGAAATGATCGCGATGATCGAGGCGCTGGTCGAAAAGGGCCACGCCTACGCCGCGGAAGGCCACGTCCTGTTCGCGGTAGAGTCTATGGACGATTACGGCAAGCTGTCCAAGCGTTCCCTGGACGATATGCTGGCCGGGGCCCGGGTTGAAGTCGCGCCGTACAAAAAGTACGCCGGTGATTTTGTACTGTGGAAACCGTCTTCCGAGGAAGAGCCCGGTTGGGATAGCCCCTGGGGGCGTGGTCGCCCGGGCTGGCACCTTGAGTGCTCGGCGATGATCAAAAAGCACCTGGGTGAAACCATCGATATCCATGGTGGTGGCCGTGACCTAACCTTCCCGCACCATGAAAACGAGCGCGCCCAGAGCTGCTGCGCCAATGGTGTGGATTTTGTGCGTTACTGGATGCACAACGGCTATGTAAATATCGACGGCGAGAAGATGTCCAAATCGCTGGGCAACTTCCGTATGGTCAATGATCTGCTGGAGCAGTACCCCGGTGAGGTTCTGCGCTTTGCTCTGCTGTCGGCGCACTACCGTTCGGAATTGAACTTCAGCGCCGATCTGCTCGATCAGGCGTGGCGCACGCTGGATGGCCTGTATGGCGCCTTGCGTGAAACTCAGTCGGTAACCGCATCCGCGGCCAATCTGGAAGGTACTGCGTTTACCCAGGCCCTGCATGATGACCTGAATACGCCCATTGCGATCAGTGCGCTGCATCAGCTGGCGCGAGACCTGAACAAGGCCGCAGAAGCTGAAAAACCCGCATTGAAAGGCCAGCTGCTTGCCGCGGGTGAGATGCTCGGTATTTTGCAGATGGACGCGGAAGCCTGGTTTAAGCAATCCCGTGGTGGTGATGCCATCAGTGAGGAAGAGATCGAAGCGTTGATTTCCGAGCGCCAGCAAAGTAAGAAGGACAAAAATTTTGCCCGTGCAGATGAGATCCGTGAGGAACTCAAAGCCAAAGGCGTCGTACTGGAAGACAGCCGCGAGGGCACCAAGTGGCGCCGCGAGTAAGCGGCGCTGGCTTGTAGATCAGAACAAGAACGAAAGAACAATTAGAGATAAAACGACCATGAAAAACATCCTCACTATTGCTGCTCTTGTGTCCGCTGTTTTTCTGCTTGCGGCCTGTGAACCCAAGCGCGGTTCCGATGCCTGGTGTAAAAAGATGGACGAAACGCCGAAGGGCGACTGGAGCTTCAAGGACGCCGGCGACTACACCAAGTACTGCGTACTGAACCAAAAACCAGACGAAAATTAAGCGACGCTTGATACGGAAGCCGTCCGTTGTTTTTTGTCGATTCCTGCCAGCACTTCTTCCGCCCGCTTACCGGTAAGTACCGTGAGCAGGTGGTGGAGTGTCTGCGTCTGTTATACGAGCGCCTGTATACTGCCAAGGCGGATTACGGTGAATCCCTGAACCGCGAGCAGATTCTGGAAATCTTTTCGGAAGCGCTGACACGCGCCCCGCAGCTCGACAGCGACGGCGAGGGAGGTGCCGAATCCGAGGGACGCTTTCGCGGCCTGCGCGAACAATCCATATGGGTGCTGAATAGCCTGGTGGAGTTTGGCTGGCTGGAGAAGCTGGTGGATTCCGCCACACTCACCGTGTCTTACCCGTTCAGTCGTCGCGGCCGCCTGTTTACGCAACCGCTGGTAGAACTAAACAGTACCCGCGTGCGCACCCGCCATCGCAACACCCGTAATACGCTTAACGCCTTGGATGCTTTTGCTAGCCGTGGTGAGATCTACGATCTGATCGATGCCTGGGAGTATTCCGAGCGAATCGTTGCCGACTTCACCGATATGATCGCTGAGCTTGAGGAGCGCAAGCGGGAGATGGTGCGTGAGGTCGAAGCACACATTCTGGTGCAGCAGGCGACCGACGAATTCTTTTCGTTTATGGAGAGCCGCTTCCAGCCAGATCTGGCGATCCGTCTTTCTGCGGATAGTGTGGAGAAACATCGCGATAGTATCAGCCGGGTAATCGGTCAGATACGCCGCAAAGACAGCGCACAAAAAGCGGAATGGGAACAGCGCTTGCGCCAGCAATTGCCCGAGCTCTTTGTCGAGGGGCAGTCCGTTTTGTGGTTGATGCTCGACACCATCGAAGATCGTATGCGTCGCGCCTGTGAAGTTAAGTTGCCGGCACTGCGTCAGGCCCTGCAAGGGTTTACCAAACGCGCAGAAATTATTATTCGCCAGCTCAGTTACCTGCAAAGCACCACCGAGGGTGCATTCACGGATTTGTGTCAGGAACTGGGTACGAGCGACCGGCGTGATGCGCTGCTCGCCAGCCTCGGCGATGATCTCGCCAGTTTTCAGTTACGCGTGTTCGATCCAAAACATACCCAATTGTGGCAGCGCAGCCGCCGTCAGCCAGTGAATACCTTGGTAGAGGATGAAGCACCGATTGACGACGAAAGTCAGCGAGGCATCGTCCTGCAGCAGCTGCTGGATCAGGCATTCAATTTCAACAGCAGTGATCTCAAAACCTACTTGGCAAACGCTCTCGGTAGCGGGCAGCGGGTACACAGCCGCGACCTTCCGCTATCCAACGCGCGTGACCTGCTAGCCATGAGTCACGCGCTGGAAGCCGCGGCCGTCTCGCAGGATGGCACCGGCCCCTTTGTGGAAGTGACCTTTTCCGGTGAAACCGCGAGCAATGATTATTTCCAGTCTTTCGATGAATACACACTTGAGTTGAAAAACCGTGATTGAACAGGCTCTAGATGAGGCGTTGGCGCAGTGCCGCCTGACCCGCAATGAATTTTCCGAGCTGCTGGTACGCCTGCTGGATTACGGTGTTATCTGCCGAGATGAAAGTAACGTTGAAACGCTACTTTACGATCGCTTTCAGCGCTGCGAGCAGTTGATCCGCGATTGGATCGCACCACTGGGTTTGCGCCTGCAGCACGACAGCCGTTTCCAGTTCATTCGTGTCTATCCGCCGGGCGCCGAAGTCCCCAGCATGCCGGATCAGGACGAGCCGCACCATGGCGGTTTTCGCGCGCGTCTTTCGCAACAGGAAGTCGCCGCGATTCTTGTGTTGCGTGTCGAGTACGACAAGTCGTTGCGGGAAGGGCAGGTTGATGACCAGGGTTGTGTTGCACTGACCCTCGAAGCCCTCGAGCTTGGTTTACGCAACTTGCTCAAAATGTCGCTGCCGGACAAGTTGGCAGAGCGCAAGCAGCTGTTGAAGAAGCTGCGCCAGCTGCGCTTGATCCAGTTCAATGGGGACGACAACGATGCTGGTGCGGAAGCCCTGCTGAGAGTGCGGCCGACTATTGCGCAGTTTGTGAGTGAAGCAGCACTGGCTCAACTACTGGAGAGTGAGCCCCCGGTTGTGGAATCAGCGGCGGAACCAGCTGCGGACGCGCAGGGGCCTGCTACACCTAAAGAGAGCAAGGATGACATTCAGCGCATTACGCCTGCCAGTGAAGAGCACAGCCTCTTTGCTGATTCGCAACAATAAAATAGTGAGCGAACGAAACGCATGTTTCTGAAAAAACTCATTCTGATCAACTGGGGCAATATCCCCCAGCTGGAATACGATTTCGGCCCGATCAACCTGTTCTCCGGCGGCAATGGCTCCGGTAAAACCACGGCTGCCGATGCGATTCAGACGTTAATGACGGCCGCACACGATACCCTGTTCACCTTCAATCCCGGCCAGGACGAGACCACCCAGCGCGGCCGCGGCGGTAAACAGGTGCGTACACTCGCATCCTATGTGCTGGGTTGTGACGACGGCAGCTACGCGCGGCTGCACCCCACCGATTGCTATATCGCGGGCAATTTCTTTCCGACCGAGGGCGAGGAGGGCGAGCCGTTTACCGCGATCATGGCGATCCGCGCCCATCTGGATACCAGTTCCAAGCCCGCCCAGGCGCGTCAGGATAATTTGAAGTTCTTTGTCATCCCCGGCCAGCAGCTGGCGATGGGTGACTTTATTAAAGAGTACAAAGATGGCAAACACCTGCTGCCGCTCGACAAGTTTTACGGCGTAATCAGCAAGCAGTTTGGCAAGGTCGAACAGTACGACAAAAAGAAAGCTTACCTGCGTCGCCTATACGGCGCTTTGCGTGGTCGCAAAGATGCAGTTCCCGATCGGGAGGCCACCCATGCCGCGCGCACCTTCGCCAACTTTATGGCTTACAAGCCGGTAAAGAGCATCAACGACTTTGTCGCGCAGGAAGTACTGGAAAAGCGTGATCTCGGTGATGCCATTCGCTCTGTCTCCGAGTTGATGAAAACCATTCATGGCATGGAGCAGGAAGCGCGGGAGATTGTCGATCGCGTGGGTGCGCTTGCGCGTATTGCCGAGTCGGCAGACCTGTATACCGAGCAGTGGCTGCAACTGCGGGTGCAGGAATACTTGCAGGCCAAGCACCAGCAGCTGCGTGTACAGAAAACCTATCTGGAAGGCAAAAACCGACAGAAAGAAACCCGGGCGGAGCTGGAGCGGACTGGTCAGGAAATTGTGCAGTCCGAGGCGCGCACCCGGCATTTAAGCGAACAGCTGGTCGCCATTCAGGCGCAGCGTCAGGGCATCTCTGCGCTGCGCAGCAAGGATGAGTTGGATCAAAAGATTGCCCAGGCAAATCGTATTTTGTCTTCGCTGGCATCGCCGCTTGCCGCCCAGCAGAAACTGTTCGCCTCGAATCAGACTGCGGCGGAAGAGTTGCTCTCTCTTCTAAGCACGACTTCGGTGTCACTGGAGATTCCTGCATTCAGCGATGGGGCGCTGGTGAAATCGCTGAAGGCCGTGGCCCGCGGTGAGCCATTGCCCACGCTTGATGGCCTGCTCGGCAAAGACTGGATTGACCTGTTCGCGCAGGAGTCCCTGCGCGAAACCGTCGCCAAGTCTGAGGCCCAGCAGAATCGTTTTGTGCAGCAGATGACCGGTGCGGAGCCGGGTGAAGTCACGTTGCGCGACCAAGTGAATGACTTGGTATCCCGCGGTGAGCTGAAAGTGCAACAAATGCAGAAGCAGCTGCACGGCCAGGAATCGCGCATTCAGCACCTGCAGTCAAATCGGGTGCGGTATCCGCAATATGTAGAGCAGGCACTGGTGGCGATTCGCGAGCAGTGCCCGCAGGCTGAACCACAGGTGTTGTGCGACTTTGTCGAAGTCCTCGACGAGCGCTGGCAGATGGCAATTGAGGGCTATCTGGGTGGTGCGCGCTTCTCGATTATTGTTGAGCCGGATTTCGAGGCGGATGCCATCCGTGTGGTGCGCAATATGCCCGGGCGCAGCAACCGCGCACGGGTTATCCAGGGGGATAAGGCGCGGCGGGATGCGGAGCGACTGGATGCGCAAAAGGGCTCTATTGTTGAGTTGATGTCGTTCAGCCACAAGACCGCGGAATATTACCTGCGTGCTTCCTACGGCAGTGTTCTGCAGGTGCGGGATACGGCAGAGCTCAAGGGCACCCGTCGTGGCCTGACCTCCGAGGGACTGGCCAGCGGCAACTACAGCATGTGGCGCTGTGACATCGACGACAGTGATCTGGTATTCGGCCAGGGCGCACGTGCCCGGGCGCTGGCAGCACAGGAGCGTGCATTGCAGCAGCTGCTGAAAGAGGCTGGTGTGATCAGCGAGCAGCAGCAACAGCTGCGCAAGCTGTCCCAGGCTGTACGCAGTTTGTCCAGCCTGTCGCTGCTGGAATCGGTCGATGCCGCACTGGATGCGCAGCGCCAAGGGCGCAATGCGGAGCAGGCGCTGTCGAACCTCGACCTGGACGACGGGGTGGAGCTGGAGCAGCAAGCCAACACCTTACACGAACAGCTTGAGGCGGAGCGCCAGCAGGGTGCCAGCCTGCAGAAGCTGGCCGGCAAGCTGGAATCAAATCTGGACGGTATTGCGCGGCAACTGCAGGCGCTCTCGGCCCAGCTTGATCAGCTCGATGAGGCGCTGACGGACTGCGAGGCTGCGGTGCAGCGCATTGCCCAGATTACCCCGGATTTCGATACTGACTCGGTGCTGCAACAGGCGGATCAACAGGCTGCGCAAGCAGACGACGGTTTCGATTTTTCTCAGGATGTCGCGGAATGGCGTGGGCTACTGCAGAAATACAGCCATCAGTTATTGAAGGCAGTGATGGACTACAACGCAAGTTGTAGCACCGGCGACACCCTGTCGTTTGATCCAGATTTTGCCGCGGGCCATGACGAGTCGCAGTTTAAGCTGGTGTGCCAGCTGGTCGAGCAGGTGACGGCATTGCGCAATCGCCTCAAGAACAACTTGCTGGTAGACCGCCACGAGCAATTGCAGGGGCTGAAGAAGTCGTTCAACACCACTTTCGTCACCCACCTCTGCCATGCGATTTACCAGTCGATTAATGACGGTAAGCGGGTACTGGATGATCTCAACCTCGAACTTGAGCATCACCGCTTTGGTGCTGACCGGGAGCGCTTCCGCTTCGACTACCGCTGGGTGCCTGAATTCAAAGAGTACTGGGGCTTCTTCAAGGCGGTTATCGAACTGCCTAATCTCGGTGAAGAGCAGAGCCTGTTTGATGCTGATCTGTCGCAGAAGCACCAACAGGTACGCGACAAGCTGCTGAATATGTTGCTGAGTGAGGACGAACAGGTAGCGCGGCGTGAGCTTGACCGCATCAGTGATTATCGCAACTATCGCAATTACGAGATCTACAAGGAGCCGCAGGGCAAGGAGCCTATCGCACTGAGCCAGTACGGCACCGGTTCCGGCGGCCAGTTGGAAACCCCGGCCTACATTATTCGTTCCGCCGCGGTGACCTCGGCCTTCCGCTTCAATGACGGCAACAGTCACCTGAAGATGGTATTGGTGGACGAAGCCTTCTCGAAGATGGACGAATCGCGCTCTCGCGAAGTCATTCGCTACCTGACGGAGACCCTGGGGCTGCAGCTGCTGTTTATCATGCCCAGCAGTAAGTCCGGTCCGTTTATGGACCTGATTTCAAACCAGTTCGTATTCAGCAAGTGCCCGAGTCCCAAACCCATTGGTGAGCTGAACACTCGGGTGTATGTCGATCGAAAAGTATGCAACCAGGAAAAAATCGCCAAACTGTGGGCCAACCACCGGCATACGATACGCCAGCAAGCCAGCCTTGAGTTTTTGGACATGCTGGAAGAGCCGGTCACTGTTTGAACTTGATTTTTAGACGGCAGTTCACGGAACATACCCCCAATTCAGGTAGTATTTGTCCATTAGTTTGAACAATAAAGCTATGAGCAGGGGAGGCTTGTATGCGTCAATTTTCGATTTTGTTGGTCTTTGTGGTGGCCTTTGGTGGCGCTGCTGTGCTGTATGAACAGGAAAGTCGTAAAGTGAAAGGGGTTCTGTCCCAGATCACGGACTTACAGGCCAAAGTGGGTGACATGCAGGCGGAGATCAAGCGCCTGAACGCCGAGCTTGAATCCGTAAAGCTGGCGGAGCGCCGCCGCCCAAATTTGAATGCCGTCGCCAGTCGTGTACTGAAGAATGAGCCGGTCAAAACACGCCCTGTGGCGCAAGCAGACTCTGCCCAGCAAGGTCGCGGCGTTTTTGCCGGCGATGTAACAGCGAGCGCGCCGGCAATCCGTGGTCGGGGTGAGCCCGGCGACGATGGCGAGTGGGCCAAGCCCACGGTTGATGCCGAAGTGTACGAAGCTCAGGCTGGCAGTGACGATTCTGTATCGCCCGCAGACCCCTATCAGTAGAAGTTGGTGCCCACAAGTTGGCGACCGAGAGCGACTGCAAACAGCTCGCTTTGCCGGATTTGTTGGTGTCCTTATAATTACCCATAGATTTTTCCGAGCCCGCTGCCAAAGCGGGCTTTTGGTTTTCTGAGTCTGGAATTCGCTATGAGTGTTACCGCGTTTTATGAGTCTCTTTCTGCCCAGCTGGCTGGTCTGCTAACGGGAGAGCGCGATTGGCTGGCAAATACCGCTAATGCCAGCGCGCTACTCTTTCTCGAGATGTCTGACATCAACTGGGCGGGCTTCTATTTCCTGCATGGTGACGAGCTGCGTCTCGGTCCTTTCCAAGGCAAGCCGGCTTGCACCCGTATCGCGGTTGGTGCGGGAGTGTGCGGTACCGCCGTTAAGACCGGCCAGTCGCAACTTGTCGAAGACGTCCTTGCCTTCCCCGGGCATATCGCCTGTGATGCGGTTTCGGCATCCGAAATCGTTGTCCCCCTGTATAACGGCGAGCGCTGTATTGGTGTGCTGGACATCGATAGCCCGTTGATTGCTCGCTTTACCGAGCAGGATCTGGCTGGGATTGAGGCATTTGCCCGCGTACTGCTTGAACACTCCGACTTGCCCGCGGCTTAAAGGCCGGGCGCTCAGGGATGGCGGTTATTTGGCAGCAGCAGCGCGATGGTAACCGCTATGAAGTGCGTACCCATGGTGCGACCGTGCGCCTCTACACCAATGGGGTGTTCCACACCCAGTGGAACCCTCGTGATCCGCTAAAAGGTTCTCTATGGGAGCTGCTACTTCTCCCGGCGTTTTTTCTGCCCCCTGAACAGGTAAAACGGGTGCTGCTACTGGGTGTGGGAGGTGGTGCCTTGATCCGGTTGCTGCAGACCTATTGCTCCCCGAGCCAAATCCTTGGTGTGGATATTGATCCGGTGCACCTCTCCGTCGCGAAACGCTTTTTCGAGGTGCGCGATGTCGAGCTGGTCTGCGCGGATGCCCGCACGGCGGTTTCTGACCTTGCCGCCGGCGATGGGGCGCCGTTTGACCTGGTAGTCGATGACCTGTTTGGGCATGTTGATGGCGAAGCTCAACGTGCAATCGCCGCTGATCCGGATTGGTGTAAGGCGATTCTCGCGCTTGTGGGGCCTGCGGGCATGGTGGTCAGCAACTTCGCGTCTCGTCGCGAATTACTGGACAGTGGCTGGCGAACACCCTTGATCGGCGCACAATTGGCGCCAGCCAGCGGGTGCTGGACCCTCGAACATCCGGAGTATGAAAACTGTATTGGCGTTTTTAGCCGGATTCCCCTGGATCGCAAAGATCTCAAACTGCATGCTCCCGCCGCACTTAACCCGGGCAATCCAGCGCGCAAATTGGATGCCCGTATTCGTCCTCTCCGCTAAGTCCGTTTTTCGCCTTATTAATGTGCGCATTGAGTTGGCGGGCTATTGATCCTTGAGTCTATACTGAATTTAGTCAGTTATTTTCCCGGGACCAATTGATGCGTTACAAGACCTTGGAAGATGTGATTCAGGAGGGAAGGGAGTTCCACCAAAAATTGGGCCGCCAGTACGCGGAATTTGAATTACTTTCTGCCGACGAACGGGCCAGTTTGTTGCTCGATCAACTCAAGCGACGCGAAGTTTCGATGAGCCATACGTTGGAGAACTTTCGCGAGGATGTGGGAGAGGGGGCTTTGCGCACCTGGGTGCAGTTTGCTCCAGAGGGACGGGAGCCAGAGCTGCTGCAACGGTTGCGCAACATCGACATCTCTGACGTTGAGGCCATTGGGCAGGTGGCGATGGACATCGAGATGTACCTTTCGGACCAGTATCGGGATTTGCTTTTAATCGCCGATACGCCCACCGCGAAGCGAACCTTAGAGCGTTTGCTGGAGCTCGAGCAGCTCGAAGAGCATACACTTTCTGTAAATTTATATAACCTGCGCGATTATTGACCGAGTGCGTTTTGTCGGGGAGTGGCGCGGGGAATAGCGCGTGGATTGGCTCCGGACGCTGACTTTATTTGGTCAGGTGAAATACACAAAATCCTTTGGCTTTTTCCAGTAAAGTAACTTCGCGAAACAGTCCCTCGGCTTTTCGCGCGAGCGGAATAAATTCGTTCACCACGAAAAGGGCCGATCCACCGGATTTAAGCGTTCTCGCTGCGTCGGCAAGAAAACGATCTGTGAGATCGCCTTCCACCTGAAAGCCCTGATGGAATGGTGGATTGCAGATCACTATATCTACGCTGGCACTGGTGACTTGCGAGCCAGCGTCGCCAGCAATCACCTCTCCCTTAATTCCGTGTAGATCAAAGTTATTCTGGCACGCCAATAAGGCTGCGGCGTTGTTGTCCGTGGCAACAATTTGCGTGTGGGGTGCCAGCTGAGCTAGCTGAACGCTCAGGTAGCCAAAGCCGCAACCCAGGTCCAGTGCGTTGAATGGAGGCTTGGGCAAGTGCTCGGAAAAGTGCTGTGCGAGCAGGGCGCTGCCCACATCAATCTTGTTCCAGCCAAACAGGCCAGGTTTACTGAATAGACCATCGAGCGAATCCGGCTTGCGCAGAGCGCGGTAGTTGGAATCGTCTAGGGCTGCGCCAAGTTTTGCATCGCGATTCAGCTGGTTGTGGCTGGAATATTCTGTGCCATGCTTCTGCAGGTTTTTCCCCCCGCCAAATCTCTGCGCAGCTTTTTGGGCGTAGGTTTTGATTCCGCTGTTCTTGCTGCCAATCAGGATTAGTTCGCCATTCTCTTGAAGGTGTTCGGCCGCAGTGTTGATCACGTGGTGTACCGCAGCCTTTTCCTTGGATACTGGGTACACAATGCGCGAGAACGTATTTTCAGTTGCAGGCAGATCAAAGTCGGAAAAAAGTGCAGAAATGCCAATCTGCTCTGCGGCATGAACGATATCCCAGCGATTGCTGAGCAGGATGCCGCGAAAGTGCAGCCCGGGTTTCAGCAGGACTTTGCTATTTTCATCGGCGATCCACAGCGTGTCGTTATCACTGTTACTCAGCAGTTGGGAAAGCAGGGTAGACATAGGCGGGCTTTGGTTTTTTCTTGCTGAGTCAGCCGATACTGGCGACTTCTTCCGGGGTAAGCGGGCGGTATTCCCCTTCGGTCAGCATCTCATCCAACGCGATGTCACCGATGCTCTCGCGATGCAGCTCTAATACCCGATTCCCTAGCGCTGCAAACATGCGTTTTACCTGGTGGTAGCGCCCTTCGGTAATGGTGATGCGTACCTCATTGCGGTAAAGAATCTCGAGCTTGGCCGGCTTGGTGCGAGTCTTCTCGTTATTCAGCCAGATCCCCTTGGCAAACTTGTCTACCGCATCGTCGGCAATTGGTTCCGCCAAGTGTGCGTAGTAGGTCTTCGCACATTGATGGCGAGGCGAGGCGATTCGGTGCGACCACTGGCCGTCATCGGTGATCAGCACCAGCCCTGTCGTATCGATATCCAGACGTCCGGCAATATGCAGCTTTTGCAAATTTGGCTCGTCCAACAGATCCAGCACGATGGGGTGCTCCCCGTCTTTCGTCGCGCAGACGTAGCCCAGCGGTTTATTCAGCATAAAGTAGCGCGGGCCGGCCGCGCCGAGCGGCTCGCCGTCCAGACAAAGCGCGTCAGCAACATCCACCTTGCTGGCAGGGTCTGTCACCGTCTTTCCGTTGACGGTGATGCGTTCCTGGCGTGCCGCTCTTTTTACTTCAGCCCGCGACAGGTCGGTGACCTGGCTGATCGCCTTGTCGAGACGCAGTGTCGCGGAGGTTTTCGAGGTGGATTTAGCCAATCTTCTTCTCACCGGAATCGACAGATTGGTAAATCAGGGTGTTAATGGTCATGGGGCCAACGCCGCCGGGCACCGGTGTGTAGGCGGATGCGCGCTCAACCAGTGGGCCCAGCTCAATATCGCCCACACCACCGGGATGGTAGCCAGCGTCCACAACCACGGCGCCATCTTTGATCCACTCGGCCTTGATAAACTCTGGGCGGCCTACGGCGCCTACTACGATGTCAGCGCGGCGGATATGCTCGGCCAGATCTTGGGTTCTGGAGTGGCAGATGGTCACCGTCGCATTGGCATTCAGCAGCATGGCGGCCATTGGTTTGCCCAGGATGGGGCTGCGGCCAACGACGACGGCGTGCTTGCCTTCAAGTTCGATATTGTAGGCTTCCAGCAGGCGCATGATGCCTTTCGGGGTGGCGCAGCCGTACGCTTCCTCACCCATCGCCATGCGGCCAAATCCGAGACAGGTCACGCCGTCGACATCTTTCTCCAGTGCAATAGCGTCAAAGCAGGCGCGCTCGTCAATCTGTTCCGGCACCGGATGCTGAAGAAGAATACCGTGTACATTCGGGTTGCTGTTGAGCTCTTCGATCTTGGCCAGCAGTTGCTCGGTGGTAGTAGAGGAGGGGAGCTCCACTTGCAGCGAATCCATACCGATACGACGGCAGGCATTGCCTTTCATCTTTACATAAGTCGCAGAAGCGGGATCGTCGCCCACCAGAATGGTGGCGAGGATCGGAGTCTGGCCGCCACTTTTGTCTTTCATGGCCGCGACACGGGCAGACAGTTCTTCTTCGGTTTTCTGGGCAAGGGCCTTGCCGTCCAGAACCAGTGCTGACATAGATTTTTCTCAACCTGAGCAGAGAGCTCCGCCGGTGCGAAGTGGCGGGCTCGTGGGTGTAGGAGTTAGAAGCTTAATAAAGGGGCGGCATTTTCGCACAAGCCGCGAATATTTTCCCTATCTGGTCAGCTATTCGGCAGCCAGTTTGATGAAAGGCTAAACTACTTTAAAAATAATGGCTTAGCGGCGTTGACACCCTCGAGGGGCGCAAGTAATATGCGCGCACTCAAACGGGGGGGCAACTCCTCGGGACAGTATCGGGGCATAGCGCAGTCTGGTAGCGCGCCTGCTTTGGGAGCAGGATGTCGGGGGTTCGAATCCCTCTGCCCCGACCAATTTTCCGGGTTTCTATGCGCCCGTAGCTCAGCTGGATAGAGCATCCGCCTTCTAAGCGGATGGTCGCAGGTTCGAGTCCTGCCGGGCGTGCCATTCCTACCAATGGCAGCGAACTCGGCAGACTAGTGGTGGACCATAGCGAGCTTTTGGTCGCAGGACTATCCCGGCTCATTTGCACAGCAGATGGGCGAGACAGTGTTGCCACAAGACACTGATACTGCATTATGGTGGCCGTAGCTCAGTTGGTAGAGCACAGGATTGTGGCTCCTGAGGTCGCGGGTTCGATCCCCGTCGGCCACCCCATATTTTGACCGTTAGGTCCCGAAACCCGGCTATATGCCGGGTTTTTTGGTTTTGGGCCCGGATTGTTCTAGCACTTGCCTTTACCTGGACTGGGGCGATCTAGGATAATGCGCGCCAGTTTTGTGTTTCGGCAGAGGACCCGCCGAATTTAATCTTTAAAAGTTAGGGGAATACAGTGACTGAAGTAGTCGAGCGTAAGGCAACCAACGTGCATTGGCACGACGGCGAGGTAAACCGTGGCGACCGTGCAGCAATGCTGGGTCATAAGGGCGTGACTCTGTGGTTCACTGGCCTGTCTGGTTCCGGTAAGAGTACCGTCGCGGTTGCCGTGGAAAAGGCGCTGACTGCTCGTGGCGTACTGAGCTACCGTCTCGACGGCGATAACATTCGCCTGGGTATCAACTCTAACCTTGGCTTTTCCGCAGAAGACCGCCAGGAAAACATTCGCCGTGTCGGCGAAATCTCTAAGTTGTTTGCGGACACTGGTGTTGTGGTCCTAAGCAGCTTTATTAGCCCCTACGCGGAAGATCGCGCGATGGTGCGTAAAGTGCATGAAGAGGGCGACCTGCCATTCATGGAAGTGTTTATTGACTGTTCCCTGGAGGCGGCGGAAGAACGCGACCCGAAAGGTCTGTACAAGAAGGCTCGCGCCGGAGAAATCCGCGGCTTTACCGGGATCGACGATCCATACGAAGCCCCAGAAAGCCCTGAGCTGCATTTGCGTACCGACCAGATGACCCTGGAAGACGAGGTCGAGGCAGTCATTAAGTCTCTGCAAGAGCGCGGTATTATCGTCTAATGATGTGACGCTGTGGTGCACATTACTGTGACGACACGGTCGTAGGGTAATGTGCCGCCATGCCGCTTGCCTGAGGTATGGCATTGCTGCGATACCTCGGGGCATAAACTTCTATTTCTCCCGCATTTTTGTACATTCCGTTTAATTCTTAAACGGTTGTTTTCTTCCAAATTTCTTCAAGTTAACTCGCCCGCCAACCGGCCAACGCTTTTCCCCGCGCCACATATACTGTTGCTGTGCCCGTAATATTTGCTGACAGTCGTTTCTGTCGATCGGTGCACTAGGAACACATGGCGTAGGGAGGCGCATATGGCTTTGAGCGCAAGGAGTTTTTTCGCGCGACTTGGTGTCCGGCGGATTGTGACGAGTGTTGTTGCCGCGTTTTTTTTGTTGCTCGGGTTGGGTGGCTGGTTTGCCTATGAAAACTTGCCACGGCTTCCTGGCGTGCCTAAGGCGCCCGTTGTCGGTGTGCCCGAAGGGGCGCTCGATCATCTTCCTCAATCAGCGTATCTCGGTGACCACCCTAGAAAAAGCGGACGCCCGGCAGAATATTTTCCATTTCCCATTGCGATAGGCGAGAGTGGTCCGGTAGAAACTCTATTTTCTGGTCCCTCAACTTACCCATTTCTATGCGGACAAAATAAGGTTACCCACCTCCAGCCGCTGGTAGACAATCATGCGGGCCAAGGTATTCCGATTTTTTCTCTCGACGAAGAAGGGCAAAAAACGGATGAAGTAATTGGTTATAGCCGCGACTGCAGCCACGCAACTTCTGTATCCTATTTTTATCGGAGCACCGTGGATGGCTTGTTCCATCGGTTAGAGAAAGCCAACAATGATATCGACAAGGTGACGGTAAACGGGCGTACCACGGACTTCGTTGTGCGTTTGGAAACCGGCACCATTAATCGCTTCCATTACGCCATCGCTGTCTTACGTGGGGAAGGTGAAACTGCAGAGAAACCGAATGGTAGTAATTGGAATAAGCGCCTGGTTTATCAGTTTCGTGGTGGTGTAGGTGTTGGTCGCCGCCAAGGTAATATGGGGCGGAATGCGATTGTCGAGCGCCGTGAAGATCAGTTGGCTCGCGGATATGCCATCGTCTATTCGACCGCCAACCAGACCAGTAATCACTACAATATCTGGCTTGCCGAAGACACGGCGCGGCGGCTGAAGAAGCAGTTTGTATCACTCTATGGTGAGCCGTTGTTTACCGTTGGTATTGGCGGTTCGGGCGGAGCGATTCAGCAGTACCTGATTGCCCAGAATGCACCGGGGGTGCTGGATGCCGCAATACCGCTCTACTCCTACCCAGATATGGTAAGCCAGACCATTTATGTCTTTGACTGCGAGCCGTTAGAGTATTACTTCGATGTAATCGTCGCGGAAAATTCGCGCTGGAAGAACGTAGCTGAACGCGAGCCCATTATCGGGCTTGCCACCAAGGCAGACTTTGAGCATCGCTTTAAAATTTTGGAAGATACAGTAGCTATTTTTGACCCCCGTTATCGTGGTGTCGCTAATGGCACGTCTGAGTGCGTTCAAGGCTGGCGCGGGCTGGTGCCGCTGGTTAACAACCCAAATTTCATTCACTTCAAGGCCAGCTATGCCGATGAGGTTGCAGACAATACCCATTGGACGCACTGGGAAGACTTGCGGGATTTTTATGGGGCTGGGCACGATGGTTACGCGAACAGCGCATGGGATAACCAAGGGGTGCAGTACGGTCTTGAGGCGCTAAAAAGAGGAAAGCTAAGCATTGATGAGTTCCTCCACCTGAACGCGACGATCGGAGGGTGGAAAGCACCCTTAGAGCAGGGTGGAGAAAAGCTCTGGTTTATGAACGGCGATCTGTTCCCAGTAGACCTGTCTGTCTGGAGTGAACACAACATGAATTTAGGAAGCCTGGATAGCCCGGCGCCTAGAAGTGTTGCCAGCATGGACGCCATCGAGGGTATTTATCGCTCGGGACACGTGTTCCTTGGCGATGTCGAAATTCCGATTGTTGATCTGCGTCATTACCTGGAAGGTGAGCTGGACATGCATCATAGCTTGGCTTCTTTTTCCAGTCGTGAGCGTATTCGACGGGCACGGGGACACGCGGATAACCAGTTGATCTGGATGAGCCACAAGAAGTATGACCCGGTTGATGAGGCGCTAGATATTATCGATCACTGGATCCAGAAAATTGCTGAAAACCCAGAGCGTGGTGTTGCCGGCAATAAGCCGGTCGAGGCGACCGATCGTTGTTTTGATAAAGATGGCAACGTGCTGGCTGCGGGTTCGGATGTCTGGGACGGTGCGTGGAATTACAAGGCTGATGGTGCCTGTATGCAGCTCTACCCGATTTACAGTACGTCGCGGATGATGGCCGGTGCCCCGATTACCGGTGATGTGTTCAAGTGCGCTTTGCAGCCGCTAGAGCGTGCCGTTGCCAAAGAGGT
This sequence comes from Microbulbifer agarilyticus, assembly GCF_020171345.1. Taxonomy (GTDB): domain Bacteria; phylum Pseudomonadota; class Gammaproteobacteria; order Pseudomonadales; family Cellvibrionaceae; genus Microbulbifer; species Microbulbifer agarilyticus_D. The sequence goes on from NZ_JAIUZM010000003.1 coordinate 346,298, forward strand.
CTATGGTCAGGCCACGGATGAAATCGTAGAGCGTATTGACGACATGCGACGGATTTTCCCGGACGGTGTGTGCAACTACAATCTCGGTGATATTGCTCGCCCAAGTGGACCGCTGTTTCCACAGGTCGGTGATGTGATGATTGCCGGTCAGTCAGTCGAGTCCGATTATCGATTGGTTCCTGCGCAAATTGCACAGGATTCTGAGCCTGAGGAAGAGGTCGTTCCCACGCCTGTGTCGGTAGAATCACCAGTGTCGGAGGAGTAGGCTAAGCGTAACCTCTGGTGAATAAATAGGCGCTGAAAGTTTTTAAAATTTTTGGCGTCTTTTTTGTTGACACCAAACTCCAGTCCGGTAAGATGCGCCTCGCTCTCGGGGGATAACCCCAGAGCAAAACGGAAACCTTCGATTAGAAGTTACCGAATTGGGTGGTTAGCTCAGTTGGTAGAGCGGCGCCCTTACAAGGCGTAGGTCACAGGTTCGACCCCTGTACCACCCACCATTAATCCGCTGGGAGCGGATTAAGACGACGAAGTCGCCCGCAGGGCGAGTGCCAGGACGGCGCGAGTCACTTCCCTCTCTGGAAGTACTACCGAGGACCGGTAGTTCAGTTGGTTAGAATGCCGGCCTGTCACGCCGGAGGTCGCGGGTTCGAGTCCCGTCCGGTCCGCCAAATACAAAAAAGGCTCTGTTCGAAAGAACAGGGCCTTTTTTGTATCTGGAAGATTACTGGCTGGATGCTGAAGCCCGGTTCAGTCCCTACCCCCCCCTCCGAGTGTGTCACCAACTATAATGTCCGTCACCCTAAAAATTGCCATTTGTCCAAAATCGGAATATATTTGGTCATGTGACCTCTTAAATTGACTCCGGAGGCGATATGGCGAGCCCAGCCCATACCCCACAAGCTACTGAAGACCAGGTTCTGCTCGAGGCAACCATCAGTACCGCCAATCATTTGGGGCTCAAGAAAACCGAGCTTAGCGGCATCATTCACCTGGATGATCGAACACTGCGTCGTCGCAGTGGTCTTTCCCCCCAAAGTGCTGAAGGCCAGTTAGCACTGTTGCTCATCAGGGCCTATCGCTCTGCCTTCGTTCTTATGGGGGGAGAAGAGGGGGCTAAAACCTGGTTTGCAACCGCCAATCGAGCGCTTAACGGAATCCCGAAAGAACTGGCGCGCCGTATTGACGGTCTCGTGCGAATTGTGACCTATCTTGATGCGATGCGAGGGAAGGTGTGAAGGCGGGTGTGGACGATCTGCGCGGCAAAATTCGTGAATCCGCAGTGCGTTTACTTGGACGACTCTATCGAATTATCGAGTCTCAAGAGGAGGTTGCAACCAGAAGCTTGGTCGACAGCCTGCAAAAGCAAGAGATTCTCGAAAACTTATTAGAGCAAAGTAAGCCGGTTCGACTGCCGGGTAGCGAACAGCTGCACTATCTTCTGGCCACGCCATTCCGCTATCCGCCGTTGCCCTGGGGCTCAAGATTTGGCGGTATCGCAGAGAGTGGCATCTTCTATGGAAGCAAAACCATTGATACCGTGTTGATTGAGGCGGCCTACTATCGTCTGCTTTTTATCAACGATATGGTCGAAGCACCGATGGCGCCAGTCACAAGCTTCCATCAGATCTTCTCGGCAAAATATTGCGCCGACCCAGGCGTGCGGCTACAGGCCGAAACTTGGCGACACCACTGGCCGCAGCTCACACACCATTCCCAATACAGTTTTTGTCAAACGTTGGGAGCACAGCTGCGAGAGAGCAATGTACAGGGTGTGGAAGCGTTCTCTGCTCGTGCACTGATGGCGGGTATTTGCGAGTTACCTCAAACCGGAGGGGGCGCTGGTGGTGAGGGCATCAATGTCGCACTATTTGATCCCGCGGCACTGCTTCCCAGAGCGCCGACCATTGAAGCAGAAGTAACTGCTGAAACGACAACCGATGGGGTTTCATTCCTGGTGAAGTCCGGAAATAGCGTACGCACAACAACTTTCAATAAATCGGTTTTCTTGGCTTCCGGTACCTTGCCGCTCCCCGCCTGACTCCAACTGTTTAATAATTGGTCTCTTATTGATGGTTCGCTACTTGACTGAGTTAAGCCTCGACGCTTTTGTTGATGCCGCAGAAAATGTCCCTTATCAGCAGATCAATTCCGAGCTTTTTCCCAATATCGACCTGTGGGTGCGCCGTGACGACCTGATCGATCCCATCATCTCCGGGAACAAAGCCTATAAGCTCATATATAACTTGCTCGAGGCTCGTAAACTGGGCAAAGACACAATCGTTACCTGTGGTGGTGCGTGGTCAAATCATATACACGCTACCGCAGCGGCAGGGCAGCGCTTTGGGTTTAAAACAATCGGCATCATCCGGGGTGAAAGACCGCCAGTATTGGGTGCAATGTTGCAGGATGCTGAGCGATTTGGGATGGAGTTGAGGTTTGTGTGCCGCAGTGATTATCGTAAGTGTCGTGAACTGAGTCTTCCAGCAAGCCTCGGTCTCAAGATGGAAGGCAGCTGGTTTGTACCAGAGGGAGGAGCAAACTCTCTGGGCGCAAGCGGCGTTCGTCTTTTGGGGCGCGTGATCCGGGAGACAAGCCCGGTCGCATTTGATCAGTGTTGGGTGGCCTGCGGTACAGGATTGAGCCTTGGGGCCTTGGCATCCGGACTGCCTCCAACAATCAAGCTGTTCGGTGTCGCCGTACTTAAGGCTGAGAAGAGCATTCTCGCGGCGGTAAAAGAATGGGGTCTCGCTGGCTCGAGACCAATGAGGACTACTTTGATTGCAGATGGGCACCAGGGGGGCTATGGGAAAGTCAATGATCGGTTGCTTGCTTTCCAGAAGGAGCTAGAGCAAAAGGCGTATTTGCCCATTGATCACGTCTACACTGCGAAGGTGATTTATGCGCTCATGAGGCGCTGCACTCAGTTAAAGCAAGGAAGGCACAGTAAGCGCCAGTGGAAAGTCTTGTTGGTGCATACTGGAGGACTTCAAGGTCGACGCGGAATTGTATAAAAAGTAGACGTTTCCCCTTGGTGTGGCGCTCGTATTTTGTTCTTTCTGCTGGCTGACTGATCAATCATTTAAGCAGCATTATCTGGTTCGACTCCCACTTTCCCCTAAGGCATAATTACCTGTCAATTTATGCGCACGCGTCTATTTATTGGGCATCAGTGATTGATCCGCAGTGTAGAAAACGCATATATCGCTGCAGGCACGCATAACCATAAAACTGTTTTTGCCCAGATTCGGGCACCTTGGGGGAGCGGTGTCGGAATTTCAGAATATTGGCCTTATTGGCCGAACGGAAAGTGATAGTGCGGTTACCTCGCTCAAGCGCTTGATGGGGTTCCTAGAGCGGGAAGGGTACTCCGTTGTGCTCGAAAACGAGACTGCCACGGCAGTTTCGGACTATCCCGCCCGCACCTCCTCTAAAGAGAGGCTTGGCGAGCTCTGTGATCTGGTTATCGTGGTTGGTGGTGATGGCAGTCTTTTGGGTGCCGCCCGCGCGCTTGCCAAGTACAGCGTTCCGTTGCTAGGAATCAATCGCGGCCGTCTTGGCTTTCTTACCGATATTACCCCCGATCAAATTGAGCAAAAGGTTGGCGAAGTACTGGCCGGAAAATACATGGCCGAGAGTCGCTTCCTACTTGAAATGTCGGTCACGCGAGAAGGTAAGCCTGTTGGGAAAGGTTCTGCTCTTAATGACGTTGTGATACATCCAGGCGAATTCATTCGTATGATCGAATTTGACTTGTATATTGATGGGCAGTTCGTCTACACCCAGCGCTCAGACGGACTGATTATCTCAACTCCCACAGGGTCTACGGCCTACGCACTGTCCGGTGGTGGTCCAATCATGCATCCAAAACTGGATGCTATCGTCGTTGTGCCATTGAATCCGCACACTCTTAGCAGTCGCCCGATAGTTGTTGAGGGTAGTAGCGAGTTCAAAGTCATTGTCGGTGAACAGAATGTTGCTAACCCACATGTAACGTGTGATGGACATGAACAAGTAATAACTGAGCCCGGCGATGTGATTCGAATTCACAAAAAACCCCATCGGCTTACTTTGATTCACCCAATTGATCACAATTTTTATGAAACTTGTCGTTCAAAGCTTAATTGGCAAACCATGTAGAAGAGGCGTTTCCACCATGTGTGGGTTTGCGGCTTGGAAAGTGGTTAAAGCCTTGTTAGTAGTATTTTGGACGAAAAGAGAGAATTACATTGAACTCAATCGATTATAAAGGGCTGACAAGCTATTTGTTTCTGTCCGAGCTCAAGTCCGAATTGGACAAGTACTTGCTGGGGCCTGTTTGGTGGGTTTTGGAACCGTGCCTGTTTGTGGGTGTTTTCTACTTCTTGTTTGCTCACCTCAAGGGCAGTGGTGACTTCGTCTATGCATTAGTTTGCGGGATAACAACTTGGCGCTGGATGATGGAGATAGTCAACCAAGGTGGGGCTTCGGTTTTTAGAAAAAAAAGTGTGCTCCAAAACTTCAGAGTTCACCCTTTTGTCTTTCCTTTGGTTAGCTTATTAGTAAGTACGTTAAAGTATATTTTCATACTTATGTGTGTGCTCGCTCTTCTAGCTACCCAGAACGTGCTGAACTTTGGAAACGCTGTCGATTTTTCGCTTTGGGTTTTTTGTGCGATCTTGACTTCGTTTAGTTATGGGGTCTTCTTTAGCGTGATCATGCCATTTGTGCCTGATGTGCAGATTGTAATTTCACGTGGCACGATGCTTATGATGTTCTTATCGGGCGTTATCTTTCCAATTCATGAAATGTCCGAAATGGCCCAGAGGATTCTATTTTGGAATCCCTTTGCACATATTATTGAAGGTGTACGCGATCTTCTCCTCTATGGTGAAAGGATCGACCCTTTGATTTTCCTAGTCATAATTGGAACCCACCTACCTATTCTTATTTTCTCGTATTTCATGTTGGGGCGTCTTCGTGGTGAGATACCAAAGAGGTTGATTTAGTCGTGAAAGACAGAGTCTTGAAACTGGATGGGGTATCGTTGTGCTACAAAAGTGGCTACAACATCTTTAAGTCCTCTAAGAAAAAAGTACTTTCTGATGTCAGCATGGAGATCTGTCGCGGAGAGAAGATTGGTGTGCTTGGTAGGAATGGAGCGGGAAAAAGCTCTCTGCTGAAACTTTTAGCAGGCATCTATCAGCCCGACGAGGGCAGAGTCCTAGCTGGTGAGAAAGTTCGATCAGCTTTCATAGGGCTTCAAAATGGTTTTGTTCCTTATATGACCGGTTTTGATAATATTACCCTGACAGGTTTGCTGATGGGGATGAGCCGAGGCGAAGTGCGCCAAAAGCTTGATCAAATTGTTGACTATACGGAGTTGGGTGAAAACCTCAGTCGGCCTGTTTTTAGTTTTTCCTCAGGAATGAAAGCTCGCTTGGCATTTGCTATTTCGGCGTTTTCAGAGCCTGATCTTCTTCTTATCGACGAGGCAATGTCTGTAGGTGATCGAGCCTTTAGGAAAAAATCAGAAGAGAAGATTGCTGAGCTTATAAAAGGGGATACCGCAGTTGTCCTCGTCTCGCACGAATCGCGCCTTATCGAGAGTATTTGTTCCCAAGCGATTTGGTTGGAGAAGGGTACCGTCGTGGAGTTAGGAGATAGCGAATCGGTGGCGGCCGCTTACGCTAAATCATTCGAGAGCAATCCCCAAGCTGCCGGGAGAACTCAAAAATTAGTTGCAGTTTGAAGAAAATGGTTATGCCTCAAATTCCAGCAACTGGGACCCTGATCGGTATCGTTACTTATAATCCAGATTTGTCTGTTTTTGAGGCCCTCCTCGAAAGGGTTTCGGGGCAGGATTGTGATGTGGTCGTATACGATAATGCTTCAGATAATCTTGATTCTATCATCGGGATGTCCGAGAGGAACCTAAGTTGTTCCGTTGTTGCTGGTCAAGCAAACATCGGAATTTCGGGGGCTGCAAACGCTATATTTGGAATTGCAGTCCAAAGGAATAAGGAGTTTGTTTTACTTTTTGATCAGGACTCCATACCAAGCAAAAGTTACGCAAAGACACTAATTTCGGCGTATAGAGAGTTGTGCGGCCAGGGAGTGAATGTTGCTGCGCTGGGTGGAATTCATACGTGTCGATTTACTAATCAAAGTCAACCTCTAATACAATTTGGAAAATGGAAGCCCACAAAGTTGCTTCCTGAGGAGTGCGAGGGCTCCGTCCCCGTAGACTTCCTGATTACATCAGGGACATTAATACCCGTTCAGTCTCTGAAAAAAATCGGTGGATATGACGATCAACTATTTATAGACAGTGTTGATTTGGAGTGGTGCAGCAGAGCTCTCGCGCTAGGATTTCAGCTTTTCGGGGTGGTGGACGCGAAATTTACTCATGAGATTGGAGAGGGGCGCTCGACGATCATGGGACTTCCATTGGTTAAGACACATTCACCTATTCGTACATTCTATATTAATCGAAACATTTTGATTTTATCTAAGCGTGAATATGTCAGCATGTCTTGGAAAATAAATGTAATTCTCAGGGCTTCTTTGAAAATATTGTTTTTTGTGTTTTTTGATAAGGCTCGGTATGAACATTTGAAGGCTATCGTTGCAGCGGCCCGGTATCAAAAAAATAGAAAGACATTGGCAGAAGTGAATTCTGAGGCTGTGGCGGGACTGTCTTTATGACTACTAAGTTATCAGTGGGCATGGTCTGTCACGATACAGAGTCAAAAACACTTGAAAAGTGCTTGAAAAGCTTGTTGCTTGAGCTTCGTGCTGCTATTAGTGACAACGTAATTAATTCAGCCGCAGTGTGCCTGCTCGACAACTCCGAACTTGCGGAGTATGGCCATGAGTTGCGTGTACTTATCAATAGCCTGTGTCTTCCCGAATCGGTCCAAATAGAGGTGTTTGTATCAAAGAATAGGGGGTTTGGCGCCGGCCATAATGAGCTTATTACCCAGTCTTCAGCTGATATTCACCTGATTATTAATCCTGATCTTGAGTTTCTTTCGCACTCTATTACTACAGCAGTCCATGGTATAGAGCCAGGGGTTACAGGTCTCGTGCTGCCCAAAATTGTGAACTCTGATGGGGCCCCATTGCGCCCACACTTTAGCGAGTTCAGCCCTAGATATATATTCCTTCGCTCAGTAGCACCAGATTTCATTAAAAGGAAGTTTAAGGGGGCTCTTAGTGCTGCGGCATATCAAAACCAGCGGATACATGTCCCTGCAGGGTCAAGGTCAGTGTTTTCAGGCTGTTGCATGCTATTTCATCGCGACATTTTGGAGAAAGTGGGTGGATTTGATGAGCGCTATTTCCTGTATTTTGAGGATTATGATCTTTCGTTAAGAGCCTTGATGGAAACTTCCGCCCTGATTGAGCCAAGCTTTCAAGTTATCCACCATGGTGGTAATACGAGTAAAAAGGGACGAAAACATATATATCGGTTCCTGGTCTCAGCCGCACGCTTCTACTGGGGTCGAATAAAGTTAGGGTTAGGAGTGGGCAAAGAAGTATGTTGAACTACGTGGTAAAGCTACGGGTTTTAGTCTCAGATTATACATTTAGACTGGCAAGCAGGGTTCCTAAGTCTGTGCGTCGTCATCTGAAGGCTATAGGCGCCATATCGAAAGTGTTTAACTTCTTCCGGGATGACTCTTACCGGGATAGATATGCCTTTAAAATGCTGAAGGCTCGACAGTCGCAAGAGCTTGAAGTAATAGCAGCTCGCGAGCGCGATGAAACTGGTAACTTGATTCATATTGTAATTGACGCACAGGGGTCAAGTGCTTCAGTGGTTTGTAAGACAGTCGAAAGCGTCCTCAATCAGGCTGAGAATACTTGCAAGATTACGTTGTTTGCATCCGAGGTTGACTACACAGAAGCCCTGTATAACTCCTTTCCAGAATTACACAAAATTCAATTTAACCTGCTTGATTCAGGGTTAGGTGTAGTGCGGGCGCTTCAAGAGGTGACCCGGCTACCACTTGCCAAGCACGAATACGTGCTGTTCCTGAATGCTGGCGATATGCTCAATCAGTATGCCATCAGTACATTTAATTACTTTACCAGAGTGTGCGAATATCCTGATGCAATTTATAGTGACGTCGCGACTAATATAGCTCCCAAGCCGGTTTTCGAGGGGCGGCCAGAATTCTGTCCGGACTATCTATACGAGTATAATTATTTACCCTCCTCAATCTGTTTTAAATGCGAACAGCTGCGAGGCGTCAATTTACCCGGTGCCGGTTGGGCAGAGAGCGTTGATGCGATTAATCACGCTTTAGCTATTGTCTTAAGTAGTTATCCGGACGTAGATATTCGGCATATACCTTATGCTCTGGTTGAAACTGAAGTCAGTGTTGAGCCTGGAAGACCAGTTTCACAACTTGCTCGTGAAACACTTGAATTAATCGGCGCTCAGCGCGGTTTTGAAGTCCGGAACGGGCTAAGCAAAGAGACTGTGTGCGTTCAGTGGAATTTAGTTGGGCAGAAACCGCTTGTTAGCATTATTATCCCAACGAGGGATCAGGTAGAGCTTCTACGTCAATGTATTGACTCTATTATAGAAAAGTCAACTTACCAAAATATTGAAATCTTGGTAATTAATAACAATTCGGTAGAAAGAGAAACCTACGAATACTTCCAAGCACTTGCGAAATTAAACAGAGTAAAAATAATTGATTATCCAGGAAAGTTCAATTATTCAGCGATCAATAATTTTGCGGTATCTAGGTCCTCAGGTGAGATTATAGCCTTAGTTAATAATGACATTGAGGTAATTAGTCCTGATTGGCTGGAAACCATGGTGGCTCATTGCGCTAGATCTGACGTGGGCTGTGTCGGTGCGAAGCTCTACTATCCGGATGGCACATGTCAACACGGCGGGGTCGTTATCGGCTATGGCGGGGTTGCAGGTCATGCGCACAAGAATTTTTCAAGAGCTAGCGAAGGGTACATGTGTCGATTGGTTAGTACCCAGAACTATACAGCGGTAACCGCGGCTTGCCTCCTGATCAAGAAAGAGACATTCCTAACGGTGGGCGGGCTGGATGAAGATAACTTAACAGTAGCTTTCAACGATGTTGATTTGTGTTTGAAGGTCCATGAGCTAGGACTACGCAACATCTGGACACCCCATGCGGAATTGTATCATCACGAATCTGTGTCTCGGGGTAGTGACAAAAAAGGTGCTGCCCGTACCCGCTTTATGAAAGAAATCGAATATATGAAAAAGCGCTGGAATACCCATGAGTTTAAAGATCCGGCGTATAACGAAAATTTGACGCTTAGTCGAGAAGATTTTGCGCTTAAAACCTTTTGATTTAGTTTTAAAAAAGAATCCTGTGTTATGAGAGTTTTGGTATATGGCCTCGCTAAAAGTGGGACCACAATTTTGGCAGCTCGAGTTCAAGCTTCTCTCGAAGAATATTGCGGAAGAAAGGTTACAAATTCATTTGAGCCTAAAAAAATATGGCGCGTTGATGGAGAGCTGGAGTATGTCAAAGGGGAAAAAAGACAGCGCTCAGTAGAGGACGAAGTTGTAAAAACTCTATTCGACTCAGGCGTACCAGCGGATGAGATCTTAAAGCACGAAGATCACTTTGATAAGAAAATTTTTATTACTCGTGATCCGCGTGATCGTTATATCAGTCAGGTATTTTATCGCTGGCACGCCGGCCATAGCCCGGAAGAAAGTAAATTTAACAGAACTCTCGATTTGGTAATGCTTAAGGAATCGAGACCGGATTCGGTACCATTTGTTTTCTTGGCAAATCAAAACCCCTCTGCCTTTTCTGGGCTTAGACAAAAGCTCTCTGAAAGTTACGAACCAGTTATCAAGTTTTTGAAGGGTTTATCGAAGGATTGGCATGTAATACGTTACGAAGATTTAATTGACGGTCAACTTGATGACTTGGAAAAGTATCTCGGTTTTCCGGTTAAGCGCGATGTTGGGGTATCAGAAGCTCATAAGCGCGTTGTTAGAAGCAAGTCCTATGGGAATTGGAGGCGGTGGTTTACCGCTGATGATGTTGGATACCTAAAGCCGGCCTTTTATAAGTATTTACAGTTTGCCGGATATGACTCGGAGGATTGGAGGCTTGATCTAGTAACAGCCCTTCCTGAGCGTGAAGGTTCTGAGTATATGAGAAAGTTATTTTATGGGGTGCCCGAGAATAAAAAGAAGGATAACAAACTACGTCATTATCTAAAGCACCGCATTTCTTTGTTAGGTAACTCGATACTCAAGTCGAAAGTACGTTATGACCTTTTTCCAAAGGTGCCTCCTGCCTCCCCTCGTCTCTTTCTCCATATCCCAAAAACTGCGGGAACCAGCTTTCGGGAGTCACTTAGATTGTCAGTTGGCGATGCAAACCTGATCGCTGACTATCCGAAGCAGAGGGGACATGAAGAGAGTCTCCCATATCTTTTTTTGACTCAAAAATGCGAGCCAGATGAATTGCTCCGGCAATTGCTGAGATACCGGAATCCTTGGATCGCTGGGCATGTAAAATATTCGAGGTACAATAGGGTTATACCTCTTGAAAACACATTTACCTTTTTGCGGCATCCGGTGGATCGCCTAATCTCTCTTTACAAGCATAGGTGTCGACATCAGGGTTTGAGGATTTCTTTCGAGGAATTTATCGATCAAGACTCAGTTCACAATTCCCAGAGCAAATACCTACCACTGAAAAGCCTTTCAAAAGTCGCTTTCGTTGGGTTGACCGAGGAATATTCAAAGTCGATTGAGTACCTTAATTGGAAGTATGATTTGAAGCTTGTCGAAGTTAAAAATAATGAATCCCCACATGTACAAAAAGTTGAGCTCAACAAATACCTGTATGAGAAGATCTGCGAGAGAAACTCCCAAGATTTTGAGCTCTATCAAGCGGCCGAAATGCTTTTCAGGAAAAAGCTGCTCGAAATGAATTCTGATGCTGCCAAAGCGCTAAGAGAAAAGGCATAAAATGACTATGAAGTTTGCTGAAACTACGATACCGGGAGTAAAAATAATTGAGCCAAAAGTCTTTGGCGATGACCGAGGCTACTTCATGGAGACCTTTCGCCAAGATATCTTTAATAGCGAAATAGGTAATACTGATTTTGTTCAGGAAAACCAATCTTTGTCAAAGAAGAATATTTTGCGAGGCCTGCACTATCAGATTAAGCAACCTCAGGGGAAATTGGTAAGAGTAACGCATGGTAGCGTGTTTGATGTTGCCGTGGACTTAAGACAGTCGTCGCCTACATTCAAGCAATGGGTTGGTGTTGAACTTTCAGCTGAGAATAAACGGCAATTGTGGGTGCCAGAGGGGTTTGCTCATGGCTTCTGCGTTTTGTCAGAAACCGCAGAATTCGTGTATAAGTGTACCAATTTTTATGCGCCTGAATATGATCGCAATATTATTTGGAATGATCCGGAAATTGGTATTGAGTGGCCTCTGATGGGCGCCCCACAGCTGTCTGAAAAGGATCAGAATGCCCCTCGCTTGGAGTCTGCGGAGGTTTATTCATGATCAGGGTCTTGATATCAGGGGCAAATGGGCAGTTGGGCCAAGAATTAACTAGTGCGTCACCAAACGGCTATGAAGTGATCTCTCTCTCGCGAGCAGATTTGGATATTACAAATGCGGAATCAGTTTCGAATGCGCTATCTAAGTTTAGTCCGCATGTAGTCATAAATGCTGCAGCATATACCAAAGTCGATTTGGCAGAGACTGAACGCGAGTCTTGTCATGCGGCGAACGCTGATGCCCCAGGCTACTTGGCCGAAGCCTGTCACAAAACTGATGCAGCCTTGATTCATGTTTCGACAGATTTTGTTTTTGACGGCTGCAGTTCTAGACCATACACGGTGGATAGCAAGACATCGCCCCAAAGTGAATATGGGCGTAGTAAGCTCTTGGGCGAAAATCGCATAATTTCCTCCGGGCTTGAGAATTATGCGATTATTCGCACCTCATGGGTCTATTCCAGCTACGGTAGTAATTTTGTAAAGACGATGCTGAGATTGATGGCGAGTCGGGATCGTTTGGCAGTGGTGGGCGACCAAGTTGGTACTCCGACCAGCGCCTCTCGGTTAGCAAGCATAATTTGGCAGCTAGTGGATAAATTCAAGACCGGAGAAGCCGTTCGGCTAAATATGGAAGATAGAATCTTTCATTGGTCCGATGCAGGGGTAGCATCTTGGTACGACTTTGCAGTTGCTGTTCAAAGAGAAGCGCTTGATCGAGGCCTACTTTCCCGTCAAATTGAGGTGGACTGTATCCCAAGTGAAGCGTACCCGACACCAGCGCATCGCCCACATTATAGTGTGATGGATACTTCTAAATTGCGTTCATTATTGGCTATTGGAGCATCCCATTGGTCTTGCGAGTTGTCCAAAGTTTTGGATGTGATCAAAGAAGATAAAACCCGCCGTGAAGTGGGGCTTGATGTATGAGAAGGTCTGCACTGTGGGCGAAGCAATTACTGCGGTCAAAGCTCCAGAAAAAAGTTGCCCTAAATATCGATTACATGCTCCAAGTTCCGGGGAAGATCGTTTTGTCCGGTTGGGTGGGGAGCCGAACGGATCCAGCGACTTCGATTAGCTGGAGCAATGGTTCTACCAAGAGCACATTAGAAAGTAAGCTCTTTAAATTTACTCGTGCTGATGTAATAGGGCAGCTGGGTTTTCAAGGTGAGTCACACTGCTTTGGTTTTATTGTTGTTATCGACGGGTTGAGTGATGTGGCCAATTTGGTCGCCTCTGTTAATGGAATATCCTTCCCTCTTGCTGGCCAGAAGTTTAACAGCGTAACGTCGCCAAATATCGTCGCGGGACAAGCGGGCGAGAAGGGTGCATTGGCGCTTAAGTTCATTGAGAAAAATGATGTTGCTTCCGGCCAGGTCGCTACAGCAACGGCGGCGATTACCCTAGACCCTGAGATCATGAAGATCCAGACTGAGTTGGGTACCTTGAACCTGCATGCGGAAGACTTTGTAGAGCGTGCCCGTGCCGGTGTGCTTGATAGGGTACAGAGTGTCTGGAAGAAAAGGACTTCAAAGCCAAATCCAGTAAGGGTTGTAACTCACGGCGTGCTCCCGGATGATCCGGCGCTAAGCATTATTGTACCTATTTATGGGCGGTACGATTTTGTACAGCATCAAGTGGCAAGTTTTTCCGACGATGAGAATTTTGCCAATGTCGAAGTTATCTACGTATTGGATGACCCCTCACTAAAACATGAGTTTTTAGTCACCTGCGAGGGGGTTTTCAAGACTTTCGGCCTACCATTTAAGCTGGTTGTGTCCACGCAGAATCTTGGGTTTGCAGGCGCAAATAACCTTGGTGTTGCAAATGCGCGAGCTGAAAGAGTGCTACTACTGAACTCTGACATTTTACCTTCAAAGCCAGGTTGGACGCAGGATCTCATTAAGACCTTCGAGAGCCTTGATAATGTTGGAATTTTAGGGGCCGCGCTACTGTATGAAGACAATTCTGTGCAGCATATGGCCATGGAATTTCGTAGAGACTCCAGCTTTCCAGGGCTTTGGCTGAATCATCACCCGTGTAAAGGGATGCCATGGGATTTGGTGAAGTCTCGAGGCGTAACTAAGGTGCAGCTAACTACCGGGGCTTGTATGCTCATGAAAAAGTCACTCTACGAAGAAGTTGGTGGCTTTGACCCATTGTACGTTCTTGGTGACTTCGAAGATTCAGACCTTTGCCTCAAAGTTCTGCAACATGGCTTTGATATCTATGTTGATAACGATGTTGTCCTATACCATCTGGAGCGATTGTCCCAAGGGTTGGTTTCCGAAGATAATTGGAAAACAAAGTTGACCATGCTTAACAATGTGCATCAGTTGAATAAGTGGGAGTCCCAGATCGAGCGGGTGGTTGAAGAATGAGTAGAATTTTAGTCGTATCGCACGGGCATCCCGATTTCAATAAAGGTGGGGCTGAAGTCGCAGCTTATAATTTATTTAAAGAGTTGCGGCGGCAAGGTCATGATGCATATTTTTTGGCGCGTACTGAGTTATTACCTCATGGTGGGGCCGCATTCTCGCAGAGAAATGATCCACGAGAGATTCTTTTTCATACAACGATGGATGATGGCTTTCTTTTTTCCAGCCTTAAGACAAAGCACTTGTGGGGAGACCTAAGGGACTTATTGCTTAAAATAAAGCCCGATGTGGTCCATTTCCATCACTATTTCCAGATTGGAATCGAGGCAATTGAAATCGTCCGGAGAACATTGCCTCAAGCGAGAATTGTTCTGACGTTGCATGAGTATTTGGCCATTTGTCACAATAATGGCCTTATGTACAAAACCAACGGCAAGCTTTGTTATCAGTATAGTCCTCGAGACTGTAATAATTGCTTCCCAGAGAAATCTCCTGGTGATTTCTTTCTAAGAGAGAAATATTTAAAGAACATCTTCAAAAATGTTGATCACTTCGTATCCCCCTCACTTTTTCTGAAGAATAGATATGTTGATTGGGGCATCTCGGAGAAAGACATATCTGTGATTGAAAATGGTCAGCCCCAACTTGAAGCGATTATTTCAACTGACAAGTGCGCTGAGGCAGATGACCAGAGAAAAATAAAACTTGCCTTCTTTGGTCAAGTGAATCCATTTAAGGGGATCGATGTCCTTTTGGGCGCCATAAGCTCTCTCAGCAAAAAATATAGAGAGAGATTGGTAGTTGAAATTCATGGTGCAAATTTTGACAGCCAGCGGGGTGAGTATCAAAAAAAAATAAAGCGCTTACTCAGGAAAACAAGGGGTGTTGTCACTTTTTGTGGTTCGTACGAGTCGCATGAGCTACCTGGGCTTTTAAGTGCGACTGATTGGGTGGTTATTCCATCTATTTGGTGGGAGAACTCACCAATGGTAATTCAGGAAGCCTTCAGTGCTAGAGTGCCAATTATAACGAGTGACATTGGTGGGATGGCGGAAAAGATTAACGACGAGGTAGATGGCTTACACTTTCGAGCGGATAAGCATCAGGGTTTGGCTGAGGTTATCGTCAGAGTAATTGAGGACTCGACTCTCCGCGGGAAGCTTTCTGATAACATTGCGCCGCCTTTAACGATCGCTGAGTGCCTGAATCAGCATTTTGAAATTTATGGAGTTAATTATCATGCTATTCAAAATCAAGAAGCCTCAGAAATCGCTTGATGTATTTGAAATAAAAGGCGCTATTGAAAATTCTGGTTTTCAGTTCTTTCGTGGTGTTAAGTCAGGTTCACCCTTGGAGGTGAGTGTTCAGGGGAATAAAGCACGCTTTGTAAGGCTCAGTCTGCAGACTGTAACGTCATTCCACCTAGATGAAGTAGAAGTGCTTAGCAAGTCAGGTATTAATGTCGCTTTAAATAAACCGGTGCTATGTAGTAGCTTTTTTAACGGTGAAATTAAATATCAGGGAGCGGGTGTGGTCAATGGTCAGAAGAATGGTGGCTGCGGGTTTCATACCCAGAGAGAGGAATCGCCCTGGCTTTTGATTGATCTTCGAGAAATTATCGATATTGCCTCCATTAGAGTGTTTAACAGGGAGGGGGAGTTTTTTACTCGCGCACTTAGTCTGAAGGTTGAAGTTTCAAGCGATCTGAAGTCCTGGGATGTTGTCTTTGATAACTGGAATGGACTACGGGCCTTTCTCTCACAGGAACTGAATGATGAGGAGAAAGCAATTGCGTACGCCGCCGCTCTCGAACACAGTAAAGCAGTTTCTTTATTTAATAGAATGGTTGCGGAGGGTAGAGTAACCGAAGCGGCATCCTTTCATGCATCGATAAATACGGTAATTAGGAGTCATGGTCTTGCTATGGGGCCGCATGGGTTCTTGAAGACCTTCTCCTTTTGTGGTGACGAGGAAAAAGCCAAAATATGTGCGGAACTTAAACGAATTCTGGACTGGCTAAATGATGAGTTTGGTGTATCCGCATTCATAACATCTGGGACTCTTTTGGGTATGGTTCGAGAGGGAGACTTCATACCGCATGATGACGATCTCGATATTTGCTACATCGGAAATTCCTCTAGTGCGAAAGAAATATTGGAAGAAAGAATAGCTCTAGCCAAGTTTTTGCGCGGTAAGGGTTGTGGTGTCCAGGAGTCAAATGTCGCTCATTATTGGTGTGTATCACCGGGCGGCGTCAAGTTAGATATCTTTACTGGTTTTATAGAGGGTGGACGCTGCTCGATCAACCCGCTTCCTAGGAGGGCAATAGATGAGAGGGCTATATTTCCGGTTAAGACGGAAAGCTTTCATGGTCATGATCTGACTTTGCCTTCGAAGCCAGAGTCTTTGTTGCAAGTTAACTACGGCCCCAATTGGAGAAAGCCAGATCCCTTTTGGAAGTTTGATTGGGGGCGAGCCAAAGAAGAGTATAAATTCCTATATTTTGGAGTCTAGGTTGAAGACTGTAATAACCTTCGGAACTTTTGATGTGTTCCATGTAGGCCATGTAAAACTGCTTAAAAGGGCTGCTGCACTCGGAGACACTCTTATTGTCGGTGTTTCAACGGATGAATTAAATTACAATAAAAAGGGTCGATATCCAGTTTACTCCGAGGCTGACCGCATGCAAATTGTTAACAGCATGCGTTTTGTTAATTTTTGTTTTCCGGAAGCATCCTTAGAAAAGAAATCTGAATATATAACTTACTATGGGGCTGACGTGCTTGTCATGGGAGATGATTGGGAGGGTAAGTTTGATATGTTTAGGGAGATATGTGAAGTGGTTTACTTACCCCGAACACCTAGTATCTCGACTACTAAATTAATTGAAGTGATATCCAACACTTAAAACATATTGCGGCCCTTATTTCTGAATTTTTTATTGAATTTTCAAGCAATGAATTTGGCTGTCTTTTCCTAAGAGTTATTGTCATACTCAGTAAAGCTTGATTGAGTGATGATTGAGGTAATAATTTCATTTTAGTTCCGGCTTTATACAGCTTGATTAGTCTGTCAACGCTGAATATTGAGAATGAAGTACGAAGTGATGGGATTCAATGTTTCAAAGTAGTTGTGGCTTGATCTTTTTGCTGGTAACTAAGTCCCGGTATTCGTCTGTGTCAAAAAATATGTCTTTTGGAGTGCCCAAATATAACTTATTTGGCTGTGCCAGCATAAAGGAAACTGGGGGGCAAAGGCGCTGCTCATGGGACTTCTGCACTAGCTGGAACTTTAAAAAGTGAGGCATTTCCATGGCTCAGAATGGGCGGTCGTTTAATTTGATAGTAAGACGCTTGCTTCAATCAGTGCTGTAATTCTAGCAAGTGAGATTGATCTAAAAGTGATTGCTGAGTTAAGTGGTGTAAAGATGTAGTCCCTTTGTCGTGTTGAAACAGAGCAGGTGTCGCGTTTGGTTAACTTCTATTACGGGTGGCTAGGTGGTGAGTCAATAGCTGTGCAGTTGCATACTGTATGAGTCAGCAGCGTCATGTGAATAGTAACGCTTTGTTGGTAACCTCGGTAAGCGAAAATATAGGGATCTTCCGGGTTCGGGGGTTCGGGGGTTCGGGGGGTTGGAGGGGGCGTAGTTACAATTTGAATTGGGCATGTAGTAATATGCGCCAATTGCTCTGAAGGCGTGGAACTGTGTCGGGCATCGAGCTCTGTCTGGTGTGTTTATTGGTCAATTTGTTTGCTGTTTGAGTGCCTTTGTTTCGGAGCTATTCGGCAAGATGGTCTTGTATAATCTTAACTTTGGCGTGCGTTCTGTATTTCACATGGACGTAGGTCTACGGATTCACAAAAATTGGGGGGGGGAATTATGAGGAATCGAAAAGGAATTATTCTAGCTGGGGGGTCGGGAACACGTTTGTACCCTCTTACGAAAGGGGTCAGCAAGCAATTGATGCCGGTTTATGATAAGCCAATGATCTATTACCCTCTGACCACACTGATGCTGGCCGGTATTCGCGACATCTTGGTTATCACGACTCCCCAAGAACAATCGCTGTTTCAAAACTTGTTGGGTGATGGCGCTCAGTGGGGTATTAATCTGAGTTATGCTGTGCAGCCTTCCCCGGATGGTTTGGCTCAAGCCTTCATCATCGGTCGCGAGCATGTGGGTAATAACCCTAGTGCGCTGGTGCTAGGTGATAACATTTTCTATGCTGAGCGTTTCAGTGAAGTGCTACGAAGTGCAGATGCCCGTCAAGATGGTGCTACGGTATTTGGATACCATGTGGCGGACCCGCGCGCATACGGCGTAGCCGAGTTTGACCCCGCTGGCAAGGTGATCAGCATTGAGGAAAAGCCTGATCTACCCAAGTCCAATTACGCAGTCACCGGCCTATATTTTTACGATAGCCAGGTGTGTGAACTGGCGAAAGAGGTCACTCCCAGCCATCGTGGCGAATTAGAAATCACTGATCTTAATCGAATTTACCTGGAGCAGGGCCTCTTAAATGTTGAGTTGATGGGGCGGGGCTCCGCTTGGCTCGATACCGGCACACATGACAACTTGCTGGAAGCCGCGCACTTCGTGCAAACCATTGAGCGTCGCCAGGGCTTGAAGGTGGCCTGTCCGGAAGAGGTAGCCTTTCGTAAAGGCTTTATTAGTGCCGAACAGCTGGAAATTCAAGCCCGGCCCCTGATGAAGAGTGGGTATGGAGATTACTTGGTTCAGGTATTGGCAGAGTGCAATGGCGACCACACCTTTGCTAGGTAGAAAATGTGGCTGTCATTTAGGATTGGCAGCCATCTAGTACGTGACTAGACCGGCGGAGTGAGTGTCGCTGTATCGTCCCTTACGAGCCTAAAAATTATGTAGCGCAAAGTGCTTGTTGTTTTGGTGCACTTTCTCGAATTTTGCTGTCCAGATATATGTAGTTGCAAATACCTAAAGCCTGATTTCGAGTGGAGAGATCGGGTTTGGCCTAGTCTGGACTTTGCTTGGCTTGAATCGTTAGTCCGGCTAATCGAGGGCGATTAGCTGTTGGTGACCCAGAATTCGTTGTCGACCTGCTATGCAGCACATTTGGTCAGTGACAGGCATGCCTTTGGCGGCTATCGCAGCTGCCCACAATGTATCGGCATGGTTGGGGCAGCGTCGCTTGAATATGCTGGAGCAGCGACCGTACTTGTAGTCTGATGGAAGTGTACCTTAAAGCTGAGTCAGTCTATGGATCAGAAAAGTATTTAGTTGAAAAAATTGGGGGTAAAAGTGAAAACAATATTTGTGACTGGAGGGGCGGGGTTTATTGGCAGTGCTGTAGTTCGCCATATCATCGGTGATACTAATAATGTTGTTGTTAATATCGACAAGCTGACTTACGCGGGTAATCTTGAGTCGCTCAATGATGTAGCCAATAACAAAAACTACTTTTTTGAACAGGTCGATATTTGTGACAAAAAGACGCTGTCCGACTTGTTCGAGAGATACAAGCCGGCCGCGGTAATGCACTTGGCGGCGGAGTCGCATGTTGATCGTTCAATTGATGGGCCGTCTGAATTTATCAGAACCAATATAACAGGAACGTTTTCTCTTCTCGAGGCTGCCAGAAAATACTGGATGACGCTTGATGACGCTGAACGGTCGGAGTTCCGGTTCCATCACGTTTCTACTGACGAGGTGTATGGCGACCTTGAAGGAACGGAAGATTTATTTACCGAGCAGACTCCTTATGCGCCGAGCTCTCCCTATTCGGCAAGTAAGGCGGCTTCTGATCACCTAGTTCGTGCGTGGGGGAGAACATACGGGCTCCCAGTTGTTGTTACCAATTGCTCTAATAATTATGGCCCTTTTCATTTTCCGGAGAAGCTAATTCCGCACGTTATTCTAAATGCATTGGCGGGTAAGCCATTACCTGTGTATGGGGATGGCTCGCAAGTGCGGGACTGGTTGTTTGTGGAGGATCATGCGCGAGCACTTTATTTGGTCGCTACTGAAGGGGTGAATGGGGAAACGTACAATATTGGCGGTCACAATGAAAAGAAAAATCTTGATGTAGTAAAAAAAGTTTGTGAGTTGCTTGAGGAGTTGGCGCCAGAAAAGCCAGCTGGGATCCATAGATTCGAGGACTTGATTACATTTGTGAAGGATCGTCCTGGTCATGACGTTCGTTACGCCATTGACGCTTCAAAGATTGAGCGTGAGCTCGGTTGGAGCCCAGAGGAAACGTTTGATTCCGGAATGCGAAAAACGGTCAAGTGGTATTTGGATAATCGGGGTTGGTGGGAAAATGTGCTCACTGGAAAATACTGCCTTGAGAGGGTTGGTGAAGCGGATGGTTATGAGGTTGATAGTGGGGTGGAAGCATCCTGAGAGTGCTCGGGCCTGTTACCTGATTTTGCTCACCTGCATTTACTTTGGGCGCGAGATGGGGGATGTGGCGCGGGTCGTGCTTCAATAGTGCAGTGAGGGCGGGTAGTAATGGGGGGGCTATTTTTAGAAATGGTGCCATGGTGGCTGGTGAGGGTGGCTGATATATGCTTTACGTGTTGCGAGATTTATTAGATTCATGATTACAAAAAATAGGCCGGTGTGTGTGCTTGGGGCGGGCGGCTTTTTGGGGTCTGCAATATGTGAGGCTCTCTCTCGTAATGGGGTGCCGTGGGTCGGTGTGTCCACCAGTAAGCAGGGCGGAAACCTGGTTCAGCTTGCGGATGGAGATGCCCAAGCGCTCGCTAGAGTGCTTTCTAGCTCAGATATCGTCATCAATGCATCTGGCCGGCTGAAACCTCTTGATTTTGAGTCTAACCCTGCCGGTGCGTTGAGCGATTATTGGGATGCTCAGCAGTATTTTTCCGAAGCGTATAAAGCATCGGGAATAAAGTACATCGTACATATATCTTCAGCTGGGACTGTGTATGGTGAGTCTATATCGGGCATTCCTCATTCTGAGGAGGACTGTTTGAACCCGATATCGTGGTATGGGCGAGCGAAAGTCCTCGAAGAAATGTGGTATGAAAATTTGTGTAGAAGAAAAGGGGTCAAATATCTTTGTGTGCGGGTGTCAAACCCGTTTGGTAATACAAGGATGACGAACCATGGTTTCATTGATGTTTTTTTGCATCGAATTCTCAATAAAGAATCGGTGTCGGTCTACAAAGATGTTGATCCGGCTAGGGATTTTATTCACGCAGGGGATATGGCTGAAACTATCTATAATCTCATTGCTCAAAATAACGATGGGTGTTACAACGTCGGGTCAGGTGTCTCGATAAGGTTGTCTGAAGTCGTAGAGTTTGCTTGCTCTAAAGTTGTGGAAAGTATCCCGGTTTTGAAAGAGCTGGAGCACAAAGGTTTTGATGTTGTTAATAGTAGTATCGATATTTCAAAGGTTAAAGAGATTGGTGCGCTGTCTAGTAATATTTCTGTCTTTGACTATATCGAGGATTTTTTAGAGAGATATAAGGTGCCGTGCCGGAAATGAGTGTTCTCAATAATCTTAATTTTCCTCGATTCCGCCGTGACAGGGCATGTGTGGATTATGTTTGGTTTTCTGAAAACTTTTCAGTTATTGCGGGTTGGATTAGTTTTCCAGGTGTGGCTCATATAGGTGATATCCACCTGGAGTTTTCTGATGGGGATGTGAACTACCAGAGTCAGTCAATTACCTTTCCTCGGGCTGATGTTGAGCGTGTATTCAGAGGGCGGTTTCCGTCAGTGTCGGGTTTTGTGGCATGTGTTTCCGGGATTTCGGAGATTTCTGATGCTGGTCGAAATATTATTATTCGCAGCGGTGAACATGCAGTTCGTGTCACTCTTGAATCAAAAAAAGTAATCCATCGCATTGAAACAATTCATGAGATGCTTGAGTTGCAGTCGGATTTGTTGGTATCCATGATGGGGAAGTTTGCGCAGCTAGAAGGCGCGCCGAAACCGCCGAGTGAGCCTATTGATTTCACCCCTGAAGGTGGGGCTGACTCTAAGCGCGATCTTGTGGGTTTGTCCGATAACCAAGTAGCGGAGTATGAGGCTCTGTCAGAATTGAATATTGATCTGAGCACCCTGCGAGTGTCTGGTTTAGACTCGCCTGGCTCTGATCTGTTAAAAGAGATTGTTAGAAATTGGCGTGATTGCCGGATAGAGTTTTCGGGATTTGACTCTGAATTTTACCTTGAATGCTATCCAGATATTCGGGCTGCGGGTATCAATCCTTTGTTGCATTATGTGCTACATGGTGCGCAAGAGGGTCGAATCGGAAGCTTGCCTGATGACTTTTCGTCATTTTCTAATGCTGGGCAGGTCCCCTATGATCCGCGTAAGCCAAATATAGCGATTGCTACGCATGAGTCCTCCGCAACAGGCGCGCCACTTGTTTCTCTTAATTTGGCACAGGTATTCAGTAGAAATTTCAATATTTTTAGTATTGTGATTCGAGAAGCGGAAATTCATGGAAGTTTTGTAGAGAGCTGCTCCAAAATGATGAGTAGCTTGGATCTGCTACCTGAAGAAGCGGTCCGGCAGATGTTGGGGCGGTTCTTTAATGGTTTTAAAATTGATTCTTTGATATGTAATTCCGTTGAGACATTTTCGGTATTGAAGGCTGCTAGTGAGTTAGGTGTTCCGACTGTTTCTCTAATCCATGAGTTTTCTGAGTATACGAAGCCTGCGGGGAAAATTGGACGTAGTATTGCTTTCGCAGATTCAGTTGTTTTTCCTTCTCGTCTGCTTTATCAATCGGCGAAAAGAGATTTGGCATTGCTGAATGGGTTTGATCAGGAGCCGAATAATGTCGTAATCCAGCCGCAGGGTGTGCTCCCTGTGCTGCCGGAAGGGCATGGTGATGCTCTTTCCGTAAATGAGTTAAAGTTGAAACTCCAATGTACTGATAAGACTCGTGTCGTTGTTGGGGCTGGTTTTGTTCAAAGTAGGAAAGGGGTAGACCTATTTGTGCATACGGCTGCCATGTTAGATGAAGTTTACGGCGGGGACTATCGGTTTGTTTGGGTTGGGGATGGTTATAAGCCAGAAGCTGACCTGCAGGTTTCAGTTTGGATTAAAAAGCAGATTGAAGTAAATGGGTTAAGTGACAAAGTCGTTTTTCTTGGACACCAAAGAAATTTGGATAATGTGCTTGAGCTGGCGGATGCATTTTTCTTGAGTTCTAGGCTTGATCCTTTCCCTAATGTCGTTCTGGATGCCTTGCAAGCAGACTTGCCAATTGTTTGTTTTGAAAATGCAACGGGATGTGCGGAATTTCTAGTTGAGCATCACGCAGATAGTTACGTGGTGAGGTATTTGGACGTTAAGAGGGCGGCTGAGGCGATTGTTGATATTTTTATTCGTCCTGATGCAAGCCGGAAGACTGGGAGAAACCGAAAATTGGCGGCCGACAGCTTGTCTTTTGACGGGTACTGTAATCGGCTGCTTGAGCTAGTCGCTAATGCCAAGCGAAGTGTCTCAGAGGCCAAGGAGGTGACCCAAGCAATTGCTGAAAGGGGACTGTTTGACGCGTCATTTTTCAAGGCGCCCGAGCGAGTGGTCGACCCGCTGTATTACTATGTAAAAACTTCTCAGAATGGCCTGAAACTGGGTAACCCTTGCCCTGGTTTTAATACTCTTGAATGGTTGTCGCAGAAGCATGCTAGTGTTTCTGGGGTTCCTTTGTATGACCATTCGGTTCATTCCAACAATGTCGGTACTCACAGCGTGGTCCTAATTTCGGGTGTCGGAGGTGTGCCTGAGGTTAAGAAAATCGCTGTGCATCTGCATCTTTTTTACCCAGATTTGGCCGCGCAGTTCAGCGAGTACTTCAGTTGTCTGCCTGACGGTTATCATCTTTATGTTACATACACAGATAAAATAGAGGAGAACTTTATTCAGCGTACCTTTTCTAATTGTGGTGCGGGGCTTGTAGTTCTTAGGTTGGTCGAGAATGTGGGCAGAGATGTGACCCCATTTTTTTCAGAGCTTTCTGATGAATTGTATCTTGGCGGATATGATGTGGTAGGGCATTTCCATTCAAAAAAGTCCCTGTCGACTAGCGATAAAGTGGGTGATCGTTGGCGCAATTATTTACTTCGGAATTTGATCGGCTCGAAGGAAGCTGCTACGGAAATCCTCTCCTGCTTTAATCAGTCGGGTGTTGGTTTGGTGTTTGCTGAAGATATGCATGCAGTCGATATTGGCCGCAATGACGAATATGCTCGGGAGCTTTGTGAGGCAGCTGGAATTGAACCGCCGGAAAACGTATTTATCTTTCCATTGGGTACCATGTTTTGGGCGAGGCCGGAAGCTCTAAAACCATTGTGGGAGCTTCGTTGGGAAGATTTTACGCCTGACGAGCCGCTGCCATACGATGGTAGTCATCTCCATGCAGTAGAAAGGTTGTTGCCGCATGTGGCGCGTTCCCAGAACTTCAAATACACCACTGTTTATGCTCGAGGTACAGATTGGTAATGGAAAACTCCGCGAGGAGATTTTGGAGCGGATTTCACCGCTATGACGGTGCTCTGAGATTGAAGCGGCATCTTAGGTATTCAGTCGTCGGTGTATGTTTTTCAGGGCGTCTCGCAGGCTGTCAGCTGGGTGATTTTTTGTAACTCTCTTTCTATGAAAAACTAAATTAATTTTTACAGGCGATACATGAAGGAACTCATTATACATGCCGGATCTCCTAAAACTGGGAGTAGCTATTTGCAAAAAGTTTTTAGGAGTGACTCGAAAAATCTGAACAAAGCAGGGGTGATTTATCCGGGTGTTGACCTGCAAAATAGAAAATTCATTCCAGAGTCAAATGTAGATATAAATGGCCAGTTGTTTTGCCACGTATTTCGCAGGCTTAATAATGGAGATCTTTATTCTGTAAGAGGGGAAATTATTGAGTTATTCAAAAGCCTAATTTCACTAGATTCACATAAAGTTTTTGTTTCCGATGAGTCTCTCGGAGTGATGAACCCATTAATATGGGATATGTTTTCCGAAATTAGTTCGTCATTAGGTGTTAAGCTTGTAGTCTTTTCATACTATAGGCAGCCGGATACTTATTACCCTTCTCATTGGTCGCAAGTTGTAAGGCGGCATGGGGAGGCGAGAAGCCTTATAGATTTTTCTAAAGAAATGAACCTTCCAACTTGGCGAAACATGCTGCATACAAAAAAAGCAGTGGGCGAATGCTTTCTTTTTTCGTACGAGTCCGAAAAGTGCAGCGTAAATGGTTTAGAAGAAAGTGCGTATAAAGTAATTGGCGCACCACTTCCGTTGCGTGGTGAAAGCCCAAAGCAAGAAATCGTAAACCCAGCATTATCCCTTCAGGCGCTTACTGCCATAAGGATGATAAACGAGGTCTATGGAGCTGAGCTCGGTTTGCACCTAAATGAGCTTTTAACAAGCAAAGTTGCAAATGATCGCGGATTAAGGGCTGCCTTACCTGGCGAAGTGAAGAATATGTTACTTAAGAGGCATGCCTTAGAGATTGCAGCATGTGATGAAATCTACCAAAATCAATGTACTATTTTCTGAAGGGCTTCTTGTGCCCACACTGAATAAGCGTGCCATTTGTTAGCCTGCTCACAAAACTTCGTGGTGAACATGACCGCTTTTGCGTTGAAGCTCTGAGGTGGTAAAAATTGGTGTCGCCTAGGCTGGAGAGGCTGGTGCCCCAGAATAACCTGAGAGGGTAGGTTGAGATACTCGGATACGTAGATGACGCTGAGTTGCCCGCTTTATATCAAAATGCCCGAGCATTACTTATGCCGTCACTGTATGAAGGCTTTGGCCTCCCGATCGTGGAAGCATTTAGTCAGGGGACGCCAGTGTTAACTTCTAATCGTGGTGCAATGGAGGAAGTTGCTGGCAATGCGGGGGTGCTGGTAGACCCGGAAAGCATTGAAGACATGGCTGACGCTCTCATGCGGCTCACCGAAGATCTTGAACTGGTGGAGCGGCTTCAGCTCCGAGCGTTTGCTTGGGCTAAGCAGTTTAGCTGGGATAATGCGGCCGAACAAACAAGCTCACTGATGAAGTCTCTTCTACCTAACGTTTCACCTATAAGTTAAGCGGTACCTCCGGTAAAGAGGTCTGGCAGCTCTTTCGTTTTTACATCTACATGGTCCTCTTGCCGTATAAGTCGCTCCACAAGGATTTGTAGCTGTGGCCGATTAATGGGCTTCGGCGGTGCTTTGTAGGTTGTGTCATTCAATATCTCAACAATCTGAGATAATTCCGAAATGCCGAGTTGCTTTGTCGCGGCCTCGAGGCCGAGAGCTCCCAAATTCGGCCAGCGACTGTGAAGCCATTCTCGCAGTCCAGCCTGAATTTCTTGAGGACTTGCGTCTTTTGCAAGGCTCTTCAGCTTTTCCGCGCCTACGGGGTTGATCGGTTTCTTTCTCTTGCGGGTGGTTACTGAAGTGAGGCGGTTTTTCCTCAGATAGAAAAAATACAAAATCCATAGGAAGTGCAATGCAATCGCAACAATGGCCAGCTTTTGCCAGAAACCCGGTTTCACTGTTGAAGTTGTGGGTGTCGGAGATATGGACTGATCAAATTTTCCGCCTTCTGTAGGAGTTGCAATTGATGCACCGGAAACAATGAATCTGAATGCCGGTAGCTGCGTCGCACGCTGCCTACCGGTTTTCGTATCCCACCACGTAATCGTCACTGCCGGTAGCTGGTAACTGCCTGGTTTGGTCGCTACGATGGCTGTTGTTTCGATGCGGCTCCCATCGACACCGCTGGGCCCAGGCTGGTCTTCTTGTTGGGGCTGATCCGGATAGGTCTTAAGTCCATCAATGTTCAATTCTGGTAGAGGAGGCAGTTGTGCAGCACGCAGCCCTTCCGCGCGCAGTGTGATGATGCGAGTAATCGGCTCTCCAACCTTGAATTGTTCTGGATCCTTAGACCAACTCTGTACCAGTCCCAAGCTCGCTGCAGGAAGCCAATGGCTGCCACTGTAGCTATCGGGTTTCGGCTCAACCGGTATAGTTTTCGCTTCAGAGCGTAGGCGTATGCGCTGTGCATTGCGGTTAAAGAGAGAGAAGGGGTCTCTTCTGCCTGTCACTGCGACGTAGTTCAGTGACGGTATTTGCAGCTCGCCGGAGCTCTCCGGGAATACGGCGTAGGTGAGTTCGTATACGGCATGGCCGACGCCATCGATTCTGCGTTCAAATCGCCGTTCGTCAACCTTTTCAACGTGGGCGCCGGGGATCTGTAACGGGTCGGTGGCGATATCGTGGAGGCCTACGGTGGTGTATAGGCGGACCTTCACCAGTAGTTGTTCCTGAACAAAGATTTTTTCTTTATCCGTTTCCACTTCCAGGAAAGCTTTGCGATTTTGGCCGGCCGGGGCTTGTCCTGCCTGATTTACGGTAATGGGGATGGCATCGGACACCTCGCCGTGCAGGTGCAAGGATGGGACAAACAGCTTGCCTTCTTTGAGCGGGGCGAGGATTACGGTCCATTCGACGAAGCTTTCCGCGCGGCCATTGATTACCCGGTATTGGTTGGATTGCTGGCGCGAGAGGACTTCGAAGTCCTGTTCCAGTAGGTTGAAGTCTGGCTGGCCACCGCTTTGTTTGCCGCTGTAGCGCAGGGTGAGGGTGAAGGTTTCATTGATGGCGAGCTCGTTGCGGTCAACAGAGGCTGTTAGATCCTGAGCACTAGCCACGCAGGCTATGGTGAGCAGAAGTAGGGCAGTCAGGCCCTGCGCTAGCCGCACCTTTAAGCTTTTGATCACAGACATATCGCCGATCATCTTGCTAGATATCGCCTTAAAAAAGGTTACCATCTCTGGGTGGCTCCGTTTTCCGGGGGCTCCCACTCACCGGCGCGATAGGCGCGGCGGCGCTGTAGGCTTTCGTATTTGAATTTTTCGCGCATTAGGCCAGCGGGATCGTCGGGTATCTGGCGCAGCCATTGGTCCAGTGCCTGCTGGGTTTCAGGATCAAGCGGGCTGTCGCTTTCTTGAGGTTGTGCGTTGGCCTGTTGTTCCTGCTCGCTTTCGTTACCTTGCTGGTCTTGTTGCTGGTTCTCTGCCTGCTGTTCCTGCTCTGACGAATCTTGCTCTTCTTGCTCGCTATCCTGTTGCTGATCCTGTTCGCCGGCCTGCTGCTGATCCTGGTACTGCTGATCCTGCGAGGATTGGTCTGAGTCGCTTTGCTGCTGGTCCTGTTCGGACTGAGATTGCTGCTGGTTCTGTTGTTGATCTTGCTGCTGATTTTGCTGCTGTTGCTGATCGCCTTGTTGCGATTGCTGGTTTTGTTGCTGCTTTTCCTGCAATTCTTTCAGTTTTTTCGCGATATCCCGATTGTGGTTCGCGTCGGCAAACTCCGGGTTCTGTTCCAGTGCGCGGTCAAATGCTGAAATGGCCTCGTCAAAGCGACCTTGCTGGGTGAGGCTATTGCCAAGGTTGTAGAGGGCTTGCGGATCATTACTTTGCGAAAAGCTCTTGGCAGCAGCATCGAATTCACGGGCGCGGTATTCGGCAGTGCCGCGCCATTGTGGATTTTCAAATTTCTCTGCTGCGGCTTTCGGATCTCCTTCCTTGAGTAGCTCTTGCCCCTGTTGGTTGGGCGTCTGCCACAGGCCGCTGGTCTGTGCGCTGGCTTCTGGACTGTTAACTGCCAGTACAAATGGAAGGCCCAGCGGCAAGAGGCTGGCTAGCGTCCCTTTGCGGAATAAGAGCAGGGCAAAGGGCAGTAGCAGTAATACCAGCCATGGGCCTTCTTCATTCCACTGGTCGAACTCTCGCTCGGTAAGTTCAGCCTGCTGGGGTGTCTCGTTTTCTGGCAGCACGCGCGCGATATCACGATCGTCGACGGTAA
Organism: Microbulbifer agarilyticus; assembly: GCF_020171345.1. GTDB lineage: Bacteria > Pseudomonadota > Gammaproteobacteria > Pseudomonadales > Cellvibrionaceae > Microbulbifer > Microbulbifer agarilyticus_D. Next base: position 375,023 of record NZ_JAIUZM010000003.1, read on the forward strand.
TCTGCGCAAATTCACCGCCGGTGCTCTGCGCCAGTCGCTGGAGTTCGGAACGGTCGAAATTGGCAATAATGATTGAGCCGCTGTCATCGGTCACAAATCCACTGCCGGTGGATTTTGGGATAGGGCTGCCTTCGCCACTGCCGACGGCGAGGATTGACAGCGAGGCATTGCTGCTGGTTACCGCGTTTTTCACCGTAGAAATGGCGGCTTTATCAATGCCGTCGGTCACTGCGAGGAGTCGACCCTGGCCTCCGGCGCCATCCTTCAGCAGTCTCAATCCCAGCTCCACGGCCATTTCAATATTGCTGCCTGGCACTGGCATGATCCTGGGTGACAGGGACGGTACCAGATTGGCAATGGTCGCAGTGTCGTCGGTGAGCGGCGTCACTATATGTGCCTCGCCGGCGTAGGCGACCAGCGCGGTTAACCCATCTTTACGCTGGTTGAGAATGTCGAGAATCTTGAGGCGCGCGCGCGTCAGGCGGTTTGGCGAGAGGTCGGTGGCCATCATGGACGGGGATAGGTCCAACAGAATGACGACAGCATCCTGATTGCTGAATACCGGAGTAGGCAGTTTGCGCCAGGAAGGACCGGCGAGTGCGATAATCGCACAGGTCAGTAACGTGAATATCAGGGTGAACAGCCAGGGCCGCTTTTCGCCACCGCGTAAAAGCAGGTGGGGAAGCAGGTTGGGGTCGATAATCTTCTGCAGTTTGCCACTGGCGAAAACTGTACGGGCTAACCCCCAGCAAATCAGTGCCGCGGGAATAATCAGCCACAGCAGATTTGCGCGGATAAAATGAAATTGATCGATGTCTGCGAGGAAGCTACCGAGCATATTCACTGCGTATGCCTCCCAAGATCGTGAACGTTGCTGCCCGCTCCCTGGCCATTGCGACTGCGCGCCTGTAGCTCCGCGAGCCAGTTGCCAATAAATGGCAGGCCGGACCAGATAAGCGCGAGGAGAAGGGCGAGGCTCAGTGGCCACACGTAAAGAGATTTCAGCGGGCGATAGGTTTCCGCTTCCTGTTCCACTGGCTCGAGTCGATCCAGTTCTTCATAGATTTGCACGAGCTCCTGCGGATTATGTGCGCGGAAGTATTGGCCTCCGGTTTTGTCGGCGATCGCCTGCAAGGTTTCACTATCGAGGTCCCGCGATGGATTTACCCTGCGGGCACCAAAGCGTGAGCCGAGAAGACCGGGTTGCACCATTTCTTCCGCGCCGACACCAATGGTGTATACCTTGACACCTGCCTGTTTCGCGAGTTCTGCCGCTTTTAGTGGGGCAACTTTGCCCGCGGTGTTTGCGCCATCGGTTAAAAGGATCAATACCCGCTGATCTGCGGGTCGCTGGGTGAGGCGTTTTACGGAGAGGCCGATGGCATCGCCAATTGCAGTGCCCTGACCAGCAAAACCAATTTGGGCCTCGTTCAGCAGGGTGTCTACGGTTTGACGGTCAAAGGTGAGGGGCGCCTGCAGGTAGGCGCGGGTCCCGAAGAGCACCAGTCCCAGGCGATCTCCTTTCCTTCGCAATACGAAGTCACCCACCACGTTTTTTACCGCGCTGATACGCATTGCGGGGTTACCGTTAAGGATCATGTCCGGGGTTTCCATGCTTCCGGAAATGTCCACGGCGATTAGCAGGTCGCGCGCGCTGGTAGTTTGGGTGATGGGTTCGCCAAACCACTGGGGCCGGGCTGCTGCTGCGAGCAGCAGTAACCACAGCAACCAAAGCATCAATAAGTTCCAGCGGTTGCCCGCGGAGCCGCCGCTCTTTCGTGGTAGCTGTTCGTAGTAGGGTACCTTCAGTGCGCTACTGAGCGGTTCGCTTTTGGGTAGTAGCTTGCGCGCAAGCAGCGGTAGCGGTAGCAGCAGGAAAACCCAGGGGAGTGCAAACTCAAACATTGTTCGCTCCCGCTGTGCCTTGTTGAATTGGCGCTATCCCAGGGGTCGACTCTGCACGCTGATGTTTCCTGACCCACTGAATTGCGTAGCCGCGTAATTCTTCCAGGTCGTCATTAGATGCGTCTTTCGCGCTATACAGGCTTTCCAGTAATGCGCGACGCGCGGTTTCTGGCATTGGTGTCGCTGCGGTGGATTCGAGGAATTCGATCCAGTGTTCGCCGGTGAGCGGCCCGGACAAGGCGCGACCAAAGGTAACGACTGCCACCCGTTTCAGCAGTAAGTTAATCGACTCGACGGCGCGCGGCTGATCGAGATCCAGTTCCTTCAATAGGCGCTCGCCATCTACGCGATACTGTTTTTCCTGACGTTTACGACGGAGGTAGGAAAACAGCCAAATGGCGCCAAATAGCAGGGCGATGAGGGCGCCAGCAAGCATCCACCAGCCCGGTGCCAGCGGCCACCATCCGATAGGAGTTGGCTCGTGAATATCTTTCAGTTGGCCGAGCAGTTGTTGCATCTCCGGTGTCATGACCGGTGGCTGGTTTGGCGGTTGATCGATAGCCGGGGGCGGCGGCGTCGCTTGTTTTGCACTGGCGCTCAAGAATGTCATGCGTGCCTCCTGCCCGGCGCGGGCTGGCGGTCGCCATAGGTACTGAGTAACTTCGGCACCACCGGCTGGGTGTTGTCGAAATCCAACAGCGGCAGGTGTAGCCGGCGGCAAAGCTGCGCAGCGTTTTCACGAATCTGCTGTTGATGGCGCGCAAACTGCTGTTTTAAAGCCTGCTTGCCTTTTCCGAGAAAGGTGCGCTGGCGACCGTCGCTGATGGTCACGGCCTGATCAGGAAGTTGTTGTTCCAGAGGATCACTGACGCGCAGTATCTGGAGGTCTGCGTGGCGCGTAAGCAGGTAGAGGGACTGCTCACAGCTCGCATCGAGGTCGTGACAATCGCTGATCAAGAACACGGCACTACCGGGGCGCGCGATCCGGCGGGCTTCTTCCAATAAGGTGCTGAGGGGCTGGCTGCCATTCGTGGCGATGGGGCTGTCGAGGCTGGTGGCGGAATCCACCATTCCGTGAATGGCGGCGAGCACCGCGTGGTGACTGCGGCGCGGGCGCACGGTATTGACGCCCTGATCGGAAAATATCAGGGCGCCGATGCGGTCGCCATGCTGCAGTCCGGCCCAGCACAGGGCGGAGGCAATACTGCAGGCGGCTACGGATTTAAAGGCGTTCTGGCTGCCAAAAAACATGGGTGAGCGCAGATCCAACAGAATCACTACCGGGCGCTCGCGCTCTTCCTGAAAGAGCTTGGTGTGCGTCTCGCCAGTGCGTGCAGTTACCCGCCAATCAATGGAGCGAACGTCGTCGCCCGGCTGGTAGTAGCGCACCTCTTCAAAGTTCATGCCCCGCCCGCGATAGCGGGTAAGCAGATTGCCGGACTGATCGCTGCGGTTAACCCGGGGCTTGAACAGGTGTAACTGGCGGGCGATATGGCGCAGGCGTACCAATGGCGCGACTTCCGGGTAGGCCCCGGAAAGTTCCAGTTCGCGGTGGTTGAGTGATTCGACCACGATCTAAACCTAGATTGCCGGAACCAGTTGTAACAGGCGATGGATCACGCGGTCGGCGCTCGCCCCGGCGGCCTCGGCTTCAAAGCTGAGCAGCAAGCGGTGGCGCAATACATCCGGCGCGATAGCCATAACATCATCTGGGGTCACATAGTCCCGCCCGGCGAGCCATGCGTAAGCGCGTGCGCAGCGGTCGAGCGCGATGGTGGCACGTGGGCTGGCGCCGAAATCGAGCCAGCTGGCCAATTCATCGTCATAGCGATGAGGCTCGCGGGTGGCGATGATCAGCTGCACGATATAAGTTTCCACGGCTTCGACCATGGTCAGGTCGAGGATTTCCTGGCGGGCCTTAAACAGGGTTTCCTGGGAGATTACCGTTTGCGGGTGGCCTTCACCGTGGCTGGCTTCTTCACGCGCCAGTTTCAGAATTTTGGTTTCGGCTTCCGCATCGGGGTAGCTCAGGTTTACCTGCATCAGGAAGCGGTCGAGCTGTGCCTCCGGCAGGGGGTAGGTACCTTCCTGCTCGATTGGGTTCTGCGTAGCCATGACCAGGAACAGGTCGGGCAGGGCATAGGTTTTACGGCCGACACTGATCTGGCGTTCTGCCATCGCTTCCAGTAGCGCGGACTGTACTTTGGCTGGCGCGCGGTTGATTTCGTCCGCGAGAATCAGGTTGTGGAACACGGGACCGGGCTGGAAATGGAATTCGCCGGTTTCCGGTCGGTAGATGTCGGTGCCGGTAATATCGGATGGCAAAAGGTCCGGCGTAAACTGGACCCGATGGAAGTCGCCTTCGATACCATCGGCCAGCGTTTTGATCGCTTTTGTCTTGGCGAGGCCCGGCGCACCTTCGACCAAAAGGTGACCATCGGCCAGTAATCCTATGAGAATTCGATTGACCAAAGTCTCTTGGCCAATAATCTGCTGCTCCAGCCAATCACCCAGAATTTTTATCTGCTGGCGTGTGTCCATATCGTCACTTCTTTTGCCAATTTCCTGTTTCAATACGCTGCCGCAGAGCGGTGGCTATCTATGCTTTTTGAGGTGCCCTCTTATATATAGCCACTCGCTCGAGAAATGCGGGTAGGACGATTTTAACGGCAGTGCGCTCAGAGGCAACTGTCGCAGGGCTTACCCCGGTTCTCAGGCTGCAAAGTAGACAATTATTCTGTCGGATTGTTCAACTTACTCCGCTGCAAACTCGATTGTGGCGCAATCGGATGAAAATTCGGCAGTGGGGACAAGGCGGGCTCCACGTGCAGTGTGGGTTCGCCTGCGATGGCGAATTATACGGGCGCAATACGCATGCGCCGTGATGGGAGGACGTACGTGAATATGGCGACGGTCATCACCGATAGCCGGGAAGAGCTGCTGGAGCAAGTCAGCGAGATCATTCGCGAGAAACTTGGGGACAAGGCGGGGCCAGTAATCCGTTTTGCGGAGCAATATCTGAACCAGTATCCCCTGGAAGATCTTGCGGGTCGACGCCTGGTCGATATCTACGGGTGCATTTATACCTGCTGGGACTTTATTCAGCAGCGCGATGGCGACGGTCCGAAGGTGCGGGTATTTAATCCACGCCTGGAAGACCACGGCTGGGAGTGTTCGCACACTGTGGTGTGTGTGTTGCAGCGGGACATGCCGTTTCTGGTGGATTCGGTGCGTATGGAAATTAACCAGCGCGACACCGTCATCCACTCCATCAAGAGTACCGTCATGCAGCTGCAACGGGACGACAGTGGTCGTCTGCAGCAGCTGTTACCTGTGGCGCCACTACTGGAAGAGGAGCGCCAGTTCGACCCGACGATCATCAATGAAGCACTGATCTATATCGAGATTAACCTCGATACCAGTGCTTCCCGCGCCTCGAAGCTGACACGCGCTCTGAATGATGTACTGGGCGATGTGGAGTCGGTGGTGGACGACTATGTGCCCATGCTCGACACCTGTTCTGCGATGCAGGATCAACTGCAGGCCGGGGTGGCGGATAACGAGAATAATCTGGCAGAGGCCAGTGCATTTCTGCAATGGATGCGCGACGGTAATTTCACCTTCCTTGGCTATCGCGAATACGAGTTCTCCCAGCAGGGGGATAAGAAAGTACTGCAGGAAGTCGAGAACCGTCGCCTGGGTATTTTTAAGAAACTCGAAGAGAGCGCTGAACCGACACCGGAGTATGCCTTTAACGAGGGCAAGCAGCGTTTTTACCAGGGGCCCAATTTTCTCACTTTTGCCAAGTCCTCGGTAAAGTCGCGGGTACACCGCGCGGCCTACTCGGACTATGTCAGTATCAAACGCTACGGCGATAATGGTGAGGTTATTGGCGAATCCGCATTTATGGGTTTGTATACCTCGCCGGTATACACAGAGAGTCCATCTAAGATTCCCATTGTGCGCCGCAAATTGGCTTCCGTAATGGAGCAGAGCGGTCACGCGCCGACCAGTCATGATGGCAAGGCGCTGCAGCGTATTCTCGATACTTTCCCGAGGGATGAGCTGTTCCAGAGTAATACCAAGGAGTTGTTCGACACCACCCATGGGGTGCTGGCGATGAACGAGCGCGCGCGCTTGCGTCTGTTTATGCGCAAAGACCCCTTTGGAAAATTTGTCAGTGCGCTGGTGTACGTCCCGCGCGACCAGTTCAGCAGTGAGGTGCGGGAGAAGATCAGTGATCGCATCGCGCGTACGGTTCACGCACTGGATTCCGACTTCACAACTTTTTTCTCCGAATCGATTCTCGCCCGGGTACATCTGGTATTCCGCGTCGACCCGAATTTACCCCTGGATATTGATGTAGCCCGACTGGAGGCGCAGATCGTGGATATTACCCGCAGCTGGGAAGATGTATTTCATAGATCCCTGATTGAGACCCACGGGGAAGAAGAAGGCAGCCGCCTGATCGGCACCTATGGCCAGTCTTTCCCCGCGGGCTATCGCGAGGACTTTGAGCCGCGGATCGCGGTACAGGATGTGACCTCGATCCAGGAGCTGAGCGACAACAACCGGGTCGCAATGAGCTTCTATCAGCCCGTTGGCGCGGAGCCGGGCAGCCTGCGCTTCAAGGTGTTCAATGTGGGCTCAGGTTTGACCCTGTCCGATGTGATTCCTGTGCTGGAGAATCTCGGTCTGCGGGTGATGGGGGAGTTCCCGTACACCATCCGCCCGCGCGGCAAGCAGGATGTGTGGATGCACGAATTCCACCTGGAATTCGGCCTGCCCACCCGTATTGACGCACAGGCTTCGCGCTCGCTGTTCCAGGACGCATTTGCGGCGATCTGGGATGGCGTTGCCGAGAGCGATGCGTTCAATCGGCTGGTACTTGCGGCGCGGCTCAACTGGCGTGAGGTCAGCATGTTGCGTGCCTATGCACGGTACATGAAGCAGACCAAGTTCAGCGCGAGCCAGTCCTATATTGCGGCCACCCTGGCGAATCATGTGGAAATTACCCGCAATCTGGTGGCACTGTTCCGGGCGATGTTTGATCCGCGTATCAATTCTCCGGAGCGCCAGGACCAGACCCGTGTGGAGCGCCTGATCAAGAAAATCCACGATGGTCTCGACAGCGTGGATAACCTGAATGAAGACCAGGTGATTCGCCGGTATCTGGACTTGATCCGCGCGACTCTGCGTACCAACTTTTTCCAGTTGGACGCCAACGATCAGCCGAAAGATTACATCTCTATCAAGTTTAGCCCACGAGACATTCCGAATATTCCGGAGCCGCGCCCGCTGTTCGAGATCTTCGTCTATTCCCCGCAAGTGGAAGGGGTCCATCTACGGGGCGGCAAGGTTGCCCGCGGAGGCTTGCGCTGGTCCGATCGCCGGGAAGATTTCCGCACGGAAGTGCTGGGCCTGGTAAAGGCACAGAACGTAAAGAATGCGGTTATTGTGCCCAGCGGGGCCAAGGGTGGCTTTGTGGTACGCCGGCCCCCGGCGGACAACAGCCGGGAAGCCCTAATCGAATCGGGCATTAAGTGTTACAAGACCTTTATTCGCGCATTGCTGGATGTTACCGACAACCTGAAAAATGGCGAGGTCATTCCGCCGGACCGGGTGATACGCCGGGATGAGGATGACCCCTATCTGGTTGTTGCCGCGGACAAGGGGACCGCGACTTTCTCGGATATCGCCAACGGCATTGCTGCGGAATACGATTTTTGGCTTGGGGATGCCTTTGCCTCCGGCGGCAGCAACGGCTATGACCATAAAAAAATGGGGATTACCGCGCGTGGAGCCTGGGTCTCGGTACAACGACATTTCCGCGAAATGGGCGTCAATGTACAGACCGAGAATTTCTCCGTGATCGGCATTGGCGATATGGCCGGCGATGTGTTCGGCAACGGTATGCTGCTGTCCGAGCATATCTGTTTGAAGGGCGCCTTCAATCACCTGCATATTTTTGTCGACCCGAATCCTGACGCCTCGAGCAGTTACCACGAGCGCAAGCGTCTGTTCGAGTTGCCTCGTTCAAGCTGGAGCGACTACAACCTGAGCCTGATCTCCAAGGGCGGTGGGATTTTCGAGCGCCGTGCCAAGTCGGTAAAAATCACCCCGGAGATGCAGCAGGCGTTTGCCATTGATGCCGATCAGCTTACGCCAAACGAGCTGATCAGTGCGATGCTCAAGGCGCCGGTGGATCTCATCTGGAATGGCGGTATCGGCACCTATGTGAAGGGTGAGCAAGAAAGCCACGAGCAGGTCGGTGACAAATCTAACGACAATCTGCGGGTCGATGGCAATGAGTTGCGCTGTAAAGTGTTTGGGGAGGGCGGCAACCTGGGTATGACGCAGCGCGGGCGCATCGAGTTCTCCCTGAACGGCGGCCGCTGTAATACCGACTTTATCGACAATGCCGGCGGTGTGGACTGCTCGGATCACGAGGTCAACATCAAGATCCTGCTGGACAAGGTGGTGGCGAATGGTGATCTGACTGAAAAGCAGCGTAACCACATGCTGGAGGAGATGACCGACTCTGTCACCGAGCTGGTTCTGGACAACAATTACGACCAGACCAGTGCGATCAGTGTTGCGGCCTATCAGATCGCGGATCGCTTTGACGAATTCCGTCGTACGATCAACACCCTCGAAGCCGAGGGCCGTCTGCGCCGCCAGTTGGAATTCATCCCGGATAACGAAACGCTGAATGAGCGCCAGAGTAAGGGGCAGTACCTCACGCACCCGGAACTGTCCGTGTTGATCTCCTATGTGAAGGTCAAACTGAAGGAGGAGCTGCTGGACGTTCATATTATCGATAACGATTATGTGCAGGAGGCAGTGGAGTCGGCATTCCCGCCCGCACTGGTGTCCCGTTATCAGGCGCTGGTGTACGACCATCCGCTGCGTCGGGAAATCGTCTCTACCCAGGTGGCCAATGAAATGGTCAACAGCATGGGGATTACCTTTTTCGACCGGATCAGCGGGGCCACCGGTGCCGGCCTCGATACCATCGTCGCGTCTTATGTGAGTGCCCGGGATGTGTATCGTATGTCGGATTTCCAGAATGGCGTGGCCGAGCTTGATTATCAGGTGCCGGCGGATTTGCAGTTGCAGTTGATGAACGCGATGGTAGGGCGAGTGCGCAGGGCCGCACGCTGGTTTGTGCGCAATCGGCATGGCGCGCTGGATCCGGCGAACGAAATTGCGCTGTTCCAGGATCCCGTTCAGCGTGTGATTCGTGCCTTGCCCGAGGTGCTGAGTGGAGAGCCGCTGCGCGAGTGGCACGCACGTTACGATCGGTTGACGGAGGCCAGTGTGCCGAAGGATCTCGCGATGCTGGCGGCGTCGCCAACCTACCTGTTTTCTGCGCTGGGTATTTCCCAGACCGCGCGCATCACCGATCGGCCGGTGGAAGAGGTGGCCAAAGCCTACTTCGCGCTGGCGGACCGACTGGGCCTGTACTGGTTCGGCAACCAGATCATCGATCTGCCGTCGGACAGCTTCTGGCACTCTCAGGCGCGGGAAACCAGTATGGATGACCTGGACAACCAGCTGGCAAGACTGGTCACCCATATCCTGCGCTTGGCTGGGGATGATGGCCTCGATGTGGACAGTGCGGTGGAAAATTGGGCGGGCACGATGGCCCAGGCGATTCAGCGCTGGGAAAGCCTGACCAAGGAGCTGAAGTCTGCCCCTCAAGGTGATTTCGCCATGTTTACGGTCGCCTTGCGCGAGCTGATGTATCTGGCGAATGCGACGGCAGACCAGGAGTCCCTCGTCTCTGCGTAAGTTTCTCGATTCGTCGGGAATCTCGTACAATACACAACCCCCATCTGGGTCTCTCGGATGGGGGTTGTCATATTTGCTTGACCCATTGGACTCAAGACTTCTTGCGGGCCTCATCGCGGCGGTATGAGTACTGATTTGGTCAGAACCTCAAGGAAACCCATGTACCAGCATTTGCGCAAAGCCCTGTTTGCGCTCGACCCCGAGCGCTCCCACCACTTGTCGATGGACGCCATTGGCGCCGCCGAGCGGCTTGGCTTGATGTCGTTGTTTAGCAAATCGGTACCGGATGATCCGGTAGAACTGATGGGCTTAACTCTGCCAAACCCGGTGGGTCTTGCGGCAGGGCTGGACAAGAATGCCCAGGCGTTTAACGGCTTGGGCGCCCTGGGATTTGGCTTTGTTGAGGTGGGTACCGTGACTCCACGTCCGCAGCCGGGCAATCCTCAGCCGCGTGTGTTCCGCTTGCCGGAAGCCGAGGCCATCATCAATCGCATGGGTTTCAATAATGAGGGTGTCGATTATCTGCTTGAGCGGGTAAAGCGCCGTCGCTATTCCGGCGTACTCGGAATCAACGTGGGTAAAAACCTAGATACCCCGGTAGAGCAGGCGGCCGACGATTACTGTATCTGCATGGAAAAGGTATACGCCCATGCGGATTACATCACGGCAAATGTTTCCTCACCGAACACCAAAGGTCTGCGTGATCTACAGTTCGGAGATAGCCTCAGCCAGTTGCTCAATGCGCTGAAAGAAAAGCAGGCTCAACTCGCCGCAGAGCAGGACCGTTATGTACCACTGGCGGTAAAGATTGCACCGGATATGGATGACGATGCCATCGCCCAGGTCGCGAAGACATTGCAGGAGCATGAGATCGACGGTGTTATTGCCACTAACACCACCATCGACAAATCTTCCGTGGAAAACCTTGAGCACGGTACGGAGCAGGGTGGATTGAGTGGACGACCACTGCGCGAGCGCTCCACCGAGGTCATTCGCAAATTACACAGCGCGTTGAATGGAAGTATTCCGATTATCGGCGTTGGTGGTATTTTTGATGGTGAGTCAGCCGCAGAAAAGATTCGTGCGGGTGCCACTGCGGTACAGATTTATTCCGGCTTTATTTACCGCGGCCCGGAAGTCATTCACGAAGCCGCAGCAGCAATTGCAGACATACACAAAGCACGCGTGATCGAACACCGTTAATTGGTTTCCGGTGCTGGGAGCGGAGCTCTCTTTGCTACCGATTAGCTTGTGCACATTGTGTAAAGTGGCAGTGTGTTAGGTGATTTAGTGAGTGCAATGTCCCGGTCTTGCATAAGCGAGTCCGGGACTGTTGCGAGAGGGGCTCCGAAAACGTTGAGAATCTCGAAGCGAGTCGCGACCTATATGGCCGCATCGCTGCGGAATTAAATTTGGCCGGGTGTGTGAAGGGCGGGTGACTCAAGCCGCCGGCTTACATACTCTCCATACGTTGGGCCTGGGCCGCCGGCCCGAAGCCACTCCAAATATCCTCTCGCCCTTGGCGCCAACCGTTTACCCATTCTTGGTGAAGGGATCCGCTTTGGTAGGGGCAGCTATCGTGGTCTCTGCCCTGTACGGCGGCAACGTAACCTTTGTGAAGTGCTCTATCGTTGGGATTACGTTTTTGGCGTTTCATAGGCGTAATACCTCATTCTGATTGTGACTTAAGCGGCACAAAACCGGTTGTGTGACCGGTATCACCACTTCTCCCCTTATGCTCTAACCAGCTTATTGTGGATGGGGCCCGGCGAGAAGGGGTGCCGCATCGGAATATTTGGCCAAATTGCATCAGGGCAGGGAAGGATTGATTCTTTCTGAAAAGAGCGGTGTATAGGTTCAAATTATCTAATGCGAGAAAGCTTCTCAGGGCTATTTGCCCCTCTTGAAGAATAGAATTCTCGATTGCGGTATGCTTGCGCCCTCTAAAGATCCCCTGGCCAAAATGGCCATAACCTATTTGCCAAATTGCCCCGGTTGGCTGCTTGAAGAGAGTGGCGCGTGGCGGGGGGCAAAGGCACCTTGAGGTCGAATCCTTGACTGAGAAGTTTGAATTTACAGCCACCTGCCCAAAAGGCCTGGAAAATGTGCTCGCGAATGAATTGCGTCAGATTGGCGCGAACGTTCTGCGGGAGCAGCCAGCGGCGGTGCGCTTTGATGGCGATCTCGCCATGGCTTACCGGGTTAACCTGTGGAGTCGTATCGCAAACCGGGTTTTGCTGAATCTTGGGCAAGCGCGCATTGAAGATGCGGAAGCTTTGTATCGTGCCGTGGCAGAGCAGCCCTGGGAAGAACACATTAGCCCCAACGGCGTACTTTGGGTGCAGTTTTCTGGTACCAATCGGGAAATACGTAACAGCCAGTTTGGTGCCCAGAAAGCAAAAGATGCCATCGTTGATCGCCTGCGCAAAGCGACCGGTGCACGCCCGGATGTCGACAAACGCGATCCAGACCTTTCGGTGATGTTGCGCTTGCATCGCGATGTCCTCGAGATCGCGATTGATCTCAGTGGCGATAGCCTGCACCGCCGCGGTTACCGTACCCACATCGGCGCGGCACCACTGAAAGAAAATCTCGCGGCGGCGTTGCTGATGCGCGCGGGCTGGCCACAAATTGCCGCCGAGGGCGGTGCCTTGCTGGACCCCATGTGCGGTTCAGGCACTTTTCTCGTGGAGGCGGCATTGATGGCGGCAGATGTGGCCCCAGGGCTGTTGCGCGAGGAGTTCGGTTTCGAGCGCTGGTTGAATCACCAAAGCGATATCTGGCTGTCATTGCGGGAAGAAGCGCTGCAGCGCCGCACCGAAGGCATGGCAAAGCCACTGCCGGAAATCCGCGGCTACGATGCAGACGCAAAGGTGCTGTTTGCGGCCGAATCCAATATCGCGCGGGCCGGACTGGACAAGCAGGTGCGCGTCAGCTGTCGGCCGGTAGCGGCCTTCAAGGTGCCAAGCCATCGCCCGGTAACCGCGGGGCTGGTAATTACCAATCCGCCCTACGGTGAACGGCTGGGAGAGCAGGAGGCGCTGCGCGAAACCTATGCGGAACTGGGTGGCCAGCTGAAGAAAGAGTTTGCCGGTTGGAAGGCGGCTATTTTTACCGGCAATCCTGAACTTTGTCATTCCACCGGCCTGCGCTCGCACAAGCAATACAAACTGTTTAACGGCAGTATCCCCAGCCAGCTGCTGTTGTTTGATATTCACGCGCAATCCGGCGAGCGCAGCCAGGAAGGCGGAGCGCGTTTGTCTGAAGAAGCGCAGATGGTGGCGAATCGCCTACAAAAAAATCTACGGACCACCGGCAAGTGGGCGCAACGCAGTGGTGTGAGTTGCTATCGCTTGTACGATGCGGACCTGCCCGAGTATTCCGCCGCCATCGATATTTACCAGTCGTTGGAAGGTGAGCGCTTCGCGCATATTCAGGAATACCGCGCGCCCGCGAGTATTCCTGAGCAAAAAGCACGGGGTCGCCTAATGGATCTGGTGCGGGCAACGCGTCAGGTTCTGGATCTGTCACCACGTAATGTCTCCATTAAAGAGCGCCGCCGCCATAGCCACAAAGACAGCGGCAGCCAATACCAGAAGCGTGGTGAAGATTCTCGCACCTTCCTCGTGGACGAATACGGGGCAAAGCTGGAAATTAATCTGTGGGATTATCTCGATACCGGCCTGTTTCTGGATCACCGCCCGGTGCGCCAGCACCTGCGTAAACTGGCCAAGGGCAAACGTTTACTCAACCTGTTCTGCTATACGGCCACCGCAACCGTGCAGGCAGCAATTGGTGGTTGCTCCGACAGTACCAGTGTTGATCTGTCGAAGACCTATCAGGCGTGGGGGCAGAGAAACTTCCGTGAAAATGGCATGGACCCATACCGCCACCAGCTGATTGAAGCCGACTGCCTGCAATGGCTGCACGCTGCACAGGCCAATCGCAAAGGGCATTACGACGTTATCTTTCTGGATCCGCCGACCTTTTCAAACTCTGCAAAAATGCAGGGCGTGCTGGATATCCAGCGGGACCACGGGGAATTGATTCGTCAGTGCATGTCGCTGCTGAGTAAAGACGGGGTGCTACTGTTTTCCAATAACTTGCGCAGCTTCAAAATGGACGAGGCGGTGCGGTCAGAGTTCGCGGTGGAAAATCTTTCAGCCAAGCTGCTCGACAAGGATTTCCAGCGCAACCCGAAAATTCATAATGTGTGGGAAGTGCGCGCGCGGTAATGGGCTGTTACAGCTCCATTGCCAGGCGGAAGCCCACTTCTTTGGAGTGGGCACGCTCATACAGTCCGGTGCGGTAGTCGGAGCTGATATTGCGTAGCGGTTCACGCATGGAGCCGCCGCGGACTACACGCAGGTCGCAGTTTTTCAGCTGCACTGGCCGTGCATCGCTGCGGTGGTTGGTGAAGTCGCCGAGAAAACAATCCTGCACCCATTCGCCAACATTGCCCGCGGTGTCATACAGCCCAAACTGGTTGGCTTTGTAGTTACCCACCGGAGCGCTCGTCGCGGAAAATAGGGAGTTGAATTCACTTGCGCAGCCACGGCGGCAGTTGGCTTTGCTACGGGGGCTGCCATCACCCCACCAGAACGGCGTGTTGGTGTTTGCTCGCGCGGCAAATTCCCATTCCGCCTCACTCGCCAAACGATATTTTTGCCCGCTCTGTTCGCTCAGCCACTTGGCATAGCGTTGTGCCTCAACCCAGCTCACGTTGATGACGGGGCGCGTGCCACGGCCCCAACCCTGGTCACTCGGTAAGCTGCGGCCACTGGCTTTCGCATAGCGATCGTAGTCGTTAAACGTTACTTCGTGTGCGCCAATTGCGTAGGGGCGTCGGATCGTGATTTTGTGTTCGGGGCTGGTGAAAGGGCGTGCGTTGTTCCCCATGGTGAAAGCGCCGGGGGAGATCACGACCATTTCGGGGCCACGGCCACCGTCTTTTAATGGCGACTGAAAACTCCTACCGGCAAAGTATTTGCGCTCTAGCTGTACCGCGAGATTAACGTCAGCAGAATCGATTTCCACCCAGCGCCGCACGGTGCTGAAGCCAGGTTTACTCACCTCAACGTTATAGCGTCCGGGCTCGAGACTTATTCCCGGAGTGTATCGTGGGACGATGTTCATGATCCGAATGCGCGCATCACCGGGTGTTGGCGACACCTTGAGTGCGTAGGTCGGTGGCGGGGCGGCTACTTCAGGTTCTTGCGGAGTCGCGGCTGCATCGCTGTTGCTGATGGCGGCCGCAGTATTTGGTTCCTCAGCAGTGGCAATATGACCTGTCTCAGCGGTATCAGGTTTCGCCGCAGTTGTGTTGGGGGCAGCTTCCGCGATAGCTGCCGGGGCAGGGGTGTCGCGTAGCACCGGACCCGCTCGGCCCGCGTTCGGTTCTTGTAACGTCGAATTGCCGGGGAGGAGGTCGCTGGAAAGACTCGGTAAATCAGCGGCAACCTGACCGGCTTGCGGTGCACCATTATTCTCGGGCAGCAGTATCTGTGAGGTGATATCGACGGCTTCGTTCACCAGCCCCGAATCGGTTTGCCACTGGAATTTGTTGCTAAACAGGCTGAACAGTACCCAGATTAGGGTGAAGCTCACCGCTAGCAGGCCGAAGAACATTTTCGATCGGCGTTTGATCGGAGCGGCCTGCTCCACCACTTGCCGAATACGCATAATGGTCTGCTGTTCGGCGCGCGGATTTTGTTGGTGAACCGGCTTGTCGCGAAAGCGCGCCCAAGCGGCGACAATGCGATCGGTAAGTGTGCCGTACAGGGTTAGCACCAGTGCGCGCAACAAACTCGAAACGCGCACCGAGGTATTGTTCATCTTGGTGGTAGGGGCTGGCGATTTGCCATCCAGTGCCGCAAGCAACTGATCGATCGCATCGACCACGTCCAGCCCGCGCTGGAAGCGCTGTTCGGGATCTTTGGCAAGGAAGCGGTCAATGAGCCCCTGGTATAAGGTGTGTCGCGCGGGCAGGCGAGGAATCGGATCGGTGAGGTGCTTAATGGCAATAGCCACAGCTTCCTCGGCCTGGAAGGGCACCGCACTGGTGAGCATTTCATAGAACACCACACCGAGGCTATACAGGTCGGCGCGCCCATCGACGGCCGCGCCGCGCGCCTGTTCTGGGCTCATATAGTGCGGGGTGCCGACAACCATACCGGTGCTGGTCATGCGCGTGGTGCGTGCAACCGCACGGGCCACACCGAAGTCGGTAAGAATCGCTGAGCCGTCTTCCCGAAACAGGATGTTCTCTGGTTTCAGGTCGCGGTGCACATAGCCCTTGTTGCTGGCATGGTCCAGAGCCATGGCAATCTGACGGGTAATGTGCAGGGCGTCGAGAGGTTCAATGGCGCCTTTGGTCAGCGCGTCCGCGACGGAACCACCGGGTAGGTAGTCCATGGCGATGTAATTCAGGCTGCGGTAACGGCCGATGTCGTGGATGGCAACAATATTAGGATGCGACAGCTGGCCAACGATGTTGGCTTCGCGCTGGAAGCGTTCACTGAAAATCGGGTCTGCGTTAAGGACGGGAGACATCACTTTCAGGGCAACCTGACGCCCCATGCTGCGCTGAGTCGCCAGGTAAACGGTAGACATACCGCCCTGATTAATTTTCTTCAGGATCTGGTAGCCAGGGATCTCCAGCGAGGCGGCGCCGCTGCTGACAACTTCCATTCGAGCCCGTTCCTTGTTAACTGTTCAGTAGCTGCCAGGTGACATAAATACCTGCCGATAAAATCAAGGCAAGTGTAGTGATATTCAGTATTAGTTTGCCGCGTGCGGAAAAAATTTTGTGGGATCCAAGTAGCGAGCGCGATGTGCGGGAGTTCTGCTTTTGTGACTTAGGGTTCCCATTAGCGTCAAATTTTGTGGCCTGGTCGTCTTCCTGATGGTCGGGCGCACTGATGACTTGCACGGTAATGTTATCGCGCCCGCCAGCATCCAGTGCCGCGGCGATCAGTAAGTCGCTCGCACGCTGGTTGTCCGTATTCTTCGCAAGGACTTCGCAAATCTCGGCAGGGCTCACATCATTGCTGAGCCCGTCGCTGCACAACAAAAGCTTTTGGCCCGCGTCCCAGGAAAAAGAGGCGCGGTCGATCTCAAGCGTTGGATTGGCTGACCCGCCAATGCAGCGGGTAATCACATGCCGGTTCGGATGGTTGGCCGCTTCTTCTTGATTAATCGCGCCCGAATCCACGAGCATCTGCACGTAGGAATGATCCACGGTGAGTTGCTTCAGGGTCCCGTGAGGGAAGGGCTGGTCGGCACCCTCTGGTACTTCGCTGGGTGGGGTCCATAGGTAGGCGCGGCTGTCACCGACCCAGTAAATATGGAAATAGGGCGCGTCTTCGGCCACTACGACCGCGGTGGTGCCCATCGCGGTATTACTGTTCTCGTCACCGGCCAGCAGGGCGTGCGCACGACGCAGGGCCTGCTCGTAATGTCGATCGGTCGCGGAGGAGCGCTGAATCTCCTCGACCACGGTCTGGCTGGCGATTTCTCCAGCCTGATGACCACCTAATCCATCGGCGACAACCCACACGCCCCGGGACTCGTCGCCCCAGAACGCATCCTCGTTCTGATCGCGGCGGTATCCGGTGTGGGTCGCACCAGCACTGCGCACATTGGCGCGGACGGCGGGTTGGCTCACACCGCTCGGGCGTTCCCGTACTTTGGCTTCACTCACTGGTATGCAACTACCTGTTACCTGTCGTTATTGTCGAAAGCGCCACTAGTGCCTTAAGCCCATATTCCCTGGAGGTTCCGCGGGCATTTCGCAAGGCAACTGTGGTTTACATAGTAGAGCCTGATGACATTGTAAGCTGCAAACGGATTCACAGGCCAATCAATTTACGCGTGATAAACTTCCATCGCGCTTTATCGCTGAGATGACTCGCGAAAACGCATGAATTGGCTTTGGCTGGCGCATATCGCCGGCCCCGATAGCCCCTTATCGAACAAATTGATTAAAAATTGTACGCCTTTTGGCGACCTCAAGGAAGCGCGATCATGTTGAAACTGTGTGACGTGAAAGATTCCAGCCAAAGTGTATGGCTCGTTGCGCCCAAAGTGACCGTTGGCCGGGGAAGCCAGTGTGACCTGACCCTGGCGGATCCATCAGTGGCCAAGTTGCATGCAGAGATCCTGGTGGATGGTGACGAATTAGAGTTGCACAACCTCTCTGGCGGAGCTCAGCTGCTGGTGAATGGCAAGTTGATCGAAGGCAGTTGTCGCTTGCAGCCGAACGATCGCGTGCAGGTTGGCGACCGACAGCTGGCGGTCGTTGATCCCAAAATTACCCGCTTGAAAGCGGCAGGCAATGCCGCAAATGTTGCCTGGGCACTGCGTGCGAACCACCCGGCGATTGTGGGGCGCGTATTTCCCGTGCGCGAGACCACCATTGTGGGTCGTTCCGACGAGTGCGATTTGACCTTTTCCATGTCGCACCTTTCGCGTCGTCACGCGCGACTCGAAGTGCGGGAAGGTCTGCTGTTCGCTGTGGACCTCGGCTCCGCAAACGGCACCTATCTGAACAATCAGCGTATTACCGAGTCTCGTGTGCGCCGTGGTGACGAACTGCGTTTCGACAGCTTGAGCTTTAGTGTGGTGGGTCCGGCAGATGACCTGGATAAAACCACGGTTCGCCAGGCTGTCACTCTGCCTGAGGCGGCGCGCCAGAGTGCGGCGCTGGATCAGGCGATGCGACGCAGCCAGCTTGGCATGCGCTCCCAGGGGGAGGATGCTCGTGCGCCGGCTAGCGACGATGGTTCCTTCGGCGCGCAGGATTCCATCTCTGCGGGCTATCGCGGTGAAACCGCAGCCGCCAATGGCAGCGGTGGCTGGCTGTGGCTGGGTGTTATCGTCACCGCTGCTGCAGCGGCTGGTTTTTTCTGGGCACGTAGTCAGGGGCTGGTTTAAGCGTGGCCGAGCGCGACATACTGCTGTACACCACATTGGGCTGCAGTCTTTGTGAAAAGGCCAAGTCGGAGATTTGGCCGCTGCTGGAGAAATATCAGTTGCGGCTGGTCTCGGTAGATATTGCCGATGACGAAACGCTGACCCGTTTGTTTGGCTGGAGTATTCCAGTCGTTGGTCTAGGGCAGGTGGATGATGTGATTTGCTGGCCGTTTACCGTCGACGAGCTGGATAAGTGGCTGGTGGCTCGGTTGGCTTAAGCCAATCCGAGCTGCTTGGTGCTCTGCTTCGTTGTATTCCATTTCTTTTTCTTCTTTTCTCTTTTTCCGATCTTTTCTCCTCTCTGTTTTTTGCCGCCCGCTTTTTCCGCTCAATCCCTATAACCGTGCATATAAAGTTACAGTTTGGCCTCTGCCTCATTTTTGTTGAGCAGTGATTTCTTTTCGCCGCTGCGGTACGCATAGATCACCGAATAGGAAAGTACGTTTTGTACGTATTTTCGTGTTTCGTTGTACGGGATGGTTTCGATCCATACATCGAAGGGCAGTTTCTTATCGGTAGCTTTCAGCCAGCGCGAAACCCGGGTGGGGCCTGCGTTATACGCCGCGGCAGCGAGGAATCGGTTGTTGTCAAAACGGTTGAGTAACGAGTTCAGGTAATAGGCGCCCAGGCTGATGTTGGTATTGGGGTTCAGCAGGTCCCAGCTACGTCGGTAGGGCACACCCGCTTTACGTGCGGTGGCGCGCGCGGTAGACGGCAGCAACTGCATCAGGCCCATGGCGCCCGCGTGCGACTTGGCGTCATGGCTGAAGTGGCTTTCCTGGCGGGCCACGGCCAGCACGAGATAATCGTTGAGGGCGGTTTTCTTACCCATGCGTTTTGCCACATCGCTAACAATGCCGGGAAAGGCGAGGGGAAAACGCAACTCAAGGTCATCCAGATAGTCGGCGGCGAGAATGGACTGGATGGATTTGTGATACCAGCCCCAGGAGCCCGCGATTTTACTCGCGGTCATCAACTCCTCGTCCGGCATATCCCGGGTTGCATAGTTCCATTCGCGTCGTGCGTGGTAAAACTCGCCGATTGCCTGCAGCTCGCGCGCGCGCTGCATATCGGCGCGTGCGGCCACCTCGTCCACCAGTTTGGGTGTGATGGGGGCCGGGCGGTCCACAAAGCTGTAGTCCGCACCAATGGTGTCCGAAGCGAGGAATCCGTAATAGCTGCGTTCCGCGGCGGCTTGCTGGTAAAGCTTTTTGGCCAGTGCCTGTCGCGCAGGGTCCGGTTTGTCGGTGGCCTGGAGCTGTTCTTCAATTGCCCGGGCCTTCCAGTACAGCCAGCGGTCGAGCTTCTGGTTGTCTGCGGGGAGTTGATCGATCCAAAACTCGACTTGTGCCCAGTCCATTTCGCGCAAGGATTGGCGAATGAGCCACTCTGACGTGCGTAAATCAAAGAATTCGGGGTTGTTCTTGATGAGCGTTTCCAGGCCAGCCTGATCGTCCTGCCGGGCAAAACGTAGGGCCAGGTAGCGCAGGTAGTCATCCCGTTCTTCGTCGTTAAAGAGGTAACTGGCGCTATAGCGCTCCCAGGCTTGATTGGCCTTGCCGGCGTCCTTTGAGGCAAGGCGGCGCAGCCCGATAGTGACGATATCCCGGTATTCCGGCTCTTCACGGATAAATTTTTTGTAATCGAGGATTTGCTCCGGCTTGCGATACACACTGCGCATCAGCTCGGCACGGGCTTTGCGCGATTTATCCAGCTTGCGTGCGATAAATGCTGCCAGGTCGAGATTTCCGGCTCTTACCGACAGTGCGTGACGCTGCCAGGCGCGTTCTTGCGTGAGCCCCCCGTCTTTCATCCAGCGTGCGAAGGCCGGGTCACACTCTTTGGGTTGCGAGGCGCCTACCGTCCATAGCTCTTCAATCAGCTCATAAGCCTGCTGTTTGTCTCCGTGCCGAGAGAGGGCGTCTACGTAGTAGCAGCGCAACTGGGTGCGGCGAATCCTGTCTGGATCGTAGTACTTGAGGTAGGCCTTAAAACGCTCGCGGGCGCCAAGTTCGCGTAGTACACGTACTCGTGTCCAGTCACCAAGCGCGGTGTCTTGGTACTCTTCGAGAAAGGCGTCAATATCGTCATACGGAAGTTTTGAGAGGCGCTTGCTCAGCTCCCAGTACTCGATATAGGGCAGTAGGGGATAGTCCTTCAGCTCCTTCTTGAGCTTCCGCAGTTGGCGCTTGTTGTTGCTGGCAATGGCCTGCCGAGCCTGCTGGAGCTTCTCTCTCTGGGCTACCGCCGCTTCCGCATCAGCCGTGTCCGCTGCCCGCGCTGGCGCGACGGTAAGCGCGATGAGAACCAGGGCAGAGAGAAGAATGGCGAATCCTTTATGGCCAATCGTCATGCTGAAAAAACCCGATTGAGAAATCGCTTGTTCGAAGGGGCGCAGATTTAAGCGTAAAATGTCTGCTTTCACTCACACATATTGTAGTTGTTATTTATGTTGCTTCAGTTGGATGGCGTGGGATTGCGCTATGGCGTTCAGATCCTGGCCGATGGTGTCACTGCAAAGATTGACCGTGGAGACCGTATTTGCTTGGTGGGCCGCAATGGCGAGGGCAAATCCAGTTTGCTCAGCTTGATTGCTGGCAAGGCCGACCCGGACGAAGGCGAGATTGTGCGCCAGGCGGGCGTGGTGCTCGCCACCCTGGAGCAGGCGCTCCCGGAAGATTGCAGTCAGTCCGTATACCGCTACGTGGCCGAAGGTTTGGGGGACGTTGGCGCCTGGCTTGCGGAGTACCGTGAAAACCAGAACCCGGACCTGCAGGCCAAGATTGAAAACGCCCATGGCTGGGAGCTGCTGGCAAAGATTGACAGTGTGCTCGACCGCCTGGATCTGGATGAGAGTGCGCAGGTGCAAGATCTTTCCGGTGGCTGGCAGCGTCGCGCTGCGCTGGCACGGGCCCTGGTGACGGAGCCGGACCTGCTGATTCTGGATGAGCCGACAAACCACCTGGATATCGCCGCAGTGGAGTGGTTGGAGGATTTTCTTGCCAGTTACCGCGGCGCCTTGTTGTTTGTGAGCCACGACCGCGCTTTGGCACAGCGTCTCGCCACCAGCGTATGGGATCTGGATCGCGGTATTCTGCGCGTCTTCAACTGCCAGTTTGATCGCTACCAGCAGGAGAAGGAAAAGCAGCTCGAGGAAGAGGCGCGGAGTGACGCGCTCTTCGATAAAAAGCTGGCGCAAGAAGAGACCTGGATTCGCCAGGGCATTAAGGCCCGACGTACCCGCAACGAAGGCCGGGTACGGGCCTTGAAAGCACTGCGTAATGAGCGCAAGGCCCGGCGTGATCGTCAGGGCGTCGCAAAAATGTCACTCGATTCCGGTGAGCGCTCCGGCAAGCTGGTGGCGGAGCTGAAAGGCGTGACCTTCGGGTTTGAGGGGGAGCAGGGCACTTCTGCTCCACTGGTTCGCGATCTGAATTTTACACTGATGCGCGGCGACAAGGTTGGCCTGATCGGCCCCAACGGCGTCGGCAAAAGTACGCTGATCAAATTGTTACTGGGTGAGCTGCAACCACAGTCCGGCTCGATTCGGTTGGGTACCAAGCAGCAGGTTGCCTACTTTGACCAGCGCCGCGATGTGCTGGATCCCGATCTCTCGGTGGTCGACAACATTGCGGAGGGGCGCGAAAACATTCAGGTGGGCGGCAGCACCAAGCATGTTATGGGCTACCTGAGTGATTTCCTGTTTACTGGGGTAAAAGCGCGCACCAAGGTGGGTGCGCTCAGTGGGGGCGAGCGTAACCGCGCGCTGCTGGCCAAGCTGTTCAGTCAGCCGGCGAATATTCTGGTGCTCGATGAACCCACCAACGACCTCGATGTCGAGACTCTGGAGCTGCTTGAGCAGTTGCTGATGGATTTTTCCGGTACGGTACTCCTTGTGAGCCACGACCGTGCCTTCCTCGACAATGTGGTGGAGAGTTGTCTGGCCTTTGAAGGCGATGGCATCGTGCGGGAATACGTGGGCGGCTATGAAGACTTTGTCCGACAGGGCGGGAAGTTTCTCAGTGCCGAAGAGCAGTTGAAGGCCCGCAAACAGGCAAAGTCTTCTGCGGCAGACGCTACTGAAGAAAGCGATGCGGCGGCACAGAAGCCCGCCGCAAAGCCGAAAAAACTCAGTTACAAGCTGCAGCGGGAACTGGACGCGCTACCCGGGCAAATTGAGAGTCTGGAAAACGACATTGCCGCGCTGGAGGCCGAAGTGGCTGGGCCAGAGTTCTATCAGCAGGACAATGCGAAAGTACAGGAACGATTGCAGGTGCTTACCGATTTGCAGCAGTCTCTGGAGCAGGCGTTTGAGCGCTGGGCAGAGCTGGACAGTATGTAACCTGCTTATTCGTCAGGGGTGTGTACGCGGACGGCTAAAACATCGCAGCCAGCGCCGTGCAGCACCCCGTTTGCCGTAGAGCCCAGTAGCAGCGCCAGCCCATGGCGCCCGTGGCTGCCGATTACGATTAAATCGCAGCCGCTTTCTTCCGCGAGTCGGTGGATTTCTGTGGCCGGCTGCCCCAGTACAACATGTTGCCGATCCTGCGGAATACCGAGCTCCTGAGCCGATTTACGCAACTGCTCTTTCGCCTGGTTTTGCAGCTGCTCCTGCACCTCTGACAGGTCCATGGGGATATCGCCGCCATAGGCGAAGGTCAGGGGCTCAATGATGTGCGCGAGGGTCAGCTGCGCCCCGGTACAGGCGGCAATTTGTTGCGCTCGCGTTAACACTTGCGAAGATTCGTCAGAAAGGTCCAGCCCTACCAGGATGTTGTTGTAGCCCGACATAGGTCCCCCTCGATCTGCATAATAGTGTGAGTATTTGGCCGGCAACCGGGCCCGAACAATCCCTCCGCCGACGGCTTCATTCAGTCTACTTTAAAAAATCATACTTGACACAACCGCCCTGTTACGGAAAAGAATGCGCGCCCTGAAGTGACGTTGCAACCCCAAAATTTCGGTGCGAAGGCGCGTTACGTTACTGTGTAGCTCTCAATAAGGAAGCCGTCATGGCCAGTTGGATTCCCATCTTCGCGATTATTTTCGCGGTCGTTCTGGTGATCGGTCCCGTTATGTGGCTCAAGCCCAGCGCGCGGGATCGCAAGCTGGCAGCGATGCGCCAGAGTGCCGCTACCGCCGGTCTCAAGGTACAGATGCAGCCGTTACCGGAAGCCCTGGGTAAAGGCACCGCAGCGACGTATTTTTCGCAGTGGCGTAATCCCCGTCGCTTGAACACTGGCTGGGGGCTCGAGTTAAAGCGCGTAGAGCATGAAATGCACCTTGATGGCCGCTGGGATTGGCGCAACGGGCGCACTGCGCCAGAGGCCGCGCGCCCGGTGCTCAAAGAACTGATTGCCATGTTGCCGGCGGATGCCACGGCAATTTTTGCCAATGACAGCGGGCTGGGCGTTCAATGGCGCGAGCGCAGTGGTGATGCGGGGTTGGCGGCGGTGACTCAGGCGCTAGCGGAGCAGCGCCCCTTAATAGAAGAAGCAATACGTCAGGTTGCACGCACCGAGCCCGGACTGGGCTAAAAACGTTCTGTCGGGAGTCGCTTGCTCCTGCGTAACAAGCTGGTCGTCTTGAGGATCTGGTCTACTGTTTTATCCGGTTGAACCCCGGGCTGAATTGCGGGTCGGAGGAGCTGTCCAGACGGTCGAATAGGTCACCAATTTGCTTAACTCGCTTGACCAAAGGCGAGACCAAGCATATATATTCGCGCAACGCACTGTGCAAACAGCAGTGAGCACAGATTGCGCAAGCAGTAAATTTTTTATTGAAAATCAAAGGCTTATGGGTAAATCACTGGTCATCGTCGAGTCGCCGGCGAAGGCAAAAACGATCAACAAGTATCTCGGAAAAGACTTCGTGGTGAAGTCCAGTATTGGTCATATCCGGGATCTTCCTACCGGTGCTTCCGCCAAGCAGGCTGTCGATCCGAAAGAACGGGCGCGCCGGGCGGCGGAAACTCGCAAGTTGTCGCCAGAAGCCAAAGAGGTTTACAAGCGCAAAAAAACCCGTGAGCAGCTCATCAAGCGCATGGGTATCAACCCGGATCACAACTGGGAGGCGCACTATGAAATCCTCCCCGGCAAAGAAAAAGTTGTCGATGAATTGCGCAAACTGGCGGCAAATGCTGACCACGTATATCTCGCAACGGATTTGGACCGCGAAGGAGAGGCCATTGCCTGGCACTTGCGCGAAGCTATCGGCGGTGATGAGCAGCGCTATCGCCGCGTGGTGTTCAACGAAATTACCAAGTCCGCGATTCAGGAAGCGTTTGAAGATCCCGGTCCCCTGGACATTGATCGGGTAAATGCGCAGCAGGCGCGTCGCTTCCTCGATCGCATTGTGGGCTACATGGTTTCACCGCTGTTGTGGGAGAAAGTGGCGCGAGGCCTTTCTGCCGGTCGTGTGCAGTCCGTGGCGGTCAAGCTGGTTGTTGAGCGCGAGCGCGAGATCCGCGCGTTTATTCCAGAAGAGTACTGGACGCTGTTCGCCGACACCCAGACGGCGAAAGCCGACGCCCTGCGCCTGGAAGTGAAAAAGCAGGCCGGTGAGGCTTTCCGTCCCACCAATGAAGAGCAGGCCATGGCTGCGTTCAACGCGCTGCAGGCTAGCGACTTCACGGTGAGCGCGCGGGATGACAAGCCGACCAGTTCCAAGCCCACCGCGCCTTATATCACCTCAACCCTGCAGCAGGCGGCGAGTAACCGCTTGGGCTTCAGTGTTAAGAAAACCATGATGATGGCACAGCGTCTCTATGAGGCGGGTTACATCACCTATATGCGTACCGACTCCACCAATTTGAGCAAGGAAGCGGTCGCTTCTGTGCGTGAATTTATTGGTGAAAACTACGGCGAAAAATATTTGCCGGAAAACCCGAACAGCTACAGCAGCAAAGAAGGTGCGCAGGAAGCGCACGAAGCGATTCGTCCTTCCGATGTGCGGGTCAAACCCAACAATCTTTCCGGTATGGAACGCGACGCCGAGCGCCTCTACACCCTGATCTGGCAGCAGTTTGTTGCCTGTCAGATGACCCCGGCCAAGTTTACCTCTACGTCAGTGGTGGTTACCGCCGGTGATTTCGAACTGCGTACGCGCGGCCGTGTGATCCGCTTCGACGGCTTCCTGAAGGTCGCGCCGGCACAGAGCAAAAAAGACGAAGATCTGGTGCTGCCGGATATCAAGGTCGGTGAGAAGCTGAACCTGCAAAAGCTCGATCCAAAACAGCATTTCACCAAACCGCCGGCACGCTTCAGTGAAGCGGCACTGGTAAAAGAGCTGGAAAAACGCGGTATTGGCCGTCCGTCTACCTACGCATCGATTATTTCCACCATTCAGGATCGCGGCTACGTGCGCCTGGAAAACCGCCGTTTTTATGCGGAAAAAATGGGAGATATCGTTACCGATCGCCTGAGCGAGAGCTTCACCGATCTGATGGATTATGGCTTTACCGCCAGTCTGGAAGAATCCCTCGACACCGTTGCGGAAGGCAAAAAGGGTTGGAAGGATCTGCTGAACGAGTTCTATTCAGACTTCAGCAAGCGCCTGGAGACTGCGCAGGATAAAGACGGTGGCATGCGTCGGAATAACCCGACGGACACCGATATCGAGTGCAGCAAGTGCGGCCGTCATATGCAGATTCGCACCGGTTCTACCGGTGTATTCCTGGGGTGCTCGGGTTACGCTTTACCGCCGAAGGAGCGCTGCACCAATACCATGAACCTGGTATCTGGTGAGGAAGCGGTTGATGCGGAGAAGGATGAAGATGCGGAAACGCGTCAACTGCGCGATAAGCGCCGCTGTCCGAAGTGCGGTACTGCCATGGATAGCTACCTGGTGGACGAGCATCGCAAACTGCACATCTGTGGCAATAACCCGGACTGTACTGGTTTCGAAGTAGAGCAGGGTACCTTCAAGATCAAGGGCTACGATGGCCCGGTCATTGAGTGTGACAAGTGTGGTTCTGACATGCAGTTGAAGTCTGGCCGTTTTGGCAAGTACTTCGGCTGTACCAACGAAAACTGCAAAAACACCCGCAAGCTTCTCAAGAATGGCCAGCCAGCACCTCCGAAAATGGATCCGGTGCCCATGCCTGAGCTCGCCTGCGAGAAAGTCGACGACACCTACATTCTGCGCGACGGTGCGTCTGGACTGTTTTTGGCCGCCAGCCAGTTCCCGAAAAACCGCGAGACCCGTGCTCCGCGGATCAAGGAATTGCTGCCGCACAAGGATGAGATCGATCCAAAGTACAGCTTCCTGTTTTCTGCGCCGGCGGAAGACAATGCAGGCCGGGATACGGTGGTGCGTTTCAGCCGCAAGACCCAAGAGCAGTATGTGCAGACAGAAGAAGACGGCAAGGCGACCGGCTGGAAGGCATTCTATCGCGACGGTAAATGGCAGGTAGAAGAGCCGGCTAAAAAAGCACCAGCTAAGAAAAAGGCCGCGGCGAAGAAGGCGCCTGCCAAGAAGGCTGCCGCGAAGAAGACAGCTGCTAAAAAAGCACCCGCCAAGAAAGCGGCAGCAAAGAAAACGCCAGCGAAGTAAGTGGTAGGCCTGAAAAGGCCTAAAGAGAAAGGGAACGGAAGTTTTGAGCAATCCCTACACCGGTACGGTGGCATCTGCATTGCGTAAGGCCCAGCTGCTGCTGGGCGCCCATCAGCAGGTTGCGAGCGAGCAGCCACTGCTGGACACCGCACTGCTGGAGGCGGCTGTTACACAGTTGTGGCGTGCTTACCGTGCGTTTCTCGCGGAGCAGGGGCATCAACTGCAGCTGGGCTTTGCCGCTGGTGCCGAGCCGGAAAGCGCGCAGGCACTTGCGGCGCTGGTCTCCCAGCGTGGCAAGTTCAGCGGCGATGTGACGGAGCTGGTGAACTTGTCAGAGGACCCCCAGAGTTGGTTGAGTGGACTCAGCGGCGCATGGGCCGGTCTATGGCAACTATCGCTTTCGGCACCTGCCGCGCCTGCAGGTGCGACGAACGCCGGGGGCTCTGGCGTGGAAACCATGATACCGGTACGGCAGCTGGATAATCCCTCTGCAGGCCGTCTGGAGGCCCCTCTGACGGCTGACAATCTTCGCCAGTGGCATCAGGCATTAGTGGAACTGATTCAGCGCCAACGGGCGCAGAGTCAGGAGTGGTAAAGACTGGTATACCCCTGTCACCACACCCACAGGGCAACGCAGGCGTTCATTCACCAAAGAAATCTATTAGTGGATGTACGCTGATTAGTTGAGGCCCCCTGTGGTACACTGGTTGCCAAATCACGCGGTTACCGGAGAAGTGAATGTCTACAGAGACTTACGAGATCATTGAGCTGTCCAATGGTGATGTGGCGCTACGACGCGCTGGTCACAAAGGCGAGCCTCTGGTGCGTATTCGTTTCTCCGACGAGAGTATGCATTTTTTGCGCGACCACAAGGTGGCGGTGGCCCGGGCCATGCTGGAGGCGGGGATCGAAGCGGTTCAGGATATCAGTGAAATGGAGCCAGAGCCTTTCGAGGAAGAAGTGGTCGATATCACCGAGCACACGATTCACTGAAGATGTGAAAAGAAGGTTTGCAAAGACTTTCAGGCATAAAAAAACAGGGCATTGGCCCTGTTTTTTTTATGCCTGAAATAATTCGGCCGGCGACTGTGAGCGGCGTGATCAGATCGGATTCTGCCGGATCACCCCAACTGCCAATCCTTCGATGGCAAAGCTGCGGTCGCGCATGTCCACCTCAATCACGTTGAAGTCTTCGTTTTCAGGTAACAGTTGTACCGTGGCCTGGTTGCCGCGGCGCTTGAAGCGCTTCACCGTCACTTCATCTTCTATACGTGCCACCACAATCTGCCCATTGCGGATGTTGTCGGTGCGCTGCACTGCCAATAAGTCGCCGTCGAGAATGCCGGCGTCTTTCATGCTCATGCCGTGCACACGCAGCAGGTAGTCGGCGGGGGGGTGGAAAAACTCCGCCGGAATCTCACAGTATTCTTCGATGTTTTCTTCCGCAAGCACCGGATTACCGGCGGCAACACGGCCGACAATGGGTAGACCGGTGTGGTGATCTGGGATGCGGATACCACGGGAGGCACCGGCAACCATTTCGATCGCGCCTTTGCGGGCCAGGGCCTTGAGGTGTTCTTCCGCTGCGTTGGGAGAGCGAAAGCCAAGCTCCTGAGCAATTTCGGCTCGAGTGGGCGGATAGCCTGTGTCGTCCAGATAGCTCTTGATCAGTTCCAGAACCTGAGCCTGGCGTGCGGTGAGGTTTGTCATTGGCGCCTTCCTTTGATCTGTATTTTTATACAGTTGCTGGGATTATATACAGATTTATGGCGCGCGCAATATGTCGCCTGGCAAGTTAATCCTTAATCGTAAACTTGCCGGCGGCGTGAGGCGGGTGTATTACAAGCCTTCATCAGTGCCCGGAAATGAGTCTCCCTCGAGCCGGTCGATGGCGCTTTGGGCGGGCGAAAAGATTGGGCTTTTGAAGCCGGCGTCTTCTTCATCCCCCATTTCATGCGCAAAGGTACCGTAACTGGCGTTGGCATCTTCGGGTGCCGCAGCACCTATAACGGGTAGGGAAGGCCAGCTCTGAAATTCAATTTCATCAATGCTGCCGTCGAGATATTGGATCTCGATAGTGCGCGATGGATGGTCAACCGCGACAACCTCAAATAGGTCGCCGGTGTCGAAATTTTCAAACCAGCTGCCAATTTCAGGGGCGATTCTCGCCATGACTTGGCCCTCCTATATCGGGGTGGCTCGGGTTTTTATCTCGGGCCTTCCCACTCGTGGCGCTAGCTCTTTCGCGGTACCTGCCGGGATTCGGCAGATGCGATGAGTTGCGCAA
The DNA here is from genome assembly GCF_020171345.1 of Microbulbifer agarilyticus. Classification (GTDB taxonomy): domain Bacteria; phylum Pseudomonadota; class Gammaproteobacteria; order Pseudomonadales; family Cellvibrionaceae; genus Microbulbifer; species Microbulbifer agarilyticus_D. The sequence continues at coordinate 404,535 of NZ_JAIUZM010000003.1, forward strand.
ATTTTTCAAACGTTCATGGCCAATCTAATGTCGCCGGCGTGCGCTCGGTAACCGGAACCGGCGGTGAAAGGGGCTGGCTTTAGACCGATTATGCATGCGCGTATTCCATCATTGCCGGTATGTGCTAGTCTGGCGGTTAAAACAAACGTTTAAATTGTTGGTTTGAATTGTTGTGAGATTGGTATGAGTCAGTTGGATACCGTTCAGCGGATATTGGACGCTGCGGAAGTACTGTTTGCTGAGCGCGGGTTTACCGAGACCTCTTTGCGTACGATTACCAGCACCGCGGGGGTCAATCTGGCGGCGGTGAATTATCATTTTGGTTCGAAAAAAGAACTAATTCAGGCGGTATTCGAGCGCTTTCTTACACCTTTTACGACCTCTCTGGATGCAGAGCTCGCCCGTCTGGCCACCGAAGAGGGCTCGTTGCAGCTGGATGACCTGCTGCAGAGCCTGTACCGGGTTGCCTTAGCCGGCTTGGCCAGCCAGGGGCGTGATCCGAAGCGGTTTATGCGCTTGCTGGGGCTGGCGTATACCCAGTCTCAGGGCCATTTGCGTCGCTTTATCGTTTCTCGTTATGGCGACTCTTACCGGCGCTTTGCCGGCTCTCTGGCTACCGCCTTGCCCCACGTAGATCCGGTGACCTTTTACTGGCGCCTTTATTTTATGCTGGGCGCAACCGTGTTTTCCCTTTCGAGCTTTGATGCGATCGAAGCTATCCTGAGAGAGGATTTCGGCGCTGAAAGTAGTCTGGAAGAAACTCTTGCCCGGCTAGCGCCGGCGGCGGTGGCCATGCTGACCGCGCCGGTACCGACCGAAGGTGGATAATTGACCGGGAAATTCTGGCCTGTTATCCGCTACTGCCCGTTCGTCTATTGCGTGATCGAAGTTTAATTGTGGAGTGTATACCGATGTCTGCTCAGATTGGCCCGGTAATGATCGATGTGGATGGCCTTACGCTTACCGACGAGGATCGCGAGCTGTTGCGGCACCCACATGTAGGCGGGCTGATATTCTTTGCGCGCAATTATGAAAATCGTCCGCAACTGGAAAGCCTCATTGCAGAGATCCGTGCCGTGCGCCCTGAGATTCTGCTGGCGGTGGATCAGGAAGGGGGCAGGGTGCAGCGCTTTCGGGACTTCTTCACGCGCATTCCCTCAATGCAGGCGCTCAGTGCACAAGCGAATACGCAGCAATTGCAGGACGTTGGCTGGCTGCTTGCAGCCGAGCTACTTGCGGTCGGTGTGGACTTCAGCTTTGCGCCGGTGCTCGACGCGGACGATGATTTTTGCCGAATCGTCGGGGATCGCAGTTTCGCGCAGGACCCACTGGCCCTGTGCCAAAAGGCACGGCCGTTTATTGCCGGCATGCATGAGGCCGGTATGGCAACCACGGGCAAGCATTTTCCCGGCCATGGCCAGGTGCTGGAAGACAGCCACGAAGAGCTGCCGGTTGATGAGCGCGATCTCGAGACCGTGCTTGCCGCGGATGGGGTGCCGTTTGCAGAATGTATTGCCGCTGGCGAGTTGGAAGCCGTCATGCCGGCGCATATCCGCTTTGCCAAGGTCGATGAAAACTCCGTAGGCTTTTCACGCTACTGGCTGCAAGAGATCTTACGCAAGCGCCTCAAGTTTGATGGGGTCATCTTTAGCGATGACCTGACCATGGAGGGCGCCGGCGCAGCGGGTGGCTATCGGGAGCGTATTCACGCCGCGCTTTCTGCGGGTTGCGATATGGGTATCGTCTGTAACAATCGCCAGGGTGCCATTGAGGTCCTCGATGCGCTGCAAGACTACTCGATCGACCCTGCGTCTAGTGAGCGTCTGTCCCGCATGCGCGGTCAGCCCAAAATTAGCAGCTGGGATGCGCTGGAAAAGAGCGACCGTTGGCAAAAAACACGCGAGTGGCTGGCATCCTGGATGTAAATACGCACAATAATCCCCTAATCATTCGTCTGCAGCTTATGGAGTAGTTTGTGGAGTCAGCTAAAGCGTTCTTGCGCTCCCTGGTCGGGGACGACCGCTTCTGGATTGCCGAAATCTTTTTCATTGTTCTGATTACCGCACTGGCCTCCTGGTTGGTGGGGCGCTTCATCCTGCAGCTCCAGGCGCGGGCAGCGCGCACCGTAAACCCGTGGGATGATGCGCTGGCCAACTCCATCAATCCGCCGGCATCGATTTTGATCTGGCTGTTGGGCCTGTCCGTTGCGGCTGCTCGCACCGCGACCACCACCGGCTCAGAACTCCTGACCTGGCTTGCGGACAAGCCGCGGGCGGTCGGTTTTGTGGTGGTTATCGCATGGTTTGGTTTGCGCTTTGCCAAAGAGGTAGAGCGCAATCTGGCGGATCCTCGCTATATGCATAAGCCGATCGATGCCACTACGGTGCGCGCCATTGGCAAGCTGGTGCGTGCGTCGATCATGATTACCGCTGCGCTGGTGATTATGCAGCGTCTTGGGTATAGCGTGAGTGGCGTGCTGGCGATGGGGGGTATTGGCGGCCTCGCGATCGGTTTTGCGGCGAAGGACCTCCTGGCAAACTTCTTTGGTGGTCTGATGATTTATCTGGATCGCCCGTTCAAGGTAGGGGACTGGGTGCGCTCTCCAGACCAGGAGATTGAGGGAACTGTAGAAGATATTGGCTGGCGCCTGACCAGGATTCGCACCTTCGACAAACGCCCCCTGTATATCCCCAATGGCACCTTCACGCAGATCTCGGTGGAAAACCCGTCGCGCATGTTGAATCGCCGTATTTATGAAACCATCGGCATTCGCTATGAAGATGCGCACCTGATGGAGACTGTGGTGGGTGAGGTGCGCCGCATGCTGCAGCAGCACCCGGAAATTGATACCAACCAAACGCTCATCGTGAACTTCAACTCGTTCGCGCCGTCTTCACTGGATTTCTTTATTTACACTTTCACCAAGACCACCGAGTGGGTTCGCTACCACGAGATCAAGCAGGACGTGCTGCTGAAAATCCTCAAGATTATTGAGGCGCAGGGCGCGTCTTGTGCGTTCCCCACATCCACATTGCACATATCCGAGTTGCCCGAGCTGGCCATTGCAGATCGCTCCGCTGGAGCGCGCGGCCCGGTCGGCGTTTAAGCGGAGTCGTGTAAAGTGCGCAATAGTCAGCTTAGTGACGCTGGCTTAATTTCACGTTAAACCCTGCTTTGAGCACAAGGTACCAAGGCTTTTGGTACCTTTTGGGCTAATTTGGTGATTTATTGGGCATTGTTGGTGAGAAGTAACATTAATTTCACGTGCAAACCTAGACAGTGGCGCAGTTTTATCTAAGAATCGGTAAGGATCTGTTCGATACATTGAACAGGTGCTTCGAGAAAGTGTCCGCCCTCGCGGAGGATTGGGCACCCAAATTGGGGTAGGCGAATCGCCCGCAACCTGGGTGAGCGCAATAACAATAAAAGAGGTTGGCTTAATGAGTGATCGCGTTACGGGTACTGTGAAGTGGTTTAATAACGCCCGGGGTTATGGTTTTATCACCAGCTCGGAAGGTTCCGAGGATATCTTTGTTCATTACCGCAGCATCCGCGGCGACGGCTATAAGACCTTGAATGAAGGTCAGGCAGTCGAGTTCGAAATGCAGCAGGGCGACAAAGGCCTGTTGGCAGAAGACGTGGTTCTCTGTGAGTAATTCGCCAACCATCTCTGGGTGACTGTCGGAATCGATTTCGGCAGCGCACAAAAAAGCCCGCTGGGTAGTGCTTGTTTGGCATTTCCCCGCGGGCTTTTTTGTGTCTCTCATTTTAGAGGGCGCGCGCATCGCGCCTTGCACTGATTGCGATTATTCTGACTGAAGCAGGGGATCCTGCTCTTCATCCTCAGTGTGCTCTACGGTGCGCACTTCGATGAGTACCCCCAGTTTCGGGTGGTCAATATAGTGCAGCTCGCCGCTGCGCAGTCTGCGTTCTTCCTGCAGTACTGCAACTCGCTCCGCGATTTTTTCCACGGGCAATGCCCGCGTGTTTTCTTTGTCGCCAAATGAGGCAAAGTCTGCGCTGGTGCTGAAAGAATTGCTGCCATTGACGGAGTTGGTGGCAGGTTCGGCCGACGCCCCCAGGCCGAGCGGCTCGCTTTCTGCTACCGGTAGCAAGGGTGCTCGGGGTTGAGTCGGAACGGCAATACCTTGGGCGCCAGTGGACTCTGCTTGCTGTGGCTCCATATTCCAGTCGGTCGGTTGGAGCTGCGCTTGCTGCGCCCACTCGCTGAACCAGAGGTCGGTACTCAGGTGCAGGTAGCGCGAAACACTGATGGTAACGCTGCCTTCCAGCTGGTGATGCTCATCGCTTGGGGTGCCGCCGTTAATTAGGACCGCAGGCGCGTTGCGCTCAGTTTGCAGAACCTGTCGCCAGGTCTTGTGGAACAGCACGGTGTAGCGCGGATTGCGGTTAAGGCTGGCAACCTTGTTGTTTAGCTGATTCGCGGCCGGCTCCAGTGCCGGCAGCAGCGGGTCGTTGGTGGACGGCGAGTTGAAGTCGACCCAGTGCTTGTCATAAGCGAGTTTGGGTGTGGCCGGCCAGGTCTCGCGGGAGGTCTGCATGCCTTCCTCGCGGGAGAAGACGACCATTTCGATTTCAAACTGCGTGCCCGCGTATCCGGCCGCCTGGGCCTCCGCCACACAAAACGCGGCGCTGAGGGCGAGGAGGGCAGAGTTCGCCAGTCGCTGAAACGGCTTGTTGGGGCCTTGGGTGACCCGGTTAAGAAAGCTGGTCATTTATATATACCGCGTTAATCTAAGCTGTATTCTTTCTTTGGCGGCTTGGGTGCCGGCCCGCCGGCCCAGCAATCCTGAACATTGCTTTTGGCTGGCGGATATTTCGGCCATCTTAGCACCCTTTGCGGCCCGGATCTGTGTCATCTGCCGCTATTGCGACAGCTGTTGCAGTACGTCGTTGACCTGTTGCAGGCGCTGCTCCGGGCCGCTTTCGTCGAGCGCGAAGTTCAGGTGGTTCGCTCCCTGCAGCTGGAAGGTCGTCGGGCGGCTCTGCACCAGTTTCACCAGTGTCAGTGGGTCCACCTTCGCGTTGTCGGCAAATTCAATGCGTCCCCGGCTGGCAGAGGCTTCCAGTTTGCGAATACCCATCTGATTGGCATTGAGCTTGATCTCGGTGATGCGGAACAGGTGCTTCAGCGGTTCCGGGAACAAGCCGAACCGGTCGATCATTTCTACCTGCAGCTCTTTCAGGGCGGTCTTGTCTTCCGCGTTCGCGATGCGTTTGTACATGATCAGCCGGCTGTGCACGTCCGGCAGGTAGTCTTCAGGAATCAGCGCCGGTACGCGCAGGTTGACGTCGACCGCGGGGGATTCCAGCGGCTCGTCGATATTCGGCGTGCGCCCCTCGCGAATCGCCTTGACCGCATGGTCCAGCATTTCCATATACAGGTTGAAGCCGACGCTCTGGATCTGTCCGCTTTGCTCTTCGCCCAGCAGTTCCCCGGCGCCGCGGATCTCCAGGTCGTGGGTGGCGAGCGTAAAGCCCGCCCCCAGGTCCTGGGCTTCGCTGATCGCTTCGAGTCGTTTCACCGCGTCGCCGGTCATCGCCCGCTTATTCGGGGTCAACAGGTAGGCATAGGCCTGGTGGTGGGAGCGGCCCACACGGCCACGCAGCTGGTGCAGCTGCGCGAGCCCAAACTTGTCGGCGCGCTCAATCAGAATGGTATTGGCACTGGGGATGTCGATGCCGGTCTCGATGATGGTGGTACACACCAGCACATTGAAGCGCTTGTGGTAAAAATCGCTCATTACCTGCTCGAGCTCACGCTCGCGCATCTGGCCGTGGCCAATGCCGATGCGAGCCTCGGGTACCAGCTCCTGAAGTTCCCGGGCGATACGCTCGATACTCTTCACTTCGTTGTGCAGGAAATAGACCTGACCGCCGCGCAGGACTTCGCGCAGAATCGCTTCTTTGATGAGCGCGTCGTCGCGCTCGCGCACAAAGGTTTTTACCGAGAGACGGCGCGCCGGCGGTGTGGCGATTACCGACAGATCGCGAATGCCCGCCATGGCCATATTCAATGTCCGTGGAATCGGGGTCGCGGTAAGGTTGAGGATGTCTACCTCGGAGCGCAGGCTCTTGAGTTTTTCTTTCTGGCGCACCCCAAAGCGGTGTTCCTCATCGATGATCAGCAGTCCCAGGTTTTTAAACTTGAGGTCGCTTTGCAGCAGCTTGTGGGTGCCAACGAGAATATCGACTTTGCCTTCGGTGACGCGCTGTTTAATGGCTTCCACTTCCTTATTGCTGCGGAAGCGGGAAATTACCTCGATAGAAATCGGCCAGTCGGCAAAGCGATCCTGTAGCGACTGGAAATGCTGTTGTGCCAGCAGGGTGGTGGGCACCAGCATGGCAACCTGTTTTCCGCCGTGCGCGGCCACGAAAGCCGCACGCATGGCCACTTCGGTTTTACCAAAGCCCACATCGCCACACACCAGTCGGTCCATCGGCTTGTCGGACAGCATGTCGCCCACCACGGCTTCAATGGCGAGTTGCTGGTCCGGGGTCTCCTCAAATGGGAAGCCGGCGGTGAATTCGCGATACGCGAGTCCCGGGTCGCCAAACGCGTGACCTATGCGTGCCTCGCGCCGTGCATAGATGTCGAGTAGCTCGGCTGCCGCATCGCGGACTTTTTCCGCGGCCTTGCGCTTGGCTTTCTGCCAGCTTTCGCTACCCAGCTTGTGTAGCGGAGCGAGTTCTTCGTCGGCGCCAGAGTAGCGGCTGATCAGGTGCAAGCTGGCCACGGGCACATACAGCTTGGCGCCATCACCATATTCCAGGGTAAGAAATTCTGCGGGCTGGCCGTCGATATCGAGGCTTTGCAGGCCCTTGTAGCGGCCGACCCCGTGATCGATATGCACCACCGGCGCATCGATACGCAGTTCCGCCAAGTTTTTTACCGCGTTGTCCGCTTCCTCTTTTGCCTTGCGGCGCCGGCGCTGTTGCAGTACCCGGTCGCCGAACAGTTGCGGTTCTGCGATCAGGTTGAGCTGCGGGTCTTCAAGGATCAGACCCTGGTCGATAGGGGATACGGTGATTGCAATTTGATCGTCGCCGTCGACAAAGTCCTGCCAGCAATCGAGGGTCTTCGGCTTCAGGCGAATCCCACTGAGCAGTTCCAGTAGCGCCTCGCGTCGGCCACCGCTTTCCGCGCAAAACAGCACGCGGCCTTTGTACTCCATTAAATAGGCTTCGAGGGCTTTCAGCGGCTGCTCGGATTTGCCATCGACCGGCAGGCTCGGCGGCTTGCCGGTAGCGAAGTTGTAATTGCCTTCCGCCTCTGGGAGGGTTTCGTTGGAAAAGAAGGCGCGCGGCAGGTGCTTCAGTGCTCCGTAAAACTCGTCCACATTGAGCAATACCTGGCGCGGTTCCAGAATGGGGCGGGTCAGGTCGCCGCGGCGGCTCTCAAAGCGGTTTTCCGCTTCCCGCCAGAAGGATTCCACCGGCTGCTTGAGGTCGCCCTGGATAAACACCTGGCTGCGCGCTGGCAGGTAGTCAAACAGGCTTGCGCACGCATCAAAAAACAGCGGTAGGTAGTATTCGATCCCGGCGGGAGCGATGCCGGCGCTGATGTCCTGATAGATGGATACGGGGCCCGGATCACAATCAAACTGCCCGTGCCAGCGCTCGAGAAACTTTGCCAGCGCCAGTTTGTGCATGGGGAATTCGCGCGCCGGCAGCAGATCGATTTGGTCGACCTTGTCCACGGTGCGCTGGTCTTCCGGATCGAAGGTGCGAAGGGATTCAATCTCGTCGTCAAACAGGTCGATGCGGTAGGGCAGGTTGCTGCCCATTGGGAAGATGTCCATCAGCGAGCCGCGCACGGCGAATTCACCATGTTCATACACGGTATCCACACAGTGGTATCCGGCCTGTTCGAGCAGTTTGCGCTGAGCGTTCAGGTCGAACTTCTGCCCTTCCTTCAATACCAAGGCATTGCCCGCGACATAATCCTTGGGCGCTAAACGGTGCAGCAGCGTGCTCACCGGCACAATAACAATGCCACTGCCCATCTGGGGCAATCGATACAGCGTCGCCAGGCGATCCGAGATGATGTCCTGGTGGGGAGAGAAGGTGTCGTAGGGCAGGATTTCCCAGTCTGGGAACTGGAAAATTTCCAGTGCGCCATCACCCGAGTGATTGGTGTCGTCGTCAGCCCCATCTCGCCGCGGCTTGTTAAAAAATTTCAGCTGCACCTCAAGTTGATGTGCTTCCTGGCTGTTACGGGCGATCAGCAGGGTTGGCGCGGAGCTCGACTGAGCGGCCTTCAGGATGGCAAGGGCTGCGCTGGCGCCGTTCAGCTGCCCCCAGAATTGGCGGTCATTCTGGCTGCGAAATGCGGGTGGGGACAAAGGGGGGAGCTGGCTCATCTTTCCTTATAATTCCGTGCTTTCTGACCGGTCTCGGCCTTGGAGGGCACGTATTGTAGCGGTGAACCGCCGAGCTTGCAGGTCGGTGTTTTTGGGGGTTGCAGTGGGGGCGTCCAGACAGGGCGCTTACGCCGAGAAAAAAGCCGTTTTTTCTGTTTCGCGAATGTAGTTTAACTACAGTTTTTAGGCCATTTTTTGCACGGTTGCGCGGCCAGATTTGAATACACATAATTCGCCCGCCTTCCGGTTGGAGGCAAGATTTTGAGCCATTCTTAACATTCAGATGGCCCAAATACGCAGCTTGTACTCCGGCCAGGGCAAGACCCAAATTTACCCTTTGCAGAGGTGTCTGACTGTGACTCAGAAGCGACCGAAGCCCGCTGACTTTTTCAAGGACTGGAAAGCGCGTGAAGCGCTGGCGGAATCCATGATTCCGATGATTGGCAAGCTCAACCGGGAAAGTAATGTCGGCATTTATATGTACGGCAAGAACCTGGTGAACCGCTCCGTTCTCACCATTATGAAGGCACATCGTTTTGTGCGTCAGGTTGAGGAAAACGAGCTGTCTGAGTTTGAGACCTATCCAGTTCTCGAGGCGATCTGCAAACTCGACCTGGGCCCGGTGCATATCGACCTGGGTACCCTCACCAACAAATATATGCGCGACGAGCGCGGCCTGTCGATTGAAGACTTCGTGCGCGAAGAGCTTTCCGACGCCTCTGGCGCCCGCAAACCGCTGCCTGAGTCCCAGGATGTGGTGATCTACGGTTTCGGCCGTATTGGCCGCCTGGTAGCGCGCCTGCTGATCGAAAAGGCGGGTAGTGGCGATGTACTGCGCCTGCGTGCGATCGTACTGCGTAAAGGCAAGGCGGATAACGACCTGGTCAAGCGCGCCTCCCTGTTGCGTCGCGATTCCGTGCACGGCGCTTTCAACGGCACCATTCGTGTAGACGAAGAGACCAGCACGCTGATCTGCAACGGCAACGAAGTAAAGGTCATCTACGCGAACTCCCCGGAGGAAGTGGATTACACCGAGCACGGCATCAACAACGCCCTGATCGTCGACAGCACCGGCGTGTGGCGCGACGAAGCGGGCCTGTCCCAGCACCTGGAGTGCAAGGGTGCGTCCAAGGTGCTGCTCACGGCACCGGGCAAGGGTGACCTCAAGAACATCGTTTACGGTATCAACAACGGCGACATCAAGCCGGAAGACAAGATCCTGTCCGCGGCTTCGTGTACCACCAACGCCATCGTGCCGGTACTGAAGGCGATGATGGACAAGTTCGGGGTTGAGCACGGTCACGTAGAAACCGTACACGCCTACACCAACGACCAAAACCTGATCGACAACTACCACAAGGGTGAGCGCCGTGGTCGCTCTGCCGCCCTCAACATGGTGTTGACCGAGACTGGTGCTGCCAAGGCGGTATCCAAGGCGCTGCCGGAGTTGAAGGGCAAGCTGACCGGTAACGCGATTCGCGTACCGACCCCGAATGTGTCCATGGCGATCCTGAATCTGCGTCTGGGCAAGGAGACCACCAAGGAAGAGTTGAACGAGTACCTGCGCGATGTGGCGCTGCACTCGCCGCTGCGTCAGCAGATCGACTTCACTAACTCGCCGGAAGTGGTTTCCAGCGATTTTGTCGGCTCCCGTCGCGCCTGTGTGTTTGACTCAACGGCCACTATTGTCGAAGACGACAATGCGGTGCTCTACTGCTGGTACGACAACGAGTTCGGCTACAGCTGTCAGGTAGTGCGTTGTCTGGAGGATATGGCTGGCGTGCGTTACGAGCTGTTCCCAAAGAAGGACTGATCTCGACGCCTTAGTCAGAGGGGGTGATCTGCGTGATCACTGGTTGACCAGATTGATCCCGCGCCACCCCGGTCGCAATGGCCGGCGGTGGCGCCTCCAACTAAAGTCTTTGTTTTTTCAGCAAAAATTTCCTCATCTGGGGCCGATTTGACCCCATCTGCTCTGGTAAACCCCCTGTACGATCCTTATAATGCGCGCGATTTTGCGGGGCTGCTGTGTGCCGGGAAATCAACGCATAGACTGCGGGTTGCCAAGGCAATAGCAGTGCGTTGCTCCCGGACTCTGAGTCATTTCTTCATATTACCTGTGGTGCCGGCCGGCGATGCCCGTCGGGCTTAAGGCTGCTGATTAGTAGCTACTCTTTACAGAGTTCACCTCGAGGCTTGTGTCGGCTCAATTTGGCCTAAGCCCCCGCGCAACGGTTTCTTTTTACTCCGGGCTCAAAAGGCCCAGAAATTTTTAAAACCTACTAAATCTACCAACTTAGAACTTAGGCACAGGCGTATGAGAAAGATCCGTCGGGGATTGGATTTACCCATATCCGGCGCGCCCGAGCAGGTCATCCACGATGGCCCTGCAGCCAAGACTGTTGCGGTGGTTGGTCCCGATTACAACGGGATGAAGCCCACTATGGCAGTTGCGGAAGGGGATAGCGTCAAACTCGGACAATTGCTGTTCACTGACAAAAAGACGGACGGTGTACGCTATACCGCTCCGGCTGCGGGCCGCGTAGTCGCGGTTAACCGTGGCGTTCGTCGTGTACTGCAATCCGTAGTGATTGAAGTAGAAGGCGACGAAGCCGAGCAGTTTGCGAGCTACAGCGCTGACCAGCTGGCCAGCCTGACCGCAGAGCAGGTTCGCGAGAACCTTGTCGAGTCCGGTCTGTGGACCGCACTGCGTACCCGCCCGTACAGCAAAGTGCCGGCCCTGGACGCCGAGCCTTCTGCGCTCTTCATCAATGCGATGGATACCAATCCGCTGGCAGCCGACCCGGTTGTCGTGATTGCCGAGCAGCGTGAAGCATTTGCACAGGGTGTTGAAATCCTGTCCAAGCTGGCAGACAAGACCTTCGTCTGTACCGCTCCGGATGCCGATATTCCGGTACCGAGCGTTGCCACTGTTCAGCGCGAAGCCTTTGCTGGCCCGCACCCCGCTGGTCTGTCTGGTACCCACATCCACTTCCTGCACCCGGTTAAGCCCGGTCGTCAGGTATGGACCATCGGTTATCAGGACGTGATCGCGGTAGGTAAGCTGTTCGAAACCGGCAAGCTGTACGCCGATCGCGTTGTTGCCCTGGGTGGCCCGCGTGTAACCAAGCCGCGTCTTCTGCGCACTCGTCTGGGTGCCGATCTGACAGCGCTGGTCGCCGGTGAAACCGAAGGTGCTGACAACCGCGTAATCTCCGGTTCCGTATTCGGTGGTCGCACCGCGAACGGAACGCTGGGTTACCTGGGTCGTTACCACAACCAGGTGAGCGTGTTGGAAGAGGGCCGTGAGCGCCCGATGCTGCACTACTTCACGCCTGGTGCGAACCGTTTCTCTGTGCTGCCGATCTACGTCAGCAACTTCCTGAAAAACAAACTGTTCAACTTCACCACCAGTGCCAACGGCTCCGAGCGTGCCATGGTGCCGATCGGTGTTTACGAGCGTGTTATGCCGCTGAACGTCCTGCCGACCCAGCTTCTGCGTGCGCTGATCGTGGGTGATACCCAGGTAGCTCAGCAGCTGGGCGCCCTGGAACTGGACGAAGAAGATTTGGCCCTGTGTACCTTCGTGTGCCCGGGCAAGTATGAGTTTGGCCCCATCCTGCGGGACAACCTGACCCGTATTGAGAAGGAGGGCTAAGACATGTTGCGTAAATTTTTAGACTCCATCGAGCCGCACTTCCACAAGGGCGGTAAGTATGAAAAGTTCTACGCGCTGTACGAAGCCATTGATACTGGTTTGTTCCAGCCGGCTGACCGTACCAAGACCACCGCGCACGTGCGTGACGGTATTGACCTGAAGCGCATCATGATCACCGTGTGGGCCTGTGCCATGCTGGCGGCCTTCTTTGGCATGTGGAATATCGGCTACCAGGCCAATACCATCATCGCCAACAGCGGTGCGACTGAGTTCGAAGGCTGGCGCCACGCCATTATTGGCGCACTGACCAGCTACAACGCCGCAAGCATCTGGGACAACTTTGTCTACGGTGCCATGTACTTCCTGCCGATTTACCTGACGACGTTCATCGTTGGTGGTATCTGGGAAGTGTTGTTCGCTGCGGTACGTGGCCACGAAGTAAACGAAGGTTTCTTTGTTACTTCTATTCTGTTTGCTCTGACCTGTCCGCCAGACCTGCCTCTGTGGATGGTGGCCATGGGCATCAGCTTCGGTGTGGTAATTGGTAAGGAAGTATTCGGTGGTACCGGTAAAAACTTCCTCAACCCCGCACTGAGTGGTCGTGCATTCCTGTACTTCGCTTACCCGGCCTCCATGTCCGGTGACACTGTGTGGACCGCCGTAGACGGCTACACCGGCGCAACCGCGCTGTCTGTACTGGCGAGTGAAGGCGTGCAGAATGGCGTGATCAACGCTGCTGCTGGCCCTCTGACCTGGTGGGATGCCTTCTTCGGCAACATGCACGGTTCCATTGGTGAAACTTCCACCTTCGTCATCTTTATTGCCGGCGCCATTCTGCTGAGCATGCGCATTGCCAGCTGGCGTATCGTTGCCGGTACTCTGCTGGGCATGATGGCCACGTCCCTCATGTTCAACATGATTGGCTCCGAGACCAATGCCTTCTTCAATGTGCCCTGGTACTGGCACCTGGTTGTTGGTGGTTTCGCGTTTGGTCTGATGTTCATGACCACCGACCCGGTATCTGCAGCCATGACCAATGTTGGTCGCTGGTGGTACGGCATCCTGATCGGTGTGATGACTGTTCTGATTCGTGTTGTGAACCCAGCGTTCCCAGAAGGCATCATGCTGGCCATTCTGTTCGCGAACCTGTTCGCACCGCTGTTTGACCACTTCGTTGTGCAGTCCCATATCAAGCGGAGGTTGGCACGTGGCTAATAAAGATTCTGTAAAAGGTACTCTGCTGGTCGCGCTGGTACTGTGTATTGTCTGTTCCGTGGTGGTTTCCACCGCGGCAGTAATGCTCAAGCCCACGCAGAAGGCCAATGCCGAGCTGGATATGAAAAAGAACGTGTTGCTGGCTGGTGGCCTGATCACTCCTGATCAGACCAGCCGCAAGGCGATCGAAGAAGCCTTCGGCAACGTAACCATCAAGTACGTAGACCTGCGTACCGGCAAGTTCACTGACGAGGCTCCGGCCGGTGGCAGTGGTCGTGCTGCAGCGAAAGTCCCGAGCGCCAGTGAAAAACTGCCGGCCGATCAGGATGTCGCCAAAATTATCCGCCGCGAGAACATCAAAGAGGTGTATCTGGTGGAGGAAAATGGCGAGATGGAACGCATCATCCTGCCGGTTCGTGGTTATGGCCTGTGGGGTCAGCTCTACGGCTTCCTGGCCCTGGAAAAAGACCTCAACACCGTTGCCGGTCTGGGCTTCTACGAGCACAAAGAAACTCCTGGACTGGGTGGTGAAGTCGACAACCCGCGCTGGAAGTCTCAGTGGGAAGGTAAGGAAGTGTACGACGCCGATGGCGGCGTAGATATTTCCGTAATCAAAGGCAGTGTTGATCCGAACAGCCCGCAAGCTATCCACCAAGTGGACGGCCTGTCTGGTGCGACTCTGACCAGCAAAGGCGTCGACAACCTGGTCAAGTTCTGGCTTGGCAATGACGGTTTCGGTCCCTTCCTGAAACACCTGAAAGCAGGGGAGGCATAAGCATGAGCACCAAGTTGAAAGACACTCTGCTGGACCCGATTTTCAAAAATAACCCCATTACGCTGCAGATCCTTGGTATCTGTTCCGCACTGGCGGTAACCAGCTCGCTGCAAGTGACCCTGGTAATGTGTGTTGCGTTGACCACCGTTGTGGCCTTCTCCAACACCGCCGTGTCACTGATCCGTAAGCAGATCCCGAACAGCATCCGGATCATCGTGCAGATGACCGTGATTGCCTCTCTGGTAATTCTGGTTGACCAGGTATTGAAGGCATACGCCTACGATATCTCCAAGCAGCTCTCGGTATTCGTTGGTCTGATTATCACCAACTGTATCGTAATGGGCCGCGCCGAAGCCTTCGCCATGAAGCACGGTCCGAAGGACAGCTTCTTCGACGGTGTTGGTAACGGTCTGGGTTACAGTGTGATTCTGATTGGTCTGGCATTCATCCGTGAACTCTTTGGCGCGGGCAAACTGTTCGGTGTTGAAATCCTGCAAACCGTGAACAACGGTGGCTGGTACGTACCGAATGGCATGCTGCTGCTGCCGCCGAGTGCCTTCTTCCTGATTGGCCTATTTATCTGGGCGATCCGTGCCTGGAAGCCGGAGCAGGTAGAAGAGGATGAGTTCAAGATTGCGCCGAATTCCAAAATGCCTCTGGCGCAACAGGAGGCCTGATCGATGGAACATTTTATTTCTCTCATCATCCGCGCCGTTTTCGTAGAAAACATGGCGTTGGCCTTCTTCCTGGGGATGTGTACCTTCCTCGCGGTATCCAAGAAGGTTGAAGCGGCGATTGGCCTCGGTGTTGCGGTAATCGTAGTACTGACCATCACCGTTCCGGTGAATAACCTGATTTACACCTACCTGCTGAAAGACGGTGCGCTGGCCTGGGCTGGCTATCCGAATGTAGACCTGAGCTTCCTCGGTCTGCTGTCTTACATCGGCGTAATTGCAGCCCTGGTTCAGATCCTGGAAATGTTCCTGGATAAGTATGTACCGGCGCTGTACAACGCCCTGGGTGTATTCCTGCCGCTGATTACCGTGAACTGCGCCATCATGGGTGCGTCTCTGTTCATGGTGGAGCGCGAATACAATTTTGGTGAAAGTGTTGCCTACGGCTTCGGAGCAGGTCTTGGTTGGGCGCTGGCGATTGCAGCTCTGGCGGGTATCCGCGAGCGCATGAAGTACAGCGACGTACCGGACGGCCTGAAAGGCCTGGGTATCACCTTCATTACCGTTGGTCTCATGTCGCTGGGCTTCATGTCCTTCGGCGGCATCGACATCTAAGCGGGGAGGTTGAATAACATGGAATTAACGGATATCTATTTCGGCGTTGGCATGTTCACCGTCATCGTGATCGCGCTGGTAGCCATCATCCTGGTTGCCCGCTCACGTCTGGTGAACACCGGTGACGTCAACATCCTGGTAAACGGTGAGAAAACGCTCACCGTTCCTGCCGGTGGTAAATTGCTGCAGACCCTTGCGGCCAACAACCTGTTCCTGGCCTCCGCCTGTGGTGGCGGTGGTTCCTGCGCACAGTGTGTGTGTGTGGTTGAAGAGGGTGGTGGCGACATGCTGCCAACCGAAGCGGCACACTTCACCCCGCGCGAAGCGAAGGAAGGCAAGCGTCTGTCCTGTCAGGTTGCGGTTAAGCAGGACATGAAAATTGAAGTGCCTGAAGAGGTGTTTGGTGTAAAGCAGTGGGAATGCACTGTGGAATCCAACCCCAACGTGGCGACCTTCATTAAAGAGCTGACCCTGAAGCTGCCGGAAGGCGAGAACGTCGACTTCCGTGCGGGTGGTTACGTACAGCTGGAAGCGCCGCCCCATCACGTGAAATTCTCCGATTTCGAGATCGAAGAAGAGTACCGTGGCGACTGGGAGCACTTCGGCTTCTTTAACCTGGAGTCCAAGGTGACCGAGCCAGTGGTTCGCGCCTACTCCATGGCGAACTACCCGGAAGAAAAGGGCGTTGTTAAGTTCAACATCCGTATCGCAACTCCGCCGCCGCGTACCGAAGGTATTCCGCCGGGCCAGATGTCTTCCTACGTCTTCAACCTGAAGCCAGGTGACAAGATGCGAGTGTACGGTCCTTTCGGTGAGTTCTTCGCCAAAGAAACCGACAACGAAATGGTCTTCATCGGTGGTGGTGCCGGTATGGCGCCGATGCGTTCCCACATCTTCGACCAGCTGAAGCGTCTGCACTCCAGCCGCAAGATCAGCTTCTGGTACGGTGCGCGTTCCCTGCGCGAGATGTTCTACGAGGACGACTACAACGGTCTGCAGGAAGAGTTCGATAACTTCAAGTGGCACATCGCTCTGTCCGACCCGCAGCCGGAAGATAATTGGGAAGGCTACACAGGCTTCATCCACAACGTTGTGTATGAAAACTATCTGAAGGACCACCCGGCTCCGGAAGACTGTGAGTACTACATGTGTGGGCCGCCCATGATGAACGCGGCAGTGATCAACATGCTGAAAGATTTGGGCGTAGAGGATGAAAATATCCTGCTCGACGACTTCGGTGGTTGATCCAGCATGATTGGATGGAACAACACCTCCACAAAAACAGGGCCGATGTTTTCGGCCCTGTTTTTGTTTGTGCTCCTTGCGCTTGCGGGTTGCGCGGAGGAGAAAGCGGTCTGGAAACTTTCTGGCCCCACCATGGGCACCTTCTACCACATCACGGTGGTGGATGTGCCGGCGGGGGTAAACCAGGCAGAATTGCAGTCGGCAGTGGATGCAGAACTCGCCGCAGTGAATCAGGAAATGTCCACGTACATTCCCGATTCCGAATTGATGCGGGTGAACGGCGGGCCTGTGGCAGAGCCTATTGCGCTGTCGAAGAATCTGGCCCTGGTGATGCGCGACGCGCTGGAAATCTACCGCAATAGCGGCGGTGCCTTCGACGTCACGGTTGGACCGCTGGTCAACCTCTGGGGGTTTGGGCCGAGTCCAGAACCAGAGGCCGTGCCCGAAGCCGAGCAAATTGATGCATTGCGTGAGAAAATAGGCTCTGATGCTTTGCTGCTGGACGGTCAGGCACTGACCAGAAGCCGCCCGGTACAGATTGACCTGTCAGCCATAGCGAAAGGGCACGGCGTGGATCGCGTGGCCGATCTGCTGGTCCAAAAGGGTGTCCGCAACTTCCTCGTGGAGGTGGGTGGCGAATTGCGCACCGCCGGGGTTAACCCGGCAGGCAACACCTGGCGTATCGGTATCGAGCGGCCGTCAGCCGGTCAGGTCGTGCAGAAGCCGATCGCGGTAAGCGGCAAGGGTATTGCGACTTCCGGTGACTACCGCAATTACTACGAGCGGGACGGCAAGCGGTACTCGCACACGCTGGATCCGCGCACCGGACGCCCGGTCGAGCATCATTTGGCCTCGGTAACCGTCATTGCGGATACCAGCGCACTGGCCGACGGCTACGCCACAGCACTCAATGTGATGGGTGCGGAGGCTGCGTTAAAATTGGCGGAAGAGCTGCAACTAGCGGTTTTTCTGTTGGTAAAAACAGATTCTGGGTTTGAAGAGCGCGCCAGTAGTGCGTTCGCGCCCTATCTTGAGAGTCAGGAGAGGTAACCGTGACTATATATATTCTCGCGTTCGTCGTTGTGGCTTTGGTTATTACCGGTATGGCACTGGGTGCCATCGTACAAAATAAACCACTCAAGGGTTCCTGTGGTGGTTTGAACAATATCGGCATGAAAGAAAACTGCGATATCTGTGGTGGCGATGACGACGAGTGTGAAAAAGAGCAAGAGCGTCAGCGCCAGGCAGCGCTGAACAAGACCGCTGCTGCAGACTTCGCCTACGACGCCACAAGTAAGAGCGATCAGAAGTAAGGCGACCTGACGCGTAATCGGATGGAAAAGGGGGCTGCTGTTCCGCAGTGGCCCTAGGCATACACGAAAAAAATTAAGCAAAAGCTAAGAAAGTATTTCAATGGCAGTTTCTAAGTACGATCTGGTTGTGATTGGTTCGGGCCCCGCGGGTGAAGCGGCGGCCATGAGTGCGGCAAAGAAAGGCCTGCGCGCCGCAGTGATCGAGCGCCGTTCAGCGGTGGGTGGCAACTGTACCCACAAAGGTACCATTCCCTCAAAAGCCCTGCGTCACTCG
Organism: Microbulbifer agarilyticus; assembly: GCF_020171345.1. GTDB lineage: Bacteria > Pseudomonadota > Gammaproteobacteria > Pseudomonadales > Cellvibrionaceae > Microbulbifer > Microbulbifer agarilyticus_D. The sequence continues at coordinate 422,688 of NZ_JAIUZM010000003.1, forward strand.
GTAAAGCAACTGATGCGTTACAACACGCAGAGTGTTTTTCGCGCGCTGGGCGAGCCGCGCCGACTGACCTTCCCGCAGGTTATGCGTACCGTAAACAAGGTCATCAACTACCAGGTTGAGATGCACACCAGCTGCTATGCGCGCAACCGTGTAGACCTGATTTCTGGTGAAGCCAAGTTCCTGGATGAGAACCGTGTGGAAGTGCAGCTTGCCGACGGTGCCAAGGAAATTATCACTTCCGAGAAGTTTGTGGTTGCCACGGGTTCTCGTCCGTATCGTCCCGCGGATGTCGACTTCGGTCACCCGCGTATTTATGACAGCGATACCATCCTGGATATGGAGCACACCCCGCAGGCGATCATCATCTATGGTGCCGGTGTGATTGGCTGTGAGTACGCATCGATTTTTGCCGGGCTGGGCGTCAAGGTTGACCTGATTAACAGCCGTGAGCACCTGCTTGAATTTCTCGACGATGAAATCTCCGATGCCCTGAGCTACCACCTGCGCGACATGGGCGTCACCGTGCGCCACCGTGAAGAGTACGCCAAGGTTACCGGTAGCAACCGCGGTGTCGTGATGGAAATGCAGTCCGGCAAGAAAATTTCTGCCGATGCGCTGCTGTGGTGTAACGGCCGTTCCGGCAACACTTCAGGGCTCGGTCTCGAAAACGTCGGTCTGGAAGCGAACCACCGCGGCCAGCTCTCCGTGGATGAGCACTACTGCACCGCCGTGGAAAATATCTTCGCCGTGGGTGATGTTATTGGCTGGCCAAGCCTGGCATCCGCGTCTTACGACCAGGGTAGAGCGGTTGCGGCGGCCATCGTTGGGCGCGGCCACCGGGTTATCGAAGATGCGCCAACGGGTATCTACACACTGCCGGAGATTTCCTCCGTTGGTAAAACCGAATCCGAGCTGACCAATGCCAAGGTGCCGTACGAAGTAGGTCGCGCACTGTTCAAGCACACCGCCCGTGCACAGATTTCCGGTGAGCGTGTGGGCATGCTGAAGATTCTGTTCCATATCGAAACCCACGAGATTCTGGGCATCCATTGCTTTGGCGCGGAAGCTGCGGAAATCGTGCATATCGGTCAGGCGATCATGAAGCAGCCGGCACCGAACAACAGCATCGATTTCTTCGTGAACACCACGTTTAACTATCCGACCATGGCAGAAGCGTACCGCAGTGCAGCCCTGGATGGACTTAACCGAGTAATGCGCCTGTGACGGAACCATCCCCCGCGGAGTTTCGAGGTCTGGTAGAAGGCATCTTTGAACAGGTGCCGTTTGTGCGTGAAATTGGTCTGGCGCTGCATGATTTTAATTTTGCGGAGCAGACCCTTTCCGGAAGGTTCGTCACCAAGCCCGAGCTGATCGGCAACCACTTCCAGAATATTCTGCACGGTGGTGTGATCGCCACGGCGCTGGATACGGTCGGTGGTTTTACCGCGATGGTAGCTGCGTATCAGCGTATGGGCGGGGCGATTGACTGGGATGAAAAGGTTCAGCGTTTGATGCGGCTCGGTACCGTGGATATGCGGGTGGATTATCTCAAGCCTGGTCGCGGGCAAGAGTTTATCTGCGAGGGATCCGTTTTGCGGGTCGGCAACAAACTGGTAGTGACGCGCATGGAGCTGTGCAATGAACAGGAAGAGCTAATTGCCACGGGCACAGCGACCTTCCTGTACTAGTACGTTTGGCCGCCACTTGTGGGCATAAAAAAACGCGCTGACGTAACGTGAGCGCGTTTTTTTATGCCTGCTTGTTGCGGCCTCGGCGTAACTACCGGGGCCTGCAGGACGGGATTAGCTGCCGTGCTTCTTGGCCACGGTATGCAGCACAACGTCGTGCTCGAAGTAGACGAAAAAGTCTGCGTACTCCCAGCGGGTGATGGCTGGCTCGCCAACAGGGCCCTGAATATTGATCGGCTCGCCAATTTCCTGAGTGACCTGTTCCTGCTTCTTGCCGCGCAATTGGCCAGCTTCCGCCACGTAGCCCTGTTCGCCTACGGGCACCTCAACGGTCTCAGCCTGTGTGAATGCGGCGGTGAAGAGTGCTGCGCCCGCCAGACCGGCGAAGCATACGTTGCGCATCAGGTTTTGCATTTTGGTGGTTGAGAACATGTTGGGCTCTCCGCTCTACTTATTTGAGTTGTTATGAATTAAACCAGATATTGTGCCGAAACACGCGGCTTTCTTCACATTATTCTTCACGCTTTCTCGCGCCCGCATTCTTTCCGGCAACCCTCAGCCGCTTCCACGGTTTATCCCAGCGTGGTTCCCAGCATCAGTACCTAAGAACGGCGGCCCAGTCGGCGCAATTTACCGCCCGTGTGCTAGGCTAATTCTTGATCAAGGATAACCGGACAGTCACGGATGCGGCTCGGGCATTTTCTCTGCACAGGTGGTCTGCTAGTCGGCACAACGTTTTTTGCGCTGTCGCTGACACCCTCACTGATTCCGCGGGAAGGTGTCACCCAGGGGGTCATTTCCGGCGCTGCACTCGCAGCGGGCTATGGCATAGGGGTACTTCTCACCTGGCTGTGGAAGTTTCTGGAGTTACCCGCGGTATCCGAGCCTGCGCGCGGCCGTTTGCGCTGGGGAATTGGCGCCTTGAGCATATTGCTGGCGCTTGGGTTCCTGTGGCGGGCCGCCCACTGGCAGAACACCGTACGCGAGTTGATGGGGCTTGAGGTCGCGCCCACCGTGCGGCCGTTCGTGATCGCCATCGTGGCGATCCTGTTGTTTGCGTTCTTGCTCGCGATCGCCAAGCTGTTCAAGCGGTTATTCCGCTTTCTCTCCACCAAGTTTCAGCGCCGGGTTCCCCGTCGAATCGCCACTATTCTTGCGCTGTGCGGTGCCTTTGCCCTGTTCTGGGCAGTATTCAATAATCTGGTGCTCACCGCCGCACTGCATCAGGTGGACCGCATCTACCAGCGCCTGGATACCCGCGTGGCGCCGGAAATGGATGCGCCCACCGGCAAGCTGGACCCGGGCGGGCCGGATTCTCTGGTGCGCTGGCAAGACATGGGGCACCAGGGTCGGCGCTATCTCACGTTGCGCCCGAAAGCGAAAGACATTGCCGAGGTCACCGGCACCGCCAAAGACCCGATCCGTGTCTATGTGGGGCTGAACGCCGCGAATACTCCGGAGCAGAGGGCCAAGCTCGCGTTGGAGGAGCTGAAGCGGGTCGGGGGCTTCGAGCGCAGCTACCTGCTGCTGATTACGCCCACCGGTACCGGCTGGGTAGACCCGGGCGCAATCAACTCGCTCGAATACCTGCTGGGTGGGGATGTCGCCAGCGTCGCGGCCCAGTATTCCTACCTGCCGAGCCCCATCGCATTGATGACGCAGGATGCCTATGGGCGGGAGACCGCAAGGGCGGCCTTTGAGGAGGTATACCGCTACTGGAGCGGGCTGCCGGAGGGAAGCCGCCCGAGGTTGTACCTGTTTGGGTTGAGCCTCGGTGCACTGAACTCCGACCGCTCGTTCGACTTCTACGATATTATTGACGATCCCTTCCACGGCGCACTGTGGACCGGGCCGCCGTTTCGCAGTGATACCTGGCGCATGGTCACCGCTGAACGCGATGAGGGCTCGCCCGCCTGGCTGCCCCAATTCCGCGAGGGCGCAGTGGTGCGCTTTGGCAACCATTACGAGGGCTACGACCTCAGCAAGATGGAATGGGGCAACTTCCGCATCGCCTATTTACAACACGGCAGTGACCCGATTGTCTTCTTTGACCCGGCCGCGGCCTACCGGGAGCCGGACTGGATGAAACAGCCGCGCGCACGGGATGTCTCCCCGGACCTCAACTGGTACCCGATTGTGACCATGCTGCAGCTCGCCATGGACATGCATGCGGGGGTCGCGCCCATGGGTTTCGGCCACAGCTATGCACCGGCGGACTATGTGCGCGCCTGGCACGCGTTGATTGCGCCGCCGGGGTGGGACGAAGCCAAGCTCGAGAAACTGAATAAACAATTGCTGAAATGGAATCCTCGCTGAGCTTTGCCGTCTAAGCCTGTGATGCTCCCGGCACTATGCATGTAAATACTTGGATTTCTTGGCGTTTTTCCGCTTAAATCACCGTCATGATAAAACCCGTCCCCCTCTATATTGGCCTTCGTTACGTGGCCGCCCGCCGACGTCAGCAGTTCATCTCCTTTATCAATGGCTTCTCCCTGTTGGGAATGGCTTTGGGAGTATTGGCGTTGATTGTGGTTACATCGGTGATGAACGGCTTCGATCGTGAGCTGAAAACCCGCATTCTGTCTGTCGTGCCCCACGGTTTTGTCGTGCAGGAAGACGGCCTGCAGGAATGGCCCACTGTCGCGGATCAGCTCAAGCAGCAGCCGCATGTGCAGGCGGCCAGCCCATTTGTGCGCGGCTTCGCCTTGCTCGGCGCAAACAACCAATCCCAGGGCGTGGAGTTCCAGGGCGTTGACCCTCAGGCTTTGCGCGAAGTCTCTGCGGTGGGCGAGCACATGATGATGGGCAGCCTGGATGCGCTCGAATCCCGCAGCTACAACATCGTGCTTGGGCGGATTCTCGCCCGCCAGCTGGGTGTGATTCCCGGTGACAGCGTCATTCTCACCCTGCCAGAAGTGGTGATTACACCCGCCGGCATCTTTCCCCGCACCAAACGCTTTACCGTGGCCGGCGTCTTCTCCGTGGGGGCGCAGGTCGATCAGAACATGGCGTTGATGCATCTGGACGATGCCGCGCGCCTGCTGCGCATGCGGGGCAAAGTGCAGGGGCTGCAGCTGAAGTTTGATGACATGAACAATGCCCTCGGGCGGGTAGAGGGCTACGCCAGTGCGCTGGGCGAAGGCTTCTCCGGTGAGGACTGGAGCCACTCCCAGGGCAGCCTGTTCCAGGCGGTAAAAATGGAAAAAACCGTGGTTACCCTGATGCTGATGATCATCGTCGCGGTCGCTGCATTCAATATTGTTTCCGCGCTGGTGCTGATGGTTGCCGATAAGCGCTCGGACATTGCCGTGCTGCGCACCCTCGGGTTGACCTCGCGGCAGATCATGGCCGTGTTCGTGGTGCAGGGCAGTGCCATCGGTATTATTGGTGCGCTGGTCGGCGGTCTGTTGGGCACGCTGATCGCGCTGAACCTGACCGATCTGGTCTCGTGGATTGAACAGCTAGTGGGTGCACAGATTTTCGATCCGCGGGTGTTTTTTGTCAGCTTCCTACCGTCGGAATTTCGCACCGGCGATGCGGTAATGGTATTGAGTGCGGCCATTATTATGAGCCTGCTGGCGACCTTGTTCCCGGCGTGGCGGGCCGCGCAAATCGAGCCGGCAGAAGCGCTGCGCTACGAATAAGTGGATATGAATAGAGCGTTTAAAAAGAGCGCGATAAACAACTCGATCGATAATTAGAGTTTTCAGTTTTTCATCCGGCGGATGCACATTTTGCCTCCGCCAAACGGAACCGGTAAAAATGAACAGCCAAGTGGAAATACATCCGGAAGAATCGCACCCGCACACCGCCGAAGAAGTGGTGCTTGCCTGCCATCAGCTCACGAAATCCTATCGTCAGGGTGCCAATGAATTGAACGTATTGCGCAACGTTGAGTTGCAGGTGCCGAAAGGCGAGCGCCTGGCGATTGTCGGTGCGTCTGGTTCAGGCAAGTCGACCCTGCTGAATCTCCTCGGCGGGCTGGATACACCGACCTCTGGCGAAGTCTGGGTCGGTGGCAAAAACCTGGCCAAGCTCAATGCCAATGAGCGGGGCTGGCTGCGCAATTCCAGCCTGGGTTTTGTATACCAGTTTCACCATCTGCTGAACGAGTTCAACGCGCTGGAAAATGTTGCCATGCCCTTGCTGATCGGCAAGCAGTCGGTGGCAGAAGCGCGTGCGGCCGCAACCGAAATGCTCGAGGCGGTCGGTTTGGGCGAGCGCCTCACGCATAAGCCCGCGCAACTGTCTGGCGGTGAGCGCCAGCGCGTGGCCATTGCTCGCGCCTTGGTTGCACGTCCGGCCTGTGTGCTGATGGACGAGCCAACCGGTAACCTGGACCGCGCGACCGCGCAGGAAATTCACAAGCTGATGGACCGCCTCAACGACGAGATGGGTATCAGCTTTGTTATTGTTACCCACGATCCGGATCTCGCAGGCGCGCTTGACCGTTGCCTGCATTTGATTGACGGGCAGCTGGTGGAAGGCTGGCAACAGGGCGACCACGTATAACGTGGCGGTTGCTTAGGAATCACTATGTTTAAACCTTTACCCGCGTTTATTGGCCTGCGTTACGCCGGCGCCCAGCGCAGTGACGAAGACTCCGCCGGGCTGGTGTCGTTTATCTCCGGCCTTTCCATGATCGGCCTGATCCTCGGTGTCGCGCTGATGGTCATCGTGATGTCGGTCATGAACGGCTTCGACCGCGAATTGCGCGAACGGATTCTCGGCATCATGCCGCACGCCACCGTGTACAACGCCAACCCCGATATCGACTGGACCACAGTACGCGACGAAATCGCGGCTGCACCGGGTATCACCGCCGCCGCCGAAGTGTGGCAGGTCAATGGCCTGGCCAAAAACGGTTTGGATGTAACGCCGTTACTCGTGCAGGGCGTGAATCCAGAAACCATCGTGAACGTTTCCACCATTGGTGATTTCCTGCAGCCCGGTAGTTTCGCCGCGCTGACCAGCGACCCAGTGGAGGCGGGCATTATTCTCGGCAAGGGCATCGCCGACAAACTCGAGATCAGTGTTGGCGAGCAGCTTTCCGTCATCGTGCCGCAGAGCGGCAACAGCATTGGGGGAGGGCGCAGTGCCGCCCAGCTCGCCGGCTTTAAAGTGGTGGATATTTTCCATTCCGGCACCGCACTCGACCACTCACTGGCGATTGTCGATTGGGAACAGGCGAAAGCGTTAGCCGGCGGCGCCGGTGGTGCCGGCGTGCAGATGCGCGTAGAGGATATGCTCGGTTCATTCGCCATATTCCAGCAATTGTTGCGACAGCTGCCGGGAGAGGGCTATTACGGCAACGACTGGACCGGCACCCACGGCAATTTGTACCAGGCTATTCAGATGTCCCGTAATCTGGTGAGTCTGCTGGTCTTTCTGATTATCGCGATTGCGGCTTTCAACGTGGTGTCCACGCTGGTAATGGTGGTGATCGACAAGCACGGCGACATCGCCATTCTGCGCACCATGGGCGCGAGCACCCGCGAAATTCTGCTGACGTTTGTCAGCCAGGGCGCACTGGTGGGCCTCATCGGCGTCTTGGTGGGAGGCGCACTCGGTGTGCTTGGCTCGCTGGTGGTCACCGATGCGGTGGCTGGCCTGGAATCGTTATTCGGTATCCAATTTCTGAAATCGGACGTCTACCCGGTAGATTACCTGCCGTCTGAATTGCAGTGGGGTGATGTGGCGCTGGTGGTGGGGGCAGGGTTCCTGCTCAGCCTGATCGCAACCTTGTATCCGGCGTATCAGGCGAGCAAGGTGCAGCCAGCGGCTGCGCTGCGGCAAGACTTCTAAGCTGCCGCGTATTCTTCCTTTCGGCTCGGTTCTTTCGACGGGTTCTTACGAATCAGAATCTTGCGCTGGCTCAGCTGTTTCCCAGCTGGGCCTTGCGCTGCGCCAGCCGCGTTTTCCAACGCTTCACCACCTGCCAGCGCCAGATTGCCTGCATGACGAAGTAGGCGATGGTGGCAAAGAAAATTCCACTAATCAGTGAGCCGAAGAACAGCGGCAGCCAGATTTTCCCTACCTCTTGTGTAAGCCATTCCCACGATAGCTCGATCTCAAACTGCACCGGCGGCGTGCCGAGCATCCAGGCACCCAGCTTATAGGTGCTGTAAAAAATCGCCGGCATGGTGACTGGGTTACTGATCCAGACCAGGGCCACGGAAAGAGGGAGGTTGCAGCGAAACCACAGCGCCAGCAGCGCCGCGATAATCATCTGCCCGGGCAGCGGCAGGAAGGCGGTAAAGACTCCCACCGCAAAAGCCACGGAAACCGAGTGGCGGTTCAGGTGGAAAAGGTTGGGGTCGTGTAGCAGAGTACCGAGAAACTTCAGGCCGTTGTTGGAGCGGACCTGTTCGGGAGTTGGCAGCCAGCGCCTGATAACACTTTTAGGCATATATGTTGTTCTGCTCGAAGCTCTCGAATTCGGTATGGATTGCCGGCTTGGCAACCTGCAAATGGGGCGTACATCAATACTATTTTGCCGACACTCTAAGAATAGATTGGCCTGTCAGGATTTCTTTGAACCCGTACCAAGTCAGCGCGGCGCTATTATGCCCATATCGCTATTTCAAGACTACTATTCCGGCCACGCACCGCCGCAACTAAGCAACCTGAGGCCCCGTGGGACCGGGTGCCGTCCTTATTCAACCAGATATCATTATTTTGACCTGATATGACCGTGTGGTCAGCAATATTGGGCTATGTGTTGACATAATTAGCCCTTGACGGCAAAAAATTGGCCAAATATCCTTTCCCACACTAAAAAGTGTCGACAATCTTGATTTCGAGTATTGCAGGCACACACCAGATGGAAAGATTGGGTTAGAAAATGGCCAATACGGAACAGGTGACAAAAGCGGGCGAAAAAGCGCTGCAGGGTACGCAGAGTCTGGCCGACCGCCTGTTTCTTTCCCTGCGCAAAGATATCGTCGAAGGCCGCATGGCCGCTGGCAGCAAAATCAGCGAGCCGGAGTTGGCTCGCCGCTTTGACGCCAGCCGTGGCAGCCTGCGCGAAGCACTGATGCGGCTGGATTCCCTGGGGCTAATCGAGCGGAAGGTGAATGTTGGCGCCCGTGTGGTGGAGTTGAGTGGCCGCGGCCTGCTGGAACTCTACGACGTGCGCGAAGCGCTGGAAGGCATGGCTTGCCGCCTGGCCGCCGAGAATCGTTCAGACGCCGACCTCGCCGAACTCCGCCAGATGCTGGAGCGCCACCAACAGCAGGAAGAACTGCAGGCGGGCACCGCCTACTACCAGCCGGAAGGGGACTTCGATTTCCACTTCCGCATCGTGCAGGCCTCCAACAACGAACTCCTGATCGACACCCTGTGCAACAAACTCTATTACCGCGTGCGCATGTACCGCTATCAGCTGGGTATGGCCAGCCCACGCGCGCACCGCGCCTTCCGCGAGCACAGCCACATTATTGAAGCCATTGAGGCCGGCGACGGCGAACTGGCAGAAATCCTGATGCGCCGGCATATCCGCGCATCCCGCAGCAATATCGCAAAGAAACTATCTAATACCTAGCTAACACCGAATCTTGAGAGAAAAGAGAACAGGGGCAACCTAATGAGCAGACCTGAATCCGCCGGCGCACGTTTCCGCCAGGCACTGAACGACAACCAGCCACTGCAGGTTGTCGGCACCATCAATGCCTACACCGCCATCATGGCCGAGCGCATCGGCCACAAGGCGATTTACCTGTCCGGCGCCGGTGTGGCCAATGCCTCCTACGGTCTGCCAGACCTGGGTATGACCAGCCTGGATAACGTGCTGGAAGACGTGCGTCGCATTACCGCCGCCTCCAGCCTGCCGCTGTTGGTGGATATCGACACCGGCTGGGGTGGCGCCTTCAATATTGCCCGCACTGTGAAAGAAATGATCCGTGCCGGCGCGGCTGCCGTGCACATCGAAGACCAGGTTGCCCAGAAGCGCTGCGGCCACCGTCCGAACAAAGAAATCGTATCCAAAGAAGAAATGGTCGACCGCATCAAGGCTGCCGTAGATGCACGCACCGACGATGATTTCTTCATCATGGCGCGTACCGATTCGTTCGCACAGGAAGGCCTGGAAGCCGCCATCGACCGCGCCCAGGCGTGCATCGAAGCCGGTGCCGACGGCATCTTCGCCGAAGCGGTAACTGAACTGGAACACTACCGCGCGTTCAAAGATGCGCTGAACGTACCGATTCTCGCCAACATCACCGAGTTCGGTAAAACCAAGCTATATAACAAGCAGGAGCTGGGTGAGTCCGGTGCCGACATGGTGCTGTACCCGCTGTCTGCGTTCCGCGCCATGAACAAGGCGGCCGAGAATGTGTACAGCAGCATTCTGGCAAATGGCGACCAGCAGGCCGTGGTCGACACCATGCAGACCCGCGCAGAACTGTACGACTACCTGAACTACCACGAGTTTGAAGACAAGCTCGACGCGCTATTCAAGAAGTAAGCACACAACAAGCAACAACGACGTAACCCAAATTTCATCTAACCGAATAATCAGGAAAACTAGGGGAAATAGAGATGGCAGAGAAAAAAGTTGGCGGAGCAGGCCTGCGTGGTCAGGTAGCCGGTAAAACTGCACTTTCCACCGTTGGTGTATCCGGTTCTGGCCTCACGTACTGTGGCTACGATGTAAAAGACCTGGCAGAAAACTGCGAGTTCGAAGAAGTCGCCTATCTAATTTTTAATGGAGAACTGCCCACCAGTGCACAGCTGGCAGACTACAAAGGCGTACTCAAAACCATGCGCGGCCTGCCGCAGGCCCTGCGCGAAGTACTCGAGCGCATTCCCGCAGACGCTCACCCAATGGACGTCATGCGTACCGGTTGCTCCATGCTGGGTAACCTCGAAGGCGAAGAGTCCTTCGACCAGCAACAAGACCGCGCCAACCGCTTGCTGGCCGCGTTCCCGTCCATTATTTGTTACTGGTACCGCTTCAGCCACGATGGCGTGCGCATCGAAACCGAAACCGATGACGATTCCATCGGCGGTCACTTCCTGCACATGCTGCGCGGCGAAAAGCCCAATGAGCTGCACGCACAGGTGATGAACGTATCCCTGATCCTGTACGCAGAGCACGAATTCAACGCGTCCACCTTCACCGCACGCGTGTGTGCTTCTACCTTGTCCGACCTGTTCAGCTGCATCACCGGCGCCATCGGCTCCCTGCGCGGCCCGCTGCACGGTGGCGCCAACGAAGCAGCCATGGAACTGATCGAGCGTTTCTCTTCTGCCGACGAAGCAGAAAAAGAACTGCTGGGCATGCTCGAGCGCAAAGAAAAAATCATGGGCTTCGGCCACGCGGTATACACCGAATCCGACCCGCGCAACGGCATCATCAAGCTGTGGTCTGAAAAGCTCGCCGCCGACGTGGGCGACGACGTACTGTATCCGGTATCCGTACGCTGCGAAGAAGTCATGTGGCGCGAGAAGAAGCTGTTCTGTAACGCCGACTTCTTCCACGCATCCGCGTATCACTTCATGGGTATTCCCACCAAGCTGTTTACCCCGATCTTCGTAATGTCCCGCGTAACCGGCTGGGCCGCGCACGTATTTGAACAGCGCGCCGACAACCGCATCATCCGCCCAAGCGCGGAATACACAGGCCCAGAGCTGCGCAAAGTTACCCCGATCGCTGAGCGCTAAGGAACCATTGAATAACTACTGCGCGGGCGCCTGGCGGCGTCCGCTCGCTACATTATTCAAAGGTTCCTACACAATATGATGCGAAGGCACTGATGTCGGGTATCCCTCTACTGGACTGTCTGCGAGAGGGATCTCGCAGCCAAGCCCCCAGGGATGGGTATTCGGCGTGTCCAGTAGAGGGATACCCGACAGCACTGCCGCCACCCAACGACTCGAACGCGTGACCTTTCAGATGAATACCGAATTCCGCAAAAACCTCCCCGGCACCGACCTAGATTATTTCGACACCCGCGAAGCCGTCGAAAACATCCAGCCGGGCAGCTACGCAAAACTGCCGTATACCTCCCGTATCCTGGCAGAAAACCTCGTCCGCCGCTGTGAGCCGGAAAACCTCACCGCCGCCCTCAAGCAGATTATCGAACGCAAGCGCGACCTCGACTTCCCCTGGTTCCCCGCGCGCGTCGTCTGCCACGATATTCTCGGCCAAACCGCACTGGTCGACCTCGCCGGCCTGCGCGACGCCATTGCAGAGAAGGGTGGGGACCCCGCCAAAGTAAACCCGGTAGTGCCCACCCAGCTGATCGTCGACCACTCCCTGGCCGTCGAACACCCCGGTTTTGAAAAGAACGCGTTTGAAAAAAACCGCGAAGTTGAAGAGCGCCGTAACGAAGACCGCTTCCACTTCATCAACTGGACCAAAACCGCGTTTGAAAATGTCGACGTAATCCCGCCGGGCAACGGCATCATGCACCAGATCAACCTGGAGAAAATGTCTCCGGTGGTGCAGGTACGCAACGGCGTGGCCTTCCCGGATACCTGCGTCGGTACCGACAGCCACACCCCAATGGTCGACGCCCTCGGCGTAATCTCCGTAGGCGTGGGTGGCCTCGAAGCAGAAAGCGTGATGCTCGGCCGCGCCTCCTACATGCGCCTGCCAGACATCGTCGGCGTAGAGCTGACCGGCAAACTGCAGCCCGGCATTACCGGTACCGACATGGTACTGGCCCTGACCGAATTCCTGCGCCGCGAGCGAGTAGTCGGAGCTTATCTCGAATTCTACGGCGAAGGCGCCTCCAGCTTGAGCCTCGGCGACCGCGCCACCATCGCCAACATGACACCGGAATACGGTGCCACCGCCGGCATGTTCGCCATCGATGAACAAACCATCGACTACCTCAAGCTCACCGGCCGCGACGACGAGCAGGTGGCGCTGGTAGAAAAGTTCGCAAAAGAAACCGGCCTCTGGGCAGATACCCTGAAAGAAGCCGAATACGAGCGCGTACTCAAATTCGACCTTTCCTCCGTAGGCCGCAACCTGGCCGGCCCATCCAACCCGCACGCACTGCTGCCGGTATCCGAACTGGGTAACCGCGGTATTGCCCAAGAAGGATGGAAAGAGAAATGGGAAGAGAAAGAAGGCGAAATGCCCGATGGTGCCGTCATCATCGCCGCCATTACCAGCTGTACCAACACCAGTAACCCGCGCAACATGATTGCCGCAGGCCTGATCGCGCGTAACGCCAACAAACTCGGCCTTACCCGCAAGCCCTGGGTAAAAACCTCCCTCGCGCCCGGTTCCAAAACCGTAAAAATGTATCTGGAAGAAGCCGACCTGTTGCCAGAGCTGCAACAGCAGGGCTTTGATGTGGTCGCCTTTGCCTGTACCACCTGTAACGGCATGAGCGGCGCGCTGGACCCAAAAATCCAGAAAGAAGTCATCGATCGCGACCTTTACGCCACCGCCGTACTGTCCGGTAACCGCAACTTCGATGGCCGCATCCACCCCTACGCCAAGCAGGCATTCCTGGCCTCACCACCACTGGTTGTGGCCTATGCCATCGCCGGCACCATCCGCTTCGATATCGAAAAGGATGTACTGGGCCACGATAAAGACGGCAACCCCATCACCCTGAAAGATATCTGGCCGAGCGACGAAGAGATCGACGCGATCGTCAAGCAGAGCGTGAAGCCCGAGCAGTTCCGCGAGGTCTACATCCCGATGTTCGACCTGAACAAGGCCGAAGCAGAGAAGGGTGAGCCGCTGTACCACTGGCGCCCGCAGAGCACCTACATCCGCCGCCCGCCGTACTGGGAAGGCGCACTGGCCGGTGAGCGCAGCCTCAAAGGCATGCGCCCGCTGGCCGTGCTGGGTGACAACATCACCACGGACCACCTGTCGCCGTCCAACGCGATCCTCGCCAGCAGTGCCGCCGGGGAATACCTGGCGAAAATGGGCCTGCCGGAAGAGGACTTCAACTCGTACGCGACTCACAGGGGCGATCACCTCACCGCCCAGCGCGCCACCTTCGCCAACCCGAAACTGCTGAACGAAATGGTGCGCGACGACAACGGTGCAGTGAAGCAGGGCTCTCTTGCGCGTATCGAGCCGGAAGGCAAGGTCACCCGCATGTGGGAAGCCATCGAAACCTACATGGACCGCAAGCAGCCGCTGATCATTATCGCCGGCGCCGACTACGGCCAGGGCTCCTCCCGCGACTGGGCCGCCAAAGGCGTGCGCCTCGCCGGTGTGGAAGCGATTGTGGCAGAAGGCTTCGAGCGTATTCACCGCACCAACCTGATCGGCATGGGCGTGCTGCCGCTGGAATTCCAGCCGGGCACCACCCGCGAGACCCTGGGCATCGACGGTACCGAAACCTTCGACGTACTCGGCGACCGCACCCCGGGCGCAACCCTCACGCTGCTGATCCATCGTAAAGACGGTGAGACCGTGGAAGTCCCGGTGAAATGCCGCCTGGATACCGCAGAAGAAGTCTCCATTTATGATGCCGGCGGTGTACTGCAGCGCTTCGCCAATGACTTCCTCGAAGCCGAAGGTGCCGCGCAATGACCAGCCCCGAGCCCAAAAAGAGTGCCCCACAAATAAAAGTGCCCGCCACCTATATGCGTGGCGGCACCAGCAAGGGCGTGTTCTTTCGCCTGCAGGACCTCCCGGAATCCGCACAGGTTCCGGGTGCCGCGCGCGACAACCTGCTGCTGCGGGTGATTGGCAGCCCCGATCCCTACGGCAAGCAGACCGACGGCATGGGCGGAGCCACCTCCAGCACCAGCAAAACCGTCATCCTGTCGAAGAGCGAACAGCCGGAGCACGACGTGGATTACCTGTTCGGCCAGGTTTCCATCGACAAGCCGTTCGTGGACTGGTCCGGCAACTGCGGCAACCTCACCGCCGCCGTCGGTGCCTTCGCCATCAACAGCGGTTTTGTGGATGCCGCGCGCGTTCCAGAGAACGGCATCTGCACCGTGCGCATCTGGCAGGTCAACATCAAGAAAACCATCATCGCCCACGTACCCATCACCAATGGGGAAGTGCAGGAGACCGGTGATTTCGAACTGGACGGCGTCACCTTCCCGGCCGCAGAAGTGCAGATCGAATTCATGGACCCGGCGGATGGGGAAGGGGCCATGTTTCCCACCGGCAACCTAGTAGACGATTTAGAGGTGCCCGGCGTCGGTACGCTAAAGGCCACCATGATCAACGCCGGTATCCCGACCATCTTCGTCAACGCTGACGAAATTGGGTACGTGGGTACCGAGTTGCAAGAAGCCATCAACGGTGCCGACAAGGCCCTCGCCATGTTCGAGACGATTCGCGCTTATGGTGCGAAGGCCATGGGCCTGATCGACAAGGTGGAAGAGGCAGCCGCTCGCCAGCATACCCCCAAGGTCGCGTTCGTCGCGGCACCCAAGGGCTACGCGGCCTCCAGTGGCAAGCAGGTGGACGCGGGTGAAATCGACCTGCTGGTGCGCGCACTCTCCATGGGCAAACTGCACCACGCCATGATGGGCACCGCCGCCGTTGCCATCGGCACCGCCGCTGCCATTCCCGGCACCCTGGTCAATCTGGCCGCGGGGGGCGGGGAGCGCAATGCGGTTACCTTTGGGCATCCGTCTGGAACCCTTCGCGTTGGTGCGGAAGCGGAGATCGTTAATGGGCAGTGGACTGCCACCAAAGCCATTATGAGCCGCAGCGCGCGGATTTTGATGGAGGGGTGGGTGCGAGTCCCCGGTGATTCCTTCTGAGCCGAAGGTCACTAGATTTATTGGTTTGCTCTATTCGCTGTTACTTTTTCTTGTAATGGCGCCTCAGGGGAGGCGATAGCCTCCCTGACTCATCTTCTAAATCTCCAAATGGCTATTGCTTGTACGGTAAATAGCCAAGCTCTTGTTCAGTCCCCAAGATCACGAGACGTGTCGTCTATCAATTGATAAATACTTCTTGGTTATTGACTTTGAAGGACGGCTTAATATGATCATGAGCTGTCAATTAAAAATTAATTTCGACGCGTCTTTTGGATGAACTGTTAAAGCTAATCGCACCTTCGACTAATTGAGTGCTCGATAGGTAGAATCTCGAAGAGAAAATTATGGAAGAATTTGATAGTAGATTAGAAAATTTAAAACAGCTTTTAACCTCACAAAGCAGGCAAAATTGGCTTTTTGGGGCTGGAATAAGTTTCGATTCGAACATACCTTTAATGTATCCATTGACTAAGCGCGTTGAGAAAATTATAGAAGATGATTCAGAGGCAAAAGAAAAAGAGATTTTGGCTGCTTTAAAAGCGGACCTAACCGACGACTGCCATGTTGAGCATTACTTGAGTCATTTGGGTGATCTTCTCGCTATTTCTGAGCGTTCTAAAGATAAAGCCGCACACCTTGGTGCGAATAGATATACTTCTGAGGAGTTAAGAAATCTATATCTGGAAATTATTAAGGCTATCGGGGGAATTGTCAGATATGGATACGTGGCTGCCAATGTTGAGCGTGGGATAGAAGAGGAGATTGGCAATGCAGAAAGTCCAATTGTTGAAATAGAACCTCATTTTAAATTTATAGAAGCGCTATTGATTAACCAGTCTAATCTAGAGCGGCGCTCGAAGACGACATTCTTCACTACTAATTACGACACATTGTTAGAAGATGCATTAGCTCTACACAAAAAAGTAGTATGTGATGGGTTTTCAGGGGGCGCTGTAGGTTTTTGGAATGCCGAAAGGGAGTTTTCAAATACCGCTATAGATTCAAATACCTATCATCTATATAAGCTGCATGGTTCGATAGATTGGCATCGAGACAATAATTTAGGTTTGGTGCGCGCTCGGTATGGAACTAAATATTTGTCAGATCCTGCAAATATTATGATTTACCCTCAAGCTACAAAGTATGTAGAAACGCAGAAAGACCCATTTGCCAGTTTATTTTTGGGGTTGCGCAAAACACTGATGGCTGGCGAGCAAAATACATTAATCACCTGCGGCTACAGTTTTGGGGATGACCATATTAATGCAGAAATAGAAAGTGCGTTAAGAAGTGAGTCTAATCAAACGACAGTTATTGCTTTCATACAGGAGGCGCAGAGAGATGATGTTGTTGTTAATAAAACCTTAGATGATTGGCTTTCCTGTCCCAAGATTGGTTCTAGAGTTTATGTCGCTGGTGAGTTGGGTATTTATCATAATTCGACAACTCCTTTGGCTGAACCTGAGGCTAATAATTATAATTGGTGGCGTTTTGATGGGCTAACCGATTTCATAAAAACAGGGGACGCATCGTGAGTGCTGTTTTCCAGGCAAGGACGGAGTTAAAGATAGGTAAAATTATTGAGGTTTCCGGCAATAATTTACGTATAGAAATTGACGACAATGTGAACGAACTAATTCGTGCCGTTGATGGGGAAGTTTATTCCGTTGGTCAAATGGGTAGTATCATTAAAGTACATTTTGGCAGAAAACTACTATTCGCTTTTGTTCGATCTCTAAAAATGAGATCAGAGTTGATTTCTGATGACAGTAGTCAGCTAATAAATGGTGCGGATGATGCTCGCATTTTAGAGGCCGACTTGTTTGGCCAGGGAATATGGTCTAGCAAAGATGCTCAGCTTCATTTCTCCCGCGGTGTTGAAACTTATCCCTTACCTCTGCAGAGTGCTTATATCTGCCTTAATAATGAATTGGAGGCTGTTTATAGCGCTGCAGAATGGAATGCTCAAAATGAAGCAGTGAATCCCATGGTTCCCATAGGTAATTACATTGGCGGTAACAATGCAATATGCAGAGCAAATATTGATAAGCTCTTTGGTCATCATTTTG
Source organism: Microbulbifer agarilyticus (assembly GCF_020171345.1). Classification (GTDB taxonomy): domain Bacteria; phylum Pseudomonadota; class Gammaproteobacteria; order Pseudomonadales; family Cellvibrionaceae; genus Microbulbifer; species Microbulbifer agarilyticus_D. The sequence goes on from NZ_JAIUZM010000003.1 coordinate 440,149, forward strand.
CAATATTAGGGTCTACAGGTTCGGGAAAATCTGGAACAGTAGCTTCAATTTTACATTCTGTTTTAGATCATGAGCCAGAAGGCACAAAATTGAAGCCTAGAATTGTAATGATTGATCCACATGGTGAATATGCGAGTGCTTTTGGTGATAGGGCAAAAGTATACCGAGCATATAATGATGCTTCTGTAGCTGATGATGAGGCAGAGCTTTTGAAATTGCCTTACTGGCTTATGTCGAGTGATGAATTGAGATCATTGATTATTGGCAAGACTGAACACGAAGCTACATCTCAAAATAATATTGTTTATGAAGCAGTTACTTACGCTAGGTTGCTTGAGGCAGGGTATGTTCAGGATGTCGGAACAGAACCAAATGGAGGGGCGGAAGCCGAGCTCATTGGTGGCATAACCGAAGAGAAGGTCTTGAATTTTGATAGAGATAAGCCGGTTCCATTTAAGTTGTCACAGTTTGTGACTCACATAGATAAGGTTCAAGGCCGTAAGTTGGGAAAACAGGATAACTTGGCGGCGTCATCAGGTCGGGATAAAGTTGATAGCATACTTAAAAAACTCAAAGTCCTTCGGTCCAACCCGCAGCTTAGTTTTTTACTGAAGGAGTATGCTGAGGATTCTTCTCCTAAACTACAGGAAATATTGTCACAATTTGTGGGTGAAGCGGATGGGAAAGATATTCGTATTATCGATATATCAGGGCTCCCAAATGAAGTCGCCGGACCATTGACAGCGTTGATATCTCGTCTTCTCTTTCAATACAAGCTCTGGCAAACACGGGATGAGAGGGAAAAGGATCCTGTACTATTTGTCTGTGAGGAGGCTCATCGTTATGTGCCGAACCATGGCGAAGCTCAATACAAAGAAGCTCAAGATGCTATTCGACGTATTGCAAAAGAAGGGAGAAAATACGGGTTAGGATTAGGTCTTATTTCTCAAAGGCCTTCTGATGTCGAAAGTACAGTTCTTTCTCAATGTAACTCTTGGGTTGTTCTTAGATTGTCGAATTCCAGTGATCAAGAGCATGTGTCAAGGTTTTTGCCAGACAGCTTAAGCGGTTTAACCAAAATGTTATCAGCCCTTACCAGACGAGAAGCAATATTCGTTGGTGAGGCCGCAGCACTACCAAGTAGAATTCGAATCCGAGAGCTGCCGCCTGAACAGTTACCTAATTCTAACGATATTAAATTTGCAAGGGGGTGGTCGAATAGCGCGATCCAAGAGGGTGAATTGATGGCAATTGTAAATCGATGGTGTGGCGCCGCGGGCGAGTAATTCATTAATGTTGGCAATCAAAGTTTTAATAATGCTACGTTGTTGAAAGTAATAACTGGGGTCAGATCAACTTTGTGACGTTGCTTCCATTTGTGGTATTTAGTGTCAAAAAGTTGATCTGACCCCATTTGTTGGAGCAAAGGTTCTAGAGATTCCAGTTAATGGATTTGGTTTTAAGGAGATTCGTGAGGAATATCTCAAGACGGGTCAGTCTGACTGGTTATCTTGGTCTTCCGCTATTGGGTCGCAAGCCTTGAACGCTTCAGAACGTAACTACGTTTTATCTTACTTCGCAAAGGCATCTGCGATGAATTTTCTGATTTCTGAAGGCGTTAAGGAAAGCTCGCAATTGCGGTTTCGGCTGATATTGACTAGGGCGTATCTTTGGAGGTTGATGATTGGCAGCGCTATATTTTGTTTGAGGGTGATAGCTAGACAAAGAAGCTGAGTTATTTGCATTCAAAAAGATTCATGAGCATCGAGAAGAAGTCAAGGCTAACAAGTCAAACAAGCGGAGCCGTAACTGGAACCCCTCTTGAGGCGCTATAAGTTTTTGGAAAGGTTGTGGACGATACGACGAATAATTACAAACATAAGTTCGAAGATCTTATTTCTATGTATGAGGTTGTTTGCGATTGGTTTGACAAACTAGGATTTTCATACACCCGGAACAGGTATGGTATTTATAAGAAGTATCTTCATGACTTTCAGTCTATGGTAAGTAACAAGTCATTTCCTAAAGACAGGGAGGGGCTAATAAATTTCAAAAGGGGCTTTGATAATGCCTATGTCGAAGTGCATGAAATAATTAGGGCTTACAACGGACTTAAGAGTATAGACTCAAAAGAATTTCACGACCAAATTAAGAAGGTCGCCTCTGGTCACGAGTTTCGAGCTAACAGCGAGAATGACCAGGCTAGAGATTTTCTATTTGAGTTAACTACTGCCAGCCGATTTGTAAAGGCAGGCTATCGAGTATCCTTAACAGGTATTTGCGACATAGTTGTTGATCTAGCTTCTGGAGGTATGCTTTTTGTGGAGTGTAAGCGCATAAAGTCAATCAAAAAAATCGGGGTAAATGTAAAGAAGGCAAATAAGCAGATTGCTAAAAGAATTAATTTTGCTAGAACCTCTAAAGTCAAAGGTTTAGTAGCCATAAATGTGACGGACTTGCTTCCCCAGACAAAAGACCTTTTGCCCGATTTGGCATCAGCAGCTACAGAAATTCATAGAGGCGTATCAAACAAGTTTACAAGGGAAAATATTGGACCGCTTAGTGAAGGAATGAACAAGAAGTGTTTTGGCGTTATGTGTGAAAGTGCCAAAATGCATTACTTGTCTCATAGTTCCGATATCCAGGGTTTTACTTACTCTAGGCATACAGACTTCTTGCCATATTATGAAGATGAACTATTCAGGAGGTTGTCTGCTCAGTTAAGCAATCAAGATATCAAGTGACACTTATAGCAAGAAATAAAAAGGACACCCACAAATAGTGCCTCACAAATAGTGCCTAACAGCACAAAGCGTCCGTCACGAGTATTTTTGCTTGCGCGCAAGGGAAGGGCAGGCTCGTGTGGTTTTTATCACGTATACCGTATGATCGGGTGGGCCGCACACGCAGTGTACGCTCGCAGCTGATCTGCGATGCAATTCAAAGGGTGGAGAGAATCAATAAAAAGGACACCCATTAAATAGTGCCTAACAGCACAAAGCGTTCGTTACGAGTATTTTTGCTTGCGCGTAAGAAGTCATTGTTGGAAGGGCAGGCTCGTGTGTTTTTTATCTCGCATTCCGTATGGTTGGGTGGGCCGCACACGCAGTGTACGCTCGCAGCTGACCTGCGATGCAATTCAACGGGGGGAGAGATTAGGGTTTAAGGTGTTGCGGGAGGAAGTGATAAGAGACGTTCGCACTCACGAATTCCGTGCACCCAGCGCTTGCCAAGTTGCTCGCAAGTGGCGCGTACAGTATGGCCGCTGCCTACAAGGGATTTAAACCGGCTTTCAAAATTTCTATTCAGATAGGTCCATTGCTTTGGATCAATTTGCAGGCGATCCAGAATGGGAGGAAGTTTTTCGTTGATTGCTCCCCGCTTATCTTCTCGTAGGCAGCGTCCGCTCCAGTCCACCAATTCAATATAGTCCTCTAGCCGAAACGGTAGGCCTGTAGGCATGGGTTCTTTGGATTCCCGACAAAAGGCAGCAGCGTGGTGGGCTGCTGTGCCTGTTTTGCAGAGAGGATACGTTGTTTGATTGAGGTATGGTCCGATGTCTCTGGTGTTTCGGCCATTTTCGCACGGATTGGATTAAGGTCGACATAAGCCATACAGGCTGCCAGGGCCTTTTCGTCCAGTAATGCTTGGGATTTAAAACGGCCCTCCCAGAATCGCCCGCTACACTGGTCTTCGCGATTGGCTTCCCGTGCAATGAACTCGTTCAAGTAGCGCATAAACCAACTGATATCGGTCAGCCGCGCCTTCCAGGTTTTGGCTACCTCGGACAGCCGGGTCAATTCGGCTGAATCCAGGGACTCCCCACGGTAAAAACGCTGCGATAAGGCAGAGCCTTTGCATAGCCGATGCCATCGAGACACCACCTCTAGCAGGTCCCAGCCGTCAGCCTGTTGCTGGTTCACGAATAACACGACATGATAATGGTTGCTCATAACGGCATACGAACAAACATCTAGCGCGAATATTCCGGAAAGTTCCAGCAGCCGGTCTTCTATCCACTGTCGACGGTGCTCAAAGCACTGCCCGCTACGCTCATCACGCCCGCAAAGAAAAGCGCGGCGAACACAGCGGGAAACGCAGTGATAGTAGGGCGTTGTGCTTGGATCAATCAGATTTGATCGCGGTTGGGTCATGGCTATTAATGGTGTTGTATGTATAGCCAGTATTTTGCGGTGACTGATGTTAAATGCAAGTGTTTGGCGTAGGATGCCTTATCTTCTATGGGGGTCCCATTGTTGTTCCCCATTGTTGTTCCCTGTTGGGTGTCCATGAATTTATACCAACATCATTGCCGGTATAAGGATTCCTTCACTTTCTGGCTTCTATCAATGCTGCCCAAAAATCGACATGTACCATAACCGATTCCGGTAGCAACGACACCATCCCCATCAAAACCTTTCCTCAATGTACGATAGAAGTTGTTAAACCAGGCCATACTGAATCGGCACCTACAGAGCATGAGAGCATGGTAACGTCGGTGTGACCTGGTCTTCTACAAGGTGACTAAGGCATCATTTCCAGCAACTCCTTTGCCTGCTGCCTCTGGGCTGAGTTTGGCACTACGTCATCACCGTAGCCCGAACCAAGAATTTCCTCGTAAAGCGGTTTGAAGATCGCCGGTGCGACAGGTGCATTATGCTTCGCGTTTTTTCCGCTGGCATCGGTGTATGACAATCCTTTTTCAATTGCCCTCAATCCAAACCCGAGGCTTGCTGCACTTTCATCCAGCCCATCCGGATTGTTTACCAGAGAGTACCCAATCAACTGAGGGGTGATATTGTCAAGTTGCGTTATCGAATAGTTCGCCAGCGCCTCTCTCACCACACCCATTTGTTGAATAGTGCCCATATTTAAACCACCCAACATTTGTCCTGCCAGCGGGAGTAGAAGGGGCATGACATTCTCATAGGGAATACCAAACGACTTTACCTGATATGAAGTAGCAGTCCCTGACATTGTCGCGCTTCCTGCTAATCCCGCCACGGAAGCAGCCGCAGTACCGGAGGCGTTAAATCCCTGAATACCAATGCGATGGCCATAACCGAAATACCATTCATTGACAGGGCCGCCGGTAACAGCAGGAACGGTCGCGTACTTCACGATATCGACTACGAAGTAGGTGGCATTCATTTTTGCTGCCATTGCAAACCCGCGAAAACCGAGTGCGAGCATTGCAGAAACGCTCGCCTGAATAGCACCGCTTTGCAGTACATTACAGGAGTCAACAGAAGGTACAGATGGCGGGGTTATCCAATCTACCTGTTCTGGGTTATCGACAATTAGCCCCTTTAATGCCAACACGGTTCCGTCGCTATCCGTCGCACCACCGACGGGTATATAGGCAATAGTATCCATGAAATATATTCCTTTTATATGGTTTATAAGTTACTAGTAGTTATGGGCCGCAGTCATACAAATCCCCGGCTTTGCTCCTTTGCTGTGACGATGGGTTATCATCACCGGAAACACCGAGAGACTCATAAATACCTTGAATAACATTGCTATCAACCGCAAATCCAGAACCAATCACATTTAAACTAGAAGGAACATCAACCGGGGCTCTATCTAACGCTTTTGGCAAATTCCAGCCCTTGTTTATGGCGCGGAGTCCATACTCATAGGAAACTGCAAAACTTTGTTGGGGAACCTGGGATTCAGGAACAATTCCTATCACATTGGGCTGAAAGCTATCCATATTGTTTGGATTGGTCATCACCCTAAATAGCTCATTAACCCCCTCACCAAGGCCAGACGCGCTAGTTTGATCAAAGCTTGCAATACCACTATTAAAAAACTTTATGTCATTTAGAGCGCCGCCACCGATAACAGTAGCCTGCAACATCACTGCACTCCCTTTCGCCACTGCGCTCGCGGCCAATCCACTCACTGAGAAGGCTGCATCACCAGAAACTTGCGAACTAGCAAAGGCAATTCTTCCACCGACCCCCCAAATATTAAGACCTTGCCCGCTGTTCAGTGGAACAGCGACAGGCTGTGTCGCAATAATATCTAACAAAAAATAGGTTGCCTTCGCATCACCGCCAATCACTAGGCCCTTAAACCCAATATTTGCCATTACTTCGGCAGAGACAAATGAAGAAGTAATATTCACGTCGTAAGAGGAGAATTCCGGAGCATCTAAATTTGTACCACTTTGGCCAACAGTGAGATGAGGGTTTACCCTATGAACCGCCGTACATAATTCATCGAAATCCCCCGAGGGGGAAATGGGCGTATAAAACATTTAACCTCTCCTTTAGTTCATTATTAGTCATATTTGGTCAACAACGATGAGGGATAGATTGCCTCATTGTTATTAATTGCGGTTATTTTTAGGACTGAACTGGAGTTCAGTTCTAGTGGCATCTTGATGTGTTGCTTATCGTTATGGTTCTCATGCGCCGTACATACTACGATGGACAGCTGATCTGCATAGACAGTTTTTCCGCCATGTTCAGTTAATTATCAGATGGCTGTTGGATATTCTGTCTCGAGGGAGTTTTAGGTGTCATTGGGTCGATCTGTGCGCCTGGGGTTCACTTGTAGTGGTTGCTCATCACTGCATAAGCACAGATATCCAGCGCAACTCTGCTTAACTTCCAATGGTGCTGGCACTAAATACCTCTTGTTTCATGGGTGTCCTGTTAAGTCGTAGATCTCACAGGCTAGCCGAATACTGATACTATGTTTGGCAACGCCTTTCTTGGCCGTCTTCAGAATTGCCAGAATCTGGCTGTCGGAAAATCGAGACTTCTTCATTATTCGCTCCTTAGGCGATCATTGTAAAAGTCTCTACTCAAAATCTCGATTAATTTTCGCGGGGATTACAGTGCAGCACTGACAATATTTAAATCTCCCATCATTCCTTGCCCACGCTCTGGAATGCGAGTCGCATTTGCTTTTCAATTTCGATGATCACAAACAGCGCCATACCGACTCCGATAATAAGTACACCATCAAGCATGGGGATCGACTCGGTTGTAAATACGGACTGTAATATCGGTAGATAGGTAATCGCGAACTGAGCGACCGTTACAACGATCACCACCGACCACACCACTTTGGTCCCGCGCACTCCCTGCCAAGTTAGCGACGCACTGTAGATATTTCGAATGTAAAATAGGTGGAATATTTCCATTATCACCAACGTATTCAGTGCAATGGTACGAGCTAACTCCACGGAATAGCCACGATCTATTGCATAGTGATATGTGCCAAACACACCACAGAGAAACAGTAGCGATACCAACACGATATGCCAAACCAGGCTAGCGTTTAACAGCGGTTCCTGGCGCTCGCGCGGTGGTCGGCGCATGGTGTTTTTTTCAGTGGGCTCAAACGCCAAGGCAATACCCAGCGTAACCGCGGTGATGAGATTGACCCAAAGGATCTGAATAGGTGTAATGGGCAGCGTCATTCCCATAAGCAAGGCTAGAACGATCGTCATGGCCTCACCGGCGTTGGTCGGCAAGGTCCAGCTAATCACCTTCTTTAAGTTGTCATAAACCGTTCTTCCTTCACGCACAGCAGCCACAATCGACGCAAAGTTATCATCGGCTAACACCAGTTCGGCAGCCTCCTTAGCGGCTTCACTGCCTTTTTCCCCCATAGCAATTCCAGCATCTGCCCTCTTCAGTGCAGGTGCGTCATTTACGCCATCGCCCGTCATGGCCACCGTCAAACCATGAGATTGCAAGGCCATGACCAACCTAAGTTTATGTTCTGGGCTGGTGCGGGCAAAGACATCGCATTCCAGAACTGCCTGGCGAAGGGTCGCCTCATCAAGCTCATCGAGGTCGATCCCAGTGAGGGCTTTGTCGGAATTCTTAAGGCCTATCTGTTTGCCGATTGCCGCAGCAGTTTTTGTGTGGTCACCGGTGATCATTTTTACCAGGATGCCAGCCTCGTAACACTCAGCCACTGCCGAGATTGCTTCTGCTCGGGGCGGATCAATCATTCCCACCATGCCGACTAAGGTTAAAGAACCCGATACCTCCGCATGGTCCAATACCGTATGTGTGGGTGGCACTGCTTTAACAGCGAAGGCCAATACCCGCTGGCCGAGTGCAGCAATAGCGTCTGACTGCTCTTGCCAATAAGCGCAGTCCAACGGCTCGATGGTACCATCGGCGCTACGTTGATTTTCGCACATGGTGAGCATTCGCTCAGGCGCACCTTTGACGAATATGCAGGCGTGCTGCTCGTGATCATGATTAAGCGTCGCCATAAAACGGTGCTGAGCATCAAAGGGAATCACATCAGTACGCGACCACGCAGCCTGCTCTTGACGGGTGTTCACATCCATTTTTCCCGCAAAACTCAGCAGGGCACCCTCCATGGGATCGCCCTCGACTACCCAGACGCCGTTTTGCTGGCGCAGTGCAGCGTCGTTACAGAGCGTTGCAGCGCGGGCGAGCTCTTCCAACATTGCGTGTTCAGCAGGCGAGACAAGGGATTCTTCGAGTTTTAGTGCACCTTTGGGTTCGTAGCCGCTGCCGTCCAACGTAAAAAGATGGCGGTGAGTCAGTACCGAGGCAACCATCATTTCGTTACGCGTGAGTGTGCCGGTTTTATCCGTGCATATGACCGACACCGACCCCAAGGTCTCAATGGCCGGCAAGCGTCGCACGATGGCGTTTCGCCGAGCCATAGCTTGCACGCCAATTGCCAACGTAATGGTTAGCACCGCCGGCAGGCCCTCGGGAATTGCTGCCACAGATAGCCCGACCACGGCTATGAACATCTCGCCAAAATCGTAATGTGCAATAAAATACCCGAAGGCTAGTAAGACCGCTGCGATGATAAGAATGAAGATAGTCAGCCATTTGGCAAATACGCTCATTTGTGTCACTAGCGGCGTCGTTAGCGCTTCTACTTGCGACAAGAGCCCACTGATGCGGCCGATCTCTGTACCAGTACCCGTGGCTACCACCACCCCTTTGCCCTGGCCGATAGTGACTAGGGTTCCAGAGTAAGCCATACAGGTACGGTCCCCTAAGGCTGCACTGTCAGTAACGGCTTGAGTGTGCTTTTCTACCGGCACCGATTCTCCGGTCAAAATTGCTTCCTGTGCAGACAAACCATGAGCGGTTAGTAGCCGGAGATCAGCGGGTATTTTGTCACCAGCTTCCAGCAGCACGATATCGCCAGGCACCAACTTTTCGCCGTCGATCCTTATACGTTCCCCCCCCCGAACCACATTGGCTCGTGGTGCCAGCATATGGCGGATGGCGTCCATGGCTTGTTCCGCCTTGCCTTCCTGTACAAAGCCGATGATGGCATTAACGACTACCACCGCGAGAATAACGACGGTATCGACCCAATGGCTCAATAGCGCTGTAATCAGAGCAGCACCGAGCAGCGCATAGATAAGAACATTATTGAAATGAAGTAAAAATCGTACGATAGGATTACGGCGCGCGGCCTGCGGAAGACGGTTTGCGCCATACCTTGCAAAACGTGTTTCAGCTTCAGTTTGAGCCAAACCTTCGCTTGAGGACTTTAGACATTCCAGCACGACATTGGCCGAGAGGCTGTGCCAATGGTTGTTTGTATTCGCGCCTCTATGCTCCATGCTTTCCTCTTTAATTTTTATATGCGGCTCATACTCAATTAGAGAGTATAAAATCAATAACCTTTCTTTCTAATAAATTTTCGGAAACACATTTGGGTATGCAAGTGTAGCGGTCAGCTCTTTTTGGCCACCGAGCTCTGAGCATACCAGTCTTTTTCTGCAGCTAGGCAAAGAAAAGGGTACCCACTAATTGGAAGGCCGATTGGAAAACGTCATTACTCTTACCAGAAGAACCTATTTGACCTGTGGCTGGCTAGATTGGTCGGCGGTATAGCGGTGTGGCGCGCCATGCAGCATATTTCAGACACGGCTAATTCTCACAGCCGGCTTACGATGTGGCTTTTTAGATCGAAAAAGCGAGCCTCAGTGAAGCTCGCTTTTAATATTTGTCTAGTGACACGCTGATATTTGGCCACTGAAAGGAGGTAGATCGACTGCTGTTTTAAGCCCCTTGTCTGCTGATAACCTCGTTGCCGTTATAGATAAGACGGGTCGACCAGGGGATTGGGTTTCTTAGGGCATAGTGTGCCATGCAACCATTTTCTGCCTCATCGAGTAGATCTTTGATCTTCTCCTCTGACTCGGGGCTATCGATAATCACGTGTGTTTCTACCACGTCACAACCGCCATCTGTCATATATCCATGTTCGCGCATATGACCAAGGTTGGTTCTAAACACAATGCGCTGCTCCAGCTTCAAACTGTCCACCTGGATCTTACGCGCGGTAAGAATGTCGGTTAGGTGCGTCATTAAGCAAAAGCCTATGCCGGCGGCAAAAAACGCTAACGGCGGCGGTGCGGTGTCGTCACCGACCGGTGGCTGCTCATCGCAATACAGTCTTACCGGGCTAAAGCCTGGGATATTGACTGAAACAACCCCTGTTTTTTTCTGCTTAGTACCTGCCTCTGCGCTCAAATTTACCTCAAACCGGTAGGGCTCGGGGTGTTTGGCCTTTGCGAATTTGGATGGTTGATATTGCGTTATAGACGGTTGTTGATTGCTTAGGTCGCCAACATGGTAATGCTTTTTATCGGTCATAGAATGTGCTCGCCGCTGTTAATTTGTGCATAAATTGTACGGGAGAGCAGGTGAATGAAGCCGTCAAAACATTCTTCTTCTACCTAATTTGTGGTGGTATCCTTCAGGAATAACCTATTTTTTGACGGAAATGGCCATGCTTACCAAGCAAGACAAAAAGGTATTAACAACGCTGCAAGACAACGGGCGCTTGCCGATCGTGGAATTGGCAAAGCAAACGCATATGTCTGAGTCTACTTGCCTGAGGCGTACTAAAAGCCTGGAAGAGCGGGGCATCATTAAAGGGTATAGCGCGATTTTAGATGCTGAAAAGGCGGGGTTTGGGGTGGTCGCGTTTGTTCAGGTGAGTATTAATCAGAATAATGAGGCGGAATTTGATGGCTTTAAAGCCGCTGTGCAAGCGCACCCACTCATTTTGGAATGCTATTCACTATCTGGACAATATGATCATCTGATGAAGGTAGTGGCGAGGAATAATAAAGAGTTGTCACAATTCATCTTAAAAACACTACGAGGGTTTCCCGAAATAAAGGATGCACAAACCCTCTTTGTGTTGGATCAAGTAAAACACACAACTTCCTTGCCAGTAGAGCTGCCTGAATAAATGGGGTCAGATCAACATTATGACACCTATTGGCATCCGCTAATTTTTTACATACATTAGTCTGCGGGTATTCCGCAGCATGTCATTTAGCGGGGCAACACCCGGCAAGCTTGCTTCTGTTCAGCGCAGGATATGATTGCCTACACCGGCTGGTTAAAATGGTATGCGCAGGAATTTGATATTCAGGTTCATGCTTGGGTGTTGATGACAAACCACGTACACCTACTGCTAACTCCGGGGTCTGACCAGGGCGTTAGCAAACTGATAGCTGAAGTCGCCTGTTCCGCTAGCTATAAAGGAAGCGAATATGAGAATTATAGGAAAATGTTTCGCGGTTGGATTTGCCGTTCTGGCAATAGGTGTCGTCGCTATGTGGGTTACGTCTCCTGACCCACAACACAACCCCGCAAGTTTCGAAGACGAGCCACTTGAGATGCGCCTGGCTCCATTGGAGGAAGCGATCACGCTCGCCCAGTTTCGTGATGAAGAGGGCCGCACTCGGACGATTATCGTGCGTGACATGAAAGGGGGAGTCGTTACAGGCGTTGATCTTGAGAAACTTGGGGCCTCACGAACCGACGATCCCTTCGAAGCGCTGGCCGCTGCGGACATATCGCGTCTTCAGGCCAACCAGCAGGCTGATCAGTTAACCTTCACGATCAATGTCGACGAACTCTTGCCGTCTGGTTCCGGCGGTACGAGTCACATCGGAACCGGCACAAATTTTCCAGAGCATGCCGAAGAAGCTAATAGCAGTGCTGTATTTCAGTTCCCGAAGTTCGGGGCGGCATCGGCGGCCAGGGCGCAGGTGCGTACCGCCCCCGGAATTCTACTCGACTACGAAGTGGAGTTGTGCATTCGCTTTGATCGCGACCTTACGGCTCCGGAGCAGTTCGACGAAGCCATCAAGGGTTTTTTCCTGTGCGGTGATTTCACCAACAGGAATGCGCTAATCGAGCTGGCTGATCCCGACAATCTCGATTCTGGGTTCGGTTTTAGCGATGCAAAAAGCGGCCCCGATTTCTTTCCAACCGGGCCGTTTCTGGTAGTCCCCAATGATTGGAAGGCCTTTATATCCAGTGTCCGCATGACGACATCTGTGAACGAATCAAATCGTCAGGATGCACGCGGAAGCGAAATGACGCTTGATTTCAAGGGGTTGGTTGAAAAGGCATTCACCGATACGGAAAGGCCACGCTTCCTCTATCGTGATGGATACGTAAAGCTGACATCCACTGGAACGATTCCGTCGTCTACTACAGTGATGTCAGGCACCGCTGAAGGTACGATTTTTACTCCACCTACGCGTGGTGACATTATCGAGGCATTGGCCGCATATCTGGCGCGTGGCGGCCCACTGGGTGAGGAGTCATTCCTTGGCGTGGCGCGCCGGACATTCATAGCTAATGAGGTTGCCGGGAAACACTATCTCCAGCCAGGTGATGTCGTGCATCATGGATCTAATTACCTGGGCGATATCGTCGTCGTGGTTGTTGATTGACGGGGGTGATGATCAATCAAAGGACACCCACAACATTCGCCCACAACATTCGCCCACAACATTCGATAGCAATACGGGCTTGAAATGCCCAGTGCTTCGGCCTGTGTTTTTCACAAGGTGAGTAAGAGAAAAGTTTATATGCCTAGTTTTTTTGCGGCTTATGTAACTGAGTTTTCTTCAGGCCCATTGGGTATTTATGTGCTTGGCTTCAATCGGGAATGTAGGTTTTAGGGCACGCCGCGGGAACAGCGTTTGGTGTTGGGCCACTACCCGTAGCAGCGCCGAGAATGCTACCGGGTGCTAAAATTGTTGATTATGTGTATGAGGCTAGGTTCATGGATGGGGAGCCACTAGATACTGAAATTGATCACCACACGGCTAAATTTATCGTGGGATTCATCGCTTTGTCACTGGCGACACTGACGGACTTGCTAACGCCTGGGGTCAGTATTAGCTCGATTAGCCTGTCCTACCACTTAACCGATCATGCCCGCAATGTATTCGTTGGCTCTCTCTGCGTCATATCCGCTTTTCTCTGGTCGTACAATGGCTACTCGTTGTTTCAAGCAGTCTTGAGTAAAGTCGCCGCAGTCGCTGTCGCAATGGTGGCTTTTTTTCCGTGTGATTGCCTTGCCGGTCGTGGTGATGAGGGGGCAGCTGCAGGGTCCACGATGGTTGGTGTTGTCCATACCACCGCGGCAATCTCCATGTTCATTATCCTCGCAATTTTCTGTTGGCTGTTTTACCTGAGAGCCAAAGGTAAAGATTCTAAAGAGGCGAAGGTTAGGGGGCTGATTTATCGAGCCTGCGCAGTAGTTATGCTTGGTGCTATGGCCGTACAGTTGCTCGATATTCTGGGTTGGGTGGATTTTAGCGGAGTTACTCACCGCTTGACCTACTATGTCGAAGCGACAGGCTTGATTGCATTTGGTGTTGCCTGGCTGACCGCCAGTCGCATGCTGCCATTTATTACCAGTGAAGATGAGCGTATAAAAATTGCGCTTTCTTCAAGGTAACTGACTGTATGTGGTTGTCTCCATTCCGCGGGTTTGGCTTTTTCTGTTCTTTTTGCGAGTCAATTCAGCAACGATTCAGTTGCACTGGGTTATAAAGCAGGTGTGAATCCAAGGAAAACGCACCATGCGCCAGATCCCATACCGATTACTTGCCGCCCTCACCATCACTTTGACGCTCGGAGGCTGTGTTACCTACCCAGCAGCGACGCCGGTGATCGTTGAGCAATCCTATGTCCGCAAGGCACCTCCGGTGTATTCCTATTCGGTGATCACCGACCCTGGCTATCGCTACTACGACGATACCCTCGGCGTGTACGTATTCTACGACCGCAGCGACGTGTTCTATCGCGAGGGGCGCTACTATCGTTGGTATCGGGACCACTGGATTAGTGCCAGTCACTGGGGTGGCCGTTGGTATCCAGCCCCCAACTTTTATATCTCGGCAAACTTCAATGATCGCTGGCATACGCGCTTGCGCCGCCACGGCCAGCGCTATGCCGGGGGCCACCAGTACAGACCGCCGCGCCGGCACGTTCATGACCACAGTTACAAGCAGCGGGATCGGCATGACGGCAACCCATACCGGCATGATCGTCGTGAGGAAGGCAGGGATCGTCGCGAGGAGGGCAGGGATCGTCGTGAGGAACGCCAGGATCGTGGCCGAGACGGCGTGCAAGGGTTTGCTGGCGTACCCGGGTCAAAGCGGCGGGTGTTTCAGGCGGATAGTCAGGGCGGAGATCGCCGCAATGAACGCCGGAATCCACGTTTGAACCCAAGTCGGAACGAGAGGGTGGTTAACGTTGCGGGCAAGCCGGCTGGCATTCGCGACCCACATGTTGTTCCCGCCGTAGATCGTTCAGAAAACGATCGCCGCGCAGTGCGCGACAGGCTCAAACCACAAAGCCAGCGCGCCCAGCCCCAGCATCAGCCCCAGCGCAAAGCGTCAAATGATCGGCGCAATACGGCCGCGCAGCCAGCGCCGCGCCAGGAGCGCGAGCAACCAAAGAACGAGCAGCCAAAGAAAAAGGAAAAGGAGTCCAAAAAGAAAACGGATAAGCACAAGCAGGTACGCCTGGTGCATGACCCGCGTACCCGGCGGTCCAATGAAGCGCGCCGTCAGATCGATTGATCCTGTTGATCAGCTCGCCCCATTAAAACGGCAAGCTAACGAGTCAAGGCTGTCACGCATCCCTCAGGTCGATACTATGGCACTTTTCCATAATATTAAGAGTAGCGATTGCGATGAAGCCTACCGTACTTGCCTTTTCTTTACTGTCTTTAGCCCCGCTGGCGGCGGCCGATAGCCCATATTTCGATCAAGAACTCCCGGGCGCGACGGCCAAGTTGTTTGCCAAAGATACTGTGTCGGTGACAGGCCGTTACGAATACGGTATCGCCTTTTCTAAAGATCTGGACGAGATCTACTTCTCGGGGCAAAAAGACGGCAAGCCTGCTGCGATCTATTCATCCAAGCTGGTTGATGGCGCGTGGCAGCCCATCAAGCAAGAGGCGTTTACCAAAGGCCAGAAAGCGGGCGAAATGCAGCCGTTTTTTAGCCCGGACGGTCGGCAGCTATTGTTTACCGCCTATAACGCAGATTTTACCGATACCAAATTCTGGACGGTGGAGCGTGTTACCGATGGGTGGGGTGCTGCCAAGAAGCTTGCATCGCCGATCAATAACAGCGAAGTGTTTTATTCGACGCTGGCCAGCAATGGCGACCTGTTTTTCACCAATATCATTGAATCCAGCGTCTACCATGCGCCCCTGGTTGATGGCGAATACCCCAAGGTAGACAAGGTGGGTATCGAGCTTGGTATCCACGGATTTATCTCGCCGCAGCAAGACTATCTGCTGGTTGATGCCAAGGCCACGGGTGATGGGCGCAAAGACAGGGACATCTACGTTTACTTCAAGCAGCCCAATGGCGGTTGGTCCGAGCCGGTTAGCTTGGGTAGCGAGGTAAACTCGACCCATAGCGAAACGGTGCCGAGCGTTACCCCGGACGGTAAATACCTGTTCTTTAGTCGTTATGATGAAGAGGGCGGTATTTCAAACCTCTATTGGATTAGTAGCGAAGTCATCGACAAGGTGCGCCCTGCACCCAAGTTGACAGGCCCGTACCTGGGTCAAAAAGTTCCGGGTGAAATTCCTGAAGTATTTGCGCCGGGTATCGTCTCTAGTCAGCAACGTGATTACAGCGGTTTCTTCTCGCCCGACATGCGTGAGTTTTATTTTACGCGCAAAGCCAAAGATGAAAACAAGTGGTCGCTGATTAGCTACAAAAACGTGAATGGCAGCTGGCAACCGCAGCCGACCGAGCCCAGGGTAGGACGGCCGATTCTGTCGCCGGATGGCAACACCATGCATCTGGGCAAGCAGTTTAAAACGCGCACGGCCGAGGGTTGGTCAGACCTTCAAAGCCTGGGTGCGCCTTATGAAGACATTCGCATTATGCGGCTGATGTCATCGGCCAAAGGCACTTATGTGTTGGATGAGGGCACGCGCGACGGTACTGGGGTTATCCGTTACGCGCGCATCGTCGATGGCAAGCGCGAAGCCCCGCAGCCCTTTGGCCGGGAGATCAATGCGGGTAAATGGAACGCTCATCCGTTTATCGCCCCTGACGAATCGTACATGATCTGGGACGGTGAACGCCCCAGCGGCTATGGCGATAACGACCTGTATATCAGCTTTCGGCAGCCCGATGGCTCCTGGGGTGAGGGCATCAATATGGGTGACAAGATCAACACGGAGGCCGCCGACGCAGGCGCGATCGTCACGCCAGATGGCAAGTATTTGTTCTTCAATCGCAGCGGCGACGGCGATGGCGATATCTATTGGGTTGATGCCAAGGTACTCGAAGAACTTAGGGGCGAATAAACAGGGCACCTCAAAAAAGGCATACCGGAAAACACAATCCTGCCGTTGTGTGGATTGACCTGAAGCTACTTTCGTGGACTTTGATTGCACCTCGGGGAAAACCGGCACGGCCGGAGATTATTTGCTTCAAGCATGCGACCGTGTAGGTATCACCACGAGCATGTGCCCGTACCGAGCGAAACGCGTGGCGTACACGCCGCGCGGTGATACGATCCGCGTAAACGCGGTGGATTTCTCAATCCTCGGCAGTGTTTGGGCCGATTACGCCACTTACTTGCGCGATTTTGTCCGCCGGAAAGCCTCCAAGCTTGGCGTGTTTGGCAATGATGTCCTTGTTGGGCGCCTCATAGACGCAGTAGAACTTATCCTCTGCAACATAACTCTGCTGCCACTGGATCTCTGGGCCCAGCGATTCGAGGATCGCACGTGATTTCTGGGAAATCGACTTGAGCTCGGCTGCGCTCAGCTGGCTCGCACCGGGAATGGTCCGCTCGATGATGTACTGGTTACCGGCAGCGGCTAATGAAGAAAGGCTCGAAAGTGTCAGAGCGGCGATGGATTTGATCAGGCGCATAATGAATGTTTCCTTGGGTTAAGCCTCCACAAGCACCCGCTTGCGGCTGGCATTACCATGGAAACAACTAGCTGCCGCGCTCTCAATGAACTGGGGCTGAACCTTTACCTGAACTGAAAACTGTCATTAAATCAACCTCATAGCAACAACAATGAACTGAACGGTGGAGCCCGGGCTCCACATGGGGCTGGCGCATGGCAACACTGCAATTCGGTGAGTTCACCCTAGATTCTCCGAGTCTCACTCTGTCCCGGCGCGGGCGCACAGTGGTGGTGCAGGAGCTACCTCTTAAGCTGCTGGTCCTGTTGGCTAGCCGCCCAGGTGAGCTGTTCGACCGCGACGAGCTATTCCGTCACTTCTGGCCGGATGACCAGAGTGGCTTGCTTGACGACAACCTCAACACGCTGGTGCGCAAACTGCGCCGAGCGCTCAACGACTCCCCACGTAACCCGCGTTTCATTGAAACACAGCCGCGTAAAGGCTATCGGTTTATTGCTCCGGTGGCGGTGGTGGGAAGCACCTCCAACGTGGACGCCTGCGCCATCGCGCCGCAACAGTCGGTAAGCCATATCCCTTGGCGTCGCCGACATGCCGCTGGTATCGCTGCCACTTTGGTGATTGCGCTAGCGCTTATCGTCGGACCCTATCTGACAGGTCCCGAAGTACCGAGCCAACAACCCTTTCACTCAGTAGCGGTGTTGCCTTTCATAAATGTCGGCGATGACAACCAGCGGGACTATTTTAGCGATGGCCTGGCGGATGAACTCATCAATCGCCTTGCCAGCTTTCCCGATCTTCGCGTAGTGGCACGCACCTCCTCATTTTCGATACAGGGTTCTGCGCTGGACGCGCGCGCTATCGGTAAACGGCTAGAGACTGATGTGCTTGTGGAGGGCAGCGTACACCGCAGAGATGACAAACTACGCATCCATGTGCGTCTGGTGGATACTCGTAGCGGCTACCAGCTTTGGGCACAGAGCTTTCAGCGCGACTCCACCGATATTTTTGCCCTGCAGGAGGAAGTTGCTCTGAACGTTGTAGCCTCGCTGGCTGGCAAACTGCTGCCGGAGGGCATTGGCCGCAGCCGCGCAGAAATTAATCCGGCCGCCTATGACAGCTACTTAAAGGGGCGCTTCTACTGGCACAAGCGGTCCGAGGTCGACCTGCGTCGGGCAGTGGTACATTTTGAGGCCGCTATTGGCCAGGCGCCTGACTACGCACCTGCGTGGGCGGGGCTTGCCGACACCTTTGCTGTGCTCGGGTTCTACGATTTCCTGCCGCCGGAGGAAGCTTTTGGCCGAGCCAAGGGCGCGGCCCGCCGCGCACTGCAGCTCGACCCCGCCAATGACTCGGCGGAGGCGACTCTGGGTTACGTCGCCCTCTACTTTGACTGGGACTTCGAGGAGGCCGAGGCGCGCTTCTTGCAGTCGATTGCCATTAACCCGGCTTACGCCAAGGCCCACCAGTGGTATGCCAACTTGCTGGTGGCTGCGGGGCGCTTCGACAAAGCCGAGCGCGAGATGCGCTATGCCACTCAGCTAGACCCTTTGTCGCTGATTGCCAACGCGGCGCTGGGCTGGGTGCTTTACCACGCTGGGGATCACGAGGGGGCCCTGCGGCAGCTGGAAACAGCGCGGGAACTCGATCCTGAATTCCAACTTGTGGACCTCTGGCGCGGCTGGACGCTTGAGGCCATGGGCGATTACGACGGGGCGATCACCGCGCTGGAGCGCAACGTCGAGAAATCGTCTGGTAACACGATCAGCGTGGCCTCGCTTGCGCGGGTGCTGGCCCTGGCGGGTAGGGAAGAAGAAGCGAGCACGCTGCTCCAAGGCCTGTTGGCAAGCGACGGATATGTGCCCGCCTATGAGGTGGCCAAGGCCCATCTCGCCGCGGGGAACAGCGACGCCGCAGTGCGCTGGCTCGAGCGGGCGTACGAGCAGCGCTCCCATTCAATGGTGTTCCTGCGCGTAGACCCGCAGCTTGCCAACCTGCGCAAGACCGCATCGTATCAGCAGATACTCGCGCAGGTGTTCAAACGCGGTTGAGCCCTAACTGCTCGTAACTGATCGTAGTTGCTAGGAGTTGCTAGGAGTTGCTAGGAGTTGCTAGGAGTTGCTAGCGTGCTTTCGGCCAGCGCTCGCGGTTGCAGCTATCTGTGCAGCCCCTTGAGATCAAAGCGAGGGCGCCTCGCCCGCGATAAGTGATTGCAGGAATGGCGTATACCCCACAACCCCTATGATCAGCGCGACCGTTAGTGCGATCAGTACACCACCGGTCACATATTGTATTTGCGGGCTGCCGCGCTCGGCAGCGTAGAAATACAGCTGCAACGTCAGCAGCGGAAGCAGATAACAACCAAATGTCCACATGGGGAAGAACGGGTCACCAAACCCGGGTTCGAAGCCCAGCAACGTGCCGGTAATCAGGTAACTGAATACACCCACGCGCAGAAACCACTGGGCATTTGAAACCAGGAATAGACGCAATGCCCATTTGCGGTGATTGGCGATATCCCGATTCTTTATGCACCGCAGTGCCATATAAGCAAAGTACAGGATAAATACCCCATTAATACTGGTGCCAATGGCTGACAGCATGTCCGGGCTGGTGCCTCTTATGAGTACCAGATAAAACCCGGATAAGGCGAGGCCCAATACGGTCGTAAGGTAGATATAACCATTAATGCGATGGAAGCGCGGAAATCGATTGCGCACTTGCGGAATGAGTTGCAGCGCACCGCCAAATGCGACGATACCCGCGCCTAATGCGTGCGCAGCAAATGCCAGGTTGCCACCGAAATCACCGGCAACGTAGGGGGTACTGCCAAGGGGCTCAAATCGGTTCCAGATTTCCAAGTTCGCGGTTAATACGGAAAACCCGTAAAACGCGATGATGTAATAAAGGAACATCCATTGGCCCACCAATAGCGAGCAAAACCAGAATATTGATGCGCCTTTAAGCAAGCCGCGTGGCTGAATTGTCATCGGCGCGCCAGTTGCACCGGAAAAGGGTAAGCGGTCGAGGTATCTGCCCAACATAAGATTCCATGCCTGTTGATGAATTTCTAGGCAGAGATTACGTGCGAGAAGGGCGATTTGCGTCCGGACGGGCCCGTTCGGACGTATTAGTACAACTATTTGCGGCCAGTTTAGTGGGTTTGCTGCCTGCGGTAGGCGGTCGGGGTCTCGCCGACGGACTTTTTGAAGGCCGCATTAAAGGTGGACTTGGAGTTAAAACCCACCTCGTAAGCGATCGCGGACACCTGCATATCGGAGCCTTTAACCAATTGCTTGGCCGCGTCGACTCGGTATTCATTCACAAACTGAAAGAAGTTGGTATCCAGAAACTGCGATAGCGTCTCGGATATATGGTTTTCGCTTACGGATATGGTTTCAGAGAGCTTTTTTAACGATAAGTCGGATTCCATATATAACTTATCTTTAGCCATTACTTGATTTAGTGTTTGGGCAATTTGCTGCATACGCTCGGCTTTCAGACTCGGTAGTCTGGACGGAGCGGCGCTCTCTTTATCTTTATCCGTTTCTTTACCTTTATCCGAATCGGTCAATACCGGCTGGTTTATCGCCAGGTGCGCAAATACCAGCAATATCACCGCTTCAATAGTGGGCAGCACAATACCGGAACCAAACCACCGGTACCCTAAGAAGCCGACCATGTATTCAATTGCGAAAAGCAACCATGCGGCGCCCCATAACAGTAATACCACCCGGAACCAGTCCATCGAGCGATCCTCGATAGAGGCAAATCGATCCAACAGCTGGCGTCTATGTCGCGCATGGAGTCTCAGGGTAGCCACCAGATAGGCGCCGGTGAAGAGTATGAATGCCAGCATGGATACCACGCAGGTCGTAACCGCAATTTTCCAAAGCGCGGGGTCACGGGTCGATGGATCAGCTAGTGCCAGCTTTTCTTCGGGGGTGCTGCCGAAAAGAAACGGCAGCATGATCAATACAATCAGTACCGGGCCCAGCATCGCTAGAGCATAAGCTTTGCGTGGCAGTGCCTTATCCGGTGACATGGTGGCAAACGCATAGAAATAGAGCGCAGGCCCCAACAACATGCGTATAGGAAACTGCAATCCCGCCAGCGAAGGTGCGTATTGGTAAAAGCCGGAATAGATATGCAGCTCGCCCAAGATATGTACGAGCAATAATGAGAACAGCGCAATCAAGTAGGCCGTTTGTCGCTGTCTTGGCTTGCTCAGGCACTCCAGCAACGCAAACAGAGTCACACCCAACATGCTTGAGTAGATCACAGTAGGGACGACATTTACGGCCATAGTACGAACACGGTTACAGAGATCCAATAAAAGACGATCTTATTACCGAATACAGCGCCCATCAATTGTTAAGCCGTCACTCATATGGCTATTGGGGAAGGTGAGGGTACTCATCGGGTGGTTGCTGATATCTGTGCATACATATACTGGCCGCCATACCCCATGAATGGCAGCAGTTGGGCTTCCAAGCGTTCGGCCGCGAAGAAGCGGCCATGCTGTATTTCCCTACCATCGAAGCTCATCGCCGGGCGCAAGCCCTGTTGAAAGAGCGCGACATCGAGGTGTTTGAGGCGGATTTTCGCCTGCACGACCGTTACCTGATGGAGCGCTTTGCCCGCGGTAGCCTCTACTTTGAAGGCGAAGCCTGGGCCAGAGGCGGTTATACCGAATATCGCCAGGTGCGTCTCAAGGGTGCCGAGGTGCAGCCAGAGTTTAAGGTGGTGTCTCTGGACGTGGAGTGCTCCGGGCACAGGGAGCTGTATTCGATCGCTCTCTACGAGCATGGCGTGGAAGAAGTGTTGATGGTGGTGTCATGTCAATTTTATGATTCTCGCTCTATTACCTGCTTCTGACCTCATAGAGCGGATCTCGCTCTAATTGTCACACCCCAACTATTACCGAATATCCCGGTATCGGAAAAGAGTAAGATGATTTGAACTTTTGGTGACCTCCCCATTGATATAATGGGGAGGGTTTTCCAAGGTCAATCAGGCATGCTCGCCGCGTTTACCATGCTCACCGTGGTTACTGTGCGATTCGTGATCGGAGTGATCTTTATGATCTCGGTCGGGTTCGTTGTCCCTTACAGTACTATGCTCGCTAGAATGACCGCTTTCACCCGTGCCATGATGTGAGTGGGGATCATTAGTAATGCCCGTTGAATCGGGTGGTGGCTTACCGCCGTCAGTTTTCGGCTCGCTCTGAGTAATGGTAGTAGATTCACTCAGAGTCTCACCAAGTCCAGTTAGGGGATCTTTAGTTGGCGGTTTTTTGGAATCTTTGTGCTCAGACTCTTGCGCATTTTTTGCTTCTGACTGTGTCCAATGGTTTTCTGTTACCTTCGCAGAAAAATTCATTTCAGAATCAGGGATGAAGTCAACTGTTGATGGCCTTACATCGTGGTGGGCCTCAATAAATGCCGGGAGGCCAGAATCAACATACCCTGAAGCCTTCAATTCATTGACTAGATCGCTGAGATAGTGGGAATGAACCTTGAGATGAATATCTGTTGGTAGTCTAGTAAAGGTCTCGTCAAGTATCATTGCAGACCTCGTCTCAGCAATCTCTTGCAGGACATCGAGTGACCCACGTACGACGGAGATGGCGCCATGGGAGTGTTGCTTCGCAAGAATTAGATATTCCATATGCGAAGGGCTGCCTAATGGAGCGAATTCTACGTTGAGACTATCGGCTACAATTTGGGGTTCATTCAGAAGCAGACTTAGGTTCATAATTAGATTTGCATAGGAATGACTTGAGTGTGTGACCTTGGATAATGAAGGGTTATTATGGCATTCCTGATTTCTGATTGAGTTAGCAACACGTAGAAGTGAGGCGCTCAATATGTTTTTCTCTATCAATGGCAAAATTTGCCCTTCCTGCACCCAGTACCGCATGTCCATCGCCATATACGGAGCTATGACTGTTTCGTAACCCATGGTCTTGGCGAATTCCTTAGCGCCTGTCATAGCCAATTCATGCTTAACGGCAGAGCCGTTTTCAATGGAGTGAATGCCGCTCAATGTTAAGTTTAGAGCTTGCTCAAGACTGATTTGATGGTGATCATCACCATGAATTAACCAATAGGTGCCCTGATGTTTATAGTCTTCGCCGGCAACATGTATACCAATGCTACTCGGAGCATCCAGCCGTTCGACCTCGGATAAATGCTCAGTAATTTGGCGTAAGTCTTTGAAATGCTCAATGCTGATTGCTTTTGATGCTTCCTTAGATTGAAGGGCTAACCGAAGTTCCTTGCACCCATGGAGTGTACGTCCGAGATCGGGGCTACTTTTAGCAAGGGTTTGGCCGCGGCTGGTGAATCCGCCAGGTTTGGCGAAGGTTTTTAAGAGTTTTTCGAATATATACACTTCAGGCCTCCTCAAGAGGTGTAGTTTTTGCTTTGCCGGGGGCTGCTTCAATAAATTTTTGTGCAACACCAAACACCGCAAGCCAGGACTTATAACAGATGTTGGCTACATCGTAGGTTGTAGTGTCTAAGTCAGGATCAATCTTGAATCCGTAATCATTGGTGTAGTTGGTGAGTACAAATGCTACCCATGCAATGAATGAGCGGCCTGCCTGAGACTCCATAAATCCTGGGTGATCAGGGCTGCAAATGTGTGCATCGTGCGGCCCCCATAGTATTTGGTCGTATCCAGAGACAGCGTGGTTGCCGGGGTTTCCCTTGGAATAGGGGGTGCGAAAGGTGTGATGGTTATTATTAAGATCGGCCACGCGAATACCTTCGGCAGCCGCCTTGTAACCAAATATGATGTCGCAAAGGATATTGCCTGCATCACTAGGCATCACCCAGTTGATAGTCAGAGTACAGTGAAATCCCCTGTAGTTTGCCAAAAATCCATCGTAATTGGGCGCCGAAACGGTTGCGTCCTTAATTTCGGTTTGCTCATTCGAGCAGTTCCGGATTACTTCATCGTCAAGGTGAATTATGCTAGTCGCCATAACGGTAAATTTAGTGGTTTTATCGTTCTCAAGAAAAACAAATCCATCCCTTATTGTTGGCTGTTGGGTGTTGATTTGAATGTCGTCAATACGTTTCATTATTGACATCCAAGAGCTTAAGGCATCCCCTCTATTTGGATCCACTCTTGCCAACCATGAACCTGCCATGTCTGGGTTGAGTTTTTCATAAAGAATTATCCAGCAATCCTGTGCCGATTTTTCAACTCCCTCATCCTTCGAATACCAACGATGAGATTTGACTGCTTCCATGAGATCAAATTCATCAGAATCCCATTCAGGCCAAAGTGCTTCAATGGGCATCAGATTTACGAGGGAATAGAGAATTACGGCATTAATGGCCACGCCGACGATCTTACAGTAGGCGTCAATTGAGCAGTTGGCATATGTTGGAGGGTAGGTAAGATTAAGGGATTCGGGTCGCTGCATTAAATGGGAGACCTGCTTGGTCACGCGGCTGAATTCCTTGGACCCAATCATGGTCCAAACGATACCAAGGCCTCCGGTTCGACTCAAAACGGTTGCTCTGTTGTGCTGCCGGTTTAACCATTTAGAACTGAATCCTTTCCTGGCTGTAGTAACATCTGATGGCTTCTCCAGCATATTCGACATCAGATTTTGAAGGTCTAGGGCGTAAGCTTCGAGTGTGTCCAGGTCCTCTCTGATCTTATCTTGGGTGATAAATCTTTTTAATTCATCCTCAAGGACGACAAATTCATTTTTTGCTTCATTGCTAACTTCCTTCAACTTTTTCTGGAAGGCGGCTTGCCGGCCTAGATTATCGATTAACTCCTGAAATGCACCGACCGCTGCTGCTATTCCGGCACCAGCTTCGGGTATTGCAAAAGCAAGCATGGTAACGGTGCTCAGGGTATTGTCGAGTGTCCATGTGGGAGGCGAGTTTAAGGGTTCAGCTGTATTGGATTTTGTATACCATCGGGCCTCAGTAATGGGTGTATCCTTATGCTTAAACTTGCTGTCCGGGGAGAAGTCACCTCTGGAATGAGTGATGGCATCAAAGATTTTGTGGCTGAGCTTCGAGTGATCGAAAGACAACGTAGGCGGGGAAGATTTCAGAAAGGTCTTGATTAGGGCAATGGCATCACCGTAGCTCATCCCTGTAGTCATAACAATATCCTTTGTTGTTTTTGGTGTCAGTATCAGTATTCCAATTACATCCTTGAGAAGCCTATTGTATTTGCCACTATAAATTTGGTCGAGTAAATAATTAATTTAGGACTCAGGGTATTAAGTAATGCGGGCGTTGCTCAGTAATAAGTTGAATAAGAACAACATTGTGAAGCTAACTGCGGTGAGTGCGTTTGATTCCAAATAATTTAATATAACTCCATTTCTCAGGCTCTCTTTGGGCGGTGAAGGTAATAGCCTGCTCATTTCTTCCTAGGCTTTGCCAGTAACTTAGTCGCTTCTAGTGCGTTGTTGTCTATATCCGGCCTAGGTAGCCCGCCAAAGACCTCTAGTCCAACTCTGGTGGTTGCTGATATCTGTGTATCTATCCAGTAGAATGGCGCCATCACCTAAACAGCTCGAACCCAAGCCTCAACTAAGTACACTCTCGTGCCCCAAGGTTTCCTCCTCACTCGCCACAGCTTCGATCAGCGCGGCAGCACCTGCATCCACTACTGGCTGGCCACGCCCGAGGGCCCGGCCAAGCTGGTCATTGAGGGCGAGCGCCCGGTGTTTATGGTGAAGGTGGCACAGCGCGCGCAGGTGCAACAAATACTGGCCACCGTACCCCACGAATGGCAGCAGCTGGGCTTTCAGACCTTCGGCCGCGAAGAAGCGGCCATGCTGTATTTCCCTACCATTGACGCCCATCGCCGGGCGCAAGCCCTGTTGAAAGAGCGGGGCATTGAGGTGTTTGAGGCGGATTTTCGCCTGCACGACCGCTACCTGATGGAGCGCTTTGCCCGCGGTGGCCTCTACTTTGAAGGCGAAGCTCGGGCCAGAGAGGGTTATACCGAGTATCGCCAGGTTCGTCTCAAGGGTGCCGAAGTACAGCCGGATTTCAAGGTGGTGTCCCTCGACGTGGAGTGCTCCGGCAAGGGCGAGCTGTATTCCATCGGTCTCTATGGCCATGGGGTGGAAGAAGTGCTGATGGTTGGTGAACCGGAAGACGCCGACACCACCATGCACTGGGTGGAAAACGAACGGGCACTGCTGCAGGCGCTGGAAGCCAGGATCACCGCCCTGGACCCGGACATCATCATCGGCTGGGCCGTGGTGGACTTCGATTTCCGGTTGCTGCTGAAAAGAGCTGGGCGCTATGGACTGCGCTTGAAGCTGGGGCGTGGTGGCACCGAGGCCCGCTGGCGGGATGGCCGCGAGGGCAATCAAGGCTTTGTGACGTTGCCGGGTAGGGTAGTGCTGGATGGCATCGACGGACTGAAGAGCGCCACCTACAACTTCGAAAGCTTTAGCCTGGAGTTTGTAGCGCAGACGCTGCTGGGCCGAGGCAAGGACACCGAAGACGTGGACAACCGCCTGGGCGTGATTGAGCACGACTTCCGCCATAACAAGCCCAAGCTCGCCGCCTATAACCTGGAAGACTGCCGCCTGGTCTGGGACATCTATGAGCACACCCGCCTACTGGATTACCTGCGCCTCCGCGCCCAGCTCACCGGCCTTGAACTCGACCGCAGCGGCGGTTCCGTTGCGGCGTTTACCAACCTTTACCTGCCCAAACTCCACCGCAGCCACTATGTAGCGCCCAATCTGCCGGCCGATGGTGGTCTGGCGAGTCCGGGCGGCTATGTGATGGATTCCCGGCCCGGCCTGTATGACAACGTACTGGTGCTGGATTTTAAGAGTCTGTATCCCAGCATCATTCGCACCTTCAAAATTGATCCTATGGGTTTGGTTGAGGGCTTGGCCGACGGAGAGAAAGGGGAAGTAGAAGAGGGCCTGGCGGATGAAAACACCATCCCCGGTTTTCGTGGTGCGCGTTTCTCCCGCGACAAGCATTTCCTGCCAGACATCATTACCAACCTCTGGGCCCAGCGCGACATCGCCAAGCAGGAGCAGGATGCCGCCCGGTCCCAGGCCATCAAGATCATCATGAACTCCTTTTACGGAGTGCTAGGAAGCGGTGGTTGCCGTTTTTACGACACGCGCCTCGCCAGCTCCATTACCCTGCGTGGTCACGAGATCATGCAGCAGACTGCGAGCTGGATTGAGGAGCTGGGCCACCAGGTTATTTATGGCGATACCGATTCCACGTTCGTCTGGCTGAGCGGCCAACCCAGCCCCGAAGAAGCCGATGCGATCGGCAAGAACCTCGCCAACGAAATGAATACACGCTGGCAGAACAAACTTAATGAAGAGTTGGCGCTGGAGTGTGAACTGGAACTGGAATTCGAAACCCACTACCAACGCTTTTTGATGCCCACCATTCGCGGCTCTGAGGCCGGCTCCAAGAAACGCTACGCGGGCCTGGTGGTGAACGGCGATAAAGAAAAGCTGGTGTTCAAGGGCCTGGAAACTGTCCGCAGCGACTGGACCGAACTCGCCAAGCAGTTCCAGACCAAACTCTACGCCATGGTGTTTCACGGCGAAGACCCATCCGACTATATCCGCGAAACCGTAGAGAAAACCCGGGCAGGTGAGATGGATGAGCAACTGGTGTACCGCAAGCGCCTAAGGCGCAAGCTCGAACAATACGTAAAAAACGTACCACCCCACGTACGCGCCGCCAGACTAGCCGACGAGCGCCGCCGCCAGCAGGGCCTGTCACCGCAGTACCAAAACAAAGGCTGGATTCGCTACGCAATCACCCTCAACGGCCCCGAGCCAGTGGACTACCTCCAGTCCCCAATCGATTACCAGCACTATATCGACCGGCAGTTAAAGCCAGTGGCCGATGCCATTTTGCCGTTTATTGATCTCGACTTTGATAGCTTGGTGGATGGTCAGATGGGCCTATTCGGAGGAGCCGAGTGATGGAGGAAAAACGTTTGGAAAGAAACACGCTTATCGCACTGTTATCCATCAATACATTCATGTTTTTCTTTGAGCTGGCGTTGGGTTTGATCGCGCAGTCAACCGGTTTGCTCGCGGACTCTCTGGATATGCTGGCGGATGCTTTCGTGTACGGGTTGTCGCTTTACGCGGTTGGCAAAGCCGTAGCCAAAAAGGCCAGTGCAGCAAGGGTCAGTGGTTATCTGCAGATTCTGCTCGGCATTGGCGTGTTATTTGAAGTGCTGAGGCGCTTGTTACTTGGTAGCGAGCCGCAAAGCATGTTGATTATTGTGGTGGGCATCGTTGCATTGCTGGCCAATATCGTGTGTGTTGCGCTTATCGCAAAGCACCGCAGTGGCGGCGTGCATATGCGGGCCTCCTGGATTTTTTCCGTCAACGATGTCCTTGCCAACTTAGGGGTGATCCTGTCGGGTTGCCTTGTTGCGATACTTGGCAGTAGGTACCCGGATTTATTGATCGGCATGATCATCTCTATGCTAGTTGTTCGAGGCGGTATCCAAATCGTGCGCGAGGCCAGGGAGGCAGAGAAGCCTGTGCAAAAGCCCTGATAGGGCGCCTCTGTGCGAATGTTAGAATGCCGGTCAGTCTGGCACTTCACTGGAGAACAAGCGAAATGAACACCACCCCTGTATTCTATCCCATCGGTACCCCCGGCACCCCCTGGGGCGACGCGGAACGCGCAGAGTGGTTATCGCGCCAGATACGCCACCGCAGCTATGAGTCTGAGGTCATAAGCAAGATCGAGCGCCTGCATGATCGCTTCGACCTGGAAGAATATGGCCGTCTGGAATATGGCGATCAAAGCTTCCCGTTGCTGGCGATCCGCAGCCTCGACTGGGATGACGAGTTGCCAATAATGCTGGTGACCGGCGGGGTGCACGGCTACGAAACAAGTGGCGTGCATGGTGCGCTGCAATTCGTGGAGCAGCATGCAGGGGCTTATGCGGGTCGAGCCAATCTACTCGTCGCCCCCTGCGTAAGCCCTTGGGCCTATGAGCGTATTCACCGCTGGAACCCAAACGCAATCGACCCCAACCGTTCGTTCTACAATGACAGTCCCTCAGAAGAGTCGGCGGCATTGATGCGTCTGGTAGCGCCCATCAGTGATCGCGTCGTGATGCATATCGACCTGCACGAAACCACGGATACCGACGAAACCGAATTTCGTCCTGCGCTCGCAGCTCGAGATGGTAAGCCATTTACCCCGGGCGGTATTCCCGATGGTTTCTATCTCGTTGATGACAGTGAAAGCCCGCAACCCGCATTCCAGCAGGCAGTCATTGCGGCGGTGGAGAGGGTAACGCATATCGCGCCGGCGGATGACAATGGTGAGATTATCGGATCTCCGGTAGTCGCCCGGGGCGTAATTGAATACCCGCTAAAGAAGCTAGGGCTCTGCGCGAGTGTCACCAGCGCTCGCTACAAGACCACCACTGAGGTTTACCCCGACAGCCCGCGTGCGACGCCGGAGCAGTGCAATGCAGCGCAGGCTGCAGCGGTGTGTGCCGCAATTGATTATTCATTGGCGCACCAGTGATCTCGTTCGGCAAGATCTAGAATTAGGTCAACTCCATAGATATAACCCAGATCAATGTTCCGGAATACGGATTCACGTTATGGCAGCGTCGCTGTCGTCCTGCACTGGGCGATGGCGCTGTTATTGATCGGGCTGCTTGGGCTGGGGCTGTATATGGCCAGCCTGCCGGATGTCGGGTTCGATAAGCAGAAGATAAGGTTGATTCTGCTGCATAAGGAGTACGGCATTCTGGCATTGGCGCTCGCATTGGTACGGCTAGCATGGCGAGTAGGAAACATTCTGCCTGAGTTGGTAGAGGAAATGCCGGATTGGCAGAAGGTCGCTGCGCGCTTTGTTCACTTGAGCTTTTACGCGCTGATGTTGGCCTTGCCGATTAGCGGCTGGTTAATGTCTTCCGCCATGAGCGTGCCGGTATACGCTTTTGGCTTACGCCTGCCGGATCTTATTCCACATAACGAATATCGCTTCGAGCTACTGGTCGAGCTGCATAAGTGGCTTGGGTTTGTGTTGATTGGCTTTATTGTTCTGCATGTTGCCGCTGCCTTGCGGCACTACTTTATTTGCCGGGATGATGCTCTGGAGAAAATCTTGCCCGGTCGGCCTGGTTAGGCTCTGATTGAGCGATCTGCTCGAAAATGAAATACGCCGTCTGCGCCAATGCACTGGCCGTAGCCTTGTTCGCCGCGACAACGCCTGCGGTGGGCGTCTGCTCTAGCAATGGCTCTTGTAGCGCTATCAAGCGACTGGCGATAATCCGATTGGACCTGCCGTCCACCAGCTGTACCCGCAATACCAGATGAAAGCGTGCCGGGCCGGAAGTGAAGTCCTGTACGAATTCCAGGATCTCCGTGCGTAACCCATAGCTGTAGGGGCCGAAGTAGGGCGGCGTAGCCACGGCCCTGAACTGCTGCGTTCGCTCAAACGTTTGCGCAAGCAGGGGTTGCAGCATCTGCGCTGGCGTTGCGCCCCATTCGTGTTTGCTGAAGTAGTCGATCTGGTGAGGTTGGGCCTGATAGGCCATGCGTATGGTGTCGTAAATCGGATTGATGGCTGGAGGTAGCACCAGCAGTGTCGCCTCGCGGCGGCTTTGCTCTGGCGTCACCATCGGGATCTGGTCGATTACCGCCACCCGCATATTGTTTTCAATTGGGGAAAATAGTGAGCACCCGGAAAGCAGCACGGCTCCGAAGACGCCCATGAAGATGCGAGCAGCCCAGGTGAGATGCAACCTTAGCTGCGAGATACTACGGCCGCTGCCTTGCCTCATTCGGATTCGCCCGGTCCAAGTGGTGGCGCCGCACTGCCGCGGATCAACACGGATGGGTCGCGGTTGATCTTGTCGGTAAGCCGCGTTATCGAATTGCTCAGCTGGTTGAGGGTGGCCATGGTGCGGTAGGCCTCGGGCAGCACTTGCTGTTGTAACGCATTGATAGAGTTAGTGCTGGTATCCAGCAGCGGCCCCAGCTGGCCGCTGGCCTGCTCGGTATTGGCGATGATGGTATCCAGTCGCTGCTGGTTGCTGGCCAGCATCTGGCTCACCTGCTGCAGGGCGTTTAGCGTATCGGTGGTGGAGTCGAGTATTGGTCCGAGCTTGCGGGTGGCGTGCTCACTATTGGTAATGATTGCACTGAGTTGCTCCTGATTCGTTGCGAGCACCCGGGTAACCTGCTGCAGGTTCTCTGCGGTGTGTTGCAGGGCAGCGATAGTGTCTTGATTGAGCAGGGTGCGCACCAGTTCGGTTAACGCCTGTACGTTCTGATTTACCTGGCTGATTGCCGTATCCAGATTGACCGAGCGCGATGGGGTGCTGGGGATCCGGGCGTAGCGGGCGCTGGGTGCGGGAATAAGTGGGCTTTGATCGGTTCCCGGGTTGTTTAGCAGAATGTAGACATAGCCGGTAAAACCCCGGGTTGCCAACCCGCGTGCGGTGATGGTGGCGACGGTGGCTTTGGTGATGGGGGCATCATTGCTGACTTCCAGCAGAATACGTACGGACTTGGGGCCGGTCAGCGCCACGCTGGTTACGTGCCCGACGTCGACACCATGAAACTCCACTGGCGCGCCGACAATCAGTCCGGAGACGGGGTCTTGAGTGACGATCTCGTAGGTTGTATGGCGACCTGATGCGAGCTGGAAATACAGCCATGCGGCCAGTACAACAAGTACCAGAGCCATCGTAAACAGTATTCGCGCCCGATTCGCAATGCTGATAGACATCGAGCGCTCCTCTGCCAGTGTGATATCTCCATATCAGGGCCAGTCGAAGTCTAGTTCAAATTGCGCCAAGGCGAATGGATAAGCGGCAGGGCTAGTGCGCTGCTTGATAGCGCATGATCAATATGTCACGCCCTTGCTTCTGGTAGGTATGGAAGCGGTCAACAATGGCCGAAGGCAGGCCATTTTCATCGACTTCGGTGTAGCCGAGGGATTCGTAAAAGGGCACCAAATGCCGGTAGGGGAAGGTGAAGGTGCTGTCGTCGTAGGCTTCTGCCATATGTCGCAACAGGAAGCGCGCCACGCCTTTGCCGCGGGATTCTTCCGCGACGGCGACACCAGCGAGTAGCTGGCTGTCGGTGAGTTTGCGCAGCGAGCCGCAGGCAATAATCTGCTTTTGCGCGTCGCGCACCACCATGCAGGGGTCGTGGCGCCGCGCTTTGCCGCGAAACTTGTGTGCGCGATAGAACTTGTTGGCTAACGGCATCTCGGCATCGGTGAGCCAGTGTGCGGTAAATGCCTTGCCAGATCGGTTCAAATCCATATCGCTCTCAGTCACGGAAAACGGCGGCGCCAGTATTTGTTTGGCGAATTAGAAGCGCAAACGCAGGCCCAGTGCGCCATCTACGCCAAAGCCTTCCTGGTTTTCATTATCGCTGAAGGCGAAGTTAGGCACAGCCTGGACATAGGCTTGCACACTCGGGGCAATCCCAAAGGAAAGGCCGATCGGCAGGCGCACGCCGGCTTTGTCATTGTAACTGTCATTGCCGCCATCCTCATAAAAGCCGCCCGCATCAATGTAAACGTAGGCGGTACCGCGGTCATTGCGGAAGTTCTGCAAGCGCATATCAACGGCGATCGCATCGCTGTTCACGAAAATCGAGGTGCCGCGGATTTGTGCAGTGACGCCGACGCCGAGATCGTACGCGAGACCCAGGCCAATACCGTTCTGGTTGGCGAAGGAGGGCATGCTAATGACGGCAGTGAGCAGCGGAAGAGCGAATCTGAGAAGTTTCATAGGTACCTCGTGAGGAAAGACATCATAGGGGCGCAAGGCGCGTAGTATATCGATCGGCAGAAATGTTGATTTGT
Source organism: Microbulbifer agarilyticus (assembly GCF_020171345.1). Lineage (GTDB taxonomy): Bacteria > Pseudomonadota > Gammaproteobacteria > Pseudomonadales > Cellvibrionaceae > Microbulbifer > Microbulbifer agarilyticus_D. Next base: position 473,209 of record NZ_JAIUZM010000003.1, read on the forward strand.
TTCAGGTCACAGTTTCTTTTGGGACCGAAAACACCTTGTTCTCGTGTGGGGAATGGCGTCGGAGATGGTGAGCGCGGTAGAATTGATTCGTCAGGTCACTACGCATCGCGTTGCGTCACTGGCCAGTCACTAATCCGTCGAGTTGTCTGGGGCCATCCCACGCTATGCCACGCGATATCTGTCCCACCTGCCAGCGGCCGCTCCGTATGTGCTATTGCAGCGCGTTGGTGCATATGCCCAGTCGCATCAAGGTGCTGATCATTCAGCATCCGCAAGAACAGAAGCATCCGTTCAACACGGGACGCATGGCGCACCTTTGTTTGGATAACAGTGAATTGGTGGTGGCGGAAACCCTTTCGGAAGAATTCCTGCAACAACGGTTAACACCGCGCTCTGCGTTGTTATACCCATCTTTAAGTTGGTTGCCAGTAGCGGAATTGGTAGAGCCCGGTACGCTCCAGAATGCGGCGCTGGAGCAATTGGTTGTGATCGATGCGACCTGGCGCAAGTCGAAGAAAATGCTGCACTTACAGCCGCTATTGCAGCAGCTACCACGTGTGAGCTTTTCCGGGGAGCTGGAATCCCAGTATCAGGTGCGTAAATCGTCTATGGAAAACAGCCTGTCGACCATCGAGAGCATTGCGCTGGCGCTGCAGGAACTCGAGCCGAGGGGCGATTTCACGCGCTTGTTACAGCCTTTCGAGAAGATGGTTTCTTTGCAGCTTTCGGGTATCAAGCGCTGACCACGAGCAATCTTTGGGGCACTTTTCGATATAGGTGCTCTGATCAGTGCCTTTCGATAATGTACCCCGCAGTTTCCCTGTCTGTTTGGTGCCTGTATTCATTCTCAGAGCGTCTACTTCGCTCAAAAAAGATCCAGCCTCCGCCCATCGCTGTTCGTTTTTCGACCTGCGGCGCCCCAATAAAAACAGTCAGAACTGTTTGTTACTCCTGTGCGTCTTTGGTATGGTAACGGCGGAATTCGGTTGTATTCCAGCACTGATGAGAGTGAGCGGGACTAAGGGGTTTACCCGCGATAACGATAAATAGCCACTTGTCTCGAAGGAATGATAACAATGAAGCGATACTTTGCATCGATAAGCTGCTTCCTGCTCGCCAACTTTGCGGCCCCGGTTGTTGCACAAGAGAACCAGCCGGAAGCGGAGGTGGGCATCGAGCACATCACCGTCACCGCCACCAAGCGGGAAGAAAATATTCAAGAAGTTCCGATATCCATCTCTGCCTTTGACAAAGACTTCTTCAAAGATTCCGGTGAGACGAATTTTAACGCGCTGGAGCAATATACCCCGAGCCTGAAGATTCAGTCCGGACCAGACACAAGAACCACATCTCTTCGCATTCGAGGTATTGGGTCAGCGGGCTCTAATGCCGGTATTGACCCGAGTGTTGGTGTATTTATCGATGGCGTGTACCACAGTCGTGCGGGTATGAATATTAACGATCTGGTGGATATCGAACGCGTGGAAGTGCTGAGAGGTCCTCAAGGCACGCTTTACGGTAAGAACACCGCGGCGGGCGCCATAAATATTATTACTTCCAAGCCGACCGCCGACTTTGCGGCCGAAGGCGACCTGGTTTTCGCCAGCAACAACCGTAAAGAAATGAGATCTATGGTAAACCTGCCGCTTGGCGACACGGGTAATGCCATGCGTATGAGCGCATTCGCGATTAAAGGTGACCACCTGTATAAAAACACTTTTAATGGAGAGGGCGTCAACAACGCCGATAAATGGGGTGTTAAGACGCGCTTCCTGTTCAACTTTGAAGACAGTGAGCTGTTGCTTAATGCCGACTATTCGAAGGAAAACACCGACTGTTGCGCATTGGCGGTGATCGACTACAACGGTGTGGCGCCGATTATGATTGGCACGCCGATGACCAATAACCCCTCAGCTATGCTGCCCGGGCTGCCATACAATGCTCTCGAGTCCGCGCCCGGCAGCATTGGTGCTCCCCCCCAGGCAGATCCTTTTGGTGATGACTATTGGTTTAATGATGCCCTGAAAAATGATGTCGAGGTAGGAGGGCTTTCCGCTGAATGGACGTATGATGGGGCGGAGTCCCACAGCGTCACGTTTATCAATGCTGTCCGGACCTACTCGTCTAACAGCAGCTACGATGGGGATTTCACAGCCTATGATGCTGCCTCGGCGGCGGTTACAGAAGAGGATTTGAAGCAGTATTCCACCGAACTGCGTGTGGCTTCGCTGGGCGACAATACCGTGGATTATCAGGTGGGTCTCTACGGTTATTACGCTAACTTCGAAACCGAAGGCAGTCTCGGTTTGAATGAGACGGTGCTGCTGAATTCCCCGCAACTGCAGGCGGGTATGCCGCCGCTCTCCGCGATCCTCGGCAGCCGCTCGCAGAATATTGATATCAACGAATACTCCACCAGCGCCTTGGCGGTGTTCGGCCAGCTGGAGTGGAACCTCAGTGACCAGTTGAGTGCTACCCTCGGTGTTCGTGTGACCCAGGAAACAAAAGAGCGCACCGGAGCGCAGCGTACTCTGCGCACGCCACTGCCCGGCCTGCCACCAGAATCGCTGCCGCCGTTCCAGTATCTGCCGTTTGACCTTGCACCTATTGCTGGTGCGGATGTCGACTTTGATCAGAAACGCTCCGATAGCGATATTTCACCATCGTTCAACCTGCGCTATTTCATCAATGACGACGTGATGGCCTACGCCAGTGTGAGCAAGGGTTTCAAGTCGGGTGGCTTCGATCAGCGCCGTGTGCCGGTACAGGTCTTTGGCCGAATCAATGGTGGCAACGACAGTGCCGGAGAGTTTGATGAAGAGGAAGCAACCAGTTATGAACTCGGTTGGAAAAGTGTTCTGCTGAACAACCGCCTCACCTTTAATGGCACCCTCTACCTCGTAGATTATGATAACTTCCAGGCGCAGGCGTTTGACGGAGCGAGTACTACCGTAACCAATGCCGGCTCGCTGGAAAGTTATGGTTCAGAAATGGATATCCTGTTCGCTGCGAGCGAGAACCTCACACTGGGCACAGCGATCGGTTACAACAAGGCAGAATATAAAGAGTTTGATAATGGTCAGTGTACCGCGATGGATTCTCTGTTCTGGTCCCTTGCCAATCCGACGCTTCCTTGCGTGGCAGACCTTGCCGGGAAACCTCTGGACAATGCACCTGAGTGGACCTACAGCTCCTATGCGCAGTACGAGCGACCACTTGCATCCGATCTGCTGATGATTGCCCGCATCGAGCACAATTTTGTAGACAGCCACTATTTGGACCAGGATCTGGACCGCAACCTGTTCAACGAGTCAGTGGAATTGGTCAACCTCCGTTTAACGCTTGGGAATCTCGACCGAAGCTGGGAGGTGGCGGCATGGGGTAAGAACCTGTTGGATGAGGAGTATTTCCTGATGGGTATTGATATTCCCACGGTCGGTGGCTATGCCGGCTTCGCCGCTCCGAGATCCAGTTATGGGGTTACTGTGCGCCGTAGCTTCAACTAAGAAATTCGCGATTTAGTAAGCGCGCAGAGAAGTGGAGAGTGTTATGACCATTGCGGAAATCACCCGGCAAAACGTTCAGTCGCCAACCATCAAAGGAAACTTTGCGGCGCAGGAAAACGAGTATGATTACTGGGTGACGGACATCGAGGGTAAGGTGCCTGCCGACCTTACCGGCTCCTTTTTTCGTAACGGTCCCGGCCGTTTGCAACTGGGCGGCGAGCCGGTAGGGCACTGGTTCGACGGCGATGGCATGATTGCGCGTACCACGTTTGCCAACGGTAAAGTCCATTTTTCTAATAAGTTCATTCGAACTCCCAAATATGTGGACGAGACGGCGGCGGGTAAATTCTTGTACCGGGGCTTTGGTGGTGCACCCAAGGGCAACTTTTTCAAGCGTTTTTCCCCGCCCGCCAACCCGGCCAATACCGGTCTGATACTCCACGGGGGTAAGTTCCTCGCCCTGAACGAGGGTGGGCGTCCTTACTCCGTCGATCCAGCCTCCCTCGATACCTATGGGGAATTCACTTACGACGGCAATCTCAATAAGACCAATGTGTTCAGCGCACACGGTAAGATTAACCCCAAAAATGGCTACTACTACAATTTTGGGCTGTGTTTCGATGTCGGCTGGGGAGGACTAAAACCCGGGTTTGAACTGTATAAAATCGACCCCAGCGGCCACATGGTGCAGCGTGCACGCTTCGCCCTGGACCACATGCCGTTGCTGCATGATTTCGCGATGACGGAAAACTACGCGATATTTATTCAGTCATCGGTGTCCATGCAGGGCAACGTATTGATGACGATGCTGAAGAATGAGTCGTTTGCCGACCTGATGCTGTATGACAAGCATCTTATCAACAAGCTTGTCATTATCGACCTGCACAGCCTGAAGCTGGTTGATACCATCGAGATTGATCCCATCGCCTGTCTGCACTTCGGCAATGCGTATGAAAAAAATGGGGAAATTCATTTCGACCTGATGGAAACCAATGAGGGTGGCTTTGGAACGCCAGATCATAAGATCGAACCCATGGATCTGTTCTCAGACGATGTGAATTTCCGCTCTGGTGCGGCTCGCTACAAGCGCTGTGTCGTTAACCTGAAGAGCCGACGTTTCCAGAGCGAATATATTGACGATGCGATTGAAGGAGAGTTTCCCCAGTGGGACTGGACCCGTACCACTTTAGAAAATCGCTACGCCGTCGCTACTGGCTATACCGGTGAAGGCCCCAAGACCTACTTCAATGCGATACAGAAGATTGATCGCGAGACAGGAAAGGTCGAAGTGCATGATTTTGGTAGTTACCGTTACACCGGTGAACCCCTTATGGTGGCCAAGCCGGGCGCTGGTGCAGAAGACGATTTCTACTGTCTTTGCTATGTCTACAATGGCAACACGGACAAGTCTGAAGTCATCGTGATCGACAGCAAGGATTTTGACGTACCGCTTGCCACCATCAAACTCGATTTCCATATTCCCCAAGGCTTCCACGGAATGTTTAGCCCAAAAATTTTTCTGTAAGCAGGAATCACGCTCTCTGTCGTTCCATTGTCAGTTGGAATCTCTGGCGGGTAGGCTATTTGGCGAGCGCGCCGCCAGGTTTGTAGCTAATATTGGCGGGTGACCAAATTTTCCCCCGTGTGTGCCCCCTTGGCACGCGGTATATATGTCTCTCTTCGGGGTGCCCCGGTCATACTTCTGATCATTGCGGAACGGGAATTTTCGAGGATGACAGCTAAACAGGCGCCAAGCTCTTGCTGGACGATACGGCGGTTGGCGTTCGATGCCTGACACTCTACTTGACGCTATTGGACTCAAGTACAGTTACCGTTACGGAACGAGGCATGTAGCGGTACTTGACGATGTCTCGTTTAGGCTGCGGAGCGGCGAATCTGTCGCAATCATTGGTCCATCCGGATCTGGCAAGAGTACGCTGCTCAATGTCTTGAATGGGCTGCTGATCGCCGAAGCCGGTGAGCTGCGTATATTTGGGCAATCTGCACAGACACTGTCTGAAAATGACTGGGCACAATTGCGCCGCAGGCACATTGCCACACTGTTTCAGGACGGCAACCTTATTCCCACCCTCACTGTTTCTCGCAATATAGCCTTTCGCGCCAGTTTGGCGGGGCTTTTAGAGAATGATGGTGCGGCGCTAATGAAGCGTTTGGGCATTTCTGACACCGCTGGGCGGTATCCCGATCAACTCTCTGGCGGCCAGCGTCAACGCGCGGCTCTGGCCTGTGCCTTTGCCATGCGGCCGAAGCTGATCCTCGCGGATGAACCCACCGGCAGCCTGGATTACGCCACCGCCCAGCGGGTTACCCCCCTGTTCTTTGATGCCATTCGCGAGCGCGATGTGGGCGCACTGATTGTCACTCATAACCCGGAATTAGCCGAGCGCTGCGACCGGATACTGGAGTTGCGCGAAGGAGCCCTGCGTCCATGGGACTCGGCACTGTCTTCCTGAGCCACTACCGCCGCCATCCAGTACAGCTACTCGGGCTGTTGCTGATTCTGGTATGCGCCGCAACCCTGTGGAGTGGCGTGCGTGCGCTGACCGATTCCGCCGCAAGCGCGGCAAAAAAATCCAGCGAGTTACTGGAGCCATTACTGCGTATTGAGCGTGAAGATGGGCTCGCACTGACGGTGGAAGATTTCGCTGCTCTACGTCGCGCCGGACTTTGTGTGGCACCACAATTACGTGTGCAGTTTGCAGGCCGCGCAGTGCCCGATGTTATTGGTATCGATCCGTTTACTGCCGGCTGCCTGCGACAGTTCAGTGATTCCGGTGCGGAGCGCGAATCCGAATCTAGCGCCGATACAGCGGTGGTTGAAACGCTCATTGTCTCCTGGGATAAACCGTTGTTACTTGGCGCCGCGGAAGATTTCGAAAAATGGAGAAGGTTGGGGCTTCCGGGATCAGAGGAGATTGAATTTGAAGCGCTTGAAGGTGTGCCGCGGAATCAGCTATTTGCGGATATCTCCGTCGCGCAGGGATTTGCACCGGGCAATCGACAAGAACTTGCCATTTTACTGCCCGGCGCAGAACAGAACGGAAAGAAACTCCCGATCGGCTACCGCACCGAGGTGGAAGACTATGGCATTGAACCGGCGCCACTGGTCGACGCGTTTCTGCTTAGCCTGAATGCGCTCGGCGTCTTAACGCTATTGGTGGCGGCGCTATTGGTGCGCAGCGTGTATCGTTTCGCCCTCGAGCAGCGGCGCCGCAGCCTCGATATTCTGGTGCGCTGTGGCATCCCGCAGAATAAATTGCGTATCGCGCTGATCGTCGAAGTGCTGTTAGTAGCGCTAATCGGCGGGACCATTGGCGTATGGCTGGGGGAGCGCCTGGCTTCCGGACTTGCCGATGGATTTTCCGGAACGCTCAGTGGTCTTTTCAGTGTGCAGGCGCTGGCGCAAAGTCGCCTCACGCTTATGTCCTGGTTCGGCATGGTGTTGATCCTGGCAGTTGTTGTGGGCTGGGCCTGTTTTGATTTGCTTACAGTCTCAAGCCGACAAGGTATAGACAAGAACCCGTTTCGAGCCACTTCCGAGCAGGAAACAGGTGAGGGTAGGCGGCGCAATTGGCGGGTTCTGCTCGCGTTGTTGTTGATCGCGATCTCGGTAGTTACATTGCTTTCCACTTTTACCCTTTGGTTGATTTTCGCTGCGACCTTGGGGTGCCTTATCGGCTGTGGGATGTTGCTGCCAGAAATGCTGAACGGGCTGCTGGGTTTTGCCGAGCGCGTTACCGTTCGGCCGTTGCTGGAGTGGTCCTTTTCAGAAATGCGCGCCCTGTGTCGTTTGCTGAGCCTGCCGCTTACTGCACTCGCCTTTGCCATCGCTACCGCGATTGGTGTGCAGGCGATGGTTTCTGGCTTTGAGTCCACGTTTGATCGCTGGCTGGACCAGCGCCTGCAGGGCGATCTTTATCTGGACCCCGGACGGCCAGTGGATACAAGTGATTGGCAGCAGCGCCTGCAAAAATTGCCCGGCGTTTCCGCGGTGTTGCCCATGGTCCGTGGGCGAGCGGTGTTGGAGTCCAGTCAAGCCCCGATTCAGATTGATGTATTCGCCATTGACCCAGAGTCACCGCTATTGCAGGACTGGCCATTTCTCAGTACCGAGCAGGACCTCTGGCAGCGTGTGAACAGCGGAGGTGTACTGATCAATGAGCAACTCGCGCGGCGGGAATCACTTGGATTGGGGGATAAGGTCCAGTTCAAGCTTGGCGGCACAACGGGTACTCGCACGGTTGTTGGCATTTACGCGGACTATGGGCGCCCTCAGGGCGAGCTCATGTTGCCGTTGGCACAAGTGAACGATGCACTGCCGGAGCGTTACACCCGTTTCGTTCTGGGATTAACCGACTCCGCCGGCGAGGGTTGGCAGGATTGGCCGGAGCAATATCCTTGGCTGCAAAAGACCGACCTGCGCGATCAACAGGAACTCAAGCAGGCTGCCAATGCGGCCTTCTCGCGCACCTTCCAATTAACCCGATTGCTCAATGGGCTGACGCTGGTGTTAGCGGGCACCGCACTTGCGTTAATGGGCCTGGTCATTTTCCGCTTACGCCAGAGCAGTTATACCTTGCTGTTTGTCAATGGTGTGCCGCGCGCAAGCCTGCGTCGCCGTCTGGTAGCCCACAGCATTCTGGTAACCGGCTTGCTGGCCATACTGGCCGTGCCACTCGGTTTGTTCTTGAGCTGGGTCCTGGTAGCGCGGGTAAACCCTGCGGCCTTCGGTTGGGCATTGCCGCTGCATTTTTACCCTGGCTTTTGGCTCCAGGTTTGGGGTGTATGCCTGCTGATTGGCTTGGGTGTTGGTCTGCTCGCTGGTAACCCGGTACGGCTGGAGACGCTCAAGAATGAATAGCCGACCACTCGTTACCATCTGGTCCATCACTCTCGCGCTGTTGCTTCCGGCATGTAGCGATGCGCCGTCGACGTCATCTTTCATGAGTGCATTGACTGATCCCCCCGAGGGCTTTAAGCAGGCGCACCCGGGGATGCAGATCCGGTTCCCACAAGATATGGGAGTACACCCGGAGTTTCGCCTGGAGTGGTGGTACCTCACCGCGAATCTGGAGAGTGAGGGCGGCGAGCAATTCGGGGTGCAATGGACCTTGTTTCGCAACGGCATTAAACCGGGCCCGTATTACAGCAAGGAGCAGGGCAGAATGCTCGATTGGCAGCGCAACGAAGTATGGTTCGCGCACGCCGCGGTGAGCCGTCCCAACCAGCATTGGTTCGCGGACCGTGCGGCCCGTGGTGGCAGTGGGCAGGCTGACGTTACTGTCGATCCCTTTACTGCCTGGATCGATCACTGGCAGTTGTCATCGGATGAGGATGGCGACTGGAACCTTGAAGTGGCAGAGCCGAAGTTCCAGTTTCGCCTTCGCATACAGCCGCGATTACCGCCAATCTTCCACGGTGAACAGGGCTTTAGCGCTAAGTCGGCTGGCGGCGGAGGCTCCATGTATTTCAGCTATCCGGATCTGGCGATTGAAGGCGAGATAGCTATCCTCGATAACGGCAAGACCGAAACCTTTACTGTAACCGGGCAGGGCTGGTTCGACCGTGAATGGAGTAGCCAATACCTGAAAGAAGACCAGCAGGGGTGGGACTGGATGGCCCTGCACCTGGATGACGGCCGTCACCTGATGCTGTTCCGCGTGCGCGGAGCGGAGGATTTCTATTCGGCCACACTGGTTGCCGCCGATGGGGCTACCATGGCACTGAATTCAGACGATTTCACCCTTGCTGCCACCGACTACCGTAAAACCCGCTTCGGCCAGGTGCCGGTAGTGTGGCGAGTTGCGGTGCCTACGGCAAACCTCGAACTCGACGTACACTCCTGGCCAGGCGAATACTGGAATGCAGGTGCAATGCGCTACTGGGAGGGCCCGGTCACAGTTAAGGGCAGTCATAGCGGCGCTGGGTATCTGGAAATGACCGGGTACGGTGATTAACGCCACTTGTTGTAGGAAAGTCAGGCCGGCTTACCTACAATACGCCGCCTTTCTTTAAACCTCGCTCACCTGAGTCGACCCAAACCCCATATTCGAGCCTATACCGTGACTTCCTCAACTTCCGATAACGCGCACCCTAAAGATTTCCAGTCCCTGCCTCTGAAGCCCGCCTTACTGAAGAACCTCAAGGATCTGGGCTACGCCCAACTGACGGAGATCCAGGCGGCGGCATTGCCGGCGATGGTGGCGGGCGAGGATGTGATCGGCCAGGCTAAGACCGGTTCCGGCAAGACGGTGGCGTTTGGTCTCGGGCTACTGCAGAAATTGCGTGTCGAGAAATTCCGGGTGCAGGCGCTGGTATTGTGTCCGACCCGTGAACTGGCGGATCAGGTGGCGCGTGAGCTGCGTAAACTGGCGCGCGCGATTCATAACATCAAGATCCTGACCCTGTGCGGTGGCATGCCATTCGATCCTCAGATCGGCTCCCTGAAGCATGGTGCACATATCGTGGTGGGTACGCCCGGCCGTATCGAGGATCACCTGCGCAAAGGGAATCTCGATCTGAGTGGTGTGGAGACTCTGGTGCTGGATGAAGCCGATCGTATGCTCGATATGGGCTTCCAGGCGGTGCTGGACCAGATCCTTGCCACCTTGCCGAAGGACCGGCAGACCCTGCTGTTTTCCGCCACCTACCCAAACACCATTGATGCGCTCGCCAGTCGCGTGCTGAGCAATCCGGTCAAAGTGGAAGTGGCTGCAGGCCACACCAAAAGCACCATCGAGCAGAAGTACTACCGGGTGCAAAACAATGAGGCGCGACCGGCCGCGCTGTATCAATTGCTTGCCAATCACGATGCGTCTTCGGCCCTGGTGTTTTGCAACACCAAAAAGGAAACCGAAGAAGCCGCCAATGCACTCAAGCGCTCAGGTTTCGCCGCGCTCGCTCTGCATGGCGATATGGAGCAAAAAGAACGCGACCGCACCCTGACACTCTTCGCCAATGGCAGCGCGTCGATTCTTGTGGCGACCGACGTTGCGGCGCGCGGGTTGGATATTGAAGAACTCCCCATCGTAGTGAACTACCACCTGTCGCGAGACCCGGAGGTGCATGTGCACCGGGTTGGCCGTACCGGACGGGCAGGGCAGAAGGGCGTGGCGATCTCTCTGGTAAGCAAGAAAGAAGTCTACAAACTGGAGCGGCTGGAAGAGTTGATGGGGCAGGAAATTCCGTTGCTGGATGTGCCCGATGCACCACACGGGTTTGCGCCAGCACGCCCAGTCATGACAACTCTGCAGATTGATGGTGGCAAGAAGCAGAAAGTCCGGGCCGGCGATGTGGTCGGCGCGCTGACCGGTGAAGGTGGTATTGATGGCAAGCAGATCGGCAAGATCCAGCTATTTGATTTCTCCACCTTCGTTGCAGTAGAGCGCCCGGTAGCCAAAAAAGCACTAAAAAAGCTCGCCAATGGCAAGCTTAAAGGACGTAACTTCCGCGCACGGATCGTGGGTGTATGAGTCACTACCCGCTGGTATCAGGGTAACTGCCTGATACCAGCGGGCCGCGAACAACCCACTAGCCTTTCAGCGCGTTCGCGCTTATTGCTCGGTGCTTTCCAAATGTCCCTTGCCGAGCAGGTCCAGATAGAAGGCATACTCCAGAGCGCGTTCCTTGTTGCGGCGGAAGCGACCAGAGGAACCTCCGTGCCCGGCTTCCATATTGGTATGGAAGAGCAGCTGGTTTTCATCGGTTTTTAGATCACGCAACTTTGCCACCCATTTCATGGGCTCGAAGTACTGCACCTGAGAATCGTGCAGTCCAGTAGTGACCAGCATACTTGGGTAATCTTGCGCTTTTACCTGATCGTAGGGTGAGTAAGACAGCATGTAGTCGTAGCTGTCTTTGTTGTTTGGGTTACCCCACTCATCATACTCGTTTACGGTCAGCGGAATCGACTCGTCCAGCATGGTGGTGACTACATCCACGAACGGTACCTTGGCGGTAATACCACGGTAGAGTTCAGGTTCCATATTTACCACCGCACCCATCAGCAGGCCACCGGCGCTACCGCCGGATGCAAATACCTTATCGGAAGCTGCATATTTCTGTTCAACCAGCCCTTTGGTGACATCGATGAAATCGGTAAAGGTGTTTTTCTTGTTGAACATCTTGCCGTCTTCATACCAGGGGCGCCCCAGCTTTTGGCTGCCGCGAATATGCGCGATGGAGAAGACAAAACCGCGGTCCAGCAGTGAGAAGATGCTGGGAATAAACACCGGGTCGATGGTGTTGCCGTAGGAGCCATAACCATACTGCAGCATCGGGTGGGAACCGTCTTTCTTGAACAGATCTTTACGGTAAACCAGAGACACCGGGATGTCCTTGCCATCCCGCGCAGTAATACGAATGCCTTCGGCCTGGTAGCGGGTGCGGTCGAAATCGCCGAGCACCTTATCCTGCTTCAGCAGTTTGAGATCGCCTGTCAGCAGATCTGCATCGTAAATCGTGTTGGGCGTGGTGAGGCTGGAGTAGGAAATACGCACAGCATTGGCGGATACTTCCGGATTGCGGCTCAGAGAGAGCTGGTAGACCGGGTCGTTAAAGCTAACTTCGAAATCATCCTCATTCGATAAGCCGATAATGCGCAGTGCGGACTGGCCGTCGGCCCGTTCGACCACGGCCAGTCGACCTTCAAAGGTGGTGAAGTCCTCAAGCAACACATTTTTGCGATGTGGGATGACTTCCGCCCACTGGGACTTATCGCTGACAGTTTCCGTGTTTGCCTTCATCAGGCGGAAGTTTTCTGCCTGCCAGTTGGTCTGGATGAAGAAGTTTTCACCCAGCTTCTGTACAAAATATTCATGCTTGGGTTCGAGCGGGTGCAGCGGGGCGAATTCGCCATTGGGCGTATTGGCATCCAGGGCGGAAACACCTTTCACCAGCGTGGAATAGTGATGGATATAGATCATCGAACCATCACGCGACTTGGAGATATAGGTGTAGAAGGTGTTGTCCTTCTCCTCGTAGACGATCTGGTCTTCGCTTTGCGGCGTGCCCAGCTTGTGTCGCTTAACCTGATAGCCGAGCAGGGTCTGCGGGTCCTTGTTGATGTAGAACACGGTCTGGTTATCGTTCGCCCAGACTACCGTGCCTTCGGCGTTCTCCAGCTGATCATCCAGTAGTTCGCCGCTGTTCAGGTCCTTGAAGCGAATGGTGTAAATACGGCGGCCGACTTTGTCTTCCGGATAGGCGAGCATCGAGTTGTTTGGGGAGACCGCGGTTCGTGCCACATTGAAGTAGGATTCGTCCTCTGCCAGTGTATTCACATTGAGGAGTATTTCTTCTGCAGCTTCCAGGCTACCTTTCTTGCGCGCATGGATCGGATACTCACCGTCGGATTCATAGCGCGAGTAGTACCAATAGCCGCGTACCTTCACCGGTACCGAGGACTTGTCTTTTTCCAGCCGCCCGACCATTTCCTCATACAGTGCGTCCTGCAGCGGTTTGGTGTGCTGCATTATCTGGTCGACATAGTGGTTCTCCGCCTGCAGGTGCGCCAGCATTTCCGGGTCGCTACGGGAGTCGTCGCGCATCCAGTAGTAGGGGTCGACACGTTCGTGGCCGTGGATCTCCATTTTGTGCGGGACCTTCTTCGCCACAGGTGGGGCGACTTTAGGTGCCAGTGCACTGGTATCAGGGGAGGTGGGTTTGTTCTCGTCGGTGGGTTTGCCACAGCCTGTGGCCAATATTGTCATAGCTAGTACTGCTACCTGGGGCTTCATAGCATCTCCGGTGGATGATTATCGTTATACCGCGTACCGCCTTATCCTATAACAGTTCCCGTATCTATTGATATTCACTGCGGTAAAGCGACAGTGCGAGAGGATACGGGCGCCGGTTGCTCCTCGGGACGTCCTGCTGAGAAGTAGCTAACCTAACATGGATATGAGTATCTATATTTCCCCACTGGCCGTTTTAGCGCTGTCAGTGATTATTGTCACCATTCCCTACTGGCCGCTTTTCCAGCGCCAAGGGCACCCACCCATACTGAGTGTGTCTGCAGGTGTGGGTATTACGTATGTGTTTCTCGCGGTGTTACCCAAGATGGCAATGGTTCAGGCTTCACTGGCTGGCACGGTGGGTGAAGGGTCAATCTTGACGGTAGAGCGCCATGTGTATCTTGGCGCTCTAGCCGGTTTTGTCATCTTTCTCTTTATTGCCAACAAGGGGTTCTCCGAGCGTTCTCAGGTACCCGGATCGAAGCTGACACTTGGCGAAATCGTCGTCCTCTCCGTGTTTTCAATGTATTTCGCGCAGATCGGATTCTTGCTGGGGGAGTGGCCGAGTGAGTCACTACTCGGGTACTTTGCCTTAACCTGCGCCATTGGAATGCATTTCATCGGCATCAATTACCATTTGTGGAAGCGATACCCATGCCGTTATTCCCGATTGTTCCGTTGGTTTTTCTCCTGCAGCCTGATTATTGGCTGGGTAGGGGCTGGTTTCGCCGAGCAAGTCGGCGGTTTTGTGAAGCTTTCATCCATGTTCGTAGCGGGCGGAATTATCATCACGGCAATACGCGAAGAAATACCTAGTCAGGGTGAGAGCAATATTTTTTACTTTCTGACCTCCGTAGCGGTAACTACGGCTTTCATCTTGTTTGCTGAAGTTGTCTTACTTAAATGACGGCAACCCCCATGGTCGTCTGGGGGCGCTCGATTCGGTTGGTTTAGGCTTACCTGGGCGCGTGACGAAGGGCACTTATAGCGGAGGGACTGCAAAATATAGATAATGCCGCCGACTCGGGCCAGAGCCCTCTGAACCCTCCCCCCAGATTCCGGAAATACCCATGGAAATCAGCGTCAACTTCCTCGACAACCTCAGACTTGAAGCCAAGTTCGACGACTTTACGGTCATTACCGACCAGCCGATTCGCTACAAGGGTGATGGCTCGGCGCCGAGCCCGTTTGACTATTTCCTAGCCTCCTCGGCGTTGTGTGCGGCGTATTTCGTGCGGGTTTACTGTCTGGCGCGGGATATCCCAACCCACAATATTCGTCTCTCCCAGAACAATATCGTTGACCCGGAAGACCGCTATAACCAGATTTTCAAGATTCAGGTGGAGTTGCCGGAAGACATTTCGGAGAAGGATCGGCAGGGCATCCTGCGCTCCATCGACCGCTGCACCGTGAAGAAGGTGATCCAGACCGGGCCCGACTTCGAAATTGAGACTGTCGAGAACCTGGCGGAAGATGCGCAGGCGCTGTTGATGGTTTCCCCGGATGCCGAGCATCAGACCTTTATTGAAGGCAAGGACCTGCCGCTGGAGCAGACCATTGCCAACATGACCAAGATCCTCGCGGATCTGGGTATGAAGATCGAGATCGCCTCCTGGCGGAACATCGTGCCGCACGTGTGGTCGCTGCATATTCGGGATGCGGCTTCGCCCATGTGCTTCACCAACGGTAAGGGCGCCACCAAAGAGAGTGCGCTGTGTTCCGCTCTGGGTGAGTTTATCGAGCGCCTGAATTGCAATTTCTTTTACAACGACCAGTTTTTCGGTGAAGAGATCGCCAATGCGCCTTTCGTGCATTATCCGAATGAGCGCTGGTTCGAGTTGGAGGAAGACGATGCGCTGCCGGATGGCATCCTCGATGACTACACCCTACCGATCTACAACGCGGATGGTGAGCTGGCAGGTTCAAATTTGGTGGATACCAATTCCGGACGCATTGATCGCGGTATCTGCTCGTTGCCATTTGTGCGGAAGTCCGACGGCGAGACCGTTTATTTCCCGTCAAACTTGATCGAAAACCTGTTCCTGAGCAATGGCATGAGTGCTGGTAACACGTTGGCCGAGGCCCAGGTACAGTGCCTGTCTGAAATCTTCGAGCGGGCGGTGAAGAAGGAAATCCTCGAACAGGAAATCGCCTTGCCGGATGTGCCGCGTTCCGTGCTGGAAAAGTACCCGGATATCATTGAAGGGATTGAAGAGCTGGAAAAGCAGGGCTTCCCGATTCTGGTGAAGGATGCCTCTCTGGGCGGCCGGTTCCCGGTAATGTGTGTGACCTTGATGAACCCGCGTAACGGTGGGGTGTTTGCCTCTTTCGGCGCGCACCCGAGCTTACATGTTGCGCTGGAACGCAGTCTCACGGAACTGATGCAGGGGCGCAGCTTCGAAGGCCTGAACGATGTGCCACCGCCGACCTTTAATAGTCTGGCGGTTACCGAGCCCCATAACTTTGTTGAGCACTTTATTGATTCTACCGGTGTGGTTTCCTGGCGCTTCTTTAGTGCCAAGTCAGACTATGAATTTGTCGAGTGGGATTTCTCTGGCAATCATGTCGATTCCAACGAGACCGAAGCGGATCGGCTTTTCGGAATCCTCGAATCCATGGGGAAAGAGGTCTACATGGCTAATTACGAGGACCTCGGCGCACCGGCGTGCCGGATTCTGGTGCCGGGATATTCCGAAGTGTATCCGGTGGAAGACCTGATCTGGGACAACACTAATAAGTCGCTGGACTACCGCGAAGACATTCTCAACCTGCACCGTTTGGAAGACGAGGCGCTGGAAGATCTATTGGAGCGCCTGGAAGAAAGCCAGATTGATAATTACGAAACTATCATCACCCTGATTGGTGTTGAGTTCGACGAAAATACAGTGTGGGGTCAGCTCACGGTGCTCGAACTGAAACTGCTGATTCAGCTGGCTTTGCAGCGGTATGAAGAGGCGTTGGAGTCGGTAGAGGCATTCCTGCAGTACAACGACAACACGGTGGAGCGAGGGTTGTTTTACCGCGCCGTGCAGGCGGTACTGGAAATTGCGCTGGATGAAGACCTGGAGCTGGAAGACTTCGTCGACAATTTGCGCCGTATGTTCGGGAATGATGTGATGGAAGCTGCGGTTGGTTCGGTAGATGGCAGTGTGCGTTTCCACGGCCTCACGCCAACCAATATGCAACTTGAGGGCCTGGACAAGCATCTGCGACTGATTGCCAGCTATAAAAAGCTACACGCCGCGCGTGCCGAAGCGGCTGCGCAGTAATAGGTATTTGTGGATAGCAACAAGTGGCCGTTACGGCATCGCACACCCGCTAGTCGGGCTTTCTTCGCGGCCGGATCTGGCATTCAGCAGAAGAAAGCTCATTACGTGCAAGTCCTCAAAGCGTTGTTCGTAGGGCGGGTATACGGTTACGCCGTGCGGGAATGCGTTGAGGTGGCAGCGTGAACAGCTGAACCCTTTTTGGGTATAGGTCTCCAGCGTTGTATTGACCAGGTTTTCCGTGTTGGAATGCTGCGCACCTGGGATGCCTGGCCCCAGTGCGGGGTTGGGCACTTGCAGATTTTTGTTTTGGGTGCCGATCAACTGGTAGTAAGACCAGACGGAATTGCGCAGTAGCCACTGGTATTTTTTGTTGGCTATTTGCACATCGATGGGAATCGGCGTTTCCCGTGATACGTTGACTTGCTTGATGTCGGCTTTAGCCGGAAGTGTATCCCCTTGTTTGAAGGTATTCGGTATCAGGCCCGCTTCGCCCGTTTTTCCACCGACCTCGTAGCCGTTCGGATAACTTGGACTCGCGCTAGCGCCGTAATGGGATTCCGCTCCGGGGTTGAGTGCGGGATGCGCAGGGAGTGGAAGTGGATCGTGCAACCGCTTTTCCAGTCGCACATTATCCACGTGCTCGAAGGTAGAAGGCAGGTGCCCGAAAGGCGTTACCCGGTGAATATGAAATCCGATCAGGCCCATTAGGGTGGGCTCATTCAGGCCGCCATCCGGGAGCGGGAACTGTAATACGCGGCGAAAATAGCGTCCGGGAATATCCGCGTCAGGCCCCTCTGTTTTCAGTACCTTCCATGCAGCCTTTATTTCAGTAATTCCTTGCCGCGCATATACCGGTAAATCTCGCAGGTAAAATTCCAGGCCGGTCGGCAGCGGCTGAAAGTTACTGCTGTCATCGTGAGGGCCTTGGGCTGGTTTGGGTGCGGCGTTGTGCTTGTTTGCATAGTCGATGTAGTTGTCGACAGCAATCACCTGATTGTCCGCATCATAATATTTGAACTGCTTGATGTACTGAAAGTAGGACTGACTGAGCTTTACCTCTACCCGTACGAACTCTTTGTTCTGGTCCACCAGCGGGCCGGTGGGCACGTTGGCGTTGGTGTAGGGCTGGTTGATGCCGGGTGCAAATGGTTTCCCGTACACGTAGCTGTTGCTGTAGCAGGGTGGTGACGGCTCACGCTGTAAATTCAGGAACTCGGGGTTCCCCCAGTCTACCGGCCAGTATTTTGGCGGGGTGAAGGCCTTTTCCGGTTCCATGTAGGACTCCCAAACCACGATGGGGTGGGGTGCGGTGCTGTTGGCGATACCGGCTAGCTGCTGGTTAGGATCTGGCTTGCCGCCAGGGCCACCTTGCTTCCAGGGCCAGTTCAGGGCGATGAACGATTGCCATGCGAAGTCGTAGGTATCCTGTTGGCTTGCCGGTGGAGTCTTGTAATCGTCTGGGTTTGCAGGGTACTGCGGATGGTTCAGGTCGAAGGGGAGTAGCCACGGGGTCTGCCACTGGGGCAATGGGGTTGCGATTGTGGTCGTGGACATTAGCAGCGCGCAGGCAAAGGCCGCACAGGTTCTCGAAGGCACATTCATACTGCGATGCTCCACCCGGTACTACTTCCTATTGTGTTAAGCGTAGGATGAAAGCTCCGCGCCAGGGTTCAATACGGTGTCAGGCGCTTCTGGATCGATTACGGGGTACTAAACAAAGCGTGTAAAAATGAAAAAGGCGGCCGAGGCCGCCTTTTTAAACCGTAAAGGTTGGTTGGTCAGGGAGTCGCAGACGCAGCGGTGGTCGCTGGCGCCGGAGTCTCAGCCTTGGGGTAGCCGTCTTCATCCAGTTCAACAATCGGAATCTCCAGGCCTTCTAGGCTTTCCCGAATGTTCGCTGCATCGCCCACCACCACAATCGCCATGTTTTGTGGATCTAGCAGACCGGTGATGACCTTGTTCAGGGCATCGCGGTCCGTCTCCTTTAGCAACGCATTCTGCTGGGTGCGGTAGTCCAACGGCAGGTCATAGCGCAGGATATTATTTAGCAGGCTGAGCTTGCTGCTCGGCGTTTCATATTTACGGGCTTCCTGCTGGCCGATCGCAGAGCGCAGGTAGTTGAACTCTGTTTCGGTCATACCTTTGCTGTCGAAGTTTTCAAACTCGGTCAGTACTTCATTGAGTGCATCGGCGGTAGCGTCCTTTTTCACTTCTGAACTCAGCATGTACATGCCGTCCTGGGGTTCGCCGATCAGATAGGAGCGGGCGCCATAGGTGTAGCCTTTGTCTTCGCGCAGATTGAGGTTGATGCGGCTGTTAAAGTTTCCGCCCAGCGGGAAGTTGCCGAGGTAGGCGAGGTAGTAATCGCCGAGTGCGTCATACGGCAAGCCATGCTGGCCAACGCGCAGGCTGGACTGGGCCGCGCCTTCTTTGTTGACCAGATACACGGTACGACCATCAATTGTCGGCTTCTCCAAGGCAATCGCGGCGCGGGTTGGCTCCGATACTTCCAGCTTTGCCAGTTCATCAAGGGATTCGAGAATCCGCGAGTGTGGCAGGCTGGTGCTCACGGTGACGCCACTTAAGTGACGAGGAAAGTGCGCTTTGTAGTGCTGCTTCACGTCTTCAAGCGTGATGTTCTCCACCGTGCTCGGCAAGCCGTTACCTGGGTAGCTGAGCGGGTGCTCTGCACCGCGCATTACCGCGCCTACCGCGCGGGTTGCCAGCCCCTGCGGGGTTTTGCGCGCCTGCTGTAGGCCTTCGATGGTTTGTTGCTTGATGCGGTCGAAATCGGCGTCGGTAAACGCGGGTTTGAGCATACGCTCCATCATCAGCGGAACCGCAGTATCCAGGTGCTTTTCAAGCACATTCAGAGTCACTGTCGTTTCGTACTGGCCGCTATTCACGCTGACACTGGCGCCCAGGCGTTTCAGTGCCTCGGTAAATTCGGCTGCGCTGCGCTCGGTGGTGGCTTCGGTCATGAGAGACGTCATCAGCGAGGTCAGGCCGGCTTTACCGCGGGGCTCGTCCCGCTGACCGACATCGAACACGGCGCGCACGGTAATAGTCGGCGTTTCGTCATTTTGCACTGCGAGTAATCGGACGCCGTTCTCGAGCTTGCCATCCTGTATCGCAGGCAGCTCTACCTGGGGGTTAACACCAGGGGTGGGTTGTACACTGCGATCGAATGTATCTTTCACCGGACGCAACGCCAGTTCCTGGCCTTTATCCGCATAGGTTTCTGGAATCGTGCGCGTCCACTCATAATTTTGTTTGGCTGCAGCCAGCTCTGGCTTGCCGTTTGGCACGATACTGAGCAGGACGGAGGGTTGTTTGGCAATGTACTGGTCAAATACCCGCGTTACGTCATCGGTCTCGATGGCGAGGTACGCATTAATTTCTTTGTCGATACCTTTGGGGCTGCCGGTAAAGGTTTCGAACGCGGCCAGGGTGGAGACTTTGCCGGAGACCGATTGCAGGCCAAAGACGCGACCAGATTCGTAACCGGCCTTAAATTTAACCAGATCGTCTTCGGTTACACCGCGGCTGGCAAATTCCGTCAGTGTGTCGCGTACTGCCTGTTCCATTTCGGCGAGGGTTTCACCGGAAGCCGGATTCTGAATTACGATAAACCACATTTCGCAGGCCAGCTCTTTACAGGAGTGGCTCACGCTCGCCGATACAGCGCGTCCGGTCTGTACCAGACGTTGGTACAGCATGGAATCCTGACCCTGGCCAAGAATGGCTGCCGCAGCATCCAGTGCCGGTTCGTCAGGGTGACTGTAATGGACAGTGGGCATCATCATCGCCAGTGCGGGAAGGTGAATGTTGTCTTCCAGCGTTACATAGCGATCGGCGTCCAGCTTGGCTGGCTGCTTGGGCAGGTCTTTTACTTCAGGGCCCGCGGGAATTGGGGCGAAGTACTTGGATACCCATGCGAGGGTTTGCGCCTTGTCGATATCACCACCAATGGTGATGACCGCGTTGTTGGGTCCATACCAGCGCAGGAAGAAGCGTTTCAGGTCGCTCAAGTCGGCTTTGTTCAGATCTTCTAGCCAACCGATAACCGGCCAGGAGTAGGGGTGGCCATCCGGATAGGTTGAGGCAAACATGGTCTCAAGCGCGCGACCATAGGGGCGGTTGTCGACACGTTGACCACGCTCGTTCTTTACGGTTTCCCGCTGTACTTCGAATTTTTCTTGGGTGACTGCGTCGAGGAACACCCCCATGCGGTCAGACTCCAGCCACAGCACGGTCTCGAGCTGGTTGGCCGGCACGGTCTGGTAGTAGTTGGTGCGGTCGCTGTTGGTGGTGCCATTCATGGTACCGCCGGCTTCGGTGATGATGCGGAAATGCTCTTCATCACCGACATTCACCGAGCCCTGAAACATCATGTGCTCAAAAAAGTGCGCGAAACCGGAGCGGCCCGGATCTTCGCGATTGGACCCCACATGGTAGGTGACGTCGACGTGCACCAGCGGGTCGGAGTGATCTTCGTGCAGGACAACGGTGAGGCCGTTATCGAGCTTGTACTTCTCGTAAGGGATTGCAATGTCTGCGCCGTTGCCATCGAAGGTCTCTACCAAGGTAACACCAGCGGGCAGGGCCGCTTGCTGCTCGGCAGCCTTGGGTGTTTCCAGTTTGGCGGAATCTTCTTTGCTGACAGGATCAGAACTTTTACTACAGGCGGCCAAAATTGCGGATGCGAAAATCAGGGCGATTTTTGTGCGGTGCATGGCGGTAGAAGACCTTTTTATTTTGTTGGATTGCAGATCCTAGCACAGAGAACCGGGCGCCGTAGCGCGAAGGAAAAATTAGCGGGAACGTGGCGCGGATTAACGCGACATGTCACAGAAGAATTCGGCAGTCAATAAAAAAGGGCGCAACTCATAGAGTTGCGCCCTGAAGTTAGGGGGTCGATTTCAAGTTCGGTTTAGAACTTGAATTCAGTACCTACGCCAACGTAGCTGCGGGAGTAGTCGTCAGCAGCAGTTTCGTCGGTGTAGAAGGTGAAGACCTTAGCGGCGGAGGACAGTTTGTAGTCCAGGCCCAGGCTGAAGGTTTCGCCGTCAGTCTTAACGATGTCAGACTGGCCGTATTGTGCTTTAGCAGTCCACTTGTTGATCTTGTAAGCAACAGAAGTCATCCAGCCGTCCTGCTTGCTGCTGTCTGCTTTTTCCTGCTCTTCGTACAGACCGCCAACCTGCAGGTTGCCGAAGTTGTACTGGGCGACCACACGGGATACGTCCCAATCGTTGCCTTCAACACCCATGTCGTAAGCGTATGCCAGGTAAACACCGTCTTTGTCGTAAGCGAAAGACAGGGAGGTGCCGTTGTCGCGGGTGTCCACGACTTCACCAGCGTCGTCCAGGATCTCAGCGTCTTCGTTGCTGATATAGGCAGCAGCTACTTTGAAGCCACCAAAAGACGGAGTGGTGTACTGAACCGCATTGGACGGACGGTTGTCGCTCTTGGTCACCAGACTCTTGATGTCGCCTTCGAGGTCGTTGAACAGGTCAACTTTCTTCTGGGCAACTTTCAGTGGGGAGTCGAACTTACCGGCGATGGCCTGACCGAAGCCACCTTCCAGGCCTGCATAGATGTTGCGCTGGCTGAAAGTGTCGCCGTCGCCATCCATGTTTACCTGATATTCCATCTTGTAGATGCCCTTGATACCGCTATCCAGCGGCAGCTCACCTTTAACACCCAGGCGAGAAGCATTACTGGATACGTCAGTAACAGCGCCGTCACCTTCGTCATTGGACTGGAAAGAAACGTTGGCTTTACCGTAAAAGTCGAAAAGCTCTTCGGCGTTGGCAACGGTAGGCAGTGCGGCAACCAGGGCCAGAGAGATAGCGGTCTTTTTCATGTCTGCTCTCATATCGAAGTAAGTAGTGAAAATGGATGCAATAGGTTGTGTTCTTCCGATGCGGCGCAGTTTGCGGCACTTATGTTACAAACATGTGAAAGGTGAAAAATATTTGAAAGTAATGCGACTAAAAGTTGTCAGTTTTGACGGTTAGGCACGCAAGGCAGGATGTTTTTGCTCGAATTTGGAGCCCTTTATGACCGCAAGGGGCTTGCTCCAATTACCCAGCGGAGGTTCAAAATACCTGGTTTTCTTTGTTTTTTGGTGTTTTGTCCTCAGCTATGGGGTGTAGCGATAAAATTCTGTAATATTTCGACCTCCGGGTCAGGTGGGCTGTCCCGGTAGTTCAGAGCCGTTAAATGCCTCAGGGATTGGGGTGTTCGGGGGGATAGTAGCAACATGGATGTGGCATGCGGGCCGAACGGATATCGGTCATGAACAGGTTCGGGGGCAGCTGGCGCCCGAGCCCAACGGTGAGTTTGTGGGTGTGCGCGATCGGCATTGGCCAGGTCGCCTACTGGCCAAGACTACCGGGCAATGCCGAACTGGCCAGCCACATTTTGCTGCTGCTTGGTGTTCTTTGGCTCATTCTATTTGTTACCGGCAGCGCGGACACCTGCCGAGGTGGATGGCGGCCTCTCGTATACCGTCTGTTGCTCCCCTTTGTTTTTGGTGCTTGCTGGGCACTGGCCTCAAATCTCAAATCGTTAGAGCAACGCCTTCCCGCTGATCTGCACGGGTCTGACCACGATCTCACCGTTCAGGTGATCTCACTTCCACAAAGCGCGCCTGCAGTGTCCTATTTCGGGGCCCCGCTACCGGCAGCACGGGGCTACCGCGATGCGCGGTTTCGTGCCCGTATTACTGCCGCTGGCGACACCCGTTTCCTACATCAGGTCGTCGAGCTCGGTTGGTACAGGATGGAACCGGATGACTATGCTGGCCTGCGTGCGGGTAGTCAGTGGCAGATACGCGCGCGCTTGAAGCAGCCGCGGGGCAGCGCGAATCCCCACACCTTCGATTACGAGGCGTGGTTACTGGAGCAGGGAGTCTACGCCACTGGTTATGTGCGTGACCGCGACCAGAAGCCTGAGCTGCTCGCTGCAGGGGAGGGACTCGATGCGCTTCGCGAGGGTATCCGGGACGGGCTTGGTGGCGATGGCGCAGATACCTATGCCTCGGGGCCTCTGATGCGGGCACTCCTACTCGGTGATCGTGGGGGTATTGATGGCAGCACGCGGAGTTTGCTGCAGCGCACTGGTACTGCCCATTTGTTGGCGATCTCGGGGCTTCACGTTGGCATGGTGGCCGTCTGCTTTTTCATTGTTGGTGGTTTATTGGGCCGGTTGACCGGATTGCTTTTCAGGGTGCCGCGATTATTTCGCGACCCTGTTGGGTTGTCGGGAGTCATGGGCCTGCTTGCCGCCATGCTGTATACCCTGATCAGTGGAGCGCCGCTTTCCGCTCAGCGCGCTCTGCTTATGACCGTGGTTGCCATTATCGCTCTGTTGCTCCGGCGCAGGCTTGATGGCCAATTGCCGCTCGCCTTGGCTTTGTGTGGTGTTCTGTTATGGCAGCCCCTTGCGGTGCTGAATGCAGGCTTTTGGCTTTCTTTTGTCGCGGTCGCGGTACTGCTGTTGCGGTTTAAGGGCCGTGCAGGGCTGGATGGTTTGTCGGAGAGAGAGGGGGAACTCCAGTTGCCCGAGCGCAGCGTGCGCGTTGCTTTTGCCGGCTTGACCAACAATGTGCGCAGCCAGCTGGCGATTATGGTCGGTTTGCTGATTCCCTCGCTAATGATTTTTTCCGGCCTCAGCCTGACCGGACTGCTGGTTAATTTGATTGCCATCCCGTGGGTGGGCCTGACCATTCTGCCGCTGATATTACTGGGGGCTGCACTGCCCATTGAGCCGCTCTCCGCCGCGCTCTGGGGCCTGGCGAACCTGCAGCTGCAATGGCTATTGGGGTTCATGCGTGGCATCGACGAAGCGCTGCCAGGTTGGTTCGCGTTGCCGGTGCCTACTTTTTGGGTGGCCGTATTCGGGGCATTGAGTTGCCTGATCTGGTTGCTTCCTAAAGGGCTCCCGGGGCGCGGGCTCGCGTGGCTGCTGGTCCCCGTCATTGGGTCGAGCACTTTGCCATTTCAGCGTGCGCCGCAGCCTTATCTTGAATTATCGGTATTGGATGTGGGGCAAGGTCTGGCGGTTACCGCAGTTACTGAACAACACACGCTGGTATTTGATACCGGCGCAGGGACGGCCGCTGGATGGAGTGCCGGCAAGACGGTGGTCGCACCTTACCTTCGTGCACTCGGTCGCGACACGGTGGATCAACTCGTTATCAGTCATGGGGATCGGGATCATGCGGGTGGTGTGCCGGGTTTGTCGGAACAAATCGGGGTTACCGAGAGTTACTCGCCCGGGCAGCTGGCACGGCGCCTGATTGGTATTTTGCCCGAAGGCACAGCGAGCAAGCGTTGTGTGGCCGGCGAATCCGAAAGTGTGGGCAGTCTGACTTTGACGTGGCTTTGGCCTGATGTGGAAACGGGGCAAACGGAGGAATCCCCCCGACTCAGCGGCGAGGAAAACGACCACAGCTGCGTGGCCCTGTTGCAGTGGGAAGATGTGCGAGTTCTCCTCACCGGTGATATCTCGAGCAGGGTCGAGCACCGGCTTACCCGCCAGTATCCGGATTTCTCGCCGGTTGATGTATTGATTGCCCCGCACCACGGTTCGCGTACTTCTTCATCAGAAGTGTTTATCCAGTGGGCACAGCCCGCCAACGTTGTTTTCAGCAGCGGCTATCGGCATCACTTTGGCCATCCACATCAGGACGTGGTCGCAAGATACAGCGAATTCGGCAGCGCGCTTTTTAGTACCGCCGATATGGGGGCCGTGCAGTTTGTTTGGCGCTTGGGGAACGCACCTGCGGACACGATTTGTGCGCGTGACGCAGGTCGCTTTTGGCTAACTGACGGAGCGGCTCGTTTGTGTGATTGACGCGTGCTACATCAGTTCACCTTCCGATTGTTGCCCGCCACGCATTGAACTTGTGCACTGGTTCATAAACGGACGGATTGGTGTCGCTATGACTGACAAGTGCGAATTAGTGCACTGTTCGTCACATCTAAACTGGTACGGTTTGCGCAAGAACAGAGTAGATGTGTGTTTTGTATGAAATTTAACCGGTTTACCAAGGCGTTCATCGCAGCCAGTAGTGTATCTCTCTGCAGTGGTGCGATGGCCTCGGATTGGAAATACTCCCTAGGTGCCGATGTCAGTAGTGGTGACTATGGCAGCACCGCAGAAACGGACATTACCTCGCTGCCGTTTACCGTAAGTTACTCGCCCTCTGCGGCCTGGACCTTCAAAGCGTCACTCCCATGGGTGTCCGTTGAGGGCCCCGGCGATGTGATTCCCGGTGGTGATGGTGGTTTTGTGATTGGCCCGGGAAATGGCTTTGGCAACGGCAATGGCGGCAACCAGAACCCAGACGAGTCGGTGCGCAGCAAAGAATCCGGCTTGGGCGACCTGTGGTTGACCGGAACTTATAGCCTCGAGCCGGTCGGCAACCGCTACTTCGTGGATCTCTCGGCCAAATACAAGGTGCCGCTCGGTGATGAAGAGCGCGGGCTTGGTACCGGCGAATCCGATTACTCCCTGCAAATGGAAGTCTTCACGGCGGTGGATGACTTTACGCCGTTTGTGACCGTGGCGCGTAAATTCAAAGGCGATTTGCCGGATGTGGTACTGCGTGATGTCTGGTACACCTCGGTGGGATCAGGCTATCGACTGAGTGAGGTGTCCAGCATGGGTGCATCGCTGGATTACCAGCAGGCCGCCACGGATACGAGCAGTGCGCAAACAGAGATTTTTGGTTACTACAGCCACAAACTGAACAACCGTTGGACCGGCATGCTATACGGCTATATCGGTCTTGCAGATGGCAGCCCGGATCAGGGCTTTGGTCTGCAGATTAGCTATCGGCCTGAAAATTAATCCCATTTCTTGTTTTGTCACGCGCACCGAGTGAAGGATGGGCGTATGACAAGAAACTCCCTTGAAACCAGGAGAATCAATAATGAATGTCCCTTATAAATCCACTGCCCTGGCCGCAGCGCTTGCGGCGCTGGTCGCAATGCCCATGGTTTGGGCGGACGACGATGTCGCGCCTGAGACTAGCGACGTTGAAGTTGTAGAAACCGCTGAAGGTGTTCCCAGTGAGCGTATTGCTGGCATGTTTTCTGATTTCTTTGGTGAAGATTCGCAAGCGATCGTTAATGGCTTGCGCGACGGCAGCATTCAGTATGTAGAGCCTACTGACGTAGAAGGCGGCACTGAAGGCGGCGAGACAGCCGATGTGGAAGCCGGAGATGCGCCGGAAATGGAAGAGGGTGCCGAAGTCACCACTGGCATGGGATACGGTAACGTCGTGATTACCATGGCGTTGGCTGAGCAGCTGGCCGGCATGTCCGAGGCGGAAGAAGTTGAGGGTGAGGAGGGCATGATTGCTCAGGATTCCCTCAATGAGATTCTCAGAATGCGCCAGGTCGAGGGCATGGGCTGGGGTCAGATTGCCAAGGCTATCGGTGTGAACCTCGGTGAGGTGATGAGCGGTATCCGCTCCAACCGCCCAGAGCGCGCGGACCAGGTGGAGCGTAAAGCCGCTCGTGCCGAGAAGCAGGAAATGCGTGAAATGGCGCATGCCGAGCGCGTTGCTGCCAAGATGGAAAAATTGGAAAAGCCCGCTCGCGTAGAGAAGGTGGAGCGTCCAGAGAAGCCACAGCGCCCTGAAAAGCCCGAGCGTCCGGAGCGCCCTGGGAAGTAAGCGCATTAGCGACTTTCCCGAGCTCGGTCCCTTGAAAGGGGGCCTACGACAGCCGCCGCAAGGCGGCTGTCTGCGTTTTGGAGCCTGCACGCGTGGACGGGCTGAATGCAAAGGTGGTCACAGCACAAAAAAAGTTAACAATCAGAGACTTAGCTGCTGCGAAGAGCTGTGGTAGAGTCTCAGGCCACGGCATCGAATATCGTTGATAGGGTGTCGAATTTATACACAGATATCATAAGAATCCCGTACGCAGTCTGGGGCACAAACGTGTTAGAAATTATCAAATCCGGCGGCTGGCTGATGCTGCCAATCCTGCTTTGTTCTGTTGCTGTTATCGCTATCTTCATCGAGCGTCTCTGGACCCTGAATGAGCGCAAAATCGCGCCTCGAGCCCTGTTGGGTCAGGTCTGGGGCAGTCTGCGCAGCAATCAGCTCACTTCTGACAAGATCAAAGAGCTGCGCGACTCCAGCCCGCTGGGGCGGATCTTTGCCGCAGGCCTGTCCAATTCCAAGCATGGCCGGGAGGTCATGAAAGACAGCATCGAAGAGGCCGCCAGCAAGGTGGTCCACGAGCTGGAGCGTTTCCTCAATGTTCTCGGCACCATCGCCGCGGTGGCACCGCTGATCGGTCTGCTGGGCACGGTGCTGGGTATGATTCAGGTCTTCACCGCGATCATGCAGGAAGGTACGGGTAATGCCGGGGTATTGGCCGGGGGTATCTCCCAGGCCCTGATCACCACCGCTGCAGGCTTGAGTGTGGCGATTCCCGCACTGATGGCCCATCGCTACTTCCAGCGCCGTGTGGACTCCATTGTGGTGACCATGGAGCAGGAAGCCGTAAAACTGGTGGATGCGCTGCATAGCGACCGCCGCATCGAAGCCGCCTGAGCTTAAAATCCAAGATTCAGGAGCGCTCGATGCAATTCCGTCGTCAAAGCCAAGAGCAGGATGGGGTTAACCTCACGCCACTGATTGATGTGGTCTTCCTGCTGCTGATCTTCTTTATGGTGTCTACCACCTTTACCAAGGAAAGCCACCTGAAACTCAACCTCCCCGAGGCCTCTGGGCCACAGGCGGATGCGCCGCCGTCCACGGTTGAAATCCTTATCAACGCAGACGGTTCCTATTCTGTTGACGGCCGCGCGCTGATCAACAAGAAGCTGGCCACCCTCAAATCGGCACTGTCAGAAGTGTCGGCTGGCGAGTACAATCGCCCGCTGATCATTACTGCCGATGCCACCGCAGAGCACCAGGCTGTGGTTCGTGCAATGGATGCTGCTGGTCAGTTGGGGTTTGTGCACCTCAGCATTACCACGCGGCAGCCGGGCGAACAGTAATCTATAAAGTGTAAACCGGAGTGCCATACTGGCGCTCCGGCGCTTCTGACCGCGCTGTCGGCTCCGTTTATGCTGTCGAGTCGAATGGCCACAACCTGATTGTTTATGGATAAATCCCCGCAACCGCCACGCAAACCAAAGAACGGAGCCAAGACCTACCGTCGTCTGTTGTCGTATGCGGCGCCACACTGGCCGCTGTTTGTCCTTGCCGTGTTCGGTTTCCTACTGTTCTCCACCATGGAAGTCGCGCTGATTGCGGTGACCGAGCTGTTACTGGATGCGGTTGGTGTGGGCATTGATGCTGGTCGCGGCTTTCTGTCCAAGTACGTGGCGGGATTTTTCCCCGGTGGCCAAATGCCCCAGGAAACGGCCCGCTGGCTGGTACCTCTGGGTATGCTGGTGATTGTCGCGCTGCGCGCGCTGGGTAACTTTATTGGTAGCTACGGGTTGGCGTATGTGGCGCGCGCGGTCATCCATCAGTTGCGTACCGAGCTGTTCGAGCACATCGGGCGGCTGCCCAGCAGCTACTTTGATCGCTACACCGGTGCGTTTTTGATTTCCAAGGTTGCCTATAACGTTGAGCAGGTAACCAACTCCATTACCAAATCGCTGAAAATTATTTTCCGCTCATCGTTTACCGCGATCGGTTTGCTGACCTATTTGTTGATGGTGAACTGGAAGCTTACGCTGACCTTCTTCCTGTTTGTGCCGATTATCGCTGCCATCGTCGGCATCGTCGGCAAGCGCTTTCGCAAACTCAGTCACCGTATTCAAAACACCATGGGTGATGTCACGCACGTAACTCAGGAGGCTATTAATGGCTATGAAGTGGTGCGGATGTACGGTGGTCAAGACTACGAGAGCACGCGTTTCCAGGCGGCGAGTAACGCCAACCGCCAGCAGTTTATGAAACTGGTGGTGGCTGATAACGCGAGTGTTTCGGTGATCCAAATCCTGGTTGGCCTCGCCACGGCCCTGTTGGTGTGGTTCGCCCTGGCGCCGGGTATGGTCGAATCCATGACCGCCGGTGTATTCGCATCTTATATCGGTGCCGCCGCTTCGTTGGCCAAGCCGATTCGCAATCTTTCCGAGGTGTATGCAGAAATCCAGAAGGGTATTGCAGCAGCGGAAAGTATTTTCGACGTGATCGATTCGCCGAAAGAGCCCACTGGCGGTACTGCACAGTTGCCGGAACCGGTAACCGGGCAAGTCACTTTCGAAAATCTCGGCTTCCGCTATTCAGAAGATACACCCGAAGTTCTCTCGGATATCAGTTTTACCGTAGAAGCTGGCAAGACGGTCGCATTGGTTGGCTCTTCCGGTTCCGGCAAGAGCACATTGGTTAGTCTGCTGTCACGCTTTTATGAGCCGACCTCTGGTCGAATCCTGCTGGACGGAGTGGATATTACTCAGGTGCCGCTGGCAGACTTGCGGGAACAAATCAGCCTGGTTTCCCAAAGTATCGTGCTGTTCAATGACACGGTGTATCGGAATATCGCCTACGGTGAGCTGGAAGGAAAACCGGATGCTGAAGTGCAGAGAGCGATCGACCTGGCACATGCACGCAGCTTTATCGAAGAATTGCCGGAAGGTGAGCAGACGGTATTGGGCGATAATGCGCAGATTCTTTCTGGTGGTCAGCGCCAGCGCCTGGCAATTGCCCGGGCGCTGCTGAAAGATTCTCCGTTGCTGATTCTCGATGAGGCGACGTCTGCGCTCGACAATACTTCGGAGCGCCATATTCAGGCGGCACTGAATGAAGTGATGAAAGATCGCACGACCTTCGTAATCGCACATCGTCTTAGCACTATTGAGAATGCCGACTGTATTCTGGTAATGGAGCAGGGGCGCATTGTCGAGCAGGGTAGTCACAGCGAGCTTGTGGCCTGCGGTGGTCGCTACGCACGTTTGCTACAACAACAGAATGCTGAGGGTACGGGCTGATTGGCCCGTTCATCGCACATGTCAAATCAGGGATAGGGAGCGCTTGGCGAAATGTCGCTAGAAGACTGGTTGAATAAACGCTGGTATCCGGCCACCGATGGTGGTGAAGACAGCGGCAATCAACTGCCATTATTTGCACCGCTCGAGGTGGCATTTCGCCACGGCAGCCGCTGGCGGAAGCAGCGTAACAAGCCTGCTCCCTTGCCGGTACCGGTGATCGTGGTGGGTAATATCACCGTCGGTGGAGCCGGCAAAACACCATTAGTTGCCGAGCTTGGGCGCTGGCTGCAAGAGCGCGGGCGCAAGCCGGGTATTATCAGTCGTGGTTACGGCGGCCGCGCCAAGCATTATCCGTATAACGTTACTGCACAATCGCATCCCCTCGAATCCGGCGATGAACCGCTCATGCTGCACCTGATGACCGGCCTGCCGGTGATGGTTGCCCCCAAGCGTCTGGAAGCCGCGGAAGCCCTGATCGAACAGCACGGTTGCGATGTCATTCTGTCGGATGATGGGCTGCAGCATTACGCCCTGTGGCGCAGCATGGAAATCTGTGTGGTCGATGGGCAGCGAGGGCTTGGTAACGGCCATTTATTACCCCGTGGTCCACTGCGCGAGTCTGTCGATCGGCTCGATAGCGTCGATATGGTGGTCGCCAACGGACAGCCGAGCGAGCTGGCTCTGTCTCAGTGTGGGGAGAAACTCGACTTCACCATGGAGCTCGAGCCGGCGCTCTGGCACCAGTTCAACCTGGACCAGACTTCGTCTTTAAAGCTGGAATCTGGCCCGGAGGTTGGCCCCTGTATTGCGGTCGCCGGCATCGGCAACCCGCCGCGTTTCTTCAATGCCCTGCGAGCGGCGGGGTACACCGTAACGGAAATGCCATTCTCGGATCACCACCAGTACAGTGCACAAGAGTTGCAGCTCGATGGTATTACGCCGGTGATTATGACCATGAAAGACGCGGTGAAATGCCGCGATTTCTGGCAAAGCCACTGGTGGGCGCTGGAAGCGCGTGCCGTGCTGCCAGAAACGTTTTACCAGCGTATTCATCAACACCTTGAGAGCTTCGAACCCGCATGAGCCGCAAGAGTAATAGCGTAAGCGCACCCAGTTTCGATGTGATTATTCCTGCGCGCTATGCATCGAGCCGGCTGCCGGGCAAGCCGCTTGCAGAAATTGCCGGTAAACCGATGGTCCAGCGCGTGTACGAGCGTGCTCTCGAGAGTGCAGCTGACCGCGTCGTTGTTGCCACGGATGATGAGCGGGTGGCGGGGGCAGTCACTGCATTCGGTGGCAAGGTCTGCATGACCAGTGCCGAGCACGCTTCGGGTACCGACCGCTTGCAGGAAGTTGCCCAGCAGTTGGGCCTCGCCGACGACAGGATTCTGGTAAACGTGCAGGGGGATGAGCCGCTTATCCCTCCAGCGGTGATCAACCAGGTTGCCGCGAATCTGGCGGGCAACTCCGATGCTGGTGTTGCCACGCTCGCTGAGCCCATCGAATCGGTCGAAGATTTTTTGAATCCCAATATTGTTAAGGTCGTGCGTGAAGCCTCGGGTTTGGCGCGATATTTTTCGAGAGCACCGATACCCTGGCCGCGCGACGCCTTCGCTGAGGGGCAGGGTGCCTTGCCCGAAGGTCTGAAGCCGCGCCGACACATTGGCATCTATGCTTACCGGGCAGCTTTGCTAAATCTGTTTGTAGCCTGGCCGATGGCGCCAATCGAGCAATTTGAAGCATTGGAACAGCTTCGGTTCCTCTATAACGGCCATGCCATCCATGTGGATGACGCTTGCGAAGTGGTGCCCGGTGGCGTTGATACGGAGCAGGACCTTGCCCGGATGCGCGCATTGTTTGCCTGAGTTTCTCCGAGCGCTGGCCGCGTATTTCATCACAGGTGCATCCTCAAGCAGTGGTAGTACATGATTCAGTCCGATATTGACCTGCAGCCATTTAACACGATGACCATAGCCGCGCGTGCCAAGCACTTTTGCGCGGTTACTTCCCATGAGGAATTGCGGGAAGCACTCGCGTTTGCCCGCGAAAAGTCGCTGCCCATTTTGCCACTCGGTGGTGGCAGCAATATTGTACTTACCGACGACTTTCCGGGGCTGGTATTACACCTGGGTATGCGCGGCTTGGAATTTGTGGAAGATTCAGGCGGTGTGCGAATTCGTGCGGCCGCTGGAGAGAACTGGCACCAACTGGTGATGCGCAGTGTTGAGGCCGGCTTTGGGGGCCTTGAGAATTTAGCGCTGATTCCGGGAAACATTGGTGCTGCACCCATTCAAAATATTGGCGCCTATGGTGTCGAGCTCAAAGATTATTTTGAGCAGCTTACCGCCGTTGAGATCGCGAGCGGTGATTTAGTGACGTTTACCGCAGACGATTGCGCCTTTGGTTATCGGGACAGCATTTTTAAATGCGCGGGAAAGGATCGTTATCTGATATGCGAGGTGGTTCTGCGGTTGCCAAATACATGGAAGCCGCGGCTGGACTATCCAGCGCTGCAGCAGTTTTTTGCCAAAGAGGGGAGCGCGCTTGAGCAGCTGACGCCCGCGGCAATCGCGGATGCAGTGATCGAAATTCGTAACAGCAAACTACCAAACCCGCTTGAAATCCCCAACACCGGTAGTTTCTTCAAGAATCCTGTTGTTAGTGAAGCTGAATATACAGTGCTCAAGCGTGCTCATCCTGATGTGGTTGCCTATGCGGTTGGTGCAGGCTGGAAGCTTGCCGCTGGCTGGCTGATCGATCACGCGGGCTGGCGAGGCTTTCGGCGCGACGGTGTCGGTGTTCACGATCGTCAGGCCCTGGTCCTGGTCAATCCCGGGCACTGTAGTGGGCCGCAGGTGGTAGCGCTGGCTCGCGAAATCGCCGCAGATATCAAAGACAAATTTGGTGTGACGCTTGAGCCCGAGCCGCGATTTTATCCGTGATCTATCGTCCATCTGCCGAAATAAATATTGCGTGTGTATTGGCAGAATTCTTAATGTGTTACCGCTGAAAAATAATCCTCTTGCCGCCGTGGCTTTCCCTAGGCATTGAAATGGGCGCAGGCTCGCCACCCCTAGGCCTGCGCGGTCCAATCAGTCCCTGAACGCATTCTCCCCAATTTGATGGCAATATGATCTCTTGCAAATGCGGGTGTGTCTGGTACATATCTCTGATAAGTGGCGGTATTTCGCCGAATTTGTCTCCAACTTCTTATGGAAACCTTGCTTTGCATCAAGACATTAGTCTGGTATGTTTTCTACGGGCTCTGTGGATGGATCATTGCGGGAGATAACCTGCTGAGCAATAACAAGAAATTTAGTTTTGTGTGAGCTGTATTCAGTAGGAAAATGTCGCACAAAGCTGATTAAAAATCCGTAGTTGGGGCTAATTTGATAAAAGTCTTAGTGGTAGACGATCACGACCTCGTGCGCATGGGGATATCCCGTATGCTCGGGGATGTGCCCGATATAGTAGTGGTCGGTGAAGCGAAGAGTGGTGAAGATGCCATTACCTTCGTACGTGAAACGCCGGTTGACGTCGTCCTGATGGACGTGCGTATGCCTGGCATGGGCGGCCTAGAGGCTACGCGCAAGCTGATTGCCCGCTTCCCGCAGTCCAGAGTCATTGCCGTCAGTGCGCTGGACGACGACCTGTTCCCAAGTCGCTTAATTCAGGCTGGTGCCAAAGGGTATGTCACCAAGGGCGCAGACCTGGAGGAGATGGTGCGGGCAATTCGCTCTGTGGTCGCTGGGGAAACTTTCATTAGTTCCTCCATGGCCACCAAGCTGGCTTTGCGTAGTGTAAGTGGCGGTTCGTCACCCTTTGATGGGCTTTCTGAGCGCGAGCTGCAGACCGCGGTGATGATTGTGAATGGCAGCAAGGTCGCCGAGATTGCCAAAACCCTCGCGGTAAGCCCGAAAACCGTGAATACCTATCGTTACCGTATTTTTGAAAAATTGGGGCTGAACTCGGATGTTGAGTTGACCCTGTTGGCGGTCAAGCACCATGTACTTGATCCCGAAGAGGCGCTTTAGTGCTGGTGAGAAGCAGTTTCTCAGTGTGAATTTTGAACAGGGGCCTTGCTGGCCCCTGTTTCGTTTTGGTGAAGTATTCACCATCTTCATAAAAACGTGGTTCTGAATTGATTATTTGCGATGTTCGACAGTAAGCGGTTTTTATCTACGGTCACACGCAAGCCCGGCGTTTATCAGATGTTTGATGCCGGGGGTAAGGTTTTGTACGTGGGCAAGGCCAAGAACCTGCGCAATCGGTTGGCGAGTTATTTTCGCGCGACCGGCCTCACCGCCAAGACGATGGCTCTGGTCGAAAAGATCGCGGATATTGAGGTTACCGTCACGCGCAGTGAAACCGAGGCGTTGGTACTCGAACAGAGCCTGATCAAGTCCCAGCGTCCGCCGTACAACGTGATGCTCAAGGACGATAAGGGCTACCCCTATATCTTCCTATCCAGCAAAGACACTTTTCCGCGTATCGCATTTCATCGCGGTTCCAAGCGGAAAAAGGGTGACTACTTCGGGCCCTTTCCCAATGCGTCCTCGGTCAGGGATAGCCTCAACTTTTTGCAAAAGACGTTTCGTATTCGCAGCTGTGAAGACAGTGTCTTCGCCAACCGCTCGCGTCCCTGCCTGCAATACCAGATAGAGCGTTGCACGGCACCGTGCGTGGACTTTATTTCGCCCGACGACTATCAGGCGGATGTCCGGCATGCGCAAATGTTCCTGGCCGGAAAAAGTGACAGCATCATCCGTGAGTTGGCCGATGCCATGGAAAAGGCCTCGGCAAGCCTGGAATTCGAGAAAGCCGCGCGTTTGCGGGATCAGATTGTCGCCTTGCGCAGGCTGCAGTCAGATCAGATCGCCGAAAGCGCCGGCGGGGATGTAGATGTTCTGGGCGCCGCCACATCCGGTGGCCTGTGTTGCGTGCACGTATTGTTTATTCGTCAGGGGCGCATTCTGGGCAGCCGCAGTTATTATCCCAGTGAAAAGCTCGGGCTTGAGTCTGCCGAACTACTGTCGGCATTTATTCCTCAGTTCTACCTGGGCGGGAACCGGGAGATACCGCGTGAGATCCTTATGTCCGAGCCGCTGGAGGACGGAGACGTCCTCTCAAGTGCGCTCTCGGACCATTCCGGGAAAGACGTACAGTTGGTGCACCGCTTGCGCGGTAATCGCGCCTCCTGGGTGGAAATGGCGCGACAGGCGGCCAGCCAGAACCTGCAGAGCCGCACCGCATCACAGCAGAAGCTGCAGGACAGATTTGAAGATTTGCAGAGTATCCTGCAGCTAAACGAATTGCCGGAGCGGCTTGAGTGCTTTGATATCAGTCATTCCAGTGGTGAGGCTACGGTGGCGTCTTGCGTGGTGTTTGATACCGGTGGTCCGGTTAAGTCGGATTATCGACGCTTCAATATCGAAGGCATCACAGCCGGTGACGATTATGCAGCCATGGGGCAGGCGCTGCAGCGGCGCTATGCGCGACTTTCCAAAGGGGAGGGGCGCTTCCCCAACATTCTCCTGGTGGATGGTGGCAAAGGCCAGGTGCGGCAGGCGATCGACACACTGAATGAACTCGGTGTGCTTGGTGTACAGATTATCGGAGTCGCCAAGGGCACAACCCGTAAGGCGGGTTTCGAAACGCTGCATGTGGTGGCGCAAAATCGTGAGTTGGTGCTTGAGTCTGATTCCCCAGCGCTGCATTTGATTCAGCAGGTGCGCGACGAGGCCCACCGCTTTGCGATTACCGGGCACCGCCAGCGGCGCGATAAGAAGCGCCGCGAATCACCGCTGGAGGGGATTCCCGGGGTTGGCCCTGCGCGTCGCCGCGCACTGCTCCATCATTTTGGTGGGCTGCAGGAGGTTATGCGGGCTTCGGTCAATCAGATTGCCGGTGTGGAGGGGGTAAGTCGCAAGCTTGCGCAGGAGATATACTCGTCCCTGCACAATGAATAAGTACGTTGTACAAATAAGCTGCACTCTAGGCGCTCATCGCCCATTGGCGTTTATTTTTCGCCGCTAGATTGCTAAGTTACGCAGTGCCGACGAAGTGTGTTCAGCGAATGTAAAAGGACCAGCATGACTCTCGCCAACAAATTGACCCTGCTGCGCGTAGCGCTCATTCCGGTTTTTGTGCTGGTTTTCTATCTCCCCTATAAGTGGAGCTACATTGCTTCCGCCCTGATTTTCTCCATTGCGGCCGCGACCGATTGGCTTGACGGTTATCTGGCGCGCAAATTGAATCAGAGTACCCCCTTTGGTGCCTTCCTTGATCCCGTGGCAGATAAATTGATGGTCGCCACCGCGCTGGTCTTACTGGTGGGGCTCCATGACAACCATTGGTTTACGATCGCGGCGGCCATCATCATCGGGCGGGAGATCGCGGTATCTGCCTTGCGCGAATGGATGGCGGAATTGGGCAAGCGCAACAGTGTTGCAGTTTCCTTTATTGGCAAGATCAAGACCACAGCCCAGATGGCCGCAATCATCGTGCTGTTGGCATTTGATGTGCGGGAGTTCCCGGTGATGGAGACGATCGGCTACATCTTGCTGTATGTCGCCGCCATTCTGACCCTGTGGACCATGTTTGTTTACTTGCGCGCAGCGTGGCCACACCTGATGGCGGAGCCTGATGACGAGTAGTTTTTGGCGATGTGCCGAACATCCATAAAAAAAGCCCCCGGTAGGGGGCTTTTTTATTGCCGGTCAGTCCGGTTATTTTGGAGACTGAACCATTCCAGCGCCGTAGACGTCGTCATTGCCTGGCTTGCCGAGATCCGCGGACAGATGGGCCATTTCAGCTTCTACCTGAGCGGGATGCATCTCGCCACCATTGGCACCAATGATCAGTGCTGCGACACCTGCGGCATGGGGAGAGGCCATGCTGGTGCCAACCGACCAATACCAGCCGCCGTTACCGGTGCTGAAGACAAAATCAAACACACCGCAAATGCGTGTCAGCGGTCCAACGGTGCAGACGTCGTTGTTCGCCAGGTAGTACTGGTAATCGCCACCGGGTGCGGCGAAGTCGATCAGCGACTGACCGTAGTTGGAGTAGACCGCGAGGTAATTGAGTTCGGTGTTCCCTGCGCCCCAACCCTGCGGGCCCGTGGCAGAAATTGAAATCGCGTGGGGCGAGTCGGCAGGCAAAGTGACCATGTTGGTGTCTTTGTCGCCGTCTCTCGCATCGTTACCGGCGGAGGTGATGATGGTAACGCCAGCCTGGTGAGCGTAGTTGGTCGCACGGGACATCATCACTTTCAGCGCCGCGGCACCTTCGGCACTCGCAGGGAAAGAAGCACCCAGGCTCATATTGAGGACGTCAGCGTCGACATTGGCGGCATGCACAATCGCGGCCGCCACATCGCCAAAGGAGCCCGAGCCGGCATCACCAAGGCCCTTCAGGAGGATCAGGGTTGCATCCGGAGCGACACCAATAACACCAAAGGCATTGTCTGCAGCGGCGATGGTACCGGCTACATGGGTGCCATGGCTGAATGTATCCGGGAGCGCATAAGCCAGGCCTTCACCGGTGAAGTCCATGCTGGCAGCGTAATCAATGTTCTGTGCAAGATCCGGATGGCCCAGGTCATAACCGCCATCGATCACGGCGACACGGACGCCTGCACCGGTGTTACCTGCATTCCACGCTTCCGGGGCATCGACGGCGTCGTGACCCCATTGCAGGTCAAAGAAGAAATCGTCGTCACCGCTAAACGGTGGGTTACCCGCGTAGTCCAGAGAGACGCCCATCTCGTTCAACGGGTCCTGGAACTTGTATACGCCATTGGCGCCGATGTGCTTGATACCTTTGACTGCAGAAAGAGAATTCCCCAGGCTGGCATCCCCCTCGACAACCAGCACACCAATTTCACTGATGTTGTGCCTAATCTGTCCGCCAGCTGCCATGACCTCCTGAATGGTGCTTTCCTTGACTTGGTTGCCGTGGCCTACCAGAACCCAAGAATCCGCTGAGGCGACGCTACTGAATACAAAAGAAGCCGCGATTGCGGTGATAGACGAAATACAGGCTTTGTTAAACATAAATTCCCCGTTTGTTATGAAATGGCCATTTCCCTACGGCTTATCGCTGGGATAAAGCGTTTTTAGATGTTCGCCTTCAAAGGGCGAAGCGCATAGTTAAACGTGTCGGCAAATATTTCGTAAATACTGCGGGGCGAAAAAGCAATGACATGCCCACGGTAAGGCGCTTTGCGGAATTCAAATTTCTGTTTGGCGTGTAACTTCTCGAAATAGCGGAAAATTTTGCACGACTGTTTGTAGTGGCTTGCTGCATGGATCGAAGAGACGTTGCTGCGTCGGAATACTTTCGCGCCAACGCACGGGACATGCTGCCGCTGGTGCTGGCACTGCTGTGGAAGCTCTGGGGCAAAGCCGGGGTGATCTATTCGGTGGGCATTGGCCTGCTGGTATTGCTCGGTATTTCAGTTTATGTCACCGCCCATTCGCCCAGCGCTGCCTGCTTCCTGCTACATACCCGCGCCTGGGAAATGCTGGCCGGCGGAGTAGTTTATTTTATGGCGCAGAGTGTGCGTTTCGGCGGGCGCGAGAAGGGGCACAAGGGCCGCCCCGGCTTTGCGATCGCACGCCTGCTCCTGATCAGCCTGTCAGTGCTGTTCTTTGACTCCTCCGATCCGTGGCCCGGCCACCTGGCGCTATTGCCGGTGATCGGGGCCATGCTGGTGCTGTACGCGTCCTGCCAGAATAACCGGACGCTGTCTCACCCGGTGGCGCAGTGGCTGGGCTAGCGCTCTTATTCCCTGTATTTGTGGCACTGGCCCGTTGCGGTGTTCCTCAATTACCGCAGTGACCTGGCAGATCCGCTGGCAGTGCTTGTGGGGCTGGCAGTAGTGGTTGTTCTGGCAGAGGCATCCTACCAGCTGGTTGAAGAAGTAGCGCGTAAGCGCCTGCGCAACCTGAAGCTCAGGTGGGAGACCGGAGTGATCTTCGCCTCCATTGCCGTGTTGGGTATTGCTACCACCGCAGTGCGCTATCAACAGGTGGAGGGCAGGCTGCCGGACGAGGTGGAAACGATTGCTGCCGAAGTGCATAACCGCAGCCCCGGCCTCAAAAAGTGTCATATCAATCGGGGCATTAAATCTCCCGGCTGCGTAGCCGGTGGTAATAGAATCTCGGCAATTCTTGTGGGCGATAGCCACGCGGCCGCGACAAAGACCGCGGTTGCGCTGAATGGCGAAGATTCGTCCGCTTCCTAGTCGATTTTTAACGCGTTCACAGATCTGAAGTCTCGTGTAGAGACGCTGATTTCCACGTCGCATCCAATTGGGTACGATAGTTCCATTCGAGCATTTACGTGCCAATGGAGTTATCGTGCCATTTCGCTTATTTTTTCCTCAACAATACACTCGTTCAATAGCCACCCTCGTTGCTGCGCTATGCTGCATTGGCCCGGCGGCTAGCGCCGCTGAAAGCAACAAGTACCAGCGAGCCGAATGGCTCCCAAAGTGGTCCGATGCGGATCGCGATTGCCAG
The DNA here is from genome assembly GCF_020171345.1 of Microbulbifer agarilyticus. GTDB lineage: Bacteria > Pseudomonadota > Gammaproteobacteria > Pseudomonadales > Cellvibrionaceae > Microbulbifer > Microbulbifer agarilyticus_D. The sequence goes on from NZ_JAIUZM010000003.1 coordinate 513,240, forward strand.
AACACCCGTCACGAGCTCCTTGTTCGATTTTCCCTGGCACCGATTACCTATACCGATGCGCGCCATTGCCAGGTGAAGGGCGGTCTCTGGATGGACCCTTATACCGGCCAGTTTTTTGAGTTGGCTTCAGACCTGGATGTGGAACACATCGTACCGCTTAAGTGGGCGCACGAAAGAGGCGGTGCAGAATGGTCGCGTGAGCGGAAGCGCGCTTTTGCCGAAGACCCCGACAACCTGTGGCTCGTCGACGACGGGCGCAACCAGAGCAAAGGACACAAAGGCCCTGATGAGTGGATGCCACCCTATGGCCCGGTAGGGGAATATTATCTGCGCCGCTTTTTGGCTGTTGCTGAAAAGTATGGTTTGCAGGTTAAGCCAAACGAATCCCAATTAATCCTAGCGATGCTGGCGGATTCAAGCAAAGGTTAAAGCGCATGCCGCGATGATGCCGAGCTCAAGTATCATATGGAATCTAGTGCTTTTACGATGGGCTACTCGACAACGCTAACCGCTGGTAAGACGTATTCCCTTTTCAATACGGCAGGGCCGGGCCGATACACACGCATAAGGAAGTTCCATCCATCAGTAATATCAACACGGTTTGGTTGCTTGCCACAGTGTTCTTCGCTGCCGAAATATGCGGTAAAGGTGTTGTCTTTATTCAGCGTCACATTACGGTCGTTAATTATGTTGTTGTCGGATTTCATAAATCCATCATCACCGTAAACAGTGATCGACCAAAAGGCATTATTGTCCGGTACCGCGTAGGTTGCCCGGTAGCACTTTGAACCGTCCTTTGGGCCTGTGTAGTTGATGTACACAGCGTCTTTTTCGGGAAATAAATATATCGCGCCGGCTACCGCCAGATGGCGCGTCTTCTCATTAATCTCTCCCTTGGGGCCCATCCAGTCGGGCTCGTATTGATCAAATTTCTGAAATTCTTTCTCATACTTTTTGCGCAGCGAAAGCATGGAGTCTTTGTCCCACTGCGGCGCCGGGAAAGGGTCGGCGCTCGTCGTATTGATCTTAATTTGCTTTTGAAGCTTGTTTACCAGAGCGACGTCTTTAGGATCGCTGGGATCTTTAAGCTGGATCCGCTGAATCACCGCTGCGTACTTGGTGTCTTCCGGAAGTTTGTGTGTGCCCGGGGTGTAATACACCGCAGAGGCATAATGGTCATTGTCGACGACGTATACCGAGAAATATCGATCGTCTGGGAATTCTGGAATGGTGATCGTGGCACCGCCCTCTGTGTCGACAACGGCACCGGCGTAGAGCGTGTCACGATTCATGCGCACGACTGTTTGGTTGTTAAGAGGGGTTGGCTCCGTAATGTAAAAAAATTCATTCACCTTGCCGCCAGCATTTTTCTGGAAGTCAGCAAGTGCGAAATCGACTTCGGCACGGATGTAATTTTCGGGTGTTACCTGTTCTGTAGCGTGTGCTGGGTACAGCTGCAGTGCAACGCAAATGAAACAAAACAGTCGCAGGCTGTACTTCACGAGGCAGTCGTGTGCAGTTGATTGTTGATTGTGAAAACTTGAGGTTGGGTAATGTCTTATCACAGCGCACACTCATGTTCGATCGTTTGCTCTTGAGTGTAGTTGTACAGTGGTGTTTCGGTGCCGCAGCGAGCAATGCGGATCAGACGGTCAGAAATCGGGCGAGTACTGTCGGGGATATACGTTCAGAATCGGTGCGCGTGGGGGAGGAGTGGTGCCCGGGGCGGGACTTGAACCCGCACGACCAGAAGTCGAGGGATTTTAAATCCCTTGTGTCTACCAATTCCACCACCCGGGCCAGTGGATGATCAGCTGGCGCATTTGTCGGCCAGTGATGGTGGCAAGCCTGATCAGGCTAACCAAAAAATATGGAGGCTAGGGTCGGAATCGAACCGGCGTACACGGAGTTGCAGTCCGCTGCATGACCACTCTGCCACCTAGCCATAGGTGTCGCATCAAGCGATGAAAACGTCGCGGAGTTTAGCGGATGATCGGCAAAAATCCCAGCGTTTTCTGATACTTACGCGCCTCAGGGCGTGTAAGAGGGCGCTATTCTATGGTTTGCGAAGGATTAGTCAAGGCAATTTCTCCAACTTCTCGTCAGCGGACAAAAAGTGATCGCGAGGGCTGCCAGTGGCCGCGTAATAACTAGTCAGAATGAAGGGATTTTTGCTATCGCGAATCGTTCTAGATGATTTTGGGATCATGCTGGCAATCCTGCGGACCTGACTAATACTGAGAGTAGCTGGCTAGCACACATCTCCCCCCACGTCGTGTTTAGTAGTGCCGGCCGGGCGCCTTCCTCCAAACGGGTGCCCCGTGTGTTGTAAGGATGAAATCCTCCAAGTTTCACTCCTAATGGTCTTGGCCCTGACGCTCTCCCCCCCCCCGTCGTCAGGGCTTTTTTTTGCCTGAAAGAAATGCTCGATCCAGTTGAGGGATTTTGCTGCCCGCCGCTTCTTCCGCAAGCGTGCGGAATCTCTCCAGGGTGACTTCTCCACGGTCAGCGGCCAATCCGGTAACCACATCATCGAGGCTGTTTTTACCCTTGCTGGCTTCCTGGATATAAAGGTCAATTTCTTGCAGCACCACCGCAGCGCGCGCGGTAATGGGACCGGAAGAGCGCTTCACCAGGAGGTTGGGAGATTTCTCACCCCAGGTAGCGAGTTTCTCCATGGTTTCCTGATAGCGTCGTTCGCTAATCCCGCCGGTGCGGCGTAGTGTTTGCAGTGAGTAGTATTCCGCTATTCCTTCCACGATCCAGTCGCTCTCTTCGTCACCGCGAATACCGGTGCCAACGTGGATTAGTTCATGCAGCAAACTGCTGGTACGGTTGCCCGAGATAAGTGGCCGGTCCGAATGGATGAACAAGGATCGCGTACCGGAAAGGCCACCCCGCCACATGGGGTCAGGTGCCATTACGATAAGTAGCCTGTCTGGAAATAACGGAAATACCTTTTTGAGCTCAGGCAGTGTCCAGTTGAGAAAGGCGAGGGTGTCTTGCCTGCGAATGCTCTTACCCCGCGGGCCCGCAACAACGGTATCCGTTCCATCGATAAATTCCTGTCGGCTGCCCACGTCACCCGCGATCATCCAGCCTTTCGGACGCACGAAGCGGCGCCCGTCATCTTTCAGCAGAAAGATACCTGCTGTATCTACCTCGTAGGGCGCTAGGCTACGCCAGTTTTCCGGTGCGGTAATTTCCAGGGTGGCGCGGGAGTGGAGCCTTTCCGGAGCGCGAACCGATATCGGTGGGATTAGCTTGTCGGAACGGAAAATCGCCCAGTCATCGGTAATGCGCGAATCGTAGTGCCCGGAACCCTTCTTTTGATCGATAACGAACTGGTACTGGATACTGGCGGACTCCCCCTTGGGCGTCCATACCGCTTTGTCCCCATCCATCTCGATTTCACCGTCGCCGCGGATGTTGTGGTGGCGCTCGGGCTTCAGGTGCAGCGTCAGTTTGCTGGGTAGTTCTTCGCCAGCGAGCGTAATGGTGACATCGGCCATGCCGGTTTCAGGATTGAGTGCCGCCTGATAGCGCACATCGTAATAGTCCACACCCTTGGCATTGGCGCTAACCGAAAGGGAGAGGGCGGTGAAAATCAGAAGAAATCGTAAATATAAACGCACTGGTAGAGCTCAAACCCATGTCGAATGGTTAAATCTGGTGTCTGTGACCACAAACAAGGGTATCAGTGCCGCAGATTCTGGCTCAATCGGTGAAGCGTAAAAATGAGAAGGTGTAGGAGGGAAAATTGGTCGGTGAGAGAGGATTCGAACCTCCGACCCCTTCGTCCCGAACGAAGTGCGCTACCAGGCTGCGCTACTCACCGACTAGGTCGAGCAAATTGCTCATGCTTCCTTGCGAAGCGGGCGGCATTATAACAGCCGGTCACGACCTGTAAACCACTGATTTCATTAAATTTACGAACCTGCCGCGATTGTCGTGCGCGGCAGGTTTGGGTGTTGTGGCTCAGCGGTCGATCTTGCGAATCAGGCCTTCCTGGGTGGTGGAGGCGACCAGACGGCCGTCCCGGGTAAAGATCTGCCCACGGCAATAGCCGCGGGCGCCGCTCGCCGAGGGACTGTCGGTCACATACAGCAGCCACTCATCGGCACGGAAATGGCGGTGGAACCACATGGCGTGGTCCAGGCTCGCCGGCATCATATGCGGATCAAACAGGCTGATGGGGTGCGGCTGCAGGCTGGTGCCGAGCAGCGCCATGTCAGAGGCATAACACAGGGCGCTGCGGTGTTCGATCGGGTCATCCGACAGCTCGCTGTCCACCTTGAACCAGAACATGCAGCGGGGTTCGCGGACGGCAGCGCCAAAATAGCTCATCGGGTCCACCGGGCGGAAGTCCACCATGTAGCGCCGCTGATTGTGGGCCGGATCATTCATGCCAGCTTCTTCCGCCAGCTGCTGGGTGTTTTTCAATTTTTCAGGGGGAATAATGCCTTCGGTGGGCATCTCAACCTGATGGTCGAACCCCGGTTCGTCGATTTGGAACGAGCAGGACATATTGAAAATGGCCTTGCCGTTCTGGCGTGCAACTACCCGGCGGGTGGTAAAGCTGCCGCCGTCGCGAATGGGGTCTACATCGTAAATCACCGGCATCTCACTGGAGCCCGGGCGCAGGAAGTAGGCGTGCAGGGAGTGGGGCAGGCGGTCTTCCACGGTCCGTGCAGCTGCCATCAGGGCCTGCCCCAAAACCTGGCCGCCAAACAGTACCTTTCGGTAGTTCTCTACATGGCTGCGGCTGCGGTAGAGGTTGCTGTCTAATCGTTCGACGTCGAGCAGTGTGCTCAGAAATTCCTGCATGTGGGACCTAATCAAAGCAAGTTGTGCGAAGCGCCAGCTCGGCGCCGTCTGGTTCGCGCTGAATGATAGCAAGCCCATTCCCCTTGGCCATTACGCATTCTCCCAATCGCCCTAGCAATACGATGCGCGAGCCGCCGGGGTATGGCTGGGACCCTCGGCTAGAGCTACATTTTTAGTGTGACTTGTATCCCTATACGGTTTGTTCGCTGGGGTTGGAGAACCTCTTCCTACTAACCCTTCCAGGATGGGGCGAATCCTGCGATAGGCATGAATTTCATCGAATTTCTTTTCCAAAGCAGGGGAATTGCCTATCATTCATGAATGGATAGTCAATTTCAGTCTCCAAATTTACGGACAGTTAAGGTCGGAAGTATGGATAAGGCAAAAGAGAAGGTTCAGCGGTTCCGTGCGCGCGAGCAGCGTATCCTGGACGCAGCGCTGGAGCTGTTGCTCGAGCACGGTGAAGAGAAGGTGACGGTTGAGCAGATTGCTGAACGCGTCGACATCGGCAAGGGCACCATTTATAAGCACTTCATCTCCAAGACCGAGATCTATATGCGCCTGCTGATGGACTACGAAAAGTCCCTCACGGAGCGCCTTAAGAGTGCCGTTGCCACTGCGGAGCAGGGCGATATCACTGCGCCGGCCCGTGCCTATTTTGAGTCGCGCATGGCCGATCCCGCGCGCGACCGACTGTTTCAGCGCCTTGAGGAAAAGATCATTGCGCTGAATCTGGCCCCGGAAATGATCGCGGAGCTGCACGCGCTGCGTAATTCCAACGCCTCCGCGCTCAACCGTGTTTTCGAGCGCCGTATGGAGCAGGGGGTGCTGAAGCAAGTGCCAGCCTATTTCTACTATTCCACCTACTGGGCTCTGGTGCAGGGTGCCGTTGAGCTGTATCACTCCAAATCTTTCTCAGACGTCATTGAAGATCGCGAGGGGTTGATGGAGTTCATCATGGACGTCGGTGTACACATTGGCGACATTTCCGGCCGTCGTCACCAGGCGGAGCAACCGACTGGTGTACCCCAGAATACCCCTGGCACTCCGGGTAGCAGTTTTGGCTGAGCCACTGTTCCAGCAGCTGCAAAAGTTACAGGACGAGTTCCAGGGGTACCCTCCGGTATCCTCCTGGAGCCCGGACCTTTGCGGCGATATGGATATGATCGTCAAAGCCGATGGTCACTGGGTTCATGAAGGGACGGAAATCGAACGTCAGCCACTGGTAAAGCTGTTTGCGAGCATTCTGAAAAAAGAGGGGGGTGAATATTTTCTGGTCACGCCGGTGGAGAAATGGCGCATTGTTGTGGAGGATGTGCCTTTTTTGATTACGCAGGCCGCGCGGGAAGGTGAGGGCGATAGCGCAAAAATATTGCTCACCACCAATACCGGGGATGTGCTCCCTTTAGACAAGATGCACCCGCTTCTGCTGAAACCCTATGGTGACCCATCTCAGCCAATTCCCTATATAGAAGTTCGCGACGGACTTGAAGGGCGTATGTCCAGAGACGTTTACTATCAATTGATCGACTGGGCTGAGCCGCGTCAGCCAAGCGAGCCTCCTGCCAAGCTATGCCAGCTCTGGCTAAAAAGTAATGGCGAAGAGTTTTTGCTCGGCCAATACTGATTCTTGCGAGAAATAGCGGGCATGTATTGGCTCGCTCGTATCTTTGTTGTTCTAACATTTTTCCAGCACTCCATTGCTATTTCCCGGTCTTTCTACTTGCATTGGCCGCAATAAAAAGGGCGCCCGTTTGGCGCCCCATAAACTGACTGCTCAGCAATTACATGTTCGGGTAGTTGGGGCCGCCGCCACCTTCCGGAGTTACCCACACAATGTTCTGGGTGGGGTCCTTAATGTCACAAGTCTTACAGTGTACGCAGTTCTGCGCATTGATCTGGAAGCGCTTGCCGTCACCGTCCTCAACGACTTCGTAAACGCCGGCAGGGCAGTAGCGCTGCGCTGGCTCATCGTAGATCGGCAGGTTGTGGTTCAGCGGGATGTCACTGTCCTTCAGGGTCAAGTGGCAAGGCTGATCTTCTTCGTGGTTGGTGTTGGAGATAAACACCGACGACAGCTTGTCGAAGCTCAGCACGCCATCCGGTTTCGGATAGTTGATTTTTTTGCAATCTGCGGCGGGTTTCAGTTGGGCGTGGTCTGCCTTGCTGTCGCTCAGGGTCCACGGCAGCTTGCCTTTGAACAGGTTGATGTCCACGAACGCATAGGCTGCGCCCAGGATGTTGCCCCACTTGTGCTGCGCCGGACCGAAGTTGCGCTGCTTGTGCAGCTCTTTCCATGCCCAGCTGTTCTTGTAGCGTTCGCTGTAATCGGTCAGCTCATCGCCGCCGCGCTCGGCGCTCAGGGCTTCTGCTACGGATTCCGCGGCCAGCATGCCGGATTTCATCGCGGTGTGGTTGCCCTTGATCTTGGCAAAGTTCAGGGTGCCGGCGTCGTCACCGATCAGCATGCCGCCCGGGAAGGTCATCTTCGGCTGGGACTGCAGGCCGCCTTTTACGATGGCACGAGCACCGTAAGCCACACGCTGTCCGCCTTCCAGGTACTGCTTGATCACCGGGTGGTGCTTGTAGCGTTGGAATTCGTCAAACGGGCTGACGTGTGGGTTGCTGTAAGACAGGTCGGTGATCAGGCCGACTACTACCTGGTCGTCTTCCAGGTGATACAGGAAGCCGCCACCGGAGGAGTTGGACTCGTCCAGCGGCCAGCCGGCGGTGTGCACAACCAGGCCTTGCTTGTGCTTGCTGCTGTCGACTTTCCAGATTTCCTTGATGCCGATACCGTAGTGCTGCGGATCGCGGTCTGCATCCAGGGCGTATTTGGCAATCAGCTGCTTGCCCAGGTGGCCACGACAGCCTTCGGCGAACAGGGTGTATTTTGCGTGCAGCTCCATGCCTGGCATGTAGCTGTCTTTTTGCTCGCCGTTGGCGCCAACGCCCATATCGCCGGTTGCGATACCTTTCACCGAGCCGTCTTCGTTGTACAGGACTTCTGCCGCGGCAAAGCCTGGGAAGATCTCAACGCCCAGGGCTTCGGCCTGTTCCGCGAGCCAGCGGGTCAGGTTGCCGAGGCTGATAATGTAGTTGCCTTCGTTGTGCATGGTGCTGGGCACCAGCATGCCGGGAACCTTGATGGAGGACTCCGGGCCGCGGAGTACGTAGATATCGTCGCCCTCGACCGGGGTTTCCAGTGGTGCGCCGCGCTCTTTCCAGTCAGGGAACAGTTCGTTCAGGGCGGTGGGTTCAAATACGGCGCCGGAGAGGATGTGCGCACCAACTTCCGAACCTTTCTCAACCACACACACGGCGATGTCTTCATTGATCTGACGTAACTTGATCGCGGCGGCCAGTCCGGCAGGGCCCGCGCCGACGATGACTACGTCGTATTCCATTGACTCGCGTTCCACAGGTCTCTCCTCAACTGATTTACTTATTCACCCGCCGAATTATGACAGGCATCTTTTAGGTTTCTCGATTATATCGGTCTGTGACTAATCGCACCAATTGCGTAACTTTTCATATCCAATGGCAAAAGCGGCGTAAATGGTCGCATGTACGGGTCTAGAATAGGGTGCGTTTATGGCCTGAAATTGATCCTGTGAATGACTGCTAGGCTTACTATTCAACTATTGATTTTGCTTGGTGAAAGGGCCAACATACGCCTCGGTCAAACAACTGTTTGAACTCAGGTCGGCTCGCAAAGGCCCGAAAACGCTCACTTTGAGCGCTGAGGCCGAGCCGCCGAACACTCAGCCGCGAGGCTAAACGAGTTAGCCACGCCGCAGGTCAGCGCCATGGTAGGCGGCAGATTGCGGCTTTTATGTAGACTACTGAGACGGGATTTTCATGAAAGTTCTTGTAGCTGTGAAGCGCGTTGTCGATTACAACGTGAAAGTTCGCCCCAAGGCGGACGGTTCTGATGTGGACATTGCCAACGTCAAAATGTCCATCAACCCCTTCTGTGAGATTGCGGTAGAAGAAGCGGTACGCCTGAAAGAGAAGGGTGTGGCCAGCGAGATCGTTGTTGTCTCCATGGGCCCCAAGCAGTGCCAGGAACAGATTCGTACCGCACTGGCCCTGGGCGCCGACCGTGGTATCCAGGTTGAGACCGATGCCGAGCTGCAGCCGCTGGCGGTTGCCAAGTGCCTGAAAGCCATCGTTGACAAAGAAGAGCCGCAGCTGGTGATTCTGGGCAAACAGTCCATCGACGGCGACAACAACCAGACTGGCCAGATGCTGGCTGCGCTGACCGGTATGGGGCAGGGCACCTTCGCGTCCGAAGTGAATATTGAAGGCGAATCCGTAAAGGTTACCCGTGAGATCGACGGCGGCCTGCAGACCGTTGAGCTGACCCTGCCAGCGGTTGTGACTACCGACCTGCGCCTCAATGAGCCGCGCTACGCCTCCCTGCCGAACATCATGAAAGCCAAGCGTAAGCCGCTGGATGTGACCACACCTGACGAGCTGGGTGTGGATATTGCCCCGCGTACCAAAACCCTGAAAGTTGAGCCGCCGGCCGAGCGTCAGGCGGGTATCAAGGTTGCCGACGTAGCGGAACTGGTGGAAAAACTGAAAAGCGAGGCGAAGGTAATCTGATGAGCATTCTGGTAATTGCAGAACACGACAATGCGGAGCTGAAAGGCGCCACTCTGAATACCATCGCTGCAGCCAAGGCTATTGGTGGTGACATCGACGTATTGGTTGTTGGCAGCGGCTGTGGTGCTGTTGCAGAAGCTGCAGCCAAGGTCGAAGGTGTCAGCAAGGTACTGGTTGCCGACAATGCGGCCTACGAGCATCAGCTGGGTGAGAATACCGGTAAGCTGGTTGCCGACCTGGGTAAAAACTACAGTCACGTGCTGGCTGCTGCGACAACCACCGGCAAGAACATGCTGCCACGTGCGGCGGCACTGCTGGACGTGCAGCCGATCTCCGACATCATTGCGGTTGAGGGCCCAGATACTTTCAAGCGCCCGGTCTATGCCGGTAACGTGATCGCGACTGTACAGAGCTCTGACGCAATCAAGGTTGCTTCTGTGCGCACCACCGCGTTTGATCCAGTAGCTGCCGAAGGCGGCAGCGCAGCGATTGAAGCTGTAGACATCGTGGACGACGCGCATGTATCCAAGTTTGTCGGTGAAGAGCTGGCCGAGTCCGATCGCCCAGAGCTGACCGCGGCAAGTGTTGTGATCTCTGGTGGTCGCGGCATGGGTAACGGCGAAAACTTCGAGTTGCTGTACAAAGTGGCCGATAAGCTGGGTGCTGCTGTGGGTGCGTCCCGCGCCGCGGTTGACGCGGGCTTCGTGCCGAACGATATGCAGGTTGGCCAGACCGGTAAGATCGTTGCGCCGGATCTGTACATCGCTGTGGGTATTTCTGGTGCCATCCAGCACTTGGCGGGCATGAAAGACTCCAAAGTGATTGTTGCGATCAATAAAGATGAAGAGGCGCCAATCTTCTCTGTAGCGGATTACGGTCTGGTTGCAGATTTGTTTGATGCGGTGCCGGAGTTGGAAACCAAATTGTAATATTTTGGCTTCATATACTCCATTCCAAAAAAGGCGGCCTCTGGCTGCCTTTTTTGATTGTTGGCTATGCGCACAAGATGTCTGATACGTCACATTTCTGTACGGAGCGGCTGGTTGTTTATTAACCTGTTTTCTAGGGGACATTGCCTTTCTTCGGGTAAGCCCGGAGAATAGGCGCCCAATAACGAGAATTACGCTGTTTGTGGTACAGCAGAGACGGGTTCAATCATGTCTTTGGTCAAGCGCACATTATCTTCTGCTTTGCAGAATCCGGGATCTGCTGCCAGTACGGCAAAGCGCAGCCTGTTGGCTACGGTTGCTGTGGTTGGCGCCTGGCTGACGACCAATATGTTGGCCTATGGTGATCTCGTGTTTCCAGGCGGCGATACCGCCGAAAGCCTCCTGGCCGAGCGCAGTTCCCGCGCAACCGCGCGCAGCAATCCTTCCTCGATACCTCCCGCGGCATTTTTCGGTGTGGCCGCTGTGAAGCCAACGGCGGAGCCCGAAATTGATCTTGCCAATATCCCGATTACCCAGCTGAACCTGGTGTTGTCCGGTGTGTTGAGCAGCAGCGTTGCCGATCATGCGAGTGCGCTGGTTGCGCAAAAAGGCAAGCCGGCGGAGCGTGTCTACGTCGGGCAATCGCTACCGGGCGGGGCGGAGGTCTATTCCGTGGAGGTTGATCATATTATTCTGCGTAGAAACGGCCAGATGGAAAAATTGACCTACCCGGATGCAGATGGGCGTCCGACCGTTCCCAAGCAGTACGACAACTACGCCCGGCAGGCAGCCAAGGTTATTGGCGCTAATCGGGCCCCCGCCGACGGGGACAGGCAAGAGTCAATTCGTGAGCGGTTAAAGCAATTGCGGGAGATGGCACGAGAGCGCCAGTCGGCACAGTCGAGCCAGTAAGAATCTATTCGAGCAGGTGGGGTTTTAGGGGCCTGCGTTTTGTGTTCAAGACCAAACTTTTATTGATAAAAAAGAATTAGAGCCAAAATCATAATGATGAGCGTGTTTCACCAACGGCTAGTTGCTGTCGCCTTGGGTTTTTTACTGTCTTTTTCGGTGCTGGCTCAGTCGATGCAGGAGAGAGTGACCCTTTCTCTCGACAATGCCGATATTCGTGACCTGATCAACTGGGCGGCGGACTTTACCGGCAAGAACATCATTGTTCACCAGAACGTAAAGGGGAAGGTGACGGTCGTTGCCGGTGACCCGATGACGCATCAGCAGGCTTTTGACGTATTTATGTCAGTACTGCAGGTGAATGGCTTCAGCCTGATCGAGCAGGGCGACGCCTGGAAAGTGGTGCCGGATTCCCTGGCCAAGCAGCAAGCCATTCCCGTTGTCGATGAGGGCAGCCGCGCACCGGGTGAAGCGCTGGTCGTGCGCACGGTGCGGGTAGAGAATATTTCCGCGGCGCAGTTGATCGCGATGTTGCGCCCGTTGATTCCGCAAACCGGTCATCTTGCCGCCTATGCCGACACCAATACCCTGATCGTCGCGGATCGCGCGGCCAACATCGAGCAAATTGTACGTCTGATCCGCCAGTTGGATCGCGCTGGTGCGATCGACATTGAACTGGTACCGCTTGAGTTCGCTTCTGCCAAAGAGGTGAAGCAGGTGATCACCGAGTTGCTGCAGGGCGGCGGCAAGCAGGCGGGTAATGATATCCAGCCTCTGCGCATCGCGGTGGATGAGCGCTCCAACAGTATTCTGCTTACCGGTGACCCGGTAACCCGCAGCCAACTGAAAAAGGTGATCTATCGCCTGGACCAGCCTCTCTCCGGTGAAGGCAATACCGCGGTGGTGTACGTGCAATACGCCAGCGCTGCGGAATTGAAGCCTATTCTGGAAGGCATGAGCGGCAGTATCCAGAAAACCGAAAAAGACCAGCAGGTTGCCAATGTTGAAGTCAGTATTCAGGTTAACGAAGAGTTAAATGCGCTGATTCTCACCGCGCCGCCCTCACTGCTGGAAACCATGCGCGGTGTGATCGCCAAGTTGGACGTGCGCCGGGCACAGGTATTGATCGAAGCGATTATCGTCGAGGTGACCGAGGGAACCGATAACGAACTGGGCATCAAGTGGATCGCTAGTGATGAAGGCAATGTATTTGCCGGCTTCGAAAATGACATTGCCCCTGGTGACCCGGATGATCCGGATAACATTGTCATCGATGGTTTTGGGGTGAATCCGCGCTCCCTGGATCCGCTCAATCTAGTGCGCAGCGGTTTTAACCTCGGTTTTCTGAGTGGTACCGATGTACGCGTCGCGCTGAATGCCTTGGCGTCTTCAAATAACGCCAACATCTTGTCTACGCCGACCGTCATGGCACTCGACAACGAAGAGGCGGAAATTCTGGTCGGCCAGAACGTACCGTTTGTCACCGGCCAGCAGCTGCGCGAAGGCAGTGGCACCGACCCATTCAACACGGTTTCCCGTGAAGACGTGGGTACCGAGCTGAAGGTCACCCCGCGGGTCAATAACAACAACTCGGTGACCCTGGAAATCGAACAGAAGGTAGAGAACGTACTGCCGGTGACCGGTCCGGCAGTGGATCTGGTAACCAGCAAGCGTGAAATCCGTACCAAGGTGCTGATTGACGATGGTGCCATCTTGGTGCTTGGTGGCCTGATCGAAGACAAAGTCACTGAGATCAATCAGAAAGTCCCTTTGCTGGGCGATATCCCGGGCCTCGGGCGTTTGTTCCGCAATTCCGATAAGGAAGTCTCCAAGACGAACCTGATGGTGTTTATTCGTCCCAAGATTCTCAGCAACCAAATTGCCGGCTACGAAGAGACCCGTCGCCGCTACCGTGATATGCAGGAAAAGCAGCTTTACCTGCGTGACCGCACTAGCCGTATTTGGGATTGGAACCGCGGCGACGTGCTGCCTGACTTGCTGCCGCCGGCTGCGGCCACGGAAGAAGTTCAGGAAGAGTTTCCGCTGGAGCCCGAGGACACCAAGTGATGACCGAGCTCGCCCTTAAGCGCCTGCCATACGCCTTTGCCAAGCGGCATCAGGTGTTGCTGGCGGAGGTCGAAGGTGCGCCGGTATGTCAGTACGTTGCACCCTTGAATCCGTCTGTTCTGGCGGAGGTGCAGCGCCTGTGCGAAGTGCCCTTAGGTGTTGCCTCGGTCGATCTCGACACCTTCCTGCAATCCCTGCAGCGTGAGTACGAAAACCGGGAAGGGGGTAACCTTTCCGATGTCGAAAGTCTGGGCGAAGACCTCGATCTTGCCGCGGTCGCCGATTCTGTACCGGAAACCGAGGACCTGCTCGAGCAGGAAGACGATGCCCCGATCGTTAAACTGATCAACGCGATTTTTGCCGAGTCCCTGAAGCAGGGCGCTTCAGATATTCATATCGAGACCTTTGAAAAGCGTCTCGTGGTGCGTTTCCGTGTAGACGGCGTATTGCGCGAAGTGCTGCAGCCGCGCCGCGCCCTGGCGCCGCTACTGGTGTCGCGTATTAAAGTTATGGCGAAGCTCGATATCGCCGAGAAACGTATCCCGCAGGACGGCCGTATCTCACTGTTGATGGGTGGCCGAGAAGTGGATGTGCGGGTTTCCACCATGCCGTCTTCTGCCGGCGAGCGCGTGGTCATGCGCCTGCTGGATAAGCAGGCGGGCAAGATGGATATGCGCCACCTGGGTATGGCCGAGCGCGATCTTAAGGTTATTACCGAGCTGCTAAGCCGTCCCCACGGCATCCTGCTGGTTACCGGCCCTACGGGCTCCGGTAAAACCACCACCCTGTATGCGGGCCTTGCCAGCATCAACCACCGCGAAAAGAACATCCTCACCGTAGAGGACCCGGTGGAATACAACCTGGAAGGTGTTGGTCAGACCCAGGTCAATACCAAGGCCGATATGACCTTTGCGCGCGGTCTGCGCGCCATTCTCCGCCAGGACCCGGATGTGGTGATGGTGGGGGAGATTCGTGACCTGGAGACCATGCAGATCGCCATTCAGGCGAGTTTGACCGGTCACCTGGTGCTTTCCACGCTGCACACCAATACTGCCCTTGGCGCGGTGACGCGCCTTGTGGACATGGGTATCGAGCCATTCCTGCTCTCTTCCAGTCTGATAGGGGTGCTTGCCCAGCGCCTGGTACGGGTACTTTGCCCGGATTGCCGCCAGCCGCACGAAGCGGATGCGTTCGAGTGCGCGGCGCTCGGTCTGCAAGAGGGTGCTAGCGCAACCATCTACCGCCCCGGCGGCTGTGAGAAGTGCAACCACAGTGGTTATCTCGGACGTGTCGGTATCTATGAACTGGTACCGGTCAATGAGAAGCTCCGCCAAATGATTCACGATCGCGATTCCGAGAATGCTCTGGTGCAGGAAGCGCGCAAGCTCGGCCCCAGTATTCGCGATGATGGTATGGCCAAGGTGCTGGCTGGGGTAACTTCACTGGAAGAAGTGCTGCGGGTAACCCAGGAGTCCTGATATGGGTGCATTCGAGTACACAGCGCTCAATAGCGGCGGCCGCAAGAACCGCGGCACGCTGGAGGCCGATAGCGCGAAAGCGGCACGGCAGCAGCTGCGCGCCAAAGGACTGATACCTTTGGAAGTGGCGGCAGCTTCTGGCGAGGCGGTCGGGCAGGCGGCGGGCAGCCTGTTTGGTGGTAGCCCGGGCCTGGGTATCAAGGCGCTGGCCCTGCTTACCCGTCAAATCGCAACGCTGTTGCGCGCCGGTATTCCCCTTGAAGAAACCCTCAGTGCCATTGCCAACCAGACCCGCAACCAGAAGGTGCGGCGCATTGTGCTGGCGATCCGGGCAAAAGTGCTCGAAGGTCACAGTCTGGCGCAGGCGCTGGGCAGCTTCCCGCGGGCATTTCCCAAACTCTACCGCGCGACCGTCGAGGCCGGTGAACATTCCGGCCATCTGGACGGTGTGCTGGAACGGCTGGCGGACTACACCGAGAGTCAGCAGCAGTTTCGCCAGAAGGTCCAGCTGGCACTGATCTATCCCATCGTGCTGGTGGTGATCTGTATTTTGGTGGTGACTGGACTCATGGTTTACGTCGTGCCCGACGTGATTGAGGTCTTTACCGGTACTGGGCAGACTCTGCCCATGGCGACGCGTATTCTGGTCTCCATCAGCGACTTTATTTCCGCCTGGGGCTGGATGATCCCACCGGCGATCATCTTGCTGGTGGTTGGCTGGCTGTTACTGCTGCGCCGCCCCGGTTTCCGCTACCGCTACCATCACCGCCTGCTGGAGATGCCGGTTATTGGCTGGCTGGTGCGTGGTGGCCAGAGCGCACGCTATGTGGGTACGCTCGCGATCCTGACCGGTAGCAGTGTACCGCTGGTGCAGGCCATGGGTATTGCCAGCGGTGTAATGGGCAATGACTATTTGAAAGAACGGCTGCTCATCGCGCAGAAGTTTGTGCGAGAGGGCGGCAGCCTGAGGAGGGCGCTGGAAGACGTCGAGTACTTCCCGCCGATGATGACCTACATGATTGCCAGTGGTGAGTCGTCTGGCACACTGGACCAAATGCTGGTGCGTGCGGCAGAAAACCAGGAGCGCGACCTGCAGGGCGCGGTGACCGCATTCGTCAGCCTGTTTGAGCCGATCATGCTGCTGTTAATGGCGGGCATTGTGCTGTTTATCGTAATGGCCATCATGATGCCGATCATGAGCATGAACCAATTAGTGGTGTGACCTGTCCTTGGTGTAGGGCTGGTATTTAAGATTTGTAAACGCGAGGTGAGAAATGAGCAATTTGCGTCAACAGAAGGGTTTTACCCTGATCGAGATCATGGTGGTGATCGTGATTCTCGGTGTTCTCGGTGCTTTGGTCGTGCCGAACATCATGGGGCGTACTGGTGAGGCGCGTATCAAAGCGGCGACCGTGGATTTGAGAGCGATCTCAACCGCACTGGATATGTACCGTATGGATAACTTTGTCTACCCAAGCTCCGATCAGGGCCTGGGCGCATTGGTGAGCAAGCCGTCCGGTTTCCCGGAGGCAAAAAATTGGGTTGAGCCTTACCTGAAGAAGGCGCCCAAGGACCCATGGGGTAACGAGTACCAGTACATCAGCCCCGGAAGTGCCGGTGCCTATGATCTGTTTAGCCTCGGCGCTGATGGCAAGCCCGGCGGTGAGGGCGAATCTGCGGATCTTTTCGCAGCTGAGCTCTAATTCCAGGAATTATTGCTAACATGCGCGTCCCGGCCCGCCATCAGCGGGGTTTCACCCTGATCGAATTGCTGGTGGTGATTGTCATCATCGCTTCGCTTGCGGGCATGGCGACGCTCTCCCTGCGCAACACAGACGTGCGCAATTGGACTGGCGAGGTTCAGCGGCTGGCCAATTTGTTGCAACTGGTGGCCGACCGCGCACTGATCGATAAAGCCCACTACGGTGTGATTTTCGAAGAGGCGAGTTACCGGGTGGTGCGTTACGACGCCTCGGCGCTCAAGTGGTTAGAGGTGGATTTCTCCGCAACCCCCGGTTCCGCCAATGCCAGCCGCTTTATGTCGCACGAGCTGCCTCCCAACATGCGCCTTGAAGTCCTGTCGCAAACGGAGTTACCCGATGCGGATGGGCAGGCCAGCAGCTTTTCCCCACGCTCCTCAAGCGCAAAAAAACAAGATGACGAAGAGATAGCCCCGCAGTTTGCCGCACTTTCCAGTGGTGAAGTATTGCCGGTGGAATTGGCGTTTCTGTTGATGCGCAATGGCGATGTGGGGCGCGGTGCGACCATTTCCTATAGCAGCCTGTATGGCATGGAGCTGGAGTGGCAGGCCGATGACTACTAGTCGTACCGGCGGTGCCGCCCGTTCTTTGTCGCCTACGTCACCCGTGTCGAGCGCCCGCGGCTTCACTCTGGTCGAGGTGCTGGTGGCGCTGGTGATTTTCGGCGTGATTGCAGCGAGTGTGTTGAAGACGCTGCAGGACAGTGTACGCCAGCAGGCCGCTCTGGAAGAGCGCCTGACCGCGAACATTGTGGCGCAGCAGATACTGGCAGAAATTCGCTTGCGTACGGATTGGCCGCCCCTGGGTAAAGAGACCGAAACGGTCTTGCTGGGGGATCGCGAGTGGGAAGTCTCGGCAGAGGTGAAGTCCACCAAAGAGCCGCGTATGCGCCACATCATTGTGCAGGTAGGCTGGCCGGAAAAACCACCGATCCTCACCGTCGACTCCTGGGTAGCGGAGTAATCGGCCAATGAAAACCTTGCAACATTGCCCAGATTCGCCGCCAGGCTTCCGTCCGCGCAACCCACAGCGTACTCCTCGCCGCGCCAGTGGTTTTACGCTGATCGAGGTGATGGTGGTGCTGGTCATCGTGTCGATTATTGGTATCGGCTCCTATTCCTTACTCGAAACCTTCTTTACTACTGATCGTGTGTTGAATGCTCGCGCGGATGAGATGCGCCAGCTGTCCATGGCGATGTATCGCCTGGATGATGACCTGCGCCAGTTTACGCCGCGCCCGGTAAAGAATGGGTACAGCGGCTATGAGCCGGCCTTCATAGGCGTGACCAACGAATTTGAATTTACGCGCCTGGGCGCAGCAAATCTCACCGGCGACCCTCGCGGTAACCTCCAGCGTCTGCACTACGGCATCGGTTATCCGGAAGAGGATGATGACCGCTTCGACTCCCTGGAGGATGATGACACGGTGTTGTTGTTGCGCAGCCGCTGGCGCGTGCTGGACCGCGGGCCCGACTCCGAGGCCGTTGTTGAGCCGGTGCTCGACGACATCGTAGAGCTCAATGTGCGCTACTTTGACCGCGATACCCGCGTCTGGCTGTCCCAGTGGCCACCGGTTTCTTCCGCCACCACACCTGGCGCGGTTGACCTGCGCTTGCCCAAAGCGGTTGAGGTCACGTTGGTCACCCGCACCGGTGGCGAAATGCGTCGACTGTTTTCTTTGCCTGAATTCAACGCGTCCAGCGCTGCATCTGGCGCCAGCTCGGGCGGTGCTTCCGGCGGCGGGTCAAATGGCGGTGACCAGAGTAGTGGCGGCAGTAATGGCGGCGCCGGTGGTAATTCTGGTGGCACGGACGGCAATGCAGGCGGCGAAGGGGGGGAGCGTCAGTGAAGTTGATGTCCCTGTCCCGACAGAAAGGCGTGGCACTGATTACCGTACTGTTGGTGATGGTTATTGCCATCGCCGCCATTACGCATGCCGTAACTCGCAATCGCCTGGCGATATCGCGCACCAGCGCCATTCTGGCAAACACCCAGCTTGCCGAGTTTGTACATGGGGCCGAGGCGTGGGCGATTATCACGCTGGAAAAAGACTTTATTGAGGATCAGGCCGCCTCCGCACCCAGTGATAACCTGATGGAGCTCTGGGCGCAGAAACAGGTTGAATTTAATCCGGATAACGGAAAAATCCGCATTTTAATCAAGGACTTACAGTCCTGTTTTAATGTGAATAATTTGACGGCTCCCCGCTCTGGCGGCGGATCCAGTTCCGGAGGGGGCAGTGGAGGATCTTCCGGCGGTGCATCTGGCGGTGCTTCTGGCAGCTCAGGTGGCGCCGCGGCGCACCAGGTGCTGCCGCGTATGGTGCGCAATCTTGGCGGGCAGCCAGATGTCGCGCTGGCCATCGAAGATTGGCTCGATGCCGGCGACACCCCATTGGCGTCCGGCTCAGAGGATACCGGCTATCTCGGACTGGAGCTCGCGCATCGGACGCCCGATACCTTGATCACCGACCCTTCCGAGTTGCGCGCGGTGCGGGGGATGGAGGCGGAAACGTGGCGCCTCCTGCGGCCGGAGCTCTGTGCGCTGCCGGAGACGGGTACCAGCGTCAACGTGAATACCGCATCTGCCGAGTTGCTGTCTGCAATGTACCCGTCGGCGAACATTGCGGGGCTGATCTCTCAGCGTGAATCTGGTGTGGTGTTTAGTCAGATGGCTGATCTCACCGCTTTTGATATCACCGGTGCAGGCGAGCTGGATTTCAGTAGTAGTTACTATGTCGCACATATTGCTGTGCAGTTGGGGCTGGAACACCGCCAGTATTGGGAGTCGGTATTGAAACTCGACAACACCACGGGAAAAATACAAGTCATTCAGCGCCAGCGGCGCGAGTTTTCCGGCCAGTTTTTGCAGGAATTATTGGGGGTCTAAGTGAGCCATGAAGTGAAACTATTGCGGTTGCGCGAGACCGGCACCGGTGCGGTAGCGCTGGAATGCTGGCAAGAGACGCAATGGCAGTCGGTGGCCATCGATGAAGATTTCGCGCAGGCCTTCGGTGGCGCGGATCAAACGCCCCCCGCAGCGGCTGCAACTGTCGATGCAGTGCCCGCTGAGTTCGGTGTTGAGCTCGCGTTCGAGCCAGGCGAGCGCGCGGTCCTTTTGCTCCCAGGCTCCTGGGTGTGGAATGGGCTGGAAACCGTACCCCGCGCGGCTCGCCGTCAAAGCCAGGCGGTGGGTTACATGGTGGAGGAGCAGCTGGCAGAAGATGTTGAAGATTTGCATTTCACCTGCGAAGCGGTGGACGGCGACTTGTGCAGCGTCATGGCCGTCGGCAGCTTGAAGCTGGCGACGCTCAAAGCGCAGATCGAGCGGCTCGGTTGGCCGGTCACGGCTGCGATCCCCGAATATCGACTGCTGGCGAACCTTCAGCAGGGCTCAGGCGTTTGGCTGGAGCCGTCCTGGGCGCACTTCTGGGATACACGCGGTCGCGGGCTCTCCGTACAGCGTCCTCTGGCCGGCGTAGTGGCCGAGAGCCTGTTGCATGTGGCGGACTCATCCGAACAAGCGCAGGAAGAGGGCGGTGATGAAGTGGCTGCAGTCGCGACAGAGCGCGGTGTCACTTTATCGCTGCTGGGTAATGCCACCGAATTGGAGCTCGCCACCCTGCAGCAGCTCGGCGAGGTCGTAGTGCTTGAAAAGGCGCCGGAAGAATTCTTTATGGAGCGTCTAAAGCCGTCAGTGCCCGGTAATCTCCTGACTGGGGCCTACCAAGTGGCGCTGCAATCGGATGAGGGGCCCTGGTGGAAGAGGCCCGCCATGGCCGTTGCCGCCTGCTTTGTCCTGCAGTTGGGGTTCTTTATCGGCGCTGGTGCCTATTACAAAGTGCAGGCAAATAATGCGGATGAGCAGGCCCGTGCGCTGTTTAGCGAAATCTTCCCCGGGGAATCGGCGAGCGCGGATCTGCGCCGTCAGATCACGGGCTACCTCAACCAGGCATCGGGCGGGGGCGGTGAATTTGCCGGTCAGCTCCAGCAATTGAGTGGGGTCTGGGGGAGCGGCAACAGCGGTGGTCTGAAGCTGCAATCACTGCGCTTTGATGGTGGGCGTGGTGAGTTGGTGCTGCAATTGCGCGCCACCAATCTGGGTCAGTTGGATAATGTTGTGAACAAGCTAGGGCAGGGGCAGTATCGGGCCGAGTTGTTAGCGGCAAATGAGCTGGAAAATGGTGTCTCTGGCCGTATACGTTTGCGTTGATTGCGCAATAGCAAAGAAAGATTTTTATGAAGCAGACAATTGAGCAGTGGCGTCAGAAGTGGGCCGTGTTGCCGCCCAGCGATCAGCGTGCGTTGGCCATTCTGGGGTTGTTTCTTGGCGTCATCATCATCGTATTTGGCTTGTTCAAGCCGGCGCAGTCCTACTTTGAGGGCGCACGCGCGGAGGCCGAAGCATCGCGAGAGCTGGTGGCCTGGATCGAAAGGCAGCGTCCGCAACTGGAGCGTGTACAACGAAATACCGGTGGCCAGTCACAGGCGCAGGGCACTTTGCTGCAGCGGGTCACCGCGGCCGCCAAAAACCACAAGGTGACCATCAAGCGTTTCGAGCCGGAGGGCGATGGCCGAATTCGCCTGTGGGTCGATGAGGCGCGCTATCAGGATTTGCAGCCCTGGCTGAACACACTACTGCAGCAGCGCTTCGTTATCCGCTCGATCAGTGTCGACGCACTGGCAGAAGAGGGCATGATCTCCGCACGTTTGACTCTCGAGCGATAGTTCGGCTCTGTCCTTCATGCTTTTGCTGGTCTTTTCGTTATTTGTGAACGTTTTGGGCGTTTAGGTCTGGTATCCGTACGATTTTTTTTGCCTGGAATCCTGTCCTGGCTCGGAATCTTTATAGGTTGGCACCTCGAGTGGCGCAGTTTTCTCTCTATACTGGAAAGTATTAAGAGGAAATAGGGGCCAATCATGCTTTTGAGAGATTCCGAAGGTAACCACCTGGTTGATGTTGCCGATATCGTAACGCTGGCTAACCCGTACGAACTGACCGTTGTAGGGCGCTATCTGTGGGGTGAAGAGGTTCAGGATCCGGAAGTGTTCGATAAGTCTCGCTTGCGCTTCTTGTCCGGGGAGTCGCTACCGCGTTGCTGGCATGACAGTCGTTATCGTGACCGCGAGGTCCGTCGGGTGAAGTGTGGCACCAAGGCGGATGACAGCGACTACTATCAAGGCGCGTAAGCGCAGTTCGATCGTCGTCTAGCTTCCGTTCGATAGACGCATAAGCGTGGTTCTGCGGCAGGGCATCTTCCGGTAGCCGATTGGATTCCGGAAACCCGCTGGTTTTCGCCGTGTGCTCGTGGTTTCACGCCAAAAGCTCCTATACAATACGCGCCAATTTTTGCGCCGACACATTTGTTGGTCGCACTTGTCAGCGCTCGGACCGTACTGGGAATTGCGTTTAGAAGAGGTTGCATGAGCTTCGAACTGTTTGAAGAGTATTCCCTGATCGTCGGTGTTGGTGGTCTGATTCTATTTATGATGTTTATCGTGTGGAATCTGGCCAAAGAATCCAAAGCGGGTCGTTTCGGTACTTTTATCCTGTTCACGGCACTTGGCCTCGGTTTGCTGGGTTTTGTGATAAAGACCGTGCTGGTGGAAGTCATGGGCTTGGGCCAGTAGCCCGCGCACTGACGTTTCGGACACAGGGAGCGTTTCCCGGATACCTTTATGCCTTTATTTGATCACCCGGAACTCAAGGTTCAGAAAGATCGCCGTGTGTGCCGCAACACGGATACGCGTATCGCGAAATATAGCCGCCGCGGCATGCTGTTTAGCCTGCTCGCTTTCACGGTTGCAGTGGCCATTGGGGAACTCCGCATTACCGCGCCCAAACTGGTATTGGTGCTGGCGCTCGTTCTGGTCCTCCTCACACTGGTACGCGCCTACTATGTGTTTCGGTTCGACAACCTCTATGCCACTGGTCCCAAGCGCTGGCGCAGTCGCTACTTCCTTGCGTCAACGCTGGGTGCGGTATGGTGGGGTGTTATCCTGCTGAGCCACGTATTGTTACTGGGCTTTTCTCCGGCAACCCAGTTCCTGTGGCTCTATACGGTGGTATTCTGCGCGAGTGTCGCGTCGGTTTTTTCGCCTTATTACCGCTTCCTCACCTGGTTTTTAGCCGGCTCCCTCGTACCTGCTGCACTGCAGGGCTTTATGACCACAGACATCCTTGGCGCTATCTATGGTGCACTCACACTGACCTTTGTCTGGTTAATGGCCCATCAGGCGCGTCGCGAGTCGGAGAACTACTGGGATCGTGTTGCCGCCATGCAGGCGCTTCAGCAAAAAGCCAGTAATCTCGCAGAGGCCCGTAAACACTCAGACGCTGCCGTTGAGGTTACCAATGAGTTTCTCGCCAATGTGGGCCAGGAGTTCCGCAGCCAGCTCTCCGATTCTCTCGGTGCCCTAGCGCTATTGGAAGGGGACCGCCTGTCAGAACGCCAGCAAGAGTGGGTTCGGCTGGCCAAGAATGCCTGTAACCAGCAGCTGAAGCTGGTGGATAACGTGGGTATGTTCACCCGTGTTGCGCGCAAGGATATTCACCTGCGACGCACGCCATTCAACCTCGTGCGGACCATGGAGAAGGCGTTCAAGTTCGCCGCCCGCGCGGCCCAGCGCCAGCGGCTGGAGTTTAACTTCCAGATCAGCGAAGACCTACCGGTAATGGTGACCGGGGACAATCGAAAGACTGCGCAGCTGATTCGCAACCTTGTGGACTCCGCCACCGTGATCGCGGATACCGGAGAGCTTTGGGGTGAAGCGACTTTCGAACAGATCGGCGTCGACGAGGGGCAGCTGACCCTCAAGCTGATCGATAACGGCCGCGGTGAGATTTTGCCGGACGAGTCGGAACTGTTCCGCGCCTTCTCGCGCATGGATACCACTCAGGTTACCACCGGCCTGGGGCTCAGCATCGCCAAGGGGCTCGCAGAAGCCATGGGCGGTTACCTGCAGTTGCACTCCTCGCCTGAAGGAAATCGCTACCAAGTGGTGATTAAATTTGAGATTGAGCCCAATCAGCGTATCTACCTACAGCCAGATCGCCGCCTGCAAGACACTGACGTATTGCTGCTGCACCAGCGTGGGTTGTTTGTCGGCGGTATCGTACAAATGCTGGAATCTTTCGGTATGGAGATTTCCTGCAAGGCGTGGGATGACGGCAGTACTGAGCCCATGGATGAGCTGCTGCAGTATATGGATCGGGGGCAGTTGGTCGTGCTCGCGCCAGCCGCAGGGGATGGGCGCTTACTGAGCGGTGTTACTCAGGCCATACATTCAATCTCGAATGATAATGCCAAATTCCCGCTGCTGTGTCTGGGCGGCTATAGCCACAAGTTGGAGTTTGCGCCACTGGCCGCAGCTGATCCAGAAGCCCAGTACCTTCCACGGCCAGTGACAAGAAAAGAGTTTCACGATGCACTCGTCGTGCGCCTTTTTGGTGGTCACAAAAAAATCAGCCGCCGCGTGGTCGGCAACCATTCTGAAGTGAATCGTAAAAACCGCTTGTTGCTGATTGAAGAGTCGCGCCAGCACCAGGGTGTGACCGAAGAAATGGTGCAGGCTTTGGGGTATCAGGTGGAAGTGGTTCCGTCCGTGGAATCCGCACTGGCGCTGCTTCCCGACCACAATTTTGATTTAGTGCTGGTTGATTGCCAGCAGAATACTGCGCACAGTGCCGAAATTATTGAGCAGCTGCGCATCTGGGAAGGTGAATATTCTCCCGATGACCGTTTGCCCATCGTCGCTCTGACCAGTACCACGGAAGAGCAGTTCGAAGGCCGATGCCTCGCTGCCGGTATGGACGACTTCCTTACCAAGCCGTTGAGTAAAGACAGCTTGGCGGAAACTCTGGAGCGTTGGCTTGGCGAATAGATATAGTTCGTAAGCCCGGCTGTCAGATAGAGCGCTGATCGATACGCTTGCGGAATTCCTCGTTGGTTTCCTTGCGCTCGGAGTAACGGTCGGTGAAGTAGTCCCGCTTGTCTTTCAGCAGATAGGTGAACTTCATCAATTCTTCCATCACATCCACGATACGGTCGTAATAGGCAGAGGGCTTCATGCGGTCGTTATCATCAAACTCTTGCCAGGCCTTTGCCACGGACGACTGGTTCGGAATGGTGACCATCCGCATCCAGCGCCCCAGGATACGCATCTGGTTTACCGCGTTGAAGGACTGAGAGCCGCCGCAGACCTGCATGACTGCAAGGGTTTTCCCCTGTGTTGGGCGCACTGCCTGCACTGCTAGCGGGATCCAGTCGATCTGGGTTTTCATGATGCCGGTCATGGCGCCGTGGCGCTCGGGTGAGGACCACACCATGCCGTCACTCCACGCCGCGAGGTTGCGTAGCTCCTGGACTTTCGGGTGTTCCGCATCCACGTCATCGTCGGGCAAGGGTAGGCCCGATGGATTGAAAATCCGTGTTTCCGCACCGAGCGCATTCAGAATACGTGCGGCTTCTTCGGCGGCAAGGCGACTGAATGAGCGTTTGCGCAGCGAGCCATACAGCAGCAGGATCTTTGGCGCCTGCTCCTCAATGGGTGCGGTTAGCGCGCCCATATCCGTATTGCTAAAGCACTCGGGAACAACATTGGGCATGGTTGATTCTGTCTCAGGCTTGCTCATGCGTTGCGACCTCATGGTTTGCCGGCGCCGCACCAAACCAGTGGCGCGTGCGATTGGCGAACGCCACCAGCGATAGCATCACCGGTACTTCGACCAGTACACCAACGACCGTTGCCAGTGCCGCGCCTGAATGCAGGCCGAAAAGTGAGATTGCTACGGCAACGGCCAGTTCAAAAAAGTTCGAGGTGCCGATCATGCAGGCCGGTGCCGCAACATTGTGTGGCAGCTTCATTTTGTACGCGGCGAAATAGCTGACAGCGAAGATGCCGTAGGTTTGAATCAGCAGTGGGATGGCAATTAACACAATCGCGAGTGGACTGTTGATGATGGTCTCAGCCTGGAAGCCAAACAGTAAGACCACGGTGCCTAACAGGCCGGCAACGGAAAAGGGTTTTACCCGGTGCAGGAATTCTTCCAGACGGTGGTGGTCGTTGGCTGAGTCCAGGGCGCGTCGCGTGAGAATACCGGCAATGAGTGGTAGCAAAACGTAGAGCACCACCGACAGCAGCAGCGTATCCCAGGGCACGGTAATGTCGCTGACGCCGAGCAACAGGGCAGCGATGGGCGCAAACGCGAAAATCATAATCACGTCGTTCACCGAGACCTGTACCAGAGTGTAGTTGGCGTCGCCGCGGGTGAGCTGGCTCCACACAAATACCATGGC
The DNA here is from genome assembly GCF_020171345.1 of Microbulbifer agarilyticus. GTDB lineage: Bacteria > Pseudomonadota > Gammaproteobacteria > Pseudomonadales > Cellvibrionaceae > Microbulbifer > Microbulbifer agarilyticus_D. Next base: position 539,119 of record NZ_JAIUZM010000003.1, read on the forward strand.
AGTGCAGGGGGCGACCCCAAGCAAAATCATGCCGGCGATGTATTCAGAAGCCGTTTGCGGATCCACCAGATCGGCAAAGATCACGCGGAAAAATAGCCAGCCAAGTGCTGCCATGGTAAATGGCTTGATGAGCCAGTTGACCACCAGGGTAAGTGCCAGGCCTTTCGGTTTATCGCCCACATGCTTGATGGAGGAGAAGTCCACCTGCACCATCATCGGGTAGATCATTACCCAGATAAGCACCGCCACTGGCAAATTAACGTGGGCCACTTCCATTGCGGCGATGTGCTGGAAAAGCTGTGGTGCAAGGTTGCCCAATAGCAGGCCCGCGAGGATACACAGTGCTACCCAGACAGAGAGATAGCGCTCAAAAATACCCATGTGCTGAATTCCTCTTTTTGTTGTTATTGTTCGGTGTCAGCCAGGGTCTGCATGGCTTCTTGAAGTGCAGCGCCACTCTTTTTATGGAGGCCCTGTTCAAGCATTTGCTCAATCCGTTGCTGAATGATGTCGATGGTATGGTTGAAGGCCCGTTCGATTTCTTCCTCGTTGCCTTCCAGTTTGGACGGATCTTCCAGTCCCCAGTGCACCTTGGCGGAGTTGCCAAACCATACCGGACAGCTCTCACCAGCTGCGCTGTCGCATACCGTCACTACCAGATCCGGCGCCCATTCTTCAAAGTCGTCCCAGGACTGGCTGCGCAGGCTATCGGTCTCGATGCCGCGTTCCTTCAGATATTTAATCGACAGCGGGTGGACCACACCACTGGGCTGGCTGCCGGCGCTGCGCGCTTCGATAAATTCCCGGCCCAGACTGTTGGTGACCGCCTCGCTCAGGATGCTGCGGCAGCGGTTATGGGTGCAGATATATAGAACTTTCATTGGTGTCTTCTCAATGGTTTGCCGACATCGCGTTAGATGTCGAACTTGGCCCATACCGGCGCGTGGTCGGACGGGCGCTCCATGCCGCGAATCTCGTAGTCGATACCGGTATCGACGCAGCGGTCTGCAAGGCCGTGGGTGGCCAGAATCAGGTCAATGCGCAGGCCGCGGCGGGGCTCACGGTCGAAACCACGGCTGCGGTAGTCGAACCAGCTGAACAGATCGTTCGTTTCCGGGTTCTGTGCGCGGAAGGTGTCTACCAGCCCCCAGTTGTACAACTTGTCCAGCCACTCGCGCTCTTCCGGAAGGAAGCTACATTTGCCGTCGCGGAGCCAGCGCTTGCGGTTGGGCTCGCCAATGCCGATATCGAGATCGCTCGGCGAGATATTCATATCACCGATCACCAGCACGGGCGCCTTGCTGTCACAGCTGTTGTTCAGGTACGCGTCCAGATCCGCGTAGTACTTTTGCTTGGCCGGGAATTTAACCGGGTGCTCGCGGTTTTCCCCTTGCGGGAAATAGCCGTTGATCACGGTGAGGGGCTGGTCGCCGCCGATATCGAACTGTCCGGCAACCAGGCGACGCTGGGCGTCGTCCGCATCGGTCGGGAAACCGTACTGTTTCTTCAGGAATGGGTAGCGAGAGAGCAGGGCAACGCCGTAGTGGGTCTTTTGGCCAAAGTAAATAACCTCGTAACCGAGGTCGCGGATGGCATCGATGGGAAAGTCTTCATCGGTACACTTGGTTTCCTGCAGGCCGATGATATCGGGCGACTGCGATTCTACCAGCGCTTCCATCTGGTGCAGGCGCGCGCGGATACTGTTGACGTTAAAGGATACAACTTTCATTTTTCCCCCAATATGCAAATAAACCAAAGCCCGCTACTCCCTGCGGAATAGCGGGCCCGGCATTGTTGTTTTAGGCCAGTACGCTAGGTGGTCGGTACTGGTTGCTTGCGTTAGCGCAAGCTGGTCTTAATCAAAATTCGCTACTTGTGGCGAGCTTGTGCGTTTTTTAAGGCCGATAAAGTCGGCCATGATGTAACCCGCTTCGTTCAACACTGGATCGTCTTCCAGCGTGATTTCGCTCGGGCCACCTACCGGCGCTGTGTCATCGGACTCACTCTTTTCGTAGGCTTCAAACGTTGCGTAAGGCTCGAGACCTTTGGCCTGGCGACGCTGGTTCTCAATGGCCAGTACGCTCTGGTTAAGGTCTTCGCGCTCCTGAACGCGAGCGCCTTCGTTCAGAGACACCGCTTTGCGGTTGGCGCGATCTGTCTGGAACTGGAACTGTTTGCGCAGGAATACAAAATCCGGATCCACCTCGGTGCGCTTGTCATGCTTTTTGATCAGCTCCGGCAAGATGTCTTTCAGGTTGAAATACTCCGCGTGGCGTACCGCGTGAATACGGTCCCAGGGCAGGGCAGTATCGTACGCGCTTTCACCGACGTTTTCGCTGTCGATTAGCTCCGGCATCAGGATGTCTGGAGTGACACCGGCATGCTGCGTGCTGTCACCCGACACACGGTAGAATTTGGACTGCGTAATCTTCAGTTGACCTTCCTTGAGCGGCGCCATGGTTTGCACGGTGCCTTTACCGAAAGACTGGTTACCTACCACCAAACCGCGTTTATAGTCTTGAATCGCCCCGGCAAAAATTTCCGATGCAGAGGCGGACAGACGGTTGATCAACACCACCAGCGGGCCGCGATACATGGCGCGGGAGCGCGATCGGTTGTGGCGAGAAATCTGCTCGTTTGCGTGGCGAATCTGCACCACCGGGCCCTGATCGATAAACAGGTCGGTGAGCATGGTCGCTTCCTGCAGGGAGCCGCCGCCATTGTTGCGCAGGTCCAGAATAATGCCATCCACACCTTCCTTCTGCAGCTCGTCCAGCAGGCGCGCTACGTCGCGGGTAGTGCTTTTGTAGTTCGGGTCGCGGCGGCGGTAGGCCTCGAAATCGATATAGAAGGTGGGCAGGTTAATCACACCAACCTTGAAGTTCTGATCGCCGTCGGAGAATTCGAAGGTCGCTTTTTTTGCGGCCTGATCTTCGAGTTTAACCTTGCTGCGCTTAATGGTAATGGTGCGGTGCGTACCGTCACCGCCCGTAGGAATGGTTTCCAGGCGCACGTAGGTGCCTGCCGAGCCGCGAATCAGGTCCACAACATCGTCCAGGCGCCAGCCGACCACATCAACCATCTCGCCTTTCTGATCCTGGCCAACGCCTACGATCTTATCGTTCGGTTTTAGTTTGCCCGTGCGGTCCGCTGGGCCACCGGCGACCAGGCGCGCCACCTTGGTGTATTCGTCTTCCATCTGCAACACAGCGCCGATGCCCTCTAGGGACAGAGACATGCTCATGTTGAAGTTTTCCAGAGAGCGCGGCGACAGGTAGTTACTGTGCGGATCGTACAGACGGGTGAGCGAGTTCATGTACAGCTCGAACACATCGTCGGAGTTCTGCTGGTCGAGACGCTTCAGCTGGCCTGTGTAGCGGCGCTTCAACAGGTCGGCGATCTCATCATCGCTTTTGTCAGTAAGACGCAGGTTCAGCACGCTGCTTTTCAGGCGCTTGCGCCACAGGTCGTCAGCGGCGCTGATGGACTGCGGCCACTCGCTTTTCTCGCGGTCGAGCTCGAGGGATTCCTGTTTAGTGAAATCGAAATCCGGCAGGCCGTTTTCCAGCTGAGACACGATGTTGTTCAGGCGGTCGGTCATGCGCAGGTGGTAGCGGTTGTAGATATCAAAACCGCGATCGACGTTGCCCGCGCGCAGGTCGTCGTCCAGCTGGGTGCGCCACTGACGGAATTCATTGATGTCGGAGGCGAGGAAATAGCTCTTGGTGGGGTCGAGACTATTAATGTATTCGTCCCACAGGCCAGCGGACATTTCATTGCCGACCTTGAGCTTGTTGTAGTGCAGCATCTCGAGTTTGCTGACGATCTCTTTTGCCGTGCCACCCTGGTCTTCATGGGGCTTCAGGTCTTTTGGATCTGCCGCCAGGGTCATTGGCGAGAGGAGAACCAGGAGAGATACGGACAGGCCGGAAATCAGATTAGCGAATCGATTGCTATGCATAAGGAGTCTCTTTATACGTCCTACTTCAAGGCGCCCCACTGTCTAGTTTGAGCCGGAAGAGGGCTTCCGGAGCAGTGGCGACTTATAGCTTAGGACAAGTATAAAGGCTGAAAGCTCCGAAAGGCATGAAATGCTTCTTCAAGAAGGCGAATGGTTTCCTGTTTGGGGCGAATGGTGAAATGAATTGGCCGCCATAAGCGGATTAGCGATACACAATTGCTCACTTTGTCAGCACTCAGGCGCTCGTTCCGGGGGTAAGCGGTGATTGCCCGCCCTGAAATGCCTACCTAGGCGGCACATATCAGCACTTTGGTATGGGAAATTGGCCCTCGCCGCCAGCACATGCTCTCAGTGGTAAGTTGGACCGTACAGTCGCGCTAGCGCACAATCGCCACCGACTTAATCTGCGCCCAAACCTCTTCACCGGCTGCTAAGCCCAATGCATCCTGCGAGCGGCGCGTGACCCTCGCGGTGATGATGCCTCGGTTGTCGGATATCGATGTAGCACGAGGGGTCATACGTACCAGCACCATGGCTGGATCTTTGTCCGCTGTGATATCGACCACCTGCATTGGCAGCCGGTTGAGGATGCTTGAGTCTGTGTCTTCGGTGCGGGTGAGGCTGACGTCGCGGGCCAATACCCTTATACGGATACGTTCGCCCGGTGCTTCACCGCTGTCGCGCAACCACAGGTCTCCACCGTCAAAGCGTGCCCGTAACAAGTTCCACTGAGCATCACGTTCAATCACATCTGCTTCCAGCAGCACACCCAGATCATCCCCCAGTTGCACCGGAAAATCCGTGCGTGAGAGCAATGCCGGCGCGGCTCCGGACTCCCGGATGCGGCCGTCTTCCATCAGCAGCAGATGGTCCGCAAGGCGTGCGATCTCGTCTACAGAATGGCTGACATACAGAATAGGGATGTCCAGCGACTGATGGAGCTTTTCCAGGTAGGGCAAGATTTCGCGCTTGCGCGCGAGATCCAACGCCGCCAGTGGCTCATCCATTAACAACAGCCGTGGCTTAACCAGCAAAGCTCGCGCAATGGCGACTCGCTGTTGCTCTCCGCCAGAAAGGGATTCCGGGTGGGCATCGAGCAGGCCGCCCAAATCCATCAGCTGCACAATCTCTTCGTATGCTTCTACGCTGACCGGTTGCGTTGCGCGCTTGCGCGCAAATGTGAGATTGCCCTCCACAGTCAGATGCGGAAAGAGGCTCGGCTGCTGGAATACATAACCGATCGGGCGTTTGTGCACCGGTAGGTTTGTTGCCTGAGGAGCGGCGGATTGCCAAGTTACCCCATTTACCCGGAGGTGGCTCTCAACGCAGGGTTGTAAGCCGGCGATGCAGCGCAAAAGCGTGGTTTTACCGGAGCCGGAAGGGCCGAAAATACCGGTAACACCGCTAGCCGGTATGGAGAAATTCACATCCAGAAGAAAATCGGTTTGTTGTCGGCCTCGGGCGAATGGCAGATAAAACCGACCGTCAATGGTGTTGGTCGCCGCCGGCGGATTGGTAAAAGGGTTTATTTGGTTTCCGGTAGGATTTTTTATTGGGTTAGGGGCCATAGCGCCATCCTCCCGCGGATTTACGCTGCTGTAAGACATACAGGGCCAGCAGTACGGAAAACGAAAAGATGAGCATGGCCGCAGAAAGCCAATGCGCTTGAGAGTATTCGAGGGCTTCAACATGGTCGTAGATCTGAATCGAAACAACCTTGGTGACGCCCGGAATATTGCCCCCAATCATCAGGATTACGCCAAACTCGCCCACTGTGTGGGCAAACCCCAGCACCGCGGCAGTGATCAGGCCGGGTTTGGCCAGCGGCAGTGTGACATGCCAAAAGCGATCCCACGGGCCTGCGCGCAAAGTAGCGGCAACCTCGGCTGGGCGCTGTCCCTGCGCTTCAATCGCGTTTTGTATCGGTTGCACCACAAACGGTAGCGAATACAGCAATGACGCAATGACCAGACCGGGAAAGGTGAACGGCAGTGTCCCGAGCCCCAAGGATTCTGTGAGTTTTCCCAGTGGACCCTGCGGGCCCATAAAGATGAGCAAATAAAATCCGAGCACTGTTGGTGGAAGTATCAGTGGCAGGGTGACGAGCGCACTCACCGGACCTTTCCACCAGGACCGCGTTTTTGCCAGCCAATAAGCCAGCGGTGTGCCGAGGATCATCAGCAACAGTGTCACCGTCGTTGCGAGCTTTAGTGTCAGCCATATTGCGGCGAGATCAGCATCACTGAGCATCGGGCACCCCCTGAGTGGAGGGGGCGGGAGGCTCGGGGTTGGTTGCGCTTATAAGGTAGCCGTATGACCCGATGATTGCGCGGGCTTCGGGGGTGCGGAGAAATGCCCAAAATGCCTGCGTCGCGGCCATACGCGCGGGTGAGCCTACCGCTGCATTTTTGAGTATCACGGCGTCTTGGCGGATCGGTTGGTACAATGCCTGTGGTACCAGCCAGGATGAGCCTCTGGTGATTTCGCCATCCCGATAGACCTGGGAGAGGGCAATCAATCCAAGCTTCGCGTTGCCACTCGCCACGTACTGGAAGGCTTGGGAAATATTTTCCCCAAGTACGCGGCGCCCGCGGGTTCCCTCTTCAAGTTCTAGCGCCGTCAAGGTTTCCATTGCGGCGACCCCATAAGGGGCCAGCTTTGGATTGGCGATTGCGAGCTTGCGAAAGCGATCACCGGCCAGCACAGCCGGCCCATCAGCAATCAGCGTACTATCGGTAGACCACAGCACCAGCTGACCAAGCGCATACGTCAGACGGGAATCACTAATGGCAAGGTCTCGCTCGATCAGATGGTTGACCTTGTCCTGGTCTGCGGAGAAGAAAGCGTCGTAGGGCGCACCATGGTATACCTGAGCATACAGCTTTCCGGACGAGCCAAACGCGAGGCGCAGCCGATGCCCCTCCGATACGCGCTCAAAGGCGACCGCAATTTCCCGCATGGGGGCAGCAAAATTGGAAGCAACGGCAATCGTAATTTCGCCGGCAGTACTGAAACATGCATAGGCGCCAGCCAGCACGCCGCAAAGCACTCGCAGCAGGCGGCGGAAAGAAGGGGGGCGGGCTGGCGTTCCCTGCACGAAATGACTCCTGAATACCGGTTCCGGGCACGTGGCGCGGTATGACCGCGGTATAGTTGTTCATCTGACCGGGCATTTCAAGGCCGTGCGAACGTCACGTTGGTTGAACTGTACTGACCAGTGTGTGTAGAAAGTGTAAGAATACGCCCAGTTAACCGACAAACCATCGTGGCGGCAAAAGCGCCATTAGTAGTGGGAGTTAGTGCATGACGGAAAGTGTCCGCGTTGGCCAGAATGGTATTGAAACTGGTCGAACACCACAGGCCCAGACGCTCCAGGACGTGCAGTTTCTGACCGAATTGCGGCAACAGATGCTCAAATTCGCGCGTCTGCAACTGCGCGACGACGACCAGGCGGAAGACGCCGTACAGGAAGCCCTGGCCGGTGCACTCAAGAACGAGGACTCCTTCAAGCGCCAGGCCGCACTGCGCACCTGGGTATTTTCGATCTTGAAGTACAAAATTGCCGACATCCTGCGTTATCGGCAGCGTGTGATCGCCACCAGTGAACTGGGCGATGACGAGTACCGCGAACAGGCGTTTATGGATGGGCTCTTTAATAGTGGGGGGCACTGGCACAAAGCGGAGCGCCCGAGTAGCTGGACTGGTCCACAAGGCGGTGTCCACAGTGATCATTTTTGGCGGGTGTTCGATGCCTGCCTGAATGGGCTGCCTGAAAAGCAGGCACGGGTGTTTATGATGCGCGAGTTTATTGAGCTCGAATCCGAAGAGATCTGTGAGCAACTCACCCTCAGCACCAGCAATCTTCACGTCACCCTGTATCGCGCCAGGCTGCGCTTGCGGGAGTGCCTGGAAAATGGCTGGTTCGATCCGTCGACCGCGGAGGACGCAACACCATGATGGACTGCAAACAGGCAACGCGTCTCCTGTCTGAGCAGCAGGAGCGCAACCTCAGCCGGCGCGAAAAGCTCGCGCTCAAGTTTCACGTGTTCATGTGCAAAGCCTGCCGAAACTTTGGGCGGCAAATGGGCACCTTGCGTGACCTGGCCCGCTCTTATGCCAAGGGTGAAGATAGAATTCGAGGCCACGAACAATCCAAGGATTCAAACACTCAGGACGAGTAGCCCACTGCAGCCCGTTAATCCAACGGGCTAACCACTCCACGCTCGTGCACGCCGACAACATGGGTGTAGATCATCGTGGTATTGATATCACTGTGCCCAAGTAACTCCTGGATGTTTCGGATATCGGTACCTTTCGACAAAAGGTTCGTCGCAAATGAATGGCGAAATGTATGGCAGCTCGCCTTTTTACGGATACCGGCAGATCGCAATGCGGTCGCCACTGCTCTTCGCACTTGCTGCTCCCCAAGATGGTGGCGCCGGATAACATCGCTGCGTGGGTCGGTCGACCGCTCGCGCGCTGGGAAAACATACTGCCAGCCTGGACTTGTCGCTGCACGCGGATACTTCTTTGCAAGGGCGCCCGGCAGGTACACCGCCCCAAACCCCTCGTCCAGGTCACGCTTGTGGAGTGCCAGTGCATAGTCGACCTGGGTCTTCAGCGGCTCCAATAGTGAACCCGGCAGCACCGTCCGCCGCCACTTGTCCCCCTTGCTTTCGCGGATAAACAAGCACTGATGGCCAAAATCGATATCCTGTACCCGTAGCCGCACAGCCTCCATTACACGTAGACCAGACCCATACATAAGGCTCACCGCAAGCTTGTGATGGCCCTTTAGGCCACCGAGTACCGCCATGGCTTCATCATGGGTAAATACGACCGGGAGCCGTTTGCCCTTACTGGTTCGTTCAAACTGAAGATCGCCAAGCTCAATATTCAAAAATTGCTTATAAAGGAACACAATCGCGTTCAACGCTGTTTTCTGCGTGTTGATAGCAACCGACCGGCGATTCGCTAGATAGCCAAGCCATTCGTCCACCTGCGCTTTTCCCATGTCTTCAGGCCGCTGCATGCCATTGAATCGAATAAAGTCCTTTATCCAAAAGCAATAGGTCTTTTCGGTTTTGTAGGCGAGCTGTCGGGTACGCATAAATGTGCGCAGGCGATCCATAAAGCGCGTTGGTTTAGCGGGGAGGGGCGTTGGAATATCGTCCATCATGCATTCCTTTGCATCGATATATTGAACTGTATTTGTATACAGTATTTTTTGACAAGACTGGACGGAAATCAACCTGAAAATCGCGCGTGACGACCACTATTTCGGCGGTGCAGCCGAAAACCATGAAAAAATGTCCAAATATCAATGCCTTAGAGGGCGTATTTGAAAGTGGGATAGTAGTCGCGACGATCGAATTCGCCACGTGTAGCAGGGGTAGGTGTGCTTCTTAAGTTGCTGAATATCAAAGAATATTTGATATCATTGGCACAAAATTTTGCTTTGAATAGTTTTCATGGAATAGTAGTCTTTGGGACTACGATTAAAATGTTAAGTGAGTCTGGAGTAGTGATCATGGAAAGACGTGTAAAAGTCACAATTGGAGCGTTGGCTGTCTTGCTATCACTTGTTGCCTACTATTTTGGTGCGGCCGTGTTTACTCCTGCTGTACTTCTGTCTTTGGTATCAGCACCATTAGCGGTATTCTCATTGTTTAATGGAGTGTGGCGGCTTGGTTTCTTAGCATTATATTTTTCCATCGGTGCAGTAGTAATATCGCCCGCTATTGGGCTTTCTGCGCAAATATCAGATAGCTTATTTGTCATCACGTCATGCGTAGGTTTAATAATTTCTGTGGTCCTTTGGGTCAGCTGGCGTCGCAGCAATAAAGTCACTTAACAAGTGACTATGGTGTCCCGTCAAGCGATTAAGCCATTTTTTCATCCCAGTACGTGTTGTTTTTAACCATGGTATTGAGGATCGTGAGTTGCTTTCGCATGCAGGCAACGATGGCA
>NZ_JAIUZM010000004.1 GCF_020171345.1 Microbulbifer agarilyticus
GCCTGACGACCATAGAGTTGTGGAACCACCTGATCCCTTGCCGAACTCAGAAGTGAAACGCAACATCGCCGATGGTAGTGTGGGGATTCCCCATGTGAGAGTAGGTCATCGTCAGGCTTCAAATCCAAAAGGCCGTACAGGAAACTGTACGGCCTTTTTTCTTTTACGCTGTGGGAAAAACCTGTAGTAACCGCCTATCCACAGCCTGAAATTGAGTAAGTCCTCGCGGGTTTTATCCCCAAATCGCAATGATGGTTTTTTAGGCGCCGCCGCAACCCCAGTAATCACGCCACTCCCATCGAATATCCCGTAGTTACCCACAACTCTGTCCAAGGTTTCTGTGTGTAACCGTGCTGTGTATAAGTCTGAAATTGTTTATTAAATCAATCCACAATGGTCTGCTGGACGTACGTGGTGTTGCAGCGCCTGTGCGATCCCTTGCGGATTTTTATGAGGCGTTTATATTGCGAATTAGGAAATGACCAAGGACCCGCATAGGAGTCAATTATGTCCGAGATATTTAACATTCCCGTTGAAGGCGGTGATGGTAAACAGTCCACCCTGGAGGAGTACAAGGGTAAGGTACTATTGATCGTAAACACGGCCAGTAAGTGTGGCTTTACTCCTCAATATCAGGGCTTGGAAGAGCTGTACGAGAAGTACAAAGATAAGGGGTTCGCAGTACTGGCGTTTCCGTGTAATCAGTTTGGCCAGCAAGAGCCTGGCTCGGACAGCGAAATCCAGGAGTTCTGCTCACTCAACTTTGGTGTCAGCTTTCCGGTTTACTCCAAGTTGGATGTTAATGGGACCAATGCCCACCCCCTGTTTACCCACCTGAAGCAGGCGGCTCCGGGTATCCTGGGTACCGAGGGTATCAAATGGAATTTCACCAAGTTCTTGGTCAACCGCGATGGCGAAGTGGTGAACCGCTTTGCGCCTAAAGATAAGCCGTCGGCGATCGCGGCTGATATTGAAAAACTGCTATAAGAGTCTGGCTGGAGTGCGGTGGGTGTCACTGCCGCATCAGGTAATACACATAGGCGAATAAATCGATACTAGGATGCTTATCCGTTTATGGGTCATTTAGGGAGTCATTTTTTGTTTTGACTTGCTCTAATTTCCAGATTGGTAGGATGGCTGTTGATATCCTGCTTGATTGAAGCTTATAGTCCTGTTTCCCGGTGCGTATATGCACGTAGGTTGATGTGGGTGCCGGGTTATACACGCTAGGTTTTCAATCAGGAATATGATGCAGCCATGTTTCGCAAGCAATCCATGGACAGAGTCCAGCCGAATGTGACGGTCGCGAGGTCTCAATTCCCCGCATGTACCGTTGCCAGTGCCAGCAACTTCCACCTCTCTGCCGATATGGCGAAGTCCACTGCTGCCCTTCTACGACTAGCTAGCCCGCTACGACTGCCGCGCTGCGGCATATAATTTTATCCCCACACGTCTCAACAGAATTCCGTACTTAATTTGAGTAGCGCGTAGACAGCGACAATTGCGCTGTTTAGCCTCGGGCCAGACTAGGAGAAGAGCCCTCATGAACTCTAATAAAGATAAGTTAGTCATTTTTGATACCACCTTGCGCGATGGCGAACAGAGCCCTGGCGCATCCATGACCAAAGAAGAAAAGATTCGTATCGCGACGATGTTGGAGCGCATGCGTGTCGACGTGATTGAAGCCGGTTTCGCGATCGCGAGTCAGGGCGATTTCGAAGCGGTGCAGGCGGTTGCGGAAACCGTAAAGGATTCACGCGTATGCAGCCTCGCTCGTGCGGTAGGGCCGGATATTGCGCGTGCGGGAGAGGCGCTTAAAAACGCCAATGCGTCGCGTATCCATACCTTTATTGCGACATCCCCCATCCATATGAAGTACAAACTTCAAATGGAGCCTGAGGATGTATTGCGTCAGGCAGTGGAAGCGGTAAAGACCGCGCGCCAGTTTACCGACGATGTGGAATTTTCGCTGGAGGACGGCAGTCGCTCAGAGCCGGACTTTATGTACCGCATCATCGAAGAGGTGATCAAGGCGGGTGCCGGCACCATCAATATCCCCGATACGGTTGGCTACGGTGAGCCGGGTGAGTACGGCGCTATGTTCAAGCGCGTGATCGAGAATGTGCCGAACTCGGACAAGGCAATTTTTTCCACCCATTGTCACAACGACCTGGGGCTGGCAGTGGCCAACTCCCTCTCCGCGGTAATGAATGGGGTGCGTCAGGTGGAATGTACCATCAACGGCCTGGGTGAGCGTGCCGGGAACGCTTCGCTCGAGGAAATCGTGATGGCGGTGCGTACCCGTCAGGATCTGTACCCGGTGGAAACCCGTATCGATACCAGCCACATTGTGCCCACTTCCCGTCTGGTTTCTTCCATCACCGGGTTCCCGGTACAGCCGAACAAAGCCATCGTTGGTGCCAATGCATTTGCGCACGAGTCGGGTATTCACCAGGACGGCGTTCTCAAGCATCGTGAAACCTACGAAATCATGCGCGCAGAGGATGTGGGCTGGGGACAGAACCGTTTGGTCCTGGGTAAGCACTCCGGTCGTGCAGCGGTAAAAGCGCGCTACGAAGAGCTGGGTGTTACCTTTGCCGATTCAGCAGAATTTAATGTGCTGTTCCAGCGTTTCAAAGATTTGGCAGACAAGAAACACGAGATCTTCGATGAAGACCTGCAGTCGTTGATTTCCGGTGCTGCCGAGCCAGTCGAGCATTATCAGTTGGTGGACCTTGAGGTGCGCAGCAAAAGTGGTAGTAACCCTCAGGCCAGGCTGGAATTGAAGATCGACGGTGAAAACCGCTCTTGCAATGCGGAGGGCAGCGGTCCGGTGGATGCGACCTTCAAGGCCATTGAGTCTGTGGTTGGCAGCAATGCAGACCTGAAACTGTATTCCGTAAATGCGGTAACCCAGGGTACCGACTCCCAGGGCAGCGTGACGGTGCGCCTTGAGCGTGACGGCAAGCTGGTGAACGGTGTAGGTGCGGATACCGATATTTTGGTCGCTTCCGCCAAAGCCTATCTGGATGCGTTAAACTTGCTCGCCAGTAAAAGCAGAAAGCCGGAAGGCGTCTGAGCGAACAAGCGGAGATTAGAGTGAACGAGCTACAACGGACCGAATACCTGACGGCGCTGGGTGTTACCAGCTATATGCCCAGGTTCTGTCTGCCTCTGGCTCCGCAACCTGTTCAGGCCGTTTTGCCTCCACCGGCAGAGGCTGTGGTGGAGGGTGGGCGCCCTGCGACTGCTGCGGCGCTCATGCAATCCATCGGCGTCGATGTCGCTCAGGAATCCAGGTCGTCGACCGCGCCATCGGCGCCTGCGCCCGCTCAAAGCCAAGAGGGCGTGGAGCGGGTCATCGGTCGCATTACTGCCGAAACCAAGTCGCCCGAACCGCAGGTGCAATCCGCTCCGGTAGCAGCCCCGGAAAAACCGGTAGCCCCGTTTATTCTCAGTTGCTGGTGGCTCGGCGAAGAGTTGCTGGCCGTGGACAGCCGTGAGCCGGGTAGTGCTCTGCCAGTGGAATCCCTGTTCGGGAATATGGCGCGGGCACTGGGCTGGCACCAGCTACCCTCCCAGCGCGACAAATTGAAGTGGCCGCTGGCTGAAAACCCATTTGCCATGGCCGCGGGCGCCAGTGATGCCCGCGAAACCTGTCGCAGCTGGCTGGAGGCGGCTTCTGCACGGAAATCGGTTAAGTCCATCTGGTTGATGGGTGAGCAGGCACAGTCCTTCTGTGCGCCTGTTCCCCTGGATGATTCGGTCGCGGACTGGGATGGCACTTCGGTTGTGGCCCTGCCAAGTCTTACCGAGCTGCTGACGGAGCCCGCTCGCAAGCGCGATGTCTGGCAGCTACTGCGCAAGCTGTATCCTGAGCAAACCCGCAGCCAATAACCTGCCTCATCGCTTGCCCCGCGCAAGTTGATCACGGAAACAGGCCTTTGAACTCCTCATCCTTCCCACCTTCTTCTGGTCCCCGTGTTGCTGACCTCACGTTTGTGCGCGCAGAAGAGGGCGATTGCGATGCTCTTGCGCTACTCGCTCGCGGTGCACACAGCCATCCCTGGAGCGCCCAGCAATACCGGGACAGCCTGGGTAGCGGCCATCGATGCTGGGTACTCCGTGCTCCGGAAGTCGAGGACGAGCGGCGCTCGAGCCTCGTTGCCTGCTGTGTAACGAGTCGTTTGTTTGATGAGATTGAAGTCCTCGATGTGGCCGTTGCCCCGGAGTGGCAAAACCGGGGTGTGGGAACACAGCTTTTACAGCGTGTTCTCGCTCAATGCCCTGATGACATTGCCCGGGTCCTGCTGGAAGTGAGAGCATCCAACCGCTCGGCGCGTGCCCTGTATCACAAGCTCGGCTTTTCGGAAGATGGGCGCCGTAAGAATTACTATCCAAAATCCGATGGTACGCGTGAAGACGCACTGCTGATGAGTCTGATATTGTAAGCCCGCGTATAAAGGTGAGCGCGATGCGGGTATCTAGACCGTGGGCCGCGGATATGCCATCACACCATTTCCTTGCTTGAAGTCCGGAATCAGCATGCCATCCCATACATCACAGCCTTCGTTGCTCGAAGGTTCCGTCGCAGCGCATTTGCGGCGACTTGCCTTGCCGATGGTGTGGGGCATTCTCGCGACCATGTCATTTAACGTGGTGGACACCTATTTCGTCGCCCAGCTCGGGGATGGGCCCCTCGCGGCAATGAGTTTTACCTTCCCGGTAGTGATGGTGATCAATGCGCTGGCTATTGGTCTTGGTGCCGGCATGTCTTCGGTGGTCGCGCGGGCCTACGGTGCCAGAGATATGCAGCGGGTACGCCGTCTGGTTACCGATGCCACGGTGCTTGCCATGCTGATCGCGGTGGTGGTGAGTATTGCCGGGCTGCTCACTATTGAACCGCTATTTCGGCTACTGGGGGCAGAAGAGCGCCTGCTGCCACTGATTACCGACTATATGTTGCCCTGGTATGTGGGGGCAGTGTTTGCCGTGGTGCCCATGGTCGCCCTGTCTGCACTGCGCGGCATCGGCAACAGTTCCGTGACCGGTCGCATCATGCTTGGGGTCGCGTTGTTTAACCTGATCCTGGATCCGCTGCTCATTTTCGGACTGCTTGGCTTCCCGCGTCTCGAGTTGCAGGGCGCAGCCCTGGCGACGGTTATTTCCCGCGGGGTTAGCTTTTTTGTTGCAATGTATATCCTCGCGCGACGTGAGCACTTGCTCGCCATGCCAACCGCGAACTGGGCTGCGCTGAAAGATTCCTGGTCCAGTTTGCTGCACATCGGACTGCCGGCCATCGCGACCAACGTCATTATTCCCATGTCCGGTGGTGTTGTGGTGGCGCTGGTCGCCGCCCATGGCGCAGATGCGGTGGCGGGGCTGGGAATTGCGCTGCGTATCGAGCCACTGGCACTGATTGTCTTTTACGCCTTGTCGTCTGTGGTCGGGCCGTTTATGGGGCAGAATGCCGGCGCCGGTAAATTGCAGCGTCTGGATGAAACGGTGTCGGTGCTTGCGCGATTCTGTCTGGTGTTTGGTGTGGTGCTCAGCCTGTTGCTCTGGTTAGTGGGCGGCCTGATCGCAGGGCTGTTTAGTGACTCCCCGCAAGTGCTCGATGTGGCCACATCCTATCTTTATCTGGTGCCATTTAGCTACGCGGGCTACGGTTTTGTGATGTCTGCGAACGCCGCCTTTAATGGCCTCGGACACCCGCTCCCGGCGACTCTGATTTCGTTTCTGCGGGTACTGGGGGTTTATCTGCCTTTGGCTTGGCTGGGGAATCAGATCTGGGGCATCAGCGGGCTGTTTCTGGCAACGCTGCTATCCAATTTGGTGCTGGGGCTGGTTGCCTGGTGGTGGCTGCGCAAACATTTGCGACAATATGCCAAGGATGCGCTCGCGGCGCTCGGTTAAGCAGCGCCGCTACCAAACAAGCGTGTTTTATTCCTGTGTAATAGGTGCGGTGGCCTCGGCCAGCCAGGCTCGAGTATGCTCGTCCACGTGATTGGCAAGAGTGGTGTGCACCTTTTCATGGTAGTCATTCAACCATTGCAGCTCCGCGTCACTCAGCAAGTCCGCATTGATCAGCTGGCGGTCGATGGGTGCCAGGGTTAAATCCTCAAACTCCAGGAACCCCGGGAAGCCATCCCGCTCTTTGACGAAAATCAGATTCTCGATGCGAATGCCGTACTCATCGGTCAGATAAAAGCCCGGTTCGTTGGAGACAATCATGCCCGCTTCCAAAGCCACATTGGTGGTGACCTTGCCGATTCTCTGTGGCCCTTCGTGCACACTCAGGAAACTGCCAACCCCGTGCCCGGTGCCATGGGCGTAATCGAGCCCGGCATCCCATAGCGGCTTGCGTGCGAATGCGTCGATCTGTTCGCCGCAGGTGCCCGTGGGGAACTTCAGCGTGGCAATGGCGATGTGCCCCTTGAGCACACGGGTGAAGTGATCGCGCGCGGACTGAGACGGGGCCCCTAGGGCCACGGTGCGCGTGACGTCGGTGGTGCCGTCCGGGTATTGGCCGCCGGAATCGATCAGGTAGATTCCCTCCGCACTCATGGGCAGGCTCGACTCCGGGGTGACTCGATAGTGGACGATGGCGCCATTGCCGCGGTAGCCGGAGATGGAATCAAAGCTGTCGTCGGTAAAGCCTTCTCGCTGCTCGCGTTTGCTGCGCAACAATTGAACGGCTTCGATCTCGCCAAAACTCTGCTGGGTTACAGCTTCCGGGAGTGCCGCGAGAAATTCGCACAGCGCGGCACCATCGCGCACGTGTGCCGCGCGGCTGCCTTCCAGCTCGGTGGCGTTCTTACGCGCTTTGGCGGCGGTAATCGGGTCGCGCGAACGCTGAACCTGAATATCCCGCGCGCGCAACTGCTGTAGAGTCCAGCAATTGGTTAGCTGCGGGTCGGCCCAAACACTCTGCACATGCTGCCGCTCGGCTGCGCTGAACAGACTGTCTTTGTCGTGCACGACTTCGATCTCGCTGCCGAGGTGCTTTTGCAGTGCCTCGCTGTTGGCGTCGGCGGCAAGATAAAGCGTGGCGGACCCATCCTGATACAGGAACCCCATGCTTAGCGCGACTGGCAAGTGGGGGATATCGCTTCCCCGGATATTGAACAGCCAGGCGCAGACTTCCGGGTTAGCGAGCCACAGGGCATGCTGTTGTTTCTGCTTGAGCTCCTCGGCAATACGCTGCCGCTTGCTCTGTGAGTCCTCACCGGTGAAGATTTTGGGGTGTGGCAGTGCCATGTTACTAGGAGCGGCGGGGCGGTCCGGCCAGATCTGGTCTATTGGATTAGTATCCAGTGCCCTCAGCTCAACACCCTGCTCACTCAGGCGCTGTTTGAGGGGGGCAAGTCCGGGCTCCGTATGCAGGCGCGGGTCGAAGCCGAGGGTGTCGCCGGGCTTGAGGGCGTCACAGAGCCAGTGGGCGATGTCGGTTGCGGCGAGGCTCTGTTGCTCGATGGGCTGGTCCCCGATCTGTTGCTGTGCCTGCAGCGTGTAGCGGCCGTCGACAAACAGTGCCGTGCGCGCGTGAGCGAGGGCGGCAAGGCCCGCTGACCCGTCAAAGCCTGTGAGCCAGGCCAGGCGCTCGTCTGCAGCCGGTACATACTCATTTTGATATTCATCGCAGCGGGGTACCAGAAATCCCTGAACCTGCTGCTCTGCCAGGGCCCGCTGCAGGGCCTGCAAGTTTTTTTGACTCATTGTTCATCTCTGTCGGTAGTATCGAGGGCGCTTGACCAGAAGTCCTCGGTGGTCCGGATTGACCGGCGTCAGACCGGTTGGGTTTTTGCAGTCTAACAGCCCCAGAGATGTGTGCCGACGTGTATAATGCCCGACTGTTTTTTATCCAGTTCGATTGTTTGCATTATGGGTCAATCTTCATCTCTGGCGGGCATTAACGGCCGCCGTACCTTCGCGATTATTTCTCACCCGGACGCCGGTAAGACTACCGTGACCGAGAAGTTGCTGCTGTTCGGAAATGCGATTCAGCTAGCGGGTTCCGTAAAGGGCAAGAAGGGGCCCCACGCGCGCTCGGACTGGATGACCATGGAGCAGGAGCGGGGTATCTCCGTAACCTCGTCGGTCATGCAGTTTCCCTACAAGGAGCGCGTGGTAAACCTGCTGGATACCCCTGGGCACGAGGACTTCTCCGAAGATACCTATCGCGTACTGACCGCGGTGGACTCGGCGCTGATGGTGATTGATGGCGCCAAGGGTGTCGAGGATCGCACCATTAAGCTGATGAACGTATGCCGTCTGCGAACTACACCGATCCTGTCGTTCATCAACAAGCTGGATCGCGATATCCGCGATCCCATCGAAGTGATGGATGAAATTGAAGAGGTGCTGAATATTCAGGCGGCACCCATCAATTGGCCGCTGGGCTCCGGCAAGCTCTTCAAGGGCGTGTACAACTTGTACACCGACACGATCCATGTGTTCCAGCAGGGCCAGGGCCACACCATTCCCGAAGATATTCAGATCAAGGGCTTGGATTCCGACGAGGCCACTGCGTTGCTGGGCGAGGATGCCGAGGAGATCCGCGAAGAAATCGATCTTGTCCGTGGTGCCACCCATGAGTTTGACCTGGAGGCCTACCGCGCCGGCAAGCTGACCCCGGTGTTTTTCGGTACCGCGCTGGGTAACTTCGGTGTTCGCGAAATGCTGGACGGATTTGTCGAGTGGGCGCCGGGTCCGCAATCACGCCAGACCAATGAGCGTGAGGTACAGCCGGAAGAGGGTAAGTTCAGCGGGTTTGTATTTAAGATCCAGGCCAACATGGACCCCAAGCACCGCGACCGTATTGCCTTTATGCGTGTTTGTTCCGGTACCTACAACCGCGGTATGAAAATGAAGCACGTGCGCATCGGCAAAGATGTAAAGATTGCCGATGCCGTTACGTTTATGGCCGGTGATCGTACCCATGTGGAGGAAGCCATTGCCGGCGATATCATCGGCTTGCACAACCATGGCACCATCCAGATTGGCGACACCTTTTCCGAGGGCGAAACCCTCAAATTCACCGGCATTCCCAATTTTGCGCCGGAGCTGTTTCGTCGTATCCGCCTGAAAGATCCGCTAAAGCTGAAGCAGTTACAAAAAGGCCTGCAGCAACTGTCCGAGGAAGGCTCGACTCAGGTGTTTTTCCCCTTGGATAACAATGACATCATCGTCGGTGCTGTGGGGGTGCTGCAGTTCGAAGTGGTGGCATATCGCCTGAAAGACGAGTACAAGGTGGAAGCGATTTACGAAAATGTGAATGTGAATACGGCGCGGTGGGTAGATAGTGAAAGTGCCAAGGAGCTGGAGAACTTCAAACGCAAAGCCAGCATCAATCTGGCTGTGGATGGCGCCGGCCATTTGACCTACCTGGCCCCGACCCGCGTGAACCTGCAACTGGCGGAAGAGCGTTACCCGGACGTGCGCTTCTATGCGACCCGCGAACATTAATCCGGATTGGAATCCGCTTAATTTTTGAGAGATTGTTACCGTGACAGCAGTAAAGAAAACCACGATTCCTACATCGTTACCTGAAGAAATGCCGCGCGCCGGCAATTGGTTCACTCAGGGCCTCGGACTTTTGATTGTCAAATTATTGGGGTGGCGCTTTGACGGTAACTTCCCCGCGGAAAAAAAGTTGATGGTGGCCCTGGCCCCGCACACGTCCAACTGGGACTTTGTGGTAGCAATGCCGTTTATCATGGCGCTGAAGCTGAAAGCCTCCTGGTTAATGAAAAAAGAGGCTTTCTTTTTCCCGTTCAAGGGACTGTTTATGTGGCTCGGTGGTATCCCCACCGACCGTTCCGCAGCGGGTGGTATGGCTAAACAGGTGGCAAACCAGTTCAAGCAAAATGAGAAAATGTGGGTGGCGCTCACCCCGGAAGGTACGCGCAAAAAAGCGAGCAAATGGAAAAACGGTTTCCTACGGATCGCACATGCGGCGGACGTGCCGGTATTGCTGATTGCCTGGGATTTCCCTACCAAGCGTATCTGTATCGACTCGCTGTATCGCACCACCGGTAATTTCGAGGCCGACATGCAGGAAGTGCAGCGGCGTTTCAGCAAGTACCGTGGGCGCAACCCGGAAAATCAAACGGAACTTGTTGGTAACGAATGAACCTGTTTATCACCATCGGGCTGACTTTTGCGGTTTTTGCACTCGTAGTCTGGGGGTTGATGCATATGCGTACGCCTCGTTTCCGCATGGAGCGTGCGCAATTCCAGCAGGGTCTGGAGGATGTGATTGCGGGGCAGGCCGACGACAATGAGTGGCGCGTGCTGACCGGTTACCCGATGCGTCACGACCCTCCGCTGGAACGCTTGCGGCTAGAGTGTTTAAGTATCGAGGAAGACGAGTACACGGGAAAAATGCCCTACCTGTTTTCCGATGAGGGTATTCGGCGTTTGCGTGACGTACGCGAACGTCTACTTTCACTGCCGAAGCTATAGATTAAAAATCGTTTTGTCGAATAACAATAACTATCCATAAGTAGTACTGGAGAAATCATGTTTAAGCACCTGTTGAAACCTGTTGTGACCATGAGCGGCGGTTTAGCGGCAATGTTGGTGGTCGCTGCCACGCACGCTGCGCCATTGAAGAAAGAAGATTTGTCCGTGGCGGAGGTACTTAGAGATCGCGCGCTGGCGTCTTCAGACGCCTACAGCCTGGTGGAGTCTCTCACTGTGGAAGTGGGCCCGCGACGCGCCGGTACCAAAGGTGATGAGCGCGCGGTAGCCTGGGCCCAGCAAAAAATGAAAGACCTCGGCTTTGATCGTGTGTACACCGAACAGATCGATGTAAAGCGCTGGGCGCGCGGCCACGCGCACGCCGAGGTAACCGCACCCTATCCCCAGCCTCTGGTAGTAACTTCTCTGGGGTACGGCGCATCCACACCGGAAGGCGGCCTGACGGCAGAGATCGTCCCTTTTCCCGATGTGGAAGCCTTGATGGCGGCACCAGCAAGCACAGTAGAGGGCAAAATCGCTTTTATCAACAAGCGAATGGAACGTGCGCGTACCGGTGAAGGCTATGGACCGGCAGCGCAGGGACGCAGCAAGGGCATGCGTGCGGCAGCGGAAAAAGGCGCCGCGGCTATGCTGCTGCGCTCGGTCGGTACCGATTCCGACCGGTTTGCCCATACCGGCATGATGTCTGTGGATGGCGTGGCCAACCCAGTGCCTGCCCTGGCCTTGTCGGCCCCGGATGCGAACCTGCTGGAGGCCATGCTGAAGCGTGGTAAGCCGGTACAGGTGAAGCTTGATGTGCACAATGCCCCTCTGGCCGATGGTCCTTCCTTTAACGTGATTGGTGAAGTGGTTGGCCGCGACAAGCCCGAAGAAGTGGTTCTTATTGGTGCGCACCTGGATAGTTGGGACGAAGGTACCGGTGCACTGGATGACGGTGCTGGTGTGGCGATTGTGATGGAAACCGCGCGTTTGATTTCAGAATTGCCTCAGCGCCCTCGTCGCACTCTGCGAGTGGTTCTGTTTGGCGCTGAAGAGATCGGCCTGGTAGGTGCAAAACAGTATGTGGACGCGCACCAGGATATGCTGGATAAAATTATCATGGTGTCCGAATCGGACTTCGGCGCGGGCAAAATCTGGCGCTTTGATACGCGTATCCCAGAGAGCAAGTTTGTGATTGCCGACCAGATGATGCAGTTGCTTGCGCCGCTGGGTATTGAGCGCGGAAACAACAAAAGCTACGGTGGCCCAGACAGCAGTGTATTTGTTGCGCGCGGTGTCCCGGCGATGGGGCTGTACCAGGATGGCACCGACTACTTTGATTATCATCACACACCGAATGACACTTTGGATAAAGTCGATCCGGATAACCTGAAGCAGAATGTTGCCGCCTGGGTGGTGATGTCGTTCCTGGCTGCGGAAATGGAAGGCGATTTTGGTCGCGTTCCCACCGCGGAATAAATTGCGGACCTATCCAGACTGTTAAAAACCCCGCGCTATGCGGGGTTTTTTGTTGTCTGCCGGTGAGCGGGCGCGCGATTGACAATACCCAACCTGCTAGTCATGCTGCGTACACATTCAACCGGCAAGTCAAGGAATACACAATGGCCAATGTTACTTTACAAGGAAACCCCATTACCACCGTGGGTGACTTACCTCAGGTCGGCAGCCAGGCGCCCGCCTTTACCCTCGCACAGGGAGACCTTTCAGACCTGACGCTACAGGACCTGGCAGGCAAGCGCGTGGTCTTAAATATTTTTCCTTCGGTAGATACCCCTACCTGTGCAACCTCGGTGCGTACCTTCAATGAGCAGGTTGCTGCGCTGGAAAATACCGTGGTGGTTTGTATCTCCGCGGACCTGCCATTTGCGATGACACGCTTCTGTGGCGCTGAGGGAATTGCAAACGTGAAGCTGGGTTCTACATTCCGTTCACACTTTGGTAAGGACTACGGTGTTGCTTTTGCAACAGGGCCGCTAACCGGTTTGCTCTCGCGCGCTGTCGTGGTGATTGATGAAACTGGCAAGGTTATTTATACCGAGCAGGTCGCGGAAACCGCTGACGAGCCCAATTACGACGGTGTCACTGCCGCACTGTAATGATTGGCTGTTCTCAAATAAAAAGCCGCGTCGTAAATCGACGCGGCTTTTTTGTTTTCAGGCCTATTGAGTTTGGGGCTATGTGTGCAGAACATATTGGATACCGATCTAACGGTGGTTGCCGCGCAAGTCCAGTACGGTTTCCTGTAATACCTCGGCGTTCGCGTAGGTGGCCTCAACCGGTTTTCCTGCCACAACACAGACTCGCGACCAAAAACGCCGGGGCAGTGTGCTGAATGCATGGCCGTCCTTGTGGCTGAAAAAACTCCCCCACAATCCTCTTAGTGCCATGGGAATAACTGGTACCGGGGTCTGCTCCAGTATCTTTTCAATCCCCGCCCTGAACGGTTGTAGCTCACCATTTTGGGTGAGCTGCCCTTCGGGGAAAATGCACAGCAAGTCACCGTCTTTCAACCCCTGTTCGATGTCTTCAAAAGCTTTTGCGTAGCCCTTCGGGTCCTGCTGCCTGGAGCAGATGGGAATGGCGCGACTGGTTTTGAAAATAAAATGCAGAACCGGAATTTGATAGATGGGCTTGTACATGATGAAGCGAATGGGACGGCGCACCGCTCCAGCCAGCAGCAGCGCATCCACATAGCTCACATGGTTACAGGCAATGATGGCCGCTCCTTCCGCCGGAATGCGCTCCAGCCCCTCGTGTTTTACCCGGTACATGGTATGAGACAGTAGCCAGATGAGCAGGCGCATGGCGAATTCGGGTACCTTGGTGAATACGAAGATCGCCACCGCCGCATTCATCAGGGTGATCACTAGGAAAAACTGTGGAATCGTGGCTCCGAGAACATTCAGGAAGACGATACCGAGTAGCGCCGCCATCACCATAAAGAGCGCATTGAAGATATTGTTGAGGGATATGATGCGCGCGCGGATACTGGCCTCGGAGCGCTCCTGCATCATTGCGTAAAGCGGGACGATGAAAAAGCCGCCGAAAATACCGATCAATGTCAGGTTGATCAGAATACCCAGTGAGCCGTCGCTGGCCCAGAAGGCGGCGACCGTGGTTTCAGCTGGAGGTTGATAGTTACCGGTGGCTGAGGCTAGCAGCATGCCCACCAGCGTTAAACCGGCGGCACCGATCGGCACCAGCCCGAGTTCCACGCGGCCGGCGGACAGGCGCCCACACAGCAGTGACCCAACCGCTACACCAATGGTAAAGCAGCACAGCAGCAGGGTGACCAGTGACTCGCTGCCGCCCAGCACATTGCGGGTCAAACTGGGGATTTGCGTGAGGTAGGCCGCTCCCAGTAGCCAGAACCAGGAAATCCCAATGATGGCGTAAAACACCGCTGGCTTTTTCACGGCTTCTTTGAGTACCTGGCCAACCTGAGTAACCGGGTTGAAGTTGAGCTTGAGGTCGGGGACGGGTGCTGCCGCCGCGGGTATTTCTCGACATACCAGATAACCGGAAATGGCTGTGGTCAGTAGCACCGCAGAAATCCACAACAGCCCGGATTGACCTTCGCCGGTGTACCCCGCCAGCAGGCCGCCGACGATGGTGCCGGTCAGGATGGAGACAAAGGTGCCCATTTCCACCAGTGCGTTGCCGCCTACCAGCTCTGTCTTCTGCAGATGCTGTGGCAGGATCGCGTACTTCACGGGTCCGAAGAAGGCCGACTGGACGCCGAGCAAGAACAGCACGCCCAGGCATAGATAGTTGTTGCCGCTATACAGCGCGCCAATGCCCAGCAGCACAATGCCTATCTCGGCCAGCTTGATACGACGGATCAGTACACTTTTATCCACCTTGTCCGCCACCTGACCGGCGGTGGCGGAAAACAGGAAAAACGGCAGGATAAACAGGCCCGCAGCGAGGTTAATCAGGAAGTTCGCCTCGTCGGTTGCCAGGCGAAAGGCAATCATCACGATCAATGCGTTTTTGAACACATTGTCATTAAAGGCGCCCAGTGACTGGGTGCAAAAGAATGGTAGAAAGCGACGGCTGGCGAGTAGCTGTAACTGGTTCTTGTGGGCCACGGTGGCCTCCTTCGTGCTTGCAGGCGTTCTTTGCAAACCATGGTAAGTCATCCGCGACGCAAGGGGCAGCTGTTGCAGGCATAAAAAAGCCCCGCGGAGCGGGGCTTTTCGGCAAAGGGTAGAGGAATAACTTACCAGATCTCTACGCGCTCTTCCTTGGGCAGGTACATACCGTCGCCTTCCTTCACATCAAATGCGCTATAGAACGCTTCGATGTTGGGTACAACGCCCTGTACGCGGTATTTGGCCGGTGAGTGCGGGTCGGTTTTCAGGCGCTCGCTCAGGGCTTCGTCGCGCATTTTGCTACGCCACACCTGGGCCCACCCCATGAAGACACGCTGATCACCGGTGAAGCCATCGATTTCCGGGCCTTCCTCGCCATTCAGGGACATCTTGTAGGCTTTGTAGGCAATACCGAGACCAGACAGGTCACCGATGTTTTCACCCAGGGTCAGCTCGCCATTGATGTGCTCGCCGTCGAGTGGCTGGAAGCCCTGATACTGCGCCACCAGCTTACCGGTCAATTGCTCGAAGTTGTCGCGGTCGGTATCGGTCCACCAGTTATTCAGGTAGCCCTTACCGTCAAACTTGGAGCCCTTGTCATCAAAGCCGTGACCAATCTCATGGCCAATCACACCGCCGATACCGCCATAGTTCACGGCGTCGTCCGCATTCATATTGAAAAACGGTGGCTGCAGGATTGCCGCTGGGAACACAATCTCATTCATCGGCGGATTGTAGTATGCGTTTACGGTTTGCGGGCTCATATGCCACTCGCCGCGGTCCAGGGGCTTGCCCAGTTTGTTGCGGTCGTTCAGGGTGTCGAACAGGGTTGCGGCGATGGCGTTGCCCACCAGATTGTCCGCTTCGACCTGCAGCTCGCTGTAGTCGCGCCACTTGTCCGGGTAACCGATTTTGGTTGTGAAGTTCGCCAGCTTGGTCAGCGCTTCCTTCTTGGTGTCCTCACTCATCCAGGTCAGTGATTCGATGGATTCCTTGTAAGCGGCTTTCAGGTTGTCCACCAATTTGACCATGCGCGCTTTGGCTTCCGGTGGGAAGTATTTCTCTACATACAGTTGGCCGACAAGTTCACCCGCGGAGCCATTTACGAATTGTACCGCGCGCTTCCAGCGCGGCTCCATTTCCTTGGTGCCACGAATGGTGGTGCCATAGAAGTCGAAGTTGGCCTGGGCAATTTCACTATGCATGTAAGGTGCTGCTGCGGAGAGCACCTTAAGCTTCAGGTAGCGTTTCCAGGTGTCCAGCTCGGTATCTGCGATGATGGTATTTACCGCTTCCAGGTACTCGGGCTGGCGAACAATAAAGGCATCGGCTTTTTCCAGGTGCGCTTTCTGCAGGTAGCTATCCCAGTCGAACGAAGGCATCAAGGTCTTCAGTTCGGCGAGGGTTTTCTTGTTGTACGATTTCACCGGGTCGCGGTTTTCCACGCGCGTACGGTGATGTTCCGCCAGGCTTTTTTCCAATTCGTAAAGGGATTCCGCGTATTGTTCGGCGTTCTCCAGGCCGGCAATTTGCTGCATTTCTACCAGAAATTCGCGGTAGGCTTGCTGGAGCTTCTGGCCCTTCTCTGAATCATCAAAATAGTAATCGCGGTCGGGCAGTCCGAGTCCGGCCTGGGAAATATAGGTAATGTAGTTCTCTACCTGTTTCAGGTCTTGATACACGTAGCCACCGAAGGGCACGTCATAACCAACGGTGTCGGCATAAGCGAAGAAGTCACCCAGGTCTTTGAGAGACTCAATCGCATCGACCTTGGCCAGTTCGGATGCGATGGCGCTAACACCTTTCTTCTCAATGAGCTCTTCATTCATGAAGCTGTTGTACAGGTCACCGATTTGCTTGGCGCCCGCGCTGTTGGCATTTTCGCTGGCCTCCATGATCAGGCCCTTCACCTCTTCGGTGGCCTTGTCGCGTAGCATGCTGAAACCGCCCCAGCGGGATTTGTCTGCGGGGATTTCAGTATTTTTAATCCAATTTCCGTTTACGTAGGAAAAGAAATCATCCTGGGGGCGTACGCTGGTGTCCATGGCGCTCAGGTCGATGCCGGAGCCAAGGGTGGTGTGTGCGATAGAGCTTTGCTCAGCACTTTGCTCAGCGCTGGGCTTGGCAGCGGCGATTTCAGCGCTTCCGTTCTCCGGTTTGGCGCAGCCGCCGGTGGCGGTAATGGCTGTGGCGATAGCCAGTGGTAAAAGCAGTTTCTTCATGTTGGGCCTTTTGGGCTTTTTATTGGTTGAGTGACCGTCCAATGTATGGCTCGGATAGAGTCTGTGCAGTCTGCATAGTATGTGTGGCGGGGCGACTACGGCAAGCACGCGTGCGGTGAGTTGTAGCCCGTGGGCGATGGAAATAAGCGAGGGGGAGCGAGTAAGCGGGCAAAAAAAAGCCCCGAGTACGGGGCTTTTTTTGGGGTATGTGGATCTTGAAGCCGAGGTTCAGTCCGGCAGGCGGAAAGTAATCGGCACCGAGAAGCGGTATTCCTCCATCTTGAGCTGGGCGGGGGTGGCCGGGTAAGGTCCGGCGCGCTCCACCGCTTCAAGCGCTTCGCGGTTTAGACTGGAGTAACGGGACTCCTGGACAGTAGCCACACTGGTTACATTGCCTTTGTTGTCGATTGTGACGTTCAGGCGCACGCTGCCTTCCTGGCCGCGATCCTGGGCGCGTTTCGGGTAGCGGATGTGCTTGAAGGTGTGGCGCAGCAGCATGGAGTGGTAAATCTGGCGTGCCAGAATCATATCTGCGGTCAGAGGTGCTTCTTCCTCTTCTTCTAACTCTTCCTCTTCAGCCGGTGGTGTCGCCGGGCGGGTCGTGGTCGGCTTCAACGGCTTGGGTTGCGACGAGGGGGTGGCTGCAACCTGAGGCTGGGTTCGGGAAGGTGTGGGTTCTTCTGACGCAGGTTGCGCAGCTTGTACCGTTGGCTTTTGTATTGCCGCGGTGCCCATTGCTGCCAGCGTCGGTGGTGGGATATTTGCGGTCAGCTTGGGTTTTGCCGCGGTCGCACGCTCAGGGGTTGCGGCTTTGGTTTCTTTCACCGCTTCCTGCTCGTCGAGCATGGCCGCTACCTGCGCCACACGTGCCGCACCCGGCTGCAAGGATTCATAGGTAGTGAGCAAGCCAGAGTCGACGTCGCCTGCGGCAATAAGATTGTCGCGGAACTCGGTGGATGGTGGTACCGGTCCGACCCAGGCGCGAAGCAGGGTGTTGAAGAATGCGCGATCTTCAATCATGCCCAACATGATGTCATTCAGGGAGATGGACGTTACCCCGGTATCAGGGGCGTAATCGATACTCAGGCGATCACCGCTCATCAAGCGCCCTTTAAACAGATTGGCGAAGGTCACCATGTTGTTGGCTTGACCGGTGAGCGTATCACTTGGGTTGTTAATGGCGATGCTTTCCATCCACTGGTTGCGCAGGCGCCTTGCGGACAGCCGGTCTGCGATCACACGAATTTGCAGGCTGCGCGATACATTGTTGTCGAGCAGTGTGCTGGTGTTGTCGGCAAGCTGGTCAGAATAAATAGCAACGAAGTAGCGATCTTTATTGAATTGTTGCTCCAGGGCGAGCCCATTAAGGAGCGAAGCCGCGCTTGCTGTCATGGCCGAGGCGAACAGCATCAGGGCAATGACGATTTTTGTCGAGTTCATTTTAATGGTATCTATTGTGGCTTTTGGCCGGATGGGCAGAAACCGGCAGAAAAGCGCTGAGCTTAGTTCTTGTACCCCAAGGAATGCTCATTGCTTCTTTCGCACCCTCCCCCCGAAAGGTGCGGCCCGGGGAAAGACAGGTATTTTCAGGTTGGCAAATTGCCGCACAACTACCTTGATACTTTTCCAGGGTCCACCCAACTCTACTGTAACTGCAATGGAGTTCAACCCTGAAGTGGGTAAAATGTCTCGTTTTTTTAATTTCCCTGTATTCAGGGGCAGACACATCGTTGTTTGCACCTAGAATGCGTGTTCTGGTGGTGCACTGTGCATGTGGATATGTGCAAACAAGGTGCGCCGTTAAACTACTGCGAGACTGGCTCCAGCTGCCGGTAACACAACGCAATATTCAAGATTTCCATGGATTACAAAGCGCTTAGTGATTTTCCCCGCGACGCGGTGGACCGCCTACTAAATGTCATTCATCTCTTTCGTGATATTCGTGCCACCAGCGAGTGGCAATACGACGTATTGCTGAAGCGCTCACGTCTGGTTTCGCTGAATCCTGGAGAGGCACTGTTGCACTGTGGCGATGTGGATCAGTGGGTGTATTTCCTGGTGCGCGGGGAGTTGCAGGTACACGTGGACGATGCAGCGGCAGCCAGTGGTGATCGCCCGCTTGCGGAGATTCGCCCCGGTGAAGTGTTTGGTGACCTGTCGATGTTGCTGGCAGAACCCCGTAGCGCGACCATTGTGGGGGCGCCGGTCGGCCAGGAAATCCAGGTGCTTGCGGTGGATTGCACCTTGTTTGGCGACCTAGAGGACTTTTCCCTGCTGCAGCTGCCCACCAAGCTGGTCTTCTATCGCAATATGGTGCATTCGCTGCGCTGGAAGCTTGAGGTTTATCGTTCCAAATACCCGACCCATGAGCTGGCCAACAGCCACCGTCGCCTGAAGCTCTACACCGGCCCGAAAAACTGTAAAGAAGAGCTGGTAGCGCTAGCGGACCAGGCGCGGGATCTGGCTCGCATCCTGCTGGACTGGAATGCCGAATTCGGCAGCGGCCAGCTCGCCGCGGAAGAATCGGACATGTCCGACTTCCTGGAATCCATACTCTCCTGACCGCGTGTGCCCTACCGGTTCACTACATAAAGGGTGAACCCTTTCTCATTTTCCTGCGTACAATGTCCATTACCGGATGCGTGCGTGGGACTGCCTTTGGCCGTCTCCAAGGCCATGCCAAAACCTGATCAGACCTGAAGTAACTGTGAAAAGTACCCGAGAGTTGACCAATCTCAGGTACAGCAGGCTGTTCGCCCCTCTAAAATCCCCTGCGGATTTCGTAATTCGGCAGTTTTGGGCGCTGTTTCGATCAAGAATTGTGCATAAAATCTCCTATCAATTTTAAATTGCAGACAGGAATGCAGTTATGAACTTTCTGTTGGGCTTCTGGCGGCAACGTAACTATCGCATGGCAACCATCGTGAGTGGCCTTGCCGCGCTGTGGCTGTTGAGTGGCATATTGCTCAAGGACGAGAAGCAAGCGCTACTTGAAGCGGAGGTCGCAAAGAGTGCATCTGCGATACCGGCAGAGCGCGTGAAGATCAGTGGGCGCTACATTGAGGCTCAGCCGTATACCACGCGGGTGGTGGTCAATAGTCGCAGTGAGGCCAATCGGAGTGTGCAGCTGAGAGCCGAGCTAGACGGCGCGGTGGCGGGGCTTCCGGTCGATGAAGGACAGTATGTAGCCAAGGGCGACGTCATTTGTGAGATTGCCGCGGAAGATCGCCCGGAAAAGTTGGCGCGCGCTCGCGCGTCATTAAAGAAAGCGGAGCTGGATTTTGCCGGCGCACAAAAGCTCAAGGGACGCGGCCTGCAATCAGGCACGCAAATGGCCCAGCAGGAAGTTGCTCTGGCCAACGCCCGCGCAGACCTGAAACGAGCCCAGCTGGACGTGCAAAACCTGAAGATTCGCGCGCCCTTTGACGGAGTTGTGAACAGCCGACCGGTGGAACTGGGGGATTTTGTTCGCCGTGGCGAGGAGTGCGCAACCATTCTCGACCTGAATCCCATGTTGATTGTGGGAGAGGTTTCCGAAGCCAAGGTGGGCAGCCTTAAGCTGGGGGCGCCAGCCAATGCCCAAATGCAGGATGGGCAGATTCTTGATGGTCGCCTGCGTTACGTGAGCCAACAGGCGCACACAGTGACCCGCGCCTATCGCGTAGAAGTCGCGGTGGCAAATGACGACGGTGCTCTGCGCAGCGGCATCAGTGCGCGTATGGCGCTGCCAACGGGCGAGGTGTTGGCCCACCGGATCAATTCTTCCCTGTTAACCCTGGATGACGCCGGCCTTCTGGCAGTGAAAGTGCTCGACCAGGATAAACGTGTCGTATTGCGAAATGTCCAATTGGTCAGTGATGAAAGCGACGGCGTTTGGGTTACCGGGTTGTCACCGCGTGCCTTGCTGGTAACCGTGGGCCAGGAGTATGTCAGTGTCGGTGAGCAGGTCGACGTAGAGCTGGAAGAGACCGGTGGTGATTTGCCGGCCCCTCTCAGTGCAGTCGAACCAGAATCTGAACCGGTTTCTGTGAAACAGGCTGCGCAGGCTTCCGGGGAGTCACTGTAATGAAACTCTTGGACGGCGCTATTGATCGCTTCCGCAGCAGTATTAGCTTGATGCTGCTCATCGTCATCATGGGGATCGCTGCCCGTGGAGCCATGACGGTGGAGTCCAGTCCGGAAGTTAACCCGCCGATCGTGATTGTGCAGGTGCGGCATGAAGGGATTTCTCCGGAAGATGGGGTGCGCTTGCTGATTCGCCCGCTGGAGCAGGAAATTCGCTCGCTTGAGGGTGTCGAGCAAGTTGTCGCCAATGCGCGGGAGTCGTTGGTATACCTGGTCATTGAGTTTGACTCTGCGATCGATATCGATATTGCAGTAGATGATGTGCGCAACGCCGTTGATCGTGCCAAGGCAGAGTTGCCGCGGGATGCGGACGAACCAGTCGTGGAGGAGGCATCGGCGCAGCCGTTCCCGACGATTGTGGTAACCCTGGCTAGTGAGGGTGCCAGTGAGCGCGAACTGCTGCGCAGCGCGCAACTACTGAAACGCAGAATTGAAAACGTTAGTGAAGTACTGAGCGCGGATATCAACGGTAGTCGCGAGGAGGTTGTTGAAGCCATCATTGACCCGGTGCGGCTTGAGCATTACCAGATAACCAGTGGTGAGCTCATCAATGCTGTGCTGGGGAACAATTTGCTGATCCCGGCGGGCGAGATGGATGTCAGCAAGGGGCGCTTCTCGGTGAAGGTACCGGGGTTGATCGAGTCGGCCAGTGATGTATATCAGATCCCGCTCAAACAATCGGATGATGGCGTTGTGACCCTTGGTCAGGTCACCGATATTCGGCGAACCTTTAAGGACGCCACCAGCTACACCAGTGTGAATGGGCAGCAGGGCCTGTCGGTCAATGTGGAAAAGCGCACGGGTGCCAGCTCTGTGGACCTGGCAGACAAAGTCCGTGAGGTGGTAAATGCCGAACGAGAGTTCTTACCTCGCGGGGTAAAGGTCGATTTTGTATTTGATCAGTCCAATTGGGCGCGGGACATGGTAAGCGAGATGGAGGGCAATATCCTCACCGCCATGTTGCTGGTGATGATCATTGTGGTGTCCGCGCTTGGTTTCCGTTCCGGATTGCTGGTGGGCCTGGGGATTCCCTTCTCATTGCTGTTCGGTTTCATCATTACTTGGTACCTGGGTTATTCGTTTAACTTCATGGTCATGTTCGGCATGTTGCTGGCCCTCGGTATGCTGATCGATGGCTCAATCGTGATCACTGAATTTGCCGATCGCAAGATGGCTGAAGGGTTGTCAGCACGCGCGGCCTACTCCATTGCGGTGCGCCGAATGTTCTGGCCGGTTGTCGCGTCAACGGGGACCACCCTCGCCGCTTTCCTCCCAATTATCTTTTGGCCCGGTGTAGTTGGCGATTTTATGCGCTTCTTGCCGGTAACCGTGTTTTCCGTACTGGCGGGATCATTGGTTTACGCGCTGTTCTTTGCACCCGTAGTGGGGTCGGTATTTGGCAAGGGCCGCGTTGATCTGGCTTCACAGCAGCATCTCAAGCAACTGGAGCATGGCGACCCGAGCGCATTAGGGGGAGTCACTGGCTTTTATGCCCGCATGCTGACATCAGTTGTGCGCTACCCGCTGATATCTTTTGGTGGCACCATCGCGGTACTGGTGGGGATCTTTATTGCTTTTAGTGCCTTTAATCCGGGAATGGAGTATTTCACCGAAACCGAAGAACAATACGGTAACGTTGAAGTGCGAGCGCTGGGAAATCTGTCTCTGGAGGAAAAGCGCGCCCTGGTTACTCAAGTCGAAAAGGCAGTGATGCAGGTACCTGAGGTGCGTGTGGTGTATACCTCGATTGGTTCGGGCGGTATTTCCGGCAATCAAGACAGGTCACCGGATCAAATTGCCAGCCTATTAGTTGAGTTGCAGCCGACGGATCTGCGAGATCGCAAAAGTCGGGACATTTTTGCGGATATTCGTCAGCGTACAGCGGGCTTTGCGGGTATCAAGACCAGTGCCAAGGCGTTTGAAGGCGGCCCGCCCGTGGGTAAGGCCATCGTACTTGAATTGCGTAGCCGCGATTACGATAGCCTGCTGGCAGAAACCTGGCGCCTGCATCGGGCGCTGGAGAACGAGTTGGATGGGCTGCGGGATGTTGTGAATACGGCTCCGCTACCGGGTATTGAGTGGGAAGTTAAGGTCGACCGATCAAAGGCGGCACTCTACGGGGCGGATCTTACCGGCGTGGGACGCGCTGTGCAGCTGGTAACCAATGGCGTATTGATGGCGGAATATCGCCCGGATGATTCCGATGAGGAAGTAGATATTCGTATCCGCTATCCGGATTATGCTCGCGGTATAACTGCTCTGGACGAGCTCAAGGTAAACACGCCGGGAGGCGCTGTACCGGTCAGCAGCTTTGTATCCACCGTGGCGGGGCCCAGAGTGGATAAGATTGAGCGCATTGATGGCATTACCCGTATGCAGATCAAGGCTGATGTTGAGGATGGTGTTCTGGCGGACGACAAAGTACGTGAGATTCGTCTTTGGCTGGAGCAGCACCCGATCGATGGCAATGTCGATCTGCTCTACCGGGGTGCGGATGAAGAAACGAGCGAGACTCTGGTATTTTTACAGGTGGCATTCTCCTTGTCTCTGTTCCTGATGTTCATCTTACTGGTCACCCAGTTCAATAGCTTCTATCAGTCTGCGTTGATTCTTTCTTCGGTGATTATGTCCACTGCCGGTGTGTTGCTTGGGCTGACCCTTACCCAGTCGACCCTTAGTGTCATCATGACCGGGGTAGGTATTGTGGCGCTGGCCGGTATTGTGGTGAATAACAATATTGTACTGATTGATACCTATAACTTTGTACGCAAGGCCGATCCCGAGCTGAGCCCCGGTGCGGCGGCGGTCAAGGCTGCGGCGCAGCGCTTGCGCCCGGTATTTCTCACTACCGCCACCACGATTCTTGGATTGCTGCCCCTGGCCCTGGGGGTGAGTGTGGA
Organism: Microbulbifer agarilyticus; assembly: GCF_020171345.1. Classification (GTDB taxonomy): domain Bacteria; phylum Pseudomonadota; class Gammaproteobacteria; order Pseudomonadales; family Cellvibrionaceae; genus Microbulbifer; species Microbulbifer agarilyticus_D. The sequence goes on from NZ_JAIUZM010000004.1 coordinate 23,827, forward strand.
TATGCTTGGTCGCGACATTGTGGTGAATGGTGTAATCGCGTCATTCTGGGTGAAGCTGGCCAGTGCAATCGTTTACGGCCTCAGCTTTTCCACTCTGCTCACGCTGATTGTGACGCCGGTGATGCTGGCGTTACCTTCGGCACTGCGCAATATGGTGAAGGACGTGCTGCCCGCGGGACTATTGACCAAGCGTCGTCTGCGCAGTTGATGGAAAGCGGCTGGTGGGCCTTGTGGTGGCAGGGGCGGCTGAGTGCCCGCCTGCCTCCGGTAAGTTTCTGGCAGACATAAAAAACCCCGGCGAGCCGGGGTTTTTTATGTCTGCCAGAAAGTGTCGATTAAGACTTGGCTTTTGGCGGACGACCACGGCGAGCCGGAGCCTTCTTAGCGGCAGTTTTCTTAGCTGCAGCTTTCTTGGCTGGGCGGCCTGCCTTCTTGGCGGCAGGCTTCTTAGCTGCAGCCTTCTTGGCTGGACGACCTGGCTTCTTCTTGGCGGTAGCCTTGGTTTTGGCCTTTGCTTTAGCAGCGGCTTTTTTGGCAGCAGCGGCAGCTTTCTTCTTAGCAGCGGCAGCCTTCTTCTTGTCGGCAGCGGCTTGCTTCTTGGCAGCAGCAGCGGCCTTCTTCTTGGCAGCTGCGGCTTTCTTCTTCTCAGCAGCAGCCTTTTTCTTGGCGGCAGCAGCGGCTTTCTTCTTGTCAGCAGCCGCTTTCTTCTTGGCAGCGGCGGCAGCTTTCTTGGCGGCAGCAGCAGCTTTCTTCTTGTCAGCAGCCGCTTTCTTCTTGGCAGCGGCAGCCGCTTTTTTGGCAGCAGCGGCGGCAGCTTTCTTGTCAGCAGCAGCCAGTTTTTTGGTGATAGCCGTTTCTTCCTTGGCGACAGCCTTGGCTACTTTGGTTGCCAGCTTGTTTTCCGCAGCGATGACAACCAGCTTGGCTTTCGCGATAGCAGAGGCAGCTTTGGCGGCAACAGCTGCTTTTTTGGCAGTTGCAGCGGCAGCTACGGCAGCTTTAACTTGCTTTTGCTGAGCAGCAGATTTCTTCTTGGCACGGGCTGCTTTAACCTTGGCGGCGGCAGCTTGTGCTTTTTTGGCAGCTTTGTCAGCTTCCTTGCCGGCTTTATCGGCTTCTTTCTTTGCATCAGCTTCTTGGCTGCTACGCGCCTTTTCCAGCTGAGATTTTAAAGAAGCGAGTTCCGCCTCCAGCTTTGCCACGGCGCTCACGCGCGCGGTGGATTTTTTACGTCCGGCCATAAAATATCCCTGTATCTAAATTTGGTATTTAGGTGTTATTTTGGATGAGTGGAATTCATCGCGCTAATTGCAGCTTATTTATATACTTGATTGCAAGTGTTTTAGGGGCGTTTTTACTCCGTAATGAATAAATTTAAGGTTTTTTTTACTTTTTTTGCCTTTAGCTGGCTGTTGGCGTGTGGAACCGGTGCTTTTTTTCCATTAATTGGCAGTGCCGCGGCCTCCGAAAAATTCGCCTGGACGGGCGTAATTTTGAATGCGCTGGCACTACCGATGTGGATTTGGCTACGTTATTTGTACCCGCAGAAATTTCACGGAGATATTCGGGAATCCAACGCGTTTCTCGCTGTGTTAATCGGTCTTGCGATTGCGCTACTGGCAGATGGGCAGCGCGGCTTGCCCATTTACCTGGTAATTACGAATCTTTTTGTCGTTTTACTTTATCTTTACCACTTCAGTTCGGTTGCACATCCTTCATTACCCGGTGTTAACCAACAGTTCCCTGATCTGGAACAGCAAGCAGGGGAAAATTGGAATATCTCGGACTTTTGTCGCGAACGGGCGCTGGATGGGGTCTTCGTGGTGTTTCTACGGGGGAGTTTTTGTGCCGATAGTCGGAGTCAGCTAGCAAGCTTCGAACGCCTTCTACCGAAGTTGCAAAAGAGAAACATTGGATTGCTGCTCTTTGGCGCGCAGCCAATGTCTTCTTGGGCGAAAGCTTTCTCTCGGCTGGGAATACCAGCAGCGGTTGAACTTACCGTGCATCAGCTGGCGGAATCTTCTCAGGATTACCCCTTATTCGTCGCACGGCAAGGTGCGCCCTTATTGATGTACCCGTGGCACTCGGCAGCGGCGCGGCCCAGTGCCTGGCTTATGGATAGCGAGGGGGTAATCTTGTGGCGAGAGCTGGCGGCTAACTACCGAACGCCGGCGCGAGCGGATTTACTACGCGCGCAGTGGTTTCGGCTCGTGGATTGAGTGCGTAAGAGAGGGCACATTGCCTCAAAATAATAAGAAGGCGTATCGCCGTGAGTGATACGCCTTCTTATATATTTGAGCGACATGAAAGGGGCAACTGGTTGCGCTCGGCAGTGGACGTGACTCGCCCATTTTATCCCTTGCCGCGGTTTAAAGTGGGCCGTAGGGCAGGTAGCGATTGTCAGTGTTACCGCGAATCCATAAAAGTTGCTCGCGGCTCAGGGGGGCTTTGCGTCGGCGGAGGGATTTTGCCAGCGGGATCACCGGAGATTCGGCGCCACCCTGCCAATCCAGCTGCGCTTCCGCCAGGGTAAAAAAGCGGATCAAAGCCCACAGTTGTTCTGGCTCCCAGTTCGCGGCTTCTTCCAGCCACTGGGCTGCGGGTAACCCCGCGAGCCAGCTTGCCGAGCGCAGTGTTTCCGGAAGTTCAGCTAATTCGGTGCTCTCCTGGGCATGCGAGGGGTCCTGATCGGAAGAGCCTTCCATAAGTTCCAGTATCTGCGTTAGCAGAGTGGGGTCGATTTTTTCTCGGGACTGATCATTGGAGGCCTGCTTGGCTGGTTCCCATGCGCCGACGCTCATACATACTCCTTTAGGAAAACTTGCCCGCAATTGGGTACAACGACTGGGGATTATACATTGGGTTTACGGTGTGCGGACCTCGAACCCAGGATGTCGAACAACGGCTTTGTGGGGGGGAACCCGATAACGGTAGCGCGCCCCCTTGTCGGGGAGGATTGCGGCGTTGGGTGATGACAGGACAGATGACAGGGCAATAGATGCCGGGCGTGGAATTTTGCATAATTCGGCCACGCGAAGAAATTCGACTTGTTGCCCTCTATCATGTCCCTCCTTGGCGAATGGTAGAGAGCGGCTGGCGATAGATAAAACTGACCCGATTTTAGCTGGAGGTCACATGAACACGATCGACAAGCCGATTGCGGCACAAAAGCGTATCGCGCTGGTAGCCCACGACAACCGCAAGCAGGGGCTTATTGACTGGTGCCAAAAGCACCGGGCCATACTTGAGCAGCATCAGTTGCTCGGTACCGGTACCACAGGCTCCCAGATTGAATCGTCCACGGGAATGCGTGTGGAAAAGTTGTTTAGCGGCCCTATGGGCGGTGATCAGCAGCTGGGTGCGAAGATCTGCCAGGGTGATGTGGATATCCTGATTTTCTTCTGGGACCCCTTTGAGCCCATGCCCCACGACCCGGATGTGAAAGCACTGCTGCGTATCGCTGCGGTTTGGAACATTCCGGTGGCCTGTAATGCGAGCAGTGCGGATATGATGATTCATTCCGCCTTGATGTCCCAGAGTTTCGCCCGTCAAGTACCTGACTATCAGAGCTATCTAGCGAGTCGGACCGGCGATTTTGCTGTATAAAATGTGAGCTTTCGGGTATGCTGCTCTTCATAAGCCTTTGATTTATAAGGCTTATGTTGTGGTTGCGCAGGTTGCACTTGCATTGATGGCCATTTCCCGGCAATCTTGCCCCCCTGATTAGACCGGTGAATCCGGCGAATTCGAATCAAAAACTGTACGGTGTTTTATGAGTAGACGACGCGGTAAGGCCGTAGAAGAAGAAAAAGCGGATATCGACCTGACGCCCATGTTGGACGTCGTATTCATCATGTTGATCTTCTTCATCGTGACGGCATCCTTCGTAAAAGAGAAGGCGCTGGACGTGAATGTACCGGATCCGGATCAGCAGGTAGAGACTCCACCCGATGAGGATAAGCAGAACATTCTGATCAGTGTGAACTCCGCTGACGAAATCTGGATGGGCCCGACTCGAGTGGACAGCCGTGCAGTACGTGCACGTATTGCCCAGCTCTTCGCGGAGAACCCGCAGGCGATCGTGATTATCCGTGCGCACAACAAGTCCAGCGCGGACACTTACGTGACCATCGCCGACGCGGCGAAAGAGGTAAACCCGAATATTCAGGTTTCCCTGGTGCCGTTCGAAGACTGATTCACGGAGAGAGCATCCCGCGGGAGCCGCTCTCTTATGGGATCAAAAAAAGCCAGCTGTTGCTGGCTTTTTTTATGCCCGGAATTTGGCGCTGAAGAGTCGGGGCCGGGGAATTGCGCTGAGCCACGAGCGGCCGACTGTGACCACTCGTCGGCGCGGGCTTAAAACTCGGAACGAATTGCCCACAGGTCCGGGAATACGGGTTTGAACAGGGTGCTTTGCAGGTAGCCCACCCCGCTAGAGCCGCCGGTGCCCATTTTACTGCCAATGGTCCTCTCCACCATTTTTACGTGGCGATAGCGCCACTGCTGCAGAGAGGTATCGATATCCACCAGTGCCTCACAGATATCGCTTACCAGTGGGTCATTGCGATAAACATCGATCAACACGGCTTGTACCGCTGGGGAAGGTTCCGCCACCTGGCTGAAATCCCGGTTTAGTACACTGTCTGGAATGGCGTGCCCCTCGTGGGCGAGGAACTGCAGGAAGGCGTCCCACAGCGTAGGGGCTTCGAGGCGCGTTTGCAGGCGCTGATAGTGCTCCGAACCCTGCTCGTAGTTCTGCAGCTTGCGCGGGTCCTTGGCACCGTAGAGGAATTCCAGTTCGCGGAATTGATAGGACTGAAAGCCGCTGGCGGTGGAGAGTCGATCACGAAAGGACATGAACTCGAGCGGTGTGAGCGTCTCCAGAATGTCGACCTGCTGGATAAGCGTGCGGTAAATCGCATCGACCCGCTTGAGTGTGTGTAGTGCGCGATAGCGCTCCCCCGCGCAGAACAGGCGCACCAGAAAATCCAGTTCATGCAGCAGCTGCTTGAACCACAGTTCGTAGCTCTGGTGGATAACAATAAATAGTAGTTCGTCGTGTTCGGGGCCTGCGGAGAGCGGTTGCTGGCATTCCAGCAGCTCGTCTACCTTCAGGTAAGAGCTGTAGGTAACGGTCATGTCAGAGGATTCCTTTCGCCGAATACCGTCTGCTGCAATATATGTAACGGTATTCGTCGGTATATAAATTAAAAGTTGCGCAAACTTGCACCAATTTGGCCACATTATAAGGTCGATCAGGTGTTTTTTGGAAAATACATTTCGTGCGGCGTGGTTGCGATGCCGTCGGTTCGGCTTAGGTAATGCAAACTGGTCGAAATGGACCTCGTAAGCGCACAATGACTGGCTAAACTAGCGCTAGATGGCCACGAATATAACGAAACCAAGTAATAGCGGAGCCCCGTATGCCAAGCCCTTTCGAAAGCCCCTGTGCAGAAATTGACGCCCAATTAAGCAGCCGGGTTCTAGAGATCACCATCAATCGGCCAGAGCGTAAAAATGCGCTGACTAAGGCCATGTATTCAGCCATGGCGCAGCTGTTGCGCGATGCGGCTGCCAACCCGGAGGTACGGGTAGTCATTCTGACCGGCGCCGGTGGTTCCTTCACCAGCGGCAATGACCTGACGGATTTCCTCGATGGCTCGGCGTCCAGCGAAGACTCCCCCGTATTCCAGTTTATGACCGCGCTGTACGAATTCCCCAAACCGGTTGTTGCTGCGGTCAGTGGCGTGGCTGTGGGTATCGGTACCACACTGTTGTTGCACTGTGATCTGGCGATCGCGGAAGATCACGCGATGTTCCAGATGCCCTTTGTGAACTTAGGCCTGTGCCCGGAGTATGCCTCCAGTCTGCTGTTGCCGCGCATCATGGGGCACACCAAAGCTTCTGAGTTGCTTCTGCTGGGGAACAAGTTCGATGCCCAGACCGCGGCAAATGTGAATATCTGCAATGAAGTTGTATTCTCTGGCGAGGCTTTGGGACGCGCACGCGAATATGCACAAGAACTCGCAAAAAGGGCGCCCGAAGCGGTGCGGCTCAGCAAAAAGCTGCTGCGCCAAGGTACCTATGAGAGCGGTATGGCGGTGATCCGGGAAGAAGCGTTGCATTTCCAGCAGCGCCTGCAGTCGGAGGAGTTCCGCGAGGCGGCTACGGCCTTTATGGAAAAGCGGCCGGCAGATTTCTCGCAGTTTGAGTGACAAACTGTTACATACCGGTTCTCCGCGGGAATCTTGCCTATTGCGCCGGGATGCACACTGCAAGGTAGAACAGCTTTCGAAAATGGTCACCCTTGGGCGGCCATTTTTGTTTTTTTCGCTCTGATATGAGAATTTTTGTTTGTCTGGTCAGGTGGGGGCGGCTTGATCTCTCCAGCGGTTGCGGAGTCAGCCTTACGTTATCAGGCTCTTCCTCAACCGTGATTCTGTGCCACTGACCCGGTAAACTGCCAGTTAGTTATGCGGGACCTGCGCGTTCCGCAAAGACTCCTCGGATCAAGATCCCAGCGTCGAAGCATAAAATGGCTGGAAAATGCACCGCCGAGAGGCTTGTTTAGTGCAGCAATTGATTTAATAACTCCAATAACTGGCAATATCGGGCTATCCATGAATGCCACTCTCATCTCGCTAGGGGTTTCCAATGCGTTTGTATTGCGCTGGTTGAAGCGGGTACAGGTTCGTGCTCTTGCTGCGCTAATGCTGCTGGTTCTTATTCCCGTTTCGTCGATTGCCCAGGTTGTTACGAGTGTTGGTCATGGTGAAGAGGGGCGCCAGCGCACCGGACAGGCCCGTATCTGGCACGACCCGAGTGGGCAGGCAACGCTCGCGGATGCGCTTACGGCGCTGGAGTCTGGCCGCTTTTCCCCGCTGGCGGGCGGTGGTTCCACCGGGCTGCAAAAGGGCAGCTACTGGTCTTACTTTGAACTCCACAATACCCAGCAGCAGCCGCTGCAGCTGCATCTGGAATATGTGGATCATCAGCTCATCCGCCTGCAGGCATTTGCGCGCGGCGAATCCTCCTTAGATTTCCATGAACTTGTCGATCTGGCAATGGGGGCGCCGTTTGCTCAGCGCCCGGTGTTTCACAATCGTTTTGTCGTACCTGTGGAATTGCCGCCCGGGGAGACGGTGAAATACTTGGTGCGCTACGACTCGGAAGAGGCCGGATATGTATTCCCTTCGATGCGTATCTGGACTCCGGACGCGCTCAGCAAATCCCACACCGGTGAAACCGCAATACTCGCGTTTCTGTTCGGCGGTATTGCACTGATCTCGCTATTCTCCCTGATTGTCGGCATTACCACGGGCGATTCCAGTTTCTTTGCCTATTTCGTGTATGGCATTTCCAAAATCGTTGCCTGGGGTACGATTCTCGGGTTCACCCACCAGTATGTTCTGCAGCAGGACTTCCACTGGAGCTATATGTCTGTCACCGGTGCGGTCAGTATATTGTGTGGTGTGGTATTTGATCGCCTGTTTCTGCAAACCCGCAAGTACACTCCGCGTCTCGATTACATTCTCATTTTGATGATGGTTAATGCCGGCATTTTGCTGGTTAGCGCAATACTGCAGATCAAGACCGTTGCATTGATTTCGATTACCCTGGCGCTGTTGCTATATCCGGCCTCCATAGTGATCGCAATAGTGCGCTGGCGCCAGGGTTCCAGCGAAGCCGCAGTATTTGCCGTGGGCTGGACACTATTACTGGCGGGACTCTTTTATCAGGCGCTGCGCGACCTCGGTGTGGTCGATCACAATCTGGTGAACTATTACCTGCCGCCATTGAGCTCTTTCGTTGAAATGGTAACCATTATGGCCGCCATGGGCATCAAGCTGCGCCGGGTGCGTTTGCAGGCGTTGGCGTCGGAGCGGCAGTATCGGCGCCATCTGGAACATTCGAAAGTCAAGCTCGAAGGTCTCGTGCGTGCGCGCACGGAAGAGCTGGAGAGGGCGAAGCAGTTTGCCGAGATGGAAGCGCGGACGGATCCCCTCACCGGCATCCGTAATCGCCGCAGTTTCCTCGCAGACGCCGAGCTCTGTATCAAGCGTGCCTATCGCCAGAGTGAACCCGCCAGCCTGTTGATGTTTGATATCGATCACTTTAAGTCCATCAATGACGAGCATGGGCACGGGGTAGGTGACGAAGCGCTGCAAAAATTCAGTGCAGCGATTCAAACTAAAATACGCGAGACTGATGTGTTTGGTCGTCTGGGTGGTGAGGAGTTTGCGCTGTTGATTACAGAATCCAAGCCGGACTCTCTGCATACGGCGGAGCGGCTGCGTGATGCTATTGCCGGTATTCGCCTGTCGACCCCTGCGGGGGAAGTCAGCTTCACCTCTAGCATTGGCGTGGCACATTCTGATAAAGACATTTCCGTCGAACAACTGATGCGCCAGGCCGACCTGGCTTTGTACCGGGCCAAGCAGCAGGGCCGTAATCAGGTGGTGGATTATGCTTCAGACTCGTGCGCTACTACCGATCGTCGTGTAACGACTGCCGACACCGCGGAGGTGGAGCCCGCCTGATACTCGTGTGGGAGTCTCGCCACCTAGGGGAAAATTTCCTCGCGGGGCTGCCGTTCGCGACGTGTTGACAGGTATCTACGTACCTTATCCGGATGGTCGGTGAACAGACCATCAACCTGCAGTAGATCCACATACAGCGCAATAAATTCGTCAAAATTACGATAACTACCCGGGATCTGCAGTGGGTCTGCACGGAATGTGTATGGGTGTATCCGCAGCCCTAGTTTGCGCGCCTCCGTTAGCAGTGTGCTTTCTGTACCATTATCGTTTATCAGCATTGGGTACCAAGGGGCGATCCCCGTAGCGTAGCCCGCAATTCTTTTCAGTCCTTCCGGTGTGAGCATCCAGTCGAAATCATAGTTCTGCCACTGGCCCGCCTGCTGTACCCGTTTCTCTTCCCAATCGGTTTCGGCGATCAATTGCACCAGCGGTACTTCCATGTCCATCGCGGGCAGCAGATCCTGATGAATACGTTGCAGCTCTTCCGCATCAAACGACTGCAGGTAGACGTTGCTATCGGGCTTTGTGTAGCCGTACCGCTTGAGTGTCTGCAGCACTGCGCGGGAAATATCGCGCCCCACCTGTGCGTGGAAATATGGCTTCTTGATCTCGGGATAAATCCCAGTGTTGTAGCCCAATGATTGGTTAAGGCCTTGAATTAGTTCCAGTTCCTCTTCAAACGTCGCCAGCTGGAATTGTGAATGCCACAGCGGGAAGCGTTTGCCGTATTTTGGTACTTTTTTTCCAAGCACATTTACGAAGGGGCCCGTCACCCGTAATTGCTTGAGTTCTGGGAGAGTGAAGTCGATGGTGTAGAAATGACCATCTTCGCGGGCTCTATCCGGGAATTTACTGGCGACATCGGTTACCTCGTCCAGATAAATGTCGTGCATTACAATCAGGTGGTTGTCTTTACTTAACACCAGGTCTTGCTCGATATAATCCGCACCCATGGCGTAGGCGAGGGTTTTCGCTTCGAGCGTATGTTCAGGCAAATAACCGGACGCGCCGCGATGCGCGATAACAATTGGATCTTTCCGCTCTGAGGCATACAGGCTCTGCGACACAATGCAGGCGAGCGTAATAGAAATGAAACAAACAGAGCGCATGGCGGTATAGGCAATTGAAAATTTGCCTAAACATACCCGGACTGGATTGGAATAAAAATGGTGCAACGGCAGAAAGTGAATTGTGACAGAAGTGTGTCAGTTAGAGGTGAAGAAGAAGTGAGGGGAAGAGTGCGGGCGCCGCTTCCGGCGCCCGTACGGATTGCGTTAAATTACTGAACGATTTTGATCCACTCGCCGGGCTTGGGTTCGCCGCGTGGATAGTAGCCGTTTAGCAGGCGCAATTGCTCTTCTGCGTACTCGCCGATCTCCATATGCCGGGCCAGCGATGAAAACGTCGTCTTTTCATTTGCCTGTACATAACGGACGCGCTTAATGTCGGGCTTCACAATGTCGGTTTTGCGCAATGGACGGAAGCTGCGAATACTCGTCATAAATAGGTTGTCGTATTCTGCCTGCTTCTCTTTATCCTCCGACTCCTCGGCAACTTTGCCTTCGAGTATGTATTGGCGGCTGCCATAGAACAGCACCGCGACGCGGTCCGGTGAATCTGCGGTGCGTACGGGCAGTTTACCGGTGTGTCCCTCCAGGCGGTACTGGCTGAGCGCTTCATCTTCCTCAAGGCTGCGTACGTCATATACGCCGCGCAGTGCCATATCGGCGGGCTGGTTTCCGTCGCGTTTGCCAACGCGAATTGTCATCGTGGCGGATTTATCCGGTGCAGTACCTACGATCGCACTGCGCTGGTTTTCGATATTCCAGCCCTCGGGGAATAAAAGCGAGAAGCCAAGGCTCTTGTGATTGAATCGGTTCTTTTCGCTTTCCTGCGCATTCTGTCCGTACACTAATCCGTCGGTACGCTCCCGGTAATACTCTACTTTGGTGATTTTCTTGTCTTCCGGCAGTTCACCCGCGGCCTCCACAACTTCGCGCAGGCGAATGTCATTGCGTGGGTGGGATGAGAAAACGCCGTGGTACGTTTGTTGTTTCTTCCCTTCGACCCTCGCGCGGCGCCGGGCGAAGGTTTCCTGGTCCTTCAACAGTGCGATCACATTGATCATTGATTGCGGGTCATATCCCGCGTTGTACATGTACTGGGCGCCAAAACGGTCGGCCTCGAGCTCCATATCACGACCGTAGCCTTTCACCGCTGCGGTGCTCCAGAGGTTTGCCACATCGCCGACAACGCCGCTGCCGGTAACCAGCACGGAAAGTACCGAGGCCACACCTGCGCCGGTAGCCGCGGTTTTCTGACGGACCGCGTGGCGGGCGGTAATATGTCCAACCTCGTGGGCGAGTACCGCTGCCATTTCGGCCTCAGATTGTAGGTAGGTCAGCAGCCCCCGGTTGATGTATACATAACCACCGGGCAGGGCAAAGGCGTTGATGTCTTGGCTGTCGATGATGGTGAAGTAGTAGGTAAGGTCTGGACGGTCACTGGCCTGGGCAACTTTTTGTCCCACGTGTTCGACATAGGCATTTAGAATTGGATCGCTATAGATCGGGGTACTGGCGACCAGTTTCTCATGCATTTCACGCCCGATTTTTATCTCTTTCTCTTCGGACATCAGCACCAGGTTAGGCCGGTTGGTGGCTGGGTTGAACGCACAGCCCACTGCGCTGGCGAGCAGAGCGGCGACCATAAATTTTTTCAATATGTGCATGATGATCTCCTGTCTTATTCTCTACGATCCTTAACCAAGAGCTTGCCGCTCGCTAGCGACTGGCAGATTGTGGTGGTAATAAAAATTCGCGTAATTGCGCAGCCATGCCCTTGCACGCATTGTTCTGCACCCGCGCAATCAGTGGGATGGGCACGACGATGGCGGGCATATAGGATGTGCCTTGGGCGTCGGCACTGATTTTTCCGGACAGTTCCTGGTCGCGGAAATCCCATACCGAGGCCTCATAGTCAGACTCTTTGTCCCAGGTGCCGAAGCCGAAGCAGCCGGCACCAGCGGTACTGATCGAACAGCCAATGGAGCCGGCGCTGGAGGTGGTTTCCGTCGAGCCATCAATCCAGACGATGTACTTCACGCCATACTGCTCCATGCGGTCACGCACGTCCGGAATATCCATCAGTTTGCTCAGCGACTTGATATGCATGGGCGCCTTGCGCGGTTCGAACCATGGGTACAGGGCATCGACGAACTGCTGCTCCGGAATGATGTTCACCCCGGACTCGGGGCTGTGCAGGGTGTCGCCGACACAATCGATTAGGTCGGGTTCGGTTTCGTATTCACTGGAGTGCCGTCTACCGAGAATCACCACGGAATCGCCAACGGCGAGCTCACCGGTACTGCGCCGATATTCGTCGATAACCACGGTGGTGCAGCCACCGACGGATAGCGCTGCTGCGGCCAGTAGCAGTGGTGCTGCCAAATTAATCAGGGGTTTCACCGAACCATCCTCCTTGATGGGGCCTGCCAGATGGGGCTTGGCCCGAACTCACAAATCCATTCTGCGCGGCTGCACATCACTCGTCGCTAGTCGCTTCCTGCATACTCAGTGCGCGCTGCTTATTGGCGATAAATGCCTGCAGCTCCGGTACCTGTGCAAAACCGGTATAGAGCGTGGCGCCAGCATCGCGCAGCGCTACATTAATCGCCTGTGCCAGTGCGGCCTCTTGCGACTTCAAAAATGCGGTTGGCGTTTTTCCATATGCGGTAATCACCCACTCGGCCACCGAATCCCCGCGCTGGTTGTAGGCGTGCATGTCGTACTTGATCCAGACCTCAAAAATATTCACGCGGGTTTCCCGCGGCATGGTGAACTGGAGCTCGCGAACTTCGGGCACAATCACTAGATCCAGCCCCTGGGGCAGGTCGCTGGGATACTGGGAAAGGCTGATGGCCTCCCGGAACATGGAACCGAGTACGGTCTCGAAAAGATTTTTCTGCGCTCGACCAGTATTGATGTTCCACTCATCGCGGTCATCCCGGTTCTCGCTGTAGGTGAACTGCCGGAAATCGTCGCTCAGATAGACGCCCACGGTCAGCGGATGCTGGTTACCCACGGGGGTGGGGAATTGGCCATCTACCGAAACGGTATGGGCGCAGGCGGTGAGTAGCACCACGGCGAGTATCGCGAGAAGCCTGCTCATTGTGCGAAGTCCATATAGCCAGATGTTCATTGTTTGCTCCCGGGCTATCCGTGCCCCTGGTCAAATTATTGTTACCGAAAGTCGTTGAGTCCTACGAAGGTGCCGCCGTTGCGATAGGTGAGCTCCCGCATCAACGCGGCAAAGCGCAGGCCCGTTGTCTGCAGGTGCAGTGGACGCGAGAACTGGATCGGGAAGCCGATGGCATGGATACGGACCATGCGCTGGTCTTCGCCTCGCTGTGCATTCACGCGATCAACCGCCATCATGACGTTGCGAATTGACTTGCCGGTAAATTCGTCGCCCAGTACGTAGATACTGATTTTCTTGTTGGGGTCATAGAAGGTGCGCACTGCTTTCTGGATACCTTCTACCGGACTTGAATTACTGAAGGGGTTCCAGGCCCGCAAGCGATCGAGCACAGCCTGGCGACGCCCCGGCGTATCGGGGATCCAGCGATTGCGATAATTGGAGAACATATAGTCCCCCATATCGTTCATCACCTGGATGCCTTTCACGTTGGGGTAGAGATTGAGCGTGTTTACCATCTCTTCGATCATGCGATCCCAGCCGTAATTGAACATACTGCCAGAGGTGTCGATGATGAACAGGATGTACTCGCTATCTACTGGGATACCGCCAATCACATTGTTCTTGCGCTGATAGTTTTCACCGAGCAGGCGCTTCATTTCATCGGTCATGCTCTGCAGGGCGATGGTCAGCTCACCTTTCAGCTTGCCTTCCTCTGACTCGCTCTCGGTTTTGCGGGCGTATACCGCCTGTAAGGTTTCCAGCTCGCCCTTCAGCTTGGCAATACGCTTGGTTTCAATATCCAGTTGCTCTTTCTTCGCGTTCAAGTCGCGGTTCAATATGGTGGTTTCACCGCGAATTTCCGCCAGTTGTTCCTGCAGCTCCTGCACCTGACCGTCCAGATCCAGTTCCGCTTCTTCGAGCACAATGGGCTCTACGGTTTTTGCGATCATCAGCAGGAGGACGATCGCACCGAATCCACAACAGATAACGTCGAGAAAAGAAATGCTGAACTCTTCTTGCTGTCGCTTGTTACGTCTACTCATGGCCAGTCCTTTGAGGGTGCGAGGAAGGAACCCTGGCTGCTCATTGCAAGCTTCCAGAACTCACTGGCGGCAAAGGGATCCCCCTCCATCGGGGCGAGTACCACATTGACCGGAATACTCTTGGGCAGTACTTTCACCGCGTTACGGAACAGCTTCCGCCGGTCCTTGCCGGATACAGTGTTGCCGCGCGGCGCCTTCATGCCCTGGGTGGGCAGGCCGTCGGTGATCAGGATGATGTTGTCGGGCAGTGGAGACATATTGTTTACCGCATGGAAAACCCGCTCGAGACTGGTGCCATTCTGTGGGACAACTTTATCCAGCGACTTCATGGCTTCATCAATCTGGTCGCGATCGTCGACATTCAGCCAGCGGTCTTCGGTGCCGACAATGGCGGCCTGAAAACCGGTGTTGAATGTATAGATTTGATACTGGCTATCCTGGGGGAACTGAGCCACCAGCCAGTTGACGGTTTGCTTGGCTCGGCGCCACTTTTCCGTATTGCGCTTGACCGAATCCGACATGTTACGGGTACGGATGACCTTGATCAGCTCATCGGCGAGCATGCTGGCAGAGGAATCCAGCAGGATCAGGATCCGGTCGCCGCCCAGGCGCAAGCCGGTGAGGTATTGCCGGTCGCCATCGCCGACAAACTTGCGCACGTTGTTGCCGAGTTTTTTGTTTTCTTCCTCGAGCTGTTTCTTGGCCTGTTCCAGCTTTTTCAGCTTTTCCTGCAGGCGGGCGATGTCCATTTCATCGGTCGTGCTATCCACTTCGGCAAGATTCCCTTTTACCTCTTCAATCTGTTCCATGATCCTTCTAGCCAGTCCCTGGGCCTTGGCGAGCTCGTCACTGGTGGTATCCAGGGTGTTGCGCGCAAGCACCATGTGATCACGGCCGAACTGCACTTCTTCCTCCAGCAGGTTTACTTCCGCTGACAGGTCCTGGTTTTCTGCCTGAATGTCGTGATCCGAGCCGTGCTTGATGATCAGGAAGATCAACGCCACGGCGCCAAATCCACAGGACATGATGTCGAGGAATGACAGGCTGAACGTGGTAAAACGTCGGTTTTTACGCGCCATATTGTTCCACGCTGATCGCAGTTATTACGCCGTCGAAGTCCGCCACGCCAATACGGTCACCTGCGGTGAGGTTCACTGGGGCGGAAATGGATTCACCGTTCAACATCAAATCCGCGCCGGCATCCACGCGTAACGCCAGACGACCGGCGTGATTGGTGATGGTGGCCGCCGGGTGACTTGGTGGCGTAGGGGTGACATCCAGCTTGCCGTTTTGCCAGCTCACAAACAGCGGCTGTTGTGCGGCGAGAGCACGATGCCCATGTAATAGGTGGGTAGCACTAGCTTCTGCGGCCGCATTGACCTGTACTGCAACATCGTGGGCTTCCGCCGCACGCAGCCTGGTGTTCAGTCGCAGATTGCCGGTTTCCGAGTGCAGTTCCTGCCAGTGGGTTTCCACCGCTTGTGCCACGGCATTGTGGGGCAGCAAGTGAATGCGTTCGGCAAGCTGAGCACCGCCGGGTATTTCCGCCCAGCGATGCGAGACAAATACCACACTGTTGGCGTCGCCGAGATTGTCGATCATCGCGCGCACCCGGGAGAGGATGGGAGTACTCGCATCCTGCAGCTGACGCAGGCTAACTTTTGCGGTGCGGTCGTCCAACTCTGCCATGACTTCACCCTGGCGCATTGCGCGGGCAATCCACTGTGGTAGCAGGTCATATAGTTGCTGCTCTGCTTCGGCCGAGTGGAACGGATCGAATCGACACTGCATTACGAAGGCGTCGCTAAACACACGGGCCCAGGCTTCCTGGAAATGCTGCAGACCGGAATCGGTGACGGTTTCCGCAACCTCCAGGTCCGCGTGTTCATGTACTTCTACACGGCTCACCAGGGTCTGGTGCCGGTGCAGTTCCACGTGCAGATGACCGCCGCGCGGTGCACAGCTACTGATGCAGGCAACAGCGCTATCGATCAGGGTAACGCTGTTAAATGCGCTTTCCTTCACGACACCGAGTAACAGGGCTAGCTGTTCATGGGTAAAGTTGCCGGGTACCGCAAGGGCGACTTCATCCGGCAGGTCGCAAAGTTCCGCAATGTGCTTGAGCTGGCAAAAGGCGAGATCCGCATGGTGACGGCATCCCGGATTGTTTGACTTTACCGACTCCAGGCTCAGCCGCCGCCAGAACTGATGATTAACCTCTGTGGGGTGGCTGCGCGCACGCATCAGGGCGGCGGTGCCGGTAATGATTTCGCGGCTGTTAATAATCGCGACCCCCGGGCTCTCGAGGATTTCGTTTGTGCCATCAAAAACACGCAGGCCGCAGTCGTTAATTTCCAGTACACCCTTGCTCATGCCAATTCCTGTTTTGCTCTGGGCAGTCAGGTCCGTGACTTGCCGAATCTCTGGTTAACCGGACTTGCCGGTGTTACTCAAATCATCTCTCCGTCGCTTAACTCACTTTGAGGAAACGGAGTAATTTGTTGTCGCAATAGTTCTGTGTATCCAGTACCAGTCGCTCCTGCATCAGCTGCAGCTGGTGGGTGAAAAACATAATGACGATGCTGATTACCAGCGCAACAAAGGTGGAGTTGAAAGCCACACCCAGGCTTACGGTGACGCCGGCAATATCGCCTTCTACTGCGCGATGGGCCTGTGCCAGGGCCTCGCCAATACCGCGCACGGTGCCGATAAACCCGATCGATGGAATAGCCCAGGTGATGTACCGCACCATGGCCAATTCACTGTCCAGACGATCCCCCTCCGTTTCACAGACTTCTTTCACGGAGTTTGAGACTGCAGCCACATTGCGAGTGGATCCAAAACGCTGCAGTGCGGTCAGCAGTGCGCGGGGAAGTAAAAAGTTGCGTTCGTCTTCAGGCAGTGCCTGGATGGGCCGCGAAAGATCCCGGGCGTCTTCCGGAAGTATTGGTGTCCCCTCACTGACATTGAGTAACGCCTCGTCCAGCAGTTTGCGCTCACGGATGGAACGGCGCGCTTTGAGACCCATGATAGCCATGGCCCATAGCATCAGGACAAAACAGGCTTCCTGTTCGTAGTCGCGCATCACAATGTAGAGAGATCGCTGTTGCGCATAGGTTTCCCCGGCTTCTTCACGTGCCATCTGTTCTGCGATCAAGGCATCCGCATTGGGGCGGATGATCGCTACGTAGATGGCATGGACCAGGATGATGGCCCCGAGCAGGGCAAACAGCTGGAACATAAAATCTGAAGACTTGAATTTCATGAGATTTCCCGCTTTTTTGGAGGGCCTTCCATTAGTGATTGGCCCGGTATTGCTATTGTCTGTGTGTGCTCTGGGCACCTGTCCGTTATCGGGATTAGGTGCAATGTCTGTGTCAATTTCAGATATCCACCGGATACGAAACAGAAAGGTCCTCGGAAATTTCTTCCGTTGCTTCGTAGCTGTCAGCGTTTTGTGCACTTTGCGCTTTGATACTGGTTTTGGTTTTTTTCGGTTTGGGCGCGGCTGTGGCTTCTACCGTGGCATTCGTAGCTGCCGTATTCTCTGATTCATCGCTCTGCTGCGTATTTTCACTGGCGTTATCGGTGGTCTCTTGTTGCGCGGTGCTCGGCAAGGGTTGCAAGGCGAGTGCGCAAGCGAGGGCTACTGCCAGGATAAGAGGCACTCGTTTATTGCTGGAGCTCGCCATAAGCAGAGCCTGTGCGGCGGGCTCGGAACGGAATTGTGATTTTTCTTGTGTCATATACCCTCCGATTATTTGACCCAGCGGGCAACGCGGAAACCGATGTCATTGCGTGGGTCCGCACCGTAGTCGCGGTAGGAGAGCCGTAGCTCGGTCAGACCCGCGTGCTTCCAGCTGGAACCGCGTACTACGTGATAGTCCCCTTCTTGTGTGCCCACGGGATTTTCCTCTCGCTTGAGGGAGAGGCCGGTGCCGATGCTGTACATGTCGTGAATCCACTCGGATACGTTGCCGCCCATGTCAAACAGGCCCATGTGGTTGGGACCGTAGCTCGCTACGGGAGCCGTTGCGGGGTAGCGATCGTTATAGGTGCGCAGTACTGCGGGAACGATTTGCCCTGCACTGCTATCCGCGTAATTACCGGAGTTCTTGCCTACGGGGAGTGCGTCTCCCCAGGGGAACTTACGCATGGCGCCGCGCTCAAAGCGCGATGCCCAGGCCCACTCTGCTTCGGTGGGTAAGCGGTAACCGTCGGCGCTGGCATCAAAACCGGTAACGCGGCCGCCCTCGTTGCGGTATACCTCTTTGAGTCCGTCGCGCGCACTGAGCCAATTGCAGAACAGCGCAGCGTCGTTCCAGCTGATATTTACGACCGGTAGTCTGTCGTTATCCAGGCTGACACCGTTGGCATGGCTGGAGTTGTGCATGCGCTGGAAGCGCCGGTATTCCCGATTGGTGACTTCCGTTGTACCAAGGTAAAACGGACGGTTAAGTGCAACTTTGCGCAGCACTTCATTCGCGCGTCGACCCTGCTCACGGCGAGAGGAACCCATGGTGAATTCCGCCGTCGGGCGCATAAGCAGCATCTTGCCGCCTGCCCCATGGGTAATCTCGGTGGGGACATTGCTCCAGCGGGCCTGTTCGCCGGTTAACAAGACCGCGCGAACCGATTGTTTCAATTTGTTGGAGGGAACAATGGTGGTCTGGTAATCCTCATAGCCCGCCTTGCGCACGAGGATACTGTGGCTGCGCGTGGGCAGGGTGAAGGTCTGGCCTGCAACGCCAGCGAGCTTGCCATCGATGAACACCTGGGCGTCCGCCGGACTACTGCTAATGGACACCTTGCCGAATACCGCCGTCAGCTCGACATTCATGTCCCGCAGGTCGCCGGCGCGCACATCCACCGAGCGCTCAACGGTGCTGTAGCCATCCATAAAGAAGCGCAATTTATGGCGGCTGTTGGATGCGAGATCCAAATCCAGCGGTGTCTGACCCCGGTACTCACCATTGACGGTGACGCTGGCTCCGGTGGGCGTGCTCACAACTCGCAGGGTGCCATCGGCCGCAGACAGGTCGACAGTTTGCAGGGTCTGGTCGACACCGGCGGTTACCGGCACGGGGACCTGAACGGTTTTGTATTGCGATAGTGAAATGTCCACCATCCGGTCGCCTTGCACCAGCTCAGCGTTAAGCGGGGTAGTGCCGAGAATTTTTCCTTCGACGCTCACCGTGGCGCCGGCAGGATTGCTGGTGATGTACACATTAGCCCAGGCGGGGCGCAGATTCGCAGTGAGTGTCTGGGTGTTGTCCAGCCCCTCGATGTCGAGCTCTTTGCTAAATGGCAGGTAGCGTTCGGTAAGAATGGTGATGCGTTTGCGACCTGCCGGGATAGCGGACGCGAGCCCTGCGTTGCTATCCACTTCCGCGCCGTTTACCAAAATGCGTACCGGTACATTGGGATCGGTGACCACCTGCAGGTGACCGGGCAGGCGCTCCAGGTTGACCGCGTGGCGGCTGTTGCGATCGCTGCGCACTTCCACCTCACCACTTTTTGGCACATAACCTGTGGCACTCACGGTGTAGCTGTAATGGCCGGGTAACACCAGGTGGCCGTCTCCCAGCGGCAGTGCAATACCGCTTACGGTGACGTCGGCATCATTGGGTTGGGTTTCGAAAATAAGCGAGCGGGCGATCAGTAAGTACACCAGCATCAATGCGCCGGCGAAGAGGCAGCTGGCGACGATGATCGCTCTTGGGGACAGCAGGAGTTTCTTACTGCCGGAAGACACCGGAGCAGGAGTGAAGCCAATCGGCTGAATAACGGGTGCATCTTCGTTGGACGGCTCACTATCGCGAGCGGATACCGCTTCCTTGGCTGTCATTTATGATTCCCTGTTACTGCGTACTTATTGATTTTTCCGTCGCGGCTGTCGCATTTTTATCCGCTAGCAGTTTCGGCGGAGACACCTCTGGGCAAGAGACACAAAGCCGCGCATTTCAGCTTAGTCTGCTCTCGTCTGTGCGGCCTGAATCGCGGGATGATTGGCGTAGCTTTGCTTGTTTTGGCGATACTGAGACGACAATTTCGTCCACCGATAGCTTCGTCAAAATAACTAAAAAATACGCGTCCAATGGGTCAGGTTTTCTGAGGTGGCGATGCCAGCGAACAGCGTGCACAACGTGAAAAATCTTGTACTTTTTGATCTGTTCGCCGGGGCAGGGTTTCCCTATTCAGGAATTATTGGCGCTGTTAATTTTCTCTGCGCATTGAATGGTGACAACCGGTGAGTCTGACTTGGGATCGACAACGAATTCCTGGCGCACATCGCGGTAACCCTGGCGGGTGCCCACCGCGGTGTAGCGGCCCGGCTTCAACGCGATTTCCCGTTGCGAGAAGTTGCCCAGCTTGCCTACATGATAAATGGTGACCTGGGTACTGGCGTCTGACTGTAACACGACAGTAATAGGGATAAGCGCGCGGGTTAGCGCAGTTTTCAGAGATTCAATCTGCCCGCTGATACGGGTGCCATCCGCATTCAGTCCACGCGCATCGGCAAGTACTTTACGCGCATACTGGTTGCGCTTCGCTTGACTCAGGCTCAACGGGTCGCTCAATAGTTCCTGCAGTTGATCGTCGAGCTCTGCCCGTGCGCTGGTACGTGCCTTACCGGTTATGGCTTCCACCAGACTACCGTCAGACGCAATGAGTTTCGTGTATTGTGCTGTAGCCTTGTGCCACTGCTCCGCTTGTTCATTTTTTCTGGCGCTGGCAAAGAGGCGATCAATTTTGGCCTGGGCGATACCATTCGCTGCTTGTTGCAGGCCGGCGTCCGGATCTGTCGCCTGTGGCTTCAGTTTCTTGGCTTTGGAAAAAAGCGTTTTGGCTTTTTCAAACTCATTGCGATCAATCGCCGCGTAACCTGCCGACATCGCTTCGCTGTAATCGCGCTCGAGAATCGCGGTGTTAACTTCCGGAAGCAGGGCTTTGGCGGGCGCCGTCTCAGCATCGAGTGCCAGCGCTTTCTCCAGCTCGGTTTTCGCGAGATCCAGCTTCAGTGTTTCAAACGCTTCTTTACCGCCAGTGAAGTGTGACCACACTTCGGGCAAGAGGTCTGCGCGGGCCTTGCCTTTCTTTCCGCGCGGGTGCCCTTCGGAAATGGTGAGTGCCAGATCAAATGCGGCGTGTGCGGCCTTGTCGTCGCCAATGTCCAGTGCGCTATTGCCCTCAGCCAGGTGTTGCTCGATACGCGCAGGAATACTGTCACGCAGTTGCTGCATTGCCGTCAACGCCTGGCGGTATTGCTGCAATGCCTGCATGAATTTTCGCTGGCGGTAGATCCCGTCTGCTTCTTCTGCAAGGGTGCGGGCGGCGAAGTAGTCCTCCGCCGCCCAGGTCTCCACCCGGCGTTCAAGCAGTTCTTCCTGTAACTGGAGAATTTCTTGCAACACCTGCTGAACATCCCGCCGTTGTTGCATGATCTCCGCTTCGGTGAAGGGCGATTCTTCAACCTTGGGCTGGGCAGCTTTGGCGGCAGTGGGTGTCTGACTGGTCGCCGTAATTACCGGTGGCTTGGGTGTGTCGACCAACTGCGGTAGTAACCAGAATACGGCCACTAAACCGGTTAGCATGCCGCCGCCAATGAGCAGTGGAACCAATTTCCCAGTATTTTTTCTTTGGTTGCGTTGCGGGTTCTTTTGATCCGTCGAGCCTGCACTACCTTGGGGGGCATTGCCATCTTCCGCGCCACCGAAGGAAAACTCTGCGGGCTGGATGTAGGATGGATCTTTTGAATTGGAATCGCGGTGTTGCATGTGTATTCCGCTGTGCTCGCTGTTATTGTCTATTGATTGGCGGCGATGATGAACTCACTGCCGCGCCCTGTACGGTTCCGCGTTGCGGGCGCCCGGCAGAGATGAGCACCCGCGGAAAGACCGTCAAATATCCTGCAGGCCGCCGGTTTCCGCCTGATAGATTTCTCGGAGGAGTTCGCGCCATTGTTGATACTGGTTTTCCACCGAACCAGACAGAGTTACGGTGCGGTCTTCCAGTTCTACGATTTGTGGCTCCACTTCTGCCTCCATGGAATCACCGAGCTCCTGAAGCGCTTCGATATGCATCTTGGCTTCGGAGCGTCGATCAAAGCCGCTCTTCACCAGATAGCCACCGCCGGCAACGGCGACGTTACCCGCCTGGCTTGCTGCACCGCCTCCTGCGCCAGCAGCGGCAATACCACCGACGATCGCGGCCACACCCATGATGGTGTTGTTACGCGCTTTACGCTTGAGTTCGCGCATTTGTTTCACTTCTTCAAAACTCATGGCGCGCCACTCCTGGTAGGGCGCCTTCATGGTTTTTACAAAGGTCCCGTAGTAACCCTGAAGTGTGTCCACAAACAGGTAATCCCGTTCGCGAATCTGGCGCACACGTTGCAACATGGGGTCGTTGTCCGCAGGTAGCGAGGTCAGCTGGTACATGCCGTTCTGGTCCTGAACCAGATAACGCTGGAATGCGCTGGGTGAGAAGCTCTGGGCAAATTTAATTTCCGAAATAGTGCGCAACTCGGCAATGTATTGATCCGACAAGCCCTGTCGATACATCAGCATGTCGTTCGAGACACGGTTGTAAATACCCTGGAATGCATCGCCTTCGGTAGGATGTTTGCGGTCGTATGCGTAATGCGATGCGAGCTCGGTGTACTCCTTGGTAAACCACAGCTGTCCGCGAGAATCGCGCACGGTCACTTCGACGGTAAGAGTCTCTCCGTCTGACTGCACAATGGTGCCCGAAACGGTGACATCGATATTGGTGCGCTCGCTGGGAATCACCCGCACCGCGCCCCAGCCCTGGCTGGACTGCAGCGCATCAGCAAGGGTCACCGCAATATAACGGGATTCCGCGCGGCGGAGTTCAGGAAAAACCAGTTCGTCCTCTTCCGGCTCATCCTCGCGGTCAAGCCCGGCATTAAATTGAACGATACCCACATCCAATAACCGATTTTCCGCGATGGCCTGGTCTTCGACTGTCAGCGGTGTATAGGCGGTGGTACGTACTTCGGTGGTTGTGCAACCGGTGATGGTCAAAAGACCAAAAGTCAGGCTGCATACGGTGCTGCGCAAATGTGAGAAAAACATGACGTTACTCTCTCCCTATTTTCTCCGAACTCTCTCAAGTGTCCCTGATGAATAGTCGTTGTTATTTCTGTGATTTTTTGTATTTCCGATACTCTTCCCAGAGTCGCTCGCGCAACTCAGGATCCGTTTCCCGTGTGGCGGCTTCACGGATCTGGCGCGCGACAACATCGTCATCGTTTCCAGTGGGAATGTCTTCCGGTACCACTGCTGGGCTGCCGCCGTGATCAAATTCACCCATGCGCCCCTTGGTAGGAAGACCTGGGCCGGTTGCCTGACCACTGGAATTACTTTGCTCGGGGCCTGAGCCACCTTCACCCTGTCCGCCGGGGGGCGGCGGTGCCGGTAACTCTGCTTCGGCGGACTGGATCAGGTCTTCGAGGGATTCACCTGCCGGAGCCTCGTCCTCCATGGCCTCCTCTTCCTGCTCGGAAGCCGGGCGATTGCGCACGTAATCCCGCTCGCGCAGGATCATGCCGTCGTAACTGACCATGGTGGATTCGAACTGCCCTTCGAGTTCGGCGACGCGCTCTGCACTGCTCATCGGCGCTTCATTGGGCGCGCTGCTCCCGCCGGCAGGGCCTCCCGCGCTGGCTGAGGCACTCGACTGCTGTGCACTACTTTGTCCGCCGCTCTGGCCACCCTGCGCAGAGGCCGGGGCCCCATTAGCGGCGCTGCTGGGAGAGCTGCTGGACGCACTACTTGGCGCACCAGAGGCACTGGCACTGGCCTGCGAACTGTTACTTGATGCACTGCTGCTCGAAGAGCTACTGGATGAACTGGACGAAGAGCTCGAGGAGCTACTGCTGGACGAGCTGCTGGCCGTGTTTTGTTCCTCGGAAAAGTCGATTTCATCCGGTGGTTCTCCCTCACTATTGGACGAGGGATCCGGTGGCATACGCGACTCCTCGGGACGCTGGTCGGAATCGCTGTACACGGGCGAGGAGGGGCTGCGACTGGCCGTGGGGTCTGCGTCACTGCTGCTCTGTGCGCTGGAGCGACGCTTGGATTCCTCACCCTGGTCAGAGGCACTGGACGCCTGCTCGCTGGAGCGGTCCCCGGACTCGATGCTGGGGAAGGAGGTGTTAGGTTGCGCCTGACTACTTGAGGTCGACACGCTCGGGCTGCGGCTGCTGCTCGGCGAACTCGGCGACGGCATGCTGCTGGCCGTGGACGGGCTGGACTGTGAGCGGCTGCTCGACGAACTTGATGACTGGGATTGAGATTGCGACTGAGACTGCGAGGGGCTTGAAGGACTCGAACTGGATGGCTGTTGTGGTTGTGCCGGAGGCTGTTGCTGTGTCTGCTGATTCTTGCAGCCGCTGATCACCGCAGCGAGGACCAGTACCGAAGCGAGGGTTTTCCAGTTGCGGCTATGCGCGCCACTGTTGGAGGCGTCGAAACGACGGGCGAGCGTCCTTAAAGTCATTGCTTTCTCCTGATGCGTTCACGGGCCGCAACGATTGCGCTGCGGCCCGCGTGTTCCTTGTCTGTTCGACAGTGTTAGCAACACTAGGTTTAAAGGAGTGGCTAGATTTCATGCCACTTTTTCCCTGCCTGTTTTGTGCGACTTCCACTTACCTCGATACATCAGTCGAACACGGTTTGTTTTCTTGCGTACCTTTGGCCCCTGTTTAACTCTGTTCCGATAAATTCGCCGACAGAGGACTTAGTCAAAAACGAATCGTTGGACGATGCCTTTCGTTTCCACCGGTTCACCATCTTCAAAACGGGGGCGGAATTTCGCGCGTTTAAGCACATTGCGCACCCGCGAGCGGATGCTTACCTTGTCTTCCGGTTGCGCACTGAGAATACGGATGTTGCGCGCCTTGCCAAAAGCGGTGACATCGTAAGACACGGTCACATAAGCATTCGCCAGTGCTTCGCGATCTTCATCGAGCAAAGGCAGGCTGGGTAGCGCCGCCGGGCGCCCGAAGATCTCGTCAATTTCCTGATTGGTCGCACCGTTATCCCAGAGTGCGTGGTAGGCCTCGCCGTAGGTTTTGCGCGCCGAGTGCCACTTGTTGAACAGCATGTACCAGTCTCCAAGTTCCACCTTGGCCTTGGCGGAAGCCGCTGGTGGTGAGGCCGGGTTTTTCTGGTACACATCCATGATCTTGGTGATCGCAGTCTTTCCGGAGCTGAAACTATTCATGCGATAGTGATCCAGCTGCGCGCGGCGCTCATTCGACATGTTGCCGCCCGCGAACCCGGTGTTGATTACGATGGCTTCCTGCGGCTCACCGGAATAGGTCGCCAGGTAGTAGTTCGATGCTTTCAAACCACGTAGAGCCTCGACCAGTCGCAAATCGTTCGCGCCGAAATTGTTCGAAATAATATCCACTGCCAACGCATAGAGATTCGTTGCATTGATCAGGTGCTCGAACATGGTTGCACCTTTTTCATCAATGTACGCTTGCAGGTGCCAGCTGCTCAGCTGATTGATGATGGGGAGCATCCGTGGATCTTTTTCCCCATAATTTTTTGCGTGAAGCCAGAATAAATACTGGTGGTTGTCGTTAGCTCCTTCCCATTCATTCAGCGCAACCTGGCTTTCGATGATGCGTTCGATCATCGGCACTTGATTGAGGGAGTAGAGCCCTTCATTGACCCGGTTGATTAGCATCGCGCGACGAAACTGTGAGATGGCTTCCTCATGGGCGCCGTGTCGTTGCAGGGCGTGGCCCAATCCCATTAATTGTTCGTCAATGCCCGCGCCGTAGGCGCCGTGCTCGGCTTCCATGTCTTCTATGCGCTGGCGATATTCGTCGATGGCCACTGAGCGGCGAAGTCGTCGCTTGGGTTTCTCGAGTGGTTTTGACGCTGCCTCTATATACGCCGTAGGTGGAGCCTTGGCATTGTCGAGAGCGGAGTTTTCTTCCGCCGCAACAGAGCCACACAGCAGAGCTGAGGCTGTAAACATCAAGCCGATAGCAATAGCGTTGCTGGTATCTGTCTGTGTCACGATAGAACCACTTCCATTACATGTTTTCCTGACTCGAAGAATTTTGTGCAACACAAAATTCGACAAGCGCGATATCCACGTGGCTACTTCCATCGTTGGCAGTCATGCAACTCTCTGCCGCCGACGACTCCGCGCGGAACTTCTCTCCCTGAAGTGTGGTTCGTGTTCTTTCCTGCCGGTTTCCCGGTGTGTTGTCGATATCGACGCTGGACTTTGGTTTCGCCGGAAAATCTTTTGCCAATCGTTGGCGGTGGTTTTCCTTGTGTACGGCGATCACCGTCCATGTGTTTTCAGTATAGCCAAGGATATTTCGTGCTTTGCCTCCTCAGGTAGGCAGGCGCGCCACTCGGCTTTTGTTTGACAGATAGACGCGCATTGGACACGGCGCGAACTTGCATTCGTACGTCGGTGCTGCAATTCCGGATGTGGATGTTGGCGGTAATTTTCTCGGCAATTTTGTCTCACGCCGGGCATAGGATGATTTGCGGAACCGGATGTAAATTTTGCTTAAAACAGTCTGGCATTCGGAAGGGAGGCAAGAGGGGGTACTGAACTATCCCAGTGCCAATAATTTACCGGTTCAGTGGAAGCGGATGACGAAGTGTGTTGTTGCCTGCCTGAGGTGGTCTAGGGTGTCGCCAGGCAGAGGAAGATGTCAGTACGGCTGGCGATTTCGTCTCAGGCGGAGTTTTTGGCTATTTGGGTGTGGAACATCCTAAATTTAATCTATTTTCGCTCTTTTTGTTGCTTGATTTGGCTGTCTGTTGGTCTGGGGGTTTGGAAACTCGCCCTGTTGCAGCCATAATTCGCAGGATTGACCGCACCAGAAACAGTGGGAGAGCTTTGTGAACATAAAAATACAACCAGAAGCCATTGCCAGCCTGCGCGGGTATGAAGTCCCTGAGCGATTGGGATTCGGTACCGTGATGGCGCCAGTTATGTTTCGTGCCCGGTATCAGGATGGCCGCTGGAGTGATGGTGAGCTGGTGCCCTATGGACCGCTGGCCCTGGATCCAGCCGCCAAGGTCCTGCACTACGCGCAAACTTGTTTCGAAGGTATGAAAGCCTATCGCTGTGGCAGCGAGATTGGCCTGTTCCGGCCGGAGCGTAACGCGGAGCGTATGGTCCATTCTGCGCGCCGCTTGTGCATGCCACCGGTACCGGAAGAGTTGTTTATGGATGCGGTGCGCACGGTAGTGTCCTACTGCGCAACACTCATCCCTGTGGGTACTGGCGAATCACTTTATATTCGCCCCTTTTTGATCGGAACCCAGCCAGACCTCTCGGTGACTGCCAGCAAGGCGTACGAATTTTATGTCATCGCCAGTCCTTCCGAGGCCTACCACGCCGGCAATATGCGCCTTTGGGTCGAGCGGGAAGATAGCCGCGCGGCGGTAGGTGGTACCGGCGACGCCAAGGTGGGTGGTAATTACGCGGCATCACTGTTGAGCATTGCACGCCTCAAGGAGCGCGGCTACGACCAGTCCTTGTGGTTGAATCCGGGTAATCGCCGCACGGTAGACGAACTGTCGGGCATGAACTTCTTCGCGGTGATGGACGGCGCCCTGCACACGCCGGCACTGAATGGTTCCATCCTGGAAGGGGTGACCCGGGACTCGATGCTGACGCTGGCACGGGATATGGGTATCGAAGTTCATGAACGGGAAATCGATATTGACGACTTGCTCGCGCTGGTCGCCTCCGGCACCTGTAGCGAAGCGTTCGCGTGCGGCACCGCCGCCATTGTGAGCCCCATCAGCGAACTCGGTGATAGTGAAAACCGTTACCGCCTGGCCAGTGCCCCCGGGCCGATTGCCGCGAAATTGCGCGCGGCACTGCTGGATATTCAGGAGGGGCGTGTCGAGGATCGCTTTGGTTGGATGCAAATGGTGCAAATGGCCAGCTTGTGACACATTTGGGCTCTTTGCGGTAATTCGCCCGGCGGGCGCCTTTACTTCGCGGAGTGAACTGCCGCCGAAAACCGGGGTTCGAGTGTTTCGGTAGCACTATTCAGAATGCGGTTGTTTCCATGGGGAACGACCGCATTTTTATTTTCGCGAAATACATAACGTCCGTTGACTTGGATGACGGAGGTGTTACAACAACAACGTGCCTGAGAGAAACAGGCGCTGTGAAATACGCCGGTACGAATGGCTGTGTGCTAACTGCCGGTGACAAAATAAGAAACTGGAACTTTTTGGGAAAAGCCTTTGGCGGTATCCCTCACTTTGATAAGTAGTATCCAGATCAAATTGAGACACAGGAGTCGAATTGCGTCTGTGACTCCCTGAAAGGCTCTCCCCTGCGGCCACAAGCCGCATGGTTCCTCGTGAGTGAGGAGAATGGGAATGCTGAATCATCTCTACGGCCTGATGGTACAACCGCGCAGGCAGTGGCAGGAAATTGCCGGTTTATCCGAAAAAGGGGTCAACCGCCAGATTCCTTACGTCATTATCCTGGCGCTGGTACCGGCGTTGTGCTGGTACTTCGGTACAACCGAAGTTGGTTGGAACATTGGCGGCAGCGGAGAGGTCCGCACGCTCACCAACAATAGTGCGCTTTCCTTGGTGGCCGTGTTCTATGTCACCATGATTCTGGCGGTGGTTGCCGTCGGCTATTTTATTCACTGGATGGCGAAAACCTACGGTGCCAAGACGCATCCTATGAAAGGAATCGTGGTCGCCGGATTTACCGCTACACCTATCTTCATCGCCGGTGCTGCCGGTCTCTACCCGATCCTGTGGCTTGATATCCTGGTGGCAACACTGGCCGTCGCCTATGCCGTTTACCTGCTGTATGTGGGTATACCCATCGTGATGAACGTTTCCGAGGAGCGTGGTTTTCTGTTTGCCAGTGCGGTGGTTACCGTATGTCTGGTGATGGTCGTGGTGGTTATGGTCGGGACTGTGCTCTTCTGGAGCTTCGTTGCCGCCCCCGTATTCAGCTAACCTGTGCTGCTTACCCTGAAGCCCGGCCATGTGCCGGGCCCTCGGGGTCATGGCTTCCGCCCAGGTTCCCCGGGAAAATATCTGCTATTGGCGCTTAGCCGCTCACTGGGCGCGATTCTCCAAATGCATACCTAGACCTGCCGGTCGCAAATCCTCTGGTTAAATTGAGACAAAGTTCCATGTCCTGAATTGCTCGTGGGCAATGGAGCAGATAGTATCCAGCCAAGGGTCGTTGACGTGCTTTGCACCCTTTAATTGGTACAGGCGTACCAATTAAGAATGGAGAGTAAGCTTTGGTCACGAATGGGGGAGAGGCTTTGCCTGTTACATGGTGAGCAGATCACTGCAGGGCAAGCGTTTCGCACCGAACTTGCGTGGGCAACAGATCAATACGAATAAAAATGTTTGGAGAGAAAATGAAGACATCGGCTAAGTTTGGCGCGCTCCTGCTGGCAGCATTGGCCACCGCCTGTTCGCAAAAAGAAGAAAGCAGCACCGCAAGCCCTGCCGCAGCAGCTAACGCGGCTGATTTCCAGAAGCAGTTGCTGAAGCAGCTGATCCAGGCGCAGCCTGGCGATGTAATCGAAATCCCGGAAGGGCGCTTCGCGCTGAACCGCAGCCTGTCCCTGAACGTCGACGGCGTTACCATCCGCGGCGCGGGCATGGACAAAACCATCCTCTCTTTTAAGGACCAGATTCAGGGCGCCGAAGGCCTGCTGGTCAATGCCAGCGACTTCACCATCGAAGGCCTCGCGATTGAAGACACCATCGGTGACGCGCTGAAGGTCAACGAAGGCAAGAACATCATCATCCGTGACATTCGTGTCGAGTGGACCAATGGACCGTCCACTGCAAACGGTGCTTACGGTATCTACCCGGTGCAGACGCAAAATACCCTGGTTGAAGGCACCGTGGCGATCGGCGCGTCCGACGCGGGTATCTATGTTGGCCAGAGCCGCAATGTGATTGTGCGCAACAACCGCGCGGAATTTAATGTTGCCGGTATTGAGATTGAAAACACCATTGGTGCCGATGTTTACGACAACGTAGCCACCAATAACACCGGCGGTATCCTGGTGTTCAATATGCCGAACCTGCCGCAGCCGGGCCACAGCACCCGTGTCTACAACAACAAGATCTTCAAAAACAACTACGAGAACTTCGGCCACGAAGGTACCCCGGTTGCAGCAATCCCTGCTGGTTCCGGCGTGGTGATCAACTCCAACGACTTTGTAGAAATCTTCAACAACGAAATTTCCGATAACGACACTGCCAACGTTATCGTCAGCAGTTATTACGCGGCGGGCTACTACAGCGACAAGTCCACCCAGGAAGACTTCGACCCCTATCCGGAAGGTATCTACATCTACGACAACACCTTCGTTGGTGGTGGTGAATCCCCCGATGACATGCAGCTGAAAGCGCTGAAGCTTGCTAAGTTCGGTCTCGGCGGCAGCCTGCCTGACGTACTGTGGGACGGTGCCGTTGACAAGAAAAAAATGGTCGATGGCAAACTTCCGGAAAATCTGCAGCTGTGTATCGACAACGGCGACGCGGGCATCATTAATGTCGACCTGCAGGGTGGCTTCAAAAATATCACCACCGACATCAGTGCCCACAGCTGTAACTTGAAGAAGTTGCCCGAGGTTGTACTCGAGTTTGATAAAGAAAAGGAGCCCTCTCAGGAAGAGCAACACGCAGTGAATGAGGTAGCCGATGCGTAAGCTGTTTTCATCCAGGTTATTTGGGGGTGCTGTACTGGCCCTCATGCTTGCGGGGTGTGAGGCACCGCGTGAGCAGGTAACAGTACACGAACGTAACGCTGTTCCGGATAACCTGAGCGAGTGGCACCTGGTCGAGGCAATCGACGGTAAGTTGTCATTGAATGATCGGGTCGTGCCGTTTGACTTGAACACCGCACTATTCACCGACTATGCGCACAAGCTGCGCACCGTATGGATGCCAGAGGGCACCTCTGCGGTATACGGCGAAGCGGAATTCGACTATCCGGTAGGTACCATCATCAGCAAAACCTTCTACTACCCTCGGGGTGAAGGCGGCGCGGTGATCCGTACCGACGATCACAGCAATGACTTTGCCGGCTCCGGTCTTGACCTGTCCAAGGTGAAACTCGTCGAGACCCGCGTGCTGGTTAAGCGCGCGGACGGTTGGCAGGCACTGCCCTACGTATGGAACGAAGCGCAGACCGATGCCGTACTCGAGATTGCCGGCGATGCCACGCGTATGCAGCTGGTCAGTGAGGACGGTAGTCAGGAAGCCTTTACCTATGTGGTGCCGGATGCAAACCAGTGTGCGGGTTGCCATGCGGACAACCACGCCAAAAAAGCGGTACGTCCGATTGGTCCCCGTGCTCGCCACCTGAACAAGGATTACGAGTATCGCGAAAGCCCGATTCAGGACGGTGCGCAGAACCAGCTGGTGTACTGGCAGCAAATGGGCTTCCTCACCGGTTTGCCTGAGCTGGCGGCAGTGCCGCGCAATGTGAACTTCAAAGAGGAAACGGCCTCTCTGGAAGAGCGTGCGCGCTCTTACCTGGATATCAACTGCGGCCACTGTCATAACCCCTCCGGCCCGGCGGATACTTCTGGTTTGATGCTCAATATTGCCGAGCACGATATGCGCCGTCTGGGTGTGTGTAAGCCGCCGGTCGCGGCGGGTACCGGTTCCGGTGATCGTCTGTTCGCGATTGTCCCCGGTAGCCCAGACGACTCCATCCTCAACTTCCGCGTGGAGTCCACCGATCCTGGTGCGATGATGCCGGAACTGGGGCGCAGTCTGGTCCACGAAGAAGGTACCGCGCTGTTGCAAGAGTGGATAGCATCTATGCCCGGTAACTGCAGTTAATTGTCGAATTAGCTAAGCAGAGAATGAAAAAAGGCGACGGTGGAAACCGTCGCCTTTTTAATTTGTACTCGAGAGACTGTGCGAAAACTTAGGGTCTGCCTGCACTCGCGATAGCGTGTGGCCGTGCACCAATCCATTGTCTGAATTGCGGATACAGCGTGTCGAGCAACTGCCCGGTCTCCTGTTCCTGCTTGCGCCGCTCGTAGTCCTCAAGTAGAGCGACGTAGGTGCGAAAGCGCGACTGGATTTTGCGCACATAGTCAAAGGGCTCCTTGCCCCGCGCATAGCCATAGCGTGCCTTCTCATAGTATTTCTTTTCCGACAGCAACAGCATGGCGTTTTCCACATTGTCGAACCAGACGTTACGGTTCCAGCCTTTTTCTTCCGCGAGGTCCTGTGCATCATACACATGGCCGAGGCCGGCGTTGTAGGAGGCCAGGGTAAACCACATCATATTTTCGGGGCTGATGCCTTTGTCTTCGAACTTGCGGTGCAGCCATTCCAGATACTTCAGGCCGGCGCGCACACTGGTTTCCGGATCGAACAGGTTTTTCTCACCCACCTGTTTGCCGGTGTCGGGCATTACCTGCATCAGGCCGCGTGCGCCCACCCAGGATTTTGCCTTGGGGTTGAAGGTGCTCTCCTGGAACATCTGTGCGACGATCAGGCGCCAGTCAAAATCGTATTCATCTGAATATTTTTTTACGAATTCATCGAAGGGCGAGATATTGCCCTCGGCGTTCAATTCGTTGATTTCGGGGCGCGTCCGTTTCGGTGAATCAAAGTATTTGTTGTAGAGTATGGCGATTTTCTTCTGGGTGCCCTTTTTATCGAAGAACTTTTCAATAGCTTTGAGTAAATCAGGATTGCTCTCTCGTACCATCCACGCATACACGTTGTCATCAATATGCAGGTCGATCAGAGCGTCGATATTTGTTCGCCAACTGTGTTCAAGCTTGACCGATACGTCGTCGGCAATGGCAAGGTCATACTCACCATCGGCGACCTTATCGATAATTTGCTGGATGTTGAGCTCCTCTGGGGCGAGCTCAATTTTAACCCCCGGCACTTTTTTCTGCAGTTCCAGTGCGACGTCATAATGGTTCGCCGACTTCCGCACATGGATGGTTCTTCCGTCGAGCTCTTCGATGCTATCGATTTTGTCGTCGTCCTGTCCTACCACAACAACCCTTTCTTTCATGTAGGGGCGGCCGAAGTCCATGCCACTGTTGTCGCGGCGCTCCGTGACCGAAAGCAGACTCGCCGCAATATCTGCCTTACCATCCTTCAGCATGGTGAGAAGACCTGCATGTGTGGGCGCGACGACGATCTCCAGGCGCAGATTTTCTTTTTCGGCAAAATCTTTTGCGAGTTCAAATTCGAAGCCCAGAATGCGACCCTTCCACATGTAATAGGTGCCGGGGTGGTTGCGCGTCACCACACGTATGTAACCGCGCTTCCTGATTTCATCGAGATCGCTAACCGAGCGTGTCACCAAGCGGGTGAGCATACTGTCGCGTACGAATTTATTGATGGACTCCAGTAACTTGGGCGAATCTTTGCGCACCGCCCAGGCCAGTTGAAATTCTTTTGGGAGGGTGTAGTTGGCTTTAACGTTGTCCTTGAACTGGGTGACTAAATCGAAGGTCTGCTGCTCGACGATGGTGAAGTCGAGGTTTTCTTCGGCTACGTCAACCATCAACTCGACATAGTTCTCCTCTACTACCTCGAGTTTTAATTCTGGATTGTTTTCGATAAGTTTTTTGGCTGCAGTTTCGAACACTGTGCCCTTGGTCACCTTTATCGTCTTGCCCGCGAACAACTTGCTATTGTCTCCGCCTTTCTTGAATTCCGGAACATCACTTCGTGATACCAGTGTTAGCTGGGTGTCCGCAGTGGGGGTAGAGAAGTCGACGATCTCTTTGCGCGCGTCAGTGATGACCATGTTGTTGGCGATGATGTCGCCCTTGCCGCTATTTAGCAGCGGCATCAGTTGATCGAAGTTCTCCGCATAGAGAACCACAGGTTCCAGCCCCAGCGTGCGCGCAAACCGTTTCGCTTCCTCAAGTTCAATATCTTGCTGTGTGGCTTCGCGATGGAGGGTGTCCAGGTTGGAAATGTCGACCAGAATACGCAGTATTCCGCGCTCCTTGATCGCATCAAGGTCACCGGCTTCTTCATAATTCTTGTAGGCGTTAATCGGGTATTCGCCGGAGGTTTCCGGGCGCCATTTCGCTTCCGGACGCAGGTCGCCTTTCTTAGCAGGTATCAGCGGCTCTTGAGTGTCATCTGCCTGTTGTTCTGACGGGCCTGCTGTATCGGCGTCGGCCAGGTTTTTTTCTGTGCTTTCAAGCTGTTCCGCCGGCGCGGCGCTTTCCTTATCCGTCTTGTCCGCGGCGTCATCTGGCGGCTCCTGACGACTGCAGCCCAGCGTCAGCACTATCAACAAGGTGGCAAAACAGAAAGTTACCGCAAGACGCGGGAAACACTTGCTCGGGGCGCAGGCAGACAGCAGTTCCATGACCATGCTTCTAACACTTCCAATGACGTCTTTGTCAGTCTAGCTCGTCACTCGAGGTGCGGTTTGGATGGCGGCTAAATTGATGACTGCGGAATATGTGGAGCGGGTCTGGGTGGTGGACTTGAGCGGCGGGCTAGGAAAGCAGCCGGTATTTAAGAGGAGGGCCGGCAGGTGACCGGGGTCGCCTGCCGGTAGCAGAGAGATTGCACCTACGCGAATTGTGGGCGTGCTGTCTGAACGGCCGGTGCGACGGCTTGCGCCGGAATAAGCCGCTTTACCATTAAGGAGACTGCCCGTTCGAGCAGCGGCGAGTCCACCGCGATTGCGCCATTCAAAATCTGAAATTCCAGGTTCAGGATGGTGCCATAAACAATCTGGGCGGCGGCCAATGGGTCGGCCAGTTGCAGCAGTTCAAAGAATTCCACAATCAGATTTTCAATGGACTGACTGGCCATTCTTACTGCGCGAGTCAGTTGCGGATTGCGCAGCGCTTCATTTTTAAAGGCGAGCTCGATGATACGGTTGTCGCGACTGGCTACCTGCGTGCGAATATGGGCCAATACATAGCGGGTCAGCTGTTGTGTCAATTGCCGGCGGCCTTCCGGCGAGTGAAGTTGCTCTTTGGGAAGTTGACGAACCGCGGCGAAGCTCTCCGCCTGGAGAGAGCGTGTTTCGTCGATATTTTTTTCGACGAAATAAGTAAATGCGTCGCTGATAAGGTCGTTCAGGTCTTTGAAGTAATAGGTGGTTGCGGCGAGGGGGACATCTGCCTCTTTGGCGACAGCGCGGTGGCGAATTCCGCGAATACCTTCTTTCACGATAAGGCGTAGGGTGCCTTCCAAAATTGCTTTTCGGCGTTGACGGCTATCGGCGCGCTGTGCGCGACGACCTTGGTAAACCAGTTCAGACTTTCCGTTGTCTAAAGTCATGGTTGCGAGACTTCCTTTGCAATGGGCGGCAAAAAGCTATTGGAAATCAGGTAATGCTTGATCCAGATGAAAATAGCGTGATTAATTGAAAGTGGGCTGCGTTGCCTGTTCACTGTCATTGGTCCCGGTCTGATTCGGTCTTATTGTTGTTTATGTTGAGAGTCTAACGAAAAGTGCTTCGTTGAATCTACGAGTAGGTTTGACTAGTCAGACGCATTCTGGACGTGGGCGCTATTTTATCCATGTATTCCCGCTTGGCTAGCCGGGAATTACGGTTTGTGAGAAAAATCCCATTACGGTCACTTACAAGCAGTGTTTGTTGAATGATGCTTCGGAATGTATTGAAGGATGCTTCGGATAATTGAATAAAAGTACTCTGAGCAGTTTATTCGTGTGGCTGAAATTGGTCGGGGCTGTTTGGTGTGATTGGTGGATGCAATAGCAGGCTTTCACCTGAAAAAGCGTAAATAAAAAAGCCGGCAGTATGCCAGCTTTTTTCGTTGTGCTTCCGAGAGGGAATTTCTTATTTATCGAAAAACGATTTTTGCTTCATAAAGATATTTTCACGAAGTTTCTTAGGAAATCTTTCCTGTAGTGCGTACTCGCTTGCTACCGGTGACAATGCTGGTGTTCGCCTTTTGACGGCGCTCAATGTTCGCGTCGATGGCATTTTTGGCTGCGATCAGCAGGCCAGTAACCAGAAAGGCCCCGGGAGGGAGTACCGCTACCAGGAAGCCGGAGTAGTCCTGTCCCAGCACTGGCAAGGTCCAGTTTGCTGCCATGGGGCCAAGCAGTAAGTCCATATCGCTAAATAGGGTGCCCTGACCGATAATTTCCCGCACCGCGCCAATGACAATCAGTACCGCGCTGAACCCGAGTCCCATCATCAGACCATCCACCAGAGAGGGCAGTACCGGGTTTTTACTGGCAAAGGCATCGGCGCGGCCGAGGATCGCACAGTTGGTCACAATCAATGGAATAAAAATACCGAGGACCAGATACAGCTCGTAGGTGAATGCCTTCATCAGCAGTTCGGCACAGGTTACGAAGGTGGCAATAATCATGACCGACGCGGGCAGGCGCACCGTTTCCGGCATTTGATGCCGCACCAGCGATACTGCGAGGTTGGAGCAGGCCAGTACCGCGGTCGTGGCGAGCCCGAGGCCGATGGCATTAACCACGGATCCGGTTACGGCCAGCAGTGGGCACAGGCCCAGTAGCTGGACTAGCGCGGGGTTATTTTTCCACAAGCCGTTGTGGGAAATTTCCGAATAGTCTGAGGTGGCCATCAGTTCTGTTCCCCCTTGGTTGGCTCTGGGCTGTTTTCCGGCTGTTTGACCTCAACTGCACGCTTGGAGACCGGCGCACTGAAAATGGCCTGCTGGTGCTCGGCGACGAAGTCCAGAACCGTGCGCACCTGATTCACCACTGCCCGCGGTGTGATGGTGGCACCGGTAAACTGGTCAAAGGCACCGCCGTCTTTCTCGACCTTCCACATGTCGCGGCCCGGGTCGTCCAGAGACCGGCCGCTGAACGCCAGAATCCAATCGCTCTTTTTGACTTCCACCTTGTCGCCGAGGCCTGGTGTTTCCGCATGGTTGGTGACGCGTACGCCGGCAATGGTGCCATCGCGGTTGACCCCAACCAGCATTTGAATCGGTCCGGAATAACCGTCCGGGGCGACGGTGGGGATAATGACGGCATCGATGGTGCCGTCGGGTTCCCGTGCGAGGTTAATGTCCCCGCCCTCTCTCAGTCCCAGCATCGCCCAGTACTGCTTGGGGATCGGGTAGGTATCCACCAGCATATCGTTGCTGTGGCGCTCGATGGGGATGATCTCAAGCAGGGCTTTGGCGGATGCCTCGCGGATGGCTCGCTCGATGGGCTCTTTGGTGGTGATCTGGGTGATTGCCAGGGTACCGGCGGTAGCCAGCGCGAACAGCGCCAGGATGGCCGCATTTTTACCGATGGAGCGCTTCAGCATTACTGTTCCTCCAGGTCGGTGGCTTTGCGTGCGGCTTTGTGGCCATAGGTGCGCGGCAGGGTGTAGTTGTCGATAAACGGCGCGGCAAAGTTCATCAGCAGTACCGCAAAGGCGACCGCGTCCGGGTAAGCCCCCCAGGCACGGATCACAAACACCAGGATGCCGACACCGGCGCCAAAGATCAGGCGGCCCTTGTTGCTGGTACAGCCGCTCACCGGGTCGGTGATGATAAAGAAGGCGCCGAGCATGGTGGCACCGGAGAACAGGTGCAGCATGGGGGAGCCTTCGCTCAGGGAGCTGCCACCGTCGTAGAACACGATGGAGAGTGCGGTCAGGGTCACCAGCATGGCCACCGGCGCATGCCAGGTGATCAGGCGGCGGAACAGCAGGAACAGGCCGCCCAGCAGGAAGCCGAAGTTCGCCATTTCCCAGCCGAGTCCCGCCACGCTGCCTTTGCTGAAGGCCGGTTCCATCTCGTACAGCTGCGCGAGGATGGTGGACTCGTTGTGGCGCACGATCTCCAGCGGCGTGGCGCGGGTGAAGCCGTCCACATTCATATTACCGAAGATCAGTGCAAAGGTTTCGCTCAGGTCCGGCGCACCCTGAATCAGTTCGGAAGCGCCGACCCAGCGGGTCATTTCCACCGGGAAGCTGATCAGCAGCACCACGTAGCCGACCATCGCCGGGTTGAACGGGTTGTAGCCCATGCCGCCGTAGAGTTGTTTGGCCAGCAGAATGGCGCTCACGCTGCCGATTACCGGCACCCACCAGGGGCAGTAGGGTGGCAGCGCGATACCCAGCAGCAGCGCGGTAACCAGTGCACTGTTGTCCTTCAGGTAAAAACCTACCGGTCGGTTGCGCAGCCGCATTACGGCAGCTTCGGTCAGCCAGGCGGCAGCGACACACAGGGCGATATTGAACAGCACGCCGGGGCCGAAATAGACCACCAGTGCCAGCACGCCGGGAATGGTGGCCGCGGCCACCTGGGCCATCACCTTCGAGGTGCTCTGGCCGGAGTGGGCGTGGGGAGATGTGATTCGCATCAGGGACATGGGAATTCTCGTATTGCGCCCGGCGTTACTCGCCGGAACCCTGCTGGGCCAATTTTTCCTGCAGCTTGGCCTGCATTTTTTCCAGTGCGGTTTCAAAGGCGCCGGTGTTCGGGTCGTCTTCGCTACGGGCCTTTGCCAGGCGCGCTTCCGCCTTTTCCACGCGCTTTTTCAGCGCCTCAATCTCCGACGCGCGCTTTTCTTCGGGGCTCATGCTGGCACGGGCAGCGGCTGCAGCCTTGGCCCGCTCGATAGCGGCGCCCGCCGCGGAGGATGACGCACTGGCCACGGTCAGCTTGTCTTCGGTGAACGATGGCTCGGCCTTTTCACCGGCGGGCTGCTCCTGCGCCGGCGCGGTTACCTGCAGCCTTTCCGCCTCCGCCAGCTTGTCGCGGGCTTCCTGTAGTTTCAGCTGGGCGGTTTTCAGTTGCGCTTCCAGCTGTGCCTTCTGTGCTTCTTCCGCGTCAGCGAGCTTCTGCTGCATGCGTTCTACCCGGTGCTCGGCACTGGTAAGGGTGCGTTGGGCGCGGGCCAGCTGCTGCTCCGGGGTGGCCTGTTTGGCCTTCACCCGCGCGAGCGCGGCGGCGACAACGTCCGACTCCTGTTTGGCCGCCTGGGCTTCCGGGCTGCTGGCGTCCTGCTCGCGCTTTTTGCGCGCTTCTTCGGCGGCCTTCTTGCGTGCCAGACGCTTGGCTTCTTTTTCCTGCTCAGCTTTTTCCAGGCGCAGTTTGCGGTACTCGAAGCGCTCGCGGGCGCGGTCCGCCTTTTCCTTTTCCTGCCGCGCCGCGCGGATATCGCCCTTGGCGGCGCGGTAGTACTGCACCAGTGGGATACTGGATGGGCACACGTAGGAGCAGGCGCCGCATTCGATACAGTCAAACAGGTTGTAGGCCTGCAGCTTTTCCCGGTCTTCGGCGCGGGCATACCAGTACAGCTGTTGCGGCAGCAGGCTGGCCGGGCAGGCCTCGGCGCACAGCCCGCAACGAATACAGGCCTGGGCCGGCGGTGCTGGCGGTAATTCTTTGTCCGTGGGGGCGAGGATGCAGTTGGTGGTCTTTACCACCGGCGACGCTTCGTCCTCGATCGTGTAGCCCATCATCGGGCCGCCAATCACAATGCGCTGCAACACGCCGCGGTCGATTCCGTGGCACTCCAGGATGTGCTGGATGGGGGTGCCGAGGGGAACCTCGATATTGCGCTGGCGGCTGAGGGACTCACCCACCACGGTGGTGACGCGGCTGATCAGCGGTTCGCCCAGGGCGATGGCGCGGTATACGGCACGCGCGGTGCCCACGTTTTGGCACACGATGCCCACATTGGCCGGCAGGCCTTCGTTGGGCACTTCGCGCCCGGTCAGGATTTCGATCAGCTGCTTTTCGCCACCGGAAGGGTACTTGGTGGGGAAGGTCACCACATGGAAGCGGGTGCCTTTCGCGGCCTGTTTCATGGCCTGAATGGCTTCGGGCTTGTTGTCCTCGATACCGATCAGCACCCGCTCTGGCTGCTCCAGCAGGTGAGCGAGTATTTCCACACCCGCGATAATCTCGTCGGCGCGTTCGCGCATCAGCATGTCGTCGGCGGTGATATACGGCTCGCACTCGGTGCCATTGATGATCAGGGTGTCAATTTCGGCGCCGCCGCGGGGATTTAGTTTTACCGCGGTGGGGAAGCCCGCGCCGCCCATTCCGGCAATACCGCATTCGCGAATCTGCTCGAGCAGGTCGTCGATATCGCGGTTCTGGTAGTCCGCCACCGGAGTAAGCGCACACCACTCGTCGCGGCCATCGGTGCGAATCTGGATACAGTCCGCCACCATACCGGAGGCGTGGGGTACCGCCATTGGCTCGATGGCGACTACCTTGCCGGACGTCGGCGCGTGTACCGGGCAGCTTACCGGACCGTCCGCTTCGGCGATTTTCTGCCCTTTCAATACTTCATCGCCCAGCTTCACCAGCGGAATGGCGGTGCCGCCAATATGCTGGTTGAGCGGCACCATAAGGTCTTCCGCCAGGGGGATGCTGCCAATAGGCTCGCCGGTGGACTGGTGCTTGTTTTCCGGCGGATGCACGCCGCCGTGGAAATCGTTGATCTTCAATTCGCGGGACAGATCCCGGGCCTTGGAGCTGGCAATCAGGTGCGCTTCGCGGGCAGCGCGGCGCTCGCTGGCGCTCAATCTTTCATCTGTGTGGCTCATGCTGCACTCCGGTCATCTCTGTGCAGGTCGGGTCTGTCGCTGGCGATCAGCAGCACACCATCTGTGGGTTTGTTCGGATGCCACTGCTGCAGGCTGGCCTCCAGCGGCACCATATCGATACAGTCCACCGGGCAGGGTTCCACGCACAGGTCGCAGCCGGTGCATTCATCCACGATTACTGTGTGCATCTGTTTGGCGGCGCCAACAATGGCATCGACCGGGCAGGCCTGGATGCACTTGGTACAACCGATGCACTCGGCTTCGCGAATAAACGCTACTTTTTTGACGTCTTCGGTACCGTGCTCCGCATCCAACGGGGTAGCTTCCACGTCCAGCAGGTTGGCCAGTTCGTTGATGGTGGCCTGGCCCCCGGGCGGGCACTTGTTGATAGCCTCGCCATTGGCGATGGCTTGGGCATAGGGGCGGCAACCCGGGTGGCCACACTGGCCGCACTGGGTTTGCGGCAACAGGGCGTCGATCTGGTCGACGATGGGGTCGCCCTCTACCTTGAAACGCACCGCGGCGAAGCCGAGCAGGGCGCCAAACACCAGGGCCATGCCGCCAAGGATCAGCAGGGGCGTGGATACTTCAGATAGCCATTCCATAGTCGCCTCCTTACACCAGCCCGCTAAAGCCCATAAAGGCCAGGGACATCAGCCCGGCTGTCATCATGCCGATGGCGGCGCCCTTAAAAGGTTTGGGCACGTCTGCCACCGCGAGGCGCTCGCGCATCGCGGAAAACAGAATCAGAACCAGAGAGAAACCCACGGCGGCACCGAAGCCATACAGGGTGGATTGCACAAAATTATTGGCCTTGAGGGTGTTTTGCAGGGCAACACCGAGTACCGCACAGTTGGTGGTGATCAGTGGCAAGAAGACGCCGAGTACCCGATGCAGCAGCGGGCTGGTCTTTTCGATAAACATGCGCGCAAACTGCACCACCACCGCGATCACCAGGATGAAAGAAATGGTGCGCAGATACTCCATCCCGAAGGGTTCGAGTAAGTAGGTGTTTACCAGGTAGGAGCAGATGGCGGCCAGGGTGAGGACAAAGGTGGTGGCCCCGGCCATACCGATGGCGGTTTCCAGCTTGTTGGAAACGCCCATAAATGGACACAACCCCAGGAACTGCACCAGCACGTAGTTGTTCACCAGGATGGTGGAGAGCAGGATGACGGTAAATTCGGTCATAGAGATTCCATTCTGCCCACTGCGCCGGGCCGCGGCGTGCACAACGAGGAAGAAGCTGGGTTGGCTAAACGCACACTAAATAGAAGGCTCTTTAGTGTGTGCTCTTTCTAGGCAAGGCCCTAACAAGCAGCTGGCGCCGTCCTCATTGTATTGGCGCGAAGATTGCAGACCTCTCGATGGGTTCCTTCGAGCGGCGCCACGGGCCAGTGTTGCAGGTCATTTTTGCCTGATCAGGGGCGGTATTATGGGGGAGAGGCTATAGGCGTTCAACTTGCCATATATGCTGCAGTGCCCGGGAATAGCGGAATTTGTGGTTGAGGATGCACTATGAACATCGTTCTGGATGACCTTTCGGGGGAGCGCATTGCAGCGTTCCTGGCAGAGCATATCGAGGATATGCGCGCCACTTCACCACCGGAGAGCAAGCACGCGCTGGATCTGGATGGCTTGCGGCAGCCGGAGATCTCCTTCTGGTCGGTGTATGACGGCGATACGCTGGTGGGCTGTGGCGCGCTCAAGGAGCTGGCGCCGGACCATGGTGAAATCAAGTCCATGCGCACCGGGGCGGCCGCGCGCGGGAAGGGCGTTGCCAGTGCCATGTTGCGCCATATAATCCGGGAATCTCGCGAGAGAGGCTATACACGGCTGAGCCTGGAAACCGGCGCGATGGACTTTTTTGCGCCGGCGCGCCGGCTCTATCTGCGCCACGGATTCAGTGAGTGTCCGCCCTTCGCAGCATATACAGACGACCCTAACAGCGTGTATATGAGGCTGCCCCTCTAAATTGGCCCTCTGAATAGCATCGCAAGCGAACAACACGAACATGCAGGCGTATCTACAACACACCCCGATTATAAACTGGCAGCACCCGGACATTCTGGCCCTCGCAGCCGACCTGAAGTGCCCCTCGGGCGCCAAATTCGGCACCGCACGCAACAGCTTCGAGTTTGTGCGCGATGAAATTCGCCACAGCGGCGACTTTGCGTTGAACCCGGTTACCTGCCGGTCCTCGGATGTGCTGCGCGAGGGCACAGGATTCTGTTTCGCCAAAAGTCACCTGCTGGCGGCGTTACTACGGGCCAACGACATTCCCGTCGGCTTCAGTTATCAGCGCCTGCTGCTGGATGATGCCTCCGCTCGTTTTTGCCTGCACGGCCTGAACAGTGTGTATCTGGAGCGCTACGGCTGGTTTCGGATAGATGCCCGGGGCAACAAGCCCGGTATCACCACTGAATTTATCCCGCCGGAAGAGCGCCTTGCCTACGTCCCCTCTGTCGACGGCGAACGCGACCTGCCGGAAGTCTATGCGGATCCATTGCCACAAGTTATCCAGCTATTGCAAAGCCAGCAAAGCTATGAGTCTGTGACTGAAAATCTGCCAGACGTTTAAAAAAAGCGGCCGCCGGATTACTCTTGGTCAGCCTGATGGAATGCTAACGAGGAGTGATTATGTCGGATGCGAGCTATACCCCGCCTGCGGTCTGGAAGTGGGATTCGGAGAGTGGCGGTCAATTTGCCAACATCAACCGCCCCACTGCCGGTGCGACCCATGACAAGGAGTTGCCCAAGGGGAAACACCCCATGCAGCTCTACTCCCTCGCTACCCCCAATGGGGTGAAAGTCACCATTATGCTGGAAGAGCTGCTAGCGCTCGGGCACGAGGGGGCGGAGTACGACGCACACCTGGTCCGCATCACCGAAGGTGAGCAGTTCAGCAGTGGTTTCGTCGAAATCAATCCGAACTCCAAGATCCCCGCACTGGTCGATCACAGCACCAATCCGCCGATTCGCGTATTCGAGTCCGGCTCCATCCTGTTGTATCTGGCGGAAAAGTTCAGCGCCTTCCTGCCACATACGCCAGAGCAACGCACCGAAACCCTGAACTGGCTGTTCTGGCAAATGGGCGCAGCGCCTCTCCTTGGGGGTGGCTTTGGCCACTTCTATGCTTACGCGCCGGAAAAGTACGAGTACCCGATCAATCGCTACACCATGGAAGTGAAGCGCCAGCTGGATGTGCTCGATCGCCAGTTGGCGGAGCGCCCGTTTATTGCCGGTCGTGAATACACCATTGCCGATATGGCCATCTGGCCCTGGTATGGCGCGGTGCTGAAAAACGAAGCCTATGATGCGGCCGAGTTTATTGAGGCGCACACCTACAAGAACGTAAATCGCTGGGTGGACGAGATTGGTGAACGCCCTGCGGTGCAGCGCGGCACGATGGTGAATCGTACTTGGGGTGACCCGGCCAGGCAGTTACATGAGCGGCACGACGCCAGTGATTTCGCGTTGCGTACACAGGATAAGATCGGCGAAAGCAGCGAAAGCGATAACGACTAGTCGTAGAGTCGTTATTTGATGTGACGAAAAGGGTCGGTGTTGGGGAAGATCACCAGAGTATTACGCAAGTTGCATAAGCGTGCGCTCCAGCGTTTCTCCAATGCCTGCATTCAGTTTCAAGTCCAGCAGGTCGTCGGCGCGGGTGCGTCCCAGAGTCAACGCGGCGATGGGCTTGCCCCACTCTTTCGCATAGCGGCAGAAGCGGAACCCCGAGTACACCATTAACGAAGATCCCACCACCAGCAGCGCGTCGCTCGCGCGCAACGCCTCCATTGCTGTAGCCACGCGCTCGCGAGGAACATTGTCCCCAAAGAACACCACATCTGGCTTCAGAATGCCGGCACATTCCGGGCAGTCGGCCACACGGAAATTACTGAAGTCCACTTCCAAATCGGCGTCACCATCCGGCGCGGCCTCCGCGGTGTAGTGACGAAACGCCGGGTTCAGTGCGTCACTGCGATCGTGCACCTCCTGACGCACTGCGCGGTAGTCGCATTGCATGCAGCGAATCTCATCGGCGCGCCCGTGCAGGTCGATAACCTGCTGGCTGCCCGCACGCTGATGCAGGCGGTCGACATTCTGCGTAATCATCAAGTGAATATGCCCGCGGCGCTCCAGCTCCGCCAGGTGATAGTGCGCACCGTTCGGCGCCGAGTTGCGGATTACCGGCCAGCCAATTAGTGCGCGCCCCCAGTAACGCTGCCGCGTGGCTACGCTGGCCATGAAATCGCGGTGGTCCACCGGCGGCTTGCGCTTCCATTGTCCGTGTTGGTCACGGTAGTCGGGAATGCCGGAGTCGGTGCTAACGCCGGCTCCGGTCAATACCGTCAGGCGCGGGTGACGCCGGATAAAATCCACCAACTTTGCTGCCGCTTCCGCACTGGGTAATACGGAATCCGCAACAACGTTTTCGTCAGCGAGCGAAGAGGGGGATAGCGTGCTCAGACTCATGGTTCGCGTCGCCTCATGGGTGGCTGTGGAACCGCTATTGTACCCAGTCTGCGCGCGTTGCGTGGGCGCAAAGCGTGTCAGCCAATGGTTCGGTCCCGGTGCAATGTGGAATGTAAATTGCAAATTACTCGATAAATGTTGTGGATTTCTCGGGCGGATACTCAGTGTAG
This sequence comes from Microbulbifer agarilyticus, assembly GCF_020171345.1. Taxonomy (GTDB): domain Bacteria; phylum Pseudomonadota; class Gammaproteobacteria; order Pseudomonadales; family Cellvibrionaceae; genus Microbulbifer; species Microbulbifer agarilyticus_D. Next base: position 68,809 of record NZ_JAIUZM010000004.1, read on the forward strand.
GAAACCTTAAACGGAGCCAGGGTTATGACCAACCATCAAGAGGATGCCGAAAAATTCCTGCTCGCGGCCAAGCGCGCGGAAATTCAGGCATTAGAACATCTTGCGGGAAGCTGCGAGTTGGTAATCCGGGTATCCGACCTGGTGCATCAACTCCAGCGGGAGCGTGGCATGAGTAATATCTACCTGGTCTCTGCCGGGGGCCATTTTAGCGAGCAGCGCTCCGGCCAGATTCAGAATTGCCTGGGCAGTGAAGGCCGCTTCCGACATGTATTAAGAGAGCGCTATTTGAAAGAGGGGCACAGAGAGCGCGTACACAATATGCGCCTGCTCAACTGCATTGCCTATTCATTACATGGCCTGGATGAATTGCGCATTCTTCGGGATCACATCACGGCGTTTGAAATCTCTGCCCTGGAGTCTACCGACGCCTATTGTCGTTTAATTGCGGGCCTGCTGTCCGTCGTGCTGGAAGCGGCGGATGTCGCCGATGATCCGGAAGTCACTCGAATACTAGTGGCACTGTTTAACTTTATGCAGGCCAAGGAATTCTCCGGGCAGGAGCGCGCCTGGGGAGCAATTGGATTTGCCGGCAGCCGCTTCGATGAAGGCCTGCATGAGCGCATCAGGCAACTGCAGCTATGCCAGCGACAAAGCGTGGACGTATTTCTGGAGTACGCCGGCGAGACGGATACTGCGCAATGGCAATCCATCGAGCAGAGTCAGCCGAGTCAAGACCTGCAGCGGTTGCGAGAAGTGATTGCGGGTTTGAAGGATGGAGAGCCAATTGCGACCGAGATTAGCGAGGTGTGGTATCAATTGGCCAGTACGCGGATTGATGCCATGCACGGTCTGGAGGATGCGCTCACCGAGCAGCTGCTCAAGGTGAGCCGTAAGCGTGTGTCCAGCGCCCAGTCGGAACTGGGGCAGCACTATGCGCAGTTACAGCGAATGAAGTCCATGGACTGGAATCGTTTACCGACACTGGCGGTGTTGTTTGATCCGCAGTTGCCGGGGCTTTACGGCGGCAGTGCGTATGCTGGCGTATCCACATTGCATGGACAGCCACTGGCGCATTCGCTCTACGGTCTGATTCGTTCGCAGGTGGAACATATCCAACGTGTGAGCGCCGAGTTGGAAGAAACCCGCAAGACGCTAGTGGAGCGAAAGTTGGTGGCGCGTGCGAAAGGCTTATTGATGAAGAGCCTGCGCATGAATGAGGACGATGCCTATCGCACCATGCAGCAGCGCGCCATGGACATGAATCTGAAACTGGTCGATATTGCGCAGCGAATTGTGGACGCCAGTGCCGAGCAGCGTCTAGGTCCTGTGGTGGCAGCGAGCCGGGCAGTTAGCGAAACGGAACACGGTAGCGGCCGCTAGAAATTCCTCAGCGTCAGATACCAGTTCACCAGCGAGCGGGTGGAAGGTTTGTTGTAAACCCGCTGAATGATAAAGCCCGCGGCAAACGCCCCCAGCATCGCGAGCGGCAATGGAATTCGGTTTGCCTGGGTTAGCGCCTGCGCCTTTTGCTGCTCCATCAGACTCAGGGCGCAGCGGCGTTGCTTTTCCAAAGCTTGCCGGCGTTGTTCAATCTGTTTGTTTAAAGAGCGCAGTGACATTATCGAGCGCCTCTTGAGCTTGCTTGCGTGATTCGTCGAATCCCAGAAGATTCTTCAGGCGATTGATCGACAGTAACAGCACCGCCAGGATGATGATCTGGGACAACATAAAAATGCCGAAGCCAATATAAATGGACTGGAAATAGTAGTAGCCGAGCAACCCCAGCCCCGCGCACAGGCTCACAATCAACGCGATTGCCAGGAAGAACAGGAACAGCAGCATGATGACGATGCGCTTTCCCGCTTGCAGGGTGCGTTGGAATTCCAGCTGTACCAAACTCGTCAGGTTTTCTGCCCAGGCCGAGGCAAGAGTCATGGTGGCCTCGGCCCTGTCACGTAGTGTATTGAATTCGTCGAGTAGTGATTCGGCCTGCGGTGTGTCTACCGCCGCTTGAGGTGATGCACCTTGCGGATCTTGCGAAGAGGCATTGGGCTCTGGATCGTGATTGGGGTCAGCCGATTGATTCGAATCGTCATTCTGATTGCCGGGGGCTGCCATCAATCAATACCTCGATCAGTGTGTGTGATGTCGGGCGGACGTGCGGTAGTCAGTGATCGTTATGCCGCTAAGCATAACCACTGCCTGTGCATGACACAGGCAGTGGTTATGTATTTAGAAAATTGTAGGTCAGTTGAGGTTATTTTAGGATTTTTGCGATCAACCAGCCGGCAGCGAAGGCGCAGCCCACACTGACAAGCGGGTGAGCCTTGATCTGATTCTCCGCACGTTCGGCAACGTCGTGCGCGCGCTGCTTACCTTTCTCCATGCCATCGTGGGCACGAGCCTTCACGGTGTCTGCAGTTTCACGAGCACGTGACTTTAACTGCGAGGCGGTCTCGTGGGCTGCCTCGCCCGCAAGATTGTAAGCCTGGTGCAGCTTGTTGTGACTGGAACCTGAGTTGGGCGCTTTTGCTGTTGCCATGGTGTTACCCTCCGATAGCAATCAAGGTGAGCGCGAAGGTTAATCAGGAATATTCGTGAATCAAACCGGTTATTGCCGAATGGGTCAAAACGGTATTAGCAAGAGGCTGACTAGAGCGACAAGGCATAGCTGGGTAGGGGATGCCTTTTAAAAACTAGAGTTTGATGACTGCAGCGTTTTTTCTGGTGGTGACTCGTGTGTGCTGGATCATTCAATAGATATGGGGGAATGGACGTTCCGGATTCTCCCTAAGGATGCACCGGAACGCTGCAGGGTGGTGATTAGCCAGCGCTGCTCGGCTGGCTAGCATTTGGGTTTAACGCTCGGCGAATCACAAATTGCAGGTGCTCCTTGTGCGCGTGCGAAGCGGGGTTGTTGCCTGCACTCTTTAATTGCGCATCAATCTGTTTGAGCGAATAGCGAGCGATGGCCTGCGACTGCTGCTGGCGGGCGCTGTCTTTGCTGGCGTTGGCAATGGCAATCAGTCGATTGATGTAATCTCGCTGCAGGTTCTGACGGAAGGTATCCACGTTGCCGGTTGCATCCGCGGAAAAGATCGCCAGGTTCAGGTCGGTGTACAGGTCGGTCATAGAATACTCATTGCCATACAGGCTCGAATCCTGCACCCGCTTGAGTACCACCGGGTTGAGCAGATGATCGAGTACAGACTTCTGAATGTTCAGAACCAGGTCGTGTACCTTCGGGTCTTCTGTTTTGCCGTAAAAGAAGAACCAGCGGCGCTGTTGCTGCATCTCTTTGATGAGTTCGGGGGATAGTATCAGCGCGTCAGGCCCGAACACATATTCCTCAAGTACTGACATTGCACGTTTCTGCTCAGTGGCCGCTATCGGTCGGAACGGATCGTTCCCGCCTTCCTGGCCGACCATTGCGCGATCTACCATCACCCCGCCGATGTAGCGCGAAACTACCTTGGCGGCACTTGCATAGTGTTGCAGAGCGACGTTTGCCCCATTCACCAGTTCCTGACGGGACTCCCCTTGCTTGAGCAGGCGCTCTGGCAGTGAACTGAGGATCTTCTGGCTGAGACGGAACTGGTGCTGTGCATAACCGATACCGTCGCCGCTCATGTCATTGATCATGATGCGCGGATCAATACCGGCTCCCGGCGCTCGCATATCATCCGCATCATTGCCGAATGCCAGTGCCGGATCGGTGGAGCGGGCGAGAATGTTACTGAGACGCTGGGCTTCTTCTGCCGCATCTACCGCCGCAGGAGAGTAGCCATATTCAATGGCCCAGCGATCGTAGGCCCCTGGTGCCACGTTGTAGAACTGCTCCTGACTGCCTTCGCTGATGGACAGGTTGGGGGCAGGGTAATCCATGACGGAAGCGGTGAGGCCCTGTTTACGCGTCGTTTCACCATCAAAAATCGAGGCCAAAGGCTGATACTGGCTGGCGATAAAGTTGTGGTTTAAGCCGAGCGTGTGTCCTACCTCGTGCAAAATCAAGAAGTAGAGAAATTCTTCCGAGAATCTGCTGGTGGTTGCCTTGTCGGCGCCACTCGCGGCGAGCGCCGCTGCGCCAAATGCCGCACCTTGATAGATCGGCATATGGGACTGCGCCATGGGATGGAAGTGACCATCAGCAGCGGAGTGGCTGGCGGGTACGTTATAGATCTCTTCCATGCGCGACCGGTTTTGCATCGCCACCAGCTCGAGCATGATATCCGCACCTAGGATTTGTCCGGTGCGTGGGTCTGCAATGCTCGGGCCCAAGCCTCCGAACAGCGGTTGCGGTGAGGCGGTCCAGCGCAATACGTTGTACTGCAGGTCTCCCGCATCCCAGTCAGCATTGTCTGGCTGCACTTTGACCTGGATAGCATTTTTGAAGCCGGCTTGCTCAAAAGCCAGGTTCCAGGCGAGGGTGGCATCACGGATAGTGTCGCGGTATTCCAGCGGCGTAGTATTTTCGATCCACCAGACAATGGGGTTAACGGGCTCAGATATATCGGCCAGTGGGTTCTTTTTGACCAGATGCCAGCGATTGATGAAGTCACCATAGGGCGCGGCGCTGTCAGAAGTCAGGACCTGCCTGAGTGTAGAAAAGTATCCCAGGCGCGGGTCATCGCGGCGGGGTGCAAAATCATTCTCTGGTGCCTGAATCAGAATATGGCGAATACTGAACGCGAGGCTGCGCTCATCGCTCAGGGCATAATCTTTGATGTTCAGGCCGAACTCTTTTGGTAACACCGGCTCCGGGTTGTCATAGACATACTCCACGACGACATCGGTATTTTGTGCGTAGTTGTGCAGGCTGGTGAAACGGGTCTTGTCACTGTTTAGCTTGCCAAGGGTCAGGCGGGTGCCCGGCTTTTCCTCGGGGTTGGGAGAGGGTTTTAGCTGGCGCAATGAGTCGTTAAGAAACAGCGAATCAATGTTGACGAAAACTGCGCCGCTGGCTTCATCCTCTGCCTCGATTTTCAGGGCGGCAAGTATCGGGCGGTTCAGGTTTGCATGGCTTGCACGACTTACCGGGTTTTCCTTGTCGTGCACAAACACAGTGTTTTCCTGCCGCACGTGAATTTTGTCGAAGTGTTTCTCGAAGCGGATAATGCGCGGTTCAAAGTACATCCCCATGGTGTGGAGGATGTTGCTGCCCGGAATTCCGTTGCTCACCTGCATATGGTGGATGATTTCTTTGTTCAGCTGATTCGGCGCAAGCTTTAAATAGACGCTACCGGTGACGGTGTTCTGATAAAGGTCGAAAAGCCCGCTGATTTGCTCGCTATTCTCAGTGATTTCTGCGACCGGTTTGAGGTTGGATTTCGCGCTTTCTGTATTTTCTTTTGGTGTGCTGTCGCCGCATGCGGCGACAATCGAGACAATCGCGGCAAGTAGGGCGAGCGAAATAATTTTCACTATTCGCGCTGGAGTAGTCATGACGTTTATCCTTGTTTTTTGATGGGCTGATATCACAGGTCTGCAAACAGCCTTACCCCTCCCTGTTGACTACTCGAGTAAATCAAATCTTTTGTTGGCCTGTCCAGAGCCTGAAACGCTGTGGTTAGCGGGATACAGTTGCCATGTAAATGCACTTCTGACAGGTAAGTTGTTTTCGCAGGGTATTTTGGGTGTCATTTCTGGCTGAAATGTCGGGACGAATGTCAGTGCAAGTGTATAGAGGGGATAAATAGCGGGATAAATGGGCGTCGGAGACTTGCGTTATCGGCGCGAAAAAACACCGCTGTAGCTTGAAGCAACCGCGGTGTTTTGAATCGTTAGGTATCGGTTTGCCACGCAACAATGTTCTGGGTCACACCATCGAGCAAGCGCTGCCGGCTCTCGCGGCTGATCCAGGCATTGTGCGGAGTGATGATGAGGTTGGGGATATTGTTTGCCAGCAAGGGGTGATCCGTCGGTGGAGGTTCCACGCTGACCACATCCAGTGCGGCGCCGCCAATGTCGTGTTTTTTCAGTGCGGCGATGAGGGCCACCTCATCCACCAGTCCACCGCGTGCGGTGTTGATCAGGAAGGCGGTTTCTTTCATTGCGGACAGGAACTGCTGATTGACCAGTTGATCGGTTTCTTCGGTCAGTGGGCAGTGCAGGCTGATCACATCCGCTTGCTTAATTATTTCCGCGAGCGGTGTACGCCCATCTCTTTTCTCGCCGGTGAACGACTCCGCAATCAACACCTTCATGCCGAGCGCTTCACCCAATCTTGCGACTTTCTTCCCGAGGTCGCCGTAGCCCATAATACCCAGCACTTTGCCATCGAGTTCGATCACCGGATAGTCGAGGCGACAGAAAACCGGGGACTCAGCCCAACGGCCGCTACCAACGTCGCTGTGGTATTGGTGCCAGCGGGTGGCGAGTGCCAGAATCAGTGCAAGGGTATGTTGCGCGAGGGAGGTGCCGGTATAGCCGGTAACATTTTTTACCGGAATGTTGCGGGCAGCCGCCGCATCCAGATCGATATTGTTGGTGCCGGTGGCACACACACAGATCAGTTTTAAATTCGGTGCATTTTCGATAAGTGCGCGGTCGAGCACTACTTTATTGGTAATCACCACATCCGCGTCGGCAATACGCTGTGCGGTCTGCTCTGGTGAGGTGGTTTCAAAAAACTCCCACTGATCAAGTGCGCTTTGCAGAGCGGAGGTATCCAACTCATCTAGCTTCATGGTCAGGGTGTCGAGAAATACACCACGCATTGTTGGCTCCAAGATTTAAGGTTTAAGATTTTCGGCTGCATTATTGCGGGCCAGCACTGCGAATTCGCAGCGCTGGTTGGCACGGCAGGACTGCAGGCGGGGATGGTAAACCCTTCAGGCTGGTTTGGCGATTGGGCGTGCTCGCGGATTGGTTAATCGTGCAGAGCGCGATCGGGCTATTTCATTGCCGTCGCCGGTTCTGCGGAGGATGCCGCGTTGTCGGCAAAGCGGGCAACGCTGTATACCAGACTCGCCAGCAGCAGCACTTCGCCACCGTTGCCCGGGGCCATTCCCAGCAAACTGGAAGGGATAGCCGCGGCAAGAAACATGATGGCCGCACCGAGGGCCATCCACGGCCACGCGCGCTGGCGCCACAAACCGATACCGACAATAAGAGTGAGCAGTGTGGCGACAATCGAAGGGATCGGTGGGCCATTGCCGGCCACCGGCTGTTGCCCTTCAAAACACAGTTGGGATGGGTGCAGGTTGGAGGTGTAGCGCAGGGTATCGTCAAAGCACGCGGGCACCAGTTCGAGGCCGATAAGCCCTTCGTAGATCCCCAGCAAAATCATCAGCAGAGCAAGCAGCCAGATAAACCGGTTCCAGTTCGGGCCCTGGGCCCAGTGCAACCCAGCGGCCTGTGCGGCTTTGCTTGCCACGATCAACAGCAATGGGGTGAGAAAGGCATGCATGACAAAGCGCGGCCAGCTCAGGCTTTCGAGCAATGGGCCGATGCCGATGGATGCACCGATCGACAGGATGATGTTGTCGTAAGTGAGCGCGGCGCAGACAAGGGCGATCAGTGCAGCACCGGGGGCACGCTGGGATTTCCACAGAGTGAAGGCCCAGGCACACAGGGTGGCATGGCAGAGTGCGTAGATAGGAAAAATGACTGCGGACATTGTTGGCCTCGAATCGTTTGTCCCGTTGCTGAGCGTCAGCATCTGCTCGACACGGCAGCGTTGTTAGGATGTTACTCCATTGGAAGCAGCGGGAGGCGTCCTGACAAGGACATTTGTCAAAAGCGCGGCGGTCGCTGGGCGGCCGGAGAGGAGGGGATGGCGGTGCTCGACCTAAGGTCTAAGGTACTGGCAGTTCGCGTCTAGTAGGCAGTGAAACAGCGGGTGGGGCAGCATGGCTACCCCACCACGGCGGGAAGTAAGAGGGTGGCTTACATTACCCGCATACCCGGCTGCGCGCCTGCATGGGGCTCCAGGATCCACAGGTCTTTGCCACCCGGGCCTGCCGCCAGCACCATGCCTTCACTGACACCAAAGCGCATTTTGCGCGGTGCCAGGTTGGCAACCATTACGGTGTGTTTGCCGATCAGGTCTTCCGGGCTGTAGGCGCTCTTGATACCGGCGAATACATTGCGGGTTTCACCGCCCAGGTCCAACGTCAGGCGCAGCAGTTTGCCGGCACCTTCCACGTGTTCCGCATTGGCGATCAGGGCGATGCGCAGATCCACCTTGGCAAAGTCGTCAAACTGGATTTCGTCCGCCAGCGGATCGTCTGCCAGTGGGCCTTTGGCTGCCTCGGTGTTGGATTGAGTCTCGGCCTGTAATTGCGCCAGAGATTCTTTTGCAGCTTCTTGCACGGCTTCCACCTGAGTTTTTTCTACGCGCTGCATCAGCGGTTTGAATTTGTTGATGGTGTGGCCGGCCAGCGGCGTCGTCGCGGTGTTCCAGTCCAGTGCCACACCGAGGAACTCCTCGGCTTTCTTCGCGGTTTCCGGCAGTACCGGTGCCAGCCAGCTGATCAGTGCGCGGAACATGTTTACGCCCTGCGAGCAGATCGCCAGTACTTCTTGTTCCTTGCCTTCTTCCTTGGCCAGAGACCAGGGGGCTTTTTCCGCAATCCAGGCATTGGCGGCATCCGCCAGCGCCATAATCTCGCGGGTGGCGCGGCTGTATTCGCGCGCTTCAAAGAACTCGGTAATGCGCGGGGCCGCTTCCACAAACTGGTTCCACAGCGCCGGATCCGCCAGCTCACTGGACAGGGCGCCGCCGGACTTGCTGACAAACTTGGCGGTGCGCGAGGCAATGTTCACGACCTTGCCCACGAGGTCCGAGTTTACCTTGGCGATAAAGTCTTCCAGGTTGAGGTCCAGGTCGTCCACGCCGGCGGTCAGCTTTGCCGCAAAATAGTAGCGCAGGTATTCCGGGTTCAGATGGTCGAGGTAGTTGCGGGCATTAATAAAGGTGCCGCGCGACTTCGACATCTTCTTGCCATTGACGGTCAGGAAGCCGTGTACACACACCTTGGTCGGGGTGCGGAACTGCGCAGAGTCGAGCATGGCCGGCCAGAACAGCGCGTGGAAGTTGACGATGTCCTTGCCGATAAAGTGATACACCTCGGTGGTGCTGTCTTTTTTCCAGTACTCCTGCCAGTCGAGGCCTTTCGCATCGCAGTAGTTTTTCAGGCTGGCCATATAGCCGATCGGCGCGTCCAGCCATACGTAAAAGTATTTGCCCGGCGCGTCGGGGATTTCAAAACCGAAGTAGGGCGCGTCGCGGGAGATGTCCCACTCCTGCAGTCCTTCATCCAGCCACTCGGACAGCTTGTTCGCCACTTCACTTTGCAGGGTGCCGGAGCGGGTCCACTGTTTCAGAAAGTCGGTGAAGGCCGGCAGGGTAAAGAAGAAGTGCTCGGACTCTTTTTCAACGGGTGTTGCACCGGAGATCACCGATACCGGGTTGATTAGCTCGGTAGGGCTGTAGGTCGCGCCGCACACTTCGCAGTTATCGCCGTACTGGTCTTCGGACTTACAGCGCGGGCAGGTGCCCTTGATGTAGCGGTCTGCCAGGAACAGTTCTTTCTCCGGGTCGTAGGCCTGGGTAATGGTGCGGGAGGCAATATGGCCGTTCTCGCGCAGGCGCTTGTAGATCATTGCCGACAGTTCGCGGTTCTCGTCGGAGTGGGTGGAGTGGTAGTTGTCCACACCGATCAGGAAGTCGGCGAAATCGCGCTCGTGCTCCGCCTGCATGTTGGCGATGTGTTGTTCCGGGGTGATACCCAGTTGTTCGGCCTTCAGCATGATGGCAGTGCCGTGGGCGTCGTCGGCACACATATACAGGCACTGGTTGCCGCGGGCGCGCTGGAAGCGGGCCCAGATATCGGTCTGGATGTACTCGAGAATATGACCCAGGTGCAGGGAACCGTTGGCGTACGGCAGGGCACTGGTGACGAGAATGTTTCTGGGCTGATGGTCGGTTTGAGACATCATGGATTCCAAAGGCTGCGAGATTAGTCTGTGTGGATTCTTTGATTGGGCGGCCGTGGGCCTGAAAGAGCGCGGAATATAGCAGAAATGGGGCTTGTAAGGCACCTGCCGGCAACGCCCGCCGCGCAGTGTGGGACTGCCGGGTCTGCAGCGAATAGTCTGTACTGAATTCTGTACTGGGGCGTCTCTTGTGTTCACGCCAGAGCTTGACCACAATGCCGCCCAAATTCCACAGCCAGTGAGGATGCTGCCGTGAACGACAACCACCAGGACCATGAAGACTTCTCTCCCGAGGTTACGGAACAGCTTGAGCAGGTAGCGGCGGCGATTGGCGCCCTGGAAGATCCGGCCACCGCCCTGCCGCTAGATGCACTGGATGCCGATATTGAGGTGGGTTTTGACGGCGACAAGACCATATTTACCAGTGTGACCCTCGGGTATCCCTGCGCGAGCCAGCAGCAGGCATGGGCGGAGCGCGTCCGCGCGGCCTGTGCGCCGGTTCTTGCAGGCGGGCCTCTGGCGGGCAGCACATTGAACTTTGATCTGTTTTTCGACATTCCGCGTACTGATGTGGGAGAGGTGCCCGAGCCGCTCAAGGCGGTGAAGCACATAATCGCGGTGGCGTCCGGTAAGGGCGGGGTGGGCAAATCCACTACCGCGGTAAACCTGGCACTGGCGCTGGCGGCGGAAGGTGCCGCGGTGGGTTTGCTGGATGCCGATATTTATGGCCCGAGCCTGCCGACCATGCTCGGTACTGAGGGCACACGCCCCGAGGTAAAGGGCGGTAAGTTTTTTGTGCCGGTTCCGGTGCAGGGCCTGCAGACCATGTCGCTGGGCTATTTGCTGACCGAAGATACCCCCGCCGTATGGCGCGGGCCCATGGCCAGTGGCGCGCTGAACCAGATGTTGACCCAGACACTCTGGGGCGAGAGCACAGAAGATGGCGAACTGGATTATCTGATTGTCGATATGCCGCCGGGCACCGGCGATATCCAGCTCACGCTATCGCAAAAGGTTGTTCTGGCCGGCGCGGTGATTGTGACTACACCGCAAGACCTGGCTTTGGTAGACGCGATCAAGGGCGTGGAAATGTTCCGCAAGGTGTCGGTGCCAGTGCTCGGCATTGTGGAAAACATGGCCCTGCATACCTGCTCCAAGTGCGGTCACCAAGAGCCTATTTTTGGCGCTGGTGGTGGCGACAGAATGGCGGCGGAGTACGCTACGCGCCTGCTCGGGCAGTTGCCGCTGGCGATGTCGATTCGCCAGCAAACAGATGGTGGCAAACCCACCGTGGCGGCAGAGCCGGAGGGTGCGGTGGCGGCACTGTATAAACAGGTAGCGCGTGCCGCTGCCGCGCAAGTGTGGTTAGCCGCTGATTTAGAAGAGGGTTTACCCGAGATCGATATGGAGTAATTGGTTCCCAGAAAACGCGCTGGGTTCCATCTCACCGCCTGAATATACTCGTTGGCGGCAAATGAATTACTCCTTTGATCACCTGAGCGAACCGAGAAACCTGCTGTATCGAAATAAACAGCAATAAACGGGGTTCGTCCAGTACATAGCGGCATTGACCCGCTTGGTGGGTCGGTACAGGAGAAGGCAGTGAGTTTTCAGGTGCGATTTAATGCGGCCACGCGCGTGGTGAATATCGGCTTTTTCGACCGGGTGGACGGAGCGGAAAAACATGCTGCCGTGCGACAGGTGGCGGAGAAATACGGCCACCTTCACCCGCTACTGGTGCTGGCCGACGTGCGCAAAGCAGATATCGACATGTCGGTGGAGGAGCGTCGCGCACTGGGCAGCTACATTGCACACTTGCCGGGAATCAGCGAGGGGCGTTTTGCGGTGTTACACGCGCCCGAATATAACGCCAACGTGGTGATCGACGGTGCTGCCCGCAAAGAGGGCCTGACGCTCATGGAGTTTGTTACCGAGCAGGCGGCGGAACACTGGTTGATCGGGGATGAACACTGAAAGCCCCGCGTGTGCGGGGCTCAGAGAATCGTTTTTGAGAAGGCTTTTTACGCAATCGTTTTTACGCGATTGAATATGCACGTCGGTTATACGTCCTGGGCCTTGCGCGCCTGTTCCGCCTGCTTGCGACGCAGCGCTTGCTTGTGCTGGCGGCGGTTTAAGGTCGTAGCCTTGGCATCTTCGCCGAGGTGACGCTCACCGCGCTGCTTGGCCAGCTGTATCTGCTTCTCACGCTCGCGAAAACGCGACTTGTCGGCGTCTGACACCGTATCGTGGCAGTGCGGGCAGCTCACCCCCTGTTCGAACAGTGGAGACTGCATTTCCTCCTCGGTGATCGGCATACGGCAGGCGTTGCACTGATGGTAAGAGCCCTGCTCCAGATCGTGATTCACGGTCACCCGATCATCGAACACAAAGCACTCGCCCTTCCACAAGGTCTCTTCCTTGGGTACATCTTCCAGGTACTTCAGGATACCGCCCTGCAGGTGATAAACCTCGTCGAAACCCTGCTCTTTTAGATAAGCGGTGGACTTCTCACAGCGAATACCGCCGGTGCAGAACATTGCCACTTTCTTGTGTTTGCCTGGGTCCAGGTTTTCCTTCACGTACTCGGGAAACTCACGGAAGGTGGTGGTGTTCGGATTCACCGCGTGCTCGAAGGTGCCTACCTGGAACTCGTAATCGTTGCGGGTATCGATCAGCACAACGTCCGGATCGGAAATCAGCGCATTCCAGTCCGCGGGCTTCACATAGGTGCCGACGGTGCGGCGAGGATCGATGCCTTCAACGCCCATGGTCACGATCTCGCGCTTCAATTTTACCTTGCTGCGCAGGAAGGGCATGTTTTCGGTGTAAGACTCTTTGTAGTCCAGCTCCGCCAGGCGGCTATCGGATTTGAGGTAGCTGAGCAGAGTGTCGATACCGGCCCGGCTACCGGCGACGGTGCCATTGATGCCCTCGTCAGCGAGCAGCAGAGTGCCGCGCACTTCGTTGTCGAGCATTACCTTGAGCAGGGGATCGCGGAGGGATTCAAAGTCTTCGAGGCGAACAAATTTGTACAGCGCGCAGACCACAACGGACGCGGTATTGGTCATGGGAGTTTCCTTGTGCAGGCCGGAGCGTAAATCCGGGGCATGGGTAAAAATCGCCGCGCATTTTAACAAGTTTTTTGTCGCGCGTCGTACACTTTTTCGACAGCGCCGAATAGGGCTTGACCGGGCGTTCAGGAGTTCGCTTTACTGTCTCCTGTAAGACCGCGAATGCCACTTTCCGCATCCCCCTTTGCCAGCGAGGTTATCCCCATGGCCGAAGAAGTTACCCCGCAAGATTCCCCCTTGAGTCGTGCCTATAGCGACGGCAACCACACCGTAAACATTGATATTTACGAGGATGGTGACGGCGGTTGGCTGCTGGAAATCGTCGATGAAAATAACAATACGACGGTGTGGGAAGATGTGTTCGACAGCGATGCCGAGGCGTTGCAGGAAGCGCTGGACGCTTTGAAAGAAGAAGGCGTTGGAGCGTTTATTGGCCCCGCAGAAGAGAGTGGCGGCTGGGAGGCTCCCTGACACTCCACATTATGTGACCACATATCGGTGGTACGTGCGCAAAAAGTAACGGTCTCGCGCAGCAGGATTTTCAACGCCTGCTATGGTTATACATAGAAGGGAATCGCGACAGTGTAACAGCACTACCCAATCGCGGTGTCGCCAAGAGGCAGCAAGGAAAGGTGCCCTGGCGACACCAACTGATCGCGGTCTGCAGATGTATTAAGTGTGGTTGCTCTGCATGAAGATATTCCTTCTCTGTCTCCTTATTTTTCTGTGCGGATTTTCCCCCGCCATGCCGGCAATGTCCGGTATCCAGCTAAAAGTGTCCAATGATCGCGTGATCGATGTGGATCTCGCGGAAGCGAAGCTTATTTCCGAGTTGAATGGTTATGCCATTATCGCCGGGCGCACCTGTGTGGATTGCGACGAGAACACGGCAATTTTTCTCGAGCGTATTGAGGTTGCTCCGGGTGAGCCTTCTCAAGTGCGGCAGCCGCGCGATCAGGGTGGGGATGGCATTCCCGAGCCAGAGCAGTTTGCGGCACAGGCACCCGCGGGAAGCTCCCTGGCGGAACAGCGTGACCGGTCCCAGGCGGAACTCGAAGGTGACGAAGATGGCGTGTTGAATGCGGATCTCTCCGGTGAGCGCTTTACCTATCCGGGTGTTTATCGCGACTACCTGACCAAAGAGCTGGTGGAAAAAACGCGTATGTTTTATGGCAAGTGCCACGAGGATGGGCCGGCGTTGTTGTGGCTCAGTGAGTACCGCACCGACAAGGGGTGGATTAAGGAAGAGTACCTGCTGGTGTTTCGCGATGAAGGGATTGAGCATCGCTACAACCAATCCCATCAACCGAGCGTTTACTACATCGGTAACGAGGGTTGCAGTGAAGTGCCGGGAATGGAAGTGACCACGGAACCGTGAACAATTCCCGAGAGAGAAAATGAAAAAGCCCCCGCAGTTGCGGGGGCTTTTTCGTTCGATTGGCGTTGGCAAGGCCCTTGGTATAGCTAACCGGCTATGGATATCTCCGGCTCACTTATTTTTTGTCGTGATCCCAGATGATCTTGAGCTTTTTCTTGCCCCACTTACGTGCCTTCTTGATGTCTTCTTCCATCCACACATCAATACGGTTGGTGTAGCGCTTGTTCATACGGTCACGCACGGTATAAGTGCCGGGCAGACCTTCAATCTTCACTTTGGCGCCGTTGGTCAGACCGTGCTTTTCCAGGTCACGGGATACCGCAATGATTTTGTCACCCGGGCGCAGGCGGTTGTTCCAGGCTGCCACCCACGGATCGTCATCGGTCTGGCCTTCAACAGAGTTGTAGGCGGTCGCGGTGACAGTCATGGACTTCTTTTTCTTCTTCTCCGGGGATTCCTTAATGGCGGCAAAGGCCTCTCCACCACCCAGGGCAGCAAAGGAAGCGGTAAGCACGATGGCAAACTGTTTAAGACTCTGTCGCATATGTATCTCCTCCGGAAGCGCGCTAATCACAAGAAAAACTGTTTGTGCGGCTCCAAGTTGATTTCTTCATAAATGATCAATTTTTGATCAGGGTGGGCAATATTAGAGCTTGGAGGATTTTGCGCAAGCGTGTGCCGCGAACTATCTGGTCGAAGTGAAGGTAGGTGTTTCTGGATAAGGATTAGGAATTTTCATCGCCTTGAAGGCAGATTTTGAGTACTTTTGGACCAGAAAATAGGGGGGGAGACTGAATTTAGTACGAAAGTTCTCGCTCGATTCGTATCTGGGTCTCAGCCGCATGATGTGCGCTGACAGCGATGTCTTCTGTGTTTGGTGGAAAAATAGACGATATGGGCGTGTGGACCCGGTATTCGGTGGAATAAGATTTTTATTTGATTTTTTTGTGACCAGAAATTCATTTGGCCCAATTAACGGGCTGACAGCGATGTCTGGGACCTTCAGGAGTCTATTCCACAGTGGTTTGTTGGGGTTCCAGCGATCTAACCCGATGAAAATCCCGTGGTGGGCCCCTTGTGGCTGGCACCGCTAAAGGGAATTTGTCCTCCGGAAATTTTGCCGGGCATAAGGGCCGGAGTCTCGGTAATACTGGCTCAGATGGCCGTATTGCCAACCGGCTGCTGAGGGTTGACCAGCTCACGCAGCGCTGTCAGGTATGCCTGATCCTCTTCCAGGTCGGCAAAACCATACTGCCGATCCAGCGCGACTGCCTGTTCCAGCCATTCAATAGCTTCTTCCAGATTGCCTTGCCACTCGCACACCTGCCCAATATTGAATGCGGTGATGGCCAGGTTTTGCCAGTCACCTTCGGCGCGCAGGTCTTTAATAGCACTGGAATACAGCTGATAGGCGTTGCGCAGCATAACCGCACGACGGTTCGGGTTCTCCTGCACCGCGGAGTACTGGTGGTAGGTGTGGGCGATGGCCGAGCGGACCCGCGCGGCCGAGTGCTCGAAGGGGATGCCGGGCCCCGACTCGACGTAGCGCAGTACCGCTTCGAATTGGCCGCGCGCCAGGGGGTAGAGGTCAGGCCGCTGGCCACCGAGCGCATTCAGGATGATGCCGTAGCGGTAGCGCAGCTGGTTTTGCTGGAGAGGATCTTCCGCAAGGCTGGCGATCGCGCGCTCGTAGAGCGGCAGAGCCTCATCGTAATTCCCTGAGAGCGCGTACTCCTCGGCTGCGGCGATCAGCTGCGGCACCGTGAACTGGTCGGCGCTGGCCGCAAACGCGCCGGTGACCGCCAGCTGCAGCCCCAGTAGTGCTGCACTGAGAATACTGCGCAGTGCTCTGCCGTGCCTTGCTATCGTTTTCGCCATTGCCATTCGTCTCCGCCGGTGCATCGCTGTCCGGTATCAGAGTGCGCCACCGGCGCTGGCCGATGGCTTAGTTAGTGGTTACTGACAGTAAACCCTGAATCTTCGATTTGTGCCAGCAAAGCTTGCAAAGGATGGCGCAATTCGGTGTCAGCGAAGCGCTTACTCTGGCAACGGCAGGAGTAACCGGTGGCGAGAATGGCGCTGGTATCGCCGCTCAGCTTGGGGGCCCAGGACTGCTGGAATATGGTGCGCGAGGTCTCGCGATTCGCCATCTCGTGACCATAGGTGCCGGCCATGCCACAGCAGCCCGCCGCCTGGGTGTTGAGCTGCATGCCGAGGGCGCTGAAGACCTGCTGCCACTGGCGGCTGGAGCCGGCGGCGTTGGATTGCTCGGTACAGTGCGGCAGCAGGGTAAAGTTGCCGGATTGCAGGCGGTTCTTGTTGGTGGCCAGATGCTCGGTGTGCTCCGACAGCCACTCCTGCAGCAGCTGCACCTTGGGCGCCTTGTCGCCCAGCAGTTTCTGGTACTCCGCGCGGTAGGTCATGGTCATGGATGGGTCTATGCCCACCAGCGGCACGCCGCTTTCCGCCAGGCTGTTGAGCATGGCGCTGTTGCTGGCCGCCGTATTGGCGAACTGGCGCAGGAAACCGTGCACATGCAGTGGCTTACCGTTGGCGCGAAACGGCGCCACCAGTGGGTTGAAGTCCAGCAGCTTGAGCAGGCGCAGGGTGTCGGCAACGACATCCGCGTCGAAATAGCTGGTGAAGGCATCCTGTACGATCACCACGGCTTTGGCGCGCTGGGCGGGGCCCATGGCTCTCAGGCTGGCGCGGCTGGCATAGGGCACGCCTAGCTCGCGCATCGCCTTATCCAGGCGGGTAGCGGAGATCGATGGTGAATCCGCCAGCCCCAGCCCTCGCTCCATCACCCAGCGTACCGGCTTGAGTTTCAGCGGCCAGTTGTACACCTGCGGCACGCGCGCCAGGTGCGGCATCATAAATTCGAGGCCGCCGACGAAGTAATCTTTCAGTGGGCGCAGGTAACGGCCGTAATACAGTTCGAGGAATTTGGCGCGGAAGGTGGGTACGTCTACTTTGATCGGGCACTGGCCGGCACAGGACTTACACGCCAGACACGCCTGCATGGATTCGTTCACCTCGTGGCTGAAATCGTATTCACCGCGGGCCTTGGCCAGGCTGTTCTTGAAGCGCCCGGGCAGGCCCAGCAGGAAAGACTTCTCACGGCTTTTGCGCGCTTCGGCTTCCGGGTCGATGGACTGGGCGGACAGCAGGCGCAACCATTCGCGGATCAGCGATGAGCGGCCTTTGGGGGAATGGATGCGGTTGCGGGTGCCCTTGTAGGAGGGGCACATGGCGTCGTCCGGGTTCCAGTTAAAGCAGGCGCCGTTGCCGTTACAGTAAATGCCTTCGGAATAACCTTCCCAAACCTGTACCGGGATCTGCCGATCATGCTCACCGCGGGTGGCAACCTCATCAATTTTGAGCAGGCCGGAAGCGACATTGGGGGTGGCGATTTTTCCGGGGTTGAGCTGATTGCGCGGATCGAACGCCGCCTTCACCTTTTGCAGTTCCGGGTACAAGTCGCCGAAAAATTCGGGGGCAAATTCCGAGCGCACACCCTTGCCGTGTTCGCCCCACAACAGGCCATTGTATTTCTTGGCCAGGTCCACCACTTTTTCCGTGATGATGCGTACCTGCTTGGCCTGTTCCGGGTCCTTCATATCGATGGCCGGGCGCACATGCAGTACGCCGGCATCCACATGTCCGAACATGCCGTAGGCAAAACCGGCATCGTCCAGCGCCGCGCGGAACTCGGCAATAAAATCCGCGAGGTTCTCTGGTGGCACCGCGCAGTCTTCCACAAACGCAATCGGGCGCTGTTCGCCCTTGGCATTCCCCAGCAGGCCCACCGCGCGCTTGCGCATGCCCCAGATCTTGTTCACCTGGGCGTGACCGCGGGCAATGGTGTATCCGAAACTCTTGCCCAGCTGGCCGATTGCGCTATCGACATGGGTGGTGAACCTGGCCAGTGCCGCATCCAGTTCTTCTTCTGAATCGGCGGTGTACTCCACCAGGTTGACACCTTTTACCGGCCGCTCATCCTGGGGGAAGAATTCGCTCACGCTCTCCCACACGATGTCGTCCATTGCCAGTTGCAGCACCTTGCTGTCCACGGTCTCGATGGAGGTGGGGCCGGCCTTCATCAGGCCGGTGGCGTCTTTGAGCGCGTCCTGGAAGTGGTCGTAATTGACGTTTACCAGTGCGGCGCACTTGGGAATCTTGAGCAGGTTCAGCTTGGCCTCGGCGATAAAGCCGAGGGTGCCTTCGGAGCCGCACAGGATATTGTTCAGGTTGAAGCGGCCATCTTTCTCCCGGTCGCGGATATGCGCCAGGTCGTAGCCGGTGAGGCAGCGGTTGAGCTTGGGGAACTTGGCGGCGATAAGGTCGCGCTTGTCGCGCTCGATACCGTCCACCAGCGCGTGGACACTGGCGGCGCGGCTTTCCTGTGCGGTAATTTCGCCTAGGACCTCGTCGTCGATGGCGTGGGAGTGCCACAGTTCGCCGCCCATCAGTACGGTCTTCAATTCCAGCACGTGGTCGCGGGTCTTGCCATAGAGGCAGGAACCCTGACCGGAGGCGTCGGTATTGATCATGCCACCGATGGTGGCGCGGTTACTGGTGGACAACTCCGGGGCAAAAAACAGCCCGTGAGGCTTGAGTGCGGCATTGAGCTGATCTTTGACGACACCCGTCTGTACCCGTACCCAGGCTTCCTCAACGTTGATCTCGAGGATCCGGTTCATATGCCGGGAGATATCCACCACGATGCCGTCGGTCAGTGACTGGCCGTTGGTGCCGGTGCCGCCGCCGCGTGGAGAGAGCACCACCTTGTGGAATTCCTCGCACTCGGCCAGCTCCATCAGCAGCTGCAGGTCGTGAATGTCCCGCGGGTATACCACCGCCTGCGGCAGAACCTGGTAAATGGAGTTGTCGGTGGAAAGCACTGTGCGGCTGGCGTAACTGGGGCTGGCGTCGCCATGGAAACCACGCCGTTTGAGCGTCTCGAGAAATTGCAGGTAAAGCGCCTGTACTTCGTTAATTTCGCGCAGTGCTGGAATCATTCCGGGCCCCGGGGTCTGGTAAGACGAGTGTCTGTACACACGGTACAACTCATGAAGGACTGGCATTTTAGCGACGGTGGCGGCCTGCGCAACAATTACCGGCTGTTCACCCGCCTGAGCCGGATCATTTTGCGCAAAATCGTCGAAAACACGCGAAATCTGTGAAGAATTTGCGCAACGGGCCCGATGGCTGATGAATTGTCGGTCAGTAAGACGGGAATCCTTTGCAGCGGCGCCCGGCGGTGTGTACCTTAATCTGAACAGAGTAGCTGGTCGTATAGCTCTACATGGCGACGGGGTGCACATGCGCCCGCAGTATGGGAGGCACAGCCAAGAATGAATTTCTCGCGAAAAATCCCGGTGGGGATCAGCCAGTGTGCGATGGGCGATGCAGTGCGGTTCAACGGTGGCCATAAGCACAGCAAGGTTTGTACCGAGTTACTTGGCCAGTGTTTTGACTACGTGCCGCTGTGCCCGGAGGTTGCCATTGGCATGGGGGTGCCGCGTAAACCCATTCATTTACTGGTCGAAAAGGATGGCGCTCCAGTGGACGCCGTGCGTGTGATCGGTGTCGACGACGCCAGCGTGGATGTCACCGCACCGCTGCGGGATTACGCCGATTCGGTGGTGCCAGAGTTGCAAAAGGTGCGCGGTTACATCTTCATGCAGAATTCTCCCAGCTGCGGATTGCGCGGTGTGCGGCGGTATCTGGCCAACGGCCACGGTATCGACAGTGAGGGAGTCGGCGTGTTTGCCCGGCGCCTGCAGCAACAGTTTCCCCATTTGCCGATGGAAGAGGTCGGCCGCCTGAATAACAATGAGCTGCGTGAAAATTTCCTCACCCGGGTGTTCGCTTATGACGCCTGGTTTCGTTATGTGGAGAGTGGCGATACCGGCGATGCGGTCGCGCAGGACGCTGACAACAACGTCGATATAAGCGGCGCCGATAAGCGTCCCGGTATCTCCGGCAGACCGCTGTCCTTCCTCGCGCGGGTTATCGAGTTTTACACCGCATACAAATATCTATTGATGGCGCATCATCAGGATAAAACCCGTGCCCTGGGCAAGGTGCTTGCTGACGCCAAGTCCATGAGTGAGGCGGAGCTGGCTTTCGAAGTGCGCGGGCGTATTATGGATATTCTGTCGCGGCCGGCCTCGCGTAAAGACAAGACCAACGCGCTAATGCACAGCGCCGGTCACCTGAGCGAATTCCTGGACAAGCGTGAAAAGGCCGAGCTTAAGGAGTTGATCGAAGATTATAGGGTGGGGCACAAACCGCTTTCCGCGGTACTCACCCTGCTTCGCCATTATCTGCCTCGCAGCCCGCACAGTTTTATCCACAGCCAGGTACTGTTGGCGGCTGAGCCCGCAGAGCTTGGCCTGTGTGACTTCAACTAGCCCAGGCATGCCAGTGACAAACGTTCGAAGAGGCCTGATTTGGTTGCGCAACGATCTGCGCATGGCCGACAACACCGCCCTGTACCGCGCTGCAAAAAGCTGTGATGAACTTGCCGCAGTCTTCATCGCCTGCCCAGACACCTGGGCTAGTCATGGTGATGGTGACAATGTAGTCGCCATGCGGCTGCGCTCTCTGCGCCAGTTGCAGGGAGCGCTGCTCAAGAAGAACATTCCCCTGTATTTTCTGGAGGCACCGGCGTTTAGTGATGTCGATGGTGCGCTCGCTCAAATTGCGCAGAAGCTGCAGGTGGACGCATTGTTTGCCAATGCGGAATATCCGGTAAATGAGCTGGCACGTGATCACGCGGTCAAAAAAGCACTGGGTAAACTGAACGTTACGGTAGAGTACTTCACCGACCGCACCTTGATCCCACCGGGTAGCCTTACGACGGGTAGTGGTGACGGCTACAAAGTTTTCACACCTTTCAAACGAGCGTTCATCTCTGCGCACAGTAATAGCGGCGAGGCGTTTGGCTGCTTGCCCGCACCGCGCGCGTTGCCCGCCGACCACCTGTCGCAGTGGCCTGAGTGGATCGCGCTCGACGGTGAACACAATCTGGTGCGCAGCATTCCCGATACATTGAGCGGCTATGGAGTGGCTGCCGGTGGTGAAGAGCGGGTCCTGGATTGGCCAGTGGGAGAAGCGGCCGGCGCGCGTACGCTGA
Organism: Microbulbifer agarilyticus; assembly: GCF_020171345.1. Lineage (GTDB taxonomy): Bacteria > Pseudomonadota > Gammaproteobacteria > Pseudomonadales > Cellvibrionaceae > Microbulbifer > Microbulbifer agarilyticus_D. The sequence continues at coordinate 90,341 of NZ_JAIUZM010000004.1, forward strand.
AAAAATTTGCCGACGTGATTGATGATTACGAGGAGTGTCGGGATTTCCCTGCGCGCGAAAATACATCGCGGCTGTCCCCCTATTTGAACTGCGGCGCGGTCTCTGTACGTCAGTGTGTACAGCTGGCAGTGGCAAATAATGATGGCCGCTGGGATGGGCCAAGCAAGGGGGCAACTGTCTGGCTCAGCGAAATACTGTGGCGTGAGTTCTATCAGCACCTGGTGGTAAATTTTCCCCGGGTATGCCGCAACACGCCGTTTAAGCCCGAAACCGAAGCCGTGCCCTGGTCCGACTGCGCGGAGGATTTCGAGCGCTGGTGCGAAGGACAAACAGGTGTGCCGATTGTGGATGCGGCAATGCGCCAGCTCAATCAGACGGGCTGGATGCACAATCGGCTGCGTATGGTCGTGGCCTCGTTCCTGACCAAAAATTTGCTCACCGATTGGCGCAAAGGTGAGCAATATTTTATGCAGCAGTTGGTCGATGCGGATTTTGCTGCCAACAACGGCGGCTGGCAGTGGGCGGCATCCACTGGCACCGATGCCGCACCGTACTTTCGCGTGTTTAATCCCTACAGCCAATCGAAACGCTTTGATCCCAAGGGTGAGTTTATTCGTGCGTATATTCCCGAGCTGGCAGAGTTGTCAGATCGGGATATTCATTGCCCGCCGCAAGATTTATTTTCCGAACACAGTTATCCGCCGCCCATTTGTGATGTGACTGAATCGCGAAAAATCGCGATTGAAGCTTTCGCCAACTTGAAGAAATAGCAATCCTCTGTTTTATTGCCTATATCTCTGCGCTTTTGTCGCCGGAGAGATTGCGCTCGCGATACAGAATATCCTGACGGATGCGTTGCCAAATGCACTATAAAAAAATGGCCAACTTTGCGCTGTTTGTTGCCGGGTGGTGGGTGGCCTTACTCGGCGGCAATGCCATGGCATTAATTGCGCTGTTTATGGTGCTCATGCTGCACTTTTTTATGTGGCGCGATATTCGTGATATTTTTCTGATTCTCGGTTTTATTTTCTGTGGCTTTGGCGTCGAGTGGGCGTTTATGTTGTATGGCATACAGGAATATCAATCCACACTGCCGCCGGCCTGGGTGATCTGTATCTGGGCGATGCTGGCGACCACCGTGCGCTATTCCCTGGCCTGGCTTATTCATAAACCCCTGCATGCGGCGCTTGCGGGCTTGCTTATCGCGCCGGTGTTTTACCTGAACAGTGTCTACCTTGGCCCGGTGGGCTGGGGGCGGCCGGTGTGGCAGTGCCTGTTGAGTATTGGCCTGGTGTGGAGCCTGCTGGCGGCACTGATCAGTGGGGTGCTGGCACCGCTAGTCAATCAGATGGATGCTGTGGAAAACCGTGTCGGCTGATCACCGCAACAAGAAATTCCTTTCTCGCGATTAACCTATACTTGCCACGAAATTTCGCGGAGGTAAGGAGAACCCAGTGCGGCGAGACACAAAGGATTTGGGTGCTGGCAGTGTTGGTAGGGCGAGCTTGGCGACGTCGATGGCTCTGCTGCTGGGTATGGGGATAGTTGCAGCGGAGGGGCAGGCCGAAGAGGCGATATACGGTTCTCTGATCGTATTTGGCGACAGTCTTTCCGATAACGGCAATGCCGGCGTGTTTACCTCCGAAGATCCTCAGGGGATTTATCCCCGTCAGCCCGCGGTATCCTTCCTCGCCGATTTGCTCGGCCTGCCCAAGGAAAACTCCTGTTTTGGCCTGGGCCCTGCATTTGGTGGCCTAATTCCTTGCGCGCCGGCACCGGGCACCATCGATCAACAGCTGCAGCAAATTGTGGATTCGGTGTTGACCAACGGCCCCAACTGGGCGGTGGGCGGTAACCGGACCGCCGATGTGTTGCTGGATCTTGTCGGGCCGCAGCAGTTCCGCGTCCTATTTCCCGATACCACGGTGGCCGATCACAATACCCTGACCACGATATTGCCAGATTCCAGCCGTTGCGGGGCTGATGGCATCTGTAACCCGGCGCAGGGGGAGAGCCCATACCTCAGCCCTGTGGAAGTAGCGGCCGCGGTGTCGGCGTTTAATAACCCTGCCGCCTTGCAGGCACTGGTGGACGACCCCAATAACAATATCACCTTGACCGGCGTGCCCTTCGCCACCGGACAGGGCTACCTGCCGCAAAATACGGTGTCACCCAATGATCTTTATTTCCTGAATGGTGGTGGCAACAATATTCTGGACGGCGTGAGTACCGGTACCATCAATTTTGATTCCATGACCCGCGCGGCGACGTTTCTATCGACCGCCGGCGGTGTGCTCAAGGCATACGGTGCCAAGTACATTGTTATGACCAACACCCCGCGCATTGGTAACACCCCGGCGATCAACGTGCAGGGGCAGGCGGCGATCAACTATGCCAATCTCGGCACCGAAATTTTCAACGATCGCCTGCGGCGCCAGGTAAATGCGATCGGTAACATTTTGTTGCTGGATATGGAGGGGATACTTGAGCTTGCCATCGAAGACCCGACAGCGTTTGGCTTTGCCAATATCAATCAGAGTGCGTTTTGTTACGAAAACTGTGCAACACCGAGCCCAATCTACGGCGCGAACGGCAGCAATCCCAATGCAGATTTGCTGATCTTCAATGATGGTATCCACCCTACTTTGGCGGCACAGCGATTACTGGCGGATTATTACTATCAAACCCTGACTGCGGCGATTCACTTTGGTGTATTGCCGGACCTCGGCTATGAAAACCTGCGTCAGCATCGTAAAAGTATCGATCACCATCTGCTTTCCCAGCGCTATCGCGATCCCTACACCACGGTTTTCTTTGGCGCTAGTGTTAGCCATGCAGAGCTTGGTGTGGCGCCAGCGGTGAATGATGAGTATCCGGCCTGGGATGGCTTTGTGGGTATGAGTTTTGCCGGTTTTGACCACCTGGAGTGGGGGCTCGGCATGTCCTATGGGGGTAGCGAGTACGAGCCGAGCGATCTGTTTTTCAAGGCGCGTAATTTCAGCCTGAGTGCCTTTGCCCGCTGGGATAACGAACTCTTTTTCCTGGATGGCGGTGTGACCTTCTCAAATATCGACTACGACGATGTGCAGCGCACCATACGTATCGGCAATAAATTCCGGCATCGCCTCGATGGTGATACCGACGGCGAAGGTTACAGCGTGTTCCTGCGTGCCGGTTATGACACCGCGTTACAGGCCTGCGGGCATTTGGGCCCCTTTGTGTCCTTTGAGTGGACCGAGGTGGACGTCAACGGCTTCCGCGAGCGCACCGCCGACCGGTTGACCTACGCCGGCTCCTGGGGGCAGCGTCTCGATCCCCTTGGTTTGTGGGTGCACGGGCAGGACCGGGAATACCTGCGTTCGAAACTGGGCTTCTTCTATAACGGTGACGATGTGGGGGAGCACCAGTGGTTCGGCGAGTTCTGGCTGGAAACAACCAGTGGCGACGATTACGCCGATCTGGGTATCGGGGTCAATTCGATCTTCAACAACTGGGCGCGACTGCCGTCCTATCGCAGCAAGAATACCGGTATCTTCCAGAACGGCGTGGGTGCCATGGTGGGTGTCAGTATCAACGAAAAGCTGCGCATCGCAGCGGATGTGCTGGTGCGCCCGGATGACGCAATTGGCGGCTTGAGTCTGAACTATCGGTTCTAAGGTTGCTTGGCGCGAGTACAGGCCGCGGCGTGGGAGGAGTTTTTGTGACCATCAGCCCTCGAACAGGGAGTCATTTGCGCACTGCCGCATAATCTGCGGCAGCGGCGGCGAAAAAATCCGGTTGCTGCGAAATCGGCTAGGCCGAAGCGGCATGGATTACCCCATCGGTTGTTAACTTAGCAGTATCGATAACAACCGAAACCATGGACCCGAAGATGTACGCTCCGCGCTTTAGCAAATTGAGCCAGGCCCTCCATTCCGCCGACGCCGACGTGTGGGCGGTGAGCGATCGCGCTCACCAGCTGGCAGACAAAGGTGAAGATGTAATTTTCCTGTGTGTCGGAGATCCAAACTTTGATACACCCGAGCCCATTCTGGATTTCGCTCGCGCCCGTCTCGGTGTAGGTCGCACCCACTATTCCCCCGCTGCCGGTGAGCTGGTGCTGCGCCGCGCAATTGCCGATATCGAAAGCAAGGTCAGTGATCACCCCTGTAGCCCGGATGATGTAGTGGTATTCCCCGGCGGCACCAATGCCATTTTCGCGGTGCTGTCGTGCCTGCTGAATCCCGGTGAGCAGATCGTTATCCCCGAACCCATGTATATCGGCTATGTGCCGATCACCGACGCGTTGCAGCTGGACGTGAAAAAGGTGTCCTGCCCTGCGGACAAGGGCTTCGCCTTTGAGATTGAATCCATCAAACAGGCTATCGGTAAAGATACCCGGGCGGTGATGATCAATACGCCGGTCAACCCCACCGGTGCCATGGCGACCCCGGAGCAGCTGCGCGAGCTGGCGAGCTATTGCCGCGAGCGCGGTGTGTGGCTGATCTCCGATGAAATGTACTCAATGATCACCTTTGCACGTCGCCATACTTCTCTGCGTACTGCCGCTGAGAAGCTTGATAACGTGGTTGTAATCGACGGCTTGTCCAAGTCCCATGCTATGAGTGGCTGGCGCCTGGGTTGGGCTGTGGCACAGGGCGAACTGGTCGAGCGGCTGATTGAATACGCCGGCGCCACTATCTTCGGTTGTCCTCAATTTATTCAGGAAGCCGCCGCGTTTGCACTGGAATTTGATACCTACTTTGTGAAGCAGATGCGCGACGCCTATGAGCGTCGCCGCGACCTGATTGTGGAGCGAATTAGCAAGATCCCGGGGCTGAGCTGTTACTCACCGGAAGCGGGCATGTTTGTAATGGTGGATGTTTCCGCCGTTGCCCAGGATGGCGAAGCCTTCGCCAGCGCGTTGCTGGATGCGGAGCGCGTGTCGGTGTTGCCGGGTAAGCCATTCGGGCCGAGCGCGGTGAACCATGTGCGCCTGACCCTGGCAGCGGATGAAGCCGACTTGTCACGTGCGTTGGATCGCATCGAACGTTTTGTGATGGATGGTTGCCTGAAGGCGGGATAGTAGAAGGTGGGATAGTTGAAGGCGGGATTATGCCGAGTTGCCGATCATGTGTTTCGGTGTCGCGTATTTCCCGCTATGCTGTTTCGGAATTGACCCTGTTTAAGAAATCAGTCGATAGCATTTGCCGTGAAAATTGATCGCCACAACCTCAAAATCCTGGAAGTCCTGCAGACCAATGCGCGTATCAGCAATCTGAACCTGGCGGATCAGATAGGCTTGTCGGAAAGTGCCTGTCTGGCGCGGGTAAAGAAACTCACCAGTGAGAAGTTTATTCGCGAGTACCAGGCCGAGGTGAACCTCGACAAGGTGCGTCATGCGGAATTCTATGTAAACGTGGCACTCAAGCGCCAGGACGCGCGCACCAGCGAAAGCTTTCGTCGCGCCATCAACAAGATTGAGCAGATTGTTTCCTGTGTGAAAATGTCCGGCGAGTTCGACTATATGCTGCGGTTTGTGTGCCCGGACGCCGGCGACTTTAACCGGGTGTCCGAGCAATTGCTGGCCGATGAAGATGCCGCTATTACGCGCATGACTTCACATCTGGTGATTGAGAAAACCAAACCGTTTAATGGCTATCCGCTCGAGTTGTTGTTCCAGGACTAATTTTTCCAGAACTGGTTATTCTTGGGTAAGCAGCCCGCCATCCAGCCAATACCGCGCTTGGCGCAGATATCTGCAAATCAGATCACCAGAGCAATGGTTCGATCCACCAGCCACAGCGCGGAGACTCCCCCTACCAGATAAGCGACCGGCAGTGCACTGGCGACACTCGCCGAATGGCCGGTACGCAGTTCCCACTGGTGCACGCTGGGCAGCTTTCTGAGGGTCAGCATCAATATGCTGACCGCGACAATGAAGGCCAGTTGGCCGGCCTCTACGCCCAGGTTGAATACCGCCAGTGACAGAGGGATTTCGTGGGCGGGTACGCCGATTTCGGAGAGTGCCCCGGCGAATCCAAAGCCATGCAGCAGACCGAATGCAAACGCCACCAGCCAGGGCTTGCGAATAGCGAGGGTACTGCGACCTTCCAGCTTGTGCAGTATTTCCACCGCAATAAACACAATACTCAGGGCGATCACCGCTTCCACCGGCCCCTGGGGAGCCGACACAAGTCCTAGCACCGCTGCAGCCAGAGTAATACTGTGGGCAAGGGTAAAGGCGGTGATGGTGGTGATCAGCTGCTTGGTCCCGGTGACCAGGACCATCAGCGCCAGCACAAACAGCAGGTGGTCAACTCCCAGCAAGATATGTTCAACACCTAAAACAAAGTACATGTTGGCAATCTCCCTTTTGCCCGCTTTGTTCTCTACCCGCATCAGCGGGTTATCCGGCAATAGGCGCACTACCTGCTCGCGCCCATCCAGCCATTGGATGCGCACCAGTGCATCCGTGAGGGTGTTTTCCAGTCCATCGATCACGATGGTGCTGTTTACAAACCCATTTGGATGGCTCACGCGCCAGCGCTCCACGTAATAGCCGCCGGCAAAAAGTGCGGTGGGCAAACTTCGGGACTGGCTTTGCTGGTCAAAAACCACATCCAGTGACAGCCTCAGGTCGCCCTGTGCCGGCACACGCCAGGTCACGTCAAACTCTCCCGAAACGACTTCCTGCAAGGTCAAAGCCGCCGGGCGCAATTCGTGCGCCTGCAGCGAGAGTGACAGCAGCAGGATGAGCACCGCAAGCAGGCTTTTCACTGGCGAACTACCTCCCCGGCGGCGGGCGCATCCGTTATGGTTGTCGGGGAGGGGGGGGACGTAGATTCCGCAGCGGGTGGCAGCGGCGCGATGGAAACCGTGTATTTGTCCCGCAGGGTTTGATACTGGACGTGCAGTACGTCTTTGCGCTCTGCCTCCTGCCAGTCGCTCAGTACCTGGTCGCGGATTTCGGCAAACGCAGGCTGCACTTCGGGTACCAATTCGGTAATACGCACCAGATGCTCGCCGTAGGCCGAGGTCAGTGGTCCGGTCCATTCGCTGGTGGGCAGGTCGACAAGTTGCAGAGAAAAGTCGCTGCCGAAAACCCGATCAATACGATCGGGTGTTACCGACTCGAATCGGTAATCCAATAGCGAGCGATCACCGAGCTTGCGCGGGTCGCGGCCGGCGGTCAGGCGGGTGAGCACGATACGGGCGTCTTCTGCCACTTCGGCGCGCTTATCACTGTCGAGAAAAATCTGCTCAAAACTGTATTGCGCCGGGCTGGTGTATTCCTGCAAATTTTCCTGGTGGAATTGCTGCAGTAACCGCTCGGAGGGCTCGATGGCGTCCACCAGATCTTTTGCCAGAAATTCCATCTTGGTGCGCAGGCGGCGACGGATAACTGCGTCGTTCTGGTCGAGCCCCATATTCAGCGCTTCACGATAGAGCACTTCTTCGCGCACATACTCATCGATCAGGCGTTGCAGTTCTTTGTCGCTGGGTGGGCGTTGCCAGCCCCGTTCAAAGATCGAGGAAATGTTGCGAATGCGCGCCTCACTGATGACGATTTCTTCTTTAGAGGCGAAGCCGCCACTCTGGAAAATACTGCTGACACCAAAGAGTAGCGCCCCGATCAGGGCAAACTGGACACTGGGATCCTTGATCCAATGCAGCTTCATCTGTGAACTCCGATTTATCGATGTTATGGCGTGGTGACAGGTAAAGCTCAGTGAGAAAAAATTCTCATACCCTTGAGGGTAGTCCATGCTCCCGCATTCGAAAGGGAATATAGTTGGTGAGAAAACACTGGGTCAGGGGAAATAGGCAAGAAATGTAGTAATTCACGGCAGCGGGAAACTACACTGAACGCTGGAGTGGTATTTGGCGCAGCTTCACTGGTAATAAAGGTTTTGTGATGAAATTTACGACAATCTGTTCATTTGCATTTGTCGCGTGTGGCCTGGTGCTTGGTGGTCACGCACAGGCGGATAGTGTCGAGGACAAGTACAAGAAGTCCTGTCATATCTGTCACGATACCGGGGTGGCCAACGCACCCAAGGTACACGATGTCGAAGCCTGGAAGCCGCGCCTGGATAAAGGCATGGACACTCTGGTTAGCTCGATAAAAAACGGCCTCAATGCCATGCCGCCGGGCGGCATGTGTTCCGATTGCAGCGATGAAGACTACAAGGCGTTGATCGAGTTTATGTCCAAACCGAAACAGTGAGCTGACTGGCTTGCCTTGTGAATAGACTTCAGGCTGTGTGTCTTTCCACCCGGAGGCTCGACTGGGATGGAATAGGAGGGTTTGCAGGAGCCTGAACTACAGGCGAAGTGGTGACTGGGCTAATTGCCTGTAGAGCAGGTCCTGCACGATTCAGTTTGGCCTATCCGACGTCAGCTGGCGTAAGCCTAACCAAAATTATGACGGTTTTTTGAACAGATTTGTGTCGCTTCAGCGCATCTGTCGTTAGCTTGGCAGCGCTTCTCGCCGGAACTCCGTTGGGGTCTTTTCGTGCCGGCGCTTGAATGCAGCATTGAACGGGCTGAGTGAGCGGTAGCCGATATCCAGCGCAATGCTCAGCACCGGCAGGTGCGCTTCATCCGGGTCAGCCAGCCGCTGGCTCGCCTCGTCAATACGATACTGGTTCAGGTACTCGTTAAAATTTCGAAATCCCAGGTGCTTATTAATTAGTGCGCGCAGGACGTGTTCTTTTGCGTCCAGCTGTTCCGCCAGCGCCCGAATCGTCAGTCCGGTGTGACGATAACCTCCCGCCGCCATATGGTCCTGCAGGCGCACAAGCAGCTGACGTTGTGGCTCGTCCAGTGGCTCCAGTGTTTTCTCCGGCGCCTCGTCAATTTCGGGTACGTGACTTGCCGGAGGCAATGAATCTTCAAGCGCCTTGGGAGAAAGGGACAGCAGCCAGAAGCAGGCCCCAAACGCCAGCAGTGTTGCGGTTACCGCGTGCAGGGTGGGGATGCCCGCAGGCGTCGGCAGGAAGGAAAACAAGAACTCTGCACACACCACGATGAGCATGTAACCGCCAATGGCAATCAACAGTGCGATGCGTAGCTGACGGCGCTCGGCCACCAGGTCGGACTGTAATTGCTGCAGCAGTGTCGCCAGTCCCGCGCCGATCAGGCCGAGCTTGAACGGTTGTGCGGACAGGTAAAAGAAGTGGTGCAGGTTCAGCTGGCTGGCAAAGTCGATCGCGAGCCCCGCGGCAATGATTCCCCAGCCCCACTTGGGAAACGCCTCCTGATCACTGCATAACTGGTGGGTAAAGAGCCAGAAGGTACCGGGAATTAAAATGGTGGGGAGGGACACCAGCAGGCGAGCGTGAAAGTCCTGCTCGCTGAGCAGCGGTCCGAGCAGATAGCAGAAAATACCCAGCAGCAGCACAAGTAGCCAGCGGCTGTCTCTGCGTTTGTGGCCGATGGAGATCCTGACCGCGGCCAGCAACAGCAAACCACAGGCTGCGCCGGTAAAAAAGCTATACGCCATGGATCAGGTACCTCTTCCCGTGTGCTTTTTATTTTTTACTCGATACCTGCAGGTTGTCGCGCTAGCGCCAGCGATCCACCCAGGCATCCAGGACCTTGCGGCTGTACGTGTGGCGGCCGTAGCTGCCGTTGTAGTAGGCCAGGGCGTTGGGCATATTGCCCTTGGCCTTCTTGATATAGTGTTTGAGGATGGTGCAACCGTAGCGAAGGTTGGTGTCCATATCGATCAGGTTGTCTTCCGGACGGCCAATTTCGTTCTTCCAGAACGGCATTACCTGCATCATTCCCTGCGCGCCCACCCGCGACACGGCGTAGGGGTCAAAGGCGCTCTCTATCTGAATAACCGCCAGCACGATTTCCGGCTGCAGCTCTGCGCGGGTGGCTTCCCGGTGAATGGCCTTGAGCACGTGCATGCGCCGCTCGGGATCTTTGATGTAGCGCGCCAGCGGTTGCGATTTTGCCATCAGCCACACTTCCGCATCGAAGCGATCGACAAACGAGTCGGCTTCGGTCACTGCGCCTTTCAGGGCCGCCAGCAGCTGCGGGTCCGTTTCCTTGGATTGGGCGGACGCCGCGCTGCTCAGCAGGCAAAGCAGGCACAACTTGAGTGTGGCGAGGGCAAGTCTCATCAGTGCGGGATTTTCTCGAGCAAAATATCCAGGATCTGGTCTGCGGAGAACTCCTGGTTCTCGGAGTCCCGGCGACCTTTGTACTCGATATTACCTTTTTCCAGGCCGCGATCGCCAACCACGATGCGATGGGGGATACCCATCAGTTCCACATCCGCGAGCATGCCGCCGAGGCGGGCTTTGGGCTCGTCCATCAGCAGTACATCGATACCTTTTGCGGTCAGTGTCTCGTAGATGTGCTCACACTTCTGCTGCACGGCTTCGCTCTTGTGCATATTGATCGGCACGATCGCCAGCTGGAACGGTGCAATGGCTTCCGGCCAGATAATGCCAGCGTCATCGTGGTTCTGCTCGATCGCTGCGGCGACCACCCGGGAAACGCCAATGCCGTAGCAGCCCATGGTCATGACCTGCTCTTTACCATTTTCATCCAGTACGCTGGCATTCATGGCTTCGCTGTACTTGGTGCCCAGCTGGAAGATGTGGCCCACCTCGATACCGCGCTTGATTTCCAGGGTGCCCTGGCCGTCGGGGCTGGCATCGCCGGGAACCACATTGCGCAGGTCTTCCACGCGGCCCAGCGCAGCGTCGCGCTCCCAGTTCACACCGGTCAGGTGGTAGTCGTCCTTGTTGGCGCCGCAGACAAAGTCCGCCAGGTGGGCCGCGGCGCGGTCGACGATGACGTCGATCTGCATACCGACCGGGCCGAGCGAGCCGATGCCGCAACCCAGTTCCGCGGCGATGCGCGCTTCCGGGGCGAACGCCAGCGGGCTGGCAACACCGGCCAGTTTTTCTGCTTTCAGTTCATTCAGATCGTGGTCACCGCGCAGTACCAGGGCGACCAGCGGCGCTTCGCCACCTTCCTCTTCGGTTTCACCCAGTACGATCAGGGTTTTCACGGAAGTGTTTGCGGCAATGCCGTAGGCCTCTTCCAGTGCGGCGATGGTCTTGTGGCCCGGGGTGTGCAGCTCTTCCATGGCCTTGCTCGGCGCCGGGCGCTCGCCGGCGGGAGCAACCGCTTCTGCCAGCTCGACGTTGGCGGCGTAGCGGCTTTCTGAAGAGAAGGCGATGTCGTCTTCACCGCTCTGCGCCAGAACGTGGAATTCATGGGAGTGGGAGCCACCGATGGAGCCGGTGTCCGCCAGTACCGGGCGGTAATCCAGGCCGATGCGGTCGAAGATGCGGCAGTAGGCCGCATGCATTACGTCGTAGGTTTCCTGCAGCGACTCGGCGCCGAGGTGGAAGGAGTAGGCGTCCTTCATGGTGAATTCGCGCGCGCGCATCACGCCGAAGCGCGGACGGATTTCATCGCGGAATTTGGTCTGGATCTGGTAAAAGTTTGCCGGCAGTTGCTTGTAGCTGTTTACCTCGGTGCGGATCAGGTCCGTGATCACTTCCTCGTGGGTTGGGCCCAGGCAGAAGGCGTTGTCGTGGCGATCCTGAATGCGCAGCAGTTCCGGGCCGTACTGCTGCCAGCGGCCAGACTCTTCCCACAGTTCCGACGGCTGCACCACCGGCATCAACACTTCCAGTGCACCCGCGCTGTTCATTTCCTCGCGCACAATGCGCTCCACCTTGCGCAGTACGCGCAGGCCGGTGGGCAGCCAGGTGTACAGCCCAGAGGAAAGGCGGCGGATCATGCCGGCGCGCAGCATCAACTGATGGCTGATGACTACTGCGTCATTAGGGGTTTCTTTCTGGGTGGCGATCAGATAGCGGGATGCGCGCATAGTGCTTTCTTAGTTCTGTGTATGAAATTGTAAGGGCGGCCATTTTACGCTGCAGGATGCCCCTATTGGTAGGGGGAGCCATAAACAGAAAACCCCGCAGAAGCGGGGTTTTCGTGGCTGAGAAGCGCGAGGATTAGGACTCGGCCATTTCCTTCATCTTCTTCAGCGGGCGAATTTTCACCTGAATGCTCGCAGGCTTGGCCTTGAACACGGTCTCTTCGCCAGTGAACGGGTTGATGCCCTTGCGTGCCTTCTTGGCCGGCTTCTTCACGGTGGTGATTTTCATCAGGCCCGGCAGTGCGAATTCGCCAACCGCGCGCTTCTTGATGTGGCCGTGGATCAGGTCGTTCAGCTCGTCCAGAACAGACTGCACTTGCTTGCGGGACAGCTCGGTGTTCTCGGCGATCTGGTTCAGGATCTGAGTTTTGGTGTACTTGTCTTTGATTGCAGTCACTTTCTTGGCCGGAGCGGCCTTGGCTGCTGCTTTCTTGGCTGGAGCCTTCTTGGCTGCTGCCTTCTTGGCGGGGGCTTTCTTAGCTGCTGCTTTTTTCTTCGCGGCCATCGTTAGCTTCCTTCTATATAGGTGTTTATTCCAGTGAAAGTGTGTGTACAACAGGGATAACCGAAGTACTGAGCTGAAGTATATCCAGTTTTTTTCTGTGCGCACCGGGGTAAATCAGAAAAAAAGTGCTTTTTTTTAGGGTTTTGGCTGAAAAATGGCCCGTAAATTGTCCGTGCGCGGTACCGATCGCTCTCTTTGGCCTGGATTGCGCTATCCCGCCTGTTGGCTGCTTCTTCCCGTGCAGGTGCTCATGTATAATCTGCGCCCCTTTATATCCAGTGAGATCCGGATTAGAGCCATGCCGATCTACGAATACCAGTGCAAGGCGTGTGGGCACCAGATGGAAGCCCTGCAGCGTATGAGCGATGCTCCGCTGACCGATTGCCCAGAATGTAACAAAGCGGAATTGAGTAAAAAGATCAGTGCCGCCGGGTTCCGCCTCAAGGGGGGTGGCTGGTACGAAACCGACTTCAAAACCGGCAGCAAGAAGAACCTTGCCGGTGATGCCGCCAAGCCTGCCGGGAAATCCGGTGGCTCGGAAGCCAAAGCCAGCTAAGAAAGCGAATACAAGACGATACTACTAAGGGAATAAGACTCCATGCGCACCGACTATTGTGGCGCCCTGCGATCCGCCGATATTGACCGCGAAGTAACCCTGTGTGGCTGGGTAGACCGCCGCCGCGATCACGGTGGGGTGATCTTTATCGACCTGCGCGACCGCGATGGTATTGCCCAGGTGGTCTTCGATCCCGATGCCGCAGAGCATTTCGAACTCGCCGACCGTGTGCGCAGCGAATATGTCCTCAAGGTGACCGGCCGAGTGCGTGCCCGCGCCCCGGAAGCGGTGAACCCGAATATGGTCACCGGTGAAATCGAGGTGTACGGCCTGCAGCTGGAGATTCTCAACAGCGCAGAAACCCCGCCCTTCCAGCTGGATGAGCACACCGCAGTGGGCGAGGACGTGCGCCTGAAGTACCGCTATCTGGACCTGCGCCGCAACGAAATGCAGCACAACCTGCGTTTCCGCTCCAAGATTACCAACGCCATCCGCAATTATCTGGACGACGAGGGTTTCCTGGATATCGAAACCCCGATCCTGACCCGCGCGACCCCGGAAGGTGCCCGCGATTATCTGGTCCCCAGCCGTACCCACGGTGGCAAGTTCTTCGCCCTGCCGCAGTCGCCGCAGTTGTTCAAGCAGTTGCTGATGGTGTCCGGCTTCGATCGCTACTACCAGATTGCCAAGTGCTTCCGCGATGAGGACCTGCGCGCGGACCGCCAACCGGAATTTACCCAGATTGATATCGAGACCGCGTTCCTGGATGAGAACGCGATCATGTCGATCACCGAAAACATGATCCGCAAGCTGTTCAAAGAACTGAAAGGTATCGAGCTGGGCGAGTTCCCGCGTATGCCGTTCAGTGAAGCGATGGCGAAATTCGGCTCCGACAAGCCAGACCTGCGTATCCCGCTGGAACTGGTCGACATCAAAGACCTGATGACCGAAGTGGACTTCAAGGTGTTCTCCGGTCCCGCCAATGATCCGAAAGGTCGGGTGACCGCGCTGAAAGTTCCCGGCGGCAATGACAAACTGACCCGTAAGCAGATCGACGACTACACCAAGTTTGTCGGTATCTACGGTGCAAAAGGCCTGGCGTACATCAAGGTCAACGACAAGTCCGACCTGGAAGGCGGTTTGCAGTCGCCGATCGTCAAGTTCCTGCCGAACGACGTGCGCGGTGCAATTCTCGAGCGCCTGAATGCCGAAAACGGCGATCTGATCTTCTTTGGCGCCGACAAGGGTAAGGTCGTATCCGAAGCGCTGGGTGCGCTGCGCTGCAAGCTGGGTGAAGACCTGGACCTGTATGTGGCTGAATGGGCGCCGCTGTGGGTTGTGGACTTCCCAATGTTCGAAGAGAACGATGACGGCAGCCTGACCGCATTGCACCACCCCTTCACCGCGCCGTCCTGCGCACCGGAAACGCTGGAGAAGGACCCGCTGGAATCCCTGTCCCGCGCTTACGATATGGTGCTGAACGGTACCGAGCTGGGTGGTGGTTCCATCCGTATCCACGACCAGTCCATGCAGGAAACGGTATTCCGCGTGCTGGGTATTGATGAGCAGGAGCAGCGCGAGAAGTTCGGCTTCCTGCTGGACGCGCTGAAATACGGTGCGCCGCCCCACGGTGGTCTGGCCTTCGGCCTCGACCGTCTGGTGATGCTGATGACCGACAGCGAGTCGATTCGCGACGTGATCGCCTTCCCGAAAACCCAGAGCGCGGCCTGTGTTATGACCGACGCCCCGGGTGCGGTAGACGCCAAGCAGCTGCGTGAGCTGAGCATTCGCCTGCGTCAGAAAGAAGAGCAGGTAGGCTAACGTATCCTGTGCTGCCCCGGTTTTCGCTGGGGCATATCAGGTGTGTATGCGCCTCATAACGAAGTAGACCGGAGAGAGTTCGATGGCGGGACATAGTAAATGGGCCAACATCAAGCACCGCAAAGCTGCTCAGGATGCTAAGCGGGGCAAGGTTTTCACCAAGATCATTCGCGAGCTGACCGTAGCGGCGAAGGCTGGCGGCAACCCGGATGACAACCCCGCGCTGCGTGCCACCATTGATAAGGCGCTGGGCGCGAACATGAAGCGCGATACCATCGATAAGGCCATCGCCCGTGGCGCCGGCAATGCCGATGGTGAAAACTACGAAGCGGTCACCTATGAAGGTTACGGCGTTGGTGGCGTAGCAGTGCTGGTGGAATGCCTGACCGACAACCGCAAGCGCACCGTGGCGGAAGTGCGCCATGCCTTCACCAAGCGTGGCGGTAACCTGGGTACCGACGGTTCCGTGGCTTACCTGTTCACGCGCAAGGGCCAGATGTTTTACGAGGCGGGCGCCGACGAAGATGCGCTGATGGAGGCGGCTCTGGAAGCGGGCGCCGAAGACATCGAAACCAATGATGACGGCAGTATCGAGGTGACCACCGAGTTTACCGACTACCTGTCTGTGAAGGATGCGCTGACCGAGGTGGGCTTCAAGCCGGACAATGCGGACATCGCCATGATCCCATCCACCACAGTCCCCATGGATAAAGACGGCGCGGAAAAGGTGTTGGCACTGGTGGATATGCTGGAAGACCTGGACGATGTGCAAAACGTCTACACCAACGCGGAGATCCCTGAAGAGGTGATGGCGGAGCTCGCTTGAGCCGAATCTGGTTTCGTAGAAAATGCCCCGCTTGTCGGGGCATTTTTGTTTCTGCTCCACCATATTCCCGCCTAGCCTTGACGCCTCGGGCTCACCTTGGGACACTTCCCTCCAACAATGTATAAATGTACAGGGGTGGCCTGAGGTGACTCGAATCCTGGGGATCGATCCCGGCTCGCGCAAGACCGGTTATGGGGTGATCGACGTGGAGCGTTCCAATGCCCGCTATGTTGCCAGCGGCGTGATCAAATTGCCCGACGGTCCCCTGCCCGAGCGCCTGAAACTCATCTTTGATGCCGTCAGTCAGATTGCCCAGCAGTACCAGCCGCAACAGATGGCCATCGAAAACGTGTTTATGTCCAAAAGTGCCGGCTCGGCCCTGAAGTTGGGGCAGGCGAGGGGGGCCGCCATCGTCGCAGCCACCCACGCCGATCTGCCGGTGGCCGAGTACGAGGCGCGCAAGGTCAAACAGGCGGTGGTTGGCAATGGTGCCGCGGACAAGCTGCAGGTGCAGCATATGGTCAAGACCCTGTTGAAATTGCCCGCGTCCCCGCAGGAGGATGCCGCGGATGCACTGGCGGTGGCGCTGTGTCATATGCACACCATGCAGACGTTGATCCAGTCATCGGCCGGGTCGCGGGCACGTTTCCGCCGCGGCCGCCTAAGTGTGGATTAATGAGTGAATTAATCGGCCGAGGCCGATCAGTCGATAATGTGAAATTGGAAAGCAGATGATAGGAAGACTCACTGGAACGCTGGCCGCGGTACAGCCGCCGCAATTGCTGGTCGATGTGCAGGGTGTCGGTTATGAGGTGCTCGCGCCCATGACCACCATTTTCGAATTGCCGCAGCTCGGTGGCAGTGTGCAGCTGCACACCCATTTGGCGGTGTCGGAGACTTCCCAGCAGTTGTTTGGCTTTATTCGTGAGTCCGACCGGCAGCTGTTCCGCACCCTGATCAAGGTAAATGGCGTGGGCCCTAAAATGGCGCTGGCAATCCTGTCTGGGTTGGATGGCGCTGCGCTGGCGCGCTGTGTGGCGGACGATAATGTCGGTGCGCTGGTGAAGGTGCCGGGCGTCGGTAAGAAGACCGCCGAGCGCCTGATTATCGAGTTGCGCGGCAAGCTTGCCCCGCAAACCGGTGACTTGGGTGATATCCCGTTGATGTCTACCAACAATGAACTCAAGGTAGACCATTCGGGTGAAGCGGAAAGCGCACTGGCGGCGCTGGGCTACAAGCCCACAGACGCCACCAAAATGGTGGCCCGGGCGCTCAAGGAGCAGCCGGAGGCCGATAGTGCCACCCTGATTCGCCTTGCCCTGAAGAGCATGGCGCCCGCTTGAGCCTGAACCTTTGCAGCCCGGATTACTTGAAGAGAATTTCCCGTGATTGAAGCCGATCGTCTTATCGCCCCCGAACCACAGGGTCCTTCCGGCCAGGAAGAGCAGTACGACCGCGCAGTGCGCCCCAAAACCCTGTCCGATTATGTCGGTCAGCCGGTGGTGCGGGAGCAGATGGAGATCTTTATCCAGGCCGCCAAGCTGCGCAACGAGGCGTTGGACCACACCCTGGTATTCGGCCCGCCGGGGCTCGGTAAGACCACGCTCGCCAATATCATTGCTGCGGAAATGGGCGTGGCAATCAAGACCACATCCGGCCCGGTACTGGAGAAAGCCGGCGACCTTGCGGCGATCATGACCAATCTCGAACCCGGCGATGTGCTGTTTATCGATGAGATCCACCGCCTGAGCCCTCATGTGGAGGAAGTGCTGTATCCGGCGATGGAGGATTACCAGCTGGATATCATGATTGGTGAGGGGCCGGCAGCGCGTTCCATCAAGCTCGACCTGCCGCCGTTTACCCTGGTGGGGGCCACCACCCGCGCGGGCCTGCTGACCTCACCGCTGCGCGACCGCTTCGGCATTGTGCAGCGCCTCGAGTTCTACAGTGTGGAAGACCTCACCAGCATTGTGGCGCGCTCCGCAGGCCTGATGGGTGTGGATATGGACGAGGGAGGTGCCCACGAAGTGGCCCGCCGCGCCCGCGGTACCCCGCGTATTGCCAATCGCCTGCTGCGCCGGGTGCGCGATTATGCCGAGGTGAAAAGCGATGGCCATGTGAACGCCAATATCGCCGATCTTGCACTGAATATGCTGAATGTGGATGCGCGCGGTTTCGACCAGTTGGACCGCCGCATGTTGCTGACCATGATCGAGAAGTTCGATGGCGGCCCGGTGGGTGTCGACAGCCTGGCGGCCGCGGTCAGTGAAGAGCGCGACACCATCGAAGATGTACTCGAACCCTACCTGATCCAGCAGGGCTACCTGACTCGCACCCCCCGCGGTCGTGTGGTGACGGCCCTGGCCTATGAACATTTTGGCATTCCCAAGCCAGACCGGGCCTAATTGGGACTGACCATACCTGACGAACCGGTCTACATCCTGTAGCATGTCCCTCAAACCGCGCTCAACAAGAAAAATGCGTGCGCGGTCGGCAAGATAAGGATGGTGCGTGTCAGAACCTTTCAATATTCCCATTCGCGTCTATATCGAGGATACGGACGCTGGCGGAATCGTCTATTACGTCAATTATTTAAAGTATATGGAGCGCGCGCGCACAGAATTGGTCCGTGCGCTCGGCTATGATAAGCCCGCCATGCCACAGCAGGGGCTGTTACTGGTGGTTCACTCCGCGGAGATCCAATACCGTCGCTCGGCTTTGCTCGACGATGAACTCCGGGCCAGTGCCGCTGTGGGCAAGGTCGGTCGCGCCGCCGTTACCTTTGAGCAAAAAATTTGGCGCGGTAATGAAATTATTTGTGAGGGTGTGGTCAAAGTGGCTTGTGTGGACGATGCAAGCCGCAAACCCTGCGCTCTCCCAGAAAACATCCATCAAGCATTGAAGGCAGCGAGTCAAAATTCATGAACGCCGGTGAACAACTTTCCCTGTGGGGGCTGATATCCAGCGCCAGTCTATTGGTGCAGTTGGTAATGCTGATGCTGCTGCTGGCCTCGGTCATTTCTTGGGTGATGATCATTCAGCGCGGTAGCTACCTGTCGCGGGCGCGCAAGTCCATGATCAACTTCGAGCGCAAGTTCTGGTCCGGTGCGGACCTGAACCAGCTGTTCCGCGATGGCAATGCCGCGGCGGAGAAGGGCAAGATTGACGGTGTGGAATCCCTGTTCCGCGCCGGTTTCACCGAATTCACCCGCCTGCGCCAGCAGGGCAAAAGCAGCCCCGCGGCAGTGATGGAGGGTACCGAGCGCGCCATGCGCGTGGCCATGTCCCGGGAGCAGGAAAAGGTGGAAATGAACCTGCCGTTCCTCGCCACTGTCGGCTCGGTGAGCCCATATATCGGCCTGTTCGGCACCGTATGGGGGATCATGAACTCCTTCCGCGGCCTCGCCACCATGCACCAGGCCACCATTGCCACCGTGGCACCGGGGATCTCCGAGGCCCTGATTGCCACGGCCATGGGCCTGTTCGCGGCAATTCCAGCGGTAATGGCATTTAACCGTTACTCCGCCAAGGCGGAATGGCTGCTGTCCAGCTATGAGACCTTTGCCGAAGAGTTCTCCTCCATCCTGCACCGCAGGGTGCATGCCGCCGGCTAAGGCGCCGAACGCAACGCTGTGCAAAGAGCCGAATCATGAGCAATTTTCGCAAACCCGCCAAACGCAAGCTGGTCTCCGAGATCAACGTGGTGCCCTACATCGACGTGATGTTGGTGCTGCTGATTGTGTTTATGGTGACCGCGCCACTGCTGATGCAGGGCGTGAAGGTCGACCTGCCCGATGCCCCCTCAGCCCCCATTGATGACACCGACGACGAACCCCTGATTATCTCGGTCAAGGCAGACGGCACCTACTATCTGAACCTTGGTGATGACGAGCAGGTGGCCAAGCCGCTGAAGGAAATCAAGGACACCGTGGCCAAGGTGCTGCGCCAGAAGCCGAAGACGCCGGTACTCGTGTGGGGCGATACGGACGCAAAATATGGCCTGATTGTGGGTGCGATGACCCATCTGCAGCAGGCCGGCGCGCCCAGCGTGGGCCTGGTCACCGAGCCGCCGTCGCAGTGAGCTGGAGCTGAACCCAAGCATGAATAGCTCTTACGGCCCGGCCATCGTAATCAGTGTTGCCTTGCACGCGCTTTTGATCGCGGTGATGACGTTTGGTTGGGAGGCGAAATCCCATCGCGAACTGAAGCCGATGCCCAAGTTTGTCGAGGCCAAACTGGTACAGCTGGAATCCAAGTCCAACAAACCCAAGGCGCCCCCCAAGGTCGATCTGCGCGAGAAGCGCCGTCAGCAGGAGCTCGAGCGCCAGCGTCGCGCGGAGGCAGAAAAGAAGCGCAAGGCCGCCGCCGAGCGCAAGAAGCGGCAGGACGCTGAGAAAAAACGCAAGGCTGAAGAAGCCCGCAAGAAGCGCGAGGCAGAAGAGAAGGCGCGTAAAGAGAAAGAGCGCCTTGAGCAGGAGCGCAAGAGCGCATTCGAGGATGCGTTGGAAGATGAGGAGTTCCTGCAGGAAGCGAGCGACGATTCCGCGGCGGTCATGTCTGTGGCCCAGGCCATTCGCCAGCGTATTGTGCAGGTTTGGAGTCGTCCCCCGAGTGCCCGTAACGGCATGGTGGTGGAAGTTGAGATCAACTTCGTACCTACCGGTCGCGTAGTGGCTTCCACCATTACCAAAGGCAGCGGTAATGCGGCTGTGGATAGGTCCGTATTGACTGCGGTCAAGAAAGTCGAAGTGTTCCCGGAAGTGGAAAAAGTGGCTCGCGAGGAGCCGTCGCTGTTCGAGCGCCAGATTAGAACCACCAAACTGATATTTAGAGTCGAAGGCCTGCGCCAATGATGAAGAAAACAGTCTCACTTATGTTTGCCGCCCTGTTGGGCTGCGTGCTGGCGGTTTCCGCCCATGCCCAGCTGGTGGTGGAAATTGATGATGGAAATGACAACCCGACTCCGGTGGCCGTAGTGCCATTCGAGTGGTCCGGTAGCGGTGTGCTCGCGGAAGATGTGTCTTCCATTATCTCCGCCGATTTACGCCGCAGCGGCCTGATTGCGCCGGTGCCGCGGGACGACATGCTGTCTTTCCCGAAAACCCCGGAACAGGTCAGTTTCCGTGACTGGCGCATGCTGGGCACCGAATACGTGGTCACCGGGCGCATGCAGCCCCAGGCCAATGGCTATTTACTGAGCTTCGATCTGGTGAATATTTTCGGGCAGCGCAAAATGTTCACCAAGCAGGTGACGGGCGGGGCCAATCAGCTGCGGGACATCGCGCACCGTGCGGCGGATGAAATCTTTGAGGCGATCACCGGTATCCGCGGTGCATTCGGCACTCAGATGGTGTATGTGCAGGAAACTCAGCGCGGCGGCCAGCCGAGCTATGCCTTGATGCTGTCGGACATCGACGGTGCGCGCGCTCGCCAGATTCGTCGTTTCAGTGCGCCGGTCATGTCGCCGAGCTGGTCCCCGAATGGCCAGGAAGTGGCTTATGTGTCATTTGAGACAGGTCGCCCGGCGATTTTCCGCGAGAACCTGCGTACCGGTGCGCGTCAGCAGCTGACCAACTTCAAGGGTTTGAACAGCTCTCCCACCTTCTCTCCGGACGGCAGCAAGCTGGCGATGGTGCTGTCAAAAGACGGTAACCCCGAGATTTACGTGCTGGATCTGGCCACTGGCCGCTTCACCCGCATGACTCGCCACTTCTCCATCGATACCGAGCCGAACTGGATGCCGGATGGAAAATCGCTGGTTTTCACTTCCGATAGGGGAGGTAAGCCACAAATTTATCAATTGACTCTTGCCACGGGTCAAGTAGACCGCTTAACCTTCGACGGTGACTATAACGCACGTCCGCGGGTATCCCCCGATGGTAAAACGCTGGTTATGGTGCATCGTAGCAGGGGGGTGTTTACGATCGCTACGATGGACATCGTATCCGGCCGTATGCGTGTCCTAACGGAGACGCGCCTGGACGAATCCCCGAGTATTGCACCGAATGGTGCGATGCTGATGTACGCCACCAAGCGGGGGAATAAAGGTATTCTAGCTGCGGTATCGCTGGATGCCGGGGTGAAGTACAGCCTGCCTTCTCAGCAGGGAAATGTCCGCGAGCCGGCGTGGTCGCCTTACTTTGATTGATGCTGTGACTACGGTAAATGCTGTTTATTTGCCGTAAGTGTGAGATCAAACAACTAAGAAGAAACGAAACCCTGATTAAATCCACGGTTTTAAAACGTCTTACAGGATTTCTCGATAACACTAAGCGGAGTTGTTTATGTTCAAATCAGTAAAAACCGGCCTGGGTCTGGTATGTGTATTGGCAGTAACTGCCGGTTGTTCCAGCACCGACACCGATGACAGCGCAAATCAGCAGGTTGTGACCCCACCTCCTGTGGTTGAAGAAACCACTGCAACCGAAACAGCAGTTCCGCTGGATAACGTCGTGTACTTCGACTTTGACCAGAGCCTGCTGAAGCCTTCTACTCGTGAGCTGCTGATCAAGCACGCTGACCGTATGCGCGGCGCCGCTGGCACCGTTCGCCTGGAAGGCCACGCTGACGAACTGGGTACTCGTGAATACAACCTGGCACTGGGTGAGCGTCGCGCCAACGCGGTTCGTGACTTCCTGGTACTTCAGGGCGTAAACGCTGCGAACCTGGAAGTGATCAGCTACGGCGAAGAGCGTCCTGCTCAGGAAGGCTCTAGCGAGAGCGCACGCGCAATGAACCGTCGCGTGGTGATCAACTAATCTAGAAGCATGCAATTGTCTTTTTTGATTAGAAGTATCGCGATAGCCGCAGCCTCCATGGCTGCGGCTTCGTTCGTATTCGCGCAGGCCCCGGTGGTTGACCTGTCCAGTGGCAGTTCAGCCAATCAGGGGGCTGCAACCCCGCCTCCCCCCAGTTATCCACAACTGGCGGCTCGCACCAACACCTCTGCCGGCATGCAGGCGAATCCGCAAGCGGATGCGTATTACCAGATGCAGGTACTCCAGCAGGAAGTGCAGGAGCTGCGCGGTGCCGTGGAAGAGTTGCGACACGAGATCAAGCGGTTGCGCCAGCAGCGCACCGAAGATTATATGAATCTCGACCGCCGTATTTCGAAACTGGATGGTGCAGCACCCGCTGAAGGTGCACCCACGGGAGGAGCAGCCGGCACCAATGCTGCCGGCGCAACCCAAACTCAGGCACCTGCCACGACAAATGGTGGCGCGACTCCGCAAGCGAGCGCGAGTGAGCGCGACCGTTATCAGGCCAGTTTTGGCCTCGCACGTAAAGGCGATTACGCCGGAGCCAGCAAGGCGTTCAAGAGTCTTCTGGAAGACTACCCCAACGGCCAGTACGCGCCGAATGCCAACTATTGGCTGGGAGAGATCGCGTTGGTTCAGGGCAATATCGAAGAGGCCCGCACCTGGTTTGTCGCTCTGCTGGATGGCTACCCCAACTCCAATAAAGTATGGGATGGTCGCTATAAGCTGGGTACGGTGTATCACCAGCTGGGTGACAACGTGAAAGCCAAGGACCTGCTGGAGCAGGTAGCCTCAAGCGACCAGCGAGCGTCTGGACTGGCCAAGCAGTACCTGAAGGAAAACTTCCAGTAGAGATTGTCGGTCACCATCAGCAGCCACTCCTCGAGTAAGGATTGCTGGTTTTGTGATCAGAAAAACTCTATGATCCCGCGCCCGGGGGGTATATACCCTCCGGGCGTTTTTGTATGTGCTGAACCGACAGCACAATTTCACGATCAGAGTGGTGTATGGCCGAATTTGAAACTGAGCTGGGAGCGGTGAGTTTGACCGAAGAGTCTCTCCGCATCAGTGAGCTTTTTTACTCCCTGCAGGGGGAGGCGCGCGATGCGGGCTTGCCGACGGTATTCGTGCGCCTGACCGGTTGTCCGCTGCGCTGTACCTACTGCGACTCCGAATATGCTTTCTTTGGTGGCGAGCGGATGTCACTGGCCGCGATCTTGCAAAAGGTTCAGAGCTACCCGGCGCGGCATGTTTGTGTCACTGGCGGCGAGCCTCTGGCGCAGCCAAATTGTATTCCGCTGTTACAAGCCCTGTGCGATGCCGGTTATCAGGTGTCGCTGGAAACCAGCGGCGCCATGCCGGTCGATGCGGTGGATCCACGGGTATCCCGAGTGGTTGACCTGAAAACACCGGCGTCTGGTGAGCAGGCGCGCAATCGCATGGAAAATATCCCGCTGCTGAATAAAAGGGATCAGGTCAAATTCGTGATCTGTGATCGTGGCGACTACGACTGGGCGCGCTTTACCCTGGATCAATACCGTCTGTCTGAGCGGGTTGGCGAAGTGCTGTTTTCCCCCAGCTATGAACAGTTGGCGCCGCGCCAGCTAGCGGAGTGGATTTTGGAAGACGGCTTGCCGGTACGCATGCAGATGCAGCTACACAAGTTGCTCTGGGGTGACGTTCCGGGTGTGTAGTCCGGTGTATAAGTACTCTCAATATTTCCTATTTTACGCAGTAAACAGCAAGCAATTGGCAGGTTTATGAGCAGCAAGAAAGCCGTCGTTTTACTCTCCGGTGGTCTGGATTCCGCCACGGTCTTGGCCATGGCGCGCGCCGAGGGTTACGAGTGTTACGCCCTGGGGTTTGATTACGGCCAGCGCCACAGTGCCGAATTGATGGCGGCGCAGCGCGTTGCCGCAGATCTGGGCGCCCGGGAGCACAAGGTGGTTAAGCTCGACCTGCGCGTCATTGGTGGTTCGGCGCTCACCGATGACAGCATCGATGTGCCCGAGGAGGAGACCTCCGGTATCCCGGTCACCTATGTTCCGGCGCGCAATACCGTGTTCCTGTCGATCGCCCTGGGTTGGGCCGAGGTACTCGGTGCACAGGATATTTTTGTGGGTGTAAACGCCGTTGACTATTCTGGTTACCCGGATTGTCGCCCCGAATATATCGAGGCGTACGAAAAGATGGCCAACCTGGCCACCCGTGCCGGGGTAGAAGGCAATAAGCTGACCATTCACGCACCGCTGATGAAGATGAGCAAGGCGGATATTGTCGAGCGTGGTACCGGGCTGGGTGTTGATTACAGCCTGACGGTCAGCTGCTATCAGGCCTTGCCGAATGGCGCGGCCTGTGGGCGTTGCGACAGCTGCCGCCTGCGGGCGGCTGGTTTTGCCGAAGCGGGACTCGCTGACCCCACAGTGTATGCGTGAGCGCCCCGCAGAGTATTCCGCAGGGTAGAAAATGGCTGTCTAAGCCCTTAAATTTGTTAGCTATTTTTTTGTAACCGGGACTTGCGTTTCCGGATTAGATCCGTAAGATACGCAGCTCCTCAGGTAGAGGGGTCAAGGGTCGTTAGCTCAGTTGGTAGAGCAGTTGGCTTTTAACCAATTGGTCGCTGGTTCGAATCCAGCACGACCCACCATCTTCCCCCCTGTAACCGCATTCCGATACATTTGTCGTGCGGTTATGTATTAAAGAGCTCGTAGCAAGTACGAGTTATACAAGTAGTTTTGTCGCTTCCCTTACGGGATAGGACAGTCTTAAGGGTCGTTAGCTCAGTTGGTAGAGCAGTTGGCTTTTAACCAATTGGTCGCTGGTTCGAATCCAGCACGACCCACCATTTCCTTAAGAACTCCCCCCTGCTTAGCCATTACCCAGCAAACGCTCTTGCGTCTTCGTTTCCCTTGTTTTGCCACCTTAAAATGCGTCAGATTTGCAGGGAATTCGGATTGAACATCGGCGAATTGCACCGGTATCGGTATAATGCCGGCCTTTTCCGTCAGTACGTAGAGAGCTTACGCAAACAACTATGACAGACAGCAGCGACAAAATCGCTTCCAACGCGCCCGCGCCTAATGCCATCGATGCCCGTGACTTTGTGCAGGATCATCTAGCGCACCCCGGTGCCCACGCGTACAGCGAGGAAGAATTGAACCAGTGGCGTGAGCGCATCAAGCGCCTGCTGAAAGAGCAGAACGCCGTGCTGGTCGCGCATTACTACACAGATCCGCTGATCCAGGCGCTGGCCGAGGAAACCGGTGGTTGTGTTTCCGATTCCCTCGAAATGGCCCGTTTTGGCGCGCAGCACGAAGCCGATACCCTGATCGTGGCTGGCGTTAAATTTATGGGGGAGACGGCCAAGATCCTGACGCCCAACAAGCGGGTTTTGATGCCTACGCTTGAGGCGACCTGCTCTCTGGACCTGGGCTGCCCGATCGAGGAGTTTTCCGCGTTCTGTGATCAGCACCCGGATCGCACCGTGGTGGTGTACGCGAATACGTCGGCCGCGGTGAAGGCGCGCGCGGATTGGGTGGTGACCTCCAGCATCGCACTGGATGTTGTGGACTACCTGGACTCCCAGGGCGAGAAAATCCTGTGGGCGCCGGACAAGCACCTCGGCAGCTACGTGCAGAAGCAGACCGGTGCGGACGTGTTACTGTGGGATGCAGCCTGTATCGTGCATGAAGAATTCAAGGCGAAGGGCGTGGCTGACCTGAAGGCTATGTATCCAGAGGCGCTGGTACTGGTGCACCCGGAATCGCCGGCAGCGGTCGTGGAGCTGGCCGACGTGGTGGGCTCCACTTCGCAAATTATCAATGCGGCGAAGACCCGCCCGAACAAGCAGTTTATTGTTGCGACCGATCAGGGCATTTTCTACAAGATGCAGCAGCAGTGCCCGGATAAAGAGCTGATCATCGCGCCTACCGCGGGTTCAGGGGCCACCTGTCGCAGCTGTGCCAATTGCCCGTGGATGGCGATGAACTCATTGGAAAACCTGTGTGGTGTTCTCGAGCGTGGCGACAATGAAATCTTTGTGGATGAGGCCCTGGGCAAGCGGGCGATGATGCCACTGCAGCGGATGCTGGATTTCCGCAAGCCCCTGGACTGAAAGTAAAAAAAGAGCGGCAACTAGCCGCTCTTTTTTATTGTGAATTGGGTGGAGTTAAAGCTCCTTGGCCCGTTCCTGCATCTTGATCACATCTTTCATGCGTTGCTCCAAAATCGCATGGGTCTGGTAATCGTTTTTCGCCAGGCGCACACCGTGGCGCAGGTGCTGCAGGGCTTTATCGAACACGCCATTTAAGATGTAGTACTCCGCGCGCGCCTCGTGCACGCCGACAATATCCCCGGCCAAACCGTGGGTTTCCGCCAGTAGGTACCAAACCGCCGGGTCTTTGCGGCGCACGCGGCTGTGCTTCTTCAGGATGCGCTCCGCGGCCAGATAGTTTCCCGCCTTGAAGTGGGCGTTCGCCAGGCCCATGGTCAGGGCGTGGTTTTTCGGATTCTTGTTGACCGCTTTTTGCAGGCGATTGGTCGCGCTGGTGTAGTCCTGGCGGACAAGATCGATATCTGCACGCGCCAGTACAAAGGCGTCTTTGTCGGGCTCTTTGTCCAGCAGCGGCTGCAGGGTGTCGATGGCGGTATCGGGTTTGCCGGCGGAAGTTTGCGCCAGTGCCAGGCCGTAGCGGGCGGCGTCTTCATTGTCGTTGATGCCGCGCAGCTCCGCTTGGAAGCGCTTCACTGCCTGTTGTGGTGTAGCCTCCGCGGCTACGCGAATACGCGCACGCATCAGGTGGTATTCGCGGCTGTTGCGCAGTGGCACCTTGTCCATGCGGTTGGCCCGCAGCTTGGCGTCTGCGATACGCTTCTCGGTGACCGGGTGCGTGAGCAGGAATTCTGGTGGGCGGCGATAGTAGCGGGTCGCTTTCAGCATTTGCTCGAACATTTCGCCCGCGGCCTGCGGGTCCATGCCGGCCTTGGCCAGGGTTTCGATGCCTACGCGGTCGGCTTCCTGCTCGTTCTGGCGGGAAAAGCGCAGTTGGTTGTCCAGCGCGGCGGCCTGGGTCGCGGTCATGGCGGCGAGGCCAGCATCGCCGCCGGCGGTCGCCGCCAGCACCAGGGCGCCCAGCATGCCGGCGAGGGTGGGTAGGGTGCTGTTGCGCTGTGCTTCCAGAGAGCGGGCGTAGTGGCGCTGGCTCAGGTGCGCGAGTTCGTGCGCCAAAACCGAGGCAAACTGGTCTTCGTTTTCGGCAAACAGAAACAGGCCGGTATGGACGCCGACCACGCCACCGGGCACGGCAAACGCATTCATGGTTTCGTTGTTCACCACAACGACGTCGAGGCTTTTGTCTTCCAGTGGGCTGTATTCCGCCAGTGCCTGCAGTGAATTTTCGACATACTGCTGCAGCAGGGCGTCACTGGATGTACGCACCTGACTGCGAAACATGCGCAGCCACATGCTGCCCAGTTCTTTTTCGCGCGCGCGGGAAACCAGGCCGCTGCTGGTGTCGCCCAGCATGGGGAGTTGGATGTGGTGGTCGCCCTGAGCAGTTGCCGCCAATGGCGCGGCGGTCAATAGTAGCCCGGCGGTGAGGGCCGAAATAAAGCCGGCCGCGCGCTGACGCAGGCGCATGCAGCTGCGACGGATTCGGTTTCTGAATGATCTCGGGTTCTCGGTCATAATATTACTGCGCCTGCCGGGTTTCCTGCCGCTAACACTATACGTAACCCTGTAAGACTGTCGAGGTTTTGAACAGCTCCAGGGTAAAAGGTTCAGCTCTATGGCCCATTGACCCATGGGCACCGGTATAATTCATCGCATTTACGGTTCTTAACCGCGTTTTTATGACCAGTTCCGCAAAACAGGCCAGTCTGGCACCGGATATTGTGTGGGCCTCTGCTGTAAGGGTAGATGCCAGCGGGCAGCCGTGCCCGCAACCACTGCTCGCCATGCGGCGGGCCCTGAAGCAGTTGGCACCGGGCGAGATTTTGCATTTGATTGCAACCGATCCCGCGTCACAGCGGGATATCCGCAGCTTTAGTGAGTTGAGCGGCGTACCCTTAATGCGAGCTGAAATTGACGGTGAATTCTTCCATTATTGGCTGCAGCAGATCGACTCGTGACTAAGTGTCCACAGGTCGCGGCAATGGAGGTGCGATCCGAGCGCGATAAATGCGCCATAGATACGCTAAAGATACGCAATAATTTTGAGTTTGATCTGAGTTAGATCCTAAAGAGTTTCGAGAGAACAGCATTTATGTATGCGATTGTTAAGGGGTGGGTAAATCGCTATTTCGGCCAGGAAGAGGTGGTACTGCTGGTACTGCTGCTGCTGGCTGCGCTGATTGTGCTCGCCACATTGGGTGGTGTGCTGGCGCCAGTGCTGGCGGCGCTGGTGATTGCCTTTTTGATGCAGGGGATGGTGCAGCGTCTGGAATCCTGGAAGGTGCCGCACTGGCTGTCGGTGAGTATTGCCTGCCTGGTGCTGGTGGGCATCATCGCGGCCCTGTTGTTTGTAGTACTACCTATTATATGGCGGCAGGCGGTGCGTCTGTTTTCCGAGCTGCCCAATATGATCGCCAGTGGCAAAGATTTATTGGTGTTGCTGCCGGAGCAGTACCCGCGCCTGATCACGGCGCAACAAATTGATGAAATCTTCACTACCGTCGGCAGTGAGCTGGGGGGGATTGGCCAGACCTTGCTGACCTTCTCGCTGGCCAACCTGCCGATTCTGGCGGCGGCGCTGATTTATCTGGTGGTTGTACCCATTCTGGTGTTCTTCTTTCTCAAGGACTCCAAGCAGCTGTTGCGCTGGTGCGCCTCCTTCCTGCCCCATCAGCGTCCGATGCTGCGCCAGATCTGGTATGAAATGAATGATCAGGTGGCGAACTATGTCCGCGGCAAGGTCATCGAGATTGCTATCGTGGGTGTGGTAAGTTACGTCGCCTTCCTGTTGCTGGGGGTAAATTACGCGCTGCTGCTGGCGGCCGCGGTGGGCCTGTCGGTGTTGATTCCCTATATCGGGGCGGCGGTGGTCACCATCCCGGTGGCGATGATCGGTTTGTTCCAGTGGGGTTGGAGCAGTGAGTTTTTCTGGTTGATGTTCGCCTACGGCATGATCCAGCTGCTCGATGGCAACGTGCTGGTGCCGATCCTGTTTTCCGAGGCGGTCAACCTGCATCCGGTGGCCATTATTCTGGCGGTGCTAGTGTTTGGTGGTATCTGGGGCTTCTGGGGCGTTTTCTTTGCCATTCCTCTGGCCACGCTCGCCAAGGCCATTCTCAATGCCTGGCCCACCAGTGAGCACCAGGCGGAGTGGGCCAGGGAAGCGGCGGCCAGTGCCGACAGTGAAGTTTGAGTCCAGCGATCGCCTCTGATTGAGCGCCGGCACTGATTTGGACTGTCACTTTTTCGACGGTTGGGGGTTTGCTAGAATCCCGCGCCTGAATTTCTAGCCCCGCTGTCGCGGGGCTTGTGTCTATCTATTATCTATACCCGTCTTTCTAACGGCACAGGAAACTCCATGAGCCTCGCAGACAAAGTCCTCGCGGTGAACAATGATCTCCCGATTCGCACCGATAAGCCGGTCCACAGTGGCAAGGTGCGCTCGGTCTACTGGCTGACCGCGGCAGACAGTGCCCGCCTGATCAAGGAAAAGGGCTACCCGGTGGCCGCAGATGCGCCGCTGGCGGTGATGGTGATTTCCGACCGGATGTCGGCGTTCGATTGCATCTGGAAAGGCGAGAATGGCCTGCGCGGCGTTCCGGGCAAGGGTGCGGCACTGAATGCTGTAGCCAATCACTGGTTCAAGCGCTTCAAGGAGCAGGGCTTGGCGGACAGCCACATTCTGGATATTCCCCATCCCGCGGTGTGGATTGTGCAGAAGGCCCGCCCGGTGATGATTGAGGCCATCGCTCGCCAGTACATTACCGGCTCCATGTGGCGTGCTTACAGCAAGGGCGAACGGGAGTTCTGTGGCATCCAGCTGCCGGATGGCCTGCAAAAGGACCAGAAGCTTCCCGAACTGCTGATTACCCCGTCTACCAAGGGGATTCTCAAGGGAATTCCGGGGGTCCCGGAAGCGGACGATGTAAACATTACTCGCCAGAATATCCTGGAGAATTTTGCCGCGTTTAATTTCCAGAGCGCTGAGGATATTGATCGCTACGAGCAGCTTCTGAAAGAGGGCTTTGGTGTTATCTCGGCCGAGCTCGAAAAGCTGGATCAGGTGTTTGTAGATACCAAGTTCGAGTTTGGCTATGTCAGTGACGCAGAAGGTCGTGAAAAGCTGATCTACATGGATGAAGTGGGTACCCCGGACTCGTCCCGCATCTGGGATGGCCCTCAGTACCGCAATGGCGAAGTTGTGGAAAACTCAAAAGAAGGTTTCCGCCAGGCACTGCTGAATCATTTTCCGGATCCGGATATTCTACTGAATAAAGATCGTATGGATGAGCGCCTGGCGCTTGCCCGTGACAATGAGTTGCCGGAATCCATGTTGATAGCGGTTTCCAATACCTATGTGGGTATCGCTGAAAAGATCATCGGCGAAAAACTGGTGATTTCGGACAACCCCAAGGCGGAAATCATCGAGGTATTGCGGGATGGGTATGGCCTGATCGACTAGGCTCCCACTTATCCCCACATTTTCAGAAACCGGCCCCGTGCCGGTTTTTGCGTTTTTGGCATTGTATTTTGTGCCTTGCCATATTTCGCCACAATTGACCTGCAGTTCGCCCGATTGATTCCCCGGCGGTGCCCGATTGCCTGTGTGTAATACCTCCACTCATTGATTTGGAGGCTCTCGTGAACCGACCGCTTTTTCCATCACCGCGCATCGAGCGCGACTTGTTGATTCTTCCTACCAGCGAATATTACCGCCGCCGCTACCGCAAAAGTCGCGTTGGCAGCTGGCTGCTGTTCACCGTGACCACGCTCGCCGTGCTCCTTGCTGCCGTCGGGGCGAGAGCGGAAGACGCATCGCAAGCACTGGCTTACGAACAGGTGGCGCTAGAAGATGCCGGTAGCGGCGACTTACTGCTTGTAGGCAGGGAGGCGGGGGCCTTTGAGCCAGCATTA
This sequence comes from Microbulbifer agarilyticus, assembly GCF_020171345.1. Lineage (GTDB taxonomy): Bacteria > Pseudomonadota > Gammaproteobacteria > Pseudomonadales > Cellvibrionaceae > Microbulbifer > Microbulbifer agarilyticus_D. The sequence continues at coordinate 121,794 of NZ_JAIUZM010000004.1, forward strand.
CACCTGTCGACTGCGGTCGATATGCGGGTGCGTGGGTTGGTGGCAGAGGTGCAAATTGCGCAGACATTTACCAACACCAGCAATCACTGGCGGGAGGCCGTCTACGTACTGCCGCTGCCGGAAAATGCCGCGGTACGCGGCATGGAGATTGTCATTGGCGAGCGCAGAATTGTCGGCAAGGTGCGCGAGCGTGAAGAGGCGAAGAAGGTGTATACCGAAGCGCGCGCGGCGGGCAAGCGCGCAGCGTTGCTGGAGCAGCAGCGGCCGAACATGTTTACCAGTCGTGTCGCCAATATCGCACCGGGTGAAAAAATTGCCGTTGAGGTGCGCTATCTGCAAACACTTAAATTTGATCGCGATCAATTCAGCCTGCGCCTGCCGAGTACCCTTACGCCGCGCTATATTCCCGGGGTGCAGGGCGAGCTTTCTCAAGAGTCAGCACAAGAGCCTGTACAAGAGCCTGTACAAGAGCCTGTACAAGAGCCTGTACAAGAGCTCGCGCTCAATCCCCACGGCTGGTCGCTGCCTACGGACCAGGTGCCGGATGCGCAGCATATTACCCCCTTCATGATGCCGATGGCGGAACTGGCAAGCCGTGGCAGCCACCAGATGTCGATTCATGTCGACCTCGGCATGGGGTTGCCGCTGGCAGACATTTATAGCCCTTATCACGAGGTGGACTTTCGTCGCCAGGACGGGAATCGGTACCAGGTGCAGTTGAAAGGAGGCTCGGCGCCAATGGACCGCGACTTTGTGTTGCACTGGCGGCCGCAGATGTCCTCCATGCCTTCCGCCGCATTGTTTGCAGAGCAATCACAAGGTGACAGCGCACAATATCTGCAGTTGTTGCTGTTGCCTCCACGGGAATCCGGCGCGACTCGCAGGTTGCCCCGGGAAGTGGTGTATGTGGTCGATACCTCCGGCTCCATGGGCGGCAACTCGATCCGTCAGGCCAAGGAAAGTCTGCTGCTTGCGTTATCGCGGCTCGATGCGCAGGACCGGTTCAACATTATTGAATTTAACAGCCACCACCGATCTTTTTATCCGCGTCCCGTCACTGCCAGTCAGGAGAATATTCACCGCGCGCGCGACTGGGTGGAATCGCTGAGTGCTACCGGCGGCACAGAGATGGCGCCTGCGTTGAAAGAAGCCTTATCCCAGCAGTTGGATGAGCAGGCTGGTGAGCTGGTGCGTCAGGTGGTGTTTATTACCGATGGTGCGGTTGGCAATGAGCGGGCACTGTTTGAAATTATCCAGCAACGACTCGGCCAGGTGCGTTTGTTTACCGTGGGCATCGGTTCAGCGCCCAACAGTCACTTCATGACCAAGGCCGCGCAAATAGGCCGTGGCAGTGCGGTACATATCGGTGACCTGGGTGAAGTGCAGGTGCAAATGGGCCGCTTGTTCGAGAAGCTGGAAAACCCACTGGTGACGGATCTGCGCGTAGACTTCCCGCGTGGAATCAAACTCGAGGGTTACCCAAAGCAGCTGCCCGATCTGTATCTGGGTGAGCCGGTGCGGTTGGTTGCACGGATCGAAGGCCAGCCCCTGGGGGTGCCATCGAGCGGAGAGCTGGTTGTCAGTGGTCGTCTTGCGGGCAAGCGATTTTCCCGCAGTATTTCGTTATCGCAACTGGCAGTGGATCAGCAGGGCGATGAAATAGGCAGTGTGTGGGCGCGCGCAAAAATTGCCGCGTTACGGGATATGCAACGCCAGCGCGGCCCCCTGGCAGGAACCACAGGTGAAGGCGAACGGGTCGAAGGTTCGCTCAAACAACAAATTCTCACGCTGGCGCTCCGTTACCAGTTGGCCAGTCCCTACACCAGCTTTGTTGCTGTCGAAGAGGCCCCGGTGCGTTCACAGGTCGAAACGCTGAAGTCCAGTTCTGTGCCCAATGCGGTTGCCAGTGGCCAGAACCTGCAACGCTTCACCTATCCCTCTACGGCGGCCGGCGTTTATGGGCAATTTTTTACTGCCTTGCTGTTGCTCCTCTGTGGTTGGGGGCTGCGCGCACGCGCCGCAATCGTGCGAAGTGTGCGTGCGCTGCTGTACGGTCTCGTTCCCGATGTGCGTCGCTGCCAAACGCGTCTGGAACATTTCCTGGCGCGACGCCTTTCTCCGGCAACAATAAAATCGGGTGAATTGCCGCCGCACGTTATTGGCACGCGTATTCCAGGGGTTCAGAAATGAACCGCACGTGGTTATCTAAACGTTTGCTTCCACTGCTGTTGATCGCTGCCGGTGTGTGGCAGCTGGCGAGCGCCAGCTGGATACTGGTGAAAGCGGAATTGTCGCAGTACCTGATCAGCAGAGCCTGGGAGCGGCAGTTGCACGCGGGAGAGATTCAAAAGCCGTGGCCCTGGGCGGATACCTGGCCGGTAGCGCGGCTCAAACTGGACCAGCAAAAACCTTTGGTGGTATTGCAGGGGATCACGGGTGAGGCGCTCGCCTTCGGGCCCGGCTTACATGAGGCTTCAGCGCTGCCGTTTGCGCAAGAGCACGCTGGTAATACTTCCGTACGCACCACGGTCATTGCCGCGCACCGCGACACCCACTTCCGCGGGCTGGAAAAGTTGCAGGCGGGGATGGGGGTGCAACTGCAGGCACGCGATGGACGGTGGCAGCACTATCGAGTGCTGGGTACCAAAGTGGTGGACAGTACGCGTGAGACGCTGCCAATCAGCGACCGGCCCGGCTTGTTGCTGGTTACCTGCTATCCCTTTGGGAGCCTGGAGGCGGGAGGCCCGCTGCGCTACCTGGTCTACGCGGAGCCGGTGCCGGACGCTGCGGTGATTCAGCTGTAACCGCAAAGGGTTGCTTGATTCTGGCCATGCCCACCGAAAATGGGTGGGCGTGTGGCCTGTCGAGTGCCGCAAATGTTGCAGGCCAATCGGCGCTTTTGGTTATTGACGGATTGGCGCAATACAGGTTGGCGTGGGAAGTCACCATCCCGCCAATCTCGCTTTAGTTGGTACATGCGTGACCAAAAAGCGATTTTTGGACTCTATTTTGTAATAGAATTTCCCGCATTGGCGACAAAATCATCCGCCAATACCACTTTGTGGAAACTATTTGTTTTGCAATTTGGTTTTATTTGTTACTAATCGTCCTATCTGGAAAAACTTTTGTAGTAATACTACAATCGCCCCCGCTTGAGCACTTACCGCCTGTTTTTATGTGGTGATGCCTGTGCGCTGCGAGGCGCTGGCCCTACATTTAGCAGGTCGTGAATTCAACGCCGAATTCAAAGTCGAGCCGGTCAGCGGAGCCTCAGGTTCCCAGCCGGCGGTATTCCGTCGCACAGCCCTTTTCAGCACTCAAGCGCTTGTCAGTACTGAACTGCTGATCAGTGAAAATCGCTTTTCCGGCCATTTTTGGTGGCGAATTGGCGAGGAAGGTGCCTGACTCGGGGGGAATTCCCCGCATTTGCGGTACTGTTGCGCGGCAAAAAATTCTGACCATAAAAACACCGACTCGACGTCGTATATTCGCCGAGGAGCATTTGATGCACGAAGAAACCGACATTCAGGAAACGCAGGAATGGCTGGACGCGCTGCAGGCGGTCATCCGCCACAGCGGCAAGGAGCGCGCTGCGTTCCTGATCAAGCAGCTGTCTGATCGCGCGACCAACACCGGCGTACAGCTGCCGGCGGCCATTACCACCCCGTACCGCAATACCATTCCGCCAGAAGCGGAAAAGCGTATGCCCGGGGACCTGTTTATGGAGCGTCGTATCCGCTCCCTGATCCGTTGGAACGCACTGGCTATGGTGGTGCGTGCCAACTCCAACAGCGATGGCCTCGGTGGCCATATCGCGAGCTTCTCATCGGCAGCGACCCTGTACGATGTCGCCTTCAACTACTTCTTCCGCGGTAATGAAGGTGAAGAGCGCGGCGATCTGATTTTCTTCCAGGGCCACAGTGCTCCGGGTATTTACGCCCGCTCCTATCTGGAAGGCCGCTTCGACGAAGAGCAGCTGGACAACTTCCGCCGTGAAGTAAACGGCAATGGCCTATCTTCTTATCCGCACCCCTGGCTGATGCCGGAATACTGGCAGTTCCCCACTGTATCCATGGGCCTGGGACCGATTCAGGCGATCTATCAGGCGCACATCATGCGTTACCTGTCTGCCCGCGGTCTGTCTCCGCGCGGCGATCGCAAGGTATGGGCGTTCCTGGGTGACGGTGAGTGTGATGAGCCGGAATCCCTGGGCGCAATCGCCCTGGCGGGCCGCGAGAAGCTGGAAAATCTGGTATTCGTGGTCAACTGTAACCTGCAGCGCCTTGACGGCCCTGTGCGTGGCAACGGCAAGATCGTTCAGGAACTGGAAGGTGTGTTCCGCGGTGCCGGTTGGAACGTAATCAAGGTTCTGTGGGGCCGTCTGTGGGATCCGCTGTTCGAGAAAGACGACAAAGGCCTGCTGCAGAAAGTCATGGATGAAACCGTCGATGGCGAAATGCAGAACTTCAAGGCTAACGGTGGCGCCTATACCCGTGAGCACTTCTTCGGTAAATATCCGGAGCTCAAGGAGATGGTCAAAGACTTCTCCGATGAGGAAATCATGAAGCTCAACCGCGGTGGCCACGATCCGTACAAAGTGTACGCGGCTTACGCCGAAGCCATGGCGAGCAAGGGCAAGCCCACCGTGATCCTGGCACAAACCGTAAAAGGCTACGGCCTGGGTGCGGCCGGTGAAGCGGCGATGGATACCCACAACGTGAAGAAAATGGACACCGAAGCCCTGAAGCGCTTCCGTGACCGCTTTGCGATCCCGATTACCGATAAAGAAATCGAAGAAGTACCTTATTACCGCCCGTCTCCGGACAGCCCGGAAATGAAGTACATGGACGAGCGCCGCAAGGCCCTGGGTGGCCCGGTACCGTCCCGCAGCACCGAAGTAGCCAAACTGGAAATCCCGGAACTGGACGCCTTCAGTGCGCTGACCAAAGGCTCCGGCGACCGCGAAATCTCCACCACTATGGCGTTTGTGCGTGCACTGTCCGTACTGGTGAAAGACAAGAAGATGGGCCAAAACGTTGCGCCGATCGTTCCCGACGAAGCGCGTACCTTCGGTATGGAAGGTCTGTTCCGTCAGCTGGGCATCTACTCTTCCCAGGGTCAGAAATACACGCCGGTCGACCACGGCCAGATCATGTATTACAAGGAAGACAAGAAAGGCCAGGTGCTGGAAGAAGGCATCAACGAAGCCGGTGCGATGTCTGCGTGGATGGCGCTCGCCACCGCTTACAGCAACCACGGCGTACCGATGGTGCCGTTCTACATCTACTACTCCATGTTCGGTTTCCAGCGCATCGGCGATCTGGCTTGGGCGGCGGGTGACATGCAGGCGCGCGGCTTCCTCGTGGGCGCTACCGCCGGCCGTACCACTCTGAACGGTGAAGGCCTGCAGCACCAGGATGGCCACAGCCACGTACTGTCTGCCACCATCCCGAACTGTAAGAGCTATGACCCGGCCTACGGTTACGACCTCGCGGTAATCATGCGCCACGGTCTGAAGGAGATGTACGAAGAGCAGAAGAACCTGTTCTACTACGTCACCATCGAGAACGAAAACTACCTGCAGCCGGAAATGCCGCAGGGCGTTGAAGAAGGCATCATTCGCGGTATCTACAAGCTGGACAACAATTCTCGCAAGCCGGGCAAAGGCAAGGCGGCGAAGAAGCACGTACAGCTGGTGGGTGCTGGTTCTATCCTGCGCGAAGTGTTGGCCGCCGCGGACATTCTCGCCGACCAGTTCGGTGTTACCTCCGACGTGTGGAACCTGACCTCTGCCACCGAAGCTTCCCGCGAAGCGCAGGACGTGGCGCGCTGGAACATGCTGCACCCGACCGAGGAAGCCCGTAAATCCTGGATTGGCGAACAGTTCGAGGGCAACGAAACCCCGGTAGTGATCTCTACCGATTACATTCGTTCCTACGTTGAGCCGCTGCGCGAGTTTATCGACGGCGACATGATCGCACTGGGTACCGACGGCTTCGGTCGTTCCGACAGCCGCGAGCAGCTGCGTCGCTTCTTCGAAGTGAACCGCAACTACGTGGTGATCGCTGCGCTGACCGGCCTGGCAAACCAGGGTGTCATCGATGCCAAAGAAGTGGCAGACGCGATCAAGAAGCTGAACATCGACCCGGAAAAAGTAAACCCGCGTCTGGTTTAAGGCCCGCTGAATTAAGGAAGGCAAGACATGGCAAAACAAGTCATTAAAGTGCCTGATCTCGGCGGCGCCGATCAGGTAGACGTAATTGAAATTGCCGTTGCGGTGGGTGACACCGTAGCGGAAGAGGATGCGCTGATTGTTGTGGAGGGCGACAAGGCCTCCATGGACGTTCCCGCGCCAGTTGCCGGCAAGATCCTGAGCATCTCCGTAAAGGAAGGTGACAAGGTCTCCGAAGGTGACGTGATCGGTGAAATGGAAACCGAAGCCGGTGGCGAGGTTGCAGAAGAGGTAGCGCAAGAAGCCGCACCAGCACCGGCAGAGGCGCCCGCACCTGCGCCAGTCGTAGAGGCAGCACCGGCACCAGCTCCAGCTGGTGAAGAGACGGAAGAGGAACTCAAGGTCCCCGACCTCGGCGGTGCCGATGCGGTGGACGTGATTGAAATTTCCGTTGCCGCGGGTGATTCGGTAGAAGAGGGCGATGCCCTGATCGTGGTAGAAGGCGACAAGGCGTCCATGGACGTGCCATCTTCCGCTTCCGGCACCATTGTTTCCCTCTCCGTTAAGGAAGGCGACAAGGTTTCTACCGGTGACGTGATTGGCTTGATCAAGACTGTTTCTGGTGGTGCGGCTCCGGCTCCAGTTTCTGGGGCCGCAGCACCGGCGCCGGCAGCAGCACCCGCTCCTGCGCCACAGGCACCAGCCGCAGCGCATGAACCATCAGCGCCTCCCAAGCGCGACCCGCATGTTGAGCGCGATCACACCCCTTCGGCGGAAGTTTACGCTGGTCCCGCTGTGCGCAAGCTGGCCCGTGAACTGGGTGTGACCCTGAACAAGGTGAAGCCTACTGGCCCGCGTAACCGTGTGACCAAAGATGATCTGCACGCTTACATCAAGGAGCAGGTGAAGAAAGCGGAAAGTGGTGCTGCCGGTGGTGTTGGTGGCGGTATTGGCATAGCACCGATGCCGGAAATCGACTTCAGCCAGTTTGGCCCGGTTACCACTGAGCCGATGAGTAAGATCCACAAGATCACTGCCGCGAATATGTCGCGCAACTGGTTGAACGTTCCACACGTTACCCAGTTTGACGATGCAGACATCACCGAGCTGGAAGATTTCCGCAAGGCGATGAAAGCGGAAGCAGAGAAGCGTGGCGTGAAACTCACTCCGGTGCCTTTCCTGCTGAAAGCCGCAGCGGCTGCTCTGCGCGAAGTGCCTAGCTTCAACGTATCCCTGCATAACGATGGCGAGCACATTGTTAAGAAGGACTACGTACATATCGGCATGGCGGTGGATACACCGAAAGGCCTGATGGTTCCGGTTATTCGCGATGTGGATAAAAAGGGCCTGTACGATCTGGCGGAAGAAGCCACCGCACTGGCGATCGCCGCCCGTGATGGCAAGCTGAAGCCGCGCGATATGCAAGGCGCCTGCTTCACCATCTCCAGCCTGGGTGCTATCGGTGGTAGCGGTTTTACCCCGATCGTGAATGCGCCGGAAGTTGGTATCCTGGGTGTTTCCAAGTTGTCCGTGCGTCCCGAGTGGAATGGCAAGGAGTTTGTGCCGCGCAAGATGCTGCCGCTGGCGCTGTCTTACGACCACCGCGCAGTCAACGGTGGCGACGCCGGTCGCTTCCTGACGTACCTCGCCGGTGTATTGGCGGACGTACGCCGACTGCTGCTGTAATTTCGATTACAGACTTGCGAAATGAAAGCCGGTGGGTAACTCCACCGGCTTTTTTTTGTGCGAAATTTCGTGTTTTTTAGATGGGGCGCGCGCCAGTCCCCGCTGGGTGGCGGCGGGGCTATCCTGAGGTTGAAATTCGCGCATTTAATTGCGGTTAAAAAGTATACAGAGGCGTCGAACCCCACCCGCCGGCTAGACTAAAAGTATTGGAAGCGGAAACCTCGGTTTCCCGGCAAACAGTTCTGATAATTTCAGTTGTGAGGTAGTAGCGCCATGAGTCGCAAAGGGATTGCAGGAGTGGTGTTAGGCGCCACCGTGTGCATACAGGGTTGTATCTTCCTTCCCTACGAGGACGACATCAGTCACGATCCATTTTTCTTTAGCCCTGAAAGTAAGAGCCAGCGTGCAAATTTTGTCGAGGTAGGAAATTACCTACCGAATTCCGCAGCTCCGCAGGCGGCCAATCAACAGTGCGCGACCGACTCGGGCGATAGTCGGGTGGGCTCGGCCTGCTGGTTTTTCCCGGTGATGCGCGTGTACTGATGTATTAATCCGTTTGCGCTGTCACCCATCGCCGCCACCCATTTTTGTAAGGAGACCCCATGTACAAGCGAACGACCTTATTTTCTTTGTTGGCGGCAGTAACGCTGGTATCGGCCTGCGGGACGAGCAGCGTACGTGATCAGGTGGTCTACCCTAACAGTGCGCCGATTCCGCGGGAGCCCGTAGCTGAGCAGCAGACCAACTACGACGGTTGCCCGGGTGATGCGGAAGAGCTGGCGCCGGGTTCGATTTGTCCGGCAACGGCTCAGTGCTATGAAATTTCTGGCGGCCGTCGCTGTATTGTCTACGAAAAGTAAGCGGGATTCTGCGGGCGCCGCTGCGAGGACTTAGGGTCATCTAGCAAGACCTAAAAATCACAGAGGATGTGATCATGAAGCTGCGCCTGTTTTGCCTGCTATTTACCTTGTTGAGCGCTGGTTGCGCCACTACCGGGGACGGAGTGGAAAACGCAGCCAGTCTGGATGGGTTCTGGTGTGACCTTAGCGGTACGCCCGGGGCCTTCTACCAGCGCCCGCTACCCGCCAACTTGATGCCCGCCTTTCCACGCAACTGTTTTGAGGGACACGCCGAGACGCACACCGCAGACGCCTGCCTGGTGAATGATTCGATCTGTTATCAACTGGACACCGGTGCCTGGTGTAATGCCGGGCAGGCGCAGCTGTGTCCTGCTGGCACATCGCCTCTGGAACTGGAAGCACCCTGTCCGGAAGGCGGCCGCTGCTGGTTATACAGCGAGGGTCTGCGCTGCTATTCGATGGAAGCACAAGCGGGCTAACCGAACGGTCAATAAGTTTTGACTCAGCTTGTCTCTGCCCAGGGGAGCCAGATGGTTACCCTGAGGCCGCCCTTGGCCCGGTTGTGTAGTTGCACCTGCCCGCCATGGGCGTCGGTGATCTCCCGACACAGCGCCAACCCCAGCCCGACACCGCCGGGCTTGGTCGAATAGAATGGCAGCAGCGCCTGCTGCAGAACCTGGTCGCTCATCCCGGTGCCGCGGTCCGCTACCGTCAGTAGCTGTCCGTGACTGTCCGTCTGAATCCGCACCGAAATCTCTTCCTGTGCGCTGCCGGACTCGGCGGCATTTTTCAGCAGGTTCAGCAGCGCCTGCTCGAGTTGTGTTGGGTCGAAGTAGCCCGGCCGGCTGGGCAGCGTATCCCTGAGGGTGAATGGCTGGAGTGGCTGTAAGCGGGAAACCAGTGTATCCCACGACACCTCTTCACATACCGGGGGCGGCAGCTTGGCGAAGCGCGCATACCCCTGGGTAAACTCGGTGAGATGCTTGCAGCGCTCGGCGATGACATCGAATACCCCGGCGAGCTGTTGCGAATCGAGCTTCTCGGAGAGTAATTTTCCGCTGTGCGCCATCGAGGATATGGGCGCGAGCGAGTTGTTCAGCTCGTGGCTGATTACGCGAATGACTTTTTTCCATACCTGAACTTCCGCGCGGGTCAGCTCGCGCGTCATTTCACGCAGTAGGACCAGCCGGTGCTTTTGTGCATTCAACACAAAGGTACTGTTGCTGATATGCATGGTATGGGTGGCTTCGCCCTCGAGATAGCTAATCAGCCCATCCTGTTCATGCTCAATCGCCTGTGCCAGTTCTCTGGGGCTGTGCGGCAAGATTTGGGAAAGTAGATGCCCCTGCAGCGGGCGCCCCTGGTGCAGCAGGTGGCGGGCGCTGGTGTTGGCATAGATGACATGCTGGCTCTGGTCGATCAGCAGCAGGGCCAGTGGCGAACTCTGAATCACCGTATCCAGCAGCAGTTCACGCTGGTGGATGTGTGCGCGTTCCTGTCGCAAGATCTCGCCCACTTCATTGTACAGCGCGGCAAGCGCACCAAACTGATCATGGCTGTCCAGTGCCAGTGAGATAGAAAAATCACCGTCGCGAAAATTCAGCAGCCCGCCTTCAAGGCTTTGCAGCGCTTGATTGATTCTTCGCGTGATCGGGCGCATTAACAGGAATGCGGTGGTGAGCCCCAGTAGCAGCCCGCCGCTCCATGCCAGAACCGGTGGCGCGCCGAGCTGAGTGAGTCCAAAAGGAAAGCCCGTGGCGACAGCCACCGAAAGCAGCATGGTGGCGAAGAGTTTCCCTTCGATAGAAGTCTTGGGCGTGGAAGGAGTTTGCATCAGTAAGGAATACCATACTTATCCAAACGCCGATACAGTGCCTGACGACTAAGGCCAAGCTCGCGCGCGGCCTGGGCGATGACGCCGTTGCAATTGGCCAGTGTCTGCTCCAGTAGTTCCCGGCTGGGTTCAAAGCTGTGTTCGGATGCCTTGAGCGGGCCATCTTCCGGAAGTGCAAGGGTAGTCTCTTCCACAACTTCCCCCTGGGTTAGTACCGCCGCCCGCTGCATTACGTTCTGTAGCTCGCGCACATTCCCGGGCCAGCGGTAACGCATCAGGCTTTGTTGCGCCTGCGCGCTCAGTTGCTTGCCCGTTTTCGCCAGGAAGCCGCGAGCCAGTGGCAGGATATCTTCCGGGCGATCACATAGCGCAGGCAGCTTCAGTTCAATGACGTTCAGGCGGTAAAACAAATCCTGGCGAAAGCTGCCCTCGGCAATCATTTCCTGCAGGTTACTGTTGGTGGCGCTAACCACACGTACCTGTACCTTGCGGGTCTGGCTGCTGCCGAGCCGCTGAAATTCACCGGTCTGTAATACGCGCAGCAGTTTTACCTGCCCGCTGGCGGAGAGTTCGCCGATCTCATCCAGAAACAGTGTGCCACCGTCGGCCGCTTCAAATCGCCCCTGGCGGACCTTGTTGCCCGCACCGGTATAGGCACCGGCTTCCGCGCCAAACAGTTCCGCTTCCATCAGTTCTTCAGGCAGTGCGCCCACGTTGACCTTGATGTAAGGGCCGTCTTTTACGCTGGAGTTTGCCTGCACAATATCGGCAATTTTTTCCTTGCCCGCACCGTTGGGCCCGGTAATCAGTACCGGTACATCGGAATGGGCCACTTGCGTTGCCATCTCCAGCAGGGTCTGCACGTTCTGGCTGCGGTAAACGATATCCTGTAAATCAAATTGTTGCTGGAGTCGCTCCCGTGCCTGCTGGGCGCGGCTCTGGGATTGCCGCTGTTGCTGCTGCAGGTCGTGTAATTCGAGCAGGTTTTTGATGGTGGCGATGAGCTTGTTGTCATCCCAGGGTTTACCCACATAGTCGGCTGCGCCGGCCTTTACCAGCTCCACCGCCATTTCCAGCTGGGTCCACGCGGTGAGCAGGATAACCGGGATATCGGGCTGAATTTCACGCAGGGCAAAAAATAGAGCACGGCCTTCTTCGCCGGAGGTGGTATCGGCGGTGAAGTTCATGTCCTGGACAACCAGGCTGATATCCGGGTTTTCCCGCAATAGTTGCAGGCCCGCTTGTGGGGTAATCGCAGAGAGTGTCTGGATATCGTGGAGGGACAACAGCAGCGACAAGGCAGAGATAATGCTGGTGTTGTCGTCAATAATCAGGACCTTGTCCAAGTCCAACTCTCCCTGAGTGATTTGTGTTGAAAATTTGGGAGCCTGCAAGCAGGCTCCCACAGGTAAGTCAAAACCTAGACGCTACGCGTCGCCATCGCCGGCGAAACATTCGCAGCGCGCATGGCTGGCATCAGAGCGGCAGTAATACTCACGAGCAGCAATACTATCGCACACACTGCAAGCAGCGGTAATGTGAGTGTCGGTTGTGAAAACTCGCTTACCATTAGCCGATTGATGATCAGTGCCCCCGCGGTGCCAAGTACCAGGCCGGTGCCGGCAATCAGGGAGTTCTCTATCAGAAAGTAGCGACTGATATTGGCACGTGTGGCGCCGAGCGCACGGCGGATACCAATCTGTTTGGTGCGTTGATTAATCCAGAATATGGTCAGGCCGATGATCCCAAGTGCGACGATAAAGGTGAGCAGGGCCATTACCAGGGACAGCACTTTAATCATGACGTTGTCGCCGATGTAGGTGCGTTCCAAATTTTTACTCAAAGTTTCCACCTGAACCACCCGCTGCGGGTCGCGGTTGTTGAGCAGTTCTTCCACCTCTTTAAACACGGCGTCCCGCTGACCCGGCTCGGTGCGGATCAGGTAGCGTTTGTGATTGTCGGTGACCAGCAAAGGGTAGAAAACGACATTGCCCGCACGGGACCAGCCGGGCCAGGCGCCAAGGTGCTGCTCGACAACGCCGATGATTTCCACTGGTTTGTCAGTGTTGCCCGCATAAAAAAACCTGCCGACGGCGGATTCGCCGGGAAAAAGCTTTTCGGCAAACTGTTTGCTGATTACAGCCACTTCACTGTGATGGCGGTCGTTGGGGCCGACAACATGTTCATCTGCAGGGGTAAAGTTGCGCCCTTCGATCAGATTGAGGCCGAGAGTGTCAATAAAATGTGAGTCCACCTGATAATAGTTGGCGTTCTCGCCGCCGATTTCCTGGTTGGGCTCATTGAAGTAGGTGCCGGCGGAGCCGGATCCGGATAGTGGGATCTGGTTGGTTACCGAGGCATCCAAAACACCGGGTGTGTTGCGCAGCAAGTCGAGGTCGGCGATGACCGCACCTGCCATGTCGTAGTCTGTGGGGATAGGCATGTAAGTAGCGGCGATAATATTTCCCACATCCATACCGGTGGGGCGCGCCACTTTTTCCATACGATCTTTTACGATCACAGTGGCATTACTTACAATTGCCAGGGTGAGTGCCAGCTGCAGTGCAATCAGCAGTGCGGACACCTTGTTGCGCCAGAGGGCGGACAACATGGGTTTCAATTCAAACATGTTCTTTTCCTTGTCTCCGGGTTACTGGGTCTTCAGGTAAACAGACGGGTTGGTTCGGCTGATACGCCAAGCCGGATACAGACCCGCAAGAATGCTTGCCAGAATGGCAAGTCCGACGGCGGCCAGCATCATTTCCCAGTTCATGGCGGCGATCTGGTCTGCTTGTCCCATAGCCAGTACACGAATACCGGTAAGGCCAGCCAGTGCGAGGATGATGCCGAACAAACCACCGAGTACGCCAATACAACTGCTTTCAATCAGGTGTTGGGTGAAAATTGCGTTGCGGCTGGCACCCAGGGCGCGGCGCACACCGGCTTCCGGTGCTTTGCGCAAAAATTTCGCCAGTAACAGGGCAACGGCATTGATCACGCACACAAGCAGGAAGGCCAGCGATGCCCAGCCCAATACGCGGTTATCGTTTTCCAATACTTCATTGAGCACCAGCCATTCGGATGGGGGTGACAATGCGAACTTCAGTGGACGTTCGAAGCGCCCCTGTTCTTTTTGCTGATGAATATGTCCGGTAAGGAACTGTTCGTAGGCTTCCCTTTGCTCGGCGTTGTCCAGTTCAACCCAATATTGAATCCAGACGTGCTCTCCGAGAAGGAAACGCTCGTAGCCTTCGGCGCCTTCCGCTGTTCTGCTCGTCCAGCCATTGGTGTTGCCCCAACTGTAGATCTCGAACTTGCGGTGCAATCCAAAGGGGATATAAAGCTCTTCGGAGTCCGCGAAGGGGTTGTTGTTCAGGTCATAAATTTTGGGAGATGGATTCCAGTGTTTCAGCACCCCGATCACGGTAAAGGGTTCGCCGTTCAGCTTTACAATTTTGCCGACACTGTTTTCACCGCCGAATAGTTTATCGTTGGTTTCTTTGCTGAGAACCACGGATTGCACTGCAGCGGTATCTGCCTCTTTGTTCCAGGTGCCCCCGTATTCAAATGGTACGTCGAACAGGGAAAAGAAGTCCCGGGTGGTGACGCGGGTATTGGCGGTAAACGGACGTAACTCAGATTCGTCAATATTCACGGTGAATCCGAAGCGATGCATGGCTACCTGGCGGGTAGGAATATCCGAGCGCAGCAGGGCAATCGCATCGGGGTAGGTGAGCTGCCAGGGAATTTCATTGGCGGTGTCCGCTGCTTGGTTCGGATCCCAGCTATCTAACTGCACGGCGTAGAGCACGCTGTCTTTATGCTCCAGCGCGTTCTGCGACATCATATAGTTCAGGGTCAGTACGGTCATGGATGCACCCACGCCAACGGCGATGGCGGCGATCATAAGCGCGCTCAAAATAGGTGTGCCCCGCAGGCTGCGCATGGCGAGGCTGATGTAATAGCCGATCATTTCGGTTTCCTTTTCTCGGATTCAGCTTAGGCGATGGCGGCTTCTGGCTGCGCGATGGTCTGGCGCAGGTCGGACACCTGGCCGTCGACGATCTGGATATTGCGTTGGGCGCGGCGGGCCAGCTCCGGATCATGGGTCACCATGACGATGGTGGTACCCCATTCGTTAATGAATTCCAGCAGCTCCATTACCTGGCGTGCCATCAGGGAGTCCAGGTTACCGGTCGGTTCATCCGCAAGCAGGAAACGCGGTTCACCGGCGAGGGCGCGGGCGATGGCGACACGCTGTTGCTGTCCACCGGAGAGCTGTGCGGGTAGGTGTTTGGCGCGGGCTGAAAGACCGACTTGTTCCAGGGATTTTTCAATGCGGCGACGACGCTCTTTTGCATTGAAGCCACGGTAGCGCAGTGGCACGTCGATATTGTCGAACAGGTTCAGGTCGGGAATCAGGTTGAAGCCCTGAAAAATGAAGCCGATTTTCTCATTGCGCAGACGTGAGCGCTCGCTGTCGGAGAGGTTGCCCACTTCCTGACCGTCCAGCAGGTACTGGCCGCCGGTGGGTGTTTCCAGCAGGCCGGCGATATTCAGGAAGGTGGTTTTGCCTGAACCACTGGGGCCGGTAACGGACACGAATTCTCCTTCGTTTACCTCGAGGCTGAAGTCACGCAGGGCGTGAGTTTCGATGGTGTCGGTGCGATAACTTTTACGAATGTTTTGCATTTTTAGCATGGTAAATTTCCTTGTCTTCGAAATTGCGTAATCGTTGAATCTGTTTGGGATTTGTTGTTTTACTTCGGTATTAATCTTTCAGGGCAACCAGCTGCGCCTTGTCCAGTTCGTCTGCGGCGGAGGTGATGATCTGGTCGCCAATCTCCAGTCCGGAAACAATCTCAACCTGATTGAGCCCCCAGGCACCGATGGTGATCGGCACCTTTACTGCCTGCTGCTGGTCATTCAGTTTCCAGGCGAAGCGGCCGCCGGTTTGATCGAGGAAGCCGCCGCGCTTAACCAGCAAAACGTTTTCGCGGCTTTCCAGCAGTACACGCGCGGTAAGGCGCAGGTTCTGGCGCAAATTCGCGGGCTGTCCATCGGTGAAGCGCACGCGGGCGATGACCTGGTTGTTAATGACTTCAGGGGCGATGGCAGTAATCTCACCGGACAGTTTTTCGAAGCCCATGGTGACCTCCACGGCCATGGCCAGGCCCAGATCATCGGCGTAGTTTTCCGGCACCGCGGCCTCCAGCTCAAAGCTGGTCAGGTCTACTACGGTAAGCAGCGGCGCGTTGGCGGCGACCGCCGCGCGCTGGGTGGTGGCGAGGCTGCCGATGGTGCCGTCTACCGGGGACACAATGCGCAGCTCATTGACCTTGCGCTGCAGTTCTTCCATCTGCAGTTTTTGCTGGTCGACCTGCAGTTGCAGGGTCTGGGTTTCAAAGGTGAGTGCCTCGTTTTCCAGCGACGCATTTTGTACCGCCTGCGCGTGTTCCAGTTCGGCACGCGCTAGATCGTCGCTGGCCTTTTCGAAATCCAACTGGGGAATAATCTGCTTTTCCAGGGAGATCTTTGCGCGCTTCAGTTCACGGCGCGCCGCGGCGAGGTCCACCTTGGCGAGATCTGCCTTCTGGGTGTTCTCAAGGCGCTGGCGTTTCGCCTGAATTTTCTGCCGCGCCAGTTCCACGCTGAGCTTGTTGTACAGCGCGCCTTCCTGGGCGAGCTGGTTTTGCAGCTGTGGGCTGTCTACCTCTGCAAGCAGTTGCCCGGCGCTGACAGTGTCGCCGGCCTTGACCGCGAATTTGACGATGCCCTGGGCCGGGCTGAACAGGGTAGGGCTATTGGCCGCAACCACTTTGCCCTGAACCACCAGGTCGCGGACCAGGTCCCCGCGTTCTACCGCGGCGATATTGATCTGGGACAGGGACAGGCGGGCATCCACCGCGTTGGTGCTCTGCCAGCTCATCAGTCCCCACACCACGAACGCTGCTGCCCCAATACCAAGGGCTGCGCGCTTGAGCAGGCGCGGGTTCTTCCACGGGCTTTGTGGTGCGAGTTGGATGTCCTGCCCGGAGGTATCTCTGATCATGTTGTTCCCAAGTGCTTTGAATCGATTTGTATTCTTCTGCCACTGTGACGCGGGGTTTTTGTGCCCCGGATGCAAAGTGGATTTTTCGGATGCAACGGCCTTATCGCAATTGCCGTGCCAACGTCATGTTTGTTGCTAACTTATTGATAAATAAAGAAAAATAATTTTTTAATGATTGGGGGCTGTTTGCTGGGGTGTCCGCAAAATGTGTCCGGACAGCCTGTGTCCGTAGCAGCGGACAGGTGTGGAAGGAGGCGACATCGACCCTGGCGGTGGATAGATTCCCGGCCGGAGCCGCAAAATCATTTGAGTGTTCTTTAGCCAGCAACCCCAAGATGCTAGAATCCGCGCCCCTATTTTCTGGCTAAGGCGTTTCTGGCTAGGGTTGCTGACGAAGGCCCCTGGTGAAAGTTCCTGACAAAAGAAAGTAGGGCTCCGAACAAGACTCCCCAGACAGGCTCCTCTGATTATGCAGTTCTCCAATACCCTGTTGTCGTCCACCAGAAACGACTGGTTTGGCAACATCCGCCGTGACGTGCTCGCCGGCCTCGTGGTCGCGCTGGCCCTCATCCCGGAAGCCATTGCCTTTTCCATCATTGCCGGTGTCGACCCGCGTGTTGGTCTCTACGCGTCCTTCTGTATTGCCGTGGTCATCGCGTTTGTGGGCGGCCGCCCGGGCATGATTTCTGCCGCCACCGGCGCCATGGCGCTGCTGATGGTGACGCTGGTGAAAGAGCACGGGCTGCAGTACCTGCTTGCGGCTACTTTATTGACGGGGGTGCTGCAGATCATTGCCGGCTATCTCAAGCTCGGCAGCCTGATGAGCTTTGTGTCGAGGGCGGTGGTCACGGGGTTTGTGAACGCCCTGGCCATCCTGATCTTTATGGCGCAGTTGCCGGAGCTCACCGATGTGACCTGGCATGTGTATGCCATGACCGCGGCGGGCCTCGGCATTATCTACCTGTTCCCCTATGTGCCGGTGGTGGGCAAGATCCTGCCGTCGCCGCTGGTGTGTATCCTGGTGCTGACCGCAGTGGCGGTGACGCTGGGTATGGACATTCGCACCGTCGGCGATATGGGTGAGCTGCCGGATACCCTGCCAATCTTCCTGTGGCCGGACGTACCGCTGAATTTCGAAACCCTGAAGATCATCTTCCCATACTCCGCCGGCCTGGCAGTGGTTGGTCTGCTGGAATCCCTGATGACCGCGACCATCGTGGATGACCTGACGGACACCAACAGTGACAAGAACCGCGAGTGTAAGGGCCAGGGTATCGCCAATATCGGTGCCGGTATGCTGGGCGGTATGGCGGGCTGTGCGATGATCGGCCAGTCTGTGATCAACGTGAAATCCGGGGGCCGCGGCCGTCTGTCTACCCTGGTGGCCGGTGTTGGCCTGCTGACCCTGGTGGTGTTCCTGAGCGATTGGGTGGCGGTGATCCCGATGGCGGCGCTGGTGGCGGTGATGATCATGGTGTCCATCGGCACATTCGACTGGGGCTCCATTCGCAACCTGAACAAATTGCCGCTGTCTACCAATCTGGTGATGCTGTCCACGGTGATTGTGGTAGTGTTTACCCATAACCTGGCGTTCGGCGTGTTTGTGGGTGTTCTGCTGGCATCGCTGTTCTTCGCCAACAAGGTGAGCCACTTTATGTATGTGAGCTCGGAGCTGGATGAAGAGACGAATTGCCGTACCTATAAGGTGGTGGGGCAGGTGTTCTTCAATTCCGCAGACAAGTTTGTAGCGGCGTTTGATTTTAAAGAGGCGCTGGACAAGGTCGTGATTGATCTGAGCCGTGCGCACTTCTGGGATGTGTCGGCGGTGTACTCTCTGGATAAGTCGGTGGTGAAGTTCCGCCGCGAGGGTGCCGAGGTGGAGCTGATTGGCCTGAACGAGGCGAGCTCCACCATCGTTGACCGTTTTGGTGTGCACGACAAGCCGGAAGAGATTGAGAAGGTGCTGGGCGGACACTAAGGCCTGCGAGCTTCGTTCGGGAGCTCTGTATTACCTCCGTGGCGCCGAAACACTGAATGGAAGTTTTTGAAAGCGCACAAGTACATCCCTGTATGCTCCGTCGGCGACGTCCCTGTTGCCGACGGTTTCAAAAACTTCCATTCAGCATTTCGGCTTCATACACGGCGAATCACTTTGTAAGCCGGCACCTACACGAACACGTATAGTGGTAAGTGATAGAGGGAAAATAATAAATGACCGAACACAAAGACCCCATCGTACTCTCCTGCATTGATGGCTCCCGCTACAGTGGCGCCGTCTGTGATTACTCCGCCTGGATTTCCAGCCGCGCCAAGGCGCCGGTCAAACTTCTGCACAATATCCAACGGGTAACCACCCCGGCGGTTGCCGACCTGTCCGGCAGTATTGGCCTGGGCAGTCAGGAAGAACTGCTGGAAGAGCTGACTTCTCTGGAACAGCAGCGCTCTAAGCTGTTGCTGGAGCAGGGCCGGCAGATGCTGGAAGGTGCGCGCCGCCGTGCTGAGCAGGCGGGTGCAGAGCGGGTGATTACCTGTCAGCGTCACGGGTCTTTGGTTGAATCCCTGGTGGAGATGGAAGACCACATCCGGGTGCTGGTGCTGGGCATTCGCGGTGAGGAGCACGGCGAGTCGGACAAAGGCCTAGGGGCGCAGCTGGAGACGGTGGTACGTGCGATGCACAAGCCGATCCTTGTGGTGAACCGCGAATTTTCCGAGCCCCGTTCAATCATGCTGGCGTATGACGGCAGTGAGTCGGCGCGCAAGGCGCTGGATATGGTCGCTACCAGTCCGGTGTTTAAGGGCGTCGACTGTCACCTGGTGTATGTTGGTGATGGTGCCGAGTCGGTGTTGGCGCAGGGTGCCGAGACATTGGGGCACGCCGGTATTCGCGTGACCAGCGCAAACTTGCAGGGCAAGACGGTTGACGCGCTGATTGCGTATCAACAGGAATACGATATCGACCTGACGGTAATGGGCGCGTTCAGCCACAGCAAGCTGCGCGATCTGTTACTGGGTAGTGTGACTGCGAAAATGTTGCTGGGGACTAATCAGCCCTTACTGCTACTTCGGTAAAGTAACTGCGGCGCAAGTGCGCCCTGTCGCAGAAAACAAAAAGCCTGTGGGGCATCCCCACAGGCTTTTTTTATTTTTTCAGGAAGAATTAGCCGGCGAGTCTTGTAGTCACAGGGGCAGTACTTGCCGGGCTAGGCATGCTCAGGCGAGCTTTTTTGTGCGGGGTCGGTTTGCCGTCCGCATCCAGGGCCACAAACACGATTCGGTCGACGCGCACGATCAGCTCGCGAGTCTGTTTGTTTCGCATCTCACAGTGTACGGTCAGGGAGGTGCGGCCAACGTCGGTCACCTCGAAGCCGAATTCCACAATATCTCCGCAGACCGCCGAGCTGACGAAGTCGATTTCCGACATCAGCTTGGTCACGATATTGGCGGTGCCCATCTGGCACCCGGCGAAAATCGCCGCTTCCTCATCTATCCACGCCAGTGCCTGGCCGCCAAACAGACGTTGTGCAGGGTTCAGGTCGCCGGGTTTTACGAAATGACGTGAGTAGTACTTCATGTGCTGTTACCTCTTTGGTTACCACTTGGCCGGGGCGGGAAGCGTGCCGCGCTCCATTGCGGCCCCACCCAACGACTCCACACAGCATCTGCATTAACTGTGCCAAGAGTTCTGGCTACTCAAAGATGGCTCGAAATGGGCTGGGGGTTTACGGTTTGCGAAATTATCTGGGGGAAAGGGGGGATACTCGGGCGTCCAAACTGGTCATTTGTGTTCAAAAATTGTGCAGGTCGCACTCGAGTGGGGCGAGCGACGCGAGTCAATATTGGCTAAATTGGCCGCGATACCCGAAATATTGGCCATGAAATTCCCGATCCGTGACCTCGCACTATGGGCGTTGCCGGCGACACGCTTTAGAATGTCCCGCTTTATGGCCGACCGGTCGGCTAGCTACGCAAGAACAGACGTTCGAAGAATTACCCAACGGAGAGCCCGGCATGATTATCCAGCCGAAAGTTCGCGGATTCATCTGTACCAACGCCCACCCGCAAGGCTGTGCCGCCAACGTGCGCGAGCAGATCGAATACATCAAATCCCAGCCCGCTATCGAAGACGGCCCGAAAAACGTCCTCGTGGTTGGCGCATCCACCGGTTACGGTCTCGCTTCGCGCATTACCGCAGCCTTCGGTTGTGGCGCAAACACCCTG
This sequence comes from Microbulbifer agarilyticus, assembly GCF_020171345.1. Lineage (GTDB taxonomy): Bacteria > Pseudomonadota > Gammaproteobacteria > Pseudomonadales > Cellvibrionaceae > Microbulbifer > Microbulbifer agarilyticus_D. The sequence continues at coordinate 142,616 of NZ_JAIUZM010000004.1, forward strand.
GGGGTGTTCTTTGAAAAGCCCCCCACCGAGAAGCGCACCGCGTCTGCCGGTTACTACAACTCTGCCGCGTTCGAGCAGGAAGCGCACAAAGCCGGCCTGTACGCCAAGAGCATTAATGGCGATGCCTTCTCCGATGAGATAAAGGCGCAGGCGATCGACATGATCAAGCAGGACCTGGGCAAAATCGACCTGGTTATCTACAGTCTCGCGTCTCCGCGCCGCACGGATCCGAAAACCGGCGAACTGTACAGCTCGGTACTGAAGCCGATTGGCGAGTCCTATACCGCCAAGAACCTCAACACCGACAAGTTGGAAATCTCCGATATCAGTGTTGACCCGGCGAACGAAGAAGAAATTGCCGCGACCGTTAAGGTGATGGGCGGTGAAGACTGGGAACTGTGGATGCAGGCCCTGGGTGAAGCCGGTGTTCTGGCGGACGATTGTAAGACCGTTGCCTACACCTATATCGGTGAGAAACTCACCTGGCCGATCTACGGTCACGCCACCATCGGCAAGGCGAAGGAAGATCTCGACCGCGCCGCCAAGGCCATCAGTGACAGCGGCAGCGCCAGTGCGAATGTTGCCGTACTGAAGGCGCTGGTTACTCAGTCCAGTTCCGCAATTCCTGTTATGCCGCTGTATATCTCCCTGGTATACAAGGTGATGAAAGAAGAGGGCACCCACGAAGGTTGTATCGAGCAGTTGTACCGCCTCTACACCGAGGGCCTGTACACGGATACGCCGCGTCTCGATGACGTGAATCGTTTCCGCATGGATGACAAGGAGCTGCGTGCGGAAACCCAGGCGAAAATCGAGAAACTGTGGCCCGAAGTGACCGAGGAAAACCTGTTCCAGCTGACCGATTACAAAGGCTACAGCGACGATTTCCTCAAGCTGTTCGGGTTTGGGGTAAACGGCGTTGATTACGCAGCCGAGACCAGCCCGGTGGTGGAAGCGGACTTCAAGTAAGCGCGCTCAACCGTACAGAATAAACGCCGGGCAATTGCCCGGCGTTTTCGTTTTATACTCGCGTACTTTTGACTGCGCAGGAGAAGTTGCATGGAAACTCGCAAGCTCGGAAAAACCGACCTCGAGGTGAGCAAGATCTGTCTCGGAACCATGACGTTTGGTGAGCAGAACTCCCAGGACGATGCATTTGCACAGCTGGATTACGCGACAGAGCACGGCGTGAACTTTATCGACTGTGCGGAAATGTACCCGGTACCACCCCGCCCGGAAACCTGCGGCCGCACCGAAGAATTTATCGGTAACTGGCTGCAGCAGCGCGGCAAGCGTGAGCAAGTGGTGCTGGCAACCAAAGTGACCGGACGCGGGGCGGCGAACTCGGGTGTTGGTCATGTCCGTGGCGGCCCACGTCTGGACCGCGCCCAAATTCTCAAGGCGTGTGATGATTCGCTGGCGCGGCTGAAGACGGATTACATCGATCTGTATCAGGTGCACTGGCCAGAGCGGCAGGCCAACTTCTTCGGCAAGCTGGGTTATCAGCACGGCGATGATGACGGCGTGGAGATTTCGGAGACCCTGTCCGCTCTGCAGGAACTGGTTGCCGCGGGTAAGGTGCGCCACATCGGCCTGTCCAATGAAACGCCCTGGGGCATGCACCGGTATCTGCGCCTGGCCGCCCACGGTAACAAACCCCGGGTGGCCTCGATCCAGAACCCGTACAGTTTGTTGAACCGCACGTTTGAGGTGGGCCTGGCGGAAATGGCCATCCGCGAGCAGTGTGGGTTACTCGCCTATTCGCCCCTCGGCTTCGGCACCTTGAGCGGCAAATACCTGGATGGCGCCCAACCCGAAGGCGCGCGCCTTACCTTGTTCGAACGCTTCCAGCGCTATACCGGCGAGCGCGCCGTCGCAGCCACCGAGGCCTATGTGGCACTGGCGCGGGAATTTGGGCTGGACCCGGCGCAAATGGCTCTGGCGTTTGTTACCCAGCAGCCGTTTGTCACCAGCAATATCATCGGCGCGACTACGCTCGCGCAGCTGCAAAGCAATATTGCCAGTGCGGAGCTGGTATTGGACGACGAGTTGCTGACGGCAATTAATGAAATTCACAACGGGAACCCGAATCCTGCGCCATAGAATCGAATCTTTTGGTGCGGGTGATAAAAAGAGGGCTGCCATTTCTGGCAGCCCTCTTTGGGTTTGGCTTACCTGCAAGCAGGGATTAGCGGTTAGAACTGGTAGGTTGAGGAGAGGTAGGCAAAACGTCCCTGACCACTGTGGATTGTTGGGGTAAAGCCCATAAAGTCGGAGTAGTCGAACGGTGGCTCCTCATCGAACAGGTTGGTGACACCAAGGGTCACAGTAATCTTTTCAAAACCGAAGTAATTTACCGTGGTGTCTACAGTGGTCATGGAGTCGATGTCGCTCATGCCTGGCTGCTGCACGGACGCGTCTTGAGCAAAGCTGTCGATATAGTTCACCGCAAGCCGTGCGCCCAGGTCGCCGCGGCTCCAGTCAACTGCTCCGGTCCAGCGCCATTCTGGCTGTTCATAATCCCCTTCCGTAAGGTTGACGCGCAGGCCTCCGTCCACGTCGGGGCGCAGGTCCTCGTACTCCAGCACGTAATTCATTACGTAGGACAAGGTGAAACTGCCGAGGTTACTGTCCAGGTTGTAACGCAGGTCCAGGTCCAGGCCGGAGGTGTTGAGGTCGCCAAGGTTCTGGAAGGAGTCGTTGATGGTCACCACCTCACCCGGGTCGTTAGGATCCGATGATGGGAGTCGAACAACGACATTCGGATCGTCGCCAAAGTTGCTGAATACAAACTGGGTATCCGAATCGATGATATTTTCGATTTCGTAGTGGTAGTAATCCAGCGAGGCCGTAAAACTGTCGCTCAGGTTGACGATGACACCGAGATTGTAGCTCTCGGATTCTTCTGGCCCCAAGTCTGGGTTGCCTTCGAAAACAGCTGTGTATTCCTGAGGTTCACAGGCCTTGTTGACATTGCCCACCGCATCGCAGCGTATGGTGTCTACGAGGTTTGGCGATTCATCCGTGCGGCCCAAACCCAGTTGAGAAAGCGACGGCGCGCGGAAGGCCGTGCCCCAGGAACCGCGCAGGCTAAGGCTGTCCAGGGGGGACCACAGGAAGGATACCTTGGGGTCCGTGGTGGTACCGAAATCGCTGTAGTCTTCGTGGCGCACCGCGAGCTGCATTTCAAAGTTGTCGCCAAGTGGCGCCGCCAGTTCTGCAAACAGCGCAGTGTTGTCCCGGCTGCCGTTTGCCTGGGTAGCCTCGGTGCCAAAAATATCGCCACGCACGAACTGGTCATCCGGGTTGTCGCTGATGCTGTCTCTGCGGTGCTCAACCCCCAGTGCAAGCATCATGTCGCCACTGGGCATGGCCAGCACGGGTCCAGAGATTTGTGCATCGTAAGAGCGGGTGGTGGACTTGCCCACACGAGTGGTAGTGGTCTCGATGTAGGCCAGTGCCTCGGCGGTATTGCTGGAGGGTTCAAAGGGGTTCCAAAGCCCGCTGTCGATGGCCTCCTGGATACGACGGGAGTTGGGGAAACCGTCCACGCCGCGCTCAACCGCGTCGCTCTTGATGTAGCTGTAGGCGGCTTCCCAGCTCCAGCTGCCCAGCTCGCCTTCGAGGCCCAGCACGCTGCGGAAGTAATCCGAGTCCACCTCTTTCTGGCGATTGCCGATATCCACGGTACGCCGGCGCATGGTCAAGTCCTGGCCGAAGAAGGGGTGCGTGGGGTTCCCGGCGAATGGGTGGTTGGGATTGTCGCCGGCCATAAACAGTTCGTTGAAACTGGGGCTGCCGGCGCCTTTTACTGTGGTTTTGGCGTTCTGCCCGCTCAGCTCCACAAAGGCTTCCAGGTTGTCCGACAGGGTGTATGTGCCGAGATAGTTGTAACTGAGTCGTTCGGTGGAGGGCACCATGGTCATGTGTGGCGCGTAGTCATAGCGGCACAGGTTGTTGGCGGTGTCTATGTCCTCGGCTGCGCAAACGTCGTTGCCGAAGGTATCCGGCAGGCGATTGGTGGGGTCTGATGCGAGGGCAATGGTTCCCGGAATGCCCGAGGAACTGCGGAAATCCGTGGCAAAGGGGTCGTTCGGGCGCGCCGCGGCCTGGTTGGCCGTTCTGGAATAGCGGCGATCCGCATAGAGCAGCTCTTCGCGATTAAAGTAATCAACGATAAAGGTATGGCTGCTGTTGTCGGTGGTATTGCCCCATACCATGCTGATATTGCTTTCCTCGCCGCCACCGGCGCTGGTACCGCCAATCTTGCCGGAGATTTCGAGGCCGTCGAAATCGTCGCGTAGAATGACGTTGATGACGCCGGCGATGGCATCGGAACCGTAAGTGGCGGAGGCGCCGTCTTTAAGAATGTCCACCCGCTTGATTGCGGCGAGGGGAATATTGTTGATATCCACGAAGGCGGTATCGATGTTTTTGGCGAAGGGGCTCACGGATACACGGCGGCCATTCACCAGGATCAGAGTCGAGTCCGCCCCCAGTCCGCGCAGGGAAACCGAGGAGCCCCCATTGGCGGTGTCGTCGCTGCTATTGGCCTGAGTGGAGAAGGTGCCCTGGCCTGAAATGGGCAGCCGGGCAAACAGGCCGATCAGGTCGGTGACTCCGGTATTGGCGATATCTTCCGCAGTCAGGCTGGCCACGGGAGAGGGGCCGTCCATTGCTGCACGCTTGATGTGCGAGCCGGTCACTTCTACCAGCTCCATTTCCCCCTCTTGGGCGTCACTCTGTGCGCTTTGCGCGAAAACCTGGACTGAGGCCAGTGTTGCAGCAATACCGAATGCGATAGGCGTTTTTTTCAAAAATCCCTTTGCCATTGCAATTTTCCTCGTAATTTTTTCGTTCTATCGATGGGTTTATTTTTCTGGATACCGCGTTGGCCACTGTAACAACTAGCGGGCCGGGCCGAATCTGGTGATGATGGAAGTGTGATGGCTATCTCTCTACTGGCGCATAATTCGAAATATCTTGGCGTGAATTTCCATTTTTTTAGTTTTTGGTGCCGTTCCTGCAGAGTTGCCGATGAGGATAGATTGGGTGCCGTGTGCCCGCGCCTATACTCAGGGCAGGCCACATAAATCAGCAGGAGAACACCATGGATATGAGAGGGCACCACACTCTGAGCGACCTCTTTGCCCAACTGGGGCTGGGGTCCGACAATGACGCGATTGAGGACTTCCTCAATAGTCACCAACTAGCGGGAGAAGAAAAGCTCACCCTGGCCACCTTCTGGAGTGATAGCCAGCGCAAGTTCTTGAGTGACGCGCTGAATGAGGACAGCGACTGGTGCGAGGTGGTCGACGAGCTCGACGCTATGTTGCGTCATTGAGCGGTCTGGTACTTTACCTTCCCTAATCTCTCTAATGGCTCCGCTCGGGGTGCTTAGCGTGTTTGGGACGGGTTTGGTTTTCACGAACTCCATTTTGTGACCCAACAGAAGGGTTTGTTCAACGGGTATATCCGCTGGCGGGGTGCGGAGCTATAATGCGCCGCATTCCTCCTGCCGCTGCGGTGGCCGGGACTCCATTCCCTGATCGCAATTACCCGTTTTATGGAAAAACCCCATTTTCGCGCCGCCCTGCTGCACCCGCGTTACTGGTTCACCTGGACCCTCTTTGGAATCTGGTATCTGGTGGCCCAGCTGCCCTATCGCTGGCAAATCGCCATGGGCCGCGCCCTTGGCGGGCTGATGCTGCGCTTTGCCGATGACCGCCGACAGATTGCCGAGCGCAATCTGGCCCTGTGTTTTCCCGAGCTATCCCCTGCCGAGCGCGAGCAGCTGCTGCGGCGCAACTTTGCCTCGAATGGTATTGCGCTGATGGAGGCGGGCATGGCCTGGTTCCGCTCCCCGCGCTGGCTGCGTCGCCGCTTCACGATCGAGGGCCTGGAGCACCTGCAGGAGCCGCAGAGCCAGGGGCAGGGCATCGTGCTGATGGCCATGCATTTCACCACGTTGGAGATGGGTGCGGCCTTTATGAGCATGAGCCATTCGGTGGATGGCATGTATCGGCCACACAAGAACCCGGTATACGACTATATGCAGCGTAAAGGCCGCGAGCGTCACAGCGAAGAGTCCAATGTGCTGCAGCGCAAGGATGTGCGCGGCATGTTGCGCGCGCTGCAACGTGGTCGCGCGGTCTGGTACGCGCCGGACCAGGACTACGGCATCAAGCAGGGCGTGTTTGCGCCGCTGTTCGGCGTCCCGGCGGCAACGGTAACCGGTACTTCTCGATTTGCGCGGGTTGGCCGCGCCAAGGTCGTGCCCTATACGGTGACGCGCCTGGAGGATAAAGGTATCTATCAGGTCAAGGTCTTCCCGGCGATTGACGAGATACCCTCCGGTGATGAGTACCAGGACGCGGTGCTGGTGAATGAGTTCGTCGAGGCCCGCATGCGCGAAAACCCCTCGCAGTACATGTGGGTGCACCGTCGCTTCAAAACCCGTCCCGAGGGTGAGGAAAGTTTCTACCCGCCGCGTAAAAAGCGGCGCAAAAAGCGCAAAAAATAACCAGTTTTGGTGGTGTCGGCTTCTGTTCCAGTGGATGACTTTTTTGCGCTGGCATCCAACCTGCCCGCTAAGTAACATACCGCATTCTATTTTTGGTGGTATTAACCGGCTCGCGGCCGGTTAGAGAAGGAGTTGCAATGATTTCCGGCAGTATGGTGGCGCTCGCCACACCCATGTATGCAGATGGCAGCCTGGATTGGGACAAACTGCACGACTTGGTGGAGTGGCACATAGAGCAGGGCACCCGTGCTCTGGTGGCCGTAGGAACCACAGGCGAGTCTGCAACTCTCGATGTACACGAGCATCTGGAAGTCATTCGCCGGGTCGTGGATCAGGTTGCCGGGCGCATTCCGGTGATCGCGGGTACTGGCGCCAACTCCACCACCGAAGCCATCGAGCTGACCGCCACCGCGGCAAAATGTGGTGCCGATGCCTGCCTGCTGGTGACCCCTTACTACAACAAGCCGACTCAGGAAGGCCTGTACCTGCACTTCAAGGCAGTGGCGAAGGCCGTCAACATTCCTCAGATTCTCTACAATGTGCCCGGGCGTACCGCCGTGGATATGCTGCCGGAAACCGTTGCACGCCTGAGCTCGGTAGCCAATATCGTGGGTATCAAAGAAGCGACTGGCGACCTGGAGCGGGCTCGCGCGGTAATTGATCTGGTACCGGAAGACTTTGCTGTCTACTCTGGTGACGATGCCACCGCAGCGGAACTGATTTTGATGGGTGGTCACGGCAACATCAGTGTTACCGCCAACGTTGCTCCTGCCGCAGTCGCGCAAATGTGTGAGGCTGCCCTGGCTGGAGACGCCGAAACCGCCCGCGCAATCAATCAACGTATCGAACAATTGCACAAAACACTGTTTGTGGAGTCCAACCCCATACCGGTTAAATGGGCACTGAAAGAAATGGGCCGTATCGATAGCGGAATCCGTCTGCCTTTGACCGAGCTGTCCGCCGAACATCACGGTGTAGTGCGCGATGCGCTGCGCAGTGCGGGTGTGCTCTGACAGCGACAAGACGGTTGGCTGAGACCCGAGACATCGGATTTACGCAAGGCCAGCGTAACTGGATAAAACGCGATCGCGACTGATTCGACAAGGTACGAATAATGACAAAATTGACCACCGGAGCGCTGCTGTGCGCTGTGGTTTCTACTCTCAGTGGCTGTGGTATTTTCGGCAATGATGGGTATTTCCGCGACCGCGGAGACGACTACCAAATGGCCAACAGCCTGCCACCCCTGCGCATGCCCGCCGGCATTACCGAGAAGCCCCAGGAAGAGCTTTACGAAGTGCCGACCATTGCCGGTGATGTGGAGCGCGGAGAATTCGTTGTTCCACGTCCCCAGGCTCTGAACGTCAACGTGGGCCTGGATCGGGTGAAAATTCAAAAGCTGGGCAGCCGTCGCTGGGTGCTGGTGAATCAGCCGCCGGATGAAGTCTGGCCGCAATTGCATTACTTCCTGCGTACCACCGGCCTGCAGCTGGCGATGTCCGACGCGGGTTCTGGCACCATGGAAACCACCTGGCTGACCTTTGGCGAAAGCCCGGAAACCAAAGACAAGTACCGTTTGCAGGTCGAGTCCGGAGTGCAACCGGACACCACGGAAATTCATGTGCGTCACCTGTCCGCGCCGATGTCTGCCCCGGCCAGTGAGGCGGTTACCTGGCCGGCCCAGTCCAGCAGCGCGGAGCGTGAAGGCTGGATGATCGACGAGATGTCCACCGCGCTGGCCACAGATGCCGCCGGCACCTCCGCCTCCCTCGTGGCGCAGGCCGTTGGTGGTGGCAAGGTCAAGGTTCAGGTGATGGAGCCTGCCGGTCAGGAGCCGTTTGTGGCGCTTGATCTGGCAATGAATCGTGCGCGTGCCACCGTTGCCCACGCGCTGAATACCGGCGCCTATCGCCTGCATAAAGAAGATGCGGATCAGGGCGTTTACTACGTCACCTTCGACCCGGACCGCGAGCTTTCCGAGGAAGATGAAGGATGGTTCTCCAGCTGGCGTTCCGGCAGAGGGGAAGACAAGATTGCGCAGGCTGCCGATGGCTACAGCCTGGAGCAGGTATTGGCGAATGTTGATCCGAGCGCGCAATTGTTTGCCGGCATCCCCGGCGTTGGCGGTGCTCCGGCGTCAGATATCCCCGGATACCTGGTGGTGATGCGTCAGGTAGGTGAATCCGTGCAGGTGCGCGTGCGCTCTACCCGTGGCAAACCGCTTTCCCGCGCCAGAGCCTCCGAGCTGCTGATGGCGATCCGCCAGAACCTGATCTGACGGAAACTGTAACGACATGGCGATCCGATTTGCCTCCCTGGGTAGTGGTAGTAAGGGCAATGGCACTCTGGTCGCCTGTGGTGATCACTGCCTGTTGGTGGACTGCGGTTTCACCATCAAGGAAACCGAGCGGCGCATGGCGCGGCTCGGTGTCTCTCCCGCGGACCTCTCCGCAATTCTTGTAACACACGAACACAGCGACCATATGGGCGGCGTCGGCCCACTTGCGCGCAAGTACCGCCTGCCGGTGTACCTGACGCCGGGCACCCTGCGTGCGCGGGATATCGGTACCTTGCCGCAGGTTCACCTGATCGAAGGGCACCAGCCATTCGTGATCGGGGATATTCAGGTCACCCCGGTGGCCGTCCCCCACGATGCCCGCGAAGCCGCGCAGTTTGTGTTTCGCAGCCGTGGCAGCAGTCTCGGCCTGCTTACCGATCTGGGTACCATCACCCCCCATGTTGAGTCCCATTTTGGCGACTGTGATGCGCTGGTACTGGAAGCCAATCACGATCCACAAATGCTGGCGCAGGGCCCATATCCGCCCTCGTTGAAGCGTCGCGTGGGCGGTGCCTACGGCCACCTGAGCAATCAACAGGCGGCAGGTTTTCTGCAGCGGGTCGGCAGCGACCACCTGCAGCACCTAGTTGTGGCGCATATCAGCGAAAAGAACAACAGCCTCGAACTCGCGCGTGCGGCCCTGTCTGATGCTGCTGCCAGCGCGGCTAACTGCATTTTTGCCTGCCAGCAGGAGGGGTTCGACTGGCTTCAGATCAGCTCGACCGATATTGCATCGCCACCGCGAGATGGCGTGCAAATAGCAAACGCCCCTGCGGAGACGATAGACTAAGGCTCCCTGTCAAGATTCTGCGCATTCCCCGTCGCGCTTGTCCTGCAATAATTTGCCAGCAAAAAACTGAAGATGGAGTTTCCCTGTGGTTGCAACCAATTACCTGAGTTATACCGATAGCGGTGCGCTTTACGGCAAGCCCGGTCTGGACCTGTTGCTGGTGGAAACCGCATTATGCCGGGCGGTGATTGCGGTGCAGGGCGCCCAGGTTCTCGAATTCACCGCGCGTGATCGCGCGCCGCTGTTATGGCTGAGCCCGGCGGCGCGGTTTGCGCCCGGTAGCGCCGTGCGCGGCGGCGTGCCCGTGTGCCTGCCGTGGTTTGGGGAAAACCGTGCGGATCCCTCCAAGCCCAAGCACGGATTAGTGCGTAGTAAGTCCTGGACGCTGAATAGCAGCGAGCAACAGGAGGATGGCCGCGTGTTGTTGCGGCTGTCTTTCTCTCATCCCGGTGACGACGTCTTTGCGCCGAGTTTCCACTGTTCGCTCACCATTGGCTTGGGCGAGGCGTTGACGTTCGACCTTGAGCTGACCAATACCGCTGAGGTTGCCGCGGAATACAGTTGGGCGCTACACAGCTATTTCGCTGTGGATGACGTCAATACCGTGCAGGTAGAGGGATTGTCCGGGGTTGCGTATCTGGATAAGACTACGGGCTTTTCCCGCGACCTTCTCGAGGGGAATCTGAACTTTTCCGGTGAGATTGACCGTGTCTTTGAGCAGGCGCCCGCCGAGCAGACTATCTTGACTCCGAATCCAATTCATACCCGCAGTGAAAACTGCCACACCGTCATTACCTGGAACCCAGGTGCAGAGCTCGCGGCCACAATGGCCGACGTCGGTTCGCATTACACGGGGTTTGTCTGTGTGGAACACGGCAACGCCTTTGCGAATAGCTGGCAGCTTGCAGCGGGTGAGACAGCCGGTGCCCGTCTGGAACTCACCCGCTAAACCAAGAGCTGCTGCTGACGGAAGAGATGCGGCCGTGCATAAGTGAGCGCGATCAAATGCAGCTGCGCGAAGTCGGCGACTGTCTGTTGCGGCATATCGAAGGTATTGATGAGGTGCGTGACCGTGTTGCCGTGATTCAGGAGGAATTGGCCGGCCGCATCTCGAAGCAGATCAACAACCGGATGTACTTATTGTCGATTATTGCTGTAGTTTTTTTGCCGCTGAGTTTTTTACCGGATTGCTGGGGGTAAATGTCGGGGGGATTCCCGGTTCGGAAAACCCCCAGGCGTTTATTATTTTCAGCGTGCTGCTGGTTGTCACTGTTGTGTTGCAGCTGGTGGCATTTCGCTGGAGAAAATGGCTGTAAACGTTGCTGGCGAACCCTGGCCCGCAATCAGCCGAAGATCGTTACCGTCTGTCGCGACAGCGCAATCAGGCGACCGCGCGCATCCCACAGGCGCGCCCCAATTACTGCATAGCCGTCTTCCGCCTGCTCCACCTCCGCCAGATATTGCCACCAATCGTTGCTGTTTGCCTCGAGGTCGTGGGCTGCGGGCATGAGTTCCACAGTCCAGGTGAGGGTGCTGGCAGGGGACAGCGTGGTGACCAGCGAAAGCACCGCCGGTGGCCAGGCGTCGATCAGCGCGAGCAGGTGTCCCGTGCTGACGGGGGCGCTGTTGTCGCTTTTGAAGCGAATCCAGCCGCCGATACGCCCTTCATCACTGCCGGTAAATGGCATGGCGCCTTCGCCCAGCCGGTACTCGAAGTGTTGTGTAAACTCCGGGACCAGCCCTTCGATATAGGGCAGGGCTTCACAGGCCTCTGGTGCGGGAAATTCTGGTGCGGCGCCGGTGCCGACCGAAACCGCAGACTCGCGCGGCTTGCCAAAGCTCGCCAGTACGGCTGTGGTCACCTGTTCGCCCTGCGATGCATGGGCTTCCAGTTGTACTGCCGAGCGCCCGGCACGCAGTACGCGCACCGATGTGTCCAGTGGGCCAGCGGCTGCGGGTGCAACGAAAGAAAAGGTTAGTGAGCGCAGGTATGTTTGCGCCGCGGTATCACCACAGGCCTGCTCCAGCGCCGATTCCAGCGGCTGGTACAGAACCGCGGCCACCATACCGCCAAAGGTTGCACGCCCCTGGCTCCAGCCTGCCGGAATCTGCGCGGGCGCATCGCGGCGTGCAACATTCAAAGTGGTTTCGAAATCCATACTGCTTGTCCTGTGATTTCTCGTGGTGCCGGTCGCTAACCAGTGCGTGCGCTTTAACTAAAACTGTGGTCGACGTCCGGGAAAATACCACTCTTCACGTCTTCGGCGTACTTACACAGCGCACCGGGAATATCGCCGGCTTCCACCAGAAAGTTCTTGGAGAATTTCGGTGGCTTTTCCGTGAGGCCGAGAATGTCGTTGATCACCAGCACCTGGGCATCGGTGTGCGGGCCGGCGCCGATACCAATGGTGGGCATGGTGACGGTTTCGGTAATGCGTTTGCCGAGTTCCGTGGGGACACACTCGAGCACCAGTAGGTCTGCTCCGGCCTCGTCCAGTTGTACTGCGTCATCGAGAATCTCACCGGCACGCTCGTCGTCGCGGCCCTGTACCCGGAAACCGCCCAGCTTGTGTACCGATTGCGGGGTAAGTCCCAGGTGGGCACACACCGGGATACCGCGCTCGGTGAGCATTTTGACCGTCGGTGCGAGCCAGGCACCGCCCTCAATCTTCACCATATGGGCACCGGCCTGCATGATGCGGGTGGCATTGGTCAGAGCTTGCTCCGGGGTGGCGTAGGTCATAAAGGGCAGGTCGCCCATGATCAGGGACTTCTTGTTACCCCGCGCTACCGCCTCGACGTGATAGATCATCTGCTCCATGGTCACCGGGATAGTGCTGTCGTATCCCAATACGGTCATGCCAAGCGAGTCGCCAATCAGCAGGGTTTCGACGCCGGTTTTTTGCGCCATCGCCGCCATGGGGGCGTCGTAGAGGGCGACACAGATAAACTTTTCACCGTCGGCCTTCATTTTGCGCAGCGTTTGTACCGTAACGGGCTTGCTCAGCTCTTGGGATCCGTAGGGCATGTTGTGTTCTCGCTTTGCGGGCGCATAGGCCCGGACTTCTCTAATGGTACTGTGGTGCTTGGCTGGGTTACTTGCCTGGATTGTAGTAATGCCGGCCGCTTTTTACGTTCAGCAGGTATTCCACCAGCTGTTGATAGTCCTCCTGCTGGTCGACGATGTCGATTTCCGCGCAGTTGACGATGAGCAGTGGTGCCTGGTCGTAGTAGTGGAAGAACTTGGTGTACGCCTCGTTGAGGGTGCTCAGGTACTCGTTACTGATGCTGCGCTCTGCGCTGATACCGCGCTTGTGAATACGCTCCTGCAATACATTCAGAGGCGCCTGCAGGTAGATCACCAGGTCGGGCTTCGGAGCTTCGAGGGTGAGGTGCTGGTATACCTGGCGGTACAGCTGCAGTTCGTCGCTGTCGAGGGTGACCTCGGCAAACAGCTGGTCTTTCTCGATCAGGAAATCTGCTACCCGCACGGGTTTGAACATGTCGTCCTGGCGCAGGGCCTGGATTTGCTGCGAGCGTTGCAGCAAAAAGTGCAACTGTGTGGGCAGTGCCGCGCTTTTTGGGTCGCGGTAGAACCGCTCGAGGAAGGGGTTGTCTTCCGGCAGCTCCAGCAGGGTATCGTAATTGAATGTGGCCGCCAGGCGCTTTGCCAGGGTGGTTTTACCCACACCGATGTTGCCCTCTACCGCAATAAAGCGCGGCAAGTCCCGACCGTTCAAATCGATCTCGTGGGAAAGGTTTTCGGCACGGTAATCGTCGGAAGAGGGGGCGTCGGACGCGGGAAAATTACTCACCGAGGTTACTCCTTTTAGGTTCCCCGGTTACAGTCGGTGTAACCGGTTGGCTGGACACTGGTCAAGCAGGGCATGCAGAGGTGTGCCGTCGGGCATCACGAGATCCGGGGCCACATCGGCCAGTGGAACCAGCACAAAATTTCGTTCTGGAATGCGCGGATGCGGTACGCTCAGGCGGTCGGTCGCCAGGGTGTGGTTGCCAAACAGCAACACATCCAGGTCCAGGGTCCGCGCTCCCCAACGCACCGTGCGTTCACGACCGTGCGCATTCTCAATGGCTTGCAGCGCATCCAGTAACGCTTCCGCGCTTAGATCGGTTTCCAGCGCCGCTACGGCGTTCACATAATCGGGCTGCTCTCCGGGGCCTACCGGCGCGCTGGTATAAAACGGAGAGCTCTCGATCAACCGGGTGTGCGCGATTTCGGCCATGGCGTCCAGTGCACTGCGCAGCTGCCCGGCGGGGTCCGCGAGGTTGCTGCCGAGGCCAATATAACAGCGAGTCACTTGTGAAGTCCGCTCAATTTGACGGGCGTTCGCCGCCCTTGTTGGTGCGGTTACGGCGACCACCGCGGTTGCGACGGCCACGGCTTTTGCTGCCGCGCGGCCCGTTTCTGGGAACGTCACGAACCATTTGCAAGCGCTGCTCTTCGTCCTGTTGCTGGAACTCTGTCCACCATTGGCCCAGCCCGGAAGGGATCTCGCCGCTGTCTTCGCGCAGTAACAGGAAGTCGTACGCGGCGCGAAAACGCGGGTGCTCCATCAGGCGGAACGCACGTTCGCCACCGCGGCGCGGCAGGCGGGATTGCATGTCCCAGATTTCCCGCATGGGCATGGAGAAACGCTTGGGGATCGCGGTATGTACCAGTTGTGCACTGGTAATTTTTTGCGCGGCCTGCGCCAGGGCCGGTACCGGAGGGATGCCTTTTTCGGTCAGGAACTTCTGTTCGCTGTTGACCGCGGGCCACAGCAGCGCTGCGTAAAGGAACGCGGGGGTGACACGTTGGTCCGAACGGATGCGGGTATCGGTATTGCGCAACGCCTGGCGGGTGAGCGCCAGGGCTTCCGGGCTCTCGAGCATGCGCGCATTGTCGGGGAACAGATGCGGCCACAATTCGTGCTCGCGCAGCAGTTCGAAGGTGCGCTCGCCATTGCCACTCATCAGCAGCTTGAGGACTTCGTCGAACAGGCGGGCAGGGGCGATATTTCGCAGCAGCGGTGCCAGCTCGCGCAGTGGCGCAGCGGTGCCCGGTTCAATGTCGAAATCCAGTTTGGCGGCAAAGCGCACCGCGCGCAGCATCCGCACCGGGTCCTCTTTATAGCGGGTCGCCGGGTCGCCGATCATACGGATCAGGCGTTGCTCGATGTCCTGAATGCCGCCGGTATAATCGTGAACTTCGAAACCGTTAATGGTGTAGTAGAGTGCGTTGACGGTGAAATCCCGGCGTACCGCATCGCTTTCCAGATCGCCGTAAACGTTGTCCCGCAGCAGCATCCCGTGTTCAGATTGCTGCGCCTCGTGGGCCTCACCATCACTGTGATGGCCGCGGAAGGTGGTTACCTCGATCACTTCGCGGCCGATGCGGGCGTGGAGGATACGGAAGCGGCGCCCGACAATGCGCGCCCCGCGAAACAGCTGCTTGGCTTGCTCTGGGGTGGCATCGGTGGCGACATCAAAGTCCTTGGGGTGTCCGCCCAGCAGCAGATCGCGCACACCACCGCCGACGATATAAGCTTCAAAACCGGCTTCCTGCAGCCGTTTCATTACCGTTAGGGCCGCGCGGCTCACGTCGCGCCGTGACAGGCAATGATCGCTACGGGGAATCACGGTGCGGGTATTGTTGGATCGTTTGGACTTCTTGCGCCCTGGGCTGGGTGGGCGAGGGCCGCCTGAGGGAGTAGTGTCTGGCCGGCTGGATTCCGCTGCGGAATCGCCTGCGGCGGACTTCGACTTGTCGTGCCAGCGCTTGATACGGCTGATCAGGGTATTGAACATACGGCTATCTGTTTTGTCCGCAGCCCCCTGATGTAGGGGCGGCTGTATCTGTATCGGTGTACTTTCTCTGAAGCGGTTGCTTAAAAGTACTCTAGATAAACCGGGGTTGCTCCGGCAGCTACTGGCCGGGAAGACGGTTTGGGGGCGGATTCTAACACATACAGCGCAACGCACAGCTGCCGGGGCCCAATCCAATGGGGTCCGGCATCAAAGTGCATCGAGTGAAATAAAGAAAAGAAAGAAATTATTCTTATTCGGTATGAAGGCAGCGGCTTCCTTGCGCTATCAATTTGCTATTCAGCAAACCCTCTCCCAGGCACAATCAGTCAGTTTGTCACGTGCTTGTCGTTATTTTTGTTGTCTTCTACAAGTTATTGTTCTTGTTATTCGTCTTTATTCTTATTATTTATTTTTATTATTGTTTCTTATTACTTTTTGTTTATTTTTATTGTTATTGCGAGCTTTATTGTTTTTATTGCTCAAGTTTTGCTCCGGATTCGATCACTTTGGCTTTTATTGTCGATCTTCCCGTTATTATTTTTATTATGTTGCGCCCGCTTATTGTCAGTTGTTATTAGGGCTTAAACAGTCATTTATTATTATTCTTGGCTGTTCTTGTTGTTTGGCCTATACAAAGCAGATAGCGTGCCAACTTTAATAAACCCTTAAAAAACAATGACTTAGCTTTGCGGGGAACTTTTTTGTGGCGCTGAAATACAGCTTTCCGTTACGCATAGTGCGGTGGTTGTTACTTGGGGGCGGAACTGGGTAACACTTTCACCTGTTACCAATTCGCACCCACTCTGCGCGGCTTCCCACTTGGGGCGCGAGCACGCAAGTTGCCTCCAAATTATTGAAAGTTAAGGTATTTTTTATTCTTGCGACGGGGTAGCAAAAAAGCCCGCGTGGTGTGCGCGGGCTTTTCTAGTGTGTGTGGGCGGGCTGAAAAAGATCAGGCTTCGGCCAGGCGTTTGGCCTTTTTGCGCGGGATGCCGAGCTTTTGGCGGCGCTCCCACAGGCACTTGCGGCTCACGCCCAGCTTCTTGGCCAGCTCGGTTTCACTCATGGTGTCCTGATGTTCCAGAACGAAACGGGCGAAGTAATCTTCCAAGGACAGGTCTTCGCGCGGGTCGGCGCGCAGGCTGGTGCGTGGGCGTCGCTCGGGGTCGGCCTCTTCGATCGGTACCAGGTCCAGATCGATGTCGAGGGTGTGATGGTCAATCTCGACGTTGTCTTCGGTGAGAATCACCGCGCGTTGAATGGCGTTCTCCAGCTCGCGAACGTTACCGGGCCAGGTGTAGGTGGTTATTGCCTGAATCGCTTCCGGTGACAGTCGCAGGATCGAGCGATTGACCGTGGCGCAGAATTTCTCCAGTAGGCTCTCGGCAATGGTCAGCACGTCCTTGCCGCGCTCACGCAGAGGGGGGAGCGTCATCTGGACGACGTTAATACGGTAATACAAGTCTTCCCGGAACTTGTGTTCGGCCGCGAGCTGCCGCAGGTTTCGGTGGGTTGCCGCGACCAGGCGCACGTTGACCTTGCGGGATTCAATGGCGCCAATGGGGCGCACCTCACCTTCCTGCAGCACACGCAGCAATCGTGCCTGCGCTTCGAGAGGCAATTCGCCAATCTCATCGAGGAACAGGGTGCCGCCGTCGGCAGCCGCAATCAGGCCTTCACGAGCGGTTTGCGCGCCGGTAAACGCGCCTTTCTCGTGACCAAAGAGCTCCGCTTCGATCAGGGTTTCCGGAATGGCGGCACAGTTCACCGAGATCAGGGGTTTGCCGTTGCGCTTGCTCTCTTCGTGAATCGCTCGGGCTACCAGTTCTTTACCGGTACCGGTCTCACCGTGCACCAGTACGGTGGCGTCAGTGGGAGCCACCTTGTGAATACGTGCATAGAGGTCGCGCATTACCGGGCTGTCACCGATCATGCCAGATATGGCGCGGCCTTCCGCTTTGCTGTCCGCTGCTGCGGCACCCGCCGCACGATTCTGTTCCGCCTTGCCGATGACCCGGCGCACGGTGGCGAGCATTTCATCGTGGTCGAAGGGTTTGGCGATATAGTCGGCGGCGCCCATACGCATGGAGTCAACCGCAGAGCGCAGGCTGGCATAGCTGGTCATGATCAGTACCGGCACGTCGCCAGCCAGCTTGAGCAGGTCGGTGCCGGGTGCACCGGGTAGGCGCAGGTCGGAAATGATGAGGTCCATATCCGCGAGGCGGTATTTTGTGGTGGCCTCACGTACCGAGCCGGCTTCACTGATCTTATAGCGGTGCCGCTCCAGCAGCTTGCGCAGAGCCGTGCGGATAATGGCTTCATCTTCTACGATCAGAATGTGGCTCATGTGTTACGCCTGGTTACAAAGTGTTCAGGAGGCGCTAAGTTTTACCTTTTGAGCGTTTCGATGCAACCCAGCACTCCGTTTGTGATCAAAAAACAGCCTGATTTTTATGTCTGCAGGTAACAAACCGGTCATAAACCCACCAGTCACCCCTAAGTTGTGATGGTGACTCAGAGTTCAACCAGTGGGATTTGCACAATAAATTGCGCACCGCGCCCGGTTTCCGGGTGAGCCGGGCTGACCAGTTCCAGTTGCCCGCCATGTTCTTCCACAATGCTGTACACCATCGCCAGACCAAGACCGGTGCCTTCACCGGGCTCCTTGGTGGTGAAGAAGGGTTCCAGAATCCGCTCCCGGTGTGCCGGTGAAATCCCCGGGCCATTGTCGGTGACCGCGACACAGGCCTGCCCAGCGCGGGTGTAACCAGTGACTTCGATATGGCCACCATCGGGACTCGCATCGCGCGCATTACTCAGCAGATTGATAAATACCTGTATCAGGCGCTGATTGTCGCCGAGTGCGATCAGGTCCGCGGGCACCTCATTGGCGAAGGTAACCTGGGTCTTGTCCCGCTGCAGCGATAGCAACTGCACAGCTTCTTCCACGCAGGCACGCAGGTCCACCGGCGCTTTTTCGCTGTCCTGATTGCCACTGTGGGAGAAGCTCACCAGCGAGTGGACAATTCGGCTGATGCGCTGGGTCTGGCTGAGGATTTGGTCCGCCGTTTCCAACACATCAGGGTTTTCCGACTCATACTGCAGATTTTGCGCGAGGCAGGCGATGCCGGTGACCGGATTGCCGACTTCATGGGCAACCCCGGCGGCAAGGCGGCCGACTGAGGCTAGGCGTTCACTGTGCATCAGCTCCTGCTCCAGAACCTGCGTTTCCGTGATGTCTTCCACCAGTAGCATTTGCCCATCGCTGCGGTTGTCGCGGCGTGTATTTTCACGGCCATATTTTCCGGTGCGCTGTTTGAGTCGCGTCTTGTGCAGGTTCAGCCAGTGGCTGGTGCCATCGATATCTACTTGCTGCTTAAAGCGGCTGTCATCGGTGGAGCGGGCAAATTCGGTCAGCTCGCTGCGCCACGGCTCCGGCAGGTATTCGGGTTTGGAGCCGATTACCTCGCTGGCACTAATTCCCGTGAGCTCCGCCATGGCGTAGTTCCACAGCAGTATTTCGCCGTCGCGCCCCAGGGAGCAGGCTGCCATGGGCAGCTCTTCCAGCATTTGCCGGTGATAGAGGCGCAGGTTGTTCAGCTCTGCGGCCAGGCCGGTGAGCTGGTTTTTGTAGCGGCTCAAACGGGTCTCAATCAGGTTGATATCTTTATTCGCAGGCTGGTCGCTAGTAACGAATGGCACGTGACGATCGAGAATCTGTCCCGCCAGTACACGCCCCAGCAGGCCGGAAAGGTTCGCTTCCAGGCGGTCGCGGAGCTGGCGCAGGGCGTAGGGGCGCCGTTCTTCCTCGGACAAATTGAGTTGGCGTAATGCGCGGCTCACTTCCTGGCTGGCGGTGGCCGCGCCGAGGCTCTCAGATAGGCGCAGACGGAATTCCGCAGCAGATTGCACATCCAGCTCGAGGCGCAGCGCCTGACTGATGGAATCGTCACTACACAGGTCGGCGGCATAGCGTTCCAGACTGGAAGTGCGCGTGAAGATGGAGAGGCCCACAAACAGCAGCATATTTACCGACAGGGTCAGAGTGGTGATCTGCGGCCAGATTTCCATCCCCAGCGGTATGTGGAAGTCACCGATACGAATGCCGCTGTTACCCACCATCGCTGGCAGCAATAACCCGCCGGCCCACACCAGCATGCCCGCCAGCAGCCCGCCGATAAATCCGCGCCGGTTGCCTTGCGGCCAGTGGATAACCGCGAAGATCCCTGGCAAAAACTGCAGGGAAGCGATAAACGCAATGATCGCGAGATCCGATAGTGACAGACGGTTGTTCAACAGCAGGTAGAACGCGAAGCCCGCGAGAAACAGCGCTGCCACCAATGCCCGGCGCAACCACAGTAACTGGCGGTACATGTTATCGTCGGATTGCCAGCGCGTGCCGGGCAACAGCCAGTGATTCATCACCATGGTGGCCAGTGCCAGGGTGATCATGATCAGGGCACCTGTGGCCGCTGACAGGCCACCGATAAAGGCGAGAATGGTCAGCAGTGCGGAGCCGCTGGCGCGGGGTACGGCGAGGGTGAAGTACTGAACGGGCTCGGTAACATCCAGGGCAAAGCCCGCCCACATAATCGGGAAGATCGGCAGCGCCATCAGCAGCATGAACAGCGGGAAGCCCCAGCTGGCGGTGCGCAACCCTTCGGTGGGAGGGCGGTCCGCAATACTCAGATAAAAAATGTGCGGCATGGCCACCGCAGTGGCGATAAACACCAGCAGTAGCGTGTGGGAAGAGCCCTGCTTGATCGGGGTGTATAGCAGTTGCTGCATATCGTTGTTTTGCGCGAGCCAGTTGTCGAGGTCACCGAGGCTGCCGAAAACACCGTACACCGCATAGAGACCGACCGCGAGCAGGGCGACCAGTTTGACCAAGGATTCGAGGGCCATGGCACTGGCGAGACCCGCGCGGCGTTTGCGCGAGGCCCCATAGGTGCTGGTAAATACCGCCAGCAATACGCAGTAAAGGAAAGCGATAAGGTCTTTACTGGTGACGCCACTATCGGGCAGCGCCATCGCCGCCACATTGTCGCGGGACAGTAGCGCCAGGGTTTCCGCTACCGCCTGAATCTGTAGGGCGATGAGCGGCAACAGCCCCAGCAACATAAACAGGGTGGCGAGGGTGCCGGCTTCGCGGCTGTGATAGCGGAATACCAGCAAATCGGCGGGTGAGGTTAGCTGGTAGCGCTGTGCCAGCCGCGCCAGGGGTTCCAGCGCAAACGGCGCAAACAGGAACATGGCGCCGGTACCCAGGTAATAAGCGAGAACCCCGTAGCCGTGCTGCCAGGCGAGATCGATGATGCCGTAATAGGTCCAGGCACTGAGCGAGACCCCCAGAGACATTACGTAGAAGAAGGGGTGGCGCACCCAATTGCTGGACAGCCAGCCCTTGGAGGTGGCAAAGGCCACAAAAAACAGCGCGAAAATATAGGCGACGCCAATCAGCGCAATATTGACGATGTCAAAGGTCATCGGGTTTGCGCCTCCGCTGAATAAAAATGGCCAGCAGGATCAGCACGAACCAGAGGATAAAAGGGCGATACCAGGCGCCGGAGGGGTTGATCATCCAGGTGAATACGGTGGGGCTAAATACGTAGCCCACCAGTACCAGCAGGATTAACAGGGTGCGGTTGCTCATTGGAGGCCTGTTGGGATCCCTGTGTTGAAGCAGCTTGAACACAGGGAATTAGAACACGGGGAAACTGGCGCGAAATGTTAATGCGCCGCCGGGGCAGAGTTCAACTGTTTCCCGGAGTGGCGGTTGTCGAATTAGTCGAGCGGCGATTGTGACGATCGACTGCCTTGCGCTGCCAGTGCGCGCTGGCCCAGACAAGGATATGTGCCGGGGTGTTCGCAGCGAGATCTTGCGAGGGGCGCAGGCCGAGAAATCCCAGTGCCTGAATCAGGTTCGAGGAGGCTTTGTTGTCGTCCAGTGGGGCGGCGTGATTCTGCTTGCTCAGTTTCTGTCCGGCTTCGTTCATCACCAGCGGCAAGTGCCCAAACTGCGGCGGTTCGGCACCCAGCGCGCGGAACAGGCATCGCTGGATACCCGTGCAGTCCAACAGGTCCGCGCCGCGTACCACATGGTTTACGCCCTGCGCGATATCGTCGACCACCACCGCCAGTTGGTAGGCGTAGAGACCATCTTTGCGTTTGAGAATCGGGTCCTCATCAATGGCTTGCTGCTGTGCGCCTTGCCAGATATCGGTAAACCCTTCGCGGGCGCCGGCGCACTGAAAGCGCAGAGAGTGCGGCCCGGACTCGCCGATGCAGTTGGCTTTGGTATGGCCGCCGGCCCTGCGTACTTGCTCGCGCGTGCACGAGCAGGGGTAGATTTGATCCTGCGCGCGCAGCTGCTGTAGTGCATGCTGATACAGGTCGTGACGCTTGCTCTGCCACACCACTGGCGAATGGCTGTGCAGGCCGTGGGTATGCAGTGAATGCAGAATGCGTTCTGCCGCACCGGGCACTTCCCGCGGCGGATCCAGGTCTTCCATGCGGATCAGCCAGTGGCCGCCATGGGCAATGGCATCCAAATAGCTGCCGAGGGCACATACCAGGGAACCAAAATGCAATGGCCCGGTGGGCGAGGGCGCGAAGCGGCCTACATAGCGCTCGGAAGAGGGCGAGGAATTTGAAGACAAGGACACTGGTGCAGTATTCAGTGTGAGAGGAAGATTCCGGGCGGCGCTGGATGCGGCCGCCCAGAAAGCGGGATCAACCGGAGATTTGCTTCTCTTTGATCTCCGCCAGGGTTTTGCAGTCCACACACAGGGTTGCGGTTGGACGGGCTTCCAGGCGGCGGATACCGATTTCGACACCACAGGCTTCACAGAAGCCATAGTCTTCCTGATCAATCAGCTCCAGGGTGGAGTCGATTTTCTTGATCAGCTTGCGCTCGCGGTCGCGGGTGCGCAGTTCCAGACTGAACTCTTCTTCCTGGCTGGCGCGATCGGCCGGGTCCGGGAAGTTGGCAGCCTCATCCTTCATGTGCGTTACGGTGCGATCCACCTCTGCCATCAGTTCGGCTTTCCAGGCCAGCAGCAGTTTGCGGAAATGCTCCTGCTGCTTCTCATTCATGTACTCCTCGCCCTTCTGTTCCTGATAGGGCTCAAAGCCGTGCAGAGAATCGGATTTCGCAGCAGTATTGGGCATAGTCATTGCCTCTCTCGTAATACGGGCCCTTCTTTATAGGGGCACTACAACCAAATTCAAGCCTAGCAGGCGCGAAGCCTAGACCGCAGGCTGTATCCAATGGCTGCGGCAGCAGCCAAGGCGAGGAAACTATCAAATCTCACACGACTGCGCCACAAAATGTTGTCGGACCTGTCCTCTGGCGATGATCCTCCCACAAAGGGTGACTTGATTGGTGTATTCTGGCGGCCATTTTTTCAACAAGTTGGCGCTTACATCAACTTATGTTGGATTTTTAAACGATTTATTGAGAAGACCACGTGAAACTGAGCCCTGCCTTGATCGAGGGAAAACTCCTGCGCCGCTACAAACGATTTTTGGCGGATGTTGCCTTGCCGGATGGCGAAATTATGACCATTCATTGCCCCAACACTGGATCCATGAAGAACTGCTGGGAGGAAAACACCCCCTGCTGGTATTCCGATTCCGGTAATCCCAAGCGCAAGTATCGTCACACCCTGGAGATCACCACCACGCCCGAGGGCGCGAAAGCCGGTGTGAACACCGGCCGCGCAAATCACCTTGTGGAAGAGGCGATAAGTACAGGCGTTGTCGTTGAACTGCAGGGTTACGACGCCCTGCGCCGCGAAGTGAAGTACGGTGAAGAAAACAGCCGAATCGATATTCTGCTGGAAGGGGAGGCGGGCGCCTGTTACGTCGAAGTAAAAAACGTCACCCTCGCCGAAGGCGCGCGCGGCATGTTTCCCGATGCAGTGAGTACCCGTGGAACCAAGCACTTGCGTGAACTGGAAAAGCTCGCCCAGTCCGGCGTGCGCGCGGTGCTGTTTTACTGCGTGCAGCATGACCAGATTGCCACGGTGGAAGCCGCTGCCGACATTGACCCGGCCTATGCCGAGGCGCTGGCGCAGGCGCTAAAAAGTGGTGTGGAAGTAATCGCTTACCGCGCCAAGCTCGGTGCAGAAGAAATTTGCCTGACCGAGCCGGTGCCGTTTTTGCCTGCTGAGTAACTAGTCCGCCAGTAACACGTAGAGCCCGTCCTGCGCATACTCGACGGGCACTGGTGTCAGTGCGTCGCCCGCGCAGGGACCGGCAATGCATTCGCCGGTGCGTATCTCGAACAGGGCACCATGGGAAGCGCATTGGATCAGGGCTTTTTCCGAATCCAGGAATTGATCCGGCTGCCACTCCAGGTTGATACCCCGGTGGGGGCAGACATTTTTATACGCGTACACTTCGCCGTCTTTTTTCACCGCAAATACATTGTCCATGCCCGCGCTTTTGTCGCCCAGAGAAAAGCCTTTGGAATCGCCTTCGGTGAGGTCTTCGTAGCCGCAGAGGAAATGTTTTTGCATGGAAAGTTACAGCGCTGTAGAAAAAGTGGTTCGGCGGGCAGTTTAACGAATTATTGGCTCGAGCTACTACTTAAAGTCTGGGGCGAAGGTGTCGATACCGGGGTGCGCCTGGTGAGACCTTCGAAAAAGGGACTTTTTCGAAGAGCCCCAGGGATGGGTTTACGGCGTGTCTCGCCAGGCGCACCCCGGTAGCGGCTCCGCCACTTAAGTAGCAAGCGAAGTTAAATTACAAATGCGTTAAGGTGCCGCAAGTACCAGCGAGGTCTGGTACGCCTCCCCGTCGCGCAGATAGTCCACCTGTACCCGGTCCCCGGGGCGGCGGTCTTCCAGTACATTCATCAGGTCATCGTAATTGCTGATGGGCCGACCGTCGATACCCACAATCACATCACCCAGTTGCCAGCCACCGCGGCTGCCGCGGTATACGCCGCGCAGCCCGGCTTTGTCGGCGGGCAAGCCCGGCGCCGTGCGCAGAACCGCCACACCCTCAAAATCGTAGCGGTTCGCCCACTGGTCCGGTGCCGATTCGATGCCAAGAATCGGACGCACCAGGCGGCCGTGTGCGATCAACTCCGGGACAATCTTCTTCACCGTATCCACGGGAATTGCAAAACCAATACCCACACTGGCGCCGCTCGGACTGTAAATTGCCGTATTCACCCCGATAAGCCGCCCGCTGCTGTCGAGCAGAGGACCACCGGAGTTCCCGGGATTAATCGCCGCATCGGTCTGGATCACGTTGCGGATGGTGCGGTTGCCTGCCGCGTCAATTTCACGCCCTAGCGCACTCACCACGCCGGTGGTCAGGGTGGTGTCCAGGCCAAAGGGGTTGCCGATTGCCAGTACCTTGCGCCCCACCGAGAGGCTGGAGGACTCGCCGGGTATCAGTGGCTTGAGCCGTTCCCCTGGCGCATTGATTTTCAGCACGGCAAGATCTTTCTCCGGTGCCGATCCCACCAGCTGTGCAGGCCACTCGCTGCGGTCCTGCAGGGTAATGGTGATCTTGCGGGCTTTTTCGATTACGTGAAAATTGGTCACCACGTGGCCGTGTTCGTCCCAGATAAAGCCACTGCCGGCGCCTTTCGGCACCGTGTGCAGGCGCAGGCTCCAGCGGTCGCGCACCAGTGCTTCATTGGTGACGTACACCACCGAGGGACTGGCGAAATTGAACACCTGCATGGTGTTGGTTTCGTCGTCGGTGGCAAATTGTGGGGGGCGGGACTCTGCGCTGGCCGCGAAGGCAAGAATGCTCAGAACGGTAGCGAAAATAAGTCGAGAAACGAATCTGATCAGGCGCATGTTGGGCGGGTTTCCTGCGTCAAAAAAGTGGGGTGCCGCAGGGTAGAGTGACGAGGAGTCCCGGGCGGGGATCCTCGCCGACAATTGCGGTTAACGAGCAGAATTTTGCAGTGCCAGGATCCTATCCTCAAGAGGGGGGTGGCTCGCCATCAGCGCGGCCATGCTGTTGCCGTAGATACCGAAGGCTTTCATGTTGGCGGGCAGCGGTTCCTCGCGCCCGGCTTCCGATTCCGCCTTGATCCGCGCCAGGGCCGCGATCATGGCCTGCGGGCTGGCGAGGTGGGCGCCGGCGGCGTCGGCACGGTATTCGCGGCGGCGGCTGAACCAGGCGACAACCATCATGGCGAAGAAGCCAAACACGATATCCATCACGATGGAGGTGATGTAGTAACCAATACCCAGCCCCTGCTCATTGCGCATCAGTACGCGGTCAACAAAGAAGCCCACCAAGCGCGCAAAGAACATCACGAAGGTGTTTACCACGCCCTGGATCAGGGCCAGGGTAATCATATCGCCGTTGGCGACGTGGCCGATCTCGTGGCCGATTACGGCGCGCGCTTCGTCGCGATTAAAGCGTTGCAGTAGTCCGGCGCTCACCGCCACCAGGGCGCTGTTGCGATTCCAGCCGGTGGCGAAGGCATTAGCCTGCGGCATGGGGAAGATCCCCACATCTGGCATACCGATGCCGGCTTTCTGCGACAGCTCGCGAACTGTTTCTACCAGCCAGCGCTCGTCGGCCGTTTGCGGCTGTTCGATGATCTGGGTGCGAGTGGTCCTGCGCGCGATGGTTTTTGACAGCAGTAGTGAGATTAATGAGCCGCCAATACCGAAAATGGCACACATCGTCAGCAGTCCAGGCAGGTTCAGATTGACGCCATTGGCGTCGAGGATTCCCTGAATCCCGAACAGGTTAAAGATGATGCCGACCAATACCATGACAGCCAGGTTGGTGAGCAGGAAAAGCCCTATTCGCAGCATTGTGTTCTCCGCAGGGTGAAAATAGATCGAATAATAATAAGGTTAGAGCACAGCCCCCACCGGCTGGTTCCAGCACGGGTTAAGGCGGCGTGTATCGAAGTTAATCTGAGGGCTTGATAGGGTCGCTGAGCGCCAATTGCAAGTCTGCGACGTGTCGAAAGACGAGTCAGACGCTCTATGAAAATTTGCTGCCTTGAAGCCCGTGGAAGGTAAGTCAGACGCGATCTTTGCGCGCCAGTATTTGCTCGGCTTCGGTCACCAGGTTGGCCTTGAGGTCCGGGTCGAGTTCGTTCCAGTGAACATCGAGCAGGGCGCCCTGCAGCGCGTAAAGCAGTACGCGAGAGGCGTTGATACCGCGGCCGCGGATACTGGCAAAGGCTTCAGCGGGACCCACGCGATGGAGGTCATCCTGTGTGCGAATGCCAATCGAGTGCAGAATATTGACGGAGGCGAGGCCCAGGTTTTTCAGTTTTAACAACTCTGACTGACTTGGGTGCATAACATTCTTCCCTGAACTGTTAGACAGTGCGGTAGCCATTGCCGCGGCGCATCAATTGCCGCACTTCTTTGGGCGGTCTCCCGATGGCTACCAGATTCGACCCAATCCCGGGTCGAATACAACGGTCGCCAACATAGCACAAAATAATAAAAGGCCAAACCGTGCTTGCGGGCGATTGGCTGGCGTCGCTGGCCGGCAGCGGGCCAGATCTGGCAAAACTTGCGCACAGTGTAAATTTGTCGAATCGCTTAACCAACGATGGTAAATCGTCAGGTAGTATCGGGTTTCAATCGCATCGCGCGGCTGTTTTGCCCTTTGCAGAAAAAGACTAGTCCGCAAATACCTGTTTTGCAGATCTTTGGTTCTGTTGGGCTTGGCCAGATGTAGTATTAGAACGGGTGCCACTGGGCGTTGAGGAGAAAATTTTGCCATGCACAAATTGCTAAAGGACATGGTTTTTGGGCGCACCGATGCACACGTGATACTCGAGCCGATCTCCGGGCAACTAATGCACCCTGAGGCGCTGGTGGCATTTGATCAGCTGCGACGGGATGCACGGGACGCAGGCTTTGAACCGAAGGTGGTTTCCGGCTTTCGTGACTTTGAGCGCCAGCGTCGTATCTGGAATGCGAAGGCCGAAGGAACGCGCCCAGTATTGGATAGCCTGGGCAGGCCTATGGATGTAGCGGGAATGTCGCCTGAGGACATTCTATTCGCTATATTGCGCTGGTCTGCCCTGCCGGGCGCATCGCGCCACCACTGGGGTACCGATTTCGACGTGATTGATGCGTCGGCATTGCCCGAGGGATATCAGGTGCAGTTGACCGCGGAAGAGGTTGCGGACGAAGGGATGTTTGGTCCCTTTCACTGCTGGCTGGATGCACGTATTGCGGCCGGTGAAAGTTATGGTCTGTTTCGCCCCTACAGTGAAGACCATGGAGGGGTAGCGCCAGAGCGCTGGCACCTGAGTTATGCGCCGCGCGCACGAGAGTTTCAGGATCTACTGAGTGAGCAGGCGCTGGTTGAACAGGTGAAGAGTTGCCCGCAAGATCAGTCGCTGGCACTGAGTTCACTGATTTGTGAGCAAATGCCACAGATCTATGCGCGCTTTATTGCGGTGCCCGCGTCCGCATACCCAACGAATATCAGCAGGCTATAAAGCATTTACGTGCTAGGCACCGGTACAGGAGTTTGTGTTATTACCGCCACTGAACTGAAACAACGGGATATTTGGGCCACCATGCGGGCGGAGGCTGCCGCGTCTGCTTCCGGTGAGCCGGTGCTGGCCAGTTATTTTCATAATACCGTGCTGCGCCATGACTCTATCGACAGTGCGCTTGCCTATCAGCTCGCTTCCGTGCTCGACCATGCCGCCTTGACCGCGACGGCCCTGCAGGAAGTCATTGCGGCGGCCCTGGCAGATGATCCGGCGATTTCTCTCAGTATGCAGGCAGATATCTGTGCCTGGTACGATCGCGATCCCGCCTGCGATCAATACATCATGCCGTTCCTCTATTTCAAGGGTTTCCACGCCTTGCAGTCCCACCGTATTGCCCACTGGTTGTGGCGCAAGGGGCGCCGCACACTGGCGCTGTATTTTCAGAGTCAGATCTCGGAGCAGTTCGCCACGGATATTCATCCGGCGGCGCATTTTGGCTGCGGCATCATGATCGACCATGCGACCGGTCTGGTGGTGGGGGAAACGGCCATTGTGGAAGACGATGTTTCTATTCTGCATTCGGTGACCCTGGGTGGCAGTGGCAGTGGTGGTGGCGATCGTCATCCGAAAATCGGTCGCGGTGTGATGATCGGTGCCGGTGCCAAGGTGTTGGGCCCTGTGCGCATAGGGGAGGGCGTTAAGATCGCCGCGGGCAGCCTAGTGTTGCGTGACGTGCCGAATCACTCCACGGTCGCGGGTGTACCCGCGCGTATTGTGGCCGGCAAATGTGCGGCTACCCCAGCCTACACCATGGATCAGACCCTGGATTCCGACGATTAAACCCATTGAATTCTGCCGCCAGATACGCCAACGTAGGGTGCTGGTGCCAAGAGCGAACAACCAGAACAGACACCGACAAAAAATAAAAAGTACGCATGCCGATTTAACGCGGCGCCACTATCGAGACAGTGTTATGAGCGAATCCACTTACAGCGTGATTTTCCGCGGCGACCTGGAGCCCGGTTACACCGCGGCCGATGTGAAAGCCAATATGGCGCGTCTGTTCAAGGCGGGTCCAGAGACTGTGGAGAAGTTGTTCAGTGGTCGACCTCTGGCGATTAAGAAAGGCTTGAACTTGGCGCAGGCGGAACAGTTACAGGCCACATTGGCGCGTCAGGGAGCGCAATCGTCGGTTAAAAATGAAGCCGCCCGCGAAGTGGAAGCCGTGCCGGCGCCGCGCCCGGTGGAGGAGACCCCGGCTGCACCGGCGCCGGCGGTGAAGCCTGCACCAGTGGCGCAAGCTGAAGGTGCGCTATCTCTTGCGCCCATGGAAGGCAACCTGCTGAAGGAACATGAGCGGATCACGGTGGAGCCGGTACAGGTGCCCGTGAGTCATCTGAGCCTGAAGCCCCCCGTTGGCAATTTGGTCGAGGCGAGTGAACAGCAAGCGCCGCCGCCAGTTCAGGTGAAGGTGCCTGACTGGAAGCTGGGCGGGCATGTCACCGGCAAGGCCTCGTTCAAACTACCGGATTGATGGCCGTTTAAATTGCTTTCTGGCCTTATCTACGGCCTTGCGCGTTACACAATCTGTGGCGTGATCATTGATCAGCCCCATGGCTTGCATAAATGCATAGACGGTAGTGGGGCCGACGAATTTCCAACCGCGCTTTTTCAGGTCTTTTGAAATGGTCTTGGAAACTTCCGATGTGGATACACTTTGCGGAATTGCATCGGGGATCTCCTCAGGCTCGAACCCCCAAAAGTAGGCGGCAAGTGACCCCTCCTCACGTACCATGTCCTTCGCTCGTTGGGCATTGTTGATCACCGCTTCGATTTTTCCGCGGTGCCGTACAATGCCTTCATCCTGAAGCAGTCGTTCTACATCCTTCTCGGCAAACTTCGCCACCTTGTTGAAATCGAATTGCTTGAAGGCTGCGCGAAAATTTTCCCGCTTGGCGAGAATCGTTCGCCAGCTCAGACCGGACTGAAATCCCTCCAGGCAAATTTTTTCAAACAGGCGCTGATCGTCGTCTACCGGAAACCCCCATTCATTATCGTGGTAGGGAAAGAAATCATCGGTAGCGGCGCACCAGCCACAGCGCGGTTTGCCGTCGGGTCCTGCGATTGTGTCTGCCATCGGTGGGCTCCAATTACGTTATTACCCCTATTTAACGGGCACAAAAAAGCCGGCGCAAGGCCGGCTTTCGGAAAGATCGGGCGATCACCAGTGTGTGGGATCAGCCTTCTTCTTTCAGGTAGCGCTCGCGGGAAGCCATAACTTCTGCGCGTGCCGCGTCAGCATCAGCCCAGCCGTCTACTTTCACCCACTTGCCCGCTTCCAGCGCCTTGTAGTTTTCGAAGTAGTGCTCGATCTGCTTGATCAGCAGCTCCGGCAGGTCGCCGATTTCGTTCACGTGGTCGTACAGCTTGGTCAGCTTGGTGTGCGGTACCGCCAGCAGTTTGGCGTCGACACCGGATTCGTCCGTCATGTTCAAAACGCCGATCACGCGGGAGCGGATGACGGAACCAACCATTACCGGGTAAGGCGCAACAACCAGCACGTCCAGGGGGTCGCCGTCTTCAGACAGGGTCTGAGGTACGTAGCCGTAGTTGGCCGGGTAGAACATCGGGGTAGCTACGAAACGGTCTACGAATACCGCGTCTGCGTCTTTGTCGACTTCGTATTTAATCGGATCGTGGTTGGCCGGGATCTCGATGATTACGTTGATATCGTTGGGCAGCTCTTTACCTGGGGAAACCTTGTCGAAGCTCATTGCTAGTCCTGTTGGTGGTCCTGACTAAAAAATAATCAAATGGGTGGGTTAAATTTCGGAGCGCGGATTATATACCCTGAGCGGGCACTTACATAGTCGCCCAGCAGTAGGGTGTTTGGCGCCCTGAGTGCTCATGTGTTGACTATGCTGTAGGCAAGATTCCGCCCGCAGCCAGCATCGTCTGCCGGGTCACAATCCAGATCACAATAATGGAGCCGACCATGGACGAATCCACCGAACTGCCGCCTGCCCCGCAGGAGCCGCCAGTAACCCCTTCTTCCGGCATTCCATCTTCCAGCCCGTCGTCATCCGTCACTGGGGTAACGCGATCGCCGCAGCCGCGTCAGGTGCGCTCGGTGGAGGATGCCAAGCATATCGTTGATACCCGCAGCCTCAGTCATGTGAAGGTGGGACTGTTCGACAACGACGGGGTGATGCGCGGCAAGTATATGAGCCGCGAGAAGTTCTTTACGGCGCTGGACAAAGGGTTTGCGTTCTGCGATGTGGTGTTGGGCTGGGACACGCAGGATCAGCTGTACGACAACGCCCAATACACGGGTTGGCACACTGGTTATCCGGATGCGCCGGTACGGATATTGCCGCATACCTGTCGCGAGGTGCCGTTTGAGGACGGCATGCTGCTGTTCCTGGCCGAATTTGACGGCGCGGCCGAGGCTGTGTGCCCGCGTGCGCTGTTGCGGCGGGTTATCGAGCGCTGCGAGCAGGCGGGTTTCAGTCCTTACGCCGCCTTGGAATACGAATTCTTCTTGTTTGATGAAACCCCAGATAGCGCACGTACCAAGGGTTATCGAAATCTAAAACCCTTCACTCCGGGGTGGTTTGGCTACTCGATGATCCGCAATTCCGTGCATGCGGATCTGTACGAGGAAATTCTTACCCTGGCCGAGCGTATGGATTTTCCTATTGAGGGACTACACACGGAAACAGGCCCGGGGGTGTTGGAAGCGGCCATCACCGTGGATCAGGCAGAGGCTGCGGCGGACAAGGCCGCGCTGTTCAAAACCTTTATCAAGGTGCTGGCGGAGCGTCGCGGCCTGATGGCCACCTTTATGGCCAAGTGGTCGAATGAGTACCCTGGCCAGAGCGGGCATATCCACCTGTCTCTGCGCAATAAAATTGACAATACCTCTGCGTTTTATGCCCCGGGGCAGCCGCACAATATGAGCGCCACCCAGCGGCACTTTCTCGCCGGGCAGCAGCGGTTGATGCCTGAGTTGTTGAGTATGGTCGCGCCAACTATTAACAGTTACCGGCGCATGATTCCCGGGTTCTGGGCACCCACCGATGCCACCTGGGGGGTGGAAAACCGGACTGCGGCGCTGCGTGTGATACCCGGTAGTGAAAATTCCCAGCGCCAGGAATATCGACTGGGTGCTGCCGATGCTAACCCCTATCTTGCGCTCGCGGTGGCCCTTGGCTCGGGCCTTTACGGTATCGAGCAGGGGTGGGAGCCCGGAGAGCCAGTGCAGGGCAATGCCTATGAGGGGCAACATGCGGCGGAGCTGGCGCTGCCGCCCACCCTGTGGGATGCGGCGCAACGGCTGCGGCAATCCAGTGCCGCGCGCAGCCTGTTCGGCGATGCGTTTGTGGAGCACTTTGCCGCCAGCCGCGAGTGGGAAGAGCGGGAGTATCGCAAGCACGTTGGCGAGTGGGAATTACAGCGTTACTTTGAAATTATCTAGCGGGAAATCATTTAGCGCCAGGTCGAATAGCTTCGGGCGCGGTGTGCCAGGTACAAGGGTCGTTAAAAAGCAATTCCAATAATTGCGGCAGGAAGCCGGGATCGTTATGCAGAAACTCCAGTGTATTTCTCCGATCGACAACCGCGTTTACGTGGAACGGCCGCTGGCGACGGAGTACGAAATCCAGAATACGCTGAATAGCGCACGCAGTGCCCAGTTTACCTGGCGGCAGGTGCCCGTGGCGGAGCGGGTCGAGCTGGTGCGCGCTGCGGTGGCCAATTTACAGAAACAAAAAAGTACACTCGCCGAGGAAATCTGCTGGCAAATGGGGCGCCCCATCGCCTACGCCGGTGGCGAAATTGACGGTCTTGCCGAGCGCGCGCTGTATATGGCGGATCTCGCCGAGTCCGACACCAGCCCGCTGCAGGATATATCGTTACCGGAGAAAAGCGGCTACACGCGTTTTATTCGCCGTGAGCCTCTGGGCACAAGTCTGGTGATCGCGCCGTGGAATTACCCCTATCTCACCGCCATCAATGCGGTGGTGCCGGCGCTTCTTGCTGGCAATAGTGTAATCCTGAAGCACTCGGCGCAAACGCCGCTGTGTGCCGAACGATTGGTTGACGCATTTCACGAGGCGGGATTACCTGCTGGAGTGTTTCAATATCTTCATCTCGGCCACCGGGATGCGGAGCAAATTATTATTCGCGGTAGTGTTGAGCATGTTGCGTTTACCGGGTCGGTAGCGGGTGGTGCGGCGGTAGAGAGTGCAGCTGCCGGGCGTTTTCTCGCTGTGGGACTGGAGCTTGGCGGCAAGGATCCCGCATACGTGCGTGCCGATGCTGACCTTGAGTATGCGGTGGATTCCGTTGTCGATGGTGCCTTTTTCAATTCAGGGCAATCCTGTTGCGGTATTGAGCGGTTATACGTTCATCGCTCTGCGTATGATGAATTTGTCGCGCGCGCGGTGCAGAAAATCAACCAGTATCGCCTGGGTCGTTCGGATGAGCCGGAAACCACATTGGGGCCACTGGTACGCGCCAGCGCCGCGGATTTTGTGCGCGATCAAATTGACGAGGCGGTGGCACAAGGCGCACATGCGCATATCGATGAGGGGGCCTTTGCGCTGGATTGCCGGGGCAGTGCCTATATGGCACCGCAACTACTGACCAATGTAGATCACGACATGCGGGTGATGAACGAGGAATCGTTCGGCCCGGTGCTGGGGGTGGTGCCGGTGCGCGATGACGACGAAGCGCTGGCACTTATGAATGACAGCGAATACGGACTGACCGCGGCAATTTATTCTGCCGATGAGCAGGTTGCGCTGGACTTGGGTGACCGACTGCGCACCGGCACGGTATTTTTGAATCGATGTGATTACCTGGACCCGGCACTGGCGTGGACTGGGGTTAAAAACTCTGGTCGCGGATGTACCTTGTCCGGTATCGGCTTCGAGCACCTTACTCGACCCAAGTCCTTCAATTTCAAGCTGCCACACGGATAGCAAAATGTCTGATACTGCGTTTTTTTCCAACTGGAATTATCCCACAGCAATGCGTGTCGGTGCCGGGCGCATCGCAGAGTTGCCGCAGCTTTGCCGCGAGCTGGGCATGGGTACACCGCTACTGGTAACCGACCCGGGTTTGGCGGCGCTGCCCATAGTGCAGGCGATCGTAGAGCGGTGCCTGGTAGATGGGATACCGCTGGCGGTATTCAGTGATATCAAAGGTAATCCTACGGGAGAAAACGTTACCGATGGTGTGGTCGCGTTCAGGGCGCACGGTTGCGACGGCGTGATCGCCCTGGGTGGAGGGTCCGCCGTGGACGCGGGTAAAGCCATTGCGTTAATGGTTGGCCAGACACATCCCATCTGGGAGTTTGAGGATGTGGGAGATAACTATCTCAAGGTAAACACCCGCGGCATGGCGCCGGTAATCGCGGTGCCCACCACTGCCGGCACCGGCTCTGAAGTGGGGCGCTCGTCGGTCATTACTGACCAGAGTGCCAAGCTAAAAAAAATCATTTTTCATCCGCGCATGTTGCCGCAAATCGTGTTGCTGGACCCCGAGCTGACGGTCGGGCTGCCAGCACCGATCACCGCGGCTACAGGGATGGATGCACTGTCTCACAATCTGGAAGCCTTTTGCTCGAACAGTTACCACCCCATGGCAGAGGGAATTGCGCTCGAAGCCATGCGCCTGATACATGAGTACCTGCCACGCGCGGTAGCCAACGGCAATGATCTCGAGGCACGTATGCAAATGCTGGCGGCATCCAGTATGGGGGCGACCGCATTCCAGCGTGGGCTGGGTGCCATGCACGCGCTGGCACATCCTCTGGGTGCCGTGTATGACAAGCATCACGGCTTGCTGAACGCGATCCTCATGCCCTATGTACTGGTGGCCAACCGATCCGCGATCGAAGAGCCGATGCGTCGGCTGTCGAACTATCTCGGCCTGTCCGAAACAGGATTTGACGGTGTTCTGGACTGGGTTCTTTTTCTGCGCCGTGAGTTTGGCATTCCCAATACCCTGGTGGAAATCGGTATTGGCGAGGACGCCGCAGGCGAGATTGCCCGAATGGCTATTGCCGACCCATCGGCACTAGGTAATCCGCTGTCACTTTCAGTCGATGATTATGGTGACATTTTTTTGAATGCCTGCCGCGGAGATCACTGATCAAAATCTAAATGGCATCCAGGCATATCTCGCGTTCAACAATCTCTTCTTCGATCGTCTCTCGATGCAGTAACTGTCTGAAATGAAGCCAGCGTGCACTGGAGTCGTTTTTCGCGCCAGTTTCATTCTTCGTATCCCAAGTTTCGGCCAATTCCATTGGCCGGGCGGCAAATTATTTTTATAAGATAGCCGCGCTTTTGGGCTAAATGGAGCGGCCCGAAAATTGCAGTTGTCGTATACATATTGGAGTAACGAGGGGGAGACATGGATCGTCGGTTATATCATCTGGATTTTCTCAGGGCATTTGCGCTATTTGTTGGAGTCTTTTATCGATCAGCGCATGCGGATGCGGGGGGTGGTGATTATGACTTCGTGCGGGATGTTTCAGGAGCGTTCAGAATGGCCTGCTTTTTCTTGATATCCGGTTATTTTTCCTTGGCGCTGATTGAGCGCAAGGGAACTCTGCCTTTTCTCAAGGGAAGACTCGTCATGCTGGTGGTTCCCGCGCTAGTGTGTGTCATTCTGTTGGCGCCATTTACGGCAGAGTGGATGGCTTCCTATTACAGCCAGGTGAGCGCGAACAAAGATTTTAAAATGTTCTGGATGTACCACGCCTGGTTCCTGTTCTCTCTTCTGGCGTATACATTGATCCTGAAGTATACCGTGCGTTTTTCAATGAAATCGGTTCATTGGCTCTCAAAATATATGCCTGAAAACCTGGCTAGGATTGTGTTCTTTTCCATTGTGGTACTCGCGTGCGCCCTATCCTACAAGGTGATACTTCCGAGCTTTATGTGGGAAATTCCCTATATTCACCTGGTCGGACTATTTGTTCTCATTTCTGTGCAGCATTTCCCCTACTTTTTGTTGGGGGTGTTCATGTATATGTGGCGAGATGTATACGTGAAATTCAATAGTGGCTATGTCCAGTGGGGCCTCGTGGCTCTGGTATGCATTGGCGGTTCGGTCGCACTGAGCCTTGTTTTGGGTCAGTATCAGGGAGGGGGGCTTGGGTTGCGGTTCCTTGAATTTTTTGCCGTTGTTTACGAGTACGTTCTGGCTATCCTGTTATCGATTTTTCTCTGTGCGTTCGGCGCACGTTTTCTGGATAAGGATTTTTGGGTTGTCAGGGTGATGGCGCAGTCCGCATACACGGTTTATGTGGTCCATTTTATTATTGTGGCCTTCCTGTTATTTGCGCTTCAACAAATTGGCGTGTCTATGGATGCGCGCATGGCTCTCTCTGCAGTCGGCGCCTGTCTTGGCGGTATGTTGTTCCATTTTGCCATTGTGAAGCGCTTTAAAATTACCTCCCTGCTGTTTAATGGCAAACTGAGTTACGGCCCAAGCGCGACAGATAAAACGGTGGCCAGCCCAGTTAAGGCTTGAGGAGTGTATCGTGATTGCAGGGCACTCTGATGTCTGCCCGCCTTTGCAAGTAGTGGGGGAAGACAACTTAAAATCCCTGCAAAAGGTTGGATAGGTGTTGTTTTAGCGCTTTGATTTTTGTGCCTGAATCAACTTCAGGCATAGTGTCCTGAGAGAGCTGTACTGCATACCATAGTAGCGTCAAGTACGTGTATATCACCCGCCAGTGGCTCAGTCTTAGGAAGTCGTGTTTGCCGGCAGGGCGCCGGAGGTATTCTGTAAGGAATGCTTCTAGCCGAGCGCCCTGTAAATGGTGCTCCTCGGCAATTACCGCGAGTTCATAAAATGGGTCGCCTGTGGCGGCATATTCCCAATCTATGGCGTAGAGCTGCCCGTTTCTGTCTGAAATCAGGTTCTCCCTCTGTAAATCATTGTGACAAAGGACCTTGTGGTCGCCCATGGCCTCAGCAGAGATGATATGGGCGTGAATATCACGATTCAGTTGCCGCAAGCCCTGCTGATCATTCCCTATTGACTGCCGGTAGGCCGAGATCTTGGCATTTATATCGAGCTGAAGATCGATGGTAGGTAGTTGATGGATGCTTCTGGTCAGTCGAGCCAGTTTGCACAGCTGAAGGTGTGTATCCGGTGGCCCAGATGGCCAGACTTTGCCATCGATGAACTGGGTAACTAGGTAGCGTTGATCGGGGTCGCAGTAAACCAGTGGGGCACTGAGCCCCCTGGCCAGTTGCAGAGCCTGTGCCTCTGCCCGGCGATCAAGGTCGAGTTGAACGCTGATCGGAGAGTTCCAGCGCAATACGACCTTTCCCTTAACTGTACTCAAGAGGAAGCTGCGATTCGTCAAGCCATTGGTCAACGGGCGGATCAATTCAGGCTCGGCGAGGCTCCAGCGCCGCCAGTCATCGGGGATAACCTCAGCTGGCCAGGGAATCATTGGGGTTTGGCGCACTGTGATTGAATGAAGTGCTCTGTGAACGGTACAAGGTCAGCCACTGGAAAAACCCAATAATCACCAGTATCACATAGAGTACAAACAGTAAGGCAGTGAGATACATCTCGCGGTCGATGTACAGATAGATCGCCGCACCGTCGATCACAATCCAGTAGAGCCAGTTTTCCAGCACTTTGCGGGTGACCATGTAAGTGGTGACCACTGCGCCCCAAGTGGTAAAAGAATCCAGATAGGGCAGGGCGGCACTGGTGTAGTTATCCAGAACATAGCCAAAGATAAGGGTGAGAGCACCAACACCGGTAAATGCATAAAGGTGCATAGTTGCGGGCCAGCGGTGGATATGCAGCCTCTCCCCATCATCCCGGCGCTGGCGCCACTGCCACCAGCCGTACAGCGCGACTGCGAGATAAAAGATCTGCAACGCGGACTCCATCAACAGGCTGACATCCCAGAACAGGAACAGATAGATGGCCGTGCTGGCAAACGCCGCATACCAGCACAGGATATTTTCCCGCATGGCCAGCAGTAGGTAGGTCAGCGCCAGCACCACCGCTGCCACCTCCCACAGGGACATGGCGGCGTAGGCACTGGCGATGGCTTCGCGAATTTCCGGTGAGAACATCGGTCAGAGCCCGCTATTGGGGTTGAGGTCGCCGTCGATAAACTTGCACACGAAGATCGCGCGACCGAACTGCTCCCAGGACTTGCGCATTTCCGCTTTCAGAATGTCCATGACCACGTCGTAATCACCAAATACCTGGGTACTCATGGTATTGGAGATTACCTGCAGTTGCGGGTGTTCATTCAGGCGCTGGATAAAATCCTTGATGGCCGGAATGTATTCATCTTTCAGCGGGTACATGCTGATTTCTACGGAGAGTTGCATAGCGAGGCTCCCATTTAGAAGGTGTAACTGCCAGAGATGCCGGCAGTGCGCGGTTCACCCAGCTGATAGTAAGCTTCCGGAGCATAGCCATTCGCCGGGTTATTGCCGAACTGATTGCTGAAGTAGAAGCCGCGGGTGTAAATCACTTCATCGGTCAGGTTTCTGCCCCACAAGGATAGGTCCCAGTTGTCTTCGCGGTAGGTGAGGCGCGCATTGATCAGTTCGTAGGCGATGGACTTTTCGTTGTGGCTATTGGAGAAATAAAAGTCGTCTTTACCTTCCAGTTCCACC
The DNA here is from genome assembly GCF_020171345.1 of Microbulbifer agarilyticus. Classification (GTDB taxonomy): domain Bacteria; phylum Pseudomonadota; class Gammaproteobacteria; order Pseudomonadales; family Cellvibrionaceae; genus Microbulbifer; species Microbulbifer agarilyticus_D. Next base: position 181,208 of record NZ_JAIUZM010000004.1, read on the forward strand.
CGCGCGCTCAGATTGTCGGTCAGCGCGTATTCCGCCCCGGTGAAGAACTGGTAGTTGGGGGCGTGGGCCAGATCGCGGCCACCGAGGTCGACCAGTGTGGTTTCGCCGGTATAGTCATCGCGGGCATCGACATGGGTGCTGCTGATGAAATCTTCAAATTCCGCATTCAGCCAGCCGAAGGTAGCGAACAGTTGCAGGGCATCGCTGGCCTGGAAATTTACCTCTGCTTCAACACCGGCACTGTGACCATTGGCGGCATTCGCCAGGTAGTCATCGAAGGAAAAATCTTGCGGATTGAAGATGGACTGTTTGGCCTGAACATCACTGCGATCCTGATAGAAAGCGGCAACCTGGGCCTGCAGACGATTATTCAGCCAGTCGCCTTTTACCCCGAACTCGTAGTTCAGCATGCTTTCGGTATCGAACAGGAAGGTGTCACTGCCAATGGCTGGGTTGCTTTCGGAAGCGGAAATAATTCGGCCGTTGACCCCGCCGGCCTTATAGCCGCGGGAGAGAGTGCCGTACACCATGGTGTTGTCGGTAGCGTTAAATTGCAGAGTGATATTGCCACCCCACAGGTCTTCGCTGGTGTCATTGCCTACCGCCAGAGAATCGCTGTAATCCGCGCGGCGTTGCTCGAAACGCAGCCCGGTAATCAATTCAAGGCGCGCACCCAGGGCGGTGTTGAGCTGCCCATAGACAGCGGCATTATCGGTGTCGAACTGGCTGGCGAAGCTGGCGTTACGCTGCAGTGCTTCTTCTTCGGTGCGCAGATAGGCACCGGCCACCCAGCCGGTGCTGTCGCCAAACAGGCGGCTCGCTTCGGTTGAAACCAGGCGGATATCGGCGCTCAGGTTGTCGCGCTCGCGCAGGTAATTATCGGTAGAGCTGTACTCCCAGGGGTGGAAGCCCACATAGGACCAGTCTTCATCGTAACCGTATTCAGTATCGGAGTTGGCCACGCTCAGTACGGAGTGGATGGTGAACAGGTTATTGCCGTTCCACTGCATGTTTACCGCGCCGGCAAGGGTTTCCTGACGGTCGTGGCCAGGTTGGTCGGACTGGGTGGCGCGGGCATTGTCGAAGCTGAATGCGTCATAACCATTGTCCGCATCCAGGTAGAAAAGGGTGAAGTCCAGTTGCAGGTCATCGCTCGCTTTAACGCGCAGCTTGCCGCGGGCAACCGTCTCGTCGATATTGTTTGTGTCGGCGCGGTCCTGGTAGCGGTTGTGCACATAGCCGTCGGACTGCTGGTTCTGTACCGCAAAGCGGTAGCTCAGTTGCTCGGATATTGGGCCACTGGTTACCGCAGACAGGGTGTGGGAGCCGTAGCGGGCGGCTTCGGCGGATACCTTGGCGAAGTATTCTTCGCTGGGGGCATGGCTGGTCATGCTCACCAGACCGGCCAGTGCATTGGCCCCGTACACGGTACCCTGCGGGCCGCGCAGGATTTCCACTTGCTGCATGTCCAGTGTGCTGGCGGCTAGGCCGAGGCCGGTAAAGTCGATGCCATCCACGATCAGGCCCACTGACGGATTCACCGGGTCGATGAACTGGCTGCGCTCACCAATGCCGCGAATCTGTACGAAACGACCACGGGAGGCGCCGCTGGAGAAGTTCACATTGGGCGCCAGGTTCAGCAGTTGCTCAAGGTTGGTGGCACCGCGGGTGTCGATGGCGGCTGCATCCAGCACACTGACACTGGTGGGAGTGTCGAGCTGGCTGGCTTCACGCAGCTGGCTGGTCACCGTAACTTCCTCGATGGCGTTTTCTGCGGACACCGCAGCGCTGGCAAATGCTATAGCGGCGGCAATAGCCTGGGCGACTGGTTTGACAATGGACTGGATGCGAACGTTGGAATTCATGGCTCTCTCTGACTGATCGATGAGAGACCCGGTGTGCGACGTGAAGAGGGGAGCTTGTGGACTACCTATTCCTACGCCGGTATTAGCCGGATCAGGTTCAAGGGTTTGCGGTTCAAGTCAATGTGACTTGAGGACATCTCAGGCTTTCGCCACCCCTTAGGTTTACGGGGGCGATGCTACCAGATATAGCGTGGCGCAGGAACACGGGCAGGCAGAGGGTAGCGGGTTTGCCCTCAAGATTTTTTTTGCGCGTATGGATTTGCAAACAGAGCCTTTCCATTACACTGGCCACTCCTGTTCAATCTCTTGGTCAATCCTCTTGGCCAATCCTCTGGAGCCTGTATGAGTCAGCCCGATGTTAATTCCTGGCTGGATGTCCTGCCCGAAGCCTTCCTCGCCTATCTCAATGGCCGTCGCCTGGACGAAGTGGAGTGTATCGTGCCGGACCTGCACGGTATGTCGCGTGGCAAGGCGATGCCGTTAAGCAAGTTTTCCCCGGATGTGTCCATTTTTCTCCCCATTTCGATTTTTTATCAGACCATTACCGGTCAGGATGTAGAAATGGATATCGAGAATCAGTGGGCAGAAAGCGATATGGCGTTGGTGCCGGATATGTCCACGGCAATGGCGGTACCCTGGGCCAAGACACCGGCGTTACAGATCATTCACGACCTGCAGGACCTCAATGGCAACCCAATCCCCTGTGCCCCGCGCAACGTGTTGAAGCGGGTGATTGGTATGTACCGAGAAAAGGGCTGGCAGCCGATAGTGGCGCCGGAGCTCGAATTCTATCTGACGCGGCCAAACATTGATCCTAACGAGCCGATTCAGCCGCCTGTTGGCCGTAATGGACGCTCGGGTAGCTCGCTGCAGTCTTACTCCATGACCGCTATCGATGAGTATGGCCCGGTCATCGATACCATTTATGAATTTGCCGAGGCCGCCGGCCTGCATATTGACTCGGTGATTCAGGAGGACGGCGCGGGGCAGGTGGAGTTCAACCTGCCCCATGGCGACCCTCTACTGCTGGCGGATCAGGTGTTTTACTTCAAACGCATCATTCGCGAAGCGGCGTTGAAAAATGGCATGTTTGCGACCTTTATGGCCAAACCGATGCGCGATCAGCCCGGCAGTGCCATGCACATTCATCAGAGTGTGGTGGATACCGCGAGTGGCAAGAATGTTTTTTCCGGCGAGGATGGCAGTGCTTCCGATCTGTTCCGCTACTTTATTGGCGGCACCCAGAAACATCTGCGCGAGATCATGCCGTTTATTGCCCCCAACGTGAACTCCTACCGCCGCTTTGAGCTTGCCGATAACTCCAGTGCGCCGACTAATACCGGGTGGGGTTACGACAACCGCGCAACGGGTTTGCGTGTGCCGAATTCCGGAGCCCAGAATCGCCGTTTGGAAAACCGGGTAGTGGGTGTGGATGCTAATCCCTATCTGGCGATCGCCGCCAGTCTGGTCTGCGGCTATCTCGGTATGGTCAATGGCGTGGAACCCAGTGCGCCTGCGGCGTCCGAGCTGGATGAGGAGCAGGAGGCGAGTTTTTATCTTCCCGGTACTTTTGATGAGGCGCTGCGAATTTTTGCGGATGCCAGCGAAGTGCGCCAGGCGCTGGGTGAGGATTTCTGTCAGCTGTATGCGGCAGTTAAGTTACAGGAGATGCGTTTATTTCACCGCGAGATTTCTCCTTGGGAACGTCAGCATCTATTGCTAAACGTATAGCCGTTGTGCCTATCTTCCCTAACGAACGGCCCTAATGAGTGCAAATAAAAAAGCCCCCGATGGTTTTCCGCCGGGGGCTTTTTTTGCTTCGTTGATGCTAACTGATTAGTAACCGGTTATTAGACGTCGAAGCCGTCTTTCAGTTTCTTGTCCACCAGCACTTTGTTCAGGCGGGCGTACTGGGGGATGCCATTCTTGTAGGGTGGGTAGTCCTCGCCCTGAATCAGCGGCTCCAGATAATCCCGGCCGGCCTGGGTAATGCCGAAGCCATCTTCGGCAATGAATTCCTTAGGCATGAACTTCTCGATATTCGCCACTTCTGACAGCGGTGCTTCGCCAATGCTCCAGCTGTAGTCGGCCGCCGAGCTACCATTGCGCTCAATGGTCGGCATGATGGCATTCTTGCCGGCGATAGCCGCTTCTACAGCGGCTTTGCCCACGGCATAGGCCTGCTCGACGTCGGTGGCAGAGGCGATGTGTCGTGCAGCGCGTTGCAGGTAGTCTGCCAGTGCCCAGTGGTACTTCAGGCCCAGCTCGTCTTTGACCATTTTGGCCAGTGTCGGCGCGACGCCGCCCAGCTGCTTGTGACCAAAGGCATCAACACTGCCGGCATCCGCGAGGAAGGTGCCATCTTCGTACTGGGCGCCCTCGGAAGCAACGATCACACAGTAGCCGTTGTCGGCAACGGTCTGCTGCACCTTGGCGAGGAACTTTTCTTTGTCGAAAGCCACTTCAGGCAGCAGGATGATGTGCGGTGCATCGCCTTCCTGTTCCTGGGCCAGGGCACCGGCGGCGGCAATCCAGCCAGCGTGGCGACCCATCACTTCGAGGATAAATACCTTGGTGGAGGTTGCACACATGGAGGCGACGTCCAGCGCGGCTTCTTTTGTAGACACCGCGACATACTTGGCTACGGAGCCAAAGCCGGGGCAGTTGTCGGTAAACGGCAAGTCGTTATCCACGGTTTTCGGAATGTGGATTGCCTGGATGGGATACCCCATCTTCTCTGATAGCTGGGAAATCTTGAGACAGGTATCGGCGGAATCGCCACCGCCGTTATAGAAAAAATAGCCGATGTCGTGGGCTTTGAACACTTCGATCAACCGCTCGTACTCGGCGCGGTTTTGCTCGAGGCTCTTCAGCTTGTAGCGGCAGGAACCAAAAGCGCCGGAGGGGGTGTGGCGCAGGGCGGCGATGGTCTCGGTGGACTCTTGGTTGACGTCGATTAACTCTTCTTTCAGAGCACCAACGATGCCGTTTAGGCCGGCGTAGACCTTGCCGATCTTGTCGCTGTGCTGGCGGGCGGTTTCGATAACCCCGCAGGCGGAGGCGTTAATAACGGCGGTTACGCCGCCAGATTGCGCGTAAAAAGCGTTTTTCTTGGACATGACTATCCTATGGCTGCAGTTTCTCGTCAAAGTACACGTCTTGGCGTGTTGTCGGCGGGCGACTTCTATTGGCAGCCTCGCGCGGCGCGAAGTCTAATGTATTCATATGGCAATTGCATGGTATACCGGGCTTTCGGCACATACTGCGGTAAAAGGCCGTGATAAGCTTGGCCGATTGCCGAATAAGGCTGTGTCGCAGCGCGCTATGCCGCTGAACACCAAGCAAGCAAAAACCGCGCCGACAACGGCTGCCGGTCATTACCATGCCCGCATGGCGAAAATGATTGCGTGAACCTTGGGTCTCACCGCAATCCGTATTTTGAGAGAGCATTTCTACTGGCATGCATATTCATATCTTAGGCATCTGTGGGACTTTTATGGGCAGCCTGGCCCAGCTGGCAGTGGCCGAGGGCCACAAGGTCACCGGTTCGGATGCCAACGTTTACCCTCCCATGAGTACCCAGCTGGAGCGTGCAGGCATTACCCTGACCGAGGGGTACGATCCGTCTCAGCTGGAGCCGGCACCCGATCTGGTGATTGTTGGCAATGCCCTGTCGCGGGGTAACCCGGCAGTAGAAGCGGTGTTGGAAAAGGGGCTGCCCTATACCTCCGGAGCCCAGTGGCTGTGCGATCACTTCCTGGGCGGACGCTGGGTGCTGGCGGTTTCCGGGACCCACGGCAAGACCACTACCGCGAGTATGCTTGCCTGGGTGCTGGAATATGCGGGTATGGACCCCGGGTTCCTGATCGGAGGCGTCCCCAGCAACTTTGATGTTTCTGCGCGGCTCGGCGGCACGCCGTTTTTTGTGGTGGAGGCCGACGAGTACGATACGGCGTTTTTCGATAAACGCTCCAAGTTCGTCCACTACCGCCCGCGCACCCTGATTATCAACAACCTCGAATTTGACCACGCAGACATTTTTGATGACCTGGCGGCGATCCAGAAGCAGTTCCACCATCTGGTGCGTACGGTGCCGGCCAGTGGCCTGATCGTGGCGGCCCAGGAAGACACGGTCACCCAGGTGCTGGATCAGGGGTGCTGGAGCCAGGTGCAGCGCTTTGATGTGGAGCAGGCAGACGGCGTGCGTCTGGGAGACTGGTGTGCCGTCAATGTTGCTGCCGATGGCAGTCGCTTTGATGTCCTGCTGGAAGGCAATTCCGTCGCGACTGTGCGCTGGGATCAAACCGGCATGCACAGTGTTAAAAATGGCCTTGCGGTACTTGCCGCCGCGCGTCACGTGGGAGTGGAGCCTGCGGTGGCCGCCGAGGCGCTGGCAAAGTTTGCCGGGGTCAAACGCCGCATGGAATGCCTGGGGGATATCCAGGGAATTCGGGTTTATGACGATTTTGCCCATCACCCCACGGCCATCGAAACCACCCTCAACGGCTTGCGGGCCAAAGTCGGCGAGGACCGCGTGATTGCGCTGATCGAACCGCGCTCGAATACTATGCGCCAGGGGCACCATCGCGACCAACTGGCTCGCGCCTGTGCCGGGGCGGATCTGGTGCTCTGGTACCAGCCGGAGGGGATGAACTGGTCCTTGGATGAGGTGGTCCACCACTCCACCGTGCCGGCGAAGGTTCTCCACAGCATCGAGGCTGCGGTAGAATCCGTTCTCGAACTGACCAGCCCCGGCAGTCACGTGATTGTGATGAGCAACGGTGGCTTTGGCGGTGTACACCAGCGGCTATTGCGTGCGCTTGAGCACAAGTACGGGTCGCAGACTACCAGCGGATAGCCTCGTCACGGGGCGTAACGGATACCCCATTGGCTGAGCCCACATTCTCCAAAACCGTCACTCTCGCAATTACCGGTGCGTCCGGCGCCCAGTATGGCCTGCGCCTGCTGCAGTGCCTGCTGGCCGCACGGGTACGTGTGTGGTTGCTGATCTCAGATGCCGCGCGCATCGTAATCAATACCGAAACCGATATTTCTCTCCCAGAAGAGGAAGAACGCACAGAATATTTTTTGAGCGATCTGTACAATGCGAAGCCAGGTCAGCTGACCCTGTTCAGCAAGCGCGACTGGTTTTCACCGGTGGCATCGGGCACCGGGGCGGCCTCCAGCCTGGTTATTTGCCCGGCCAGCGGCGGCACCCTGTCGGCCATTGCCTGCGGAGCCTCGAACAATTTGATTGAGCGGGCCGCCGATGTGGCGCTTAAGGAGCGCCGGCAACTGATTATTGTGCCCCGTGAGGCGCCGTATTCGGAGGTGCACCTGGAGAATATGCTCAAGCTGACTCGCATGGGCGCGGTGATTCTGCCCGCGAGCCCGGGTTTTTATCAGAAGCCCCAGTCGGTGGAAGAACTGGTGGATTTTGTGGTGGCCCGGATTCTGAGTCAGCTACACATCGAACAGGACCTGTTGCCCCCCTGGGGCGGCAACTGAGTAGTCGAACTATGCAAAAAACGGTCACTATTCACTTTTGCGTGCAGTGCAATTGGATGCTGCGGGCAACCTGGATGGCCCAGGAGCTCCTGTACACTTTTTCCGAGGACCTGGATCAGGTCGCGCTGCGGCCCGGGAGCGGCGGCGTATTCGAGATTCACGTCGGTGACAAACTAATCTGGGAGCGCAAGCGGGACGGGGGTTTTCCCGGGGCAAAAGAATTGAAACAGAAAGTGCGCGATGTACTTTTTCCTGAACGCGACTTGGGCCACGTGGATAAGTGACCTTGAATATCGCGAGTGTGCCAGCATCTATGGCCCTCGCCGTCGATTAAAAAAGCGAATGAATTATGTTGTTGGGCTTAAAGACCTGGTACGAAAAATTGGTCCTCGGACACCCGAAAACCGTGCTTGCGCTGGTGGCATTGCTCACCATCGCCGCTGCTGCGGGTTTGCCGCGCTTCAAACTGGATGCCTCTGCGGACTCCCTGACCCTGGAAACCGATGACTCGCTGGATTTCTTCCGCGAGATTTCCGAGCGCTATAACTCCGGCGACTTCCTTGTCGTTACCTATCGCTACAAGGGCGGGGATCTGTTTAGTGATGAGTCCCTCGCAACCATGCGGCGTCTGCAGGACGAATTGACCATGGTGCAGGGTGTTACCACGGTACAGTCCATTCTGAATGTGCCCCTGCTGTATAGCCCCAAGCTGCCCATTTCCGAAGTTGCCGATGGTATCCGCACCCTGTCTAGTCCGGGTGTCGAGCGCGATATGGTGCGCACCGAGTTTCTCGAAAGCCCCATTTATAAAGAGCTGATTTTGAGCCCCGATGGTGAGACCACCGCCATGATGCTCAATCTGGAGCTTGATAAGGAGGGCCTGGACCTGGTGCGCGAGCGCGATGCGCTGCGTCGACTGCGCAACAGCGAAGGCCTGAACCCGGAGCAGGCCGAGCGCCTGGAAGTGGTTACCGCGGACTACCTGAAACACCGCACCGCACAGGAGGTGCAAGCGCGCGAGCGGGTGCGGGAAGTGCGCGACATCCTCACACACTACGATGATCAGGCGGAGCTGTTCCTCGGCGGCCTCACCATGATCACCTCGGATATGATCGCGTTTATCCAGAGCGACCTGATGGTGTTCGGCGCGGGTATTCTGATTTTTATCGTGGTGACCCTGCTGCTCATTTTCCGTCAGCCGCGCTGGGTCATCCTGCCGCTGATTACCTGTGTCACCACCGCCGTGGCGATGCTGGGACTGCTGTCCTGGCTCGATTGGCGGATGACCGTGATTTCCGCCAACTTTGTCGCCCTGCTGTTGATCATCACGCTGGCAATTACCATTCATCTGGCGGTGCGCTACCGGGAATATTTTGCCGAGTACCCGGAGTGGGATCGCTTCCAGCTGGCCTCGGCCACGGTCGCGTTTATGGCCAAGCCGTGCCTGTATACTGGGCTGACCACCATGGTTGCGTTTATCTCGCTGGTGGTGAGTGGTATTCGTCCGGTGATTGATTTTGGCTGGATGATGACCATTGGTGTGACCCTGGCACTGGTGCTGTCCTTCCTGATCATCCCCGCCAGCCTGATGCTGCTGAAAAAGCAGGACGGTGCTTTGGGCAAAGACAATTCACACGCGTTTACCCAGGTGTTTTCCCGCTTCGCGGAGCACCACAAGGGGGTAGTGTTGGGGGTTGCCGTGCTGGCAGCGATTATTAGCGCTGTGGGTATTTCCCGCCTGAAAGTGGAAAACCGGTTTATCGATTACTTCGATGATTCGACGGAAATCCATCAGGGAATGCTGGTGATCGACCAGCGTCTCGGCGGTACCATCAATCTGGATATCGTGTTGAATAAACCCGAAGATTCCGCGCCCGCATTCGAGGGTGAGGAAGATCCCTTTGGCAGCGACTTCGGTGGAGAAGAGTTGGCTGGGGACGAGTTCGCCGGGGATGAATCAGCCGGTGGTGAAGCTGGCGGCGATCCGTTTGCCGCAGAAGACCCATTTGCCAGCGAGGATCCATTCGCTGCGGACGACCCCTTTGCCAGCGAAGGTGAGGCAGTGGCGCCGGACGCCTACTGGTTTACCGTTGCCGGTTTAAACCAGATCGAGCAACTGCACGACTTCCTCGAAGCGCAGCCGGAAATTGGCAAGGTGCAGTCGCTCGCGACCCTGTACAAGGTGGCGCAGGATCTGAACGACGGCGGCCTGAATGATTTTGAGCTGGCGGTAGCCCGCCAGACGTTGCCGGAAGAGATCAACCAGGTTCTGGTCAATCCTTACTGGTCCCCGCAGGAACAGCAGGCCCGGATTACCATGCGGGTAATGGAGACGGACCCCAACCTGAGCCGGGATGAATTGATTCAGCGCATTTACACATTCGCCGAAGATGAAATGGGGTTGGCCCCGGAGAATGTGCGTCAGACTGGTATGCTGGTGCTCTACAACAACATGCTGCAGAGCCTGTTTAAGTCGCAGATCCTCACCTTGGGTGCGGTGTTTGCCGGCATTCTGCTGATGTTCCTGGTGTTGTTCCGTTCTCTGTCTTTGGCGGTGATTGCGCTGGTGCCCAATATGCTCGCCGCCTGTGTGGTGCTCGGTGGCATGGGGCTGGCGAATATCCCGCTGGATATGATGACCATTACCATTGCGGCCATTACCGTGGGTATTGGCGTGGACCATGCGATCCACTACCTGTACCGCTTCCGCGAGGAGTTTGCCAAAGACGGTGATTACGTGGCGACCATGCATCGCAGCCACGCCACCATTGGCCGGGCCATGTTCTATACCGCCATTACCATCATTGCCGGTTTCTCGATTTTGGCCCTGTCGAAGTTTGTGCCATCCATTTACTTTGGCCTGCTGACCGCACTGGCGATGTCCGCGGCGCTGCTGGGCTCCCTGACCCTGTTGCCGCTGCTGTTGGTGCTGTTCAAGCCGCTGCCAAAGCCTGCGGGGGAATCTTCGCCGGGAAAGCCGCTGCCGGTGGCTGAGGCCTGTGCTGGCTGACAGCGCTTGCCGGTAACCGTTGATCGCTTGAATTTCGGGCCCGTGGATGTGAATCCCCGGGCCCGAATTGTTTTCGTTCACCGCACCACCCTTCTAACCTTATGGGATACGCAGCGGTAAGCTGGCTGACCTGTGGATGGTGTGGAAGTGCGAAAAAGTCGCGTAGCGATACTGATTCCGGGCATCTTTGACCGGGGCAATTCGATGCTCAGGATGCAGCACGCCCTGAGCCTGGCGGGGTTCACCGCGCACAATATCAAGCTCAAAACCAACAGTGGCTGGCACGGAATGGAACCCATGGCCCAGCAGCTACACGATTTGGTGGAGCAGGTAACCCGGCAGGGGGAGACCTGCGCGCTGGTGGGGTTCAGTATGGGGGGAATAGTCGCGCGCTATTATCTTCAGCGCCTCGGTGGTGCGGACCGGGTGCACAAGTTTATTTCCCTCTCCAGCCCGCATTTTGGCAGTGCCTGGGCGCACCTCTTGCCGTATAAGGGCGGGCGTCAGTTGCGCATCGGCAGCGATTTCCTGGGTGACCTCAACAGCGATTCGGGCTTACTGGAGTGCACCGCGCCCGTCTCTATCTGGACGCCCTACGATACCACCATCGTGCCTTACACCAGCTCCCGTCTGCCGCTGGGGAAAACCTACCAGGTGCCGGTCAGTCTGCACCGCTGGGTGCCACAAAATCCGCGGGTGATTGAAATCGTTGCCCAGGAGTTATCGAGTGTACTGGTAAGGCCCTGGTGATTGCGGGCACGGGGCCCGCGTGCGGAAATGTGGATAAGTGCGCCCGATCGATGAGCGCTGGAGAGTTATCGGCTGTTAGCCGTTCTGCATAAAGAAATCGCGCAGGTAGCGAAACAGCTTACGCTGATTGGTGGGCGCCTTTTTATTGGCAATTTCCTTGTTCGATTCGCGAATCAGGGCGCGTAATTGCTGGTGGTCGACACCGGGGTAGGCGTCGAAGAAGGCACTCTGTGCTTCCTTTCCTTGCTCCAGCAGTCGCTGGCGCCAATCTTCCGCCATGCGGTCAAAGCGCAGGTGTTGGTGATCCTGCTCCTTGTGCTTGTTCAGTACAGCCTGTATCGCCTCTACATCGGCATTGCGCATCAGTTTGCCAATAAACTGCAGTTGCCGGCGCCGCGCTTCGCGGGACTTGATGCGGTGCATGGTTTCGATGGCGTCTGTGAGCTCGGCATCCATCGGTACTTCCGCGAGCTTGGCCGCGCTCAACTCGGTTAACTGCTTGCCCAGTGCCTGGAGTTCATGCATTTCCTGTTTGAGCTGGGTCTTGCTCTTCGGCAGGTCCTCGTCAAATTCATCGTGTGAGTCAAAGTCGTCGGAATTGTGCATAAAACATCTCAAGAAATTTGGCGCTCCACGGCAGGAGCGGCATCAGGCGAAATACAAGGTAGCGAGACCGAGGAAGGACATGAATCCTACCACATCGGTCACCGTGGTCAGTGCCACGCCACCGGCCAGCGCCGGGTCGATGCGCATGGCGCGGAGCGTCACCGGCAAGATGGCGCCGGCGAGAGCGGCGGTAATCAGGTTGATGACCATGGCCGCAATAATAATCCAGGCAATGCGATGATCCCCAAACCACAGCGCGGTGATGGCACCGAGGACCGCGGACCACAAGATGGCATTCAGCGCCCCGCTGGCCAGCTCCCTAGACAATAGCCAGCCCAGGTTGCTTTTGCCTATCTGGCCGAGGGCCATGCCGCGGATCACCACCGTGAGCGTCTGGCTGCCGGCAACACCGCCCATGCTGGCGACAATAGGCATTAATACCGCCAGTGCAACCACCTTGTCGATGGTGCCCTGGAACAGGTTGATAACCCAGGACGCCAGCAGTGCAGTGAGCAGGTTGACCCCGAGCCAGATGGCGCGGCGAGGAGCGGTGCGTGCGACGGTGGCGAAGGTGTCTTCTTCTTCGTCGAGACCGGCAAGGCTCATCAGTGAGTGGTCCGCATCTTCGCGGATCACATCTACCACGTCATCGATGGTGATGCGCCCGAGCAGGCGCTTGTGCTCATCCACCACCGGCGCGGTTACCCAATCGTATTTGGTAAACAGCCGCGCCACTTCATCGTCGGGCATATCGGCGGGGATCGGGTCCACATCGGTCACCATAATTTCGCGCACGGTGACGGACGGATCGGTGGTTAACAGCTTGGTTAGTGGCAGCAGGCCGATAAATCGGTCTTTGCGGGTCACCACAAACAGGTTGTCGGTGGACTCGGGCAATTGGTCGTGCCGGCGCAGGTAGCGTAAAACCACGTCCAGGGTGAGGTTGGGGCGCACGGACACGATCTCGGTGTCCATCAGGCCGCCGGCCGTTTCCTCATCGTAGGCGAGGACGCTTTCCACGCGCTTGCGATCGCTCTCGCTCATTGCCGAGAGCACCTCCGCCATCACCCGCTCCGGCAGCTGCTGCAGGATATCGGCGACGTCATCCGCATTCAGCCCCTCCATGATGGTTACCATTTCCTTGGTATCCATGGTGGAGAGGATCTGGCTTTGCACTTCGTCGGGGAGCTCTTGCAGGACTTCCCCTTCCACGTCCTGATCGATGAGTTTCCACAGGACCTGGCGGATGTGTGGGGGTGAACTTTCCAACAGCTGGGCAATACTCTGCGGCGACAGGGATGCCAGCATCTGCTGTACTTCCCGGCCGGTGCCGCTATCCAGCGCCGCATACAGCTCGCCGAGCTGCTTTTGCGCGCGGAAGGTAAAGTCGGTATTGGTGGCGGGATTAACCACGTTGTTTCCTGCTTGCTGGTGGTATTGGGTGAGTGCCGTGTATGGCGACGTATAAGCCGGTTAGGCTGAACGCTTACTCACCCTCACCGAAGCGGTCATTGATCAGTGCACAAATGGCTTCGTGTGCGGCGTCTTCGTCGCAGCCGATGACTTCCAGTTCCAGTTCGATGCCCTTGCCAGCGGCCAGCAACATTAGCGCCATCACACTCTTGCCATCCACCGCCTTGCCCTGACAGTGCACCTTCACCTCAGAGGAAAAACGGGCGCTGGTTTGGGCAAACTTGCTGGCGGCACGGGCGTGCAGTCCAAGCTTGTTGATGATGGTGATCCGGCTTTTTTGCATGGGCGCTGTTCTTCTGGTTATCGGTGCGGGTAGTGAGGCATTCCCTGCGGGCGTCAGCCCCGCTTTTTTTCTTGTTCCCGGTGGCGTACCTGGATGTTTTCAAAGGTCTCGGCGAAATGCTTGGCGAGAGCTTCCACCATATACACGGAGCGGTGCCTACCGCCGGTGCAACCGATCGAGACGGAGGTATAACTGCGGTTGCTCTGCTGGTAGGAGGGCAGCCAGCGCTCCAGATACGCGGTGATATCCCGCTGCATATCCTCGGTTTCCTGATGTGAGCACAGAAACTCGGCGACCTCCGGGTCCTTGCCGGTCTTCTCGCGCAACTCGGGTACCCAGTAGGGGTTGGGCAGGCAGCGCAGGTCAAACACCAGGTCCGCATCCACGGGTACCCCGTGCTTGAAACCGAAGGACTGGAACAGTACCGCCATGCCCGGTGAGTCCTTACCCACCACGCGGGTCTTAATCTGGTCTCTTAGCTGGTGCAGGCTGAGATTACTGGTATCGATCACCAGGTCGGCCATGGAAGCGAGCGGCGCGAGGATCTCTTTCTCGCGATTGAGTGCTTCCAGCAGATGGGTATGGCTGTCGCTCAGTGGATGCTTGCGGCGAGTCTCACTAAAGCGCTGTACCAGCACCGGCGAGCGTGCGTCCAGATAAACCACGTCGCAGTCCACGCCATTTGCGCGCAGATCGTCAATGATCTTCGGGGCCTGGGCCACATCCTGCCAGAGGGTGCGCGCATCAATACCCAGTGCCAGCTGGGTGTTTTCCTCCGGCGGCTGCTGGCTAACGCGGCGCAGCAGGTCCGGCACCAGGCTGGTGGGAAGGTTATCGATACAGTTGAAGCCAACGTCTTCCAGCAGCTGTAGGGCAGAACTTTTTCCTGAACCCGAACGGCCGCTGATAATGACCAATCGCATTGCTGTCGCGCTCCTTGCTGGTTGGCTGGCACCGGTTTTGGTGTAGCGGTGGCGAACCGTGCCAGTATAAAGCAGTCACCCCGGGTAGCGGGGTGGAAATTTATGCCGCTGCAGCGCTGTTAATGGCCAGCGCGTAGAGTTCGTCGCTGGTGGTGGCGTCGCGCAGTTTTTCCCGCACCCGGCTGTCGCTGAACAGGGCGGCAATCTCCGCCAGGGTATCGAGGTGTTCCTGCTCGGAGTCTTCGGGGACGAGTAGCGCAAACAGCAGGTCAACAGGCTGCCGGTCGATGGCATCAAAATCTACCGCAGGGGAGGTGGTGCACAGCACGCCAATCGGCTTCTCGCAGCCGGGCAGGCGGCAGTGGGGGATAGCAACCCCTTCACCGATGCCGGTGGAGCCCAGCCGTTCACGGGCGACCAGCTGGCTGAATACCGTGTCGGCATCCAGCTCGGGGAACTGTTCAGAGATCGCCTGGGCGATATTGAGCAGCAGCTTCTTCTTGCTACTCCCCGCGAGGTGGCAAAGGCTCAGGCGGGGAGAGAGTAATGCTTCCAATGTCATAACGTACAGATGATCTAGCGGTGCAGGTCAGCCGTTGCCCTTGGGTACTTTGGGTACTGAGACTAGCGGTGACTGCGTAACTTCTCTTTATGTTTCAGCAGCTGTCGGTCGAGTTTGTCCGTGAGCGAATCGATCGCTGCATACATGTCGTCAGATTCCGAGTCGGCAAAAATATCCTTGTTGCCGGTTACATGCACCAGGGCCTCGGCTTTCTGAGTGAGTTTGTCGACAGACAGGGTGACCTGTGCATTGTTGACGAGGTCATTGTGGCGGGAGAGCTTGTCCAGTTTGGTCAGGCAGTAATCGCGAATGGCCGGAGTAACTTCTACATGGTGACCACTAATATTGATCTGCATGGATTTCTCCTTATTGGGTACAACACGAATCCTGTCGCACCCCCGCACAGGGCGGCAACCCTACTAGGAAGTGCGTCAGAATGGAAGGATACACTCGCTGGAGGGCTATTGGTTGTGCGGAATACTGCTTTCAGGACTCGAAGTAGCCGGTATGCGAGGCGGGTTTCCGCTAGAAGGTGACCGATTTGGTTAGACCAGTCGCTTGCGCTCACTGGAAGAGGGGATGCCCATGGATTCGCGGTACTTGGCCACAGTGCGCCGCGCGACTTTGATGCCCTGAGAGTCCAGTTCCTGGGTGATTTTATTGTCGGATAGTGGCTTGCGTGGCTGCTCGCCATCAATCAGCTTGCGAATCAGCGCGCGAATGGCGGTGGAGGAGGCGTCCTCACCGGAGTCGGTGCTCACGTGGCTGGAGAAGAAGTACTTGAGCTCGAACACGCCGCGCGGGGTGAGCATGTACTTCTGGGTGGTCACCCGCGAGATGGTGGACTCGTGCATGCCGATGGTCTCGGCAATATTCGCCAGTACCATGGGTTTCATGGCTTCGGGACCCTGCTCGAAGAAGCCCTGTTGTTTTTCCACGATGCTGCTGGCCACCTTGAGCAGTGTCTCGTGGCGGCTTTGCAGGCTCTTCAGGAACCAGCGAGCCTCTTGCAGGTTGTCCCGCAGGTAATTGTTTTCACTGGAGTTATCCGCCCGCTTGATCAGTGCAGCGTAGGTGTCGTTGATGCGCAGCTTGGGGGTGGTTTCCGGGTTTAGCTCCACGACCCAACGATCCTGCTTGCGGGTGACGATGACATCCGGGATCACATACTGTGGCTCCTCGCCACCAAAGGCTTCACCGGGATAGGGGGTGAGCGTCTGAATCAAGCGCATGACCTCGCCGAGCTGCGACTCATTGAGTCGGGTGCGCCGACTTAGCTGGCGAAAATCGCGCTTGCCCAGCAGGTCGAGGTGCTGACCGACCACGGTCAGCGCCTGTGCCAGCCAGGGGGTCTCCTCGGGCAATTGGCGTAACTGCAGGATCAGGCTTTCACGCAGGTCGCGGGCACCACAACCAACGGGTTCGAGCTGCTGGATTGTCTTGAGGACCGCGGTCACTTCATCGGCATCCACTTCAAGGGATTCCGCCAGTTCTTCCACGCTCGTGTCGAGAAAACCATTCGGGGCGATAGCGTCGATGAGCGCTTCACCGATCTGCTTGTCTGAGTCGGTGAGTGGGGTGAGGTTCAGCTGCCATACCAGGTGGTCCTGCAGGCTTTCCGAGACCGCGTTGCGCTGCTCCAGTGCGTACTCTTCCGTTTCCCCCGCACCGCTGCTGGTGCCACCGGAGTAAATATCATCCCAGCGGGTATCTACCGGCAAATCGTCGGGAATGTCGTTGCTCCATTCGCCATCGGCGGTGGATTCTGCCTGCGGCTCCGGCGTGCTCTCGGTGCGCTCTTCGGCTTGCTTTGCCGGGGTGTTCTGGTCTTGGTGGGACTCGCCGGCGTGCTCGTCAAAATCCGACTCGAGTAGCGGGTTGCTGTCCAGTGCGGATTGAATTTCCTGTTGCAGATCAAGCGTCGACAGTTGCAGCAAGCGAATAGCCTGCTGCAGCTGAGGGGTCATTGTCAGCTGAGTGCCGAGTTTTAACTGGAGTGACTGCTTCATAGGGGGGTGCCGGCAGAAAAATCTGGCGATGACCCGTCGCAAAGAATTTTATTCCTTTGGCGGCGGGATAAGGCTCATTTCCTGCAGACTACCCCGGGGCGGGTAGGAAGACAAGGGGTAAGTTAAGCAATAAGTATGCCGAAAAAGTCACGCCTTCCGGGTTGGGGGGAATACCCGTGACAAAAATCTCTATTTTTGAGTATTTTGGGAAAGCCTTTCCGAAAAATGCTCAAATTATGAACTGGTGACCCAGGTACACATCTTTCACGCGTTTGTTTTCGGCGACGTCTCTGGGGTTGCCCGAGGCGATGATGTGGCCTTCGCTGACGATGTAGGCGATTTCACAGATATCGAGGGTCTCGCGCACATTGTGGTCGGTGATCAAGACGCCAATGTCGCGATCCCGCAGGTGGCGAATGATTTGCTGGATATCGGCGACGGAAATAGGGTCAACGCCGGCAAAGGGTTCGTCCAGCAGTACGAAAGCGGGGTTGGTCGCCAGCGCGCGGGCGATTTCTACCCGGCGGCGTTCGCCGCCGGACAGTGCCATGCCAAGGCTCTCGCGAATATGTGTGATGTGGAACTCTTCCAGCAATGACTCGAGGTGCTCTTTGCGCTGTGCGCGATTGAGGTCTTTGCGGGTCTCCAGGATCGCCATGATGTTGTCTTGGACCGACAAACGACGGAATACCGAGGCTTCCTGCGGCAGGTAGCCAATACCCTTGCGGGCGCGACCGTGCATGGAGAGGCCGGTAATGTCCTCATCATCGATCATTACCTGGCCGGCATCGGCCTGTACCAGGCCCGCAATCATGTAGAAGCAGGTAGTTTTGCCGGCGCCGTTGGGGCCGAGCAAGCCTACAACCTGTCCGCTGGATACGCTCACGGACACGTCCTGAACAACTTTGCGCTTTTTGTATTGCTTGGCGAGGTGAAGCGCCTGGAGCGTTGGCATTGCTTAATTCCACTGTCAGCGCGCAGTGCGCTGCTTGAGTTTGTTGGGCATGATCTTGTTGGTGTAAGAGGCGGTGTTATTGCCCATCCTGTACAGGTTTGGCTTCCGGCTTCCAGATCATCTCGACCCGCTTCTTTTCCGACTGGCCCTGGGCCTGCATCTGCTCGCTATTGAGGTCGTAGTCGATGCGCTCGGCAGACAGAGTGTTGCCATCGCGATCGACAAAGGCTTCACCGGTCAGCTGCAAGGCATCGCGTGCCACCAGGAATTCAATCCGCTGGGCGCGCGCCTTCACCGGGTTGGTGCTTTCCTCCACTTGCTGCTGGAAGTGCGCGGGCTTGCCGGTGGCGACCACCTTGTTGATTTCGCCTTTGCTGTTGCCGTGCACTTCCACTCGGTCTGCGCGAATCTGTAGTGAGCCCTGGCTTATCACCACGTTGCCACTGTAGATAGACAGGTTTTTGCTGCGGTTGGCCTCGAGGTTGTCGGCGGAGACTTTGACCGGCTGCTGTCGATCGTCGGGCAGTGCGAGAGCTTGGGGGGCCGCCAGTACGCAGGCTGCGGTGAGCGCGAGTACGGCGATTTGCCCGCGAGAATTAGCGAGTTTCATAGCGACTTTCCACATTGGAGAGTATCTCTACCTTGTCTTGTTTGAGGTCTGCCCGCAGGCCTTTGCCGGTCGTGACGTTGGCGCCATCGGTAATGGTAACAACTTTGTCGGTTTCGGCGAATTCCTCGCGGGGCTTAAGAATGATTTTTGGGGTGCGCAGGGTGATTCCCGGTTGCGGCAGCTCGGCGACGGAAACGTCTCCCTGCAATACAACTCTCTGGCCGTTGTTAAAAGCGATACCTTTGCGCGACTCGGTGCGCCATTTTGTGTTTTCACCCTGATAAAACATCATGCGCGGTTCGGTGAGGTCCGCGCGGTCGCGGCGGGCAAACCGAAAGAAGGTAATGCGCTCGGCGTCCACTTCATAGGCGAGATTGCCATCGATGTTGTAGTGGCGTGTACGCGCATCGCGAATGATCAGGTCCGCGGCGCGATTATGTTCCTGTTGCGTGGGGCGTTTGCCCAGTAGCTGCTCCGGGGGGCTCTCGGTAAACCAGAGCCCAGCGGAGATGAGAGCCACCACGATCACCAGGGGGAGCCAGGTGCGCATTCCGTTGTTTCTTCCTTTTTCAGTCTGCTAAATAAGGAGCGAGGGCGGCCTCAAAGGTTCCCTGCGCCTGCATAATTCGGTCGCACACCTCTCTCACTGCACCCATGCCACCGCGGCGCTCGGTGACAAACAGCGCGCGCTCCAGCACCGGGTGCGCGGCATCCGGGACCGCAATCGGGCAGCCTACTCGGGTCATCAGTTGCAGGTCCGGGTAATCGTCGCCAACGTAGGCGATATTATCCAGATCGTAGGGCTCATTGGCGAACAGCTCCAGGAACGCGGTGTACTTGTCCTCGCGGCCCTGGATCAGGCGGGTGATGCCCAGATCATGCGCGCGCTTCTCCACCAGGGAGCTGCGGCGACCGGTGATGATCGCCACGGCCACGCCCGATTTTTGCAGCATTTTAATACCGTGCCCGTCCAGGGTGTGGAAGGTCTTCTGTTCGTTGCCCTGGTTGTCGAAATACAGGCGGCCGTCGGTGAGCACGCCGTCGACGTCCAGGATCAGGTGGCGCACCTTGCTCAGCTTTTCGTGAATCCGTTGGTGGCTGGCGGTGGAAGTGGGGTGGGTCAAAAGTATCGTCCTTCAATATGGTCAGATAACACCGGCGCGCAAAACATCATGCATATGCAGCAGGCCGATCGGGTGGTGTTCTGGGTCTTCCACCACCAGCGCGGTGATTTTGTTGTCTTCCATAATCCGCAGGGCTTCGGCGGCGAGCGTGTGTGCGCTTACCGTCTTCGGGCGGCGGCTCATCACCTGTTCCATGGTGGCGGTATTCAGTTCCAGCTTCTGGTCGATGACCCGGCGCAAGTCACCGTCGGTGAATACCCCGAGTAACTGCCCGTTACTATCCACAACAGTGGTCATACCAAAGCCCTTGCTGGTCATTTCCAGGAGCGCTTTGGACAGTGGCGTCTCCGGGGATACCTGGGGAAGCTCTTCGCCGGCGTGCATGACATCGGCGACTTTAAGTAGTAGTTGTCGGCCGAGCGCGCCGCCGGGATGGGAGAAAGCGAAATCTTCGGCGGTAAAGCCGCGGGCCTCCAGTAATGCCACCGCCAGTGCGTCACCCATCACCAGGGTAACGGTGGTGGAAGAGGTTGGCGCCAAATTCAGTGGGCAGGCTTCCGTCTCAACGGCAATGTCGAGATTGACGTCTGCGGACTGTGCCAGTGGGGAGTCTGCCTTGCCGGTCATGCTGATCAGCGGAATACCCAGTCGCTTCAGGAGCGGGAGCAGGGTGAGTACTTCCGCTGACGAGCCGGAATTGGATATGGCGATCACCACGTCGTGGCGGGTGATCATACCCAGGTCGCCGTGGCTGGCTTCTCCAGGGTGCACAAAAAAGCTGGGCGTACCGGTGCTCGCCAGGGTGGCGGCGATTTTTCGACCAATGTGGCCGGATTTGCCCATGCCCGACACGATGACTCGGCCGCTGCAGGCCAACATAAGCTCACAGGCGCGGTGAAAGCTGTCATCAACACGCGCTTCCAGTGCCGCAACAGCGGCGGTCTCCATAGTAATGGTGCGGCGTCCCGCCTGGAGAATCCGGTCTTTACCCATCGTTTGTCTCACTGTCTCGGGGCAGTCTCTAGCGTAGCTTTGCGGAAGCCGTCTGCTTGGGTGGCAAAAGTGCTAACCTATCAATATTGGCTCAAAAAGCGGCGCCTTCAGGCAAAGTGACCCAGTGCCGCTTGTCCGCGGGGCCGCCATGGTATAGTTTGCCGCCGCTATTGTCAGCTGTAGAGCTGGGGCGAATACATATTCCGCCTTTTTGCGTCAGTCAGCGTGATTTTTCGGCGTCCCATGACACTTTTTGGCGTTATGGGTATCCAAGGGACGAATTGCCAATGGGAGATGATCTGTGAGTGCACTCACTTCTACCTTTATTTCTACCGATAGCACCGGAAAACGTTCCGGCTCTGCTGTAGCGCGCGTCGTGCGCAAAGCGAGTCTGTGGATCTCTGCCGCGCTGTTGTGCCTGGTGGCGCCCATCGCAGCGGCCGCTCAAAACCCCTATAGCCTGATAGAGGGGGTTTCCGGGCAGCTTTTAAATACCATCCGCGCGGAGGGGCAGCATCTCAGCGCCAACCCTCAGCGTTACTACGCCGCCGTTGATCGGGTGCTCGCGCCGGTGGTGGACTTCGATTTCATCGCTCGCGGGGTGATGGGTAACCATGCGAAAAAGGCGACGCCCGCACAGCGTGCCAAGTTCGCCAGTACCTTCCGTCGGGACCTGGTTGCAACCTTCGCCCGTGGCGTTGCCACCTTTGGTGACCTGGACGTAAAGGTGGTCAATCCGGGCACCGCGCCCAGCGGTAACCGCGTCAATGTGCTGCAGGAAGTGCGCAGTAATGAAGGTTTGACCAAGGTTTCCTACACCCTGGTGCGCAATCGCAGCGGGCAGTGGAAGCTGATCAATGTAATCTTGAACGGCGTAAATCTGGGCAAGACCTTCCGTGGGCAGTTTGCCCAGGCCATGCAGGCGAACAACGGCAATATCGACAAGGTGATTGCCGGTTGGTCTGCGGCGGACAAGGTTGCAGGCAACCCCTGATCCCTGAACCAAATTCATACAGCGGTGTGCAGTGGCGGTAACGCGGCTGCGCACCGGGCGCTATTCCAGTACACTTGCGCGCTCTTTGTTATCCGATAGTAACTCCCTCCTATGCAGCCAGATCAAATCAAGTCCCTGATCGAAGGGCACATTCCCGGCAGTAACGTAGAGGTGGCCTTTGAAGGTAGCCACCTGCAGCTCACCGTGGTCAGTGATGCGTTCGACGGCCTCAGTCGTTTGAAAAAGCAGCAGCTGGTGTATGCGGCGCTGTCTGACAAAATTGCCGATGGCACCCTGCACGCGGTGCAAATGAAAACCCTTACGCCCGAAGAGGCTGGACTGTAATTTTTGTGATGCAGGTATTTTTCGCATCGCAATGGGAAACCACAACGCATGGATAAACTGATTATCGAAGGGGGCAGCCCCATCTCCGGAACCTTGAAAATTTCAGGAGCCAAGAATTCCGCTCTGCCGATTCTTGCTGCGGCGCTGCTAGCCGACGGCCCCGTGCAAATCCATAATTTGCCGCACCTCAACGATATCACCACCATGATCACCCTGTTGCGGTGCATGGGGACCGAAATCACCATTGATGAGAGGCTGGGTGTGGAGATTGATCCGCGCTCAGTGAACGAGCTCACCGCGCCCTATGAGCTGGTGAAAACCATGCGCGCATCCATTCTGGTGCTAGGCCCCTTGCTGGCTCGTCACGGAGTGGCGAATGTCTCTTTCCCCGGAGGTTGTGCCATTGGCAGTCGGCCCGTGGATATTCACCTGAAAGGCCTTGAGGCCATGGGTGCAGAAATTACCATTGATGAAGGTTTTATTCGCGCGCGTAGCAATGGTCGCCTCAAAGGCGCCAATATCGTGATGGAGAAGGTGACCGTTGGTGGCACCGAGAACCTGCTAATGGCGGCCGCATTGGCCGAAGGCACCACGGTACTGCATAACGCAGCACGCGAGCCTGAAATTGTGGACCTGGCCGAGTTCCTGATGGCAATGGGGGCGCAAATTGAAGGCGCCGGTACCGACACCATTCGTGTGCATGGCGTGGCGCGATTGAATCCATGCACCTTCTCCGTGATGCCGGACCGTATTGAAACCGGCACCTTCCTGGCGGCAGCCGCTGCGGCTCGCGGTAAGGTGCGTCTCACGCACACGCGCGCGGATGTTTTGGATGCGGTGCTGGTCAAGTTCGAGGAAGCCGGCGCGCATCTCAGTATTGGTGACGATTGGATCGAGCTGGATATGAAGGGCAATCGTCCCAAGGCGGTGAGCTTTCGTACCGCGCCTTATCCCGCGTTTCCCACCGATATGCAGTCTCAGTTCACCGCGATGAACGCGGTTGCGGAGGGTAAGGGCACCGTGGTGGAGACGATTTTTGAGAATCGCTTGATCCAGGTGCACGAACTCAATCGAATGGGTGCGAACATTATTCTGGAGGGTAATACCGCGATTGTCACCGGTGTGGAAAAGCTCACAGGTGCACCGGTGATGGCCTCTGACCTGCGCGCTTCCGCCAGCCTGGTTATTGCGGGTATGGTCGCTGAAGGTACAACCGTCGTGGATCGTATTTACCATATCGACCGTGGCTACGAGTGCATTGAGGAAAAGTTGCAACAACTTGGGGCGAATATTCGTCGCGTACCAGGCTGATCCTTAATCCTTCACTAACGAGTCGGGTGTGAGCCCGATTCCTTCTAGCGCTATTCTAGATTTGTATTGGCGCGGCCAAGCAAGAGTCGATAAGCTCCCCGGGGATTTTGGGGGCAATTCCTACGCACACTGCCCCGGATATCACGGGCCTATAAACAACCATAAATGCTATGCAGATCACTATTGCCCTGACCAAGGGGCGTATTCTCAAGGAAACCCTGCCGCTGCTCGCAGCCGCAGGTTTGGAGCCAGCGGAAGATATTGCCAATAGCCGCAAGCTGATTTTCCCAACTAATCAGGAAAATGTCCGTCTGTTGATCCTTCGCGGCTCCGACGTACCTACCTATGTGCAGCATGGCGCCGCCGATATGGGCGTGGCCGGTAAAGATAACCTGCTGGAACATGACGACAGCAACATCTATGAGCCGCTTGATCTGGATATCGCGCGCTGCCGTCTGATGACGGCTGGTATCAAAGGCGCTCCGCTGCCAAGTGGGCGTATCAAGGTTGCTACCAAGTTCGTGCAGTCGGCAAAGCGGTATTACGCCGCGCAGGGGCGTCAGGCCGATATCATCAAGCTGTACGGTGCGATGGAGTTGGCGCCGCTGATGGATCTCGCCGACGAAATTGTGGATATCGTCGATACCGGCAACACCTTGAAGGCGAATGGCCTGGAAGCGCGCGATGAAATCGCGGACATCAGCAGTCGCCTGATTGTGAACAAGGCCTCCATGAAAATGAAATATGGTCCGATCAATGCGCTGATCGAGCAGTTGGCTGAAGCGGTGCGTGCACGGAGTGGGGAGTAGTCCTCCATGAGTGATTTTTCCATACGCCGGCTGGATGCTGGCTCTGCAGAATTTTCCAGTGAGCTCGATGCGTTACTGGCATGGGAGTCGGTAGCCGATACACAGGTTGAATCGACGGTGGCCGATATCCTGCGCGAGGTGAAGTCCCGCGGTGATGTCGCGGTGATTGAATACACCAATCGTTTTGATCGCCGAGCGTTGCAGCAGGCACAAGACTTTTGTTTGCAGCGCGAAGACTTAAAGGCGGCGCTCACGCGCATCCCTGCTGACAAACGTGCCGCGCTTGAGGCAGCAGCAGAGCGCGTGCGGGCCTATCACGAACACCAACTACAGGCGTCCTGGCAGTATCAGGAAGCCGATGGCACGGTGCTTGGCCAGCAGATTACGGCTATGGAGCGGGTGGGAATCTATGTGCCCGGTGGTAAGGCGAGTTATCCCTCGTCAGTATTGATGAATGCCATACCCGCGCGGGTTGCCGGTGTCGATGAAGTATTGATGGTGGTGCCGGCACCGGATAACCAGCTCAGTGATCTAGTGTTGGCCGCCGCGGCTATTGCTGGGGTCGACAAGGTGTTTACCATTGGTGGCGCCCAGGCAGTTGCCGCGCTCGCCTATGGCACTGCGACGGTGGCCAAGGTCGATAAAATTGTTGGCCCGGGCAATATTTTCGTCGCTTCGGCCAAGCGCGCAGTGTTTGGCCAGGTGGCCATCGATATGATCGCCGGGCCTTCGGAGATTCTGGTGATCTGCGATGGTGAAACCGATCCGGACTGGATTGCCATGGACCTGTTGTCCCAGGCCGAGCACGACGAGCAGGCCCAGTCGATACTGCTGAGCCCGGATGCCGACTTCCTGAGTGCCGTAGAAAAATCGCTGCAAAAATTACTGGCAGATTTGCCCCGAGAGGAGATTGCGAGTCGCTCACTGGCGGATCGCGGTGCATTGATTCTGGTGCGGGATATCGAGCAGGCGATCGAAGTTTCCAACCGGATTGCACCGGAGCACCTCGAAGTGTCGGTGGATGCGCCGGAGCAATACCTGCCGAAAATCCGCCACGCCGGTGCAATTTTTCTTGGTCGTTACACCGCAGAAGCGCTCGGCGACTACTGTGCCGGGCCCAATCACGTATTGCCTACCAGTGGGACTGCGCGCTTCTCTTCCCCCTTGGGGGTTTACGATTTTCAGAAGCGCAGCTCGATTATCTTCTGTTCCCCGCAAGGCGCAGACACCCTGGGTCGGGTTGCCGCGACGTTGGCAAAAGGAGAGGGGTTGGATGCCCATGCCCGCTCCGCCGAGTACCGGGTGCGGGACGCTTCAGAGTAGCTGTGGTGATCTAGTCGCCTGAAGGTGGTGTGGCCGGTGGGATTTTCGTTGCCTGCCAGGCCACTGCCTGCCACTTGCCATCCCGTTTCACGAAAGTGCCGGTGTTGAAGAACTCGGTTTTCTCGGCTCGCTTGCCGCCGGCGTCGACGGAACCCGGTTCAGCCACGAGCCGGAAGGCTATCACCGCGGTATCTCCGAAGAGTCGAATGTCGGTATCTTCGGCTCGGTAATCTACACTTGCGGTCGCTTTCTCGGTCTCGTTTTCCGCTTCCCGCATCCCCTGAATAATTTTTTGCTTGCCGAAGCGCTGCCCACTTGAGCTGGTGTAGATCAGGTCGTCGGCCCAGAAGCGCTTATGTACCTCGATGTCATTGGATGCGCCTGCTAGGAATTGGTCGAGCAGGGTGTTCAGGTCTTTTTGCTCGCTGGCGAGCGCGTTACTTGCACACAGGATTACGAGTGCTAGCGCTTTTATTCCGTTGTTTACCAGTGCCAAATCTCTTCTCCTCTTAACCGCTTTTTGCTTAGTTTTCTTCCGGCGTTTGAAGTGAATTCCCGTCCGGTTTTTCTGAGACCGTAGCGCGGGTGGCAAGAACTTCGCCTTCGCGGATATAAGTGATGGTCACAACCTCCCCGGGGCGCAGTGTTGCCATTGCGGCGTTACCATGCTTGCCGTCATTAATCGGCGTGGCGTTGATGTGCGTGATAACGTCACCGGGCCGCAGTCCTGCCTCTTGCGCAGGCCCCTGGTTGTAGATTGCGGTAACGATGACTCCGTTGGTGGAAGTCAGGTTAAACGAACGTGCCAGCAGTGGTGTCAGGTTTTGCGCTTCGATGCCGAGCCAGCCGGGCACCACACGTCCAAACTCGATGATGTCCTGCATCACTTTGAGGGCAATGTTTGATGGGATCGCGAAGCTGATTCCGCTGGTGGAGGCGGTTTGGTCGAGGACTCGTGTATTGATTCCGAGCAGCTTGCCGTGCGCATCGACCAGCGCGCCGCCGGAGTTGCCGGGGTTTATCGCCGCGTCGGTTTGCAGGAAGTTCTGCAGGTAGCCACCGATACCGGTATTGTCCAGATCGCGCTCGGTTGCGCTGATGATGCCCTGGGTAACCGTTTGCCCGACTCCCCATGGGTTGCCGATGGCGAGCACCACATCACCAACCTGCGCCCGGTCCGGGTCGCCCATTTCGATTGCGGTCAGATTAGGGAGGTCTATCTTGAGCACCGCAAGATCAAATTCTGCCGAGGCACCGACTAACCTGACCTGGCCCTCGCGGCCGTCAGCCAATACCACCGAGACCTGCTCGGCACCGGAGATGACGTGGAGGTTGGTCAGCAAATATCCGTCCTCGCTGACGATAACGCCGGAGCCGAGGTTTTGTTGCAAGCGCTCGCGCTGCAGCGGAGTCATTTTGTTCAGGTAGTAGGGGAACAGCGGATGGTTGGCCATCGGGTGATTGCGCAGAGGTATCCGGCTAAACACATTGACTACCGCAGGGCCCGCCAGATTGACCGCGCCGGCATAGGATACGGGGCCTGAGGAGGCGGCGCCCGGAGTGGGGGGAGTGGTAGTTCCGCGCAAGTGGGGAAACGCCAGTAGCAGTGCGGCAGCCACCGCCAGGCCAATCGCCGCGGGGATGGCCCAATCTTGCACAAATCGTTGTAGTGACACCGAAGGCTCCTTGGTTTGAGGTCATTATACGTCTTTCGGTTCTGGTGTCCTCATCAGAAGTTCTAACGTCGGGTAGTCTCAGCTCTTGGTGTGGTGGCGTTAATCCGTATAATGTGCCGCTCAAAAATTTCGTCTGGTTCCTCATCCTCAGGAGTTTCTATGTCCCTGGTTCGTCCACACGGCAGTGTCGAGCTGCAGCCGCGCTTTGTCTACGATGCCGAGCGCCATCACCAGCTCGCGCATGAAGCGGAGTCTCTGCCTTCCATCGTTGTAAGTTCCGCTGCGGCGGCGAACGCCGTGATGTTGGGTGCCGGTTATTTCAACCCGCTGCACGGGTACATGAACCTGGCGGATACCCTGAGCGTGGCCGAGACTCTGCGCACCGTAGACGGCCTGTTCTGGCCGGTACCTGTAGTGAACATGGTGGAAGACACTTCCGCGATCGCTGGCGCCAAGCGTATTGCCCTGCGCGACCCTAATGTGGAAGGCAATCCGGTACTGGCAGTGATGGACGTTGAAGCCATCGAGACGGTGACCGACGAGCAGGTAGATACCATTGCCGAGCACGTATTCGGTACTCTGGATGGTGCCCACCCCGGTGTTGCTACCTTCAAGGGTGCGGGCCGTCAGTTGATTTCCGGTTCAATCGAAGTGCTCAGTTTCAGTTACTTCCAGGCGGACTTCCCGGATACCTTCCGTACCGCGGTGGAAATTCGCAATGAATTTGTCGAGCACGGTTGGAGCAAGGTTGTGGCTTTCCAGACCCGCAACCCCATGCATCGTGCCCACGAAGAACTGTGCAAAATGGCACTGGATGCGGTCGATGCGGACGGTGTGCTTATCCACATGCTGCTGGGTAAGTTGAAGCCGGGCGATATTCCAGCCCACGTGCGCGATGCCGCCATCCGCAAGATGGTGGAAGACTATTTCCCCAAAAACACCGTGATGGTGACTGGATACGGATTTGACATGCTCTATGCGGGCCCGCGCGAAGCGGTACTGCACGCGGTATTCCGCCAGAACTGCGGTTGTAGCCACCTGATCGTTGGTCGTGACCACGCCGGTGTGGGTGATTACTACGGCGCATTCGATGCGCAGACCATCTTCGACGATAAGGTACCGGAAGGCGCGCTGGAGATTGAAATTTTCCGTGCGGACCACACCGCTTACTCGAAGAAGTTGAATCGTGTGGTCATGATGCGTGACGTGCCGGATCACTCCAAGGAAGATTTTATTCTGCTGTCAGGCACCAAGGTGCGTGAGATGCTGGGTAACGGTGTTGCACCGCCACCGGAATTTTCCCGTCCGGAAGTTGCGCAGATCCTGATGGATTACTATCAGAACCTGTAATTCGCAGGTTTATTGGGATTGCTCGAGTTGTGCTCAGCTCGAGCGACACAAAAAGGGCGGGTTAACCCGCCTTTTTTGTGCCTTGTCGCTGTGCATCCACACAGTATGCGCTCAGCGGTGGGTAACCCCTTCCGGCGCGGGTGTCGGGGTGGAGGCTTCCTTCTCCAGGCCAAACTCTTCCGATAGTGTGCCTTTGGCGCCGGGCTCTTTGGGTGCCCAGTCCCGTGGGGGCAGTACATTCAGCTCTTCGTTGCGGTCGCTCAGTTGGCCGCTGCCTGCTTCAAGCATCTGTCGGCCGATGTCCTGGCTGGACAGGCGCATCGCGCTGTTGGCCAGATATTCGTGAACATCTCGGTAGCTTTCGGTGAGGTTGTGGACCAGCTGTGCAGTGTGATCAAAATGTTCATTTACCTGAAGCTGAAAGTCTTCCAGCTTGGTGTTGGCTTCTTTCAGGCGCAATTCCAGTTCCTGGGTGCGGTCAATGCTCTGGCGCCCGCGTGACGCTAGAAACGCCAGCAATGCGCCTAGGGTCAGGCCGATCACGCCCACCAGAATTAAAACCGAAGTTGAGTGCACGATACTTCCTCCTCTTAGATAAATGGCACCGGCCATTCCGTGGCGGCGATCTTATTATACGCAATTCCGTCCATCGCGCTGTGGCGGTGTTTGTGCCAATTTGTGGGGGATTTGGTAAAGTGCGCGCCAGTCGACCTCTGGTCGGCCCTTCCGCTTGAGCCTGTGGCGCGAAATGTAGGCGCCCGGCGGTTCCTTCTTGGCAGTGTTGCCTTGATATATATGAACGGTTTCTCTTAGATGGTCACGGAACAGCATCAGTCTGCCCCAGTGGCGCCTTCTCGGCGCTTATCCCCAATGGAGCGCTATCAGCGCGACCTGCAACGCCCCGATTTTATGGAGGACCCTGCCCAGCGTGCGGCGGTCGAGGAGCTGCAGGATTTGTATGAGCGGTTGCTTGCGGGCGAACAGGAGGGTGGGTTGTTCGCGCAGGTGCGCCGCCTTTGGGGGAGGGCAAAAGTGCCAGAGCAGGGGTTGTATTTCTGGGGGGGTGTCGGGCGCGGCAAAACCTACCTGATGGACGCCTTTTATGAGTCGCTACCTTTTGAGCGCAAGCAGCGCACGCACTTTCACCGCTTTATGCGCGAGGTGCACCGTCAGTTGAAGACCCTGGCGGGGCAGAAAAACCCGTTGGAGAAGGTGGCAGATCGCATAGCCGAGCGCGCGCGTGTGCTTTGCTTTGACGAGTTTTTCGTCTCGGACATCACCGATGCAATGATTCTGGCCAATCTGCTGCAGGCGCTGTTCCAGCGGGGGGTTACTCTGGTCGCCACCTCAAACATCGTGCCGGAGGGCTTATATCGCGATGGCTTGCAGCGCGCCCGCTTCCTGCCCGCGATTGATCTACTGCTCGTACACGCCAAAGTAGTCAACGTGGACAATGGGGTGGACTACCGCCTGCGTGCCCTGGAAATGGCCGAGCTGTATCACAGCCCACTGGATGAGGATGCGGATGCCAGTCTGGCGCGCTCCTTTAATAGTCTGATGGTGGAGGGGGCTGAGGTGCGTGAGCAGGTCACGCTGGATATCGAGGGCCGCCCCATCGTCGCTGTACGTATCGCCGATGATGTGGCGTGGTTTGAATTTGCCGTGTTGTGCGACGGACCGCGCTCCCAGAATGACTATATCGAGCTGGCCCGAGAGTTTCATACAGTGCTGCTGGCGAATATCCCGCAGTTCAACGAGCGTACCGAGAGTCAGGCGCGGCGCTTTATCAATCTGATCGACGAATTTTATGACCGCGGCGTCAATTTGGTGGTGTCGGCGGCGGAGCCTATTGAGCGTCTCTATGGCGGGCGTCAGCTGCGTTTCGAGTTTGAGCGCACGGTAAGTCGCTTGCAGGAGATGCAATCCCGCGAATACCTGGCGCAGCCGCACCGCGCGGAATAGCGCGTTGTTCCTTTATAACCAGTCGCGCTACCGGGTGTTGGGAGGGTGCGCAGCACGTGAACGGGCTGTTCACAAGTTGCTCAATTTTATGCTTGAAAACCCCATGGCGCTTATGTAGTATTCGCGCTCTTTTCGTGGGACGGCCCCCATTTCGGGAGCCATATACAGGTGTTTTATAACATGAAGACTTACAGTGCCAAGCCGGAAGCGGTCACTCGCGACTGGTACATTGTTGACGCTGCGGACAAGACTCTCGGCCGTATTTCCGCCGAGATCGCCCACCGCCTGCGCGGCAAGCACAAGCCTGAATACACGCCCCACGTGGACACCGGTGACTACATCGTAGTAATCAACGCCGAAAAGGTCCGCGTGACCGGCAATAAGGCCAAAGACAAGATCTACCACAGCCACTCCGGCTACCCTGGTGGTCTTAAATCCATCAGCTTTGAGAAGCTGATCGACAAGGCGCCTGAGCGCACTATCCAAAGTGCTGTGAAAGGCATGCTCCCTAGAGGCCCTCTGGGTCGCGCCATGTTCAAGAAATTGAAGGTGTACAAGGGTAGCGAACATCCTCATGCGGCCCAGCAGCCGATTGAACTGTCGATCTAAACGGAATCATTCTCATGGCAACTACTCAATACTACGGTACCGGCCGCCGCAAGACCTCCACCGCTCGCGTATTTATCGCGCAGGGTGAAGGTAAAATCAGCGTAAACGGTCGTTCCCTGGACGAATACTTCGGCCGCGAAGTGGCGCGTATGATCGTGCGTCAGCCGCTGGAAATGGTCGATATGGTCGAAAAATTCGACATCAACGTTACTGTGAAGGGCGGCGGTTCCTTTGGTCAGGCGGGTGCTATCCGTCACGGCCTGACTCGCGCTCTGATGCAGTATGACGAGTCTCTGCGTCAGCCGCTGCGTGCAGCTGGCTACGTTACTCGCGACGCTCGTGCTGTTGAGCGTAAGAAAGTCGGTCTGCGCAAAGCGCGTAAGAAGCCGCAATTCTCCAAGCGTTAAGCGAGAATTTCTTTTTTCAGGCCCGGCAAATGCCGGGCTTTTTTTTGTTCGCGTTTTTGTGTTTGTGCTTGGGTGTGCTGCCTCGCTGTGCAAAAAGTCGCCAGTTTGCTGCGTGATTGCCGACGTTCCCCTCGGGATTCACCTTGTATCAAATTGGCATTTTCTTTAACATTGCGCGAATTTCTATCCGCTTGCACTTGGGGTTTGGCCATATTGTCCTATGGCTGAGCAGGCGGGCCAGTTGTAGGGGAGTTTCTGTTTTAAGTCTCTGATTATGTGACGGTACGCTATTTGCCGTTACACGGGCGCTCTGTTCTCTCTGGTTTTCGGCCATTGGAGCTGTATCGTCATTGCCAACGCGCGGGCTTCCCTGATTTACCTGCGGGATTTGGCTTTTAGATTCTTGACAGTTATTTTCCGGAATTTTGGGTTTGGGCCAGTCAGTCTCGAGCTTGCATATGGCAGGTTACGGGGCGCTGTGATGGGAGATCTACGTCATGAGTGATGACGGTGTAAATGTGGGGCGTCGTCGATTCCTGACTGCCGCTACCTCCGTTGTGGGTGGTGCCGGGGCAGTGGGGGTTGCTGTACCTTTTGTCGCCTCCTGGAATCCGAGTGCCAAGGCTAAGGCCGCCGGCGCACCAGTTAAGTACAATATTGCCAAGCTGGAGCCGGGCCAGATGGTCACCGTTGAATGGCGCGGTAAGCCCGTTTACGTGGTGCGTCGTACCCAGGAAGTCCTGGACAACCTGACCAAGGTTGATCCGTTCCTGCGTGATCCTGAGTCTCAGGAATCCACCCAGCCGGCGTATGTTGACCCGGAAAATCGGGCAATCAAGCCGCAGACTCTGGTGCTTGTTGGTCTCTGTACCCATCTGGGCTGCGCGCCTATGTACCGCCCGGAAGTGGGCACTGCCGATCTCGGCGGTGACCAGTGGCAGGGTGGTTTCTTCTGTGCCTGTCACGGTTCCAAGTATGACCTGGCTGGCCGCGTATATACCGGTGTTCCGGCTCCGCTGAATATGGAAGTACCTCCCTATTCCTACGATGGGGATGATGTAATCGTAATTGGTGTAGATCAGGAGGGTGCTGCATGAACTGGCTAACCGCACTTGGCGATTGGGTCGACCAGCGACTGCCGATCTACCGCGCGTGGGATACCCACATGGGTAAATATTACGCGCCCAAAAATTTCAACCTGTGGTACTTCTTTGGTGTGCTCTCCCTGCTGGTTCTGGTGAACCAGTTGCTGACCGGAATCTGGTTGGTGATGAGCTACACGCCCACCGCAGAGGGCGCCTTCGCCTCCGTTGAATACATCATGCGTGATGTGGAAATGGGGTGGATCATCCGCTACCTGCACTCTACGGGCGCTTCCGCCTTTTTCGTAGTGGTCTACCTGCACATGTTCCGTGGGCTGATGTACGGTTCGTACAAGCCGCCGCGCGAGCTGGTGTGGATTTTCGGTATGTGCATCTACCTGGTGTTGATGGCCGAGGCCTTCATGGGCTACGTACTGCCCTGGGGTCAGATGTCCTACTGGGGTGCACAGGTAATCGTATCCCTGTTTGGCGCCATCCCGGGTATTGGTGAAGACCTGGTGCAGTGGATTCGCGGTGACTACCTGATCTCTGGTATTACCCTGACGCGCTTCTTCTCCCTGCACGTGATCGCGCTGCCACTGGTTTTGGTTCTGCTGGTGGTACTGCATATTCTTGCACTGCATGAAGTGGGCTCTAACAACCCCGACGGCATCGATATCAAGAAGCATAAGGATGAGAACGGTGTGCCGCTGGACGGCGTTGGGTTCCACCCGTACTACACCGTGCACGACCTGGTTGGTATCGCGGTATTCCTGTTTGCCTTCTGTGTAGTGGTGTTCTTCTTCCCGGAAATGGGTGGTTTCTTCCTCGAATACGCCAACTTCGAAGAGGCGAACCCGCTGAAGACGCCTGAGCACATCGCGCCGGTTTGGTACTTCACACCGTTCTACGCAGTGCTGCGTGCGGTGACCATCGATATCGGCCCGCTGACTGCGAAGTTCCTTGGTCTGGTAGCCATGGGAGCGGCCATTGCCATCCTGTTTGTGCTGCCGTGGCTGGATAAGAGCCCGGTACGCTCCATCCGTTACAAAGGTTGGCTGCCGAAGGTTTTGCTACTGGTGTTTGCGGCGATCTTCATCATCCTGGGTTACCTGGGTGTGAAGTCCCCGACCCCTGGACGTAACTTCCTGGCACAGGTAGCGACCCTGTTCTACTTCGCCTTCTTTGTAACCATGCCGATCTGGACCAATCCGATCAGCCGTAAGGGCATGCTGTCCTGGATCGTGAGTGGCGCGTTCGGTTTCATGTTCCTGTGGATGGCGGTAGCCAACTGGGGTGCGAGCCTGTTTGTAGGCCTGCTGTCCCTGGTGTTTGCGGTGTTCTTCGGCATTCTGCCGTGGCTGACCGATCGCGATGTGGTACATCCGGAGCCTGAGCGTGTTACCAGCCCGTCTGGTGCCAAGACGTTCATTACTTTGTTCGCCGGTATTATTGCTGTTCTGTTGCTGACCTTTATCCCGATCAAGGCGGTTGGTGCATCCAGTGACATCGAGCTGGACTACATCAAGACCGATCTGACCGACAAGCCTTCCTTGCAGCGCGGCGCCAAGTACTTCGTGAACTATTGCATGGGCTGTCACAGTGCTAACTTTTCCCGCTGGGAGCGTGTGGCCACGGATCTGGATATCCCAAACGAACTGATGCTCGAGTATCTGGTGCTGGGTGACGCCAAAATTGGCGATCTGATGGAGATCTCCATGAAGCCGGACGATTCCAAAGTCTGGTTCGGCGCCACTCCGCCGGATCTGACCCTGGTGGCGCGCGCCCGTTCGCCAGAATGGCTATACACTTACCTGCGCAGCTTCTATAAAGATGACAGCCGTCCGCTGGGCGTGAACAACAAGGTTTTTCCTAACGTTGGTATGCCACACGTGCTGATGGAGCTGCAGGGTCTGCAGGAGTGTGCCCCAGGCCCGAAGCGCGATCACGGCAAAGTGGTGCGTGACGAAATGGGTAACCCGATTATGGATGCCGATTGCGGCAGCCTGCGGGTTGGCGATGTGAAAGGCACTATGGATGACGTGCAGTACGATCAGGCGGTCTACGACCTGGTGAACTTCATGGAGTATATCGCTGAGCCGATGGCGGAAACCCGCAAGCGCATTGGCTTCTACGTACTGGCGTTTATTCTGGTGTTCTTCATCTTCGCCTGGCTGCTTAACCGCGAGTACTGGAAAGACGTGCACCACTAAGGTTAAGCCTGAGAGTTTTTCGGGTGGTGGGCCGCCGCTTTGCCGGCACTAGCCCACCACCCGTTTCTATTTTTGAATATTTCGGCCGGACTAGCTCCGGTCAGTAGATTGAGGTAGTTCCATAATGGGTGTGCCGACTAACAAGCGCTCCTCCATGACCTTCTTTTCCGACGGTCGTTGTCACTTCAGCCACCGCGTACGCATTGTGCTGGCGGAAAAAGGTGTTTCCGTCGAGATCATTGACGTTGACCCCGATGACAAGCCTGCTGAGCTTGCCGACCTCAACCCCTACAACTCTCTGCCGACTCTGGTAGACCGTGATTTGGTGCTGTTCGAGACCAAGGTCATGATGGAATACCTGGACGAGCGCTTCCCGCATCCGCCGCTGTTGCCGGTATATCCGGTAGCTCGTGCACAGAGCCGTCAGATCATGCACCGTATTGAGCGTGACTGGTGCCCGCTGGTGGACAAGATCCTGGCCGGAGGTAAAGACGTTGCCGCCGCGCGCAAAGATCTGCGTGACAGCCTGGTGGGTATCGCACCGATGTTTACCGATCTGCCGTACTTCTTTAATGAGGAGTTCTCCCTGGTAGATTGCTGTATGGCACCGCTACTGTGGCGTCTTGATCAGCTTGAAGTTGCGCTGCCCAAGACCAAGCAGGCCAAGCCACTGCTGGACTACATGGATCGCTTGTTCGCCCGTGAAGCCTTCCAGCAGAGCCTGACCGAGTTTGAGCGCGAAATGCGCGCCTGAGGTGCTGATTGAATAAGCCGCCGATGACGTCCAATCGCCCGTACCTGTTGCGGGCGTTTTACGAGTGGATAACCGACAACAAGTGCACGCCCTACCTGTTGGTGGATACACACTTGGATGGTGTGTTGGTTCCCCAGCAACACGTTAATGAAGATGGTCAGATCGTGCTGAACGTATCGGAAACGGCGGTCGTTGGTCTCACAATGGACAACTACGCTATCCGCTTTAACGCCCGCTTCGGTGGCGTTCCGACCGATATCCAGGTGCCGGTTGGCGCGGTGGTGGGGATCTATGCCCGCGAGAATGGCCAAGGTATGGTGTTCGAACCGGAAGAAACGCCGGAGCCGCCAGAGCCCACACCGCCAACAACCTTGAAAAAGCCGTCTAAAAAGCCTGCACTGCGCGTAGTGAAGTGATTTTCCTCTGGTGCCCCGGTCAGTGGGGCACCTGTTGGCGCCTAATGTAACTGAAGCGCTGTCTTTTTCCTATCGGTACCCTGTGTAACCCCTCTCAAATTCTTTTGGCGTAAAAATTGACGCCGTAATCCTGTTATTCATTGGTGAATTTGCTGGCACCTTCCGATACTGCTATCAAGCCGTATACAGGAGAAGCCCAAGTGAGACTACTGAGCCATACCATTGGAATATTCACCAACCCGGATAAAGAGTGGCAGGCTATCCGATCCGACAAGCATTCGTTTGTGCAGGTATTTCTGAGCCATGTACCCATTCTGGCGCTGATACCGGTTGTTTCTGCCTACATCGGGGTGACCCAGGTTGGCTTTTCCGTTGGCGATAATGTGCAAAAGCTGACTCCTGGAAGCGCCCTCACCCTCGCGATCATCACATATTTTTCTTTGTTGATAGGCGTTTATATCTTTGGGGAATTTATCAATTGGATGGCAAAGAGCTTCAGGGTTGAAGGGGATGAGGAAACACGCCACTACGAGGGTACTGCACTCGCGGTCTTTGTGACCACACCCATCTTCCTGGTTGGATTCATTGGGCTCTATCCCAACCTGTGGTTGAACGCTGCCGTTACATTGGTTGCCACCGCGTATTCGGTTTATCTCATTTATGAGGGTATTCCGATCCTGATGAACATCGATAAAGAACGTGCATTTGTTTACGCATCGTCGGTGATTACGGTGGGCCTGGTGCTACTGGTAACCGTGCGGATTGGAACCGTCATTCTCTGGAGTATGGGAATCGGCCCTGTGTATCAAAATTAGTGAGCCCCAGCTTATATCAACATTCACTCGCAAGCCGGCGTAGCCTTTGCGGGCTTTCGCCGGCTTTGTGCATTCACACGGTTGCCATCGGGACCGTTGACGGCATGGCTGCCTGCATGGAGGGGGTTAATTTGATGGGCGGCATCGGGCAGTCCAGGCAGTCTGCGATGGCGCGCAGTAGCTCCACTTCACGACCGTCGACGATGCCATCGTGGCTCATGGTTGTCGCCAGAGCCTTAAGCAGTGCCGGTTTTTGCAGCGCGGGGGTATCGCGCGCAATGGCGACCGCCTTATCCAACCTCTGCAGTGTCATATCTCCACGTGCGGGAAGTGCTACCGCGTCCATCCCCAAAAGATGTACACCTGCTTCAAATGCCCGCTTCGCGGCAAGGTAATCCGAACAGTCTGCATGTGCCATTGTCGCGAGCAGGAACTGGTGTGCATCGGCGAGGACTTTTGTGCCTTTTTTGGTTGCACCAAGTTTGCGATGTCGATCTGGGTTATGTTCCAGGCCGTGTATCAGTACTCGATAGAGCGCCCACTCCCAGATTTCTATCTTGCCATCGGCGCGCAGCAACTTGATGACATTGCGTTTGAATATCTGAAATTGTTGTGGCGCCAGCGACTTCAGGGCTGGAATACACAGGTCCAGTAGGGGGAGGCGAAGATGCGTGCCGATCTGTACCAGCTCCGGGGCCAGCTTTTCAAATTCACGCAGGACGGCTGGGTGCGCGATCTTAGCGAGTAAATCCAGCTGGGCCGCGCGATGCTCCGACGCTTCATCACCGGCAATCAGTAGGCCGTAGACGAGTGCGCGCGCTGCAAAGGGGTCGTGCGCCGCCGCCTTCAGCGGCGAGGGTATTTCCGCTAATAGTACCTTGCCCTGCGCGCACTGCTGATGAGAGGGATTGGCGATATTGTTATCGACCACCTCGACGATGTCCGCAAGCGTAGCCTGATAAGGATTACTTGCGGTGTCGGCCGCAGCGCTAGTTGGCCTCACCCCACTAGTCGCGTTGTGCGGGCTGTGCATATGCGAGACCGCCCCCGGGTCCGAGTCTGCCATGGCCGCAATACTGCTTTCAGTGGTGTATGCGCCGGTTTGCCACTGTGGATCGAGACGCGTTATACGCGCATCCAGGGGGGGGTGCGTTGCGAATAGACCGGCAAAACTCGCCTTCAGTCCGCTGGCGAAGTACATGTGGCTGAATTCAGAGGCGTTCGTGGCTTGCAGGTTCGAGCCAGGCGCATGCTGAGCAATTTTTTTCAGCGCGCCGGCAATGCCCTGTTTGTTACGGGTAAATTGCACGGCTGACGCATCCGCTAGATATTCACGCTGACGACTTACCGCGGACTTGATCAGGTTGCCAAAAAAAGTACCGGTGTAGCCAATGGCGACGAGCCCCATACCGGCAGCAAATACCGGCATGCGGCCACGGCTGCTGCGACCGCCACCCCAGTAACTACCGCGCAGTAGCCAGCTGCCCACAAGGCCGATAACAAGAATGCCGTGCAGGAGCCCGACAATCCTGATGTTGAGGCGCATGTCGCCGTTAAAAATGTGGCTGAATTCGTGAGCCACAACACCCTGTAATTCGTCGCGGTTGAGCTGTTCGATGCAGCCTCGGGTCAGACCAATTACCGCATCGTTTGGGGAGTAACCGGCGGCGAAGGCGTTGATGGCGCTGTCTTCAAGGATGTAGACATCGGGAACCGGAGTACCGGAGGCCAGCGCCATCTCCTCAACCACATTCAGTGCGCGTTGCTCTGCGAGGCCATCGGGGGAGGTATTTATTTTTCGCCCGCCCAGGGACTCGGCAACCGCGCGCCCGCCGCCAGCCAACTGCCGCAGGCGAAACAGGCTCGCCAGGCCGACGATGGCGGTGATCGTTATCGCAATGCCGGCAACGGTTTCCCAGCCCAGGTGGCTGATGATACCGACAAGCGAAGTGTCAACCGCCGGGTTGCGCAGATCCGAGTAGCTTGCAAGAAAGGCGACGAACACGGTGGTGATCGCCACCAGCCCGATAACCGCGGCGCAAAACAGCGCGACAAGCACGCCACTGTTGCGCCGGGCCTTGTCCTGATATTCAAAAAAATTCATCGCTGATTAGCCCCGAAATCAGAACTCTACGCGCGGTGCAGCCTGGAAAGCTTCGGAGTCTGCGAACTCCAGCAGCTTGCCATTTTCCCGGTGGCCAAAAAATCCCGCAAAAAATACCGGTGGGAAGCTCTGGCGGAAAATGTTGTAGGCGGTAACGCCGTCGTTGAAGGCCTGGCGGGCGAAGGAGACCTTGTTTTCCGTACTGGTCAGTTCTTCCATTACCTGCTGAATGGTCTGGTTCGCCTTGAGGTCCGGGTAGGCCTCCATCACCACGCTGAGGCGTCCCAGCGCATTACTGAGTAGTCCTTCGGCATTGCCGAGATCGGCAATCGCGGCGGCGTTGCCCGGATTGCTGGCCGCGGCCTTGAGGCCGGCGAGTGCGGTGTTGCGCGCAGAGATGACCGCTTCCAGGGTCTCACGCTCGTGCTTCAGGTAGGCCTTGGCCGATTCCACCAGGTTGGGGATCAGGTCGTAGCGACGCTTCAGTTGCACTTCAATCTGGGCAAAGGCATTTTCGTAGCGGTTTTTCAGTGAAACCAGGTTGTTGTAAATACTGATGATGTAAAACACGACTGCAGCGGTAGCAACCAGCCATACGATGGTAGAAATTTCCATAGAGCTCGAATTTCCCTGTAAGTGAGTACCTGGCGACGCATCTGGCCACAAGGCTGTGGGTAATACGCGGAATCTGCTGGTAAATAGTGGATTCGGTCATGGAGATTGATCCGCATCGGTTTATTCCAGCGCCGAGCTTGATACTACCATGGACCGTACAACGAAAGGCGGATAGCCCTCGCGCCGCGGCGGTGGGTTATAATCCGCCACCAAATTGCGTTTTCCCGCAATATTGGTCAGCCTTGCCGGGTAATTCCCGCTAGATTCGGAGTGAAATCAGTATGAGCGAGCAAGTTAAGGACCCCGTGGTCATCGTCGGTATCTCCCGTACCCCTATGGGTGGCATGCAGGGAGCCCTTTCTGGCCTCAGCGCCCCCGAGTTGGGCGCAGTTGCGATTCGCGGTGCGCTGGCCGATGCCGGTGTGGATGCCGCCGATGTCGACGAGGTGCTGATGGGGTGCGTACTGCCTGCGGGTGTTGGTCAGGCACCGGCACGCCAGGCGTCGCTGGGTGCGGGAATTCCGCAGGGAACCCCGACCACGACCGTGAACAAGGTTTGCGGCTCCGGTATGAAGACGGTCATGATGGCACGCGACGCCCTGTTTGCTGGTGATGCGAAGGTCGTAGTTGCTGGCGGTATGGAGAGCATGAGCAATGCCCCGTACATGTTGCCCAAGGCACGCGGCGGTATGCGCCTGGGCCATGGCCAGGTGCTGGACCACATGTTTGTGGACGGGCTGGAAAATGCCGCCGATGGCCAGCTGATGGGCAATTTCGCGGAAAATACTGCGGACAAGTACAGCTTCTCCCGTGAGGAGCAGGACGAATTCGCGATTGAGTCCCTGGCCCGCGCCAATGCGGCGATCGAGTCGGGCGCGTTCGAGCGCGAGATTGCCCCGGTAACCGTGCGCAACCGTAAGGGTGATGTGGAAGTAAGCGTGGATGAGGCACCCGGCAATGCGCGTCCAGACAAGATTCCGGCACTGCGCCCCGCGTTTCGCAAGGACGGTACTGTAACCGCAGCGAACGCCAGCTCTAT
Source organism: Microbulbifer agarilyticus (assembly GCF_020171345.1). Lineage (GTDB taxonomy): Bacteria > Pseudomonadota > Gammaproteobacteria > Pseudomonadales > Cellvibrionaceae > Microbulbifer > Microbulbifer agarilyticus_D. Next base: position 221,703 of record NZ_JAIUZM010000004.1, read on the forward strand.
TTCCGATGGAGCCGCAGCGCTGGTACTGATGCGCGAGAGCGAAGCCAAGGCCCGTGGTATCAAGGTGCTGGCGGTATTGCGTGGTCAGACCCAGTATGCCCATGCGCCTGAGTGGTTTACCACGGCACCGGTCTCCGCGATGGCGAACCTGCTGGAAAAGACCGGCTGGAGCAGTACCGATGTTGACCTGTTCGAGATCAATGAGGCATTCGCGGTTGTTACCATGGCGGCGATGAAGGACCTGGATTTGCCGCGCGCGAAGGTAAACGTGAACGGTGGCGCCTGCGCACTGGGTCACCCGCTTGGTGCCAGTGGTGCCCGTGTGATCGTTACCCTGTTGGCGGCGCTGGAAAATCGCGATTTGAAGAAAGGTGTTGCCAGCCTGTGTATCGGTGGCGGTGAAGCGACGGCTGTTGCGATCGAACGCCCCTGATTAAGCGGCACGAGAGTATTCTTCCAGCATAAAAAAACGGAGGCTTAGGCCTCCGTTTTTTTATGCGTGAAAGCTGTGTCTAATCGATGTACTCCACCGCTTTTACCACTTTCTGCACACCGCCCACGGTGCGGGTTTTCTCCGCCGCATTTTCCGCTTCCTGACGGGTGAGCAAGCCCATCAGATAAACCACACCGTTTTCGGTGACGACCTTAATGCGCCCGCTGTCGATTTCCTTATCGGTCATCAGGGCACCTTTTACCTTGGTGGTAAGCCAGGTGTCGCTGGTACGGGCCAGTACGGACGTGGTGCCACGCACCTGAATCTCGTTGTATACCTGGCGCACAGAGTGCACCTGCTGTGCCGTTTGCCCAGCGAGATTGCGCAAGTCATTACTGGAGACCTGTCCGGTCAGTAGTACCACGCCGTTAAAGCTGGTGATGTCGATATTGGATTCCTTCAGCTCCGGGTGCGCTTTGCGCAGGTTGACCTTGGTGATGGTTTCCAGTTGCTGGTCATCGATGTAGGTGCCAAAACTGCGCTCGCCCGGATCTGGCTGAATTGGACCGTCGTGGGTGGCATCCAGCACGGTTGCACATCCGCCCAACAGCGCCAGCAAGCCACCACTAACAAGAGTTTTCAGGGATGCGGAAAATGTTTTTTTCGCGCTCGATCGCATGGATTATTCCTCGAATCCGCCAAACAGACTGCTGTCGATCAGATCGCACAGACAGAAAAGTATTAATAATTGAACCTGGTGCACTTCTGAAGCGACTGCGGAGGGTACCCGCAATTCGATGTCGTGCACGTCCAGGAGCGCCGTGCAGTCTCCATCCGCTTCGCCACCGGTCAGAGCCAGCACGCCCATATCGCGGTCGTGTGCAGCGCGGATGGCTTGCACCAGATTGGAGTCCTGACCGTCGGTGCTGATGATCACCAGCAAATCACCGGGCTGGCCCAGTGCGCGAATCTGGCGCGCGTAGGATTCGGCGCGGCCATGATTACTGGCAACGGTGCCTGTGGTTACCGCATCGCCATTCAGTGCAATGGCCGGCAGGCCCGGTCGCTCGCGCTCGAAGCCCCCCATCAATTGGGCGGAAAAGCTTTGCGCAAGTGCGCCACTGAGTCCGTTGCCACAGATCAGGAGCTTATTCTCGGCCAGCAGGGTGTGCACGATCATTTCGCTGGCTTCGGCAATATAGGGTGCCAAAAGTTCACCGGCATTCATGGTGGCTTCAATGCTGCGGTGAAATAGGGTTACCACTCTCTGTTCCATGTACTCTGTGTATTCCTGTGAGTGAGCCTATTTATTGCCCGAAGGCATTTTGTATCCAATCAATGTTGAGTGGTCCATCACCGTTTCCGCGCTCGATCGTCACAACATCGAAGCGACAGGGGCAATCCAGTCTGCGTAATTGCAGGTAGCCGTTGGCCGTGGTGAGTAATTTTCGCTGTTTTCGGTAGTCAATGGAAAGCCCGGCGCCACCAAAAGTCCGGTTGCGCCGGTAGCGTACCTCGACAAACACCAAGGTATTTCCATCGCGCGCGATCAAATCAATTTCGCCGAAGCGCCCGCGAAAGTTGCGCTCTACGATACGCAGGCCCGCGGCAACCAGGTGCCCCTCGGCCTGCGCTTCCATCTGGTTGCCGATACTTGTGGTGTCCATGAAATTCCTTTTCGATGGATGTGTGTCAGTGAGTGCCCGCTACCCCTCAATTCTGCGTGATGGGTACCGGTGCTCCCTTGTTGATCCTGGCCCAGATCTGTTCGCGCACAATACGGCCGTCTGCACTCAGGCTGAGCGCTCCGGTGAGTCCGTATACCTGCTGGTCCGGGAACTGGCGAAGAATCGGCAGGCGTGGGTACAGGCGGAAGGCATCGGCGCCCAGTGCATACAGGCGAGCAAAGGCTGGGGCCGGTGCCGCCTGTTCGACGATATTCTGCTTGGTTTCGTTATGGTCCTCAAACAGCCACGGCAGCGCGGTAAAGCGCACACCGTTGAGGTCCCTATCCCGCTGGCGGTCGATGTTGCCGGCAAAGATCTGCGAAGTGGAGTAAACCGGCAGCTCGCCCGCGTAGAAGAACGACAGCATCGGTTTGATCTGGCGTGCCTGCTGAGGCTGCGCCAGTACAAACAGCATGTCGACATCGCCGCGACGGCGCGGGGTGAACTTGAGCGGGGTCGACAGAGCGCTGCGCAGGGCGCGCTCACGCTCTTTACTCTCAGAAATCAGCAGGGCGTCGCTCACCAGCTGCGAGAAGTTGGAGTTATCCCGGTAGTTGCGACTGACGCTCACGGTACCGCCAAGGCGGTTCCACTCTTCGGTGAATGCGGTCAGTCCGCGCTGGCCCCAGCCGGACTCGGGGGCTAGGATCATGGCCTGACGGTGGCCCTGGAGGAACGCTTGCTGGGCTACCTGGCGGGCTTCATCTTCGATGGCGAGGCCAAATTGCACCAGGTCGTCGGTCAGGCGGCCCTCATCGCCGTAGTTCAGGGCGAGGGTCGCCACCGGCAGCTTTTCGGTGGCGAGAAGGTTGGCGACCTTGCTCTTGTCGAGCGGGCCGACAATTGCCTGGGCACCACCGTTGACGGCCGCCTGGTAGATCTCTTCAAACGGCTGCTCGGTACCGGTGTCATACACCTGTACCTGCGGCGTGGGCGCACCGGCGTCCAGCGCGCTGTAGTAGGCCGCCATAAAGCCATCGCGGATTGCGCGGCCGGCGGAGCCCAGCGGGCCGGACAGCGGCAGCAGCAGGGCGACATTTTGCGCCGGTTGCGTGGCCAGTTGCTCCAGCAGCTGCAGGGCCTGCGGCGGGTGGCTGACCGCGGGGTGGGTCGGCCACTGCTGGCGCCAGCGGCTCAGCTCGCTCAGTTGGGTGCTGATATCGGCCTGGGTATCGCGGCCGATCAATGCCAACTGGTACCAGGCGCGCATCTGTGGCGACAGGCTCTCATCGGCGCGCAGGCGCAGCTCGGCGGAGGGCAACTGGGTCAGCAGCTGCCACAGGCCATCGTTGTTGGTAAAGGTTGCCTGGTCATCCAGAGGCAGGCCGGCGATGCGCTGCCGCTCCTGGATGCCGCTGTCGATATCGCCCATCAGGCCCCACAGGTCCGCGCGCAGGTTGCGCAGCGGCAATGCGGTAGTGGCCGGGATTTCAAACCAGGACTGTTCCAGTCGGGGTGCGCTTACCAGGTCCAGGGCGGTGAAAAACTCGTCGTCGGCCGCCAGCGCGCTACCGTAGACTTGCGCGTACTGGGCGTATTCCGAATTGGTCAGCTGAGCCGGGTCAATACTGCTGGCGGTCTGCAGAACCGTCGCGTTATCGCCCAATCCGTATAGAATGGCGGCCGCCTGCAGCTGCGCCTGATCTTTTTGCGGCGAAGGCAGCTGGCGCGCCTCGCTCAACAGGCGAATGGCGCTCTGGCGGTTGGCGGTTTCCGCATCGCTGGGCGCGGCGGCAACCGGGTTGCCGGGCTGGGTACTGGGCGTCTGGCAACCGGTCAGGGCCAGAGCCAGAGTGCCTGCAGCCAGGCTATTCAAAATGAAGGGGATACGCCGGGAAAGGGCGGACATATTCTTCTCCCACAAAACTTATTCTGGAGTGAACTATGGGGCTTGATACAGCGGTGCTATATATCGTCGCGACGCCCATTGGCAATTTGGCTGATATGGTACCGCGAGCCGTTGAAGTTCTACAATCCGCTGATTTGGTGGCGGCAGAGGACACCCGTCACAGTCAGAGACTTTTTTCCCACTTTTCCATCGATACACCCCTGGTTGCGTACCATGACCACTCGGACGATCAGCGTACCAACAAGATTCTCGAGCGTCTCGCGCAAGGGCAGACGGTGGCACTTATTTCCGATGCGGGCACCCCGCTGATCTCCGATCCGGGCTACCGGCTGGTGCGCGATGCCCGTGAACAGGGTTTCCAGGTGGTGCCCATTCCCGGGCCCTGTGCCTTTGTGGCGGCACTGTCCGCTGCCGGGTTGCCCAGCGACCGCTTCTCATTCGAGGGCTTTTTACCCGCCAAGTCGCAGGCGCGGGCCAAGGCGCTGGATGCCTTGGCCGGGGAAACGCGCACCATGGTGTTCTATGAAGCGCCCCACCGGGTGCTGGATACCCTTGAGGCCATGGCGGAAAGCTTTGGCGGCGAGCGCGAGGCGGTGATCGCGCGCGAGCTGACCAAGGCCTTTGAGACCATCCAGCTGATGCCGCTTGCGGAGCTGGTGGAGTGGGTGCGCGCAGACAGCAACCAGCAGCGCGGCGAGATTGTGCTGCTGGTGCGCGGTGCCGCGGAGTCAAAAGCCGCGGAGCTGGACGCAGAGTCAGAGCGGGTGATGAAACTGCTGCTGGCCGAGTTGCCGCCCAAGCGCGCTGCAGCGGTGGCGGCGGAGATCACCGGGGTGAACAAAAAGGTGCTGTACAACTGGTCGCTGGCGCAGAAATAGCGAATTTCGTGTTATCGGCGCGAGCCGGTGAAATTGTCTTGCATCCCGCACCCCCGGTCATTAACCTTCGCGCCCGAGTCAGCCAGACAATCGCTGTTCGATCGCCTTCGGGTGGTTGGGTGGAGGAAAGTCCGGGCTCCATAGGGTGGGACGCCAGGTAACGCCTGGGGGGCGCGAGCCTACGGAAAGTGCAGCAGAGAGTAGACCGCCGATGGCCTGTTCGCAGGCACAGGTAAGGGTGAAAGGGTGCGGTAAGAGCGCACCGCGCGGCTGGTAACAGTCCGCGGCACGGTAAACCCCGTTCGGAGCAAGACCAAATAGGCCCCCTTTAGCCTTGTGCTAGCAGGTGTGACCCGCACTGGGGGCGGGTAGGTCGCTTGAGGTGTCTGGTGACAGGCATCCCAGATGAATGATTGTCCGCGACAGAACCCGGCTTATCGGCTGACTCATCAAATGCTTAAAAAGTAGGCCTTTGCCTGCATATTGGGTCGGTGTGCTGTTTCAGTGCGCTCGGCCAATCGATATAAAGCCCATTCTGGTACCCGCTGCCAGGTGGGCTTGTATTTCTCTGCTGTTGGGCCTGTCGCATCTGCGCTTATCGGGTGCTGGCGCACACTTCCCTTGCGCTACCAGGGGCTCACTTCTGCAGTAACAGTCCGCATTCCCGATGCTCTTCACCCTTGGTGGGGTCAAAGTACACATCATTATCCGGTAGCTCGTTCTCGTATACGTATTCTTCCACATCAATTTCCTTGAGGTGGAACATGGGCGCTACGCGAATGGTGCCATGGTTGCCCTTGGTAAACACATCCAGGCCCTTGCGGTGCGCATTCTGATCGTGGCGGATGCCATTCAGCCACACGTCCGGCTTGAGCTCTTCCATAGCGCGGTTAAACGGTTCCAGCTTTACCGTGCGGGAGAAGAAGTCGTGCTCCGGAGTGTCCAGTGGCGGAATCCCACCGTACACCGCGTTGTAATGCGCCGCGGACATCTTGGGTGAATAGGTGTACAGGTTCAGGTCCAGAAGCTTGATGACTTTCTCGATATGGCGATAGGTTTCCGGCGTGTTGTAGCCGTGATCCACCCAGATAACGGGGATGTCCGGCTTGGCACGGGTTACCAGGTGCAGGAATGCGATTGCCAGGGGGCGAAAGTTGGTGAACACCACCGGGTTTTGGGCCTCGGCGATGGTGAACTCCATGATTTCACTGGGCTTGCTGTCTTTGAAACGCTGGTTGAGAGCGTCCAGGTCGGCACCGTGATGGAAGGTGCGGGCGGCGCTTTGCGTGCTCAGTCCTGCTGAAAGGCCCATGCTAAAGAATTCCTGCTGAAAATTGGATATGGCAAAGCTACAGCGACTCAACCGGTATTAAAAATAATAAAAGCTGATTTTTATATGCCTCTAGGTTCTATTTGTCTGGTTGGGGCTTGCCTCACCGGCTCGACCTGCGGGTCTCTGGTCGTGTGGGTAAGTTCAGGAATGGCGGAAAAAGCATCTTTCGGCGCAAAAATCCTCTCGAGACTGTTCCAGTTGCTTTGAACGCTGTAAGTGCCCGCTCACATCTACGATTTTTTATGCCTGTCATGGCACTTTGGCGCGAAGTTAAAGTGGTTTATTAGGTTGGCAGAGTAAGTGCTTGCTTTGCAGCTCTTTTGTGCCGCCTTACATGTGCCGAAAATGTGACCACTTCGCCTGTAGCCCGCGAAATTACTGGGCCCTTTCTACTTTTCTCCCCTCTATTTCCTTGACTTTGCTCCGCTCAGATTTATAGTGTCGTAGGTGGAGAAAAGTGGAAAATTGTGGGTGATTGTGGGGTCTTGGTGGTTGTGAGTGGTTGTTTACCCACATTCGCCAGCCATTTAGAGCAATTCCCCCGCTTTTCTGATTAAAAACTGTGCATTTGAAATGGGAAGCTGAGCAGCGGCAGATTCATGTATCTGGGTAGCCACGCAATCAATATGGATGCCAAGGGGCGTCTGGCGATTCCGGCGCGAGTAAGAGACTCGCTGCTGGAAGATTGTGATGGTCGTCTGGTTGTGACGGCGCATACGGAAGAGCGCTGCTTACTCGTCTATCCTGATGCACAGTGGCGCGAAATTCTTCCAAAGATTGAAGCGCTGTCCAGTTTCAACAAGGTGGCGCGCCGGGCCCAGCGCTTGCTGATCGGTTATGCCTGCGAGCTGCAGGTTGACGCTAATGGCCGGGTATTGATTCCACCGACCCTGCGCGAGTACGCCGGGCTTGAGAAAAAGCTGATGCTGGTGGGGCAGGGCAAGAAGTTGGAGTTGTGGAGCGAAGACCGCTGGATGCATTGGCTCGACGACAGCGAAGGGGATGGTGAGATGCCCGAAGAGATGGCTTCTCTCTCTCTGTAAACGAATTTAACCAAGAGCAGGAGAAAGGGGTGTCCCAGGATCTGCATCGCAGTGTGTTGTTACGCGAGGCTGTGGACGCCCTGGTGGTGGACCCCGACGGCTTTTATATAGATGGCACTTTCGGTCGTGGCGGCCACAGTGCGCTGGTACTGGAACAGCTCGGGGAGGCCGGTAGCCTGCTGGCGGTGGATAAAGATCCACAAGCCATCGAGTACGCGGGTGAGCGTTTTGCTGGGGAGTCGCGTTTTGCGATCTGGCATGGCTCTTTTGCCGATATGGATGAGGCGGCCGCAGGAAAGATGGGGCAGGTGTCCGGCATCTTGCTGGACCTCGGCGTCTCCTCACCACAGTTGGATCAGGCCGAGCGCGGGTTCAGCTTTATGCAGGATGGGCCGCTGGATATGCGCATGGATACCAGTCGCGGCATGAGCGCTGCCGATTGGGTGAACACGGAATCCGAGTCTGAAATGGCGCGGGTGTTTAAGGAGTACGGCGAAGAGCGTTTTGCACGCCGTATGGCTGCAGCCATTGCCAAACGCCGGGTCGAAAAGCCATTTGAGCGCACGCTTGATCTGGCAGAGGTGGTGAAGGCTGCAAACCCTGCTTGGGAAAAGGGTAAGCACCCGGCCACGCGCGTGTTCCAGGCAATACGCATACATATAAATGGTGAGTTGGACGATCTTTATCAGGCGCTGGACAAGTCGCTACAGCTGTTAAAGCCCGGTGGGCGTCTGGTCATTATCAGTTTCCACTCACTGGAAGACCGTATCGTGAAGCGTTTTATTCGCGAGCAAGAAAAGGGGCCGCAGTTGCCGCGCGGATTGCCGGTGATGGACAGCCAAATAAACAAAACTCTGCGCTCTGTGGGTAAAGCGGTCAAGGCTGAGGCGCAGGAGGTTGGAGAGAACGTTCGCTCAAGAAGTGCCGTGATGCGAGTGGCGGAACGCTTGCCGGGTCGGGCGCAATAAATGGCGACCAAGAAGCTGTGGTTGTTTGTGCTGTGGGGGCTGGTGATGGCATCCGCCCTGGGGGTGGTACACACAACGCATCAGAGTCGGGTTTTGACCGCCCAGCTGGAGCAGGCGCAGCGCCACCGGGATGAGCTGCGTTACGAGCAGGAGCGCTTGTTGCTGGAGCGCGGTGCCTGGTCTGCGTACAGCCGGATTGAGCAGGTCGCAAAAGAAAAGCTGGATATGCACGCGCCGGGTCCCTCCGAGCGGGTATTGGTTTCTAAGAATTAGAAAGTTGGGAAGGTGTTTTGGCGCGGTGCCAAAGTAGTAAACCAAAACAACAGAAAAGAAAAATAGGGTCAGGGGAAGGTCGCCATTATGGGTGCCGTGAAAAAGCAGCAACAACAGCCGGGTATTGCCCGCTGGCGCTTCGCGCTGGTGGCCGGTTTGCTGTGCCTGCTTGCCGCGGCCCTGGTGATCCATCTTGCTGAGCTACAGGTGCTGCCCGAGCAGGATAAGGGCTACCGGTTCCTGCAGGATCAGGGGCGCGCCCGCACCATTCGTACCGAAGAAATAGCCGCCTATCGAGGCAGTATTCTGGATCGCAATGGCGAGTTGCTGGCGGTGAGTACACCGGTGCACACCATCTGGGCAAACCCTCAGCTGTTAAAAGAGGCAAGCGCTGACCAGTTGCGTCTACTCGCATCGGCGCTCGGCACACCGCCGGCGCGTCTTGCGGAACGCCTGAACAAGTATCGCAACAAAGGGTTTATGTACCTGCGTCGCCATATGACACCAGAGGGTGCGCAGAAGGCGCTGGCTCTGGATCTAGCCGGGGTATACAGCAAGAAAGAGTATCGGCGCTTTTATCCAGCGGGCGAAGTGACTGCCCAATTGCTGGGCTTTACTAATATCGACGACCTTGGCCAGGAAGGTCTTGAGCTCGCTTATGAGCAATCCCTGGCGGGTGAGCCAGGCAAGCGCCAGGTGATGAAGGATCTCAAGGGGCGCGTGGTGCGCGACCTGGCGGTTCAGCAGGAAGCGCGCCCGGGGCGCGACCTTCAGCTCACCATTGATATGCGCCTGCAATACCTCGCGTATCGGGAATTGAAAAAAGCCGTTGCGGAAAACGGTGCCGCGTCCGGTTACATGGTGATCCTCGACACCCAATCCGGTGACGTACTGGCGATGGCAAATCAGCCTTCTTTCAACCCCAACAATCGTGCCGGGGTTAAGGCTGCCGCAATGCGCAACCGCGCGCTGATCGATCAGTTTGAGCCCGGTTCGACGATTAAGCCGTTGACTGCACTGGCGGCACTGGAGACCGGTCGCTGGCAGCCAAATACGCGGATCAATACCAGCCCGGGATATATCCGTTTGCCAGGCAAAACATTGCTGGACCCGGTGAACTACGGCGAGATTGACTTGACCAAGGTGATCACCAAATCCAGCCAGGTGGGGATCACCAAAGTGGCGATGGATTTGGAACCTGAGACTTTGCGTGGACTATTTTACCGCTTGGGGCTGGGCGAAGCCGTTGGCAGCGGGTTCCCCGGAGAAGCCCCGGGAATACTGCCAACCAGGGATCGATGGCACCCCATTGAGCTAGCAAACTTTGCGTTCGGCTACGGTTTAACAGTGAACGCGGTGCAATTGGCTCAGGCCTACAGTGTGGTCGCCAACGCCGGGCTTAAACGCCCGGTTTCGCTGATTTTGGAGCAGGGAAAAAAAGCTGCCACGAATGCCCAGGCAGAAAGTGTGGTTGATGCTGAGCTAGCGCGCCAGGTCGCCGCGATGCTGGAGACCGTAATCGGCCCCGAAGGCACCGGCAAGCACGCTTCTGTGGACGGTTATCGCGTAGCGGGGAAGACCGGTACCGTGCACAAGGTAGGGCGTGAAGGTTATGTCGACAATCGCTATCGCTCTGTGTTTGCCGGCTTCGTGCCTGTGGATAATCCGCGCCTCGCCGCGGTGGTCGTGATCGACGATCCGACCAATACCAAATATTACGGTGGTGAAGTGGCGGCACCGGTTTTTGGCAAAGTTATGACTGGTGCCATGCGCTTGCTGCAGGTGCCACCTGAACATATTCCGCCGGCTGATGAACAGCTGGCGAAGCAGCTGGACGAAAGAGGTACAGCATCGTGACCCAGCGCAACCAAACGATTACAGATAACGCACGCCAAGTATCCCTGGCGACGCTGGTGCCCGGCTATGCCGGTATTCCAGATATTTCGGTGACTGGCGTCGCCCTGGATAGCCGACAAGTGAAGTCTGGCGACGTGTTTATGGCGCTTCGTGGCACCGTGGTGGATGGCCGTGAATATATAGAAAGTGCTATCGCTAATGGCGCTGCCGCGGTGCTCGCCGATGGTGAGACGCTCGATAGCGTCGAGCGAAATGGCGTACAGGTCATTACCGTGCCCGGCCTGGCCGCGCGGGTGGGTGAGATTGCTGCGCGTTTTTATGGCAACCCAAGTGCAGAAATGTATCTGGTGGGTATTACCGGCACCAACGGAAAGTCCACTTGTGCGTATTTGACCGCACAACTACTGGCCGCCCACTTTGGCCGTGCCGCGGTTATGGGCACGATTGGTAACGGTGTGTGGAAAGATGGCGAAGTCCATTTGGAAGATACGGGTCTGACCACTCCCGATCCGGTGCGGTTGCAAAAAGATTATGCGGAATTTTATGCGCAGGGCGCACGCGCTGGCGCCATGGAGGTTTCTTCCCACTCCCTGGCGCAGGGGCGGGTCCACGGATTGGAATTTGATACCGCGGTATTTACCAATCTGACGCGTGATCACCTCGATTACCACGGCAATATGGCGGCCTACGGTGCGGCCAAAGAAAAGCTGTTTGGGTTGCCCAAGCTCAAGCGCGGGGTGATCAATATCGATGATCCGTTTGGTGCGCAAATGGTCGAGCGCTGCAAATTGCGCGGCTTGAGAGTAATTACCTACGGCTTGCAGTCGGGTGACCTGCAAATTCGCGACCTGAAGCGTCTGGATAGCGGCTTCTCAGTGCGCCTTATTACGCCCTGGGGGGAAGGGGAATTGAAGGCACCACTCATTGGGGACTTCAATATTCACAATACGCTTGCCGTTGTCGCTGCCGCAGGTTCAGCAGGTATGCCCCTGACGGACATTCTCGCAGCCTTTGAAACTATTCGCCCGGTACCTGGTCGCATGGAGCGCGTTGTCTCTGGAGAAAGCGAGGACATCAGTGTCCTGGTGGACTATGCCCATACACCGGATGCGCTGCGCGCAGCGTTGGAAGCCGCTCGGCCCTATTGTCGTGGCAAATTGTGGTGTGTGTTTGGTTGCGGCGGTGATCGTGACACGGGTAAGCGCGCACCGATGGGCCGCATCGCGGTCGAGCTGTCCGATTGTCCTGTAGTGACGAGTGACAACCCGCGCGGCGAAGATCCGCAAAAAATTATCGACGATATTTTACAGGGTGTAGACGGTCAGAAGTGTGTGGTGAAAGCAGATCGCGCTGAAGCCATTGCTTTCGCGGTCGCCAATGCTGGCCCTGGCGATACCGTATTGATTGCGGGGAAAGGGCACGAAGACTACCAGTTGGTCGGCGACGAAAAACTGCATTTCTGTGATCGCGAACAGGCCGCCAGTGCGCTGCTTGAGAGGGCTGCCGGCCAGACTGCAGGAAGTGAATCATGATTGCACCGCTTACCCTCGAACAGTTGCAGCAGCGATTTGGCGGTGAGTTGGTGAACGGCTCGGTGCAATTTGATGCGGTGTGTACCGATACCCGCAAGCTTGACGCCGGCGCTCTGTTTGTCGCCCTGCGAGGGGAGACCTTTGACGCCCACGATTTTCTGGCCGACGTGGATGGCAAGGTGCTCGGGATCGTATCCGAGAAGCGCCTGGAAAACTCTTCTCTGCCGCAGTGGCTGGTAAAAGATACGAATGTTGCCCTGGGGCAGATTGGTCGCCTGTGTCGTGAGCAGTTCAGTGGGCCGGTCATCGGAATCACTGGTTCTTGCGGCAAGACCACGGTGAAAGAGATGCTCGCGGGTATTTTTGGACAGCGCCACAACGTGTGTGTGACACAGGGAAACCTGAATAACCATTTTGGCGTGCCGATGACCCTGTTTTCCCTGGCGCCCGAAAATGATGTGCTGATTGTGGAGATGGGCGCGAGCGGGCCGAATGAAATCGGCTATTTGTGTGGCATTGCCAACCCAAAAATTACCGCAGTAAACAACGTCATGCCTGCGCATGTGGAAGGCTTTGGCTCGGTGGATGGTATTGCAACTGCTAAAGGGCAGATCTACACCAGCTTGGAGCCCGGTAGCGCGGCAGTGATCAACGCAGACGACAACTATGCGGATTACTGGCGTGGCGAAATGCCAGAAGGTGTGCGCACCCTGGAAGTGGGGTTTGGCCACCAGTGGGCGGTGCACCCGGACAACATCGAATTGGATTCTCGCGGTTGCCCCAAGTTTGATCTCGTCGTTGAGGGCGTTTCCCGTCCGGTGCAGCTGCAGGTGCTGGGGGAGCACAACGTACATAACGCGCTGGTTGCGTCGGGTATCGCCCACGCTGCGGGAATTCCGGTAGCCGAGATCGCAACCGGGCTTGGTATTTTCAGTGGCGTTGCCGGGCGTATGCAATCACTCACCGGGCGTAATGGCGCCACCGTGATTGACGATAGTTACAACGCCAACCCGGGGTCGGTGAGTGCCGCAATTGAAATGCTCGCCCAGCGCGACGGCAAAAAAATCCTGGTGCTCGGGGATATGGCGGAACTGGGTCCTGAGGCGGATAGCGCCCATCGCGATATGGGATTGCTCGCCCGCGAGCGCGGAATCGATCAGCTGTTTACTCTGGGCAGTTTGAGCGGTGCGGCCAGCGTGGCGTTTGCAGCTGGCCATCAACATGAACAACGTAATTTCTCCGAGCGCGAATCCCTGATTAAGGTGCTCGCGCCGGAGCTGGATGAAAACACCACTGTGCTGGTGAAAGGTTCCCGCAGTGCGCGCATGGAACTGATCGTGCAAGCGCTGGCTGACGGAAATCAATAAAAGGTTAACACCATGCTGCTATGGCTGGCTGAATATTTACAACAGTACGTTAAGGGTTTCTCGGTCTTTAACTACCTTACCGTGCGCGCCATTCTCGGTGCGTTGACAGCGCTGGGGATTTCGCTGTTGGTAGGTCCGCGGATGATTGCCTGGCTGGACCGCTTGCAGGTAGGGCAGGCGGTGCGCGATGACGGCCCACAGTCGCACCTGAGCAAGTCGGGCACCCCGACCATGGGCGGTACTCTGATCCTTGCGGCAATTTTTTCTGGCGCATTGTTGTGGTCCGATCTGAGCAACCGCCTTGTGTGGGTAACCCTGCTGGTGACCTTTGTATTTGGCGCGGTTGGTTTTGTGGACGACTACAAGAAAGTCGTCGAAAAGAATTCACGCGGTCTGATCGCGCGTTGGAAGTACCTCTGGCAGTCAGTGGCCGGCCTGGGTGCTGCCATTTACCTGTACATGAGCGCGACGACACCTGCGGAAACGCAATTGTTTGTGCCGTTTTTCAAAGATGTCGCGATTAACCTGGGGCCGGTGATGTTTATCCTGCTCACCTATTTCGTGGTGGTGGGCTCCAGTAACGCGGTAAATCTTACCGATGGACTTGATGGCCTCGCGATTATGCCGTCGGTCATGGTGGGTGGTGCGCTGGGTCTGATTGCTTACCTGGTCGGCCATGTGGAATTCGCCAACTACCTGCATATCCCCTATATCGCCGGCGCGGGTGAATTGGCGGTGTTTTGTGCCGCGTTGGGTGGGGCCGGGTTGGGCTTTCTGTGGTTTAACACTTATCCCGCACAAGTATTTATGGGGGATGTGGGCGCATTGGCCCTGGGTGCCGCGCTTGGCATCATCGCGGTGATTACCCGTCACGAGATTGTGCTGTTCATCATGGGTGGCGTGTTTGTGATGGAAACGGTGTCGGTCATTCTGCAGGTCGCATCGTTCAAACTGACCGGTAAGCGAATTTTTCGCATGGCCCCGCTGCACCACCACTTTGAATTGAAAGGTTGGCCGGAGCCGCGCGTGATTGTGCGTTTTTGGATTATTACGGTGGTCTTGGTGCTGGCCGGTCTGGCCACGCTCAAGCTGCGTTGATTAGAGATCAGGGATAACTAGAAACATAAATCGACAATGAACCTTATCGCAACCTCAGAGAAAAAAGTGGTGATCGGATTGGGTGCTACCGGGCAATCGGTGGTGCGTTTTCTGCTGCGCCAGGGAATTTCTCCTGTTGTTGTTGATAGCCGCGAGACACCGCCGGCACTGGAACAGTTTCGTGTTGAGTATCCGGATGTGGCGGTCGAGTGCGGCCCTTTGAATCCGGACACCTTGCGCGCCGCCAGTGAAATTATTGTCAGCCCCGGCGTGGGCGTCGCGGAACCGGCGATTGCCGCAGCCATGGAAGAAGGTGTGCCGGTTGTCGGGGATATAGAACTGTTCGCGCGCGAGTTAAATCGTCTTGAGGAAAGTCCAAAAGTCATTGCTATTACCGGCTCCAATGGCAAAAGCACAGTGACCACCCTTATGGGGGAGATGGTCTCTGCGGCCGGGTTCAATGTCGAAGTGGGCGGCAATATCGGTGTGCCGGTCCTCGATCTGCTGGTGCAGTGCGAATCGAACATGCCGGATGTGTTTGTGTTGGAGTTGTCCAGTTTCCAGTTGGAAACCACTTACTCGCTGGCTCCGGATGTCGCGACCATCCTGAATATGAGCGCGGATCATATGGATCGCTATCCGAGTATGGCCGCCTACCACCAGGCGAAGCAGCGTGTATATCGCCATGCGCAGCAGCTAGTGATCAATCGCGCGGACCCGCTGACCCGCGGCCCGCTAGGTAAAGATCGGGTGGAGTGGAGCTTTGGGCTCGACCGTCCGGATCTGCGCCAGTTTGGGATAATTCGCGACGGTGCAGGCCAGTGGCTTGCGCAGGGTACCGAAAAATTATTGCGTACCGACGAAATGGCAATGGTGGGTAGTCACAACATTGCGAATGCGCTGGCAGCACTGGCGCTGGGCAATGCGGTAGGTATCGAAATGCCCCCGATGTTACAGGTGCTTCGTCACTTTACCGGTCTGACCCATCGCTGCGAGCGAGTCGGTGATATGGACGGTGTTGTATTCGTAAATGACTCCAAAGGTACCAATGTTGGCGCTACCCGTGCCGCGTTGGACGGACTCGCGGATGGCGAACACAAAATTGTGCTGATTGCCGGTGGCGACGGTAAAGGTGCGGATTTCTCGCCCCTTGGCGAAGCGGTAAGCGCGCTGCGTGGCTTGGTTACTATCGGCGTGGATGGTCCGAAGATCGCCCGTGTGTTTGCCAATGGCGTACCGCAGGTAGCAGCGAGTGATATGGCTGATGCAGTGACGAAAGCGCGTGCGATGGCGCAATCTGGCGATTTCGTACTGCTCTCTCCAGCCTGTGCCAGTTTTGATATGTACCGCAATTTCGAAGCGCGCGGCGAAGATTTTCGTCGTGCGGTGGAAGAGCTTGTTTCCGGTGGTGGTGCGGGCAGGGAGGCGCTGCAATGAGCAAGTTGCCCCTGAATGCCGCAAACCAGCAAATAGATCCATATGCCTGGGTGCTGCCGTTTTGCGTGGTGGCGCTGGCGAGTATTGGCGTGGTGATGGTTGCCTCGGCATCGGTCGCATTTGCTGCGGACCTGTATAACGACCAGTGGTATTTCCTCAAACGCCATTTGGTGTTTCTGGCCGCGGGTGTCGTGGGTGCGTTGATCCTGAGCCGGATCTCGCTCAACACCTGGTCGAACCTGTCGTGGACATTGTTGATATTTGCCGTGGCCATGCTAGTGGCGGTGCTTATCCCCGGAGTGGGGCGCGCGGTGAATGGCAGTATGCGCTGGATTGCGCTGGGGCCTATTACGGTACAGCCCGCGGAGGTTGCCAAGTTCTGTTGTCTGGTGTTTTTTGCCAGCTTCCTGACGCGGCGTCATGAAAAGCTGCGTCACTGGACCAGCTTTATGGTGCCGATCTCGGTGCTGGGTATTGTTGCTTTACTGCTGCTGCTGGAGCCTGATTTTGGTTCGGTGGTGGTGATCTCCGGGACCGCTCTGGCGATGGTGTTTCTTGCCGGCGCGCGCCTGCCGCACACCTTTATGTTGGTGGCGGTTGCCGCCTGCGGCCTGGTGATGATGGCGATTTTTAGTCCTTACCGCCTGCAGCGTTTGACAACCTTCTGGGATCCTTGGGCGGAACAGTACGCGGCGGGCTACCAGCTGACTCAGTCTCTGATTGCGTTCGGCCGAGGTGAATGGTTTGGCGTCGGTCTGGGTAACAGCGTGCAGAAACTGTTTTATCTGCCCGAGGCGCATACGGATTTTGTATTCGCGATTCTGGCGGAGGAGTGGGGCTTGGTTGGCGGCCTGCTGGTGATTGGTTTGTATGCGGCACTGACATGGTCGCTGTTGCGACTGGTGCGTAAAGCACTAGCCAAGCAGGCTTACTTTACTGCACTACTTACCTTCGGTATTGCAGTGCTGCTGGCAGGGCAGGCCTTTGTGAATATGGGCGTTGCCTCTGGCTTGTTGCCCACCAAGGGGCTGACCTTGCCATTTGTAAGTTCCGGTGGCTCCAGTCTGGTGGTGTGTTTTGCTCTGTTTGCCCTGGCTCTGCGGGCGCAAAAAGAATTGAACAGTGAAGAAGGCCAGGATCAGGGGCGCATTGAGAAAATCAGCCAGTTGCCGATTTTCAATCCACTGCAGCTGGGCGACAGAAAATCCGGGGAGGCGGCGTAATGGATACCTCAGTTACCGCCAAGCGCTTTGCCGGCAAGAAAATCTTGATGATGGCGGGTGGTACCGGTGGCCATGTGTTCCCGGCGCTGGCGGTGGCCAATGCACTGCGGGACCAGGGTGCATCCATCGAGTGGCTCGGCACCATGCGTGGTATCGAATCGCAATTAATTCCGGCGGCAGAGATTCCTTTGCACTTTATTACGGTGGAAGGGGTGCGCGGAAAGGGCAAGGCCGCACTTCTAAAAGCGCCTTTACAGATTAGCAAGGCGGTTTGGCAGGCGCGTAAAGTGGTTAGTGAAGTGAAGCCTGATGCCGTGTTGGGCTTTGGTGGTTTTGCCACCGGTCCCGGCGGTGTTGCCGCGCGCCTCGCTGGCGTGCCGCTGATCATCCATGAGCAAAATGCCGTGGCGGGAACCACCAACCGTTTATTGGCAAAAATTGCGCGCCGGGTGCTGGAGGCGTTTCCCAGCGGTTTGCCCAGGGCTGAGGAAGTTGGCAATCCAGTCAGGGTAGAAATATCCCAACTGCCGGCGCCGTCGTCACGTGTGGGTACGGTACAGCCCCCACGCCTGTTGGTGTTGGGCGGTAGCCTGGGGGCGGTTGCAATCAATGAGCTAGTGCCGAAGGCGCTGGCCAACATTGCCGAAGATAAACGTCCGCAGGTGGTGCATCAGGCGGGGCAGCGGCATTTGGATGTGGCGAAGGAAGCCTATGAACGCGCCGGAGTTTCCGCCAACGTGGTGCCGTTTATTGCCGATATGGCGGCCGCTTACGGTCAGGCGGACCTGGTGATTTGTCGCTCCGGTGCGTTGACCGTTTCCGAGATCGCCGCTGCGGGGTTGGGCGCGATCATGGTGCCGTTTCCATTTGCGATTGACGATCACCAAACAAAGAACGGTGAATGGCTGGAGCAGGCGGGCGCCGCAAAAGTGATTCAGCAAGATGATCTTGATGCATCACAGCTGGCCCAATTACTGGAAGGCCTGTTCGCCGAACCGGAAAAATTATTGGCCATGGCCGAGGCTGCGCGCCGAGTGGCTAGGCCGGATGCGACCGACCGAGTGTTGGCCGTGTGCAGTGAAGAATTGAGGTGCTGATATGTCCAAAGATTTACCCACAAGCGCCGAATCAGGAAAGGTAATGACCCCATCAGGTGAGCGTAACTACCAAGTTCCAGCCATGCGCCGTATTCGCCGCATCCACTTTATCGGTGTCGGCGGTGCCGGCATGAGCGGTATTGCGGAAGTTTTGCAGAACCAGGGCTACGAGGTTTCTGGTTCTGATTTGCGCGAGAGCAAGGTTACCGAGCGCCTGCGTAATCTGGGTGTGAAAGTGCAGATCGGCCACACCGAAGAGAATGTCCGCGATGTCGATGTTGTGGTGAACTCTTCGGCAATTTACGGAGATAACCCGGAGTTAACCGCTGCGCGAGAAAATCGTATTCCAGTGGTTCGCCGCGCGGAGATGCTGGGTGAGTTAATGCGTTACCGCTACGGCATCGCTGTGGCTGGCACCCATGGCAAGACCACCACAACCAGTCTGATCGCGTCAATTTTCGCCGCCGATGAGAAGGATCCGACGTTTGTGATTGGCGGACTGGTGAACAGTGCTGGCGCCAATGCGGCCTTGGGTGAGAGTCGCTATCTGGTTGCCGAAGCCGACGAAAGTGATGCGTCTTTCCTGCATTTGCAGCCCATGGTTACCGTGGTGACCAATATTGACGCCGATCATATGGAGACCTATGGCGGCGACTTTGAAAAAGTGAAGCAGATTTTCATCGACTTTATCCACAACCTGCCGTTTTACGGGCTGGCGGTGATGTGCGGTGATGATGCCAATGTGCAAGAAATTATCCCCAAGCTGGCCCGTCCGGTTGCGACCTACGGCTTTGAAGAGGGCAACGATTTCCGGATCAGCAATGTAAGACAGGAACCCCTGCGCAGCTTTTTCGATGTGCAGCGCCCAGATGGCAGTGTCATCGACGTTTGTGTGAATGTTCCAGGTATCCACAATGTGCTGAATGCCACTGCTGCGATCGCCGTGGCTACGGAAGAGGGGGTTAGCGATACCGCTATTCGCGAGGGCCTCAAAGGTTTTCAGGGTGTGGGTCGACGCTTTCAGATTTACGGCGAGTACCCGGTCAGTGACGATCAGCAGGCTTCAAAGGTCATGCTGGTGGATGACTACGGCCATCACCCACGCGAGGTGGCCGCGACGATTAAAACCGTGCGCGATGGCTGGCCGGAACGTCGTCTGGTAATGGTGTATCAACCACACCGCTATACCCGGACCCGGGATTTGTTTGAAGACTTTGTCCAAGTGCTATCCGAGGTCGACAAACTGGTCCTACTGGATGTATATAGCGCGGGCGAAGCGGTGATCCCCGGCGCAGACGGTCGCACCCTGGCGCGCAGTATTCGTAACCGCGGTCAGGTCGATCCGATTTTCGTGGAAAAAGTTGACCAGGTGCCGCCGATTCTTGCGGACCTGCTGGAGCCGGGGGATATCGTTTTGACCCAGGGTGCTGGCAATGTTGGCGGACTCGCCCAGCAGCTGTCTGAATGGCGTCTTGGTGATAAGTAGAGTGCGTAGAGCACCAAGCATGAAACTGTGAATAAACGAGAAATGCGGTGACTTTCAGCCGTGGCTACAAACAAAAAAACGTCGCGCGATAAAGTCGCCAAGCCAAAGAAAGGGAAAAAATCGGTACGCGGTGCGCGTGCGCTGCCGGACCCTGGCCAGGAAGCTTCTACCGGTGTTTTGCGCATCGTCGCTATGGTTGGGTTGCTGGCACTGGTGGCGTCCGGGCTGGGATATGCCGCGCACTGGCTTTGGCAGCAGGCCCCCAGTGTGGCACCGAGCCGGGAAGAAGTTCTGGTTAATGTGCGGGTAGAAGCGCCATTTCGCGCGGTGAGTGAAAAAGCGGTGGAGGACATTTTGCTTCCACACCTGCGCAACGGCTTTTTCGCTGTGGATATTGATCGGGTGCGCTCGGCGCTGATGGACGATCCCTGGATTGTGAATGCGTCGGTGAGCCGGCGCTGGCCGCACGGGGTTGAGGTGGTCATCGAAGAGGCCGAGCCTCTGGCAATTTGGGGTGACGATCACTTATTGGTCGCCAGTGGCGCACTGCTACCCCGGCCAGAAAATTTGCGTGATTTGCGCTTGCCGGAATTGGCTGGGGACGCGGATCTGGTGGATCGAATAATGATGCAGTATCAGGCACTGGCCGGGCTGCTTACCACCAAAGATATGGAAGTGCGCCGCCTGTCATTTGATGACCTGGCGGGCTGGCAGCTAGAGCTGGTGAGCGGTATCCGCTTGCAGCTTGGCCATGATGAGCTGTTGGAACGCGTTGGCCGTTTCCTCAGCTTGACGCGCGGCGTACTGGCGCCGCATCTGCAAAAAATTGCGGGCGTGGACGCCCGTTACAACAACGCAGTTGCGGTGCAATGGAAAGAAACGGAACAAGCGAAAAACTGACAACAAAATAGGTAGATAAAAAGCGAGGCTTCGTCCTGATCTGGCATTCAAAATGCGGATCGGCACAGCGTCTCGCGAGGTTGAAAATCCAATGACACAATCCTCTGAACCGCGCATGATCGTCGGGCTGGATATCGGTACGTCCAAGGTAGTTGCGATCGTCGGCGAAGTTACCGGAGACGGCGAATTAAATATCGTCGGCATCGGCTCTCACCGCTCCACGGGTATGAAGCGGGGCGTGGTGGTGAATATTGAATCCACAGTGCAGTCCATTCAGCGCGCTGTGGAAGAGGCCGAGTTAATGGCCGGCTGTGAGATTCATTCGGTGTATGCGGGTATTGCCGGTAGCCATATTCGCAGCCTGAATTCGCACGGCATTGTTGCGATTAAGGATCGTGAAGTAACGCAGCAGGATCTGGATCGGGTAATTGACGCGGCCCGTGCCGTGGCGATACCTGCCGACCAGAAGATATTGCACACCCTGCCGCAGGAATACCTGATCGATAACCAGGAGGGTGTAAAGGAGCCGCTGGGAATGTCCGGTGTTCGCCTGGAGGCCAAGGTGCACCTGGTGAGTGGTGCGGTAAATGCGGCACAGAACATTGAAAAGTGTATTCGTCGCTGCGGCCTGGAAGTGGAAGACATCATTCTTGAGCAGCTCGCCTCGAGCTATGCGGTACTGACCGACGATGAGAAAGAGCTGGGTGTATGCATGGTGGATATCGGTGGTGGCACCACGGATATCGCCGTGTTTACTGGCGGTTCTATTCGACACACTGGCGTGATTCCGATCGCTGGGGATCAGGTCACCAACGATATCGCCATGGCCCTGCGTACGCCAACGCCGCACGCAGAAGACCTGAAAATCAAATACGCATGCGCCCTGGCGAAGCTTGCCCGTGAAGGCGAGACCATCAAGGTGCCGAGTGTCGGCGATCGCGCACCGCGCGACCTGTCCCGTCAGGCGTTGGCCGAGGTCGTCGAGCCGCGTTACGACGAACTGTTCACTCTGGTGCAGGCCGAATTGCGTCGCAGCGGTTTTGAAGATTTATGTGCGGCGGGCATCGTGCTTACCGGTGGCTCGTCGAAGATGGAGGGCGCGGTGGAATTGGCTGAGGAGATTTTCCATATGCCGGTGCGTCTCGCCATACCTCAGGGTATCTCCGGCCTTACGGACATCGTGAGTAACCCGATTTATTCCACAGGTGTTGGCTTGCTGATGTATGCAATCCAGTCGGAAGAAAACAAGGGCGGACAGTCCAGCGTGAAGCACAGTGAAAACCAGTGGTGGGACAAGGTTAAGCACTGGTTCAGAGGCAACCTCTGAAGCAAAAAATAATTACCGGGATCGATAATTAAATTTAGACATGAGCAAAAAAGGGGAACAGCAATGTTCGAACTCGTAGATAGTGTACAGGATAAGCCTGTCATCAAGGTGATCGGTGTGGGAGGCGGCGGTGGTAACGCCGTGAAGCACATGATCGCCAGCCAAGTAGACGGTGTGGATTTCATCTGCGCAAATACCGACGCACAGGCGCTGAAGGATGTGGAAGCGCAAACCATTCTGCAGCTGGGTAACACCATTACCCGTGGACTGGGTGCCGGTGCCAACCCGGAGGTGGGCCGTCAGTCTGCACTGGAAGACCGCGAGCGCATTGCAGAAGTGCTGACCGGTGCCGACATGGTATTTATTACCGCTGGTATGGGTGGCGGCACTGGCACCGGTGGTGCGCCGATCGTGGCAGAGATTGCCAAAGATCTCGGCATCCTTACCGTTGCTGTGGTTACGCGTCCTTTCATGATTGAAGGCCGCAAGCGCACCACGGTTGCGGAAGAGGGTATCCTCGAGCTACGCGACAAGGTCGACTCGCTGATTACCATCCCCAACGATCGCCTGCTGGAAGTACTTGGCAACAAGATCACCATGAAGGCGGCTTACAAAGAAGCCGACAACGTATTACTGGGTGCAGTACAGGGCATCGCGGATTTGATGATTCGCCCGGGCATCATGAACGTGGACTTCGCCGATGTGCGCACCGTCATGTCCGAAATGGGTATGGCGATGATGGGCTCCGGTGCGGCGGTTGGCGAAAATCGCGCCCGCGAAGCCGCGGAGAAAGCCGTGCGCAGCCCGTTGCTGGATAACGTAAACCTACAGGGTGCTCGCGGAATCCTCGTGAACATCATTACCGGCAGCGAAGATGCTGGCTGTCAGGAACTGACCCTGGGTGAGTACTCGGAAGTTGGTCAGATCGTGCAGGAAATCGCTTCCGATGACGCGACTGTGGTAATCGGTACTGCAGTGGATGACAAGCTGGGTGACGAGATGCGGGTGACCGTTGTTGCTGCTGGGCTTGGCGAAGCGTCTGCACAAGTCGCGCGCCCGACCAAAGTGGTGGACAACACCCGTCGCCAGGATCCGCGCGAAGCGGCGCGTCCTGCCGCCACCGCTGACGCGACCCGTGAGTCCAAAGAGGTTCCCTCTGCACCGCGTGCGGAAGGTGAACGCAAGCGCAGCCTGCCTCCGATCAATCCGTCCGATCAGGACATGGAGTACCTGGATATTCCTGCGTTCTTGCGTCGACAGGCCGACTAAGTCGAGCGGGCTCCCCAGAGTAGGGGCGGCATTTGCTCATGTCCACGCCCGGTGAAACCCCGGGCTTTCGCCCGCTCTGGCGAGGGTGGCAGGACTTGGAACAACGGGGCCTGTCACCCGGAGCCCGTCAGCGCAGTCCGCTGACGGCGACTGAACAGGGAAGAACTAACGAGTAATACGACGCAAGGAAGCGTTGCTTGATAGAGGAAAGATTACACACCGATCAACGAGAGGTTAGTGACCGGTAGGTTCTGCTGCGGCGTATTTTCGGCGAGAACGTACAATTATTGGCGATACTGTGTACTGGTTTGGCGTTGGAGTCTTCGCGCTAGACTATGCTTAATCTTATCAGTGCGGAAACACCGTGCCGCAAACGCAGAGATGACCAGAGGGGTTTCTGTAGTTTTGGCGTAGATTTTCTGTTATTATCGCCGGCTCGCTGCGGCTCGTGTGCCGCTCACCGATTGGGAACCTAGATATAGATGATCAAACAGCGCACTCTCAAGAACGCAATTCGTGCTACTGGCGTCGGCCTGCATACCGGTAAAAAGGTGATTTTGACCCTGAAACCGGCGCCGGTGAACAGTGGTATCGTTTTCCGTCGGGTCGACCTGGATCCGGTGGTTGAGATTGAAGCACGTGCCGAAAACGTGGGTGACACCCTGCTCTCCACCACTCTGGTGAAGGGCGATGTGCGTGTCGCTACCGTTGAGCACCTGCTTTCCGCAATGGCGGGCCTGGGTATCGACAATGCGATTGTCGAACTGTCTGCCCAAGAAGTGCCGATCATGGACGGTAGTGCCGGTCCTTTCGTATTCCTGATCCAGTCTGCGGGTATTCAGGAGCAGGCTGCTCCGAAGAAGTTCCTGCGGATCAAAAAGCCGGTAACCGTTGAGGAAGGCGACAAGGTCGCGAGCTTCCTGCCATTCAACGGCTTCAAGGTTTCCTTCACTATTGATTTTGACCACCCAGTATTCCAAGGGCGCAATCTGACCTCAGCGGTCGATTTCTCCAGTACTTCTTTCGTCAAGGAAGTGAGCCGTGCGCGTACCTTTGGTTTCATGCATGAGATTGAGTACCTGCGCTCTAAAGGCCTGGTGCAGGGTGGCAGCGTTGATAACGCCATCGTTATTGACCAGTACCGCATCCTGAATGAGGGCGGTCTCCGTTACGAAGATGAATTCGTAAAGCATAAGATTCTCGACGCCATCGGCGACCTGTACCTGTTGGGTACTAGCGTGATTGGTGAGTTCAAGGCGTTCAAATCTGGCCATGCATTGAACAACAAGTCCCTGCGCACCCTGATGGCGCAGGAAGATGCCTGGGAGATGGTGACCTTCGAGGGTGAACAAGAAGAAGCGCCTATCTCTTACGTCAAGCCAATCCTGGCGGTGTAAGAGGCGCGTAACGAGAAAGCCGGCACGAAAATTGCCGGCTTTTTTGTGTGTTGGTGGCAGAAGGTGTCTGCGCCACTACTCTTTTTAAGCCGCCAATACCTGGTACATTGGTCGGCGACTTGCCATTGAGGATGGCCGTGGGGCATAGCAGGATGCGACAGTCCCGGTTACAGCAGAAGTAATACCTTTTGAGGTCAGTGGGTTCTGATCCGTTTAGGTAGCTGCTGGTGACTGAATCATTACAACAACAATTTGTCGCAAACCTTACACGCTTGCTATGAAAGTTATCCTCGTCAACGATCGCGGCGGTGTCTCCCGCAGCTTCAACTTCGGCGGCCTGAGCAAAGCTTTGCTCGGCCTTTGCCTGTTGGGGCTTCCTGTTGGCGCATTTTTCATTGGTGCAAACCTACCTGCTACGGAATCCGACGTATTCGATTCGCGTGCAGTGAAAGCGTGGAACAAGGCCCTGCGCAAGCAGCAGGATCAGATCTCCGATGCAGATCAGCAGGCGCGTGAGCAGCTGACTGCGCTTACCGTGAAGCTCGCGGAGTTACAGGCCCGCCTGACCCGTTTGGACGCGCTCGGTGAGCGCCTGACCACCATTGCAAAGCTGGATGAGGGTGAGTTTCAGTTTGGCGCGACGCCTGCTGTCGGTGGCCCCGAGGATTCGGGTATCGCCGGTTCCAGTGATCTTCCCTACCACCCCCCAGAATTCCTCGAGGTTATCGGCGATCTGTCGGATCAGATTGAAGACCGCCAGATGCAGTTGCAGACCCTCGATAGCCTGATGAGCCGCCAGCAGCTGCAGGATGAGCAGTTTATCGCCGGGCGCCCGATCACCCGTGGCTGGATGTCTTCACGCTATGGCTACCGTACTGACCCTTTCAGTGGTCGCCGCTCCTGGCACAAAGGTGTGGATTTTGCCGGCAAGCGCGGCTCTGATGTGGTTTCTGTGGCTGCCGGTGTGGTGACCTGGGCGGAAGATCGCTATGGCTATGGCCAGTTGGTGGAGATTAACCACGGTAACGGCTATAAAACCCGCTATGGCCACAACAGTGAGATCAAGGTCAAGCTGGGCGATATCGTGAAAAAGGGCCAGGTGATTGCCCTGATGGGTTCCAGCGGCCGCTCCACGGGCCCTCACGTACACTTTGAAGTCTACAAGAACGACCGCCCGGTCGATCCTGCCAGCTACATCCGCCGCACCGGCAGATAACAACTATCCTCTATCATTGCGCAACGGGACCCTTGTAATCCCGTACTGGCGCCCGCAAGTTTACCCCAAACACCGGGCAAGACTGTTGCGGCGTCTGGCGCCTTCCTGTTTACTTGCACCTTTTCCGCGCAGCGACGTCACGAGCGGTCCCGCGGGCATAATCAGCATTAATGTGGTTTCTGAATAATGATTGGCAAACTGATAAAAACAGTCTTCGGGTCAAAAAATGACCGCGAGCTCAAGCGCATGCGCAAGGTCGTTACCAAGATCAATGCGCTGGAAGACGAATATAAGGCGCTGGATGACGCTGCGCTGAAAGCCAAGACGGATGAATTTAGGCAGCGCCTAGCGGATGGCGCAACACTGGATAGCCTGCTGCCGGAAGCGTTTGCTGCCGTGCGTGAAGCCGGTTCCCGTACCCTGGGCATGCGCCACTTCGACGTACAGATGATTGGTGGTATGACCCTGCACGAAGGCCGTATCGCCGAGATGCGCACCGGTGAGGGTAAGACCCTGGTAGCAACCCTGCCGGCGTACCTGAATGCACTGGAAGGCAAGGGTGTACACATTGTTACCGTGAACGACTATCTGGCTGCGCGTGACGCCAACTGGATGCGTCCGGTGTATGAATTCCTGGGTCTGAGCGTGGGTATTGTGGTTTCCCAGCAGCATCCGGCGGAAAAGCAGGCGGCTTACCAGGCGGATATCACCTACGGCACCAACAACGAGTTCGGCTTTGACTACCTGCGCGACAATATGGTGCTGCGCAAGGAAGATCGCACCCAGCGCCCACAGAATTTTGCGATCGTGGATGAGGTCGACTCTATCCTGATCGATGAAGCGCGTACCCCGCTGATCATCTCCGGTGCTGCGGAAGATTCTTCGCAGCTGTACATGGCCATGAACAAGCTGGTACCGCAGCTGGAGCGCGGCGAAGAGGGCGGCGAAGGTCACTACACGGTGGATGAAAAGACCCGCCAGGTGGAGATGACCGAAGACGGCCACCAGCTGATCGAAGACCTGCTTACTCGCGGCGGTCTGCTGAAGGAAGATGAATCCCTGTATGCACCGGGCAATCTCGGCCTGCTGCACCACGTCAATGCCGCGCTGCGCGCGCACGTACTGTTCCACAAAGATGTGGATTACATCGTGCAGAACGGCCAGGTGGTACTGATCGACGAGCACACCGGCCGTACCATGCCGGGCCGTCGCCTGTCCGAGGGCCTGCATCAGGCGCTCGAAGCAAAAGAGAATGTTCAGATTCAGAGTGAGAGCCAGACTCTGGCCTCCACCACCTTTCAGAACCTGTTCCGCTTCTATCCGAAGCTGGCGGGCATGACCGGTACCGCGGATACCGAAGCATTTGAATTCCGTCAGATCTACGGCCTGGATGTGGTGGTTATCCCCACCAACCGCGAGAAGCAGCGTGACGACCTCAATGACCTGGTGTACCTCACCAAAGATGAAAAGCTCGAAGCGATCATCGAGGACATCAAGTACTGTCGCGACAAGAAGGCGCCGATCCTAGTCGGCACCGCGTCCATCGAGACTTCTGAAGAAATGTCGCGCCTGCTGCAAAAGGCCAAGATTGCGCACCAGGTACTGAACGCCAAGTTCCACGAAAAAGAAGCGCAGATCATTGCCCAGGCCGGTCGCCCGGGTACCGTTACCATCGCCACCAATATGGCCGGCCGTGGTACCGATATTGTGCTCGGTGGTAATTGGGAAGCGGAAGTGGAAGAGCTTCAGGAGCGCGAGAAGCGTGAAGCCACCGCGGAAGAGATCGACAAGATCAAAGCGGATTGGGCGTCCCGCCACGAGACCGTGATTGAGGCCGGGGGCCTGCACATTATTGGTACCGAGCGCCACGAGTCCCGTCGTATCGATAACCAGCTGCGTGGCCGTGCGGGTCGACAGGGTGACCCGGGGGTGACCCGTTTCTACCTGTCCCTGGAAGATAATCTGATGCGTATCTTCGCCTCCGACCGGGTGAAGAACTTTATGCAGATGCTGGGCATGGAGCGCGGTGAGGCAATTGAACATCGTATGGTCTCCAATGCCATCGAAAAGGCGCAGCGTCGCGTAGAAGGCCGTAACTTCGATATTCGTAAGCAGCTGCTGGAATATGATGACGTAGCCAACGACCAGCGTCAGGTAATCTACTCCCAGCGCAATGAGCTGCTGGAAGCAGAGAGCATTAGCGAGACCATTACCGCGATCCGCGACGATGTGGTGAATGAGCTGATCTCCATCCATGTGCCGCCGCAGAGTGTGGAAGAGCAGTGGGACATTCCGGCACTGGAGCAGCAACTCGCTGGCGAACTCGGCTTGCAATTGCCGATCAAGCAGTGGCTGGACGAAGACCGCACACTGCATGAAGAAAGCCTGCGGGAAAAGATCATTGAGGAAGCGCAGGGTGTGTACCAGCAGAAGCTGGCACGTATTGCCGAGAGCACCGGCGATGAAAACCTGATGCCGACCATTGAGCGCCAGGTGATGTTGCAGGTGCTGGATCAGCTGTGGAAGGAGCACCTGTCCAGCATGGATCACCTGCGCGCGGGTATTGGTCTGCGCGCTTATGCCAACAAAAACCCCAAACAGGAATTCAAGCGCGAGTCTTTCGAGCTGTTCCAGGCGCTGTTGGAAAACCTCAAACAAGAGGTGATTCGCGTGCTGGCGCATGTTGAGCCGATGACCCGCGAGCAGATGGAAGAGATGGAGCAGCGTCGCCTGGAGGCGCAGCGCCGCCAGCAGTTGGAACTGCAACACGCGCAGGCTTCTGCGATGCCGGAAGGTGAGGAGGCTGCCCCGGCGCAGCCGAATGCGGAGCCGGTACGACGCGGCCCACGTGTAGGTCGCAACGACCCGTGTCCGTGTGGCTCTGGCAAGAAGTACAAGCAGTGCCATGGCAAACTGACTTCTTCCCCCTCATCTTCTTCGTCTTCAACCACTTCCTGAAGTCGGATCTGACTATCTAGATCAGTTTTGTTACTGTCTTATTGAAAGGCCCGCTCTTCCCAGCGGGCCTTTTTCTTTATAATCCGCGCTTAAATCGTGAATGTTCAAGGACGTATCCGTATGGCGCAGCCTCTCCCTTCGATTCCCGGCATCCGTCTTGCCGCCGTTCCCGCCAAGGTCAAAGACTGGCAGCGCGATGACCTCCTGTTGATTGAAATTGCTGAAGGTGCCAGCGTATCCGCCACCTTTACCCAGAATGCGTTTTGCGCGGCCCCGGTGCTGGTGGCAAAAGAGCACATCCGCCAGGGTGGTATTCGCGCGCTGCTGGTTAACGCCGGCAATGCCAATGCGGCGACGGGCGAACAGGGACTGCGGGATGCGAATAGCTGCTGTGCGGGCGTAGCGCAGGCGCTTGGTGTCAGTGCGCAGCAGGTGTTGCCATTTAGTACCGGTGTCATTGGCGAGCATCTGCCGGTACAGAATATTTTGAACGCGATACCTACGGCCGCGGCGCAATTACAGGCAGATGGATGGGGAAGTGCGGCCACGGCGATTATGACCACGGATACCCGCCCGAAAACTGCAAGTCGCTCGGTGGAGATTGCCGGCGAGACCATTTCCATTGTCGGTATCGCCAAAGGCGCCGGCATGATCCAGCCAAATATGGCGACCATGCTCGCCTATGTCGCTACCGACGCACGTATTCCACAGGGTGTACTGGATGCGCTGGTACAGGAAGCAGTCGCCGCGTCGTTTAACCGCATCAGCGTGGATGGGGACACCTCTACAAACGATGCGTGTGTGTTGATCGCCAGTGGTGCCGCCGGTCCGGAAGTTGCGGATACACACAGTGATGTCTATGCACAGCTTAGAGCCGCCATCATTGCCGTGCATATTGAACTGGCCCAGGCCATTGTGAAGGACGGTGAGGGCGCAACCAAGTTCGTTACCGTGCAAGTGAACAACGCCGCCAGTTCGGAAGAGGCGTTGCGTATGGCGTTTGAGATTGGTGAATCGCCGCTGGTGAAAACTGCGCTGTATGCGTCAGACCCCAACTGGGGAAGACTGGTAATGGCGATTGGCAATGCCGGTGCGCAGAATCTGGATACCAGCAAGATCAGTGTGTATCTGGATGATGTGCAAATTGTTGAGGCCGGCGGGCGGTCGTCGAGTTATACCGAGGATGCCGGAAAGAAGGTTTTCGAGCAGGCGGAATTTACAATTTCCGTTGATTTGCAGCGCGGCGACGTAAACGAACATATCTGGACCTGTGACTTTTCTCACGAGTACGTCACCATTAATGCGGAGTACCGCACCTGATGGGCGTCTCCGCAATCAAGCATGTTCATGTGGCAGTCGGGGTGATTCTCGGTGCCGACGGCCGCATTCTTCTGGCCAAGCGCCCGGACCACCTGCACATGGGCGGCCGCTGGGAGTTTCCCGGTGGCAAGGTCGAGAACAATGAATCTATTCAGGCGGCCATGACGCGTGAGCTGAAGGAAGAACTCGATATTGAAGTAAAGGTGATGGAGCCGCTAATCGAGGTCCGGCACGATTACGGGGATAAGCAGGTGTTTCTGGATACCTGGTGTATCACCGAGTTTACTGGCAAGGAGCGTGGCGTTGAGGGACAGGAGCTTGCCTGGGTTCCTGTGAGTGAGCTGCCTGAATATCACTTTCCCGATGCTAATCAGCCTATTGTTGAGGCGGTGTTGGAATACATGCGCGCATCCAGTGAATAAGTCTTATATTCTGTTAGCAGATTAGTTGGCGGATAAGCACCCGGAATCCGTTTTCGAAACCGCTGTGAATATATCCCTGTACGCTGCGTCGGCGACGTCCTTGTCGCCGACGCTTTCGAAAACGGATTCCGGGCGCTTATCCTTCACACCGAACAATATTCGTTTTTTCACATTCGTCTTACGGGCTAATAAAAATCCCCCGCTTGAACAGGAATCGCAACACCAGCCACTGCAGCAGGATCACGCCAGAAGCAATCACTAGGGTCCCCGCGGCTTGCGGCAACGCGGCAGCAATCCCACCAAACACACTTTTACTCGAATACTGCCAGCTCACCAGGCTGGTACCGAGATACACCAGAATGGCGTTGCACCCGATCACCGAGAAAAAATAGGTGAAGGACTTCCAGTGCCACATATCCACAAGCAGATAGAAAAGCCCCAGTAATAGCAGGCAGCAGCCGCAGGTGATCAATACGAAGGAACTTGTCCACAGTTCCTTGTTCACCGGATAAACCCAGTGCCATATAAAGCCCGCTATAAGGCAGGTTGCTGCAGCGACAAATAAGCCTTTCAAAATGGCTTTGTGGTTGCCAGCATGTTTACTCAGCCAGCGACCGGCGAAAACCCCGAACAGCGCATTGGCAATAGCCGGGATGGTAGACAGAACACCTTCCGGGTCGTAAGCGCGGTTCTGGTAGGTAATTCCCGGTAAAAAGTGCTGATCTACCCAAGCATTTACCGAGCCATCGGGCGTGTAATTTCCGGCTGTAGCCTGCAATAGCCAGTAGCCGAGCAGAATGCACGCGGTAATTACGTACTGCGTGCGGATACCGAAGTGCCATACGATCATTGCCGCGAAAAACCAGGCAAAGCCGATGCGTGCCAGCACACTTGCGTAGCGAATTTCGCTGAGGTCGGCGGGGAAACCTGTACCCCAGCCATGGTTGTAAAGAACCCCCAACAGAACAAGTAGCAGCAGGCGCTTGGTCGCCTTGCGATACACGGGGGTCCTTTGACTCATTGGCAGGCCGCGCAACGATTTATTAGCCAGGCCCAGCGTCACCCCGGATAGGAAAATAAACAGCGGAAAAATCAGGTCGTAAAACGTAAAACCATGCCAGGGTGTGTGCTGCATCTGTGCGTGGCCGAACTGGAAAATCGACCAGCCGGTGAGCGCAAATAGCGGAAGGAATAGGACCTCGCCGCCGATAATCCAGAACATGTCGAAGCCGCGCAGGGCGTCCACGGATGCAAGTCGTTGCTTTTTCTTGGCCATAGTTACTGCTATTTGAATGAAATCACGTTTAACGAAATCGAGGATCAGATACTTGTCGCGCCATGATATGGCATTTTGAGAGCCACACTTACGATACCCCGAAACAAAAAAAGCCCCGACTAGAAGTCGGGGCAAAAATAGGAGCAAATCCTGTAAAGGAGTTTCCTATCGGTCACAACGCAGAGAGAATTTTAAAAAACGGTTTGTTACTGCGATCCATCCTGTGAGAGTTGGCCGGCGCTGCGTCGCCGGCCGGGTAATTCCACTTGGTTTATTAACTAGATGTTGCAGACAAACTCCCAGCTGCCATCGGCGGTGCCCGGTACCGACTGGGTCCACCACTTAGCGCGATACACACTGCCGTCGTGAATGATCAGGTCGCCAGCGACCGCGTTGCTGCCTTGCGGCCACTCCGGGTAAGTAACCAGACCATCGGTGCTGATACCTTGGTCACTACAGCTGTCGCTGCCACCGCCGGAGGAGCTTCCACCGGAGGAGCTGCCGCCGGAAGAGCTGCTCGAAGAGCCGCCGCTGGAGATGTCGGCCAGCGGCAGATCCGGGTACTCGAAGGCCAGCGCATAGGCGGTGCCATCAATCGTCGCGGTGTAGGCCTGGGGGCCGGAGACCGGCAGGTAATAGTTGAGCGTCATGTCCCAGCTTTCGCCGTTGGCCAGGTCCTGCCAAGCGGGCAGACTGAAGCGCACACGGTGGAACTCATTTTCCAGTCCGCCTACGTTACCACCAGAGGCATTGGCGCCGTCCTCGATCACTTCCAGACCGGCACCGCTCTGGTCGGTGATGATGTTGGAAGTGGACGTTGGCATATCAAACTCAAACACGGTGCCGCCGGGCAAGGTGCCGCCGGTGTTGTTGGTGATATACATCTTGGGGTTTAGCGGGTAGTTTTGATCGCCGAGCTTGAACTCGGTGACTTCAATGCCGATATCCAGTGCTTCCGTCGGTACCGCACGGTCGGTGCGCAGGTGACGGTAGTCGCTGGCGTTAGCGAACTTGTCGTAGGCCAGAGTGGTGAGGGTATCGCCCATGTAATACTCGCCCTTTGCCGCATCCCAGCTGTAGTCGCCAGCCAGTTCCCAGAACATGATGCCGCCTACACCCTCATCGATGACGTACTGCACTTTGGCGTCCATGGACTCTTCATCTTCGGTAGAGATGAACACGCTCTTGTGTGCATTCCACAGCCAGGGTGCCTCTGACACACTGTCGTAGTTGCGCGCATAGGTACCAACCAGTGCGTCGTCCGGGTCGCCAGCAGGGTTGAGGCCGTACTCGGTGACGTAGCTGCCAAGGATGCCGTTCTCCAGGTTCTTGGCGTGCCACATGGGGTTGGAGCCGGCGCCCATCTCGTTGCCGCTTTCATCCAGGTCATGCCACATGTTGTCGATGCCAATGGCGCCATGGCCGCAGTCTGACGCGCCGCCGGTGCCTTCTGGGCATTCAGACTGAGCCGGCAGTGCCGCCGAGCCGCCGAGTCCATTCGTGCCGCCGGATACGCCCTGCCAGCCGCGGGTATAGTAGGGGATACCCACGTTGATACGCCCTGCCGGCATAGAACCGCGGAAGTATTTAACCGCCCAGTCAATGTTCAGGTAGCCGATGCCACCGTACTGAGAGGTGCTGTAAACACTTGCTGCCGCCAGTTCCGGGTCGTTGCCGTTATCAAACAGTGCCGAGTTGTGGCCAACATATTCATTCCACGCCCCGTGCAGGTCGTAGGTCATGATGTTGACGTAATCCAGATACTGGGTGATTTGCATGGTTTCCATGCCGCGCAGCAGGTACCCGGAAGACGGGGAAGCGATGGTCAGCATGTAGTGGGTGCCGTCCTGCTGGCCTGCCTCGTCGAGTTTCTCCCGCAACACGCGCATCAGCTCAACGTAGGATTCCATCAGCGAACCGCGCAGTGGGTTGGCAATACCGAAGTCCATCGGGTTACCGGCGTCATTCATACTGGTGGGGTATTCGTAGTCGATATCCACACCGTCAAAGCCGTATTCGCGGATAAACGCCACTGAGGAGTTGGCGAAGGCTTCGATACCCTGATGATTGATGCTGCCGTCGGCGTTGGTGGTCATGGTGTAGAAACCACCGTCGTCAACGCGGTCGCCATTTTCATTAAAGTGGCCGCCGGTTTCGGCCCAGCCCCCTACGGAGACCAGGGTCTTCACTTCCGGGTGCTGTTCCTTGAATTTGGACAGCTGGTTGAAGTGACCCTTGTAGGCGTAGTCCGGATCGGTTTCCGCGCCGGCGATACCCGGCCATTCCATGCCGGTGGCGGGATTATCCGGATTGTCGGTGTTGCCAACGGATACGGAGTAATCACTGGCTACATGCGCGAAAGCGTAATTGATGTGGGTGATCTTGCCCCACGGGATGTCTTTTACCAGGTAGCTGGGCTGCCCATTGGCGCCGTTACGCCAGCTGGTGAAGTAACCAATGATACGGCGCGGGTGGTCGGCGCCCATGTCTTCGCGCCCGTCTGCGTCATAGATGTCACAGTAGTTCGGCGCAGTGCCCGGGGTGGTGTAGAGACCGTCCGGGCGGCAAGGGTGCTCACCAATCACGACTTGCTCGTCGGCAACCGAGATGCCGGACTCGGCGCTTGCGGTTTGGCCATCGTTGTCGGTCGCCATGGCGGAAAGCGTGTGATCACCGAGGGTGGCGGTCCACTGGGCGCTATAAGGCGCGCTGGTGTCGGTGCTGAGCAGGCTGCCGTCCACATAGAACGCGACCTGAGTCACGCTGCCGTCCGCATCGGATGCGCTGGCGGTAATATTCAGTGCGTCACCAGTGGTGTGGCTGGAGCCGTTGGATGGTGCAGTGATGCTTACTTGCGGTGGGACCGGGCCAACCACGACTTCCTCTTCCACAGTGATGGCAACCGCCGCGGTTGTCGTACTGAGGTCGTCGTTATCGGTGATACGCGCGCTCAGGCTTGGAGTGCCCGCGGCTGCAGTCCAGGTAGTTTGCCAGGGGGCGGCGGTGTCGGTGGCAACCAGTGCACCATCGACAAAGAATTCAACGGCGGTTACCTGGCCGTCAGCGTCGGAGGCTGAGACACTAAAGACAACGCTGTCATTTTCGGTAAAAGTCGCACCGGCGGTGGGGGCGGAAATAGAGCCCTGGGGTGGCGTCAACGGCGGCGGAGTGCTATCGCCACAGGAGCCCAGAAGGGTCCATTCCTGATAGGGGCCAGAAAACTGTTCTGGGTCCTGGTTCTGGGTCCACCAGTTCGCCTGGTAGGCATTGTCGTTATGCTGGACCTGGGCGCCACCATTGTAGGAGGGCCCTGCTTCCCAGACCGGGAGAGAGGTGCAGTCCACAGCGGCATAGCTGTGTCCGGCAGAGAGCATGGCAGCGGTCATCAGACCGAGCCTGAGCGGATTGCTGATCATATATTGTTCACCTTGCGGCAGATTATTTTTATAAGAATTCGACGCTAGAACTTCGGCGTCATGAAATGACATCGCTGTCAAAATAGCAATCGGGGTTTGTGGAGGCAACTGCCGACATTCACAAAATTGTCACAACTGTGAATTTTTGCGCCAGTTTTTTGATCGTTGTGCGGGGAATTGGAAGTAAGTCACACTGGCACCCCATTGGCGCAGTGTGCATTCAGGCTTAAGTATGGTGCGAAAGGATGGCGCTGGATACGGCAAAAAATTGTCTGCGTTACATATCCCACAGTGAGTTGGTCGCCATGGATAAGGTAATGCGCTCCTTGTCCTGAATGTGCTTCAGGTTCTCGAATACCTCTTTGACTTCCACTGATTCGATGGAGCCGTAGACGGCGTGATACAGCTCGGAAAAGTAGCGGTCTACTTCCTGACCCAGCTTGTTAATTTCGTCGATGGAGGGTTTGTCGCTCAGGTAGAGTTTCTGAACCAGCTCGCCGGCAGATTCTTCGTGGGTGTACTGCAGCCAGGTCTGCATGACCTTCTGTTCTGCAACGGCACCGTAGTTCTTTAAGTTATTGGCCATGCGCAGTTCGTGCTCATGGAGGTGCTTTAGCAGTAATTGCGTGCGGTTATCCTGGGCATTTTCCAGTAGTTGTTGGTAAACACCGGCCATATCCAGGTGGAATTTCTGGGCGTCCTTGAGTACTTCGTGGGCCTGTTTGAACGTCTTCATCTGCGCGCCTTCTCATTGATGGATGTCTTTATGGTTTTCGTCGATGGGCTTTGGGTTCAAAAAGGAAGTTTTGCCTTCTCCTTATGGTTATAGTGCAAATCTGGCGGCGTTCAAGTCGTCATCGAATATCGTTGCGCATACAAAAAAGGCGATCCAAGTGGATCGCCTTTTCGTTGTTTACGCCGCCGCAGGAGCGAGGTGGAATTGTTCCATCATAATCTGCAGGCGTTTGCGCTGCATCTTCAGGCTGTATTCCAGCTCTTTAACACGGGTGCGGATGGCGGCGTTTTCCCACTTTTCCACCAGCCGCTCGCGGGCATTTTCGTAGCGCTGCTGCTGTAGCTCCTTCCACTCGGCAAGCGATTCGGAGAAATCTTGTGCTTCGCGTTCAAGCAGCTGCTTCCAGCCGTCTTTGTGCTTGGAGTTTTCCAGCTTTTGCTCTGCGCGTTTGAATTGCATGGTGAGCATCGCACGCTGGATGCGCATGGCCGGTACGGTTTTCAGGTTGCGCGCCAGACCAAACCAACTTGCAGTCTTGATCAGCCACTTGGTGGGATCCCACTGGTACCAGCGGATGCCATTGCGGTAATCGGTCTGAAAAATGTGATGGTAGTTGTGATAACCCTCACCAAAGGTGAAAAACGCCAGCAAGTCGTTGTCGCGAGCGGTATTTTCATCGGTGTAAGGGCGGCGGCCCCAGATGTGCGCAAGGGAATTGATAAAGAAGGTAGTGTGGTGGTTGACCACAATGCGCAAAATGCCCGCCAGCAGTAACATGCCAAGTACATCGCCGGTGAGCAGGCCCAGGGCCAGGGGCACGCCGACATTCATGGCGATGGTGATGGCGATGTAATTATTGTGCTGCCACATAACGATCTTGTCGCGCTGCAGGTCTTTCGCGTTATCAAAATCCACTTCACCACTGGGGTATTCCCGCAGCATCCAGCCGATGTGGGAGAACCAGAATCCGCGCTTGGCAGAATAAGGGTCCTGCTCGTTGTCGTCGCAGTGGCGGTGGTGGCGACGGTGGCCAGAACACCAGATCAGCGCGCTATTCTGGAGCGCGGCGGCACCGAACAGCGCATAAAACAGGCGCAGTGCCCAGTGAGCTTCATAGGTGCGATGCGACCAGAGGCGGTGGTAGCCTGCGGTGATGGAGAAGCCGCAAAAGGCACCCAGTACAGCGAATGCCAACCATTGATACCAGTGGAACCCGACCATGAAACCGTAAAGCGGCACCAGGGTCACAGCCGCCAGCCCGGTACTGGCGAAGAGTATCGTCGTGAGCCAGATACGGGGGGCTTCGGGAACTGCTTTCATATTTTTACAACCTTGTTAGAGCCTACCGATCTCGATCCGTGGCGCAGTGCGTGGACCGAAAGGCAGATCCTACCGCAGATGCGGGTTCGGGACACGTTATTAGAGGGCACTTAGACCGCGAAACCTTTTTAGTGAGACCTATTTTGACCCGTCGCACGGGGTGAGGGGTGAATTCTGGGTGGCCAGTTACCGCAAAAGGATGAATAGAAAGTCACATATTCATCGAATGGTCGAAATTTGCATTCTTTTGGTGCGTTAGTGGATTTTTGCGTCCAAAGATGGGTCAACCGTTGTCGTTTATCGGTAAAGTAACTGTGTATAGCACAGTCATTTCACCCACCGCCGTTTTGGGTTGGCTAATTTGTATACATTTTTCAGGCTGTCGCGACTTTTTACTGTTTATTTTGCTTTTCTTGAAAAGTTGGCACACCGGTTGCAGTACCTATTGCATGGGTCGCAAGATCCATGCTCCGGGAATCCATCACGGGTTATGGCAAATGAAATAATGCGTGACTTCCCGTTTTCTCTCATCATCGCTATTTTGGGCCCCGCATTGCGGGGCCTTTTTTTATCCAGCAATAAGTGATTCACTAGCCGTAATCTGGCTGTCATCTACGGCCTTTCCTGGCGATATTAAGCATTCGCGACAATACGGTCACGGTAATACGGTGTCGAAGACGACTCTATCTCAAACCAATGCTGGCGACTTTTTACTTGCTACTCCCAGTGAGTTGGCAAGTTTGGGATCGGAGCAGGCGTTGGCTCAGGTTCAGTATCTGCACGGCCTGCTGCTGAATGTGAATCAGGGCTTCTGGGAGTGGCATCCGGAGACTGGGGCTCAGCGTGCTACCGGCAACGTCTGGCAGCAACTGCATGAAAACCCAGACGTTGCACTTAGCAGCGTATGGAGTGGCGACCTGAGCTTGGTGCACGCGGATGAGCGTGATGCAGTGCGGGCTCTGCGCAACCGTCTGTCACAGCAGGGTGCGTTTGTGGATACGGCATTTCGTGCTTCTTCTCGCGATGGTCAACCGGTGTGGTTACGCCTTTGGGCGCGGGCCTTTACCGATCCCGCGGGCAAACGTTTTTTTCTTGGTGGGTGTACGGATTACAGTGAGCCCTTGGAGGCGCGTGGCCCATCTAACTTTTCTAGTGAACGGTTACAGAATGCGCTCGATGCGGTCGGTGATGGCTTTTGGGAGTGGGATCTGCGTGTTGATGAGGTAGTCCTGAGCGAGGCCTGCTGGCAATTACTCGGCTACCCGCGGCGGCAAACTGATGCGGATGCAAGGGCGGCACTGGCTCGCTGGAAGACGCACATGCTTCCCGAGGATTACCCGGAAGTTAGGCAGGCTATGGAAGATACCGTGCGCGAACGTCTGCCTCTGGATGTGGAGTTTCGTCTCAAGCATCAGGAGGGCCACGTGATCTGGGTGCGTTGCCGCGGCAACCTGCAAACCAGTAGTGGCGGGCAGCCCATTCGGGTACTAGGTACCTTGCAGGACACCTCTGCGGGTAAAAAGAAGCAGTTACATGCGGAGCAAGAATTACTGCGCCTCAAGCAAGAGAGCAAAGATCGGGCGGAGTTGATCTCCAGCCTGGGGCATGAGTTACGCACGCCTCTGAACGCCATATTGGGCTTCAGCCAGATGGTAGAGTTGGATCAGAGCGTTAACCCGGATCAGCGCCTGCGTCTGGCAGAAATTCGCAAGGCCGGGCAACACCTGCTGCACCTGGTCGGCGATGTTTTGGATCTGGCGAGAATTGACAGTAATCGTCTCGCGCCGTCGATCGAACTGGTGCAGCCGGCCAATCTGGTGGCGGATTGCCGCCAACTTCTGGAGCCACTGGCGGAAACGCGCAAGGTGAGCCTAACCTTTGAGCCTTTGGGGTGGGAGCGTGCCTATATCCTTGTAGATCCCGTGCGCTTCAAGCAGGTTGTACTCAATCTGGTTGGTAATGCGATTAAATACAATCGGGAACATGGGCGGGTGGTTATTTCGCTTGCGCCGCAGGCGGAAGGTTGGCTGCGCCTCAGCGTGCTGGATACTGGTTGTGGAATCCCTAAAAGCAAACAGCCTCAGGTTTTTGAACCTTTCAACCGGCTTGGCGCTGAGCAGGGAAAAATTGAAGGTACCGGTGTAGGGTTGGCCATCGCGCGACAATTGACCGAGGCCATGGGTGGGCGTATCGGCTTTGACAGTGAAGAGGGGCAGGGGTCGATATTCTGGATCGACTTTCTGATGAACGACGCTCCCAGTGAAGTACTGCGCATGGCCGCGCGCCCAGACTATGCCAAGGTCTTGCCTCCGTGCCGTCTGCTGTATGTAACGGGGCGCACTGCAAATGCAAACCGGCTCAGGGTAGTGTTGTCGTCAGTGGAACAAGCAGCGGTGCAGGTGTGTAACGATGCGATGAGGGGTATTTTTAGTGCACGGACTTCGCGAC
This sequence comes from Microbulbifer agarilyticus, assembly GCF_020171345.1. GTDB lineage: Bacteria > Pseudomonadota > Gammaproteobacteria > Pseudomonadales > Cellvibrionaceae > Microbulbifer > Microbulbifer agarilyticus_D. Next base: position 261,309 of record NZ_JAIUZM010000004.1, read on the forward strand.
CTGACCTGATTCTGGTCGACGATGATTTGCACGGTGTCTCGCTCAAGGATTTTTCCAGTATTCTCCGCGAAGATCCGGCAACCGCCCGCATACCCCTTGTGGGCATTATGGATCAGCCCGCCCACTGTGTGGATTTGAGCATCCCGGTCAACTATGACCTGGCGAGGCTCTCTGAGGCGTTGCTGCGTGTTTTATCTTTCGAGTTTGCGCATCATGGCGGGCAGGGATGAAGTCGTCGACTTAACCAAATAATAAAATACTCTGAGGTCACATTGCTTTGGCAGCAATTTGGCGAGAAAAAAAGAATATGTTGAAAAAGGGAAACCGGGGTTGATGATCGCGCGCGCGCAAATTGAGGGCAGTCAACGAGAGGTGTTCGGGCTGCCGCCGGCGGGTCCGAAGCAGCCAACGTCTGACGGTTTGTGGTCTGGGGCAATTGTGCTTGCGCTGGGCTGCTACGCACTCGCCTATCTGTGTAAACACTATCTTTCGATCAGTGATGGCATTGCCGCTATCTGGCTGGCAGATGCCTTGACGGTCGCGTATTTGTTTCGTTTCACCTACGCGTCATGGCCACTTTTGTTGCTTGCCTCGTTCGCGGGCACGCTTGCGGCCGCAGTTGTCTCGGGGATCGATACGGCAATTGCTCCCCTCTACTCACTTGCTGGCGTGATCGAAGCATGCTTTGCAGCTGCGCTACTGCGGTTTTTCTGTGCAAGGGGCGATTTTTTTGACGGCACAGGCCGCTGGCTGAAATTTATAATGTTTGGCGCTTTGCTGCCGACCTTTGCCGGCGCCGGCTTTGGTGCCTTTGCCGCCTTCCAGTTTGCAGAGTTACCCTTCGTTGATGTCTTTCTCGTCTGGTACCTTGCCGATGTGATCGGTATTAGTGTGTTTTTCCCGATCGTATACTTATCATTAGCGGGAAATGGCATATTTGATTCCAGCCTGCGCATCTTTTCCCGCTTCGTTACGGTTTCTTCTATCACCTTGAGTGGCGTATTCCTGTTACTTTTCGCCTTCCCACACCCTTTTGTATTTATCTCGCTTCCTCTGATTTGGGCGGTTTCCCGGCTGGAAATATTTCAGTCGCTATTGCTGATATTTATCGCCATTGTGGCTCAGCTGTTGGCGTTTTCCGGTCGCCTGCCGTGGCTTCCTGTGGGAGCGAGTGAAGTACAGGATTCGCTGGATCTATTGCCGTTGTACGCGGCTGTATTCCCCGCTTACATCATGGCGGTTGTGTCCCGTGTGGAGCGTCAGCGTGGGCAGAGAATTATTGAAGTCGAGAGTAGCTTTCGTGCGGCGATGGCATCTTCACGCATCGGCATGCTGCTGGTTTCGCTGGATAACCGCATCATCCAGTCCAACCCCAGCTTTTGTCGCTTTATCGGCTTCACCGATGTCGAACTGCGTGGGATGAGTATTCACGAAGTTGTATCGATACCACCGTATGGGATCGGCATTCGCCGGGAAGAGCGAGAGGGCTTTGAACGTCCATTGCTGGATCTGGAATTTGGCTTCGTTCAGGATGCAGAGCTGTGCTTTATCCGCAAAGATGGCAAGCAATTGTGGGGGCACTGGTCGTGTTCGGTAGCTAGGGGAAGTAACAATGAACCCCAGTACGTGGTTGTTCAGATCGAGGATATCGATTGGCGCAAACACAGTGAAGAGCAGCTGGCGCGCGCAGAGGAACGCTGGAAGTTTTCTCTTTCGGTTACCGGCCAAGTGGTTTACGACTGGGATTTGATTACAGGTAAGACCTTTTTCTCCGAGTGGCTGGGCAGCGGCATAGGTATTGAGCCTTCCAGCCTCAAGAGCAGAATTGATTGGCTGCAAAGGTTGGTCGAAGAGGATCGACGGCGGCTGGAAGAGGCTCAGGAAGCCCATATTGATGGCGATGCGGCAGAAATTGATTGTCAATATCGCGTGCGCACGGACTCAGGTGAGCTCCGTTGGATTCACGAAGTTGCGCATATTATGGAGTCGAGCCATGGGGACGAGTCGCTGCGTTTAATCGGTGTGCTGCGGGACATTACCGAAAATAAACAAATGGCGCAGTCGCTGGAAGAGGAAAAGGAGCGTTTACAGGTAACCCTGGACGCGATCGCGGATGCGGTGATCGCAACGGATCAATATCGCAACATTACCTTTATGAATCCTGTAGCGGAGCAGTTGACCGGCTGGAAACTGAATGAAGTACAGGGCAAACACATTGATACTATTTTACGCCTTTCTTGCGGGCGGGGCAGTGAAGAAACTTTAAGTCCCGCGGAAGAGTGCCTAGCCCACAGTCGACCGGTTTTTTCCACAGAAGGCTCCGTGCTCTACCATCGAGACGGCAGTGGTTATGATGTCAAGTGTTCCGCGTCCCCACTGCGTTCCTGCAATGGTGAATTGCTCGGTGCAGTGCTGGTCTTTCAGGATGTAACAGAAACGCGCCAGCTAATTCGCCAACTGCGCTACAAGGCGAGTCACGATCACCTGACCAGCCTGCCTAATCGGGAAGCATTTCGAAGAGATTTGCTGGAGGCAGTGAGCACGGTGCGAAACTCAGATCGTGCCCATGTGCTAGCGTATATGGATTTGGATCGCTTCAAGGTAATCAATGATAGTGCCGGACACCAGGCCGGCGATGCACTGCTAAAAAATGTCGCGCGCTTTCTGCGCAGTCATCTGCGCACGTCAGACCAGGTTGCGCGTCTGGGCGGCGATGAATTTGGCATCCTTTTGCGGGATTGCACCAAGGAGCAGGGCCTTGTCCGCTGCGAGCAGTTGGTGCGGAAGATTATTGCGCTGCGTTTCCCTTGGGGTGGCCGGATTTTCGATGTCGGTGCCAGTGTGGGGGTGACCGAGGTCTCCCATGAAAATAGTCAGGTCGCTGACCTTATGAGTCAGGCGGATGTCGCATGCTATTCGGCGAAGCATAGTGGGCGCGGCGTAGTGATGCTGTACGAGCCCGATCGCAGCGCGGCGGCGGAGCAGCATCGTGAAATTCATATGGCCTCACGTATTCGCACGGCTCTGGATCAAGGGAGTTTTCGTCTGTATGCCCAGCCGATCGCGAACTCAGCCAATCCTTCAGAAATTCACCACTATGAAATTCTGGTGCGCATGCTCGCTAGCAATGGGGATATTATTTTCCCCGGTGCATTTATTCCGGCGGCGGAGCGCTACGGGTTAATGCTGCAAATCGATAGCTGGGTCGCGCAAGAGTTCTTTGGGCGGAAAGCTGCGTTAATTACCGAGAGCGGATTAAAATTTGCGTTGAATCTTTCTGCCGATGCATTGAGTGACAGTGCATTTCAGCAGGCGTTTTTTGACATGTTGCGCGGCTCCTCTGTCGTGCCAAGCCAGTTGGGCGTTGAGATCACCGAAACCGCTATGATCAACCAGATGGAAAGCGCGAGCCAGTTTGTAGCGGAGCTGCGGAGTATGGGCTGCACCATTGCACTGGATGACTTTGGTAATGGCCTCAGTTCTTTCAACTATCTGAAAAACTTCGCGATTGATTACATCAAGATCGACGGCAGTTTCGTGCGGCACGTGGATTCGAACTTCGTTGACCTGATGATTGTAGAGTCGATCAATCAGGTGGCGCATCGCTTGAAGGCAAAGACCATTGCGGAATTTGTGGAAGATCAGGCAACCGTCGACAAACTGGATAAGATTGGCGTAGACCTGGTGCAGGGCTATCACATTGGCAGGCCGGTGCCTCTTGATGAGGTTTTGGATGGTGTGTTGAAGCGCCGTGCTCCGCGTGAGCGAGATCTGGCACCGGCACTCTGAATAGCCGTTTTGAAACAATAAAAGTGAAGCAATAAAAAAGGGCGCATATGCGCCCTTTTTTATTGCTGTTCTTTTGCCGGGGTTGCCCGGCAAGGAGGCAGTTACTGGCGAATTTTACCCAGATGCTTGCCCACAATTTGCAGCAGTGGCTTGAAGGTTTTCGGGGTGGCGCAAACCAGGTTGCCGGAATCCAGGTAGTCGTTGCCACCGCGAAAGTCACTGATCAGGCCGCCAGCTTCTTTGACCAGCAGTGAGCCTGCGGCGATGTCCCAGGTATTCAGGTACATCTCCCAGAAGCCATCGAAGCGACCGGCGGCAACGTAGGCGAGGTCCAGTGCTGCTGCACCTGGACGGCGAATGCCGGCAGTTTGCCCGGCGATTTCTTTCATCGCTGCCAGGTAGGCATCGATGTTGTCCAGTCGCTCGCCGCTGAATGGAATGCCGGTGCCGATCAGTGCGCCGCCCAAACCCTGACGGCTGGATACGCGAATACGGCGGCCGTTCAGGGCCGCGCCGCGGCCGCGGCTTGCGGTAAATTCTTCACGTTTAATCGGGTCTAGAATCACTGCATGCTCAATCTGTCCTTTATAGCGACAGGCGATGGATATCGCGAAGTGCGGCATGCCGTGGATAAAGTTGGTAGTGCCGTCCAGTGGGTCGATGATCCATTCGTACTCCGGCTCGGCCCCCTCGATGACGCCACTTTCTTCGGCGCGGATGCTGTGCTTGGGGTAGGCCTTGCGCAGGTGATAGATGATTTCCTGCTCGCTGGCCTTGTCCACTTCCGTCACGTAATCGTTGCGGCCTTTTTCTTCAAACTTCATCAGGTCGCCGCGCTCCCAGGCGCGTTCGATCAGTTCACCGGCCTTGCGCGCCGCGCGCAGGGCAATATTCAGCATGGGTTCCATAGGGATTCCGCGATCAGTTGTGGATTGTGGTTGGTAAAAAGCGATGCCGGGCTCGCCGGCGGGCGCGATTGTAGGGATTTCCGTACAATTTTGCTACACTCCGCGCCCGTTTTGTAACAGTCAAGTGTAGAGTGGCCAAGCAGCGCCTCGCTACCTGCAAACCAGTTCAGACCCCGGTACCCACCATGGCGATATCTCCCTCGGAAACTTCCACTCAGATGGCTTCTCAGTCAGCGCTTGCCGCACTGGACAACATCCGGGTTGTGCTGGTGAACAGCGCGCATCCGGGCAACATCGGTGGCGCCGCTCGCGCCCTGAAAAACATGGGACTGAGTCAGTTGTATCTGGTGCAGCCGCGGGAATTCCCTGCCGCCAATGCGGTATGGCGGGCTGCCGGCGCATCAGAGCTGCTGGATTCCGCTGTAGTCGTGGAGACGCTGGAGGAAGCGGTCGCAGATTGTGGCCTGGTAGTGGCCACCAGTGCGCGTGAGCGCCGTATACCCTGGCCATTGCTGACCCCGCGTGAATGCGGTGAGCGTGCAGTCGCCGAGGCAAAAACCCACCCGGTGGCACTGGTGTTCGGGCGCGAAGACCGCGGTCTCACCAATGATGAGCTGCAGGCGTGTAACTACCACGTGCACATTCCCTCGAATCCCGAATACAGCTCCCTGAACCTCGCCACAGCGGTGCAGGTACTGGTGTATGAGGCCCGCATGGCTGCGTTGGAAGCTGACAAGGGCGAAGCGCTGCGCTTCACCGACTGGGACCGTCCGCCCGCCCGGGCTCAGGATATGGAGTTGTACTACGAACATCTGGAGTTGGCGCTGGCGGAGCTCGGCTTTATCGACCCGGACAACCCCCGTCAAACCATTACCCGGCTGCGCCGACTGTTCAGTCGCGTGCGTCCGGACGATATGGAGCTCGGCATCCTGCGCGGAATGCTGACCGCAATCCAGAACCATATTCATCGCAGTGGAGGCAAGGGGCGACCTGACTAGCTAGTCGGTGTCGGTCTCGTTACCTTTTCTGCCAAGTGACTGATTGGCGTGGTACCGAGCGCCAAATACCCGAGTGTATTACTCGGCTATATACTTGACTGAAGTAGTCGGTTATTTCATACTCGCGCCCAAATTGATGGTGTGCACCCGTTAAAACGGGGGGCACCGGCGGCCGGCACATGTGAAACCGGTCTTGGAGGAAGGGTCTATGCGTTTGACAACCAAAGGGCGGTATGCGGTCACAGCCATGCTGGATCTGGCGTTGCATGCCGAGCGCGGGCCCATCAGCCTGGCCGATATTTCCAAGCGGCAGGATATTTCCCTGTCTTACCTCGAGCAGCTGTTTTCCCGTCTGCGCCAAGCGGAACTGGTGTGCAGTGTACGGGGCCCGGGCGGCGGTTACCGGCTGGCACGCGCCAGTGCAGAAATCTGCGTGGCGGAGATCATCGACGCGGTAAATGAATCGGTAGATGCCACTAGTTGTGGTGGAAACAGCGACTGCTCCGGTGGCGAGCAGTGCCTGACCCACTACCTGTGGACCGACCTCAGCGAACAGATCCACGGCTTCCTCAATGGGATTAGCCTGGAAGACATGGTTAAGCGCGCAGAAGTGCAGGAAGTGGCCCGTCGACAAGACCGTCGCGGTGAGGCGCTGGGCGATGCCGGCGAGCAGAAAGTGGCGATTATCGGCGGCCTGCAGTAAGGTGCCGGCCCCCCGATCAGGCCAAGCGCCTGATCCAAGATTGTTGAAAGTGTTATTTGCGCATTAATGACAGCAGTAAGGCGTTGGCAGAAGCCAGCGAGTGGAGACAAAAGATTATGAAGCTTCCCATTTATCTGGATTATTCGGCAACTTGTCCGGTAGACCCGCGCGTCGCCAGTAAAATGGCGGAGCAGCTGACGATGGAAGGCAACTTTGGTAACCCGGCCTCCCGCTCCCACCTGTACGGCTGGAAAGCGGAGGAAGCGGTCGAGGAAGCGCGCCGCCAAGTCGCCGAACTGGTTAACGCGGACCCGCGTGAAATCGTGTGGACCAGCGGTGCGACCGAATCTGACAACCTCGCCATCAAGGGTGCTGCGCACTTTTACCAGGGCCGTGGCAAGCACATCATTACCTCTAAGATCGAGCACAAGGCGGTACTGGATACTTGTCGCCAGCTGGAGCGTGAAGGCTTCGAAGTGACTTACCTGAATCCCAAGGAAGACGGCATCGTCTATCCCGAACAGGTGGCGGAAGCCATGCGTGAGGACACCATCCTGGTGAGCCTGATGCACGTAAATAACGAAATCGGTGTGATTAACGACATTGCCGCGATCGGTGAGCTGTGTCGAGAGCGCAAGGTTATTTTCCACGTGGATGCGGCGCAGAGCCCCGGCAAGATTGATATCGACCTGGCGGAAATGAAAGTGGACCTGATGTCCTTCTCCGCCCACAAAATTTACGGCCCCAAGGGTATTGGTGCCCTGTATGTGCGCCGCAAGCCGCGTGTGCGTCTGGAAGCGCAGATGCATGGCGGTGGTCACGAGCGCGGTATGCGTTCCGGTACCCTGCCGACGCATCAGATCGTTGGTATGGGTGAAGCCTTCCGTATCGCCAAAGAAGAAATGGCGGACGAAGCCAAGCGCATACTGGCTCTGCGCGACCGCTTCTGGAGCCAGATCAGCGATATGGAAGAAGTGCATATCAATGGCTCCGCAGAACAGCGTGTGCCCGGCAACCTGAATGTAAGCTTCGCGTTTGTGGAAGGGGAAAGCCTGATCATGTCCCTGAAGGACCTGGCCATTTCCTCCGGCTCTGCATGTACCTCTGCCAGCCTTGAGCCGAGCTATGTATTGCGTGCTCTGGGCGTGAACGATGAGCTGGCGCACAGTTCTCTGCGCTTCAGTTTTGGCCGTTTTACCACGGAACAGGACGTGGATACCGCGGCCAAAGAAGTAAGAAAGGCAGTAGAAAAACTGCGTGAGCTGTCCCCGCTGTGGGATATGTACAAGGATGGCGTTGATCTCAGCACCATCGAATGGGCAGCACACTAACGCACTGGCGCAGTAATTGAGACTTTTTGAGAGGGTATAGTCATGGCCTATAGCGATAAAGTAATTGACCACTATGAACACCCCCGCAATGTTGGTCGTTTGGACGACAAAGCGGACAACGTGGGCACCGGCATGGTCGGCGCCCCCGCTTGTGGTGACGTGATGCGCCTGCAGATTCAGGTGGATGACAATGGCATCATCGAAGACGCCAAATTCAAGACCTACGGCTGCGGCTCCGCCATTGCGTCTAGTTCCCTGCTGACCGAGTGGGTGAAAGGCAAGTCCCTGGATGAGGCGGCACAGATCAAGAACACCGAAATTGCCGAAGAACTGGCACTGCCTCCGGTGAAAATTCACTGCTCCGTTTTGGCGGAAGACGCCATTAAAGCGGCAGTGAAAAATATCCGCGAGAAGCGCGGTGAAGAAGCCGAGCAGGCTGCGGGCTAACTAAGTAACGTAAGTAGCGCCCGCACAATCAGGTTAGGAAGTAAGGAGTAGCACCGATATGGCAATTACCATGACCGAAGCGGCCCAGGCACATGTGGCCAAACAGCTGGCCAGTCGCGGTAAAGGCATCGGCATTCGCGTCGGCGTGAAAACCGCCGGCTGCTCCGGAATGGCGTACGTGCTCGAATTCGTTGACGAAGCGCAGGCGGAAGATCAGGTGTTTGACTCGGGCGATGTAAAGTTGATCGTCGATCCAAAGAGCCTTGCCTACTTGGACGGCACCGAGCTGGATTTCGTCAAGGAGGGGTTGAACGAAGGCTTCGAGTTCAAAAACCCCAATGTGAAAAATGAGTGCGGCTGCGGCGAGAGCTTCCACGTTTAACGTTCAAGCGCAGCAGCAACAGGGCCGGGTGCGCACAAGCATGCCGGCCTTTTTGTTATTGGGCGATGCGCTCTATGATGCTCTCCATTCAGCAGGCGAATTAGCAAAATCCTATGCAGCAGAATCACTTTGAAATTTTTGGTTTGCCGGTTGGTTACCAGGTGGATCGCCAGGCGCTGGCGAAACGCTACCGCGAGTTGCAGCAGGAGTTTCACCCGGATCGCTTCGCCGCGAAATCTGACCGCGAGCAAATGCTGGCCATGCAGTACGCCGCGCAGATCAACGAAGCCAACAATACCCTGAAGGATCCGGTGGCCCGAGCCGCCTATTTGCTGCAGCTGCGCGGTGTGGAGCGGAAGGCGGAGCAGACCACCGCAGATGGCGCCTTTTTGATGCAGCAAATGATGTTGCGTGAGCGTCTCGAAGAAGTGCGCGAAGCCTCCGATCCGCAGGCCGAACTGGAGGAGCTTGGCGCTGAAGCAGCCGCTCTGTTCAGCGCTCAGGAGCAAGCATTTTCGGATGCGCTGGCAGCCAATGCACTGAAAGACGGCGAGAGCGCGCTGTCAAAGCTGCAGTTTCTCGCCAAACTGCAGCGGCAAATCGAAGAGCTCGAAGAAGATTTACTGGATTAGTACAGACCTATGGCATTACTGCAGATTTCCGAACCAGGCCAGACCCCCGAACCCCACCAGCGCAAGCGCGCGGTAGGGATCGATTTGGGCACGACCAATTCGCTGGTGGCAACGGTGCGTAGCGGCACCGCGGAAGCTTTGCCGGCGGAGGATGGCAAAGCCATTCTGCCGTCCGTGGTGCGTTATACCGATAGTGGCATTGAAGTAGGGTACGGCGCGCGCGCCGCTGCAGGTAACGATCCTTATAACACACTGGTGTCCATCAAACGTTTGATGGGGCGCGGTCTCGCGGATATCAAACACTTCGGTGAGCAACTGCCGTATCACTTTGCCGAGGATACCGGCGGTATGCCCGCCATTGAAACCATTTCCGGTGCGGTAAACCCGGTGCAGGTGTCGGCGGAAATCCTCAAAGTGCTGGCGCAACGCGGTGCCGGCTCCCTCGGCGGCGAGCTGGATGGTGCGGTAATCACTGTGCCGGCGTATTTTGACGATGCGCAGCGCCAGGCGACCAAAGATGCGGCCAAGCTGGCGGGCCTGAAAGTGTTGCGCCTGCTGAATGAGCCCACCGCGGCGGCGGTCGCCTACGGTCTGGATAAGACCTCCGATGGTGGCGATGTCACCGACAAAACCATCGCAGTTTACGATTTGGGTGGTGGCACCTTTGATATTTCCATACTGCGCCTGTCGAAGGGGGTCTTCGAGGTGCTCTCCACCGGTGGTGATAGTGCGCTCGGTGGTGATGATTTTGACCGCGTAGTGGCAGAGTGGATCGCCGCAGAGGCGGGGCTCGGCACCGATCTGGATGCGGGCACCCAGCGCAAGTTACTGGATGCCGCGTGCGCGGCAAAAGAGGCGCTGGCTGCAGAAGAGACCGTGGCTGTGGCCTACCAGGGTTGGCGGGGTTCGCTGAGCCGGGACAAGCTCGCGGAACTGTTAGACCCGCTGATTAGCAAAACCCTGCGCGCCTGCAAGCGCGCGCTGCGCGATGCAGGCCTGTCCGCAGAGGATGTCGAAGAGGTCGTATTGGTTGGCGGCTCCACACGCACGCTGCGTGTGCGCGACAAGGTGGAAGCGTTCTTTGCCAGAAAGCCCCACGCCGATATCGACCCGGATAAGGTGGTAGCCATTGGTGCGGCGATTCAGGCGGATGTACTGGTGGGTAACAAGTCCCGCGAAGATCTGCTGTTGCTGGATGTGATTCCGCTTTCCCTGGGTATTGAAACCATGGGTGGGCTCACCGAGAAACTGATTCACCGCAATACCACCATTCCCGTGGCCAAGGCCCAGGAGTTCACCACCTTCAAGGATGGCCAGACTGCGATGGCCATTCACGTGGTGCAGGGTGAACGCGAACTGGTGGCCGACTGTCGTTCGCTGGCGCGTTTCGAACTGCGTGGTATCCCACCCATGGTGGCTGGTGCGGCACATATTCGCGTGACCTACCAGGTGGATGCGGATGGCCTGCTGTCGGTAACCGCGATGGAAAAAAGCAGTGGCGTGCAGGCCGAGATTACCGTCAAGCCTTCCTATGGGCTTGAGGACACCGATATCACGCGTATGCTGCAGGACTCCTACGCCAATGCCGAGGAAGATATTGCGGCGCGTGCACTGCGCGAGGCGCAGGTGGAGGCCGAGCGTACCCTGGAGGCCATGCTTGTTGCCCTGCAGGAAAACGGCGCGGAACTGTTGAGTGAGGCCGAGTTGTCCGAGCTGGAGCAGGCCATGCAGAGCCTGCGGCAGGCGCACAATGAGGGCACTGCGGACGAGATTCGCAGCCAGGTCGAGGCGCTCAACACCCTGTCCGAGCCCTTTGCCGCGCGCCGTATGGATTCCTCCATCAAGCGCGCAATGCAAGGCCACAGCCTGGATGAATTTGATAAGCCCTGAGGGCCATTTGATAAGCCCTGAGGGCGATTTGATAAGCCCTGAGGGCGATTTGACGCGCCCTTTGGGCGGTCATCGAACGAGAGTAATGAAATATGCCGAAAATTGTTTTCCTACCCCACGAAGAGCTGTGCCCGGAGGGCAAGGTTGTCGAGGTAGATCCCGGTATTACCGTATGTGATGCCGCGCTGAAGCACGGTGTCCACATTGAGCACGCCTGTGAGAAGTCCTGCGCGTGTACCACCTGTCATGTCATCGTGCGTGAAGGGTTTGACTCTCTGGAAGAGCCGGACGAGCTGGAAGAGGATCTGCTGGACAAGGCCTGGGGCCTGGAGCCGGAATCTCGCCTATCCTGCCAGGCAGTGGTGGAGCAGGAGGATCTGGTGGTCGAGATTCCCAAGTACACCATCAACCAGGTCTCGGAAAAACACTAAACAGCAGGGAGCGCTGGATTATGAAGTGGACGGACATTCACGATATCGCCATCGAGCTGAGCGATAACCACCCGGATATTGACCCGTTGACGGTCAATTTCGTCGATCTTCGCAAGTGGGTGATGGATCTGCCGGATTTCGACGATGATCCGGAGCGCTGCGGGGAGAAGATCCTGGAGGCCATTCAGGCCGCGTGGATCGAAGAGAACGAGTAGTCAGCCCTACAGTACACACTTCACGCGACTACGCGTATAATCCGCGCTCCGCGATCATTGTTGGTTAATTAATCGACAGTTTGCGAGTTGAGAGAATTCAGGGAAGAGCAACGTCAGTTGCTCTTTTCGTATCTGATCTAAGACAATTTTTTTCAAAACCTAGAAATGGAGAAAACCATGGCCCTGGAACGTACTCTGTCCATCATCAAGCCGGACGCCGTAGCCAAGAACGTAATCGGCGAAATCGAAAGCCGCTTTGAGAAAGCCGGCCTGCGCATTGTTGCCATGAAAATGGTTCAGCTGTCTCAGGAGAAGGCTGAAGGTTTCTACGCAGAGCACAAAGAGCGTCCTTTCTTTAAAGACCTGGTTGAATTCATGACCTCGGGCCCGGTTGTTGTACAGGTTCTGGAAGGCGAAAACGCCATCCTGGCCAACCGCGACCTGATGGGTGCGACCAACCCGAAAGAAGCTGACGCTGGCACCATCCGCGCGGACTTCGCTGACAGCATCGACGCAAACGCTGTTCACGGTTCCGACTCCGCGGCTTCCGCTGAGCGTGAAGTGAACTACTTCTTCGCTGCCGAAGAAATCTGCGCACGCTAATTCAGCACGTGCCTTTGCAGGAGTCTGCAGCAGTGCGGACTCTTGCTACCCCTACAAAGTTTTGCCGTTTTGGCAATTTCCGCACCGCGACCGGTGCAAGGTGAATCCATGACCGCGACTGTTGAAACAGTACAAACCGAAAAAGTGAACCTGCTGGGCCTGTCTGTGGACAAGCTTGCGGACTTTTTTGCCGGTTTGGGCGAAAAGCGTTTCCGCGCGGTGCAGGTATTGAAGTGGATTCACCAGAATGGCGTGGACGATTTCGAGCAGATGACCAATGTCAGCAAGGCCATGCGCGCCAAGCTGTCGGAAATTGCCGAAGTGCGCGCGCCCAAGGTCTTGAAGCAGATGGATTCCGCCGATGGCACCCGCAAGTGGCTGATCGAAGTCAGCGGCGGCAATGTCATCGAGACCGTGTATATCCCGGACGGCGACCGTGGCACCCTGTGTGTGTCTTCGCAGGTGGGCTGCTCCCTGGACTGCAGCTTCTGCGCCACCGGCAAGCAGGGCTTTAACCGAGACCTGACCGCGGCCGAAATTATTGGCCAGGTGTGGATCGCGTGTAAGTCATTTGGCCAGTTACAGCCGAACGGCCCGCGCAAGGTCACCAATGTCGTGATGATGGGTATGGGCGAGCCCCTGCTCAATTTCGACAATGTGGTCGATTCCATGAACCTGATGATGGAAGACAATGCCTACGGCATCTCCAAACGTCGGGTTACCCTGAGCACCTCCGGTGTGGTACCCGCGCTGGACCGCCTGGCGGAAGTCACCGATGTGAGCCTGGCGATCTCCCTGCATGCGCCTAATGACGAACTGCGCAACGAGCTGGTGCCGATAAACAAGAAATACCCCATCGCCATGCTGCTCGATAGCGCCCAGCGCTATATCGAGAATATGCCGGATAACCACCGCAAGATGACCATTGAGTACACCATGATCCGGGAGGTGAACGACCGCCCGGAGCACGCGGAACAGTTGGCCGAGCTGCTGCGTGATGTGCCGGTGAAGATAAATCTGATACCCTTCAATCCGTTTGAGCTGTCCGACTATCAGCGGGTCAGCAATAACGCTTTGCGACGTTTTCAACAGATTTTGTTGGACAAAGGCTATACCGTAACCGTGCGTACCACCCGTGGCGATGATATCGATGCGGCTTGTGGTCAGCTGGCCGGCCAAGTAAACGACCGTACCCGCCGCTCCGAGCGCTATCGCAACGCCGAGCGTCCAGTACGGATTGTTGGCCAGGCCTAACCGCCTCGATTGCTGCCAAGCATCGCCGAATGGAGTTGGCGTGTGGGGTTGTACGCACCCGATAACTATAAGGTGAGGCTAGTGTTAGCAAGAAATTCCAAGTCGGCGCTGCTCGCCGGGTTGTTCATTACCCTTCTGTTGGGGGGCTGTGTCAGCACCGGCCCGGGCGGCAAGTCCATTGATCTCGACAAGGCCCGTGAGACCCACATTCAGTTGGGGCTGCGCTATCTGCAAAGTGGCAGTGATAACCGGGAAATGGCCCGTCATCACTTCCAGGAAGCGCTCAAGCTGGGTAAGAAAGACCCCCGTGCCCACCATGGCCTCGCGCTGCTGTATCAGGCAGACGGCGAGCTGAACGTGGCCGAATCCCACTTCAAGAAAGCCCTGCGTTTTGACCGTAAGTTCTCCATGGCGCGGGTCAACTACGGGGTGTTTCTGTATCAACAGGAGCGCTATCGTGAAGCGAAAGCCCAGTTCCTCACCGCTTCTGAAGATCTCTCCTATAACCGCCGTTCATTTGCACTGGCCAACCTGGGCCGCGCTGAGCTGCGACTGAACGAGCTGGATGGTGCCGAGCGCGCCTTCACCAAGGCGCTGGCCCTGAGCCCCGGGCTGCCGGTGGCGTTGCTGGAGCTGGCCGAACTCAAGTTTCAAAAGCAGGACTACGCCGAAGCCAAGCAGTATCTGGATCGTTACACCGAAAAAAGCCGGCAGGTACCCCAATCCCTGTGGTTGGGTATCCGTATCGAGAAGATTTTCGGTAACCGGGACAAAGAGCGAAGCTATGCCCTGGCTCTGAAAAACCTGTTTCCCTATTCAGCGGAAACGCTGAAATACCAGGAGATGAAGGCCGAAAATGAGCAGTAATGATTCCGTCGTAGGCTCTGCCGAGCACGCCGCCGAGCAGGTCTCCCCCATTTCGGTAGGCAGTCAACTACGCGCTGCCCGCGAGCAGGCCGGGCTGGAAGTTCAAGAGCTGGCTAGTCGCCTGTGCATGTCGACCGAAAAGCTCAAAATTCTGGAGCGGGACGAATTTGATCGTCTGGCCGGCGCCCTCTATGTGCGCGGGTACATCCGCAATGCCTGTAAAGAGCTGGGTCTCGATGCAGAGCCCTTGCTGGATGTGTACGCTCAGCAATCGCCCGACGATTCCACGCCCCATATCCCGGAAATGCCGCGCGGTATGAAGGTGGAGGGCGCAGGTGCCGCAGGCGGTGACTCGTCGTTTCGCCCGCTGATGCTGGTGCTGGCGATTGCCGCTGCCGGTGGTTACTGGTGGTTTGGCCTACAGGGCGGAGCCCCGGTCACAAGTGTCGACCCGGCGCTTGCCGAGGCGTCTCAGGGTGCTGAGTCGGCGCCAAAAACGCCGATTGCCATGGCAGATGGCGTGATTGAGTCTGGAGTGGACGCGATTGAGCCTGTTGTGGCCTCTGCTGATATCGAGGCTGGCGCGGCAGAAGCCGAGACGGTCGCGGAAGTGGCAGAAGATGCGCAATCAGCTCCTGCGCCGGTGTTAGTCACAGAGCCGACCGAATCCGGCGCGCCCCGGGAGCTGGCTGCCTCGCCAGAGCCGGAAGCCGTACCCGAGCCGGAGGTCGCAGCGGTTTCCGTTGAGCCCGTAGCAGAAGCAGGGGTGACCCTGGCGGAGGCCATCTCCGATGCCGCATTATCCCTGAGCTTCAGCGAAGAGGCCTGGATTGAAGTGGTCGATGCGACGGGCAACAAGCTATTGTCCCGCCTGCAGCCCGCTGGTACCACGGTTGAGTTGACCGGCGAGGCGCCGTTTAACGTAATGCTGGGCAATGCGGCCGCGACCACCGTCAGCTATGCCGGCGAGGTGGTGGACAGCTCGCCGCTGGGGACGCGCCGTACCCGCAAACTGATTGTGGGCGGCTAGCGCCCCTGTTTGAGCTTCTTATTCTCTTTGCGAAGGGCGCAACCTCTGTAGGTTTGCGCCCAATCTATCTATAATCCTCCCGTTTTTCCGTCCCCGCTCAACACCAACGCAGGTTCTGTTATGCAGTTCGAGTCACCCATAGTTCGTCGCGTGTCACGCCAGATCATGGTGGGCAATGTGCCGGTCGGCGGTGGTGCGCCCATTTCCGTCCAGAGCATGACAAATACGGAAACCTGCGATGTAGCTGCCACTGTGGATCAGATCCAGCGGCTGGAAAACGCCGGTGCGGATATCGTGCGGGTGTCTGTGCCCTCCATGGACGCCGCAGAGGCGTTTGGCGAGATCAAGAAGCAGGTGGCCGTACCGCTGGTTGCGGACATTCACTTCGACTACCGCATCGCACTGCGCGTGGCGGACCTGGGAGTGGACTGCCTGCGTATTAATCCGGGCAATATTGGCCGCGAAAAGCGCATTCGCGCAGTGGTCGACAAGGCGCGGGACATGAATATCCCGATTCGTATCGGCGTTAACGCGGGCTCTCTGGAAAAAGACTTGCAGAAAAAATACGGTGAACCCACGCCGGATGCGCTGGTCGAATCCGCGCTGCGCCATGTGGATATTCTCGACAGCCTGAACTTTCAGGACTTTAAGGTCAGCGTAAAGGCGTCGGATATTTTTATGGCCACCGCCGCCTACCGCAAGCTGGCGACCCAGATTGAGCAGCCGCTGCACCTCGGTATTACCGAAGCGGGCGGGCTGCGCGCGGGTACCGTGAAATCGGCCATCGGCCTCGGCGCGCTGTTGCTGGACGGCATTGGCGATACCCTGCGTGTATCCCTCGCCGCAGACCCGGTGGAAGAGGTGAAAGTGGGCTGGGACCTGCTCAAGAGCCTGCGCCTGCGTACCAAGGGCATCAACTTTATTGCATGCCCCAGCTGTTCTCGCCAGAACTTCGACGTGGTGAAAACCATGAACGAGCTGGAGACCCGTCTGGAAGATATCACCACGCCGCTGGATGTAGCGGTCATCGGCTGTATCGTCAACGGCCCGGGTGAAGCAAAAGAGGCGGATATCGGCCTGGCGGGTGGCACACCCAGCCACGCGATTTATGTGGACGGGCAGCCGGACCGCAAATTCAAGAATGACAATCTGGTGGAAGACCTGGAGCAACTGATCCGCGAAAAGGCTGCGGCCAAGGCGGAGCAGGAGGCGAACATCATCGCCAAGGAAACCACCGAATAATATTGGGTGCCGGCGGATGCCGGCATCGCGTACGAACTGTATTTAAGGACTACCGTTGAAACAACTTCGCGCCATCCGCGGCATGAACGACTTGCTGCCCACCCAGTCCCCGGTGTGGCAATACGTGGAAAGCACCCTCAGCGAACTCTTCGCACGCTACGGATACAGTGAGATCCGTACCCCGTTGCTGGAAGCGACGCAACTGTTTGCCCGCGCCGTCGGCGAGGCCACCGATATCGTCGAAAAGGAAATGTACACCTTCGACGACAAGAGCGGTGACAGTGTCACCCTGCGCCCGGAAGGTACCGCGGGCACCGTGCGTGCGGCCATCCAGAACAACCTGCTTATCCAGCCCCAGCGCCTCTGGTACTTCGGCCCCATGTTCCGCTACGAGCGCCCGCAGAAAGGCCGCTTGCGCCAGTTTCACCAGTTCGGGGTGGAAGTGTTTGGCATTGAAGGTCCGGATATCGACGCCGAGATCCTGATGATGACCGCGCGTTTGTGGAAACAGCTGGGGGTTTCCGAGCATGTATCCCTGCAGCTGAACTCCCTCGGCAACAGCGAAAGCCGCGCCGCATACCGCGACGCGCTGGTGGAGTACCTGTCTGCGCGCAAAGACCAGCTGGATGAAGACAGCCAGCGCCGTCTTGAGCGCAACCCACTGCGCATTCTCGACAGCAAGAACCCGGATACCCAGGCGCTGCTGACCGATGCGCCCTGCCTGCTCGACTTCCTCGACGACGAGTCGCGCACCCATTTTGAGCAGCTGCGCGCCTTCCTCGACGCGGCTGGCGTTACCTATGAAGTAAACCCGCGCCTGGTGCGCGGCCTCGACTACTATGGCAAAACGGTTTTCGAGTGGGTAACCGACAGTCTTGGTGCCCAGGGTACCGTGTGTGCCGGCGGTCGCTACGATGGCCTGGTAGAGCAGATGGGCGGCAAGCCCACGCCTGCGGTGGGTTTCGGCCTCGGCGTTGAGCGCCTGGTGCTACTGTTGGAGACCCTGGAAGTGCTGCCCGACACCCTGGATCAGCAGGTTGACGCCTATCTGGTTGCCGTGGGTGATGTACAATCAGCCGCTTTGGCCGCGGCCGAGCAGCTGCGCAGTGATTTGCCGTGGCTGCGCCTGCAGACGCACTGCGGTGGTGGCAGCTTCAAGAGCCAGATGAAGAAGGCCGACAAGAGCAATGCGGATTACGCATTGATCATCGGCGAAGATGAAGCGGCGGCGGGGCAAATTACCGTTAAGTCCCTGCGCGCAGATGTCGAGCAGCAGACCGTGGCGGTTGCTGAACTGGCAAAAATTTTACAAGGCTAAATTGCACTGCTGAGGCGAAAGCCGTCTCAGCGCGCGAACAGCATCTCAAAGAATTGGTATTGGGAATAAGGCAAATAACAAATGGCAGACCATCTGACAGAAGAAGAACAAATTGAATCCATCAAGCGCTGGTGGAAAGAAAATGGCACTGGCATTGTCACCGGTGTGGTACTGGCGCTTTCTGCTTATTTTGGCTGGCAGTGGTGGCAGGGTAAGGAGCGCGGCGATGCCGAGGCAGCTTCCAACCTGTACCAGAGCTTTGTTGCTGCGGTTTCAGCCAACGAAGGCAACCCGGATAACAAGCAGCTGACCACGGCCCAGTCCCTGGCCCGTGAGCTGAAAGACGACTTTGGCAAGCGTATCTACGCCACTCAGGCGTCCCTCGAGCTGGCCGCACTCGCCGCCGAATCCAACGACCTGGAAGAGGCTGCCAAGCAGCTGCAGTGGGCGCTGGATAACACCGGAGACGACGCGCTGAAATTTGTCGCCCAGCGCCGCCTGGCTGCGGTCAAAGCCGCGCGCGGCGAAACCGGCGAAGCGCTGAAGTTGCTCGAAGGCGATGTCCCCGCGGCATTTGCCGGGCTCTATGCAGAAACCCGCGGCGACATCCTCGTGCAGCAGGGTGACAAAGACGCCGCCCGCGCCGCCTATCAGGAAGCCCGCGCACTATTACTACCGGAGCAAGCTGCAGGCTCCCGCCTGTTGGACCTGAAAATCGAAAGTTTGGGCGATGCGCCTACATCCGATGAAACTCCGGAAGGCGAAGCGGTGTCTGAGCCCGGTAATGAAACCGAAGCAGACGAAGCCGACAAGGAGAGCACCCCGCAATGATAGGCACGCACACCGGTAACCGCTTCGCGGCGGGCAAGGCACTCAACCGAATTCTTGCCGTGGCCCTGGCCGCGGTCATCAGTGCCTGTGCTTCCAATGAAGAAAAGGAAGACACGGACCCTGTCGAGCTGACTGAAATTCAGGAGAGCGTGCGGCTGACCGAAGTGTGGTCCACCAATATCGGTGATATTGATGCGCTGCGCTACGCCATGCTGACCCCTGGCCTGATTGACGGAAAAATTATTGCCGCCAACAGCGACGGCGATGTGGTCGCGCTGGATCGCAGTACCGGCAAGCGCGTGTGGAAAACGGATATCGAGCGCTCCATCAGCGGCGGCGTTGGCGTTGGCCTGGGCATCGCAGTGGTGGCGGACTTCCGCGGTCGCGTGGTGGCACTGGATTTGAATACCGGTGAGCAGCGCTGGGATACCCAGCTCAGTGGTGAGGTTGTTTCTACCCCTGCGGTTGGCGCGGGTATGGTGGTGGTGCAGACCGTCGACGGTAAGCTGCTCGGCCTCAATGCGGAGACCGGTGAACAGACCTGGCGCCATAACACCACTTTGCCGGTTTTGACCCTGCGCGGTACCGCGAGCCCGGTTATTTCTGGTGGTGTTGTATTCGCCGGTTTGGACAACGGCAAGCTGGTTGCCCTGAGTGCTACCGATGGTATTACCCGCTGGGAACAGCGCGTTGCCATTCCGCAGGGTACTGCGGAGCTGGAGCGGGTAGTGGATATTGACGGTGCGCCTCTGGTGCGCGGTGAATTGGTATTCGCCGCCAGCTATCAGGGACGTGTGGTTGCGCTGTCCCGCGAAGATGGCCGCGGCCTGTGGGCGCGCGATGCCTCCACTAACCACGGTGTTGCCGTGGGTGCCGGCCAGGTGTACCTGAGTGACGCCGACGGCAGTGTCCACGCCTACAATGTAGGTAATGGCCAGATTCAGTGGACCAACAGTGAATTACTGCGCCGCCAGCTTGGTGGCCCGGCTTACTTTGTCGATGTGGTTGTGGTGGGTGACCTGGACGGCTATCTGCACGCGCTGGATCCGACCACCGGTCGCTTTGTGGGCCGTACCCGCATTGACCGCGATCCGATCCGCATCCCGCTGCTGGCGGATGGCGATCTGCTGTTCGCGCTGTCCGATGACGGTGAGCTGGTGGCTCTGCGCCTGGAGCGCTGAGACAGCAGAGCAAGCGCCGACAATGCTGCCCTGGGTTTGCGCCAGGGGTAAGCAAAACCGCTCTGGTTTAACTATCGCCCGCAGTATGCGGGCGTTTGTATTTATGGTCTGGCCCAGTTGAGGGGCCAGTTTTTGAGTATATTCAATTTATGTTGCCTGTAATCGCCCTGGTTGGGCGCCCCAATGTGGGTAAATCCACCCTGTTCAATCGCCTGACCAAGAGCCGTGACGCCCTTGTGGCTAACTACGCCGGCCTGACTCGCGACCGTAAATATGGCGAGGCAGAATTCGAGGGCCACAAGATGATCCTGGTGGATACCGGGGGCATCAGTGGCGGCGAAGAGGGTATCGATGCGGCCATGGCCCAGCAGTCCATGCAGGCGATCGAAGAGGCGGACTTTGTCCTGTTTCTGGTGGATTGCCGTGCGGGCCTGACTCCGGCGGATGAAATGATCGCCGAGCGCCTGCGCACCCGCTCCAAACCCACCATTCTGGTGGCTAACAAGGTCGACGGGGTGAACCCGGATATTGCCCTGGCACCCTTTTACGAGCTGGGTATTGGGGAGCTGTTCCCGACCACCGCCACGCACGGCCGCGGCGTTCGCTCGCTGATGGAACGCCTGGTTGGCGACTTCCCGGAAGCGGGCGAAGAAGAGGTGGCGGATGAGGCCAGCGGTATCAAAATTGGTATTGTCGGCCGCCCGAATGTGGGTAAGTCCACCCTGGTGAACCGCCTGCTGGGTGAAGACCGCGTGGTGGTGTTCGACCAGCCCGGTACTACGCGCGACAGTGTGTATATCAATTACGAGCGCGACGAAAAGCCTTACACCATTATCGATACCGCGGGTATTCGCCGGCGTAAGAACGTCAAGGAATCGGTGGAGAAGTTCTCCATCGTCAAAACCCTGCAGGCGGTGGAAGACGCCAATGTGGTGGTGCTGGTAATCGACGCCAGTGAAGGCCTGGTGGACCAGGACCTGCACCTTATGGGTACCGTGATCCAGTCTGGCCGCGCGCTGGTTGTGGCGCTGAACAAATGGGATGGTCTGGACCCGGATCACCGCGACTTCGTGAAAACCGAACTGGAACGGCGTCTGCGTTTTGTGGAATTTGCCGATATCCACTTTATTTCTGCCCTGCACGGCACCGGCGTCGGTAACCTGTACGAGTCTATCGAGGCCGCTTATCAGTCGGCTACCGACAAGCTCTCCACCAACCACCTGACGCGTATCCTGCAATGGGCGGTAAGTGAGCACCAGCCTCCGCTGGTGAATGGTCACCGTATCAAGCTGCGCTATGCACACGCAGGTGGGCAGAATCCGCCGGTAATTGTGATTCATGGTAACCAGACCAGTCAGGTGCCGAATCACTATGTGCGTTACCTGGAAAAGACTTTCCGCAAGGCGTTGGACCTGCACGGTACCCCGGTGAAAATTGAATTCCGCACCAGCGATAACCCATTCGCGGGTAAGAAAAACAAGCTCAGCGATCGCCAGAAGGCGAAGAAACGTCGCCTGATGAAGTTTGTGAAGAAAAAGAAAAAGTAACTGAATTGGCTGGGCGGCACATTACACATGCCGCCCTTTTACTGTCGGCTACCACAAGGAAGAGGCTCTGACATGCCGAAGCTCAACGATTCTGATCTGTTCCGCACGCAATCCTTTATCAACGGCCAGTGGCTGGATGCCGATAGTGGTAATACCCTGGAGGTTACCAACCCGGCCAATGGCGAAACCGTCGCCACCATCGCAAGCCTGGGTGCCGCCGAAACCCGTCGTGCCATCGAGGCCGCCAATGAAGCCTGGCCAGCGTGGCGTGCACTGCCGGTGAAACAGCGCGCGAAAATTCTGCGCGACTGGTACAACCTGATTGTCGAAAACGTCGATGACCTGGCCGCAATCCTCACCGCGGAGCAGGGTAAGCCGCTGGCGGAAGCAAAAACCGAAATTATCTATGGCGCTAATTACCTGGAGTGGTTTGCCGAGGAGGCCAAGCGGGCTTACGGCGATGTGATCGCCCCACCTGCCGATGACAAGCGCATTGTCGTGATCAAGCAGCCAGTGGGCGTAACCGCTTCCATCACACCGTGGAATTTCCCCAGCGCGATGATTGCGCGCAAGGTCGCCCCCGCATTGGCCGCAGGCTGTACTTTCGTTGCCAAGCCCGCATCGGAAACACCACTCTCCGCTTTGGCGCTGGCCGTACTGGCGGAAAAGGCCGGCGTCCCCAAGGGGGTCTTCAACGTGGTGGTGGGTAAAAGCTCGCGGGAAATTGGCGGTGAGATGACCAGCAACCCGCTAGTGCGCAAATTCACCTTTACCGGCTCCACCGCGGTGGGCAAGCAGTTGCAGGCCCAGTGTGCGGAAACCATCAAGAAAACCTCCATGGAGTTGGGCGGTAATGCCCCGTTTATCGTGTTCGACGATGCGGATATCGACGAAGCGGTAAAAGGCGCGATCATCTGCAAATACCGCAATGCCGGACAAACCTGCGTCTGTGCCAATCGCATCCTGGTGCAGGAAGGCGTGTACGATGAGTTCGCAAAGAAATTCTCCCAAGCGGTGAATGGGTTAACCCTGGGTAATGGCGCAGACAGTGGCACCGATGTTGGCCCCATGATCAACCCGGGCGCGGTCAAAGACGTTACTGCGTTGGTGGAAGACGCATTGAGTAAAGGTGCCAAGGCGCTGAACCCGGGTGGCCCGAGCGAACTGGGTGCGTGCTTCTATACCCCCGCGGTATTGGGGGACGCGAACGACACCATGCGCCTGTTCAAAGAAGAAATTTTCGGCCCGGTTGCGCCGCTGTTTAAATTCAGCACCGAAGAAGAAGCGATCCGTATGGCCAACGATACGGAATTTGGCTTGGCCTCGTATTTTTATGCCCGCGATATCGGTCGCATCTGGCGCGTATCGGAAGGACTGGAATACGGTATGGTCGGGATCAACGAGGGCATCATTTCCAATGAGATGGCGCCCTTCGGCGGCATCAAAGAATCCGGCAGTGGCCGCGAAGGTTCCAAGTACGGAATCGATGATTATCTCGAGATTAAGTATCTGTGCATGGGTGGCATTTGAATATCCCTGCGCTGAGTATTGAGCCCGTTGCCATCACTCACTCCTGTTTTACGGATAAATTCGGCATCCCGCGCCAGCCTCTGCTGGCGGATGCCAGCCGCGCATCCCTCGAATTGCTGCCACCCTACAGCGACCCGGAAGCTGTTTCCGGCCTGGAGCAATATACGCACCTGTGGCTCACCTGGCAGTTTCATCAGGTTGCAGGGCAATGGTCTGCCAAGGTTCGCCCGCCGCGTCTCGGCGGCAATAAAAAAATGGGGGTATTTGCCACCCGCTCCCCGTTCCGGCCGAATAATATCGGCTTGTCCGTGGTGCGACTGATTGAAGTGCGCGTGAATAAAGCCAGCGCGCCGGCAAAAGTTGAAATCATCGTTGCCGGTGCCGACCTGCTAAATGGCACCCCGATTCTGGATATCAAACCCTACATTCCTTACGCGGATAATGTCCCCGAGGCTGCCAGCGAATTTGCGGATGCCGCCCCGGCTGCCACGCAGGTAAACATCCCGGTTCCAATCGCGGAAATTGCGCGTAACTATCAAGATGAGTGGGGCACCGATTTGTTGGCGCTAATTCAGCAGGTGCTCGCGCAAGACCCCAAGCCCGCGTACCAGCAGCCCGACCCATCGCGAATCTACGGGATGGAGCTTTGCGGGTTTAACCTGCAGTGGCGCTATGGGGATGACGGGATTCAAGTAGCGGCACTAACCCCGCTCGAGTCGAATGTAATTACGGAAGGAAAGGGCGAGTGAATGTAAAACGTGGGCTCCGGTCCCTGGTTAAGTTTGCATTGCTGGCTGCGTTGGTCGTGGTCGCGGTTTCCTGGTATCACGCCCGCAGCATGCCCAAGGGGCAGGCACCGGATCTACTGGCGCCCGACATTAATGGCCTACCGATCAATCTGCAGGGTATGACTCAGAAAGGCCCCGTACTGATTTATTTCTGGGCCACCTGGTGTGGTTATTGCCGAGTGGTGTCGCCGGCGGTGTCCGATCTATCCGAGGAATACCAGGTAATCAGTATCGCCCTGCAATCCGGTACGCCGGATGAAGTGGCCACCTACCAGCAGGAACATAATCTCAAGTTCCGCACCATCAATGATCCCAGCGGCGCACTCAGTGCCGGCTGGGGCCTCAAGGTAACCCCCACCATTGCCATCGTCGATAGCTCGGGTGAAGTCAGTACCGTGACCGCCGGCATGGCTTCCCGCTTGGGGCTAAAAGCCCGGTTATGGTGGGCCCAGATGGGCAAAGGCAGTTAATTTGTTGGCGTCTCTTGGCTAGATCAGTGGCGGGTCTTAGTGGGATCCAGGTCTTCGCTCATCACATCGTCAAACGCTGGCTGGCCGGGAATCTTGTGGCCCTCGCTGGCCCACTCTCCGAGATCGATCAGCTTGCAGCGCTCGCAGCAAAATGGACGGTGTGGGTTGGTGGCGCTCCACTCGATTGGTTTTTTGCAGGTGGGGCAGGGCACGGTTGGCTTGTCTGGGGAAGAATGATCGGACATGGGTGACGGCTATTCCGGTTTCGTCGCCAGCTGGACGTACTGCGCGTGCAGCGCATCCACCTGAGCGTTCAGGGCTTCTGGAGAGCCACTATTATCCAGAATATCGTGTGCCTGTGCACATCGTTCGGCGCGCGGGAGCTGCGCGGCCATGATTTTGCGTATCTGCTCTGTCGAGTTGCTGTCCCGCGCAGTGGCACGGGCAAGTTGCAGTTCTTCCGGAATATCCACCACACACACCCGTTGCACCAGCGCGACTTGGCCGGATTCAATTAGCAGCGGTGACTCGAGAATGGCGTAAGGCGCGCTATGGGTTTCTGAACTGGCGGCTAGACAGGAAATAATTTCTTCTCGGATAAGTGGGTGGGTCAGCTGTTCCAGCCAGCGCCGCTCTTCGGGATTGTCGAATACGTGTTTGCGCAGTGCAGCGCGGTCCAGCTCCCCACTTTTTAGCAGTATGTCGGCCCCGAAGTGCTCGGCAATGGCGGCGAGCGCTGGGCGTCCGGGCTCTACCACCACGCGTGCGGCGATATCTGCGTCCACTACGTTAACGCCGTGATGCCGAAAGCGCGCCGCCGCGGCAGATTTGCCGCTGCCGATACCACCGGTCAGCCCGACAATAAACATGGCTTAGCTGCTCATCCCAGACACGCGGAAGTACCAGCCCATAATCTGCTCGCCCCACAGCATGGCAATCCACGCCGCGCCCGCGAGGTAGGGACCAAAGGCGATTGGCAGGTTCTTGTCACGCCCGGAAATCAGCGTCCACAGAATACCCGCGAGGGCACCTACCGCGGCAGACAGTAAGATCACCAGCGGCAGCACCTGCCAACCAAACCAGGCACCGATGGCAGCCAGAATCTTGAAGTCTCCGGCCCCCATACCTTCCTTGCCGGTAACCAGCTTGAAGACATGGAAAATACTCCACAGCACCAGATAGCCCGCAATCGCCCCGATCACCGCATCCTGCAACGGCGCAAACACACCCCATAGGTTGATCAGCAGGCCCGCCCATAACAGCGGCAGGGTGATACTGTCGGGCAGTAGCTGCTTGTCAAAATCAATCCCGGTTAATGCCACTAACGCCCAGGTGAACACTACCCCGGCCAGTGCCTGCCAGGTAAAGCCCAGCTGCCAAACCACGATCGCGGTCAAAATGCCGGTTGCCAGTTCTACTAGCGGGTAGCGCTTGGAGATCGCCGTGCCGCAATTGCCACATTTACCGCGCAGCAGCAGGTAGCTGATGATCGGGATGTTCTGCCAGGGTTTGATTTCCTGGTTGCAGCTGGGGCAGTGGGAGTGGGGGAGAACCAGATTGTAGTTCTGGCCCAGTAGCTGCTCTTCTGCCGCAGGTGGCGTCTTGTCAAAGTAAGCGTAGAAATCCCGCTGATATTCCCGCTCCATCATGATGGGCAGGCGGTGGATAACGACGTTCAGGAAACTGCCGATTAGCAGGCCTAAAATAAAAGCGCTGCTAATAAGCAGCGCTGGGTATGTTTCAAGATATGCTAGCACTTGGATTGTCGTTCTCGATTAAACCACTTGACCGATTTGGAATATTGGTAAGTACATCGCCACCATCAGGCCACCTACAAGAATACCGAGAACAGCCATAATCATGGGCTCCATCAGGGTGGTTAAGTTATCCACCATATTGTCTACAGCTTCTTCGTAGAAGTCCGCAGATTTGCCTAGCATTTCATCCAATGCACCCGACTCTTCGCCAATAGCGGTCATCTGCACCAGCATGATTGGGTATAGGCCTGAGCTGCGCATGGCGCCATTCAGTGGAATACCGGTCGCTACAGCATCTCGAATTTTTAGCGTTGCCTCTTGGTAAACCACATTGCCGGTTGCTCCAGATACCGATTTTAAGGCATCGATTAGTGGAACACCTGCCGCAAAGGTGGTTGCGAGTGTGCGTGCATAGCGGGCACAAATTGAGTTATAAGTAATTTGGCCCAATATTGGCAGTCTTAGCATCAATTTATCGAAGAAATTGGCTACATTCTTATTGCGTTTCTTCGCTTCCAGAACTCCGCCTATTCCTACGACGAGTACCAACAAAGCAATAAACCAGTTTTGTTGCATCCATTCAGAAATGCTCAGAACGAACAGGGTAAAGGCTGGCAGGTCAGCGCCAAAGCTGGAGAAAGTTTCAGCGAACTGGGGGACGACTTTGACGAGAAGAATGGCTGTTACAACCACCGCAACGACGATTACCGCAATTGGGTAGGTCATGGCCTTTTTAATTTTGGCCTTGAGCGATTCGGTTTTCTCTTTGTAGGTGGCGATACGGTCCAGCATTGTTTCCAGTGCACCGGACTGTTCTCCGGATGCCACGAGGTTACAGAACAGATCGTCAAAATGAAGGGGGTGTTTGCGCAATGCGTCGGCAAAAGCGGTACCGGAGGCGACGTCATCGCGGATCTTCAAAATGAGTTCTTTTAGGCCCTCGTTGTCGAGGCCATCAGCCACGATTTCAAAGCTCTGTACCAGCGGGACACCGGCCTTCATCATTGTCGCCATCTGGCGGGTGAAAATCGCAATGTCTCCGGGCTTAACTTTCTTTTTACCACCAAATAGCGGTTTGGGCTTTTTTTGCACCTTATTGGCAATAATGCCCTGACGGCGCAATTGTGCTTTGATCAGGGCCGGGTTGTTACCACTGATCTCACCTTCTACTTTATTTCCCTTGGCATCCACGCCCTTATAAAGGTAGGGGACTGCTGCTGCGGCGGCTTTGGCCATGGTGTTGTTCCCGAATTCTTATTGTCGATCGAAAAAATTAGTCTTTGGTGACCCGGTTGGCTTCTTCTAGGCTGGTTACTCCCATCACCACCTTGCGCAAGGCGGAGGTACGGAGATTGTTAAACCCTTCCTGCTTGGCCTGGTCGGCAATCTGAATAGAGTTGCCGCCTTCCATTATAATGCGCGAGATTCCGTCGGTAATGCGAACCACTTCATACACACCCACGCGTCCCTTGTAGCCTTTTGAGCAGTGTTCACAGCCTACCGGTTGGTAAATTTGCCATTCGGATTTAGGGATTGTGACCGCGTCAAAACCTTCGTCCTTTAAAACCTCTTCAGGCAGTTCCGCAGGTTTCTTACACTCACCACACAGGCGTCGTGCCAGTCGCTGGGCAATAATCACACTGACGGAGGTGGCGATGTTGAACGTGGGAACACCCATATTCATCAGTCGGGTCAGGGTTTCCGGTGCGGAGTTGGTATGCAGGGTGGACAATACCAGGTGGCCGGTCTGCGCGGCCTTGATGGCAATCTCTGCAGTTTCCAGGTCCCGGATCTCACCCACCATCACAATATCCGGGTCCTGACGCAGGAAGGAACGCAGCGCCTCAGCGAAATTCAGGCCGACCTTGTTAGAGACGTTTACCTGGTTGATGCCCTCGAGGTTGATTTCCACTGGGTCTTCCGCGGTGGAAATATTCCGCTCGGAGGTGTTAAGGATATTCAGGCCGGTGTATAGCGATACGGTTTTACCGGAGCCTGTAGGCCCGGTTACCAGAATCATGCCCTGAGGTTGCGCGAGGGCATCCAGGTAAATCTGTTTCTGCTCTTCTTCATAACCGAGCGCATCAATACCCAGTTTGGCCGAAGATGGATCGAGAATCCGCAATACGATTTTCTCACCCCACAGGGTGGGAAGGCTGTTCACGCGGAAATCGATGGCCTTGGTTTTGGACAGCTTCATCTTGATACGGCCGTCCTGTGGGACCCGACGCTCGGAAATGTCCATTTTGGACATGACCTTTAAACGTGCGGAAATTCTTGTGGCCAGCTGAATCGGTGGACGGGCGACTTCGTGCAGTACACCATCGGTGCGCAGGCGCACCCGGTAGGATTTTTCGTAAGGCTCAAAATGGATGTCGGAGGCCCCGGTGCGAATAGCGTCAAGTAACACCTTGTTTACAAAGCGCACAACCGGGGCTTCGTCACCGCCTACGTCGCCATCGTCTTCCCTGGCCTGATCTCCGCCTTCCACGTCTAGGCTATCGAGATCTTCGTCGTCCAGGCCAGCCAGTCCACCACCGATATCACCGCTATTGGAGAGATAGCTCTCGATGGCTTTGGCGAGCTTGTCTGTTTCAACCAGTACCGCCTCGGTATTCAGACCGGTATTGAAATTAATTTCGTCGAGGCCGGCGAGGTTAGTGGGGTCCGCTACCGCTACAAATAGCCGATTGCCTCGCTTGTAGAGCGGCAAGGCGAAGTGCTTGCTAACTAGCTTTTCACTGAGTACATCTTTGGGCAGCAGGTCAAAATTGTAGCTAGACAGGTCAAACAGTGGTGAACCGAATGCCTGACTGGCGATATTAGCCAGCTCTCGGCTTTTAACCAGTTTCGCTTCCACCGCGTGCTGGGCGAAACTCTGGCCTTCTCGCTTGGCGGCCTTCAAAGCGGATTGTGCGGTGGGCTCATCAATGGCCTTGTCGATGACCAGGCGCTTGGCCAGTCCGCTCAGGGGAATGCTGCTCATGAGAAATTATTCGCGTTTCGGGTGTACGTTTTTTGTTCTGATTGTGGCGGATTATTGGACTGATTACGCCAGTACACCAATATAGCGAATTCGCCGCTGACCGCCAATTGCTGAAAAGCTAATTACATCACAGTGTTAAGTCGGAAAGCTCAACGACTCTGTGAGCAAAAGTAAGGTGCTTTTATCCTGGTCAGTTCCTTTGATGTTGTTACAGTGACAATCTGTGTCACTAACGACTCAGGTTCGTTTAAAGTTTGTTCAACTTGTGCGTCTCGTGTTCACCGGGAGTCGGAAATATCTCTCATTACCGATGTTTTGCGGAGCTTTCCCTGTTGCGCGTTTTGCCACAATCCTTGTATGGTAACTGCCGACTTCCTCACGGGATTTCGTCCAAAGAACAACAGTCTGTATGGAGACGGTTACAATGAAAAAGCAACAGGGTTTTACTCTTATTGAATTGATGATCGTGGTTGCGATCATCGGTATTTTGGCTGCAATCGCGCTGCCTGCCTACCAGGATTACACCGCGCGTTCACAGGCTGCGGAAGCGCCGAAAGTTACCGCCGGGCTGGCGACTGACATTGCGGTTTACATCTCTGAAAATGGTGAGGCTGGCGTTGAAGCTGATGCGAATGTAATTGCATCCGCTGCGGCCCTTAATGGCAAATATATCACTGATGCTGCCGTAACTGTCGCAGTTGGTGGCATTATTAGCGTGCCGTTTGATGCTGGCGTTCTGGCTGGCCAAACCATGACTTTGTCGCCGACCATCAATGGCGGCCAGATTTCTCAGTGGACTTGTGCTGGTCTGGACAACCCTAACCACCTGCCTTCTGGTTGTACGCAGTAAGTTGTAGGTACTAGGCTTCAATCGAGTCGAAGATTTTTGATTGCTAGCCAGGTAAGAGCCCCACTGTGGTGGCAAAGTTTTCACTAAAGCTTGAATAGCCAAGTGCGGGCTGCAAAAAACCGGTTTCCCGAAAAGGAAACCGGTTTTTTTATGTGGGGATTCTTCTTCTTGGAGCTGGAGTGGATTGTCTCGTTTACGAGTAGCTGCTCGTTTTAAACACTGCTGGAAAAGGGGCTTAATTTGTCTACTTTAAGGTCTTCGGCATTTTCCCCCTCAGTAAGGTATGCGTTACTGGTGAGTAATTACTCCGACACTAGAATAAGGAAATGAGCCACCAAGAACGAGGAGTCAATGCCAATGGCTATCCCTTCCCACGTCCTCGAAACCGAGTTCCCCGACCTCGCCGACAGCATCCGCCACCTGGTCCAAGACAGTATCCAATACAAGAACGACCACGATAATTACCACAAGCTCGACAAGGCTATCCGAGGCCTGGAGGAGCGTGGGGTGGCGACGGATGACCACCACTTCAGAGAATTGAAAACCAAGCGCGCGCGACTAAAAGATCAGCTGTATTCGCAGGCCAAGAATTACCGCCCGCACTGAGGCTGGCTCGCGCTCTAGTCAAGGGAATGGGGGAGGCGAGTCTGCCGAGTCAGAATCGAGCCAGTTCGTCGCGCAGGTTCTGTTCCAGATCTTTTGGCTCGCTGATCCAGACGCTGTTGTCGGCGCCGGGAAAGACGCCGACTTCGATGCCGTCTTTGTCGAGTCCCGGTAGCCAGCGGTTGAGAAACTGGGGCAGGGGAATGCTCTTGGGCGTTAGTTCGTTGCTGTCTTCGGCACAGTCTTGGGAATAGTGCTCGGCGAAGTCGCTGCTGGGCCAGATGGGCAGGTATTCGAAGCCGCCGTCTTCCTCTCCATGCAGTTTCAGAAAGTGCTCGTCGCTATTGATCAGAATCCAGATCTCTCGCTCTTCACCCACGGCATCCAGAAAGTATTCAAAGCGTTCCTCGGCGGTCTGTGCCAATACGCTTTGCAGGTGATCGTTGCTCATTTTTTCTCTCACTTCTGTCCGTTCGCATGTCGGCGATACGGCTACTCGCCATTTACTTGATTCGCAGTTTACGGGTTTTACCGCTCAATTACTTCGCACTGTTTGTCCCGTATCAACTTCTTGGCATCGCACTCGCGGGCGTCTGCGGAAGATGGCGTGGCACTTGGTGCGACGCGCAGGAGCTTGAAGGTGGCTACAAGAGGTGGCCGGGTGCGTGTGCTTGTATGGGGAGCCCCGGAGCCTGACAAACTCTGATATACGATGCGGTGCGATGACCGGGGTGTGCATCGGGTGGCAGCCGCTCTTACCCGGCTTTTACGTCGCCGGAGGGTTGTAGCTGCTGGGCCACCAGTTCCGCGGTTTTGGTGGCGTTGTAATCCATGATCAGCTGCGGTTCATCGGTAAACACGCCGTCGGCGCCCATGGCGGCGACCAGGTTCAGGTCGTGTGGATGGTTTACCGTGAATACGTAGCTTTTCAGGCCGCGTTTGTGCCCGTCGGCGATAATCTCCGGGCACACAAAGTTCAGGCTGTGGTGCAGTGAATAGGCTTCCAGCGGCTCGGCGCAGGCGGCCAGGTCCAGTGGCACGCCATCAATGAGTACGCCTCTGCGTACCTGGGGAATCAACTGCAGGCATTGATAAACCTGGCGGTGGTCGAACGATGACAGGATGTACTGCTCGTAGCTGGCGCCGTTATCGTGGACGTAGGCTTCCAGTTCTTTTGCCGCCAGTGCTGCACAGTTGGGGCCCTTGAGTTCGATATTGAGCTGCGCGTTGTTGCCGATCAGCTCCAGCACCTCCCGCAGGGTGGGGACCTTCTCACCGCCGGGCAACAGCATTTTGCGCAGGGCGGCGGGGGCCATATCCGTCAGTAGCTCCTGGCCCGCGAGCAGGCGCCCCAGGCGACGGTCGTGTTTGACCATCAGCTCTCCCCCCACATTCCACACATCAATTTCCACACCGTCGATATCGAACTCCAGTGCGTGAGTGATAGCCTGCAGGGTATTTTCCGTGGCGCGCTTGGGGTAGCCACGGTGCGCAAAGCAAAAAAGAGTGTCGCTGGTTCGCATCTCGACGTCCACGATGGCGGAGGTCTCCCAAGGGTGTACCAGAAGTATGACCACGAGGTGACAGCGTGCCAAATACCCGAGGTAGAAAGTGCCGGAATTTTTTAGATCATTTAACGAAACACGAAGGCACGTTTATAACTGAACGGCTTTACGGTGGCTCGGAAGGGGGTGTTGTCGAGGTTTTACGAGGGGGAGGAGGAAAGCGGGCGCCGCGAAGCGCCCTGAGAGGGGCGGCCAGTTTACTGGCCGGCAAGTGCCCGGTATTGACCGCAGTGGAAGACCAGTGGCTCACCACCGGCGGCGGAAAATTCCACTACCTCGCCAAGCAGGATGGTGTGGTCGCCACCTTCAATGTTCTGCATGCGGCGGCAATGGAAGATGGCTGCGCAGTCATCTAGTTGCGGCACGCCATTGGCGTTCTTGTGCCATTTCACCTGGCCAAACTTGTCGGCGCCGCGGCCCGCAAACAGGTTGGATACGTTTTGCTGGTCGCCTTTCAATATGTGTACCGCGAAGTACTCACCTTCGGTGTAGGCCGCGTAGCTCATGCAACCGCGGTCGATGCTCCACAGGATCAATGCAGGGTCCAGGGACACGGAGTTAAAGCTGTTGACGGTCATGCCGACCGGCTCACCCTGCGCGTTCAGCGCGGTGATTACGGTCACGCCGGTGGCGAACTGCCCGAGGGTGTCGCGCAGGGCGCGGGCACGCTCGGCCTTGGCCTGAGCGTCTGCGGCAGGATTTGCTGATTCCCCGGAAGGGGTAGGTTGGGTGGATGCCGTCATACTTCGTTCAAATTGTGTACAAAAAATGTGCGGGCGGCCATTCTACGGGAAAAGTGCCGCCGGCGCGTGATTTTCTTTCGTTGCCCTACTGGAGTTCCTGGTTAGGAGTCCATCAATGGCACACAGCGCTTGCTCAGGTTGTCGCGCTGGGCAATGCCACTGCCGGTGAGGGCGAAGCCGAGCAGTTGGCCATCGTTGCTCAGGAATTCTGCGACGATGCCGTCTTCGAGTTCGGTGACCTTCCAGTCCGCGGTGCCTTCGACAAAACTGCCGGCACGCGGCGGGCACACTACCGTGGGGCGCAGGGTGGTTTTCACCGCTACTGGCAGAGTGCCGTATTGCACCTCGGTGTGGTTGCCGGCAAGGGTTTGTGCCAGCGCGCGTGCACTCTGGGTCAGGGGCGCGACAAAGAACAGGTTGTGGCCATCGACTTCGGCGCAGTCGCCGAGTGCGAAGATATCCGCGTCACTGGTTTGCAGCGCGCGATTGGTGGCGATCCCGCGTTTGATGGTGAGGCCGGCGCTTTCCGCCAGCCCCACGTTGGGCTTGAGGCCCAGGGCGGCCAGAGCCAGGTCCGCTTCGATGATACTGCCATTGGCCAATTGCGCGCGAATACCGCCTGCGTACTGCTCGAGCTTGGTGACGCCTGCGCCGAAATGGAAGCGCACGCCCGCCTGCTCAAGCGTATTCTGGATGTCGTGGCCCGCGGCTTCTGGCAGCAGGGTGGCTAGCGGCCATGCCTGTACATCTACCACATCCACCGAGTAGCCCGCCTGAATCAGGTCATTGGCGAATTCACAGCCAATCAGGCCCGCGCCGATCAGCAATACGCGCTTGCGGTTGGCCAGTGCGGTGCGGAAGCGGTGATAGTCGGAAAGGTTGTTGACGCGGAACAGGCGCGACATGCCGTTGCCTTCCATTGGCGGCAGCGGCGTGCAGTTGGCACCGGTGGCGAATACCAGGCGGCCATAAGGCAGCTCGGCGCTGATACCGCCGTCGGAAACCAGCGACAACAGTTTGGCATCGCGATCCAGATTGGTGACGTGGGTGTGCACCAGAATCTCCGCGTTCAGTTCCCGCGCCATGTCTTCGGCGCTGGCGGTCGCCAGCTGTTGCGGGGTCTTGCCATGGGCGAGCGAGGCGGACAATAGCGGCTTGGAGTAAAAGGTGCCATCGTCGCCGGTGATCAGGGTCAGCGGGGTGCGCTGGTCCAGTTTGCGGAACTCTTTTGCCAGGTGGTAGCCGGCGAGACCGGTGCCAATAATGACCGTTGGCAGGGTGTCGTCCAGAACGAGCGGTGCGGTTTCTGCCTGTGCCGCCGGGGCTGCTTCCGGCGCGGGCTGGCTAATCAGCACCATATCGAAATCTTCTTTACCCACGCCACATTCCGGGCAGGTCCAGTCATCGGGGATATCTTCCCAGCGGGTGCCCGGGGCAATGCCTTCTTCCGGCGCACCTTTGGATTCGTCGTAGATCCAGCCACATACCATGCACTCCCAGATGCGGTTGGCGGAGGTCTGTGCTGAGGCAGTTGGTGCGGGAGCGACGGCAGCTTGTGGGACGGTGCTCACTTCAGATTGCTGGGTGGGTGCATTGCCAACCACGGCCAACATTTCGAATTCATCTTTGCTGGCGCCGCACTCCGGGCAGGCCCAGTCGTCGGGCACGTCTTCCCAGCGGGTGCCCGGCGGGATGCCGTCATCCGGTGAGCCTTTGGCCTCGTCGTAAATCCAGCCACAAATCTGGCATTCCCACACGCGGAAGTTGGACATGGTTACCCCTGGAAACTGCTTTATTCATTAAGGTGACCAAGCACTGGTCAGACTTTCGTGGCAGAGGAGTGTAGGGAAAAACGGGGGGAAAGTTAAGGAAGCTGAGCCGGTGCTGGTGGAGTGCTTTAATCTTTGTCGCGCTGGGCGATGGTGGTCAGGGCCCGGTGGTAGATGTCATTGACTTGCTCGGGGCTTTCTATGGTCAGCTGCAGGTCTTTGATCAGCCCGTTGCTGAGGCGATATACCCAGCCGTGAACCGCGACTTTCTGCCCCCGATCCCAGGCATCCAGAACCGGGGGCGACTGGCACACGTGAATCACTTGCTCCAGTACATTCAGCTCACACAGTAGATCTCCACGCTGGTGCTGCGGGAACAGCTCGATCAGGGTGTGGTGCTTGTCGCGTACATCCTTGACGTGTCTTAGCCAGCTTTCGATGAGTCCCATGCGGGTATCTTCCAGCGCGGCATTGACCCCACCACAGCCGTAGTGCCCGACCACGAGGATGTGCTTAACCTGCAAAACTTCCACCGCGTACTGCAGTACGGAAAGGCAGTTTAGGTCGGAGGGTGCCACGACGTTGGCCACGTTGCGATGCACAAACAGTTCACCGGGCATCAGTCCAACGATCTGATTGGGCGTAACGCGGCTGTCCGCCGAGCCGATCCACAGGTAGTCGGGCGACTGCTGCGCGGAAAGGTCGCGGAAAAAGTCCGGCGCCTGCGTACGGGTAGTTTCCGACCAGTGGCGATTTTTCTCGATAAGGTCTTGCAGTTCAGGCAAGGCAATCAATCCGTTGGTTAGCGTCGTTTTGGCAGAATATCCTGTTTATGATCACTGGGGAATACGTTGAATTTCCAGCCGCGGATGCATCTATGCCCTCAGCGGCTAGCGGCCGCTTTATGCCTTCTGCTAACCTGCCTGCTTGCGCTTCAGGCAAAGGCTTTATCCAGCCGCGTATACCGGATCAACAAGGAGACCGAGCCATGGGGCTTCGCAGTGCCAAAATTCGCAGACCACGCCGCTTTAACCGACACAATGCAGTGCAGTCGCGGCGCCGAAAGAAAGTGCTTTGGCTCGCGGCCCAGCGGGCACGTATCCGCAATTACCGCCGCTTCTTCGCCGAGCAGGAGGAGATCGTGATCGAGGCCGAAGCCGGTCAGGTGGATCAGTAATTTATACGCCCGGAAGCACTCTGTTGAACCGCGTTTAAAAAACAACCATGCGACCGACTAAGGATGTGAGAATTGGGAAGTTCCGAGAATGATATTGTCACGGTGATCGCCGATTACCGTGACAGCAAACAGGGCGCTGATTTGCTGGCCCTGTTGAATGAATATGCTCTGGACCCCTGCGGTGGGGGTGAACCACTGCCAGAAATTTGTAACGAGCAGTTGCTGGCGCGTTTGGCCGAGTTTCCCGGAGCCTTTTCGATTCTGGCTTATCGCGGCGAGCAAGCCGTTGGCTTAACGAATTGTTTTATGGGGTTTTCCACCTTCGCGTGTAAGCCACTGGTGAACATTCACGATGTGGTGGTGAGTGCGTCGGCACGGGGTGCGGGGATATGCACCAAGATGTTCGAGCATGTGGTGGCAGAGGCCAAGGCGCGGGGGTGTACCAAGATCACCCTTGAGGTGCTGGAGAAAAACCTGCCGGCGCAGGCGGCGTATCGCAAGTGCGGGTTTAAACCCTATGCCCTGGATGAAGAGTTTGGCCAGGCGGAATTCTGGCAGCGCTACCTGTAACCCGCGATTGGGTCAGTGAGCGCCACCAGATTCACATTGAATTGATCAGCGGTTAAGCAGTCCTTTTACCGCATTCGGCAGGTCGGCCGGGAAGATAATGTTCTTGGCATTGTCAGAGGTCGACAGCCCTTCCAGCGCGTTGATATAGCGCTCACCCAACAAGTACATTACCGGCATTTCTTTTTCGCCGATCGCCTGGGTTACCCGCTCAATGGCCTCGCGGCTCGCATCGGCCAGTACTACCTGGGCTTTCGCGTCACGCTTGGAAGCTTCCAGACGGCCATCGGCCTCCAGGATCGCCGCCTGTTTTTCACCTTCCGCACGGGTTACCGTTGCCCGACGCTGGCGTTCCGCGGCAGCCTGTTCTTCCATTGCCTTCTGCATGGTCGCAGACGGGTTGATGTCCTGGATTTCTACCGTCTTGAGGTTGATACCCCAGTCGGCAATATCGTCGGAGATGGCCTCTTTCAGCTTCGCCTTGATCAGGTCGCGGGAGGACAGGGCGGAGTCGAGGGACATTTCACCGACAATGGAACGCAGTGCCGTTTGCACCAGGTTCTGGATCGCGATTTCGTAATCCTCTACCCCGTACACCGCCTTCTCCGGGGAGACGATATTGATGTACGCCACGGCGTTGGCAATGATGGTGGCGTTGTCGTGAGTAATCACTTCCTGTGAAGGAATGTCCAGCACGATGTCTTTGGTGGTTACCTTGTAGGGCACCTGGTCCACGTAGGGAATGATGATATTCATGCCCGGGTTCAAGGTGCTGTGGTATTTACCCAGGCGCTGCACGATGTGCTTGGAACCCTGTGGCACGATGCGGACGCCCATGCCGATGGTAATAATCACCAGCACAACCAGTGCCAGTACTACGGATAATCCTTCCATTTAAT
This sequence comes from Microbulbifer agarilyticus, assembly GCF_020171345.1. GTDB lineage: Bacteria > Pseudomonadota > Gammaproteobacteria > Pseudomonadales > Cellvibrionaceae > Microbulbifer > Microbulbifer agarilyticus_D. Next base: position 298,612 of record NZ_JAIUZM010000004.1, read on the forward strand.
TTCCCCAGTTAGGTCTTGTTAGCTTCTTATTTGGTGTTGTGTTTTTGGACTTACAGTGGGCCGACAACCAGCGTGTTGCCGGAAATATTCAGCACCTTCACCCGTTCGCCCACAGCAATTTCATTGGTGCTCATAAACATCCATTCGTCCTCGCCCAAAATTGGTGCGGGAAAGCGCAGGCGCCCACGGGGTTTGCCAATATTGGTCTCAATTACCGAGCCCACCTGGCCGGTGAGCGCTTCCAGCGCCATGCCCGAGGTAGTGCGGTCTTTCCAGTTGGGCTTGATGAATTTTTGCCAGAGAAATACCAGCGCGATGGATAGTCCTGCCCAGATCACCAGTTGCGCGGTAATTGGCATGCCCACCGCCATCAGCAAAACGCCCATAAACAGTGCGGCCAGGCCGAACCAGAAAAGAACAAACCCGGAAACAAAAATTTCCGCGGTAACCAGCAATAAGCCCAGCACCAGCCAGTGCCAGTAGGCGATATGTGTATTGAGCCATTCCAGCATGATGGCCATCTCCTCGGTAATGCGTGAATTTCCTAACGCCCACAATGTGTGCGCATGCAAGCGGGAGATTATGCCCCAATCCAATGTGGCGCGCGCACTATTGCTCAAGGTAGCAAATTTTGTGATTACTTTTTCACCATAACTCAGGGCAGTATTTTTCGAATAGCAGCGAAGTCTGTCGAAAAATGACGAGCGAAAAGTTCGCGAAAACTTCATCAAAGCGCAGCAAAAGTGAGGGGGTGTGCAATACTTTCCGCAGACGACTCCAAGGACGGACTCCCGATGCGAATGACCGCTAACCTGGCCCAGGGCCGCTACCAATACAGTTGCGATGGCAGAACCATGCCGGTGCAGGATGACTGGCAATTGGGGCGCGATGCGCAGGGCCGCCAATTACTGATCAGCCGCCGTCTGGTGGGCGAGCAGGGCCACGGGATAGAGGTGCGCGCGCTGATGGATGCGGGTCTGGTTACCGAGTGCCGGGTTACCTGGAAAGACGAGATGGATGAGGTAAATGCTCACTACCGTCTCGTCCCTAGTGATGGCGAGGTTGCCTCTCTTGGCGATCCGATCGAAGTGGACTGGACCGGCCCTAACGGACCGCAACAGAAGTTGTTGGAAGGCGAGAACCGCCTGTTGTTCCCGCTGATGCGGATCTTTATGGGGCCGCTGCTGTTGCGCCTGTGCGATATGGAGTTCGGCTGTGAAGTGGTAGCGCCGGACATTGTGGACCCATCGCAGCGGGGCAAATTACTGGCACCCAAGGTAAGCCACCGGCGCGCGTCGGTTATGCCCGGCGATGCCAACATTCAGGGGGTGCACGATCTCGGCCCGGACGTCACGGTATTCTCCTATCAGGGGGACGAGGCCGAGCGCGATGCCCACTGCTTTGTGGATCAGCGCGGACTGCTCGTGGGCTACGACTGGCCCAGTAGTACTGGGCGCCTGTGGCAGGTGCGCTTGCGCGAACTGGAATGGTCCCCGGAGCTGGAAAGCCTCGTCTGAGCGGTCAGCAATAGCTGACTCAACAACGAATCTCGGTATCTATTCCGTGTACACTGGCGGCCTTACGGTCTTCAGGAGTACGTTCCTTGCCATTCTCCCGCTATCTTACTTCCCGTCTGCGGATTCGCCGCTTGTGGCCTCTGTTGTGTCTGCCCTTTGCGATTGCCGTTAAGGCGCAGGAGGCGCCACAGAAAGCTCGGGAGGCTGCAGAAGCGAACACGCTTATCCCTGAAGATGAGCAGACCGCAGCGCCCGCAGAGGGCGGTTTCATCGCACTGTGGCAGCTGGACGACAGTGGACAAAGTGCGGCCATTCGTCAGGATAACTGCCTGCGCGAGCAGTTAGTCACGGCACCGGCCAACATTACGCTCGAAGAAATGCGTATTCGCTGTGAGTTGCGGGTGCTGCGCGGTGACGAATATCAGGACGACACGCCCATTTTCGCGACCACGCCGGAAGCCATCGAATCACGGGATGACCCGCGGGTTAGCCAGCGGGCGCAGGCTATTCGCGACGCGGCAGAAAACCCTTTCACCCTGGCTTCGCATAAAACCAACTACCTGCTGCCCATCACCTATAACCCCTCTCCCAATAAGGGGGGGATTGCGGACTACGATCCGGACGGACTGATCGACCTGGACTCCATCGAGATTCAGTTTCAGCTGTCGGTACAGGTCCCCGTATGGCGCGGTTTTCTCGGCAAGGCGTCGTTTATGAGCTTCGCCTATACCAACCGTTCATTCTGGCAGGCCTACAACTCCGATGATTCCGCACCGTTTCGCGAGACCAATCACGAGCCGGAGTTGATTATGACCTGGCTGAATGACTGGACCCTGTTCGGTATGCAGAACGTGGCGAACCAGCTGGCGATTAATCACCAGTCCAACGGCCGTAGCGAGCCACTCTCGCGCAGTTGGAATCGCATTTATGCGAACTTTGTCTTTGAAAAGAATGACTACTATCTGGCGTTCAAGCCCTGGTATCGTATCAAGGAAGACCGGGAAGAAGATGACAACCCCGATCTTGAGCTTTATCTCGGTCACTTTGAGATGACCGGCGGGTTCGAAAAGGGCGCGCACAATGTGTCGCTGATGCTGCGCAATAACCTGCGGTCCGATAACAAGGGGGCTGCAGAGCTGCGCTGGAGCTTCCCCATGGGCCGCCGGGTACGCGGCTATGTAAAATACTTCAACGGCTTCGGTGAGAGCCTGATCGACTACGATGAATCTGTACAGACCTTGGGCATCGGTTTTGAACTGGCCCGCAGTACCGGAACTTGATTGAAACGACCTTGCACGGATCGATCCACGGATGGGATTTGACGACACTTACAAGCTGAGCGCCCACGCGGTGATCGCCAATGAGGCCGGTGAGGTACTCCAGCTGCGCGCTACCTATGCGGATAAAACCTGGGGCTTGCCTGGGGGCGCGCTGGACCTGGGGGAAACCATCCACGAGGCGCTGCGCCGCGAATGCCGGGAGGAGCTGGGTCGGGAAGTTGTTATCGATTATCTAAGTGGCGTCTATTATCACCGAGTGTACAATTCCCATGTGTTTATTTTCCGCGCCCACCTGAAGGGGCGAGGCGACATTGTCCTGTCGTCGGAGCATTCGGACTTCGACTATTTCAACCTCAAAGACCTGACGCCCGTCCAGCGCGTGCGTGTTCAGCACTGTTTGCAATTTAACGGCGAGGTTCAGAGTGCAAAATTCTGAAGCTGAGTAGCTAAACCACTTTTGATATCACACTTGTGCGAAATTTTGGTGGTAATTGCCAAATATAAATTCGCCGTCAAATTCGCTGTCCGCCTCATTTAGTATCCGCCTTTTATGCTGAACTATAAGAAGAAGTATTATGGGTGTGGAACTGACAATGCCTGACCTGGGCAACCTGAGTGAGCGGCGCCAGCCGCTGGAGTGTCGAGTCGCTCTGGTAAGCAATGATCGAGATCTCAGTCACAATTGGGTGAATGCCCTGAACACCACTGCCGCCCAGCACGAGAACCCCTTTGGCTTGTGTTTCGAGGCGGTAACGGTTGCTGCAATAGAGTCACGTTTACGCGAAGACGAGCGCCTGCAGGCGGTCATTATCGACGCCGGTTGTTGCCGCGATGAGCTGAAAAGCGCGGAAACGCTCTCCGATCATATGCACAAGCTGCGTTCCCAGTTGAATGTCTTTTTGGTGGCGCAAGATTCCTTCTTGAGCGAGGAAGGCGGGGCGCCGGCATCGGTGCGCAAGCGCTTTGACGAGTTGTTTGACCGGCGCGAAGGCAACTTCAACCAGATGTTCCGCCTGGTGCAGGCCTTTATCGCTCGCCGAGCCTCCACGCCGTTTGCCGACACCCTGAAAGAGTACGTATTTTCTGCCCGTGACGCATGGCATACCCCCGGCCACTCCGGCGGTGACAGCCTGCGCAACAGCCCCTGGGTCGGTGATTTTTACCGTTTTATGGGCGAGCACGTGTTCAACACCGACCTGTCGGTATCGGTACAGGTACTCGATAGCCTACTGGAGCCGCACTCGGTTATTCAGGAAGCCCAGGACCTGGCCGCGCAGGTGTTTGGTGCCCGTCATACCTTCTTCCTCACCAACGGTACTTCCACCGCCAACAAGGTGGTTATCCAGCAGATTCTTGGTGGCGGCGGCAAAATCATTGTGGACCAGGCCTGTCACAAGTCCGTGCATCACGCCATTGTGATGAACCGGATCGAACCGGTGTACCTGAAGTCTACCCTGCATCCACAATTTGGAATCTACGGCCCTGTTTGCCGCAAGGACATCGAGCTGGCGCTGGATGCACACCCGGATGCAGCCTTATTGGTGATTACCTCCTGTACCTACGATGGCCTGCGTTACGATTTGAAGCCGATTATCGACTACGCCCACGAGCGTGGCGTCAAGGTGCTGGTTGACGAAGCCTGGTACGCGCACGGTTATTTCCACAACGAATTGCGGCCAACCGCTCTGGAATGTGGCGCCGACTATGTGACCCAGAGCTCGCACAAAATGCTGTCTGCGTTTTCGCAGGCCAGCATGGTGCATGTGCAGGACCCGGACTTTGATGAGTTCCGCTTCCGTGAAAACCTCAATATGTATGCGTCCACCAGCCCGCAATACTCGATGATTGCGAGCCTGGATGTCGCGCGTAAGCAGATGTCGATGGAGGGCTTCGGGCGTCTGCGCAGCTGCTTGAAAATGGTAGAAACTTTGCGCCGTGAGGTCGACGCCACCGGCGTATTCCGTGCACTGACCTGTGACGATTTGATTCCTGCGCCTCTGGCCAAGGACAACATCAGCCTGGATCCAACCAAAGTCACCATTGATGTAACCGCCAGTGGTTATTCCGGTAAAGAAATCCAGGTGAAATTGTTCGACCAGTTTGGTATTCAGGTGGAGAAAACTACTTACAACACGGTGACCGTGCTGGTTACCCTGGGTAGTACCGAGAGTAAATTACTGCGCCTGGTACACGCGCTGAAACAGTTGGCAAAACACCCGCGCAAGCGCAGCCATGTGGGTACCGCACGTCAGTTGCCGGAGTTTACTCATCTGAATTGCCTGCCGGCAGACGCCTACTTTTCTGAAACGGAAGAGTTGCCGCTGATGGACAATGGTGTGGCAGCAGAGAAAAAGCTGGTAGGGCGAACCTGCGCAGACGAGATCGTGCCTTATCCGCCGGGTATCCCTGTGCTGGTACCAGGGCAGGAAATTTCCCCCCAGATTGTGCAGTTCTTGCAGCAACTCCTGCAGGGGCAAAATAGCACCGAGATCCACGGGCTTATCTTCCGCTCCGACGAGCCGATGATCCGAGTGATGAAAGAACCCGTGGCTTCTTCAGGCGAGGGTGCCGCAAAGTCCGGCAAGGCAAAAAAACGCAAGTAAGACCTTAGATCTAGATAAGGTCGAGGCAACAACTATGGCAGGGACGCCAGCGCTCGATACCAGTACTGAATCGCCGCAGTGCATTTTACTTGCCGGTGCCCATGGCGGTGTCGGCGCGGCGTTGGCGCAAACCTTGTGCGCGCGTTTCCCGCAGTCCACACTCCTGACTATCAGTCGCCACGACATTCCCCGTCTTTCGCCCGCCCATCAGCACCTGAAAAGCGAGCTGGAAAATCCGAGTAGCGTCTCTGCTATACAGGACTGGTTACTTCGCGGCCCATTGCCCAACTGGGTGGTGAGCTGTTGCGGCACCCTGCACTGGCAAGAGCATCGCCCCGAAAAAAGCCTGCGGGAATGCGACGACCGCGCCATGCTACACAGCTTCTCCATCAATGCCCTCACACATCTGCATCTGGCCCAGGCGCTAGACCCGCTCTTAAAACGCCGCTCGCCGCTTACCTGGGCGTCCCTCTCCGCGAAAGTCGGCAGTATCGAGGATAATCATCTGGGTGGTTGGTACAGCTACCGTATGAGCAAGGCCGCGCTGAATATGCTGATACGCAACCTGTCGATCGAGTGGGGGCGCAAAGTAGACAGCTGCAAGGTGGTGGCGATTCATCCGGGCACCACCGATACACCGCTGTCCAAACCCTTCCAGGCCAATCTGGCAGAGGGAAAACTCTTCTCCCCGGAGCTGAGTGCGTCACGGATTGCTGATGTGATTCAGAACCTGGCTGAGGATGATACCGGCAGGCTCCTGTTCTGGGACGGCTCGCCGATTCCCTGGTAATACAGGCTCGCTAATTACTATCGCCCAGGCGCGTTTCGAGCCAGATGCGCCAGTTTAAAAATGGATCGTGTGTAGACTACTGCCGTTACCTCGAACGGGTCGGGCAAAGTTTAGCCGGTGAGTGGGTTGCCGCGTTCAATCAGAATGTTCAGATCTGCACCCAGTGGGATAGTGCCAACGCTGTGGCTGTTGTGCCGGTGCAGCCGCGACTGGATAAACGCATCTGCCACCGGCGCTGGGCTGCCCTGAATCAACAGGTGGGCCTGCATGGTGAGTGCCAGTTGGTCGGCAATATCACGGGCGCGGTATTCCAGGTCATTATCTTTGCTGAGCTCTGCTTTCAGGTGAGTCAGTGCGCGGTCAAAACAGAGGTCTGAGCCGGAGCTCTGTGCCAGTTCATCGATCCAGCTATCGAGAATTTCTGGCTCCTTGTGTTTGGTGCGCAGAATATCCAGAGCCTGAATATTGCCCGAGCCCTCCCAGATGGCATTCACTGGGGCATCCCGGTATAGGCGTGCGGTAATGAAGTTTTCGATCAAACCGTTGCCGCCGAGACACTCCATGGCCTCGTAGTTATGGTGCGGTGTGCGTTTACAGATCCAGTACTTACCCACTGCCGCCCCCAACCGCAACAGGTGTCGCTGGTGTTCCTCATTCGGGTGGTCCAGTGCCTGGGCCATGCGCATGCTGAGTGCCAGTGAGCCTTCCACTTCCAGTTGCAGGTCTGCCAGCACATTTTGCATCAGCGGTTGGGCGGACAGCTTTTTGCCAAAGGCGCTGCGGTGTTGCGCGTGGTAGATGGCCTGCAGTGTTGCCTGTCGCTGGGCTGCGGCTGAACCGATCATGCAGTCGAAGCGGGTCAGGGCCACCATCTCGATAATGGTTTTTATCCCCGCGCCTTCATCGCCCACCAGCCAACCTACGGCATCGCGCAGCTCCACTTCCGAAGAAGCGTTGGCCACGTTACCGGCCTTATCTTTTAGCCGCTGGATCTCAATTGGGTTTTTACTTCCGTCTGGCCGCCAGCGCGGTACCAGAAAACAGCTCAGGCCTCCGGCGGTTTGTGCAAGCATCAGGAATCCATCGCACATGGGTGCCGACAGGAACCACTTGTGGCCACGGATTGTGTAGAGGCCTGCGGCCTCGCCCGGCGATGGCGTGGCTTGGCTGGTGTTGCTGCGCACATCGGAGCCCCCCTGCTTTTCAGTCATGCCCATGCCGATGGTCAGCGCCGGCTTTTCGAAATAGGGCCGATTGCTGTGGTCGTAGGCCTGTTCCGTGATTTTGGGCAGCCAGTTGGCGGCAACTGAGGGATTTTTCTGTAGCGCGGGCAGGCAGGCAAAGGTCATGGTTACCGGGCAGCAGTGTCCCGATTCCAGCTGACTGTGGAGGTAGTACTTGGCCGCGCGCACAATGTGTGCTCCCGGCTGCGGGCCTGTCCAGGGGGAGGAGTGCAGCCCTTCGCTTTTCGCTAGCTGCATCAGCTGATGATAGGCGGGATGATAGTTGACCTGGTCGATGCGGTTGCCCACGCGGTCGTGGGGCTCAAACTCCGGTTTGTGCGCGTTGGCTTGAAAACCGCGTTCGATCCATTCGGGCCGCCCGCAGATTTCACCATAGCGCTGCAGATCATCCTCGCCCCAGTGCCCGCCGTAGCGTATTACCGCTTCTTTGAGCGCGTTGTCTCCGGCGTAGAGATTATGACCCTGCAGAGGCTCAGGTTGGTTAAAGACCTGGTGCGTACCGGTTTGTGCTGGAGCGTTATTATTATTTTGCATAGTCGCTGGATCTGGCCGTTATTTGGAGCGCTCTCAAGGCGGTATGTAAGTCCTGAGAGCGGTAACGGATATCCTAGCGGTTTATCTAATGTGAGGCTTGCCTTCTGGCGCTGAAAGCATCGCGCCTGTGCAATGTTGCATGGAGTCAGATGCTGCGCTTGCCAGAAAGGTTCAGGGTGAGCTCCAGCAGGCCGGCCCAGGGGTCCATCTCCTTGCCGCCTTTGATGGCGTTATCCACGGCACGGGCACGCATTAGGAAGTTCTCCAGGTGGCGGGGGCGCAGGCGTTGGCAGGCGGCCTGGATAAGCGACTGACGCTTCTGGATGCGCACCAGGCGGCTGATTGGCTGGCCTTCTGATAGTTTCTGCTGGGTTTCCAGCAGGGTACGGATTTCCCGGGCGATGGCCCACAGAACGATGGGCGCTTCGACACCTTCGGCGCGCAGTCCCTGTAGGGTTCGGACGGCACCGGCGGCGTCGCCGGCCAGCGCCTTGTCGATCAGGCCAAACACATCGTAACGGGCAGAGCTGGCCACGGCGTTGTTCATGATGTCTGCGGTAACCACCGAGTCCTGCACCAGCAGTTTCAGCTTTTCGATTTCCTGACTGGCGGCCAGCAAATTACCTTCGACCCGTTCGGACAGAATCTGAATTGCTTCGGGCTCGGCATCCAACCCCGCGGCGCGCAGGCGCTGGTGAATCCAGCGCGGCATTTCCGCGGCTTCCACGGGCCAGACCTGCATCAGTACACCCTTGGCTTCGAGCGCTTTAACCCATTTGCTGTTGAGCTGGGAGCGGTCCAGTCGCGGCAACACCAGTAATAGCAGGGTGTCATCATTGGCGGTTGCGGCAAATTCCTGCAGGGCTTTACTGCCTTTGTCACCGGGCTTGCCGCCGGGCAGGCGCAGCTCGATGACTTTCTTGTCGGCAAACAGTGACATGCTGCCGGCGGCGGAGAGTAGCTGGCCCCAATCGAAATTATTCTCGCCGTGCAACAGGTCGCGTTCGTTAAACCCTTGCTTGCGTGCGGCTTCGCGGATGCTGTCGCAGCACTCCTGTACCAGCAGCGGTTCGTCGCCGGTAACCACGTAGATGGGGTAGAGGCCCTGTCGCAGGTTTTGCTTGAGCTGGCGAGGGTTGATACGCGGCATATCAGGGCTGCGCCGGGTTGTCGGTGATTGGGGTGCGGATGTCGATGCGGCGAAGGCGGTCGATAATTCGGCCGATCAGTTCGCGGCGCATTTCTTCGCGTTGCAGGCGTTCTTCTTCGCCTTTACTGACCACTTCGTTGTCGTCCCATTCCAGTGTGCGGTAGACGTCGGCTTTGGCCTGGGTGAGCAGGTCGCGACCGGTGTTGTTGTCCTGCACGCTGTATTCGGCGCTGGTGATCAGTTCGTATTCGGACGCGCGGCCCTTGGCATCCACAGAAACGGTACGTTTGGTTTCGGTTTCCTGGTGGATGGTAAGGGTAAAGTCAGCTTCACTGGGGTCTTCTGCCAGCGGCAGGCCACTGGTTTGCAGCAGGCGGGTGATACTGTCGGCCAGTTCGCTTCTTGGGTCTTGGGTGGTGATGTAGAGCTTGCTGCCCGGAGGGAAATTTTTCGGTGCGCCGCGGAGGTGCCAGCCACAGGCTGAGATGCTAACGGTCAGTATAAGTACCAGTGTGCGGAGCAGTGTAATTTTCATTAGGGTCCGTTGTGTTCTTGTTCTGGTTTCGTGGCGGCCCAGCACCGGGGGAAAGTTTTCAGAACCGCTGTGAATACATCCCTGTACGCTGCGTCGGCGACGTCCTTGTCGCCGACGCTCCTGAAAACTTTCCCCCGGTGCTGGGCCTTCGCGTTTGGCTCAATTTCTTCTTAGCGAAAGAGGTTTAGTTGGCGACGATGTTGACCAGTTTGCCCGGTACAACAATCACCTTGCGCACCGTTTTACCTTCGGTAAATTTCTGAACGTTCTCGTCCGCCAGCGCCATTTTTTCCAGAGATTCTTTGTCGGCATCGGCCGGCGCTTCCAGTTTCGCGCGCAGTTTCCCGTTCACCTGTACTACCAGAGTGATGGAAGAGCGTACCAGAGCTTTCTTATCCACCTGCGGCCATTGGGCGTCTACCAGCTCACCGCTGTTACCCAGTGCACGCCACAGTTCATGACTGATATGTGGGGTAACCGGGGCAAGCAGCAGTGTCGCGGCTTGCAGGGCTTCGCGCTCTACCGCAAGGCCGTTGGCGGAGTCGCGTTCGGCGACCTTGCCCACTTCGTTCAGCAGTTCCATTACCGCGGCAACGGCGGTGTTGAAGGTTTGGCGGCGGCCGTAGTCGTCGCTGACTTTCTGAATGGTTTCGTGGGTCTTGCGGCGCAGTTGCTGTTGCTTGTCGCTCAGGTTGTCTACGTCGATCGCAGCGCTGCCGTCGCCGGTGGCGATGTGGCTCTGCACGGTTTTCCAGAGCTTGCGCAGGAAGCGGCTGGCGCCCTCTACACCAGAATCGTGCCACTCGAGGGTTTGCTCGGGGGGCGCTGCGAACATGGTGAACAGGCGCACGGTGTCCGCACCGTACTGCTCCACCGCGGCGTGCGGGTCGATGCCGTTGTTCTTGGACTTGGACATTTTTACGACGCCGCCGGCAATCACTTCTTCACCGGTAGCACGCTCAACCGCGCGGATGGTTTTGCCTTTTTCGTCGCGCTCTACGTCGACGTCTGCAGGGTTCACCCAAATTTTGTGTGCACCTTCCACTTCTTTGTAGAAGGATTCGGCCAGCACCATGCCCTGGCACAGCAGCTGCTTGAAGGGCTCGTCGCTTTTCACCAGGCCTTCGTCGCGCATCAGCTTGTGGAAGAAGCGTGCGTACAGCAGGTGCAGGATGGCGTGTTCGATACCGCCCACATACTGATCCACCGGCAGCCAGTAATTGGCGCGGTCCGGGTCGAGCATGCCTTCTTCGAAGTCGGGGCAGGTGTAGCGCGCGTAGTACCAGCTGGACTCCATAAAGGTGTCGAAGGTATCGGTTTCGCGCTCCACGGCTTCACCGTTGTATTCGTCTTTACGCCACTCGGGGTCGGATTTGATCGGCGAGGTTACACCGTCCAGCTCCACTTCTTCTGGCAGCAGGATCGGCAGTTTTTCTGCGGGTACCGGAATCTCGCTGCCGTCCGCCAGATTGAACATGGGGATGGGCGCGCCCCAGTAGCGCTGACGGGATACACCCCAGTCGCGCAGGCGGTAGTTGGTGGTGACACGACCCTTGCCCGCGGCTTCCAGGCCATCGGCGATGGCATTGAAGGCGGCGTCGAAATCGAGACCGTCGAAGCCTCCGGAATTGACCAGTTTGCCCTTCTCAACAAAGGCTTCTTTGTCCAGATCGATCGCTTCGTCGTTGGCCGGTGCAATCACCTGTTTGATTGGCAGGTCGTATTTCTTGGCAAACTCCCAGTCGCGCTGGTCGTGGGCCGGTACTGCCATAACGGCGCCAGAGCCGTAATCCATCAGCACGTAGTTGGCGACCCATACCGGTACTTCTTCGCCGGTCAGTGGGTGGATGGCCTTGAGGCCGGTGTCCATGCCTTTCTTGTCCATGGTGGCCATATCGGCCTCGGACATGGACTGCTTTTTACACTCGGCGATAAATGCTTTGAGCTCGGGGTTGCTCTCGGCCAGCTCCAGCGCAATCGGGTGCTCGGCGGCCAGAGAGACGTAGGTCACGCCCATCAGGGTGTCCGGGCGGGTGGTGTATACGTCAAAGTGGTCGACACCGGCAATGGTCTGCGGCAGGGCGAAGCTCAGGTCGATGCCCTTGCTCTTGCCGATCCAGTTACGCTGCATGGTGCGCACCTGCTCCGGCCAGTGCGGCAACTTGTCCAGGTCCGCCAGCAGTTCCTCGGCGTAGTCGGTGATCTTGATGAACCACTGGGGTATTTCTTTGCGCTCTACCACGGCGCCGGAGCGCCAGCCGCGTCCGTCGATTACCTGCTCATTGGCGAGGACGGTGTGGTCCACCGGGTCCCAGTTGACCGTGGCCATCTTCTTGTACACCAGGCCTTTCTTGTACAGGCGGGTGAAGAACCACTGCTCCCAGCGATAGTAGGAGGGCTGGCAGGTGGCCAGTTCGCGGGACCAGTCGAAGCCAAAGCCCAGGGCCTTGAGCTGGCCTTTCATGTAGTCAATGTTGGAGTAGGTCCACTTGGCCGGCGCCGTCTTGTTCTGGATGGCGGCGTTTTCCGCCGGCAGGCCGAAGGCATCCCAGCCCATGGGATGCAGCACGTTCTTGCCCTGCATGCGCTGGTAGCGGGAGATCACGTCGGTGATGGTGTAGTTGCGCACGTGCCCCATGTGCAGCTTGCCGCTGGGGTAGGGGAACATGGACAGGCAGTAGAATTTTTCGCGGCTGGGGTCTTCCTTTACCTCGAAGCTCTTCTGCTCGGCCCAATGCTCCTGGGCGGCGGCTTCGACTGCGGAGGGGTTGTACTGCTCTTCCATCTGTGGGGAACCTATACTCTGTGATTCGATCTATTTGGCGATTCTGGCCGGGACACTAAGGCCGGCCGGAAAACGGCGAATTATAGGAGGGATAGGGTGAGTAAGAAACCTAAAGAGGCTGCGAATCCCGATCTGCCGGGCCAGGAAGGCAAGCTTTCCACCGAGGCCAGGCGTGAACTGGAAAAGTTGGTGGGCGAGGAGCTGGATGTCGAGCAGTTCACCGCGCGCAAGGCGGCCTTTCTGAATGCCTGGCTCAAGGACGACGTGCACCGTGCCGACGACTACCTGCGGGACCTGGGTGATGAGCTGATCACCCAGGAAGAGCGGGTTGGGGACTGGCTGTTGGATGCCGCAGACCCCACCAAGACCGTGTGGCCGGCGATTATGCGCTGTATCAAGCGCGGAGAGGCCTGGGCGCTGGCGGGGGAGGAAGCCGGGGAGGGCGAGGCTTTGCAGTGCCTCGGCTGCGGCTATCGGGCTCTGCCTCCTGCGGGCTCGGAGATCACGCCCTGCCACCGCTGTGGCTACGGGTGCTTCCGCCAGGTACTGCCCGGACAACCGTCAGAGGGTGCGAGCGAGGCCGAATAGCCGTATTCTCCGGGCCCTGAGCGAACAAGGACGACCGATCAGGCTGAAAATGGAACTGCAAACCGCACTCACCACTCTCGCCATGCCGCCATTTGCTCCCCTGGTTGGGATGCTGATGGCTCTCGCATTCTGGTTTTTCCCCGCGGGCTCCCCGCTCGCCAAATTGTCTGTGCCGCTGGCGGTTTTGTGCTTTGTCTCATTGTGGATCTGTGCGACCCCGGCTTTTGCCCAATGGCTTGGACAGCGCCTGGTGAATCAGCAGCCGACTGCACCGGAGGTGGAGCCTGCGGCCGTGGTGATTCTGGGTGGTGGTCGCTACCGGGACGAGGAGCAGGGGCGCGAGCGGTTGTCTGCGGCGAGTCTGGAACGGGTGGCCTGGGCTGTGCAGGAAGCGCCGGAAGGGATGCCGATTCTGGTTTCCGGCGGGCGTGTATTTGCGGGGGAAAAGCAGCCGGAGTCCGCCTTGATGGCCTCTGCCCTCGAGGATCTGTTTGGGCGTAATGTGACTTGGCGCGAGAATTGCAGTCGCACTACCGCGGAAAATGCCGCCAATTCCGCGGCACTTCTGCACGATGCGGGGGTCGAAAATGTACTCCTGGTTACCCACTGGTGGCATATGCCTCGCGCTGCGGACGTTTTCGCCCGTGCCGGGCTGCAGGTACGGCCCCTGGCGGTAGGTGGCCCCGGTGAATTGGTGCCCAGGGGGGAGAGTGGCTTGTTGCGCTGGTTGCCCAGTGGTGGCGCCTTGATACGGACTCAGGTCTATTGGCGCGAGCTATTGGGTATGCAGTGGTATCGGTGGCGCGCATTGCCGGCGCGCCGGCAGTGTTGAGTGTTTATGTCGCTGCGTTGTAGGTGTCCGGTGGTTGCCGTTAGTTTCGTATAAAACTAGTATGGCTAGCCCCATTGCTGACTGCCGTGGATTCGGATCGAATCACGGCAGGCGTTTTGCAGGGCGACCGAGCGAATAACAACAAAAAATATAGAGGTACGTACTGATGTCGGAGTTTCCCGCGTCGTTTTCACCCATTCAGCTACACAATCGTCTAAATCGCCCCGTCTGGGTCGGGTTCAAGCTGGCTCGCCGCGGCAGCCGGCACCTGGTGATGCTGTCCGCGGGTGCGGAAAGTGGCGCCAAATTCAGTAAAAATTTCGAAACCTTTGTTGGCCAGATCGTCCGTGAGTTCAAGCTGGACCCGGAACAAACTGACTTTGTCGAGCTGCGCCAAGATGGTGCAGAGGGTGCTGAAAGCTCCGACGGTATTGATGCCGCTGCCGAAGCGCACAACTGGTTCCGTTGGCACGCCCAGTGGGTTGGGTCTGCACCAATGGAGTGCAAGGCCGACCCGGTGACTTCGGAGGCCGCGCGCAATTACCTGGAAGAAGTGCTGACGCGCAGTAACGCGGCAGCGTAATCTCCATTCACTGCAAATCTGATGGGTCTTGCGGGCCTGAATAGCGTCTGTCGGCGAGTTGTTGGCAGTAAGTAACAGGTAGGTTACAGGCAGTAGAACCGCCGACGCCGCGCTAGTGTCCTCTGGGTGATACGTGGGTATTGCCCGCTCCCCCTTGCGGCGCAAGCAGGTCTGCCAGCGCCTTTTCCAGTGTCGGGTACTGAAAGCTGTACCCGCTATCCAGCGCTGTGCGGGGCTCCATGCGCTGGCTGGCCAGCAGTAATTCCTCCGCCATTTCCCCAAACAATATTTTGAGTAGCCACTCCGGCGTGCGGAGCAGGCAGGGCCGGTGCAGCTGTTTCGCCAGCAGGCGGGAGAAACTGCTGTTGGTCACCGGTTCCGGGGCGCACGCGTTGAACGGGACGCACAGGTGACGGTCGATGGCGTGCAGAATCAGGCCGACAATATCCGCCTCGTGAATCCAGCTCATCCACTGCTCACCGGAGCCCATTGGGCCACCCAGTCCCGCCTTGAAGGCCGGGAGCATTTCCTTGAGGGCACCGCCGTCCGGCGACAAGACGATGGAAGTGCGCATGATGCCGACACAGATGCCGGCCTGCTGCAGAGGCAGGGTAGCGGCTTCCCAGTCCCGGCACAGTTGCGCCGCAAATCCGCCTCCGGGCCCGCTGGTTTCCTTGAGCAGGTCACCGCCCCGGTCTCCATAGAAGCCCACGGCAGAGCCAGACAGGACGTATTTGGGGCGCTGTGGTTGCGCGAGTATCCAGCGCACAAGATCGTTGGTGGTTTCGATGCGCGAACGCCGAATTTCTGCCTTGCGCGCCTCGCTCCAGCGTTTGGAAATGGTTTCTCCGGCAAGGTTAACCACGATGTCGACGGGCCGATCTATCTGACCGAGGTCATTGACCGCGGTAGCGGACTCGCCACAAAGCCGGCGGACTTTCTCTGGCGAGCGGCTGAGTACGGTCAGGCTATTTCCCCGCTCCAGCCATTTTGAACAGAATTGGCGGCCGATCAATCCGGTGCCGCCGGTGATTAAGCAATGCATAAATCTGGCATCCATGCCGCACGCTTTCCGCCACTGCAACCCGGTTGGCGCTGCATCGAATGTGGAAGGGTGCGGTTTACATTAAACCACTTGTTCCCAAATGTACGCCGTAAAAACACGTTCGGCTTGTTCGGGATAGACGTTCCTGTCTGCACAAGTTGCGCCGGCTGATGGGAGGGGCGTTTGCGTTGCGGTAACGCGCCGGATAATCCTGCACGCAGGTTTATCCGCTGCCGGGCAAATATCTCACGATAATAGCAGCCGCAAGACCGCTTGCGATGGAATGTGAAACAAATTTGGGCGCGCTGGGTGAAACCGGACGGCAAAGCGGGGCAACAGCCGCCCGGATTTTTCTATTCGAAACGCTTGTACCAAAAAGGCCTCAAAAAGACCTTAGTCGGGCGCTCCCGTTAGCGCGCCGTCAGTGACTGTTTCCGGGCGCTTTTGCAGGATCACTGCGGCCAGCAGCATCAGGGTCGCGAGTGCCACCAGCCCCCAAATGCCAATCACCATAAACGGGGTCAGTCCGCTGCGCGCCTGTACCTGCCCAACCAGTGTGGCCTGCTCGAACTGCGGCAGTTGCTCGGTGATAACACCATCCGGAGAAACAATAGCGGTGACGCCGGTATTGGTACCGCGTACCAGGTAGCGCCGGGTTTCCAGTGCGCGCATTTGGGCCATCTGCATATGTTGCAGCGGGCCGATGGAGTCTCCGAACCAGGCGTCATTACTCAGCGTCAGTAGCACCTGTGCATCGCCGCTACTCTCCGCGACCAGCTGTGGGTAGACAATCTCATAGCAAATGAGCGGCGCCCAGCTCAGGCCGCCGGCTGTCAGTGGCTGCTGACCTTCTGGCCCGGGGCGAATAAAAGAGGTGGGTAAGTTGAAGAATTCGATGGTGCCGCGAATCCAGTCTTCCAACGGCACATATTCACCGAAGGGCACCAGGTGGCGCTTGTGGTAAAGCTGCTGCTCACTGCCAAAGACCGCCGCAGAATTATGTACCACACGACGGTGATCGCGCTCGGTATCGTAGAGGATGCCGGTGATCAGATCCTTTTGTGTATTCAGTGCGTTGTCTTGCAGTGCTTCAATCAGGTTGGGAGCTTGATGGTAGAGCAGGGGGAGTGCTGCTTCCGGCCAGATAATGACATCGACTCCCTGGGAGTGGAGATCTTGGGTGGCGCTCTGGTAGCGTCGAATGGTCTCGCCGCGAAACTCGGGGAGCCACTTTTTTTCCTGCGGGATGTTCGCTTGTACCAAGCCGATGGTGCGTGTGTCGTCGCTGGCTTCGGTCCATTGAATATTGTTCAGCAGCAAGCCCAGAGGCCAGGCCAGCAGCGCAGTGGCGGCAAGTGCTATGGCGCTGGGGGACTTCCACGATTCGAACATACGGCGCGCAAAGAGTGCCATTACCGCCGCGGTAAACGCCAGCAAAAGGCCGATACCGTACACGCTGATGATTGGTGCCCAGCCCGCCAGCCAGGTGTGGATGTGTCCGTAGCCCGCAAACAGCCAGGGGAAACCGGTAAACACCCAAGTGCGCAACCACTCGCTGAAAAACCACAGCGCGGCAAAGGCGAGGGCGAAGGAAATCGGGTTGGTGCGAAAGCGTGCGATCAATACAAATGGCAGTGCCAACAGCGCAGCCAGGATGCCGACGAAGGCGCCGGTAAGAATGACGCCGAGCAGTGGCGACGAGTTGCCAAAGTCGGTAATGGATACATATACCCAGGAACCGCCGGTGGCAAACAGGCCCACCCCGTAACACAGCGCTAGCCAGAAGGTGTTTTTGCCTGAGAGCTTTGGCGCTTTGGGGCCCGGCGCCAGTAGCCAGGCAAACAGCCCGAGTGACAGCAGGCTGCACCACCATAGATTGTATGGGGCAAAGGAAAGGGTCATCAGGCCGCCGGCAATCGCGGCGGCCACGGCGGGCAGGGGTTTACGCATCAGCCATCTTCTTCTGCGGGCTTGTCGAACCGACTCACGCGCAGCAGATGGATCTGCCGGTTGTCGGCGTAAAGGACGCGGAACTGGAAATCCCCGAGCTTGGTGATTTCATCCCGTCCTGGCAGGTGGCCAAAGGACTGCATGATCAGGCCGCCCACGGTATCAAACTCCTCGTCGCTGAATTCGCAGGCGAAGAACTCATTAAATTCCTCAATCGGGGTGAGGGCTTTAACGACATAGTCGTTGTCGCTCACCTTGCGGATGAAGCTATCTTCCTCTTCCTCGTCCGTCTCGTCTTCGATTTCGCCGACGATTTCTTCGAGGATATCTTCAATAGTCACCACGCCCGAGACACCACCGTACTCGTCGATGACCACCGCCATGTGATAGCGGTTCTCGCGGAATTCCTTCAGCAGGATATTCAGGCGCTTACTTTCGGGGATGATGTTGGCGGGGCGGATATGGTCTTCCAGGCGGAAATCGTCCACACCCTTCAATACCAGCGGCAGCAGGTCTTTGGCCAGTAGGATACCGCGGATGTCGTCGATACTTTCGCCCACAACCGGGAAGCGGGAGTGGCCGGATTCGATGATCTTGGGAAGGAAGTCTTTGGGGCTGTCCTCGATACTGACGACCACCATCTGCGAGCGCGGAATCATGATTTCCCGCACCTGCTGGCTGGAAACGTCCAGCGCACCCTCGATGATGGATAATGCCTCGGCGTCTACCACCTTGTTTTCGGCGGCGTCCTTGATAATGTCGAGTAGCTCATCTCGGGATTTGGGCTCTTGTGAAAAGGCGCCCAGTATTTTTTCCAACCAGTTTTTCTCCCCCGACCGAGGGCGGTTGGAAGAGGAGCTACTTGGGGGTTCGTCGGTGGTCATGGATGTGGCCATACTCCGCTTTACTCGTCGATTCCGTTTGTCATTTGTCTATTTGTACGCCCTGTGTGGGCGCTTGAATTGGCTGGTAGGGATCGTCGATCCCAAGCCTTGCCAGTATCTGGGTTTCGAGATTTTCCATGATCTCGGCGTCATCGTCCTCGATATGGTCGTAACCCAATAGATGCAGTGTGCCATGGACCACCATGTGTGCCCAGTGGGCTGAACACGCTTTGTGCTGCTGTTCCGCTTCTCGCGCCACTACCTGGGCGCAAATTACCAGGTCGCCCAGCAGGGGCAGGCCGAGTTCCGGCGGGATCTCGGCCGGGAACGAGAGCACATTGGTGGGTTTGTCTTTGCCGCGGTACTGGCTGTTGAGTGCCTGGCTCTCATCTTCATCGACGATGCGCAGGGATATCTCAGCTTCAGCGCGGTGCGTGCCCACAGCGGCGGCGGCCCAGAGGGCAAGATCCTCATCGCTGGGTAGGGCGGTAAGTGTGGCGGCCCGCTGAACATCGAGCTGGATGTCCGCGGGCGAGGCCGACTGGCTCTCAGATGGGCTGGTGTTCATGGGCGCGGCCTCAGGCCGCATCTTCTCCAGCGCGGCCAGCGGCTTCGAGCGCGGCGGCTTTACGCGCGGCGCGTTCAGCCTGTTGCTCGGCCTCCACTTCCGCCTCGTGCACGTCGTAGGCTTCAACGATGCGCTGTACCAGCGGGTGGCGAACCACGTCTTTGGCGCCGAAATGGGTGAAGCTGATGCCGTTGACCTTGCCCAGCACCTCAATGGCATGGCGCAGGCCGGAGGCCTGTCCGCGGGGTAGGTCGATCTGGCTGGGGTCGCCGGTGATCACCGCGGTAGAGCCAAACCCGATACGGGTCAGGAACATTTTCATCTGCTCGCGGGTGGTGTTCTGGCTTTCGTCGAGAATGACGAAGGCGTTGTTCAGGGTACGACCGCGCATATACGCGAGTGGTGCCACTTCAATCACGTTGCGCTCGATCAGCTTGTCGACGGTTTCGAAGCCGAGCATTTCGTAGAGTGCGTCGTACAGGGGGCGCAGATAGGGGTCTACCTTCTGGCTCAGGTCGCCGGGCAGGAAGCCCAGTTTTTCGCCGGCTTCTACCGCCGGGCGTACCAGCAGGATGCGCTCGACCTGGTCCTTGAGCAGTGCTTCTACCGCACAGGCTACGGCCAGGTAGGTTTTACCGGTACCGGCGGGGCCGATACCGAAGTTGATATCGTTGCTCTGCACCGCACGCACGTATTTGCGCTGGTTGACCCCGCGCGGGCGTACGGAACATTTCTTGGTGCGAATCAAGACTACTTGGTCGCCTTCACCTTCAGCGGCCTTCTGACCACCGTTCATCAGCTCTTCGACCCCGGACTGCTGCAGGGCGAGATGGATCTCGTCTGGTGTCAGGCTGTCTTTGCCACCGGTTTCCTTATACAGGTTGCTGATGATCTCACCGGCTGCGCGTGCGGACTTGGCGTCACCGTAGAACGCAAACTGATTGCCGCGATTGCGGATTTCAATATCCAGTCGCTGTTCAATCTGGCGCAGGTGTTGATCAAATTGGCCACAGAGGTTGGCCAGGCGGCGGGCGTCGTTGGGCTCAAGGGTGATGCTGTGAGCGAGGGCTTGTGTTTCCAAATTGGTTTCCATGCACCTTTTGTCTGAGGGTTCAGTCTGTAGGTTATACCCATTTCGGCACAATGGGAAAGGGCGCTTTGTGACGAATGGGTTCTAAACAGTTCCGTGGCTTATAACACTGGAGTATGAAGGTTTTTCGCTCGTGACCGGTTTGGTGACTTTGTTACTTCGTAGCTTCTTAGGTGGCGGCGCTGCTGCCGGGATTCGTTTCCGGGACACGCTACAAGCACATCCCTGTGCGCTCGGACGCGGCCATCCTTGGCCGCGTACGGTCCCGGAAACGAATCCCGGCATCAGCGCCTTAGCTTTAGGCCTCGAAAACTAGACCTCTCGCAGGCTATTAAGTGGTTTTCAGTTCAAAGTTAAGGCGCTGTCACCGATAGTTCTTTGCGAGACCTTCCGCGAGAGGGACCTCGCGGAAGAGCCCCCAGGGATGGGTTCACGGCGTGTCTCGCAAAGAACTATCGGTGGCAGTGCCACCGGGAGCTTGACGAGTGGGGACCACCAAATCAGTTCAGAGGGCCATCCAGCTCCGAAGCTACCAAAGTTCCGCGCAGAGAATTAGGCAGCGCTTCCTCGACCAACACGTCAGCAAACTTACCGATCAGCTCCAGCTGGTCACAGCGGAAGTTGACCACGCGGTTGTTCTCGGTGCGGCCCTGCAGCTGGCCCGGGTCCTTCTTGGATACACCGCTGACCAGAACGCGCTCCACATTCCCAACCATGCGGCGGGCGATCTCCGCAGCCTGCTGGTTAATGCGGTGCTGCAGTAGCTGCAGGCGCTGTTTCTTGATCTCTTCCGGCGTGTCGTCCGGAAGGTCTGCGGCCGGGGTGCCCGGACGGGGGGAGTAAATAAAGCTGAACGAGATATCGAAGCCCACGTCCTGAATTAGCTTCATGGTGGCTTCAAAGTCGCGCTCGGTCTCACCCGGGAAACCGATAATAAAGTCGGAGGACAGGCAGATATCCGGGCGAATCGCCTTCAGGCGGCGGATCTTGGACTTGTATTCCAGTGCTGTGTGGCCGCGCTTCATCGCCATCAGAATACGGTCGGAGCCACTCTGTACCGGCAGGTGCAGGTGGTTTACCAGCTCTGGTACTTCCGCGTACACGTCGATTAGCGCATCGGAGAACTCTACCGGGTGCGAAGTGGTGTAGCGGATGCGGTCGATACCGTCGATCGTTGCCACGTAGGTGATCAGCTCGGCGAAGTCTACGATCTGGCCATCTTCACCCGGTGCACGGTACGCATTTACGTTCTGGCCCAGCAGGTTTACTTCGCGCACGCCCTGGTCCGCCAGGTGCGCGACCTCTTCCAATACGTCTGCTACCGGGCGGCTCACTTCTTCACCGCGGGTATAGGGCACTACACAGAAGGTGCAGTACTTGGAGCAACCTTCCATGATGGAGACGAAAGCGCTCACGCCGTCGGCTTCTGGCTGGGGCAGGCGGTCGAACTTTTCGATTTCCGGGAAGGACACATCAACCACGATCGCGCCGCTTTCCTGCTTCTTGGTTTCCATCATCTCCGGCAGGCGGTGCAGGGTCTGCGGGCCAAATACCAGGTCCACATAAGGGGCACGCTTGGCGATGGCTTCGCCTTCCTGGCTGGCCACGCAGCCGCCGACGCCGATCACCAGTTCGGGGTTCTTTTCCTTCAGGTGCTTCCAGCGGCCGAGCTGGTGGAACAATTTTTCCTGTGCCTTCTCGCGGATAGAACAGGTGTTTACCAGCAGTACGTCCGCTTCTTCGGGATCGTCGGTGGGCACCATCTGGTGGGATTCCCCCAGCAGGTCCCGCATACGGGCAGAGTCGTACTCGTTCATCTGACAGCCGTGGGTCTTGATGAAGAGCTTTTTCACCGGTTTTTCGGATAATTCGGAGGACTTCTCGGTGGACATGTTGCGCCTGGTTAAAAACTGGTCAATTCAAAAGGTCGGGCATTATACCGACCCCTCTGGAGGCTGCATAGACGGGGGCAGGCGAGAGTGATAATCTTCCGCGCTTTTCGCGGGTCAGCCCGCCTGCACACTAGTATTCATGGGGCATCCGCATAAGCCCCGGCATTGAGCAATCTATGGCAAACCCAATCTACAAAGTCATTTTTCACAACCAGAACCAGGTGTTCGAGCTTTACGCGCGCGCCATCTACCAAAGCGAGATGTATGGCTTCGTTGAAGTGGAAGAGTTCGTGTTCGGGGAAAAGTCTCAGCTGGTGGTCGACCCCAGTGAAGAGAAGCTGAAAACCGAGTTCTCCTCGGTGAAGCGCTCCTATATTCCCATGCACAGCATTGTGCGGATTGACGAGGTGGAGAAAGAGGGCGTTGGCAAGGTCCACGACGTGAAAGGCGACAAGGTGGCCCAGTTCCCATTCCCCGCGCCGATGCGCCACCCTACCGACTCGGAGTAGGGCATTGTCCCTGTTCACCAGAAAAACGGGCCCAGTGGCTCGTTTTTTTATACCCGCAAACTGAGTGCGCCAATTTGGCAGTCCTGTCGGCTGGCACCACTAATTTGTATATTTCCGCGACAATGTGGTGTGCATATGGCGCCTGAAGCGTTAAATGTGCGCTATTTGTCGCATTGCCGGTATGCGCGCGTGGCGGCGGTCTATTCTGAGAGAGGGATGGATAAAATCCCGACAACCTAAAATGTAGTGGAAGTTTTTAGGTGATCTCATGACCTCAATTCCGGCCACCAAAGCCGCTATCTCCGCCCTGAAAATTGAGCAGCGCGTCGAACGCGATGTGAAAGCGGGCATCCCCGAAGTCGACCGACGTAATCATACCGACAGCGAAGAGAGTATGCGCTCTTATGTGGTGCGGGAAATCATCGGCCGTGTCCACGAGAACCGCCAGAGTGAGCTCGACAAGGAGCTTGCGGATCGCAGTGACGTGGATATTCGTCAGCTCTACCAGGAAATGAAAAACACCGAGTCGCTGGTGGAAAAAACCATCGCTGCGCGCCTCGCCAATCTGGTGAGTGGCATCAAGCAGCGTGCGCAGGAGTATTCCGCGTTACGCATGGACTTGGAAATGTTCCGGGAACGCAACGGACTTACCCGTGAAGCGGTGTATCGCGAGTCCAAGCTGCTGCATTTTTCCATTGTGTTTTTCATCGTCATTCTCGAGACGGTGTTGAATGCCTTTTTCTTGTCGAAAGGCAGTGCACTTGGACTGGTCGGCGGTTTTTTTCAGGCGTTTATCATTTCCATGATTAATCTGGGGTTTGCTGCCTTTCTGGCTTTTTCCCTGCGACATTGTTTTCACTTAAACCCACTGAGAAAATTCGGTGCTGGCGTTTTGTTCGGCACAGTGCTGGTTATTTCGGTGGTGTTTGTACTCGGAGTGGGGCATTACCGGGAGGCACTGGAGGCGGATCCATTTACCGCGTCGCAGGTGGCAATGAGCACGCTGCAGTCGGAGCCGCTGGGCATCCAGGATTTCAACTCGTGGATCATGGTGGTAGTCAGTGGCATTGCCCTGGTGTTACTGACAGCAAAATTCTTTGTGGTGGA
Source organism: Microbulbifer agarilyticus (assembly GCF_020171345.1). Classification (GTDB taxonomy): domain Bacteria; phylum Pseudomonadota; class Gammaproteobacteria; order Pseudomonadales; family Cellvibrionaceae; genus Microbulbifer; species Microbulbifer agarilyticus_D. Next base: position 322,098 of record NZ_JAIUZM010000004.1, read on the forward strand.
TGACCGTTACCCTGGATACACGGCGATTACCCGACGTGTGAAATCACAGCATACGGCGTGGCGCGATGCCCACGAAGATGCGATTGAAAGTGTTAACCTGATGGCGGAAGAAATGCAGGATGGCATTTCTGATACGGAAAAAACCATCCGCGCGCAGTTTATCCAGTTCAAGGCGAGTATTGAGCGCAGTGAAGAAATTCATCGGCACTATCACGAGGATATTATCAAAGCGCAGGGATTACTGGATGAGCTCGTTCGCTACTATCAATCCTATTCCGCGCGCATGATGAACCGGCGCTCCGCTTACTTTGGCGAACTCCTTCGCTTTGAATTGGAAAAATTGCCGCGTCTCAATACCACGGGGCTGGAGCAGCATAAACAGGATCTGGCGACTTTCGAGCAGGTGATGGATGAGCTCGATCACACCTATACCGGTGCGATCGATGTTGTGAACCGCCGCTGCGAGGCGATCCAGGCCGCCCTTGCCGAGCTTGTGGATAAGCTTGAATTGGATCACGGTCTGCGGAGAGGGTGATGGCAGGAGTGCGTCGAACAAAGCTCCGCAGTAGTCGCCGCGGAAGGTTTTCCAGCGAAGACAAAAAGGGTGTGCTGGTTTTTGCCTTGGGTGTAATCATCTTGTTGGCACTGGCGGTGTTTGCATTGAAGGTGGTGCGCTCACCGGCACGGGATTTCGATGCGGTGACTCTGTGCAATCCGCACCTGCCGCGCTTCGCCCAGCATTTGGTGGTGATTGATGCGTCGGACACCCTTTCTGCGCACCAGGTGCACTTCCTCAAAACACATATTTCCGATTTGCTTGTGTCCGCCGCGGTCAATGACCGGTTTTCGATTTTCGTACTGGATGACCACTACAATGGGCTTTCCGAACCGGTGATCGATTTGTGCAAGCCGCATTCGGGGGAAGAGGTCAGTGCGCTCACGGCCAATCAGCAGTTTGTGGATGCGCTGTACAAGCAGCGTTTTGCCCAGCCTCTGGATCGCGCGATCGCTCGTGCGGTGACGGGGGAAGCACAGCCTGTGTCGCCAATCTATGAGGCGCTATCGGATGTCGCCGCGCTCAATCACCTGGATCCCGCAGCGCAAAATGTGCATCTGACCATCGTCAGCGACATGGTGCAGAACTCCCGCGCCGGTTCAGTGTTTAAGCGGGGTTCGGCGGCCATTGATCAGTTGCCGATGATTGATTTACGTCGTGTGCGCACGCGGGTCTACTGGCTGGACCGTGAAAAATATCAGCGCTTCCAGACAGCGGAACTGGAGGCCAGCTGGGAGGACTATTTGGGCAGTATTTCTCGGCTGGAAAGGATTCAGCGGGTACGCAATTAAAAATTTATTGTTTCGCAGTATGGATTTCGTCACTTCGCGCCTTTGACCACATATCCGTAACCGGCGCCCTTTTCCCTGTGTGCTGTCGTAGTTCTGTTACCCTTGTGGTTTCTGATCTTTCGCACCCGGGATAACAGCTATGGAACAGTGGTGTCGGAAAGCGCTTTTCATCCTTTCCATGTTGTTTTTTGCGCAAGCCTCCGCGTTTGCACAGGAAGTGGAGAGTGTAGAGAGTGCAAATAGTACAGAGAGTGCCGCGGCCGATGCGGCAAAACCTCACATTGCACAGCTCACCATCGATGGTCCCATCGGGCCCGCAACAACAGACTATCTGATCCGCACTAGTGACAAGGCACGCGAAAATGGCGCGCGCCTGATTATCATCGATATGGATACGCCTGGAGGGTTGGATGCCGCCACCCGGGACATCATCCAGCACATCCTCGCGTCAGAAGTTCCATACGTTACCTATGTGACACCGGCCGGTGCCCGTGCTGCCAGTGCCGGTACCTATATTTTGTATGCGAGTCATGTGGCTGCGATGACACCGTCGACGACCCTGGGTGCGGCAACACCGGTGCAAATGGGTGGTATGCCGGGGCAGCAGGAATCACCCGGTCAGCCGCCGAGAGAAGTTGCAGAGCAGCCTTCCAAGGATACAGGAGATGACACTGCGGATACCTCGCAGAGCGATGACGCGGATAAGAGTCCGGACCGCTCTGGAAGCACGATGGAACGCAAGGTGATTAACGACTCGGTGGCATACATTCGCGGGCTAGCACAGCGCCATGGCCGCAACGCGGATTGGGCGGAAAAAGCGGTGCGTGATGCCGCGACGCTCACCGCCCAGGAAGCGCTGAAAGAGAATGTGATCGATGTGGTTGCCGACAATCAACAGGGTTTGCTGGAGCAACTGTCAGACCGGGAGATTGTGTTACTGGGCGAAAAGCGAAAGATCACCGCGGATGTGGCAGAGCTACCCGTAGTGGCTTACGCCCCCGATTGGCGCAACGAGCTGCTGTCCCTGATTACCAACCCTCAGATCGCTTATATCCTGCTGTTGATCGGCATCTATGGATTGATTTTCGAGGGCTACAGCCCGGGAGCTATTGTGCCCGGCGTAGTTGGCGTTATTTGCTTGTTACTGGCGTTTTACGCGTTACAGGTATTGCCAATTAGTTACGCTGGATTGGCACTGATTGTCGTAGGTGCACTGCTAATAGCGGCGGAGTTTTTTGTGCCGAGTTTCGGTGCCCTCGGTATTGGTGGTGTGATCGCGCTGGTGATCGGTTCGGTAATGCTGATCGATAGTGATGTGCCGGGAATGCGCGTTTCCAAGACCTTGATCGGATCCATTGCTGCGGTCAGTGGTCTGGCATTGCTAGGGATCATGTATGCCATCGGCCACAGCTTGCGCAAACCTAAGGTGCCGGCAAATCAGGCGATGGTCGGGCGCACCGCCATTGTTGACGAAGTGCGGCCGGAGCTACTGGTAAAAGTCGGTGGTGAGATCTGGCGTGCTCGCTGTGATGAGCCGCTAAGCGAAGGGCAGACAGTGCGGGTGACGTCTGAACAGGGTTTGATGTTGCAGGTGGAACCACAGTAATCAGTTTCAACAGAAGTTGTCTGAAATAAGCAATTTAATTAAATAGTCAGGGAGAGATGTCTATGGTCAGTTACTTTGCCAGTCTGCTGATACTGGCGGTTGTCCTGGTAATCATGTACGCCATTCGTATTCTGCGAGAATACGAACGTGCGGTGGTGTTTTTTCTGGGACGTTTTCAGGCGGTGAAGGGACCGGGTCTGATCATCATCATTCCGGTACTGCAGACGATGGAACGTGTGGACTTGCGTACAGTGGTAATGGATGTGCCGACGCAGGATGTGATTAGCCGGGATAACGTGTCGGTAAAAGTGAACGCGGTTGTGTATTACCGGGTAATTGATCCACAGTCTGCCATCATCAATGTGGAAAACTATCATGAGGCGGTAAGCCAGCTCTCGCAAACTACGTTACGGTCGGTGCTGGGTAAGCACGAGCTGGACGAGATGTTATCCGAGCGGGATAAGCTCAATGTGGATATCCAGAAGATTCTCGATGAGCAGACCGATGCCTGGGGTGTGAAAGTCACCAATGTGGAAATCAAGCATATCGACCTGGATGAGAGCATGATCCGCGCGATTGCCCAGCAGGCCGAAGCGGAGCGTTCACGTCGTGCCAAGGTAATTCACGCAGAGGGTGAGGCGCAGGCTGCACTGAAACTGACTGAGGCTGCCGATCAGCTATCCAAGAATTCGAATGCGATCACGCTGCGGTATATGCAGACGTTGATTGATATTGCCGGAGAACAGAATTCGACGATTGTGTTCCCGCTGCCTATGGACTTGATTAAGCCGCTTTTGGATCAGCGTTCTGTGAAAACTAGCTAACCCAGTGGAACCAACTAAATTAATTCGGTGGCGGCGAAGTACTGGGTAAATCTTTTCGAAACCGCTGTGAATACGTCCATGTACGCTGCGTCGGCGACGTCCCTGTCGCCGACGCTTTCGAAAAGATTTACCCAGCACCCCGCCTTCAGTCCAAAGCTGAGCAGCTTTTTAAAAGTAAGAGGTTGTCAGTGTCACGAATAAAGCGTTGTAGTCGATGAGAAGTTAAAGTGCCGGGGAAGGGTTTTTGGGAGCGTCGCAAACAGGATGTTTGCGCCGCAGCGCCCAGGGATGGGTTTACAGCGGTCCCGAAAACCCTTCCCCGGTGCTTTAACGCCCGTGACTCTCCTAAGTGGAGTCCCGGGAGTAATATCACTTAAGAAGCTTTTTAAGCAGCAAAGCAGTAGACCCATCCCAATCCTCAGGGGCCTCTCCATCGATGGCCGCATGCACGCCATTGCCAAGCACCTTGCCCAGTTCCACACCCCACTGATCAAACGGGTTGATATCCAGCAGGCAGCCAAAGGCAAATACCTTGTGCTCGTAGAGTGCCAGCAGGCTACCAAGATGGAACGGGTCCAGCTTCTCCACAATCAGCGTATTGCTCGGGCGGTTGCCGGGAACCACCTTGTGTGGTGCCAGCTGGTGTACTTCTTTATGCGTGTGGCCGGAAGCTTCTAGCTCGCGACGTGCTTCAGCCAGCGATTTACCGCGCAGCAGAGCCTGGCTCTGGCTCAGGCAGCAGGACAGCAGCCACTGATGCTGTTCTTTCAGCTCCGAGGTGGGTTCTTTGATGGCAACAAAATCCGCAGGGATCATGTCGGTGCCCTGATGCAACAGCTGGTGGAAAGAGTGCTGCCCATTACTACCCTCCGCGCCCCAAATCACCGCACCACTCGGGTAGGGCAGAGGCTGGCCGTCGCGGGTGACACTCTTGCCCAAACTCTCCATATCCAATTGCTGCAGCCACGCCGGGAATTTAGCTAGGCGCTGCGCATAGGGAAGAACCGCAAGGCTGCCCGCGCCCCAGCACTGGCGGTACCAGAAATGAATCAGCGCCATCAGCACCGGTAAATTCTGGCTGAACTCCGCTTCCGCGAAATGCGTGTCCATCGCGTTCGCGCCTTTCAGCAGGTCGCTGTACACGTCAAATCCGCAGGCCAGCGCAATCGGCAACCCAATTGCTGACCACAGGGAGTAGCGGCCACCCACCCAATCCCACATCGGGAAAATATTTTGAGCCGCGATACCGAAGTCCTGGGCGGCAACGATATTGCTGCTCACTGCAACAAAGTGCTTCTCCAGATCAGATTCATTACATCCAGCATCAAGTACCCACTGACGCGCTGAGAGGGCGTTCTGGCGGGTTTCCAGGGTTGAGAAGGACTTGGAGGCAACGATAAATAACGTTTCGTCAGCGGGCAGAGAGGCGAGGGTATCGCTGAGGTCGGCGCCGTCGATGTTCGCTACAAAGTGGGCGGTCAGGTTCTGCATGTGCCAGGGGCGCAGGGCTTCCCATACCATACGCGGGCCGAGATCCGATCCGCCAATGCCGATGTTGACCACGTGGCGAATACGCTTGCCGTTAAAACCGATCCAGGCGCCACTGTGTACCTGCTCAACAAACTGGGCCATTTGTGCCCGGCAATCCGCTACCGCCTGCTCGTGCTCGGTTTTGGGTTTTCCCTGGAAGCGCAGGGCGGTATGCAAGGCCGGGCGGTGCTCGGTGTTGTTGATGTTGGCACCGGCAAATAGCGCCTCGATACTGCTTTTAAGGTGTGCGGTATCGGTGTAGTCCAGCAGTTTCTGCAGCGTATCGGCGTTGAGCAGGTTCTTACTGTAATCGAGATACAGGCCGGCAGCTTCGGCACTATAGGTCTGCGCGCGGTCAGGGTTTGAGGCAAACAGGTCGCGCAGGGACCAGCGCTGCTGATCTTTGTGTTGCTGGAGAGCGGCAATTGCGGCGGACAGGGGGAGAGCATCCATGGTCAAAACTTCTTCGCTGAAAATAGATAAGTGTTCGGCTGGAACGCTGCTGATATTAGCGACAAACGGCCAGTGCGGCCAGTTTAGCGACACAGTTACAGGTAGGTGCAAATAGGGTGCAATTGGCGCGAACTTTCTTTCTGTGTTGGATGGGGTGTGGGGGAGTGTGGTGCGAGTCGTTGGTGGACATGCACGTGTAATTTAATTGATGCTGGCTTGCGTCTGGCCCGGATCTTCATTCGGTGTATGGGAAACTGGAGTTTTCTACGCACAAATTTGCAGACCCAGAAATGCAAAATGCCGCTTCGAGAAGCGGCATTTGCACGACCCTGTTATGAGAGAGGTTACTTAACCACTTTCATACAGCGCACGTTATCGGATGCCATCCAGCAATCCGCGTCCGCAGGACAGGCCATGGAAGTCGGAATTTGTTCTGAGCCCGGTGGGCAGGCGGCCGGCATCGGAGCCGGTGCACAGCAACCTGCGAGGACCAGTGCACAAATAATTCCGGTTAAGTACTTGGCTGGAGTGAAATTCATCCCCTAACTCCTTTCCGTTGATGTTAGTCAATAGCATAGACAATAAAACGTCACCTGTTTGGTGTGCTTTGTAAAAATCTTTTCTACAAACATACCGCCCAATGGAGTGTAATAGGCGCGCGGTTAAAATAGCCGCCACACATTAATTCAGGATAAAAACACCGCCAGTTTGTCGTCCCTGAGGGCCTGAATTTAAAGGGTTAAACGCCATTTTGCGCTCAACCTTTACTCCGCGACGCCGCAGAGTGAGGAATATTTTTTTTCATTAAAGTGAAAATGTAATTTTTTTCTTTGTTGGTGGGGAAGTCCTGCAGAAATTGACGCCAGAAAATTGAATTTTTTTGTTTCTTTGAGTTGTGCTTGGTCGAGGCAAGATGTTTGTCGCGCTGGATTTCGCGTTTCGGCAAACAGGTGGGGACGGAAAAAATAAACGGCAGGGCGATTCGGGCCATTGGGCTGGCCCGGGTCGATTTAGGTGCCTGACTGCAGGAAACGGCCAAACGCGACTGCGACGGATTCCTGCCGCTGTGGGTCTCGCAAAACCCCGAGCAGGACATTGCGCAACTCTGGCAAAAACAGGAGGTCTGTAAGCAGCAGGTTGAATGTGTCTTGAGACTGGCTATCGCTAAGTCGCTCCAGCCAGGCTTTGGCGATCTCCGAATCTACCAGATCTTCGTTACAGCGGCTGCCGATGGCCGCGAGTACTTCCGACTGGTTGGCGGCCCCGGCGGGGTTCTCCGTGAGCAACCAATTGAGAAACTGCTGTCGCATGCCCGTTGCGGGGCTGAGCGATATCCCACGTATCACGGCGGTGACAAGGTTGAAGTCCACCGCATCCGAGGTCAGGTTTTGTGTGGCACGAGCGATCAGTGGCTCTGCGAGCTGGTGGTCAATGGCTTCACTCTCCAGGCACTGGCAAAGAGAAATCAGTGCGGGGGTGGCAAAACGCGACAGGTTTGCGATCAGATTATCGCGCTCCTTTTCCCAGTCCACCGCCAGGTCGGCAAGCCCCTGAAGCGCTAGCTGCTCCCAGGGGAATGCAGCCGGGTCCTTGGCGTAGGCCTTGGCGGCGGGGAAGTGGTCGCTGGTCGCCCATCGCAGGACTTTTGCCGCCTTGGCGTGGAATACGGCGCGCTTGTCCGCAGCGGGTGTGAACATCAGGCCGCTGTCTTCCAGCGCCTGTTGCAGTGCTTTGGCCGGATCATGGCCATTTCCGGGCTTGTGGTGGGCTGGGTCCAGAGCCTTCTGCACACCACCGAGAAAACGATCGCGAATAGGCAGGATCAGTTTTCCCTGTTCATCCAGAGGAAGACGCAGGAACCAAACAGCGGGTTCTGCTGCGCCATTTTCTTCTGCCGCCTTGGGTGGTGACAGCAACAGGCCGCACCAGGCCTGACGCAGGTATGGGTAGGGCCAGGGTGCCGCACCGTCTTCAAACGCGCGTGCGGCTTTGGCTGATATTGGGCGCACCCGGCGCCCAAGGTCGAACCAGCGAAGATCAAAATCGGCTGAAGCAATCAGGTCGCTCAGGGTATTGGCCATGGATGAACTCAAGCCTTTTCTGCATCTTGCAGCGGTTGTTGGGTGCCCAGCGGCATCTGTTTAAAGTGCAGCCAGCCGTAGGCAATGGCCAGCAGCGGACACAGGATATTGAACAGTGCGAAAGGCGCATAGCTGAAGGTGGCAACGCCCAGTGTGGCTGCCATGTAGGCACCACAGGTGTTCCAGGGGATCAACACAGAGGTGATGGTGCCGGAATCTTCCAGGGTTCGAGACAGGTTCAATCCGTGCAGGCCCTTGCCTTCAAAGGCTTCGCGGAACATACGGCCGGGGATGATGATGGCCATGTACTGGTCACCGGCTGCCGCATTCATGCCGAAACAAGTAAATACGGTAGATGTGATCAGGCCGCCAACGGTTTTAACCCCGGAAAGCGCCCAGCGCACGATGCGCTCGAGGAAGCCAGCGCGCTCCATCACGCCGCCAAAGGCCATTGCCGAGATAATCAGCCAGATGGTGTTGAGCATGCTGCTCATACCGCCTTTGGACAGTAGTGACGCCACGGCTTCGTTGCTGGAGGTCGACTTGTAGCCGTCGAAGAGGCTGTGCCACGCACCTTTCAGCAGGCTCAGTGGACCCTCACCGCCGGCCAGCTGGCGGGTGGCGTTGGGTTCGAAAATCATGGCAATCACACAACCCACCAGGGCGCCGATAATCAGGGTCGGGTAGGCCGGGATTCTTCGCCACGCCATAAACAGCAGAAGTGCCAGTGGCAGCAGGCTGACGATGGAAATACTGAACTCTTCCTGCAGCGCGGCCAGCAGTTGCTGGATATCTTCTGCGGAAGCCTGACCGGTGTCAGCCATCAGGCCGATCGCCGCGAAGACGATCAGGGCGATGGTGAACGCGGGGATCGTTGTCCACAGCATGTGGCGAATATGCAGGAACAGGTCGTTCGAGGTTACCGCTGCGGCAACGTTGGTAGTGTCCGACAGGGGAGACATCTTGTCGCCGAAGTAGGCGCCAGAGATCACCGCACCGGCGGTAATGGCCGGGTTCAGGCCGAGCGCGCCCGCGATTCCCATCAGTGCCACACCCAGGGTACCGGCAGTAGTCCAGCTGGAGCCGATACTGAGGCCGACAACGGCGCAGATCACGCAGCTCGCGGCGTAGAACCATTGCGGGGACAGCATCTGCACCCCGTAATAGATCATCGAGGGTACGGTGCCAGCGAGAATCCAGCTGCCAATCAGCGCGCCGACCGCGAGCAGGATCAGGATGGCGCCAAATACCAGGCTCATGCCGTGCAGCATGCCGCCTTCCATTTCTTTCCAGGTGAAGCCGTTCTTCATCCCTACCAGGGCGGCAACGCCGGCACATAGCAGCAGGGCAATCTGGTTCGGGCCGTAAGAGGAGTCGGCACCGTAGAAGTACACGGAAAGCGAAAGTAGGCCAATGAGGATAAGGAGGGGGATCAGCGCATCCAGCAGGCTGGGATTGCGAGAGTCTTGCGGAGACTCGCTGGAAATGGTGTGACTCAAAGTGAACTCCTAGTGGCTGACAGCAACTTGGCTCGCCCGCTTGTGGCCGGCAGCCTGGTCAGTTTCTTGTTATAAAGCGGCCTATTCTCGTGGCCGGGTCCGGATATGTCTAGAGCGGGGTCTGGGGCGTCACTGGTCAGCGCGGTAGATGGCTGTGGCGCCGCAGAGGTGGGTGAATCGGCCAGTGTTACTCCCGGGTCGGGGTTGATACTGGTAGTTCGCGGCCGCTTCCGGTATGTTCTGCGCCGGTTTCGCCCGGCAATTCACCTGGTATTCGATCAGTCCGTGTACGCTGGGCCACAATAAGAATGAGCCAGAGCGCGGCGGGCGCGAACCCTCGGCGCGCTGAAGTTGGCAGGTAGCACTAGTCCATGAATGCGAGAAATATTGATCCCAGTGAATTCGAAGACATCCGCCCTTACCGGGATGACGAGGTGCGCGCAGTCCTGCGCCGTCTGATAGAAGACCCGGAAATGTCGCGGGTGGTTGCACACTTCCTGCTTCCCGGCGCTGCCAGCAAGCTGGAGCGCCCTCTTGCGTGGTTGGTGCGTCAACTAGTGCGCTTTGAATTCCGCAAAGCCAAGAATGTTCGCGGCGTACAGGAAGTCATCGCCAAGTACCTGGATAAAGCGGTCAACCGCACCAGCTGTGGCCTTTCGATCTCCGGGCTCGACACCCTGCCGCGCAACCGCGCCTGCCTGTTTGTGAGCAACCACCGGGATATCGCCATGGACCCGGCGCTGGCAATTCTCTCCATGTACAAGGAGGGGCACGAGACTTCCCGTATCGCGATTGGTGACAACCTGCTGTCGAAGCAATTTGCCACCGATATCATGAAGCTGAATAAGTGCTTCGTGGTGAAGCGCAGCTCGGGCAGCCGTCGCGAGAAGCTGATGGCGGCCACCAAACTCTCCAGTTACATCCATCACTCCATCGTCAACGACAACGAGCATGTCTGGATCGCCCAGCGCGCCGGGCGGGCAAAAGATGGCCTGGATCGCACCAACCCCGCGCTGGCGGCCATGTTTGCCATGGCGAAACCCAAGGACCAGCCCTTCGCGGACTTCTGGCGTGAGCTGCATATCGTGCCGCTGACAATCTCCTACGAGTGGGACCCCTGCGACCGCCACAAGGCGCGTGAGCTGTACATCAAGGAACACAAGGACGAGTACCAGAAGCAGGCCCACGAAGACCTGGGTAGTATTGCCAAGGGCGTGGTGGGCCAGAAAGGCCATATCCACGCGGCATTTGGTACCCCGATTGAGGGTGATTTCAACGATGTTGGCGCCCTCGCGGACGAGATTGATCGGCAGATCATCGGTAACTATGTGCTACATCCCACCAATATGATCGCTTACGAAAAGATCTACGGTGAGGCGCCTGCGCTGCCCGTGGGCTACCCGCCCAAGCCCTGGAACCCCGAAGAGCACCAGGAGATCCGGGAGAAGTTCGAACAGCGTATGGCGCGGATTGATGAGCGCTGGCGCGACAAGGCCATTCTGGGCTACGCCAATCCCGTGGTATCGCGCCTCGCGTTCGAACAGTAATCGCACGCCACAATGGCGCAAGCCTGAGCAAGCGTGGATAATGGCCGGCTGATATAACCCCTGTGTAAATACAGCCCCAGTGCAAAATCAGCCGGTCCCCAGTGCTTAGCGATAAAGACAAAGAATCCATCCAAAACGCCTATCGTCAGTTCCTCAACGGCCGCGAGCTCAAAGCCCGCTATGGTCAGAAACTGATGATTGCGGCCATCGCCCGCGCTCTGGGCGGCATCCAACGCAACGGCGCCGGCGAGCGCGACCACGGCAAGACCGACGGTGAGCATATCTGTGTGGTGGAAGCCGGCACTGGTACCGGCAAAACCGTTTCCTACCTGCTGGCGGCGATCCCCATGGCGATCGCCCACGACAAAACCCTGGTGGTCTCCACCGCGACTGTGGCCCTGCAGGAGCAGATTATCCTCAAGGATCTGCCGGAACTGGTGCGCCACTCAGGGCTCAAGTTTGATGTCGCCCTGGCCAAGGGGCGCGGCCGCTACCTGTGCCTTTCCAAACTCGATCAGTTACTCACTGAACTCACCTCCAGCGGTGTGGGAGGCTCCCTCGCCCTGTATGAAGATGAGAAGCCGCAAGTGGATGAAGCCGGGGTCAAACTGTACCGGGAAATGGCCGACGAACTGGCCAGTGGGCGCTGGGACGGCGATCGCGATAATTGGAAAGATACCCTCGAAGGCGAAGACTGGAGCCGGGTAACCACCGATCATCGGCAGTGCAGTGGCCGTCGCTGCCCGCATGTGAGCAGCTGCAGTTTCTTCCGCGCCCGCGAAAGCCTGGGTAAAAGCCGCGTGATTGTGGCGAACCACGATTTGCTGCTGGCAGACCTCGCGCTCGGTGGTGGGGCCATTTTGCCCCCGCCGGAGGAAACCATTTATGTGCTGGACGAGGCCCACCACCTGCCGGATAAGGCGCTGAACCACTTCGCCCACCACAGTCGCGTCGGTGCGACCACCGGCTGGCTGGACCAGGCGAATAAAAACCTCAGTCAGATGCTGGGTGAAATTGGCGATGGTGCCGAGCTGGACCGCGCCGGCGAAGAGTTGCCCGCACTGTTTACCTCCGCCAAACAAAAGCTCGAGATGGCCTGGCCACTGATCGAAGACCTGTGCGAATTTGAGGAAGAGCGCGGTCGCGGCGGCAATCAGCAGTCGCGGAGCGCCCGCTACCGCTTCGAGGGCGGTGTGGTACCGGAATCCATGATGCAGCTTGCCGATCAGCTGCGCGAGGACTTCGATGAAATGGAAGCCCTGCTGGGCAAAATGGTGCAGTCCGCCCAGCGCATGATGGAAGACGCCCACAGCCCGGTGCCGATTGTCGATCTGGAACGGTGGTACCCGATTCTGGGGGGCTGGCATGGCCGCGCCGAGGCCAACCTCGAACTCTGGGCCAACTATTCCCGAGAGGATCAGGGGGCGGTGCCGCAGGCCCGCTGGGTAACTCTGGTGGACTGGGGTGGCTCGTTTGATTTTGAGGTGTGCAGCTCACCAATCCTCGCGGGCAAGACCCTGGAATACAGTCTGTGGCGGCGCTGCTATGGTGCCGTACTCACCTCTGCCACATTGACCGCGCTGGGGCGCTTCGATCGCCTCAAAATGCGCGCCGGCACCCCGGATAACGCCAGTTATGAGGTTGTACCGAGTCCATTTGATTTCTCCCGCGCGGAGTTGAGTGTGCCCAAAGATGCAGTGGAAGCGAATAACGCCGACCTGCACACCAATGCGGTGATCGAAGCGCTGCCGGACCTGCTGGATACCCACGGGGAAGAGGGCGGCTCCCTGGTGCTATTTGCTTCGCGCAGGCAGATGGAAACGGTCTATGAATCGCTGCCCGGTACCTGGCGCAACCGGATCCTGATGCAGGGGCAGCAGTCCCGCCAGCAGCTGCTGGATAGCCACAAGAAGAGCGTCGACAAGGGTGGGCGCAGCGTCTTGTTCGGGCTTGCCAGCTTTGCCGAGGGCCTCGATTTACCGGGCAATTATTGCCGGCATGTGATTATCGCCAAGCTGCCGTTTGCGGTGCCCGATGACCCAATCGAGGCGGCGCTTGCCGAATGGATTGAGGCCAAGGGCGGCAACCCGTTTATGCAAATCACCGTGCCGGATGCAGCGCTCAAACTGGTGCAGGCCTGTGGTCGCCTGCTGCGTACCGAACAGGATGAAGGAACTATCTCGCTATTGGATCGTCGTATCGTGACGAAGCGCTACGGCCGTGCCATGCTGGATTCATTACCGCCGTTCCGGCGCGCTATTAACTGACGATTTACCCAATATGAAGTCCATTTACCCGGATATTGCTACGCTGTTGTTGGAACTGGAAGCCGAACTGCGGCTCCTTGGGCTATGGGATGAAACCCCGCCCAGCCCCGAGGCGCTGGCGAGCACCCAGCCGTTCTGTGTGGATACCTTGACCTTTCCTCAGTGGCTGCAGTTTGTATTTTTACCGCGCATGAGTCACCTGGTGGAGCTGGAACAGCCTTTGCCGGAAAAATGCGGTATTGCGCCCATGGCAGAAGAGTATTTTCGTGGGGGTATTCTGCAGGGGCCCGCCCTGGTGGCAAAACTGGCAGAGATTGACGAGCGGTTGGCGCAGGGTTGACGTTGCTTGTCGTTTGATTCATTGTGACCGATTGGTGCCATTCTGGTCCGGCTGTCACGAAAAGTAATATTTCTGCCATTGTGGCAGCGTATCTCACCGCGAATTCCATACCCGAGAAGCGTGGGTATCGGTGCTGTGCAGATGTTCAGCGGATAAGGTAGTATCCGGACTTTGCAAAAATCGGGTAGCAAGGAGCCCTCCCGATCACATACCGCCAGGATTACTTAATAACAGTACACAGGGCCGTCATGCGCGCCCTAAGGTAGTAATAAAGCAGATGCGGTTTTTGCCCTTAATTTCCCTTTTGCTGATGGGCCAGGTGCTCGTCGGCTGCGAATCGCTGTATTCCCGCGCGCCGGCGGCTGTGCCGGAGACAGTGAATGTATTCGAAGACACCCCGTCAGCCGCTGATGCGGCAGCCCTGCCTGGCCAGTGCCCACCGGTCCAGGCCGTGGTGTGTGCCGAGCCTGAAGTCAAAGTGGTAGAGCGGGTGATCGAGCGCAAGTTTGAGACCATCGTGGAAGTGCCTGTGGCCAAGGACAAGCTGGTTCTTGGGTCTGAGGAGTATGCGACGGTTGAACCCGGCGATCTGCGTTTGAAAGCACAAATTGACACTGGCGTGGCCACCAGCTCCCTCCATGTCGAGGAACTCACACGATTTGAGCGGGATGGCAGTGACTGGGTGCGATTTAATGTATCCAATGGCGATGCGACCGAGGCGGTAAAGATTGAATTGCCCATCGAGCGGCACGTGCGAGTGTTGCGTCCGGGCTTTGATCGCCAGCGCCGCCCTATTGTGAATATGAGCCTTACCATTGGCGATGTTACCCATATGGTCGAGGTGAACCTGGTGCAGCGCGGTGATTTTGACTTCCCGCTGCAGGTAGGGCGCAATTTCCTCAAGGATTCCGCCGTAGTGGATGTGGGTCGCAAGTTTGTTCAGGGCAACGGTCAACTGCCCATCGTTAGTAAATAGCCCAAAGGAATCACACTAATCCCGATAAATGTGTCGCGTTTAATGGCAGAATGAATGGCATTCGGCAGAATACGCCGCTAAATTCTGCAAATTATCTTGATACGGGGAATGGCGAATGTCGCCACGGGCTCAGGTCTATATTCTGGCTGCGCTGCTCACACTGATGGGCGCCGGCCTTACCATCTATAAAAACGTCGAACTGGGCTTTCCACTGCTGCCCGGTGAATACCGCACCGTCTGGACCATTGAAGCCAAGGTCGGGTTTACCGCAGACGGCGGCCCGGCCAAGGCCGCGCTCACCCTGCCAAGGGAGCAGCGCAATATGGAAGTGCTGGGGGAAACCTTCAGCTCGTCCGGCTACGGTTTCAATATCATTCAGGAAGACGACGAGTATCGCGCGGTCTGGGCCAAGCGCGAGGCCAGTGGCCCCCAGTCTCTTTTCTATCAGCTCGATGTGCATCAGACGCCGGGCGCGGCACTTGAGCAGCCCCTGGATATGAGCACCAAAGTGGTGAAGCCACTGCTGGCCGCTCGCGAACAGGAGGCGGTGCGCCAGGCGATTTACTCGCTGGTAGACACGGCCCGCCAGCGTTCGTCCGACACGCAAACCTTTACCACAGAACTGCTGACCGCCCTGGCTGACCGCCGCAACCAGGACGGCAACATGATTTTTGGTTACTACAAAGATCGCTCCTTCGTCGATGTGGCACTGTTGGTGCTGGCGGCCGCAGACGTTCCTGCACACCGTATCCGCGGCCTTTATCTGGAGGATGATCGTCGACGCATGTCGCCGGAGGACCTGCTGGAGATCTACGACGGCAAGCGCTGGGTGGTGTTTGAGCCGCAGACCGGCTCCCCGGGGGTGCCGAAAAACTTCTTTATCTGGCAGCGTGGAGGCAAAAGCCTGCTGGACGTAGAAGGCGGCTACAACTCCCGAGTGACCTTCTCTGTTATCTCCAACGACGTGCCGGCACGGGACGTCGCCATGTTGAGTACCAGCCAGGAAAAAGAAGCGCTGGTGGATTTCTCCATTTATAGCCTGCCGATCGAGCAACAGAGTATTTTCAAGCTGATTCTGCTGGTGCCGGTTGGCGCACTGGTGGTGGTGCTGCTGCGGGTATTTGTTGGCCTGCGCACCTCCGGTACCTTTATGCCGGTACTGCTGGCGATTGCGTTTATTGAAACCCAGCTGCTTACCGGCCTGTCGATTTTTGTCCTGATCCTGATCCTCGGCCTGTGGATTCGTTTCTATTTAAGCAGGTTGAACCTGCTCCTTGTGGCGAGGATCGCCGCCGTCGTGGTGACGGTGGTGATCCTGATGGGCGCAATCAGTGTGATCAGTTACAAGCTGGGCATTGAACAGGCGCTGACGGTCACCTTCTTCCCGATGATTATTCTGGCCTGGACCATCGAGCGGATGTCGATTGTGTGGGAAGAAGATGGCCCTTATGAGGTACTGATTCAGGCGGGCGGCAGTCTGCTGGTGGCGGTGATTGCCTGGTGGGTGATGACCAACCGCTATATCGAGCACTGGACGTTTAACTTCCCTGAACTGCTGCTGGTACTGCTGGGCGTGATTATGATCGTCGGCAACTACACCGGTTTCAGGCTGGCTGAACTGGCGCGCTTCCGCCAGCTGGTGCGCTAATGCATCTGTCCTATCTGTTCCGTGGTGGACTGGTCTCGCCTTTCGCACTGAACCGGCGTGGCGTGCTCGGTATGAATGCGCGCAATGTAAATTACATTGCGCGTTACAACGACCGCGATAAATACCCCATTGTTGATGACAAGCTCAATACCAAGCGCCAGGCCAAGCGTTACCGCATTCCCGTCCCGGAATTGATTGCTGCGTTTGAAACACAGCCAAGCCGCAGAAGGGTAATGGGGGTGATCGAGCCGCTGGACAAGTTTGTGATCAAGCCAGCGCGGGGCTCTGGTGGCAAGGGTATTCTGGTGATTGTCGGGCGCGACGGCGACGATTATCTGAAACCCTCGGGGGCCAAAGTTACTGCGCTGGATATTCAGCGCCACGTGAGCAATATCCACAGCGGCCTATACAGTCTGGGCGGTAAGCCGGACCGAGTGATGATCGAAGCGCTGGTGGATTTCGATCCGGTGTTCGACAAGTATTCCTATGAGGGCGTGCCGGATATCCGCGTGATTGTGTTTCGCGGTTATCCGGTAATGGCCATGTTGCGCTGCTCCACACACGTCTCCGATGGCAAGGCGAACCTGCACCAGGGGGCCGTGGGTGTGGGGGTGGATCTGGCGACGGGTAAATCCTGCCATGCGGTGCAGCACGGTGTTCGAATCGACCAGCACCCGGACACGGAAATGCGTTTTTCGGATCTGGAAGTGCCGGACTGGAAGGAGCTGGTGCGCCTCGCAGCCAGTTGTTATGAGATGACCGGGCTCGGCTATCTCGGCTGCGACATTGTGTTGGACCGCCGGCGTGGGCCGCTGCTGTTGGAAGCCAATGCGCGCCCCGGCCTCGCGATCCAGATTGCCAATGGTGTTGGCTTGCGCACGCGCCTGGAACATATCGAGAAGATGGATCTGGAGCAGTTGGAAAAGGGTGTGGATGAGCGATTGGCCTACTCAATGGATTACTTCGCGGCAGAGCCGATGGATTAATTGGATACACGGTCGAGTAACCGAATCGACTTAACCAGTAAATAAAAATGAATCAATAAAAAAGGCGAGCCAAATGGCTCGCCTTTTTTTGTCCACAAGAACCGGAAACGTTACAGGTTCTTGAGGGACTCCAGCTGTTCCGCAAAGCGCGCGCGCGCACTTTCCAGGTCGGCCAGTCTTTCCTTTTCCTTGTTGACCACCACTTCCGGTGCCTTGTTCACAAAGTTCGGGTTTTTCAGCTTGCCGGCAACACTGGCGAGGTCCTTGTCCAGCTTGTCGAGCTCCTTCTGAACCCGCGCGCTTTCCGCTTCCACATCGATCAGTCCTGCCATCGGTACCAGCAGTTCCAGCTCGCCCACGAGTGCAGTGGAGGAGGCTGGCGCTTCCGCACCGGCTTCCAGAGATTCGATGGATTCCAGGCTTGCCAGTTTGGTCAGCAGGCTACGGGTCTGCTGCAGCAGTGCTTCGTCGCGTTCGGAGCCATTGCGCAAGATCAGCGGGATTTTCTTCGCCGGGGAAATGTTCATTTCACCGCGAATATTACGCACGCCTTCGATCACGCCCTTAAGCCAAGCGATCGCCGCTTCGGCATTTTCGTCGATGCGGTACTCATTGGCTTCCGGGTAGGGCTGCAACATGATGGTGTCGCCGGCTTTACCAGCCAGTTCTTTTACGCGCTGCCAGATTTCCTCGGTGATGTACGGCATCAGCGGGTGCGCCATACGCAGAATGGTTTCCAGCACGCGGATCAGTGTGCGGCGGGTACCTTTTTTCACCGCGTCGCTGGCGTTGTCGTCCCACAGTACCGGCTTGGAAAGTTCCAGATACCAGCTGCAGTACTCACCCCACACGAAGTCGTACAGAGCCTGGGAGGCCAGGTCGAAACGGTAGGTGTCGATGGCTTCCTTCACCGCCAGCTCGGTACGCTGCAGCAGCGAGATAATCCAGCGGTCGGCAATGCTCAGTTCGAAGTCTTCACTGCCGTCCTGCCCACAGTCGTGGCCGTCGCAGTTTTGCAGCACATAACGCGACGCATTCCAGATCTTGTTGCAGAAGTTGCGGAAGCCTTCGATACGGCCCACATCAAACTTGATGTCACGGCCGGTGGAGGCCAGCGAGTAGTAGGTGTAGCGCAGGGCATCGGTGCCGTAGGCGGCGAGGCCTTCGGGGAATTCCTTGCGGGTCTGCTTTTCAATTTTCTCGCGCAGGTGCGGCACCTGCATGCCCGCGGTGCGTTTGGTCACCAGACTTTCCAGATCGATACCATCGATTAGGTCGATCGGGTCCAGTACATTGCCCTTGGACTTGGACATCTTCTGGCCCTGGCCGTCGCGCACCAAGCCGTGCACGTATACGGTTTTAAACGGCACTTCCTTCTTGAAGTAGAGGGTTAGCATCATCATGCGCGCAACCCAGAAGAAGATGATGTCGAAGCCGGTGACCAGCACGCTGGTGGGGTGGAACATTTCCAGTTCCGGTGTTTCTTCCGGCCAGCCCAGGGTGCCGAAGGTCCACAGGCCAGAGGAGAACCAGGTATCGAGAACGTCGTCGTCCTGGCGCAGTTCGATATCGCCGAGATTGTGCTTTTTACGCACGTCTTCTTCACTGCGGCCAACGTACACATTGCCGTCGTTGTCGTACCACGCGGGGATGCGGTGGCCCCACCACAGCTGGCGGGAAATACACCAGTCCTGAATGTCGCGCATCCAGGAAAAGTACATGTTCTCGTAGTTTTTCGGCACGAATTCAACGCGGCCGTCCTCGACCACCTTGATGGCCTCATCCGCCAGCGGCTGGGTTTTTACGTACCACTGGTCGGTGAGCCAAGGCTCAATCACCACGCCGCTGCGGTCGCCGCGCGGAACCTTCAAGGTGTGCGGCTCGATTTTTTCCAGCAGGCCCAGCGCATCCAGGTCATCTACTACTTGTGTGCGCGCAGCAAAACGCTCCATGCCGCGGTATTTTTCCGGCACGTTGTCGTTTAGGTTGGCGTCCTGGTCCAGGATGTTGATCATTTCCAGATCGTGGCGCTGGCCCATCTCGTAGTCGTTGAAGTCGTGGGCCGGGGTGATCTTCACGCAGCCGGTACCGAACTCCAGGTCAACATAGTCGTCGGCGATGATCGGGATCTCACGGTCCGCCAGCGGCAGCTTGATGGTCTTGCCGATCAGGTGCTTGTAACGCTCGTCTTCCGGGTGCACGGCAACCGCGGTATCGCCCAGCATGGTTTCCGGACGGGTAGTGGCGACCACAAGGTGGCCGGAACCGTCAGACAACGGGTAGCGGAAGTGCCACAAGCTGCCTTGCTCTTCTTCGTTCAGCACTTCCAGGTCGGAAATCGCGGTGTGCAGTTTCGGATCCCAGTTCACCAGGCGCTTGCCGCGGTAAATCAGATCGTCTTCATACAGGCGAATGAAGACTTCCTGTACCGCCTTGTAGAAGCCGTCGTCCATGGTGAAACGTTCGCGGGACCAGTCCGGGCTGGCTCCCAAGCGACGCAGCTGGCGGGTGATGTTACCGCCGGATTCTTCCTTCCATTCCCACACTTTCTCGATGAACTTGTCGCGGCCCAGCTCATGACGATTCTTGCCATCGGCGGCCAGCAGGCGCTCCACCACCATCTGAGTGGCGATACCTGCGTGGTCGGTGCCCACTTGCCACAGGGTGTTGTCGCCCTTCATGCGGTGGTAGCGAATCAGCGCATCCATGATGGATTCCTGGAAGCCGTGGCCCATGTGCAGGCTGCCGGTGACGTTCGGCGGCGGAATCATGATGCTGTAGGGGGTGGCTTCGGTATCACCGGAAGGCTTGAAGTAGCCGTTTTCTTCCCAGGTCTTGTACCACTGTTGTTCGATGGCGTTGGGCTGGTATGTCTTGTCCATGCGCGGGGGAGTGCCTTGCGTTGTATGGGCTGGCTGCCGGGTCACAATTTCCCGGGCCATTAAAATTAGAGAATAGAGAAAAAGGGGCGGAATTATACCGCTGGGCCGGGGAGGGGCAAATGTTGTGCGCGCTTGGGAGCCGCTTAATCCTGCTCCGGGTAAATCTCGTCTACCAGGGCCGTGATATTTGCGCGTAGCTGCCGCTCCAGTTCCGGAAGCTGTTCGGCCATCAGCTGCTCGATCAACTTATCCCGTGCACTGGGTTCTTTTGGCTCACTGGTGCTTTCTGGGACTGAAGGCTCTGCGGCGGCTTGCTGTTTAGCCTTTACCTGTTCTGCGGCAGGCTGGGCTTCGGGTGTGGCGGTCTTTGCTTTGGGGGAGGAGGGGGCCTGATTCTCTGGCCGCGGTACCCGCCCGCCCGTCAGGCGTGCGCGAATATGCGCTGGCAAGAATGGATTCTCAGCGCCAGTTCCTTGGGGGGCGGGCTGAGCTCTAGTTGTCTGTGCCTGGTCTGGCTTTGCGTTATCGGCTTGGCTTTCCGATTTGACTGCTGGAACATCAGCCGAAGCCTGTGCGTTTTTCTCTGCAGGCTCAGCTGTCGGCGCGGACTTTTGAGGTGCCGGGTTCGCCGCGGTTTTTGCCTGTTTTTGTGGCGAGTCGAACAGCCCCGGTTGAAACTCTCTGCGGGAGGCGGACTTAGTACCTGTGCCCGCCTCAGCTTCTTTCGGGGAATGCGGCGCCGGGCGCTGCTGTTTTGGCGTCTCAGGCTGGATAGTATCGCCTGAAGCTGCGCGCGGAAGGTCTTGCAGGGGACGCAGTAGCGCACGGTCTGCATCACTCAGTATCGGAGCGTACTCATCGTCCAACTCTTCATCGATCGGGCTGAACAGAATCGGCAGGTCCGCCTCCTCCAGTGGGCGTGGCTGAGCCTTGGGGGCGCGGGCTGCCGCTGCGGGTTTGGCTGGTGCGGTTTGCTGGGGCTTCGCGGTGTTGCCAGCGGAAGTGGGGGCGGCTACCTGATCCAGCAGGGGAATATCCGCTTCCATGTCACTGCCCAGCAGCTCGTGCAGCGAACTCAGCTCGTTCAGCAGTTCGTGCGGCGGCTGGCCGTGGCGGTGCTTTCTGTTTTTCTTGCGGCCGGACATGGAATTAGGTTCGGGTTCTGATCAGTTGCCAATTTTATGGGATTGTAACGGATATCCGCGGTCGCGGAAGTGACTGTATCGAGTTCTTGACCGCGCCAGAGAGTCGGGATGCTGGCAGACGATCTCGGCCAGTCGGTCGAATTGGCTGAACCAGCCGGGGATATCCTCACACAGGTTGATCAGTAGACCGTGATGCTGGCCAGGATCTTCGCCGCTGTTGACCTCAATGGCGGCCTGTTGGTCGAGGTTCTGGGGCGCGTGCGGCAGAAAGCTGTCCTCACGGAATGTCCACAGCAGCTCGTCTAGTTGCTTGGCTTGCTCTCCGTTATCCACAGCGATCAATACCCTGAGGCCGTTGCGGAATGCTTTTTCCGCAAGACGACAGGCAAAGTTCTGAATCTCATCCGGATTCTCAGAAGCCAAAACGTAGAAGTCGATACGGGTCATCGGCGTTCGCTTTCAATACACAAATGGTCATTGCGAAGGCGCCGCTGCCCGGTGCAGCTTTGTGAAACCTTCCGCGAGAGGGACCTCGCGGAAGAGCCCCCAGGGATGGGTTTACGGCGTGTTTCACAAAGCTGTACCGGGTGGCGACGCCGCCCCGGGGGTTGTTCAGAGCGTTGTAGCTCTTGTAGTGGCGGTGAAGGCAGCGGTGACAATTCGCGAGACACGCCGTAAACCCATCCATGGGGGCTCGGACGCGGCCATCCAGGCCGCGTACGGTCTCGCAAATTGTCCCCGCCACCTCCACCTTCGCTTAAGCAGCCTTACTTCGTCGTGAACAACTCGAGCTGAGTTTATTTTTTGTTCAGGATGTACTGCAGCAGCAGTGGTACCGGGCGGCCGGTTGCACCTTTGGCGGCGCCGGACTTCCACGCACTACCTGCGATATCCAGGTGCGCCCAGTTGTAGTCTTCGGCAAAGCGGGCCAGGAAGCACGCTGCCGTTACAGAGCCGGCCTCGCGACCACCAATGTTTTGCATGTCAGCAAAGTTGGAGTTCAGCATGGGCTGGTACTCGTCCCACAACGGCATGCGCCAGGCGCGGTCACCACTGGTCTCACCGGCGGCGATTAGGTCGTTAGCCAGCTTGTCCTGGTTGGCGTACAGGCCAGTGGCATGGTGGCCAAGGGCGATTACGCAGGCGCCGGTCAGGGTGGCCACGTCGATCACCACGCTCGGCTTGAATTTGCCCGCCCAGGTCAGCGCGTCACACAGGACCAGTCGGCCTTCCGCATCGGTGTTGAGGATTTCGATGGTTTTGCCGCTCATGGAGGTCACGATGTCGCCGGGCTTGCTGGCACGACCGCTGGGCATGTTTTCGGCAGCAGCCACAACACCCACCACGTTTACCGGTGCGTTCATTTCAACCAGTGCGTTCATTACGCCGAATACGCTGGCGGCGCCGCACATGTCGAACTTCATTTCGTCCATCGCCGCGCCCGGCTTCAGGCTGATGCCGCCGGTATCGAAAGTGATGCCTTTACCCACCAGCACGATCGGCTTCTGGCCGGTTTTGCCACCCTTGTAGTTCATGGCGATCATCGCCGCCGGCTCGTCACTGCCCTTGGCAACGCTCATAAAGGAGCCCATGCCGAGGGATTCCATTTTCTTGTTGTCCAGTACCGTGGTGGACAGTTTTACATGTTTTTTCGCCAGCGCCTTGGCTTCGCCTACCAGGTAGCTCGGGGTACAGATATTGCCGGGGAGGTTGCCCAGTTCGCGCGCGACATTACTGCCAAGCGCCTGGCCACCGCCGAGCTCCACACCGTTTTGCACCGCTTTCAACTGCCTCTTGTCCGATGCATGGACGGTGAACTTCGCCAGTGGGTTCGGCTTGGCGTCGCTGTGGCAGCGGGTGAACTTGTAGCTGGCAAGGCCAGCGGCGAGTGCGATTTGCGCGGCCTGCCAGGTGGCGTCGGCGTCTTTTACTGACACCTCCGACAGGTAAGAGGAGGCGTCTTTGAGGGATTTAACGGCCGTGGCGCTGCTGTTGGCCATTTTGCGGAATTCCGCCTGGGAAACCGGGGTCTTCGGGGTGCGCACCAGTACTACGCGTTCAGCGCCACCCTCCACGGTCGGGACCATCAGAGTGCTGCCCGCAGCGCTGCCAAGGTCGCCGCGTTTCAGGATTTTGGTCAAAAGTCCACCATTTGCCTTGTCCAGTGCGCTGCCGCTCTCGGTGAGACGGTTCTTGTTGTCGACGGCGAGAATCGCGCAGGCGCTGCGCTGCTTGAGAATATCGGTGACCTTGGCGGTAAACTGCATGTAATCGTTTCCTTTATGAATTTTTGCCTGCCGCGGCTTATTTACAGACGAATACTTCGAGCTATTAATTACTGGCTCGGGGGTGTCTTGCTGTCAGTGGGCCAGAGATTGGCTGATGGGCCGAGACATTGCCGGGCTTTTTGGTGATAATGCGCCGCACAAGTTTAACCCGAGAAGGATCGATTTGCTCGGGAACCTCTGAACCGGTGTCCTATTCTGACACTCGCCGATACCGATAAACCGGAATCGCATTTCAAATCGCCCGAAATCAAACAGTGCAATCAGGGAAGCTGGTCGTTCAGTGATAATTTTCCGCTACCTCTGCCGCGAGCTACTCGGTGCAACGCTGGCCGTCAGTGCCGTGTTGTTGCTGATGGTCATGAGCGGCCGTTTTGTGAAGTACCTGGCGGAAGCTGCGGCGGGTGATCTGTCCGCCGGAATCCTGTTTTCCCTCATGGGCTTTCGTCTACCGGGCTTTCTCGAGCTGGTTATCCCGCTCGGCTTCTTCGTCGGTATTTTGCTCGCCTACGGCCGTCTGTATATCGAAAGCGAAATGACGGTGCTGCATGCGTGTGGTTTCAGTGAGCGTCAGCTGCTGGGTTACACCCTGGTGCCTGCCCTCATGGTGGCGGCGTTTGTTGCCGCAATGAGCCTGTACCTGACGCCCACGGGCATTGAACGAACCTCCCATCTGCTTACCGCAGATAAAACCCGCAATGAATTTGATCACCTGGTGCCCAAGAAATTTATCGCCACCAGTGGCAATCGCGCGGTGTACTACGCCGAAGGGCTGAGCGACGACCGCTCCACGATGCACAATGTGTTTCTTGCCGAGCTGGGCAATTCCCGGGGTGATACCGAAACCGACCATCAGATTGTTACCGTGGCCAGTGAAGGGGTGCAGCAGATCGATCCGGAAACCGGCCTGCGCTACCTGGTTTTGCGGGACGGCTACCGCTACGAAGGTGTACCCGGCCAGAGCGATTACCGGCAGATGGCGTTTGCCAGCTACGAGGTGCTGCTGGAAGTGCCGCGCCTGCGTACGAGGGCCAGCGAAAAGCTGCAATCCATGTCCACCGCAGCCCTGTGGAAAAGTGAGGATCCGCGGGAGCGGGTGAACCTGCACTGGCGTTTCAGCCTGCCGGTGCTGGTGCTGATCGTCGCGATTCTGGCGGTGCCCTTGAGTCGCACCAACCCGCGCCAGGGCCGCTATGCCAAGATGATTCCCGCGGTACTGCTCTACATCGTGTATCTGGTTGCCCTGCAGAGTGTTCGTGGCGCCATTGAAGATGGCAAGATCGAGCAGGCCTGGGCTATCTGGCTGGTACATCCTCCGTTCCTGATTCTCGGCCTGATATTGCTCGGAGGGCGCGACCGCAAGCCGCGCAAGCGCGGTGCAAGTAGTGGTGGCACAAGTAATGCTGGAGGTGCCGATGTCTCTGCTTGATCGCTATATAGCGCGCACCGTTACTCTGGCAATCCTTGCGGTACTGATGGTTATCCTCGGGCTGGATATTATTTCTGCCATTGTCGATGAACTGGAAGACCTGGGTGGTAACTACCAGTTCACCAATCTGCTCGAGTACGTGGTGTGGACACTGCCGGAACGCATCTACAGCCAGCTGGGTTTTTCCGCGCTGGTGGGTTGCATGGTGGGGCTTGGCACACTTGCCGGTACCAGCGAGCTGACGGTCATGCGCGCATCGGGCGTATCCATCGGTCGTATCGCCTGGGCGGTAATGAAACCGGTCATTGTGTTGATTATCTGCGGCCTGGCACTTGCCGAGCTGGTGATTCCTTATACCAATCAAACCGCTGAGAGCCGCCGGGCGATTGCCCAGGGTGAACTGGAAAACTCCGGTCTGGAGCATGGGTTATGGCTATTCGACGGCGGGGAGTTCGTGCACTTCAACGCGGCGCTGCCGGGGGGAACTCTGTTTGGTATTACCCGCTATAAGTTCGATGAAAATCGCCAGCTACAACAGGTGGTTTTCTCCGAGCGCGGTCATTTCGAAAGCGGTCGTTGGGAACTGCAGAACAGTCGCCAGACCCGTCTGACGGCAGATCGCGCCAGTAGCAGCCGGGAAGCGCGTTCCACCTGGAGTTCGGACATGTCACCGGAACTGTTCTCTCTGGTGGTGCCGCTGCCCTCAGACCTTTCACCGCGAAACCTCTGGTCCTACGGTCGCTTCCTCGATCGCAAAGGGGAGGCGTCCGCACGTTACTGGCTGGCGTTCTGGAAGAAGGTGCTGCAACCGTTGACCATCGCCGGTCTGGTGATGATGGCGATCTCGTTTATCTTCGGTCCGCTGCGCGAGGTAACCACTGGATTGCGCGTCTTTACCGGGGTAATTGTCGGGATCGTGTTCCAGACGGTGCAGGATATGTTGGGGCCGTCTTCCGTGGTGTTTGGCTTCCCGCCGTTTATCGCGGTGATCGTGCCGATTCTGGCGAGCTTCCTGCTCGGCTGGCTTTTATTGAAGCGGGCGCGTTAAGCGCCCGTTTCTCACTGTTCTTCGTTTGATCAACCGGATCTTACAGCGACTTTTTCTTCTTTTTCTTTGGCAGCTGTCGGACTTCCGAATCTGACGCCAGGTCATGCCAACTGGCCCGATCCGGCCGGAAGTATCCCCAGAAGTACCCGAGTCCCAAACACGCCACAGACAGGGGGCCGACCAGTGCGCGAATACAGCACTGGTACCAGCTCAACTGCACACCGTTGTTGTTTGCCACCATCAGACGCCAGGCGCGCATGCCGATGGTCTGCCCGGCGGCTCGCCATGACCAGAAGAAGTAACCGGCGGTGACCAATAGCAAACCGAACTGATACAGCGGGCCGCCCACGCACGGGGTGTAGTCGATGTGCTCCGGCTGGCATTGCAGGCCGCCAAATGTGGTGGCCACGAGTAGGGCGAAGAAGCCATACACCATCCACAGACCGGCGACGATCAGTGCGTCGTAGATCAGGGCAATCAGTCGAGGTACTACACCTGCGTAGGGAAGGTGGTTGAATTCAGTAGGTGACTTGACGGTGTCGGACACGGGAATCTCCGCCTGTGGAAAAAGTGGCGGAGATTCTAGCAGGTAAATGAGGGAGCGCGCGCCTTGTGGGTGACGGCAGCCGGATCAGAACTCGTATTCGAATGTGAACTTGAACTTGTCGTCGGATAGACGGAAGTCGTAATCCAGTGCGTTACTGAACTTGCCCTCGCTCTGGGTATAACGCAGCAGCGGGTGTTGCTTGTTGCGCTTTTGCTGCGCCATGTAGGTCTTGAAACCCATTTTCAGGATCTCATTGACTGCGCGCCCTCCGGTTTTCTCGGCGTAGTCACTGGGGCGGGTATGCTGCTCCAGCCATTGGTGGTTCAGGCGGCGGTGGATCATGCCCATGGAGTTGTTGCGTAGATTCTCGGCGGATTCGTACAGAGCCTCGTTATCCATACCAAAGGCACTGTCGATGAAAAATGCGTTGTCTGCCTGAAGGTTCAGGGCACTATCGGAGTCGGGAATAAAAATATCGTCGGCAAGCAGGGTTGAAGAAGTTGGGAGCAGTAAGAGACCGAGCACAACTGGTACGGGATTAACCAGGTGCCTTGACGAACGAAACCGAGTACAGCGAGATTCCATTTTGCTACCCCAGGGAATGTTTTCTTGGCTCAGGTGGTTGCTGAACAACCACTGAATTTATTATGGCTCACCCTGTTCAAGCTGTTGTATCTCACAAAAGTCGTGAGGACGCCAACGCCGTTTGCAAACGTTTCTGTGAAACGAGTCATTTTTCCACAAGCCCCATGATTGCTGGATCTCTAGAGTTTTGCCCAGTTCTCAAGGCCTGGGGGGAGCTTTCCGCCAATGTTTTTTAGTATGAAAATGGATTAGTCGCGGAAATGCTTATAAAAACTTTGTCTAGTGATCGTAGCCTTGGATCGATAACCAAAATGGCAGTTCCATCGCTTTCGACTGTTGGCGTCATTTTGGTCGTAAGTCTGTGAGATAAACGTGAACAGGTGATTGTGGTTGGTCATATGTCCCCCGACTTGTTGACAGCGCTGTCTTTTTCGCTATTGTGTTGCTCTGGGTGGACTCTGATATCCGCCATCACAACATAAGAATTCAACGGGTGCTTTGTGCAGTGCACTCACCAATAAAGAGACTATCCATGAGAAGGATCCCACTCTTTGCCAGCCTGGCCCTGTCCGCGGTCATTGCTGCCTGCTCCGACCCAAGATCAACCGAATCCCTAGAGGCCGCTGCGCCGCTGGTGAGCGCCGATTCCCCGGCTGCCGAGCGGATTGCGGCCAACTTTGCGGTGACCCAGGAAGTGCTCAAGAACTTCCAGGGCGTAGACGATGCCCTGCGGGCGCAGTGCAAACAGGCCGGTGGTAGCGGTGCTATCTGCTCTACCTACCGCATCAGCTTGATCAACAATGGTGCAGCGGTAGAAGCCGGCGAACGCGACTGGATCCTGTATTTCCACAGCGTGCGCCGCACCTTTGCGCTGTTGAACAGCGAAGCATTCAAACTGGAGCGGGTGAATGGGGATTTGCACCGACTGACCCCGACTGAGCAGTTCGCTGGTATTGCTAATGGCGAAACCTTGGAACTGGATTTGCTGGCCGAGAACTGGATGCAGTTCGAGTCGGACTTCCAGCCCCGCTTGTTTGTGGTGGACGCCGCCGGCGAACCCCACATCATTCGTGCAACCGACACCGACCACCTGTCGGACCTCGTCTTGCCAATCACCAAGAATGATCCGAATAACTGGAAGCGTGTAGCGAGCGACAGCAATACCCTGGCCACTGCCGAAACCCGCTATCAGCGCTTCACTGCCGATGTTGTGCCGGTGAGCGAAGAAGACTGGCGAGTCCGTATTATCCCGCAACCTGCCAGCGTGCAGTTGAGCGAAGCGCCCGCGATCCAGCTGGGTTCCGGTATCGCATTACTGGCCGACGGACTGGATGCCGGCTCTGTTGCCGCACTTCAGCAGCGTATCGATATCCTGGAACTGACTCCGCAGGGTGAAACTGCTTACCCGGTACAGGTTAAGGTGGAGGCAACGGACTTTGCTGACCAGCCGGCGGGTGCCTACCAGCTCAAAGTGAGTGAGCAGGGTGCCGAAGTTACCGGTGCCGATGCCAGTGGTGCGTTTTACGGCGTGCAGTCCCTGTTGGCACTGGTTGACCTGAAGAGCGGCACTCTCCCACAAGCCTCGGTGGAAGATGCACCGCGCTTCTCCCATCGTGGTATGTTTGTGGATGTGGGCCGCAACTTCCACAGTAAGGAAGTGATTCTTAAGTTGCTGGATCAAATGGCGGCATACAAGCTCAATCGTTTCCACTTCCACCTCTCTGATGACGAGGGTTGGCGCCTGGAGATCCCCGGACTGCCGGAGCTGACCGAGATCGGCAGCCAGCGTTGCTTCGATCTGGAAGAAAACCGTTGTCTGCTGCCGCAGCTGGGTTCCGGCCCATTCGCGGATAACTTTGGCAGCGGTTTCTACAGCGTGGACGATTACGTAGAGATCCTGCGTTACGCCGCAGACCGTCATATTGAGGTGGTGCCGGAATTCGATATGCCGGCTCACGCGCGTTCCGCGGTGGTGGCGATGGAAGCCCGCTATCGCAAGCTGAAGGATTCAGATCCGGAAGCGGCGGCCGCTTACCGCCTGATCGACCCGCAGGATGATACCGAGTACCTGTCGGTGCAGTTCTACAACGACAGCTACATCAATCCCTGTGTGGACTCTACCTATAACTTCGTCGGCAAGCTGATCGGTGAAGTGAAGGCAATGCACGATCGCGCGGGGCACCCGTTGAAGACCTGGCACTTCGGAGGCGATGAAGCGGTGAATATTATGTCCGCAGACTCCTTCGAAGATGCTCCTGGTAATGACCCGGAGAAAGGCGATGCGCCTGCCGAACAGCGCAACAAGCCGTGGACCAACTCGCCTCAATGCCAAAAGCTGATTGCCAGCGGCGAAGTGAAAGCCATCGACGAGCTGGGTGAACTCTACGCCAAGCGGGTGAGCAAGCTGGTGGCCGATGCGGGCGTGCCGACCATGGCCGCCTGGAATGACGGTGTGAAGAAAATCAGTGACGCTAAGCAAGAACTGGCCACGCCACACAATTACGTAAATTCCTGGGCACCGCTTTTCTGGGGTGGTGGCGATGAGAGTGTGCACTTCGCCGAAACCGGTTTTGAGGTGGTGCAGTCTCACTCTGACTTCCTCTATTTCGATATGCCGCAGGAAGTGGACCCCAAGGAGCCTGGTTACTACTGGGCATCCCGTTATACAGATACGCGCAAAACGTTCAGTTATGCTCCACTGAATACCGCGCAGTTGGCCGAGGTGTACCTGAATCGGGATGGGCAGAGCTGGACCGCCAACACACCGGTGGTTGAATTCGCCGACAGTGTACGGGGTATGCAGGGGCAGCTGTGGAGCGAAGTGGTACGTACCGACGAAGTGGTGGAGTATCAGGTATACCCGCGCCTGCTGGCTTTGGCGGAGCGCGCCTGGCACCAGGCCTCGTGGGAGCTTCCGCTAAAAGAAGGGCAGAGCTTCTCTGCCGAAACCTCTTTTGTGGATAAGTCCGCGATGGCGGCAGACTGGGCAGTGTTTGCCGCGGCGCTGGGCAACAAGGAGTTGCTCAAGCTGGACCGCGCCGGTGTTGGCTATCGGGTACCGGTGCCGGGGGCGACGGTTGACGGGGGAAGCGTGAAGACCGCTCTGCCGTATCCCGGGCTATCGCTGGAGTATTTCGATGGCGAACAGTGGCAACCACTGGCCGATGATGTAACCCCGCAAGCGGTGCAGTCATTGCGCGCAATGAGCGCGGACGGACGACGGACAGGGCGCTCTGTGGCGTTATAACAGCCAATCCCTCGTGGATGTTTCGTATAAAAAGGGCCCATTTACGGGCCCTTTTTATATTGTGCTTTTGTTGTTCTTTTGTCCTGGTCACTTGCTATCGATCGGGAGGCACCTCAGCCTCAGGTCTACAATTGCTGAATAAATCCCGGCGATCAGCGCGCTATTCCTCACGGATTTCGGAATTGAAGGTGTTCTGTGAGGCGGGAGTGGGGAAAATACCGCCCGTGTGGTGCTAGATTGCGCGCACAGTGTTTTTCCGATGTCCATCTACCTAATAAGAACGACGAGAGCTGCCCATGGCGAAAAGTAAGGTGTATGACTACGTAATCGTGGGCGGCGGCTCAGCGGGCTGTGTACTGGCGAACCGTCTGAGCGAAGACGAGCAGAATCGGGTTTGTCTGCTGGAGTCTGGTCCCTCAGATCACAATCTGTTGATTCAGATGCCTGTGGGCATTGGCTATCTCGTACCCGGCAAACGCTTCAACCTGCATCACTACACCGAGCCGCAGGAGCATCTCGACGGTCGCCGCCTGTTCTGGCCTCGGGGCAAAGTGCTGGGGGGCAGCAGTGCGATTAACGCCATGTTGTATATCCGCGGCAATGCTGGTGATTACGACACTTGGGAACGCGCCGGTAACCCCGGCTGGGGCTGGGACAGTCTCTTGCCGTATTTTCTCAAGGCCGAGGGCAATGAGCGCGGCAGTGATGCCTGGCACAGTGGCTATGGCCCGTTATCGGTGTCGGACCTCAAGTGGAAGTCGCCCGCAGGCCATGCATTCTTGCGTGCGGCCAAGGAGGCCGGGCACACGCTCAATCCCGACTTCAACGGCCAGCAGCAAAACGGCGTTGGTTTTTATCAGGTAACCCAGAAATCCGGACGGCGCTGCTCTTCCGCCACCGCGTATTTGTACCCCGCCAAAGCGCGCTCAAACCTGAGTATCTATACCCGCTCTCCGGTGGCAAGACTGGAATTTAACGGTGACCGGGTCTGTGCGGTAACCCAGGTGAATGGTCAGCGCATTGTGGCGAATAAAGAAGTCATTTTGTGTGCCGGGGCAATCCAGTCACCGCAGCTGTTGATGCTATCGGGTATTGGCCCGGAGGCGGAATTGAAAAAACTGGGTATCGTGCCTCAGTGCCACTTGCCCGGGGTGGGCGCAAACCTGCAGGATCACCTGGATATCACCCAGGTGGTCGAAACCAACCGTTCGGTTGGGTTTAACGATGCGCTATTTCCGAAAATGTTGGCGGCGTTGCACCTTCCCGAGTACCTGTTTTTGAACCGCGGCAAACTCACCAATAACGTCGCCGAGGCCGGTGGGTTTGCCAGTTCCAGTCTTGCGGGCGGGCATCCCGATATCCAGTTTCACCTCAGTGCGGTGCCACTGTTTAACCACGGCCTCGAAAAGCGCTCGGGTAATGGCTTCTCATTGCACGCTTGTGCGCTGCGCCCAAAAAGTCGCGGGCAGATCAGTCTGGCATCGCGGGACCCACGGGATTTGCCAATCATTCAGCCGAATTACCTGGCGGAACCGGATGATCTGCAGGTGTTGGTGGAAGGCTTCGAAATGTCCCGGGATATTATTGAACAATCGGAATTGAAACAGCTGCAAAAACGCTGGTGGCTACCGGAAGAATCACTCACCAGCAAGGAAGCAATCACGAAGTTCATTCGACAAAAAGCCGAGTCAATTTATCACCCTGTGGGTACCTGTAAAATGGGCCAGGATGAGCAGGCAGTGGTGGATAGTGAATTGCGTGTGCGAGGCGTGGATGGACTGCGTGTGGTGGATGCCTCCATAATGCCCACCTTGATTAGTGGCAATACCAATGCGCCGGTGATCGCCATAGCCGAAAAAGCCGCGGATTTAATCTTGAGTAAATCCGCCGTGCCAAGTACCGAGGAAGTCACCGAAAACGCATGATCTGGCAGTGTCCCCAATGCAACCTTTCCCTTGGCCTCGAAGGGCGAAGCTGGCGCTGCGCCAATGGCCATACCTTCGACCAGGCCCGCGAGGGCTACGTAAATTTGCTGCCCGTGCAGCAAAAGCGCAGCCGTGAGCCCGGGGATTCTGCAGAAATGCTGAATGCCCGTCGGCGCTTCCTTGAAGCCGAGCACTATGCACCCCTGGCAGACGCCATCTGTGCACAGTTAATGCAGGGGCGAGAACAAACTCAATCTCCGGTGTTGCTGGATGTGGGCTGTGGCGAGGGTTATTACGACCGGGCTCTGGTTCAGGCCGGCTGGCCGGAATCTGGGATAACTGGTGTGGATATCGCCAAGGCCGGCGTGCGGCTTGCGGCAAAGAGGCAGGCGCAGGCCCATTTCGCTGTGGGCAGCAGCTTTCATCTGCCGGTTGCCGATAACAGTGTCGACGCCATATTGCGGGTTTTTGCCCCGGGTCCCGCAGAAGAATTATTGCGTGTGCTGAAGCCCGGCGGAATCCTGCTCGATGTATCCCCGGGGCCGGATCATTTGTGGAGCTTGAAAAGCCGCTTGTACGATAAACCACAGCGGCACACTGCGCCGGCGCCTGTAGTCGGCTTTAACCTGGAGAGCGAACTGCGCTGTGAATTCCCACTTCTGATTGAGGGGGGTGAACCGGTGCAGGATTTTCTCGCCATGACGCCGTTTGCGTGGAAGGGGGATGCCGAAGCCCGTCGCACCCTGGAGGAAGCGCCTGGCCTCAATCTCGAAGCGGACTTTCTGCTGCGTCGCTACACCAAGCCAGACCACTGATTTTCACGCTTACAAAAACCTCCTCATCGGCAGATTCAGGATAGCGAACCTTGGCAACACCTCTGGATTTCATGTTTATGCAGCGGGCGTTGGGCCTCGCTGCCAAGGCCGCGGAAGTGGGCGAAGTGCCCGTTGGCGCGGTTGTGGTACTGGATGGCGAGGTGATCGGCGAGGGCTTCAATCAGCCGATTTCCGCATCGGACCCCAGTGCCCACGCGGAAGTGATGGCGATGCGTGCGGCCGCGCGCAAGCAACAAAACTATCGCCTGCCCGGCGCCACCCTGTACGTGACCATCGAACCCTGTACCATGTGCTTCGGCACTTTGATCCACGCGCGCATTGGGCGTGTGGTATATGGCGCAACCGAACCGCGCGCCGGGGTGATCACCAGTCAGCTACAGTTGCCTGATCAGAACTTTTTCAATCACAAGGTGCAGGTGGAAGGCGGTGTTATGGCCGAGGAAGCCGGTGCCTTGCTAAAGGATTTTTTCCGGAAACGGCGTTGATATGCTGATCCCCATTGTCATTAACAGTCTGCTGGTTGCCTTCGCGGTGGTGATCCACCACGAGGTACTCAATACACTGTTCTGGGTGGGGCAGAAGTGGCAGTTGCGCAGGAACATTGGCGTGCTGATTGGTGTTTTCGGCACACTGATCGCGCACGTGATGGAAATCTGGATGTTTGCGGTTGGGTATTACGTGATGTTTCACTCGCCGCTGTTTGGGACCCTGGAAGGTAACTTCGACGGTTCCCTCCAGGACTGTATCTACTTCTCGTTTACCACCTACACCTCACTCGGGCTCGGTGATATCGAGCCCCACGGCACCTTGCGTTTCACCGTGGGGCTTGAGGCCCTGACCGGCCTGGTATTGATCACCTGGTCGGCCTCTTTCCTGTTCCTCAAAATGCAGCGCTACTGGGCTGAAGATCTGGGCGAATAAGCCCGCCGTATTATCTTCCGCGGGCGCTTGCGTCATTTCCCGTGCGATTACGCGGTCGCGTTTTCGCGTTGCTCCAGTGCAGGAATTGCGGCAATGGTTTTCTCCACCAGCGTGCGCAGTTGCGCGGACGAGGATTCATCCACCAGCGCCCCATCGGCGAATGCTGTAAACGACGACGGTACTGCGAGCATGGTCGGGGAGACCCACACGCCCATCGGTTGCAGGATATCCCGCAGGTGGTTGAGTCCGCGCATACCACCCAGGCCACCGGGAGAAGTCGCGAACAGGGCGGCGCGTTTGTTCTGAAAGGTAACGCCGCGGCTGAAGTTTGTGTCGGGACGGGATACCCAGTCGATCAGATTCTTGAGTGCGGCGGTGACGGAGCCGTTGTACTCGGGGCTCGCGATCAGCAGGCCATCCGCGGAAGCAAACAGTGCTTTCAGTTTGCCAGCCGCTTCCGGAGTGGCGGCCACTTCTACATCTTCATCGAACAGGGGCAGGGGGTAGTCGCGCAGATCAATTTCGGTTACCTCGGCGCCTGCTGCCCGGGCCATTTCCGCTGCAGCGCTGGCCAGCTGCCGGTTCCAGGAATCTTTACGCAGGCTACCGGAGAGTGCCAGCAGGTGGGGTTTACGTTGGTTGCTCATGTGTATTCCTCGGGTGCCTGGCCCTGGTTACCTTGGTCGTGTGGGGGCCTTTGAATGGATTGAGGCTATTTTGATCCTTTCACATAAGAACAAAAATTAAGTATATGGAAGGTTTTTGTGCAAATTTGCACAGAAGTGCTGGTCCGGCTAAAGTCCGCAGATCGCCGTCGACTATCTACAACTTCCCACTATTACTTCCCATCCACGAGAGGCGACTTTGAGGAGTGGTAAATGGCAGGTCCATCGGTTAAGGACTGGAACAATTTGCACTACGCGCTGGCGGTGGCCAAGGCGGGTACGCTGTCGGGGGCCGCACTCGAGCTGGATGTGGCCCACTCGACGGTATTGCGCCGTATCGATACGCTGGAAAAAGCGCTAAAAACGCGCCTGTTTATTCGTCACCCCCGTGGCTATGTGCCAACTGAAGCGGGGCGCATGTTGATGGGCGCGGCGGAGAATATGCAGGATCAGTTGGACCTGCTGGTGGGCAGAATGCAGGGGGTCGATGAGACGCTGCAGGGCTCTCTGGTAATCACCACGGTCGGCACACTCATCCCTATGTTGATGCCCATTGTGCGGGGCTTTCAGCGCAAGAATCCGCAGCTGCGACTGGAGTTGGTGGCGGACAGTCGCCGGCTGCGCCTGGAACACGGCGAAGCCCATATCGGCATCCGCCCCGGTGCCAAGCCCTCGGAGCCGGATTACGTGGTGCAAAAGGCGATTTCACTGCACAGCTCGCTGTATGCGTCTGCCGCCTACCTGCGGGAGTGCGGGCCCTTTCAGTCGTTGGCGCAGGTTGCGGGGCATCGCTTTATCGCCCCGATTGATGCTTACGATTTTATTCCGAGCCTCGCATGGATTGCCCGGGCAGTGCCGGAGGAGCAGATCGTGCTGCGTTGCAATGAGTTTTCTGGGTTTGAGGACGCGGCCCGCTGCGATGTGGGTATTGCCGCAATAATCAGCTGGTGTGCCGAGGCCCGGCCCGGACTGCAGCGGTTGATTGAGCCGCCCTCGGACTGGAGCACAGACTTGTGGCTGGTCACCCACCGCGATATGCACCGGACACAAAAGGTCCAGTTGTTTCTGTCCTGGTTAAAACAGGAGTTCGCGCGCTTGCCGTCAGAAATCGGCGCGGTAGCATGAAGCTGGGGTATGCTTGAATACTGATTCCGAAATTCATTTCGTCGACAACAAACATCGTGAACAAATAGCGGGAAACATCGTGAAAAAAATAATCGGCGCCACAGTTTTGTGTGGAATCCTGGGAATATTCACCGCTTGCGATAACAGGCCTCCCGAGAAACAGGTAACGGAAGCACAGGCGCCTGCTGCTGAGTCGTCAGGTTCTAGTGATCCGGCGCAAGCAGCTGCCGATGGCGATCCAGCAATGGATGCATTGGCCGAGCAATATGTGCGGCTGGTGCTGACCCTGGGGAACCACGATAAGAGTTATGTCGATGCTTACTACGGCCCGGCAGCGTGGAAAGCAGAAGCCGAGGCAGACACCGCATCACCGGCGGAGCTTGCCAATCGCGCCGAGCGGCTGCTCGCCCAGTTGCCGCAAACCATTGCACCTGCCGATGACCTGAATAGCTTGCGTAAACAGTACCTGAAGACCCAGCTGGGTGCGGTGGCTGCCCACGCGCATCATATTGCCGACGCCAGCTTCCGTAATTTTCAGCAGGAGGCCAAGGCGCTTTACGATACCGAGCCGCCGGTACAGCAATACAGCGATTTCGACCCGGTGCTCGCGGCACTGGATGCCGAGCTGCCAGGTGATGAGCCCCTGCATACCCGGGTGCAAACGTTTCGCGAGCAATACCGGATTCCCGAAGACAAGCTCGACAGCGTATTCAAAGCGGCCATCGAAGCCTGCAAGGAGCGCACCCAGGCACAGGTTGCGCTCCCTGCCAACGAAAGCTTTCGCCTGGAATATGTCAAAGACAAACCCTGGAGTGGTTACAACTGGTATCAGGGTGACTCGCACAGCCTGATCCAGATCAATGCTGGCCTCCCCATTCATATTGACCGCGCCGTGGACCTCGGCTGCCACGAAGGGTATCCCGGACACCATACCTATAACGCCCTGCTCGAGGAAAAGCTGGTAAAAGATCAGGGGTGGGTTGAGTACAGTGTTTATCCGTTGTTCAGTCCCCAGTCGCTGATCGCCGAAGGCACGGCGAATTACGGTATTGAACTCGCGTTCCCGGGGGAAGAGAAAACCCGTTTTGAACAGGAAACCCTGTACCCGCTGGCCGGGCTCGATCCCGCTACCGCGGAAAAATATCAGCGCGTACTGGATCTGCTGGCGCAGCTAAAGTTCGCGGAAAATATTGTTGCCCGTGAATATATCGATGGGGAAATCGATCGCGCGGAAGCGGTAAAGCGTTTCCAGAAATACACCGCGATGAGCCCGGAGAAGGCGGAGCAGCGGGTAAAATTTGTCGATACCTACGGTGCCTACGTGATCAATTACAACTGGGGCAAGGCGCTGGTGAAAGAGTATATCGAGTCTGGTGCAGACACCCCGCAGGCGCGCTGGCAAAAATTTAGTCGCCTGCTGTCCTCGCCGCGTTTGCCGTCTTCACTACATTGGTAGCCACTTACCGGATAACTACTTCACTGGTAACCACTTAACTAACAGTCAAATAGCCATGTGCAGTGTTTTTGATGTTGATGATGAGGCAGGCTTCGAGCGTTTTCTCGACGAATATGGGGTTGAACACCAGGAGGAAATGATTTTTGGCCGCCGCCGGCGGCCCACCACCAAGGTGAGTATCGTCACCGGTCGCCACGGTGCACATCAGGTGGAAAATGCCATCTGGCACCTGTATCTCGAAAAACAGGGCGACACCTGGAAGCCGCACAAAAAATACTGGTCCATCAACAGTAACTGGAAAAAGCTCGGGCAGCGGCCGGAGTACCGGAAATCACGCTGTCTGATTCCCGCAACCGCCTGGGTGGAGAGTCAGCACGGCAAGAGCCCGGTAGAGTTCCGTTTCGGTCGTCCGTTCTTTTTCTGTGGCCTGTATAAAATCTGGGGTGACTTACTGAGCTGCTCCATTATCACCCTGGCGGCACACCCGGATACCGCCCGGTTCCATGAGAAAAGTTTTCCCATGATTGCGCCGGCAGACCCGGTCTTTGTCGACCAGTGGCTCGATGGCGGCGAGGATACGCACGCGTTTGAACCCTATCTGCACCCGGATATTCGTCTCGGTGATGCGGACCTGCTGGTGCAGCCGCTGCACAAAGCCATGAGCCTGGAATACACCGGGGAAACCCAGCAGGTGAATCAGTACGTACCACCGGGCACGTCACAGAGTCTGTTCTAGCACTTAGCTTTCGTGTTCCGACAACTGGGCCAGGGTTTTCCCCGGCAGATACGCCAGTACTCGCAACAGTTGCATTTGCAGGGATTGCGAGGCTGTAGCAAGGTTGCGCAGAAACTGTTCCTCGGACGTCCCCGGCTGGTCCAGTAGGTTGGTAATCGATTTCACCGCCACCAGCGGTGTGTTTTTCAACATGCACACCCAGGCCACCGCAGCCGCTTCCATCTCCTTGGCAACCGCGCCGAACTGTTCGATCACTTCTACATCCCGTGGATGTTTCTGCAGTGAACTTCCGGATGACACCACACCCGTGGGTAACTGCAGTGCCGACGCCATACGACGCACATTAAACGCCGGGTAGTGACCAACAGCGGATTCGTCGAAGCCGGGTAGAGGCACCAATCGGTCGTGGAATACAAAGCGGTCATCGCTCAGGTAAACGGTGCCGATAGCGGCGCTGCGGGCGGAAAAGCCGCCGGCGGTGCCGGCGCTGATCACCAGGTCGGGGGCGAAGTGATCCACCGTGGTGTAGGCCATCAGGGTAGCGGCAACTGGCCCGATATTGTCTACCGCGTAGCGGTGGTCGTGGCCGCTCACGGTGGCGGAAATTGCCAGCCCGGCAGTTTCGCCGCGGTAGGTCACAAAAGGCAGGTCCTGATCGTGGAGACGGCTATCCGCGCTCAGCCCCAGCGCGTCAATCACCGGGCGTGCTTCTTCCTCCATGGCGAACAGCAGGGAAACCTTGTGGATCGGCGTATCCAGGTCAATTTGTGTGTCCATAGCGTATTGCGAAGCTCATTGAGATTGAAAGGCCGCACTCTACCCCCAATTATTGGCGGAGGAAACGCAATCGGTAACCAATCGGGTATCATGCGCCCATCCGATGGTCGCCGCCTGCGCGGTGACCCGTCAGCAGAACAACAGGAGTAATCGTGGAAGAATTTATCGTCGAGGTGAAGGCAGAGAACGCACAGCAGGTACTGATCGAAGAGTCCATGAAGCGACCGGTGCTGGTCGATGTTTGGGCAGACTGGTGCGAGCCCTGTAAACAGCTGATGCCGGTACTGGAGAAGTTGGCCGCGGAATATGCCGGTCAGTTCCTACTGGCGAAGCTGAACGCCGACACGGAACAGGCTCTGGCAGGCCAGCTGGGGGTGCGCAGCCTGCCCACGGTGATGCTGCTGAAGGATGGCCAGCCGGTAGATGGATTTGCCGGTGTGCAGTCGGAGAAAGAAATTCGCGACATGCTCGACAAGTACCTGCCCAAGACCTGGGATCTGCAATTCCAGCAGGCGCAAACACTGGTAGGGGAAGGCGAACTGGATCAGGCACTGCCGCTGCTGCGCCAGGCGTACGGGGATTCCGGCGAGCGCGCCGATATCGCCAAACAGTATGCCGCGGTATTGCTGGAAAAGAATCGCGCCAAGGAAGCTGAAGAGGTGCTGGGCAAGATTCTGATGGCGGATCAGGATGCCGACTACCAGCAACTGATGGCACAGCTGGAGCTGAAGCAGGCCGCTGCGGAATCGCCTGAGATCAAAGCCCTGCAGCAGGCGCTGGCGGAGAACCCGGACGACAGCGAGTCGGCCTACAAACTGGCGATTCAACTGAGCCAGGCGGAACGCCAGGAAGAGGCTCTGGAAATCTTGCTCAACCTGCTGCGCAAAGATCTTGGTTTTGCCGATGGTACTGCCAAGCAGGCATTCCTGGATATCGTGAAAACGCTTGGTGCCGGCGACCCCGTCGCGACCACTTATCAGCGCAAGCTGATGACGTTGATGTTCTGAAGCCAAACCTCGAGCCTGCACCATGTTTAAACTGTGTATCTATGTTCCCGAGACACATCTGGAACCGCTGAAAGACGCTATTTTCGACGGCGGTGCGGGCCGTATTGGCGACTACGATCGCTGTTGCTGGCAGGTGCTTGGCACCGGCCAGTTTCGCCCGCTCGACGATAGCCAGCCGTTTATTGGCCAGCGCGGGCAGGTGGAGCAGGTGGCGGAGTACCGCGTGGAAACCGTGTGTGCGGATGATGTGGTCGATGAGGTGCTCGCGGCCATGCGCCGCGCGCACCCCTATGAAGAGGTCGCGTTTGACCTCTGGCGACTGGATGACCGCTGTGGCTGAGCGTCTCTTATGAGGCGCCTGTCTTTTGCCGGTCCCGCCACGCGTCACGCTCAGATGCATTGATCGCGATATAAAAAATGCGCCAGACCTTTTATCCTCCTGCGGCTTGTAGAGTTCCTTTTTTGCTCCCTCACTTCTTGTCTAAATCTCCCTTTCGATCTCTCTTTCGATCTTTCATCTGACGCTCTCTACATCCCCCCGGATAGCGGCGCAACCAGTTGTGACGTGGGGCGCAGCGCACTTTTTTGGATCGCTTCCCGTTTGTTGTGCAGAGGTTTTTGCGACCGACTTGCGACCACAATCCCAATTTTGGTCATGGACTAATTGGTCATTCGAATCTGGATGGTAATGGGGCGTTGCGTGCACAACACTTGGGCGGTTCACCGTGATAGCAAATTCGAATAATGGATAAAAACCACGAACGGAGAATTCATCATGCAGAAGTTCAAACTGCTTGCTTCCCTCCTGTTGTTCTTTTCTTTTTCAGCGAACCAAGTTGTAGCCACGCCAGCAAAAGCCACCGCCGCAGGTGACAGTATCACCATGGGGTTTGCCGCCGACTGTACCGGTAATACGTTTTTTACCGGCGGCTTCTTTTGTCTTCTGGGTGGAGACCAGCCCGAACACAGCTGGTTTGACGGCTGGGATGCCAGCGTCAACAGTGTCCACGACAAGTACAAGGCGCTAGATCCGGGTGTAGCCGCCAACAAAGGTGCCGCACGTTCCGGTGCGGAAATGCGAGGAGGCGGTGATAGCTTCAGTGTTCAGGCAGATCGGATTCTTGCCGAGACCTCGATCGCCGATCACGTAGAGGTTGTGCTGGGCGGCAATGATATCTGTAATCGCGACTGTGTCGATGGCGCTAACTGTGGGGACCCGCTGTACACCGACGCGCAATGGCGCGGTGCTGTCCGCGCCGGCATGGACAAGCTGGTGAATGGGCTTCCGACAGGCTCTACGGTTGTGCTTGGTTCTGTGCCGCGCATCCAGGACCTGCGTGCGGCAGGCCTTGCCAAACAGTCCGGCAACTGGCGGGTAAATTGTGAAAGCGCCTGGTCGACCTTCGGTATATGCCGAATCGCCACCGATGGCGGTACGATGAATGGTGAGAACTTCGCAACTCGTCATGCGGGCATTACCGCGGCGCAGAAACGGTATAACGAAATTCTGCAGGAAGAAGCCAGCGCCTATAACGGCACCAACGGCATCGAAGTCGTCGCAGAGTATGCCGGGGAGTCGCAGCCCAGCACCGGTACTTTCCAGTTCGGTAAAAATGATATTGATGGTGGGGACTGCTTCCACCCGAGTGTTGCCGGACAAAATACCGTCGCCGACCTGATGTGGAATGGTAACCCGGACAAATAAGGCCAAACCTTCCGAGACGTAAACGGTGAACGGGCGGGCTCAGGCAGTACCCGCCCTCGTGCACCTACTCTGAAAGGTTACGCGCCGTCATCTTTATCGTCATCGTCATCGTCATCGGTGTCCGGATCTGAATCTTCTTCTCCGTCTTCCCGGTCTCCTGCGCCATCCCCCTCACCGGCAGCCTCGTTGTCATTGTCATTGCTATTGCTGCCCGAGCTGTTGCTATTCTCCGGTGCGCTATCCAGGTCGTCGAAGTAACCGG
The DNA here is from genome assembly GCF_020171345.1 of Microbulbifer agarilyticus. Taxonomy (GTDB): domain Bacteria; phylum Pseudomonadota; class Gammaproteobacteria; order Pseudomonadales; family Cellvibrionaceae; genus Microbulbifer; species Microbulbifer agarilyticus_D. The sequence goes on from NZ_JAIUZM010000004.1 coordinate 363,785, forward strand.
ATTCTGCGACGGTATATTGCAGGCGCTGGGGCAAACCGTTGCGCATAAAGGTTACGTCTGTCACTTCACCGCTCACCAGTGCGTCCCACAAGGGGTTCTGGCCGCTGTGAACCCATTCGTCGTTCACGCGCAACACGACATCGCCTTCTTCGAGTCCCAGCGCGGCAAAAAACTCGCTGTCTGCAATACCTTCCAGGCGCAGTAACTTGTAGCCATCAACTTCGTGTTCGGCGAGGACAAATTTTTTTGCCAGCTCCTCGCGCTCGAGCAGCTGTTGGCGCAGCCACTCTTGCCCCAATGGCAAGACGCCATCTGGTGGGATAAGTTTGCGGGTCTCACCGTCAGGTTGCTCAATACGCTGCATGGTTGCGGCGTCGCGTGGAGTCCGACTGGTTAACGGGGGTAGGTCAGTAGACTCGCTGATTGCACCGCGCAGGTTTAGCCGCTCGATAACACCATGATTATTCAGTATCACATGATCTTTATGGATATAGGTAAGCTGCACGCCCTGCAGTAGTGATGCTCCCGTGGAAAATCGTACTGCCTCCATATCTTCTACCGCAATCAGTGCGCTGGAGTTCTCTGCAGCGGTGGAAAGACTGGTGCCTTCGAGGCGCAAGGGTAACTGCGTGTGCTGAACGCGCGCTTCACCACCTGCGGAATATCTGTCGGCTTGTGGATGAATACTGCCAGAGGCGATCCCAATGCGCCGCAGTTCCCGTTCAACCCACATCGCATAATGCTCATAAGACTTGGGGCCGCGGGTATACAGGCCATTGATCAGAACGACCGGGACATTACCAAAGCCCTGGTCTTTCGCGAGCGCAAGATCAGACTCCACCTGCGCAGACACTGCCGGCTCCCGCATGCACGTTGCTAAATCTTCCGCTCTCAGAGAAAGCTGTTTTGCCAATAGTGGATAGGTTTCACGATCGAGATGGCGCGCTCGCGCATAGAGCCCGTCAGCATAAGCCCAGGGCGAGCCCTGTCTGGCGGCACAACGTGCGGCACGGGCCGCGTTGTGGCCCTCGCGGTGGAAGTGCATGGGGTAATCGATATATCGCAGTGACACCCAGCCCGGGTAGGCATCCAAGAGTGCCAGCAGTTGGGGGTGAACCTGTGCGCAATGTACCGACTGGTAGGAGCAGAAAACCGTAAGTGCCACGGGTGCCTGAGGATTTCCCCGTACGGGACGCTCCCCGGCATTCACTTCGATGCGCGGCGGCTCGGGATAATCCAGTAGCCATTCGACGTCGCCGCCAATTTGGGCCTGCCTGGCATTAACCATCCGAGTCAACTGGGTAAAACGCATTTCATATTCGGAAAGAAGCAGGTCGTAATGCTGTATCTGGATGGCGGTATCCACTTCACGCAGGTAAATAGGTTGGCCACCTACGGTCGCAACGACCAATTCAGTTTGTGCAGCAGATGAGGTGTTGCTTGTTGGTGTTTCGTCGCTACAGGCGCAGAGTGATAGCGACAGTAATGCAAGGAGAGCGAACTTTACGGACAACCAGAAATTCTTCAGGAGTAGGTCTTTCATCGCACTTGGCTCTTTATCGTTCTTGTGCAACCGAGTTTAAACCACTGCATCGGAATCGCTCCAAGTGGGCCCCGTGAAAGTTGTGCACCGTGACACAAATTTAAAGACCTTCAGGCGCCACTGGGTTACAGTAATCCGGATACCTATAACAAATATGCGGGGCCGTATATTTGCTGGTTTGCTGATAGATTCTCAGCACTGGCCCGGTCCTGTTGCAAAACCATTCATAGCAAAACCATTCATAGCAAATACATACCATGCTGCAAAATTGCCGTTTTCCCGGTGTTCGCGCCGTTCTCTCGATTGTTCTTCCGATTGCTCTTCCGCTAGCCTGCTCGGTTTTCCTCAGCGCGTGCGCCCCAGAACCTAAGGTGCAGGAGACCGTAAGTAATGGACAACTCAATCGACAGTCCTATATCAGCGAGGTGGATGGGTCAGAACGTGAGTATTTTGTCTATCTGCCACAGGGTTACGAGACTTCGCCAACTCAGCGGTGGCCATTAATGTTGTTCCTGCATGGCAACGGCGAGCGTGGCGATGGCAAGCAGGATCTGGATTTCGTGCTTACCCATGGCCCCCTGTACGAGGTCTGGGCACAGAAAAGAGATTTACCCTTCATTATCGTCGCTCCCCAGTTGCACATGTTCGGTATGGATCGGAAGTTTGCCTACATTGCCAACCGCAGCCGCGACTCGATACCGGCGCGATTGGAGCAAGGTACTCCGGAGCGGACGTATTTTTCACCACAGGGTGAAATGCAACCTGGCGATATGGTTGATGAGTGGGGGCAGGTGGCGCCGCTACTGCCAGATGGCTGGGAGCGGGTCGAGCAGGATCTGTTGAATATATTGCAGCACACTACCGAGCGCTTGCGGGTGGATCAGAGTCGGATCTATCTCACTGGAATCAGTTACGGTGGCTTCGGTACCTGGTATATGGCGAGTCGGCACCCGCAGACATTTGCCGCGATTGCGCCGGTGGTAGGCTGGGGGCATCCGGATTTTATGCCGCCGATCGCCGAGGCCTCATTGCCGGTGTGGGCGTTTGCGGGTGGCCGCGATACCGCGGTACAGAAGTCCCATTTCTTTGGCGGCATCAACAAGCTGGAGCAGGAAAGCGACGCTGAAGTGCGCTTTACTATCCACGAAGATATGGCCCACGACGTGTGGCGTCGGGTTTACGAGGGGCAGGATATTTACGACTGGCTGTTAAAGCAGCGCCGGCAGCAGGAGTAAGTCCTGGGCCGGCGTTCGTTACAGCTTGCGTTCGATGATGCCGCGGTGCAGGCCGTAGCTTCCTTTTTCGCGGTCACTGAAGTAATGCTTCAGTGTCTGTGTCATCACAGGAAAGGCCATTTCCCGCCAGGGGATGTCCTTTTCGTCAAACAATTCCACTTCCAGGGATTCCGGCCCGGGGCCGAAGTTGGTGTCGGTCAGTTCACCGCGGTACAGCAGGTAAACCTGGTTGATATGCGGGATGTCGTAGACCGAGAAGAGCTCGTCCACGCGGATACTGGCACGTGCTTCTTCCCATGATTCGCGCAGCGCACCCTGTTCGCTGGTCTCACCGTTTTCCATAAAACCGGCCGGCAGGGTCCACAGTCCGTGGCGCGGCTCGATGGCGCGCTTGCACAACAGCACCTGCTCGCCGAGGTAAGGCAAGACGCCAACAATTACCCGTGGGTTCACATAGTGAATGGCGCCGCAATCGTGGCACAGGTGCCGCGGGCGATCATCCCCCACGGGAATTTCAAATACAACGGAGTGGCCACAGTGGCTGCAAAATTTCATGGCGCAAGTATACGCGGAGCACAGAGTGACGTCAGCTCCTTCAGGTGCTCTCGTACCCTGTGCGGTAGGAGCGTTACATTAAAAATCGATCGGATCGCGCTTAATCGGGCAGGTCATGCAATGTCCGCCACCACGCCCCCGGCCAAGCTCCGCCCCAACAATTGTTACTACTTCAATACCTTCTTTGCGCAATTGGGTATTGGTATAGGTGTTGCGATCGTAAGCAAACACCACGCCCGGCTTGGCTGCGACAAGATTGTTGCCACTGTCCCACTGCTGTCGCTCCGAGGCGTAGTGGTCTCCCCCGGTCTCCACCACGCGGAGCTTTTTCAAGTGCAAGGCTCTAGCGACTACATCCACGAATGGCTTGTTTTCCAGAGTGATATGTAGATTTTTTCCCTTGTCATTTGGACGCAACACCAATGTATGTACCTGATTCATAATCTCAGGATACAGTGTGACCACATCGCGGTCGGCGAATGTGAAGACAGTATCAAGATGCATTGCTGAGCGGAGCTTGGGCATGGCTGCGACAATCACTTGCTCCGCTGCGCCTTTTTCAAACAATGCGGTTGCCAGCTGCGAGATGCCCTGGCGAGATGTGCGCTCGCTCATGCCGATAAGCACAACACCGTTACCTACGGGCATGACATCGCCACCCTCCACGGTCGCGAGTCCAAAATTCGTATCCGGGTCTCCCCACCAGATTTCAAAGGTCTCCTTGGTAAACATTGGGTGGAATTTGTATATGGCGGTGGTTAGAAAGGTTTCTTCTTTGCGCGCAGGCCAGTACAGAGGGTTAAGGGTAACCCCGCCGTATAACCAGCATGTGGTATCGCGTGTGTAGAGCGTATTCGGGAGCGGTGGTAGCAGGTATTCAGTCGCTCCGTGGGCCTCGCGGGCAAGCTCCATAAAATCGGACTTGGAAAATCCGTCCGGCAAATCAATCACCGAGAGACCACCAATAAGGTATTCCGCGAGTTCACGCGGCTCGAGGCTTTCGAGGTAGCTCCGCGTATCTTCCATCATACCCAAGCCCACATTATTTGGGGTGACCTTGCGATCAAGCAACCACTTACGCGCTGCCGGTATAGCGACGGTCTCGGCAAGCAGGTTGTGCATTTCGACCACGTCGATGTCGAAGTCGCGCATCTTGGTCATGAAGTCAAAATGATCGCGCTTCGCATTTTGCACCCACAAGACATCGTCAAATAACAGATCGTCGCAGTTGGTCGGGGTCAAGCGGGTGTGTGCGAGGCTGGGTGCACATACCATTACCTTGCGCAGTTTGCCTACCTCTGAGTGTACCCCGAGGGTAGCGTCGGGTTTTGCCTTGGAACTGGCCATGAGCGTTCTCTCTCTACAAGACGATGGCACCGGTTATCAGTGAGTAGATGCCAACGATGGCGCCGATGAGGATCAGGGAAAAAAGCAGAATTTCTTTACCGGTAAATATCCGCAGATTTACCTCTCGCCGGGCAAAGATAAAAAGTAATGTGCCTGGGGCAAAGAGAATGCACGACAGCAAGGCATACTCCAGTCCACCAGCGAGAAGCATAAAAAAGGTATACAGAGTAGCGAGAATGCCAACAATCAATTCACGCCTGCGTGCCCCCGATGGGTCGGCCTCGTAGGTCTCGCCGGTCAACGCCAGCTTTAGTCCGTAGCCTGCAACCAGTAGATAGGGAATTAAGGTCATGGAGCTGGTCAGCTCCAGTGTCAGGTCAAAAGCGTACTGGGCGAAAATGGTAAGGATCAGGAAAAGTTGCACCAGAGAGTTGGTTAACCACAGTGCGGTAGACGGCACACCATTTTCGTTTTCGTAGCCAAAGGCTTTTGGCACCAGATCGTATTTTGATGCGGTGAACAGTGCCTCAGCACAGAGCAATGTCCACGCAAGGTAGGCACCAAGTACTGAGATAATCAGTCCTGCACTTACAAAGACTGCGCCCCATGTGCCAACCACCGCTTGTAATACACCGGCCATGGACGGTTGGCGCAACTCTGCGATTTCGGGTCTAAGCATCACGCCATAAGGCAGCAAGGTGACGAGGATCATGAGGCAGAGCACGCCGAGAAAACCCATTACCGTGGCCCATCCCACATCCGCACGATTCTTTGCGTAGCGTGAGAATACACTGGCGCCTTCGACACCGATAAAGACAAATACCGTAACGAGCATGGTCTGGCGAACCTGCGCCAGAACATCATTCATGTTATAGCTGCCACCGCCCCAGAAATTATCGATAAACAAGTCTTTCTTGAACGCCGCGGCCACAATAATAATGAACAAAATGATCGGGATTATCTTGGCTACGGTGACGATCTTGTTAATCGCCGCGGCCTGTTTGACCCCGCGTAAAATCATGAAGTGAATGGACCAAAGAATGATTGAGGAGATGGCGACCGCTGGAATCGTGTTGCCCTCGCCAAAGGCCGGGATGGCTGCGCCCAGTGTGGACTTTATAAGTACGAAATAGGTGGTGTTGCCAAGGCAGCTGCCGGCCCAAAAGCCGAATGCCGCCATAAAACCGATATAGTCACCGAAGCCATCTTTCGCGTAAGTGAATATACCGGCATCGAGTTCGGGCTTACGTATAGCCAGAGTCTGAAAAACAAAAGCCAGCATTAACATACCAGTGCCGGCGATACCCCAGGCGATCAGCGCACCGAAAGGCCCGGTTGCATTGGCGAATGTCGCGGGAAGGGAAAAAATGCCGGCCCCAACCATTGAGCCGACCACCATTCCCATCATGGTCGTGCGCGTCAAATTCTGTTGGGTCTCTGCACTCATATTGACTTTCAGTCGATTGATCGATGTTTTCAGTCTAGTTGTCAGAGGAAAGATGGCGTGTGCATCATCGATGCGATTTGCTATGAATTTGTCCCTGGATATATCGATTTATTCAAGCCCCATCAAGCCATCAATGACAAATGAGGTGGTTGATCTTTTTGGGGTGTATTCTGTCGCTCTCAGGTGACTCTGTAGTTCGCCATTTTTTTATTGAGACATCAGATGGCCAGAGATACAGTCGTAATCTGGATATCCTCACGTCACGGACCTTTGCCCCTCCACATCCGCTTCCCTTTTTGACACCCTTTTTTTCTTTATGCGTTACCCGCGGGAGTGCGCCATCTATAGTTGAAAAATGAGTTTTGGTGCAATTTGTGTCGTGTGTTGCTGATGTCCAAGTTCTTTTTCCTGTCTCTGCTGGCCAGCGCCTCCCTGTTATTGGGTGTTTCCGCTTGTTCGAAGAAGGAGGAAGAAGCCGCTCCCAAGGCGCCGCCGGTGGAGGTGCTTGCCGTGCGCAAGCATCAGGTCGTACCCCGCTATGAATATGTTGGGCGGGTAGAGGCCACCGACGAATTTAAGGTGCGGCCTCGTGTCGAGGGCTACATCGAAAGCCGCGACTTTGTGGAAGGGCAGTTGGTGCAAAAGGGCGAGCTGCTGTATCAGATCGACCCCAAACCCTATATCGCGGCACTGGATAACCAGCGAGCGAACCTCGCCCAGGCGCGTTCCGCGTTGCGCGTGTCTGAGCGCAACTATCGTCGGGGGCTGCAATTGGTGAAAACCGGTGCCATCAGTCAGGTGCAGATGGACGAACTCACCGGCAACTTTGAGGCCGCCGAATCCACGGTGGCCGCCGCTCAAGCGGACCTGGAGGCTGCACAACTCAATCTTTCCTACACCCAGATTCGCGCGCCCTTGACGGGGCTGATTGGCCGCTCGGAGTTCACTGAGGGCTCGCTGGTGGGGCCCGCCACCGACCCCCTTACTTCAATTGTGCGCATGGACCCGATTTACGTCACCTTTGAGGTGCCGGAAAACCGCCTGTTTGCGGTGCAGGAGGAGCAGGAGCGTCGCCGTCAGACGGGTGAGAGACCGGTCGAACGGGAAATTCAGATCAAGCAGCCCGACAGCAAGTTTTACCCCTATCCCGGCATCATTGTGTTTGTCGACAATCAGATCGACCAGGCTACGGGTTCTGCCTTGGTGCGCGCCCGATTCCCCAACCCCGAGCGTCTGCTGGTGCAGGGACAATTTGCTCGGGTGGTGATCAGCGTGTTCGCCGGGGCCGATGCCATCAAGCCACTGGTACCGCAAGCCGCGGTTCTGGAAGACATGCAGGGACGGTTTGTCTACGTCGTGGACGACAACAATATCGCGCACAAACGCTACCTTGATCTTGGGCAGCGTGAAAATGAACTGTGGGCGGTGGAAAAGGGGCTCAAGGCTGGCGAGCGGGTGATTGTGAATGGTTTGCAGAGGGTGAGTCCCGACAAACCGGTCACCCCACAAAATACCGCACTTGATCCGTATAAAGATCTCAAGACAGAGAAACCACCGCAAGTGGAAAGCCCACTCGACCAGATTCGTTCGGGCGATATCCCACCTGAAGAGCGGCGCGATGGCGGCGCTCGTGAGGGTGCGGATATCGAGCTGTTACAGGAGGAGATGCGTCGCGGTGCCGAGGGCGAGAGCAGGGAAAAATCCAAAGACCCCGATGCCTATTTTGATGGCAAGTGAATGTCGACCATGGGAGAGTGAATAGCAACAACGTGAACAGGGAAAGCGCTTGTGATTAGCGCGACGTTTATCCGCCGTCCACGCTTCGCGCTGGTGATCTCTATTCTGATCTCCCTGGCGGGGATACTTTCGTTACCTCTGCTTCCTATTGCCCAGTACCCGGAAATTTCTCCACCCACGGTGGTAGTGACCGCCAACTACGCTGGTGCCAGCGCCGAAGTCATGCGCGATAGCGTCGCCATTCCCATCGAGTCTCAGGTCAATGGGGTGGAGGGCATGACCTACATGACCTCCACCAGTAGTAATGACGGCACCTACAGTTTGACGGTGACGTTTGAGAGTGGCTATGACGGGGACATTGCTCAGGTAAATGTGCAGAATCGGGTACAGCAGGCGACGCCCAGTCTGCCCGCAGAGGTGAACCGCAGTGGGGTCACCGTCGAGAAGCAGTCCAATACCATTTTGCTAGTGGTTAACCTCTTGTCCGAGGAAGGGGAGTTCGACTCTCTATTCCTGTCCAATTACGCAGAAATATTTATCCGTGATGAATTAACACGGATCGAAGGTGTAAGTAGTGTCGATATTCTGGGCTCCCTGCAATACGCCATGCGTCTGTGGCTCAACCCGGATAAAATGGCAGCGCTGGATGTGACCGCGAATGATGTCATTGCCGCGGTAGAAGCACAGAACCTGCAGGTGGCGGCCGGTAAAATTGGTGCACCACCCATCCGTTCGGATCAGCAATTCCAATACAACATCCTCGCCGAAGGGCGCCTCGTCGACCCGGAGGAGTTCGAAAATATCAGCCTCCGCTCCTCTCCCGAAGGTGGCATCGTGCGCATGATGGATATCGCACGGGTTGAGCTTGGCAGTGCCAGTTACAGTGCGTTTGGTGAACTGGACGGCAAGCCGTCCGCGGTGATCGCGGTTTACCAGCTACCCGATGCCAACGCCATGGATGTGGCGACCAATATCCGCGCGAAAGTAGCAGAGCTTTCCGAGCGCTTTCCCGATGGTCTGCAGTCGAAGATCATTTACGATACCACCACATTTGTTAGTGAGTCGATTAAGGAAGTGGTCATCACATTGGTTGTCGCGCTGCTGCTGGTAATCATTGTGGTCTTCGTGTTTTTGCAGGACTGGCGTGCAACCTTGATTCCCGCCGTGGCCATTCCGGTATCGCTGGTGGGCACTTTTGCGGTGATGCTTGCACTGGGTATGAGCATCAATACGGTGACGCTGTTTGCATTGATTCTCGCCATCGGCATTGTGGTGGACGATGCGATCATTGTGGTGGAAAACACCCAGCGATTAATGGGTGAGGGGCTCGCACCGAAAGACGCGGCGATGGAGTCTATGCGCGAGGTGACCGGCCCGGTGATTGCCACTACCGCGGTGTTGTTTGCGGTGTTTGTACCGGTGATGTTGATGCCCGGGCTGACGGGGAAAATGTATCAGCAGTTTGCAATCACTATTGCCATTTCGGTATTTATTTCCAGTGTGAATGCACTGACCCTCAGCCCCGCGTTGAGCGCGATCTTACTGCGCCCGCCTAAAGGCGGAGGGGAGCATGGCGAGAAAAACCACGGCATCTTTGGCATCTTCAATCGATTTCTACATGGCTCGACCAACCTGTATGTAAAAATTGTTCGCTTCTGCGTGCGCAGGCCACTGGTCGGGCTCGGCACAATTTTCGGCCTGAGCGCCTTTTGTTTCTGGCTATTTTCCGCAGTGCCCACCGCCTTTATCCCTGACGAAGATCAGGGCTATTTCATGATGAACGTGCAGTTGCCCGACGGCGCTTCACTGGAACGAACTGCGCCGGTGGTGAGGAAATTGAGTGAGGATGTTCGCAAGCTCGATGGCGTCGCGCATGTCATGGCGGTACCCGGGTACAGCCTGTTGTCCAATAGTCTCGCGTCCAACACCGCATTTATGATCGTGATCCTGCACCCCTGGGACGAGCGCGAGGCACCGGAGTTAAATCAGTTTGTGATTCTCGATAAGGTGCAGAAAATGGGCGCCGAGGTGCCCGAAGCACAGGTTCAGGCCTTTCCCGTGCCTGCACTGCCGGGGCTGGGCACCATCGGTGGGTTTGAATTCGTGCTGGAGGACTTGCAGGGGCGAGATATTCAAGAACTGGCCGGGGTGCTTTATGCCGTGTTGGGCGAGGCGAATCAACGCACGGAGATTGCGCAGGCATTCACCACCTACCAGGCGGCCTCACCACAGCTCGAGCTCGAAGTCGACAAAGATAAGGCGCACATTCTCGGACTGCGGCTGTCCGATGTGTATCTCACCTTGCAAACCTATCTGGGTAGTTATTACATCAATGACTTTAACCGCTACGGCAAGGTGTTTCAGGTGCTTGCGCAGGCCGATGCGCAATTTCGCGATAGTGAGGACGATCTTACCGGGTTCTTTGTGCGTGCCAATAGTGGAGGGCTGGTTCCCGTCAGTTCGGTTGCCGAAGTGGCACCTGTGGTCGCCCCACAGACGGTACAGCGCTACAACATGTACAACAGTGTCACCATCAATGGTGGGCCGGCGCCAGGTTATTCCAGTGGCGAAGCCATGAATGCCATGGAGGAAATCGGCAAGCAGCTGCCGGATGGCTACGCCTACGAGTGGACCGGTCAGAGTCTGGAGGAAATCAGCGCAGGCAATCTGGCGCCGATTCTGTTTTCGCTGGCGGTGCTGTTTGCCTATCTGTTTCTGGTGGCCCAGTACGAGAGCTGGAGTATCCCGATTGCGGTACTGTTGGCAATTCCCGTGGCGATCTCCGGCGGCCTGTTTGCCAATTTTATCATGGGGCACAACAACGACCTTTACACGCAGATTGGTCTGGTGCTGTTGATCGGTATTTCAGCCAAGACCGCGATCTTGATGGTGGAATTCGCCGCGGTGCAGCGTGCCTCCGGCAAAAGTATCGAAGAGTCGGCATTGGAAGCCACGCGCCTGCGTTTCCGCGCGGTATTGATGACGGCTCTGGCATTTGTACTGGGGATCTTCCCGCTAGTGATTGCCACCGGGGCGGGTGCGGCAAGCCGTGTGTCCCTCGGGCTTGCGGTATTCGGCGGTATGCTTGCCGCGAGTATTGTTTCTACCTTCCTGGTGCCGATTTATTTCGCGCTGGTGCAGTCTGTGCGGGAAAAGTTAACCGGCCACACGGGGGCTGTTGATCAGGGCGAACGCAAAGATTCTGCGACCTGAGCGGGTGTAGCGCGGCGCAGTAACGCGTATAGTGTGGGAAGAGCGGAAAGCAGGAGTACGCCGGTACGGCGAAAATCGTACGAGCATGTTGGACCTTATCGAAAAGCGTTTCGCTGAAATCAAAGATGAGCTGCACGCCCAGGTGCCGAGCGGCTCCAACCTGCATGGTCATGCAGCCGTGTTACTCGCGCTGACCGATGAAAAAGACCCTCAGGTCATTTTAACCCTCCGCTCTCAGCATCTATCGAGCCATTCTGGGGAAGTGTCGCTTCCCGGTGGGCGTTGGGATGATACCGACCCATCCCTGGAATACACCGCACTGCGCGAGACGCACGAAGAAATCGGCCTGCCTGCCGATCAGGTTCGTGTGCTCGGCCCGTTGTGGACCCGCACTACCCGCTGGCAGGTGGAGGTCACGCCGTGGCTCGGTATTGTGCCCGCCGATGCATCCTTGACGCCAAACCCGGGTGAGCTGGATGCGATTTTCCGGGTTCCCCTGTCCTGGTTCTTCGATGATCCGCGTATCCGTACCGACCGTATTACGATCGATAAGCGCCGTATCTACTTGCCCGCCTACAAATACCGAGGCTATGAAATCTGGGGGTTCACCGCCGGGGTTCTGACGGAATTCCTGGTGCGCGTACTGGATGCGCCCATTGGGCGCCGCGATGACGTGCCCGTCCGGGCCCTCGGCGAGAACGAAGATTCGTAGTAGGGTAATCCCCAACTTCGTACGGGTTGATTGGGTATACTGCGCGCCTGATTTACCGAGATTGACCATGCCCAGACCCAAGTCCGCGGTCGCTCTGGAAGATGTCCATTGGAGCGCCCTGAAAACACTATTTCCCTACCTGTTAGAGTTCAAACGCCCGGTCATTCTGGCGCTTTTGTGCCTGGTGGGCGCCAAGGCCGCCAGTGTCGGCCTGCCTTTCCTGTTGAAGCATATTGTTGACGACCTGGACCAGTCCGGGGGCGTAGCCGCGGCGATTGCCCTGCCATTGGGGTTATTGCTTGCCTACGGATTTGTCCGTTTTTCATCGGTTTTGTTCGGTGAACTGCGCGACACCATATTCGGCCGTGTTACCGAACGCGCGCAGCGTCGCGTCGGGCTCGAAGTGTTCCAGCACCTGCACAAGCTCGATCTGGATTACCACCTCAATCGCCGCACCGGCGGCCTGTCGCGGGATATCGAGCGGGGTAATTCCGGCATTGGATTCCTGATGCGCTTTATGGTGTTCAACATCGTTCCTACGCTGGTAGAAATCCTGATGGTGGTGGGCCTGCTGTGGTGGAACTACAACGCCAGTTTTGCCCTGTTGGTGCTGGGGGCTGTCGTTGCCTACATCAGCTTTTCTGTGGTCGCCACCGAGTGGCGGACACGCTTCGTGCGCGAATTAAACCAGGCGGAATCCCAGAGCAGCAGCCGCGCGGTAGACAGTCTGCTGAATTACGAAACGGTGAAATACTTCGGCAATGAGCGACACGAGGCGCAACATTACGACCACGAGCTGGCCGCGTGGGAGCAGGCGCGGCGCAAGAACCGCCTGTCGCTGTTTGGGCTGAATGCCGGCCAGGCGTTTATCACCGCAGCAGCCATGTGCGGTGCCATGGTGATGGCGGCGGTCAATGTCACCAAAGGCACCATGACCATTGGTGATTTTGTCCTGATCAACGCCATCATGATGCAGATCTTTATTCCATTGAATTTTCTCGGCTTTGTGTACCGGGAGATGAAGGGCGCCCTGGCCAATATCGAAAAGATGTTCTCCATCCTCGACGTCAAACCGGCAATTGAAGATGTGCCGTCGGCCGCGAACCTCGACGTACCGCAGGGCGGTATTGAATTCCGCGATGTGCGTTTTGGCTATGGTGCCGATCGGGAAATTCTCAAAGGGGTCAGCTTCCGTGTCGCGCCCAGAGAAAAGGTAGCCATCGTGGGCGCCAGTGGCGCGGGTAAATCGACCCTGTTCAAGCTGCTGTTCCGGTTCTATGACGTCACCGGCGGCAGTATCCTCGTGGATGGACAGGATATTCGCGAGGTAAGCCAGGACACCCTGCGTGGAGCCATCGGCGTTGTGCCTCAGGATACGGTGCTGTTCAATCAGTCCATCCATGAAAACGTACGCTACGGGCGAGTGGACGCCAGTGATGAGGAGGTGGCAGACGCTATCCGTCACGCACAGCTGGAAGACTTTATCCGTCAGTTACCGGAGGGTACAAATACGGTAGTGGGGGAGCGCGGTTTAAAACTCTCCGGAGGAGAAAAACAGCGCGTGGCTATTGCCCGGGCAATCCTCAAGCACCCACCGATTATGGTGTTTGATGAGGCGACCTCCAGCCTGGATAGCCATTCCGAGCAAGGCATCCTGCGCGCGTTACAGGAAATTTCCCAGGAGCAGACCACGCTGGTTATCGCTCACCGGTTGTCCACCGTGGTGGATGCGGATCAGATTCTGGTGATGGATCAGGGGCGCGTGGTAGAACAGGGCAATCATCAGCAGCTGATCGAGGTCGATGGTCACTATGCGGCCCTGTGGCGCATGCAACAACAGGAGCGTGCCCGCGAACAGGGTGCTGAGGCCGCGCCCACCTCACCCTGACAAATCGCTGTCCATTTCTTGGCGTGAATTGTTTTTTCTGTGAGCTGTTCACGCCACGTAAATTTCTTAATTTGCCCATAATTGCAGTCGAATATCCGGTGCCACAGGGGAGCCTCTGGCACTGTGGACATCTTCAGACGCCATATTTAATGTGGCGCGCACAAATAACGAAAACCCTTGGGCGTGAATCTGCATGAAACCTGTACTCTTTGCTGCGTCGGCACTGGCGCTTGTTCTTGCTACCGGCTGTTCCTCCGGTGATAAATCCTCCTCCACCTCGAAGCCGGATGCGCCTGCAGAAACGACGGCGCAACAGGCTGTGGACCCAGAGCAGCAAGCCGTGGAGCCCGCCACTGGCCCGCAGGCTGGCGGTATCGCCGAAGGGGTGGATCCCGCCCGTTTCAATATTTATGCGCCGGTGGAACTCAATGCCGACCTGTCCGCCCTGTCGGACAACCAGCGCCAGCTGATTGGCAAGTTGATCGATGCGAGCAAGATCATGGATCAGTTGTTCTGGTTGCAGTCTTACGGCCCTGCACAGGAGCTACTGAGCGGTATTGATGACAGTGCCGCGCGAAAATTCGCTGAAATCAATTACGGCCCATGGGATCGCCTGAACGACAACAAGCCCTTTATCGCCGGCTATGGCGACAAACCGCTGGGCGCCGAGTTCTACCCGGAAGATATGACCAAGCAGGAATTTGATGCATGGCAGCAGCCGGGTAAAGATGGCCTTTACTCACTGGTGCGCCGCGATGAAAGCGACAACCTGACCCTGATTCCGTACCACGAAGCCTACAAGGCGGAACTGGAAAAGGCGGCGGCGCTGTTGCGTGAAGCAGCCGCGCTGGCGCAGGATGCCGAGTTTGCCGGTTACCTGAAATTACGCGCCGATGCGCTGCTAGATGACCAGTTCCGCGAAAGTGATATGGCGTGGATGGACATGAAAAAGAACCGCATCGACGTGGTGATCGGGCCCATCGAAAACTACGAAGATCAGTTGTTCGCTTACCGCACCGCCTACTCCTCCTATGTTTTGCTGAAAGATATGCAGTGGAGCGAAAAGCTGGCGAAGTTTGCCGCGTTCCTGCCCGAACTGCAGCGCGGTTTACCGGTAGATGACAAGTACAAGTCAGAAACCCCGGGAACCGATTCCGACCTGAATGCCTACGACGTCTTGTACTACGCAGGCGATAGTAATGCCGGCTCCAAGACCATTGCCATCAACCTGCCAAACGACGAAGAAGTACAGCTTAAAAAGGGCACCCGTCGCTTGCAGTTGAAAAACGCCATGCGCGCTAAGTTCGATCAGATCCTGATTCCGATTGGTGGCGTTCTGATCGCCGAAGATCAGCGCAAGCACATCACCTTTGATGCATTCTTCGCCAATACCATGTTCCACGAAGTGGCACACGGTCTCGGTATCAAGAAGACGGTCACCGACGGCGCCAATGTCCGCCAGGCCCTGAAGGAAACATCCTCTGCGCTGGAAGAAGGCAAGGCTGATATTCTCGGCCTGTACATGATTACCGAGCTGCACGGTAAAGGTGAGCTGGAAGACGGCGCGCTGATGGATAACTACGTGACTTTCCTCGCCGGTATTTTCCGCAGTGTGCGCTTCGGCGCGGCCAGTGCACACGGTAAAGCGAATATGATGCGCTTCAACTTCTTCAAACAGGAAGGTGCCTTTACCCGCGACGAAGCAACTGGCCTGTACAGCGTGGACTTCGAAAAAATGCAGGATGCCATGGCGAAGCTATCCAACCTGATCCTGACCATCCAGGGCGACGGAGACTACGAGAAGTCCAAAGCCCTGCTGGAGGAAATGGGCGTGGTTGGTGCCGAGCTCCAGTCCGATCTGGATCGATTGAAAGCGGCAAACATCCCTGTGGATGTGACCTTTATTCAGGGTAAGGAAATTCTCGGTATTCAGTAAGTCGGAAGCTTCTGAGCTTCTGTAAATCTCTACTAAAGAGCCCGAATAAAAAGCCCCGCCAAGAGCGGGGCTTTTTATTTTCCGGCAGAGGCATCACTTAGTGGGCGCTGTCGCCAGATACTCCGGGCGATCCCGATACATCCAGATTCGTGCCCTGGCTGCGAAATATGAGTTCAGGTATTACGCCGATTTCCAGCTGCACGGGTCTTTCGGCCAGTTCCCCCATGCGTTGCTGTAAAGCATCGGCAAATTCCTGTGTGATCACCTCTGCGCCATCCACCACATCCACCCGGATCACAATGCTGTCCTCGTCAAAGCGCGTGGTGATGCTGGTAAAGCGAATCTCAGTATCTGTACCGATAATCGCGTGGCCTTCGGAGATCAGTGAACGCTGGACCATATTGCGCACGAGTAATTCTTCCAGACCGTGCGTAAGAGAAGGGACCACAACTAGAAGGCTGACAAAGGTGCCAGCAAGTGCGGCTATCGCTTTCGGTTGCTTGCGAAAATACTGCAGGAAAAAAACCGCCGTTGCCGCAAAGGCGATTCCCACCAAGTTGGTCAAAAACAGGATGAACGGGCGCTTGGCACTCAGGTAGTCCCACGCCACGCCCACCTCGATACTGGCTTCGTTGTCCAGTGCCAGGGCAATACCCACCGTGCAAAGGGGCGGAACCAGAGCCACGGCAATGGCGATTCCCGCCAGAGTCGCAGAGGTGCTCGGGCGGGTGAGTGTATAGGCCGCCGCCGCACCTGCGGCAATGGCTACGTCGAGGTCGAGCATACTGGGGCGCATGCGTGCCACTATCTCCGGGCCCGCCATTTGATAGCCGATGGCGTGGGTTGTCAGGTATGCGATCACGATACACAGCAGGCTCCCGGAAATCGCAATCAACGCCGAGCGCAGCATAAGGTGCCCATCCCAGGAAACCACTCCGAAGGCGAGGGAGATAATCGGTGCCATCAATGGAGCCACGAGCATTGCGCCGATAATCACCGCTGCACTGTCGGCGAGTAAACCAAGGGTCGCGATGACCGTTGATGCGGTCATCATCAGATAGAAGCTAAGGGATGGCACCGAGCCTGGAATGATGAGGTCGTGTGCTGCTGCCAACGGCAAGGGTTTTTCGATATAGCGTCGCCAGTCAGCGTGGGGCTTTTCCTCCGGTTCTGCCATGAAATGGTCCAGCGTGAATTTGGCTCGATGTTTTTCTTGGTTGCATGCCTTTGCCGAGTACCCAGCGATATACAGTTGTGGGATTCGACGGCCATGGGGTACTGAAATCAGTATATGCGGCCTGCGCCAAGGTGCATTGATCAGGCGTGGGAATTGCTCGCTTATTTTCATGCCGATTGAATGCGTCAAAGTGTGTCGGCATATCCACTTTTCTTGAACACTCGAGTGCCAGTCGCCCTCGCGCTAGCGGCGCCTGACCGCCGGTACTCTACAATCTCAGGGGCGCCTCCCGAGAGCGTTTACCAGTGCGTGTGAAAAGGATAGAGAAATAATTTAAGTGCAATCGTGTGATTAAGAGTTCTTGCGCAACCTCTTCAGTGGTGCATTTTTCGGGAAAAACATAATTTCTCTGCGCCAACGGTTGAGTCGGCAGAAGAGGGTTTTCGATGGGATTCAAGCTCGACCACTGGGACTACCTGAACGTCCTGGTCATTATTGGCGCCTGCCTGTGCATTCTCGTGATTTTGCTGTGGATTGCCGGGCTGCCCGGTCGTATTGCTATTGCTCGCAAGCACCCGGATGCGGAACCGGTGCGCATAATGGGGTATGCGGGGTTCCTCGCTGTGGTGCCGTGGATCAACGCATTTATCTGGGCTTCAAGCGCACCGATACCATTGATATCCGCCGTCTGGCTGACGTTTTTTAAATTCAAATGGATGAAGTTCAATATCGCCCGGGGCATTGTGTCTCTGTCGGTTGGTCTGCATCTGTTGCTGATTTTTTAATCTCCCAGCGTTTTATTACCCCATATTCGACCAATGCGCGAATGATCCAGTACACCATTCAGCTGACCCCGCGCTTGAACGAGCCTACGCTGGTGACTGATGTATTGGTGGAGTCAAATGTATTGGTCAAAAAGGGGCAGCCTCTGTTCCAATTTGACCGCCGCCCTTATGAATACAAGGTGCGGGAATATGAAGCGGAACTGGCGAAGGCCAAACAAAATGTAAAAGTGCTGGAAGCAGATATTCAGCTGGCGTCGCAGAAAGTTGTGCAGAAAGAGGTCGAGCTGGTGCGCACGCTGGAGGTATTACTCGGGCGTTACCCGGCCGCGGAACTCCGTAGTGCAGAGAAATATCCACCGTTGCTGCCGCCAGTATCGGCGGGGTTACCGGTGACCCTGTTGGAACGCCGCCCGGACATTATTGCTGCGGAATATCTGGTTCTGGCAGCATTTCGCAAGGAAGAGTCCGCGCGCCTGGCGCTGTTGCCAGATTTTTCCATCGAGCTTACTGCGGAGCGCCTTGGTGATCACCTGTTGAAAATCCTCCGCTTGAGTCCTTACTGGGCATCTGCGGAGGTCGGTGCAACCATCCCGATATATGAAGAGGGTGCTCTGTGCGCCTACGTACGGATCGCCACTGCGCAGCAGGCGCAGGCGGTGGCCAATTATGGCAGCGTGGTATTGAACGCTTTCCGTGAAGTGGAAATGCTACTGGAGAGTGAATCCCTGTTGGCCAGCGAGCTGTATTACGCACAGCGTGCGTTGCAGGATCGTACCCGTGCAGTAGAAATCGCGATCGAGCAGTATCGTGCGGGTAAGCGGGATTTATTGTGGGTGGGTGAGCTTCAGGCCGAGCAGTTGCTGGTTGAGTCAAATGTAATTCGTTTGCGCAATGCACGTGTTGCCAATCGTATTCGATTGCATCTGGCATTGGGTGGTGGATTCGAAGCGGTCGCACTGGCAGCGCCAGATCCAGGAGGCAGTAAATAAGCCGCCGACCCCATGTGCTCGCAACGGCGCTGATACTGGCGGTTACCACGTTTCTGTTTCACGCCGCGGTATTGCTTGAATTTACCCATCACATGTCGGGGGCACACCAATGGTTTACCGAGCTCCTGGGCACCCGCACCTCTGCCATTTCTTTGCCCGTATCTGGGGCTTCTTGTCGGTTCCGAATCTGACTAGTCTTCTCCGCACCGAAATCATAGACTGCCGGTATGGGGTTTAATTAGTGAGCATACTGTGCAGCCAGATCCGGTCATTTGTAACCGCGCGCGTCTCGCGCGCGACAAGCGCTTCGATGGGCGTTTCTTCACGGCGGTGAAGACCACCGGTATTTTTTGCCGCCCGATCTGTCCGGCCCGCCCACCGCTGGAGAAGAACGTCGAATACTTCAACACCGCAGCGGAGGCCACCGCGGCGGGCTATCGTCCATGTCTGCGTTGTCGGCCGGACGCGGCTCCTGGCAGCGCCGCCTGGGGGCTGGTCTCCACCACGGTGCGACGCGCCTTGGCCCTGATGCGTGCGGAACGCGAAGCGCAGTCCATTGAGCAGCTCGCCGAACGCTTGGGTATCTCTAGCCGTTACCTGCGCAAACTTTTCGCCGAACATATTGGCTTGAGCCCCCTGCAGGTATGGCAGACGGAGCGCGCGTTGTTTGCGTTCGGGCTGCTGCGTGACACCCACCTGCCGGTGGCCGATGTTGCCTTTGCCTCCGGCTTCAATAGCCTGCGTCGCTTCAATGGGGTGTTTAAATCCATTTATCACCGGACGCCCAGCGAAGTTCGTCGAGAATCCGTCAAGTGCGCCAAGCAGCCGGATTCTGGCAATGGAGTGCAGATTTATCTGAGCTATCGCCCCCCCTTCGACTGGCCGGCGCTGCTGGCCTTTTTTGCTGCACGGGCGCTGCCCGGTGTGGAGCAGGTGATAACGGCAGAGGATCCGGAGCAGGGGGAATACCTGCGCAGTTTCGAGCTGCACGGTCAGCGCGGTGTATTGCGCGTTGCGCACGAGCCTGAGAAATGTCGCCTGCGGGTGAGTGTCTTTGGCAGTGAAGGTTGTGGTGCGGTGCTATACCCGCTGCGGGAAAAGTTGCGGCGACTGTTCGATCTGGATGCCGACATCGAGGAAATCCGCGAGCACTTGCAGGCGGATCCGCTGTTACAGCAGGTGTTGCGCGCGACTCCGGGCGTGCGTTTACCCGGCGCCTGGGACCCGTTTGAATACACTGTGCGGGCCATTCTCGGTCAGCAGATCTCCGTTGCCGCCGCGACCACCATTGCCGGGCGTGTGGCCAGGGGGTATGGCGAGGCGTTTAGCGGCCCAGATGGTGAGCAACTGCTGTTTCCCAGCGCAGAACAGCTGCGCGATGCCGATTTCTCCGATATCGGGGTGACCCGTACCCGCGCTGCCACATTGCGCAGTTTTGTGGCGGCCACACTGGCAGGCGAAGTCGACTTTGATGAGCCGGAGCTGGAGGCGTTTTGCAAGCAGATGACCGCACTGCCCGGCATCGGGGACTGGACCGCGCACTACACGGCGATGCGTGGCCTTTCAATGCCGGATGCCTTCCCCGCGTCGGATCTGGGAATTTTGATCGCGCTGGGCGATGGTGAGAAAAAGGCGGCCCCCAAGCAGGCCCAGGCGCGGGCTGAGTCCTGGCGTCCTTGGCGCGCTTATGGGGCGCTGTTGCTGTGGCAATCCCTCAAACTGAAGACCAAAGAGAGCTCCTCAACATGATCAGGTATGAAATCTATCCCAGCGCTTTTGGCGAGCTCGGTATTGCGGCGAACGAAGCGGGGCTTGTGGGTATTGATCTGCAGGCTGGCAAGCGGCCCTTGCCGGTGCGGGAAGACTGGCTGCGCGAGGCGATGCCGCATACGGATTTGGCGTTTGAGCAGCTCGAGGCGTACTTCGCGAGGGAGTTGCAGGCCTTCGACCTACCATTGGGTGCCGCCGGCACACCGTTTCAGCACTCCGTATGGCAGGCACTGTGCGCGATCCCCTTTGGCGAGACCTGCAGTTACCGTGAGTTGGCCGAGGCGATTGGCAACCCCAAAGCGGTGCGCGCGGTGGCCCGGGCCAACGGCGCCAACCCGCTGTCCATTGTGGTGCCCTGCCACCGCGTGATCGGTGCCGACGGGTCGCTGACCGGGTACGCGGGCGGTATCGAGATGAAGGCGCGGCTGTTGGCGCTTGAAGGGGTTCTGATTGGCTGATTTGTCTGGCTGGTCACGGGCTGCTGGGGTGCCTTGAGGGTGGCAATCCAGCCCGGCGGGCGGGATAATACGCGGCTATTTTCAACGACGTATCACTGATTGCCGGAGGTCGCATGCTGTACAGATTGGGCGATAAACAGCCACAGCTGGAGGGCGAGGGCCATTACGTCGCGCCCGGTGCGCGGGTAATCGGCAATGTGCTGATGATGCCCCACAGTTCGGTGTGGTTTAACGCGGTGGTCCGTGGTGATAATGACCTGATCACCATTGGTGAGCGGGCCAACATTCAGGACGGCTCTGTGCTGCACACGGATCCGGGCAAGCCGCTGACCATCGGTACCGGTGTGACCGTGGGTCACAAGGTGACCCTGCACGGGTGCGAGATAGGTGAATATTCCCTGGTGGGGATGAACGCGGTGGTGTTGAATGGGGCCAAGATTGGGCGCTGTTGCATCATTGGGGCGAATGCGCTGGTGACGGAAAATATGGAGATTCCAGATTTTTCGCTGGTGCTGGGTAGCCCTGCCAAGGTGGTGAAAACGTTGGACAAGTCGACGTTTGAGTTGCTGAAATTGAGTAGTGATGTGTATGTGGCGAATGGCCAGCGCTTTGCGGAAGAGCTGGTTGAGGTCTGAGTCATGGCGGAAAGTGACTGGAGCCGCGTGAAGGATAAAGAGCCGGAGCCGATGTTTGAGTTTCCAGTGAAGTCTCCGTGCGTTTCCGTGTGTGCGTTGAACAGTGAGGACATCTGTGAGGGGTGTTTTCGTTCCGGTTCGGAGATCAGCCAGTGGGGGAAGATGAACAACGCCCAGAAGCGCGAGGTGCTGAGCAAGTGCCAAGAGCGGGCGGTTGAGATGAAGCGGGTTTGGTGGACTGATTAGTACTATTTTTGGGGCAGCGGGCCGCCGGGTGGAGCTTTTCAGGACCGCTGTAAACCCATCCCTGGGCGCTGCGGCGCAAACATCCTGTTTGCGACGCTCCTGAAAACCTCCACCCGGCGCCCCACTTTCGCGTTCGCCATCTCACTTCGCTAATGAGCTTTTTATATAAAACGCTTTGACGTTACTTGGGTTTACGAAGTAACGAATTATCAGAATTACACAAGTATCGAAGGGTTTACGCACCTTCGGTGCTCACCCGGATGAGAGCTCCAATAGCGAGAGCCCCGGAACCAAATTAAATAGAAAAATATGACCCAACCCTTCGTACATTTAAGAGTCCACTCCGAATACTCCCTGATTGATGGCCTGGTGCGTATCAAGCCGCTGATCGGCCGCGTTGCGGAGCTGGAAATGCCGGCGGTGGCGATCACCGATCAGACCAACTTCTACGCACAGGTTAAGTTTTATAAAGCCTGTATGGGTGCCGGTATCAAGCCGGTTACCGGTGCAGATTTCTGGCTGAAAGAAGGCGGTGAAGAGCAGCCGACCCTGGTGTCGCTGTATGCGATGAATGCCGACGGCTATCGCAATATCACCGAGCTGATTTCGCGCGCGTGGATGGAAGGGCAATACCACGGCCACGCGTTTGTGGAGCGGGAGTGGGTCAGGGAAGCGTCGGAAGGCGTTTTGATGCTGTCTGGTGCCAAGTACGGTGATGTGGGCCGTGCTCTGATTGCCGGGCGTACCTCGCAGGCCGAGGCGCTGGCTCAGGAGTGGTCCAGCATTTTCCCGGGCCGCTATTACCTGGAGTTGCAGCGCACCGGGCGCGCGGGTGATGAGGAGTACCTGCATGCGGCGGTGGAGCTGGCGGGTAAGATGAATCTGCCGGTGGTGGCCACCAACGATGTGCGGTTTATCGAAGATAGTGAGTTTGAAGCCCACGAAGTGCGGGTGTGTATCCGTGAAGGCCGTGCACTGGACGATCCGCGCCGCGAGCGCCGCTATTCTGCCGAGCAGTACCTGCGTACTCCGGAAGAAATGTGCGAGCTGTTCAAGGATATTCCGGAAGCGCTGGAAAACACGGTAGAAATTGCCCGCCGTTGTTCCTCGCCCATTCAGCTCGGTAAATACTTCCTGCCCCAGTTCCCGATTCCGGAGGGCATGACCGAGAACCAGTTCTTCGAGAAGATTTCGTTCGACGGCCTCTACGAGCGCCTCGAGCATATCCTCGACAAGTCCGCACCAGACTATGAAGCGCGCAAGAAGGAATACGAAGACCGCCTGCGTTTCGAGCTGGATATCGTTATCCAGATGGGATTCCCGGGCTACTTCCTGATCGTAATGGACTTTATCCAGTGGGCGAAGGATCACGATATTCCGGTAGGCCCGGGGCGGGGTTCCGGTGCGGGCTCGCTGATTGCCTACTCGCAGAAAATTACCGATCTCGACCCGCTGCAGTACGATCTGCTGTTCGAGCGATTCCTGAACCCGGAACGGGTTTCCATGCCCGACTTCGACGTTGACTTCTGTATGGAGAAACGCGATCGGGTGATTAACTACGTTGCAGAAAACTACGGCCGTAACGCGGTAAGCCAGATTATTACCTTCGGTACCATGGCCGCGAAGGCGGTAGTGCGGGACGTGGCGCGGGTGCAGGGCAAGTCTTACGGCCTGGCCGACAAACTGTCCAAAATGATCCCGGCCGATGTCGGCATGACCTTGCAGAAAGCCTTTGAGCAGGAAGAAGTGCTGCGTGAATTCCTAGAGAACGATGAGGAAGGGCAGGAAATCTGGGAAATGGCGCTGCAGCTCGAAGGGGTGGCGCGTAACGTGGGTAAGCACGCCGGTGGTGTCGTAATCGCCCCGACCAAGCTCACCGATTTTGCCCCGCTGTACTGTGATGAGACCGGCGCCGGCCTGGTAACCCAGTTCGACAAGAACGACGTGGAAGATGCCGGCCTGGTGAAGTTCGACTTCCTGGGGCTGCGGACCCTGACCATCATCGACTGGGCCAAGGCGATGGTGGATGAGCAGCGCGCGCGCGAGGGCAAAGAGCCGCTGGTGATCGAGGCGTTGCCGCTGGACGACACCGAGACGTTCAAACTGATCAAGCGGGCCGAAACCACGGCGGTATTCCAGCTGGAATCCCGCGGTATGAAAGACCTGATCAAGCGCCTGCAGCCGGATAATCTTGAGGACATGATCGCCCTGGTGGCCCTGTTCCGTCCGGGGCCGCTGCAGTCGGGCATGGTGGACGACTTCATCAACCGGAAGCACGGCCGCGCGCAGGTGGCCTATCCGGATGCCAAGTATCAGCACGAAAAGCTGAAGCCGATTCTCGAACCGACCTACGGCGTTATTGTTTACCAGGAACAGGTAATGCAGATCGCCCAGGAACTCGCGGGTTATACCCTGGGTGGCGCAGATATGCTGCGCCGGGCCATGGGTAAGAAAAAGCCCGAGGAAATGGCCAAGCAGCGGGCCACCTTCGAAGAAGGTGCCAAGGAGCAGGGGGTAGACCCGGAGCTGGCGATCAAGATCTTCGATCTGGTGGAAAAGTTCGCCGGTTACGGTTTTAACAAATCGCACTCCGCTGCCTATGCACTGGTTTCCTACCAAACCGCGTGGCTGAAGGCCCATTACCCGGCGCAGTTTATGGCGGCCACCATGTCTTCGGACATGGACAAGACCGATAAGGTCGTAATCTTTATTGAAGAGTGCCGGGCCATGGGCCTGGACCTGGTGCCGCCGGATGTGAACCTGGGTAGCTACCAGTTCTCGGTGGATGTGGATAACCGCATCATCTATGGCTTGGGTGCGATCAAAGGCCTGGGTGAAGGCCCGATCGATAACATCATTGCCGAGCGTGAAAGCGGCGGTCCGTTTACCGACCTGTTTGACTTCTGTTCACGTATCGATCCGCGCAAGGTCAACAAGCGTGCGCTGGAAGCACTCGTGCGTTCCGGTGCGCTGGATAGCATCGGCCCGGATACCAACAGTGCCGATGGCCTCGACTACTCCCGCGCGGTACTGTTCAACGCGCTGGACGAGGCGGTGAAGTCTGCGGAACAGCAGAGCAAGAACGACAGCGCCGGCATGATGGACCTGTTCGGCGAGGTGGTGCGCTCTGCGTCAGACGGCGATGTGTACGAAGATTTCCGCGGCGCACGCCCGTGGGGTATTCGCGAGCGTTTGGAGGGGGAGAAAAACACCCTCGGCCTGTACCTCACCGGCCACCCCATCGACGAATACGAAGAAGAATTGAAGCATCTGGTGAACGCGCGCATCGCCGACCTGAAGCCGGGCCGGGAGAACCAGAAGGTGGCCGGTCTGGTGGTGGGCATGCGCGTGATGAAAACCAAGCGCGGTGATTCCATGGCCATTGTCTCCCTGGATGACCGCAGTGCGCGCATTGAGGCGGCGGTGTTCAGTGAGGCATTTGGCGAGCACCGCGAGAAGCTGGTGAAGGATTCGCTGCTGGTGCTGGAGGGCTCCATCTCCCACGACGATTACAGTGGTGGTTTGAAGATGAGCGTGAACAACGTTTCCACCCTCGACGACCTGCGCAGTGGCAGCGTGATTGGGGTGACCCTGAAAATCGACAGCGCCCAGGCGATGCCGAAAATGGGCCAGCGCCTGAGTGCCTGCCTGCGACCCTATGTGGGAGGCAGTTGCCCGGTGATGGTTGAGGTGGAACGCAGTGATGCGAAGGGTACTTTCCGTCTGGCGGACGAATGGAAGGTGGAGCCCAATGACCAGTTGATTCAGTCACTGCGTGAGGTAATTGGGCGGGAGCGGGTACAGCTCAACTACAATCAGCGGCAGTAAATTGGGCCTGCCGCCTTCGTTGCAGGGGAGAATTCGCTGTCGCCAGTTTCTCTTTGCTCACGCTCCAGCACACTCGCCAGCAACATAGGCAAATTGGACACAGGAGATGCCGGTTAGTGCGCTGTGCACTCGACTGGCTGGTCCTGGCCCGGTAAGCTAGCGGCCATTTTCAGTAGGCGAGGCCTGTTTGCGACCGTTCGGGGTATTTTGGTCGCATTTTCCAACATTTGGCAGGCCCACAGAATTATCAAGGCGCGAATTACATGAACTTCAGTTTTCTCGAGTTTGAACAGCCGATTGCGGAACTGGAAAGCAAGATCAAGGAGCTTCAGCACGTTGGGGACGACAATGACCTCAACATTGCTGAAGAGATCACCCGCCTGCGGGAAAAGAGCGAGAAGCTCACCGAATCCCTGTATTCCGACCTCTCTCCCTGGCAGATCGTCCAGGTAGCCCGTCACCCTCAGCGTCCTTACGCAAAGGACTACATCGAGCGTATGTTCACCGACTGGGATGAACTCCACGGCGACCGTCACTTCGGTGATGACAAGGCGATCATTGCCGGTATCGGCCGTCTGGAAGGTCGCCCGGTGGCGGTGATTGGTGAGGAGAAAGGCCGCTCGGTAAACGAGAAGGTGAAGCGTAACTTTGGTATGCCGAAGCCGGAAGGTTACCGCAAGGCGCAGCGCGTTATGGAGATGGCGGAGCGCTTTAAGATGCCGGTACTGACGCTGATCGACACTCCTGGGGCCTACCCGGGTATCGATAGTGAGGAGCGCGGTATTTCCGAGGCGATTGCCAAGAACCTGGCGGTGATGTCGCGCCTGCGTACGCCGATTATCTGTACGGTGATTGGTGAAGGCTCCTCCGGTGGTGCACTGGCGATCGGGGTGGGCGACCAGCTGAACATGCTGCAGTACTCCACCTACTTCGTAATTTCCCCGGAAGGTTGCGCAAACATCATTTGGAAAACAGTGGAGAAGGCGCCGCTGGCGGCCGAGGCCATGGGTGTGACTTCCAGTGTGCTCGAGGAGCTGGGCATTGTGGATGAAACACTGCCTGAGCCTCTGGGCGGTGCGCACCGCGATCCGGATCTGATGGCCGCGCGTCTGCGTGACCGTCTGTCTGAGCAGCTGGACAAGCTGACGGCGGTACCTCTGGATGAGCTGCTGGAGAAGCGTTACCAGCGTCTGATGAGCTACGGCAACGTCGTCGGTTGATCGGCTGGCGATTGGCTATGAAAAAGGCGGCAACTTCGGTTGCCGCCTTTTTCATGCCTGTCCATTTTATGCCTGCCCAGGCTAAAGGCGAAGGATCTCCCGGTATTCGGCAACCCGCGCATCAAAGGGTGTGTTGTCATTCAGGTAGAGACGCAGACAGTCAGCGGAATCCGGTTCGCCGTGCACCAGTTGAATCCGGGTGCCAGCCTGCATTTTGGATTGCATCAGCCACTCGCCAAGTTCGACGTAATCCGCATGGGCGGATAGCCCCTCGAGTATTTCAATCTGTGCTTTGCAGGGAACGTATTCGCCGTGAATCTTCACGCTCCTCGCGCCGGCCAGCAGGCGAGCGCCGCGGGTTCCGCCTGCCTGGTATCCCGCAAATAGCACGGTTGCGCGATGGTCGGGCAGCAACCGTTTCATGTGGTGCAGGATGCGGCCACCCGTTGCCATGCCACTGCCGGCGATGATGATGTGCGGATACTGGATATTCTCCAGAGCCTTGGATTGGTCGACGCCGCGAGTGTACTGGATACCGCTGCCCATAAAACTGCAACTTTCGGCGCTCAGGCGGTGCTGTTTCGGATACTGCGCGTAGATTTCCGAGGCATCGATGGCCATGGGACTGTCCAGAAATACCGGTACCTTCGTGATAAGGTTCTGTCGTATGAGATTGAGCAGCAGATATTGCAGAGTCTGCGCGCGCCCCACTGCGAAGCTCGGGATTAACAGGACACCGCCGCGGCCCACCGTGTTATTCACGATTTCGGCAAGTTTTTGCCAGTGGTCAACCTGGGGGTGGCGACGATCCCCGTAGGTGGATTCCAGCAGCAACAGGTCAAGTGCTGGCAACGGGCGTGGCGGGTGCATGATGAAATCGTCCGGGCGCCCCACATCACCGGAAAAGCCCACCCTTTTTCCATCCGCTTCCAGGATGACACTGCCGGCCCCCAGAATGTGGCCCGCGGGTTGAATGTGCAGTGTGGCGCTGCCAATTCGTATTTTTTCATCGAATCTCACCGGTTGGAAAAGCTCCAGACATTGCTCCGCGGTATCGCCGTTGTACAGGGGCTGCGGGTGAGCGTGTTTGCCGATTTTGTGGCGCTGGTAATAGCGCGCGTCCTCTTCCTGGATGTGGCCGGCGTCGGGCAGCAGAATAGAGCAGAGGTCCCGGGTTGCGTGGTGGCAGTAAACGGGACCGCGATAGCCGAGCTGGTAGAGACGCGGAATATACCCTGAATGATCCAGGTGGGCGTGGGTCAGGACGATGCCTTTTAAGTGCCGGTAGTCAAACAGCGGCGCTTCCCAGTTGCGCTCCCGCAGCCACTTGTAGCCCTGGAACATCCCGCAATCGACCAGAAACTCTGTCTTGCCATCATCTACACTGATCAGGAATTTAGAGCCGGTGACGGTACCGGTGCCGCCGAGAAAAGTGATATTCATGATTGTTGGTCTCTGCGGCCTCCATGGTCGATGTCTGCAAGCATTGTATGAATCGCGGGAATGATTAATGGCGACAGGTCAAAGGCGCTGTAATCGCCGGGTATGCTGTTGCTCACCGTGAGCTGGTCTGCGCCGGCATCGAGAATTTTTCGATCCGCGTCTTCGGCGAACACGCCGTGCACCGCCGCGCAGATGATTCGTCCGGCGCCCGCCCGCTTGAGTGCTCCGATGGTTTGCAGCACTGTATGGCCGCTGGAGATTACATCGTCGATGATCACCGAAGTGCGGTAGCGAGCGATGTCGCTGCCCGCGGGCAGCGATACCCGAACCTCGCGGTCGCCATGGCGTTGTTTGTTACCCACCAGGAAGGGCCTGCCGGCCGCTTGTGCCAGGGTCTCTACCCACTGCCGGCTCTCGGCGTCGGGCCCGACCAGCAGCGCATCTGGCTGGTTGGTAATCCAGGCTTTGAGTGCCGGCATGCCGGAAATGGCGAGTGCCGGGATGGAGTAGATTTCGCTGAGACTGTGGTAGCGATGCAGGTGTGGGTCCACCGTTACCAGCCAGTCGACGGTCGAGGAAATCAGCTCGGCAAAGACAGCGGAAGTCAGCGCTTCCCCTGGGTTGAAAATAGTGTCCTGGCGCATATAGCTGAGATAGGGCGCCACCAGCCCGATACTGGCGGCACCCTGTGCGCGCAGGGTATGGGCAAGAAACCGTATTGGCAGAATTTTTTCGTTCGGCTGTAACAGGTTGACGAGCAGTATGCAGTGGCGGCCGCTCACTGGTGACAGGACGCGCAGATAGGATTCGCCGTCGGGAAAGTGGCGCATCTCCAGCGCGCCCTGCTCGGCGTCCAGTCCTTTGTCCAGCGGCGCCTGGAGGGGGAGTGCCGGTTCGAGAGAAAACAGAACTGGATGTGCCATCTGGTGCTCGCCTCCTCAGTCCCCGACGGGCGTATCCACGGGTGTTTCAACAGGCGTATCGACGGGCGCTACATCAAACAGGTCGCGGTTCTGGTGGTAGTACTCCCGTGCGTAGGCGAGCTCACCCGGTGTCTGGGCCAACAGTGTGGCCAGAATTTGCCCGGCTTCGATTTTTTCACCCACTTTTACCCGCAGGCGCAGCCCGGCTTCCGGGGAGGAGGGGGCGCCGGCGACCTTTGCCAGGTGCGCCAGGCGCCGGTTGTCCATACTGCGCAGGCATCCGCCCCATTTACTGCGCAGCTCAATATGGTGACTGGCACTGGGGATGTCGCGAAGACCGCCCTGGGCCTCACAGATATTGAGGAACTGCTGCAGGGCCCTGCCGGAAGTAAGGATTTCCCGTGCATTTCGGTACGCCTGTTCCTCGCTGACGTCACTGGCCATACACAGAAGTTGCGCGGCCAGGAATAGGGCCCGTTCCTTGAGATCCGCAGGCGCGTCCTGTTCATTGTGCAGAACACTCAGCACATCGCGTGCCTCTTCCGCCGGTCCGATACCCCGGCCAATAGCCTGGCTGCCGTCGGTCTGCACGCAGCGAACCTCCACACCGAGCCCTTTGGCCACCGAGTGAAACAGGGATTCCAGCCGCGCAGCCTGTTGCGGGCTGCGTACCTTCGCCGTTGTGCCCACCGGAATATCAATCAGGATATGGGTGGAGCCTGCCGCTATTTTTTTTGACAGCACCGACGCCACCAGCTGCCCTTCACTGTCCAGGTTCAGCGCGCGCTCGATGCGGATCAGCAGGTTATCCGTAGGGCTGAGCCCAACCTCTCCACCGGCAGAAAGACAGGCGCCGGTACGGGTGATCACATTGCGCAATTGCTTCAGCGGCAGGTCGACATTTGTCAGTACCTCCATGGTATCGGCAGTCCCGGCGGGCGAGGTGATCGCGCGGGAGGAGGTCTTGGGGATGATCAGCCCCGCAGCACTGACGATCGCCACAACAATCGGTGTGGTGCGATTACCGGGCAGGCCACCAATACAGTGCTTGTCGAACACACGCTCGTAATCGGGCCAGTGCAGGCGATTGCCGTTGTCGATCATGGCGGTAGTCAGTGTGATGGTTTCGGCGCTGTTCAGGCGTCCGCCGGCACAGGCGGTCAGGAAACTAGCAATCTCGATATCCGAGTACAGGCGGCTGCCTATGTCGCGGATGATACTGGTGACTTCGAGTGCGTTGAGACTGTGGCCATAGATCTTCTTGCGCAGGGCGCTCAGGGATGCCACCAGCGGGGCATGGTGCACCTGTACCAGGGCGTCGCCCTGTAAATCCAGGAATTCCCAGGCGCTATCAGAGAAGCCGATGTGCCCCTGGGGAAGGATCTTCTCGGCAACGATATTGAGTGTGGCGATCAATGTTTGCCTGCCGGCCTTGATTTGCAGGCGGGTATTTGCGGTATACCCTTCAGCGCGGCAGATAGCGCAGTCCTTGCGCATGAATACCACCGGCTCTTCGTGGGTATCTATCCCCATTCTGCAGGCATGTAAAGGTAGTGCACGTGCCATGTATCGCTACCGGATTGTTCGCGTAATGATTCCCGGCCCCATCATCTCGGAAGGGGCGCTGCCGGCGGGCCGGATATCCACCGCATTGAGGGCGTGGTTACGGAAGTATAGGTGGTTACCCCCTGCGACCGGCCGCCCTATTATGTGTCCCCAAATGACCTGTTAGGGACCCGTGACTACTGGGTTTGTGTCTGTCCTGAGGGTAGAACCTCCACTGCTGAAAATCCGGCCAGCGATATCGCTTATGCAGCCGGGGATCACGGGTTACCGCCCGACCATAAACCAAACCCTGATTTCTTAAAAACTTGTCCTGCCAGTCAATCCCCCACTATACTCGGCCCCAACTTGTCGGAGTGCCTTTGGGCTGAGATCGCAGTAGCGAGATCCGTTGAACCTGATCGGGGTAACCCCCGCGTAGGGAACAAGATCTGAATTCGCTTTATTTGAGCATGGTATACACCCGTGATTGCGGTACAGCTTGCTCAATCCCTGCCTTCCCCCGCTCTCTAGATCGCAGAGATACACCCCGCAAGTTATCCAATAAATAAGGATTACAACGCAAGGGGTCAGCATGTCTCAGGTCGCCGAACCGCAGAATCAAACCAATAAAGCAGAAAAAAAAGGCCGCGCCGCACAGCAGAAAAGTGCCAAAGAATTCCTCGATAATTTAACCGCCCAGCAATTTCCCAACTCGCGCAAAGTCTATCTGAAAGGTGAGCAGGAAGGAGTGGACGTCGGCGTTCGTGAAATCTGCCTCGGCCAAAGCCTCGTTGGCGGCGACGAAACCAATCCTATCTTCGAGCCTAACGAGCCCCTGCAGGTTTACGACACCGCCGGTCCTTATTCCGACCCCGACTACAAACCCAACGTCCGCGAAGGCCTACCCAAGCTGCGCCAACAATGGATCGAATCTCGCGGCGACACCGGAATTCTCGACACCCGCCAGGCTGCCTACAGCCAAAAACGCATGGCCGACCAGGGCCTAGACCATATCCGCTTCGACAACCTGCCCGCACCGCGCAAAGCCAAGACCGGCAGAAACGTCACCCAAATGCACTACGCCCGAGAGGGCATCATTACCCCCGAAATGGAGTTTATCGCCATCCGCGAAAACATGGGCCGCGCACAACTGGCTGAGCAGCTTTCTGACGCTGATTACAAAAAGGCCCGGGATGGTATTTATATTCCACCGCAGATCACCCCGGAATTCGTCCGCCGCGAAGTTGCCGAAGGCCGTGCCATTATTCCCGCGAACATCAACCACACAGAACTGGAGCCGATGATCATCGGCCGCAACTTCCTGTGCAAGGTGAACGCCAATATTGGCAACTCCGCGATTACTTCCTCCATCGAAGAAGAAGTGGAAAAACTCGTCTGGTCTATCAAGTGGGGCGGCGACACCGTAATGGATCTGTCCACCGGCCAGAACATCCACGAAACCCGCGAGTGGATCCTGCGCAATTCCCCAGTGCCCATCGGCACCGTACCGATTTACCAGGCACTGGAAAAAGTGAACGGCATTGCCGAAGATCTCAACTGGGAAGTGTTCCGCGATACCCTAATCGAACAGGCAGAGCAGGGCGTCGATTATTTCACCATTCATGCCGGCGTACTATTGCGCTACGTACCACTCACCGCCAAGCGCGTCACCGGCATCGTCTCACGCGGTGGCTCCATTATGGCCAAATGGTGCCTCGCGCATCACAAGGAAAACTTCCTTTACACCCACTTTGAAGACATCTGCGAAATACTCAAAGCCTACGACGTCAGCTTTTCTTTAGGTGATGGCCTGCGCCCGGGCTGTATCGCCGACGCCAACGATGAAGCCCAGTTCGGCGAATTGCGCACTCTGGGTGAGCTGACCGAAATTGCCTGGAAACACGACGTGCAGACCATGATCGAAGGCCCGGGCCACGTTCCCATGCACAAGATCAAGGAAAACATGGACGAGCAGTTGGAGCACTGCCACGGTGCGCCTTTCTATACTCTCGGCCCTTTGACCACCGATATTGCGCCGGGCTACGACCACATTACTTCCGGCATCGGAGCGGCGATGATCGGCAGCATGGGCTGTGCGATGCTGTGCTACGTAACACCGAAAGAGCACCTGGGTCTGCCGAACAAGGAAGACGTAAAAGAAGGTTTGATGGCCTACAAGATTGCGGCGCATGCGGCGGACTTGGCCAAGGGCCACCCGCGTGCGTACAAGCGCGATGACGCGCTGTCTAAAGCCCGCTTTGAATTCCGTTGGGAAGACCAGTTCAACCTGGGTCTGGACCCCGAGCGCGCACGTGCCTACCACGATGAAACCCTGCCGAAGGAATCCGGCAAAATTGCCCACTTCTGTTCCATGTGCGGACCGAAGTTCTGCTCCATGAAAATTACGCAGGACGTGCGTGACTATTCCAAAAAGCTAGAGGCAGCCAAGCAGGAAGCAAAAAAAGGCATGGAAGAGATGTCCATCAAGTTCAAGGACATGGGCGCAGAGATTTACCACAAGGGGTGATCCCCCAATTTGTCGGTTCGGAAGGAAGTTGTGGCACACGTTGAATTCAGTATCGCAATTGCAGGCGCCGGTTTGATGGGGCGCCTGCTGGCCTGGCGATTATCCACAGCGGGTTATCGTGTCAGTCTATTTGACACCGGCAGCCTGGATAACCCCTCGGGTGCATGTTACACCGCGGCCGGCATGATCTCCCCACTCGCCGAGCTGTTTCACTGTCCACTCCCCATTTACGAGCTTGGTATGTGCAGTCTGCAATACTGGCCGCAATGGGTGGCACGGCTCGAACAGGAAGTGGGGGTGTGCGTCGATTATCGTCAGTCCGGCAGCGTGCTGGTTGCCCACCCGCAGGACCGCAGTGAATTGCTGCAATTTCAGCAGGAACTTGCAGCCAAATTGGGTGGCGCCGGCGATGATCAGTTGCGTTGGCTCGATAGTCGTGGCTTGAATGCGCTGGAACCGGAGCTGGATCGCTTCGAGCAGGGCCTGTTTTTAGCCTCGGAAGCGGATGTGGATAACCGCAAGCTGCTTCCGGCATTGCTGCAGGCGGTGATGCAAAATGGGGTAAGGCTACACGAGCATACTGCGGTCGAATGTGCGCCGAACGAAGTGCATACGGCGCGCGGTAGTGAAGCGTTTGATCTGGTGATTGACGCCCGTGGCCTCGGTGCTAAAGACGCTATCCAGGGCCTGCGCGGAGTGCGTGGTGAAGTGATGGTAGTGGAAACCGCAGAGGTACAGCTGCAGCGCCCGGTGCGCTTACTGCACCCGCGCTACCAGCTTTACGCCGTACCCCGGGACAACAATCAAACGGTGATCGGTGCCACCGAGATCGAGAGCGAAGATATGAGCCCGATTTCACTGCGTTCCAGTATGGAGCTTTCCAGCGCGCTGTACTCGATCCACCCGGCGTTTGCCGAAGCGCGTGTGATTGAAACCCGCGTGAACTGTCGGCCGGCCACCATGGACAATCTTCCCGTTGTGGAAAGTACGCCCGGTCTGATTCGCGTAAATGGTCTCTTTCGCCACGGCTATCTACTGGCGCCGGCGCTGGTGCTGCGGGTCGAAGACGCATTGTCCCTATTAATTCAAGAAACTCAAGCAACGGAACAGGTGACCTGATGCAATTACTGGTCAATGGCGAGAGCATAAATTTGAATGACGGCGTTTCGCTTGCCGCGCTGTTGCAGCAGCTTGGTTACACCGGTGAAACCTTTGCGGTGGCGGTGAATGGTGACTTCGTTCCCCGCGCGACCTATGACGCAACAACCATGAACGCCGGTGACCAGCTGGATATCGTCGCGCCAGTGGTGGGGGGCTAAGCATGATGGACACACTCAAACTGTACGGCAAAGCGTTCGATAGCCGCCTGCTGGTAGGTACCGCACTTTACCCATCGCCTGCGGTCATGCGCGAGTCGGTGCATGCATCAGGCTCGCAAATCATTACCCTGTCCCTGCGCCGCCAGAATCCGGAGCAGCAGCAGGGAAAAATGATCTGGGATTACATTCAGGAATCCGGTTGTCAGCTGTTGCCGAATACGGCCGGCTGCAAGACGCCAAAAGAAGTGATTGCTCTGGCGGAAATGAGCCGCGAAATCTTCGCTACCGATTGGCTCAAGCTGGAGGTCATCGGTGATGACTACAATCTGCAGCCCGACCCTTATGGTTTGATCGAAGCGGCGCGCGAGCTGGTCAAGCGCGGCTTTAACGTACTCCCATACTGCACCGACGACCTGGTGGTGTGTCGCAAGCTATTGGATGTTGGCTGTGAAGTGCTGATGCCCTGGGGCTCCCCCATTGGCACTGGCCGCGGTCTGATGAACAAATACAACCTGCAGACTCTGCGCGAACGCCTGCCGGATGTTCCCCTGATTATCGATGCCGGTATCGGCGCACCGTCGCAGGCCGGTGAAGCGATGGAAATGGGTTTTGATGCGGTGCTGTTGAACACTGCTATCGCCAAAGCCCAGAACCCGGTACTGATGGCGCAGGCGTTCAAACTGGCCATTGAATCGGGGCGTGCTGCGCGCAACGCCGGCCTGATGCTCAAGCGTCAGACCGCCAGCCCCAGTACACCGACTCTGGATATGCCGTTCTGGCAGCAAACCGTGACCGTGGGAGAAAACGCATGAGCGAGGCTGGGCAAGCCCGCCCTATAGTGTGGACGATTGCCGGCAGTGATTCCGGCGGCGGCGCCGGTATTCAGGCCGACTTACTGACATTTCAGAATCTCGGTGCCCACGGCTGTAGCGCGATTACCGCAACTACCGCGCAAAACACGCTGACAGTAGCCGCTATCAATGCTGTGTCCGAATCCGCTCTGCAATCACAACTGGATGCGCTGCTCACTGATCTGCCACCGTCAGCCCTCAAAATCGGTTTGTTAGCCAATACTGCGCAGGTTCGCGTTGTGGCGAGCTTTCTGCGTGTGTTGCGAGCTAGCGGCCACCAAGTACCTGTAGTGTACGATCCGGTTGCGGTTGCCAGCAGCGGTGTATCAATGACCGAAGAAAACACTGGCGCGGCGGTGTTGAGCGAGCTGTTACCCCTGTGTGATGTGCTCACTCCCAATCGTGTGGAATTGGAGTGGTTGGTGTCGTCTGAGATAGGCAGTGCCGGCGATATCTTGATCGCCGCGCAAACGCTCGTCGAGACCTATGAGATTGCACTGGTGGCTACCGGTGGACACTTTGATATCGAGCCGGGAACCACCGCAGACCTTCTGTGTGTCACAACGGGTAGTGGCATTAGTAGCGATTGGTTGATCGGCAAGAAAATTGATACCCGCGATACCCACGGCACCGGCTGTACCTATTCTTCTGCCATCGCCGCGCTACTTGCGCAAGGGTATCCACTCAAAGACGCCTGTGTGGTAGCCAATGCCTATGTGCGTCGTGGATTGCGCCTGGGTAATAGCGCGCATATTGGTGAAGGACCGGGGCCGGTAGGGCACTGCGGCTGGCCGTGTACACTGCAGGACTTTCCGGAAATTCTTGTCGCTGGCAGCGAACGAGCCAAACACTACGCAGCCTTCGACGCTGCCGCAGCTAAAACCTATGCGGCTGAATTTGCCCAGCTGGATTCCACCCGCCTGGGGCTGTATCCGGTTGTGGAAACGGTGGCGTGGATCGAAAAGCTGGCCCGCGAAGGCGTACGCACACTGCAATTGCGCATCAAGAATCCTGGCGAGGACCTGCGTGAGCAGATTGAACGCGCAGTAGCCATTGGCCGAGAATTTGATCTGCGCCTGTTTATCAATGATTACTGGCAGCTGGCGATCGAGTGTGGTGCCTACGGTGTGCACCTGGGGCAGGAAGATCTGCAGGCTGCCGATCTGCAGGCGATTCAGCGTGCGGGGTTGAAGCTAGGTATCAGTACCCACGGTTTTTTTGAAATGCTGTATGCCTGGCAGTACCGTCCCAGTTATCTGGCGACGGGGGCCATCTATGCCACCAGCACCAAAGATATGAGCGGACAGCTGCAGGGGCTGAAAAAGCTTGCACGTATGGCCGCGCTTCTGCCAGATTACCCGCTGGTGGCGATTGGTGGAATCAATGTGGAACGCGCGCCGGATATTGTGGCGAGCGGTGTCGGCAGTATTGCTGTGGTTACCGCGATTACCCAGGCGCCCGATTATCAAGCCGCAGTGGCGCAGCTGCGCGCCGTCATTGAATAGTCCGGTTGACTGGAGTCGAGCCCGTGTTAAGTCGTAAACAACTACAGCGTTACAGCCGGCAGATCATGTTGCCGCAAATCGGTGAGGCTGGTCAGCAAAAGCTGGGCTCGGCGCGTGTGCTGATTGTCGGGCTGGGTGGTCTGGGTAGCCCCGCAGCCCTGTATCTTGCTGCTGCTGGTATCGGCGAATTACATCTGGTGGATGGCGATCAGGTGGATATTTCCAACCTGCAGCGTCAGGTGCTGTACAAGACCAATCATCGCGATAAGGACAAGGCTGTGGTTGCCGCGCAGCAATTGACTGCAACCAACCCCGAAATCCGCGTGCACGCCCACAGCCGTATGGCGGATGAAGACTGGCTGTTTTCGTTATTGTCCGAACAGGACTTTGACGTGGTGCTCGACTGTACCGATAACCTGAATATTCGCCACACCATCAATCGCGTGTGCCGGGCGCAAAAGGTGGCGGTAGTGATGGCCTCGGTGCGGGGCTTTTCCGGGCAGCTGGTCAGCTTTGATTTTAGCCATTCAGATTCGCCCTGCTATGCCTGCCTGTTTCCGCCGCCCAGCGATACAACTGATTTACCCGAGGCCGAAAACTGCGCATCCGTTGGGGTGATTGGGCCCGCGTTGGGTATGATTGGCAGCGCTCAAGCATTGGAGGCAATCAAGTCTATTGTGGGCTTGCCGCTAACCAGCTTGAATCAATTACAGCTGTTCGAAGCCGCCAGCCTTGAGTGGCGCTCCCTCGGGCTGTCAAAAAACAGTACTTGCCCCGTGTGCGGATAACCAGTAAAAAAGAGGAATACCTAATAATGATAGGGAGTTCCTCTTGTCGAATCATCCTCTGCCCCGTTCTCTTGCCCGCTCACTTCCTCGCGTTGTAGCAGTCTTCGCACTCAGTATTTTTGCATTGGGCTGTAGTGAAAAAGCGTCTACACCCAGCGCCGAAACGCCGACGGCCGAAACTCAGACTGCAGGTCAGAAAATTGTGGCTGAGGAAATGGCCACGTCGGGGGGCACTGAGACGGCAAGCCAGCCAGCAGCCAAAGCGAAACCGGGCCAGGTTTCCCAAAAGCATCTGGAAAT
Organism: Microbulbifer agarilyticus; assembly: GCF_020171345.1. Taxonomy (GTDB): domain Bacteria; phylum Pseudomonadota; class Gammaproteobacteria; order Pseudomonadales; family Cellvibrionaceae; genus Microbulbifer; species Microbulbifer agarilyticus_D. The sequence continues at coordinate 401,707 of NZ_JAIUZM010000004.1, forward strand.
GTATCAGCAGACTTGTGGCAGCTGCCACGAGAGAGGCTTGGTAGGCGCGCCCCGGACTGGCGATGTTGAGGCCTGGAAACCCCGTATGGCGAAAGGTATGGATACGCTTGTTGCCCATGCACGGGATGGCTTCAAAGCGATGCCTCCCGCAGGCCTGTGCTTTAGCTGTACCGATGAGGACTACGTGGCGCTGATTGAACATATGGCAAGCCCCAAGTAGTCCCCGGTCTCGGTTAGCGGGCTGCTACTTCTACTGCATTGAGCAGGTCTGCGTATTGGCCCGTAATTACATTCATATTGCGCAGCATAATGTCGGTGGTGCCGGTAATCACATGGATCTGGCGTGACTCTGACATCTGCATCTCCCCATCGAACCCGCGGCTGGCATAACTCAGGTGCCCCTGGGTCTTCAGCAGGTTGCGGGTAATTTCGGTGGTATTGAGCGGGCTGTCCAGCAAGAAGGTCAGCATCTGCTCAAATTCCGCGAGGTCCTCGTACAGTAAGCGCGTGCCCTCGCTGCCCGCCACACCCCAGTATTGGGCTACATAATTCTTTGCGATGCGCTGGGACAGCATGCGCTGGCGGCCGGAAACGTTCACCAGTTCGGCACTACTGTGGTTAGCCAGTGCCTGCAGGCGCATTACATAGGTGTGTGCAGCGGGTAGCAGCGTATTACTGCGTCGAAATAGCTCTGCCGCGTTGAACTTGCTCACGGGTTCGCGCGCAATTTCTGCGAAGCCTTTCCATTCCTCCTGTACCAACCTCAGCGTACTGATTACCGGTGCTGCCGGTTTAAAGTTCGCCAGCTGGTTCAGGTTGCGCTCAAACTCCGACATCGAACGCTCGAATACCTGGCGGTGCTTTTCTACGGAAGGCTGAATACCCTGCAGGATATAGGTTTGGGTGATGCGCTGCGAAAGCATGCGCTGCCTGCCGGCGATGTTGATGGCATCGCCCATATTGAATCCTGGCGTTGACGTCGCGTACTCGGGGTCTGCACTTGCCGCGAGTTCGGCACCGCTGAAAATAACGAGCAGGATCAGGGATAAAGCGAATTTCATAGTCACTTTCCTGAATCGGAGGTTTGATTGGGAGAAAAAGCCCCGGCCTTGCGGCCGGGTAAGTGCTCAACGTGTGGGTATGAACCCAATAGTCAAATCAAAGGTGGGCTCCGCATCCATGTTGAGCATACGGAGCCACCTGAAAGGCCGTCTTAGAATTTAGCTGCAGCGGTCAGCCATAGTTTGTCGGTGTCTACGCTGAAGTCATCCGCACTGTAGTTGCTGTACTTCATGCTCAGGTTTACACCGGCCAGCTTGCCTGCAACCAGGAAACCGGCTTCGCTGCCAAGTTTGTCCATGCCGGATACGCCGCTGTCATTGGAGCTTAGCTGGTGGTAGTTGAAAGCCAGTTTCACACCACCCAGGCTGGTGCCGACAGACAGGTAAACGTCTTCAACACCGCCGGCAATGTTGCCGGTACCACCACCGAGAAGCTTGTCATTCCAGCCTTGGAACTTGTGCAGAGTGGCCAGCGGGGTGATGAACTGGCCGTCGGCACCATCAGCACCCAATACTTCGTAGCCGCCGGCAATGTTCACGGAACCCAGTTGGTAGCTGCCTTCTGCCAGCAGGTAGTCGGCATCGTAGTCGGCCGGGTTATCCGCTGCGGAGGACTGCGTGGCGTATTCCAGCGCATATTTCAGACCGCCCTGGCCACCGGCAAAGCGCATACCGTAAGTATCGGTAGAGAAGTGGATGGCATCTTCATTGTCGATCAGGTAGGCATAGCCACTCAGGGTGCCCGCGGAAAGGCCTGCATATTTTGCGTTCAGCAGGTAGGTGTCATTGGTGTGGTCGCCGAGCGGGCTGTCTTCACCAAAAATACGATTCACGTTGTTTACGTGAGCCAGGAACAAGGTGGTGTCTTCCAGGCTGGTATTGGTTACGCTGAAGGCGTCGTAAGTCTGCTCATTCTGACGGAAGCCTACGCCACCAACAAAGCGCTGGTTGTCCAGCAAGATGCGCTGGCGACCGTATTTCACACTGGTGTCGCCGGTAGCGTAAGCGATGTACGCCTGGTTTACTTCGGTGCCTTCCGGATCGGCAACGCCGCCTTCAAAATCGGTGATGTGGGTGACATCGTCCATTTCTACCAGGGTACTGAAACCTTCGTAAGAGGCAGAAGAGAAGGTCAGTCGGGTTTGCAGGCTGGTGAGATCAACGTCAGCGCCATCAACGTCTACCATTTCGGTGCGTGCACGCAGGCCCAGAGTGACGTCGGCTTGCGCCAGGGCATCGGCAAAGCTTGCAACTTGCGGGGCCTCTTCTTCGGTCATTTCCTGAGAGAATGCCGGTGAGGCAATCAGGGCACCCATGGTCAGAACCAGCAGGTTTTTGGTCAGAAGCGGTTGAATGGAAGGTTTTTGGTTTTTCATATTGTGTTCCTATCAAGGAGAGTAAAAGTGTTTGGTGATTGCCCTGAGGAAACGTTACCGCGTGTTAACTTTTGGGCTCCCACTCAGGCACTGCAAAAGCCTGGGCGGGAAAGCGAAACTTCTTTGCTGTTACAAGGCGGATTCAGGCCGCGTTATCGACGGTTTCTTTGATATCCCCGGCTGTTTGCGCTGGTGCAGTATTTGGCTTGGCCGGTACGGATTTCTTGGTCGGCACGTCCGGTTTACTGTGTCGTTCGTGTAGGAACTTCAGCACCTTGGCCCGGTATTGGTTGTAGAGAGGGTCATCTGCCAGTTCCAGGCGATGGCGCGGGCGCTCCAGGTCCACCTGTAGAATTTCACCGATGGTGGCGGCCGGGCCATTGGTCATCATTACGATGCGATCAGAAAGCAGTACCGCCTCATCCACATCATGGGTGATCATGATGACGGTATTATTGAGTTCCGCCTGGATTTCCATCAGCGAGTCCTGCATGTGGGCACGGGTCAGTGCGTCCAGTGCGCCAAATGGCTCGTCCATCAGCAAAACTTTGGGCTGCATGGCCAGAGCACGGGCGATACCGACTCGCTGCTTCATACCACCGGAAATTTCATCCGGCCGTTTGTGCATGGCGTGGCTCATGTGAACGAGATCGAGGTTGTGTTCGATCCATTCGCGCATTTCAGCTTTGGATTTGTTTTTACCAAATACCTGCTTTACCGCCAGCTCCACGTTTTCATACGCGGTAAGCCAAGGTAGCAGAGAGTGGTTTTGGAATACGACAGCCCGCTCCGGGCCTGGCTCGGTTACTTCTTTGCCGCTCAGGATGACGCCGCCCCGGGTCGCTTGATAAAGGCCCGCCACAACATTCAAGACTGTTGATTTACCACAGCCGGAGTGGCCGATGAGGGACACGAATTCGCCCTGGGCAATCTTCAGGTCCACATCGCGCAAGGCGGTAAACGGACCCTTCGGGGTCGGGAATTCCATGTCGATGTGGCTAATGTCCAGAAGTACGCTCATTGTCTCGTTCTCCTTAAAAATTGATTCGTCTGGTGCCGGGGTTAGTTCGCTGTTTTGTCCCAGGAAACCAGCTTTTGCAGTGCCAGCATGCCGCGGTCGAGCAGGAAGCCAATCAAGCCGATGACCAGTACTGCGGCCATGATGCGGGCCAAAGAGTCGGAGCTACCATTCTGGAACTCGTCCCATACGAATTTTCCGAGGCCGGGGTTCTGCGCGAGCATCTCCGCGGCAATCAGTACCATCCAGGCCACGCCGAGGGAGAGACGCATGCCGGTAAAGATCATGGGTACGGAGGCTGGCAGAACAATTTTTTGCACGTGTCGCAGGGCGGGCAGGCGCAGTACTTTACTCACATTCACCAAGTCTTTATCAATACCGGCAACACCGACCGCGGTGTTGATAACCATTGGCCACAGGCAGCACAAGGTTACTGTGATGAGTGAATTCAGAAACGATTTGGCTACCAGTGGGTCTGGCGACGTATACAGTGCGGAGACCACCATGGTCACCAGCGGCAGCCAGGCCAGTGGCGATACCGGCTTGAAGATCTGAATGATCGGATTGATTGCGTTGTTCAGCGCCTGGCTCAAACCAATGGTGATACCCAGTGGAATGGCGATAGCTACTGCCAGCAGGAAGCCGCTCATGACGGTTACCAGACTGGTAATGATCTGATCCAAGAAGGTTTCTTTACCTGTGTAGGCGCGGATTTTGGGCTGGTAGTTTGGGTCTTTTGCTACACGTTCCGCATTGCGCTTTTCCTGGCGCTCATAGAAGGCCTGCTCTTTTTCGCGGGAGCGCTGGTGCTCATCATGCAGGGCATTGAACTGCTCCATGACTGCAGCGGGACCGGGAAACTTACCCAATGATGTATCAATATTTTGTGCAGTGACGGACCACAGCAGCAGGAAAGCGAGTATGCCTGCGGCGGGCAGTGCCACCAGTCGGATGGCATTGCTGAAAAAGGTTCCGTCCAGTTGCGGCAGCTTTAGGCCGCTGAATTTTGTGGCGATTACAGTAGCGGTATTCATTCCTGTTACCTCAGCACACGAGTTGAGCGTTAGGGTTGAGCGTTAGACAGAAGCCTGAAAAATTTATTGTTTTGAGGTAGGCACTGGCCTGTTCGGCAGGCCAGTGCTTTTCGAGGCTTGATTACAGTTTTTGTCCGGACTTCAGGCCAATATCGAATTTCTCGATGTAAGCATTTGGCTCTTTGCCGTTGTAGACGATACCGTCGATGAAGTGGGTCTGCGGGTTGCGGAAGCCATCTTCGGTTTCGAAGTCTGGGAATTGCGCTGCAGTAGCCAGCTTCTCTTCAATCAGGGACTTGGCGGCTGCCTGGTAAATGTCAGGGCGGTAAACCTTGGCTGCCAACTCCTTGTACCAGTCGTCAGGCTTGTCTTCGGAGATCTGGCCCCAGCGGCGCATCTGAGTCAGGTACCAGATAGCGTCGGAGTAGTAGGGGTAGGTCGCGTTGTAGCGGAAGAACACGTTGAAGTCTGGTACTTCGCGCTTATCGCCTTTCTCGTATTCAAAAGTACCGGTCATGCTGTTGGCAATTACGTCATAGTCAGCGCCCACGTAGTTAGACTGGGAGAGAATCTTTACCGCTTCCGGGCGGTTCGCGTTGTTGTTCTCGTCCAACCACATAGCGGCGCGAATCAGAGCGCGGGTAACACGAACGGTGGTGTTGGGGTATTTCTCAGCAAACTCTTTGGTGATGCCGAAAACCTTTTCCGGGTTGTCTTTCCAGATTTCGTAGTCGGTTACTACTGGTACGCCAATGCCTTTAAATACTGCCTGCTGGTTCCATGGCTCACCTACGCAGTAGCCGTAGATGGTGCCGGCTTCCAGAGTGGCTGGCATTTGCGGTGGTGGAGTTACGGAAAGCAGGGCGTCTGCATCTATCTGGCCGGAAATGTCGCCCTTGTGCGGTGCGTAGTAGCCCGGGTGGATACCACCAGCGGCGAGCCAGTAGCGCAGCTCGTAGTTGTGCGTGGATACCGGGAATACCATACCCATGTTGAAGGGCTTGCCTTCATCTTTGTATTTTTCAACAACCGGCTTCAGCGCGTCTGCCTTGATCGGGTGTACCGGCTTGCCATCCGCCTGCTTGGGGATGTTTGGCTTCATCTCTTCCCAGATGGCATTGGAAACGGTGATGCCGTTACCGTTCAGGTCCATGGAGAAGGGGGTGATGATCTCGGCTTTGGTGCCGAAGCCCATGGTCGCGGCGATTGGCTGACCGGCGAGCATGTGGGCGCCGTCCAGGCGCCCATCGATTACGCCGTCCAGTAATACTTTCCAGTTGGCCTGTGCTTCGATGGTTACATAAAGGCCTTCATCTTCGAAGTAGCCTTTTTCGTAAGCAATGGCGATGGGGGCCATATCCGTCAGTTTGATAAAGCCAAACGTCAGTTCTTCTTTTTCCGGGTAGCCGAGCTCCTCGGCGGTAGCAGGCGAAATACTGAAGCCCACTGTCAGCGCCAGAGACGCTGCAAGAGTTTTAAATGGCTTGTTCCAGGTCATGGTTAGTTTGCTCCAAGTTTTGTCAGCGATGTAGTTGTAAAACTCTGTATTGAGTGGCCAATGAATCTGGTGACTGCAATTCAGGCCAAAAAAAAGCGCTCACCGACTGCCCGTTACTTTTGACGGGATCGGTGAGCGCCTCTGCTCAAAGACAAGCACCGAGGTGCCTTGTCTGACTAATTTTTTCTGAGCTATCGGTAGCTCGTTGACTGGCAGCTGGATGTGAGCAGCCGGTCATTTCTGGTGCGCGTGGTTAATTACGCGCTCACCCTGACCGTTGCAGACTCCGTGCCAACTTTTCCCACGGTATGTTTATCCAGTCGGAAATTTGGTGGTTTTTGGGGAGGATATATTTGGGGTAAGGAACTACTCGCATCCGTTCAAAGTCCTTGTTTTTACTGGGCTTACTGAACTGAATGCGCCGCAAACTATTTGGCAGCAGAGTGCTGCCTGCCCAATTTTTTAGGCGATTGAGTTAAAGGGAATGCTGCGCCACTGCGTCAGACGTTATGTGTACTTGGGGTTTTGGCCGGTTTGGCTCAGGCGACCGTTTCAGTGCAGGGGAGCGAATGCGGGGATAGATTTGGTGCAGGCTGTTGATCGTGGAGGGGCACAAACGGTGCGCGGGTGGGATTGTTTTGGTGCGAGTGCCTAATCGTTGCACATCCCGGGGTGGGCTGGCTCGAGGCGTTTTAACTGGGAATAAAAAAGGCCGGGTGCTGCCACCCGGCCTTTTGAACTTTCAAGTTCTAATCGAGGGATTAGAAGCTGTAGTTCAGAGATGCGCCTACCAGCCAGGCTTCCAGGTTGGTGGTGCCACCGTCAAAGTAGGTGCCGAGGCCGATGTCTGGAGTCAGCGGCAGGGCCTGGAACTCCTTAATGGGCTCGTCGTCACCCCAGAGGTAGGCCAGGCCACCGTCGACGCTCAGCTGGTCGTTGAACTTGTAGGTACCGCCGAAGGTAACCCACTGACGATCGGCGTCCGGGATGGACAGGGTACGCCAGGTTACCGGCAGACCCAGGCCGCCATTCAGGCCCACAGCAGCGGATTCGATGCGGCCATCTTCGTTAAAGCCGTCGCGGGCTGCACCATTGTCATAGGCATAGCCTACACGCCAGGTGATTTCTTCACATGGGTAGTATTCGGCACCCAGGCTGTAACGCCAGCCGCTCTGGAAGTTTTCTTCCTTGATCAGCAGCGGGTTGTAGCGGTCTACAAGCTCGTCGTTGACGCGCTGATCCGGGAAGAACGCCTGCAGGCGCTCGAAGTCGTCCCAGTCGGTCCACAGAGCGCCCATGGCGATACCCCAGTGCTCATCGAAGCGGTGGTAGACACCGATTTCCAGAGTGTCGGGGAGGTCCAGAGTCAGTCGCGCGCGCTCGTTGTCAAATGGACGTCCATCGACAAAAGAGGGCAGTAGATCGGAGTTTACGTCCGCGTCGATTTCTGGACGCAGCTCGGACTGATAGGAAACACCCACGTGGGTGTGGCCATCCTTACTGCGCCATAAGCCGCCGATGCTCCACCCTACATACCAGTCATCGCCATCGGCATCGAGGATTTTGGCATTGGAGACGGGGAAGCCCAGAAGCTGCTCGGCAGCATCTTCCAGTACGAAATTGTTCGGCACCTTCGTCTTCAGTGTGGCATCGCCATACAGGAAGTTCGCAGAAAGCCCGATACTGAACTGGTCGGCGAAGTCAAATGCAACGGATGGTGCGATAGTGACAGACAGCAGTTCAGTTTTGTCGGCAATATGTGTTACCGGCCAGCTGGAGTTGAAGTCGGTTTCCAGGCCGTAGTCGGTATTCATGGCAATGCCGAATGACCAGCAGTCGTCCAGCGGAATCGCCAGATAGGCGTTAGGCACAAACGCGGAGCTGGCGTAATCGTCTGCCTTATCGAAAACAGACGCTGCCAGCACAGGGCCTTGCTGGGTCAGCAGGTAATAGTCGGTGTTGCCCGCGGCATCAATTTCCGGGTTTACGTAGGTCACGCCTACGGAGAAAGCCATTTCATTGAACAGCGCAGAACCTGCCGGGTTACGTGCCAGAATGGCGGCGTTATCGCCAATGGCATTTTCCGCGGCAAACGCGCGGCCCAAACCGGAGGTACTGGATTCCTGGAGGGCGAAACCAGCTGCAAATGCACCACTCGAATAAGTACCGGCGGTTACGGAACAGATCGCTGCGGCTAATGCGGCTTTACGCAGAGTTTTAGTGTTCATGAGGTCCCACTCAATTACTGAAATGAATGCCAGTTGGTGTGGAAGCCCACTCCGAAACTTGGCTGAGAATCTATTCCGGAAAAAGTTTGCATGCAGCAAACATGTTCCTAGTAGATGGAGTCTAGCAGTGTCAAATTTACCTACTAGATAAATGCGGCGTCTTTATAGAGACGAATTGCGGAAAAATCTACGCTTTGACGTAATTTTTTTGGAGAGTGTGGGAAAGTTTTAAAAATTATTTTTTGTTGGAAATTTCTTTGCCATCAATGAGTAATTTTGTCAGGGTGATCTGGTAGCTTTTGCCATTTTCTTCGCGTTGCATCAGTTTTACGAGTGCATAGTTCCACTCAGGCGCGAACCATATGTTTGTGGCGCGCTGTGCACCTTCGTCGCGAATGCGTTGCACCTTTATTGTTTCGATGTCGCCCATCGGTGTTTTGACGGTTTCCTTGCCTGCCACTTCAAATTCGTACTCGCGAATTTTTTTTCCATCGGCCACCAGATACTTCAAAGGTTGCTTGCCATTGGCAACGTCAATGGCCAATTGCATCTGATAACTTATCTTGTCTTGAATATTTTCCGGTGCTTTTTCGATGCTGCGGGACTTGTTGTAAATATTCACGACACGCTTGCCGTCATCTTCAAAGCTGAGCGCAGTGTGCCGATCGCGGCCGAGGCCGGATTTTTGATAATCGTAGTGCTGTGGTATCAGGCGCAGCCCTTCTTGTGCAAAGCGGGAGTACTCTTCGATTTTTGCAAACATGGAGTGAGCGGAGAAATCCAGGCGCCAGCTTTGCGGGTTGCCGCTGAGTGTGCGTTCCGCCTTGACGGCAAAGCCGCTGAACTTGGCTTCGTAGGTGGCAGTGAAGGGAAGTAGTACGCGGGGTGCCGCAGGCTGTGCGCTTGTCTCGGCAACAGTCGTCAGGCTGCCCAGCAGGAAGGAGGTGAGTACGATAGTAAATAAAGGTAAACGGAGAGAAGTAGACGCAATAGAACGAATAATGCGGGCGCAACGATTCAAGAGATAACCTCCGGCCTGTTATTGGACTTCCATCGATATGGATGCTCTCAGGCCGGAAGTTGTTCCGGCCTTACAACCGCAACCCGCTGCGAGGTAATAGTTCTCCGTCGAATTCGGCGCGGTCGCCGATCATACGAAGACGCCCCTGGGCAAACCACTGGGCTACCTGCGGGTAGATTTTATGTTCCTGCACCAGCACCCGTTGTGCAAGCACCTCGGGCGTGTCACCGGCCTCGATGGGGACGGCAGCCTGTAAAATAGAAGGACCGCCATCCAGCTCCTCGGTGACAAAGTGCACGGTGGCGCCGTGTTCATCGTCGCCAGCCTCCAGTGCACGCTTGTGCGTGTGCAGGCCCTGGTACTTTGGCAGCAAAGATGGATGAATGTTCAATAGACGTCCACTGTAGTGGCGTACAAAGTCCGGGGTAAGGATGCGCATAAACCCGGCCAGTATTACGAGGTCCGGTTCGTAGCTGTCGATCAGCTCGACCATGGCTTGGTCAAAACTGTCGCGGTCGGCAAAACCCTTGTGGCTCAGAACCTCAGTTGCCACACCCGCGTTTTGCGCGCGGGTGAGTCCGTAGGCATCGGCTTTGTTGCTGATGACAGCTTCAACGGCGTATTCGCATTCCGCGTTTGCCGCCGCATCGAGGAACGTCTGCAGGTTGCTGCCGCTGCCCGAAATAAGGACGACGGCGCGACACTTGCGTGTAGGGGAGGAAGAGTCGGCAGACATATAAGATTACAGGCCCGCCAGCTCAACCGCTTCGCCACCGTCGGCGGCTTCAATGCTGCCGACGATGAAGGCGTCTTCACCCAGTTCCTGCAGCTTGGCAACGGCCTTGTCGGCCTGCTCAGCGGGAACGCAGATCACCATGCCCACACCACAGTTGAAGGTGCGGTACATCTCGCGGCTTTCGATGTTGCCGGCTTCCTGCAGCCAGCGGAATACCGGGGGCAGGTCCCAGCTCTTGGTGTCGATAACGGCACGGGCGTTGTCCGGAAGTACGCGCGGCAGGTTTTCCAGCAGGCCGCCACCGGTAATGTGGCTCAGTGCATTTACCTGTACTTCCTTCATCAGGGCGAGCAGGCTCTTCACATAGATACGGGTCGGCGCCATCAGGGATTCGGCCAGGGATTTGCCTTCCAGGTCCTTATTCAGGTCGGCACCACTGATTTCCAGCACCTTGCGGATCAGGGAGTAGCCGTTGGAGTGCGGTCCAGAGGCGCCGAGGCCAATTAGCTTGTCACCGGTCTTAACCTTGCTGCCGTCGATAATTTCGGACTTTTCCACCACGCCCACGCAGAAGCCTGCGAGGTCATAGTCTTCGCCCTCGTACATACCGGGCATTTCGGCGGTCTCGCCGCCCACCAGTGCCGCGCCGGCCAGTTCACAGCCTTTGCCGATGCCGGTGACCACATCGGCGGCGATGTCGACGTTCAGCTTGCCGGTGGCGTAGTAGTCGAGGAAGAACAGCGGCTCAGCGCCGGCTACTACCAGATCATTCACACACATGGCGACCAGGTCGATACCGATGCTGTCGTGGATGCCCAGATCCATGGCCAGGCGCAGTTTGGTGCCGACACCGTCGGTGCCGGATACCAGTACCGGCTCTTTATAGCCGCTGGGCAGCTGGCACAGGGCGCCGAAGCCCCCCAGACCGCCCATGACCTCCGGGCGCGTGGTGCGCTTGGCCACGTGCTTGATACGCTCAACCAGAGCGTTACCCGCGTCGATATCGACACCGGCGTCTTTATAGCTGAGAGAAGGGCTTGTGGAGGAGTTGGGCTTGGAGTCGCTCATGGTTCAACCTGATAAGGGCCTAGATAAGAAGGGCGCGTATTCTAGTAGAAAATTACCTGAATGTGCGAACTGAAGGCTGGGAGAAACAGCCGACACTGATACAATAGCCGGTAATTGAATGCCGAGGTTCGTCTTCGGCGTGGGAACGCACTGCGAGATTGCCCCCCTAGGCAGCGAATTCTGCTGAGGGATGACGACCAAATGTGCGTCTGATATGTAATAACATGTCTGGACCAGTATTAACGTCTGTGACTAAAGAGTGTCTGTGACATATAAAGAGGTAAAGGGGACCGCGAGCCAATGCCATCGATCATAACCCCCCGGGTATTACTCTGTTTCGCTTTCATGCTGGCGGTATTACTAGCCCTGCCAGCGTCTGCCCGCGTCATGCCAGACCTCTACGATGTCAGTGAGGCGGTTGCCAGCCGCGGTGCCAGTGACCGCGCTAGCGCCACAGCGCGTGCCCTGGAGCGAGTATTTATCCGGGTAACCGGCGATCTGGAAATTGCCAACAATCCCAAGATTGGTCCGGTACTCAAACAGTCCCAGAAGCTGGTGCAGAGCTACCGCTACGAAAGTGATGGCAACCAGCTGTACCTGAACCTGGCGTTTGACCCGCAGGCGGTCGGCGACCTTGTGCACAAACTGCAATTGCCGCTGTGGCCCAACAATCGCCCGGGCACCCTGGTGTGGATGGCGGTGGATACCCTGCAGGGCGGACGCGATGCCCTGCGCCAGGAAGACTACCCGGAGCTGTTCGGCCTGCTTGACGGTCTCGCCATGGAGCGCGGGCTACCTCTCGACTTTCCCGTCATGGATTTGAACGACCAGCGCAGCATGCCGCTGGGCAGTCTGTGGGCACAGGACGAAGGTGCCGCCGAGCGTGCCGGCGTGCGCTACCGCCCCGATGCCACCTTGATGGGCCGCCTGCTACAGACTTCCAGCCAGCGCTGGCAAGCCAACTGGCTGTTGATCCACGGTGGTCGCAGCTATGCGTTTGATGCCAGCGGTAGTTCCATGGAAGAAGTGGCGTTGCGCGGTGTGAACGGCGCGGCCAATTTGCTGGCAGAGCGCTATGCGGTGCGTAGCTCTGATACTGGCGTAACCAGCGCGGTGCTGGTGGAAATCTCCGGTATCCGCAGCTTCGCCCAGTACTCCGCGGCGACTTCCTACCTGCAGGGCCTGGCCCAGGTCAGCAGTGCAGACGTGCTCGCCGTGAATGGCGACCGCCTGACCCTGGCGTTGACCACCAGCACCCAGCTGCAAACCCTGCAGAATGTCCTCTCCCTGAACCGCAACCTGCAGTCGGCTCGCGACGACGGACTGGTCGATCTCTCCGGCTACCGCGCGCCGCTGGGCAGTGCGCAGAATCCATTGCGATACAGCTGGCAGTAAGATTCGTGGCAGGTAGCAGTCAATCCGGTGGTGTGCCGCAGCAGCTCCCTTTGGGGGTCTCCCTGCGCGACGACGCCACCTTTGCCAACTTTTTCCAGTCGCCGGACGATGGCAATCGTCAGGTGGTGGGTATGTTGCAGGCCTTTGCCAGTGGGCAGAGTCCGGAACAGGCAATGTACCTCTGGGGCGAGTCTGGCAGCGGGGTGACGCATTTGCTGCAATCTGCCTGTCAGGTGGCCGAGGCCACCGGGCGCCGTTTTCAGTACCTGCCGTTGACGGATCTTATTCACGCCGACCCGGAGCCGATTGTCGAAGGGCTGGAGAATCTGGATCTCGTATGTATCGATGATCTGCAGGAGATCGAGGGCCGCGCACATTGGCAGACCGCGCTGTTTCATTTATACAACCGCCTGCGCGATAGCGGCCGACAGCTGTTGCTGGGTGCCCGGCAGTCGCCGCGCGGTCTGAATCTTACCCTGGCGGACCTGAAGTCCCGCCTACAGTGGGGCCTCACCTTCCAGTTGCATCCCCTGAGCGACAGCGACAAGCTGGGCGCATTGATCCAGCGCAGCAAGCTGCGCGGGTTCGACCTGCCAGAGGATGTGGCCCAGTACATCCTGCACCGCGCGCCGCGGGATACCCGCGCCCTGTTTGCCTGCCTGGAACAGCTCGACCGCGCCTCTTTACAGGCGCAGCGCAAGGTCACCATCCCTTTCGTCAAGCAGGTCCTTAATATTTGACCGCGCCGTAGCCTTCACACTGGCTACTGACCTCACTGCCATCCTCCGGGCGGAAGTGCCCATCGAAGCACCGCGGTAGCGGCCAGCGCGGCTTGCGAATGCGCAAGCCCAGGGATTCGTCGCAGGCTTGATCGCCCCTGTTCAAACACCAGTTGCCCGGCTCCGCTCGCGGTGCGTCATTGCGCTGATGGCGAAACTGGGAAACCGCGTTGTATACCAGTCGGCGCGCCCGGTTCAGGCTGCCCAGTGGCTCCCACGCGCCAACGCCACGCCAGGGGTTCATCGACAGGTTTTCACAAAACGCCTGCTGGGCCTCGCCGGTAAATTCCTGTGGCGGAATATGTACGCGGGCCACGGGAATAAACGGAGATTGTGATTGCTGCCAGATCACGGTGCCGTCATCCAGCGGCATGTCTGCCTCGCTCGCCCCTACAACTTTTGGTTGCAGCATAAATTCGAAGCAGGCACTGCCTGTGTTCAGGGTGTCGGCCATCTGCTCGGTAAGAAAATTGTCGTCACTCTGCTGAACGGTGACAGGGTAGCGGCTGCCAGGACAGGGGCGTGAGGAGAATTTTACCGGGGTATTCCCCAATCGATAGGGCAGCATGGAAAAGTACTGCGCATCCAGCGGGTTATTGATGGTCGAGGATACGGTCTGGTAGGCACGCAGGGTTTCGATTGGGTGAAGCCGCGGCGGCCATAGGCCCATAAACCAGCCGCCGCGATCCATCTTCGCCAGGTACTGCATATTGTCCGCGTAATCGAAAATGTTGCGATTAAAAAACGCCGGCATGTTGGTCATGATGAAATCCTGGTTGGTGCTGCCTGCATCCGCCAGTTCCGGCGCAATGGGCGTGCCCGGGGTATTCATCACTTTCACCGCCATACCGCGGGCGTCACCTTCTCCATCGGACTGTACCTGCATGTCGCCATTGGAGAAGCGAATCCACGCACGGTAACTGCGGCCGGGTTCACTGAAAATGGAGTGGCGGAAGCGCGGTGGGATATCGCCGTTGATCTCGAATTCCGCGCGCACGCAACCGGTGGCTTTGGCGTGGGCGTCTCTCCGGTAGTGGTTCCCGTAGCGCGGGCTGTTGAGCGCGTGCGCTGCTTTAGAAATTTCCCTTGCCGATTGAATTGCCGACGCAATGGCGGCCTGCTCGGCGGCGGAGATTTCCATTCCCAACGTATCCAGCTTGGCAGGCTTCACTTCATGCGCAGTTTCTTTAGCGGAAGCGAATAATGTTGTGGACGCGCAAAACATCGCGGCGAGTATTGGTGCAGTAATACCTTTGTGGGAGCGCAGTAACCTCATCGTGTTACCTCGCTCTTGGCAAGTTGCGGTGCCGCATCGTGGCGGAAGGGGGTGCACGCCTGGTCGCCGATGGCACTGGCCGGCGGTTCCGGGTATTGATCCCAGTTTTGTGGGTCGCCACCTAAGCGTTCCGAGAAGTCCGGATTGCCCATCACCTTCAGGTACTCCAGCAGTGCCAGTCGTTCGCCCTCCTTGAAGCGTCGACCGATACGCCCGGGCACGTCGGCATCGGTGAACTGGTGGCCGCTATTACTGTTACCTTTTTGCGTGGTATCAAATTCGAAATTACCGCGGCGCATCTCGGTCATATAGCCCAGCTTCTGTGGATTGTATTCCCGGTGGCCGACACCGAAACGTACCGGGCGGACCTCTCTCGGTGAGAGCAGGTCATAAATAGTGGGCACCGAGCCGTTATGCAGGAAGGGCGGGGTGGCCCAGACACCGTGCAATGGGCGGGCCTTGTACGCGGCTTTATTGACGATGCGGAAGGGCACATTCAGCCCGTCGTAATCGGCGATGCCATTGGCGTCGCTGGATATACCGCTGTTTTCGTACAGCACCGGCACCAGTTCATTGATGAGCAGTTGCAATCCGTCACCGGCATTCACACGACGGTTAACGGTGTCGTCCGGGTCGTTTGGATTTTTGGCCACCAGTGGACCTGGGTCGTAGGTGTGATCGACAAAGTTGTTCGCTGCGGTGGGGTCGGTTCCGATCACTTCCACATCAATCCAGGGCACCGCCCAGATGGACTCGCGCCAGTCTTCGCGCAGCGGGTGGTCTTGCTCGTCATAACTGATCTGGCCCGACATATCCCACTGCCAGTTTACGTCGCGCTGCTTGCCGGGGTTGTCACCGGGCTTGGCGGCGACCGCCCACTGGTATGGCTTGGATGGGTGCGGGCCGTGGCAGTGGGCACACTGATCGGCGAACAGTTCCTTGCCTTCGCTGGCCTGAGCGATATCAATTTCACCCAACACATCTTCCGGCCACTTGGGCGGCCGCAGTTTGCGCAGGGTGGTTTCCACACAATGCATACCCTTCACATCGATGGTGGTTTGGCCGAATTCGCCCTCGGGAAGTAGGTTCCCTTCTTCGTCCACCAGTTTTACCGGCGCCATCACCCCGAGGCCTTCGCCCACGTTGCGCGCCATGGCCTGGTTGGTAAAACCGGTATATTGCACCCAGTCAAAACGCCATATGTCCCACAAAAACGGGTAGCTCACCGGTGCATCTGCCGGCTGATAATTCTCTTCAATATTCAGGTTGTAGCCGAACACCACATTGCCGATACGCCCCACCGCATCGGTGCGGCCGCGGCCTTCGGTCACCGGGAAGTTTGCATCGCGCCCCGGGCCTTTGGCGAATTCAAAGAAGCGTTTGCGGTATGCGGAAAAATCCTGCTTTAGCTGTGCCCGTGCCTGTTTATCATCGCCGGCGACTTCATCGGCAAAGCGCGACCACTTCAGGGGATTGAACGCTGTTTCCAGTGTGGTGGCACCCAGGGAGAAAATGAATTCCCCGGGGGCACTTGTGGACATGCCGTGAATAGCTTGGCCGCCATCTACGCGCAGCGCGGTACCCTTGTAGTGCAGTTCACCGGTGTGGCACAGGGCGCAGCCCAGGTCCAGGCGCTCGGAATCGTCAAAGATATTGGTGTGGCTGCCCATACCTACCGGGTAAATACTGCCAGCGTTGGATTTGGGGCTGAAGGTGGGGTCGATAATAAAACCCCAGCCACGCATGTTTTCTTCGCTGGCCAGCTTTTCTTTGGAAAATGGTTGCTCCAGTGCCTGCAGCCACTCGAAGTGCAGCCCCTGCAGTTCCGTTCCCTGTGGAGTGTTGTAAAACAGTTGGCGGTCTTCGTCCGTCCACCCCTGGTCCAGATAGCGCACTTCAGAAATATTTTCTTCGGTGATATTGGGTTCAAAGAACTTGTGCGCGAGGGTGCAGCCGGTCAGAGTGAGCCCGCAAATAGCAGACAGGGCAAGGGGTAACTTGAGACGACGAAAATCCATTTGCGTGTATTCCCAGTGAGAGCAATCGAGTTGTACTTCGGCGGTGGCGGCGTATCAGCGAAGTGCAGAGCGCGACCGCAAAGCCACACATTGTAAATTGCGCCAACGGAAATAAAAGAGGGGAAAAGGGGGGAAAGGGAGAAAAGGGGCGTGCTACCGCTTAAGGTGCCCAAGAAATGTAAAAAGAGTGCAAGGAAGAGGGAAGAAAGGGGGCTTGGAGTGGGGGAGTGTGAATCAATGTCACAAATGGGAGTTTGTCGGCAGTGCGGCCACCGCCACCCGGTGGGGGTGACGGCAGCGCACGCAGGGCTTAGTCCGCCTGTTTGCTGTTTACCCAGTCGGTAACCAGCTCTTCCAGCACGTCCAGTGGTACCGCACCGTTGGCCAGCACCACATCGTGGAATTCGCGGATATCGAATTTATCGCCCAACTGCTGTTTGGCGTTTTCGCGCAGTTCCAGGATTTTCATCATGCCGATCTTGTAGGCGGTGGCCTGACCAGGCATCACGATGTAGCGTTCAATGGCTTTCACTACATCCTCTTTGGGGTTGGGGCTGTTTTCTGCCAGCCAATCAATGGTTTCCTCGCGGGTCCATTTCTTGCTGTGCAGGCCGGTATCCACCACCAGGCGGCCAGCGCGCCACAGTTCCATCGCCAGGCGGCCGAAGTCGGAGTAGGGGTCCTGGTAGAGACCAATTTCCTTGGGCACCAGTTCGGAGTACAGACCCCAGCCTTCGGTGTACGCAGTGTAACCACCGAACTTGCGGAAGCTCGGAACGTTTTCCAGTTCCTGCATGATGGACAGCTGCATGTGGTGTCCTGGAATGCCTTCGTGGTAAGCGAGCGCTTCCATCTGGTACACCGGCATGCTGCTCATCTTGTACAGGTTGGCGTAGTAGATACCGGGGCGAGAACCGTCCGGCGCCGGACGCTGGTAGAAGGCTTTACCGGCTGATTTTTCACGGAAGGGCTCTACCGCTTTTACGACCAGGTCTGCCTTGGGTTTGGTGATGAACAACTCATCCAGGCGCCCTTTCAGGTTGTCGATCATCGCAGTCGCTTCTTTCAGGTAGCGCTGCTTGCCTTCCTCGGTTTCCGGGTAGTAGAACTCCTTGTCGGTACGCATGAACTCAAAGAATTCCTGCAGCGTGCCTTCAAACTTCACCTTGGCCATGATCTCGCGCATTTCATCGTGAATGCGCTTCACATCTTCAAGACCCTTCTGGTGGATCTCTTCGGCGGTCATATCGGTGGTGGTGTACACATTCAGGCGGTGCTGATAGAAAGCATCGCCGTCGGGGAGTTTCCAGGCACCATCGTCGGTGGTGGCTTTCTGTTCCAGTTCGCCCAGGTAACCGATGAGTTTTTCATAGGCCGGCTTTACGCTGTCGAGCATCGCGGTTTTTGCTTGTTCTATGAGCGCGGTTTTTTCCTCGTCGCTGATTTCCAGCTTGTCCACCTTGCCCTTGAAGTCGGCGTACAGGGTGCTGTCTTCGCCATCGTCATAGGGCGCGCCGGTGATCAGGTTTTTACCGTCACTGATAATGTACGGGAATACAAACTTGGGCACGATCACGCCCTTGTCGGCGCGGGCCTGCAGGTTTTCGATCAGCTGGTCGAAGTGTGCGGGCAGGGCGTTCAGGCGGGAGATGTAGGCTTCCGCATCGGACGCATCGTCGATGCGATGCTGGTTGATCAGCATGGATGCCACGCTGGTGTGAGCGGCGTACATCTGGTTTACCGGGTAAGTATGCAGTCGCCACTTCCAGCCCTCGATATTTTGCTCCAGGTTGCGGATGGCAAGGTCTAGAGACAGGCGGGTCGCCTTATCGAGTTTGTTCGGGTCGATCTTTTTCAGCGCTTCCAGCTGGCTCTTATAGATCTCGTGGGTTTCTTTTTCAAACTCCGGCGAGAGATTGTCCCATTTGCCGTAATCTTCTTTCATGCCCAGGAAGGTTTTGAATTCCGGGCTGCGGCTTACGTGTGTCTGGAACTGTTGTTCAAACAGTTCATTGGTCTGCTGGATAACCTCGGCGTCGCCCTCAGATGCCGCAGCACTGGTTGCAGTTTCTGCGCTCTCGGTAGCTGCCTGCTCGGTTACCGGTGCGGTCTCGTTAGCAGCAGTGTTCTTCTCTTGACCGGCTTGTTCACGGTCACAACCTGTCATGGCCAGCGCGCTTATGGCGGCTGCTAGCAGAGTCAGCTTGAGCTTCATGGTATGTCTCAATGTTAATGGATGAAGGGTGGAACGAATTTTTAGCGTTCAGTGTTTTAACGAGAAGGGGCGCCAGTTGCAAATTTTTGTGGCGTTCTGGTCACTTTTTGCGCGGAGGGGGTGTGGTAGGAGTGGGAGTAAATATGTATCGGAAATAAAAAACGGGCCCTTAAGGCCCGTTATTCGCATCACTGGGTTGAGTCAGTGATTAGGCAAAGTTCTGGTTCACGAAGTCCCAGTTCAGCAGTGCCCAGAACGCTTCCATGTACTTTGGACGCGCGTTGCGGTAGTCGATGTAGTAAGCGTGTTCCCAAACGTCGCAGGTCAGCAGCGGAGTAACGCTGCTGTCGGTCAGCGGGGTTTCGGCGTTGGAAGTGTTTACGATGGCAACGGAGCCGTCGGACTTCTTCACCAGCCAAGTCCAGCCGGAACCGAAGTTGTTCACAGCGCTTGCGGTGAATTCTTCTTTGAACTTGTCGAAGGAACCGAAAGCGGCGTTAATGGCTTCAGCCACGGCGCCAGTGGCTGCGCCGCCACCGTTGGGGCTCAGGCAGTTCCAGTAGAAGGTGTGGTTCCAGATCTGGGCTGCGTTGTTGAAAACACCACCGGAGGAGGACTTGATCACTTCTTCCAGGGATTTGTCAGCTTCCGGGGTACCGTCCAGCAGGCCGTTCAGCTTGTCGACGTAGGTCTTGTGGTGTTTGCCGTAGTGGTATTCCAGGGTTTCCTGGGAGATGTGCGGCTGCAGTGCGTCCATAGCATAGGGGAGTTCGGGCAGAACGTGTGCCATGTGGTATTCCTTCCTTTGTCTGGGACCCATACCGACCCAAGTACGGTAGTAGGTCAGTTATTGATGGGCCGCATTCTACACCTGCTTGATGTCATTATTAAGCCATCGGGCAGGTCAAAAGACTGCATTTGGGGTCTAACACACGACGATTTTTCTGTGGATAAGCCAATTCACCGCAATTGAGCCTCGATGACGGCTCGGTCGTGGATTGTGCGACGGCGGGGTTTTCCTCCGGGTATGTCCTATTCTGATAACTGGACCCGCTTACTTTTTCGTCAATTTTTGGTATAACTGCCGCAGTTTTCATCTTTACATTCGGTCGCCCAGACCGAGCCAACGCAGGACAACAGCATGCAACGCAGAGAGCCCACATTTGATGGCAACAGTTCATCCTCTATGGACCCTCAGATCCCGAACGGTCCCATTGGTGGCCGTCGACACGCCCCTGCCCAGCCGACCGCGCCGTCTGCGGCACCTGCTGAAGAGACCAGTGGTGGTGGCGGTTCTTCGTTCCTCGCCATTGTTGCGCTGATGCTGGCACTGGCCGGTCTCGGTGGTGCAGGCTTCCTGTATACCCAGTGGCAAGCCACGGTCGCGCAGCTGAAAGATGCCGATGCCCGTATCGTGCAGCTGGAGAAGCGCTTTGAAATGTCGGGTGAAGAGTCTGCCGCGTCAGTAGAAGTACTGAATGCGAAGGTTAAAGAAAACGCCTCCGAGATCCGCAAGCTGTGGGGTGTTTCTTACGATACCAACCGTAAGAGCATTGCCGCCAACAAGGCATCTGCTGCTTCTGCCAAGAAAGAAGTAAACGCACTGGCCAAGAAGGTCAGCAGCGTTGAGACCACAGTTAAGAAACTGGTTGGTCTGGAATCCGAGATCGCTACCCTGAAGGCGTCGACGGTGAACGCTTCCCGCGAGACCAAAGACAAGGTGGCCAGCCTGGAGCGTCAGCTGAACTCTGTGCGTTCCGATCTGACCGCGCGCGTGGGTGCGAACGAAGAAGCGGTGGAATCTATCGACAGCTACCGCCGTACCGTGAACAAGGACCTGGTCCAGCTGCGCGACGCTATCCGCAGCCTGCAGTCCAGCTCCAGCACCGCTTCGGCACCCTGACCTGAGCTAACTGCTTCAAATCAGTGATTAGCGGCGAAGTTTTTCGCCGCTAATCATTCTCATTCCTATCTGTGCTCACTGAATTTCCACAAAGAAATTCGCTCTCCGCATCTCCTACCTGCGTCCTATCCAACACCCAAAGATAATTCGTGTAAAATCGCCGCCTTCGAGACGAGACGACAACCGGAGCCGGCAATGACGATTATCCGCCAGGACGACCTGATCGACAGCGTGGCCGACGCGCTGCAGTTCATTTCTTATTACCACCCACAGGACTTTATCCAGGCCCTGAACCAGGCTTACGAAAAAGAAGCCAACCCGGCGGCGAAGGACGCCATGGCCCAGATCCTGATTAATTCCCGCATGTGTGCCCAGGGCCACCGCCCCATTTGTCAGGACACCGGCATCGTGACCGTGAAACTGAAAGTGGGCATGAACGTGCAGTGGGACGCGGACATGAGCGTGACCGACATGGTCAACGAAGGTGTGCGCCGCGCCTACAACAACCCCGACAATGTCCTGCGCGCTTCCATTCTGGAGGACCCGGATGGTGCCCGTAAGAACACCGGCGACAACACGCCGGCGGTTATCCACTACGAAATCGTGCCCGGCGACAACGTCGACGTATACGTAGCGGCCAAGGGCGGCGGCAGTGAGGCGAAGAGTAAATTCGCCATGCTGAACCCGTCCGACTCCGTGGTGGACTGGGTACTGGAAATGGTGCCCAAGATGGGCGCGGGCTGGTGTCCGCCCGGTATGCTGGGTATTGGCGTTGGCGGTACCGCTGAGAAAGCCATGCTGCTGGCAAAAGAATCCTTGCTGGACCCGATCGACATCCAAGTCCTGCAGGAGCGCGGCGCCTCCAATCGCGCCGAAGAACTGCGTCTGGAACTGTTCGACAAGGTCAACAAGCTGGGCATCGGCGCCCAGGGGCTGGGCGGCCTCACCACCGTGCTGGACGTGAAGGTGAAAGACTTCCCGACCCACGCGGCGAACAAAGCGGTTGCGATCATTCCGAACTGCGCGGCTACTCGTCACACCCACTTCACCCTGGATGGTTCCGGTGCAGCGCGCCAGACACCGCCGAAGTTGGAAGACTGGCCGGAAATTACCCGTGCCGCCGGCGGCAACACGCGCCGGGTGAACCTCGACGAAGTGACCGCCGAAGACGTACTGGAATGGCAGCCCGGTGACACCTTGCTGCTCAACGGCAAAATGCTGACCGGCCGCGACGCGGCGCATAAGAAAATGGTAGACATCCTGGCCAAGGGTGAGAAACTGCCGGTGGATTTGACCGGTCGCTTTATCTACTACGTGGGCCCGGTAGATCCGGTGCGCGAAGAAGTTGTTGGCCCGGCGGGCCCAACAACCGCAACCCGCATGGATAAGTTTACCCGTACCATGCTGGAAGAAACCGGCCTGTTGGGCATGATCGGTAAAGCTGAGCGCGGCCCCACCGCCATCGAAGCCATCCGCGATAACAAAGCGGTGTACCTGATGGCCGTGGGCGGTGCAGCGTACCTGGTTGCGCAAGCGATCAAGGATGCCAAGGTTATTGCCTTCCCGGAACTGGGTATGGAAGCCATCTACGAATTTGAAGTAGAAGACATGCCGGTAACCGTTGCGGTAGATAGCCAGGGCGAATCGGTACATAACACCGGCCCGGTTATCTGGAAGCACAAGATCGAAGAGGGTAGTGTGTAAGCAGTTAATGCTTTCTACTTTTCGAAAAACGGCGCCCTGGGCGCCGTTTTTCATTTAGAGCGTGAGTCACATTAAGTTGATTTGTGTGTGACCCCCCTAGTTCGAGCCGACCGATTCGCGAAGTGTAGTGGTTTACTAATCCCGGACATGAATTTAGGTGGTAAAGTTGCTGCCTGAGACAGAGGTGTAATGAGTAAACAAGGTTGTTCCTTTTCTCCTGAGTTCAAGCTGGATGCTGCCCACCTAGTCGTTGATCAAGGGTATCCAATATCGGAGGCCGCCCGTTCGCTGGATGTCGGCACTACCGTAATCCGCCGATGGGGGAAGCAGTTAGAGTCTGAGCGCAGTGGTGAAACGCCCGCGAACAAAGCCATCACCCCGGAACAGCAAAGAGTCCAAGAACTCGAAGCCCGAATCAATCGCCTGGACCGGGAGAAGGAGATACTAAAAAAAGCTACTGCTCTCTTGATGTCCGACGAGATAAATCGTACGTGCCAATAGGCCGATTAAGTCAGCAAGAGCCTGTCGAACTGGTCTGTGAAGCGTTTGATGTACCTCGATCTTGCTACTACGAGTACAAGATCAGAAAAAACGTTATTGATACATCGAGGGTTCAGCTGCCGGCCAAGGTTAATGACGCCTTCAAGCGTAGCCGTAGTGCCGCTGATAGCCGAACAATCGTGGGTTTACTCAATGATCAGGGCATAACTATCGGGGGGCAAAGTGCGCAGCTTGATGCGCGAAGCTGGCCTGATCTGCAAGCAGCCGGGTCCTCACAAATACAAGAAGGCAACAGTTGAGCGGCCTGACAAACCCAATGAGCTTGATCGGCAGTTCAATGTGGAGATGCCAAATCGAGTTGTAATCCCAAATTTGCACAAAACGTCTACAGCATTGGTCGCGCCTGTTACCGGCGCTATGCGTAAGCACTCTGATAAATAGATTGACTTCAGCTGGTATTGTCTATATCTTGATCACAGCTAAAAAGTAAGTCTCTTTGTTGTATCCTCCATTTCGTCGCAATACCTTAATTCTTCGTCCTGTAGTTTCTAATTTTCAGTCCCTTTTCCGCTATTCACGCCTCATGAAGGCACACCTATATCTATCTACAGGCTAATTTGCTATGTCTAATGTAACTACCGGTATTGTTAAGTGGTTTAACGAATCTAAAGGCTTTGGTTTTATCGAACAAGAGTCAGGCCCAGATGTTTTCGCTCATTTCAGCGCCATCACCAGTTCAGGCTTCAAAACCTTAACAGAAGGCCAAAAAGTTGAATTCACTTTAGGCCACGGCCAGAAAGGTCCTCAAGCAGAGAATATTATTGCGCTCTAATATTTAGACCGCAGCAAAAAGGCAGGCTTTTTAGCCTGCTTTTTTTTGCTTAAAATTCGACACATAAGAAACAGGTAGTCATGTAACAAGTTGCTGTATTCGACCGCCTACACTCTGCTTGCTTTGTGCCGTACGCTACGCTAGCACAAAGCGAGCAGATCAAGGCGGCCAAGCAAGGCGTTATGCATAAAAAATACACATGAAAATAAGATTAATTGCAGTTGATGATGCCTTTCGATTGTCGAAGTTCTACGAGGTCAACCAGATACATCTGCAACCCTGGGAGCCATGCAAGTCAGAGGAGTACCATTCTGAAGCCGCCTGGGAAGCGCGTTTGCTGGAGTGGTGCTCGCCGACGGAAAGCGCCGATTCCTTTCACTTCATTTCAATTGAGCCGAGTAGTGACGAAATAATTGCTACGTGCTCGCTCACGAATATCGTCAGAGGTCCGTTCGAGGCATGTTATATGGGGTACGCGGTTGACCATCGTTACGAGGGTAAAGGTGTGATGAAGACACTTTGTCGGTACGTCATCGAATATGCGTTTAAAGAACTGTCGTTAAATCGAGTTATGGCAAACTACATGCCGAGAAACGGTAGGTCGGCGATACTGCTCAAGAGCCTTGGTTTTGTCAAAGAGGGTGAGGCGAAGCGGTATTTGAAAATTAATGGGATTTGGGAAGATCACATTCTAACGTCACTGCTAAATCCCGCGAATTGATAATGTGTATATGAAGTCCTTCAGAATAGGAAGTAAGTTTCAGCTGTGGAAACTTTTTTGGCTATGTATATTGCCAGTAGTAGTGCTGTATCAAGTATCTTGGTATATGTTTTTTCAAGATGCCCCCAGTTCTATTTGGGTTGATGGGACGTCGCATCGGTTAATTGCGTCAAAGTTGTTTGGGGAGCTTATTCTTTATTCGATAGCAGTTTGGCTCGTTGCTGGGTATAGCTTATTCAGATACCATTTTTTTCATCGGCTGACTTGCCTGATTATACTGGTGGTAATCGGTGTCACAACACACGGTCTGTATAGGGAGCTAGCGAGCTTGTGACAATCCAGCGTACTGGATCAGCACCTTTGTGTAACTAGGCTATTTGACTTGGTTGCTGCTGTTCAGGCCTGTGTTTGTCAGGGTTAAGGAGTGGAGTCGGTACTATGAGTCAACAACCATTTATCGGTCCCTTAATGCTGATTCTTCTAGGTGCTATTCCACTAATAGCATTTGGCTATGCCATAGCCGTTAAGAAGAAATATCATTTGATCGTCGGCTGGAAAGAGGGCGATAAGCCAAAACATCCAGAGTTGCCGAATACCATAGGTCGATCCCTGATTTATGCGGGTCTTGCGGTATTGTTTGCTGCTGTGGGGAGTTATCTAGATTTCATTAGTGATGCTTGGCTGGTGGCGGTTTGCGTGGCCGCGGGGCTGTATGTCGTTCTACGGTCGGTATATGCCGGGGTCAGGTTTTCGAAGAAAAGTTCCTAGTGATTGACAGGGGCATGAAGGTATCTGCGGGTAGTCGCGCAATGTAAACTGCCCGGGGCATCTAATAGTTGTGCGGATGCAAGATGGACTCTGATTTTTTGGATTTCTATGAATCACATGTCTAAGGCAACATATCCTATTAACCAGCACGATGCATACCATGCGCATGTTTACTTTGATGGAGACAGCGGGGTATTCGCATCACAGCTCCGCGACAGTATTCAGCAGGTGTTTCCACTCAAGGTGGGGCGCTTCCATGGGCAGCCTGTCGGTCCACATCCGGTGGGTAGCTTTCAGGTCATCTTTGGGCGTGCAGATTTCTCGGACTTTGTACCCTGGCTGGATTCCAATCGGGGAGAGTTGAGCGTGCTGATTCACGCCCTGACGGGTGATGACCTGAAAGATCATACGGACTATACCTATTGGCTTGGCAAACCGTGGGATCTAAATCTCGCTTTATTCAAAAAGACCGACTAGCCGTGCTAAGCGTCCTAACACGGTCGGCGTTTTTGGCGAATTGACGGTGTCCCCGCTTACGATGGGTTGAAGCATCCAGCTGGTCGTACGGGAACAGTCACTACGCTGAAGCGTGTTCCCACAAATATTCCACCACTTCCTGCTGTGTGCCGCGAAAGATAATGCGGTCCGCATTTTTTTCGATTTGGTAGTCGTACATTGGGTCGTAGTAATCTTGCAGCAGGCTGCTGATCCAGTCCCGGTGTCGCTCGACATTGCCGGTGGTAAGCTGTTGCTCCAGGGCCTGGTCCATCATTGCGGCTAACTGGCGATAACGCTCACTGCCGAGGCGTTTGGTGATATTGGACAGGTTTTGCTTGAGTGACGTGGCAAATATTTCTGGGCCCTGTTCCTCACCGTGTTCGGTGACAAATTCTGCACACAGGTCGATGACATAGTCCCCGAGGATGCGCTCAACCCGGTTTTCAAACGCATCATCCAGCCATACGAGCGGATAGCTGCGCATTTGCTGATGTAATGAGAGGGGCACGGAACAGCGACCGATCAAACGGCTTTCATCCTCCAGTACGAAGTGGTGCTGGCCTGCGGCGCGACGTTTTAAAAAATCGATAGCCAGGGCATTTTCGAATCCGATCTGCGACGGTTGCGGTGTAGCGCGTTTTCCGAAGGTGGAGCCGCGGTGGTTGGCGTGCTTCTCGAGATCTACCGCATTGGCGAGCACGTTGAGCACTTCGGTTTTGCCGGTGCCGGTCATACCGCCCACGAGGGTAAACTGGCATTCACTGACGGCACTTTCTATTTCATTCAACAGGAAAGTGCGCATGGCTTTGTAGCCACCCTGTATTCGAGGGTAATCGACGCCTGCCTCATGCAGCCACTGCTGGCTAATCTGTGAGCGCAGGCCACCGCGGAAGCAAAACAGGTAGCCTTCCGGATGCTCGCGGGCGAATTCGGCCCAGGCGTTTACCCGCTCTTCTTTGATCGCGCCGCTGACCAGTTGGTGCCCCAGTTTTATGGCGGCATCCTGGCCCTGTTGCTTGTAACAGGTACCGACCTTTTGCCGTTCTGCATCGGTCATCAACGGCAGGCTGGTGGCGCAGGGGAAGGAGCCCTTGTTGAATTCAAGTGGGGCGCGGGTGTCAATCAGCGGCCGGTCGCTGAGAAAGATTTCCCGGTAATCTTTGCTGTCTGGTCTGCTTTGGGCGCCACTCATTCCACAATCACCGCAGGGCCTTGTTGTGCACCCTCAGGGTGTGGCGCTACCAGTTCGCCGATCGGTTGCAGTTCCAGCCCAAATTCCGCGGCCGCGGCGAGAAACTCGGCCTCCTGTTGTGGCGCAACCGCAACCAACAAACCACCGCTGGTTTGCGGGTCGGCAAGTAGCTGTTTTTGATCGTCGCTCGACAGGCTGACCCGGTGCCCGTAACTGTCAAAGTTTCGACCAGTACCGCCGGGTACGCAGCCCTGCTGCAGGTAGTGGTCGACTCCCGGGATGCGCGGTACCGCATCGTAGCGAATACGTGCGGTGAGGCCACTGCCATCGGCCATTTCCACCAGGTGCCCGAGCAGGCCAAAGCCGGTAACGTCGGTCATTGCGCTGACGGCGTCCATACGTGCGAAGCGGCTGCCTGGGCGGTTCAGCGTGCACATGAGGTCACGGGCTGTGCCGGCATCTTCCGGGCGCAGCTTTTCCTGCTTTTCAGCGGTGGTCAGGATGCCAATACCCAGAGGTTTCGTAAGGAACAGTTTATCGCCGGCGCGGGCGCTGTCGTTGCGCTTCAGGCGCTGCTTTTCCACCACGCCTGTCACTGCCAAACCGAAGATGGGTTCTGGGGCATCGATGGAGTGGCCGCCCGCCAGGGGAATGCCGGCGTCGGCACACACCGCGCGGCCGCCGCGAATCACTTCACGCGCTACTTCAGGCGGCAGCAGATTTACTGGCCAGCCGAGGATGGCGATGGCCATCAGTGGGTCGGCACCCATGGCGTAAATGTCACTGATCGCATTGGTGGCGGCGATACGCCCGAAATCGTAGGGGTCATCTACGATGGGCATAAAGAAATCGGTGGTGGAAACCACGCCCAGCTGCTCATCCAGGCCGTATACGGCAGCGTCGTCCCGGGAGTGGTTGCCAACCCATAGATTCGGGTCCATTTGCGGCGCATCGCTATTGGCGAGAATCTTGTCGAGCACCGCAGGCGAGATCTTGCAGCCGCAACCAGCGCCGTGGCTGTACTGGGTGAGACGTACTGGGGTTGATGGTGTGGAATCGCTCATGGGGGCTCCGGGAATTGCGTGGCGGCAATTTTACCAGCCGCGGCCTGCGGAAGCATGTGTCCCCGTTGAACTTCTCATCTTGGTCCTTTCTTAGACGCCTTCTGTCGAGACTGAGCGTCAGGGACTTGCGGAGGTGTGGGCAATCCATTTAGATAGTTGGTCAGTATAAAAAGGATCCGGTCCGCCGGATTACCACGGCAAGTTGGAGTTGCATTTGTTGCTTTCGATCGTTAACCGCACTGTATTTCTGGCCTCAGTGCTGCTGATGGCCTGTTGGAGCGGTTTATCTGCTGCTCAGGAAACCGCCAGTGGCGATCACGTCAAGGTGCGCTGGCTGGTGCCCGATACTTTTGGCCCGGGTGCCGAAACCATTGGTTTCTACTTTGAAGTAGACCCAGGTTGGCACGTGTACTGGCGCAATGCTGGGGATTCCGGCGCCGCGCCACGCTTTGATTTTGCCGGTGCCACCGGTGAGGTGGGGCCTATCCAATGGCCATTCCCGGTACGCCTGCCCATCGAGCACCTGACCAACCTCGGCTACGAGGGCGATGTCGCCTATTTGTTTGAGGTGACCCCAGACGCTGCGGCGATGGATATCGTAGTGAATCTGGAGTGGTTAGTGTGCAAGGTGGACTGCATTCCCGGCTACGGCATCATGACCCTGTCGCGGCCCGTGGGCGAAGCAGCGAGCTGGCAGCCACAGGATGTGCTGCGCGACCGCTTTCTGGCGATGGTCCCGGCTGAGGCCACTGCGGAGAATTTTCCCTGGCAGGTTGCGGCGGTTACCGCTTCACCACACGCCGACACCCTTCAGCTTGAGCTGGCGCCGCGAGAAGCGGGAGTGGAGTTATCCACACCAGACGTTTTTCCCCTCGACGGCGGATTGCTGACGGCAAAAGCGCCAGAGGTGGCGCAGGCTGGCGAAAACATCCGCTATACCTTTGAGCGAGTTCCCGGTGCCCCCATGTCTCCAACCACCGGCTTTGTGGTGAGCGACGGCGAGCGAGCCTGGCAGCTGGATGATCAGGAAATTCAGGCTGGTGCGGCGAGTGCGTCTGCTGCTGCCGGTGCTGTGGCTTCCACGACTGGGCCAGCGAGTACTCAGCCGTTGTGGCTGCTGATTCTGGCCGCCATTGCCGGCGGTGCAATCCTGAACCTGATGCCGTGCGTATTCCCGGTGCTTTCGATCAAGCTGTTCAGTTTGGCCGGGCACAACGGGCAGGCGGCCCATCGAGTGAGGGAAGGGCTGCGCTATGCTGCTGGGGTGCTGGTGACCTTTGCCGCACTCGGTGCACTGTTGCTGGTGTTGCGCGCAGGCGGTTCTGCCATAGGCTGGGGGTTCCAGCTGCAATCGGCACCGGTGGTGCTCGGGTTGATTCTGCTGTTCTGGGTGATGGCATTGTCTTTCAGTGGCCTGTATGAATTTGGCCATCACCTGATGAATGTGGCGGGGCGCAGCCGCGGCGGCAGTTTTGCTACCGGTGTGCTGGCGGTGTTTGTTGCGGCCCCCTGTACCGGTCCCTTTATGGGCGCGGCCCTGGGCGCCGCTACCTTGTTGCCGGCATACAGTGCCATGGCGATCTTCTTCGGCCTGGGTATCGGCCTGGCGTTACCATTTGTACTGTTGTGTGTGTTCCCGGCGCTGCTGAACCGCTTACCGGCGCCGGGCCCGTGGATGGAAACTCTGCGCCAGGCGCTGGCCTTCCCTCTATACGCAACAGTGATCTGGTTGCTATGGGTACTGGGGCGTTTGGTAGGCGAGAGTGGCTGGCTGATCGGCGCGATGCTGATGCTGGTGATCGTATTCGCCTTCTGGTTAGGGCGCCACGCATTCCGCGGTAGCCGCTGGCTGGCCTGGGGATTGGTGCTGGCAGCTCTGGTGGCAAGCTTTAGCGCGGCCAACCGACTGCAGGAGCAGGGCGTTGTCAGTGGTAGCGTGCAGCAGCAGGAGGCCGCGGCGGGCTGGCAGCCCTACGACCGCAATGCGATTGCGCAGGCGCTGGCCAGTGGGCAGGCGGTATTTATTGATTACACCGCCGCCTGGTGCATAACCTGCCAGGTGAATAAAAAACTGGTGCTGGACACGGCGGAAGTTGCCGACCTGTTCCGCGAAAACGATGTCTATCTGGTGCGCGCCGACTGGACCAATCAAGACCCGGAAATTACCCGTGCACTGGGCGAGCTGGGGCGCAATTCGGTACCGGTGTATGCCTGGTACCCG
Organism: Microbulbifer agarilyticus; assembly: GCF_020171345.1. Classification (GTDB taxonomy): domain Bacteria; phylum Pseudomonadota; class Gammaproteobacteria; order Pseudomonadales; family Cellvibrionaceae; genus Microbulbifer; species Microbulbifer agarilyticus_D. The sequence continues at coordinate 431,834 of NZ_JAIUZM010000004.1, forward strand.
GCGGGCGAGCGAACGCCGGTACTGCTGCCGCAGATTTTGCAGGTCAGCATGATTAAAGATTTATTTAGTGAGTAGTAACCCGGAACACTGTAACCAAAGAGGATGCACTGTCGTGATGAAACAAGGTATGCGTAGTAAACGTTCGATTGCTAAATTGCTGGGCAGCGCCGTGCTGTTTGCTCTGCCAACCCTGGCCCTGGCGGCTGCGGTACCGGGTGAGAAAGCCCCGGCATTTAGTGAAGTAGATGCCGCGGGAAAAACCCACAACCTGAAGGACTACGAGGGCCAGTGGCTGGTGCTGGAGTGGTTTAACAAAGACTGCCCTTACGTGAAAAAGCACTACGGTAGCGGCAACATGCAGGCGCTGCAGAAAAAGTACGCCGACGCGGATATCAATTGGCTGACCGTGATCTCTTCTGCAAAGGGCAAGCAGGGTTACCTGGAGCCGGCTGAGGCGCTGGACGTGGCGAAGAATCACAAGCTGCAAGCCAGCGCGCCGTTCCTGCTCGATAGCGATGGCAGCATGGGCCGTGCCTATGGCGCCAAGACCACACCGCATATGTTTATCATCAATCCCAAAGGCGAAGTCGTGTACGCCGGTGCCATCGATGATAACGATTCGGCGAACCCGGCAGTAATCCCGGACTCTGCCAACTACGTTGCGGCAGCACTGGATGCGTCATTGTCAGGCAAGGCCATTGAGGTGGCTTCCTCGCGCGCGTATGGCTGCAGCGTGAAGTACTGAATCACAGCCGCAGCTCTTAGCTAGAGAAAAGGCGCTGCCGGATTCCGGGAGCGCCTTTTTTTATGCGACCTAATTGTTTGTGGCTCGGCTTAAAGGGCGGACAGCGATTTGTTCATGGCGCCGGTTAATTGCGTGAGATCTTCAGAACTGATCACGTAAGGTGGCATGGTGTAAACCAGCTTGCCAAATGGGCGCAACCAAACACCCTGTTCGATCAGGCTCTCCTGCAGCGTTTTGTTATCCACAGGCTGCTGCATTTCTACCACACCAATCGCGCCCAGTGTGCGCACGTCGGCAACGCCTGGTGCATCTCTTAATGGCGCGAGCTCATTGTGCAGCTGCTGTTCAATATCGCTGATGCGCTGCTTCCAGTCGCTTTTAAGCAGCAGGTCGATATTGGTGTTGGCCACGGCGCAGGCCATGGGGTTACCCATAAACGTGGGGCCGTGCATAAATACGCCGGCTTCTCCGCTGCAAATGCCGTTGGCGACTTTGTCGGTGCACAGGGTGGCGGCCAGGGTGAGTACGCCACCGGTTAGGGTTTTACCCAGGGTGAGGATGTCCGGTGAGATCTCTGCGTGTTCGCAGGCAAACAGTTTGCCGGTGCGCCCGAAGCCGGTGGCAATTTCATCGGCGATCAGCAACACATCGTACTCGTCGCACAGTGCACGTACGCGCTGCAGGTATTCTGGCGAATAGAAACGCATGCCGCCTGCGCCCTGCACGATGGGTTCGAGAATGACGGCCGCGAGGCTCTCGTGATTCTGTTCGATCAGCTGCTGTATTTCTGCAGTGTCGCTGTCGGAACATTGCTCGCCGAATTTTGGTGTCGGTGCGGGGGCAAACAGGTGCTGCGGCAGCAGTTTGGCAAACAGGTGGTGCATGCCGGTGACCGGGTCGCAGGTAGCCATGGCGCCGAAGGTGTCGCCGTGGTAGCCGTTGCGCAGTGCCAGTAATTTACTTTTTTCTGGCTTGCCCTGGGAATGCCAGTATTGCAGCGCCATTTTGATGGCGACTTCGACGGAGACGGAACCGGAGTCTGACAGGAAGACTTTCTGCAGTGGCTCGGGGGTGAGCGCAACGAGCTTTTTGCACAGTTCGATCGCGGGCTCGTGGGTAAGGCCACCAAACATGACGTGGCTCATTTTCTCCATCTGATTCTGCATGGCGGCGTTCAGCTCGGGAACGTTGTAGCCGTGCAGGGTGCTCCACCAGGAACTCATTCCGTCGATCAGGCCACGGCCGTCTTCCAGATAGATTCGGACGCCTTCGGCGCGGGCGATGGGGTAGACGGGTGGTGGATTGATCAGGGAGGAGTAGGGGTGCCAGACGTGCTGTTTATCGAATTCGAGATCGATCATTTTTGTGCTTTGAATATCTTATGTGGCGGCAGTGAGCGGGGATTCATTTTCAGAACCGCTATAAATACATCCCTGTAAGCTGCGTCGGCGACGTCCATGTCGCCGACGCTTCTGAAAATGAATCCCCGCTCACCACCTTCGCATTTAACTTTTTACTTCGTTAGCCTTCTCTTTGTTTCGCGAACAGAGAAAGCTGAATTTTTAGGCGAGTTCGCGCAAGACCTTAAGCGGAGGCTGGCTAACCGCACTTCTGCACGCCAGCGTGCCGGCTGTGCCCACCAGCAATGCCCCGGCCAGCGGCCCAATCACCCACAGTCCCGGATGGAACTGGAAGGGCATGTCGAATACCCGTTGGGTGAGCACGGCCAGTGTGGCTTCGGTGCCGATGGATGCGAGCAGGCCGGCGGCAACGCCGAGCAGGCCAAACTCTATCATCAGGCTGCGAATCAGTAGCTGGCGACGGCCGCCCAGTGTGCGGATTACCGCGGCTTCCTGCAAGCGCTCGGCGATACTGGCGCGCACGCCGGCAACCAGTACCAGTACGCCGGCAACCAGCATCAGTGCGAGTACGGATTCCACGGCAATGGCCACCTGGCCAATGGTTTCGCGGATGTTTTCGAGAATCTTATCCAGTTCGATGATGCTGACGCTGGGGAAGTTTTTCACCAGTTCATTGACGAACAGTTTGTCTTCCGGCGGCAGGTAGAAGCTCTGGATGTACGTAGCCGGGAAGGTGTCCAGACTGCCGGGGGCAAACAGCATAAAGAAGTTGGGGCGCATGCTGTTCCAGTCGAGGGTGCGCAGGCTGGTGATGGTGGCTTCGGTTTCGAGGCCGCCAATGGAGAAGCGCAGCACGTCGCCAAGGTTCACGCCCAGTCGCGCGGCGACTTCCACTTCCACGGATACTCCGTCGTTCTGGTTCTCGCTCCACCATTCTCCGGCAACAATCTTATTGTCGGCGGGAACGGTATCTGTCCAGCTCAGGTTCAGCTCGCGGCGGATTGAACTGTCTTTTTGCTCGCGTTCATTCACCGGGGTGCCGTTTACCGCGATCAGGCGGCCGCGCACCATGGGGTAGAACTCGGTGCCCTCGAGGTTTTTGCCCTCAACCTTTTGTTTTACGCCGTCCAGTTCGTAGGGGGCGATATTCACCAGAAAATGGTTGGGGGCATTTTCCGGCAGCTGCATCTGCCATTCATCGATCAGCGCGGTGCGCGCATAGAACATGGCGAGCATGGCCAGAAGACCGGTGCCGAAGGCAGCAATCAGCAGGGTATTGAAGCCGGCGCGGCGCTGCAGGCTGCCGAGCGCGATGCGCCAGCTACCGCCCAGGGAGGCGAGGCGCCCGCGTACCAGTAGTCGGTTCACCACGGCGGCACCGGCAATCAGCAGGCCGAGGCCGGCAAGCAGCGCCAGGGTGATGGCGAGGCTGCCGGATAACCACCAGATCAGCAGCAGCATCGACAATGGGCCGGGAATCAGCCCGAGCCATTCGCGCTTGTCCGGGTTGCTCCAGTCCTGACGCAGGGTCTGCATGGGGTCGGTTTGGGCCAGACGGAACAGTGGCGGCATGGCGAAACCGATTACACAGGCGACGCCGGTAGCGAGGCCAACCCACAGCGGCTGAATACCACTGGGGGGCGGGGCAACCGGGAAGAAGCCTTCCAGCAGATTCACCGCCTGGGACTGAATCAGCGAGCCGATGGCCAGGCCGAGGGCGGTGGCAATCAATGCGAGTGCGCTCATCTGGCCGATATAAATACCGAGGATTTTATTTTTGCCGGCGCCGAGGCTTTTCATTACCGCCACATAGTTGGCGTGGCGCAGACCGTAGCGGCGTGCCGCGAGGCCGACGGCAACACTGGCGAGCAGCACCGCGAGGCTGGCGGCGAGGAACAGGAAGCTCTCGGCGCGATCCAGGGTGCGCGCTACCTGTGGCTGGCCGTCTTTGAGGTCGATGACGCGCTGGTGTTCGGTGAGTTGGGGTTTCAGCCAGTTGAAGTAGCTGTTGAGCGCGGCGTCATCACCGGAGAACAGGTAGCGATAGGTCACGCGGCTGCCGGGCTGCAGGATATTGGTCGCGGCGAGGTCCGACTGGTGCATCATCAGTCGTGCGCCCATGGAGAAGAGGTTCGCCCCGCGATCGGGCTCGTGGTCGAGGATGCGGGTAATCGCGAAGTCGCCATCGCCCAGCGCCAGCCGGTCGCCGATTTGCAGGTTCATCAGCGGCAGTAAGCGGGCCTCCAGCCACACTTCGCCGGGTGCGGGACCCTGTTGCACCGGGCGCGGCTCATCGCTGGCGTTTGCGCGCACTTCCAGGTGGCCGATCAGCGGGTAGCGGTCGGTGACTGCTTTGACCGAGGCAAACTGGAATTCATCGCCGGCGGAGAGCATGGAGGCAAATGCAGTGGTTTGTGCCTGCTCCAGGCCCAATTCGTCGGCTTTGCGCAACCATTCCTGGGGCACCACCTTGCTGCTCTGCACTACGCGTTCTGCCGCGAGAAAACTTTGCGACTGGATGTGCATGGCGCGGGTGAGGCGATCGGAGAAGTGCGCAATCGCGGTGACGCAGCTCACGGCGAGGACCAGTGCGGTGGCGATGAGGGCCAGTTCGCCCCCGCGCCAGTCGCGGCCCAGTAGTTTCAGCGGCAGCATCAGACAGACACCTCCGCCTGGTCGCCCAGGTAGTTGTCGGGGATATCGGCGGTGGTGATTTCGCCGGCGGCCATGCGCAGGTGCGCGCCGCACCGCTCCGCCAAGCGCTGTTCGTGAGTGACCAGTACCAGGGTGGTGTTGGTCTCTTCGTTCAGCTTGAACAAGAGGTCAATCACCTTTTCGCCGTTGTGGGCATCCAGGCTGCCGGTGGGTTCGTCGGCGAACAAAATACCGTTGTCGGCGGTCGAAGAGTCATTGGCAATACTGCAGAAGGCACGGGCGATGGCCACGCGCTGCTGTTCGCCGCCGGAGAGCTGGCGCGGATAGTGGTGCAAACGGTGACCGAGACCAACGCGCTCAAGGAACTCCTGCGCACGCTTGCCGGCGTTGCGTTCACCGCGCAGTTCACTGGGCAGCATGACGTTTTCCTGCGCGGTGAGGCCGGGCAGCAGCTGGAAAGTCTGGAACACGAAGCCGACGCAGCGGGCGCGCAGCGCCGCGCGCTGTTCTTCGTCCATGGCGGTGATTTCTTCGCCGGCCAGCCAGATCTTGCCTTCGGTGGGGCGGTCGAGTCCGGCCAGCAGGCCCAGCAGCGTGGATTTACCGGAGCCAGAGGCGCCGGTGATGGCGAGGCTCTGGCCGGTGGGGAGTTGCAAGGAAATGTCGCTTAGCAGGGTCAGTGGGCCCTCACTTGTGCTGACTCGGTGGTGTAGGTTTTCGGCTTTTAGCATCACTGACATGGCAAGTCCCTGGAATTTCTGCAAAATGCGCTGTAGATGAATAGTGGAGAGTATGACATGGCGGCGGTTTTTTTCCGGAGTCTTGTGCCCGGTTTCATCTCGCGTGGCCTGCTGTTGATCGTTTTAGTTTACGCGGCAGCAGTCAAAGCGGATGAGCGGGGTGCTATGGAGGCAGGCACTTTGTTGGTGCTTGGGGACAGTATCAGCGCGGCCTATGGCATTGATGAGCGCGACGGCTGGGTGCAGCTGTTGCGCGACCGTCTGGCGGAGCAGGATCTGGCGGTGAAGGTGGTGAATGCCAGTGTGAGCGGTGAAACGTCTGCGGGCGGCCTGGCGCGTTTGCCGCGGTTGTTGAGTGAGCACGGCCCTGACTGGTTGGTGCTGGAGCTGGGTGGTAATGATGGTTTGCGTGGTTATCCGCCGCGGATGTTGAAGCAGAACCTGGTGCGCATGGTGGAGATGGCGCGGGAGCAGGGTGCCGAGGTGCTGCTGCTGGGTATGCAAATGCCGCCGAATTACGGTAAGGCGTATACCAAGGCGTTTGCCGAGGTTTTTCCGAAGGTGGCGGCGGAGCAGAAGGTGCCGCTGGTGCCGTTCTTTCTGGAGACGGTGGCGTTGTTGGATGGCGCTATGCAGACCGATGGTATTCACCCGACGGCGAAGGCGCAGCCTGCGCTACTGGACCAAGTGTGGCCCTGCCTGGAAATCCTGTTGAAAGGCAATGTGGATACCCGGTCCGATAGTTTGTGCACTTCTTGATCGGAAAGCGTACAATCGCGGCCTGATTTTCGTCGGGCCTCGCTTTGGTAGTGGGGCTCCGTAGATGGTTCCGGGGCGGCACTGCCACCGGGGAAGCCACTGCGGGACACGCTACGAGTTCATCTATGAACGCTCGGCTGTGGCCATCTCTGGCCACAGACGGTCCCGCACTGGCTTCCCCGGTGTCAGCGCCTGCGCATGCAAGTATTCACTTCTGTCTGACCCCGGGTAATACCGCACGTTATTTTCGAGATTTACCGATGTCTGACCTGGAAAACCGCCGCGACCGGCTGGAATTCAACAAGCTGCAAAAGCGCCTGCGCCGCAATGTGGGCAAGGCGATCGCCGACTTCAATATGATTGAAGAGGGCGACAAGGTGATGGTGTGCCTGTCTGGTGGTAAGGATTCCTACGCGATGCTGGAAATCCTGATGAACCTGCAGAAGACCGCACCGGTGCACTTTGAGTTGGTGGCGGTGAATATGGATCAGAAGCAGCCGGGCTTCCCCGAGCACATCCTGCCGGAGTACCTGCAGTCCATCGGCGTGCCGTATCACATCGTGAACAAAGATACTTACAGTGTGGTGAAGGAAGTGGTGCCGGAAGGCAAGACGACCTGTGGCCTGTGTTCACGCCTGCGCCGTGGCACTTTGTACGGTTTTGCCGAAGAGATCGGTGCGACCAAGGTGGCGCTCGGTCACCACAAGGACGACATTGTTGAAACGCTGTTTTTGAATATGTTTTACGGTGGCCGTCTGAAAGCGATGCCGCCGAAACTGCGCGCAGACGATGGTCGCAATATCGTGATTCGCCCGCTGGCGTATTGCCGCGAGACAGACCTGATTGCGTTTGCCGATCACAAGCAGTTCCCGATTATTCCGTGCAACCTGTGTGGTAGTCAGGAAAACCTGCAGCGTCAGGCGATCAAGGGCATGTTGAATGAGTGGGATAAGAAATATCCCGGTCGCAGTGACAATATTTTCGCTGCGTTAACCCGGGTATCTCCATCCCAGCTGGCGGATCGCGACCTGTACGATTTTGAAAGCCTGGAACTGGATCGTTCTAAACCCGCGCCTGCGGTGGACGCGCGCGCGATTGAGCAGTATGTGGATTCCTGGATTCCTGAAGACGCTCGCGATGAGGAGCCGGAAGTTTCTCCAGCAGCTTCTCAGGAGGAGCCGGTGCAGCCGCTGTATATTGAGGCGCGGAACCTGTAGGCGACTCGTCCTCAATCAGTAGTGTATCGGCTCTTTGAACAGCCGCGGTTTGTACCGCGGCTGTTTCGTTTTCGGGTTCCGGTTCTAGTTCTGGTAGGGCATTTTCTGACGGTCTTACCAGCTTGGAGTAGCTGTCGACGAAGTCCCGCAGGCGCGCGCTGGGGCCGTGGTGAAAGTGCTTTTTCCACAGTTTGGCCATACGCGGTAAATCGGAGGTTTCCACGCGCTCTACACCCGCAGCGCGGTAAATCAGCCACGCGATCGCGGTGGCGTAACGCAAATTAGTAGCGAGTTCCGTGTGGGGGTGCTGCAAAAAGTCGCGCTGGCTGGCGAGCCCGCGCACCTTGGAAGCGAGCGGCGGGAAGTTGATCAGATATTTATCCCAGATCTGGCGGTGCGTGCTTGGCAGAATCTGGAAAATACCCATGCCGTGGCGACGCCCCTGCTTGAGGTGGAAGCCGAGCTGGGATTCCTGAGCGGCGGTGCCCAGTAACAACGCTTCCATGCCGGGGGTCCAGGCTCGGAGCTGCTTTAATGTGGGACGAACGACGAATAAACGCAGTTCATCCAGGCAAATACCCATAGTGTTTAATGTTTCCCTGTGTACTCAGTCTGAAACCGCCATCCGTGGTAGTTTGCACAAGCTGTACATATCCATGGTTTAGTTTGCGGATTGAGTAACCGCCAGTGAATGGGTAGATTTACGCGCAATAAAGACCAATAACGACGGAATCAGCCTAATCTTTCACCAAAAGAGGCTGGATCTGCCAATTCTGACGGGGAATTCCACATGTCTGGACAATGGCTTGTCGCCCTTACCTTCATTGCTTATCTGGTTCTCATTCTTGCGATCGGTGTCTATGCCTACCGTCGCACCAAGGATGCGAGCGATTATTTTCTCGGGGGGCGCTCATTGCCGCCGGCGGTGGCGGCGCTGAGTGCCGGTGCCTCCGATATGAGTGGCTGGTTGTTGCTCGGGTTGCCGGGCGCGGCCTACGCCAGTGGCCTGTCCTCCGCGTGGATTGCGTTTGGCCTGTTCGGTGGGATTGTGCTGAGCTGGACCATCATGGCGCGGCGCCTGCGTATTTACAGTTTTGCGCTCGATGATGCGCTGACGGTACCGTCTTATCTGCACCGGCGTTTCGACCTGAGCACGCCGTGGCTGCGCACCGTGTGTGCGTTTTTCATTTTGCTGTTTTTCCTTTTCTATGTGGCGTCTGGATTGATTGCCGGCGGTAAGCTGTTTGAAACGGTGTTCGGCTGGGATTACCAGTGGGCAGTGGTGATCGGTGCGATCGCGGTGATCTCGTACACCCTGTTTGGTGGCTTTCTCGCGGTGTCCTGGACTGACGTTTTTCAGGGACTGTTGATGAGCCTGGCGCTGCTGATCGTGCCCATCATGATTATTTCCGACGAGGGCGGAGTAGGTGGTGCTTGGGCGCAGATGCAGGCGGAGTATCCGGAATTGATGCATCTGATGGTGGACAAGTCTGGAACCGCACTGGGCTTGGCCGCGATTCTGAGTTCACTGGCTTGGGGGCTGGGGTATTTCGGCCAGCCGCATATCCTGGCGCGCTTCAAGGCGTTACGTCATCCGGATGATATGCCGGCGGCGGCGACGGTTGCTGCAATTTGGTCGCTCGCGGGTTTCCTTGGTGCTCTGAGTGTTGGCCTGTTTGGGCATCTGGAACTTACCCAGGCGCTGCCCGATGGGGAGCGTATTTTTATGGCCTTGGTGGAGGCCCTGTTCCATCCGCTGATTGCCGGTATTCTGCTCGCGGCAATTCTGTCGGCGATTATGAGTACCGCAGACTCGCAGTTGCTGGTGTCCTCTGCGGCCCTGGCGGAGGATATCTACCACGTCTGGTTCGGCAAGAAGGTTTCCTCAGAGCATCTCGTGGTCGTGGGCCGCTGGGCGGTGGTGGCGCTGTCGCTGATTGCGATCGGTGTGGCTATGGACCCGGATTCCAAAGTGCTGGATGTGGTCGCCTATGCCTGGGCTGGCCTCGGGGCCGCGTTTGGTCCTGCAGTACTCATTAGCCTGTATTGGTCGCGTATGACCGGCGCGGGTGCCATCGCCGGGGTGCTTGTTGGGGGTATAACCGTATTGGTTTGGAAACACCTCTCTGGTGGCATCTTCGATATATACGAGCTTTTACCGGGTTTTGTCCTCTCCGCAGCTGCTATTGTTTTAGTAAGTGCCGTGACGCATTGCCCCGAAGGAATTTCAACGCGCCACCGTCAAATACTGGGGCAAAAGCAGTAGTTCGATTGCGGTACAGGTGCAAGGTTGCACTTATTGATCGGTGGTGCCGCGGCTGGAGTAGTTAGAGTGATCGAAGTACACCTCGGTGATATCACTCGGTTGCATGTGGATGTAATCGTCAATGCAGCCAACCAGAGGCTCCTGGGTGGAGGCGGCGTCGACGGCGCCATTCATCGCGCGGCCGGTCCGGCACTACTGGAGGCCTGCCGCGTTATTGGCGGGTGTCCAGTTGGTGAGGTGCGGGCCACGCAAGGTTACGGTCTTCCGGTCAAACGCATTTATCACACGGTAGGACCCGTGTGGCGCGGCGGTAATTTGGGCGAGCCGGAGCTACTGGCCAGTTGTTATCGACAGTGCCTCAATCTCGCCCGCCGTGAACACGCCCATTCTCTCGCCTTTCCCGCCATCAGCTGCGGGGTCTACGATTATCCCCCTGAACTCGCTGTCGAAGTTGCTGTGGAGCAGGCGCAGCAGCATCTCGACCGCGATGGCGGTCCGCGCCATGTAATTTTCTGCTGCTTTGACGAAGATATGGCCGAGTTGTACCGCATGCAGCTGGATGCCTGCGTGCGTCGTTAGCCCGATTTTTTAACCAGCCGGCAGAATTTCCCAATGTTCTGCAGCCTCTCTCTTTTTTTGCGCCCGGCGCTGCCGGGCTGCACTTATCTCACAAAATAGATGTTTCGTGACCATTTGGTCTGGTTTGGTTCTAATGTACCATCTCTGAAAGCCAATCCATATAACAACCAAGGCGAGGGAAAACGATGCGTACAGCAGAACAATGGTTCAGCGAATACGGCGAGAGCCATCAGAACTCCACCAACAAGGCCATCCACTGGATTGCAGTGCCGGTCATTTACTTCACTGTTGTGGGCCTGCTTTGGTCCATCCCCCAGCCGGATTGGATGGCAGCGCTGCCGTGGCTGAACTGGGCGGTGGTAGCGATGGTGCCCACGATGCTGTTTTATGTGCTGATGTCATTCCCGGTGGCGCTGGGCATGATCGCGCTTTCACTGATTTGTCTGGGTATTTGCAGCGGGCTGGAAAGAGCCGGTTTGAGCGTGCTCTGGTGGTCTGTGGGCCTATTTGTGGTGATGTGGGTATTCCAGTTTATCGGTCACCATATCGAGGGCAAAAAGCCGTCTTTCTTTAAGGATCTGCAGTTCCTGTTGATTGGCCCTGCGTGGGTCATCGGCTTCCTATATCGCAAACTCGGTATCAAGTACTGAGTTTTGCCGGCGAGCACTACTGTCATCCGGGTGCTCGCTTCCTGTCTCCCTGTCTTTTCGCGGTTTTTTGTTACCGGTCTTTTATCACCGGTTGTAGTGCACCGGTACCTCCAGCGTTTCTTTTACCTCTTCCATAACCACATAGCTGGTGCATTCCTGAACCTCCGGCAGGGTCAGTAGAGTCTCGCCATAAAACTTCCGGTAGGCGCCCATATCGGCCACCCGGGCTTTGATCAGGTAATCGAAGCTGCCCGATACCAGGTAGCACTCCTGCACCTCCGGTAGCTCCGCAACCGCGTTGCGAAACGCTTCAAAGGCATCCTGGGCGGAGCGGTTCAGGCGGATTTGCACGAACACCACCAGCGCGGCATCCAGGTACTCTGGGTTGATCAGCGCGGTGTAACCCTGAATCACCCCATCGCTTTCCATCTTCTTGACCCGCTCGACGCAAGGGGTCGCCGTCAGGCCCACCTGACGGGCCAGTTCTGCGTAGCTGGTGCGCCCGTCTTTCTGCAGTACACGGAGAATATTGCGGTCAATGGTGCTGAGTTCGCCGGCGCGTCTCTTCATCTGAATCTCTCGAAAACTGCCCGATCTGGCCTGCTGCGGCACGGGAACTGGGTGGGCTTGACTTGGCCACTGATTAAAAAGTGGTTCTGACTGGCTGAAAAGTAGCCTTTCATCGACTTTTGTAGTGGATTCCACTAATCATAATTAAATAACTATAAAAATCCACTTTATATAGGTGCCTATACTGCGGGAATCCAACAAGAATGTAATGCGCACTCGATGGCGCTGACAGAGTAATTGAGGAGATTCGCTATGTTGATCGGTGTCCCAAAAGAGATTAAGAACCACGAATACCGCATTGGCCTGACGCCTTCGAGTGTTCGCGAACTGATTGGTCATGGTCACGAAGTGATCGTGCAGAAAGACGGTGGTGCGTCCATCGGCTTTACCGATGAAATGTATGTAAGTGCCGGCGCCAAGATCATCGATACTCCGGAAGAGATCTTTGCCACTGCCGACATGATCGTGAAGGTAAAAGAGCCTCAGCCGCACGAGTGCGAAATGCTGCGTCCTGGCCAGCTGCTGTACACCTACCTGCACCTCGCCCCAGACCCCAAGCAGACCGAGCTGCTGGTGAAGTCCGGTGCAACCTGTATTGCTTACGAAACCGTAACCGACCGTTTTGGCGCGCTGCCGCTGCTGGCTCCGATGTCTGAAGTTGCCGGCCGTATGTCCGTGCAGTGTGGCGCACACCACCTGGAAAAAGCTCAGGGTGGCCTGGGTGTGCTGCTGGGCGGCGTACCGGGTGTAGCTCCAGCCAAAGTACTGATTATCGGTGGTGGTGTCGTAGGTACCAACGCAGCCAAGATGGCACTGGGTATGGGTGCCGATGTAACCATTCTGGATCGCTCCCTGCCGCGCCTGCGTCAGCTGGACGACATTTTCGGTGGTGCGGTACGTACCGAGTACTCTACCGATGACGCGATTGAATCCCACGCGCTGGAAGCGGACCTGGTTGTCGGTGCGGTGCTGATTCCGGGCGCTGCTGCGCCGAAACTGCTGACTCGCGACATCATCAGCCGCATGAAGAAAGGCGCGGTTGTGGTCGACGTGGCGATTGACCAGGGCGGTTGTTTCGAAACCTCCAAGGCAACCACGCACCAGGAGCCGACCTACGTAGTCGACGGCGTTGTGCACTACTGCGTTGCCAACATGCCGGGCGGCGTTGCGCGTACCTCCACCATGGCCCTGAATAATGCGACTCTGCCGTTTGCAGTTGCTCTGGCGAACAAAGGTGCCAAGCAGGCGCTGCTGGACGACGCCAACCTGCTGGAAGGCCTGAACGTGCACGCCGGCATGGTGACTTACAAGGCTGTTGCCGACGTACTGGGCTACGAATACGTGGATCCGAAACTGGCACTGCAGAAGTCCGCGGTTGACGCGGGTGTTGCCGCTTAAGCCAATCTATTCATTGTCACGTGATGGAAATGGCTGGAGCGGGGTGTGAGATTTCAAATTAGGGAAGTCTCAGCCTCACTCCGCAACAGGTTCTCTTCTGGGGCAGCTTCACGCCCCACTCTGTGAGACCCGGCAGTATTGTTACTGCCATTATGGCCGCGCTATTTAGCGCGGCTTTTTTATGCCTGCTTTATGCCTGCAAGTTGAGGAATAAGAGTTGGGGAAAAGCGCTTGCCTGTTGCAGTGCTATCGAGCGGGAAACAGGCGGCTGAGTAGTACCGGCAAAGCGGTTTCGACGCGCAAAATACGCGGCCCCAGGTGGACCGACTGAAACCCGGCTTCCTGCAGCTTTTCCACTTCGTAGGGGATAAACCCGCCTTCGGGGCCGACGGCGAGCGTGGTTTGCTGCTCGATATCCACAGGGCAGGGGGCGTCCGTCACCGGGTGTGCAACCAGCTTGAGAGACTGATTGGCGATTTCGGGGAGTTCGTCTTCGACGAAGGGCTTGAAGCGCTTGCGCAATTGGATTTCCGGCATGGCGGTATCCACGGCCTGCTCGAGTCCGAGCACACACTGTTCCCGCAGCTTTTCTTCAGCCAGCCAGGGGCTTTGCCAGTAGGACTTTTCTACGCGGTAGGCGTTGAGCAGATAGAGCTTTTTTACCCCCAGTGCGGTGGCGTGCTGAATCGTGCGCTTGAGCATCTTGGGGCGGGGCAGGGCGAGGATCAGGGTCAGTGGCAGCGCCGCCGGAGGTTCTGCCACAAGTGACACCGTCATGGCGATGTGATTTTCGCTGCGCTCGGTGATTTCGCCTGCACCAACCTGGCCGTTCACCACGCCAACTTTGAGGCGGTCGCCAACATCGGCGCGCTGTACTTCCACCATATGCTGGAAGCGACGGCCGCGCAGTACTACCTGGCTGGAGGATTGAAAATCCTCGGGCTCCAGTAAGATCAGATTCATGGAGTTAGCGCCCGGCGAACGCTACCGCGCCTTTGCCGATACCTTCGTAGGCACGCACGGTAATTTGTTTGTCGGCATTTTCTGCGGAGAGCACATCGGCGATGTACTGCGCGAGCTGCTCCACGGTGGTGTCGCAGTCGAGAATTTCACAGCGGCTCGCAGGAATCGTCAGGGTGAATTCACCCTGTTGTGCCTTGTAAGCAAAGTGCAATTGTGTGGTTTGGCCCTGCGTATCCTCGCCTGTGAGGTCCTCTCTGGTGCCGAGGTAGATGTCCGCCCAGCGTTCCGCCCACTGGGATTCCAGCGCAGGGCTGCGTTCGCTATCGATGTCGATGCGGATGCGGGAACGGTGGCCGTGGGCAATACGCTGACAGTTACCATCGTGCTTTTTCAGGCCGTGACTGTAGTGGTAGAACGGACTGTCGATGGACTCCACGCTAAAGCTCAGGCTGAGTTTGTCCACGCTGGTGGGGAAAATCCCATCCAGTTCATTTACACACCAGGCCGCTACCGACTCCGGGGTGATGGACTCCACCGCAACCAGGGCGAAGGCCTGCGCCGGACCGCCCACGGTGATGTGCTCGCCGTCGGGCAGGGCCCATGTCAGCTGAATCTGGTCGCCATCCTGCTGCATGCTCAGGTGCGGTGAGCGGGTCGGTACCAGCAAGCGGTGGTCCAGCTCGTGATCCAGCCAGTTGCGCAGGGTCTTCTTGACGATACCGAAGTCACACACCATACCCTGGTGGTCCAGAGCACCGTCGAGGGCGGCATTGGCCAGCCAGGTTTCACCGACAACACCGCGGGTGTGGTGGAGATAGCTGAAATCCACATTGGTGAGACTGTCGACGAACAGGTGCATAGGAGACTCGGTAATTTCGCTTGAGTAATCGCTAGATTAGGGTAAACGCTGGAAATGGGCCCGGATCGGGCGCGGCACATTATAGCTTTTTTATGCACGCAATTTGACCTGTCCCCGGCACAAAATGACGCGTGTCTATCAAGGGGGGAGGCAAAGGTGAAAGTAAAGGTGAAAGCAGAGGCGAAAACAAAGCCGAAAATAGGGGCTGGAACCTGGCGGCAGGAGTCTCTATAATCGCGCCCTCTTCGAGCGCAGTGGTGTGTATTTGCGATTCTTGCAGTCACAACCGCCAGTGCTAATCTGAGTGCTCGAACGTTGTGGCGGCCCTTCCGGTCTCCTCGCAATGATCAGCTGTGAACCCCGCCAGGCCCGGAAGGGAGCAACGGTAGCAGTGACATCATGTGCCGGGGGTGTGCTGGTTGGGCTGCCTCCATTTCTCCTCCGCTCCTCCTGTCTGCTTCCCAGTCCTGCTTCCCGGTTTCCTCACCGCTTGCTACGGCAATATTTTTCTCTGTTTCTGCGGTTCTTTGGGGAATTTGGTGCCGTTGTGTTGTGCGACGCGCGCGCTGAACCTAATTCGTGGCTGGGTGTGTGCTATAAAACGACGACAATCTTTGCTTCATTCCACTCGCTTGGCCGGGTAGAGATCCCAAATAACACCATAAAATGATCCGAGGAAGTCGATGAAAAAGCTCGCGCTAATAATCGCTGCTGCCACTTTCACCCTGGCAGGCTGTGACCGTGACTCTACTGAAACCGAGGCGGCAGTCTCTGAGAGTGCCACTTCTGAAACCGTGCAGGGTGCAGCGGAAAACACAGCGGCCGCCAATGCGGAGATGAACACCGCCGACAGTAATGGGCAACCGAGCGCGGAGGATGCCAAGGCATTCCTGGCTGACGCCCAGGCCCGTCTGGAAAAAATGGCCCAGGAAGCGAGCCATGCGAGCTGGGTAGCCTCTACTTATATCAATCTGGATTCCCAGTACACCGAAGCCCTGGCGATGGAGCGCTATACCGCGCTTGCGGTCGAGCTGGCCGGTGAGGCGGCCAAGTTCGATAACGTGGATCTCGACCCCGAAACCCGCCGCATGCTGACCATGCTCAAGCAGGGCCTGGTTTTTCCCGCCCCGAATGACCCGGAAATGACCGCGGAGCTTGCGCAAATTGGTTCCAAAATGCAGGGCATGTACGGTGCCGGCAAGTACTGCCCCGAGGAAACCGCGGGACTGGATCCGACCGTCAAGGAAGAAGGCAAATGCTTCACCCTGACGGAAATGGGCCAGATGATGGCCAACAGCCGCGACCCCAAATTGCTGAAAGATCTCTGGGTTGGCTGGCGCAAGGTTGCGCCGCCGATGAAGCCACTCTACGAGCGCCAGGTTGAGATCGGAAATGCCGGTGCCAAGGATCTGGGTTACGACAATCTCAGCGTGATGTGGCGCTCCAAGTACGACATGCCGGCGGACGAATTTGCCGCAGACATGGACAACCAATGGAACAAGGTGAAGCCCCTGTACAAGGCGCTCCACTGCCACGTACGCGCAAAACTGAACGAGCATTATGGCGATAAAGTAGCGCCGGCAAGCGGCAAAATTCCGGCGCACTTGCTCGGCAATATGTGGGCGCAGGAGTGGGGCAACATTTACGATATCGTCAAAGATGACGATATGGAGGCACCCTACGATCTCACCGAGCTGGTGGTAAATTCCGGCATGACCGAACAGGATATGGTGAAGACCGGCGAGAAGTTTTTTACTTCACTCGGCTTTAAACCGCTGCCGGACACCTTCTGGGAGCGCTCTCAGTTTGTGCAGCCAAAAGACCGCGATGTGGTTTGCCATGCGAGTGCCTGGAACCTGGATGGCCAGGACGATATCCGCATCAAGATGTGCATCAACAAGACCGGTGAAGACCTGATCACCGTCCACCACGAGTTGGGGCACAACTTCTATCAGCGTATCTACAACCAGCAGCCGTTCCTGTACAAAGAAGGCGCCAATGACGGCTTCCACGAGGCGGTGGGGGATACCATCGCGCTGTCCATCACACCCAAGTACCTGAAAGAAATCGGCCTGATGGATGAGATCCCCGGTGAAGACAAGGATCTCGGTTATCTGATGCAGCAGGCACTGGATAAGATTGCATTCCTGCCGTTCGGTCTGCTGGTGGATAAATGGCGCTGGCAGGTGTTCAACGGCGAAGTTGCCCCCGGTGATTACAACAAGGCGTGGTGGCAACTGCGCGAAGAGTATCAGGGCATTACCCCGCCGGTAGAGCGCAGCGAAGCGAACTTCGATCCGGGTGCCAAGTACCATATTCCAGGAAATACGCCATACGCCCGCTACTTTTTAGCGCGTATTCAGCAGTTCCAGTTCCACCGCGCGCTCTGCGAGGCCGCCGGTGAAACCGGGCCGTTGCACCGCTGTTCCATCTACAAAAACAAAGCGGCCGGAGAAAAGCTGCGCAACATGTTGGCCATGGGCGCAAGCAAGCCGTGGCCGGATGCTATGGAAGCACTCACTGGTGAGCGCGAACTGGATGCCACCGCGATTGTGGATTATTTCCAGCCGCTGATGGTGTATCTGGAAGAGCAAAATAAAGACCGCGACTGTGGTTGGTAATCGCTAGTAATCGCTGGTCTTTCCTGTTGCATGAGTCTATTGCCTGACCCTATTGGCCGCTTAGAAATTGCCAATGGGGTTAGGGGTTTGAATCAGAATTTGTGACCTTAGAATGAGTCAAGATTTGTTGTAAGTCGGGTGGGGTGCTTTTGCCTGCAATCTATCCGGCCCGGTAACCGCGATCGTTCATTCGAAGCGCTTTACCGGCTCAAACGGAATGTAATCGATTCACACAAACGAGGTTGCTAATGAGCAATATTGATATCGGTATCGGTGAAAAGGATCGCGAAAAAGTAGCAGAGGGTTTGAAACGCCTTTTGGCAGATTCCTACACGCTTTATCTGCAAACCCATAACTTTCACTGGAATGTTACCGGGCGCCTGTTCAGGGAACTGCACCTGATGTTCGAGGAGCATTACACCGAATTGGCGACAGCGGTGGACGACATCGCGGAGCGCATTCGTACGCTGGACGTTATCGCCCCCGCTACCTATAAAGCGTTTGCGGAACTGAGCTCGGTTAAGGAGGTGGAAGACGTACCTGCAGCAGAGGAAATGGTGCGAATCCTTACCCAGGGGCACGAACAGGTGGTGAAAACCTGTCGCGATGTGTTGAAGGCCGCGCAAGATGCGGATGATGAATCCACTGCGGCGCTGGTCAGTGACCGTATGCGTGTGCATGAGAAAACCGCGTGGATGTTGCGCGCCACCTCGCAGTGACCTCTGTATGTTTTCGAAAAAACCGGCCCATGGCCGGTTTTTTTATGTCTGCGGTTTATGTGCTTGTGCGGACTAATCTGCGCCCGGTCGCTGGTGTTCGCTTAACGCAATGGCTGCAAACGCCTGGGCCGGCGCCGAGAGTGCGCCCACTTCCCGCGCCAGAATGCCCACCGGGTGGCAGACCACCGGCTCTGCGAGTGGTTTGCATACCAGCCCATAGGATTGCATCTGTCCGATACACAGACTGGGTGCGGCACTGACGCCGAGCCCGCTTTTTACCAGCCGGCCGATGGTGCTGAGTTGGTAGGCTTCACACAGTAATCGCGGGGCCGCGTCGCCGGCGGCTCCGCTTTGCGAGAACGCGGCGTCGGTCCAGCGGCGCACTGCCGACCCCCGGTTCATTGCGATAAATGGCTCCCGTGCCAGATCCTGCCAGCGCACCAGGTCGTTGTTTTCCAGCGGGTGCCCTTTGGGTAGCACGGCGACAAACCGATCATCGCCGATGGGGGTAAATGTGAGACTGCCGAGATCATCTGGACGAAAGCTGAACCCTAACTCGGCGCGGCCTTCCTGCACGGCGCTGATTACCCGTTCCATCACAATATCCTCCAGCACGATATTGATATCCGGATAGCGTTGGTGGAACTCGCGCAGTAGTTCCGGCATGTGATTCAAGGCAAAGGCAGGGATGGCGGCAATCGACAGCTGCCCCTGCTGCAGGCGGAAGCGTTGCTGCACTGCGTCCAGGGTGTTATCCCAGTTGTGCAGCAGCTGCTGTGCGCGTTCGACAAAGGCCGCGCCCTCCGGTGTAAGCACAAGCTGGCGCCCATCACGACTGAACAGGGTGCCACCCAGGGATTCCTCCAGGCTGCGGATTGCAATGGATATGGCCGGCTGCGACACATGCAGCTGGGCGCTCGCTTCCGCCAGGCTGTGGGTTGTGGCCACGGCGACGAATGCGCGCAGTTGTTTGATGGTCGTGCTCATGGATAGCCGGGCTTACGTCAAATATAAGTAAAAATTAACAAATATTAAGAAGTTTAAATTAGTTTAAAGTGTTAGACCAAGGCATGATTGTGTACATGGCGAGACCGCGAATAATGGTCAACCATTCATACGGGCGCTGACAGCGCGCGCGAGCTCCGCAATACAGCTCCGTAACTTGGCCCCGTAACTTGGCCCTTATCAAGGCCCTGAACCCACACCGGTGGGGCGGGGTGAAGCAGAACGTCGGAATAGAACAACGAGAGAAACCGCCGCAATGAATAACCCCGTGCAACCCCTTTGGCAGCCCACCGCGGAAGCGATTGCCGCTACGCAGATGGACCAGTTTCGCCGTCAGGTAAACGAACTGCACCAGCAGTCGCTGCCGGATTACCACGCCCTGCATCAGTGGTCTGTGGATAACCGCGAAGCCTTCTGGAACCAGCTGTGGGATTTTGGCGAGGTGATTGCCAGTGAGCGCGGTGAGCGCGTCCTGGGTAAAGACACCATGCCGGGGGCGGAATGGTTCCCCGACGCACGCCTGAACTTTGCCGAGAACCTGCTGCGCTTCCGCGACGACAAGGCGGCGCTGGTTGAGCGCCTGGAAAATGGTCGCCGCCGCGAACTCAGCTACCGCGAGCTGTTTGCCGAGGTGGAGAAACTGGCTGCGGCGCTGGCCAATGCGGGTGTGGGCAAGGGCGATCGTGTTGCCGGCTTTATGCCGAACATTATCGATACCGCGGTGGCCATGCTTGCCACCACCAGCCTGGGTGCCATCTGGACCTCCTGCTCGCCGGACTTTGGTATCAACGGTGTGCTGGACCGCTTCGGCCAGGTGGGCCCCAAGGTGCTGTTTGCCTGTGAGGGCTATTTCTACAACGGCAAAACCATCGATTCGCTGCCGCGTCTTGAGCAGATCGTCGACCAGATCGAATCAATCCAGCAGCTGGTAGTGGTGCCGGTGGCGCGCTCGCCAGAGCAAACAGAAGCTGATATTTCCGGTTTGGATCGCGCAGTCAGCCTGCGTGCATTTGTGGAAAACGCGCCTGCGCGACCACTTACCTTCGAGCAGACCGAGTTTAATCACCCGCTGTACATCATGTACTCCTCCGGTACCACCGGTGTACCCAAGTGCATTGTGCACGGGGTGGGCGGCACGCTGCTGCAACACATCAAAGAGCATCGCCTGCACACGGATATTTCCCGCAGCGACACGCTGTTCTACTTCACCACCTGTGGCTGGATGATGTGGAACTGGCTGATTAGTGGACTAACTTGTGGCGCAACCCTGGTGCTCTACGATGGCTCGCCGTTCTACCCGGCGGCCGAGTGCCTGTGGGACATGGCCGATGAGGAAAGTATCAGCGTGTTTGGCACCAGCGCCAAATATATTGCCGCGCTGGAGAAGGCCGGGTGCAAGCCCCGCGAGAGCCATAAACTCGAGCGCCTGCGCGCGGTGTTGTCCACCGGCTCACCGCTGGCCCACGAAGGCTTCCGCTACGTCTATCGCGACATTAAATCCGCCCTGTGCCTGAGTTCGATCTCAGGGGGTACCGATATCATTTCCTGCTTTGCGCTGGGCAACCCGACACTGCCGGTTTACCCGGGGGAACTGCAGTGCCGCGGCCTGGGTATGGCGGTGCAGGTATGGAGCGACGATGGCAAGCCGGTGCTGGAAGAGAAGGGCGAGCTGGTATGTGCGACGTCCTTCCCCTGTATGCCGATCGGTTTCTGGAACGATCCGGATGGCAGCAAGTACCACGGCGCTTACTTTGACAGCTGGCCGGGTGTCTGGGCCCACGGTGACTATGCAGAAATCACCGAGCACGGTGGCGTGATCATTTACGGTCGTTCCGATGCTGTGCTGAATCCCGGTGGCGTGCGTATCGGCACCGCGGAAATCTACCGTCAGGTGGAAAAGGTCGAGGAGGTGCTGGATAGCATCTGTATTGGCCAGGAGTGGCGCGACGACGTGCGCGTGGTGTTGTTCGTGGTACTGCGCGAGGGGCTCACGCTGGATGACGACCTGATCCAGAAAATCCGTACCACCATCCGCGCCAATACCACGCCGCGCCATGTGCCGGCAAAGGTGATTCAGGTGGCGGATATCCCGCGTACCATCAGTGGCAAGATTGTGGAGCTGGCAGTGCGCAACGTGGTGCACGGTAAACCGGTAAAAAATCAGGAAGCACTGGCGAACCCGGAAGCACTCAAACTCTACGAAGATCTTGAGGCGCTGGCCGGCGAGTAAGTGATATCGGCGGGATAAGCGAACAAGGGAGGGCGCTATACTGCGTTCTCTCCGCTAGCCGAATGTTAAACAGCACATTGCCGGGCTAAAGGAGATTGGCCCGGCATTTTTTTGCTGGTCATGAGTAGGCAGGTATGGGATCAGGCCGCTTGCTGTTCCGCCTGCTGTGCGAGTTCCTGATCCATTTTGCGAAACGCCATACGGGTGAAGTAACCGCCCATCAGGCACACAAAACCGATGATGCCGAGGCTCAGTAGGCCAGAAAAGCTGGTGAACAGGTCGATCAGTGCGTCCATTTTCTACTCCTATTGCATTGCTGCTCTCTCTTGATTGATTCCAGTGTATGCAGCCGCCCAAGTGAGTACTTGATTTGGATCAATCGCCCCGCAGGTTCTGGTTTTTGCTGGGTTCCCGGGCGGGCATTACGACAAACTTCTGAAACAACCCATCAACGCAGTGATTTCTCCCGCCGCGATGCCGCGCGGATTCATTATTTTCGTGTCTACTCGGTATCGTTCTGTTGCTGCCCGCGTATTGAGCTGGGGCTTGCCCTGGACATGTCTGATCCGCCAAACTGCGCTACCCTGTGGGGTAATGATACCCCGCTAATAAACCATAAATTCACGGAAGATCTGCATGATTACCTATCTGTATTGGGCCGCAGTGATCGCACTGGTGGTCTTGAGCTTGTTTGCCGGTGGGCGCCTGGGCAGCCTCAGCAAAGGCGCGATTGTCGCAGCCATCATTTTTTTGGTGGGTTGGCTCGCCTATTACTTCCATTTCGAACAGGTGTTTGTAAAACGCTTTGGTGGCGTGATGTATATCAGCGTGCCGTCTGGACAACGGCATCTCGGGGCCACCTGGAAGGATGACAACCTGTGGGTTGAGAATTACGACCCCGAATCCAATGAGTGTATTTTCACCGAGTACTCCAAGGGCAATCTGCTGGAAGGCCGCGTGGTCATCAAAAATTGCAATCCTTTGATCGAGGCAAAAGAGCGCCCGACGATCCCTGCCCGCTAGAAAATGTATTTGGAGGTGTCTGGAGAGCATTGAAAGGGGAGGACTCATCGCCCGGGGCAGGATGCGGCCGGGTATTAAATGGTTAAATTGTGGTGAATACCGCAGGCGTCGTTGAGACGGAAGCAACTTTTTTCGTTTCGCGGCGTCGCAGTAGGAGTGGTTGGCAAACGGATTTGGTCTTGCGCGATTCTCTTCCCGCTCGCGGAGCGGAATTTCTTCGATACATCTCTGTTGTTCTTTTGTCGGTACTTTTTTTGATGCCGCACCCCACTGTTGCACTTCCATTTTTTGACCGTCTTCCTAAATTCAAAGTGCGCGTACTGGAAAACGCCGAACTGCAGGAGTGGTTGAAAGACCAACTCAATGAACAGCGTAAATCCAGCAGCGTACTCAAGTCTTACGACGATCCTCAGGATGTGGCGCGCTATGAGCGCGGCACTCTGGAAAAGTTGCTGCGCTCCCGCGGTTATTACGATGGTCGGGTTCGACAGACGGTAGACAATGACGAGATTCTGTATCGGGTGGTGCCGGGGCAGGTTTTTCGAATCAAGTCGCTGCAAATCGATATGCCCCCTAGGCTCAAACCCGGTTTCCCCGGTGTTGGGCTGCAGGTCGGTGATCCATTGGAGGCAGTGAAGGTCACCGAGGGCGTCAAGAAAATAGAAACCTACCTGGCCGAAAATGCGTGTCTGCTCGAACTGGATGTGGACTACAAGGCCACGGTTATCCATAGCGAACATGCCGCACGGTTAGAGTACCGGGTTGCGCCCAGCCCAGAAGTCCGTATAGGACAGCTGTATGTGGAAGGCGTCACCAGTATTAATGAGCCCTACCTGCGCAAGCGCCTGCAGTTATCGACGGGCGATTGCTTTAATCGCGCAAAACTCGATGCCGCCAAACTGCGCATGTTGCGCACCAACCTGATCGCAGGGGTGAATACCGAGGTCTCAGAGCCCTATGACGGTACGGTTGATATCACCTTCCTGCTGACCGAGCGCAAACACCGCACCGTACGTCTCGGCGTGGGGTATACCTCCGACGAGGGCGCAGGTGTTTCTGCCGGATGGGAGCACCGCAATATCCTCGGCCGTGGGGAAAAGATCGAGGTAGAAACCCGCGTCAACGAGGTCAAGCAGTCGATCAAGACCGAAATCCTGGTGCCGCGTTTCTTCCGCGACGACCAGAACTTCTCGGCCAAGGCCGAAGCGTCCAATGAAGAGCGCGACTCCTACGACGCCGAGTCCGTCACCATCGGCGGCACCATCTCTCGCCGGCATACCAAGCACCGCACCTTCAGTATCGGTAGCGAACTGAAATTCAGTGAGGTGCAGGAGGAGGGCGAGGAAAGTGAAAACTACAATCTGCTGTCGTTCCCTCTCGGCCTGAAGATCGATACCACCGATAACCTGCTGGATGCCCGCCGCGGTGCCACCGTCGCGTTTGAGGTGAAGCCCTATTTTGACCTGCGTAATAGCGGTACCCGCTTCGTCAAAAATACGCTGGTAGCCACTGGCTATCTCACCGGTGACGACGTGCGCTTTGACCCGACGCTCGCACTGCGCATCAAGGCCGGTGTCATCAATGGGATCGACAACCTCGAGATTCCTGCTGACGAACGTTTTTACGCGGGCGGCGGCGGCTCGGTGCGGGGCTACAGCTACCAGGCACTTGGCCCGCGCCGGCTGATCCCATCGACGGTTGCGGGAGAGCCACCGACACTTTCTGACCCCATCGGTGGTCGGGCGCTTAGTGAAGTTTCGCTCGAGGGACGGTTTCGCTTTACCGAGTCCTGGGGTGGGGTGCTGTTTGTGGATGGCGGTAATGCCTATGAGGATCCTCAGCCAAGTTTTGACGACCTCTACTGGGGTGTCGGGCTGGGGGTGCGTTACATGACCTCGTTTGCGCCATTAAGGTTTGATATTGCCTTCCCATTGGATCGTCGTGACGGTCTTGATGACAGCAGTTACCAGATCTATGTCAGCCTCGGGCAGGCGTTCTGAACCATGGTGGAATCAAGCCCCGCCAAATCAATGCGCAGGCAGCGATTGCGGCCCTGGCGCAACCGGCCCCGCCTGACTCTGCTGACGGTCTTGCTGCTACTACCACTGTGCTTTGCACTGATCTTTCTCGGCTCGGAAAAAGGTCGGGAAACCTTAACCCACGCTGGTCTTGCGGCTGCCCGCCATTACTTGCCCGATCTGGAAATTCATGAAGAGGGGGTGCGCAGCCCGCAGTGGGGCAAATGGTATTTTGAATTACTGCGGGTGCGCTACAAGGAGCGCACCCTACTCGAGGGGCAGAAGCTTACGCTGTATGTCGACCTGTGGTCGCTGTTGCGTAAGCAGGTGCATATTCCCGAAGTAACGGCTGAGAAACTGCTGTTTGATAACACGGTATTGCAGGCGTACCTACAGCAGCACGCAGGGGAAGGTGATGACGTACCGTCAACACAAAGCGGCGAAATTTCCATTCCTGCGATCTGGCTGGAGAAGCTGGCGATCAATCGCCTGACGATTATTGACGAAGCGGTTGAGGGATTACCCACCGTACGAGTGGATGGACGGGCAAGTTATCAGTGGCCCGGAGAGCCGTCGGCGCTGTCGTTGGAGGTTGCCGAGCATCAGGGGCATCAGCTGCACCTGCGTCTCGACGGGCAGATGATATCGGAGCAACAGTACCGGTTAACGCTGTCTGCCAGTGAGTTATCCGGCGGCTTCCTTGGGCGCTCCTTGCATCTCCCAGACGGGGAAGCTCTGGATGCGAAAGGTCGTGTGATATTACAGGTGCGCGACGAAAGCAATGCGCAAGTCACAGTAGAGCAGTTTTCCTTGCCGCTGGTGAATCACCGCTTTGGCCTGCAGGGAACCGCGGAGCTGGCCCTGTCACCCTGGTCGGTCGCCACTCGCGATCTCACTTTGCGGGTGGACGATACCTACCACACCGTGCGCGGTGAGGTCGATGCTGAATCTGTTGATTTAAAGGTCCGGTTAAATCGCTTACCCGTCGCCATTTCGCAGCCGTTTCAGAGTTTTCTCGAAGGGGGCTGGTTGTCGGCCAAGCTCGATATTCAGGGGCCGCTGAAGTTGCCGAATGCCAATGGCACGCTGGAACTGCGCTCTACCTTTCAATCCCAGCCGCTCCGCTTCAATGGTGAAGTGGAAACCATTGAGGACGACATTCATATCCGCAGTGCTCAACTATCACTCGCGGATGCCAAAGCTGCCGTTGCGGGTGTAGTGGACGTTGAAGGGAAGTCCATTGATGTAGAGGCGTCCCTCGAACAGCTGTCGATTGACGAAGTCCGCGAGATACTCGGGGGAATCGAACAGGCGCAAAATGTGGCGATTCCAGACGGCATCGCCGGCACTGTCGAGCAATTGCGTGTTACCGCCAAAGGCCCTTGGGACAACCCGAATCTCGCTGCGGAAGTCACAAGTGCGCTGCAGTATCGAAGCTTTGAGGTGGACGCGCAGGCGCACGCCAGCGGCAATCTGGAAAATTTTGCCGTGCAGGATTTGTTGCTGGAAGGAGAGGGGCTCCGCGTAAGTGGCAGTGGCGAAGTGGCCGTGGAGAGTAAGACATTGCAGTTCCAGCTGGATGTCGCTGCGCGCGGGCTGCAACCCGCGGAACAGTTTAATGTACCCGTTGATCCCGGCACCCGGGTAGACCTGGATGCGGTGGTATCGGTAACCGGCCCCTGGGCCAACCCCAAAATGTCTGCCCGCATCACGTCCGATGGCGAGTACCGAGACTACCGCTACCGGCTCAGAGGCGGCGCCGCCGGCAATCTGGATGCGATTACCTTCGACCGTTTACGTCTCGATTTATTCAGCAGCAGCGCCGGATTACCGCGGCGGTCCAATCAGCAGTCCCTGCGCGCGGGTGAGGTGATCGATCCCGACGAAGAGTATCCGCTGCGTCAATCTGCCGAGCGGGTAGTGGGTACCCGGGCGCTGGCCCGGGATGCAGAGCGCGCCCGTGCAGAAGGCAGTGCCTGGCTGGAATTGAACGGCGTGCTGGAGCCGAAAGCACAGCAGGTCAATGGCAGCGTTGCCGGGCGCAACATCCCCATTGGCCTGGCGAAACTGGTGGGGGTGCCGTTGCCGCTTTCCCTGAGTGGTGAATTGAGTCTGGACGGCAACTTTACCGGCCCATTTACGTCGCTGGAAGCCAGTGTCAACGTGCTGGGGATGGGCGAGTTTCAGGGGGAGCCCTGGCAGGCGCAGGGGGATGTGAGCTATGGGCAAGCGGCCATCACCTTGTCCGAGGTGAAATTACTCTGGGCCGATCGCAACCAGCTCAATATCGATGGTGCCATGAGTGCCTCCGGGCTCGATCTGCAGGTGAATGCGCAGGCGGTGCTGGCGGATTTCAATACCTGGCTAAAAGCGGATATCAGCGATACCGGTGAGCTGTCCCTGCGCGCTACCGCATCCGGTACCCCACGCAACCCGGATCTTTCCGGGGAGCTGCGGATTACCGGGCAGGCGCCGGCTTTACAGGACGATGCGCTGGTGCAAGTACCGGTGATTCTGTCGCTGACCTGGGAAACCGTTGCGAAAGACCTGAAGATGCAATTGGGTGCTAGCCACGGAAGTCGCCAAGCCGCCAACGCCCGGGCCTCGCTCGCTATTGCTCCGATTCTTACGCAACTATTTAGTGACAAGACCGCGGCGGAGCGCCCGCCGCTGCCCATTGATTTCGAGGCGGGTGGTAGTGCCGATCTGGCGGCGTTGAGTGTGCTGTATGACCCGGAGATTCATACCTTGCGGGGCAACCTGAATTTTGATCTGTCGGCCAGGGGCACCAGTCGCAAGCCCAACCTGCGCGGCAATATCAACCTGCGTGACGGTTACTACGAACATCGTCCCAGTAACACACGCCTGCGGCGTGTTGCGTTTATTGCGGAGCTGACCCCAGGGGCCTGGCGGATCGTTGAGGCCAGTGCCCGCGACCGGGATCGCGGACGTGTGGACTTGACGGGGGCGGCCCGCTTTAACGCCCCGGAGCCGGCGACGCTGGATTTCACTTTGTCTGCCCGCAGGGCCCGTTTGCTCAATATGCCGGGTGCCAAAGGGGCGATCAATGGCGATCTGCGTCTTTCGGGCAGCACCGAAGATGCCTTGCTGGCGGGCACCATCAACTTGCGGCCATTGACCGTGCAGGTGGAGCACTTCATCGGTAGCAGTGTGCCAGAAATTGATGTGATTGAGGTGGAAGTCGATGGCGGGGAAGATGCATCCACAGGGTCGCGTCTGCTGGAAAATATTGGCTTGCAGATTGAGGTCGTGCTGGACCAGCAATCGGTCGTCAGGGGCCTGGGGCTGGATTCGCAGCTCAAAGGGGAGGTAGACATCAGCGGTACCGCGGCGAGTCCGGAAGCGGCGGGTACCATCACCATCGTGCGCGGCAAGTTCGATTTGCTGGGTAAGAAGTTTGATTTGCAGGAAGGCGAGGTGCAGTTCGAAAATAATGTGGCGGCGATTTATGTAAAAGGCGTACACACCTATACCGAAGGTGAGATCACTGCAGAAATATCCGGCACCACGGATGACCCAAAAATCGAATTCAGCTCGAACCCGGCGGCCGCCCAGGATGAAATTTTTGCCCAACTGTTGTTTGGCAAGTCGTTGACCGATATCTCCCCGCTGCAAGCGGTGCGGCTGGTCAGCGTGGTGCGCGCATTGCAGACCGGTGGCACCGGTTTTGATCCACTGGCAAGCACTCGCGATCTGGTGGGGCTGGATACACTGGATTTCGACTCGGAGGCAACCGATGAAGGGGATCAGTACTCTCTCAGTCTTGGTAAATATATAACCAGCCGCATCTATCTCGAGTTGCAGCGCAGTACGGATCCACTCAACCCCTGGCAGGCAGAAATGCAAATTGAGTTGCGCAAGAATTTGCGCCTCGACATCAAATCCTCCGACGGTAGCGAAAATGGTGCCGGAAGTGTGGAGCTACAGTGGAAGAAGGACTACTGACCAGCTATATAAACTGCACTCTAAGAAAGCGATGCGAGAAAGATAATGGAATATTCGATCGTGGTTCTGGCCGCCGGTTACTCTCATCGATTTGGCACCGACAAGCGTATGGCAAGCATTCATGGGGAGCCCATGATATTGCGCACCTTGCAGACGGCGCTGGATGCCGCCGACAAGTTTGGCCGCGCAGCGGTCCACGTCGTATTGCGCGCACGGGATTCTGTCCTGGCCAATGGCCTGAAAAAACTTCCTGTCCAAGTCATTCATGCACCGGTGTGGCCGGTAAGCATAGGTACCAGTCTGGCGCACGTCGTTGAACAGTTACAGCGTTCTGGCGCCAATCCCAAGGCGGTACTGGTGTGTCTGGGGGATATGCCGTTTGTGGAACCGGAAACGCTCATCACTTTGATGCAGGCTGCGGAGGAAGACCGTATCTGCGTGCCGGTGTGCGCGGGCACCCGCGGTTACCCCATTGCCATCGGTCGTAAGTACCTCTCGGCGCTGTCCCGTTTGCGCAATACCCGTATGGAAAAGGTACTGCATATATTTGCCGATGCTGTGGTGGATGTGGAGGTCGCAGACCCCGCGATCAACTGTGATATTAACCGCCCAGACGATTTCCACGCAGCAATGCGGCCGGATCTGTTCGGAAAAATTTTTGCATCTCCCGATACAGTGCCGGATGCGCCGATTCCATCGCCGTCGGAATAATAAAAAACGCCTCCGTCGCGACCGCAAAGAACTCTGCTGGTGACTGGGCACCGTAGGTGTCCAGTACCGAGGGTTTCTCTCCCAACGCCGCCGCGGTATCACTCGCCGCCAGCTCAGCACCCGCATGTAGTGTTTGTATCCGCTGGCGCAGCTCGGTAAATGCTTCGCGCATCACCGGCGCCCAAGTCTTGCCATCGGCGCTGTTCTCAAAGGGTGGGCGTCCGTCCACATAGCCATCCTCTTCATCCAGCTTGTGGGCGAACTCATGAATCGCCACATTGTGCCCGCTCTGCGGGCTGTGCATTCCATCGACCAAGTCTCCCCAGGACAATACTACCGGGCCCCGGTAGTGGGCTTCGCCGGCGCGCGCGCTCAGGTGGGACGACTGCACATGTCCATCGTGGCGGGTTTCTCTGGCGACATAGGCATCCGGATACACCAGTACGGTTTTCAGGTCGGGATAGCAGTTGTTTGGGCGCTCCAGCAACAGCAGGCAGGCATGAGCGGCGATGGTAACGCGGATATTTTCAGTAATGAGCTGCCCATTGCAGCCAACAAATTCCTTATCCCGCAGGAACAGGCTGATATTCTCCTTCAGTTCCTGCTGCCTGGCTGCAGGTAAATAGGGAAACAGGGCCAGACGTTCCGCCAAAATACGTTCCTGTCTGGCGCTTAGGGGGCGCGAGCGCAGGTAGTTGCGACGCCAGTGCTGCCACAAAAACGGCACTACCCACGCCAGCACGGCGATGAGAATTACAACAAGAAAAGCATCCACACGAAGTTCCTGCCTGTTACCTGAGTTACCGGGTCGATTGTTGACCTGAGGTGAAATTCTGCGACCATGTTGTCCGCCTCTCGCTTGCTGAGAAGGATAAAAACAGGGTGCTTAGGGAATTTATTGGGGCATGGATACAAGGATTCAAACTACAGACGTCGGTAGGGCCGCGAAACTGGCTTCGACCAGGGAGCACTGTGCCCCCAGCGAGGGTGCACAACTCGACCGCTATATGATCGTGCCGCACGGATACGGCGAGGGCGCTTCGGGGCAGATCTGGGTGGCTGACTTTAATGGCCCGGAGCCTGCGCCAGACGTGCAAAGCGGGGCTGCACCCACTGCAGCACCGTGTTACTGGCTGCGGGTCGAGCCCGCCGACGGTGCCGCTGCGACCCTTGCGCGGGAATCAATACGGCGGGATGTCCCGATTGTATTTGATCGCTCTGCCCCGGGCATTGCGTTTACCCTGGTAAATCTCGTCTTGCTCCCGGGTGTGCACTACCGCCTGTCGTTGTGGGGGCTACATGAACCCTCTCTTGCGCTCGCCCATGCGGAGTGTCGCGGGCGCCCGCGTACACTCAGAGACGGCTTCAATGTCTGGTACGGAACCTGTTTTTATCGCGACGTGGACGGCGGTGCCTTGAGTCAAGCGATGGAAGCGTTACCTGCGGCGTATCGCCCCCAGGTATCCTTTCTCGGCGGTGACCAGGTTTATCTGGATACGGCATTTTCCAACACCGGCTGGGGTGCCAGCATCATTCGCGGCTTCAGTAGCCGCAACTTCTCCCCGCTGGGTTTCCGCTCCCGCACCAAGATTCGTCGCAAGCTGAACGCGGTATTTACCGCCGAATACCTGCGCAACTGGCGGCGTGGTTTGCGCACCAAGCTGCAGCAGGGTTTTCACTATTTCCTCGCCGGCGATCACGAATTCTGGAACGACTTCCCAAACCCACCCGGTTTCCTGCCCACGCTCTGGTCGCGCAAGGTGCGCGATACCTGGCAGAGCTGTGCGCGGGAGCTATTCGACGCTTACCAACTGCCATCGGGGGCGTTTTCCCGCCAGTTCAACGTGGCCGATGCTCTGAAGTTCTTCGTGCTGGATACACGCCTGCAGCGCGCCCGCGGGCAGGATGCCAACTTTACCGATGCGCAGACCTTTGCTGCGGCCACCACCTGGCTTAGAGAGCTGGATCGCCCCGGGGTGCTGGTGTTGCCGGCGCCGCTGCTGGCGCGCTGGCAGTTCCGCGATGGGGGCCTGCTCAAGTCGCTGCGGGTAAAACTGGGGTTGGGGGATCATTCCCTGGCGGATACCGGGCAGTATCAGGATCTGGTGCGGGCCATACGCGATTGTCCGCAGGACCTGTTGATCCTCGCGGGGGATGTGCATTTCAGTCGGCTCGCCCGTTTTGATCTGGGGGGCAAGCAGGTGGTAGAAGTGGTGTCTTCGCCACTGGCCTGCCTTCCCAGCGCTGCCGCTGGCGCAGATCAGACTCTTGCGGTTTTCCCCGATCGTCCGACCGATCATATTCGTGCTGAGGTGGAATACCTGCGGGCAGGTAGCGCCACTGATGGAAACGGCAAGCGTGCCGCAAACAGCTGCAACAACAATTTTGTTACCCTGCGTTTCGAGCCCGGTACTGTCGACGGCGATGTGCGCGTGCAGATTTTGTGCTGGAACATCACCGGCTGCGACGCACAGCAGGCGCCTTCAGTGGATTGGGAAATGCAGGATTTGGTGTTGCGCAAACGATCGGCTGCAAAGTCGGAGACTGTTCCACCGATCGCTCCCAAAGATCCTGTAACACAGACCGAAGAAATAAGTGAGCCCTGTTAGTAAAATGGGCGTATAAGGTGAGCGCCGCTAGCAGAGCGTGGCGAGTACGGAAAATAAGAAAATGAATGTGCAGAAATCCTTTGTAATGCTGTTGGGGCCCTTGTTCGCCGGAGCCTTCTATTTTGCGTTGTCTGCGGCGGGTATGGCGTATCTGCCTGCGGTAACCGCGGCCATTACCCTGTTGACCGTCATCTGGTGGGTGACGGAAGCCATGCCGATTCCGGCCACATCGCTGGTGCCATTTGTACTGCTGCCCCTGTTTGGTGTGTTGGACCACAAAGGGGTGGCCGCTTCGCTGGGCAGTCATGTGATCCTGTTGCTGATGGGGGCGTTTATCCTTTCCAAAGCGCTGGAGAAAAGTGGTGCTCACGAACGGCTCGCACTTTATATGTTGCGTGTGGTGGGTCTTACCAGTGGGCGGCGTCTGGTACTGGGTTTTATGCTCGCGGCGGGTCTGTTGAGCATGTGGATCTCCAATACCGCGACCACCTTGATGATGCTGCCCATTGCGCTCGCGATTGCCTCCCGCACCGACAATCACCGGCTCACGGTCGCCCTGATTCTGGGCATTGCCTACGCGGCGAGTCTCGGCGGTGTGGGCAGCCCGTTGGGCACACCGCCCAACGTGATCTTTATGGGAATTTACGAGGAAGTGACCGGTCGTGAATTCAGTTTTGCCCGCTGGATGAAGATCGGATTGCCGGTGGTATTAATCACCCTGCCGCTGATGGCGTTGTGGCTCACCCGCGGGATTCATCTGCAAAAGTCCCTCGAGGCACCCAGTGTTGGCCCGTGGCGTCCGGAAGAGGCGCGCACCCTGGCGGTATTCGGGGTGGCCATCTTGTTTTGGGTAACCCGCAATGAGCCGTTTGGTGGTTGGAGCGATTTACTGGGTGTTCCTGATGCTGGCGATAGCACCGTTGCGCTGGCGGCGGTGGTGTTGATGTTCCTGATCCCAAACGGCAAGGGCGGACGACTGCTGGATTGGCAGACTGCCGAGAGTATTCCCTGGGGCATGCTGCTGTTGTTTGCTGGGGGTATCGCCATCGCCAAAGGTTTCTCGGCCTCGGGCTTGAGCGACATGATGGGGCAGGGGCTGAACTTCCTGACCGCCATGCCGCTGTGGTTGATGATGATTCTGCTCTGCCTGTCGGTCACCTTCCTCACCGAGATTACCAGCAATACGGCGACCGCCACGCTGTTGATGCCGATCCTCGCAGTGGTTGCCACCAGTGCCGGGTTTGATCCCATGGTGCTGATGATTCCCGCAGCCATGTGTGCCAGCTGCGCCTTTATGCTGCCAGTGGCGACGGCACCCAATGCCATTGCTTACGGCACGGGCAAATTGCGCATCCAGGAGATGGTTCGGGAGGGGGCGGTACTCAGTGTGCTGGCTTCGCTGATCATCGCCGGCGTCTGCTGGGTAATGTTGGTTTAGATTTGCAACAAAATAATTGATGGCTCCTGAGGTGTAGGTGGTTGAAAAAACCTTAAATCTTTAGTTTTGCCGGAGAAAAGTTTGCGGGGTACTGCTGAGTACCAATTCCTTGATTCGCCCGCGGGAATTCGGTTTCCTAGATGGTCTGGTTACGTGCTCGCTTAATTGCGTGCTTAATAATTCATTCACCAGCCGAAGGAATCTCAAACGTGAAAAAAATAACCATCTTGGCGGCCGCCGGCGTATTGGCAGCTTGCTCGGGAGAGTCCCAGGACGTCGCTAAAGAGGCTGAAACGACCCAGCCCGTTGCCGCAGTGGCATTGGCCTACCCGGAAACCCGCATGGGCGAAGTGGTGGACAGCTATTTTGATACCGAGGTGGCGGACCCTTACCGATGGTTAGAAGACGACCGCAGTGCCGAGACCGAGGCCTGGGTGAAAGAACAGAACGCGGTAACCTTTGGCTATCTGGATCAGATTCCTTACCGGGATACCCTAAAGCAGCGCCTTGAAGCCCTGTGGAACTACGAAAAAGTGGGCTCGCCGTTCAAGGAAGGCGATTACACCTATTTCTATCGCAACGATGGTTTGCAGAACCAGTATGTAGTGTGGCGCAACAAGGGCGACGGCGAAGCGGAAATTTTTCTCGACCCGAATACCTTCAGTGAGGACGGCACCACCTCCCTGGCGACCCTGAAATTTTCCAAAGATGGCAGCATCGCCGCGTACTCCGTATCCGAGGGTGGCAGTGACTGGCGCAAAATCTTCATCATCGATGCCGAGACCAAGGAAATCCTTGAGCAGCCGCTGGTCGACGTGAAGTTCTCCGGTATTTCCTGGAAAGGGAATGAAGGTTTTTACTACTCCAGCTACGACAAGCCCGATGGCAGTGAACTTTCGGCAAAAACCGATCAGCACAAACTGTACTACCACAAGCTGGGCCAGCCACAGTCAGAAGACACGCTGGTATTCGGCGGCACCAAGGAAGAAAAGCGTCGCTACGTCTCCGGTGTAGTGACCGAAGATGATCGCTTCCTGGTAATTTCCGGTGCGACCTCCACCTCCGGCAACGACCTGTTTATCCGCGATCTCACCAAAGCGGATGCGCCACTGGTATCGGTGCTTACCGATTTCGACTCCGACACCTATGTGATCGACAATCAGGGCAGCAAGCTGTTCCTGGTGACCAACCGCGAAGCGCCGAACAAGAAAGTAGTCACCGTGGACGCCGCCAACCCGGCACCTGCGAATTGGCAGGACTTTATCGGTGAAACCGAAAATGTACTGACGGCGTCTACCGGCGGTGGCTATTTCTTCGCCGAGTACATGGTCGATGCGCTGTCCAAAATTTACCAGTACAACTACGACGGTGAAAAAGTACGTGAAATTGCCCTGCCGGGGCCGGGTAGCGCCTCCTCCCTGGGCGGCAAGCGTGAAGACACCACCCTGTACTACTCCTTCACCAATTACAAAACGCCTTCCACGATTTTCGCGTTTGATGTAGCCGAGGGTGAATCTTCTGTATACCGGGAATCCGGTGCCCAGTTCGATCCGTCTACGTATGAGTCTCAGCAGGTGTTCTACACCTCCAAAGACGGCACCCGCGTGCCCATGCTGATTACCCACAAGAAAGGCCTGGAGCTGAACGGTAAAAACCCGACCATCCTGTACGGCTATGGCGGCTTCAACGTCAGCCTGACGCCATCGTTCAGCATTACCAATGCGGTGTGGATGGAGCTTGGCGGTGTCTACGCAGTGCCCAACCTGCGCGGTGGTGGTGAGTACGGCAAGCGCTGGCACGACGCTGGTACCAAGCTGCAGAAGCAGAATGTATTCGATGACTTTATCGCCGCCGGTGAATTCCTGATCGATCAGGGTTATACCTCCAGCGATTACCTGGCGATTCGCGGTGGCTCCAACGGCGGCCTGCTGGTGGGTGCGGTAATGACTCAGCGCCCCGAGCTGGTTCAGGTTGCGCTGCCTGCCGTCGGCGTGATGGATATGTTGCGTTACCACACCTTTACCGCCGGTGCCGGTTGGGCCTATGACTACGGCACCGCGGAAGAGAGTGAAGAAATGTTCCAGTACCTGAAGGGCTACTCACCCGTGCACAACGTGCAGCAAGGCACCGAGTATCCGGCGACGCTGGTAACCACTGCCGACCACGATGACCGTGTTGTGCCGGCGCACTCCTTTAAGTTCGCCGCTGAGCTGCAGAGCAAGCAGGCAGGCGCTGCGCCGACCCTGATCCGTATCGAAACCAACGCTGGCCATGGCGCCGGTACCCCGGTTTCGAAGATCATCGAGCAGTACGCGGACATCTTCGGCTTTACCCTGTTCAATATGGGTATCTCCGAGCTGCCGGAGAGCTGATCGTCTGGCTACCTGTCATCGTTTCGGCATCTACGACAGGTAGCATTTGGCAAGTAGCCTAATGAGCCGGGCAGAGTGGTGTGACCGAATGGTCTCTAGCTAGCCACTCTGGCCCGGGTTATTATCTGGAACCATCAGATTTATGCCGAGAATTATCGCTGTGCTTAAGGCAAACCACGGATCTTCTCCCCTTCATATCGAGCTCGATACCCGTCCGGCGGTACTGCCGCTGTACTTCCGCGCTCTGACTGCGCGCAAGAAACGTACTACCCCGGCACACAATACCCCCGTTTTGGCCAGTGTCAGCCTGCGCGAGCAGCGGGTGGATCGCGAGCGCGTGCGCGCCTACTGCGATGTATGTGGCTTTGCCGCGGGGACTGATCTGCCGGC
Organism: Microbulbifer agarilyticus; assembly: GCF_020171345.1. Lineage (GTDB taxonomy): Bacteria > Pseudomonadota > Gammaproteobacteria > Pseudomonadales > Cellvibrionaceae > Microbulbifer > Microbulbifer agarilyticus_D. Next base: position 467,698 of record NZ_JAIUZM010000004.1, read on the forward strand.
CACTTACCCGTTTGTGCTGGCCATGCCCCTGCACCTAAAGCTGCTGGTCTCCGATGCCTTTACCTTCCCGGTCCTCGGTATGGTGCACTTGCGCAACCAGATTACCCAGCACCGGCCTATCCAGGTTGAGGAGTCCATGGATATTCACTGTGATTTGCTGGCTCCGGTGCCGGTAAAGCGCGGTTACGAGTTTGCCCTGATGACCCGGGTGAAGGTGGGTGATGAGCTGGTATGGGAGTGCGAGAGCGCCATGCTGGTACGCGGTAAGCACGCCGACAAGGACGCCCCGAAGCATGCGGACCTGGCGCCATTCCCCCAGAATATGCCCGATATGGCGGGGGCTTCGAGTATCCCCTGGTCCATTTCGGAGGCCGCCGGGCGCAGTTATGCCAAAGTCTCGGGCGATTGGAACCCCATTCACCTGTTTGCCTCGTCGGCGCGCCTGTTCGGGTTCTCCAGCGCGATCGTGCACGGCATGTGGACCAAAGCCGCGTGTCTGGCGGCCCTGGAATCAAAGGCGGGTGAGCAGGGTTTGCCGGCTGCCTTCCGTATGAGTGTGGAATTCAAGCGCCCGGTGTTACTGCCTGCCTCGGCGCAATTCCTCTACACTCGAGGCGACGGCGGTACCGGTTTCCGGGTCCAGGATCAGAGCGGCAAGACCCTGTACCTCAATGGCCAGTTGCAACCTCTGTAGCCGCTATTACCCCGGGGAAATCTACCTGAGCCCCAATTTGCACTCCGCTTGTTCAGTGCGTTCGAAAAAGGATATCTGGTGAAAGACAGCGCAGCACAGCAACTATCTCTGGCCAAAAACCTGGCTGCCGACCTGGGCACGGAATTGACCCGCCTGGAGTGGAAGGTGACCACTGCGGAATCCTGTACCGGCGGCGCCATTGCCGCGGCAATTACGTCTGTGGCGGGCTCCTCGGGATGGTTTGATGGTGCGTTGGTGTCTTACGCCGATCGTATCAAGCGCGGCTTTCTTGGCGTTGATCAGGGCGCGCTGGACACCGATGGCGCGGTGAGTGAAACGGTTGTACGGCAGATGGCGGTGGGGGTGCTGAATCGCCTCGATGCCAACATCTCCGTCGCGGTCAGCGGTATTGCCGGGCCCGATGGGGGCAGTGAAGAAAAGCCCGTTGGTACCGTATGGATCGCCTGGGCCCATGGCGAGGGGCAGGAGCCCCTGGAAGTAAAGGCCCTGTGCATGCAGTTTGCCGGCAGTCGCGCAGAAGTCCAGGCGCAGACCGTGGTAACGGCACTGGAGGGCCTGCTGGCGATCACGAAAAGCCATACCGACTGACCAGAGTTGGCACCGCTGTTTCATTGTTTTTGCACAAAATTTAGCCGCTTCGAAACGAATACCGATCATTCCCGATTACTGGTTGCTTATACAGTAATTTTTCTCTAAGCTCCTTCCCCAATAGCAGTATTAATTGCAGTATTTCTCACCAATTTTCAGGTACACATGGGAAGGGTCATGGATTCCAATAAAGACAAGGCTTTACAGGCGGCGCTGTCTCAGATCGAGCGTCAGTTCGGCAAAGGCACCGTTATGCGCATGGGAGACAAGGAGCGCGAGCGTATCCCTGCAATCTCCACCGGTTCTCTGGGACTGGACGTAGCCTTGGGCATTGGCGGCCTGCCACGTGGACGTATTGTCGAGATCTACGGCCCGGAATCTTCCGGTAAAACCACCCTGACCCTGCAGGTGATCGCGGAAGCGCAGCGCAATGGCGGTACCTGTGCATTCGTCGATGCGGAACACGCGCTGGACCCGATTTACGCGGAAAAGCTCGGCGTAAACGTAGACGAGTTGATCGTATCCCAGCCGGACACCGGTGAGCAGGCGCTGGAAGTGGCCGACATGCTGGTGCGCTCCGGCGCAGTAGACGTATTGATTGTCGACTCCGTAGCGGCACTGACGCCGCGTGCGGAAATCGAAGGCGAAATGGGTGATTCTCACGTTGGCCTGCAGGCGCGTCTGATGTCCCAGGCCCTGCGTAAACTCACCGGTAACATCAAAAACACCAACACCCTGTGTGTATTTATCAACCAGATTCGTATGAAGATCGGTGTGATGTTCGGCTCCCCGGAAACCACCACCGGTGGTAATGCACTCAAGTTCTACTCCTCTGTGCGTCTGGATATCCGTCGTATCGGCTCCGTGAAAGAAGGCGACGAGGTGGTGGGTAACGAGACCCGCGTTAAGGTCGTAAAGAACAAGGTGGCGCCGCCTTTCAAGCAGACCGAGTTCCAGATCATGTACGGCCAGGGTATTAACCTGATTGGTGAAATTATCGACTACGGCGTGAAGCTGGGACTGGTGGATAAAGCCGGTGCCTGGTACAGCTACAAGGGCGATAAGATTGGCCAGGGTAAAGCCAATGCGGTTAAGTTCCTCAAGGAAAACGTGGATATCCGCAATGAAATCGAATCCCAGTTGCGCGAGCAGTTGCTGGGTGTTGAGGTTGCCGAATCTCCAGAAGAGGCAGATACCGCGGAAGGCTGATCTTGAGCTTTTCCGGTAAGCGTGGTGTCAGAGGCGGTGGCGAAAGTAGCCGCCTGCTGACGACCGCGATCTCTTCAACTAACGCTTCTACCGCAAGCGACTGCCCAAAGAGTGTCGCAACCAGTTCGCCCTCCGCGACTGACTCCCCCTCCCGATCCAATCCTCCGGATACTTTTCAGGCGCTATTCAATCACGCGCTGGATTTGCTCTCACGTCGTGAACATTCGTGTGAGGAGCTGCGGCAAAAGCTGACACCCAGGCACCCCGAGGCTGACTTTGACGGGGTTTTGTTGCGTCTGCAGGAACTTAACTACCAGTCCGACCAGCGCTTTGCCGAGGTGTTTTGTCGCTCGCGTGTCTATCGTGGGCAGGGGCCGATGCGTATTCGCCAGGAATTGCAGTTGCGCGGAATTCGCGGGGCGCAGGCGCAGGAGGCCATGGATAGGGTCCAGGAAGACGTCGACTGGTTTGAGCTGGCACACGAGCAATTGGTGCGCAAGTTTCGTACGCCAATTGATGTCTCGCTTCCCCGCGAGCAGAAGTTAAAAGAGCGGGCGCGCCGCCAGCGGTACCTGTCGTATCGTGGTTTTTTTGGCGATGCGATTCAGTACGCGATTGAAGCGTTGAATAGCCAGGCGCACGCAGCGCAGGATTGATCAGAACGTATATACTGGCATTGAATCAGCCGTAGTCCACTCGAAGTGCCATCCGTGGGGCTGTTGTTTTAATAAGAATGACACGCACGTTCGAGCATTCTCCATGATTCTCTCTATTGACCAGGGTACCACCGGTACCACAGCCTTCGTCTTCGACCGCGACGGCAACCTGCGCGGACGCAGTTACTCGGAGTTTTCCCAGTACTACCCGCAACCGGGCTGGGTGGAGCACGATGCCAGTGAAATCTGGCAGGTCACGCTCAAGGTGTGTGCCGCCGCCATCAAGCGAGCGGGAATCGAACCTGCGGACCTTTCTGCGCTGGGTATTACCAACCAGCGCGAAACAACGGTCCTGTGGGATCGCGCCACCGGCGAGCCGGTGCATCGGGCGATCGTGTGGCAGTGCCGCCGCTCTGCGAGTATTTGCCGGGAGTTGCGCAATGCCGGCGCCGAGTCGATGGTGCGGGCCAAAACCGGGTTGCTGCTGGACGCTTATTTCTCCGCCAGCAAGCTGCGCTGGATCTTTCGCGAATCACCGGAGCTCCATCACCGGGCAGAGGCTGGAGAGCTCTGCTTCGGCACCATTGATAGCTGGCTTATCTGGTGCTTTACCGGTGGGCGCCAGCATCTCACCGACCACACCAACGCCTGCCGCACCTTGCTCTACGATCTCGATCGCCGCCAGTGGGACACGGAGCTGCTGCGGATGTTTGATTGTCCGGCCGCGATCCTGCCGGAGATCCGGCCTTCCGCGGGCAGCTTTGGTACCACGGATCCGTCCGCATTTCTTGGCGCGTCGGTACCTATCGCAGGAGTGGCCGGTGACCAGCAGTCGGCGCTCTACGGGCAGGGCTGTTTCGAACCCGGCACCATGAAGAACACCTACGGTACCGGTTGTTTTCTACTCGCCAGCGCCGGTCGGGACCGACCGCTGGTGCCGGAGGGCATGCTGACCACCATCGGCTGCGATGCCAAGGGGATGCCCCAATTTGTGATTGAGGGCGCCGTGTTCAATGCCGGTGCGGCGGTGCAATGGCTGCGGGATGACCTCGGCATCATCCACCAGGCGGCGGAATCTGAAAAAATGGCGCAGGAAATCCCCAATACGCGAGGGGTCTATATGGTCCCGGCCTTCAGTGGCCTGGGGGCTCCCTACTGGGATGCCGATGCACGCGGTGCCATATTTGGCCTGTCACGGGGCGCCGGGCGGGCCGAGATTGTCCGCGCGACACTCGAGTCCATCGCCTATCAGAGTCACGAACTGGCTGAACTGATGGCGCGTACCCTTGGGGTTGAGCTCGAATGTTTGCGGGTCGACGGCGGTGCGAGCGCCAACAACTTCCTGATGCAATTCCAGGCGGATATTTCGGACCTGCGGATTGAGCGCCCGCGCCAGATCGAGTCCACCGCGGTTGGGGCGGCGCTACTCGCCGGAATTGGGGCGGGAATCTGGCAAAGCGAGGCGCTGCCGGCGTCACTGCAGGATATCGAGCAAGATTTCCTGCCGCAGATGTCTACCCAGACACGCCAGGACCTCCTCGCCGGGTGGCGCAACGCCGTCTCCGCCTGCCGCCACTTCTAGGCATCTCGCCACTGCCTCTTCCCCCGCCAGTAGACGGTGCGGGGGATTTCTCCCCTCAGTCGTGAAAACACCGAAAAAGCGTTGTACCATACGCGGTCATTTTTGGCCCTCCAAGGCCCCGGAGAGTCCCGTGAGTCGGGTTCTGGGGCGCCATCTGAGTGTTATTCCGAGATAGAAATGGACAAGAAATTACTGAGTTTGTTGGTTTGCCCCGTCAGCAAGGCCCCTCTTGAATACCACGAAGAAACCCAGGAGCTGGTGTGCAAGGCGAGTGGCCTGGCGTACCCGATTCGCGACGGCATTCCGGTAATGCTGGAGTCTGAAGCCCGTCCCCTTACCACGGATGAAAAGCTGGCCAAGTAACACCAACTGGTGACCACCTGGGTGGTGTTGGCGGCGTTTGCGCCGGGTTTCGGTTGCCAAGGAAGAGCAGGGCGGGACGAGCATGGAAGAAGTCAGTGTATTCAGCCGGATTATTGCCGGAGAACTGCCGGCGCGGCGGCTGTATGAAGATGAGCACTGTATCGTCATCGAGGACCGGGCACCGCAGGCGCCAACGCATCTGCTGATCATCCCACGTAAACCGCTGGTGAGCGTGGCAGACGCACGCGAGGAAGATGTTCCACTGCTCGGTCATCTTATGTGGGTAGCATCGCAAATGGCCGAGCGCCTGCAGTTGGAAGATGGGTTTCGGCTGGTGGTCAACAATGGCCGCGGCGCCGGCCAGACGGTGTTCCACTTACACATACATTTACTCGCGCAGCGTGAGCTGCCCGAGGCAGGGCTCGCTGAAGACCTGCAAGACTGATTGAATAGTTGGTTCCGGAGCGATCCGGGGCTGACAAGAATTTACTGATGATTTGGAAGCAGCCTGTAATGAAGAGTGCACAGATACGCGAAGCATTTCTAAACTATTTCGCTGAGCAGGGGCACACGCGTGTACCCTCCAGCTCACTGGTGCCGGGTAACGACCCGACTCTGCTGTTCACGAATGCGGGCATGGTGCAGTTCAAAGATACCTTCCTGGGGCAGGAGTCTCGCCCGTACGTTCGCGCCGCCAGCTCCCAGCGCTGTGTGCGCGCCGGTGGTAAGCACAACGACCTGGAAAATGTGGGCTACACCGCGCGTCACCACACCTTCTTTGAAATGCTGGGTAACTTCAGCTTCGGTGATTACTTCAAGCGCGAAGCGATCAAGTTTGCCTGGGAATTCCTGACCAAGGAATTGAAGCTTCCGGAAGAGCGCCTGTGGGTGACCGTGCATATCAGCGATGATGAAGCCGCGGATATCTGGCTGAAAGAGATGGGTGTAAGTGCCGAGCGCTTCTCTCGCCTCGATGAAGACAACTTCTGGCAAATGGGTGATACCGGCCCGTGCGGTCCCAGCTCCGAGATCTTCTACGATCACGGCGCAGATGTGCCCGGTGGCCCCCCCGGATCCGAAAATGACGACCTAGACCGTTACATTGAAATCTGGAATCTGGTTTTCATGCAGTTCGAGCGCTCCGCAGACGGCGAACTGCATCCGCTGCCCAAGCCTTCCGTGGATACCGGTATGGGCCTCGAGCGTATCGCAGCAGTAATGCAGGGCGTGCATTCCAACTATGAGATTGACCTCTTCCAGGCACTGTTGAATGCCGCGGGCAAAGTCGTTGGCTGCTCCGACACCGAAGAGAAGTCCCTGCGTGTAATCGCGGACCACATTCGCTCCTGCTCTTTCCTTATTGCCGACGGTGTAATGCCGTCCAACGAAGGTCGTGGCTTCGTACTTCGCCGTATTATTCGCCGTGCGGTGCGCCATGGGCACAAGCTGGGCCACAAAGACATTTTCTTCTATAAGCTGGTCGCCGCGCTGGTCGCGGAAATGGGCGATGCCTACCCTGAGCTGAAAGAAAAGCAGTCGGTCATTGAAAACGCCCTGCGCAAGGAAGAAGAGCAGTTCGCCAAGACCCTGGATAAGGGCCTGGCGCTGCTCGACGAAGCACTGGCTTCCCTCGAAGGTACGGAAATTCCCGGTGAGCTGGTGTTCACCCTGCACGACACTTACGGCTTCCCCACCGACCTGACCCAAGACATTGCCCGAGAACGTGGTCTGACTCTGGACATGGCGGGCTATGAAAAAGCCATGAATGCCCAGCGTGAGCGTGCCCGCGCAGCGGGTAAGTTCAAGCAGGATTACACCGACACCGTCGAGCTGGGCGGGGTCACCGAGTTCCTCGGTTACGACCGTGTCACCGAGCAGGGCAACGTGGTTGCCATTATCAAAGATGGCGAGCTTGTCGATCGCATTGAAGAAGGCGAGTCTGCAGCCATCGTGCTTGACCGCACCCCGTTTTATGCGGAATCCGGTGGTCAGGTAGGTGACAGTGGTTACCTGCAGTCCGAGTCGGGCCGCTTCGAAGTGGCCGACTGTGTTAAGCACGGTGCCAACCACCTGCACCAGGGCAAGTTGCTCTCCGGCAGTCTGGCTGTCGATGAAGCGGTAACGGCAGAAGTTGCCGGCGATGTGCGCCAGTCCACCGCGCTGAACCATTCCGCCACGCACCTGCTGCATGCTGCATTGCGCAAAGTGCTGGGTGAGCACGTAACTCAGAAAGGCTCCCTGGTGGATTCCGAGCGTCTGCGTTTCGACTTTTCTCATCCGGAAGCAGTGACTAGTAAACAGCTGCGTGCGATTGAAGCGCTGGTAAATAGCCAGATCCGTGCAAACACCGCGGTGGAAACGGAAGAGACCGATATCGAAACAGCGAAAGCCAAAGGTGCAATGGCATTGTTTGGCGAAAAGTACGGTGACTCCGTGCGCGTATTGACCATGGGTGAACGCACCGATGGTGGCGCTTTCTCGGTGGAATTGTGTGGTGGTACCCACGTCGAGCGCACCGGTGATATCGGCCTCCTGCGCATCGTCGCCGAAAGCGGAATCGCCTCCGGTCAGCGTCGTATTGAAGCAGTCACCGGCGCCCACGCACTGGCACTGTTTGATCTAGCCCAGCAGCGTCTTGATCACGCGGCTGCGCTGCTTAAAGCGCGTCCGGAAAATCTCGCTGAGAAAGTTGAGCAATTGATCGCCAGTAATCGCAAGCTGGAAAAAGATCTGGCCAGCATGAAGACCCGTCTCGCCAGTGGTGCAGGCGGTGACCTGACCAGCCAGGCGGTAGAAGTTGCGGGCGTTCAATTACTGGCAGCCTCTATTGACGGCGCCGATGCAAAGTCTCTGCGGGATCTGGCTGACCAGCTGAAAAACAAGCTGGGTAGCGGTGTGCTGCTACTCGCTGCGCCGGGTGAAGAGAAGGTTGCCCTGGTAGCCGTAGTGACTAAGGATCTTACGGGCCGATTGGCGGCCGGCGATTTGATGCGTTTTGCCGCGGGCGAGTTGGGCGGTAAGGGCGGCGGCCGCCCGGACATGGCCCAGGGCGGCGGCACCGATGTGGCCGCGCTGCCCGCGCTGATCGAAGCGATCCCGGAGTGGGTGAAAAACAATATCAAATGAAACTAACAGCCGATTATTCCGGAGTTCGCAGGCTTACCGATTTTTTTCTGGGGCAGTTTGTGTGTTTTCAGTTGATTTGCCCGCGGTTTGGTGATTAAGTGCGCGGCACCCGCGGATTTGGTACCGCGTAGCAAGGTAGTAAGGAACACTAGAACGATGAGTTTGTTCGTACAGAAATACGGTGGCACTTCAGTAGGCTCCATCGAGCGTATTGAGGCGGTTGCCGACAAGGTGGCCGGGTTCAAAGCCCAGGGTCACGATATGGTTGTTGTTCTTTCCGCGATGAGTGGTGAGACCAACCGCCTGATCGGCCTGGCGAGCCAGATTCAGGAAAATCCTGACCCCCGGGAAATGGATGTACTGGTATCCACCGGCGAGCAGGTGACCATTGCCCTGTTGAGCATGGCACTGAAGAAGCGCGGTTACGATGCGTGCTCCTACACTGGTGGTCAGGTAAAAATTCTTACGGACAATGCTCACACCAAAGCGCGAATTCAAAGTATCGACGTGGAGCGCATGCGCCGGGACCTCGATTCCGGCAAGGTCGTGGTAGTTGCCGGTTTCCAGGGTGTGGATGACGAAGGCAACATCACTACCCTGGGGCGTGGTGGTTCCGATACTACCGGTGTCGCCTTGGCCGCAGCCCTGGACGCGACCGAGTGCCAGATCTATACCGACGTTGACGGTGTTTACACCACCGATCCGCGGGTTGTAGACAGTGCTCGCCGGCTGGACCGCATTACCTTTGAAGAAATGCTGGAAATGGCGAGCCTCGGCTCCAAGGTTTTACAAATTCGTGCGGTTGAGTTCGCCGGTAAATACAAAGTACCGCTGCGCGTCCTCTCTACGTTTGATGAGGGTAACGGCACACTGATTAGTCTGGATGAGGAAGACAACGATATGGAACAGCCTGTAGTCTCCGGCATTGCGTTCAACCGTGACGAGGCAAAACTGACAATCCGCGGTGTGCCTGATACCCCCGGCGTTGCTTGTCGCATCCTGGGCCCAGTTGGTGCGGCCAATATCGAAGTTGACGTGATCGTTCAGAACATTAGTGCCATTGATGGTACTACTGACTTCACTTTTACCGTTCACCGCAATGATTTGGGTAAGGCTCAAGGTGTGCTGGAACGTGTCGCGGATGAACTGGGCGCGCGCGAAGTCGTCGCGGATGACAAGATTGCCAAGGTATCCATTGTAGGTGTCGGCATGCGCTCCCATGCCAATGTGGCATCGCGCATGTTCGAAGCGTTGGGGCAGGACAATATCAACATTCAGATGATCACCACCTCCGAAATCAAGATCTCGGTCATTATTGATGAGCGCTATCTCGAGCTGGCGGTGCGTGCTCTACACAGCGCTTTTGAGCTATCTGAGTCCAAGATTACCGAATAACTATAACCAAATTGAAGGATCTTCCGGGCAACTATAACAATTCGGTTGCTTGGCGTGTGGTACGACCTATTGAGATTTTCCGCGTCTGGACGATACTGAATAAAGTGACGGACAAGATTCTCGGTTTGCGGCCTTCTCGGGTTATTATGATCCAAGGTGCGGACCAGGGATAACCGGTCGTACCAAATCACAGGATGATCAAGGAGATGTAGGTAATGTTAATTTTAACCCGCCGTATCGGTGAAACACTGATGGTTGGTGACAATGTGACGGTTACCGTATTGGGTGTGAAAGGCAACCAGGTACGTATCGGAGTCAACGCGCCAAAGGAAGTAGCGGTACACCGCGAAGAGATTTACCAGCGGATCCAGCGTGAAAAGCAATCCTCCAGTGAGGGGAGTGCCGACTGAAAGCTGGTGTATTCAGCGCAGTTTGCTGATGAAAAAAGGGTCGCCAAGCGGCCTTTTTTTGTGCCTGTATGATTTGTGAGCGCTTGTGAAGAAATCGCAAAAAGTTATTGATTCCCCATTGATTTTTGCCTCGCCGTTGGTATGATGCCGCTCACTTTCAGGAGCAAGACCAACTGTCCAAAAGCACAGTTGTGGAATGCTTAAGTTCAGAAGCGTTTGATCGCTCTGAACGAAAAACTGATTGGTGAGGTGGCCGAGTGGCTGAAGGCGCGCCCCTGCTAAGGGCGTATGGGTTAACACTCATCGAGGGTTCGAATCCCTCCCTCACCGCCATATTTAAAACACTCTCAATTGAGGGTGTTTTTTTATGTGTGAAGGTTGTGTTTTTGGCCTTCACACAAGCGACACTGGAGTGGTGTCGAGGCGGCAAAAAAGTTTTCTAAAAACTGCTTGCCAGCCAGTGACCTGCTCCGTATAGTTCGCGCCCTCGCTGCCAAGGCGGTAACGCAGGCGGCGGTGAGAAGGTGAGTTAACCTTTTGATTTTCAACGAGTTTTTCTCGCAAAATGAATTTCAAAAAGCGCTTGCCAAGGTCGAAAGGGTCGCTATAATGCGCGCCACTTCAACGGAATCACAACGGTTTAACCGGTGTTTTTGTTGAGGCTTCGACGGGGCTTCAGGCAGCCCCCCAGCACTGAAAATCAGGTCATTTATTTGCCGGATTTCAGCGCTGAAAAAAGCTCTAAAAAAGAGCTTGCCAAACGAGATTGGCGCCATATAATGCGCGTCCTTCTCGGGGTCACCGAGAGGTTGATCGAAGCACCGGAAAGCGTTGATTTATAACGGTTTCGGGGCTTCAAAAAAGTCTGCGAAAAGCCTTGCTTCAGCAGATTGGATGTGTAGAATACGCGTCCCACAGTGATGGCCAAGCGCTGCACTGAGTTGTTTAAAAATTCGATCAAGCAATATGTGTGGGTGCTTGCGGAGCGACGGATCGATACAGATGTCCCAA
>NZ_JAIUZM010000005.1 GCF_020171345.1 Microbulbifer agarilyticus
CCTGACGACCATAGAGTTGTGGAACCACCTGATCCCTTGCCGAACTCAGAAGTGAAACGCAACATCGCCGATGGTAGTGTGGGGATTCCCCATGTGAGAGTAGGTCATCGTCAGGCTTCTAAATACAAAAAAGGCCACCCCAAATGGGGTGGCCTTTTTTGTATTTAGGATACGATGAATTACTGCCACTACCACGCAGCGCAAAGCGCTGCCATGTGACAAGCCATGCACCGCAGGTGCAAAGCTTGGGGCGCCGAAAGGCGTCGCGCAGCGATGGCGAGCGCAGCTCGACACCCAGTGTAGGTCATCACCACCGCACCCCTTCCTCGCTCTAAGCCCCCTTAGATCCACACTTACTCGTCTATCCACAGGATAAAATTCAGTAGCCTTCAAGAAGGTTTATCCCCAATTTCCAATGGCGTTTTTTTAGCCGCCGCCGCAACCCCAATAACCACGCCGCTCCCATCGAATATCCCGTAGTTACCCACAACTCTGTCCAAGGTTTCTGTGTGTAACCGTCTGTGCATAACTCGTAAAAAGCGCGATAAATCAGTCATTAACTACTGTGTCTCCAGGCGTACCACAGAAGTGACAGGCAAACTATTTGTGGGAAAAGAAAACGGACAAACTACTCCTGCGGAAGAGTTAGAAAGGCACAAATTGGTGGGGAAGATTGCGCGAGGGTTGTGGAAAAATGGCGATGAAAAAATAGCCGAAAACGCGAGCCCAGCAACCACGGGGGCCTGCGCCGCTATTCAGGAGTTATCCCCAATGCTATCCAGTATTTCTGTGCACAAAGGGTAATACCCCGTCGCTGTGGATGGAATATTACCGTCAGGCAGTGCGCTAGGTTCCCGCTTAGAAGATGACGCTCCAGCCCAGTGATGCGGACTCCAACTGATACTCGCCTCTTGTTGTATCGCCACCTACTTCAGGAAATAGTTCCCACTCGGCGCGGATGGTCCAGCGATCGCGCAGTCGGTAGCTCACGCCGGCACCGTAGCCCCAGTGGAAGCCACTGGCACTTTCGTTGAACTCGCCCTCCACAGGGAAGGTCACGGCCTGCAGCGAGCCATCTTGGAGCTGTACCACCGCCAGGGTATCGCCGCGCTGCAGCGAGCGTATCTGGTTAAACCAGAAGCCACCGCCTATTTTGCCGAATACGCTGACCCCGGACCCACCCACCGGTAGATGGCTGACGAAAAAAGCATTCCCCATACGAGTCGTCACACGATCTTTTACAAACAGTTGGGGGAACTGTGGATTACTGATGGCAAAGTTTGAGGTTGCACTGGTGGTTTGTCGCAAATCGGCTTCTAGCGCGAAATAAGGGCTCCAGCGCCATCCGGCATAGAGCTTTGCACCTTCACCGCTGTCGCTGCAGTTGGAAAATGTCGCGAGTTGGTTGGAGCTATTCAGGCCGCTGACGAACGACTGTGAGTTTCCGCACACATCGTCGAGGGCCGTGCTCTGGATCGCTAGCCCGCCGTAGCGGTGAGAGTAAAAGTCTGCGTTTGCTGGGCTGCTGGCCAGCAATGAAAGGGGTACCACAAGCAGAAGGAGGAGCCTAACCATGGCGATACCTGCTCTGGAGAATGGAAATGGTGTTTTGTAGCGTCCCGGAACTTCCTGTCGGGACTCACTGCTACGCGACGGCGCAGCAGCTAGATCACATCATATTTTGAGTTGTGCGCGCAATTCCGCCAACTTCTTGGCATTTTCAGCTTTGGACAGAGGCTTGGCCGGCTGGTGCTCCAACTGAACCTGTTGCGGTGCCGGTAGGCTTTCGCCGGCGAGCAGGCGCTCACAAACCTTTTTGTAATGGCTGGCAAATACCGGGTAAGCGGAGGATTCCGGGTTATTGGCGAGGAAGAACCAGTCCGCTGCACGCCCCGCGTGGTACACCGCAGGATGGCTCCACTTCTGGTTGGCCTTGGGGCTCGGGGCGTTACAGGCCTCGCGATAGGCGGCACGCGGGTCCGGCAGGCCGTTTTCGCCTTCCGCACACAGCTGCAGCATCTTGTGCACAGTGGGCAGGTACTCACACTGCTTGACGGCACGCTTTGCGCCCGCGAGGATCTGCTCCGGTGAGAAGCCGGCGAGAGATTCCAGCCACAACCGCTTGGCTTGGTTCAGGGTCTGCACATCCTGGAAGGCCGAGTTAAATTGATTGTGATAACTCAGCTTGAGCAAACCGAACACCTCGTTAAGTGCCCGCTTGCGCGCTTCCAGTTCGGCGTTACCAGTTTGTGTCTGTGACGATGTCCCAGACTGATGTATCTCTGGTGCGTTGGTTGGCTGCATTCCCGGGCTCTTGTGGCTTGCCATGGTGTTGTCCTATCGCGAACTTGTTGCGCTCGGCCCACTGGTGACGGGCGTGACGTACGAAGACGGAATCCCAGCTTTTGCGTGCGGCACCCTGCTCACGCCAGTAGAGGCGGAATTCCGGTACCAGGCCAAGGGCAAATTCGCGGTCAATTTCACATTGATTCAAGAGGTGGCCAAGGCAGTCACTGGTCGGTTGCCAGTTGCGAGAAATCGGCTTGGCGACCGGGTTTTTCTCGATGCCCTGGCAGTAGTACGCCCACTCGGTGCGCGCATACTCGATAAACTGTTCTCCCCAGCGGGCACTGTGTCCACCGCGCTCGAGCCACTTGTAGATAAATTCGGGCAGTAATTCTGAAGCAAAACTGGGGTTGATGGCCAATCGACGCAGCTGTTCCCAGGTGTTCTCACTGGGCTGCCAGTCGCGCATCATTGGCTCGGGCTTCCGCTTCTCTATAAACGGTGTGTCCTGCTTCTCCCAGTCCTCGGTTACCCAGTCGTTAAACTCGAGATCCCAGGAAATGGATTGCTTGGCGCTGTTGCGATGGTACTCCACGAAACGCTGTAAGCAGCGCTGCACAAAGGTACTGGGGACGCCCTCATCGGAGAGTTTGCGCAGGGTATCTTCCCCCGGCCGCCAGTGGTCGGGCAGGGGTTGCTTGCGACCCTGCGTTGCCCGGTAAGACTCCCACTTGGTTTTTACCAGTTTCAGGAACAGGGAACCAAAGGAGTGTCTGCTTTCGCCGCGGTCGCGCCAATAGGTCACAAACTCTGGCAACTGTTCGCGCACAAAATGTTCCGGCACGCCCAGTTGCGCGATGCGCGCCATGGTTTCGCCATCCGGTTGCCAGCTGGGGGAAATGATATTCGCCGCCCGCTGTACCGGCATGTGCGGTACCGGGGACGGAGCTGGTGACGTCTGCTGTGCTTGCGTATTGCCGCGCGCTTGTCCCGCTGGCAGCGCGAACTTCAATACGGCACTACTGCCGTAGGGCGCGGCCCCCAACAATAGCGCGCCCTGATTGCGCAGACTCGTAGATACCCGCTGAATGTCATTGGGTTCCCAGAAAGGCAACAGCTGCTGCAGCTGCTCACCCTCTGCGGTATACCAGTCTCGGCCAGGATGTGACTCAACCGGCAAAAATGGTATCAGGTCGGTCAAGGCGCCAAGTAGCACCGCCTCCTCCAGGCCGAGCGTGGCGGCCAGAGTGGGGGATACTACAAGGGGACGTTCCGGAAGCAGGGGGTGTTTCATTCCGCGATGATACCACCCCGGGTCAAGTCACCGGGAGTAGAATTAGGTGTCTGTTTGGTCGGTCTACCGCCATCTACTTGGCGCCATTTCTCGCTTGCAGCAAGCGACCCGAGTGGGTCTTGCGGTTACGCCTGCTGCGATATTCGATAGGCGCAGCGACGTGCGCCATCCAGCAGATACTCGCAGCGCTCTACTTTTGCCGTAGGCAGGCATTGCCGAAAGATTTCCAGCTCTGAACGGCAGAAGCCCTGGCACTCTCGGGCGGCGGCACAGATTGGACAGTGGTTTTCTAACAGCAACCACACCCCGCGCTTTTCCTGTACCGCTTCGGCCATATATCCCTCCCGGCTACGGATTTCCGCGAGTTTATTTATCCGTGCGCCGAGGCTTTTACAGCTGGCCAGGGCCGACCCATATTCGGTCAGGGATTCCTTTTCACGCTGGTCGATCAAGGCATTTAGGCCCTGCTCACCAAAAATTTCCCGAACGTTGTCGATCAGTTTGACGGTCAGATCGCTGTGGCGATCGGGAAACCGCTGGTGAGCCTTTTCGGTCAATTCCCAGAAACTGGTGGGGCGGCCAACTTTCTCTGCCTTGTCAAAGCGCGCAAGTAGCTCATCCTTTGCCATACGATTCAGATGCTGGCGCGCACCGACCACTGAAATTTTCAGGTGCTCGGCGATTGTCGTCGCGGACTGGGCGCCGCGAGTCTTGAGAAAATAGAGGATTTGCTCGCGAGAATCCCCGGTGCTATCCGCAGCTTTCCCGGTGGTTTGGGCGGTAGTTTCCGCGGTCTTGGACTCAGAAATATTCAACGAGGGATCCCCTTCGCCGGCCAGTTATACGATGCGCGATGAAGTGCTGCGAACCAGATGGCACTAGCAAGGCATAAGGCGCCGCCGAGTACCAGGGTCCATTGGCTCCCCAGTAGTGCAAGCACACTGCCGAGCAGCGCAATGATGGTATTGGTCAGGCAAAAGTTTGCGGTCAGCAGACCCATCACTTTGCCCTGGCCGTACTGCTCAAAACGCTCGGACATAATTGCCGGGAAGACGCCATTCACGGTGGCGATACTGGCACCAATCAACGCGAACATCACAATTGCGCCCTGGCTGTTTGTGAGAGGCAGTAACGCCAGCAGAACACCCAGTAACAATGCGCCGTTAAATACCACGGGATTCGCGCCTAAGCGTTTCTTCAATGGCGGTACCGCCAACGCACTCATGGTAATCATTACCGAGGTAGCGACGACGGTATTCCACGCGATGTCGTGCGGCGCGTAACTAAACTTCTCCACCAGCCAAAACGGATAAAATTCGTAAAAGGCGTTTACCCCAAGACAGAACAGCAGGTTAAACAGCGCCAGAGCGCGAATCGACGGCTCTCGCCACAGGGTCAGCGAGTTTTCCGAGCGAACAAGTTGCAGCAGATTACCGCTTGCGCGCGCGGACGGCTTGTCCTTGGGTAAAAACAACTGCGACAGTAGAGCGCAGGCAATCACTGCCGCCGCACCGGCCCAAAACACCACGGCGGCTCCAAATACCGCCAAATAGCCACCACTCAGCGGCCCGAGTAGCCAGCCGGCATAGGCGCAGGACATTGCCAGTGACAAAGCGCGGGTGCGGTCGATAACTGGATGGAGGT
Source organism: Microbulbifer agarilyticus (assembly GCF_020171345.1). Classification (GTDB taxonomy): domain Bacteria; phylum Pseudomonadota; class Gammaproteobacteria; order Pseudomonadales; family Cellvibrionaceae; genus Microbulbifer; species Microbulbifer agarilyticus_D. Next base: position 5,225 of record NZ_JAIUZM010000005.1, read on the forward strand.
CTGCAGCCATGGCACGGGCAATGGCGATGTTGCCCTCACACAAGCCGGTGACAAAGCGCGCGGCGATGAACAGCATAAAGTTTTGCCAGCTCAGTGCGAGTGCAGCCAATACGTAGCCCGCAGCTGCCAGAATCAAGGTGAGTACGAGAGTGCGGCGACGCCCAAACTGGTCGGACAGCGCGCCCAAAACGCTGCTGCCGATCAACAGGCCGATGGGAAATACGGCCAGTGCGACACCGAGTAGCAGTTTTGGTGGCAGCCCCATAAAGTGGGTTAACTCAGTAGCCGGCCCATCGAGAAACAGTGGCGCGAGTACCGGGTACGGGAGCGCGATACCGGCGGAGCCGATCAGGGTGACCAGCATCACGGTGATCAGCGTGGTCTTTGCGTTGTTCATGGATGCCCAAAATAAATAACGAATTTGTTTTTTATTAAGGTAGCAGCTTTCGCCAATAAAATAAGTATATGCTTTTTTATTGTGGTGATAGCGCCGCTCAATATGGTCGGTGTACACGTGCCTGACTTGCCCTTCCCCGGGGGGAAGCTTTTAGTATGCCCAGCTACATTGATTAACAGATCGACGATTAAGAGATCGACACAGGGAGAAACGCGTGGGAATCACGAAGGATGGCGCCCCGGCAAACAAGACGGCTGCCGCGTCCCAGACATTCCAGCTACACGGTGTGAGCTGCGCCGGGTGTGTGCGCAAGATAGAAAAAGCACTGGAAGGCGTTACTGGAGTAGACGAAGCCCGCGTAAACCTGGCTGATAAAACTCTGGTGATACAGGGCAGCGCCGAAACGGGTGCCTGTGTCCGTGCCGTGGAATCCGCCGGTTACGGTGCCGAGCCGGTCCAGGCTAGTGCCAGAGCGCTGCGCGAACAACAGCGCGAGGAGGAGCAGCACCACTATCACCATCTGCTGTGGCGGGCCGCGATTGCGCTGGGGCTCGGTATCCCGCTGATGGTATGGGGGCTGGTCACCGGTGAGATGGGTGTGAACAACACTTTTCAGCAATTTGCCTGGGGCAGCGTGGGTCTGGTCACACTGGCTGTACTGGTGTTTTGTGGCGGCCATTTCTATACGGGCGCCTGGCAGGCATTTCGTCATCATTCCGCCACCATGGACACCCTCGTTGCACTGGGTACCGGCACCGCCTGGCTATTTTCCATGTTGGTTGTACTGCTGCCACAGGTATTGCCGGAGAGCGCGCGGCACGTGTATTTCGAGGCCAGCGCAATGATCATTGGCCTGATCAACTTGGGGCAGGCGCTGGAAGTACGCGCGCGCGGGCGCACCGGCGCGGCCGTGGAAAAACTGCTGCAGCTGCAAGACAGCAGTGCCCGGGTACTGCGCGATGGCGCAGAGCTGGACATTCCTATCGAGCAGGTGCGCGTGGGCGACCAACTGCGCGTACGCCCCGGGGAAAAAATTTCCGTTGATGGGCGTGTGGTCGATGGCAGCAGCCTGGTGGACGAATCCATGCTCACCGGTGAACCGGTCCCGGTGAAAAAATCTGCGGGCGACCTGCTGACCGCCGGCACCCTGAATAAGAACGGCAGCCTGCTGTTTGCGGCGGAAAAAGTCGGCGCCGATACCCGTTTGGCACAAATCATTCAGATGGTAAAAAACGCCCAGAGCTCTCGGGTGCCCATTGCGCGTCTCGCGGACATTATTTCTGCGATCTTTGTGCCTGCGGTAATGATCATCGCCGTTGTCGCCGCGTTGGTCTGGTTCAATTGGGGGCCAGACCCGAAAGTAGCGCACATGCTGGTGGTACTGACCTCGGTACTGATTATTGCCTGCCCCTGTGCTCTCGGCTTGGCCACGCCCATGTCGGTGATGGTGGGGGTGGGCAAGGGCGCGGAAAACGGCGTACTGGTACGCAACGGCAAAGCGCTGCAGCAGGCCACGGATCTAAACGCATTGTTGGTGGACAAAACCGGAACGCTTACCGAAGGCGCGCCAAAGCTGACCGATATCGCAAGCAATGGCGATGCCGATGCGCTTCTGCAAAAGCTGGCGAGTTTGGAGAGTCACTCCGAGCACCCGCTGGGGGAGGCGATTGTCACTGCGGCAAAACAAAAGCCGCTTTCTTTGAGCCCGGTTGCTGACTTTGAGGCAATCACGGCTCACGGTGTAAAAGGAAATGTGGACGGTGCCACTATTCTGCTCGGCAACAGCAAGCTGATGCAGCGCGAAGGCGTGGCGATCGGCGAGTGGCAACAGAAATCCGACGCCCTCTCCAGGCAGGGCAAGACCGCGATGTACACAGCGGTAGACGGCGAGCTTACCGGCGTGATCGCGGTGGCCGACCCAATTCGGGAAGATGCGGCTGCGGCGGTACAACGCCTCAAGCAACTGGGGCTGCGCATAGAGATGCTCACCGGTGACAATGCCGCTACCGCCAACGCCGTTGCCAAACAGCTGGGTATTGAACATGTGCATGCGGAGTTGTTGCCGGAAGACAAGGAAAAGATTGTCGTTGCGCAGCAAAAAGAAGGTGCCAAGGTGGGTATGGCGGGCGATGGCATTAACGATGCCCCGGCGCTGGCGCGCGCCGATGTGGGCTTTGCCATTGGTGCCGGTACCGATGTGGCCATCGAGTCGGCGGATATCACGCTGATGCGCTCTTCGCTGCACGGTGTCGCCGACGCGGTGGAGTTATCTCGCGCAACTCTACGCAACATTAAACAGAATTTGTTCGGCGCGTTTATCTATAACACGCTGGGTATTCCTATTGCCGCAGGCGTACTTTATCCGGTAACCGGTATGTTATTGAGCCCGGTAATTGCTGGTGCGGCGATGGCTTTCTCTTCGGTGACCGTGGTAACGAATGCCAATCGACTGCGCCTGTTTAAGCCAACGCGAGTTGCTGCAGGACAGGTTGAACACACGAATAATTCCATCGGCGGGGGAGATAGCTAATGGCAACGTTGCTGATTAACTTGCTAGGGCTGATCGCCATTGCGGCAATCGTATGGTGGTTCTGGATTGCCCCAAGAAAACAACGTTCGGCCTCTATCGGCGCGGATGCGCAGATGCAGGTGCTGGTCAAGGATGGGGTCTATTCACCGGACCGTATCCGGGTGCCGGCGAATGAGAAAACCGTGCTGCATTTTTTGCGTGAGGACCCTAGTCCCTGCGCGGAATGGGTGCTGTTCCCCGACCTCGAGGTGAGCGCACAACTGGGGGTGGATCAGTTAACCGAGATAGTCGTGCACCCCAAACAAGCCGGGGAATATCCATTCCACTGCCAGATGCAAATGTATCGCGGCACACTCATTGTTGAGTGAGCCGCGAACTCGACGCAAATGGCGTTATGCAGGCTCCGGCTCTTTGCGTTCGATCACCGAGGTGGCATTAGGCTGTACTTCCACCATCAACTCGTCTGCACGCACCTTGTGGAAAATGGCATAGAACACTGGTACCGCAATCAGCGTCAGCACCGTTGCGAAGCTCAGACCGCCAATGATGGTCGCGGCCATATCCGCAAAGAAGGCATCAAACAATAGGGGCGACATACCGAGAATCGTCGTTACCGCGGCGAGGAATACCGGGCGCAAACGACTGACACTCGCCTGCTGGATCGCGGTCAGGCGTGGCAGGCCGGCGTGAGTCTGGACTTCAATTTCGTCCACCAGTACCACGGCATTCTTAATCAGCATGCCCGACAAACTGAGTACCCCGAGCAAGGACATAAAGCCGAACGGCAAGCCGCTTACCAGCAGGCCGACCACCACCCCTACCAGGCTCATGGGTACAACCAGCCAGATAATAATGGGCTCTTTGACGGTACCGAACAGCAGCACCGTAATCACGATCATCACCAGGAAACTGAGTGGCAGACGGGCACCGAGGTTTTCCTGGGCATCGCCGGATTGCTCGAACACACCACCGATTTCTATGCGGTAGCCAGGTGGGAGGGAAAGGTCTTCGTACCCATCCAAAATCTGCGCAGATGCGGCCATGGCATTCATGCCCGCGGGGGCGTCGCCACTAATGGTAATCGTCGGGATTCGATTGCGACGGTGAATCAGGCCATCTTCCGCAGTGGTTTCAAATTTTTCCACCAACTGTCCTGCGGGAATATAGTCGCGTTGGTTTGCACTCCATACTAACCGGTCTTCCAGAGATCCGACTTGGTTGCGATCGGCCTCCGGCAGGCGAGCAACGACCGGAATAATGCGGTCACCACTTTCAATACTGCCGAGCCGGTAGCCGGAAGTCGCAAACTGGATGGTGCGGCTGATATCCGCACTGGTGACACCGGCAACCCGGGCACGCTCATCGAGGATATGTGCGCGAATTACCGGTTCGCGCCCGCGCCAATCGTGGTTCACGTTATCCAGACCTTTTTCGAGAAAAATAGGTTTGATTTGTTCGGCGAGTGCACGCAACACTACATGGTCCGGTCCGGAGATTCGTACCTGCACATCCGGCACATTGCCGGGCCCGAAGGCCAGGCGTTTGAAGGTGATCAGAGCTTCGGGATGCTGCTCGCGCAGCGCAAGCTTCGCACTCTCGATCAATTGCGGGATCTGTTCGCGGTCATGGGTGCGCACAATCAGCTGGCCGTAGGCAGCGTTGGGCGCATCCGGGGCATAGGTCAGCATAAAGCGGTCGGCACCGCGCCCGGCGACCGCGGTTACCCACTCTACTTCCTTCTGCCCTTCGAAATACTCACCGGCTTCCTGTAGCGCGCGATCCGTGCGATTGATATCGCTGCCTTGCGGCATGTGATAGTTCACAAAGAACATCGGTGTATTGGAGCTCGGGAAAAAGCTCTGCTTCACGAAGCCGAAGGCAAAGTAACTGGTCGCGGTTACCGCAACCAGTATGGCAACGGTGATACGGCGGTGGGCCAGCGCGCGTGACAGTACGCCTTCATACATGCGGTAGAACTTGCCGTTGTAGAGGTCGTCGCTGTTGGTCTGTCCACTGGGCTTGAACAGATGGTTGCCCACAAACGGGGTGATGGTTACCGCAAGAACCCAGCTCAGCAACAACGAGATGCCAATCACCGCAAACAGCGAGAACAGGAATTCACCAGTGCTGTCCGGAGACAGGCCAATACCCGAGAACGCCATGATGCCAATAATGGTGGCGCCGAGTAGCGGCCAGAATGCCTGGCGCACGATACGGGCGGCGGCGCTTTTTGGTTGCTGGTTTTTCTGGACGCCGATCAGCATTCCTTCCGCAACCACGATGGCGTTATCCACCAGCATACCCATGGCGATAATCAGCGCGCCCAGGGAAATCCGCTGCAGGTTGATCTCAAACAGGTTCATAAACAGCAGGGTGCCGAGTACCGTCAAGCCGAGAACGGTGCCCACCACCACGCCGGAGCGCCAGCCCATAAACAGGCACAGCACTAAAATTACAATGGCCACGGAAGACAGCAGGTTGAACAGGAAACCGTCCACACTCTCTTCCACTACCGTATGCTGTGCATACACTGGGTGCAGCTCCACACCCAGCGGCAGGCCCTGCTTCAATTGCGCAAGCTTCGCTTCCACCGCTTTGCCCACGTCCACAATATTGGTGTCCAGGTTCCCGGCGACACCGATCAGGATTGCGGGCTGGCCATTGAAGCGGGCGATAAAGCTCGGGCTTTCATCATAGGAAAGGGAAACGTCGGCTACGTCCTGCACCGCGAGCAGGGCGGTGGAGCCGGGTACGCCGAACAGAATATTGCGCACCGAATCCAGGTCGGTTGCCTGACTGTTGACGGTAATGCGGGTGCGCAGGTCGCGGTCGCCGACTTCGCCGGATTGCTCGGTGCTGGTTTCCGAGGTGATCACCTGAGACAAATCGTCGAGGGAAAATCCGAGCTGTGCCAATCGGGTTTCATCGACATCGAGATAGGCGACTTCATCGACCACGCCAGAGCGGGAAACGCGCGCGACGCCGTCCACCGCGAGTAGTTCGCGACGTACAACCTTGGAAATATCGCGCATTTCCGATGGGGTAAAGTTTTCACCCGTCATCGCAAAATAGATACCGTACACATCGCCAAAGTCGTCGTTCACGACGGGAGGCAGTGCACCTTTGGGCAGCGAAGCGCGGGCGTCACTCACCTTGCGACGCAGTTCATCCCATATTTGTGGCAGGTCTTCGGAAAGGTATTCATCCTTGATCTCAACATTGATTTCCGAAAGCCCGGTACGAGATGTTGAGGTAATTCGCTTGAGTTGCGCCATTTGCTGGATGGCGACTTCAAGCTTTTCCGTAACTTCTTCTTCGACCTGGCGCGCACTTGCGCCCGGGTAAGTGGTGAATACCCGCGCCTGCTTAATGGTGAATGCGGGGTCTTCCAGTCGGCCTATATCGGACAGGCCCCAAAGCCCACCCAGTAAAAAGATAAGAATCAGGGTCCAGCTGTAAACCGGACGCTCAATAAACAAATCAGATATCTTCACGAAGCTCTCCGAATACTGCGTTAACCGAGGGCTTAGAGTCCGGCCTGTGCGTCAACAGTCGCACGTTGCAGGTAGTTGCGCACCAGCGCGCCTTCATACAGGTGTTGGCCGCCTGCTGCCACCAGTTGCATGTTGGCCTGCAGGCCAGACATCACCTGCACCAGTTCGCCATCGGTGCGTCCCAGTTCAACAGCGGTCTGCGTCACGCGTTGTTCCTCATTGATGCGCCACACAAAGGGCGCGCCCTCTGCATTGGTCTGCACTGCAGAAAGCGGGATACGCAGGGTGCCGTTGGCAGCATTGAGCTTCAGGTTTACACGCGCGGTCATGCCGGGGTAGATCTGTACCTGCTGCGGGCGCGGCATGCCCAGTTCGACCAGATAGGTCTGGGTGACCTTATTGGCTTCCGCTTGCAGTTCGCGGTATTCGAGGGCGAATTCCTCACCTGGCAGGAATTCAAAAGTCGCTGTAACACTATCTACTTGCTTCCGGTCGATGGTTGCCAACAAGTTTTCCGGCACTGAGATCTGGATGCGCACCTCGGAAATATCCTGCAGGCGCACGATACCCTCACCGGATTTAACATTGGTGTGGTTTTCTACGAGGCGCTTGGTCACGATCGCATCGAAAGGTGCCCGCAGAGTGGCGTAGGAGAGCTGCTGCTGTGCGTTTTCCAGAGTGACCTTGGCCAGGTCGTAATTGCTCTCGGCTTCGTCCAGGGCCTGCACGGAAATAATTTTTCGCTCGGCGAGGGATCTCTGGCGTTCGAGTGTCTTTTCCAGCAGTTCAACACGCACTTTGGCTTCTCTGACCTGTCGGCGGTAGTCGCGATCATCCAGGGCGCCAATAACCGTGCCCTTGGAAATGACCTGGCCTTCCTGCATGGAAAACTTTCCCAACTTGCCGCCTACCTGGAATGACATATCCAGCGCCTGCACGGCTTTAACCTGCCCGGCGAAGTGGCGCACTCCCGCAGTACCACTGTTGCTCACCTGGGCCACTTTTACCGGCCACTGGCGCTCTTTCTGCTCGCCATCGTCCTTTGTATTGCCACAGCCCGCGAGGCTGGTGGTCGCGGCGAAAAACAACACTAGGGAAAGGGATCGGAAATTACCGGTCAGGGTCATAGTCAATATCCATGGAAATCATTGGGTGGTGGCCGGTTGGCCGAAATGCTTGACCATCCCGGGTCCATGCCGGGACTGGCAGATGTGCGCAGTCTATGGGGGGGAGGCACTGATAGGAATAGACGAACCTGTCCAAATATGGACAATTATATTGCGTGGTAATTAATGGCTGTGTGATGTGAGAGTGCGGTTCCACTAAAAATTACCGCTGGCGGGCAGAATACCCTACATATATTGGGGAAAACTATATTTTGGAGTCGGAAAACCTATGGCCGAAGCACCAGATTCTATTAACCAAGCTGCCAATTTATGGAGAATAGTGTCCGGTGGGGTAGTGGATGACTCGGCTGTCAGCAGCGCCATGACTTACCTGAGTTATCAGAGCAGCGGTATCGCCGAGGACCTGTTGCCACAGTGGTCCGGGGAACGCTTGCGTGAGTTGTTTCTCAAACAGCCGAGTGCAGAGGAATTTATTGCGCGTTGGCGCGGGAAATTTGTGCCAGAAGTGACCCTGCAGCCATCGGAGTTGGTAACTTTTATAAATGAGTTTCTCGCCGCGCATCAGCATATTGATGATTACTTTGAGTCCCTGACTATTTTTGGACAAAGTCGCCGCACACGCGGCGGCCTGGGGGACTTTCTGGTGCGGCGCCCGCCGGGGAGCAGTAACAACTGGGGATTGCTGTTTACCACGGAAGGCCGGGGCACATTTAATTGTGTCCGTCAGCAGTTTGTTGCCCGTCCCGGCGATATGGTGCTGTTGGCGCCGGGCGCGCTCTACGAATTTCACCGTCACCTGGATGAAGAGCGTTGGAATACCTTTTGGCTGTACTGCAAGCCTGCGGAAAAGGTGATGAATCTGATGAACTGGCAGGAACTCGGTCCGTATATTTATCACCAAGCGGTGTCTGCTGCTGAGATGCCGAGAATCCAGGGCATCTTTCAGCAGCTGTTTGAGCTTGAGTCACCGGCGGAGCCGCTTGCGCAGGCGGTGGTCGAAAACCTCGCGGAACAACTATTTTTGCGCAGCTTCCAGTACGCGCAACGTGCGGGTGGCATCATTGTGGATAGCCGGGTGAAAAGGGCACTCGGATATATCAGTGACCACCTGTACGAAGATTTCTCCATTCAGGATGTGGCCGAAGCATCCAGTCTGTCCCGCGCGCGTTTGTCCAAATTGTTCAAGGCATATACCGGGCGCAGTATTTTGCAGTGGCGGGATGAACGGCGTATGTCCGATGCCTGTCAGGCGCTGGCAAAGAATGTGGGGAACGTGCAGGCGGTGGCGGAAGCGGTTGGCTATGACGACCCGCTGTATTTCTCCCGCAAGTTTCACCAGATTGTGGGGATGAGCCCGCGGCAATATCTACAGGATCGGCGTGGTCAGCTCCCGGGGGCATGACCCGGCGTCGGGTGAGATATCAGGCGCGGGTCAGGCACGAAGGCCCCGCGCTGACCCATTACTGGTGGCGGGGCGAAGAAAATGCCGGCGATGCTATCGCGTCGGTGGCAGAAGTGCAGGTCGGTAATTAACGCACGGGCACTATTTAGTACCTGGTCAGTACCTAGAACCAGGCGTGCAGCCCGATAACCCAGGTGGTTTCATCGATATGCTCATCGGCGTCGCGCAGGAAGTCTGCGGTACTACCAAAGTTTTTCTCATAGTTCACACCGATATAGGGCGCGAACTTCGGAGTGAACTCGTAGCGCAGGCGCAGTCCCGCTTCGATATCAGAGAGCCCGGAGCCGGTGCGGGTTGTCGGGTCGTTCTGTCCATAAAAATTGACCTCGACCTCCGGGCTGAGAATCCACTTTTGCGAGAATAGTATTTCGTACTCGGCTTCCAGTCGCAGGGCGGTGTCGCCGTGGTCGCCGATAAACAGCGCGGTATCGACCTCAAAGAAATAGGGCGCGAGTCCGTGCAAGCCGATGGTTCCCCACGTCTTGCTGTCGCCGCCCTGTAGCTTGAAATCGTGTCGCACGCCCAATTGCAGATCCCAGTAAGGTGCCACGGCGCGGCTGTACAGTGCCTGTAGTTCTGCGTCGGCAGTTTCTCCCTCCTCCCGTTCCACTTCCGTTTTCAACCACAGTTTATTCAGGTCGCCGCCAAACCAAAGGCTGCCTTCCAGAGCGCTACCTTCATGTTGGCGGGCCTCCAGTTGATCGATGGTGACCTTGGTGAGCAATACCTCGTGATTCATTACATGCTCAGGGTGATGGGGCTGGTATGTGGGCGCGGACTCGACCGCATGTGCAGGCTCCGGATCTGAATGACCGTGGTGCTCGTGCTGGTGCATTTGTGCACTGGCATGGGAGATTGACGTCGTTAGCGCTGCACAGGCGACGCCGATTTGCTTGGTGATTTTTTTCATTCTGTGTGCCTCCCTTAAACCAAGCGCACTTCGCGGAACATGCCCGGCATGTGGTAGAGCAAGTGACAGTGGTAGGCCCAGCGGCCGTACGCGTCGGCAGTGACCAGATAGCTGATGGTGGAGCCCGGTTGCACCAGTACCGTGTGTTTGCGCGGAATGTACTCCGGGTCACCGGTTTCCAGCTCACTCCACATACCGTGCAAATGAATGGGGTGGGTCATCATGGTGTCGTTCACCAGGGTCACCCGCAGTCGCTCACCGTATTTGAAAATCAGCGGCTCGGCGTCGCTGAACTTGATGCCGTTAACGGACCACATATAGCGCTCCATATTGCCGGTCAGGTGCAGCTGAATTTCCCGTTCCGGCTGGCGGCGGTCGAGGGTGGGGGTGAGATTGCGGATATCGCCATAAGTTAGCACTTTGCGCCCATAGCGCTGTTGGTGATCACGCAGGCCGATACCCGGGTCGTGCAAGCCGTTGGCGGGCATGGACGCGCGCATGTCCACACCAGGGCCATATTCCGAGGGCAAATGTTCCACTGGCGCGTTGCTGCCGTACCCGGCTAGGCCGAGATCGGTGGTGTTGCCCGGCATCTGGTGCCCCGCGTGCTGGCTGTGATCCATACCCTCCATGTTGTGTGCACTGTGATCCATACCCTTATGCATGTCTTGGTGCATGCTGTGCCCACTGTGGTTTCCGCCGTGATCCATGCCGGGCATGTCACCCATGGCGTGCGCCGAATGGTCCATGCCCATATCGCGGTGGGTGAGCACCGGGGCGTAATCCATTGCCGGTACCTTGGCCTGCAGGCGCGGATCGGAAGTGAGGGTGCCGCGGGCGTAACCAGAGCGGTCAATGGTCTGGGCAAACAGGGTATAGGCAGTATCCTGTTCCGGCTCTACGATGACGTCGTAGGTTTCTGCCACACCGATGCGGAATTCGTCCACGGTCACCGGTTCGATGTTCTGGCCGTCACTCGCCACGACGGTCATTTTCAGTCCGGGAATCCGGATGTCGAAAATCGACATGGCGGCGCCGTTGATAAAGCGCAGGCGAATTTTTTCGCCGCGTTTGAACAGGGCGGTCCAGTTGGCATCCGGCGTCTGGCCATTCATCAGGTAGGTGTAGGTGTAGCCAGTGACGTCGGCGATGTCGCGGTCCGACATACGCATCTCGTTCCACATCTTGCGGTCGCGCCATGTCTGGCTAACACCCTTCTGGCGAATCTCCTCCCACAGATCGCCCACCGTGCGGCGACGACGGTTGTAATAGTGCCCTTCCTTTTTCAGGGTGGCGTAAATGTCCTGTGGGGATTGGTCGCTCCAGTCGGTGAGTAGCACCACATAGTCGCGGTCGTAGGCCACCGGGTCCGGTTCGGCTGGGTCGATTACGATGGCGCCGTAATGACCGCGCTGCTCTTGGAAATCGGAGTGGCTGTGATACCAGTAGGTGCCGCTCTGTTTCAGCGGGAACTGGTAGGTGAAGGTTTCCCCGGGGCGGATACCATCAAAACTCAAGCCAGGCACGCCATCCATATTGCTGGGCAGGATCAGGCCATGCCAGTGAATGGAGCAGGTGGTTGGTGACATTGATGGTGACGGTGTCGCCCTCTTTCCAGCGCAATACCGGCGCGGGCACCGTGCCGTTTACCGCCACGGCGGTGCGCGGGCGGCCGGTAAAGTTTACCGGCAGGTAATTCACGTGCAGGTCAAACTGGTTACCGCGCAACTCGGCCGGTAATGGGTTGCTTACTTGCGGAGCTTCGGCACTGGCCGGTAGTCCGGTGAGGGCGGCGCCGCCGGCCAGGCCAGACATCGCACCGGTGACAAATCGGCGCCGGGAAATCGGCGCGACCAATGGGGACGAATCAAGATACTTGTTCACGGCGTGCCTCAAAATTGCTGCTGGGCATTTTCAATACGCGCATACACGCCGTGACTGCCATCTTTGTGTAGCAGAAGAATCTCGTAGGGCGTGAAGCGGTCGCCCACCTCCATGCCCGGACTGCCCAGTGGCATTGCCGGTACCGCGAGGCCGCGCGCATTGGCTGGTGGATTCTGCAGGAACTGGCGGACAAACTTCGCCGGCACATGACCCTCGAACACAAAATTGTTTTCGGACACGCTGGTGTGACAAGACTGGAACTGCGGCGCGATACCGAAGCGCTCCTTGATGCCGTTCAGGTCATCGACGTTTTGCGCATCCACCGCAAAACCTTGCTGGTTGGCGTGGTCCACCCACAATTGGCAGCAGCCACAGGTAGCGGACTTATAGGTGGTGAGGGCGATGGCTTCACCCTTTGCTGCATCAATGGCTCCACTGCTGTGGGTCTCACTCTCCACTGGTTCGCTGCAGGCACTCAGGGCTAACAGGGTGAAAGCCCCGAACAGCAGGGCGAGGGCGGATGACTTGCTGTTGCGTAATAGGTGCATGGCACTGTTTATCATCTTCATGATCTCTTTCATATTCGGGTGCGCAGGTCGCATAGCGGTGCAATGACCGAAACACAGCGATGCGCCGTTTGCGTTGGTAATTTTTAAGCGAGTGTCCGGGTAAGCGAGCGTTAGGTGGGATGGAAAATACGCCAGGTTCGGGCGTACCTATCCCGTATCAGGCAGTAATCGGCGGGCGAATAGCGGATTCCGGTGCAGGGGTGGAATCCAGTGGACGGTAGGCCGTCACCGAGCGGGCAAAGGAATGAAATTCCGCCACTGGCACTGAAGCGGGAATGCAATTTGCGCAGTGACCGGGGCAGCAGGCGCAGCTGCCATCGCAATCAGTGTGCGAGCTCGGTTTGGTATGAGTGTCGGTATGCGACTTGTTATCCGATGTGGCGCATTGCCCATGGCTGCAGCTTGCATCCTGCTCGGCAGTGCCTGCAATTACGTGCGTGGTCGCTTGATGATGGCCGTCCTCCCCGTGTTGCTCGTTCTCCGACCCACCACAGTGCATAGCCGCCGTCTCGCCGGTGATGGCGAGCAGCGCGAGTAGCAGCAGGGTTTTCAGAACATTGAACATGGTTTGGCGCAATCTGGTATTTTGGGTGAGCGGTTAGTGCCCGCTCTTGGCGAAGATGGTATGGGCTTGGGCCTTCGCGCGCAAGCGTGTCTGGCGACGCGCTTCAACTGAGGGAATCATGTCCCAAAATGCGCCTCAGTCGGGCAGTCCACGGGAAATCTGTTCCGCGCTGATCTCGCTCAGCACCGGATCCTGCCCGGCCAGGGCCATATGCAAATGGTTGCCGTCCAGCAGGGGCAGCATCAGGTAATTGAACTGCCAGGGAGCCTCGCTATCGGCCATGGCGGCATCCAGGTGGACACCCTCGCCCAGATGGAAACCCGCCAGGTTGATCCGTCCGAGTCCTTCGGAAATGCCGGTACCGCGCGCCTTGAAGAAGGCCTCTTTCATGGTCCACAAGCGGTAGAAATGCACCGGGAGCAATTCTGGCGGCGCATTGTCCAGCAGCGCGCATTCGTCAGAATGAAAATAGTGACGAGCTATGCGTAGAAAGTCCCGGGGTTTTCGGGGCTGTTCGATATCAATGCCTACCGGCGCCTCACAGGAAACGGATAGGGCGACCCACTGGCCACTGTGGCTGAGGCTGAAATGCAATTCCGGTACGTCGTCGAAAAGCGGTTTGCCATTGCTGTTCTTACTGAAATTCAGTGCTTCTGGCGCCCGATCGGTAATCCTTCCCAAAACCTTTCGTAACAGAATGCGGCTCAACAAGTATTGGTGGCGCGCCTCGTCCCCTTTATGGCGGATTAGACGGTTTTGTTCATGATCACTTAGGATTTTTTGCTGGGCTGTCAGGGCCGGGCTGCCCTGCGCCAAATCGTCGGTGTGCACTAGCCAAATGGCGGGTAAAGTCATGTGGGACAAAATTCTAGGTTTGTGACTTCATCCTAATAGTTCGCAGATGGCCTCGCCAGTGCTTTGTATGCAGACGGTGAATTTGTTAGGTTACGCCAACCTATTGCGGGTGGCGGCTCATGTAGCGTGTTGCCGTAATAGCGCTTTGTCCTCGAATAGAGCGTTACCCGGGACGTTGTTTTAACGATGGTTTTCAACGCACAAGCAAGCAAAGTGATGCCGAACATGAGCGCCGCCAAACTACTGGGTGTTTTGCTGATGGCACTGCTGGTATTTCAGCAGGCCACGGCGTGCTATGACGGTCACGAAGTTGCCGGTGGGTCCACGGGTGCCACTGCCGAGATTGCGCTCAATCTGAACAACGCCCCCTCTGAATCAACTACCGCTAATGCGGCGGAAGTCACAGCGACGCCAGATTGTTGTGATACCACTTCACAACAAACGCTGGCCTCTGAGGCCAATACGTTTGTCGAACTTGAGCAAGGCTGTAACCACTGTTGCCACTGCCATGCCAGCACGTCCCTCTGCCTTCCTGCGGCTCCGCATGAGCAGTGGGCGGCCTCGCACAAACAGTGGTTTAATGAAGTCGAATTCGATATCCCGCAAGACACAATTTCCGGTCTGTATCGCCCTCCCATTGCCTGAATAAATTGAATTATTGCGCGTTTGCGTGACGTGCGTACCTGTCAATTTTTCGGGAACTACCACTATGTTTTGTTGTTTGACGCCGCATGCAAGGCGTCTTCTTTCCGCCGTGCGCGCGGGGCTTGCGTGTGCCCTGCTCGGCGGGAGTGTTTTGCCTAACACCGCTCTGGCAGCAGCGCCTACTGCGCCACCCTTGTCGCTATCGGAAGCGATGGCGCGCACCCTTGCGCGTAACCCTGCGCTCGAGGTCTTTGCATTTCGTCAGCAGGCGCTGGATGGCAGGGCGATAACCGCCAACCTGCGTCCGGTGCTCAGTCTGGATGCCGAGTTGGAAAATTTCGCCGGCACCGATGGAGCCGATAACACGGAACTCACCGTAGCGTTGTCGTCTGTTATTGAGCTTGGTGGCAAGCGTGAAGCGCGCTCGGAACTGGTGAATAGCGAGCGTTTGTTGCTGGATGCTGACCGTCAGATTGCGGCACTGGATTTGCTGGGTGAAGTCACTCGGCGCTATGTGCAGGTATTGGCTGCCGCAGAAAGCGTTACCCTTGCGGGCGATGCAATGCGACTGGCACTGGATACTTTGCAGGTGGTACGCGCACGGGTGGCCGCCGGCGGTGCGCCGATGGCGGAGCAGCGCCGCGCACAAGCGACCTATACGGGTGCCGAGTTACGGTACCGGTTGTCGCAACAGCAGCTGCTGGTGGCAGAACGCTCGCTGGCAGCGATGTGGGGCGATCTCGACGCTGATTTTTCGATTTCCGGTGGTCAACTGTATCGAATACAAACCATCGATGATTTCGAAGACTACTTCGCCCGTGCCCTGGAAAACCCGTTGATTACCCGCTTTGCCAGTGAGGCGCGCGTGCAACAGTCCCAGTTGCGCCTGGCACAGAGCCAAACCAAAGCGGATGTTGGCTGGGCGCTGGGGGTGCGCGGTAGCAATGAAACCGACAGCACCTCGCTGGTTGCCGGCATACAACTTCCTCTTTTCAGTGGCGCTCGCGCACAGGGAGAAATTCAGCGGGCACACGCTGCGCTTGGAGAGGTCACAGCGCGGGAAGAGCGCGCGCGTCTGAACTTACACACACAACTCTATCGAGCCTTTGCCGCCCATAAGCAGGCGGCCCTCGCGGTAAGCCAATTGCGTACGGAAATTATCCCAATCCTGAGCCGCGCTCTGGAAGAAACCGAAGCGCTCTACCGTGCCGGTGGCTACCGCTACCAGGAATGGGTTGCTGCACGTGAAGAACTGCTTGAAGCCCGGTGGAAGCTGATTGAAGAGGCGACGCGAGGGTTGTTAGCCGGTGCCGAGCTGGAACAGCTGACGGCTGCCCCGCTGGTATTTGAAGCAACGCCCACATCGCAAGAATAGAATTAGGTATCCCAATGTTTGCAAATAATTCACTCCATACAACCTTGCTATCTGTAAGCGTTGTTTTTCCAAGGATTTCAATTCCGTTTTTCTGTCGGGGCTTTTTATTGGTTGTGCTATTAGTTGTGTTATCGGCTGTGCTGGCGATAGCGGGACTTGGTGGAAGCGCTTATGCCGGTGAGGACGATCATCAGGGTGATCCCCATGAGCACCAGCATGATTCAGAACATGGTCATCAAGACAAGCAAGAAGACGAACATCATCACGAAGAAAATACCTTGGCGCTGACCGATGAGGCGCTTGCGCATGCCGCATTGACGATAGCGTCCGCAGGCCCGGTAGAAATCGCACGGCAAGTTACCTTGCACGGAAAGCTCCAACCGGAGCCGACGTCGGTGAGTCATTTGCGTGCACGCTATCCGGGTGTGATTTCATCGGTCAATGTGCATATTGGTGCGTTAGTGAAAAAAGGCCAGGTGTTGGCCACGATCAATTCCAACGAAAGTC
Source organism: Microbulbifer agarilyticus (assembly GCF_020171345.1). Taxonomy (GTDB): domain Bacteria; phylum Pseudomonadota; class Gammaproteobacteria; order Pseudomonadales; family Cellvibrionaceae; genus Microbulbifer; species Microbulbifer agarilyticus_D. The sequence continues at coordinate 21,545 of NZ_JAIUZM010000005.1, forward strand.
TGCAGGAATATCAGCTACGTGCGCCGTTTGATGGAATGGTGATTGCGAAGCACGCGGGCCCCGGAGAGTTTGCCCGCGATCAGGTTCTATTTGCGGTCGCAGACTACGCACAGCTGTGGGCGGAACTACAAGTATTTCCGGCACGCATTGCGCAGGTTCGGCCGGGGCAGGCAGTTACAGTGACGGCTGGGGACCAATCAGCGATCGGCGCTGTTCGCAGCTTGGTGCCAGCGGATAACGGGGCTCCATACAGTCGCGCCCGCGTTGCGGTGGATAACCAAAATGGAAGCTGGGTGCCGGGCATCTTTGTGCAGGGGACGGTTACGGTTGGGAAAGAAGCGACGGAAATTGCCGTTGATAACCGCGCATTGCAGGAGCTTGGCGGCGCTATGGTGGTGTTTGTACAGATCGCTCCGGGGCGGTTTGAGGCAAGGCCGGTAGCACTCGGGGTGCGCGACAACCAGCATACGGAAGTGCTCTCGGGCCTCAACGCTGCAGAAGAGTATGTAGTGGAAAACAGTTTTCTACTGAAGGCGGAGCTTAAGAAGTCTGCTGCCGGCCACGCGCATTGAGGAAGTTGCAATGATTGAATCCTTTTTGCGTTTTTCGATTGAACGCCGCTTTCTGGTATTGAGTGCCAGTTTGGTTATCGTGGTACTCGGGCTCTGGAGTGTGCAGCGCCTGCCCGTGGATGCGGTGCCCGATATCACTAATGTCCAAGTACAGATTCTCACTGAGACACCCGGCTATTCGCCGCTGGAATCCGAGCAGCGAGTGACGTTTCCAGTGGAAACCGCACTGGCTGGCATGCCGAACCTGGAATACACGCGCAGTCTTTCTCGCTATGGACTGTCGCAGGTTACCGCCGTGTTTCGCGATGGTACGGACATCTATTTTGCACGCAACTTGATTGCTAGTGCCTTGGCTTCACTGCGGAGTGACCTGCCCCCGGGGCTGGAGCCCAAAATGGGGCCGATTGCCACCGGCCTCGGCGAAATTTTCCTGTATACCGTGCGTGCCGAACCGGGCGCTTTGCAACCGGATGGGCGTCCATACGACAGTACCGCATTGCGCGAAATACAGGACTGGATCATCAAGCCGCAACTGGCGCGGGTACCCGGTGTTGCGGAAGTGAATGCAGTGGGTGGATTCCGCAAACAATTCCACGTGACGCCAGATCCACGAAAACTGCTGACGTTCGGCGTCACGATGGAGGAGGTGGTCGCGGCGCTGCAACGCAATAACCAGCACCGTGGCGCGGGCTTTGTGGAGCGTGGTGGTGAGCAAGTGCTCGTGCGGTCACCGGGCCAGTTGCAGGGTATCGAGGATATTGAGCGTGTAGTCGTGAAGCCCTCGATGAGTAGCGCAGAGCTGGCCTCTCCAATCACCATCAGTGATATCGCCCAGGTCGCCATTGGTCGGGAGTTGCGTACCGGTGCCGCGACCGAAAATGGTCGTGAGACGGTACTTGGCACCACAATGATGTTGCTGGGAGAAAACTCCCGAGCGGTGGCAGCAAACCTGGCGAGGGCGCTGGAAAAAGCACAGTCATCACTACCAGAGGGAGTGATTGCTGAACCGGTATATGACCGCACCAACCTGGTGGATAGCGCTATTGCCACCGTACAGAAAAATCTTCTCGAAGGTGCGTTGCTGGTTATTGCTGTGCTTTTTGTAATGCTCGTTAATTTCCGCGCGGCACTGATTACCGCCGCGGTGATTCCACTGGCGATGTTGGCTACCCTGACCGGCATGCTGGGAACGGGTATTTCGGCCAACTTGATGAGTCTTGGTGCACTGGACTTTGGCCTGATTGTGGACGGGGCGGTGATTATCGTGGAAAACACCGTACGCCGTTTGGCGCAGGCAAATCATGGGCGGGGTACACCATTATCCTTGCAGCAGCGGCTACACGTGGTGTTCACCGCGACCAATGAAGTGATTCGACCCAGCCTGTTCGGGGTACTAATCATTACGCTGGTATATATCCCTCTATTTTCCCTTACCGGTGTTGAGGGGAAAATGTTTCACCCGATGGCGGCTACCGTGGTAATGGCGTTGCTCGCGGCAATGGTGTTTTGTTTTACTTTGGTACCTGCGGCACTAGCGACTTTTTTGCGTGGCCCTATTCGCGAAACAGAAAACCCGGTAGTACGTGGTGCGAAAAGCCTATACCGGCCGATACTTCAGGCAGCGATGCAGTTGCGTTGGCTGGTACTATCCATAGCGCTATCGCTGGTGTTGTTTTGTGGCTGGCTGGCAACAACCCTTGGCTCCGAGTTCGTGCCGCAACTCAATGAAGGTGATATCGCCACGCACGCGTTGCGTGTGCCGGGTACAGGGCTAGAGCAATCCGTGGCGATGCAAAAGCAACTGGAGGAAGCTCTGGCGACGGAGCCGGAAATTGCACGTGTATTTTCGCGTATTGGCACTTCGGAAGTGGCGACAGATCCGATGCCACCCAATGTTTCCGACACCTTTATTATTCTCAAGCCCAAATCAGAGTGGCCCGACTCCAAGCTCACCCGGGATGCATTGATCCAACGCCTGCAGCAAACGATCGAGTCGGTACCGGGTAACAACTATGAATTTACCCAACCGATTCAGATGCGCTTTAACGAACTGATCTCCGGTGTACGTGCGGACGTTGCAATCAAGGTGTTTGGGGATGACTTAGCGCAGTTGCGCCGTTCGGCCAAGGACATTCTTGCCGTCGTTAATCGTGTTCGCGGAGCGTCAGATGTGCGGGTTGAGCAGGTGGATACATTGCCGGTGCTGTCCATCGAACCCAGGCGAATTGCCCTGGCGCAGTATGGGCTGGATGTACAGGCGCTGCAGGACTATGTGTCTACCGCGATCGGCGGGAGCAGGGCCGGCCTCATGTATTCTGGCGATCGTCGCTTTGACCTTGTGGTGCGCCTGCCGGAACCATTGCGTGAGGAAACCGAGGCCTTTGGGTCTTTACCGGTGGGCTTGCCCGGTGGTGGTTTCGTACCTCTGGAAGAAATTGCGCAAATCCGCTGGCTGCAAGCACCCGCACAGGTTAGCCGCGAAAATGGCAAGCGCAGAGTGGTGGTCACTGCAAATGTACGTGGTCGCGACCTGGGGTCATTTGTTGAGGAAGTACAGCAAAATGTGGCCAATGCAGTGACGCTGCCGGCAGGCTATTGGCTGGATTATGGCGGTACCTTTGAGCAACTAAAGTCTGCAGGCAAGCGACTTTCGTTTGTGGTGCCGATGACCCTGTTGATGATTTTACTCTTGCTCATGCTGGCATTTGGCAGTCTGAAAGATGCACTGATTATTTTTACCGGTGTGCCACTGGCGCTGACCGGCGGTGTGTTGGCCTTATGGCTGCGAGATATGCCACTGTCGATCTCTGCCGGAGTGGGCTTTATTGCGCTTTCCGGTGTGGCGGTGCTGAATGGCCTGGTGATGTTGTCGTTTATTCGCGAGCGCTGGCGCGAGAGCGGTGAGCTGTATACGTCCATTGTAGACGGTGCCATGTTGCGTCTGCGTCCGGTGTTGATGACTGCGCTGGTCGCGAGTCTCGGATTTGTACCTATGGCCCTGAATACCGGCACTGGTGCGGAAGTTCAGCGTCCACTGGCAACGGTAGTGATTGGTGGTGTCATTTCCTCGACACTGCTGACGCTGGTGGTACTGCCGGTGCTGTACCAGTGGGTTCACGGTCGTGTCCGTGAGTTTTCCTCAGCGGCGGTCGAAGGGTAGAATCTTCTGCGGTTCGGGATTATCGGTTCAAAAGAGCAGTAATTCCGAATCGCTCCCAAGCCGCACGAACGTACCTTTACTCATACCAGATGCACGAGGTTTACCTTGGCGAAGAAATCCAAAACCGCTTTTGTCTGTAATGAATGCGGAGCCGACTACAGTAAATGGGCGGGGCAGTGCGGTGCCTGCGGGGCCTGGAATAGCCTCAGCGAAGTGCGCCTTGGCCCAGAGCACACCGACAGTCGCGCGGCCAATTTTACCGGCGCCCAGTCGGGTTACGCTGGTGCAGCGGGTCAGGGCAAGGTACAGAAGCTTTCCGAAATTGATCTCAGCGAATTACCGCGCATACCCACCAACGCCAGTGAGCTGGATCGCGTGCTGGGCGGTGGCCTGGTGCCCGGATCGGTGGTGCTGATTGGCGGCCATCCCGGTGCGGGCAAGTCCACGGTACTGCTGCAGACCCTTTGCCATCTCTCGCAAAGCTTGCCTGCTCTATATGTAACCGGTGAGGAATCCCTGCAGCAGGTCGCCATGCGTGCGAAGCGCCTGGGGCTGCCTGCAGATCACCTGCAGATGCTGTCGGAAACCAATGTCGAACAGATCTGCCTCACCGCTGGTGAAGTGAAACCGAAGGTGATGGTGGTCGATTCGATCCAGGTCATGCACATGGCCGAGGTGCAATCCGCCCCTGGCTCGGTGGCGCAGGTGCGGGAAAGCGCAGCCTATTTAACGCGCTTTGCCAAACAGACAGGTACTGCGCTCATTCTCGTCGGCCACGTCACCAAAGACGGTACCCTCGCCGGCCCGAAGGTGCTGGAGCATATTATCGACTGCTCCATCATGCTCGAGGGCACCCATGATTCTCGCTTCCGCACCCTGCGCGCGCACAAAAATCGTTTCGGTGCGGTGAATGAGCTTGGCGTATTTGCCATGACCGAGCAGGGTTTGAAAGAAGTCTCCAACCCGTCCGCGATTTTCCTGCAGCGTGCCGATGAAATCGCTGCGGGCTCGGTGGTTACTTCTGTTTGGGAAGGCACTCGCCCGCTGCTGGTAGAGCTGCAAGCGCTCGTGGACGATAGCAGTCTCGGCAACCCGCGCCGGGTCGCGGTGGGGCTCGATCAGAACCGCTTGAATATGCTGCTTGCGGTTCTACACCGGCACGGCGGCGTGCTGATTGGCGATCAGGATGTGTTTATCAACGTGGTGGGTGGCGTAAAGGTAATGGAAACCAGTGCTGACCTCACCCTGTTGATGGCCGTGGTCTCCAGCTTTCGCAACCGTACCCTCGACCGGGACCTGATGATTTTTGGCGAAGTAGGTCTCGCCGGTGAAATTCGCCCGGTACCTTCAGGCCAAGAACGCCTGCGTGAAGCCGCCAAACACGGTTTCCGCAAGGCCATTGTGCCTGCGGCGAATCGTCTTAAGGATGATATCGAGGGGATGCAGGTCATTCCAGTGAAGACGCTTTCTGAAGCGTTGAATGCGCTGGATATGGGGTAATAATTATTTTGAAACGTGAACGGTTGGAAGTGAACTTAATCTGCGAGTATCCCTAGCTCATTTAGTGAGATAAGAATAAGCATGCAGCAACCGGACCCCATAAATATCCAAAAAAATACGATAGCCAGAACCTTGTCGAATCTATTAGTATGTTCAGAAATAAGTTCCGAATTTGCGTGAAGAAATGACAGCTGGCTATTTTCGAGAATTTTGTGAATTCTTCGCGGTGTTGCCAATGCCTGGGCAACATTTAAAATGTCCCAGCCGCTAGCAAACTCCAGACCTAGAGCATGTTTTGTTTTCGGGTTTTTTCTTAACTTTCTTACAGTGATCTGCCCGAATATAACGTATAACAATAAGCCGAAGAACATTGCAGCAACACTGCAACCAAAAAGAAAATGGAATGTGCTCATGTCCAATTGATTGTCTTCAGTGCTCGGGCATGGAGCTTATAGAGGATGTGCCGATGATGGCTAATCGTTCGGTCAGGCTTTCCACCTGATTCTCGGCAAGCACACTGTTGGAAATTTTGAGCGAGGCTGATTCTATAGGTTTGATCATCGCGCACGTTCTCATAAGACTAATTCGCAAAAAGACCAATGGATTTGAGTAGGGCCAGTAATGCCATACTGAGGCCGGAAATCATAAGCGGCCAGAAAAACAGAATTGCTAGGATTCTGTCGAGTTTGTTTGTATGTTTCTTCAGTAATTCCGAGTTGGCGTGAAGAAATGATACGGGGCTATTTTCCAGCATCTTGTGCGCTCTTTGCGGAGTCGCGAGCGCTTGAGCAATGTTTAGAATGTTCCAGCCGCTCATAAATTCCATTCCCAAGTGCCGACTTACCTCAGGATTTTTGCGGAGCTTTCTAGCCGTTACCTGACCAAAAATCACAAAAAGAATACAGCTAAAAAATCCGGGGATGAAAGCAATGCCAAGAAGAGCCGAAAACGTATTCATGATTATTTCAAAGTGCTCATTATCAAGTCGTACCAGCTACCACCGCTCTCTTGAACAAGACTATTCATGGCAATGGAGGATCCGGCAGATACTGCAACGACCGCAATACCGCCAATTAGTAAACCTACCCATCCTACCGGTGTCGCGACCATAAGAAGTCCAAGAGCCGCGGCGCCAGCTTTTGCCGTCGCGATTCCAGTTATTGCACTAGCGGTAAAGCTGCTGGATTCAATAAATAGATCCCTCTCCCAATGCCCCCCGGTCCTGTAGCTATTGCGTACATTCCCTACACGAGTACCAAAATCAATCACCGCCAATCCATTTCCCAGTAACTTAGTGTACTGGCTAAATCGTACCAGCTTATGCGCCTCGATCTCATTTGCGAAATGTAGCTTGGCTGCATTGCGGCTGCTGCGGGCGATATTGATACCGCGTTCTGGGTTGGTTAGCGGAATGCCGCGGCGGGCGCTAATGTGGTTGGTGGTAGCGTGAAGTTCTGCGCGGAACTGAGCCTGCATACGCTGGAAAGTACGGTGAGCCTGCTGTTTGAGCTGTCGGTGATTGGAGGCGTTGCCGAGCTTGGCATCGCGATAAGTCAGTAGAGCAACCTGATACTCTTTTACCGATTTCGCAAACCCGCTGATACGTTCGCCATAAACACTGGTCGAAGCACCGGTAAGGGCGATGTTGTAGTCCTTGAGTTGCTCCATCATTGCCGCAATGGCAACAGTGTTGTCCTCCCCAAAGGTGAGGGATAGCTCAGTGACGGGGCGCGCTACTTGCGGCGGTGAAAGCAGGGTTTGTATGCGCCTGCCCTGCGCGCTGCTGTGCCCGTTGAGCAGGTAGGGCGTATTGGCCTTGGCAAATGCAGGGCTCGGGCAGTGTGGTGCCGAGAGTTGTTGGAGATTGATGTTACACGCTTGTTGAATGGCGGGCGAGGTCAGATCTCTGTTGCACAGAAGTACACTGCTCACTTTCAAATCCTTTTGAAATACACGCGGTATGGCGAGAGGATTCTAACGGCGTTGTTTTCCGGGCGAAACAAGAATTAGTGGAGCAAAAGTACCAGTTGGAAAAAGTAGGGGCGCTGGAAGCGCCCCTTTGTCTTCGAATCAATATAGTTACTTGGTTAACCGCAGCATCACCTGCATCATCTTTTTCGCCACATTGCCGTAGGGCGGCATCAGCAGCTTCAGCGGGTCCAGTGGGCCCTGGTAGAACACCGGGCGCAGTTTGGAGAAGGTGAGGAAGCCTTCGTAGCCGTGGTAGTGACCCATGCCGCTCTCGCCCACGCCGCCGAAGGGAATATCGTGCTGACCTACATGCAGCACCGCGTTGTTTACACTGACGCCGCCGGACATCACGTGGTCGATATAGTAATCGCGCAGCCCTTTGTCGTTGGTGAACGGGTAAATCGCCAGTGGACGGTCGCCGCCATTGATATAGCTGGCCACTTCCTCGCGGTTTTTGTAGGTCTTGATTGGCAATAGCGGGCCAAAGATTTCCCGTTTCATCACGTCCATCTCTTCATCGACGTTGATCAGCAGGTGCGCGGGGAATTTTTTCAGCGGGTCATCCCGTCGGCCCTGGCCTTCGGTCAGGTCAATCGCGGTGGCCCCTTTCGTGGTGGCATCATCGAGCGTTTGCCAGATGCGCTGGAAGGAGCGCTCGTCGATGACCGAGGTGTAATCCGGGTGCTGGATATCCGGGTAGCGCTTCTTGAATACCTGCTTGGCCTTCTCGACAAAGGCATCCACCTTGTCTTCCGGCAGCAGCAGGTAATCGACCGTGGTGCAGATTTGGCCGGCGTTGAACAGTTTCCAGAACAGTACCCGTTCAACCGCGGTGTCAGTGCTGTAATCGGGGCCCACGATGGCGGGTGACTTGCCACCCAGTTCCAGGGTAACCGGGGTCAGGTTGGCTGCGGCCGCTGCCATTACCTTGCGGCCGGTGGTGCCGGAGCCGGTAAAGATCAGGTGGTCAAATTTGAGTGTGGAAAATTCGATGCCTACACCGCCGGTTTCCTCCAGGAAGACCAGCTTGTCCGCCGGGAAGTAGTCGCCAGTGATGCGCTGTAGCAACGCGGTGAGGTTGCGGGAATTCTCCGACATTTTCACCATGGCGCGGTTGCCGGCGGCAAAGATGTTGATCAGCGGCCCGAAGGACAGGTTGATCGGGAAGTTCCACGGTACGATCACGCCCACCACGCCCAGCGGCTGCGGAATCACCTTGGTGGAAGAGGTCGGGAATGCGGTGAAGTCGATGTGGCGGCGCTGCGGCTTCATCCATTTTTTGAGCCGCTTTTTGGTGTCCTTGATGGAATCCAGCGAGGGGAAAACTTCGGCGAACAGGGTCTCTTGGTGTGAGCGGTTGCCGTAGTCGGCGCTCACTGCCTGAACCAACTCATCCTGGTGGTCGCGGATCATGCGCGCGAGGGCGTTGAGGTCGTTGATACGCTCTTCGCGGCTGGGCGCGGGATTGGCGAGGTAGGCCTGGCGCTGGCTGTCCAGCAGGGATTGCAGGCTGCTGGTCTGTTGATTTTCGATGGCTTCGGCGATCTCGGTCATGCTTGTGGCTCGACTGGATTTGGTTATTGAAATAGTTCCGATCTGGGTTCGATTGTACGGAAGTATGCTTCCTTACTTAGGGATATTGCGGACGGATTTCGAAAATACGAGGGATTGTGCCACCGAAATTACTCGTTGGCTGCATGACGGACTCTCAACACTCGAGTGACTGATTGGTCTTGCTCACGTCATCCTGGCGGAGAAGTTGTCCGCTGGAGGCTGTTTCTGGGGCAGAAGAACAGCAAAAACGGGGTGGTCCATCGGCGCTACGAACCAGAAGACGTGGGCGCTATTCTCAGGCACAATCGATGTCAGGTAGACGGAACTGCCATCCATAAAAAGACAATAATAAATAGGAGTGGCGACGATGAGAGAGGCCCGAGCCATTGGCCAATATTGAGTTCCGCGGTGTCAGCAAGCGCTACGACGACGGTCCAGCGACGGTGCCGGGGCTTGACCTGGAAATCCGCGATGGCGAATTCATGGTGTTGGTCGGTCCCTCCGGCTGTGGCAAGTCCACCACTCTGCGGATGATCGCCGGGCTCGAATCGATTTCTTCCGGCGATTTATATATTGGCGGTCATCGGGTCAACGACCTTCCCCCCAAAGACCGGGACATCGCCATGGTGTTCCAGAACTACGCCCTCTACCCGCATATGAGCGTGTTCGAGAACATGGCGTTTGGCCTGCGCGTACGCAATTTCCCCAAACTCGGCATCGAAAGGCGGGTGCGGGAAGCCGCGGAAACGCTCGGGCTTTCCGACTTACTGCACCGCAAACCAGGACAGTTGTCCGGTGGCCAGAATCAGCGCGTGGCGCTGGGGCGGGCCATGGTACGCGACCCGCAGGTGTTCCTGTTCGACGAGCCCCTGTCCAACCTGGATGCAGAGCTGCGCGTGCAAATGCGTGGCGTGATTCATCGCCTGCACCACCAGCTGGGTACCACCTCGGTCTACGTCACCCACGACCAGGTGGAAGCCATGACCCTCGGCACCCGCATCGCCATTTTGAATGGTGGTGAATTGATGCAGGTGGGCACCCCGCTGGAACTGTACAACGACCCGGACAATACCTTCGTCGCCGGCTTTATGGGCTCGCCGCCGATGAACCTGCTGCAGGTGGTGAACGATGGCCGGCAACTGAGTTGCGACCTGCTCACGCTGCCGCACGCGCAGCTGCAGGGGCTCAACCGGGAACTGTTGCTGGGGCTGCGCCCGGAGAAACTGGTGTATGCCTCCAGCGCACCCGCCAACTGGCCGCGGCTTACCGGGAATATCGAACTGGTGGAGAGCCTGGGGGCGGAAATGCTGGTGCATCTGCGCGTCGGTTCTGCGCAGCTGGTGGCGCGATTGGCCGGGCTGCGCGCTTTCTCCCTCGGCGATGCACTCGAACTCGCCTTTGACCCTGCGGCGCTTTATCTGTTTGACGGCGCCAGCCAACAGCGTATCCGCGCAGGGAGCGCTAAAGCCGGAGTGAGTCAGTGCTGAAGCGGCGGGGCGCACAGTACTTTATGTTTCTATTGCGGCTGCTTGTGCTGCTGATGCTCGCCGGTAAGGTTTACGCGCTGGAAACCCTGTCCCTGTGGCACGGTTACCGAGGTGCAGAACGCGCTGCCTTTGAACGGCTTGTCGAGGACTTCAACCGCAGCCAGAGCGAGATACAAGTGAATGCCCTGGCGGTGCCCTTTGGTGGTTACGCCGATAAATTGTCTGCGGCCCTGCCGCGCGGGCAGGGCCCGGATCTGTTTGTCTTTGCGCACGACCGCTTGGGTGGCTGGGCCAGTGCCGGGCACACGGTCGCCCCCATTGATCGCTATGTCAGTGAGCGCTTGCGCCAGCGCTTCCCGGCCAACTTGGTCGACGCGATGACGTTCGCGGGTGAGCTATACGGCCTGCCGTTGGCATTCAAAAGCCCGGCGCTGATTCTCAATACCGACCTGGTGGCAAGTGCCCCCGCGACGACCGACGAAATGGTGGCTATCGCCCGCCAACACACCGATCGCAATGCCGGGCGTTTCGGCCTCGCGTATATGTATACCGAGCCGTTTTTCCACGGCATGCTGATGAACAGCTTCGGTTCGGGGCCCTTCAGCCGCGGCGGAAGTCTGGCCCTGGGTAGCCCGGGCAATATCGCCTCGGTAGAAATGCTTGCGCGCTGGGCGCGCGCAGAGCGCATTCTGCCGGAAGAGCCCAGCAGTACCCTGGTCTCGAGCCTGTTCAATCAGGGGCGCGCGGCCATGGTGATCAGTGGCCCCTGGATGCTCGGAGAAATTGATTCCCGAGTAAATTATCGTGTGGTGCCGCTGCCGGTGAACAGTGCAAGCGGCCGGCCGCTGGCCCCCTGGATGGCGGTGGAAGGAGTGTTCCTCTCTTCGCGCGCGACGAATCCGGCGGCGGCAGTGGCCGTCATGGAATACCTTACCCGTCGCCATTCTGCTGAACGGATGGCCATTCAAGGCGGCCAGCTGCCAGCCAACACCCTGGCCTTCGCGCACCCGCGTATCGCCACCGACGATACCGCCATGGCGTTTCTGCGGCAGCTGGAAGTGGCGGTGCCGACGCCCAATCTTCCTGCCATGACCGTGGTGTGGGTGCCACTCAAAAACCTGCTGAAGAAAGTGGTCAAGGGCGCCGCGCAACCGGAAGCCGAAATGCATTTGCTGCAGCGCCAGTTGCAGGGCGATCTTGCGCGGCTCGAGCGCTCCCGGCAGCGCAGCGAGATTCCCCAGCAGATGCCCGCGTGGCTGTGGCTGATCCCGCTTGCGCTGGTGCTGGCGGCGCTGTGGGCCTGGGCGCGTTACCGACGGCGGTTGATGGCCACCTGGCATGCCAATCGCACGGCCTATCTGTACATCCTGCCCGCCATGCTCGGCATGCTCGTTCTGGTGTTCTTCCCACTGTTGTACGGGCTGATTCTGTCGTTTACCGATACCACGGTGTTCAACGAGCACACCCCGCTGTGGTCACGCTTTGTCGGCTTGGACAATTACGCCGCAATCCTTGGGGATTTCGACCTGTGGCGTGGGCAAGAGGGCGCGCGCAGCCTGGATTTTGACAATTTTTACTGGACCCTGCTAATCACCATTCTGTGGACCGCGAGCAATGTCATCCTCGCCGTGGGGCTGGCATTGATCATGGCGCTGGCGCTGGATAAACCGATTTTCGGGCGCAACGCCTTCCGCCTGCTGCTGATCCTGCCCTGGGCCATTCCCAACTATATTACCGCGCTGGTGTGGAAGGGCATGTTCCACCCGCAATTCGGGGTGATCAACCAGGGCCTACAGGTGCTGGGGGTGGCGCCGGTGGCCTGGTTTGATTCCATCGGTGCGAGCTTTTTCACCGGTGTGGTCACCAATGTGTGGTTGAGCATCCCGTTTATGATGGTGGTGATCCTCGGCGGCCTGCAGTCGATTCCGCGGGAGCTGTATGAGGTGGCCCGGGTAGAGGGCGCCGGGCGCTGGTTCCAGTTCCGCTCTATTACCCTGCCGTTGCTGAAGCCGGTGCTGATTCCGGCGGTGATCCTGTCGGTGGTGTGGACCTTTAATATGTTCAACGTGATCTACCTGGTGAGCGACGGGGCGCCCGCCGGGGCCAACGATATTCTGATCACCAAGGCGTTCCGTATCGGTTTTGAAAAGTACCAGTACGCCTATGCCGCCGCCTATTCGATTGTGATCCTCGCGCTGCTGTTCTGTTATGCTGTATGGCAGATGCGGATGAGTCGGACCATGGAGGTGGTGCGATGAACACCATGATTGAGCGGCTGCGCGAGGGCAGAACGGCGCCGGTGAAGCGGGTGCTGCGGGATATCTTCAGCTGGCGGTTCGCATTGCTGACGTTCTCTGCTCTTATCGTCGTCTACCCGTTACTGTGGGTGGTGAGTCTCGCCTTCTCCGGACAGCAGTCGCTGACTCTGGTGCAGTTGTCCCACGATGCCAGTCTCCGGCAGCAGTTGCTGGCCCTGATTCCGTTACCGGAGGTGTGGACCCTCGACAACTTCCGCGCAGTGCTGACCAAGCAGCCATTCCTGCGCTGGATCGGCAACAGCCTGGTGGTCGCCCTGGCAACCACGGTGGTGGGCCTGACTCTGAGTTGCACGGCCGCCTACGCTTTTTCCCGCTTTCGCTTCGCCGGGCGCCAGCGGGGGCTAACCCTGTTTCTGATCTCGCAGATGTTCCCCGCGGTACTGATGCTTATTCCTTTATATGTGATCGTGGTGCAGTGGTTGGGGCTGGGCAATTCCTGGCTCGGGCTGATACTGGTGTACGCCATCACCGCATTGCCGTTCTGCGTGTGGATGCTGAAGGGCTACTTCGACACCTTACCTTACGAGATTGAGGAGTCGGCACTGCTGGAAGGGGCGAGTCGCTGGACCATCTTTATCCGCATCATCCTGCCACTCGCACGTCCGGCCATTGCGGTCACCGGTCTCTTTGCGTTTATGACTGCCTGGAACGAATTCATCCTCGCCTCCATTTTTATGGACGACGAATCTCTTTACACTGTGCCTGTTGGGCTGCGCTTCTTCGTCAGCGACTACGCCTCCGAGTGGGGCTACTTTGCGGCGGGCTCCATCCTGGTGTCCCTACCGGTTATTTTGCTGTTCCTGTCACTGCAACGGTATTTGGTGTCGGGCTTGTCCGCGGGCGCGGTAAAAGGGTGACCGTCGCGTTCCCAAGTCCGTAGATGCCTGTGGCTGGTTGTTTTTTGATCTGTTTTCGTTATAATCCCCCCCTACCTTCTAACTGATTGATTTATAACGTTATTTTTGTTCCCGCTTTGCGATTTTCAAGGTGGGATAGTCCATTTTTCCCCAGTTTCCCAAGGTGGGACGACCCGATTGCGTGGCCAGCGAGAGTATAGCCTTGCGTCAGATAGGGTTATCCTTTTGAGGTCTCGAGGTGCCCACCCTGGCGAAATCAATAACGAAAATGACGTGACGATGGGGAGACAACTCCATGAGTAAGACAAACGAGTTTAAGAAAAAGTCGATCGCGGTAGCTATCGCGACCGTAGCCGGTATCAGTGGTCATGCACTGGCTCAGGAAGCGCAGGATGCCGCGCTTGAAGAAGTAACGGTTATTGGCATGCGTGCCAGCCTGGAAAAGTCCGCTGATATCAAACGCGATGCCCAGGGCGTTGTTGATGCCATCTCCGCGGAAGATATTGGTAAGTTTCCCGATACCAACCTCGCGGAATCCATGCAGCGGATCAGCGGTGTATCTATTGACCGTGTAAATGGTGAAGGTAGCAAGGTAACCGTTCGCGGTATCAATCCTGACTTCAACCTAGTGACCCTGAATGGACGTCAGCTGGCGCGTACCACTGGTGGCCGCTCCTTTGATTTCCAAAATATCGCCTCCGAAATGGTGCATGGCGTACTGGTTGCCAAAAGCAGTAACGCACTGGCGCCGAGCGGCGGTATTGGCTCCACTATCGATTTGCTGACTGCTCGTCCTCTGGAAATTGGTGAGCAGCGCCTGCAGTTTGCTGCAAAAGGCGTGGCGGATCAGTCTTCCGACGATTCAGGCATTACTCCTGAGATGTCGGGTTTCTACTCGGATACCTTTGCTGATGGCAAGGTAGGCGTGGCTATCTCTGCAAGCGTTGCTGAGCGTGAGAGTGGCGCAGCTATTGCTACCGTAAACGAAGGTTGGCGTAGCTTCCCTGGCTGGGTAGACCAGGATTGGGCGGGTGGTACCGCTGATTGGGGCGGTGTGCCCCAGGAGAATCAGGTAAACCGTCCTGGCGAAGGTGATATCTATTCTGTACCGCAGGCCGTTGGCTACAAGTTTGAAGAGCAGCAGCGTAAGCGTACCAACGGCTCCCTGGTGTTGCAGTGGGCGCCGACTGACGATTTCACTGCGACCGTAGACTACATGTACTACGCCAACGATATCACCAAAGAGTTCAATGATATCTCGGCCTGGTACAACTTCGGCGCGTCCGAAAATGTGTGGACCGATGGTCCGATCGCTACGCCCATCATTTACGCCGAATACTATGACCCAGCTGCGCCGGCTGACCTGTCCATGGGTGCTGGTGTAAGCGCCGAAGCGCATCGTGGTCAGGCGTTGGGCCTGAATGCCGAGTGGCAAGTAAATGACCGCCTGTCTCTGGCGTTTGATGCGAGCTTCTCCGATGCCGAGCGTCGTCCAGACAGCCCTTGGGGCTCTTCCGCACTGCTGTCTACCACTGCATTTGTGCGCACCAGCGCAATTACCGACTTTACCGGTGAGCGCCCGATGCTTTCCGTCGGTGGCGGCAATGAGGTCCAGGCCTCCGATATGGAAGTAACCGGCAGCGTGTTCACTAACTCTCGCGATCGTTCCGACATCGAGGCTTACCGCTTCAGTGGTAACTTCGAGCTGAACGAGAGCAGCGATATTGACTTCGGTATCAGCCTGCAGGAAGTGAGCAACCACTCGCAAATGGCGGTTGTGCAGCGTGACGCATGGGCTGGTGCTGGTGATCCAAGCGATCTTGATGATGCGCTGTTTACTGCGAAAAGCATTCAGGACAAGTTTGACAGCGCCGGTGGTGATTTCTCTGAGATCGGTGGCGCTGAGCCGCTCGACACCTATTTCGATTGGGACTTCGTGACCGTTCGCGCGATCGCCGAGGACCTGTATGGTGATGACCTGTGGCCGAGCCTGATCGGTGATTGCGGCACTCAGTTCTGTGCCTCTACCGATTACACCAATGCGACTGACCGCACTACCGTGGAAACCAGCGCGGCAGCGTTTGCTCAGTACAACTTCCAGTCCGAAATGTTCGGTATGCCTTATGACCTGAACGTTGGTCTGCGCTATGAGACTACCGAAGTGGACTCCAAGGCCGCATCCCCGGTCTATGACGAGGTGCTTTGGGTTGCAGCTAATGAGCTTTCTTTGAACCCGGCTGGTACCGGCTTCCTGAGTCAAACCGCTGACTACGATTACGTGCTGCCGAGCGCTAACTTCCGCCTCAACCTGAAGGACGATCTGGTCCTGCGTTTGGCGGCGAGCGAAACCATTGGACGTCCAGATTACGATTCCATCAAAGGTGGCACCGTAGTGGGACAGTTGGCGCGCGAAGATGGCGGTAGTGGCTCTTCCGGTAACCCGGCGCTGCTCCCGACCGAATCTACCAACTTTGATCTGTCGCTGGAGTGGTACTACGACGAAGGTAGTTACGCGTCTATCGGCTACTTCAACAAGCGTATTAGTAACTTCATCTCATCTGCAACCTCAGAAGGTGTTGATGTATTTGGAATCGCAACCCCAATTAATGGTGCGCGTTATCAGGCTGCCGTGGATGCGGGTGCCCAAGGTAATGTGGAGATTCGTGATTACATCTTCGCTAACTTTGCTAGCGACCCCTACGTGGATGTAGATGGTGGCATCATCTACGGTAATCCTGCGGAAGACCCGACGATCTTGTTTGATCTGAGTGTGCCAGGTAACGGTGATCACAAAGATACCTTGGATGGGCTTGAGTTCTCTGTGCAGCACATGTTCGGCGGAACCGGTTTCGGTGTGGTAGCGAACTACACCATCGTCGATTCCAAGTATGAATACGACCCGTTCCAGCTGGTTGACCAAGAAGCGATGATTGGTCTCAGTGACACGGCTAACCTAGTAGCCTTCTATGACAAGAATGGTTTGCAGGCCCGTGTTGCTTATAACTGGCGTGATGACTTCTTGTCTTCTCGCGGCCAAAACACTGGCGCGAACCCGCAGTTCACTGAGTCTTACAGTCAGGTTGATCTGAATGTGAGCTATGAGGTGCAGCAGGTTGAAGGTCTCGAAGTATTCCTCGAAGGTCTGAACGTGACTGAAGAGTATGGCCGGGTTTACGGTCGTTCCTCAAGTCAGGTGTTGGGTGTTTACGAGGGTGGCGCGCGCTGGCAGTTCGGCGCTCGCTATGCCTTCTAAAAGCAGCAATCTGATTTGATTTGCAAGAAGTAGCAGGGAAGCCGCTGAATTTCAGCGGCTTTTCTGTTTACGGCCAATGTGAATAGTCGTGCGGTAGGTGAAATGATCGAGCAGACGAAAGACTTGGTGAAAGAAGTTGTCATAGTTGGGGGCGGTAGCGCCGGCTGGTTGACCGCCGGTGTGCTGGCTGCCGAGTACCTTATTGGCAATCATGAGCTCAACATTACCTTGGTCGAGTCACCAGATGTGCCCACAGTGGGTGTCGGCGAGGGTACCTGGCCAACCATGCGGGCTACGCTGAAGCGAATGGGCATATCGGAATACGATTTTATCCGAGAGTGCGATGCTAGCTTCAAGCAGGGCTCGCGTTTCATCGGTTGGCGGCACGACAGCGCGCGTGGTCGAAAGGACGAGTATTTCCATCCCTTTACTGGGCCGACTGGTTTTGATCGGTTTGATCCATCCCAGCAGTGGCAGAAAATTAGGGATAAAATCTCATTCGCTGACGCTTTTTGCCCGCAAGCAGAAATTAGTCGACACGATTTAGCTCCGAAACTAAGTTCCACCCCTGAATATTCGTTTGCGCTCAATTACGGATATCACTTGGATGCGGGTAAGTTCGCCGAGTTTCTCCTTCGCCATTGCACGGAAAAATTGGGGGTGACGCACAAGCAAGACCGAATAGTAGCCGTCGAAAGTGACTCCAGCGATTACGTCTCCGCTTTAAAGCTTGAGTCCGGAGCGCGAATTCATGGTGACCTATTCATCGACTGTAGTGGCTCTGCCAGTCTTTTACTTGGCCGGCACTATGGCATTGAATTGATGGAGCAGCGTTCGATACTTTTCAATGATTCCGCGCTCGCAGTGCAGGTTCCATATCTGGATCCTGAAAGTCCCATTGCGTCCTGCACACATTCTACCGCGCAGGGTGCCGGGTGGATTTGGGATATTGGTTTGCCAACACGCCGTGGCGTTGGTTACACCTATTCCAGTGCCCATGCGGATGAAGCTGAGGCGGAGCACGCCCTTCGGCAATATATCGCACCGGCTTTGAATGGTCAGTCTGTCGCGTCTCTGGAAATACGCAAAATTCGCTTCAATCCTGGCTTTCGCCGAAAGTTTTGGCACAAAAATTGTGTCGCGGTCGGTATGGCCGCAGGTTTTATTGAGCCCCTTGAGGCTTCAGCGCTAGTGATGGTCGAACAGAGTGCGAAATTTCTCGCAGAGCAACTTCCGCCCACTCGTTCTGTGATGGAGGCCGTGGAAAACCAATTTAACAATAAGATGCATCATCACTGGTCGCGCATTATCGATTTTCTGAAGCTGCATTACGTGCTATCGGAGCGTAATGAGACAAGTTACTGGCGCGACCATCGTGCAAATTCGAGTGTTCCCGAAACCCTGCAGCAGGCACTGGCCACTTGGAAACATCGCTCCCCATGGCGAGATTGTGTCGGTTACGCGGATGAGCTTTTTCCTGCAGCCAGCTACCAATACATACTTTATGGCATGGGCTTCGAAGGCTGCGGCTTGCCCTGGGGGCTGAGGCGACCTACGGAGCCGGATGCAAAGAAAGCATTTTTTGAAAATCAAAATAATCGAGAGCGACTGCTGCGCACATTGCCCAGTAATCGACAATTAATTAATAAGATTCGAGACGTCGCAGTGAATGCGGCGCTGTAAGCGCATGAGAGGAGAAAGGCCATGACAAGCCCGGTAATGTTGAATATCGATGAGCACAAAGATCTGCGGGTAATTACAGATAGATCTGAAGCCTACGGTGATAATACGTGGTTCGCATTAACGTTCCCTCTGGAGTTTCGAACGCTTCAGGCCTACTACCCGATCTTTTTTCAAAAGCATGCAGAGACCGGTCGCTTTCTTGCAATAGCCCTGCTCGGCCTGCGGGAAGGTGAAAACCTGTTTCTGGAAGGCGATCGCTGGACCGTTCCTTATATTCCATTATCAATCAAGCGGGAACCATTTTTGATTGGTCATCAAAAAGTTACTGTTGATGGTCAAGAGCGAGTTGAGCGTGTGATTCATATCGATATGGACAACCCTCGAGTTAACTCGGACAGTGGCGAACGCTTGTTTATGGAGTTCGGCGGTAATTCACCTTACTTGGATAAGGTTGCCGACATGCTTGATGCTATACATCACGGGTTGGGCCAGGCAGATGATTTTATGGGCGCCCTGGAACGGCATGAATTACTTGAAAGTTTTACTTTAGAAGTGCAACTCGAAAATAACGATAAGCATCAGCTGGTTGGGTTACATACGATCAATGAAGATAAGCTTGGCCAGCTCGACGGAGAAGCCTTGGCTGAACTGCATGCTAAAGGGTATCTGGCATCCATATACATGGTGCTGGCTTCTCATTCAAATGTAATGAAGATGCTTGCGGCGAAGAATAAGCAGGTATCTGCCGCGTGAGTAGGCAGGATCCCTGTCTTTCTGATATTGCCCTGCAGCCAGTAGAGGAAGTGTCAGATTACAGAGTAGGCGAAATCCCTAAGGCGGTTCTCAACGCGGATCGGCCGCTCGTACTGCGGGGTGCTTGTGAGCATTGGCCTGCAGTAGAGTCTTGCCGACAATCTGCTCGGCATACGGCCGCATATTTATGCGAATTCTATAGCGGGGCGCCTATTAACGCTGCCTATGGAGGAGCGGAAATAGAGGGTCGTGTGTTCTACAACGATTCTGTCGATGGGTTTAATTTCCGCGGGCAAAATCGCGACTTGCGGCAGCTGCTACAGGAAATTCTTGAGAGCGCCAGTGAGCCGTTGCCGCCGACACTTTACATGGCGTCTACCGATGTGCAGCGCTGGTTCCCCGGTTTTGCAGACCAAAATCCATCTGGGATAGAGGATTTTTCTCCGATTGGTTTTCTATGGCTGGGCAATCGCACCCGTATAGCTGCGCATTACGACTTCCCGAAAAATCTCGCCTGTAATATTGCCGGGCGCCGCAGGTTCATTCTGTTTCCCCCGGAACAAATAGAGAATTTGTATCCCGGACCACTAGGGTTTGCGCCAGGCGGCCAAGAAATTAGCATGGTTGATTTTCGCAACCCGGATTTTAAAAAATTCCCGAATTTTCGAAAGGCGCTTGCTGAAGCTGTGGTCGTGACATTGAATCCTGGTGATTCACTGATTATCCCAGAAATGTGGTGGCACCATGTCGAAGGACTCGATGATCTGAATGTTCTTTACAGTCATTGGTGGGTTGATGCTCCGGCATACAACGGGTCCCCCTCTTCTGCATTGATGCATACTTTACTCAGCATGAACGACTTGTCTCCAGGTCTTCGATCCGCTTGGAAGGCTGTGTTTGATTACTATGTTTTTGATGCGAAGCCCCAGCGGCCGGAGCATATTCCGGCGAGTGCGCGAGGCTACACTCAGGAGCCGCTTAGTGAAAAAACGGCAGTTACGCTGAGGGCTGAACTTCTTAAACGGCTTCAGTGACGATATCTTGTTTGTGATTTCGACGAATAAATAAATGAATGTATTGATGAGGGAGTCCAAAATGGTGAAGCGAGTTGTTATCGCCGGTGGCGGTACCGCAGGCTGGATGACTGCCGCTGCGATTTCCAAGTTGATTGGCAAGCATCTGGATGTTCGCCTGGTTGAGTCAGATGCGATTGGCACGGTTGGAGTTGGTGAAGCAACAATCCCCACTCTTCACGTGTTCCACCAATTACTGGGTCTGAAAGAATCTGAAGTGATGGCGGCAACAAATGCCACCTTCAAATTGGGGATTAATTTTGAAAGCTGGCACGATGTCGGTAAAGACTATCTGCACTCCTTTGGCTACCCGGGTAAAGATTGCTGGGCTGCAGGATTCCAACACTTTTGGCGCCGTGGACTGGATCTAGGCATTGATCACGAAATTGGTGATTACTGTTTCGAGCACTTGGCTGCCCGTGAGGAACGCTTCGCGGTGCAGACCAATCGCGACAGGAATTACGCCTATCACTTGGATGCCACGCAGTACGCCAAGTATCTAAGAGCGTTCGCTGAGCGCCATGGTGTAACGCGTATCGAAGGGAAGATTGAGAGTGTTCAGCTTGATCCACAGTCCGGCGATATATCGGCCCTCGCGCTTGATAGTGGCGAGCGTTTAGAAGGGGATCTATTTATAGATTGCACTGGATTTCGCGCTCTACTGATCGAAGGTGCTTTGCACACCGGTTATCTGGATTGGACGCACTGGTTACCCTGCGATCGCGCGCTTGCAGTGCAGACTACGTCCGAGGGCGAACCTGTGCCGTACACTCGCTCAATTGCGCATGAATCAGGGTGGCAATGGCAAATTCCCCTTCAAAATCGCGTTGGCAACGGGTTGGTCTATTGCAGTCGGTATCTCGATGATGACGCCGCGAAGCAATTGCTTCTAAATAATATTTCCGGCGAGACTCTTACAGAGCCTCGTGCAATCAAGTTTCGCACCGGTACAAGGCGCAAGCACTGGAACAAAAACTGCGTTGCGATTGGACTTTCGAGTGGATTTATTGAACCACTGGAGTCAACCAGTATTCATATGATTCAGCGCAGTATTATTCGGCTGCTCCAACTGTTCCCAACAAATGGTTGTAAAGCTGCGGATATTGAAGAATTCAACCGCCAGACCTCCGCTGAAATTGAAACGATCCGAGATTTTATTGTGTTGCACTATCACGTGACTGATAGGCAGGACAGTAGTTTCTGGCGTTACTGTCGCAGTATGCCGATACCCGATAGCCTGCAGCATAGGCTTGATCTGTTTGAGCAGCGAGGGCATGTTTTCAAGCAAGCCGGTGAACTCTTCGGGGAGAGCTCTTGGATTCAGGTGATTGTCGGCCAGGGGGTGATTCCAAAGGAGTATCACCCTATCGTCGATATGATGAGCGACGGCGAGCTAAAGGACTTTCTCGATACGATTCGTAACCAGACCCGACACCAAGTGGCGAAGTTGCCGAAGCATGCGGACTTTGTTGCGCATTATTGCAAGACCGGCATGTCCTGAGGTGGCTTGGCTCTAGCAGTCTCATCTTTGACCCCTTAGACGAGGGGTTTCTTTTTCAATCGGGCCGCCCCACCTTGGTTTTAATCCGCAAAGTGGGGCGACCAAGTTTTCGAAACGGCGTTAAAAAATGCTTGCTCGTTATTCCATTGCCAAGGAATACATAACGATAAACGATGATGAGGAGACAATAATGAGCAGCAAATTATTTCACGCTTCCCTTCTTTCCCTTTCGATCGGACTGGTGGCCTGTGGTGGCGGTTCCGAGAGCGGCAATGACACTGATGCGGACCTGGGCGGACCGGTTGATCCGCCGGTGAGTGATCGGCCCGAGCAATGCCTGGAAGATCCGCTGAACTCGGGCTACTGCCTGGTGTGGGCCGATGAGTTTTCCGGTGACGCTATCGACTCCGCCAACTGGTCACACGAAGTCAATTGCTGGGGCGGTGGTAACAATGAGGCGCAATGCTACGTAGACGATGCCGAGAACTCCTGGGTCGCCGACGATATGCTGCATATCAAGGCGATCCGCCAGGATGCGGTTGGCCCGAGCCGCGTGGATGATGACCCCGCGTATGACCCAAACGATACCAGTGGCAGCGGTACTTACACCTCCGCGCGCCTGCGCACCAAAGGCCTTGGTGACTGGAAATATGGCCGCTTCGAGATGCGTGCGAAGTTGCCGCAGGGGCAGGGCACCTGGCCGGCGTTCTGGATGCTGCCGACCGAGGGTGTGTACGGCGGTTGGCCCCTGTCTGGTGAAATCGACATTGTCGAAGCGGTGAACCTCAAAGTCGGCGGTGAAGACAAGGTACACGGTACCCTGCATTACGGCGGCAGTTGGCCCGGCAACAAGTATTCCGGTGAGTCCTATCAAATTCCTGACGGTTTGAACCCCGCAGACGACTTCCACACCTATGCAGTGGAATGGGAAGAGGGTGAGGTCCGCTGGTATGTGGATGGCGACCACTACGCAACGCAGACCAGCGCGGGCTGGTACACCACTGCAGACCTCGAAAATCCGCTGGCCCCGTTTGACCAGAGTTTCCATCTGATCCTGAATTTCGCGGTGGGCGGCAACTGGCCTGCAAACGTGAACGATACCGGGATCGATGAAAGCGCGTTTCCCCAGGAATTCGTGATCGACTACGTGCGCGTCTACCAGTGCAGTGAAGACTTTGCCACTGGCAAGGGCTGTGGCTCTACGGATGGCGACTTCGTGCTTAACCCGGGCATCCAGCCGCCAGCAGCGCCAGATAGCGACGCCGACGAGCTGGTCATATTTGATGGGGAGGCGAAAGCACCCTACGCCTGGTACACCTGGACCGCGAGTGGCGACGTCGGTTACGCGACAGTGGATGCAGGCGGTGACTACGGTGATGTTGCCGAAGTGACCTACAACACCGACCAGGGAATCGGCTTCTTTCAGTCCGACGCGACCTATGACCTGAGTGCCTTTACCTACGTGGAATTTGACCTGCGGATGACCGCTGAGCCTGCCGACCCCGGCACCGCCTCACTGACCTTCCGCGCGGACTGCGTCTATCCCTGCAGCTCCGGTGACTATCCCCTGGATATGCCCGTACTGAACGAGTGGACGCACTTTCAAATTCCGGTCATGGATCTCACCAACGCCGGTTTAAATGCGGCCAGTGTGAACACGCCGTTTGTTATTTCTCCAGGGTGGGACAATCAGCTGGGAGCAGTACTGCAGCTGGATAATATCCGCTGGGTGAAGTGATAAGGCGGCGGGTTTCTCGTCCCATTTCACTTCGTCGTGCCTGTAAAAGGTGGCCCGGGTCATTTTGCCTGGGGAGGGGAAAGTGGGACGCACCCTGCCGGTAGATTCCGTACAACTCACACTGAGAAAGCCGGGCGTGGCCACAAATACAGTGTGACCGCCTGATTCAAATAAGTCATAGCGTTAATAAAAGTTATCTGCGGGATGGGGGTGTATGGTGTTTAAGAAGCGAATTTTACTGGGGGTCATCTCGGCCCTGGTTGCCGGTGGCGGGCTTCTCGGCTGTGCGGACCAGGTGGAAGATCAGGTTGCCGACCAGCAGTCCGAGTCGGTGCATCCTCACTGGCCGGCACTGACCTCGGGGATTGCGAAAGATCCCGAAATTGAGTCGCGTATCGATGCGCTGCTGGCCAAGATGTCGCTGGAAGAAAAAATCGGCCAGATGATTCAGGTCGAGATCCGCTTCGCTACCCCGGACGAAGTGCGGGAATATCACATCGGTTCCATTCTCAACGGTGGTGGCGCCTTCCCCAACAACAACAAACACGCGAGTGTCGCCGACTGGGTAGCGCTGGCGGATGAGTACTACCGCGCGTCGGTGGATACCAGCGACGGCGGTGTGGCAATCCCAATGATCTGGGGTACCGATGCCGTTCACGGCCACAACAATGTGATCGGCGCCACCCTGTTCCCCCACAACATCGCTCTCGGCGCAGCGCAAAACCCCGCGTTGATGCGCAAGATTGGCGAGGCAACCGCAGCGGAAGTTTCCGCGACCGGCATTGAGTGGGTATTTGCTCCCACGCTGGCGGTGGTTCGCGATGACCGCTGGGGTCGTACCTACGAATCCTATTCTGAAGATCCCGAGCTGGTGCGCGCCTACGCGGGCGAGCTGGTGCAGGGCATGCAGGGTGCACCCGGTGACCAGGAACTCTTGAACGGTAAGCGCGTTGTCGGTACGGCCAAGCACTATATCGCCGATGGCGGCACCGAGAATGGCATCGACCGTGGCGATGCGATCATGAGCGAAGAGGACCTGATCAAGTATCACGCTCAGGGTTACTTCTCCGCGATTGAAGCCGGTGTGCAGACCGTAATGGCCTCCTTCAGCAGTTGGAACGGCGAGAAGATGCACGGTCACAAATACCTGATGACCGATGTGCTGAAAGAGCGCCTTGGTTTCGATGGCTTTGTGGTCGGTGACTGGGCTGGCCACCAGTTCGTCAATGGCTGCAGCAATGTGAGTTGCCCACAGGCGATTAACGCTGGCCTGGATATGTTTATGGCGCCGGACCCGAACTGGCGGGAGCTGTACAAAAATACCCTGGCTGAGGCGAAAAGCGGGGAAATTTCTCCCGCGCGCCTGGACGATGCGGTGCGCCGTATTCTGCGCGTGAAGCTGCGCGCTGGTTTGTTTGAGGCCGGCCTGCCTTCCACGCGTCCACATGCTGGCGATGAGAGCCTGATTGGTGCCGCCGAGCACCGCGCCATTGCCCGTCAGGCGGTGCGCGAGTCTTTGGTGTTGCTCAAGAACAACGACCAATTACTGCCGCTTGCGCGCAATCAGCGCGTACTGGTTGCAGGCGATGGTGCCGATAACATCGGTAAGCAATCCGGCGGCTGGAGTATTACTTGGCAGGGAACTGGGAACGAGAATGCTGATTTCCCGGGCGCGACTTCTGTGTACGGTGGTATTAATGAAGTTGTTACTGCAGCCGGAGGCCAGGTAGAGCTGTCGGTAGACGGCAGCTTCGAGGAAAAACCGGACGTGGCCGTGGTGGTCTTTGGTGAGGATCCATATGCAGAGATGCAGGGTGACATCGCCAATGTAAATTACGCTGGTGCATCAGACCTGGCCCTGCTGAAGAAGTTGCGTGACCAAGGTATCCCGGTTGTCAGCCTGTTTATCACCGGTCGCCCATTGTGGGTTAACCCGCACATCAATGCCTCCGATGCTTTTGCGGTCATCTGGCTGCCGGGTACCGAAGCCGGTGGCGTGGCGGACGTTCTGTTCCAGGATGAAGCTGGCAACGTAAACTTCGATTTCACCGGCAAGCTGACCTTCTCCTGGCCAGGGGACGCAACCCCTGCGTTGCACAATCGTGGTGAAAGCGATGCGGCGGCACAATTTGCCTACGGTTATGGTCTGAACTACGAGAAGGACGAGGATCTCGCGCACCTGTCTGAAGAAAGTGGCCTGCAGATGGTTACAGGCAACGGCACACTGGCAGTGTTCAACGGCCGTGCGCTGGACCCATGGAGCTTCGAGGTGATCGATGCCACAAACACCCGCTCAACCATTACCAGCAGTGTGTCTGAGCTGAATGGTATCCGTGTGCAATCTGTAGACCGCAACGTGCAGGAAGACAGCCGTCGTCTGCAGTGGAACGGACAGGGCAATGCGATTGCCGGGTTCTTCGCGAACCAGCGCACCGATCTTTCCGGCTTTGTCAGCAATCAGGGTGCACTGATCTTTGATGTAAAAGTTGATGCGGCCCCCAGCGACGCGGTAATCCTCGGCATGAATTGCGGTATGGATTGCGGTGCCGAACAGCCGATCACCGATTTACTGAAAGATGCGGCACAAGGGGAGTGGCAGACACTCGCCGTCGACCTGAAGTGTCTGGCCGAGGCAGGCGGTAAAATGGATCTGGTGTTGTCACCCTTCTACGTGCGTACTGCGGGTGAGCTGGATATGACGGTGCACAATGTGCGCATCGCCCAGACCGATACGGCGAAAGTGAGCTGCGGTTAACCCCACAGCCTGACCAGACGAAGCAAAGCCGCTGGCGACCAAGTCGCCAGCGGCTTTTTTGTATCCCTTTCACATAGCGGTTAAGAAGCCTTGGTATCTACCAGCGCTTGCTTGCGGAACTCTGTGGGCGACATACCGACGAGTCGGCTGAAGAAGCGGTGGAAAGCTGACTTGCTGTTGAAGCCTGATTCCAGCAATACATCGAGTACGGTCATGTCCGTCTTGCTTGGGTCGGCTAGCAGGGACTTGGCCGCTTCGACGCGGTAGCTGTTCACGTACTCAAAGAAGTTGGTGCCGAAGTGTTTGTTGATTACGGCGGAAACTTCTTTTGCTGGCAATTCAATTCGATCGGAAAACTGTTCCAGATTAAGATTCTTTTTAAGATAAATCTTGTCGTTTTCCATGGCGTTCCGCACCTTCTCGATCGCTGGCTCTGAAGGCTCGTCTTCCTCCGGAATGCGTTCCTCGCTCGCTTCTTCCGGTTGCGTGGCGAGTAATTGGTGCGCATAGGTGAGGCTGTAGGCGAAGAAGGCATTGATCAGGATGAACGACAGATAGTTGTCGGCGATCCCCATGTAGTCTGCCACGCTCTGGCTGGAGAATTTGGCCACCACGTGCACCACGGTGGTCCAGGCCCAGGCCACACATACGCCCCATACCAAGGCGGTTAACCAGTTGAGCTCAACTTCCGAGTAGTGGGAGTACTCATCCTTCAGCGCGTGGCGATAGCGGCGGATCTGTCGCAGTGCCGCAACGGCGTAGACAAAGGGCGCCAAAGAGGCCAGATCCCAGATCAATGAGACGATGGTTGCTGAGAATGCCTGTCCGGCGGCGGCCTGGCGCAGGTCATTGCTCGAAATATTGAAAATCGCGAGGCACAGAATGACGAGAGCTGCTGGCAGCAGGTGTAAGGCCATACGCCGCGTGAACGTGAAATTCTGGCGGGTTAGCGAGCAGACGTAAAGATAGATTGCCGGCCCCTTGAGCATTAGTGCAGTAAATAGCAGGTAAGGGAGCAGGGTCTGCCCCAGCCAAGGGGCGAGTGAGAACTGGTCGTTCCACAGGGCCAGGGTGCAGGCAGAGGCGACGGCAATGATGAGCAGAAAGGCGATCAGCAGCCGGCCGTCATGGCGGGAGCGGGTCGGGAGGATCGCCTGGAACACCGCCAGCAGCAGACATTCCGCCGCCGTCATCAATAGCACCACGTCGTGGATATTGAAAATGTATTGTTTCATGTACGCATCGCCGATGGGGTTTGTCGTTGTTATGTTCTTATTATTCTCTCGTGTCGCCAGTATATGAAAATTCGCCAAAAGGGAGGAGTGGAGTACCGTTGGTAAGTCCGCTGCAGGCTTCCCGTTTACGAAAAATCGTAAAGTGACCCCCCCCAGTTTACCCGCCTGAGTAAAGTGGGGCGATTTTCGCGACAGTAAGCGCGACTCTTTATGGCGTCGAGTACGCCATTGGTTGCGTGGCAGCAGAGATCACCTGGCTGGCATGCGCCAGTCGGGTACTTTGTAAAAGCTTTCGACATCATCTTTCCTCTCCCTATTACGGGTATCTTCTCGTCGCCCCATTGGGACCGGCAGGTGCATCCTGCCGGACTTTTCTTTCCTCGCCTGACTTTCTGGTCATGAGTGCCCACCGTGGGTGTTTCGTCTATCCATCCGCCTCAGGAAAACAGTCATGAATAGAGTCGCGTCAGGTTGCGGTCACGTCTAGGCTGGTGTCTCAGTCCAACTATTGTTGGTAATTGTTGCTGAGTTTCGCATTTTTCGAGCCCGTCACTGGCGCATTGAGGGTGAGATAGCGTGGGGAAATGGTCATTTCGTAGTTTTATTACGGAGTCGTTTCTGCGTCGCCTTCTCTCGGAAAGCGCATATTTCATCATTGTGGGGCGATTTTTTGCTGGCTAGGTCTGGAATTTTTCACCTGAAATCATTACCTTAGCGCGCCTCGATAGCGCTTTTGTAAATTTACTACAGGGCTTATCCCCTCGTGTTGACCCAAGGAACGCATGCATGACCAGAATCGTCGCAGATATCGGCGGTACCAACGCTCGCTTTGCGGTGGCCATCCCGGAAGGGACTGGTTATCGGCTGGATGCTATTCAGGTGGTGAACTGCGCTAAGTTTGGTGACTTTTACTCTGCAATGAGTCAGTGGCTCGAAGAGTTGTCGTGCGATGTGCCCAAAGAAGCGTGTGTAGCGGTCGCTGGCCCTGTGGAAAAGACCCCGCAGGGCGGCCGCGTGACCATGACCAACCTGGGCTGGGATATCCGCGCAGAAGAGCTGTGCGCGCGTTTCTCGCTCGAGCGCGCTCTGGTCGTCAATGATTTTGCCGCCTTGGCGTTGTCTCTGCCGCGCCTGCCGGAAACCGACAAGTGGGCCCTGCGCGATGTGCCCGCGCAACAGGGCGGCCCCATGGTGGTGCTGGGCCCGGGTACCGGTCTTGGCGTTGCTGGCCTGGTGAGCGAAGGTGGCAGCTACCGCGTGGTGCCGGGTGAGGGTGGCCATGCCAATCTCCCCGCTGGCAGCGAGCGCGAACTGGAGCTGCTGCGTATTCTCGCCCGCGAGCAGATGCCGGTATATAACGAGTATGTGCTGAGCGGCGGCGGTCTGGTGAACCTGTACCGCGCCGTATGCGCACTGCACGGCCGCCCGGCAGAAGACCTGACTCCTCCCGACGTAAGCGGCCGCGGCCTGGATGGTTCCGACCCCCTGTGCCGTGAAACCCTGATCGATTTCCTCAACTTCCTCGGTAGTGCTGCCGGTGATGCTGCCCTCTACTATGTCGCTCGCGGTGGCGTGTTCCTCGGAGGTGGCGTACTGCCGCGTATCGAGTCCCTATTGCCAGAGAGCCAGTTCGAACAGCGCTTTGTGACCAAGGGGCAGCTCGGTGACTGGCTGCAGGGTGTACGGGTGGAGGTGCTGAAGGCCGGCTACCCGGCGCTGATTGGTGCTGCCGCCTGGCTCGAGCGCTAATCTGGGCGTTTTTGCCTTTATATTTGCTCATCTGGGGCTGAACATTTTTTGTACGCCCCGTATAATCCCCGCCTCGATGGTGACTTGGGTTGGCCCCCTCCTCCTCTGCCGACCCTAGCTTCTCCCCCTCCTCCCCCCTGGGGGGTGGAGGATATGGACTTCGGGTAAGCCTAGGATGGCATTACTCACCATAACGATAAGTCCAAGGGAGATGATGATGAGTCTGACAAACAAACGATTTCGACCGGCGCTGCTGTCCGCAGCTATCGCCGCGTCCGTAACTTCCGTTGGCGTATTCGCTCAGGAAGAAGACGGAAATACTGGCCTCGAAGAGATTACCGTAACTGGTTTCCGTAAGAGTGTTATGGACTCTATCGGAACCAAGCGCGACGCCACTTCGGTAGTAGAAGCCATTTCTGCAGAAGATATTGGCAAACTGCCGGATTCCTCTATTGCTGACGCAATCTCTCGCTTGCCTGGTCTGGCTACGCAGCGCCTGGACGGCCGTTCAAGCCGTGTATCCATCCGTGGTTTCGGTGAAAACGAAAGTGCTACTACCTTTAATGGTCGCGAGCAGGTTTCCATTAGTGATAACCGCGGCGTAGAGTTCGATCTCTACCCATCCGAAATTATGAGCGGTGTTACCGTTCATAAGACGCCGCAGGCCAACATCGAAGCTGAGGGCATCGCTGGCGTAATTGACATGCAAACTGTCAAGCCGCTGGAGCGTTCCGAGCGCACTGTGCAGTTCAACGGCCAAATGGAAATGACTGGATTCGATAAACTGAATCCGGACGGCGAAGACCAGGGCCAGCGCTTCACCTTCTCTTACATCGATCAGTTCGCCGATGACACCATTGGTGTGGCACTGGCAGTAAACTCCATGAGCTCTCCGAGCCAGGAAGAGCGTTGGAATGCTTGGGGTTACCCTGAATTTGAAGTAGACGGCGAGCAATACTCTATTCTTGGCGGTGCCAAGCCGTTCGTACGTTCTTCTGTACTGGACCGTGACTCTGTCATGTTGGTTGTCCAGGCTCAGCCTAACGATCGTCTGAACACTACTTTTGATGCTCTGTACGTAGACTTTGCAGATGAAAAGATTCTGCGCGGTATTGAAGTGCCGTTCGCGTGGGGCCAGGGTGCCTTGTCTGCAGATTTTGCTGACGTTGATCCAGCGACTGGCTTTATCACCAGCGCCAATACCGACGGCCAGCGTGTCGTTGTACGTAACGATTTTGAAAGCCGCAAAGCGGAGCTGACTTCTTTCGGCTTCAATGCTGAGTTTGAGGCATCCGACGATCTGCAACTGGAATTCGATGTCAGCCACTCTGCGGTTGAGCGTCAGATCTGGAGCTTCGAAAGCTACGCAGGTACTGGCCGTGGTAACGACAACGGCGTTGCTGACAACCTGAGTTATACCTTCAAGCCGGGTAACACTGGAGTGACCTTCACTCATGAACTGGATTACAGCGATTTTGACCTGATCCAGCTGGGTGGCCCGCTGACTTGGGGCTGGAGCCAGGCACTGAACGACAGCCTTGGTATTACCGGTACCCCGCTGGAAAATTCTGGTCAGGACGGCTTCCTGAATACTCCGGAAATTGATGACGAGCTGACTTCCCTGAAGCTGGCTGCGACCCAAATGGTTGAAGCTGGCATCGTCAATGAAATCAGCTACGGTATCTCTTACCGCGATCGCGAAAAGACCAAGCGCTCACAGGGTTACTACATGACCCTCGCGGGTTTCCCGACTGAGTTCGAGGGTACCTTGGTTGTACCGGAAGAGTACCGTCTGGGCAGCACCTCCCTCGACTTCATCGGTATGGGTGACATGATTGCGTACGACGCACGCGGTCTGTTGAACGACGGTTACTACACCCTGACTGACGAAGCCCTGACTGGTATTCAGCACCTCACCGGTTCTTACACCGTGCAGGAAGCGGTTACCGCTGCCTTTGTACAGGCTAACTTCGAGACTGAAGTTGCAGGCTTCCCGCTGACCGGTAACCTGGGTGCGCGCTACGTACATACCGATCAGCGTTCCGAAGGCTATGCTGGTGATGTTCAAGACGGACTGGTAGTTGGTGTTGAGAACAATGTCGATCACGACTACGGTCATTTCCTGCCCAGCTTGAACCTGTCTCTGGCTCTGACCGATGCGCAGACTGTACGTTTCGGTGCTGCCAAGACCATTTCCCGTGCGCGCATGGATGAGATGAACTCTTCGGTTAACGTTTCTCCTTCTGGCAGCCCGGATGGTAATGGACTCTATTGGTCTGTAGGCGGTGGTAACCCCACTCTGGAGCCAAAAGAAGCTGTAGGTCTGGACCTGTCTTACGAGAACTATTTCAGCGAAGAAGGCTACTTCTCCGTAGCGCTATTCTGGAAAGACCTGAGCAACTGGCATTTCGATGACAACTACGTAATCGATATCGCCGATATGCCCGGATATGACCCGGCTCGCACTACTACTGATGCGTTTGACGAAGGTGTAGGGTCTCTCGCGACTCGATACAGCAAGGTCAACGGTGGCGGTGGTACCCTGCAGGGTTACGAACTGTCTGGCTCCCTGCCGTTCAACATCTTCCACGAGAGCCTTGATGGTTTTGGTCTTATCGCCAGCCACACTGGCCTGAGCCAGGACATCGAAGACCTGAATGGTAATGAGTTTGAACTGCCGGGCCTGTCTGAGAGCATCCAGACGTTCACCGTGTACTACGACAACCACGGCTTCTCCGCCCGTACCAGCCTGCGTAAGCGTGATGACTTCAAAGGCGAAGTGTACGGTACTGGCTTCAAAACCGAACAGGTGAATGTAGTTGGCGAGACTCTGGTTGATGCGCAAATCGGTTACGATTTCGCTGAGTCCGGCATCAGTGGCCTGGAAGGTCTGTCTGTATTCCTGCAAGGTCAGAACCTGACCGACGAGCCGTTCACCACTCTGAGTGGCGACAACGCTCTGCAGGTTCGTGACTACCAGAGCTACGGCAAGACTTACCTGATGGGCTTTAGCTACAAGCTGTAATGCCTAGGTTAGTCTAGACCTTAGGTCGAAAGCCCTTGCAACCTGTGTTGCAGGGGCTTTTTTTTGTCTGGGCGTTCTTATAAACGCATGTGGGATGGTGTTTCGAGCAATGTATACTTTTTGCTAGGTTAGCAGTGCAACATCACACAAGACTCTTTCATTGACAGGCTTGCGAAATAACGTGAATAACAAAGTAGTAAAAAATCTGGTTATCTTAGGTGGCGGTACAGCGGGCTGGATTACGGCCGCGCTGATGTGCAAGGTGCTTGGCAAGTCAATCAGCATTACTCTGGTCGAGTCCGATAAGATTGGTACTGTCGGTGTGGGTGAAGCCACGATTCCGCCCATCATTAACTTTAACCAGGCGCTCGGTTTAGACGAGAAAGAATTCCTGCGTGAAACCAAGGGTACTATCAAACTGGGCATCCAGTTTGAAAACTGGTTGAAGCAGGGCGATAGCTACATGCATGCCTTTGGCACAATCGGAAAGAACTTTCCCTTTTGTGATTTTCACCATTTTTGGGTCCGTCATCGCCAGAATGGCGGAACGGAAAGCCTTTGGGATTACTCCCTGAATTACCAGGCTGCAAAAAACAACAAGTTCTCGCCCCTGGGTCAGATCAAAGGTACTAACCTCCCGGGCATTTCATACGCTTATCATTTTGATGCAGGGCTGTATGCCCATTTTCTGCGCAAGTACGCGGAGAGTAAGGGTGTTACGCGTATTGAGGGGACCGTAGATGAAGTCAAACTCAACCCTGAAAGCGGCTACGTCGAAAAGTTAGTACTGGAAGGTGGTCGTGAAGTACCGGGTGACCTCTTTGTCGACTGCACCGGTATGGCTGCACTGCTGATTCACAAAGCACTGGGGGTTGGCTATGACGATTGGTCCCATTGGCTGCCGTGTGACCGTGCGCAGGCGGTACCCAGTGCGCTGGTAAAACCCATTGTCCCTTATACGCGGTCGATTGCGCATGAAGCCGGGTGGCAGTGGCGGATACCGCTGCAGCACCGCACGGGTAATGGTTTGGTGTATTCCAGTCGCCACTGGACAGATGAGCAGGCGCGCGAAGTTCTCATGTCCAATCTCGATGCAGAACCCCTCGCCGAACCGAAAGTTATTCGCTTCCGTACCGGTCGCCGGCGTGAGGCGTGGCGCAAGAATGTGGTAGCGATTGGACTTTCCAGCGGGTTCCTGGAGCCGTTGGAGTCCACCAGTATCCATATGATTCAGTCTGCAGCTACACGGTTGATAAAATGCTTCCCACATTGTGGAATTCGTGCAGAAGAGGTTGCGGAATACAATCGTCAGTCCCAGGTGGAAATTGAGCGCATTCGCGACTTTATCATTCTGCATTACAAGGCTAATCAGCGTCGCGACAGTGAATTCTGGCGGCAGTGCGAGGAAATGGCGGTTCCGGACTCTCTGCAAGAGAAGATGGAACTGTTCCGCAGGTCCGGGAAGGCGTTTAGGGATTTCGACGATTTATTTACCGAGGTGGCGTGGCAGCAAGTACTTATTGGGCAAGGTGTAATGCCTGAGGACCACCATGTAATTGCCGATGGGCTTAGCGATAGTCAGCTGACTGATTTGATGGAAAGCTTGCAGACCTTGATCCAGGGAACAGTAAAGCAGCTTGCCGATCACGACGACTTCTTGGCCTCCTTGTAATTTTCTGGGGCCAAATAAAAAACGCCGGCATTGCCGGCGTTTTTTATATACGGCGAAAATCGCGCGTTAATGCGCAGTATTGGTAAACGCGTTACACACCATCACATCAATATCCAACGAGCCGATGACGCGCTCGGCGGTATTGCCGCGCAGCAGCGAGCCGGTTTCGCCATACTGGTTCAGGGTACCCATAACCACCAGTTCTGCATTGATCTCTTTGGCGATCTCCGCAACCACTTCGTTGGTGTAGCCCTGCTTCACGTGGATTCGGTCAGTTGGTACGCCGGTCTTGGTGGCCAGCTTGGCCAGGGCGCCGCGGTCTGGGTAGAGCATGGAATCCAGGAATGCGTTCACCAGGTGCAGCTCCGCACCGTATACTTCGGCAATGTAGCTGGCGCGCTCGGTGATCTGGCGGTTCAGCTGGCGCTGCTGGGTGGTTTGCGCCTGGTAGTTCACGGTGGCCAGTACCACTTTACGGCGGTCCTGTGCACCCGGGCGGATTAGTACCACAGGGCACTTGGCCTGCTTCAGTACCTGCCACTTGGACTCGGCGAAGGTAAAGCGGTTGCTGCTGCGTGCGTGTACCGGCAGGTAGATCATTTCCGCATTACAGCGCTTGGATTCCTGGATGATGGCCGCCTGCCAGTCGCTGGACCAGCATACGGTGATATCGAACTCCACACCGGCCTCTTCAATCGGCTTGCGAATCTGGTCGCGGAACCAGAATTCGTCGCGGAACAGGTGATCATTCACCGCGCGCGTGTCTACGGCTTCGCCGTCAACGGCAACGAATACGGCCAGTTTGGGCTGCGGGTTGCGCTCGCGGGCGGTCGCCAGGGCGCGATCGAGGGCTACGTGGCGTTCATCGTTGGGGTCTACCACCACGAATACTACGGGTTTGTCCTGCATGTTCACTCCTACAAATTTGGAAATCTGGTCCCTAAGTTCTCTCTCTGCGCAGTATTTGTTCTTCTCCGGCGCAGATTTACCGCCCCCTGTTTTTGTGTGCTTTTTGTGCTTGTAGGCGGCCCCTAGAACGGGGAGTCAAGATTATCACCGACCGTTGATTTTTTCATCTACGCCCCGCCCCGGGAGGATGAATCTGGGGGGCAGCGGAGTACATTACGCTGATGTGATGACCGTTCCATGACGACGGAGGGAAGATAATGAGAAAAATGACCAGTTTGGCGGCCTTTATTTCAGCGGCGGCCCTGACCATGAGCGGATGCACCGACAGCGACGTCGAATCCGTACAGAGCGCCCCAGAGGCCCCACAGAATGTAGCCAAGGCGGCGCCGGCCAGCGACAAGAGCGCGGCCACCGATCCTTTCTGGAACAACGCTACCATCTATTTCATGCTCCCGGACCGTTTCCACAACGGTAACCCGGATAATGACCTGTCCTACGGCCGTAAGGGCGATGCCGCCCATATGCGCGGTTTCCACGGTGGTGACCTGCGCGGTGTGATCCAGAAGCTGGAAGAAGGCTACTTCACCGACCTGGGTGTCGACGCCATCTGGATGTCCCCGATCATCGAGAACGTGCACGGCTACGACGAGGGTGACAAACGCACCTACGCGTTCCACGGCTACTGGCCGAAAGACTGGACCACCGTTGATGCCAACTTCGGTACCGAAGAAGAACTGGCCGAGCTGATCGCCAAAGCGCGCAGCAAAGGTGTGCGCATCTTCATGGATGTGATCATCAACCACACCGGCCCGGTGACCAACGAAGATCCGCTGTGGCCGTCTGACTGGGTGCGTACCAACCCGCAGTGTGATTGGAGCAGCTTTGCCCAGAACGTCACCTGTGCACTGACCGACAACCTGCCAGACATCCTGACTGAAAGCGAAGAGCCAGTCGACCTGCCGCCGCAGCTCACCGAAAAATGGCAGCGCGAAGGCCGCCTGGATCAGGAGGTGGCTGAGCTGGATGCCTTCTTCGATCGCACCGGTTACCCGCGTGCGCCCAAGTACTACATCGTTAAATGGCTGACCGACTGGGTGCGCGAATATGGTGTAGCAGGCTTCCGTGTAGATACCGTAAAGCACGTTGAGCCGGAAATCTGGAACGTACTTAAGAAAGAAGCGAGCCTGGCGCTGGCTGAGTGGAAGGAAAACAACCCAGAAAACAAACTGGATGATCGTGAATTCTTCATGGTCGGTGAGGTTTTCCATTTCGGCGTCAATAATTTTGCCAGCAGTGAAGGCCGTTACTACAACTTCGGTGATCGCAAGGTCGACTTCTTCAACCACGGTTTCGATAGCCTGATCAACATGGGCTTCGCAGCCCACGCTTCCCAGGATATGGAAAACATCTTCAGCGACTACTCCAGCATTCTGCACGGTGGTGAGCTAGATGGTGTTGCCGTGTTGAACTACCTCGGTTCCCACGATGATCACCACTCGTTCGACCGCGAGCGTAAGCAAGTGAAAAGCGCGGCGCTGAAACTGATGCTGGCACCGGGTGGTGCGCAGATTTACTACGGTGATGAAATTGCCCGCCCAATGATTGATGAACAGGCCTATGGCGATGCATCCATGCGCGTGCCGATGGACTGGGACAGCATTCAGCAGAGCGAAACCAGCGAGATTCTGAGTCACTGGAAAAAGCTCGGTCAGTTCCGTCAGTCGCATATGGCGGTAGGTGCTGGTGTGCACAAGCAGCTGAACGAAGCCCCTTATATTTTCTCGCGTACTCTGGAGCGTGATGGCGCCGAGAGCGATCGAGTCCTGGTTGCCATCGATATGCCTGCAGGTGCGAAGAGCGTTGCAGCTGGTGGCGTATTTGCCGAAGGCGCAGTGGTAAAAGACTACTACTCTGGCAGTGAAGCGGTTGTTGAAAATGGCGAGCTGAAGTTTGATACCGCATTCGACATTCTGCTGCTTGGCGAAAGTAAATCCAGCCAGGTGAGCGTGCGCTAATTTTTGAGTAACGAAATTTCGAAGATGTTTTTCGAGTCCACATTTATCCTTGTGTGACCCAACCCTCTCTTTCTCGTCGAAAGGTTTGCCGATATCAAAGTTCTGATATCGGCTTTTTTTTGCCTGCCATTTATGCAAGTTGTGCATGTCTTCACAATTTTGGCGGGGCGTATGACTACGCCCCGGGGGGGAGGAGGTACGCCTCTGTAAAAAAGGAGTAACGTAAAAGCTCGCCCCAAAAAGGGGCGCGAAAAGCATGCTGAGAGGTCGTCAGCAAAATAATAAAAACCGCATGTATAAACATGACGGTCGTCCGGATAAAAATAACTCCCGGAGCACAGCGATGATTTCTACCCCGAAAAAAGCCGGAGTGTCACACTCCGTTGCTGATGTTTGCCTGCGTGTTTTTTTTGCGCTGGCACTACTCCTCCCGTTGAGCGCGAGCGCGCAAACCTGGTCTGAAGCCTGGTTCCGCGGCACCCCGAATAACTGGGGCACCACGGCGATGGAATACGATGCCGGTGAAGGTGTCTGGTTCACCGAACAGACGTTCGATGACGCCAACCCGCGCTTCAAGATCAGCCACTATCAGAACTGGGACGAAGCCTACCCAGCGAATGACTATCAAGTTGCTAATGGTCGCTATCGCATCACGTTTAATGATGCCAGCAAAGCGATCACCGTCACCGAGGTGGTCGAGCCTCCGCCCGGGGATTCCCCCACAAGTATCTGCTTCGATAATCCGGACAATTATGCCCAGCCGCATATTTATTTCTGGAACCCACAGCCGGGCGGTAGCCTGAACAATCTGCCGGGCTGGCCCGGCAATGTGATGACGGCATCGGGTGAATATTTCTGCTACGACTTTGAGCCTCATCTGAATGGCGGTGTGATGCCCGACTCACTGAGTGTTATTTTTAATAACAACGGTGCACCGCAAACTGCAGACCTCACCTACGATGGCAACCCCTGCTACATTCAGAACCAGTGGATGACTGCGGGTGCCTGTGGACTGGATTCAGAGCCGGTAGTCGATCTGCCACCTACCACGCGCCCATTGCTGGAACAGCCGCTGAATTTCCCGATTTCCGGTAATGTCACCGGCGGTAGCTACCGTTTCGAAATCGCCTACCCGAATCTTCAGGGTCAGTTTATGTCCCCGGTGATGGTGATTTCCGATGGCATTAACGATTCCATGTACGTGGTAGATAAATCCGGGTCCATTTTCATTTTCCCGAACCGGGAAGATGTGGCGCCCGGCGAAGTGAACACCCTGTTGAATATCGACAACGAGGTGCGCAACTACCACGAGCAGGGCCTGCTCAGCATGGCGTTCGATCCCAACTACGCCAGCAACGGATATATTTATATTTACTACATCCACGGCACCGACGATAACGAACGCGCCCCGGATGGCAGTTACGGCGACGCGATCCTCGCGCGCTGGACGGTAGATAACCCCAGCAACCCGACCCAGGTGGTTGCCAACTCCAATGTGGAAATCCTGCGTATCCCGCAGCGTGGTCCGGACCACAAGGGTGGCATGATGCAGTTCCACCCCGAGGACAATAACCTCTACCTCGGTGTTGGTGACGGTGCCTATGGCCACAGTGCCACCATGAGTTACCCGGAAGACCCCCGCACCAATAACGGTGCACAGGAAACCGATAACCTTCTCGGTACTTTTATCCGCATTAAACCGCTGGCACAGCCGGTGGACGGCAAGTACTACGAAATTCCCGCAGATAATCCGTTTGTAGGCGTACCCGGATTCCGCGAAGAAATCTGGTCTTATGGCCACCGCAACCCGTGGCGCTGGAGCTTCGATACCGAGGCCCCGTACACCCTGTGGGAAACCGAAGTGGGTCAGGCGGGCTTCGAAGAGGTCAACCTGATCGAAAAAGGGAAGAACTACGGCTGGCCGGTGTGTGAAGGCACCAACAACCGTGGTGACCTCGGTGGTGACCCCGCGAAAAACTGCAGTACCGATTTCGAACCGCCGCGCGATGGCTACGCTCACCCCACCGGTTACTCCATTATCGGCGGCGTGGTATATCGCGGAAATTCGCTGCCGGGCCTGAGCGGCCGATTTGTCTTCGGTGACTACGTTACCAAGCGCATCTGGTCGATCGTCGACGGCGAAGCCAAGGAGCTAATTAGCGAAGCTTTCCCAGAAAATATCGCCTCGTTCGGTACCGACCTGAGTGGTGAGACTTTGTTAGTCTCCACTTACGGTGTGGAGTACGGCGGCCAATCGACGATCTACAAAGTTGTCGATGACGATGCGCAAAGTGCGGTGATCCCGGCAAAACTTTCTGCCACCGGATTGTTCGCCGATGTGCAAAACCTGGTGCCGGTTACTGGCGTACTGGAATACGATCTGAACACCGATGGCTGGTTTGACGGCTCCGATACCCGTCACTTCATCGCCCTGCCGAACGACAGCCAGATCACATTCGACGGTACCAATAACTGGAACCTGCCGATCGGCTCGGTACTGGTAAAACACCAGAGCATTGCTACCGCAGATAACCCGGCCAAGCCCTTTACCACTTCTGTGCTGTTTCGGCAGGACACCGGTAATTGGCAGGCCGCAAACTATTATTGGAACAGCGACGGTAGCGACGCTGATCTGGTTACCGAATCACTCACAGTGATGGACGGCGGTATCGAGAACCGTCAGAGGGCCGTGCAGTCTGCCGCCGACTGCGGATCCTGTCACATCGGAAGTGGCAGTCGCGAGCCCCTGGCGGTACATACTCGTCAGCTGAACAAAAACTTCCAGTACGGCGAAGGTGCTGAAACCATCGCTAACCAGCTGGATGTGTTCAACAATATCGCACTGTTTACGCAGAATATTGGTGGTGTCGATACCCATGGCAGCTTTGTTGATGCGGAAGATACCAACGCCGATCTGGACGAGCGTGCGCGCGTCTATCTCGACACCAACTGTTCGCACTGTCACGCCAGCGGCTTTATGGATCTGCAGTACGACACGCCGTTGGACGAAATGCGTCTGGTAAACGTGGAAACCACTGGTGGTGCCGCACGCCTGCGTCCGTTCGATCATGCCAGCAGTCTGGTCTACATCTATCAGACCACCGATAACAACCGCATGCCTAAGGGCACCCTGTATACCAACCCGGTGGCAGAGGCCCTGTTCCGTAACTGGATCGACAGCGTCAACGCGCAGCAGGTTGGTATCGTGGTGCGCGCCGATGACAACCGCCTTAATGCGGGCGATGCGTTGAACGTTGATGTGCTGGCACTGTACGACAACGGCTTTACCGTACCGGTGGATGTCGCTCCGAGTGTGACTTCAAGCAATTCGTCGATCGTAACAGTCGAGTCGGTGAACCAAAGCGCTATCGTGTTGCGTGCTGGGACCACTGAAAATGGCACCGCGACGATTACCGTGCAGCAGGGTGGATTTACCGAAACCCTGAATGTCGAAGTCACGGGTATTGAAGTCAGCATTACCAAACTGGAAATCGCCCCGGGCAATGTCGCCCTGGATAGCAGTCGCCAGCTGGTTGCCTATGGCGTGCGTGCCGACGGTACGCGCGCAAATGTATACGGGCAGGTTGTTTGGTCCGTGACCAGCGGCCCGGCGACGATTGATCAAAGTGGTCTGGTAACCCGTAATGCGCAAGGCGCGGTTACGGTGCAAGCCGTGTTGGGTGAGTTAACCGCGGCGGCCACTCTGGAAGAGGGCTTCAACGGTATTGCTGTCCGTTACGACAACCCGGAAGATTGGGATCAGGTATTCGTTCATCTGTGGGTAACTGTAAATGGCCAGGACCAGGCGCTCACTCAGTGGCCTGGGCTGTTGATGTCCGGTCCCGATACCGAAGGTTGGTGGAGCCATTCAGTAGACGAAGCTGATCTGGAAAATGGTGAAGTCAATCTGGTGTTCAACAGTGGCAACGGTCAGCAGACCGGTGACCAGCGCAACATCAATGAGTCCTCCAGTTTCGTCGGCGGTGCCTGGGAACCTTGGGTTCCGGAAGCGCCGGTGGGTGGCGACACCTCACGTGTCTCAGTGATTGGCGGAACCACGGCTGATGGCGAGCGGGATTATGCAATCGGCAGTGTGATTACCGTGAATGCAGATGCGGCTCCTTTGGGCACCGAATTCGGTGGCTGGAGTGGCGATGCGACGCCTTACATCGTCGGTGATCCTTCGCAGCCTCAGGTGCAATTGTTGATTCCGCAACACGACCTGTCGCTGGTGGCACTCTTCCCGAGCAGTAATAACGACTACCAGGCCGGGCAGAATTTCTACGCGGCACAGTGTGCTAACTGTCATGGCGATCAGGGTCAGGGTGATGTTGCACCGGCTCTGGCTGGTACCGGCAGCAATTGGGATCTCAATGTGCTCACGCAGTACATCGAAGACTTTATGCCGATGGACGCCACCGCCAGTTGTGCGGGCGACGAGCCTGGTGCCTGTGCTTATGAAACGGCTCGCCTGATTGTGGACGAAGCCTGGAGCACGAGTAATTGTTCCGGCAACGACTGCGATGGCAGTAACCTCGATGCGCGTAACATGCGTCTGCTGACCCGTGAGGAATACCTCAACAGCGTCAGCGACGTCTTCGGTATCGCCTTCGATGAGTCTGTGATGGGACCGGTGCCGGCAGATGGCTTGTTCCGCAACTTCGACACTGCCTCCTTCCTCACGGCCGGCAACGACCGCACCCTGGGGTACGAGCAGGTTTCAGAACAGGTTGCCGACATGGCGGTTTCCCAGTTCGGCTTTAACAGCTTGATTGATGGCTGTGGCGATAACCGCTGTGTGGTCGACACACTTGGCTTCCGCCTGTTCCGTCGTCCGCTGACGACTCAGGAAATTGATCGTTACACCGGCTTGTACACCAGTGAGGACGATGGCCGTCTGGTCGTCCAGGCCATGCTGATGTCGCCGCATTTTATGTACCGTTCCGAGCTGGGTGAACTGGATAGTGCGACCGGGCTGTATCGCCTTAACAACTACGAAATCGCGACCCTGCTTTCCTACACCTTCTGGGTAACCGCGCCAGATGACACCCTGTTGCTGGCTGCGAGCGATGCAAACTTTGATGTGGCCGCACAGGTAGACCGTCTGCTGGCGGACCCGCGTGCGGAACGCGGACTGCGCCGCTTTATCTCCGGTTGGCTGATCAACAACCAGTATCCTTTCCCGGCGATCAGCAGTGCAGATCTGATTTCGGCATTCAAAGAAGAGACCGTCGGCTTCGTGCTGGAAAATATTCGCGGTAACAACGCATTCAGTGAGTTGCTCTCTGCGAATTACACCTGGGCGAACGGTGAACTGGCCGCGCACTACGGGTTGGAAAATACCAATGGTGACTGGTCTATTCGCAACTTCCCCAACGGTGACGCGCGCAGTGGTACTGGCCTGCTGGGTCACGGCAGCTTCCTCGCTTCCCGTACCAGCACGGTAAACCCGGCGCCGATCAAGCGTGGTGTTTATGTGCGCGAAGTGCTGATGTGTCAGGAGTTCCCGCCACCTGCGGCAGCCGACTTCAACGTAGTGTTTGAAGACAGCGACAGCAACCGGGAAGCCACCGCGCGGCATACCTCGGATCCGGCCTGTGCTGCCTGTCACCAGTTTATTGACGGTGTTGGCTTCGGCTTCGAGCGTTTCGGTAGTGATGCCCTGTATCGCACCATCGAAACCATCGGTACCGGTGAGCAGCGCGAAATTGACGATAGCGGCAGTATTAAGAGCCTGTACAGCGCGGCTACGGTGCTAGACCCGGCGAGCGAAAGCTACGACTTCTACTCGATACCGGAGCTGGCATCGCTGATTGCCAGCAGTGATCAGGGCGAAGCCTGCTTTGCACGTCAGTTCTACCGCTACGTGGTTGGGCGCGAAGAGGGCACAAGTGATGACCTGATTATCCACGCGGTCAGTGAAGACCTGCGCAATGGCGGTGGCATGCGTGACATGTTGCGTACGCTGGTTCTGTCTGACGCCTTCACTCTGCGTCGCTAAATTCGGGAGATAAAAACAATGAAACTGCTGAATAAACTTGGTTTTGCTTCCGTAAAGGAATCCACCAGCCAGTCGCGCCGCAAGTTCCTGCGCAACCTGGCACAGGCCGGTATGCTGTTGCCGGTGGCCAGTAGCATGCTCGGGCAGCGGGTATTTGCGAATACCGGCTCTGCGCAGCGCGTGCTGTTCCTCTACTATCCCAACGGTGTGGTGCCCTACAACTGGGTGCCACAACAGGGCCCGGGCACCATTAGTGGCAGCCAGGAACTGAGCTTTGGCTTGGGGCCGCTGTCTTCCTGGCACGATCGCATGATTGTGCTGCAGAACATGACACTGGATATC
Source organism: Microbulbifer agarilyticus (assembly GCF_020171345.1). Classification (GTDB taxonomy): domain Bacteria; phylum Pseudomonadota; class Gammaproteobacteria; order Pseudomonadales; family Cellvibrionaceae; genus Microbulbifer; species Microbulbifer agarilyticus_D. The sequence goes on from NZ_JAIUZM010000005.1 coordinate 64,668, forward strand.
GGTAGCGGTGCCGGAGCCCACTACAACGATATGCGCGGCATTCTCACCGGTAACAATGAAATCAGTCGCGAAAGCGCCAGTATCGATCACTTGATTGCGGAGCAGTTGGGCAGCGAGGGTGTATTGAGCCTCGGCGTGCGTACCGGCGGCCGCTCCGACATCATGATCTCCAAGCCGCGCGGTTACGATAGCGGCGCCCGCCCGATTCCGAATAACGACCCGGCGGATGCCGCGCAGAAACTTGCCGTTGGTATTAGCGGTGGCGGCGGCAGTTCTGGTGGTAGTAGCTCTGGCGGCAGCAGCGGCGACAAACAGGCCTATTACGAAGCGATTCTCAACGACTTCGACGGCCTTGCCGAAGTTACTCTCGACAGCGCCCGTCGCGACAAACTCACACTGCATGAAAATGCACTGAAGCGTTTGCGGGATCTCGCCGGCAACCAGGTAGGCGAGTGCAGCTTCAACACCAATGTGATGAGCGACCCGTATGCCAGTTCCTCGAGCCAGCTAACACCCACCGAATGGCAAATGTTCCCGCATTTGGCGCGCGCGCAAATCGATAACATTGTGGGTGCTTTCTCCTGTGGCCTAAATCGGGTCGCCACCCTGCAGCTATCCAAAGGGGATGAGAACGGCAACCTGGTGAACTATTCGTTCGATGAGTGCTGGCAGATGTCGCAGGACGCCATTAGCCAGGGGATTCAGCACAGCTCTGATAGTGGTACCGTGGGTTCCATTACCCGCTGGTACAACGAATTCGCCAGCCACAGTGCCTCGCATCGCCCGGGCGATGTGCCGCACACCGCACAGGTGCGCTGGTATCACAGTCTGCTCGCCTACACCTTGCAGCAGCTCGAAAACAGCGGCTTACTGGATGACACCCTGGTGGTGATGTTCTCAGAAGTTGGTGATGGCTCGAAGCACGGGGGTGCAGCGGGTGCGGTGACCCTTGCCGGCGGTGCCGGTGGCGCCCTGCAAATGGGCCGGATCATCAATTGTGGCGACGGGGTCAACAACGGCCAGCGGATTTACGGCACGCATCAGCTGTTTGGTGATGTGGCCCGCTATATGGGGGTAACCAGTTTGCCGGAAAGCCACTGGTCTGGTGGGGTTGTGTAACCGCTTCGATCAGTCCAACACAAAAAAGCCCCGAATCTTCGGGGCTTTTTTATCTGCTTTGCGGAAAGGTTGTAGCGAACTACTGCTGCTCGGAAGGCATGTTTTCCAGTGCGCTTTTTAGTTCGGTCAGTTTTTCTTTCACTCGTGCCGCGTTGTCCGGCCCAATGCGAATCATCAGTTTGTGCAGGCCAGGCATCTTTTCCATTTTCTCGTCTTCGAATTTGTAATACACCGTGGGGCGGACCAGCTTAACCGGGCCGTCGACTTCCGGTGCGGCCAGTGCCTGATCGATGGCAGCGAGTAGCGCTGCGTGGAAGTTTTTGTTCTTGAGGCCGAGTTCACCATACGCCTGCTTCAGGCGTGGGTACCAGAACTGATACAGGTTTACCGCGGTGTCGGTATCCACCATGGCGAACAGGCGTACCGGTGCGTCGTAGCGCTGGTAGTTTTCCTGCGACAGTACATAAACCTTTTGTCCGTCCGGGCGGATCTCCAGTTCTTTTACTGCAATTTTTCCGTCCACGTTTTTAAACGGACGGTTCTTGTGCATTAGGTCGCCCTTGGTTGCCGTGTTTACGGCAGCTACCCATTTGCGCACCACTTCATCGGGCACAATCCAGCGGGCGAGTGTGCCATCGGCGGAGAGACTGACCAGATCGTTGGCGGCCTCTTTGTCGCTATCGTTCAGCGCGGGCAGTTTGCGCGGTTCTTCCTTGGGTGGGGTGGGTTCCGGCGCGGGGGGGATTACGGGTTCCGGCTCTTCCAGCTCAACTTTGGGCTGAACTTCGGGTACCGCCTCGGGCACGGCCACCGGTGTTTCGGGTCGGTTGGCTTCTTTAATCACAAACCAGTAAATACCGGCAATGACTGCTGCCGCTACCAGCACGGCAACCAGCCACTCTTTGATTCCACCCATATGACAATCCTCCCTTTAAAACGCCGTGCACCAAATTTGGCGCCCAAAAATCAGTGTAAACCACTGACTGTGAAGTCTAAGACAGTATCAGGTTGGAAAGGTTTCGGATACGGGAGCGTGTGGCAGGTAGGGACGAGGGGTGGGAAGAAAGTGCGGGGCGCGCAGAGGCGCCCCGCCCAGTATCATAGCGAGTATCAGAGCTAGAGATCAGTGCTCGAGCTTGAGGATCTGACCGGACAGCGCAGGCGCAGTCAGGGCGACGGAAGCGCTGAGGTCATCGGCGACCACCAGTTCCGTGCTACCTTCCTGCAACTGGTTGGTAAGGGTGTACTTACCCGGAGCCAGCTGCCACCGCTTGATCAGGTCAGATGGCACAGCCAGGTCCACCGCGCTGTCGCTACCGGCGAAGTTAGCAACCACCAGCAGGCGATCGTCACCGGCCCAGCGCGCAAAGCTGTACAGCTTGTCGGAGTAGTTTTCACCCTGCGCGCGGTTGTGGCGGTGCAGGTCCAGGTATTCACCAGAGAGTGCCGCACTCTGGCTACTGAAAGTCAGCAGCTCGCGGTAGAAGTCGCGCAGGGACTGTTCGCCGGCGGAAAGCTGTTCACTGTTGAACTGCCCTTCATTGTGCCAGCGGCGAATGCTGGGAACAGACCAGTAGTCGAAGATGGTGGTGCGGCTGGTCTTGCCGAAGCCGGCATCGCCGTCGCCCGGCTCGCCCAGTTCCTGGCCGAAATAGATCAGCGTCGGCGCACCGCTCACGGTAGCGGAAACCACCATGGCCGGGATACCTGCCTGCGGGTTACCGGCAAATTCCGGCGAGGCGATACGCTGCTCGTCATGGTTCTCCATAAAGCGCAGCATGTTGTCTTCGATACCGCTCAGGCTTTCCTGAATCTCCACCAGCGGATCGGTGCCGGCTTTGCCTTCCATCACCGCACGGATAGCATCGTAGGTGCCTACCTTGTCATACAGGTAGTCCATCTTGCCCAGGTGGATGTAGTCCCGGTACAGCTTCGGCTGGTAGATTTCTGCCAGCAGCAGCGCGTCGGCTTTCTGCATTTTAATGCTGGAATTCAGGTAGCTCCAAAATTCCACCGGCACCATGCCAGACATGTCGTAGCGGAAGCCGTCGACACCGAAGGCAAGCCAGTAGTCGGTGATCTGGCGGAATTTCTTCCAGCTATCCGGAACGTCCTGCTCCGCCCAGAAGGCCGCATGCGCACGGAAGTCTTTCTCCGCGTAGTCGGCCGGCAGCTTCGCAAAGTCGTAGCTGCCGTCCGGACGCACACCGAAGTTGATCTTCACGGTTTCGTACCAGTCGCCCTGCTGGGGCTGCGGGGCGCGGCTGCCGTTGCCGGTCCATTTGGCGGGTACTTCTTCAAACTCGCCATCCACCAGTGCATGGGCTTCACCGTTTAGCGGCTGGTAACCGTCGGTGGCCACAGGTACCTGAAAGGGCTCGCCGGGGACGTAGTAGAAGTTGTTGTCGCGCGCATAGGCAACGCTGCTGTCGTCGTCCGCGCCGAAGTCACGCACGCCCTCGGGTTTGGCCAGGGACTGGTAATTACGCGCAACGTGGTTGGGAACGATATCGATAATGACCTTGAGGCCGGCGGCGTGGGAGCGCTCCAGCAGCGCTTTGAACTCTTCCAGGCGCTTGCTCGGGTCGTTAGCGAGATCCGGGTTTACCGAGTAGTAGTCCTTGATCGCGTAGGGAGAGCCGGCACGGCCTTTCACCACGTCCGGATCGTCATTGGCGATACCGAATTCGGTGTAGTCGCGCACTACCGCGTGGTGCAGCGCCCCGGTGTACCAGATGTAGTCGGCACCCAGGTTGCGGATTTCTTCCAGCGCCTTGGGGGTGAAGTCGCTGAACTTGCCCACGCCATTTTCTTCAATGGTGCCCCAGGGTTTGTTGGTGGCGTTGGTGTTGCCGAACAGGCGGGTCATCACCTGGTAGATCTCCGGCTTGCCGGACAAGCTTTCTACAGAAGCTTCAACCGCTACCTCAGTATTGGACTGGGTCTGTGCACTTTCCGCTGCTTCCATCTTTTGGTCACAGCCACTCAGGGTGGCGGCTGCGACGGAAGAGGCGAGTATGAGCTGAATAAACTTTTTCATCTTCTCTCTATTCGCTTTTTGTTTACTGGGCGACCGAAAGGGACTGACTTGCGCCACTCCAGGGGAACTTCACGTGCAGCGTTTTTTCACGCTTGTTGTACCAGGCGGTGTTCTCGGTCAAATCTTTTTCGCGCTTCACCAGGGCGATGGTGTGCTCACCCTGCTGGATGGAAGCGGGCAGGGTTACGTTGTGCAACACCAGTTCCACATTGCGACTTTTCGGGGCGCCGGTGTAGCCGTCACCTTCACGGGTAAACGTGAAGTCGATACCGGTATCGTTGCGCTCGCCACTGAACAGCAGCTTTTCGTACTGGCCTTTGGCAAAGGCATCGGCGGTTACGCCATCGTCTTCGTACACCGTGCCGGAGGACTGTTGCACTGACTCGTGCGCGTAGTAATCCAGGCGCAGGTATTCGCTGGTGTATTCCTGGGTGTTTTTCATATCCGCCACGGTGGGGATGAACGCACCGGCGCGTACCAGTACCGGAATGGTTTCCAGGCTCACCTTGATCTCGGCCTTGTCGCCGCCGTACTGGTTGTCGTTCCAGTAGTCGAACCAGATTCCACCCGGCAGTTCTACAGATACGCTGCGGGTATCTTCCATCACCGGTGCCACCAGGAAGTCGTTACCCCACAGGTAGGCACTCTTGTTATCCATCAGTTCGAGATTGTTTTCGTTCTCGAAGAACAGCGGACGCATCAGCGGCATACCGGTCTGGCTATTCTCAAACGCCAGGGTGTAGTTGTACGGCAGCAGGCGGTAACGCAGCTTGATGAACTCGCGAGTAATGTTGCGGGTCTTGCGGTCGTGGAACACCGGCTCCGGAGCGATGTGCTCCTGTGCATGCGGACGGTACACCGGCTGGAAGGTGCCGTACTGCAGCCAGCGGATATACGGGGTGCGTTCAAAGCGCTCGCCATCGGCAAAGCCGCCCAGGTCGGAGTGGGTGTAGGCAAAGCCGAGCAGGCCCATTTGCAGGGACAGCTCAACCTGCGGTTGCAGGCCGCCCCAGCCGCGCGACACGTCGCCAGTCCACGGGATCATGCCGTAGCGCTGTGAACCCGGGAAACCGGCGCGCATCATAATGAAGGGGCGCTCGTCCGGGTTGTTGGCTTTTTCGTTTTCGAACAGCATCTGCGCCCAGCGGTGGCCGTAGGCGTTGTGGATTTCATCCGCCATGCCGATCGCGTGCACGGTGTCGGACGGGTGCACTTCCGGCTCACCCAGATCGCCCCACCAGCCGGAAACGCCCTGTGCTTTCAGGTCCTGATAAATATTCCAGAACCAATCGCGGCCGTCTTCGGAGAAAACATCGATCAGGCCGGTGTTGCCGAAGTAGAAATCAAACTGCTTGGGTTTGCCGGCGAGGTTTTTCGCCAGTGCGTTGCTGGCTACTGCCTCATCCCAGCGCTCGGAGGTGGAGAGAACAAACGGCTCGGTAACCAGGATGGTTTGAATGCCCTGTTCTTTCAGCTCCGCCATCATCTCGACTGGCTGCGGGAAGTTTTCTTTGTCCCACGCCAGGTTGCCCATGTGGCCTTTGATGTCCGGGCCAAACCAGTACAGGTCGAGCACCAGCGCGTCTACCGGAAAATCTTCGTCGTTGAAGGCCTGGATGGTTTCGCGCACTTCCTGTTCTGAGCGGTAGCCGAAGCGGGAGGCGAAATTGCCCAGCGCCCAGCGCGGTGGCATCGGCTGGCGGCCGGTAACGTCCACGTAGTTTTCGATCAGTTTGGGGTAATTCTCACCCGCCACCACGATGTAGGCACTGCGCCCACCCACGGCTTCAAACTGCATCACGCTGTCTTCGCTGGCACCGAGGTCCATGGTGCCGGTGGCACTGTTGTCGAACAGCAGTACGTATTTATTGCTGCTCATCACCGCCGGCATGGAGAAGTACATCTGCTCGGATTCGGTGGAGTAGCCGTAATGCGCCTTGTTGTACAGCGGCAGGCGATGACCGCGGCGGTCCATGCCCAGCACGCGCTGGCCACCACCGATTAGTTTCTCATCGTCGGTGAGGTTAAAGCGGAAGCCGCGCATGGTCTGGTTGGCGAAGAAGCCGTGCTCTTCACTCAACAGCGGCTTGCCATCGTGCAGGTATTCGATGGCAAACGGCGACTTGTGAATCACCGCGGTGATGTCGCCAAGGGAATAGCGCAGCGCTTCGGTAGAAACATTCAGTTCCGCCTGCACGTCTTGTTGCAGTTGCTGGTGTGCACGTGCGAAGGAGGGCAGGTGTTTCATGCCCTCGCGCTGGTAGTGCACTTCCAGTGCGCCAGAGTTCAGCGGGGTCAGGGTTACCTGGCTGTCGCTGGTTTCGATCACCAGCTTATCATCGAACAGCGTGTGTTCCTGGTAGCTGCGCGCGGTATCCGCAAATGCTGGTTGCAGGGCGGCGGCCAGCGCTGTTGTTAAAACAGTTTTCAGGCCGAGTTTTTGGAGCAGCCTGGTGGGCTTTTTGCTTTTCACTACTTTCATCGTCGCTTTCGTTTGTCTTTTTGTTTAAGTACGGTCGTTTTTTAAAATATTTCGGCAACCAGTACATCGCTTGGGGCGAGTACCAGTTCCTGCAGCGGTTGGGATTTGCCGCTGGTGATGTCGGTGGCAGTGGCCTTATCGCCAAGGACTTCCGCCATGTGCGCAACGGGTAATTCGCGCGCGCGGTCGCTCTTGTTGATGGCTACCATCACCGTTTCATTTTCGTCGTAGCGGAAGTACACGTAGAGCCCATCGATGGGGGCAAAGTGCTTGAGCTCGCCACTGTGAATTACGTCTTTTTGCTTGCGCCAGTTAAACAGGGTGCGCACATACTGTTGCGCTTCGCGCTGTTTGCGGCTCAGCTTTTTACCGGTAAACGCATTGACCTTGTCGCCCGCCCAGCCACCGGGGAAATCACTGCGTACCACGCCGTCGTCGCGGTGCTTGGGGCTTTTTGCGAGGATTTCATCGCCGTAATAGAACTGCGGGATGCCGCGCATGGTGGCGATATAGGCCACGGCCATGCGGAACTTGCCCATGTCTTCGTCCAGCTGGCTATACATGCGGCTCATGTCGTGGTTGCCGGCAAGGATGACCAGATTATTCGGGTCGGGGTAGAGCACGTCATTCGCCAGTGACTCGTACAGGGTGACGAGGCCGGTGCTCCAGGTTTCCGGTTTTTCCAGTCCATCGCGCAGGCCATAGAGCAAGGGGAAATCCATCATGCTCGGCACGTGGGATATATAACCGTTGCGGTTTTTATTGCCCGCCTGCCAGTAGGCTACCAAGGCCGCCTGTCGGGTCCACTCTTCACCAACGATGTTGAGGTTGGGGTACTCACGCATCAGGCGTGCGGACCAGTGGGTAAGAAAGTCCGCGTCGGAATACGCATAGGTGTCTACACGAATACCGGACAGGTCCGCATATTCCACCCACCAGATCGCGTTCTGGATCAGGTAGTTGGCCATGCGCGGGTTGCGCTGGTTGGGGTCCGGCATGGTGTCCACAAACCAGCCATCGGTGAACAGCTGGTGGTCCTTGTGGCTGGCATAGGGGTCCATGTGCACGGTGCGGGCGTGGTTGGTGTATTCGTATTCGCCTTTGGCGACGCCGTTGCCGTTCAGCCAGTCGTCCGCCGGCAGGTCATCGAGCCACCAGTGTCCGTCGCCAATATGGTTGGGCACCATGTCCTGGATAACGCCAATACCCTTGTCCTTGGCTGCCGCCACAAACGCGCGGAAGCTGGCGTTGCTGCCATAGCGGGAGTCGATGCGATAGAGGTCTGTCGCCGAATATCCGTGGTAAGAGTATTGCGGCTGGTCATTCTCGATCAGTGGGTTCGGCCAGATCTGGGTAAAACCCATATCGGCGATGTAGTCGAGGTGCGCCTGCATACCAGCGATGTCACCGCCGTGGCGGCCGTTCGGGTCGGCGCGGTTGGCTTCTTCTTTGGTATCCGCGGTGTTGTCGTTACTGGGGTCGCCGTTGGCGAAGCGGTCCGGGGTAATCAGGTAGATGGTATCGCTGGAGTCGAAGCCCTGACGTTCGGCGGAGCCGGCGCGGCGCTGCTTCAGCTCATAGCTCAGCGCCTGCTGCCAGTTGTCTTTGCGCAGTTGAATCTGCAGGGTGCCGGGCTTGGCATCGGCGGATACCGACAGGTTGATAAACAGGTAATTCGGATTCTGTTCGCGCTCGGTACCGATCACGGTCACGCCGGGGTAGTCGAGGCTGACTTCGGCACCGGCGATGTCGCTGCCGTGCAGCATCAGCTGCAGGCTCGGCTCGGCCATATTCGCCCACCAGAACGGCGGTTCGGCACGCTCCAGCTGCGGTGTTGATGAGAGGTCGCTCGCGGCGGCAATGACTGTGGACGGAACCGATACGAGAGTGGATGTCAGCGCAAACATCAGGCTGGCGGCCAGGCGGCGAGTGGGCTTGGACATGGCGGGCACCTGTAGAAATCCAGTCGGGCCGTCTCAACGCGCCTCCCGTTAAAGAGTTCGCCGAGACTTTCCGGTTATTTTCTCCATTGTGCCCAAGGGCTGCACCCTTGTTATCCCCCTCTGGTGAGGGGGAGAAAGACATTAATTCGTGCTCCTAAAAGAACCGATACAGAACCCCTGTAGAACCCATATTTGTGGCGGATAATCACCCCTCAGATGGTCAATTCATCTGCCCGAGCGCCTCGCCAAAGACACGGTTGGCCATGCAGATATCCCCGTGCCCCGCGGGGTGCTGGCTTGAGTGGCTGTGCCCCGCGTGAATTGCCTCGGCCAGCAGGCGTGCGGTGGCCTCATTGGGTACCGGCCCGAGCCCGTTTGCCGCGCTGTTGTTGTGCTGAATTGGCAGCTTGCGCCCCTCGTGTACGGTGCCCCAGATGGCAATATCCTTGATCTTGTCCGGAGCGATTGTCACCGGGTTGTCCGCAAGAACGGTGAAGTTCGCGAGTTTTCCCGGCACGATACTGCCAACTCTCTCCTCCAGACGCAGGGAGTAGGCCGCGTCCAGCGTGACCGCCTTGAGTGCGCCCAGGCGGCTGGCGCGTTGGTCCGGCCCTGCCACCCGGCCGGAAACGGTCTTGCGGTTGACGGCACTGTGCATCAAGAACAGCGGCTGGGCGGGGGCCATGGGCATGTCCGAGTGGAAGGAGTAGGAGATACCGGCGCGTTCGATATCGCCGATACGCACCATGTTGTCCGCCCGCTCCGGCCCCAGGCCGACCTTCGAGTACATGTCCCCAAGCATGACCAGGTAGTAGGGGTTGCCGCTGAAAATAGCCCCCAGCTTTTTCGCCCTGTCGATCTGGTCCTTGTCCGATACGGCAATATGAACGAGCACCGTGCGGTGGTCATGCCGAGGCTTGCGCCGCATATTGTCTTCCAGGTTATCCAGCACCAGATCGAGGCCGGCGTCGCCATTCACATGAACGTGGATCTGGTAACCCGCATCCCAGTAGGTTCGGAAGGCCTTGGAGAAGCTTTCCGGTTGCATGATCCACTCGCCGTGGTGGCCGTCGAGATAGGGCTCACGCAGCTGCATCAGCTGGGAATAGACCGCGCCGTCGGCAAACAGCTTGATCTGGTTGGGGGTGATACTAGTCATGCCTTCGCCCCAGCTCAGGGTCTTTTTGACCTCCGCGACGGCATTGTCCGGAAAGGCTTCGAAAATGGAGCGGCCATCGGGAATAAAGTAATAGCGGAACGGAGAATCCGGCGGCGACAGCACCGCGTTTTCCGCCGCCTGTAACTCCTTCGAATAGAGGCCGCCGGGCTCCGAGGCGAGAGTAATACCGTTAGCGTGCATATATTGCTGGGTCAGCTCCAATCCCTTGTGGAATTTCTGCGGGCTGGTGATTACCGACATTAATTTGGGGGCCCAGGCAAACATGCCGCTTTCCCAGAAGTGTCCCTTGGCCAGGTCGGTTTGTTTCTGTGCGGCCTCTGGCAATGCATCAATAAATGCCTGGTCGATACCCAGTTTTTCCAGCGCCTTGGTATTCATAAACGTTTCGTGCCAGGAGCGATGGATCACTACAATCGGCCGCGTGGTGCTCACTTTATCCAGCAGCTCTTTGGATAATTCACCGTGAAACAGCTGGTGGAAGCCCCAGGAAAACAATACCTCGTCAGGATCTTGCAGTTTTGCGTTGGCCTCCTTCAGGCGCGCGCGATACTCCTGTTCGTTATTCGCCGCGGGAATGGTGCCGTAGGGCATCTGCCAAGATTCGATGGCAATAATTTCCGACGACATGGTAAGCGCCGTCAGCATCGGATGATCGTGCTGCGCAATTAATCCCGGTACTAATACCTTGTCGGCAAAAGTGCGGTCCACGGTAAATTTTTGATCGCCCGCAGCGGCCCTTAATTCTGCCAGCGAACCTGTTGCCACAACGCGGTCACCTATTACGGCTACCGCCGTGACATTCGGTTTATTCGGTGAAAGCGTGACAATTTCTTTCGCTACAAAAATAGTGGCGGGCTCGGGTGGTGATGCGGCCTCCGCAATGGACTGCAAACTCACGCTCTGAGCCAGTGCGAACTTTGTCAGCAGTAAAAAACTGCCTGTAGCGGCCAACCGAAATAGGTTCATTAGCATCCTTTTCATCCGATTTTCCTGTGGCGCCACTTGAGAAAGTGCGTAGCAGCGCGATTTTTTTCAATCACGGTTAAATATCTGCTCAAGTTTAGAACGCGTTCCACGCTTGGGTTTTGTGTGAGTGCTTTCACATTTTTCTGCCTGTTTACCCGCCTTAAAAATGGTTTGTGCCTGATGGCCTGGCGCGCATTTCATCCACGCCCCGAACAGGGGGGAGGTCAGCCCCGCCATGAATTCGCACCATGCAAACAGGGTCCGTTTATGGCTCGAAATACCGCATAAAAATAACTCAGGTGAGATGATGAAAATGAATAGAAAAACCCTGGCGGTGGCCGGGTTGCTGCTATTTGCCAGCAGCGCCGCCCACGCCGAGTGGTTCTTGCGTGGTACCCATAACAACTGGCAAGCAGACCAGATGACCGATGTCGGCAGTAACACCATGCTGGCAGAAGACGTCGTATTTACCTCTGCCGGTCAATTCAAATTCGACCGCTGGGGCGACTGGAGTGAAAACTACGGTGCCAACCAGCAGCAAAACGGTCCCGACATCACTATTGCCGCCGGCACCTGGGATATCGAGTTCTACACCGATACCAAGGATTACAGCATTCAGCCTGCCGGTGCCCCCGATGCCGATAACGACGGCGTACCCGACAGCCAGGACCAGTGCGCAAATACCCCAGCCGGCGTTCAGGTGGACGCCAATGGTTGTGAAGTTGTAGTAACCCTGCAGCTGCATATTCGCGGCACACACAACGGCTGGGTGCCCGGTGACCTGCTGAGCGATATCGGCGGTGGTCTGTACAGTGCCTGCCGCAACTTCACCGCCGGCGACGGTGGTGGCGGCCCACGTTTCAAGATTGACCCGAACGGCGGCTGGGGCGGCGATGAATTCCCCGCAGCGGACGTATCCGCCAGCGGTTGGACCGAAGTTGTGGTTAACGGCAATAGCCTGAGCATTAGCAGCGTTACCACCGACATGGCTGCTAACTGTGGCACCGGTGTTACTGACACCGATGGCGACGGTGTGGCCGATGGCGCTGACCAGTGCCCCAACACCCCGGCTGGTGCCCAAGTGGATGCCAACGGCTGTGAAATTATTCCTGACACCGATAACGACGGCGTACCCGATTCCGCGGACCAGTGCCCCAATACTCCCGCCGGTGCCAATGTCGACACCAACGGCTGTGAGATTGTGCCGGACCTGGCCCTGCACCTGCGCGGCACCCACAACGGCTGGGTAGCGGGCGACCTGCTGACCCGCGTTGCCGGTACCGACAACTACGAAGCCTGCCGTAACTTTACTGCCGGCGATGCAAACGGTGGTCCGCGCTTCAAGATTGACCCGGATGGCGGTTGGGGAAGTGATGCCTTCCCGGCGCAGGACGAAGCGGCAAGTGGTTGGACTTACATTCTCGTCGATGGGGACAGCAACACCCTGATTAACGTGAACACCAGTCTCGGCGAAAACTGTGGCGCAGCCCCGGACGACACTGATGGCGACGGCGTACCCGACGGCACCGACCAGTGCCCGAACACTCCTGCCGGCACCAACGTAGATGCCACCGGTTGTGAAGTGACGGTAACCCCGCTGAGCGATTTCCGTAACCGCAGCATGTACTTCGTATTTGTGGACCGCTTCCACAATGGCGACACCAGCAATGACGGTGGTAACAACCCCGCCGGTACTTCCGCCAGCAAGCAGGCCGGTGGTCTGTCCGAGTGGAAGAAATACTGGGGTGGTGACATCCAGGGTCTGATCGACAAGCTGGATTACCTGCAGAACCTCGGCATTACCGCCATCTGGGTAACTCCGCTGAATGACAACATCGACAACACTGGCAGCGATGGCGCTTACCACGGTTACTGGGGCCGCGACTTCTACGAAGTGGACGAGCACATGGGTGACTGGGCGCTGGTTGATCAGCTGGACGCCGAGATGGAAGCCCGCGGCATGAAGCTGGTTCTGGACATCGCCCTGAACCACTCCAACCAGGACGACCAGTACGAGTTCGGTTCCCTCTACAAAGAAGGCACCTTCATCACCGACTTCCTGCAGGATGACGGTACCTGGTACCACCGCAATGGCGCCATCGCCGACTGTGGCGACAGCGACCCGAGCACCCAGTGCTTCGGTGAGTGGGACGACCCCTGGGCCTACACTAACAAGACCCTGTTCAACCTCACCGACTTTAACCACGGTGTAAGCAGCAACAGCGTTGCCGACCAGTACCTGATCGATGCCGCAATCAAGTGGATGCAGCACGGTGTAGATGCCTTCCGTATCGACGCCATCAAGCACATCGAGCCGAGCTTTATCAAACGCTTCAACGATGCTGTGCGTGCGGTTGATCCGGATGTGTACATCTTCGGTGAATGGTACGGTGCAGGCGCTGGCGACCCGGTCTCAATGGATTTTCTGACTTCTGCGAACGGCAAATCTGAGTTGTTGGACTTCAAGCTGCGCAACGAAATCGAAGCGGCGATCGCCGGTGACACCACCATGACCGAACTCAATGCCCACATTGAGTCCCGTCCTGGCGCGATGGGTGGCAACGGCCGTGAAACCTGGCAGCCGATCTTCCTCGACAACCACGACGCGACCCGCACCAGCGTATTCCTGCAGACCTCTGGTCCTGTGGATAACGGTCGTACTGGTAAAGGCTTCGGCAAGGCTCTGGCAGATGCCCGTCAGAACCTGGGTATGGCGCTGGTGATGACCCTGCCGGGAATCCCCACCATCTACTACGGAAGTGAGCAGAACTCCACCTGGTTCGACGCCAATGGCGACGGCCAGATCGGTCACGACCCGTACAACCGTGAAGCCATGCCGTCCTTCAGCGAAACCAGCGATGCGTTCCTGATGATCAAGGCACTGGCAGAACTGCGTGCACAGAGCCCGGCGCTGGCCTCCGGTAGCTACAACCAGCGCTGGGTGAACGGCGACATTCTCGTATTCGAGCGTGTTTCCGGCTCCGACAGCGTGATGGTTGCGGTAAATCGCGGTGGCAGCACCTCCATCAACGTGAGCAGCCTGAGCCTGGCCGACGGCCAGTACAGCAGCCTCACCAGTAGTGATGTGGTCAACGTGAGCGGCGGTTCCGCAGTACTGAACCTCGACGCAAACGAAGTGATCGTCCTGCACTAAGTTTCTGCAGACATCACAAAGACAAAAAGCCCCGGGGTAAAACCCGGGGCTTTTTTATTTAGCAAAAGATCGACGTATCTAATCCAAAGTAAATCTTTACGGAAAACGCGTTTAACTCTCCGTGTCGATATATGTCCCGCCTTCCTGTTCCTGTTCTTGCTCAATCTTGGCCCGCTCCGCCTTGGAGATATAACGCGGCTTCTTTTTCGGGTTCAGCTTGTCGTTGGCCTTCTTGGCCTTCTTCTTCAGGATCTGGTTGACCTTCTTTCTTCGGTTCATGGTTCGCTGGTGCTCGTACTGCTAAGCGGGGCTAGACTGGGGGTGGCCCCGTCACTCAGGACAGAAGGCGCAATGGGTCATCATAACGTCACCAGCCCAGCGAACCAACGTATGCTACAGTGCGCGCCCCGTCCAACGGCACAACCCCTTTTAGCGAGCACGCAGTATGAAACCCTGGATTGAACTCGGCACCGCCCAGATCCCCAATAACGGCGGTGTGCTTACCCTGCGCCAGCGGGACCAGGAGTTCTCCATCTCCCTGTCTGGCCCCCGTGGTGAGCTGATGAACAGCCGCCGGTTCAACAGCGAGCAGCAGCTGTCGGTACTGGGTTGTGCACATCTCAACAACAAAAAGAATGCCCGGGTGCTGGTGGGCGGCATGGGTATGGGTTACACCCTGGCGGCAGCGCTGGACGCGGTGACCGGTTCCTCGGAGGTGATCGTCGCCGACCTGATCCCGGAAGTGGTGGAATGGAACCGCGGGCCACTGGGGGAATGTGCCGGGCGCCCGCTGGATGACAGTCGCGTCGTCGAGCATATCGGCGATGTCGGCGAGTTGCTGGTGAACCGCAGTGGTGAATACGACGCTGTGCTGCTGGATGTAGACAACGGCCCCGAGGGGCTGACCCATTCCGACAACAACTGGCTGTACTCCATCGAGGGCACCAGCAGTATCTACAAAAGCCTGGTGCCGGGCGGTGTGCTGGCGGTGTGGTCGGCCTCACCGGATGCGGTGTACGCCAACCGGCTGAAAAAAGCGGGTTATCAGGTCGAGGTTAAAACCGTACGCGAACGCCCGGGCAAGGGCGCCCGCCACGCGATCTTTCTGGCCAAGAAGCCAGTTGGGCAAGGCGGGCGCAAGCGTCGCTAACCGACACGGGAGTGCGCGCTAAATCTGATTACAGCGCGCGTTTCTGCCAGTCGTACTCCATCTGCTTGGCGGTTGCTTCCGCCAGCGCTAAGTCGACGAGTTTGGCAACCAGATACAGGCTCATATCGATGCCAGCAGAAATGCCGGCAGACGTTACAAATTTCCCGTCCTCAACCCAGCGCTGCTCCGCCAACACCGTGAGATCGGGATAGCTTTCCTGCAGGTCCGCCAGATCTTGCCAATGGGTGGTCACGCGCAGGCCACTGACCTGCCCGGCCTCGGCAAGAATGAACGCGCCGGTGCACACCGAAGCTACATGGGGTGTCTTAGGAGCAATCTCAGCCACCCACTCAATCACTTTCGGGTTTTTCACCGCCTCCGTATGCACTCCGCCCACCACGATCAGCAGGTCCATCGGAGGGTGGTTGTCGAAGGTGAAGTGCGGGTTAATGCCATAGCCGCCGCGGGCCATCACCGGCCGTTTGTGCTGCGCCACCAAAAATACGTTAAAAGCATTTTGTGGGTTGGATAAGCGGCTGGCGGTAGAAAACACCTCGAATGGCCCCGAAAAATCCAGCACCTCGGCATTGTCATAAATAAAGATACCTATGTTCATGTCGGATCCCTCCCAATAAGAGAACGTTATTCAACCCGCTGCCAGACCTCGTATTCGACACGCTTGCCGTCTTCCCAGCGCTCGTTGTACCAGTGCGTATCTTCGATCCGAGTGGTAAACGCAAACTTCGCTCCGGCCGCCTGACCGAAGGAATTGTAGTGCAAGGTCTCGGTGTACTTTCCGTCTACAAGTTCGTAAGTGCCCGTTCCGGACGCCCAGAAGTCAGCGCCCTTCATAGAAGTAAAGCTGAAGTGAGATTCGGAGATCACCTTCAGTGCTTGCATATCCAGATCCTTGTACTCCACCAGCGTACCACTGCCGTCCACATAGTTACCGGAAACCAGTTTCCAAACGCCCACCAGCTCTTTCGCCACAGACAGTGAACTCACCAGTGACAGCGCAATTGCGATAGCGAATTTCTTCATCGTACTTCCCTTTAAACGATTAACAATATATGAGTAATTCATCAGCGATGGCCGCGGTGCTTGCTGTTGTTGGCCACCACTGCTGCACCAGTGGAGCCCACCACCGCACCGGCAAAGATCTTCACCAGGTCGATATAACCGGCAACATCTGGCACGGGCTCACCTTCCTCCGCCGCCAGCGAGATACCAAAGGCAATACCGCCAAACACGATCGCCAGCAGGGCAGAGATCAGTGTCACCGCAGAGAGCTGGTTCAAAATGTTCTCACGCCAGGAAGACTGCTGGGCATCGGGGAAGCGCATACCCGGCGCATACTCCTTGGCCGCCTCTGACAACGCGGCCGCCTTGGTCAGCTGATTATTGGCATCCGCCAGCAACTCCTTGGCGCGCACCACGATCTTCTCGCGGATTTCAAAAAGATGGTCATCCAGCCAGAGGTCATCGTCCAGCTTGGTACCCGTGTGTTTCCCCAACCCTACTGCTTCGGTCATTGTGGTAAGTGTCCCTGTGAGATTGTTATTTGTTATTGGTTTTCGTTTCATTGGTCGTCGGTCTTGTTATTGGTATTGCCGCTATCGGTATTGTCGTTAGCTGTTTTATCGCTATCCGTTTTTCCGGCCGCCTCACTGCGTTCAATTGCCGCCAGCTCCTCTGCAGTGAGTGCCTTGTACCCGCGCCACATGGGCCAGCCATAACCCCAGCGGAAGTCTGTGGGCAGGTAGGGGGTGCCGCCAATGCGCACACCGCCGAGCATCAGCAGGGCAATCTCTTCCTCACCGGTTTTCTCCACACAGGCCTTCAGCGCCTCGTCCGCCGCCTCGCGCTCCTCAAAAGTGCCGCCCTTCCAGTAGGCATAGTCGTGCGCGGTACAGCACTCCAGCCACAGTTCTTCCTGCTCGATGGTTCCGTCAGGGAAGGCACTGCAGCCGTCGGATGTGAAGGGCTTGATTTCCACAGCAAGTGACTGAGTGCTGGCTAACATCAGCAGCACTAAATACACGAGTCTTGTAGAGGAGAGGAAATACATAGGCATTGCTACAGTTTACCGTTAATCAACTATCACGCGATCCCCATGGCTCGGAGCGGTAGAGGTAGCGGTAAATATTAGATCTTCGCCGTGAGTATTGCGAAGTTGATGCGGTGTGCCCGCGGGTACATGGACTCCCTGCTGGGGATGCAATGAGTGTGTCGTACCGTCTACTTCAATTGTGGCAATGCCGGATAGTACAAAAAAGAACTGCTCTGCGTGGTTATGGAAGTGGCGTACCTCGCCACAGCCGGGAGGCACACGCTCCTGAATCACACTTAGGTTAGGCGATCTCACCAGGTGCCAGCCATCGCAGGCATTACCCCATTGATAGTGTTCTGCGTTTTCAGTAGAAATCATCGTTTAGTACTGCTTATTCACCAAATTAAACGTGTATCACTCGGGAGTGTCTTCCGCTATAGCGGACCAAGCTTCGTGGGGCACTATGTCAATGCCGAGTTCAGCGTAAGTGTCGCTGGGGCGCCAGCTTCGATGCTTCTTATTGAGCAGATCATCCTCCCCACGAGTTATCCACACTACTCGGTAGAAATTTACCAGCAGGTGATAATAGGTCGACTTGTCCAGAGGCTCGTGTGAGTGGAATACATCCCTGAAGAAAGAGATTGGAGTCCAGTGCTCGTAGCGAAGCTTTTTAAATACTTCTCTGGTTGCCTTGTCTTTTACCTCGAAAGGTAACTTGCCAGTGATGTCCGAGTAGGAATCACATTCTTTGAGTAACTCGAGCGCGGCCTCCGAAATAAATGGGAAGTCCTTCCAGGGCCACTCGCGTACGACCTCGTTGCCTACAAATGCCAGAAAGCGGTCGCCGTAGAGATCGGTGTTTTCGAAGTATATCTTGTGCAGTAGCTCTAGGACTTCTGCCAGATGTGACATCCGCTTGCGAATGTTTTGTGCAATTTCAGCATCTGCTACGAGGTTAGAGTTGGACGAATCTACAGCTGGGCGCCTGCTCATTTTCAGCTGTTTGGTGCCGTGCTGCTCCCAGTGTTTTCTGACCGAATTTGCTTTTTCTTTGGACATTGTTGTATCGAATTACTGGGTTTGGTCAACGTCCGGCAGTTCCGCCGAAGGACATGGCAGTTGTTTTGGTGGCCGATTTCAGCACCTTGTTGGTATTGCTATTTACAGGGTATGGCGAAATCAACATGGTAATGCTCATCATGCCTGACCCATGAACGTTTCTTGGAAAATTGGATGTTTTCCTTCAAATGCCGCGCATACTTGGTTTTATACAAATTTGGTTGCAATTTTGGATCGAAAATTACTCGCCATAAATCGTGGCCGTGTTCTTTGGCTTGTTTGTGCAAAGCCACAACGTGGGCGGCAATTGCCTCGTAATCTATATACATTCCATCGTAGTGGTCATTTGCATCAAATTCGATGCTGTAGCCTAACTTGTTTAATGGGTTTGTTGGTAAGTGAACAGATTTTCCATTCTTGTCCTTTACTGGCGTCATGAAGTCAACTGAAAGACCGTTTCGATGAGTTTTGTGAGGCTTGAATTGACCTCCTTCTTTAAACCCCGTCTCTGCATATTTGTAGACTTTCGTTGGCTGATCTGTTTCTAAGTCCTTATATGCTGAAACTACGATATCCCTTACTTCTGAATGAACGTAAGTGCGGCCAGCTAGTCCCGCCATTGCACTGTAGCTTACGAAGTTCTTTCCTTCAGATGGCAGCTTTACGCCATTAGAAAGGCTGCCATTGGACGTCGTGCCAAAACATGTGCTCGTCTCGGCCCATGCTATCAGCGGAAACAAGAGTGTAGTTGTAAGAAGGTATTTTATGTTCATGTGGTGCTTAGGCCCAAAGCAGCGGCGCGATTATACGTCCGCTGCCTTTGTTTGTCTGGTAGCGTTTTCTTGCTAGTTGCGCAATATAGATACTAACCACCGACTCAAAGACGAATTGAGTGAATCTCTATCTTTATATATAGCAATTTGAGAGTTTGATACGTCAAAAGTGATATCTTCCTTACTGCGAGCTACTAGCACCACCTTTTTTCCTAGAGCATGTGCTATACCTAGCTCGTAAAATACATTGGGATTCCTTCCGGATATATTTGCAACTACTATTTCGGATTCAAGCATTGCTGAAATAATATGTGATAGCACATTTGACTCTGCCAGCACGGCGTCTCCGCGAGTGCAGGTATAATCGTGATCAATAAAGAAAGACTTTATCCATTCATAGCTTTCATCAAACTCAGGGTGAAATGGCGTCAACACAAAAGCAGACTTATCTTTGACTTGGATATCCTTGCTTACTCCCATTGACTCGAGAAAGCTAGATGAGTGTGTGGCATTTCCTTCCAATACAAGGTGATTAACAGTACTGAACCTCTCTTGACTTCTCAGCATCGATTCGTTTAATTCGAAAAGTTTGCGCTCCATTTCTAGTCTGAATTTATCTTCCTTGTAATTTCTATCTTGGCGTAAGTATTTATCTAATACGTTGCGTAATATTAAAACGCCAAAAGTAACGACTAAAAGCGTTGGGATAGTCTTTATGAATGATTCAGTGAGCATATATGAAATTTGGTCAATCATTGCACGCCTCCAAATTTCATTAGCTGTATCGAGAAATTAAGCATCAAAATAGCAATACCAAAAGACAAAAAGAGATATGTTCCATTTTTACGATCGATCACCGCAATATTTTCAGCATCGATGTAGTTGTAAACTCCAATTGAAATGGCCAGCAAAAATAAATATGCAAAGGAAATCACGAATATGGCAAGCGCATAAGTGTGATTTGTAATTGCGGCTGCAAACACGAATGAACATGACATCATTTTTATTTCAATTGGTATCGAAACTAGAGATTTATACACATCCATGCCATCAGGCTTATTCAATACGTAGTTTCTTAATGAAAAGTGAGAAACCAAAAGTATCAATGGAAATAGCCATCCACCATTATCAATCAACCACAAGGTTATTCCTTGTAGCCAAGTTGACATGTTGTCGACTTGTAGGAACTCCAATCTTATCTCCTTAATAAATAGTTATTAGTTGTGAGCTGTCCTTCGGAGGGTCACAGGCCCGTAGCTTTACTGCCTTGTATTGTTATGCTTTTTGGGTCACCACTGCAATGTCCAGATGGCGATTAACTGGAGCGACGGTTTGGGCTCTATTCTTAATAGAAGCGTCAAGCACAACCATTCCAATATTAAAGCAAGCTCTAAGGTCGATGCTTTTATGATCTGCATTAGCCTTTTTAGGAAGTTGTAGATTAGAAATTGCTATTTTTACTTTTGGATTTTCAAAATCACAATCAAACAAATTATGTGCAAATGCATTTCTTATATCCCTCAACAGATTAAGGTCATGCATCTCCTCTTCACTAATCAGCCCCAAGCTAAAGCAAAGGTTAATTTTATTGGCAAAACTACTTTTTTTAGCAATTCCTTTTGAAATAGCTGAATCTTGAACAAGGAATGCTAAAAGAAGCCGTTCAAGAAGCACATCAAAAGCAGCGCTCGCAACAAGAGCCGCATTCCTGTCAGATGTATTAAGTACCTCATTCCATAGAGGCCCATTTTCTGTGAGTGAAGTAAACCTACTTGTATCATTCTCGATTTTCATTGCCTTCTCGAAGATGGCGCCGCAAGTGGCTGCGTTTAAAGCGGAGCGACTTTTGTGTGTAAAATTCTAGTGCAGCGGGCATGTACAAAAGGTGCATAGATTTAAATATCGCGCTTCATTACCTTATTTGCTGTATTTACGCGGTTTCAAGTTCCGGTTTTATCGCTAGAAGTTTCTGAACAACAATATCTATATCATCTTCCATTTCTTGGAAGGTAATTCCAGACTCCATGAGTGATGCAGTTGCCTGCCTAATCAAAGAAAGGCTTGGCTTTTTAAGCCCGTAATCTTCTCTAAATTCTCGATCGAACAATTCATAAAGAACGCTTTCGTACGCATCCCATGATTCAAATTTAGGCTCGTCTATTTCAATTATCTTCTCTGATTCGGTTCGAATAATCTTAATCGCTTGCTCGTGTGTTAGGTTTTTAGGGAGTTTCAGGCCAAAAAACTTGAAGAATTCCTTTTGAATAGAAGTCGCTGGCCTAGTCGCCCAGGCGGAAATATTTTCTTCCTTTGAAAATATCATGCTGACTTCATGTCTCGCTTGAGTTTGTTTTATGCCCCGAGTGGGAACTTTAAAAAACTTAAGCACTTCAATATTATCTTCCTCCGCTGGTTCCTTTAGCCCAATCAAATCCGATGCTTGGCCCTTTGAAAGTTTTTGCTTTGAGAAAGAGACTCCATCTTCTTTTAGCCTTTCTATCTGCCTTTCAGTTGCGCGTTCAAAGTACCAATCTTGGAAAATTTCTCTATTGCCTGTTTTGTAATGTTCTTGTGCAAGCCTCCATCGTGACTGCAACCAGTCAGAATCAACTGCTGTGTTGTTTTTCCTTGCATTCCCGGAGTTTTTCACTTTTGAATTATTTTTATTTGACTTTGAGCCTGGTTTAAAGAGTAAAAAAAATAGAAATATAAGTATTAATAAGGTTGATAATTCCATGAGTTTCTCTCTTGCAGCTAATAGTTTTGTTCATAATCCTCATATATAGACATGCTATCTAAATATGGATGTCTAAATCTGGATATGGCGCCGTGGTGAATTTTGCACTTACAGCGCTAGCCTGAGGTTCCCCTCTACTTCATCAATTAGCGACTCCGGCACATTGTGCTCCATTGCCAGCTGCCGCCAATTCGCAACTTGCTCCACAATCTCCTCAACAACCCCATCAATCTTCCGCTTGCTAAACAGCGGACTCACCGCTTCCAGGCTGTATAAATCCCCGCGAGTAAAATCATCTCGCTTGCCGTTCAAACTCATCCAGTGAGTGTTCACCCAGCGGCTGCCGGGTTTGTAGCTGTAGGCGAGGTCGTAGGCGGGGGCCAGTTGCCAAGTTTTGCCGTTGAGTTGGAAGGCGAAGTTCTTGGCGTGGTCGTCGTGGTTGCGGGCGACGATGTTGAACACCATGCGCCGCAGCAGTTGTTCCGCATCGGTGGCGGGGAGTTTCAGTTGCCGCGCCACGGCGAACAGTTCGCCGTAGGAGTAAGAGCCGGGCACCTTGTAATCCACGTGGGCAATGCCGTTTAAGGTCTGGATATGGGTCTTGTGGTTGCCGCGGCGGTCGAAGCGTTCGGTAATAAAGTGCCGGCGGTCGCCTTCGGTGAGCAGGTGGCTGGGCATCATGTGGATGCCGCAGGCGGTGGCCATTTTGTAGTAGACGTATTCCATGGCGCCGAAGCCCATGGGGTCGCCGAAGGTTTGTCTGTTTTTGTTGTGTTCGCTTACGCCGTCGAACTTCATCAGGTAGTGGGTGAAGCCTTCCGGCACGTCGGTCTGCCCGGAGCGCACTTCGGTGAAGTCCTGGTTAAACGCGAGTACCGCCTTGGGGCGGGCGCCGCCGGCACTCATGCCGACAGAGAGCAGGGCGAGCATTTCTTCCGGGTGGGCGGCGCGCTCGTCGTTGCCGTTCGGGCCTAAATTCACCTGAAAGCCTGCACGGCTGTCGAGCACTTCCTGGGCAATACCCACCAGTTCGTCGATGGCGATGTGTTGGGAGGCGTTCAGGTGTTTGAGGCGGGTGGCGGGGGCGTATTCCAGTGCGCCCATGCCGCGCTTGCCGGTGTATTGCAGCCGTTGCAGCGGGGTGATGTCTGCGGGCTGTTTGCCCTGGGCGGCCATCCACGCGTTCAGTACCGCGTTGCCGAAGTCGTCCGGCAGGGAGTCGGCAATCATGCCGTTCAGGCCGCGGTAGGTGTCGAAGCTGAGCTGTGGGAAAGAATAGATGCGCTTGGCCAGCGGCATCTTGATCGGCGACAGTTCGATGCCGGTGTCGATGAATTCGGGGGTGTATTCAAAGGCGCCGAGGCCGGTGTCGGTATCAAAGCTGACGGCGCCGACGTTGTGGCTCTTGGCCTCGCCATCGGGGCCGTGGCCGTCCGGCAGGTGCACGCTGATGACTTCCATTACCATGCGGTTGTGTCCTCATCCGTGTCTTGATCGCCTTCTTGCTTGTGCTGGCCGGAGGCCCGTTGCCGCTGTTTGCCCTGGAGCTTGGCCAGTTGTACCGGCGAGGGGGGCTGGGGTGGCAGGAAGTTATCCAGCTGGGTGGTGAGGTCGAGGGCCTGGAGTATGGCGACCAGCGCTTCCAGCTGGACCTTGCCTTTCTCCGCATTCATTACCGCTTTGCGGCCCACGCCGGCACGCTCGGCCACCTCCAGTTGGGTGAGGTCGAGGTTGAGGCGGGCCTGCTTCAGGCGCTGGCCGAGGAGCTCGGCAACGGCGGCAGGGGATTTCGCGGTGTAGTCCATAATGTCCTTTCTATGGGATTTTAAGCCGCTT
Organism: Microbulbifer agarilyticus; assembly: GCF_020171345.1. Classification (GTDB taxonomy): domain Bacteria; phylum Pseudomonadota; class Gammaproteobacteria; order Pseudomonadales; family Cellvibrionaceae; genus Microbulbifer; species Microbulbifer agarilyticus_D. The sequence continues at coordinate 88,157 of NZ_JAIUZM010000005.1, forward strand.
TTGTTCGATTATGTCCCAATTTTAGGACTTTGTTAACACTTTATTTTTAGTCCCTAAATAAGGACTTTATTAATTTTTATTCGATTAAGGTATCTATATGGGGACTTTATGGATTCTTGTGCATTTTGCGTGTTGCTGGCATTTTGTACACTTTTCCGGCGGGTGTACCCCCAACTCCGCCCCCTCTAGGGAGGATGGCTGGGCTTGTGATGGCTGACAGAATTCATCCACAACCAGAAATACGGTAATCAGCGCACAGTGCGCAGGCGGCAATTGGCCGGCCAGCGCGTGCGCTAGCCCACAATAAACAGGCGAATACAGCGATGAAGAAACAGCCCAAGCTTCCCTTTTGGCAGGTGTGGAATGTCAGCCTCGGTTTCCTCGGGGTGCAATTTGGTTTTGCTCTGCAAAACGCCAACGCCAGCCGAATCCTGTCGGACCTGGGTGCCGACCTGCACTCCCTGTCCCTGTTCTGGATCGTCGCGCCGTTGATGGGCCTGATCGTACAGCCAATTGTTGGCTCTGCGTCTGACCGCACCTGGAGCCGCTTCGGCCGTCGCAACCCTTACATTTTGTTTGGTGCCATTGCTGCGGCGCTGGGGATGGCGTTTATGCCGAATGCCAGCATTGTGGTGGCCTTTATTGCACCCATCCTGTTTGGTGGGGTGATGCTGGCGCTGATGGATGCCGCCTTCAACGTCACCATGCAGCCGTTCCGCGCGCTGGTTTCCGACATGGTGCCTTCCGAGCAGCGCACCGTGGGTTACTCGGTACAGTCCCTGCTGATCAACATCGGCGCGGTCATGGGTTCCATGCTGCCGTTTATCCTCACCAACGTGATTGGGCTGGAAAACACTGCGCAGGCCGGTGAAGTTGCGCCTTCTGTTATCTGGGCCTTCTATATTGGTGCTTCTGTACTGCTGGGCTCGGTGCTGTGGACTGTGTTCCGCACCAAGGAATATCCGCCCGAAGAGTACAACGCGTACAAAGGTATCGACGCGGAAGAAGTGGCCCGCGAGCGCGCCGAACGCAAATCCCTGCCCCAGCGCCTGGCCGGTTTCTTCGCCCTGCTGGTGAGCATGCCGAAAACCATGCGTCAGCTGGCAGTAGTGCAGTTCTTCTCCTGGTTCTCCTTGTTCATTATGTGGGTGTACACCACCCCGGCGATCACCCAGCACGTGTGGGGCGTGGAAGCCAAGTGGTTTGATCACGATTACCTCGCCACCGTTGGCGAAATCCCCGCGCACATCGCCGCCGCCAAAGGCGCCGCTGGAGACTGGGTGGGTATTATCTTTGCCGCTTACTCCCTGTTTGCCGCGCTCTTCTCCATCGTACTGGCGCGCGTAGCGCACACCATCGGCCGCAAGCCGACGTACGCGCTGTCCCTGCTGCTGGGTGGCCTGGGTTACATGAGCTTTGTACTGTTCAAAGGTGGCGATGCTACCCAGGTGAACCTGCTGATCACCGAAGTAACTGTACCGAGCGGTGCCGTTGGCCTGATGCTGCCGATGATCGGTGTGGGTATCGCCTGGGCCGCAATCCTGGCGATGCCATACGCGATCCTGTCTGACTCGCTGCCAGCGGCGAAGACCGGTGTGTACATGGGTATCTTCAACTTCACCATCGCCGCCCCGCAGATCCTGTCTGCACTGGTAGCCGGCCCGATCCTGGCGACCGTGTTCGACAACCAGGCCATCTACATCATTATGCTGGCCGGTGTGTTTATGGTGTGTGGTGCCATCTCCGTGTTCTTTGTGCGCGAGCCTGAAGCCGAGCCGGAAACGGATAGCGGTGAGGCTGCCGCAGCGTAAAGCTAAAGCATCGATTGCTGATTTTAAGCCCCTGTAAAAGGGGCTTTTTTTTGCCTGTTCGTTTTGTAGCAGGAGCCGTATCTGGCGCTGTAATGGCGTGTAAGAGCACATTTTGCGCCATTTGCGATATATTGTTGCGCTGATAAGCCGTTTTAAAAAACGCCGTTCTCTAAGTTTCACTTTTCCAAATAAGAGCAAGGAAAGATCCCAATGACGTTGCTGCGCTCGTTGTATACCCCGTTGGCCGTTGCCTGGTATGGGTTGGTTGTTGCCGTGGCGCTTTCTTTTCAGGTGCAGGCAAAAGAAAGTGCGTTGAGTGCCAAAGATTACGGTGCGTTGCCACAGAACAGCATGTTGGCGGTTTCTCCCAGCGGTGAGCGCCTTGCCTACCGGACCACCGGTTCTAAGGGTGAGGATTATGCGGTGGTGATTTCGTTGGTCGATGGCCAGCAGCTCAACGCTATTGACCTATCAAATATCACGCCTGAGCGAATGTACTTCGCCAACGAGAATGAAGTGATTGTTGTGGCCTCTACGGTACGCAAACTCTTTGGCTACCGTGGCAAGATGGATTTGAGTACTGCCTACGCGTTTAACTGGCGTAGCGGTGATATACGTCAGATGTTGACCCCGGGAGACGTTATCTACACTGGGCAATCCGGTCTTGGCAGGGTCATCGGCCTGTCTCCAGACAATAAATACGCCTATATGCCCGCGTATGTTCCCAAAGATCAATACGACAATAACCCACGTTTTTCATTGGTAAGAGTGGATTTTGAGAAGCCTAAGCGTCCCAAGGTGCATTTCAAAGGTCGCACTTCATCCAGAGACTTTTTCGTCGATGAAAGCGGCGAAGTAATTGCCCACGAGTTGTTCGACAACAAGAACAATGTGCATCGCCTGATGGCCCGTCGGGGTGATGAGTGGGAAGAGGTCTATCGAAAAGAAACTGAGATTCCGGTGGTTTCGTTTACTGGGCTGAGCCCCGATCGGCAAGCCATAATATTCCTTGCTACAGCAAAGGGGCGTGATCGCAAAAACTTCTATGCGCTGTCACTGGCGACCGGCGAAGTTGTTGATCTTGGTTTTGGTCGTGATGATGCAGATGTCGAGCGTACATACAAAACTTTGGACCGGAGAGTGTGGGGGCTACGCTACTCTGGGCTCACACCAAGCTACCACTTTTTTGATGAGTCTATTAGTCAGCGCATGGAGGATATTCAGTCCTATTTCGAAGGCCACTCAGTGTGGCTGCGTGACTGGAGTGATGGCTGGGAGCACCTCATGGTGTATGTGGAGGGCACGAACTCTTCCGGCGAGTACTATTTATTCCCGAAAGAGGGCGCGCCCATGCGCCTATTCGCTGCGCGCCCCAATATTAAAAGTGCGCAGGTGCACCCGATCGCGACCATTAACTTCAAAGCTCGCGACGGTCTCATGATACCCACTCTACTAACGCTACCGAAGAGCAAGGTGGATGACCTGAAGAGCCTGCCTGCAGTGATCATGCCCCATGGCGGTCCAGCCTCCTATGATCGCGTTGGGTTTGATTGGTTGGCGCAGGCGCTGGCCAATCGTGGGTACCTGGTCGTTCAGCCGCAGTTCCGCGGTTCCACTGGCTTTGGTCACGCACATTACCAGGCCGGACAGGGCGAGTGGGGGAAGAAAATGCAGGATGACCTCTCCGATGCGGTAGATATGCTGGTGCGCAAAGGCATAGTGGATGCGGAACGCGTGTGTATTGCCGGTATGAGTTATGGCGGTTACGCCGCGCTTGCCGGCGGTGCCTTTACGCCAGAGAAATATCGCTGCGTGGTTTCCGTAAACGGCGTGAGCGACCTGGAGCAGATGCTGCGCACGGAAAAGCGTGACCATGGCCGACATCACTGGGTGGTTGCCTACTGGGAAAAGCTGATGGCCGATGGCGATGCAGACAAAGACACCCTGCGCGCAGTGTCCCCCTCACGGCACTCGGAGCAGTTCCAGGCGCCGGTGCTGCTGATTCACGGTGAAGATGACGTTATCGTGCCGTTGAAGCAGTCCAGAGATATGTACAAACGCCTGAAGCGGGAGAAAAAGCCGGTGGAGTTCGTTGAACTGGAAGATGAAACCCACAATCTGGAAACGCCCGAAGGCCGCATGCAGACCGTCGAGAAAATCGTCGCTTTTGTAGACAAGCATTTGCAGCCTTAATTTGAGATTTTAAGGTGATTGGGCGAATATCGTCGGTTTGCTGTAAACCGACGACTTCGCCCATTTTTATGTCCTTTCTCCAATCGCTCGAATCCGCCCTCAATACCTTTGTCGCCTACGCTTGGGGTACACCGCTGCTAGTACTGCTGGTTGGTGGCGGCCTGTTTCTGCTAATCAGCTCGCGCGCACGCCCTTACCGCCATCTTGGCCACAGCATCGATCTGCTGCGCGGTAAGTACGATGATCCGAACGATCCCGGCCAGGTATCCCACCGTCAGGCGCTGTCCACCGCACTTTCCGGCACCCTCGGCCTCGGCAATATTGCCGGGGTGGCCATTGCCATCAGTGCCGGTGGTCCGGGGGCGATTTTCTGGATGTGGGTAACTGCGCTGGTGGGGGTTGCCACCAAATTCTATACGGCCACCCTGGCGGTGATGTACCGCGGCCGCGATAGCAGCGGTGAGATTCAGGGCGGGCCCATGTATGTGATTCGTGAAGGGTTGGGCAAGCACTGGCGCCCGCTGGCCTATCTGTTTGCCATTGCTGGCCTCGCTGGCCTGCTGCCCTCGTTCCAGTCCAACCAGACGGTGCAACTGCTGCGGGTGTCCTTTGCTGAACCCCTGGGGTGGGTAAATCCGGAGAACACTTTCCTGTTTGATTTAACGCTCGGCGTTGTGCTGGCACTGGCAGCACTGGTGGTAATTTCTGGGCGTATTCAGCGCATTGGCCGTTTTGCGGTGCGCATTGTGCCGGCCATGGTGATTTTCTATCTGTTGCTGACCCTTGGGGTGATTGCCTACTTCTGGCAGGGCATTCCCGATGCATTCGCGCTGATTATTAGCGACGCATTTACCGGTAAAGCGGTTGCCGGTGGCGCACTGGGTGCAGTGATTGCTACCGGCGTTAGCCGCGGAGCTTTTTCCAACGAGGCCGGTATTGGTACCGAGTCTTTGGCTCACGGTGCGGCGAAAACTACCGAGCCAGTACGCGAAGGCGTGGTGGCGATGATCGGGCCGATCGTGGATACGTTGATTGTGTGTACCTGTACGGCGCTGGTGATTCTGCTGACTGGTGTTTGGCAGCAAGGCGAAGGCATGGAAGGGGTTTCCATGACCGCGGATGCGTTTAGCAGCGTGTTTGGCGGCTGGGGCCCGGTACTGTTGCTGGTCATGGTGGTGCCGCTGGCATTCAGCACTATCGTTACTTTCTGGTACTACGGCATGAAGTGCTTCGTGTTTCTGTTCGGCACTCGTTTCCAGGTGGTATACACAGTGCTGTATATGCTGCTGATTATTCTGGGTGCCGTGCTGTCACTGAACATCGTAAACAGCCTGATTATCGGTATGTATGCGGTAATGGCGATTCCCACCATGTTGTCGACTATTCGCCTGTCTGGTCGGGTCAATAAAGCAGCACATGACTATTTTGTAAAAACTCCCGGAGCCTGATTTCGAACCAGAGTTATCGCCGTAAATTTCGTGCGATTTTTCGGCATTATTTTGGCGTGCGCGATACTTGTGCTTTTTGCCTGCAAGCGCACCTGAAACGAGCGTGTTGCGCGCTTTTTATGCGAATGGGTTAATTAGTCGCTTGGCGCGTAAAAATTTATTGTGAAGGGCCTCACAAAGTGGGCCGGTGGCCGGTTTTTTTGTCTCACTCGCTATGGGAACTGTCACCAAAAAACGCTACAAACGTCGTTTAACAAAAATTCATAAGCTCTCTACGGTTATTAGGTGGAACAATGGCGAATCCTCTCGACCCCAAGCCAGATGCAAATCTGGATTCCAACTCTTTTCTTTCTGGAATGAACGAAGGTGGTGCATCTGAGCGTCCTTTCGCGGACAAGCTCGACGCATCCATGGCGAAGGATCGCTCCGTAATCGGTAAAAATATCAAGTTCCGTGGCGAACTGATCGGCACCGAAGACCTGCACATTGAAGGCACCATCGAAGGCACCGTTATTATGGAAGGTCACGACCTGTCCATCGGTCGCGAAGGTGAAATCAACGCGAACATCCACGCGCAGAACATCGTGATCAACGGTACCCTGACTGGCGACGCGCTGGCCGACGAACTGATCGAAATCCGCAACACCGCTGTAGTGAAAGGCAACCTGATTGCCCCGCGTATCCAGCTGGACGACGGTGGTAAGTTCCGCGGTTCCATGGACATGGTCGACACCGATGACGAGATGAAAGCCCGTCATTCCGAATTCAAAGACAAGCTGGTTCACCCGAACCTGCCGCCGAAGGACGAGGCGCCGCGCGCACCTGCGGCGAAAAAGTCTTTCGCTCCGAAAGACAGTGCCAAGGATCAGGCCAAGGAAGCGGAGCTGGCTGACAGCTAATCCCCGCTGCAACGCCGCAGGCTCTCCTGCGGCGTTGTGTATTTTCCCTCTGGCTCACGCCCCGAATTCTTGCGATAAACAATGCAACACCGTTCTTTTGGCCTCGCTGCGTTAACGACCGAGATGGTCAAAAGTGGGGACCGAATCCTCGACCTCGGGCCACTCTCGTCCGGTACTACCCAGGCTTTTCTTGGCCTTAACTGCCAGTGTCACATTGAAGACCTGGTGGAATACCTGGCGGACAACCAGCACAGCGACGATCCGCTGCAAGCGCTGGAAGATCACCTGCTCCCCAAGCCCGCGAACTTAAAGTTCGACGTCATCCTGTGTTGGGACCTGCTCAACTTCCTGGATCTGGATGTTATCCAGCACCTGATTCGCCTGCTGCAGCCGCACCTAAAGCAGGGCACCATCCTGCATACCATGCGCTACACCGGCCGCAACCAGCCGAACAAGCCGCGGCGCTTCCGCCTGCAGGAGAACTTCTGCTTCGAATATGTGGATGACCCGAGTTATCCACAGGTGGCGTCCAAGGGACACTCCACGGTGACTCTGTTGAAATGTATGGATCGCTTCAGCCTGTTCAACTCGCTGATGAAGCGCGAGGGCATGGACCAGAACGTTACCGAGCATTTCCTCGAGTACGACAGCACCACCTCGCGCAATCAGGTGCGCAGTGGTGGCGCCTCCGATGTGAGCGCTTACTTCCGCCAGGTGCGCGACGACGAACAGGTAGCGTTTGCCGGTATCGGTAAAGCCCTCGCCGCCCTGCCTGCCGGTGCCACGGTGCTGGATTGCGGCCGCAAGAACGGCCGTAATATCGATGCACTGAAAAAGAAGGTGGGCTCCCTATATGTGGAAGACCTGCACGCATCCCTGGCCTGGCGCAAGAAGATGCACGGCGAAGGCAGCGGTTTCAGTGAGTCCATGTTCAGCTTCGACCCCGGCACCAAGCTGGACGGGGTTTTTCTGTGGGACCTGCTGAATTTCTGTAGTCCGCAACAAATTGAAGCCCTGGGCGAACTGCTGGCCGGGCGTATGAACCCCGGTGGCCAACTGCATTTCCTGGTGTACAAAGCCAGCCAGCAGCCGGAACGCCCGGCGATGTACGAGGTGCTGGAAGACGAGCGCGTAGCGGTGACCGGTATTGCCGATGGCCGCAGTAACCGCAGCCTCGGCAGCACCGCCGACCTGATGCGCCTGCTGCCCGGCTACCGCCTGTTCAGCCACCACCTTGCCCGCTTGCCCTCCGGGGACTCGGTGCAGGAATTTGTGTTGCAGTTAAAGGGCTAGATGCTCTAACCAAGAAACAGAAAATCAAAAAAATTAAATCGAGTAGATTTCACACGAGATTGCTTCCATGTCTGAATTTTTGCGCTCTGTCTTTGTTGCCCTGAGTCCGGATGCGGTTACCGAAGGGTTCCTGTCGCTGATGCTGGTGCTGTTTGCACTGGCGCTGGTGTGCCGCTTTGTGCGTCGCGCGGATGAGTTTGTCGAGCAGGCCCCGGGTCTGCTGACCTCACTGGGTATTCTCGGTACCTTCACCGGGGTGATTATCGGCCTGTTCGAATTCAGCCTGGCGGATATCGACGAAAGTATTGCCACCCTGCTGGACGGTTTGAAAACCGCGTTTATCACCAGTGTTTGCGGTATCGGCCTGTCCATTGTGCTGCGTGCATTGACCCGGTTTATCCCGGTACCCGGCGATGTGGCCGAGGTAACGGATCTGGCGGATATTCGCGATGCCCTGCAGCAGTTGCAAGGCGAGCTGGTACAGGGCCAGGAGCGTCAGCTTAAGCAAAGTGAAAACCAGTTGAGCGACTTTTCCAAGCAGGTGTCGCAGGCACTGGTGGAGCAGATGGAACAGGTGGTGGTGCGTTTTAACGAGCGCGTGGAAAACCAGTTCGGCGAGAACATGACCCGCTTCGGCGAAAACTTCGCGCGCTTTGATGCCATGGTGGAAACTCTTACCCAGGAATACAAAGCGCACGAAGAGCGTGTGGAATACTGGTCCGAGCACTGTGACACGGCAGTGATGGGGTTGGTACAGGTAGCGCGCGACCTGCAAACCATTCACCAGCAGCTGGCGGAAGTGCCGCAGTTCTTTGACGGCATGGAAAGCGTCAATGCCCAGGCCCGCGAGCAGATGCAGGCGGTTACCGAACAGCTGGACCGCTACCGCGGTGTTGCGGCGCAGATGCAGAATGTATTGCCGCACCTGGGCGAGCGTATCGATCAGTTCGTGAAGGGCATCGATGTGGTACAGCAGGTAATGACCAGCGACATGCAGCAGTCACTGGTGAGCATCGCCAAGCAGAGCGAGTTGCTGGGTGCACAGATTCAGGCGGTGTCCGGTGCCTTCGAGAAAATGTCGAGCCTGGATGCGGACTTTATTCAGGGCCTGGTGCAGGATTCTGTCACTACCCACCGCAACGGTATGCAGGAGCTGGCGCTGCAGCAGGCACGTACCCACCAGGAAATGGTGGATGCCCTCAGCCATGTTATCCGCAAGAGCCTCGGCGACGCCGAGAATTCCATCGGCAAGCAATACCAGCTGGTGGAGCGCAAGATGGAAGAAGAAGTCGAAGGCGTTATGTCGGCCATGGGCCAGGCACTGGCGACCATCAGCGGCCAGTTCACCCGTGATTACCGCCAGCTGGTGGCGCAGATGCAGCGCCTGAACCAGTCTGCGGAACGTGCCCGTGAGGAAGTCGCCTGATGGCAGCGAGGCCGGGGTTTACCCGCTCCGGGGCAATTACCCGAGGTGACGGTGAGTCCTCGTGGATCAGCGTGTCCGACCTGATGGCCGGCCTGATGATGGTGTTCCTGTGCATCGCTGTGGCGATGATGCGCTCGGTGATGATCGAGCGGGAAAAGATTCGCACTATCGCCATGTCCTACAAGGAAAACCAGCTGGCGATCTACGAATCCCTGCAACAGGAATTCGCTCCAGATCTGGCCCGCTGGGGCGCCACCATAGATCGCGACACGCTGACGGTTGCGTTCAATAACTCCGATGCGATGTTCGATACGGGGGAGGCCGAGCTCAGCGCCAGCTACCAGGTGGTGTTTGAAGAGTTCTTCCCGCGATATATGAATGTGCTGGTGCCGTATCAAGATTCGGTGGATGCGGTGCGCATTGAAGGCCACACCAGTTCCGGCTGGGGTGAGAGCCTTGATCTGAATGCCATGTATTTCAATAACCTGCGTTTGTCGCAGGATCGCGCGCGCTCGGTGCTGCGTTTTGTGTATACCCTGGGTGAAGTAACCACTCACCACGCCTGGATGATGCAGAATGTGGCGGCTGTCGGGTATTCTTCCTCCCGTCCGATATACAATGCGGATGGCAGTGAGAATATCGAGCAATCCAAGCGAGTGGCCTTCCGCGTGATCACCAATTCCGAAACCAAGATCCACAGCATCCTCGAGGAGTCCTTCTGATGGGACGCTTCTCCCGGCATTTTGAGGCGCTGACCCAGGCGATTTCCGGTATGGGGAGCTCTGGTGATACCGCTGTGGCAGAGGCGCCCGCGGCAAAAGCTGCAGTGCCGGAAGAGGTAAATGCGGCGCAGGACAGCTCCATCGAGCAGGCGTTGCTCAAGGGTATGGAAGTTACCCTGGGTGACCTGGATCAGACCGAGCACGGCTGGTTGTATCGCGGGCACCCGGTGATGGTGTACGCGGTGGATGTGGCTGCGGTAGATGACCTGCAGGTGCGCAAAGAATTCTTTCATAGGGTGCACCTCGCCAGTTGTTGCGGGGCACTGGAGGCATCGGACCAGGTGGTATGGATTGGCACCGCCCGCGAAGCGCTGGCAGCGCCCGGCCTGGAAAGTGCACCGCACGCCTGTGAATACTGTCTGGCCAAGGTTAACCACCGCGGTTATCGCGGTCTCGGGCCACGTGATCGCAAGCGTGTGACTGAAGCGTTTAATTTCCACTGGCATGTAAGCCAGTACGCGCAGGAATTTTTCACTGCAGGTGTCGCGCATTTCTGGTCACCGGGCAAACAGGCCCGCGCGCTGGACCAGATCGAACCCGGTGCGGCCGACAGTGGCACCTGTGGTTTTTGCGAGTGGCAGGTACCGGCCGACAGTGGTTGGTTTGTGCCGGTCGAGCGCGGCACCGAACTCGGGCTATCTGTCGATGCGTGCGTGCTGTGCGCGCAGCAGCAGGCGATGGGTGTGCTCACCTTGCCGGATGACAGTGCGCTGGCCGCGAGCCAGGTGCGTTATGTGGGCCAGGCGGCAGCACAGACCTCAGCCTCCGAGGGGGAGGCACAAGAAGAGCGCAGCTGGAATCAGGTGCGTCGCCAGCTGCCACTATCCTGGCATCCGCTGTGTGAGCAGTTGGAGCGCAACCTTTCTGCACCGGTTCTGTTTCAGCGCTTTACCGGGTATGAGGGTGTGGCCATCTTGGCATGGCCAGAGCATCGTCGCGGTATTGTCGCCAGTGCGGAAGACCGAGAGTTGCTGCCGGAAGGCTGGGACTTCTGGACTATGCAGGATGTACTCGGCAGCCTCGGCTGATTGATATACGAAAACAGATATAGAAAAGGGCAGCGTAAGCTGCCCTTTTTTGTACTTACTGACGCACCGTTACCTTGGTACCGATGGGCGCATTTTCATAAAAGATTTTGGCCATATGCCAGGGCAGGCGCACGCAGCCATGGGACTCCGGACGGCCGGTAACTTTACCGGCGTGCATGCCTACCGCGCCATTGAAGCGCATGAAGAAGTCCATAGACGCACCGCGGAACACAGTGCCCGCTGGGCGTTTATCTTTGCGCACATCCACGCTGGATTTGCGTACATATCCGGCCCGATCTACGTACTGGCCAAACAGGTTGGAGCGGTGATCAATATTTTTTTCCGAGACGCGGAAGCTGCCCGTCGGAGTACGGTAGCCGGCAATACCGGTTGCGATGGGGGTAATACCCGCGAGGCGTCCACCCTTGTAGAAATAGGCCCGCTGTTCGCTGATATCGATAATGATATGCGGCGCTCCACCAATCACATCCCGGCGCCACCAGGCACTGCCATCGGTCATGGATCTGTGCTGCTGGTAGGGGTAGGGATAGTCACCGGCTTGCGCCACTGGAGCAAAAACCGCGGACGCGGCCAACACCAAGCTGGCACCGATGGCGATTTTCTTGAAAAAGTTTTTAATCGAGAAGAAGTTTTTAATCGAAAGTTTTCGTGAATTGGAAGAGCCTTGCATGCATACCTCATCTGCTCGCGAGAGCAACTTGCAGGTCGGCTGTGCGGCAAAGCTTGCAGAAAGTTGGGTGCCCTTTTTTCAGGGCGAACGAACCCCTGCACCGCTATGCACAATTTCGACCTTTGAATTTCCCCAAAGCGACGCGCCGGTGTGTCCCGGTTTGGCCGCGGGATGAGCCTGCCCATCGACCCGCATGGCGCGGACCTCTGGGCAAGTGAGAGGCATAGTAGGGTCTGTTTTTGGCGCTTTTTACATTGAAATGGAATGAGCAGAGGTGTCGATAGAAATAAAACTCAGCAGTCACGGGCGAATGCGAGGCAAAAAAAAGCCGGCTAAACAGCCGGCTTCGAAAAATTCCAGAAAACTGGAAATCGTGCTTCGACGAGAGAGCAACTTCGTTAACGATCTTATTGAGAGGTACTCCTTTTGAACCTGCATTTCGCGAGTGGTTCGCCGCAGAAGGGGTACAGGCGTTAACGGGAACGCCAATTTTTCAATAAAGTCAGTGTTTTTTCCTTTCCTTCTGTGAGGCTATTTTTCGCTGGCTTGCTTGTCAGGGCTTACTTCTTCAGGAAGACCCGGGCCGCGGCAGCCGGCAGTTCGATCTTGCTGCCGCTCAGTGCGCCCGCAAAACCTTCTGGAGTAATATCTTTGCTACCGACAAACGCTTTCGGCAGGTCGATTTCCGCCGCTTCCTGACCCAGGTTCAGGGCAACAAAGTAACGCTCTGCGTCGCCTTCACCTGCGCGCTCGAAGACCAGCAGATCGTCGCCGGTTTCCAGAATGTTCTGGCTGGCGGTGGCCAGGGCGTTCGGCAGCTCCGCGTGCCACTGCAGCAGGGCGCGGAAGCGGTTCAGCATCGCGTGCTGGTCGTCTTCCTGTACGGAGGCGGCCAAGTGGTAGTGTTCTTCAGCAACCGGCAGCCAGGGTTTTACCTTGGAGAAACCCGCGTTGATTTCGCCACCGTTAAACCACGGCATCGGGGTACGACAGCCATCGCGGCCTTTGAATTCCGGCCACAGGTTGATGCCGTACGGGTCCTGCAGGTCTTCGAACGCCACGTCCGCTTCCGGCAGGCCGAGTTCTTCGCCCTGGTACAGGCACACGCTGCCGCGCAGCATCAATTGCATCAGCAGGAACATCGGCGCGCGCGCCATAGAGGTTTCGCTGTCGAAACCTTTGTTCCAGCGGGTGAAAGAGCGCGGTACATCGTGGTTGGAGATGGACCAGCAGGGCCAGCCTTCTTCGATTACCTGGCGATTCTTCTCCAGGGTGTCACGCAGGAACTGCGCGCTGCAGTCTTCGGACAGCAGGTCGAAGGAGTAGGCCATGTTCAGGCGGTTTTCCGTGGTGTACTCGGCCATGATCTTGTGGGTGTTGTCGTCGCCCACTTCGCCCACGGTCATGGCACCCGGGTACTCTTCCAGCAGGGCGCGTACGCGCTGCAGGAATACCAGGTTTTCCGGCTGGGACTTGTCGTGGATGTGCCACTGGTACTCGTAGCTGTTCACCGGCGGCAGGCCGTTCTTGTCCAGTTTCACCGGGCGTGCCGGGTTGTCCTGCAGAGACTGGTTGTGGAACGCGTGGTTGATGGCGTCCAGACGGAAGCCGTCGACGCCACGGTCTAGCCAGAAGCGCAGATCTGCAAGCAGTTGTTCCTGAACTTCCGGGTTGTGCAGGTTCAGGTCCGGCTGCTCCTTGAGGAAGTTGGTCAGGTAGTACTGGCGACGACGGGTGCACCAGCGCCAGGCGCTGCCACCGAAGTTGGACATCCAGTTGTTGGGCGCGCTGCCGTCTTCTTTGGCGTCTGCCCACACGTACCAGTCGGCCTTGGCGTTGTCGCGGCTGGCGCGGCTTTCTTCGAACCAGGCGTGCTGGTCGGAAGTGTGGCTCAGGATCTGGTCGATGATGACCTTCAGGCCCAGAGAGTGCGCTTTCTCGATTACCCGGTCGAAGTCGCCCAGATTGCCGAAGATCGGGTCAACATCGCGATAGTCAGACACGTCGTAGCCGAAGTCTGCCATCGGTGACTTGAAGAAGGGGGAGATCCAGATCGCATCCACGCCCAGGGATTTCACATAGTCGAGCTTCTCCACGATACCGGGCAGATCGCCGATGCCGTCGCCGTTTGCGTCGCAGAAGCTGCGCGGGTAGATCTGGTAAATAACGCCGTTGCGCCACCATTCCCCGTTAGATTTGTCTTTGTGAATACCGCTCATGCCAGAGTCCGTCAATGGATACTTATTAGGTTAGGGTGAGTATGGCGATACGGGAGGCGGCGTACCTCCCCCCTGATCGGGGGGGGAGGGGGAGAATGTGGCGGCTTAAATGCCGTCTCTGACCGAAAGGTCGGTCATTTCTGGGGGCGGATCTGGAGGAGGCCCCCCCTCAATCACCGCCCTCAGTCTACCCCAAAGCTGGTACCGGTGTGCCTGCAATAATTGGCTCCGCAGCTTGAACAAGAATATCGCGCTCTTTAACATCTTTGGCGCTTTCAAATGGAATTGAAACGACGCAAGGATTTGCATGAGCGCACCAACTTCCCCCCAGACCCTCTCCCCCCAGAACACCGCCTTAATCGCTGGAAGAAATGCCGGTAAACCGATTCGCTGTGTAACCGAATATCAGGAAAGCTTCGAAAAGTTGCAGCGGGCAGCAAATCGGAATCACCATTGGGCGCGCATTGCGATTAAGGAGCTAAATGCCTTAACCACGGGTATGGCGGGAAAAAACAATGTGTACGTTCGTCCCGGCGAACGACAGCTTTCAACCGGTGATGAAAAATACTATGTGTTCTTGCCTGGTTTAAAAGCCACGGCTGTGCGATGGCCCAATGATCAGTTTTGTATTACTGAATTGGTTATGGATGACAACTACTATCGAGTGCAAGGACAGGGCGATGAACAAACGCGACTTGGCACTTACCGAGTTTCGCAGCTCCAGCGAACAGGTGAGTGGCAGGCGAGATATGTGGAAAACGGCCAGGTAACTAAGCAGGTTGGGCGCCTCGTGACGGTAGCAGATGCGGACTACGGCTCTGCAGACGAAGCTGCGACTTATAGCGTTCCCGGGGCGTTGACCTTCTTAGGAGATAACACTGCAACAGTGAGAAGAATGGGGTGTGATATGCACTATACCCCAGGAAAGAAACACTTCGGTGGCATGCTGCGATATAACCCGCTATCGATAGATTCTGGCCGGAGTTCAGCCGTCCATTTGGCTGCTACGATGGAGTCCGCCCGAGATATTGACTCTGTCGCTTGGGTTTCGGATTTCGGTGGCTCTGCCGTACTGACCCAAGCGATGCAAATATTGGTAGATAAGGGTGTTTCACTAAAAGGTCACACCATATATTTGAATAGGCCTCGTACTTCGCCTGCTAAAGCGTTAAAACTCGCTCACGAATTAAAACTTACCTTAAATAAAAAGTTCGCAAATACTGGGGCAAACCTTCAGGGGGCTTTAAGTCAGTTTTCTGTTGCAGGTAGGCGAATGAATAACATAAATGATCCATATGGTCGCGGTCAGCATGCAATGGCTTGGTTTAAAGGTGCTGTGACATTATCAACTCCCGTTGGGATCGGTGCAGCCTTAGCTAGCGGCCCGGCAATTGCAATGCTAGGAAGTATAGCTACTGCTATAGGTGGGGCTGGGGCAATATATGCGATAGGTCAAAGTGTGGCGGAAGATGTACGACGCCGATATAAACTGTAGGGGTGTCTCGAATGCGAAATATATTTAAATATCCCCCGATAGAGTGGCGAAAACGGAATGAATATGTGGCCCCTCAAGGTCCCTTGTATTCTTGGGCGACCAGTACCGATATTTCTATCGCTGGATCGCGCTTAGGAATAAAAGCACCTAGTCACAGCCCGAGGCGTGCGGCTGCCAAACCGGTAAGTGCATATCCTGGGTATGACGTAATATTTGATTCTCCAGCTGGCCTTCATACTGATTTGACAATACCGGGCGGGCGATGGGGAGTTGCATGTGTCTGGTCTCGCCGCTGGGCATTTTATGGGCCCTGGATGACGGGCTGTAAAGGTGAGCTAGTTACTGCAATTGCCGTTATTGGAAGGTCAGATGAGCATCGTAATTTGAATATTTCTTTCCTAAGCCCAAATGCTTTTGAAACGATTCTGATGCAATATTTAAACGACTGTTATGGGACAGAAAACTGGGAAGGTGAACGGTCTCATGTGCCTCGCTTTCACGGTCCTGTAGATTGGAAGCGTCACACCCACCTTCCTGTGCCAAGCGCAAGCTTTAACATATGCAGTCGTGGGGAAGATGTGGGTTGTCTTTACGTGCGAGATCACTTGTTTGCGTTTCCCGTTAGCGACCAATATTTTGTCCTGGTAACCGCAACCCAGCATCACTATAGCCGTGATGAGAGTGGTGATCTGGCTTTTGATGTAACTCCGATGCAAGATCTTCAGAATCAGGTGCTTCAAAGTATCAGTTTGGAGCTTGGCCGAGAAGCGAAGGCGAGTGTTGATAAAATCAAGGCGGAACTAGGCAGTCTTTATATGAGCAAGGATTTCGCCCCATTGAAGTGGCCCACTAATATCTATCCGCCCGAAGCTGATAGTAGCCCAGAAACAAGGCAAGTATTAAGAGGCGAAGTCTAGTTACTGGTAGGCTTCTTTGGAGAGCAAAAGGCCGGTGTGAAATCACACCGGCCTTTTTTTATGGCTTGTCTTGCACCGAGCGCAGTAGTTGTTCCGCCAGCGCAATCGCCTGCTGGCGATCCTTCACATCGAGTTTCTGATACAAACTGCGGATGTGGGTCTTGATGGTGCTGGGTGCTACCTTGAAGTGCCGCGCGATACGCTCGTTGGAAAGTCCCGAGTGAATCGCATTCAGCACCTGCCACTCGCGTGGGGTGAGGGGAGAGTGACGCAGGAAGTCGGGCACGGCATCGCTGGCGAGGATTTCGCGCACGATGGTTTCGTCTAGCTCGATGCGGATGCCGCCACCCAGTTCCGGTTGTTGCTGCGCGAGCTTGATGAGTTTCTGTGCCTTCTCGGTCTGGGCTTCGTTCAGGGCCTGCTCGCCGGTTTCTTCCAGCGCTGCTTTCAGCAGGACGATCATCGGCTTGCCGATTTGCAGGAAGCTCGCGTTGAGCTCGCTGTCGAGCATGATGGTGAGTGCGGCACGCAGGTTTTCCAGCGCTTTTTCGCGGCGCTCGCGCAGCCAGGCAAGATGGGCGGCGAGAACATGGTTACGCAGCTGGTCGGTTATCAGACCACACTCTTCCGCGACCTGTTGCAGGCGGCCGAGCAGGCGGTTGGCATCGGAGTAGCGGTGCAGAGAGATCAGCGCGCGCACATGGTTGCGACCGTAGCACTGCTCAAAATGGTTGCTGGGGCGGTCGGCGACCGGTTCTGCCTGTTCCTGCCAGGTGGCGATGGCCTCGGTATTTTCCAGGGCTTGCCACACGCGCATACGCGCTGCATCGGCATTGGCGACCCAGTCGCGGTGATACTGTTCACCGGAGAGCAGGTGCTCAACTCGCTCCATCCATTCAAGGCACTCGTCTTTGTCACCGCGCGCCAGGGCCACTTTCAGTAGCAGCGTGTATTCCGGCAGTAGCCAGCGCTCGCCCACTTTGCGGTTAATCTGCATGCCGCGGCGGGCAGACTCTGCGGCGCCGTCCAGATCGCCAGCTTCCCATTGCAGCTGGCCTTTCAGGCGATATATAAATTCGGAAATCGGCAGGCCTACCAGATGATGCTCTTCCACCAATCGCTGCACGCGCGCCTGTAGCGCCGCGGCCTTTTTCAGCAGGCCGTTGGCGAAGGCGATTTCCGTCTGCTGGCACACAGCCCAGGCGGCGTTGGGGATGTCCTGCTGCGCGAGGGTGGCCTTTTCCACGGCCTCCATATGGTGCATGGCCTGGTCCAGCTCACCCAGGCAGAAGCTGGTTTCACCGATCACCAGCTGCGCGGCAATGCGCTCGCTGACCTGGTCTTTGGGGAGTAGGTCGAGGGCTTCCTGTGCGTACTCTTTGGCCTTGAGGATCTGCCCGCGGGACACGGCTGCCTGCGCGCGCATCGCGGCAAAGGCGCCTTCAAAGTCTTCCCACTGCTTGGGGTCTTCCCGCTGCAGCCAGCTTTCCGCCGCCGCCAGCAATTTGTTGCAGCGCTCGTAATCGAAGCTGTCGCGGGCGAGGCGCGCCGCCAGCAAGGTGAACGAGGCGTGGCGTTTGATCAGGTCTTCGCCCAGCCAACTGAGGCTGTCATTGAGCACCCGGAATTGGCCTTCGCGCAGGAACTGTTCGCCCTGTTCAGCGAGCAGGCGGTGTACCCGCTCGCGGTCTTCCGCCTTAAGCGCGTGGCGCAGGGCTTCCAGAGGTTGCTGCAGCTCTTGCCAGGTGTCACTGGCGGTCTGGTGCAGTTGCGTAAGCTCGCTGCCGTCGGAAAGCTGGCGCTGCAGGAAGCGGGCAAATACCGGGTGGAAGCGAAACCACTGGCGGCTGGAGTCCTGCGCTTGCAGGAACAGGCCGCGACTGGCCGCGGTTTCCAGCTGTTGCTGGCCGCCAGTCTGGCCACTGAGGCGTTCTGCCAGCAGGCCGTTGACGCGGGTGAGGATGGAGGTGCGCGCAAGCAATTGGCGCAGCTCTGGCTCCAGCCGCTCCAGCACCTCTTCGGCGAGGTAGTCGAGAATATGTGCGTGGCCCTGCTCCAGTTCGCCCAGGTAGCGATCCACTTCTTCCTGGTCGCGCACCGATAGCGCGAACATTTGGATGGCCGGCGGCCAACCTTCGGAAAGCTGGTGCAGCTGGGCGACGCGGTCGCTGCCGAGGGTAAACGGCAGGCGACGAGCGAGTAGCTGGGTGGTTTCGTCGATGGTGAGCGCCAGGTCTTCCGCACCCAGTTCCAGCAGTCGACCCTGCAGGCGCAACGCGCCGAGGCCCAAAGGCGGCTGGCTGCGACTGGTGATTACGATACCGATACCTGCAGGCGCATGGCGCAGCAGAAAGCGGGTGGCATCGTGGACGATGGGGTTGTCGATCTGGTGGTAGTCGTCGAGGACGATCCGCAGCTCACTGGGGAGCTGACGCAATTCCGCCAGCATCTGGCTGATCACCAGGGAGGGATCGAGATTGTGCTGGGCGGCGAGAATCTTGCTGGTTTCCGGCACGCCGTTGCCGGTGGCCCGGTGTACGCTTTCCACCAGATAGCGGCAGAACTGGCCGGGTTCGTTGTCGCCGCCGTCCAGAGAGTACCAGGCAACCGGATTGTCTTGTTCGAGCGCCCAGGAGGTGACCAGGGTGGTCTTGCCATAGCCGGCGGGGGCGGTGACCAGTAACAGTTGGTCACTCTGGCTCTGTTCCAGCAGCGACAGCAGCCGAGGCCGCTGCAACGTGTGTTCTGGGCAGTCGGGAAGGCTGTACTTGGAGGCTAGGAGCATGGCATCGACCAATCAACAGGACATTGACCGGGGTTCCCACACACCTAAACCCCGGGAGGCACAATTGTACAGTCTTAGTGTGCCACCCCGGAATTTCGTTCACCTCCCCCTTGCAAGGGGGGGAGGCGGGGGGGCACTTTGCGACCAGCTGGTCGCAGGGCTAGTGGGCGTCCTCGGAATCCGAATCTATCTGGTCGCGCTGGTTTTCCAGAGCGTGCAGGCCGTTAATCAGGTACGCAAAGGGCGCATTCCAGTTGATGGCGATTTCGTTGCTGGCGAAGCTGCACACATCATCAATAAAGGATTCATCGGCGATGTCGCTGGCGTAGTTGCAGCCATCGTGCTGGCCCGGGTTGGGCCCGCCGACAAGAAACCCGGGGAGGGGTGGAAGCTCCGGGCGCGCGGCAGTGAGACGGTGGTGTGGGTGCTGCGGGGTGCGGATGCCGAAGCCGGTGACAAACGAATAGCCAGTGGCGTTGCGTCCGAGCAGGTAGTCGCGCGTGTCTTCGGCACTGCGCAGGAAGTCTGCGTTACCGGTAATGCGGAAGGCTTCTAATAACAAAATGCCCTGATTAGCCGCCACTGAATTGCTCCCCCAAACGAAATACTTGGGATCGCTGCTGATGGGTGAGCGGTAGGCGTTGCGCGTGCTTGCCAGGGTTAGGTCGAGGGCCGCTTGCACCAGGTTATCGGCCACCCTTCTTTGCCACGGGGTGCTCTCTTTAGGGAGCTTGCCTGCATTGGCGAGCAAACTGTAATACCCGAGCCAGCGCACATCGCCCCAGCTTGGCAGTGCGTATTCGATGGGAGTGGTGCGGATAACCTTCCAGTATTGTGGCTCGCCAGTGGCGAGAAACAATTCCGCGGCAGCCCAGAGGTGTTCGTCGGTAAAATGTTCATCGCCGTAAGCGCCAGTTACGATGTCTGGGTCAAACTGTTGGTTCAGCTGGTCCTGTCGGTACGCCACCGCGGGGTTTTCCTCTGCCCATTGCCAAGCTGCCCGCGCCGAATTCAGGTAGTGTGCGGCCTGCCGCTGTTCAAACGGTGCGAATACTCGTGCGGCCTGTGCCATAACGGCGGCGAAGTCCAGTGTTGCCGCAGTACCTTTCTGCACCATGTAGCGCGTTTTTGTGGCGAGATGTGGGGCTACCATGCCCTCAAAGTTGGCGCTGGTCAGTTTGTGGTAGACGCCGCCGTCATTGGGGTCTTGCATGTTGGCGAGCCAATCCAGGTTGTAGCGCACTTCATCGAGAATATCGGGCAGGGGATTGTCGGACTCGGGAATATCCAGCGAGCGCGTTGAAAAATATTCGGGAAAGCGTTCGTACGCACTCATTAAAGTGCCCATCGTGATACCACTATTGACGACATACTTGTTGTAGTCACCGGCGTCATACCAGCCCTTGGGTGCCGACACGACAGTACCTGCCGGGCGCTCGGGACTGGCGGCGGAGGGGTGGATCAGAATTTTGTCATCCGCGTGTCCTGCAGGTCTGGCCCAGATACCTGCGTAATGCTCTTCAATGGGCATGGAGGCGCGCTGAAAGTAAAACGCCTTGAGGCTGGCATCAGCCAGAGCGTCGTAAAGCCCACTCCCAACTTGAAACACTTCGCGCTGCCCCTCGGGTATTTCTATTGCGTAGGTGCCGGGCGCTTGAATCGCGCTGAAATCTGCTCGCCAGCTCTTTGTACCCCCTAGGGTTTTCTCTTGCGATGCCTGCATCCTGCCGCGCAGCGCCGCTTCATCTGTGGACAGATCCCGTATGACGAAAGTGCCAGGATTACTGTCTGCGAGTACGACCGCCAATTTATTGGCGGCTGGCAGGAATCCAAGTTGATTCATACGGATCGGATTTTCAGTGGTGGTTGAGAGTTTTTCTGTTGGTGCATTCGCTCCAACACTACCGGCGAAAGCCATCCATAAGGAAAAAGTGAGTGCCTTTGTTCTTGTATTGGAAATCATGTGGGCTCCAGGCCGGTGGGACGGAAATATGGTTCTGTACCTGATTAGGACGTTTCAGAAGCCGTAATCGAACACGGATTTTCGGTATCGCCTGCCGTTTACCATTTTTTGTTTGACCAGGGGGGGACTATTGCCCCTGCTCGCGCGTCCTCCTGAGTAGATAGGGCAAAGTTTCACGCTTGGCTGTGCTTTTGAAGTGTGGATACCCGCAAGGGGCGTCCTATCCGGCACCGCCGATACGGTGCCTGCATTGCAAACAATAACCTTGAAAAATAACCAGAGTCGCCGTCCGTCCCGAGAGAGAGCAGCTTTGCGTGGGGCGAAGACGGGAAATGCGAAGAGGGAAATCCGAATGTTCAAACGCACAAAACTGTCGGGTGCGGTGGTCGCTGCCATCGCCTCAATGACTTGCGCGCCACAATTGCTCGCCCAGGAAGATACCCTGGAAGAGGTAAGCGTTGTCGGCATCCGCGCCTCCATGGACCGCGCCATGGATATCAAACGGGATTCGACCGGTGTGGTGGATGCCATTTCTGCTGAAGATATGGGTAAGTTCCCGGATACCAACCTGGCGGAATCCCTGCAGCGGATTACCGGTGTGTCCATCAATCGCGTAAACGGCGAAGGTGCTGAAGTAACCGTGCGTGGTTTTGGCCCAGACAACAACATGGTGACCCTGAATGGGCGAACTATGCCTACTGGTACTACTTACGGCGGCGGTAGCGGTTCTGACGGTTCTACCAAAGCTGGCGGTACGCGCGCATTTAACTTCGCGAATTTAGCTTCAGAAAATGTGAGTGGTGTTGAGGTATACAAAACCAGCAAAGCTAACGTGGCGACTGGCGGCATTGGTGCCACCATCGATATTAAAACGACCCGCCCGCTGGATAACCCGGGTCTTACCGCCAGCGCCGGTGTAAAGGCGGTGGCAGATACCACCAACCGCTACAACGACGATATCACACCGGAATTTTCCGGTATTGTGAGTTGGGCCAATGAAGAATCCACCTGGGGTGCATCTCTGGCGCTGAGCCATCAAAAGCGCGATTCCGGTTACTCCGGTGTGACTGTAAACAACTGGAATATTGGCGTTTGGGGGCAGGATGACCTGTACAATCAGAACCCGGTAACCGACGCTGATAAAGCGGAAATTGTGAATGCGCCGGACGATGGTCAGCTGTATGCGCGCCCCAATGACTTCCGCTACGCGTTCTCCGATACCCAGCGCGAGCGTCTCAACGGGCAGCTCACTTTGCAATTTCAGCCCACTGAGAAGCTCACCGCAACCGTTGACTATCTCTATGCAGACAACGACATCGAAGAGCATCGCGGTGAGGTGACCAACTGGATTCAGAATGGTTCCAACCTTGCCCGGGTAGTATTTGATGATTCTGAAATTGCTACACCGCTGTCTATTACTGAGGCTTACGGTGGTACCGTGGATATCGGCTTTGAGCAGCAGTACCGTGCCCAGAGCAACACGCTCGATTCCCTGGGTGTGAACTTTGAATTCGAGGTGAATGACGCGCTTACCCTGGCGTTTGATGTGCACGACTCCACCATGGAAAGCCTGCCCACCGGGCCAGATCGTGCCGGTGAAGTCGCCATTGGTCTTGGTTCGCCCACCGTGACTGGAAAAACGCTGGACTTCTCTGGAACCACGCCGCAGTACACTCACAACACGACCGTAGCGGGCAATGCGTTAACCGCAGAAAATGTAGGTTCCTCTATTCTTCGCGTGCGCGGCGCCGGCTCTGTTAACGATATTACCCAGGCGAAATTCGATGGTCAGTTCGAATTCGATAACGGTCGCTTCGACTTCGGCATCGAAACCCGCCAAATGGAAATGAATGCCTACCAGACTTCTGGTGTAAACCAGGCGCTGGGTAACTGGGGTATTGCAAACCCAGGGGAATTCCCGGCGGATATGCTCGACGTGATCAACGTGGCCAGCGAGTTTGAAGACTTCAATACCGGCAGTAGCCCGGTAACCGCATTCCGCGGTGACGCCGTCGCACTGACCCGCTACGCCAACACGTTGTACCCGGATACCTGTCTGTGTGTATCGGATACCAATACATTCAGTGATGTTCTGGAAGAAGATACGAGCGCGGCATATTTTCAGATCGGCCTGAATAGCGAATTGAACAGCATGCCGGTGAACTTCCTCGCCGGGGTTCGCTACGAGACAACCGATGTGTCATCTCAGTCGTTGGTTAACCCGATTCCATACCTGGTCTGGGAAAACAACAATGACTTTGCTCCGGGCGCTGCTGGTGATCAGGAAGCCTGGTCTGAGCGCGCCAGTTATGACAACCTGCTGCCAAGCCTCGATTTCGATATTCAGTTCACCGAGGATCTGGTGGGCCGCTTCTCTTACAGCAAGTCCATCGCCCGCGCAGGTTACGGTGACCTGAAAGTGGCCCCAGGCAATTTTGAAACCGGTGGCTCTACGCTGAATGGCGCAATCCCGACTGCGACATCGTCGAACCCTGGCCTGCTACCACTGGAGTCCAACAACCTCGACTTGTCGATGGAGTGGTACTACGGCGATTCCAGCTACGTGTCGCTGGGCTTCTTCGAGAAGCGTGTGGATAATTTCATCGGTACCGGTCAGGTGGATGAAACCCACTTCGGTATTCTCGACCAGACTGCTGGCCCGCGCGCGCTCGCCGCTCAGGCTGAACTGGAATCCCTCGGGCTTTCTACCGACGACACCAATCTCTACGCGATGGTCGTGTTGATGGAGCACCCGGAAGCCATTACCGATAATCCGACTGTGTTCCCGAATGGTGTTTTTGAAGGCACCACTGAGCAGCTACTGTTGCTGGGTGAAACCGCTGGGTGGGATATCATCCCGGAAGCGGGCGATCCGGAAATGGTGTTCCGTACCAGTAAACCGATTAACAACCGTGAAGCGAAGATCCACGGTGCAGAACTGGCCGCGCAGCACTTCTTCGGAGAGACTGGTTTTGGTATCCAGGCCAACTACACCATCGTGCGCGGTGATGTAGGATTTGATGACCTGGGCCTGCCAACAGAAAACCAGTTTGCCCTGACCGGCCTCAGTGATACCGCAAACGTGGTATTGGTTTACGAAAACTTCGGTTTGCAGGCGCGACTGGCTTACAACTGGCGGGATAAATTCCTCACTGCGACCAACCAGGGCTCCTCCCGTAACCCGCGTTATGTGGACACCTTCTCGCAAATTGATATGAGCGTGGGTTATGACCTGACCGACCAAATTGCCCTGTCTTTTGAGGGGATCAACATCACTGGTGAGGACATCAAGGAGTACAACCGTAACGAACGCATGGTTCGTTATATGGATGACCTTGGTGCACGGTACCAGATCGGGGCCTACTACAAATTCTGATGATTTTGAAAGTAAGGTCTGTTGTATGACGATGCAAAAAGCCGCTGGAGACAGCGGCTTTTTGTGCATTGAAAATACCGGCAGTATTGACTTATCGTCTTATCAAAGACGGCTTTAAATCCCTGAAGAAAGTACAGCTTCCACAGAATAATAACGGGGTGACTATGAAGACGAATTATGTGCTGCTGAACAATGTTGAGCACGCGGATCTTAAGGTTTTGCCGCATTTCTCCAACACGCTCGGTGATGGCGCTGCTGTCGTACGCACCTTTCCTACCGAGTTCGAAAATATTCAACGGGAATATCCGATCCTGCTCAGAAAGGATGCGCAAAGTGGCGATTTTTATGCAGTTGCGATTCTCGGTCTCCAGAAAGGGGAGAACCTCTTTCTGGATGGCGATGAGCAAAGTGTAAATGGTTGGGCCGGAAATTATGTGCCCGCGATGGTTGCCCGCGGTCCGTTCATTATCGGATTTCAGGAATCCCGGGATGGCGATATTCAGCAACCGATGATCTATGTGGACGAACAAAGTCCCAAGCTGAGTCGCGACGAGGGTACTCCGCTGTTTCTGGAGTTTGGTGGCAATAGCGCTTATCTGGAGTATGTCTCGGGGGTGCTTCGCACCATTCACCAGGGTGAAGATGTTGGCCGCCGTATGTTTGCTGCTCTGAATGAAGTGGGGCTGCTCGAGCCGGTATCGATTAATGTTGACCTCAAGAATGGCGACAAGCACCAGCTCTCCGGCTACTACACGGTGAGCGAGGATCGACTGAATACTATGAGCGGAGAGAGCCTGGAGGCGTTGAATGGCGCGGGGTATCTTCGCGGAGCCTTCCTGATGCTCTCCTCGCTCGGCAATATCGAACATCTGGTGGCACGTAAAAATGCCTGCTTGTGAAGCGCCCGCAGCGGAGCGCCCCGCGTGTGTCAGCAAGCTTGTGGATGAAATTGCCATTGGCCCAGAAATGCGAATTCCTGCGGGGCTCTTGGAGTGCAATACACCGGTAGTACTGAGAGGGCTGGTAAAACACTGGCCGCTGGTGGATGCAGCGGACCAGTCTGCCGAGGCTGCGGTGGATTATCTTAGTGGGTTTTACAATGGAAAACCGTGTTTGGTGAATTTTGGCTGCAACACGTCCGGTCGCTATTTCTACGATGACGATGTACGCCAGCTGAATTACGACACCCTGCGTGCCCCCATTGATGAAGTGCTGCAAAAGATTCTGCAGATCGTGAATGGCTCCGGGGCGAGCGAAGGCGGATACGCCTCCTACTATATTTCTTCGGCTTCGGTGGATGGCTTTTTCCCCGGTCTGCGTGCGGGAAATGACCTGCAGATCCCCCGTGCTGAGGCAAGTTACCCGCTCGCGCCGCCGCAAGTGAAAATCTGGATTGGCAACCGTTCGGTGGCCAGCTGCCACTATGATGCTCTGGACAATGTTGCCTGCTGCGCAGCAGGGCGCCGGCGGTTCACGCTGTTTCCTCCCGATCAATTCAAGAACCTGTACTTCGGCCCGCTGGATCTAACACCCGGCGGGCAGGCCATCAGCATGGTGGATTTTGCCGAACCAGATTTTGCGCGCTTTCCCCGGTTTCGCGAGGCAATCGCGAATGGCTTGGTAGCCGAGCTGGAACCGGGTGATGGCCTGTACATTCCCAGTATGTGGATGCACCACGTGGAGGGGCTGAGCCCATTCAATATTTTGGTGAATTACTGGTGGGACGACGCTCCCCAATACACAGGTTCAGGAATGAACGCGTTGTATCACGGCATTCTTTCCTTGCGTGATAAGCCCGAGCATGAAAAAGAAGGGTGGCGGCAGCTGTTCGAGTACTACGTGTTTGGTGATGCTGAGCGCGCGGGTGCACATCTGCCCGAGCACGCGCGCGGGGTGTTGGATAAGTTGGATAATGCCAGCGCACGCCAGCTGCGTGCCATGCTGATTAATCGATTGAATCGCTGAGGCCGCTATATGAATACGCAAAACAACCAGCAGGCCGACGTAGCGGTAAAACGCATTGTAATTGCCGGCGGTGGCACCGCAGGCTGGATCGCCGCCGCCGCCCTGTCGAAAAAACTGGGTGACCTGCTGGAAATTACCCTGGTGGAATCCGACGCGATTGGCACCGTGGGCGTTGGCGAAGCTACCATCCCACCACTGCGCACCTTCCATCACCTGCTGGGCATCGATGAACAGGAATTTATGCGCGCGACCGGCGCCACCGCCAAACTGGGGATTGCATTCGAAAACTGGGGCCGTGAAGGTGAGCGCTATATTCACTCCTTTGGCAAAACCGGCACCAGCGCCTGGATGTGTGACTTCCATCATTTCTGGTTGCGCGGCCGGGAGATGGGGTTCGATAGCGATATCGGTGACTTTTGTGTCGAGCACCAGGCCGCGGAAGCGGGTCGCTTTGCCACTTCGGCGAAATCCAACATCAATTTTGCCTACCACCTGGATGCCACGCGCTACGCCGCCTTTCTGCGGGAAATTAGTGAGGCGCACGGGGTCACCCGTGTTGAGGGTCTGATTCGAGATGTGCGCCAGGATCCAGCGAACGGGGATATTCAAGCGCTGATGCTCGAAGATGGCCGTGAAATAGCCGGTGACCTGTTTATTGATTGCAGCGGTTTTCGCAGTCTGCTCGCGGGCCAGGCTCTGGGTTGCGAATATGAGGACTGGTCCCACTGGCTCCCGTGCGACCGAGCAGTGCCCCTGCAAACCTCAGCCACGGAACCGGCAATGCCCTATACCCGCTCTATTGCCGAGAAGGTTGGCTGGCGCTGGCGGATTCCGTTGCAGACGCGTGTGGGGAACGGCTTGGTGTATTGCAGCCAGTATCTTTCCGATGATGATGCCAGTGCGCTGTTATTGAATCGTGTCGATGGCAAACCAATGACCGAGCCGCGGGTGATTCGTTTCACGACGGGGCGAAGAAAGCAAACCTGGAAGCACAACTGTATTGCCCTCGGCCTGGCCAGCGGGTTTATCGAGCCGTTGGAAAGCACGAGTATTCATTTAATCGTGACCGGTGTGGTGCGTCTGATGCAGCTCTTTCCATTCGCTGGGCTGGAGCCGGCACTGCGGGATGAATACAACAAGCAGACCCAACGCGAACTCGAGGACATCCGCGATTTTATTGTGTTGCATTACCATGTTAACCAGCGCCATGGCGATCCCTTTTGGGATCACTGCCGGCAGATGTCGGTTCCCGACAGCCTCGCTCAGCGCATCGCGCTGTTCCGTGAGCGCGCCCATGCTTACCAGAACAACGACGAATTGTTCCGAGTGGATTCCTGGGTGCAGGTGATGCTGGGCCAGGGGTTAAAGCCGCAGCGATACCATCCGGTCACGCGCATGATGACCGAGCAGCAGATGCAACAGCTGCAAACCGGATTGCGTAACCAGGTGGCGCGCGCTGTCCAGGCCTTGCCGCCACACCACGAGTTTATTCAGCAATACTGCGCAGAGGATGCCGCAACGGAAGCCTGATTGATTCGGCTTCGAGCATCCCCCAGTGTTAGAAGTCATCAGAGAAAGAAAAGCCGGCGCAAGGCCGGCTTGAAGCAAAGATACGATGAGAGAGTCCTATCGCCATGCGTTGACACTGCAAACGCGATTTGGGGAACTGTATTCTTTGACGGTGTCCTGGCGTTTCAGTTCCCATTTATTTCCCTTGCACGCCAAATTTTGTGGAATTTCGTGTAAAAACGCCGATCAGGACACATTTCTGGCGCAAATCTTCCCATTCTGGCCATCCAGTGGTAGTTTTTTCTGTTTGTGGTTAATGCGTCACCGTTCGTTATAAAAAGAGTGGCGCAAAAATAAACAACACTCAGGATGCGCGGGTAACCCCGCAGAAGTATTCGTATCCAATAAGAAAACCAGAATAATCACAGGGAGCGAATATGGCCGATCTAGTAATCCTTGCTGCACCCGGCATGGGGGCCGTAAACGAAGACTTCGCCGAGCCACTGTTCCAGGCACTCGAGTCGGCGCTGGGCGACGAATGGTCCCGGATTCATACCGAAACCATCCTCTGCGATACGCACTTGCAGCCAAACATCGAACGCGTGTTCGACGCCATGCAAAAGCGCGATATGGATTACCTGCGCGCACGCAAGTTTATGCTGTGTGGCCTCGCCGAAGCCTCTGCGCAGCTGGCGGATATACACCAGCGCGGCGGTAACTACGACAAGAGCCAGCAGGCGATATACCAGACCTTCGAGCGCGCCGCCAAAGCCACCAGCGACAAGACCCCGGTCATATTGCTTACCCACTCCATCGGTTGCAGTACCCTGTCCAATTACCTGTGGGATGCCCAGCGCCCCACTATCAGTCACGGTATCTGGCGCGACGGTGGCCCCAAGGGCGTGCACAAAGGTTCCGCCAAAGACCTGTTTCTGCGCGGCAAGACGCTTAGCCACTGGTACACCCTCGGCGCGAGCAACCCCTTGTGGTCCGCCGGCATGGCCCGCGACCAGATCCAGGCCGTCACCTCAGATACCCGCGGTTATCACTTCCGCTGGAAAAACTTCTACCATCCGGACGACCTGTTCGGCTGGCCCCTGAAGCCCCTCAGTCCCTCCTATAACCAGGCCGTCTACCGCGACTTCGAAACCCGCCCGCTGTCCGACTGGACCGCCGCCAGCTGGGGACCGCAACTGGTTTCCCATGACGGCTACTGGGAGAACCCTTTGGTGCACAAGAACCTGGTCGAAGATGTGAAAGAGGTGCTGAAGAAGTCCTCAACACGCCGCCCGAGCCCGCTAAAAAGAACATCGGAAGTGGTGGTTTGACCACAGTAGCTGGAATTTAAGGTGGTGATGCCGGGTAGCCTCTTGTGAGACCGTCTGCGGCCAGGACGGCCGCAGACGAGCCCCCATGGATGGGTATACGGCGTGTCTCACAAGAGGCTACCCGGTAGCACCACCGCCACGGTGCTAACAGCAGGGTGCACGGGACCAACTTAGCCGGATAAGACCTTGGGCGTTATACTCGCCACCGAAGATAAAACAGGTACTCCCATGGCTCTGCAATTTCACTCGGTCCCCGTCACACCCTTCCAGCAAAACTGTACCCTGCTGTGGTGCGATGAAAGCAAGCGCGCCGCCGTGGTTGACCCGGGTGGTGACATCGACCGTATCCTCGCTGCCGTCGAAGAGCGCGGCCTCAAACTGGAAAAAATCCTCCTGACCCACGGCCACCTCGATCACGTCGGCGGCACCGCACCGCTGTCACGCCAGCTCGACCTGCCC
The DNA here is from genome assembly GCF_020171345.1 of Microbulbifer agarilyticus. Taxonomy (GTDB): domain Bacteria; phylum Pseudomonadota; class Gammaproteobacteria; order Pseudomonadales; family Cellvibrionaceae; genus Microbulbifer; species Microbulbifer agarilyticus_D. Next base: position 117,744 of record NZ_JAIUZM010000005.1, read on the forward strand.
GTCGAGGGGCCTCAGGAGGCCGACCAGTTCTGGATCGAAAAAATTGTTGCCCAGGCCCAAGCCTATGGCTTCCCGCCGGTAGAAACCTTTACCCCGGATCGCTGGCTCAAGGACGGCGATACCGTCACCGTCGCCGACGAAGTGCTCGAAGTCGTGCACTGCCCAGGCCACACCCCTGGCCACGTCATCTTCTTCCACCGCGACAGTGGGCTCGCGCTGGTGGGCGACGTACTTTTCGCCGGCTCTATCGGCCGCACCGACTTCCCCATGAGCAATCATCAGGACCTGATCGACTCCATTACCAAAAAGCTCTGGCCGCTGGGCGATGCGGTGAAGTTCATCCCCGGTCACGGGCCCATGTCCACATTTGGGCAGGAGCGCCAGACCAACCCGTTTGTCGCTGACAAGCGCTTTGGCTGATTCAGCACCGGTTCACCGAGTACGGTGTTGAATGGCCGGGTATCAATGGCGGAACCCCATATGACCTCCTCAATAAAAAGCTGGAAGCTGATAACCCTTATCGTATTGCCCATCTGGATACTGCTCGGCAGCGGCTGTGCGGTCATTTCCGAAAGCGAATGCCAGGCAGGGCTCTGGTACGAGCGCGGCCTTGAAGATGGTGCCCGTGGTAGAGGCCAGGGTACCGTGTACAAAATTGCGCAGAAGTGTCACGAGTACGGGGTGCGTACCGATACTGAAGCCTGGATGCGCGGTCATGAAGAGGGTGTGGAAAGATACTGCACCCCGGAAAACGGTTTTGTCGTGGGGCGCCGGGGGCGCAACTATGAAGGCGTGTGTAGCGGCCCCAGTGCGGATTTGTTTCTCGCCAATTACGAGCGGGGCCTCGCTGTTTATCAGGCTGAAAAGCAGTACAACGCGCTGGTTGATCGCTACCATGATGTGGAGCGTGAGGTGGATGAGATCGAAGAGGCGCTGGATGAGACGGAAATCAAAGAAGAGGCCCGCTCCTTGCGTCGCCAGCGTCGCACCCTGCTGCGGGAAATGCGTCACCTGGAAGCTGAGATGATGCACTTTGGTGGCTTTGGTGCTTTTAATCCACTGCTGTTTTACTGATATTTTTCGCGGTAATTGAAGAAATATCGAGAGGTGATGATATGGCGATCTGGCACGGCGACATTGACTTGGATGCTGCGAACCAATCTATGGAAAACAGCATGCCGACCTATCTGGGAATGAAGCTTACCGAGCTCGGCGATGACTTTATTGTGGGCACCATGCCGGTGGACGAGCGCACTCGCCAACCGTTCGGTATTCTGCACGGCGGCGCCAGCGTCGCCCTGGCCGAGACCCTGGGCTCCATGGCTGCAAATATGGTGGTGGATACCACAAAATTTTATTGCGTTGGTCAGGAGATTAATGCCAATCACCTGCGCCCGGTGGTCGACGGTGAAGTAACCGGCAAGGCGACGGCGGTACATATTGGGCGCACCAGCCAGGTGTGGGAAATCCGCATCCATGATACGCGCGGTAAACTCAACTGTATTTCCCGTATCACCATGGCGGTGGTACCAGTGCCTGCCCGCTAATATCTTTTACCCTAAGTATTTCCAGTTTAAGCAATGAGTGTGACCGGGGATCTGTTTACCTTCGAGGATATTTCCTACCGCCTCTCACGCTCGCCGCGGCGCAAGCGTTTGGGCCTTGTGGTGACGGAAACAGGCCCGGAGGTACGGATTCCCCAGCGCTGTGCCGAGCGCCATGGTCACCAGTTTCTGCGCGATAATATCGCCTGGGTGCGCGAACAGTTGCGTGGGCTTGAGCATCGTAAGGCACAGGTACCCGAACATCATTTCGCGTTTGGTGCGAAGTTTCCCTGGCTGGGTAAGACACTGGAATTGGATCGTGCGGCCCGTGCGGCAGATGCCGGTATCCGCGATGGCTACATCCAGCTGTATAGCCGCATAAAAGAACCCGATGAAAGGCAGCTTCAAACCGCGTTGCAGAAGCTGTACCAGCGCGAAGCGTTGTCGGTATTAACGCAAAAGTCACAATGGTTTGCCGGCCAACTCGGTCTGCAATTTGCTTCGGTAAAGGTGCGGCGCACACGCAGCAAATGGGGGCATTGCACCACTCGCGGCGAGCTCCAGTACAACTGGTTGGTATGTCTGGCACCGGAACCCGTGGTGGATTACCTGGTGATCCACGAAGTCTGCCATTTGCGTCACCACAATCACGGGCGTGAATTCTGGGCGTTGGTGGCGAGCTTGTGCCCCGACTACAAACAGCTGCGGTGTTGGCTCAAGGAAAATGGACACCGCTTGCAACTATAGTGCTGCTCATTAAGTGTGCTATCGCACAAGAATCGTAACCCAGCGCAAGTTTCTACTTATCCCCCCCATTCTGGCGTAAACTGCCAGCATCATTTTTAAGGCTAGCCGGTATGGAATTGGAACCTCTCGGAGACGACTTTGAGGAAAACTGCGCCCGCTTTCTGCCAGAAGCGGTAGAGCAGGGCTGTGTGTGGGCTCTGGAAGGAGAGGAGGGCTTTGCCCTGTGCGAATCGGAGCGCCGCGCCGACACCGATGTCATGCCGTTCTGGTCCCAGCGGGAATATGCCGAGGCACATGTCGCCGATGATTGGTCCAACTACCAGGTCGTGCCGATTGACCTTGAAGAGTTTATGGACGACTGGCTCGAAGGTATGCACCAGGACGTGCTGCTGGTGGGTATTAACTGGAACGACGAAATGGAAGGGGAAGAAATTGAGCCCCTCGACCTGCTTGAACAGCTGGAGCAGGAGCTGCAATAGCAGCTCTCTTTGACTGAAAAATAAACAAGAATAAGCCAGCGACAACTTTCGCATGAGACATCTGGACGCTGGAAACAAATCACCCGAGGGAGGTCTTAGGTGAGTCAGTTTTCTGGGGTGCAAAGTGTTATCTACGGCGTTACCGATTTACCGGAAGCCAAGGCCTGGTATACCACCCTGCTCGAAAGCGAGCCGTATTTTGATACGGAATGTTATGTGGGTTTCAATGTGGGGGGCTTTGAATTAGGTCTCGACCCCAGCGCACGCAATGTGATCAGTCGTGCTGACGGCGTGGTGGCCTACTGGGGTGTGACGGACATTGCTGCTCAGGTTGAGCGCATGAGCGAACTCGGCGCCCGCCTGCATGGGGAAATTGTCGATGTCGGGGACGGCATCTTGATGGCCAGTTTCCTCGACCCGTTCGGCAATGTATTTGGCCTGATCCAGAATCCCTACTTCAAGCCGTCCCAGGAATCGTCCAGCTGAGACCGGCAACCAACTAAGACAGAGCGCACTATTGGAGCAGTACACGTGAGCAAGCTACCCGCCAACCGCTTCCGCCCTTCCGATCAGGGGTTCGCCGCCGAGAGCCTGGCGCAGATCGGTCGCGGTTACGTGGTACCGGACCGGGTAGCGCTGATTACCGGTTGCTCCAGCGGCATTGGCCGCGAGCTGGCGCTGGCCCTGCACGCCCGTGGCACCATCGTGATTGCCACTGCGCGCCGCGCCGAAAGCCTGCTGGAACTGGCGGACCTGGGAATCGCCACGGAATCTCTGGACGTCAACAGCCAGGCGGATATCAACCGCGTGGTGCACGCCATCAAGACCGCCTACGGTCGCCTGGATATCCTGGTCAACAATGCCGGTTACGGCCAGATGGGGCCACTGCTGGAGCTGGATACCCGCGCGCTGGAAGCCCAGTTCCGCACCAATGTATTCGCCCCCATGGCGCTGGCGCGGGCCTGCGCGCCGCTGCTCAAGTCGCAACGCAGCGGGGTGATTTGCAATATTGGCTCTGTCTCCGGTGTCTTGGCCACGCCATTCTCCGGTGCCTATTGTGCGTCCAAGTCTGCCCTGCACAGCCTGTCCGATGTCCTGCGCCTGGAACTGAAGCCGTTTGGCATCCGCGTGGTGACCGTGCAGCCCGGCGCTATCGCCTCCGAATTTGGCCGTCACGCCGAGACCTCCCTGCGCGGATTGCTGGCGCCGGACTCCTGGTACAAGCGCAGCGAAGACCATGTGCGCGCCCGCGCCGTTGAATCCCAGCAAAACGCCACCCTGGCCCGCGACCTGGCCAAGCGCCTGGCCGCGGAACTGTTGCGCAAGCGCCCGGCGTGGATACTGCGTATCGGCAATAAGAGCCGTCTGTTACCGTGGATGGCGCGCTGGTTACCCCGCTGGCTGCGGGATCGCATCCTGTCCAAACGCTTTGGCCTGAAGCGGCTGCAGCTCTCTAACCAGTAGTCCCTGAAACGTCTTTGCCGTCGTTTTCCTTGGTTTCTCTATAGACGTTGCGCTTTTCCACTATGTTTGTGGATAGCCCAATGATTTTCCTCGGGCCAAATCAGAAGTGGAATCTTCTTCCCCTATGGCCCTCGACCAGATCACCATTCTTGGCATCATCGTCGTCACCATCGGCCTGTTTATCTGGGGGCGGTGGCGTCACGATATGGTGGCGCTGGCATCGTTACTGGCCTGCGTGTTCACCGGGTTGATTGAGCCCGAAGATGCCTTCGCCGGGTTTGGTCACCCGGCGGTGGTCACCGTGGCCTGTGTGTTGATCCTGAGCCGCGGCCTGCAGAGTACCGGGGCGATGGATGCTCTGGCGCAAAAGGTGGTACCCAAACGCGGGGGAATCACCATGGCCATCGCCGCGCTGACCGCATTGGGTGCAGCGATGTCCGGCTTTATGAATAACGTCGGCGCCATGGCGCTGCTGATGCCGGTGGCCACGGATCTTGCGGTTCGCCACCAGTTGCCGCCGGGCAAGGTACTGATGCCGCTTTCCTTTGGCACCATTCTCGGTGGCATGACCACCCTTATTGGCACTCCCCCGAACCTGATTGTTTCCGGCTTTCGCGCCAATACCGGCGCCGGTGGCTATGGCATGTTCGACTTCACCCCGGTGGGGGTAGTGGTGGCGTTGGTCGGTATTGTGTTTGTTGCATTGATCGGCTGGCGGTTGGTACCTGCGCGCACCCAGGCGGGCGCCAGTACCTTCGATACCGGCACCTACCTCACCGAAGCGCTGGTCGGGGACAAGAGCGCTGCCATCGGTAAGTCCCTCGCCGAGCTGGTAAAAATGATTGGCGATGATGATGCGCAGGTGATTGGCCTGGTGCACAACAATGCGCGGGTTTCCACCGCCATGCCTGGCCTGCGGGTACGCGCCGGCGACCTGCTATTGATCGAAGCGGAGCCCGCGTCTCTGTCTTCTGTACTTTCCAGTCTGGGGCTCAGTTTGACGGCAGATCCGCAATCGGGTGTGGCGGCCAAAGCTGCCTCTTCCGTCGCACAAGAAACGTCCACGGGTGATGCAGTACAAACGGATACCGGCGAAGCTACAGACGCGCTGGAAGTAGAGCCGGAGGCGGAGCAGGGTAAGGAAAGTAAAAAGGAAGCAAAGAAAGACAGCGACGATAAGCGCTCCAGGGAGCAGGACGATCTGGTAATGCGCGAGCTGGTGGTGCTGCCGGACTCTTATTTGATTGGCCGCAGTGCCGAACATTTACGCCTGGCCGGGCGCTACGAGACCAACCTGCTGGCCCTGTCGCGCCAGGGGCGTCGCTCGGTAAAACGCCTGCGTTCCACACCACTGATGAGTGGCGATACGCTGCTGATGATGGGCAGTGAGGAAAACCTGGCACGCTTCGCCAACGAACAGCGTTGCGTGCCGCTGGCACAGCGCGACATCAGTATGCCCAACAAGGAAAAAGCCTACGTGGCGCTGGTGGCCATGGCGTTGGCGGTCGCGGGCGCCGCCTTTGGCCTGATGCCCGCCGCCATTTCTTTCGCCACCTGTGTGCTGGCCTTTATGGCGTTGAAAGTTGTGCCGCTGCGCAATGCATACGAAGCGGTAGACGGCTCGGTGGTGGTGTTGCTTGGCGCATTAATCGCCGTGGCGCAGGTGATGGATACCACCGGTGCCGCGGATGTGGTGGCGAAAACGATGCTGGAAAACTTGGCGCAGGAAAATCCGCTGTATGCGCTGGTGCTGATTCTGGTGGTCACCATGACCCTGTCGGACTTTATGAATAACGCCGCTACTGCCGCGGTGATGTGCGCCATTGCGCTCAGTGCGGCCGAGCAGTTGCATGTGAATCCAGACAGCTTTTTGATGGCGGTGGCGATAGGCGCGTCGTGTGCCTTTCTGACGCCGGTGGGGCACCAGAACAATACGCTGATTCTGAGCCCGGGTGGTTTTAAATTCGGCGATTACTGGCCAATGGGTTTGCCGCTGGAAATCCTGGTGTTGCTCGTTGCGGTGCCCACACTGTTGTGGGTATGGCCGCTGTAGGCGGCAGTATAAAAACGTATTTCAAGCGATGTCGTCACCGGGCTTTTGTGTCAGGTCCGTAAGGTACTCACTGCAAAAACGCAGGGCATCGGTCACCGTGACAATACCCGCGAGTTCCCCCTCTCTCATCACCAGCACCGAGCCGATGCCGGTATCCGCCATGGCCAGCAGAATCCTGTCTAATGGGTCGTGGATGTCGGCGATATACGGGCGGCGCGCGCACAGGTCGCGCACGTACAGCTGCTGCTCCTCCAGTCGGTGACCGGGCGACTGAACCCGGTCAATATCGCCGCGGGAGATAATGGTTTCCAGATCGCCATCGCGGGTTACCGGCAGGTGATGTACCTGATGTTCCTCCATCAACGATTCGGCGGCTTCGATGGGGGAGTCGATATCGATGTGATAGGGGAACGGCGTCATCAGTGCCGCGAGTGTGGGCATATGGTGGATATCCCGTATTTTACGCATGTGTTCGATCCCCTGATGGCGATAGTCCTGTTCTCTGCAAAAGAATAGAACAGTGGTTTGGCAGTCTGAAGACAATTGCGAGAGCGAAGCATTTAGCGACTTCTGGCTAATATCCCGCTAACCATATCGACGAATATAAAAAGGAAATCGAATTAAGCGGGCAATGGTTGGCTATTGAATATCAACACAGTATTATGCGCAGCCCTCGCTGAGGTACCGTTGGAGGTTTACGGTGCCGTTAACGAAGAGTCAGCGAGGGAATAATTTCCCAAGTATGCTTGAAATATCGGAAAACGGTATTACTTTTGTCTTGTTCGGGTTTGCGATTTAGTAATGCTATTTACCTGATTGGCTATTTTAATCCTGCAAAATAAATATTTAGACGCAAGTCGGTTAATATTTTGGGGTGCTAATGTTTTTCGGTTAATCGCCGCTATTTCGAGACAGTCTGGCTGTCAGTATTCGCTGGATCAAACCGCCGAAGATCCGTGACACCTGTGGCGCACCAACTGCAATTTGGTGTGCCTTGTGTATATGCAAAGACTGGATGTTTGCAAATACAGGGTAGGTCGCCGCGTCAATGGGAAATATACAACCGAAGGATATGGGGTTTGTCCCATTATTTCGTACTCTTCGTTTTTTGCTACTTCAAATCAAAGCGGCATGCCGCACACCAGTACAAAATAAAACACGCCATTTAGGCTAGGCGTTTACACGCAATATATATCGAGGCTCTATATATATGTTTCAAGATTACGATCAGATCGAACAACAAATCGCTGCACACCAGGCCAAAATCGAGGAGCTGCAGGAGCAGAAGGCGCAGGCCGAACGTAAGAAGCAGGGCGTTATCGCTTTTGACAAAACACTGGTCAACCTGGCTGCCGAATACAATATGGAAGAAGAAGAGTTCTTCCCGGCGCGTGGCGAAATGATCGTTGACTGGCTGGTTTCTCAACTCAACGATGATGATGCGCCAGATTACGTGCGCTCCCTGAAGGCACGCGTTGCCCGTTCCCTCAAGCGCGATGGTGAAGCGCCGCGCCGCGCGGGTCGCAAACCTGCGACGAACAAGCCGGCAGAGCCGAAGCTGGAAACCGGTCACTACCGCAACCCATACACCAACGCCACCATCGAGAAGAAAAAACGCAACCCGAAACAGTTGAACCAGTGGGTTGCCGAGCATGGACTGGAAAAGGTGCAGTCCTGGAAGATCTAATTTTCCCTTACGCACCCCAATAAAAAAGCCCCCGCCAGCTGCCGCTGCCGGGGGCTTTTTTTATCGCCTGCCTGACGTAAGTTCATTTCCGGCGGCGGCGGGGTCATCTGCAGGTAAAAGGATATCGGCCATTTTGCGTCAAAAGGTGTATTACCGCGTAACGGGAGCGGCCGCGACAGGGGATATCGGCAATACTTTTTCAGGTGCGAACGGAGTTTTTGAGTTGTAGTTCGACAAGGAGTACCCAGTGCCATTCAGGCTCGCTTTACCGGGTGTCGATTTTCGTCGCTGGCTTTTTCTCGCGGGAATCCCCTTAGTTCTTTGCATGTGCGTTGCCGGGTGTCGTTCCGACAACGACAGCAACAATGTCCCTCGCCCTGGCGAAGCACCTCGCGCCACCACGACCAGTGCCACCAAGACACCCACCACGACCAGTACAAGTGCCTCGAATAGCGGTGAGGAAAAAACCGGAATTTTTGTTGGTGATATCAAAGGCCTGTTTTATGAAACGCCGAGTTTTTCCGGCCTCACCGATGACAAGGGCCGATTCCGTTACCGGCAGGGGGAGCGCATTCGTTTTTCCCTGGGGGGCGTCGATCTCGGCGCTGCACTTGCCCGCCCCAGAATGAGTCCGTTTAATCTGGCCGGCACATTACCTTTTAGCGAGGAGTGGGAGTTCCGTGCGGCGCTGGAGGATCACCAGCGTGTGGATGCACTGGACCTGGCCTCCAATATGATGCTGTTCTTTTTGATCCTCGACCGCGACCAGGACCCGAGTAATGGCATTGACCTGACCGATTGGAATGCAGACTTGCGCGGCTACAGTGTCAATTTTGATTTCGACCTATACGCCTTCCCTTTCCGCCGCGGCCTGGATTCATTGCCGGCGATCAAAAGTCAGTTTGAAATCCGTTATCAGCTGCCGCTGGATGCGCCGCTGTTATATCTCTACGACGCCCTGGGTATCTTGATCCCGACGCTGGTGCCATTCGATGAAACCCGCGACTTTAACGATGACGATATCATCGAGCAGCGCATCCTGTGGCGCTATAACGACTTGGGGCTGCCGCGGGATATTCGCTATTCGCTATTTCCCGATGAGCTGGATCGCTGGCGCGAACGTCTGGAATACACCTATGACGATTGGGGGCGGGCGATATTTGTATTGCGTGAAACCGATCTCGAAGAGAACGGGATTGTGAATTTCTTTTACACCTCCGAGCGTTTCTTCAACGACGAAGGCTTTTTGATTGAAATCATCGAGCAGGATGGGCGTGTGCTGCCGGAGGAGCAGCGCCGCTTCGTGTTTGCCTACGACGAGGGCAGCAATCTCGACCTGTATGTGTTTGAGCAGGACTTCACGCTCAGTGGGGTGGTCGATGCGATTTTTGCGATAGAGAGCCTGTACAACGATGACGGCTTGCTGCGCCTGCGGCTTGAGGAGTCGGACCGGAATGCCGACGGTCTGGTGCAGCGTCGCCTGCGCTATGAATACTTTTATAACGATCTCGGACAGCCCTTCGAGGTGTTGGAAACCGAAGACGACGGTGTGGAATTTCGCGCGGACGGTGTGATCGATCGGCGACGACAGGTGCTCTATGTGTACGGCGCGGGGGCCCGCCTGCTGCGGGAGACGGTGCGTTTCGACGATAACGACGACGGCCAGGTGGACCGCATCAACACCTATGAATTTCTATATGAGAGCAGTGGGCGGCTGCGCGAGGAAAGCTGGGCCTTCGATCTGGATGCCGACGGTGTGGTGGAATCCCGCCGTACCTTCACCTATCGCTATTCCACCGATGACCTGTTGCTGCGCGTGGAAATGAACCTGGACAATGATGACAACGGCTTCCCCGAGGCGACCACGGTCACTAACTATCGGTACAACACCCGCGGCCAGCTGCGTGAAACCGAAATTGCGACCTTCAATGGCAATGATGAGCAGCAGAGCCTGCTGACCACCACCCGTATCTACGGCGCACGTGGGCAGCTGGTGGACTGGTATCGCGAGGGCGAGGGCTTTACCGGAGTGACCAATACGCCGACGCGGCTGCGTTTTCGTTATCGGGAAATCGACGACGGCCTGCGCTATTTAATCGATCACTACCGCTACCGGCAGCCACAATTTACCGAGGTGGGCAACCCGGCCATCAACGTACCCTGTATTGACTACCGCTTTGCCGAGGGCGAGGTGCGTTGCGGGCTCAGCTGGCCCATGCAGTGGAAACTGTTCTGGGAAGAAACCTGGAAGGCGCCGGGTATCAACCGCGGCGGGCCTGTGGTGATCAGGCCCTGAAGCTCACCGCGATTATTGATTCTGTTAGAAGCGGAACTTTACGTCCGCGTAGACACTGCGTGGCTCGCCGATAAAGTAGCGGTCACCACCGCCCAGGCTGGAGTAGTCGGCGCGCTCCGCATAATCCACATCCGCCAGATTCTCGATACGCAAACCAACCGATGTGCTGTCGCTCAACGCCTTCCGCGCGCGCAGGTGCAGCAGCTGGTGACCGTCGTAGCGATGGGCGTTTCCAATATCGGTAAAGTAGCCGCCGGTGTATTGCCACTGCAGCGCGATCTCGGTGGTGTCGGCCGGCTGCCATGCCAGGTTGAGGTTGTGCATAGAGCGCGGCGCGGTATCGATGTCGTTGCCGTCGCTGGCGATGGGGCCCGACCCCGGCGCGCTCAGGTCACTGGTGTACTGGTGACGGGCAAAGGTGCCGCTGGCCGCCAGCTGCCAGGTTTCGCTGAAGCGCCAATCCAGTGCGTATTCCAGGCCATAGTGGCGGCTCTCGCCATCGCTCAGGTTGAGGCGGTCAGATGACTGGAACACCACGTCCGACTTTTCCATATAAAACCCGGTAAGGCTGTAGCGCAGCGTTTCTCCGGCGTGGCGGATACCGGCTTCCAGACTGTCGATGGATTCGGAATCCAGCTCGGCGCGGGTCTGGCCGTTCTGTAAACGGTACAACTCCGTGGCCTGTGGCGCGCGGAAGCCGCTTGCCAGGCGCAATACACCGCTTAGCTGGTCGCTCAGCTGCCGGGTCAGGCTGGCGTTTAGTGACAGGTTGGCGAAGTCATCCGCGCGATCGTCCGGACGGGAATAGCGGCAGCCAATGGCGCCGGTAAATCCGCTGATACAGATATCGCCATTGTCCTGGGTGTCCCCAGCAATCATGTGATTGTCGTAGTTGTAGCGCAGGTATTCGCCGCGCGCGCCGATGCTACCGGTGGTGCGCTCGTCCAGTTGCCAGTCGGCCTGGGAAAAAATGGCCGCGACCGCTGCGGACACCGAGTAGTCATAGTGTTTGCCGGCGGGAAATACCGAGAAGCCGCCCTCCTGGGTCTGCTTGAGCCAGCCCGCGGTGTATTCGAGATCCACGCCACTGGTCAGTGCCAGTGCCGGATCAATCTGCTGGCGCAGCGCAGTTTGCACCCCGAGACCTTTCTGGCCGTTTTCCTCCAGCGGTGTACCCGGCAGGAAGTGCATCAGGAATGCCATGTCGGTGTAGCGTGCGTAAGGCGTGATCTGCAGCTCATCGCCATTACCCAGGGTGCGCTGCATTTTTACCTGTGCCCGTGCCGCTTGGCTGTCGCGGAAGGCTTCCGGGTTGGGGTTTTCCCGTTTGCGCGCGTCGTCTTTGTAGGCATCTTTGCCCACCACGTAGCCGGCGGTTTCCTGATTGAGATTGCTCAGGTTGAGCAGTGCCGAGATGGACCAGTCCTGCCACTGTCGGTCATTGCGCAGCTGCAGTTTTTGCTGATCAAAGCCGGAGTCATCCTTGTAGCCGTCATCGCGGGCACCGGTAAAGTCGATACGCGTACCACCCTGGTCATCGCCCCGGTTGTGTGTCAGCTTCAGGCGCTGGTAGTCGTTGGCGCCGCCTTCGATACCAATTGAGGACTCGCTACCCTGCGCCGGGGCCGCGCTCAGCACGTTGATCACCCCGTGTTGCGCGTCGGAGCCGTACAGCACCGTGCCCGGACCGCGCAATACCTCGATACGGCCGGCCTGTTCAAAGTGGGTATCAAACAGCTGGTTGACGTTGCAGAAGCCGGTACCGCGTACTGGAATACCATCCTGGGTTATCGCAAAAGCGCCACAGCTACCGGCACCGGTGAGTACCGGGGAGCGCAGGCCGATCAGGCTTTCCTGGCCATTGCCGCGATTGATATTCACGCCCGGTACCGAGGACAGGGCCTGGCTGGGATGCACCGCGCCGATTGCGCTGAGTGGTTCCCCGTTTACGATACTGACGGAAGCCGGTTGTGAAAGCAGTGGCTGCGGAGTCCGCGCAGCGGTCACGGAAACCTGCTCAAGCCCGGTGGCTTGCTCTTCGGCAGTGGAATGGGCGGAGTCCGTTGCTACTGTGAGAGACAGAGCGAGCAGTGTTGAGCTGGTGAAGGTTGATGCAGTCAGTCGAGAAGTGGTCATTGCTGCGCGTGCCGCCGGTACCTGATGAGATTTCTGCCATGGTACCGGCAGCGACGAGATCAGCAAAGAGGCGGTCTAGTGCATCTTGAGCCGTGGGCTTACGAATCGGTTAGCTTGGCCGATAATGTACAAAAGCATGGCCTTGGGCCAGCCGTGTATGGCCGCCAGATGCATGCGATACAGGGAGCGGTAGGCAACACCTGCCAGTCGGCCTTCAATGGTGAGGCTGCCCTTCACCAGTCCTCCCATCAGGTTGCCGACGGCATCGAACTTGGAGAGGGACACCAGTGAGCCGCGATCTTTATACACAAACGGTTGCAGTGTTGCTTGCTCGCTGCCGGTATCGCTACTGGCCTCGGCTTCCACCAGACGGATCAGGTTTTCACTGAGCGTCTTCGACATCTGTTGTGCGGACTGTGCGCGCGGCGGCACCTTCACCCCGTGGCCGTCGATACAGCCGGCGCAATCACCCAAGGCAAAGATCGCCGGGTCGGTGACACTGCGCAGGGTGGCTTCAACTTCGATCTGGTTTTGTCGATTGAGCTTCAGCTCGTCCAGTTGTTGCAGGAAATCCGGAGCCTTTACACCGGCGGCCCAGACGCGCATGACTGCAGGAATTTCGTCCTCGTCTTTTGTTACAAAGCCAGAGCTTGTTGCCTCCGCGACCTGGGTATTGGTGAGCACCCGCACCCCGATCTTGGTGAGCTCCTTTTCCGAACTGTTACCCAGGCGCGGCGGTAGCGCCGGCAGCAGGTGGGGGCCGGCCTCGATCAAGGTTACCTTGAGGTCGCCATTTTTGATGCGGCTGTAGTGACCCATTTCCTGTACCGAATCCACCAGCTCTGCCGCCAGCTCCACACCGGTGGCGCCGCCACCGACAATGGCGATATGCACGGACTTAACCACCTGGCTATCGAGCAACAGGAATTGATCGAGCAGGCGGCTGTGAAATTTCTGCGCCTGCTCGGCACTGTCGAGAAACTGGCAGTGCTTGCGCACACCGGGTGTATGAAAATCGTTGCTTTGGCTGCCGAGGGCAATTATCAGGTAGTCGTAATCGAGTTTGCGTGCCGGTACCAGTGGTGCGCCATCGGCGTTGTGCACTTCCGCCAGTTCCACGGTTTTGTTTTTGCGGTCGAGGGATTTCAGGCTGCCCAGTTCAAACTGGTAGCCGTGGGCGCGACCGTGGACCTGATAATTGAGGGCGTCGAGGCTTGAGTCCAGTGCGCCAGTAGCGACCTGGTGCAACAGTGGCTTCCAGATATGGGTGCGGTTTTTATCCACCAGCGTTATTTGTGCCGCAGGCGATTTGTTACGCCGGCCAAAGCGCCTGAAAGAGAAGTGGCGTCCAAGACTGGTGGCGAGCTGTAGTCCCCCGGCGCCGCCGCCAATAATGACGATTTTTTTCATAACAGAGTTTCCTGTAGAGCTTATTAATTCTGGCTCTTCGAAGCGCTCTGTGTGACCCGTTTTATAATATTTTTAATGCACCGGGGCGCCCCGGCATAAAGGCAGATAGAGAAATCGCGTGGTAGCTATCTCACCTGAGAAGACGCCAGTATCCCCGCAAGATATACGTTTGGCAATCAATTAATGGTTACAGAAGAAATGGTCTCGCGAGAAAGGGAATTGCAGGCGCGATGCCGGTGCAGGTGCTTTCACAGCAGAAAATCTATAGCACTACCGCGGCACGGTTGGCCGTACGCTTCTTCCAGTCACTGCCATTTGCCAGATAAATGGGCTGCGCGCTGGTTTGCGCGTGCGCATCATTTTCTGTGGTCAAGGTGTCCACAACACCGATTACCGCAGCGTGCCGCCAGCCGGCTGCGTGCAGTGCAGAAATACATTGCTCCGCATGTTCGGCTGGTACCGCTCCTAATAGGCCACCACAGATTTGCGGGTCCACCAGCATGGGCAGATGGGGTTTTTCTTGCCAGAACCCGGGGTTTTTCACGGCCTTGTAACTGCGCGCATTGTGTTGATGCAGGTCGGACAGCACCGCGTGCTCGGCGCAGTAAGTGGCACCGGTCAGAAATGGCAGCGCATCGGTAAGCACACTGACGCCGAGAGTGGATACCTCTGCGGGTTTTACTATCCCATCTAGAGGTTGGGGGTGCCAGTGCAACATCTCCAGTATTTGTCCGAGCAGGCCGGTGCGATGGACGCTTGCCATGGTGCGCACGCCGTTGCGCACAAAAATATTGGCTGCGGTCAGGTTGCTTTGCAGCATGGTATCCAGCGCCTGCTGCAACCAGCGCGCGTGCGCCTTGCCCTGCGCCTGTGCGGCAAATAGCGCACCGTTACCCAGCGGCTTGGTAAGAATCAGGCAGTCGCCTGCGCGCACGCTGTTCCGTGCTGCAAGAGAAGCACGATCGCCGCTGCCGTTCAGCGTCAGCCCCATTTGCGCCGCAGGCCCTTCCAAAAGCTGCCCGCCGGTAAGTGCGCAGTCATACTGGTTGAGTTCCCGCGCCGCTCCGTCGAGTATCAATTGCAAATCACGGCTCGCGAGTGCAGGCGACGCGTTGGGTAGCTGGGTTGGCAGTGTGACCAGTGCCTGCGCAGAAAAAGGTTCTGCCTGCACCGCAAACAGGTGCGACAGGCTGTGCTGTGCTGCCAGACGACCGAATAACCATGGATCTTGCACGGGTGCACAAAGCTGCTCGGTGTGTTGCACCAGCAGCTTATCGCTGGGTAATTCGAGCGCGCTGGTGGCGGCGGTTAGTGCAATGCTGCGCGCGCGTTCAATAGCCGTTTCTTCACTTGCCTTTTTTGGGGTGGGCTGTGCAAGTCGTGCCAGTGCCTGATCAAACAGATCGACACCCAATGTGCCGTTTCCAAGCGCATTCTCTCTCACGAGATTTTGCGCGCAGGCGTCGCCGCTGCGGACAAACCGCGAAAGTGGTAAATGGTTGATCTGATCCACGAAACGGCGATCGGCACTGTCTTTTGCATGCCAAAACAGAGCGCTCACCGCCGCAAGACCGCTGAATGTGGCAATTGCATGTTGGCCGCCACAGCTCAAACGTTGCAGCCGACTGGGTCGTGGTCGGTAGGCTTTCAGCGGGGTATCTTGCAGTGCCGCACGCACATTGTGAAACAGCGTCGGCCCCTGTTGTTGTGCTGCCTGAGAGGACTTGGGTTGCGGTGCACTGGTGGCGGCCACGTCACCCGCGGCAAAAATATGTGGATGACTGATCGAGCGCAGATAATCGTCCACCTGCACGAACCCATGTTGATCGATGGCCAGGCCAGACTGTGCCAGCCATGGTGGTGCAGAAGACTCAGTGCACAGCATGGCCTTGTCGAGCGCAATAAAGCGCCCTTCGTCACTATAGATTCCCCGTGAGGTTATTTCGGTCACTCGCCAATTGGAATGCGCATGGATTTTTAAGCGGGACATTTCCCGCGCGGCCAACCGCCGCGCCAGCAGCGGAAAGTCGGCGGGGATTTTTCTGCCGGATTGCACCAGGTGCAACTCCACGCGACCGCTGTATAGCGGCTCTTCCAGTGCGCAGGCGATCGCCATCGCCAATTCGCAGCCACCGGCACCGCCACCAATAATCCCGAGTTTCAGAGGTTGGTGCTTGCGCTGTATCTGTTGCTTGAGTTGCTCCCAGTAGCGATAGAACTGGCCGATCGGCTTTACCGGTACCGCAAGTTCCGAACCGGGAATGTCGTGGCATGGCGATGCACCTACGGCCAGTGACAGAAAATCGAAGGCCAGGTCAGGACGGCCCAGCAGCGACACGCGGTTTTCCAGTGGATCGATATTGTGCGCGCAGGCGTGAATAAAACGCGCACCGGCGGCGCGGCATAGCCTCGGCAGATCAATATGGATGTCGCTGTGGCTGTAATGTCCGGCAATCAAGCCGGGCACCATGGGTGAGTAGGGGCTTTGCACCTGTGGTGAGACGAGTGTCAGGCGTACGCCGGGGAGTGGTCGCTTGGCCCACTGTTGCAAAAGTACCAGGTGGCTATGGCCGCCGCCGATCAGTACCAGATCCTGACAGTGAGTTTGCTTTTGCATATTTCCGGCGCGTCCCTGTTGCTTCTTGCCTACCCGATCGCACATTGGCTTGTGTGCGCTGCAACCATTTGTGCCAATTTGATTGAAATATAAACAGTGTAATGGGCGTGGGTGGAATAGCACGTTTTGTGGACTTTGCCGCGACGCTTTTGCCGCCGGAATTTTCGCGACACAGGTGTTTTGCCCATTGCAGGGAAAATAACGCGGCAAGAAATGCTTTTTCGGTTGCCTGACACGACATGTGCACGTGGCTCTCTGGTCTTTAATGTATAGAGCCCGCAACTCCTCACCAGAATTCGCCAATAAATGGTGGGCATTGTGCTGAATCCTTTATGCGCTGAGATTTGATGTCCAAACCAACGTCCAATTCACCACCCGTATCGCCGACTCGGCAGCCTGCAGGCAGAGGTATACACCGACTGCTGTGGACGCTGGTGATTCTGCTCGTGGTTGTGGCGGTGTTGAATCTTTTTGTCTCGATCCTTGTGCCCGGTATGGTGCAGCGCTGGCTGCAGGCGCGGGGACTCGAAGCGCGTATTGAGTATGTGAATGTGTCGCTGCCGCGTCTTCACGCGCACTTGCGCAACGTAGAAATGCGCAACGAATCTGAGCGCGGCTTTCGTGTCCGCGAAATGTCCCTCGGTCTCAGTTGGTGGGCCCTGCTGCGCGGCAAAATCCGCGTACGGCAGATGGACTTGCACGGCGGCTACATGGATTTGGAATCCCACCCGGGGAAAATACATGGGCGCGTGTGGGAGATAGGTGGCTGGAGGCTGGAAGAGGGCCCCAAGCGCGCGAAAAGCTGGCGCCTGGAATGGGCCAACGCCACGGTGCACGACAGCGTGGTCTGCTACCTCCATCGTCCCCAGTGGACCAGCCCAACCTGCTTCCGCATTGGAAAAATGTCGGTTAAGGAATTCTTTGTCAACGCATTTCGCGAGGCCCAAGAGCCGCTAAATTTCGACATTGGCACCGATGAGATGGTGCTGGACAATGTGCTCGCGTGGGATGAGCGGCCCGGCACGGTTTCGCAATACAGCCTCGGCTACCAGCCCCCCGCGGAGGATGCTGCACGCCGACCGTCTGCAGAAGATGATCCAATTGTTGCGCTGGTACATTTGCAGACGCGTGACGTCCTGTTTGACCGGCCCGGTAACCACTTCACCATGGCCGATACCCAGGCGCGCAAGTTTGCGGGCTGTTCACCTGCACGCTGGGCGGAGGCGGTACCCGCACTGAATCGTATCAGTGGGCATTGCGCCAGTGCGCGTCGACTGGATCTCGAGGAGCGCGGGCAGTTTTCATTCGGCAAACAGGGTGAAATATCTTGGCACCAACTGAGTGGGGAAGAGGTGCGACTGCGCTATCAAAATCGGCAGCTGCCCAATTGGCGTGCTGAAAGTATCGCCATCAACAATTTCGATTACGTGCGACCAGACAAGACACTGGCATGGCAGAGTGGTATCGCACAGCGCTTCTCCTGGTGCCCGAGTGCCTGGCGCAACGACACTCAGCATTATTGCGTCACGGCGGGCACTCTGAACCTGCCACAGGCTACGCGTTTCGCCTGGAGTGACGGCTTTGGCATGGATATCAATGACGGGGTGCTGTCCGCAGGCGAGATCGAAGATCTGGTGGGCAAGGCTCCCCATCCGGAGCCACTGAAAATTAACGAGCTGCATATTGGCGCATTGCAGTATCGCAACAAAACCCGTCGCCTCGGCCTGAATGATACGTCACTGGATTTGGCAAACGGATGCTTGCCTGGGGCGCTTTGGGATACCCCCGACCAGTGTGTGAACCTGTCTCAGCTCAGTATTCAAGAAGTGTTTTCCATGCAGTTTCCACGCAAGGTCGCCCGCAATGGTTGGCCGGTGCAGGCATGGGCGCTTGAGAGTGGGCCGTTTTCTCTTGCGCATGTTCAGTTTGAACAACGGTTGCAGCAAGTTTCCACGGGCAGTGCGCGCCCTCGCCTGGGGGATGGTGCAGAGTTAATGCAACTCGACTGGGCGCGGTTACAGATCACGCCAGACAAAAAAGAAGTGCTTGCCGACGACTTTTCACTGCAGTCCCTGTCCGGATGCGCGCCCGCTAGCTTGCTACCGGATCGGATTTCGCCACTGTGCGCCCGGTTAGTGGCGCTGAATGGCGCCGGAAATTTTATATTTCGTGCGGACTCCACTACCGACGATGCTGGTAAACAGGGGGAAGGTGCCCAGAATGACGGAGGGCAGCGTCACGGCGGCGCAGACGATATGCCCGCTTCCCCTTATGTCATCCTCGGGGAGTTTTCCCTCGACGAGTTGGTGCTGGACGATCATCTGGCGGCAACAACTGAGCAACAAACCGGCCTGGTTCTCACCCAGTTACGCGCTGGGCCAGGCTTGTTCAAGCGGGGTAACGACCTGCTCGAGCCGGGCGAATACTTCGCCCTCGGTGAGGAATTCTGGTGGGGAAGCGACGACACCGCCTATACCGCGACGGAGCTGATTAGCAGTGACGACGGCAGCGAAAAAGGCGTATTGCAGAACGAAGCGGCGCAAAGTGCGGACTCAGCCGCGCAGGCTAGTGGCGAAACCGCCGCCATCGGCAAGCACCTGCGCACCAGTAGCACGCAACTGGAGCTGGACGCGATAGCCCTGGAGAGTCTGCAAGGCTGCCTGCCCAGGTCCTGGCAGCTACTGGTCGCCGCGGAAAATGCCAGGGACGATACCAGAGAGGATGTGAAAGGGGGCGTACCCGACGGGCAGGGTATTCCCAGCTGCTTTGATATTCGCAATTTGCAACAGCTGCAGCCGTTGAATCTAGCGTTTGAGCGTCGCGCCCGCATGCCGCAGGGTGATCAGCCAGCGGATAGTGCCTTTCGCTTCAAACTGGATGCTGCAGCGCTGAATCTGGATCACGCGATCGTCAGCAGTGCCAGTGGTGAATCGCTTTTGTCACTGGCCAGCCTGGCGCTCCCGGAAGCGGAAATTCGGCTCCAGTCTCAGCCCGCGATGGCACATGTCACTCTGCCAGGGGCGTCCCTCGCCGGCGCGGCCTTTTGCCTGTCGTCGGAACGTTGTGCCGAGTTACAGGCGCTGGGTACCGGTGACACCTTTACGTTGAAATATTGGGGTGACCGCTTTTTTGCGGACCTGAACCAGCTCGCGCTGGCGCGCTTTTCTCTCACGGGCCAAAGCAGCGACTTCACCGCGGATATTCGCGACCTGTCCAGCCTTTCCATGCGTGTGGACTTGCCCCCTGTCGCTTTTGCACGGGCGGACTGGAACTTCGATGCATTGCAGGCATCGAGCATCAACATTTGCTGGCCCGACACGGCCGATTCCGAGCGGGGATTACCCCAGTGTTTGCGCAGTCGCGATCTATCCTCCCGTGGCGACGGCATCACCATTGGGCAGTTGGCGTTGTACGGCAACCCGTCTGATCCACCGCAGTTGGACCTGGCGCAACTGACCATAGCGAATGTGGGTTTTGTACAGATGGGCGGGCGACGGTCGCTGGCGCTCAACCTGACAGATTTACGCCTTAACGCACTGCGCGGTTGCGGGCCGAAAGACTGGTTGGCTGCATCGCCGTTGCGCAGTGACAATACCGCATTCTGGGCGGGTTGCCTCGATTGGGGCGTGATCGCACTGACCGGCGATAACTTGATCTCCCTTGCTGGCGGGGCTGACGCAAGCGGTGGTAACGAGCGTTTGCGACTGGGGCCGCTACAGGCGAATCAATTGCGTTTGTTACCGGCGCTGAATCAGAAACCGTCGCTGGAGCTGGCGTATCTGCAATGGCGCGGATTGGCGTGGCCCGGTGGCGGTCGGCTGCGGGTTGCCGATCTCGACGCACAGGGAGGGGCCGGTTGCCTGCCATCGGGCGGGAGTAAAGGCAGTCGTTCGAAAACCTGTATGCGAGTCGGGCGACTACAGGTCCCCGGCGAGCAGACTCTGGTGATGGGCGAAGCGGATGTTGCATTCCGCAGTAGCGGGCATATCACCGTCAGTGATTTCGCGTTGAACCAGGGAGAGAATCGACGGGTTGGTTTTGACTATCTGGATGTCGACGAACTGGTTGTAGCGGCGGGTACTCTGGCGGTCGCTGAGGGAGAAATCACCGGTTTAAGCGGCTGCTTACCGGAAATGCGTTTTGCAGAAAAATCCCTGGCGCCCTGCTTTGACGTGGGAACCATTGCGCTGCACAGCGGGCATCGCATGCAATTGAGTGACTTTCGCAATGCCCAGTCCATGCGCAATCTTCGCCATGTATCCGTAGACGGATTACGTGTGACTCAATCGGACTTTCCCGGGGGGCTACCCGCACCGCTGTTAATGGTGGAGTCACTGCAAGCGGACCTGCTGGGGTTTGGCGACGGGCAGCTAGTGAGTGAAAACCTGCACCTTGGGCAGGTAAACGGCTGTCTGCCCGAAGGCTATGTGCCTGGTGTGCGCTATTGTCTGGAGTTACGGGACTTCAATGCTTCAGGGCGCTTCGACTTTGCCCACCGCGAGCTGGTTCTGGATATGGCGCAGTTCCATCGCCTGGGTATCAATGACACCAGCGGTGATCGATTGCTGGAGCTGGAGTTTGCTGAAGCCCGGCAGGTGACCTATGCCAAAGAGCGCACGGGTGTCCTGTCCCTGGAAGTTGCCAACAGCAAGTTGTTCCAGCGGAACCCCAGAGCCCCGGAGTTTGTGAACTACCAGTGGAACACACAAATTCAGCACCTGAGCCTCGCCCGTTTCGAATATCTGCCAGCAGAAAAGCACCTGGCAATCGATAGCATCAATTTGCTCAGACCACGCAGTATATTGGCACGCGGTATCGAAGGGGACCTCGGTGCCTGGGAGCGGTTTCGTGACCGCACGCCCGAGGCCGATCGCTACAAGTATCGGCGCGGCGATCTTGCCCGTGAGGCCAACCGCTTTCGTTATCGGATCCGCGAGGTCTATATCGACCAGGGCGCGTTCCTGTGGCTCGATGAAAGCGAACACTATCACGCAAAATTACCCATCAGGCATATCAACGTGTTGTTGCGTGGCGCGAGTAATTACTATGAAGATGCGGCGGCAACCCTGATCTTGCGGGCCAGCCCCGGCGGCTTTAGTGAAATGCATGTGGCGGGTCATATTAACCTGCGTGACAACAATCACTGGGACGGTGGCCTGCTGGGGTATGTCGAGGGTGCCAAACTGATTCCGGCCACACCGTATATGGCCCGCCTGCTTGGCTACAAAATTCAGCAGGGGCAGCTGGATGCCCTACTCACGCTCTCCGTATTGAATAACAAGCTCGATGCACTGGCGAAAATGGGGCTGGAAAAAATCAAAGTGCGCCGAGTAGAGGATACGGACCATCTCGAGGTGAAAAGAAGCCTTATACCTCTCAGTTTTGCCCTGGCTTTGCTAAAAGACGGCAATGGCGACGTGCGTATCAAAATGCCAGTGACCGGTGACCTGAACGATCCAGACTTTAACTTCCAGTTTGTCTTCAGCGAGCTGTTGCAACGGGCGATTCTCGAGTCGCTGTTCGCCTACTTTACCCCGATCGGCTTTTACAGTCTCGCCAAACTGGCCTGGGACCGCTTCCGCGCGGAGCGCTTCGATGACCTGCTGTTTGCGCCGGGAAGCGACCAACTGAGCAGCGAGGCGATGTCAGAGCTAAACAGTATGGTGAGTACTTTGAAGGACAACCCGAAAGCGCGGCCCGGAATCTGTGGCGTGGCCACCACACAGGACTTGCGCGTGATGTTTCCCCATGAAGCACAGGCGCTGGCGGTATCTGGCGAAACCGTCCGTGAGTTCTACCGCGATCCGCCGCGCGGTATGCGTGAAGAACTTCTGGAACTTTCCAAACGCCGCAGTCGCAACGTACAGTTATTTTTGATTGAGGCCGGGCTCAGTCAGAGAGATTTTATCCAGTGTGCACCAGACTATATCGGTACTGATAGCAGCGCACCGCGGGTGGAACTCCCGAACTAGCGGATTGCTGTCCGTTTTAGTAATCGACAAAAAGACTTAGAATGCATCCGGTTTTTGTATGATCTTCTTGGCACGTGTACACAGGGCTTTGCGATCGGCATCAGACATCTTGTCCAGTTGATGCAGCATCATTGACATGCGCGGATTGTGGGCCAGTAGCTCGCGCTTCTCTGCGATAAAGTGCCAGTACAGGCTGTTAAACGGACAGGCATCGTCGCTGGTGCGCTCTTTTACATTGTACCGGCACGACTCGCAGTAATTACTCATCTTGTGAATATAACTGCCGCTGCTTACATAGGGCTTGGTGGCCACCAGACCGCCATCGGCAAACTGGCTCATGCCCCGGGTGTTGGGCATCTCCACCCACTCGATGGCATCGATATAAATACCCAGGTACCAGGCCTCTATCTGGTCCGGGTGCACCTGTGCCAGCAGCGCGAAGTTGCCGGTAATCATCAGCCGCTGAATATGGTGGGCATAGGCATTGTCCAGGCTGTTGCGGATGGCGTGGTGCAGGCAGTTCATTTGCGTGTCACCGCTCCAGTAAAACTCGGGTAGCGGCCTGTGGTTGTGCAGGCGATTGCAGCGGCGATAGTCGGGCATCGCTTTCCAGTAGATGCCCCGCATATATTCTCGCCAGCCGAGAATCTGTCGAACGAATCCCTCGATCTGGCTTATGTCGATTTCAGCTTGGTGTGCACGCCAGTGCGCGATGGCTTTATCGATCACTTCCTGTGGGTGCAGCAGCTTACTATTCAGCGCGAAACTGAGGCGGCTGTGGAATAGGTATACCTCGCGATCGTGCATGGCATCCTGATAATCACCAAAGTGGGGTAGTAGCGCACTACAAAAATGCCGCAGCACCGCCAGTGCATCTTCCCTCGAAGTGGGCCAGCTGAATTGCTGCGGGTCGATAGCGCCGATGGTTTCAACACCGCAATGTGCCAGGCGCGCGACAGTTGCGGTAACGTTTTTGCGGAAGCCGCGTTCGTGAGGGATTTCTGGCTGGCCGGTCCATTTCTTGCGGTTGCTCTGGTCGAAATTCCACTTTCCGCCCTCAGGCTCCCCCTCGCTGGTGAGCAAGATGTTGTACTGCTTGCGCATGTGACGGTAGAAACTCTCCATCAACAGAGATTTCTTGCCTGCAAAGAACTCGCTGAGGGTATTGCGCTCGGTGAGAAAATGCTCGCTATCAAATACTTCGGTGGCAATACTCAGGTCATCGGCGAGCTGTTTGAGTTGTTGGTCCAGCCGGTATTCGTCAGGCAGCTGGTACTGAAAGCAGGCAAAGTGATGCTTGGCGATGAGCCCGGCGATATTGGCACCGAGGTTCTGTGTATTTTCGGGGTGATCCAGGGGATAGTGGATAACATTTTTACCGCGGGCTTTAAGCCACGCGGCAAACTCGGCCATGGCCTCAAAGAATGCCACTACCTTCTGGATATGGTGCCTGGCGTAATCCGTTTCCTGGCGCATTTCCGCAATGAAGTACCAGGTGTCGGCATCATCATCGCGGTACCAGGAGTGGTTGTGATTGAGCTGATCGCCAAGGATCAGTCGGAGTCTTTTCACCCGTGCACCTGTGAGCAGTATCTGAGGTCAGAATAGTTGGTGTTTTGCTCTGGTACGAAAATTGTGGGGTTTGGATGCCTCATGGCACCGCGCTTGGTGCGCAGGGGGGGCAGGCGACCTCAGCCAACCTCAGCCAAAGTAACCGATGCCCTTGGCCATAAGCGCGCCACACAGGGCCATGCCAACCAGTGCCGTTAGCTCGGTGTGAACGATAATACGCAGCCAGCGGCGGCGCCGTTCCGGCAGTTGTGGCTGCTGCCCGCGGGCAATTTCCCGGCGCCAGGCGAGAAATTGCAGGGTGGGGATGGCCGACAGGGTAGCGGCGAGGGCGAACAGAGCCAGCTTCGCGTGAAACGCCGCATTGTGGAAATAGTAGTCAGCGCCCTTTTCAAAGTGATACACACGCAGTAGGCCGACAATCAGCAGGGCCACGGCGGACGCCCCCACGATTCGGTCCACAATCCCTAGTTTGCGCGCGCTCTGCACAGTGAGAGGTTGCCCGAGGACCACCAGCTGTACCGTCAGGGTGACCGCGAGGGCCAGGAACGCAAGGTGGTGCAGGAAGGCGAAGAGCGCGGGCATAAGTGGTTTCCATACCGGTGGCGGCGCGAGTTACCGCGGTTGTTAGGGCTTGGTTTGGGCCTGATTTGGGTCTAGTTTGGGCTGAACTTGAGAGTCGCTGCGTATTTAGCCGCATTCCCCCGCCACCTGCAAACTGCTGCAGATGTGGACAGGATCTTTGAACCGCTCGTCTGTGTCGGCCATAATCCCCCTCTTATATTTACCTGTCCCCAACAGAATAACGAGACTCTCGCAGTATGACCGAGCCCTCAGTCTACGAAGCTTCCGAGCGCCAGCACCTGGCGGACTACACGGAGAAGGCGTACCTGGACTACTCCATGTACGTGATTCTGGACCGCGCCTTGCCGAATATCGGTGATGGTTTGAAGCCGGTACAGCGCCGTATCGTCTACGCCATGAGCGAGCTGGGCCTCAAAGCCAGCGCCAAATACAAGAAATCTGCCCGTACCGTGGGCGACGTGATCGGTAAGTACCACCCGCACGGGGACAGCGCCGTATACGAAGCCATGGTGCTGATGGCGCAGCCGTTCAGCTACCGCTATCCGCTGGTGGATGGCCAGGGTAACTGGGGCTCCCCGGACGATCCCAAGTCTTTCGCGGCGATGCGTTACACCGAATCGCGCATGGGCAAGTACTCCGAGGTACTGCTGTCCGAGCTGGGCCAGGGCACCGTGGACTGGCAGCCGAACTTTGACGGCACCATGGACGAACCGGCGGTGTTGCCGGCACGGGTGCCGAATATCCTGTTGAACGGTACCACCGGTATTGCGGTGGGCATGGCCACGGACATTCCGCCGCACAACCTGCGTGAAGTGGTCAATGCCACCATACACATGCTGGAAAACCCCAAGGCCACGGTGAGTGACCTGTGCGAGTTTATCCACGGCCCGGATATGCCCACCGAGGCGGAGATCATTTCGCCGCGCGCGGATATCCACAAGATGTACGAGACCGGCAAGGGCTCGGTGAAAATGCGTGCGGTGTGGACCAAGGAAGACGGCGATATCGTGATCACCGCGCTGCCGCACCAGGCCAGTGGCTCCAAGGTGCTGGAGCAGATTGCCGCACAGATGCAGGCGAAAAAGCTGCCGATGGTGGGTGACCTGCGTGACGAGTCAGACCATGAAAATCCTACCCGCCTGGTGATTGTGCCCAAGTCCAACCGTGTGGATTTGGAGCAGGTGATGAACCACTTGTTTGCCACCACCGACCTGGAAAAGAGCTACCGGGTCAACCTCAACATGATCGGCATTGACGGTCGCCCGCAGGTCAAATCCCTCGACAAGATCCTGTCTGAGTGGTTGAGCTTCCGTACCGTTACAACAAGACGCCGCCTGCAGTTCCGCCTGGAAAAGGTCGAGAAGCGCCTGCACCTGTTGGATGGCTTGTTGATCGCTTTCCTCAATATCGACGAGGTAATCGAGATTATCCGCACCCACGAGGAGCCGAAGCAGGAGCTGATGCGCCGCTTCGAACTGTCCGAGGTGCAGGCGGAATACGTACTCGACACCAAGTTGCGCCAGTTGGCGCGCCTCGAGGAAATGAAAATCCGTGGTGAGCAGGCGGAGCTCGAGAAAGAGCGCGACATGCTGACCAAGACCCTGGACAGCGCGCGTCGCCTCAAGACCCTGATCAAGAAAGAATTGCTGGAAGCCGCCAAAGAGTTTGGCGACGACCGTCGCTCGCCTATCGTCGAGCGCGCCGAAGCCAAGGCCTTCAGTGAGACTGAGTTGCTGTCTTCTGACCCGATTACCGTAGTGCTGTCGGCCAAGGGCTGGATTCGCCAGGCCAAGGGCCACGAAATCGATCCGGAATCGCTCAGCTACAAGGCCGGCGACGGCTTCCGTTTTGCCGCCCGCGGCAAGAGTAACCAGCCTGCGCTGTTACTCGACAGCAGCGGGCGCAGTTACGCCATTGCCGCACACACCCTGCCATCTGCACGGGGCCAGGGTGAGCCGGTATCCGGGCGCATTAATCCGCCCTCCGGTGCCACCTTTGAAGGCCTGTTGATGGGCGCGGACGATCAGAAAGTCCTGCTGGCGAGTAATGCGGGCTACGGCTTTATTGCCAAATACGCCGACCTGCAATCGCGCAACAAGGCCGGTAAGGCCATGTTGACCCTACCCAAGGGCGCCAGTGTGTTGCCGCCGCAGGAGATCGAAAATCCCGACGAAGCGCTGCTCGCGGCAGTGACCAGCGAAGGACGCATGCTGGTGTTCCCGGTGTCCGAACTGCCGGAGCTGTCCAAGGGCAAGGGTAACAAGATCATCAACATCCCGGCTGCGCGCGCTGCCAGTGGCGAAGAGACACTGGTGGGAATTGCGGTGCTCGAAGGCAAGGATCAGCTGTTGATTCACGCCGGTAAACGCCACACGCGCATCAAGATCTCCGAGCTGGAGCACTACCAGGGTGAGCGGGGCCGCCGCGGCAACAAACTGCCGCGCGGTTTCCAGAAAGTGGATAAGGTGGAAGTGGAACGAAAATAACCCGCAGATACCGATCTACAGGCATAAAAAAGGAGGGCTCAGGCCCTCCTTTTTCTTTGGTACTAATTGGCCGTGCTAATCAGTCCGCCGGGTACCAGGTCTGGGTGCGGTAGAAGAAACCCAGGTAGCCGCGCACCATCAGGTTGCCGCCTTCTTCCCACATCTTGCAGTCGTAGACCTTGCCTTTGGTGGGGTCGAGAATCTGGCCGCCTTCGTACACATCGCCCTTTTTCACCATGTTGGTGATGATGTCCATGCCAACGACTTTCTTGCCTTTGTTGGCGCCGGGGCAGGCTTCACATACGGTGTCGTCCGGCCTCATCAGCAGGTCCACCACGCGACCGTAGTATTTGCCGCCTTTCTCGTAGATTTCCACGATGGACTTGGCTTGTCCGGTTTCGTCGTCCACGGTTTTCCAGCGTCCCACCACATCGGCAAAAGCCAGCTGAGTGCTGAGCAGCAGGGCGGTGAATACGGCGGTTATGGCCAGGAAATGTTTTTTCATAAGAGCTTCCATCGCAAGTAATCAAAGCTGACCATAACATGTTTTCAGGTCACGCTCCGCATTGGGATATTTACCTTGTTGTAGAGAGTGTAGAACCTATCCTTTGGCCCGCTGAATCGGAGCGAGCGTTGTTTGGCGCGAGCCTATTCTTGTTACGAAGAGCAGCTGATCGGCAGATGTTTGCCGGACTCCGGTGGCGGGGCGGCCCACTCTTCGTGCTTGCTGTGTTCATCAAACGGTGATTGCAGCAGGGTGAACAGGGTTACCAGTGGCCCGTAGTCTCCCGCCTCGGCGGCCTCAATTACCCGCTGGGCAAGATAATTGCGCAGCACAAATTTGGGGTTGGTACGCAGCATATCGTGGCTCCGTTCCGTTGCCGATCGCTGCTCCTTTTGCAGGCGCTGGTCGTAACGGGACAGCCAATCGTCCAGCGCCTGGTGTTGCACCGGGGCGACCAGAGCGTGCAGGCTCGCTGCCGGCCGTTCGCCGCAGTAATGGCTCAGGGTGCGGAAGAACAGCGAGTAATCCACCTGTCCCGTCTCCAGAATCTGCAGCAGATCTGCACACAGCTGCTGGTCGCCCTCGTCTTCAAGGGCGAGCCCGAGTTTGCGTCGCATGCGCTCGGCGAAGAAATCGATCAGCAGGGGCTGGTACTGGCCCAGGCAGTCCTTCAGGGTCTCGGTGTCCAGTAAGCTGGATAATGCGTGAGCCAGTGCATTCAGGTTCCACAGCACCACGCCGGGTTGTGCGTCAAACGCGTAGCGCCCGGTATGGTCAGAATGGTTGCAGATAAACCCGGGCTCGTAATCGTCCAGAAAACCGTAGGGGCCGAAATCAAAGGTGTCGCCGATCATCGACATATTGTCGGTATTCAGCACGCCGTGGGCGAAGCCTACGGACTGCCAGCCGGCCACCAGCTCGGCACTGCGTCGCACGGTAAAGCGCAGCAACGCCTCCGCCTGTTCTTGCACCGGGTGCCCGCTCACTTCTGGCAAAAACTGCGCGCACACATGCTCGACCAGCTTGTGTTGTGCCTCGAGCTGGCGGGTGTAAAACAAATATTCGAAATGGCCGAAGCGGATGTGGCTCTCGGCCACCCGAATCAGCGCCGCGCCGGTTTCCACTTTTTCCCGCACTACCGGTTCGCTGCTGGCAACAATACTCAGTGCGCGAGTACTGCGGATCCCCAGCGCGGTAAGCGCCTCACCGGCGAGATACTCGCGAATGGTTGAACGCAATACTGCGCGGCCATCGCCAAATCGCGAATAGGGTGTCTGCCCCGCACCCTTGAGGTGCAGGTCCCAGCGTTGTCCCTGATGCTCTACCTCGCCAAGCAGCAGCGCACGGCCGTCGCCGAGGTCGGGATTGTAACTGCCAAACTGGTGACCGGTATATTTCATGGCAAATGGCACACTGCCCGGAAACAGCTTGGCGCCGCTGGTGAGTTCCGCCCACGCGGGATCTTCGACGCTTCCCGGAGGCAGTCCCAGCAGCGCGATTACCGATGGGTTCACGTGGAAAGTGCGGGGGTTTTCCAGTGGCGTGGGCGATGTGGGGGTGCCAAATACCGGCCCCAGGTCTGCGTAATGGTGCTGCAGCTTGAGACTGCTTGCGGTGTCAGTAGTCACGAGGAAATCAGTTTCACTTTTATTGATTTTTCTGCCCAGCACTCGACCTCCATTTGCAGGAGATCCTCAATGGCCGGGTGGGTGTATAACCAGTCTTCAGGGACCAGCAGTCGATAGCCAGGACCATCTGCGGAGAGCTGCAGGCTATCGATGGCACGATCCACATGATCCCGGTGCACGATGCAGGCGAGGCGCAGACACAGCAACAGATCATTGTTGGGATGGAACCCATAGTGTTCACGCACCGTTTTAATATCGCCGCGCTGGTTGCGCACCAGGTAGGCCAGGTTTTCCTGTTCACTTTTACTAAACCCGGCCATGTCCGCGTGCTCGATCATATAGGAACCGAGTTTGCGGAAACTGCTGTGCGACAATACCAGGCCGAGTTCATGCAGGTCAGCGGCCCAGTGCAGCAGGCGCCGCTGGCTGACCTGTGCGTGCGGATTCAACTGGCCGAAACATTGCAGTGCGGTATTGGCTACGCGTTTTGCCTGATCGCGGTCAATCTCACCGCGCTCCATCAGGTTTTCGACGGTATCCGCGCGTCGATCACCGCCGTGGGCGCGGCCCGCTAGATCGTAGACGATACCTTCGCGAATCGCGTAGGGCGATATATGCATTTCCTGGATATTCAGCTCGCGAAATATACCGTGCAGTATGGCAAGACCAGCGGCAAATACCGGGCGGCGCTCAGGGTCGAGATTGGGCAGCTCGATTTTTTCGACGGTTTTGTATTTGGCGACTTTATCCGCCAAAGCGTCGATGTCCTCGCGCACGATTGGCAGTAGCTCGCCATCGTTTAACACCCGTGAGACCGACTTCACGGTACCGGATGCGCCCATCACCAGGGCATCGTCGGCGATATGCTGCAGCTCCTGCAGTTCTGCCTGGGCGGCGCGGCGCGCACGGATAAAATTGTTGTGCTTGCCGCCATCGATTTTACCGTCGCTGAAAAAACGGCGGTTGAAAGCCACACAGCCCATATTGACACTTTGCAGTTGCCGCGGGACTTCCATGCCCCGTACCAGCTCGGTGGAGCCACCGCCGATGTCGACCACACAGCGCAGGCAGGGGGGGCCTTCTGCGGCAGCCATAACCCCTGAGTAGATGAGGCGCGCCTCCTCGATGCCCGAGATGATTTCAATGGGGGCGCCGAGAATCGATTCGGCCTCTTCGAGAAAACCGTCGGCGCGGGTGCTGGCCGCACGCAGTGTGTTAGTGCCCACTACGCGTACTTTGTCCTGAGGAAGGTCCTGGATCACCGGCGCGAAACGCCGCAGGGCCTCCAGTGCACGCTCCGCCACTACCGGATCGAGACTGCGGTCGGCGCCCAACCCTTCCGCCAGACGCACCATGGCGCGATCGGTGTGCAGTCGCACCATACGCTGATCGCGAAATTCTGCGAGCAGTAAATGGAAGCTATTCGAGCCAAGATCCAGTGCCGCAAGGCGCTCGTGGGCGACGTCCTGGCTGGCGGCGTCGACGGGGTCAATCATGGTTGTGGGTGTCAATTGGTTGCAATAAAAATGTAGCAAACTGTCGGTCGATGAACTATGGCTTCAATGGGGGTACAGTTGGAAGGTACCGTTTTGAAACCCAATAATCTTGCACTGTCACCGGGCGTTGCGAATGCTCGTGCGCGCTGTGCAGGTATGCCTTCCCCGGCAAATGCAGTAAAGAGTATGGCAAACGACACCCCTTTATATCCCAAAGAGCTCAGCTGGCTTTCTTTCAATGCACGTGTGCTGCAGGAAGTGGAAGATGAAAGCGTGCCAATGATTGAGCGGGTACGTTTTCTTGGCATCTTTTCCAACAACCTGGACGAATTCTACCGGGTTCGTGTGGCGGATGTCCGCCGCCTGGCCACGTTTACCAAAGGCAGTAAAAAGAAAGAAAGTTTTTCCGAACTGCTGATCAATATCAATGAGATGGCGGCGCGTTTGCATGCCCGCTTTGGCAACGCCTATAACAAGGTGCTGAAGGACCTCGGTAAGAACAATATTCACCTGATCAGTGAGCGTCAGCTCACGCCCAAGCAACGTGAATATGTGGAAGAGTATTTCCACCGCGAAGTGTTGCCGGAGCTGGAACCCTTCTTTATTGACGATCGCGACACCATGCCGCTGTTGAATGAAGCGAGCATTTACTTCGGCATTTACCTGGAGTTGGAAGACGGTAGCCTGCGCTTTGCTGCACTGGAAATTCCCACCGATATCCTGCCGCGCTTTATTGCGATTCCGCATCGGGAAGGCAAGCAGGAGAAGGTCTATATCGTTCTGGATAATGTGATTCGCGCCTGTCTGGTGGAAGTATTCCGCTATGTGTTGCCGATCGGAAAGGCGGCCGCCTTCACCTTCAAAATCAGTCGTGATGCCGATCTGGAACTGGGTGAACATGTGACCCAGAACATTCTCGATCGTGTGGCGAAATCCCTGAAGAAACGCAAGCAGGCGGAGCCGGTGCGGCTGGTTTACGACTCCACCATGCCGGAAGTACTGCTACAGCTGATCAAGAAGAAATTGAAGATGGGGCGCTACGACAGCTATACCCCGGGCGGGCGCTACCACAACTCAAAAGACTTTATGAGCTTTCCGGCGGACAGCAAACAGCATACCTACCGGGCGATCAAGCCGCTGCCCACCTTGCCGGACAGTGCCAATATCTTTGACTGGCTGAATGAACGTGATCGCCTGTGTTATTACCCGTATCATGACTTTCGCGTGATCACAAAGCTGCTGGCATCGGCGGCCATTGACCCCAAGGTGCGCGAAATTCGCATTAACCTGTATCGCGTGGCAAAAAACTCGCGGGTAGTCGCGGCGCTGATCAATGCCGTGCGCAACCAGAAACTAGTTACCGCGGTGGTGGAACTGCAGGCACGCTTCGACGAACAGGCCAATATTCACTGGTCCAATGAGTTGAGTGATGCGGGCGTGGAGGTGATCTACGGTGTACCCGGCCTCAAAGTGCACTGTAAATTGATTTCTATTGTGCGCGAAGAAAATGGCATCGATCGCTATTACAGCCATTTCGGCACCGGTAACTTTAACGAAAGTACCGCGCGTATTTATTGCGACTTCAGCCTGCTCACCAGCGATAGCCAAATGGGGAAGGACGCCTACAGGGTGTTCGACTTTATCAAGCAACCGCACCTGCAGCCGGACTACCACTATATTTGGAGTTCGCCCCACAGCAATCGGCCGAATATTCTCGCGGCGATCGATCGTGAGATTGCCGCGGCCGAGGCGGGTATGCCGGCGGAAATATTCATCAAATGTAACAATCTGGTGGATCGCGAAGTGGTGGATTACCTGTACCGCGCCAATCTGGCGGGTGTACGGGTGCGGATCATCGTGCGCAGCATGTGCGCGCTACAGTGTCAGCAGAAGGGGCTGTCCGACAATATCCAGGTAATTAGCCTGGTGGACAAATACCTTGAGCATGCGCGTGTCTATGCCTTCCACAATGGCGGCGACCCGCAAGTGTATCTCTCGTCGGCGGATTTGATGACCCGCAACCTGGACCACCGGGTAGAGGTGACCTTCCCGTTGTTGGCCGCAGAACACCGGGAAACGGTGATGAATATTCTGGAGCTGCAGTGGCAGGATAATCAGAAGGCGCGGGTGCTCGATGCAGCGCAGACCAATAGTCGCATCGCCAATCGCGACAGCAAACGCAATGTGCGCTCTCAGGATGCGATTTACCGCTATCTAAAGAATCGCGCAGTTTAGTTCCTGCTAAATCCTGTGAGCTGGCCGTTGCTGAAGGAAAAGCGGTAGCGTTCACCGACCTTGAGTTTGTTGCGGCAGGAAGAGCTGATGGTAATGCGCGGGAACTGGGGCGTGACTACCCAGGTGGAAAAGTCATCACCGGGTCCGCGTCCAATCAGCCAGTAGTGGTCACCGCTATTGCAGTCGCTGAGACTTTCACAGCTCTGGAAGCCCCACACATAGGCGCGGACATCAAAATTGCCGGGCAGGTTGCTGGCGCGCTGGAAGGGAAAGCGCGGATCGTTGGTGGTGACATACAGGTCGCTGAAGGAGAGTAGCTTGTAGCCCTTGGCACGGGTACCGCAGCTGGCGACATGGTTGAACACCTCAGTGGTGGCGTCCTGGGGCTTGGCCTGGGCGGCTTTTGGCTTGCCGTCCATTTCGCTGGGGAGATAACCGCAACCAGTCAATGTGACGCCCCACAACGTCAGGCCCGCGCACAGTGCGCTACCGCTGAAATACCGCACTTCCTACCTCCTCGGTATCAATCCGCTCCTCTAACTATAGTCGCTGTTAGCGGGCTTTTTTCCCCTCTGCGTGCGAACTGGGAGGCTGATTAAACGGCGACTTTAAAGTCAGTGGTTCGACTTGCGCGAAGGGCGCTTGAAGCGGATCTTGCGGCGATACGGGAAGGTGCTCTCCACCCGTCCGGCGCGGATGCGCTCCTGCAGGCCCTGCCAGTAGCGGTAGTCATAGAGGTCACTGTGCTGGTCTTCGAAGGCCTTTCGCGCCACCGGGTTGCCGGAGAAAAACAGGCGGAACTCCTCTGGAAATACATCGGCCTCGTCCACCGTGTACCAGGGCCGGTCTGCCAGCTCCTGCTCGGTGGTCTGGGGTTCGGGAATCTTGCGAAAATTGCACTCGGTCAGCGGGCACAACTCGTCGTAATCGTAAAACACCACGCGCCCGTGGCGGGTCACACCAAAGTTCTTCAGCAGCATGTCGCCGGGGAAAATATTCGCCGCCGCCAGCTGTTTGATGGCGTTGCCATATTCCTCCATGGCCTCAATGGTCTGCTGGTCACTCGCGTCGTCGAGATACAGGTTGAGCGGTTCCATGCGCCGCTCGACATACAGGTGCTTGATGATGATCCACTTGTCATCCACCAGCAGTTTTGACGGTGCCAGTTCCTGCAGTTCCGCCAGTAGCTCCTCGCTGAAGCGGTTGCGGTAAAAAATAAAGTTGGTGTATTCCTGGGTGTCCGCCATGCGCCCCACACGGTCCGCGCGGGATACAAATTTGTATTTCTCTTTGACGATGGCCTCGGTCACCGTTTTCGGGTTATCGAATTTGTCTTTGATGACCTTGAAGACCACCGGGTAAGACGGCAGCGTGAATACACTCATCACCATGCCCTTGATGCCCGGCGCGATCACAAACTTGTCGTTGCTCGTCTTCATGTGGGCAATGACATGGCGATAGAACTCGGTTTTGCCGTGCTTGTGGAAACCGATGGAGTTGTACAGCTCCGACTTTTCCTTGAGCGGCATAATGGTGGACAGGAAGCGCACGAATCGCGAGGGAATCGGCGCGTCCACCATAAAGTAGGAGCGGGTGAAACTGAAAATGATACTGGTGGAATCGTTGTCGTAGATCAGGGTGTCGACAAAGATGCCGCCACGGCCATTGTTTAGACACGGCAGGATTAGCGGGATTACCTCACCGCCAAACATCAGTCGCCCGACCAGATAGGCGGCCTTGTTGCGGTAGAAAACCGATTCCAGCATGTCGACACGCAGTCGGTGCTCGTCCTCCAGTGACTCCAGCTGCCCCGCCAGTGGCCCATTGCGCAAGGCATCGCAGACATTGCGCAGATCGCGCGCGGTATCTTCCCAGGGAATGGAAAAACTGTAGTCCGCCAGGATGTCTTCAATCATGGCTTCGAGGCCATGTTGACCGTTGTAGCTGATGTAAATGCTGTAGTCGCGCAGAGGCTTTTCGTCCGGTGCGCGCGAGGATTTCACGAAGATATGGCTGTCGTGGATATGCGCATGATCGAATTGGCTGCAGAACACCGAGTTGAAGAAGGTCTCGGCAATCTCATAATTGTTGTTGTTGGCAATGAGCTGGCTGTAGGTGGCTTTGGCCTGGCCCCAGAGCTCCAGTTGCGTGGTGTCTTTGCTGGTGACCGAGTGCACCAGCCTGAGGACCTGATTGACCTTGGTCTTATACAGGTCGATGCGCTCCTTGTTGGTCTCGTGCACCGCGTCCCACGCGGCCTTTTCAAACCGGGCTTTTGCCCCAAGGGTCATATTCTGAAAATCCGCGAAATAGGCGTCAAAGCCATTGAGGATGGTTTTGGCGATACGGCGCGCGGTCGGGGAATGGTTTGTCATGCACTAAACTCTGTTGGAAGCCTCTCCCATATTTTTCCGATACTAGCACGGGCTTGCAGGAGATCACTTGGACGATTGGCTCAGTAGCTTTGTCTTTTTCTTTGCAGTGATCGACCCGGTAGGCACCCTGCCGGTGTTTATTGCCGTGACCAGTCGCCACAACGAATGGCAGCGTCGCAAGATTGCCCTGCTTGCGGTAGCGGTGGCCGCGGGCATTTTGCTGTTCTTCTTACTGGCCGGTCAGTACTTGTTGGAGGCCATTGGCGTGCCGCTGTCCGCGTTTCAGGTATCCGGCGGTATCGTACTGTTCCTGTTCGCTCTCACCATGATTTTTGGTGAAAGCAAACCCGAGCAGGAGGTCGATATTATCCGCGGGGGCCACGAAACCGCGATATTCCCACTTGCTGTACCCTCCATTGCCTCCCCCGGTGCCATGCTGGCGGCGGTCGTGCTGACCGATAACCACCGTTTTGACCCCATTCACCAGGTGAATACCGCCAGCGCGATGCTCGCGGTGCTGGGTATTGTGTTGCTGCTGTTACTCACCGCGAACTGGATTTACCGCTGGATCGGCGATGCCGGCGCGAGTATTGTCAGTCGCATAATGGGGCTTATTCTTGCGTCGGTCGCAACGACCAATGTACTGCTGGGTATCCAGCAATTCTTTCTGAGCTGATCGGGCCTGTATTGCGTATACGGTCATTGAATCTGCCGCGCAATGTAAGAATTCTTCCTTGTCTGCGACAGAACAACAGCAAACTCCCGAATTGCTAACCCGAGGATGCCACCGTGCTGATTAAGAAGCCCGCCCCCAGTGACTTGAGCGAAGCCCACTCCACGTCGGAATCGGCCTACGTATCACGCCGCAGTGTGATCAAGGGACTGGCTGCCAGTGGTGTACTGGCCGGCGCCGGTGTGGGGGAGAAAGCTATGGGGCTGGACCTGTTTGGTCGCAAGGATGAGCCTAAACAGGCGCCGCGCAAGCCGCTGAAATTTACTCCGCAAAAACCTGTCCCCGACCTGCTGCTCACCCCGGAAGACAAGGTGAGCAACTACAACAACTTTTACGAGTTTGGCACCGGCAAAACCGACCCGGCGAAGAACAGTCAGGGTTTGCGTACCGAACCCTGGACGCTGCAGGTGTCAGGCGAGGTGGAAAAGCCGGCAACGGTGGACGTGTGGCAACTGATGAATGAGATCGGCCTGGAGGAGCGTATTTATCGCATGCGCTGTGTGGAGGCGTGGTCCATGGTCATTCCCTGGGTGGGGTTCGAACTGGGTAAGTTTTTAAAGCGCTTCCAGCCCACCAGTCGCGCCAAGTTTGTCGCCTTTGAAACCCTGTACGATCCGGAACAGATGCCGGGCCAACGCAATCGCTATATCGGCGGCGGTGTCGACTATCCCTATGTGGAAGGCCTGCGCATGGATGAGGCCATGCACCCGCTGACCATTCTCTCTGTTGGCCTGTACGGCAAAACTCTGCCCCCGCAGAACGGGGCACCGATTCGCTTGGTAGTACCGTGGAAATACGGTTTCAAGGGCATCAAGTCGATCGTCAAAATCAAACTGGTGGAACAGATGCCGCCCACCAGCTGGAACAAGATGCTGCCGCAGGAATATGGCTTTTATGCCAACGTGAACCCGCAGGTGGACCACCCGCGCTGGTCCCAGGCCAGTGAACGGTTTATTGGCGAGGGCGGCCTGTTTGCGGTGAAGCGCCAGCCCACATTGCCCTTTAATGGCTATGGGGAGGAGGTCGCGTCCCTGTACCGCAATATGGATCTCAGGAAGTTTTACTAGTGACGGCACAGTGGAAAAAGCCGCTTGCCATTCTGTTGCAGGTGGCGGTGCATCTCGGTGCCCTGCTGCCACTTTTATGGCTGTTTGTGGCCATTAATCAGGGGCGCTTGGGTGGTGACCCTGTTAAGGAGTTGATCCACTATCTGGGAATGGGCGCCATTCGACTGCTGCTGCTCACGCTGCTGATTTCACCGCTGGCGAAGAGCCTGAACTTCGGCCAGTTGAATCGACTGCGCAGGCCCCTGGGGCTCTGGTGTTTTGCCTGGGCAACGCTGCATTTCAGCGCGTGGCTGGTATTGGAACTTGGTCTTGACTGGTCGCTGATCGGCGAGGAAATCGTCAAACGTACCTATATCCTGCTGGGTTTTACTGCCTGGTTGATTCTATTGCTGCTCGCGATCACATCGCTTCCATTGCTGCTGAGAAAGATGGGGCGCAACTGGAAAAAGCTACACGGCCTGTTGTACGTGGTCGCTGGTCTGGTGTGTTGGCATTTTTGGTGGTCGGTGAAAAGTGGCTGGATTGAGCCGGCGATTTACGCAGCGATTGCGGTGCTGTTGCTGCTCTGGCGCCGCCAGGCACTGCGGCGGTGGCTGAAAAGTTTTTGAAGTCTCCGTAGCCCGCGGGGCTATTTTCCGTAGCCGCAGCGCTATTTCCCTAGCCGCAGCGCTATTTGAT
Organism: Microbulbifer agarilyticus; assembly: GCF_020171345.1. Classification (GTDB taxonomy): domain Bacteria; phylum Pseudomonadota; class Gammaproteobacteria; order Pseudomonadales; family Cellvibrionaceae; genus Microbulbifer; species Microbulbifer agarilyticus_D. The sequence continues at coordinate 155,506 of NZ_JAIUZM010000005.1, forward strand.
GTACTGCGCGGCTTCGCGCACTTTCTCGCGCACGTTCTGCGGCAGAGGAATATAACCAAGCGCATTCGCCTCTGCCTGCGCTTCATCACTTAGCATATAGTCCACCAGCCTGCGCATGGCGGCTGCCTTATCGTTGTCTTGATCCACATATACCAGTAGCCAGGTGAAGCTGACAATTGGGTAAGCACTGTTGCCGGTTGGGTCTGGTACCCATGCAATCAGGTTTGGCACTGTACTGTCCGGCAGGGTTTCGGCAGGGAATTGCGCACCGGCCAGCGCAGCGCCACCGGCCGCAGGGCCCGGCGAGACGAAGTTGCCCACCTTGTTTTCCAGCCGTGCTACCCGCAGGTCAGTCAGTTTGGCGACGCCATAGGTTACGTAACCGATTGCACCCGGCGTCTGCTTGATTTCTGCGGCAATACCGTCGTTTTTTGGCGCGGATACGAAATTGGCGCCGCCAGGCCAAGTGGGTGTGGTCGAGTGGCCTACCGCAGACTGGAAATTGTCATTGATGGCGCTCAGGTGGCCGCTAAATACATACGAGGTGCCGGATGCGTCTGCCCGTGTGACTACGGTAATTTCACTGTCTGGCAGCACAACGTTGGGATTCGCCGCGATGATTCTTGGGTCTTGCCAGTGGTCAATGTTACCCAGGAATATTTCCGGGTAAACATCGCGCGGCAGTTTTAATTCGTCGACACCCTCCAGGTTGTAGGCGAGAACCACCTCTCCCGCTGTCACCGGTAACAGCACGACACCCTGCGTTACCTCGGCGATTTCGCCGTCGCTCATCGCCGCATCGGACGCCGCGAAATCCACCACGCCAGCGATGAAGTCCTGAATGCCCGCGCTACTGCCATTCGGCTGGTAATTCACCTGCACACCCGTCTCTGAACGGGAGAAGCCTCGGAACCATTTCGCGTAAATTGGAAACGGGAAACTAGCGCCAGACCCATTCAGTTGGACCTGCGCGCCATTGTCCACAGTGACTGCGTCAGTAGTTACGTTTTCGTCGCGGGATCCATCTGAGCAGGCACTCATAAGGAGCGCTGTCAGCAGCAACGCTCCTTTGCCAAGTGTGCGGTTTATGCTCTTCCATGTTGTCAGCAAAAACATCCTGGCAGTTCCTTTGATGGCGTTGAGTGTCGTGCACCTGTACTACACAGGTATTCAAAAAATACTAGCCAAGTGCACGGCACGAAGTATCACATCAGCTGCCAATAGTGCCGCCGTCATTCCGCCGAATGGCCAGTACCGATGGCCGCGGCGGCAGGTCCGGATCGTTGTCCGGCCAGCGGTGCAGTGGGTTGTCGAAGGTTGAGTTATCCACATCTGCCGGGTGCTGCACCGCGACAAACAGGGTTTTGCCGTCCGGGGTGAACTCCGGCCCGCAGATTTCTGCGCCCTCCGGGCAGCCGAAGAAGTGCTTGGGCGCTGCGCGCAGTTCGCCCTCGGTCGCCATGGCCCAGAGGCCATCGTGGAAGCCGAAGTCCTCGCAACCATCGGTGGCTATCCACATATTGCCGCTGCTATCAAAGGCAACGTTATCCGGGTTCGCAAACCAGCCATGTGGCGATATGTTGCCGGGCTGTTGTCCGTAGGCGCCGCGCTCGGCGGGATCTTCTGCATTGGGGTTGCCGCCGAGCAAAAAAGTATTCCAGCGGAAGGTGTCGCTTGTGTGATCGCGCTGGCCGTTTCGTCCCGGGGGAACAATCTCCAGTACATGTCCGGCGGTATTGCGCGCACGTGGGTTGGCGGCATTTTCCTCCCCGGCCTTGCGCTTCTTGTTTTTGGTCAGCATCACATAGGTGCAGTCGTTCACCGGGTTGGTTTCCACATCTTCCGGGCGGTCCATCGGCGTAGCACCAACAAGCTTCGCGGCGCGACGGCAGTCGATCAGGACATCTGCCTGATTGCGAAACCCATTCTGCGGCGTCAGTGGACCCCGTCCGAATATCAGCGGCAACCAGGTTCCACCACCGCCTTCGCGGAACTGGCCGGCATACAGGGTGCCTTCCGTGAGCAGGTCGCGGTTATGGGCGTTATTGCGGGGCAGGTAGTTCTTCTTAGACACAAAGCGATACACAAACTGGTACTCGTCGTCATCGCCTCCGTACGCCACCACCGGTGCATTGGGTTTGCTGACTACCGTAAACCCTTCGTGTTCGAAGCGGCCGAGCCCGGTGAGCTTGCGCGGCGTGGATTTCGGGTCGTAGGGGTCGAATTCCACCATCCAGCCAAAGCGGTTTGGCTCATTCGGTTCCGCGGTGATGTCAAAGCGGCGATCGTAGTCGCCCCAGTTGCGGTTTTCCGGTTCGATGCCAAACGCGTGGTGATTGCGTGCCTCGACCTCGTCGGCAACATTGTCCGGGTCGCCCTGGAATGCACCGCCAAAACCCTCCTCGGCAATCAATACCGTTCCCCACGGGGTCTTGCCACCCGCGCAGTTGCCCACAGTGCCAAAAACTTTCGTACCACTCGGGTCCTCGCTGGTCTGTAGGCGTTTGTCACCGGCAGCGTCACCGACAATTACCATTTCGGTGGTGAGAGAAATACGCCGGTTATAGGGGCTCCCCAGTACTGCCTGCCACCCTTCTGCAGTCTGTTCAATTTCTACAATGCTGTGCCCGCAGGCTTGCTGTTCCACCGCGATATGCGCGTGGCTGGTGCCACGATTCGAGCTTCGTTCGGTGTAGCCACTGAACATTAAATGCGGCTGTGTGTATTCGTGGTTTACACAGAGCAGGCCACGTTTGCTGTTGTTGCTCAGGTTGTGCCTGTCGCCTTCGCCGGGAACTGCGTCGGGATCCAGTGGCATAAACGCAAGAAAGTCGTTGTTGTAACCAAAACGGCGGGATTGTTCGCCGGCATCGAGGGTATCTGGAGAGAAGGCACCGGCAAAAGCATCCAGAGAATCCCCCCAGCGCAGTAGCAGGTCCGCACTGTAGCCATCCGGCAGGTGATGTTTGGAATCCAGCCCATGAGGAATTTCCGCGAAGCTGAGGTTGTGTGCACCTTGCGCTGTTCTTTGGGCACCGCTTTTGTCGCTGCAGCCGTGCAACAAGCCCGCACCGGCGGTCGCCGCTGCGGTAGCGCCGATTGATTTCAGCAGCGCCCTGCGCTGAGCGTTGTGTGGCGCCCGGTCGCCGTGTTTGTGGTCTGTCATAAATTGTTCACCAAAAATTATTTTGCTTTCCTCGCGGGCCCACTCTCGGGGCCAGTCGCGGGTCCAGTCGCGGGTCTAGCGTGGCGCCAGAAGCTGATTTGTCGCTAAATCCTTCTGGCTTGTGTCACGTTCGGAACCAAGCCTAGCGGCGCAATATGACAAATTTAAAAAAAACGTAACGCAAGATTCACATCCCGAGTCTAGCCTGCGCTCGCAAACCAAAAGATCGGACTTGGATTTACACGCCAGATTACCGGTCGCCCAACTGCTTCTGTTTAAAAACCACCTCCAACGGGAACGGGGACTATGACTAAGACGGTATTTAATTTGAATATGCTGGCGCCGCTTGCGGCTGCGGTAATCAGTGTCAATGCAGGCGCACAGGAAGTGCCGAATGCTGGCGTAGAAAAGCAAGGCGAATTGATGGAGACCATAGTGGTCACCGCGCAGGCCGCCAACGCGCGCAGTGATATCGAGCGCCAGCGTGAATCCAATAAAGTCGTTGCCGTGCAAACCTCTGAAGCGATCGGTGAGCTGCCGGATGCTAACGTCACCGAAGCGCTACAGCGTATGGCGGGTGTGTTTATTTCCCGCGACCAGGGCGAGGGTCGCTTTGTCGGTGTGCGCGGCATTGATCCAAACCTGAACGCATCCACCATCAATGGCATGAGCCTGCCGGCGCCGGAAACCGACAGCCGTGCCGTTGCTCTCGATGTTATTCCCGCTGACCTTCTCGCCAGCCTCGAAGTGTTCAAAACCCTGACTCCCGATATGAGCGCTGACTCCATCGGTGGTGCCATCGAAATCAAGAGCATCAACGCGCTGGATTACGACGGCCAGACCTACAAGGTGAGCATTGAGAATGGCTATAGCGAATTGCAGGGCGAAAACAGCCCGAAGTTCGCCGGCACTTACACCAATAAATTTGACTTGAACGGTCGCACCCTGGGTGTTGCTGTTGCCGCTTCGCACCAGGAGCGTAACTTCGGTTCCGAGAACATCGAAACCGACGGCGTGTGGGAAGAGTTTGCCGCGCTGGATGGTAGTGAAGGCATCACCGCTGCGGAAATCGAGCAGCGCGACTACACCGTGACCCGCGAGCGTACCGGTCTCGCCGCGAACTTCGATCTGGAAGTCGCCGAAGGCCAGCAAGTGTATCTGCACAGCCTGTATTCCGATTTTTCCGATGACGAGCAGCGCCAGCGTAATTCTTTCAAGCTGGATGAAGAGAATGATGATCCTTCCAGCGTTTCTGCAAACTCCGCGACCTGGTCGGACGCCGCGTTGGAGAAAGAGCTGAAAGACCGTTACGAAGCGCAGGAAATTCTGTCACTGGTTGCCGGTGGTTCACACGACATGGATACCTGGGGTGTGGAATACGCACTGGGCTATTCCCATGCGGAAGAGTCTGAACCCCATCGCCGCGACACCACTTTCGTACAGGAAGGTCTGGAGCTGGGCTACACCAGCGCGGGCAAGATCCCGCAAATGTTTGCTACGGATGCCAACGCCATGGATGCCGCCAGCTACGAGCTCGACGAGATCGTCATCGAAGACAACTACACCGATGATGAAGAAGTTAGCTTGCGTATCGATATTCGTCGCGATATCGAAGTGGCTGGCAATCCATCTGAATTGAAGCTCGGCCTGCACGAGCGCCGCCGGGAAAAAACCGGTGACCTTAATGCCACCATCTATGACGGCTTCGGTGGTGACTACACCCTCGCCGATTTCGCCGCTAACGGCATCGATTACGATCTGGGTACCTTCGGCCCGAGCGCCAGCAAAGGCGCCATCAACGCATTCATTAATGCGAACCTGGCCAGTTTCGAAATTGATGAAACCGATACCGCACTGGATTCCGCGCGCGACTACGTGATGAGCGAAGACATCTCTGCGCTCTACGTGATGAACGATATCGATTTCGGCCGCGCCAACTTGGTCTACGGTGTGCGCTACGAGGCGACGGACTTCTCCGCTCAGGGCTACCGCGTGGTTGAGGCCGGTGAAGCGATCCCCGGCGCAGTAGAAATTGCGGAAGACGTCTATGTATCCGAGGTGGAATACGCTAACGACTACAGCAAGCTGTTCCCGAGCGTGAACGTCAAGTTCGATTACAGCGATAACATTGTACTGCGCGCAGCCTACACCGAATCCCTGTCCCGCCCGTCCTTTGGCGCGTTGAACCCGTCTCCGGCAGAGATCGAGTACGACGCAGGTGAATTGAAGGTGGAAGCCGGTAACCCGCTGCTGGACCCTTATGAGGCGCGCAACTTCGACGCTTCCTTCGAGTATTACGCAGACGCGCTGGGTATGTTCTCTGTGGGCGCGTTCTACAAGCAGATCGAAAACTTTGTAGTGACGGTCGATGTGTCCAGCGTTGCCGACTACAGCATGTATGTGGGCAGCCTGACCGTGGATGAAGCGGAAATTTTGCAGCCGATGAATGGCGACAAGGCCACCCTGAGTGGCGCCGAACTGGCCTGGACCCGCGGCTTCGACAATGGCTTCCTGCTGCGCGCCAACGCCACCCTGACCGACTCCGAAGCGGACCTGGGCCTGGGTGGCGACGCCGAGCGTAGCAACAAGGTTGCGTTGCCGTCGCAAGCGGATCTGGTGGCCAACTTTATCGTCGGTTACGAGCGCGATGCGTTGAGCCTGCGCCTGTCCACGGCGTACAAGGGCGAGCGCCTGCTGGAAGTGGATCTGGAAGACGAAGCCTTCGATCTCTACGAAGACACCCACATGCAGGTGGACCTGTCCGCCAAATACCGTTTTGAAAATGGTATGCAGGTGTTCTTCAACGCGGTCAACCTGACCGATGAAGCTTTCTACGCCAATCGACGCGGCTACAACGGCCAGTACGAAGAGTACGGTCCTGCCTATGTACTGGGCGTGACCTATAGTACTTTCTAATAAAGAGCTATTCGCGATCTCTTTGTGCTAACTGCTCCGCGGAGAGTTAGTGCGGGAGGTCACAGCAGCAAGCCTGGGCGCTGCAGGAGTACCTGGAGCACTCGGGCTTTCTGCTATTTTTTTACATGGGATTCATTGGTCATCTGTTTACCACATTCCCGTCACGGGAGCGGCGTATTTTGGCCAATGCACTGGCGCGGTCTTTCAGGAAATTAGACCGAGCCTGCACAGTAAGAACCTGCAAAACGAATGAATTATGGCGTGTAAAACCTTGTTAAAACTGTTCAGCACATTGGCCGCCGCGGCCTTGATCAGCGCGTGTGGACCGCAGATTGGCAAAGAGGCGGCGACGCCTAAAGGCATCGCCGCGGAGCACCAGCTGGCACTCACCGATGTTGTATCGAGCCAATTGGCGCCACTTTCCCTGGGTGGAAATGAATACCTGTTACTGGCCAGCGAGAAGCGCGGCCTGGTTCTGGTGGACAAGGAAGGCAACGAAAAGCTTGCGTTGGATGGCGGCACCGTAGAGCGCTTCGCCTTGCATCCACTGGAACAAGACAGCTGGTTGATTGCCGTTTACGACGAGGACAATGGAGAACTACAGCTGCGCCTGCTGGATGTGGAAGAGGACAGCCCACGGATTCGCTACCTGGCGGCGATGGCGACGAGCGCCCCGCAAGTAGCCATGTGCTTTTCTTCGCAGGCGGGACGCACGCATCTGTTCGCGATTGATGAAACCGGCCTTGGTCACGAGTATGTGGTACACCCCCGTGAACAAGCCTGGACGTTTACCGGCCTGCGGCCGCTGTATTTTGGCGAGCAGGTTTCTTCCTGCGTCGTTGATGATCGCAGGGGCAAGTTACTGGTTGCCCAGCCACCCCTGGGCATCTGGAGCCTGAATGCCGATGCGGAAATGGATGAGGCGCGCCAGGTGTTTATCGCGGCAAGTGATTTGCCCAAGGGCGAATTCGGTGGCCTGTGGCTGGATGAGGTCAACGGCAATCTGTGGTTGACCGTCGCAGAAAAAGTCATGGCCTTTGATATCAACGATCCCGCCAAGGGGCCGCTGTTTGTGGAAGCGCTTGCCGACATAGAGCCAGTATCTGCAGCGGTGCAGGGTGAAGCACTGCTGGCCTTGGAGGAAGAGAGCGATCAGGTGCACCGCTTTGCGGTGTCCCTGCCGCAGCCACCCGAAGAGCTGCAGGCGTTCCGCGGCCCGGTCGAGATACCGCGCGTGCGCGCCAGCGGCCAGACCGCGCCGGTCGCTTCCGGTGGCGATGCCGCCGACGACCCGGCAATTTGGGTCAATCCGGCCAAGCCCAGCGCCAGCCTGATCCTCGGTACCGACAAGAAGAGTGGTCTCAGCGTGTACGACCTGAGCGGCAAGCTGGTGGAGCACTTTGAGGTCGGTCGGGTAAACAACGTGGACCTGCGTCCGATGCAGCACGGCAAGTTTGTCGCTATCGCTGCGGCCACCAATCGCACCGATCCGGGCGTCAGCCTGTTCGGCATTACCGCTGCGGGTGCAGTGGAATACCTGGGGTTGCGCAACCTGGAAATGGAAGACCCCTACGGTCTGTGCGTGTACCGCAAAGGTGCCGACCTGATGACCTGGGTGTCTGACAAGGAAGGTGCCGTGCAGCTGCTGCAGATTGTTCCGGGCACCGGCAATGTGGATTGGAGCCTGCGCAAGGTAGCTTCACTGGAAGTGGCCAGCCAGGTGGAAGGCTGCGTGGTGGATGACGAAATGCAGATGCTGTTCTTCGGTGAAGAAGACGGTGGCATCTGGCGGTTGGACATTGCCGCATACCTCGCTGGCGAGGCCAGGCCGCAGTTGATTGCTCCGGTGGATGGCGAGCGCTTGGCGGCAGATGTGGAAGGCATGGGTTTCTATCACGCCGCGGACAAGAGCTACCTGGTGGTGTCCAGTCAGGGCAACAACAGCTATGCCTTGTTTAACCGCGATGGCAGTGAGTTTGTGGGCCATTTCAAGGTAGATATCAATCTGGACAAGGGATTGGATGGCAGCTCTGAAACTGACGGCCTGGAAGTTTCCAGTGCGGCACTTGGCGCTCAATATCCACAGGGATTGCTGGTGGTGCAAGACGGCCGCAATCGTATGCCCAGTGCGAGCCAGAACTTTAAGCTGGTTTCCTGGGCCGATATCGCGGAAACCCTGCAGCTGCCCTAGGCCAGGGTAAGCCTCAGCGGGGGAGGACCATTCGCCCCGCAATTTATGTGAAAATCCGCTGGAATCTATTTGATCCAGCGGATTTTTTTATGCAGCGCGTTTCTTCCTCTCTCGCTCCCGAGTTTTCTCTTTCCCGCATTGCTTTCGGTTTATGGCGTCTCACCGACTGGGGCTATTCACCGGCCGAGCGTGTTTCCCTGTTCGAGCGCATGCTGGATCTGGGCGTGACCACGTTTGATCTGGCGGATATTTACGGCGACTATCGCTGCGAGCAGTTCTTCGGCGAAGCGCTGCGCCTGAAGCCGCAGCTGCGCGAGCGCATGGAGCTGGTAAGCAAGTGCAGTATCCGGCTTGCCGGTGAAGCGTCCGGGGCGCGCATCAACCATTACGATACCGGTGCCGCCCACGTGCGCATGGCCGTTGAGACCAGCCTGCGCGATATGGGTGTGGAGCAATTGGACCTGTTGCTGCTACACCGCCCGGACCCACTGATGGATGCCGACGCGCTGGCCGAGGTACTGGAAACCCTGGTGCAAGACGGCAAAGTAAAGCAGCTGGGCGTATCCAACTTCCTGCCCCATCAGTTTGACCTGCTGCAATCGCGCTTGTCGTCGCCGCTGGTGGCCAATCAAATCGAAGCGTCACTGTTGCACTCGATAGCGATGTTCGATGGCCAGCTGGACCACTGCCAGCAACACCGCGTTATCCCCATGGCCTGGTCACCGTTTGCCGGCGGTCGCCTGTTTAGCGGAACCGATGAAGATGCAGTGCGCGTGCAGCAGGAGCTTAAACGCTTGAGCGCGGCACGCGGCCTGAACGCCGAAGATGGGCCTATGCAGCTGGCACTGGCGTGGTTGCTGAAGCATCCCTCGAACATGATCCCGGTGTTGGGTAGCGGTAACCCACAGCGGCTGGAAGCGGCGCTGTCTGCTCTGGAGCTTGAGCTGGATCGGGAAGAGTGGTTTGAACTGCTGCGCTCTGGGCGCGGGCGGGATGTGGATTAATTGCGGTCGCGTATCTTCCGCCAAAAATTTGCTGCTTCGTTAGCTGAGTTTGATTCGAAGTGCAGATGTTAGGTGCAAAGGTGCTGGCGCCGGGAGAAGTTTGCGAGACCTTCTAAAACAGGGATGTTTTAGAAGAACCCCCAGGGATGGGTTTAGGGGGGGCGCCTAGCTTGTGTCTCGCAAACTTCTCCCGGTGGCAGTGCCGCCATCGGAAATGCTTCAAGCTTTCGAGAGTCAAGATTGAACTGGTGCCCGGCATTACCCGTTGTAGGCGTTATCCGGCACCAGGTCGTAATTTACATCCGCAAAATCAAAGTGCTCCAGCGGTGCCAGGTGCATGGGCACCTGATAGCCGCGCAGCACATCGTCGCCGCGGCGATCCATTACTTCCAGCACTTCACCGCGCACAGCTTGCAGCAGGCGGTCGAACTCAGTAACCGCTGAAGCAATTACCTTCTTGTATTCCAGGTCTTCACCCAACTTGATGTAGCGCGAATCGCCATCGGCCTGCTCGATACGCAGCCAGCCCGGGCCGCGCTCGGCGCCGGCCACGCCCAGTACCAGAGGGCCGCCTTGATCCTGGCAGATGGGCGCCAGCTCAAGGTCTGCAGGCTCCGTATCCACCGCTTTACCAACCCACACCCAGCCAGGCAGGCCGATACGGGTCAGGTGCCATTCGGAAAGCCATACCGTCTGATCGTCGTCCACGCGGAATTCGCTGTACTCGCGCTGGCCACTGCCAGGTGCCAGATCCACGTTGGCATCCGGGTTTTGCTGGCGGAAGTTGTGCAGTTGCTGGGTCATTTCGTAGTTGACCTCCCACTGCTTCTGCAAACGCCACTGCATCGGATACTCACCCCATTCCACCAGATAATCCTCGCGCTCGCGCAGAGTTTCCGCCACGCGCCAGAAGGCGCCGTCGATCAGAATGTAGGTATCTCCCGGCTTGCTACCGGGGGCAATAAAGCTGTGTTCGGGCGATGCTTCGGATGCGCTGACCACGTGTTCGCTGCGGCCTTCGATCACGTCATACCAGGGGAAACCGTGGCGCAGGGGCGGGGGGAAGGCCAGAGGCGGCCGGCCCGCAAGCAGGCGGCGGAACAGTACCGATTTTTCAATTTCCAGGTCAGACAGGGTATAGCCTTCTTTCTGGGTGATCTGGCCCCAGGCAAAAGCAGCCCTTACCAGTTGTTTCTCTCTGTCTGAAAAGCTCATTTCGGCGGGTTCGCAGTGGTTGTTCTGTAATCAAGCGACCGCAAACAATACCATTCGGCGCTAGCTGACGCCACGGCCTTGTGGGGGCATAGCGCAGCGATGGGGCAAAAACTTCGGTAGACTGCGGCAATGAACATTGATGCATCGGTACCGGAGAGCCAATCACGGATGAAGCTGCAACGAAGGACCAGGGAAATGAAACGACGGATAGCGGCGGCCCTGTGCCTGTTCGCGGGGGCAACGGTGTTTGCCCAGCCGGCCGAAACTCAGGCCGGCAAAGAAGGTTTGCCAAGTGCCGACACACTGCAACCGACTTTGTGCCACGGTAGTGGCTGGGCGGATGCGCTGCGTTGCTATTCGATACCGGTAACCGGTTTGCAGGTGGGGCAAGCGGCGGAGCTGACCGTACTGGTGGCGCCGGCACTGAGCGACACCCGTCGCGAGCCGTTATATCTGCTCGCCGGCGGGCCAGGGCAGGCATCCTCCGATCTGGTGCAACTGCTTAACCCGCTACGCAAGATCAACCGCGAGCGGGACCTGGTGTTCGTTGACCGGCGCGGTGCCGGGCGTTCTCAGGTATTTGATTGTGGTCTGAGCGACTCGCCCCCGGCCGATATAGAGCGCTTTGTCGAGCTGTTGGCCGATTGCTATCAAGCGAACCCCGAGCGCCCACTGGCCCTCACCAGTCGTCAGGCGGTGGAAGACCTTGAGCAGGTGCGCAAGGTGCTGGGGCACGAAAAGATCAGTCTGTGGGGCGGTTCCTGGGGCACACGCACGGCACTCCTCTACCAGCAGTGGTATCCGCAGTCCCTGCAAAGCCTGGTGTTGGATGGGGTCGCTCCCATCGACAGCAAGGTTTTCCTCACGGCGCAGGCCGCGGAAGCCGCGCTGGTGCAGCTGCAGCAAGATTGTGCTGCGGACCCGGTTTGTCGCGGTTTCGGCGACTGGCGCGGTGCGCTGGATCTGATATTGCAGAGCTGGGACCGGGCCAGCGCAGTCAGTTTCCCAGACCCATTCACCGGTCTCCCCTCGGAAGAGCCGGTCGAGCGCTGGATGCTGGCCAATGCGGTGCGCACCGCGTTGTATGACCCCAGTGTGGCGGCACAGCTGCCGTTCGCGATCGACCAGGCAGCCAAAGGCAATCTGTTGCCGCTGTCCGGTATCGTTGGGCTGTTTGCCAGGCTGGAGGAGAGTATGGCGATGGGGCTTACGTTTTCTGTGGCCTGCGCCGAAGAAGTGAGCCGTATGGAGCGCGATGAAATCCTCGCGGATGCCGCCGGTACCTTCCTCGGCGATGCGTTTGTGCAGCCATTTGTACGCGGTTGTGCGCAATGGCCGGTTCCCTCGCGGGAGTATCCGGTGAGCGAGGCTCGCTCACATCCCGTGTTGTTGATATCCGGTAGCGCAGATCCAATCACGCCACCGCTCTATGCCGAACGGGACCTCGGCTACCTGGAAAATCGTCAGCACCTGATTGTTCAGGGCGGTGGTCACATCAACAGTGCGCGCGGTTGCATTCCCGATTTGATGGAAGAATTCTTGAATGGCGGCGGCCTGCCGCTGGATCAGGCGTGTATCGCCGATATCCAGCGCCCGCCGTTTATGGCCGGTATGTTTGGGCCTTCGTTGAGACAAGAGCTGAGACAAGAGTTGCAACAAGAAACAAAGCCTCGGCTTAATCCGGAGAGTGAGGCTACGGCCTCAGCAGAGGAGGCGCAGCCATGATTCAGGTGCAGGGTATCAGCAAGTCGTTCGCCGGCCAGCCGGTTCTGCGGGACCTGAGTTTTGAGGTTCCGGATGCGCGTATTACGGCACTGCTTGGCGCTAATGGCGCCGGCAAAACCAGTTGTTTGCGCATCCTGTGCGGATTGTTGCGTGCGGAAACCGGGCAGGTGTTGGTAGGTGGTATCGACCCGGCTCGGGAACCGCAAGGTGTGCGCCGCCAGCTGGGCGTGGTCGGTGATCGCGAGGGACTCTATGAGCGTCTTACCGTGGTTGAGTATCTGGATATTTTTGCGCGTATGCAGGGCTTGTCCGGGGCTGCGCTCAAGTCTGCGCTGGCGTCGGTGTGTGAGGAGCTTGAATTACAGAGCCTGTGGCGGCGGCGCATGGGCGGGTTTTCCCAGGGGGAGCGGATGAAAGTGTCGCTGGCGCGGGCGCTGGTGCACAGGCCAAAGCATCTTATTCTCGACGAGCCCACACGGGGCCTCGACGTCCTCGCAGTACGCCTGTTGCGCCGCACCCTGTTGCGCCTGCGGTCGGCGGGTACCGCGATTCTGTTTTCCAGCCATGTGATGCCGGAAGTGGCGGAGCTGTCGGATCGCGTTTTGGTGATGTCGCAAGGCCGGATCGTCGGTCGCGGGGCGCCGGATGAACTGATTGCAGAGACCGGTAGCGAAAATCTCGAGGATAGCTTCGTGGCGCTGGCGTATGGTGAGCGCACGCGGATGGCCGAGGAGGTGGTTTGATGCGTGGTGCAAAAGGAAATGCTAAAGCGATGCTGCAGCTCAAACTTATGCTGCCGTTGTTGCGCAAAGAGTTTTTAGAGGCCTGGCGCGATCGGCGTGCCCTGATTATGGCGGTGAGCTTTGCGTTGCTGTTTCCTGCGATGATCGCGGGAGGCTCCACCTTCATGATCAAGAAGAAAGCCGAGGAAGTAACCCGGGTTGCGGTACTCGGAGGTGCGCAGGCGCCATTGCTGACCGAAAAGCTGGACGGGCCCGGGTTTGAGGTGGTCAGTCTCGACGATGGCGAGCCGCGTAGCCTGCTGGGGCAGGGGTACCAACTGGTTCTGGTTGTCGGCGATGAGTTTGATCAGCGCTACCGGGACTTTCTTGCTCCGCCACTCTATGTATATGTGGATTCATCCAATACCAGTAGCGGCCGCGCACAGCGGCAGCTGCAGGATCGGCTCGCCGCACTGCAGCAATTGGTGGTCACCCAGCGTCTCGTGGCACGTGGTGTTGCTACCCAGGTGCTGGCGCCGTGGAAGCTGGAGGTGCGGGATGTGAGTACTCCGTCGGCGCGAGGTGCATTGTTGCTGGCGATGGTTCCGGGGCTGCTGATTCTCACTCTGTTTGTCGCCAGCCTGGCGACATCTGTGGACACCTCCGCGGGGGAGCGTGAGCGCCTCAGTTTGGAAACGCTGTTGTTGCAGCCGCTGGCCGCGTGGCAGATCATCACGGCGAAAATGCTGGCTGTGGCGAGCCTGGGTTGGTTGGGCGCGCTGATGTCCATCACCGCACTGGTACTATTAATGCCACTGATGCCACTGGCAGAACTGGGTATCCAGCAGGCGACCACCCTGTCTGGTGTTTTCACTATGGGGCTGCTGCTGTTGCCCCTGGCGCTGCTGGTGGCCGTGCTGCAGATTCTGTTGGCCCTGCGCTCGCAGTCATTCAAAGATGCGCAGACCCAGCTCAGTATCCTGCAGATCGCCCCGCTGGTGCTGCTGATGGCGCTGGATATGGCGCAGGTGAGCCTGGAAGGGAGTTGGCAGCTGGTGCCATTGGTAAGTCATCAGCAGTGGTTGAAGGATTTGTTGGTCGGCGAAGTGGTTTCTGTGCCGGCGATGCTGGCGGGTTCCGCCGTCACTTTGCTGTGTGTAGTGGCTGCAGTCTTGTTGGGCGCCAAAGCGCTGCGGCGGGAATCGCTGCTGTCGGCAGCGTAGGTGGCTCCCATTGTGCGAGTGTGAAAAGAGTTTGTTGGGGTAATCGGTGACGATATCGGAACAGGAATGCGAAGGGCTGCTGCGAATTGACCTGGGTGCGGTCGCGTCCAACTATCGCGCGCTGCGCTCTCGGCTCGCCGACAGTAGTCGGTGCGGTGCCGTGGTCAAGGCTGATGCCTATGGCCTGGGTATCGAACAGGTTGCCCCGGCCCTCTACCGTGCCGGGTGCCGGGAGTTTTTTGTTGCCACCCTTGCCGAGGGGCGGCAATTGCGCGCAGTGCTCGAGTCTGTTTCTGCGGAAGAGTTTGAGAGCGCGACGAACCCCGGTGCTGCGCGCGAAGCCGTGCACATCTATCTGTTGACCGGTTTGCGTCCTGGCTGCGAGGCGGAGTGTGCGGCAGAGGGACTGATACCTGTACTGGTCAGCGTGGACCAGATGCACCGGTGGTGTCAGGCCACCGCGGATGCGAATGGCATCGCAGCGCCCTGCGCGCTCAAGGTCGATACCGGCATGACCCGGCTGGGGATGACCACCGTTGAGTTTCGTCAGCTGCTGCAGGACGAGCGGCTGTTGGCCGGAGCGAATGTTCAGTTATTCCTGAGTCACCTGGCCTGTGCCGATGAAGCCGCGCACCCACAGAATCGACAGCAGTTGGATTTGTTTAAGGATCTGCTGGCAAAGCTGCGCAGCCTGCATCCGCGGGTGCGCGCCAGCTTCGCCAATTCCTCCGGCATTTATCTCGGTGAGGAATATCATTTTGATCTGGTGCGCCCGGGTTCGGCCCTGTATGGGATTAACCCCACGCCTGCGGCGACCAACCCGATGGGTGCGGTGGTTAATTTGCGCTTGCCGGTGCTGCAGCAACGGGAAATTTTTGCCGACAGTGCGGTGGGCTATGGTGCCACCGAAACGGTTGCCGCCGGTAGCTGGTTGGCGGTGGTGAGAGGCGGCTACGCCGACGGTATACTGCGCGCGCAAAGCGGTCGTGGTCGCGGCTGCGCAGTCATTGGTGATCGGCGCGTAGAGGTGCCGATGATTGGGCGTGTCTCCATGGATACTTCGGTGTTTGATATTTCCGTGCTTACGGCGGAGCAGCGGGCGCGCCTGGAAATCATCGAGGTGCTGAATGAATCCCTGACCGTGGACCAGATGGGGGTGGCCGCAGATACCATTGGCTATGAGATCCTCACGTCTCTGGGGCGTCGCTACTGTCGTATCTACCGCTAACCCCGTTTGGCCCAAATACCCATTGGAGTAAAACGCTTGAGTTCCCCTGATTTCCCTGGCTCACCTGTGTCCACTAAAAACGAAGCGCTCGGTGCGCTGCGCCCGCTGTTGGAGCGGCTGGCGGACGGCAATGTGCATTCCGGAGAGACACTGGGTGAAGCGCTGGGCGTGAGCCGTGCGGCGGTGTGGAAGCAGTTGCAGAAGCTCGAGGCCTTTGGTTTGCACGTGGAATCGGTAAAAGGCCGCGGCTATCGCCTGCCGGGTGGATTGGACCTGTTGGTTGAGGAGCATATACGCAGTGGTCTGGCATCGGATGCGGGGACGTTGCTATCGGGGCTGCACGTATTCGACTTGGTGGATTCGACCAATGCGCGGGTATTGTCTGCGCTGGAAGGTGGTCGCGGCCACGGGATGGTAATGCTTGCTGAACAGCAGTCTGCCGGGCGCGGTCGTCGTGGACGGCAGTGGCAGAGCCCGTTCGCCGCCGGCGTCAGCCTGTCCATTGGCTGGCAGTTCAATGGCGGTGTGCAGTTGCTGGAGGGGTTGAGTCTCGCGGTGGGCGTTGCGCTGGCCAGAGCGCTGTCGCGCTTTGATGTGCCGGACGTGCGACTCAAGTGGCCGAATGATGTCTGGTGTCGTGGTCGCAAGCTTGCGGGTGTGCTGCTGGAATTGAGTGGGGATTTGACCGACCGCTGTGGTGTGGTGGTCGGTATTGGCTTGAATATGCGCTTGCCGGAGTCGGTGTCCGATGCCATTGGGCAGCCGTGGATTGATTTGCAGGAAGTGCAGCCCGGCATCTCTCGCAATGCGTTGGTGGCGGCAATGCTGGATGAGCTGTTACCGATGCTGGCGGCCTACCCCCAGAGCGGTTTTGCGCCATGGCGTGAGGCCTGGTCGGCACTGGATCAATTTTCTGGTGCCGATGTGTGCGTACAATCGGCACAGCAGCGCTGGTGCGGCGTGGCACGCGGGGTGAATGACAGTGGCGCACTGGTGCTGGAAATTGATGGTCAGCCGCAGGTGTTTCATGGTGGTGAGGTCTCCCTGCGACCCGCGTCGTGATTGGCTATCTGCCCGCGCCGTTATTGGTTATTTGAGTGGGCCTTTGCATGTTTGAGGGTCGTTGAGGTTTCCGTGTTGAGAGTGGAATTTTGGCTGAGATGATTCTGGAGTTGGATCAGGGGAATACCCGTGGCAAGTGGCGCTTGCTACGCGCCACCCCCGCAGGTGCTTCTCAAGTCATTGCACGTGGGGCGTTTGCGCCGGGTCCCTGGTGGTCCGCCGAGCACTTGCCTGATGCCTGGTTTAAGCACAGGCCAACGCGCGTTCGCTGTGGCAATGTTGCCGGGGCGGAGGTGGCGCATCAGATCGCCATGCGGTTGAAGCAGGAATTTGCCGTTCCTGTGGCCTTTGCCCGGGTATCCCCCGAATGTGTCGGTGTAACCTGCGCGTACCAGGAAGTAGGCCGTCTGGGGGTGGATCGTTGGTTGGCAGTACTGGCGGCCTACGCACGAGATCCCTCGCCGGCCTTGGTGGTGGATTGCGGTAGCGCGGTCACCCTGGATTTGCTGGGTGAGGGTGGTCAACACCTGGGCGGTTACATTGTGCCTGGCCTGGGATTGATGCGACGCGCCCTGTACAGCGACACCGACGCAGTAAAGGTCGATGAGGTGTTCTCCCAAGGAATGCCGCTTGCGCCGGGAATGAATACCGAACAGGCGGTCAATCATGGACTGCCGTTAATGATACTGGGCGCCATTGAGATGGCGCAGCGCGAGTTGCTGCGCCAATTGGCAGCGGTATCCGGTGAAAAAGCTGGAGCGCCCCGGTTACTGGTTACCGGCGGTGATGGCGCTTTTATCGCCTCGTTGCCCGCATCTGCCACTCAGAGTGCGGTGGAGGTTCTCGATGAGTTGGTGATGGAAGGTTTGGCATGCGCGGATCTCGAAGAGGTCTAGTGCTCTCCTCTCTCGCTTTTACTTCCCGCTCAAGCGGTCGGCAACGTGTGACTCCGGAGTGTCGCCACTCTGGGCACGGTTTGAATTAATTACGTGGAATAGAGCAACGAAGTCCCTATGCGCTGGATATTTTTCTTGTTGGTGGTTGCGAATCTGGGTTTGTTCGGCTGGTTTATGACCACCGAGCGCACCCCGGCAAAGACTGTAGTGGTGTCGCAGGCGGATCGCGGCGCTGACACCATATCTCTGGTTAACGAACTGGACCCTGAAGAGCTGGCGGCGCGGGCACCTGTCGCCGAGGCGCAGCCGCCTGCGCATTCGGAGCCAGCGGTCGATACGGTTGCAGACCCCCTGTGCACCATGGTCGGGCCGTTTGATGAGGCCTATCAGGGGGAGGATGTGGTGCGCCGTCTGCAGGCCCTGCAGGTTGAGGCAGATTTGCGCGACATCGAGATGCAGGGGCAAATGCGCTACTGGGTCTACCTGGCGCCGTTGAACTCATCCAAAGACGCCTTCCGCAAGCTGCGTGAGCTCCAGGCTGCGGGGGTGGATAGTTATGTGATCCCCAAGGGATCGCTGGAGAATGGTATTTCCTTTGGTATTTTTTCCGAGATTGACCGCGCGCAGTCTCTAACCGAGGAGTTGCGCGCGCGCGGATTTGACGCCGAATACCGCGAAGAGCCGCAAACCTATCTGGAGCGCTGGGTCGTGCTCAGCAGTGCCGGTCCTTCCGCGGATGGCGGTTCGCCAGAGCTTGTGGGCGAGGAGTTTTGGCAGCAACTACAGTTGGATTATCCGGATATCGGGCGCCGCCAAAACGTGTGTAGCGAGATACGTGAGGCCGGTGCCGAGCAGTAACAGAGAAATGTCTGCCTGGGGTGAAGAAAAACGACAACAGGCTGTTGCGTGTCGTCATCACTTCCCCTAGAATCCCGCCTCCACTTCAGGGGGGATCAACAACCTTTGAAGTGAGTGAACCCTCGGGTTTCACAGAGAGGCCGCAAGGCTTCGTTTTGGAGATGCTGACGTAGCTCAGTTGGTAGAGCAGCTGACTTGTAATCAGCCGGTCGGGGGTTCGACTCCTCTCGTCAGCTCCATCTCTATCCTGTTCCACAGGTTGCTGAAGAAGTTCAGTTAAGTGTGTGAATTTTAAGGAAAAACTTGTTGACATCGATCGGGTCGCTGTAGAAAATACGCACCGCTTTCGAGCAGGGGTTCCCGAGTGGCCAAAGGGATCAGACTGTAAATCTGACGCGCAAGCTTCGGTGGTTCGAATCCACCCCCCTGCACCATTATTTAGATGCCTGTGTGCTGGCATCGAAGCCGGAAGAGATTGTTGCTCTTTTGGTTGGAGGTTTTCGCACGCGATAGCGCGGGCATAGTTCAATGGTAGAACCTCAGCCTTCCAAGCTGATGATGCGGGTTCGATTCCCGCTGCCCGCTCCATTTCATTGTGTGGAGCCTGCTTGGAAAGGCATTTGGAATCTTGCAGCTTAGGTTGCAAGAAAGCAGGCGGCCCCGCCTGCGCCGGCAGGATTGCCGGTCGTTGGAGTAAGCTCATGTAGCTCAGGGGTAGAGCACACCCTTGGTAAGGGTGAGGTCGGCGGTTCAAATCCGCCCATGAGCTCCATTATTCGTAACCGCGGTGGCCTGTGTCTCCGCGGTTATTTGTATCCGGGTTTTGCGTTGTTGCGGTCCGGGTGCAAAAGGCTCCCGAGCGGATTTCCGGGGGTTTTTCTTGGTAAGGCCGCGCGTGCGGCTCACGCTTATATTGGGAGGCCCGCAATGGGAAAAGAAAAGTTTGAACGTTCCAAGCCCCACGTAAACGTGGGCACCATCGGTCACGTTGACCACGGTAAAACCACTCTGACTGCTGCACTGACTCGCGTATGTGCAGAAGTATGGGGCGGCGACGCTGTTGCTTTCGACGGTATCGACAACGCTCCGGAAGAGCGTGAGCGTGGTATCACCATCGCAACCTCTCACGTTGAATACGAGTCCCCGACCCGTCACTACGCACACGTAGATTGCCCGGGACACGCCGACTACGTTAAGAACATGATCACCGGTGCTGCTCAGATGGACGGCGCTATCCTGGTATGTTCCGCAGCTGACGGCCCCATGCCGCAGACTCGTGAGCACATCCTGCTGTCTCGTCAGGTAGGTGTACCGTACATCGTGGTATTCCTGAACAAAGCCGACATGGTTGACGACGAAGAGCTGCTGGAACTGGTTGAGATGGAAGTTCGTGAACTTCTGGACCAGTACGAGTTCCCGGGTGACGACACCCCGATCATCGTTGGTTCCGCTCTGATGGCGCTGAACGGCGAAGACGACAACGAAATGGGTACCACCGCTGTTAAGAAGCTGGTTGAAACCCTGGACGAGTACATTCCGGAGCCGGAGCGTGCGGTAGACCAGCCGTTCCTGATGCCGATCGAAGACGTATTCTCCATCTCCGGTCGTGGTACCGTAGTTACCGGTCGTGTTGAGCGTGGTGTTATCAACACTGGTGACGAGATCGAGATCGTTGGTATCAAAGAAACCACCACTACTACCTGTACTGGTGTAGAAATGTTCCGCAAGCTGCTGGACGAAGGCCGCGCTGGTGAGAACATTGGTGCGCTGCTGCGTGGTACCAAGCGTGACGAAGTTGAGCGTGGTCAGGTTCTGGCTAAGCCGGGCTCCATCACCCCGCACACCAAGTTCGAAGCAGAAGTGTACGTACTGTCCAAGGACGAAGGTGGTCGTCACACCCCGTTCTTCAAAGGCTACCGTCCGCAGTTCTACTTCCGTACCACCGACGTAACTGGTGCGTGTGAACTGCCAGAAGGTACCGAGATGGTAATGCCAGGCGATAACGTTCAGATGACCGTTACCCTGATTGCACCGATCGCAATGGAAGATGGTCTGCGCTTCGCGATCCGCGAAGGTGGCCGTACCGTTGGTGCTGGTGTTGTAGCCAAAATCATCGAGTAATCGGTGAAAAGCGCGACTACAATGTGAATCTGTAGTCGCGCTTGCAAATGCTGGGGTCGGTGGTATGATCCGCCCCTCATTTTTTCCGGAGATGGCGCAGTCTACCTCCGGATGTGTTCCAGGCCAGTAGTTCAATTGGTAGAGCACCGGTCTCCAAAACCGGCTGTTGGGGGTTCGAGTCCCTCCTGGCCTGCCAACTTTCAGATGCCCGCAAGGGGCCTGCAGTTGGGCTATCCTGTACTGCTGTCGCTCTTTGTGGTCGTAGGCAATAAAGGCGCCTTGCAGTATCTGGGCGCACTAAAGGCTTCTTTGTATGAATGCAAAAGTAGAGGCGAAAACCTTTCGTCTTGACGGCCTCAAGTGGCTGGTGGTCGTGGCGTTGATTGGCGCTGCAGTTGCCGGCAATTCCTACTACGCCGAAATTCCCCTGTTGTATCGTGTGCTGGCAATCGTTGCGCTTTGCTTGGTTGCGGTATTTGTTGCAGTGCAGACCGAGAAGGGTAATGCCTTCTGGAATCTGCTGCGGGAAGCGCAAAATGAAGTGCGCCGCGTAGTATGGCCGACCCGTCAAGAAGCAACCCAGACCACCCTGATCGTGGTTGTGTTTGTGCTGCTGATGGCGGTCATTCTCTGGGCGTTGGACTCCGGTCTTGGCTGGATTGCTTCCAAGATCATTGGCTAAAGGTTAATCCATGGCAAAGCATTGGTATGTGGTTCAGGCCTACTCCGGCTATGAGAAGCGTGTAAAGACTTCTCTGAAGGAGCGCATTGAGCTGCACGAAATGGACCATCTCTTTGGTGAGGTGCTGGTGCCCACCGAGGAAGTGGTGGAAATGCGTGCCGGCCAAAAGCGCAAGAGTGAGCGTAAATTCTTCCCCGGTTACGTACTGGTGGAAATGGAGTTGAACGACGACACCTGGCACCTGGTCAAAGAGACCCCGCGTGTGCTGGGTTTTATTGGTGGCAAGGCGGACAAGCCTGCACCAATTACCGATCGGGAAGCTCAAGCGATTTTGAATCGCATCGACGACTCCGTTGATAAGCCCAAGCCCAAGACGCTGTTCGAGCCGGGCGAAATGGTGCGTGTTATCGATGGTCCGTTTAATGATTTCAATGGTGTGGTTGAGGAAGTCAACTACGAGAAGAGCCGCCTGCGAGTGGCGGTGTTGATCTTCGGTCGCTCCACACCGGTAGAGCTGGAATTCGGTCAGGTAGAAAAGAGCTGAGTTCAAGCTGAAAGGATTCGGCCCTCTTTCGTTTCGGCGAAAGAGGGCTTTCGCGTCCCTGAAAACCCAGTGCTGAAAATGCATTGGCCGGATGGGAAACAGGGGAGCTGAGCGTTGCACGTTTGTATAAGTGTACAGCGCAGGCGCTAATACCCAGTTAAAGAGGAAGCTGTAATGGCTAAGAAAGTAGAAGCTTACATCAAGCTGCAAGTTAAGGCCGGTCAGGCCAACCCGAGCCCCCCCGTTGGTCCCGCACTGGGCCAGCACGGCGTAAACATCATGGAGTTCTGTAAAGCGTTTAACGCACAGACCCAGAGCCTGGAGCCAGGCCTGCCGGTACCGGTAGTGATCTCTGTTTACAACGATCGCTCCTTCACCTTCATCATGAAGTCGCCGCCCGCGTCGGTTCTGCTGCGCAAGGCTGCCAAGATCAAGAGCGGTTCTGGCCGTCCGAACACCGAGAAAGTCGGTAAAGTGACCCGTGCTCAGCTCGAAGAAATCGTTGAAATGAAAAAAGCAGACCTCACTGCATCCGACATGGACGCAGCGGTGCGCACCATCGCTGGTTCTGCTCGCAGTGCCGGTATCGAAGTGGAGGGTCTGTAAGTGGCTAAATTGACCAAGCGTCAGCGCGCAATGGCTGAAAAACTGGAAGCTGGCAAAGCTTACGGTATCGACGAAGCAGTAGCGCTGCTGAAAGAGTTCTCCAACGTTAAGTTCTCTGAAACCGTAGACGCAGCGATCAACCTGGGTATTGATCCGCGTAAATCCGACCAGGCTGTTCGCGGCGCGACCACCCTGCCGCACGGTACCGGTAAAGAAGTACGTGTTGCTGTATTCACCCAGGGTGCCAATGCCGACGCCGCGAAAGAAGCGGGCGCTGACATCGTTGGTATGGACGAGCTGGCTGCGGAAGTTAAAGCTGGCAAGATGGATTTCGACGTAGTTGTGGCCTCTCCGGACGCTATGCGCGTTGTTGGTCAGCTGGGTCAGATCCTCGGCCCGCGCGGCCTGATGCCGAACCCGAAAACCGGCACCGTTACCCCGGACGTAGCGACTGCGGTTAAGAATGCGAAAGCTGGTCAGGTGCGTTTCCGCGCTGACAAAGGCGGCATCATTCACGGCGGCATCGGCAAGGTGTCTTTCGACGCGAACGCGCTGAAAGAAAACCTGGAAGCACTGGTTGCTGACCTGAAAAAGGCCAAGCCGGCTTCTGCCAAGGGCGTATATCTGAAGAAGATCACCCTGAGCACCACCATGGGCCCGGGTCTGGTCCTCGATCAGGCTTCTCTGGACGTTAAGTAAGTTACATACAGTAATTACTACGCCAGATTGTAAAAGAACTTTGGGGTTCGCCGCATCGCTTAGGCAATGCGGCGGGCCGTCAAAGACCGTAGGTGCGGTGGGTGTTTGAGGTTTAAATGCTCCCCGCTTAATCCGCGCTCCGGCCAGGTTGGCCTTAAGTGAGTGCGAGCCTACGCAGACGGTGTTGCCCAAACCAGTATTTTTACTGGATTTGAGCTTTTTGCACCGGAACGGATTGGGTTCATTTGACCCCAATCTTTTTTCAAATCCAGGAGTGACACTATGGCTATTGGACTCGTAGACAAGAAAGCGATTGTCGCGGAAGTCCAGCAGGCTGCTGAGGGTGCTCTGTCTGCGGTTGTTGCGGATTCCCGTGGCGTAACCGTGAATGACATGACTGCCCTGCGCAAAGAGGCTCGCGAGAACGGCGTTTGGTTAAAAGTCGTCCGCAATACTCTGGCGCGTCGCGCTCTGGCCGGTACCGAATTCGAATGTCTGATCGAGACGTTCGTAGGTCCCAGCATCATTGCTTTCTCTAACGAACACCCGGGTGCCGGCGCGCGCATCCTCAAGGCGTTCGCGAAAGACAATGAAAAGCTGGAGCTGAAAGGTGCCGCCTTCGAAGGCGTAGCGACTGACATCGCTCTGTTGGCAAGCCTGCCGACTTACGATGAAGCAATCGCTAAGCTGATGAGCTGCATGAAAGAAGCATCCGCTGGCAAACTGGTTCGCACTATTGCGGCCGTTCGCGACCAGAAAGAGCAGGAAGCTGCTTAATAGTTTCGCAAAAGCGAAATGGCAGTTATCCACTTTTTATAGAAATTACGAGCAGTTTGCTGCTCACACGAAATCAGGTACTAACTCATGTCTCTGACTAAAGAAGATATCATCAATGCGATCGCCGAAATGTCCGTTAAGGACGTTGTTGAGCTGATCGAAGCTATGGAAGAAAAGTTCGGCGTGACCGCAGCTGCTGCTGTTATGGCGGGCCCGGCTGGCGGCGAAGCTGCTGCAGAAGAGAAAGACGAATTCGACGTAATTCTGACCTCTGCTGGCGACAAGAAAGTAAACGTGATCAAAGCTGTTCGCGGCATCACCGGTCTGGGCCTGAAAGAAGCCAAGGCGCTGGTAGACGGTGCTCCGAGCCCGCTGAAAGAAGGCGTTTCCAAAGACGAAGCCGAAGCAGCGAAGAAAGAGCTGGAAGAAGCTGGTGCTACCGTAGAACTGAAGTAATTCGGTTTTACACACCACCGCCGGGGCCGATCAGTCGGTTGCCGGCGGAAAGGCTGGTGGACTTTTGTCCGCCGGCCTTTTTGCCGTTTGCAGCATGGGGCTTTTCCCGCCACTGGTGAGGAGTAGGTCGCAAGGTAAACGGCAATCAAACCGAGAGGTTTGTGCACAGGGCGGTATGTTTTTTGGGCAGTCCTTTAAGCGTAGCGCAATGTGCAGAGACTTCTCGCCCGGATGGGCTGCGTACGTCAGGTTGCTGACCGTAGCTCTGATGAAGTCTTGTCACCGATCAAGCTGGGGAATATGAATGGCTTACTCATACACTGAGAAAAAACGTATCCGCAAGGATTTTGGCAAACTGCCTAAGGTCATGGACGTGCCTTTCCTGCTTGCGATACAGCTGGACTCGTATCGCAAATTTACGCAGGCCGACACGCGCCCGGATGAGCGTCTGGATATCGGCCTGCAGGCGGCGTTCAAGTCTGTATTTCCAATTGTCAGCTACTCTGGCAATGCCGCACTGGAATATGTGAGCTACACCCTCGGCAAACCTGCCTTTGATGTAAAAGAGTGTACCCTGCGCGGCGTCACTTACGCGTGCCCGCTGCGTGTGCGCGTTCGTCTGATTATTTACGATAAAGAATCTGCGAATAAGTCCATCAAGGACATTAAAGAGCAGGAAGTGTACATGGGCGAGATTCCGCTCATGACTGAAAACGGTACCTTCGTAATCAATGGTACCGAGCGTGTTATCGTGTCTCAGCTACACCGCTCCCCGGGTGTATTCTTCGATCACGATAAAGGTAAGACACACTCTTCCGGTAAGTTGCTGTACGCCGCACGGGTAATTCCTTACCGCGGCTCCTGGCTCGACTTCGAGTTCGACCCGAAGGATCTGGTGTATGTGCGTATCGACCGTCGTCGTAAATTACCGGCGACCATTCTGCTGCGCGCACTGGGTTACAGCTCGCAAGAAATGCTGGAAATGTTCTTCGATACCAGCAAGTTCACCCTGAACGAAGAAACTGTCAGTCTGGATCTGATTCCTTCCCGCCTGCGCGGTGATGTTGCGTCCTTCGATATCAAGGATGGCAGCGGCAAGGTCATCGTTGAGGAAGGTCGCCGTGTGACGCCACGTCACATTCGCCAGCTGGAAAAAGCCGGCGTAGAGAAGCTGGAAGCGCCAATTTCCTATGCCTACGGCCGTGTACTAGCCCACGACGTAATTGATGAAGGCACCGGTGAAGTCGTTGTTGAGGCGAACGCCGAGATCACCGAAGAGGTGATCACCAAGCTGCGCCTGATGAATGTCGACAGCTTCAACACCCTGTATACCAACGATCTGGACTGTGGTCCGTTCATTTCCGACACGCTGCGCGCCGACCCTTCCCGCACCGAGCTGGAAGCACTGGTAGAAATCTACCGCATGATGCGCCCGGGCGAGCCGCCCACCAAGGAATCTGCGGAATCCCTGTTCGAGAACCTGTTCTTCTCCGACGAACGTTATGACCTGTCTGCGGTAGGCCGCATGAAGTTCAACCGTCGTCTGGGGCGTGCGGACGAGACCGGTGAGGGCACCCTGAGCAAAGACGATATCGTCGATGTTCTGAAGACCCTGATCGAGATCCGTAACGGTCGCGGTATGGTCGACGATATCGACCACCTGGGTAACCGTCGTGTACGTTCCGTGGGCGAAATGGCCGAAAACCAATTCCGTGTTGGTCTGGTACGTGTTGAGCGCGCGGTGAAAGAGCGTCTGTCCATGGCGGAATCCGAAGGCTTGATGCCGCAGGATCTGATCAACGCCAAGCCGGTCGCCGCTGCGGTGAAGGAATTCTTCGGTTCCTCCCAGCTGTCCCAGTTTATGGACCAGAACAACCCGCTGTCGGAAGTGACCCACAAGCGCCGTGTTTCTGCACTGGGCCCGGGTGGTCTGACCCGCGAGCGTGCGGGCTTCGAGGTGCGCGACGTGCACCCGACCCACTACGGCCGCGTATGTCCGATTGAGACGCCGGAAGGTCCGAACATTGGTCTGATCAACTCGCTGGCGACCTATGCCCGTGCCAACCACTACGGCTTCCTGGAAAGCCCGTACCGCAAGGTTGTCGACGGCCAGGTAACCGACGAGATCGAATACCTGTCAGCGATTAACGAAGCCAACTACATCGTTGCACAGGCTTCCGCAGAAGTAGATGAGAACGGTCGCTTCACCGATGACCTGGTAAGCGTGCGTCACCAGTACGAATTCACCCTGAAAGCACCGGAAGAGATCCAGTACATGGACGTTTCCGCCCGTCAGGTTGTGTCTGTGGCTGCGGCAATGATTCCGTTCCTGGAACACGATGATGCGAACCGTGCACTCATGGGTTCCAACATGCAGCGTCAGGCGGTGCCGACTCTGCGCGCCGACAAGCCGCTGGTAGGTACTGGCATGGAGCGCACCGTAGCGCGCGACTCCGGTGTATGTATCGTTGCCAAGCGCGGTGGTGTGATTGAGCGTGTCGATGCCAGCCGTGTTGTTGTACGTGTACACAACGACGAAGTAGAAGCCGGTGATGCGGGTGTGGATCTGTATGGTCTGACCAAGTACACCCGCTCTAACCAGAACACCTGCATCAACCAGCGCCCGATCGTGAAGACCGGTGACGTGGTTGCGCGCGGCGACATCCTCGCCGACGGTCCTTCTGTCGACCTGGGTGAGCTGGCGCTGGGCCAGAACATGCGCATCGCGTTCATGCCCTGGAACGGTTACAACTTTGAGGATTCCATCCTGGTATCCGAGCGCGTGGTACAGGAAGACCGCTTCACCACCATCCACATTCAGGAACTGACCTGTATTGCCCGTGACACCAAGCTGGGCAGTGAGGAAATCACCGCAGATATCCCCAACGTGGGCGAGTCTGCGCTGAACAAACTGGATGAGTCCGGCATCGTGTACATCGGTGCGGAAGTGGGCGCTGGTGACATCCTGGTTGGTAAGGTGACCCCGAAAGGCGAAGCCCAGCTGACTCCGGAAGAAAAACTGCTGCGTGCGATCTTCGGTGAGAAGGCCTCTGACGTTAAAGACACTTCCCTGCGTGCGCCTTCCGGCACCCGCGGTACCGTGATCGACGTACAGGTCTTCACCCGCGACGGCCTGCAGAAAGACCAGCGCTCCCTCGCTATCGAGAAGGCGCAGCTGGACGAAGTACGCAAGGACCTGAACGAAGAGTACCGCATCGTTGAAGGCGCTACCTTCGAGCGTCTGGCCGCTGCGCTGGAAGGCCAGAAAGTTGCCGGCGGTAAAGGCGTCAAGAAAGGCGACGTACTGACCGCTGAGATCCTGTCCGAACTGCCGCGTGAAGACTGGTTCAAACTGCGCATGGCAGAAGAGAGCCTGAACGAGCAGCTGGAAAAAGCGGAAGCTCAGCTGAGCGATCGCCGCAAGCTGCTGGACGAGCAGTTCGAAGACAAGAAGAAGAAACTGGAATCTGGCGACGATCTGGCGCCGGGCGTACTGAAAATCGTCAAGGTATACCTGGCGATCAAACGTCGCATCCAGCCTGGTGACAAGATGGCCGGCCGTCACGGTAACAAAGGTGTTATCTCCGTGATCAAGCCGGTGGAAGACATGCCTTACGACGAGAATGGTGAGCCGGTAGACGTGGTTCTTAACCCGCTGGGTGTTCCGTCTCGTATGAACGTTGGTCAGGTTCTGGAAATGCACCTGGGTATGGCGGCGAAAGGCCTGGGCGTGAAAATTGATCGCATGATCAAAGAGAAACAGGAAGCGGCGAAGATCCGTGGCTTCCTGGAAGACGTCTACAACTCCACCGGCGGCCGCAAGGAAGAGCTGGACGAGCTGTCTGACGAAGAAGTGCTGTCCATGTCCGAAAACCTGCGCCGCGGTGTACCCATGGCGACTCCGGTATTCGACGGTGCGGCAGAGCCCGAGATCAAGAAGCTGCTGCGTCTGGCTGACATCCCGGATTCCGGCCAGATCACCCTGTACGATGGCCGTACCGGTGATGCCTTCGAGCGTCCGGTAACCGTTGGCTACATGTACATGCTGAAGCTGAACCACCTGGTAGACGACAAGATGCACGCGCGTTCTACCGGTTCTTACAGCCTGGTTACCCAGCAGCCGCTGGGTGGTAAGGCGCAGTTCGGTGGCCAGCGCTTCGGTGAGATGGAGGTGTGGGCACTGGAAGCATACGGTGCTGCTTACACCCTGCAGGAAATGCTCACGGTCAAATCCGATGACGTTGAAGGTCGTACCAAGATGTACAAGAACATCGTGGATGGCGACCACCGCATGGAACCGGGCATGCCCGAATCCTTCAACGTACTGGTTAAAGAAATCCGCTCGCTCGGCATGAACTTCGAGCTGGAAAACGAATAACACTGGTATTAATCGGATTTAGTAGACAGAGACCGGTGGCGGCCCGCAGCAATGGCCACCACCGGCCCTCCCGGCCCCAGAGGCAGTTGGCCGGGAAGACTACCCCCTAGTGGAGGAAAGACCTTGAAAGATTTGTTAAACCTGGTGAAAGCCCAGGATCAGCTCGAAGAATTTGACGCTATCCGTATCGGTCTGGCATCCCCGGACACGATTCGCTCCTGGTCCTACGGTGAAGTGAAAAAGCCGGAGACCATCAACTACCGTACGTTCAAGCCAGAGCGTGAAGGTCTGTTCTGTGCCAAGATTTTTGGCCCGGTAAAGGACTACGAGTGTCTGTGCGGCAAGTACAAGCGCATGAAGCACCGCGGCATCATCTGTGAGAAGTGCGGTGTTGAAGTAACCAAGGCGAAAGTACGCCGTGAGCGTATGGGCCACATCGAGCTGGCCAGCCCGGTTGCGCACATCTGGTTCCTGAAGTCCCTGCCGTCCCGTATCGGCCTGCTGCTGGACATGACCCTGCGCGACATCGAGCGTGTACTGTACTTCGAATCTTACGTTGTGACCGATCCGGGTATGACTACCCTGGAGCGCGGCCAGCTGCTGAACGACGAGCAGTACTTCGAAGCGATGGAAGAGTTCGCCGATGAGTTCGAAGCAAAAATGGGTGCGGAAGCCATTCAGGAGCTGATGAACGACATCGACCTGCCTCAGGAAATCCAGCGCCTGCGCGAAGAGATTCCGGCAACCAACTCTGAAACCAAGATCAAGAAGCTGTCCAAGCGCCTCAAGCTGCTGGAAGCCTTCTACAAGTCCGGCAACAAGCCGGAGTGGATGATCATGCAGGCTCTGCCGGTTCTGCCGCCGGATCTGCGCCCGTTGGTACCGCTGGACGGTGGCCGCTTCGCGACCTCCGACCTGAACGACCTGTACCGTCGCGTGATCAACCGTAACAACCGTCTGAAGCGTCTGCTCGAGCTGAACGCGCCGGACATCATCGTGCGCAACGAAAAGCGTATGCTGCAGGAGTCTGTGGACGCACTGCTGGATAACGGCCGTCGCGGCCGCGCCATTACTGGCTCCAACAAGCGCCCGCTGAAGTCTCTGGCAGACATGATTAAAGGTAAGCAGGGTCGTTTCCGTCAGAACCTGCTCGGTAAGCGTGTGGATTACTCCGGTCGTTCCGTGATCGTGGTAGGTCCGACCCTGCGTCTGCACCAGTGTGGTCTGCCGAAGAAGATGGCCCTTGAGCTGTTCAAGCCGTTTATTTTCGGCAAACTGGAAGCCCGCGGCCTGGCAACCACCATTAAAGCGGCCAAGAAAATGGTCGAGCGCGAAGAAGCGGTGGTATGGGACATTCTCGACGAAGTGATTCGCGAGCACCCGGTACTGCTGAACCGTGCACCGACTCTGCACCGTCTGGGTATCCAGGCATTTGAGCCGGTACTGATTGAAGGTAAGGCAATTCAGCTGCACCCGCTGGTGTGTGCGGCGTACAACGCCGACTTCGACGGTGACCAGATGGCGGTACACGTACCGCTGACCATTGAAGCGCAGCTGGAATCCCGCGCGCTGATGATGTCGACCAACAACATCCTGTCGCCGGCAAACGGTGAGCCGATCATCGTACCGTCTCAGGACGTGGTACTGGGTCTGTACTGGATGACCCGTGAGCGTGTAAACGATAAAGGTGAAGGCATGTCCTTCTCCGATATCAAGGAAGTGAGCCGCGCCTTCTACGCCAAGCAGGCCGGCCTGCAGGCGAAGATCAAGGTGCGTATCGACGAGGCTGTAATCGGTGAAGACGGCGAAAAGCACGTAACCCGTACCGTGTACGACACCACTGTTGGCCGCGCGCTGTTGTGGAACATCGTACCGGAAGGCCTGCCCTTCGAGCTGGTTAACCAGCCAATGAAGAAGAAGGCGATCTCCCGCGTACTGAACGAGTGTTACCGTAAGGTGGGTCTGAAAGCGACGGTTATCTTTGCTGACCAGCTGATGTACACCGGTTTCGACTTCTCCACCAAGTCCGGTTCCTCCATTGGTGTGAACGACTTCGAGATCCCGGCAGCCAAGGCTGACCTGATTGCGTCTGCAGAGGCGGAAGTAAAAGAGATCGAAAGCCAGTTTGCCTCCGGTCTTGTGACTGCGGGTGAGAAATACAACAAGGTCATCGACGTCTGGTCCCGTACCAACGACAAGGTGACCCAGGCGATGATGGCCGGCATCAAGAAAGAGCCGGTGGTGGATCGCGAGGGTAATGACACCGAGCAGGACTCCTTCAACTCCGTATACATGTACGCCGACTCCGGCGCACGGGGTTCTGAAGCGCAGATTCGTCAGCTGGCCGGTATGCGTGGCCTGATGGCGCGTCCAGATGGCTCGATTATCGAAAACGCCATTACCGCGAATTTCCGTGAAGGTTTGAGCGTACTGCAGTACTTCATCTCGACCCACGGTGCTCGTAAAGGTTTGGCGGATACCGCACTGAAAACCGCGAACTCCGGTTACCTGACCCGTCGTCTGGTAGACGTGGCGCAGGACGTGGTAATTACCGAAATCGACTGTGGTACCGACGAAGGTCTGACCATGACCCCGGTGATCGAGGGTGGTGACGTGATCGAATCCCTGGGTGACCGTATCCTGGGACGAGTGGTTGCGCGCGACGTAGCCAAGCCTGGCAGCGAAGAAATCGCGGTTCCGGCCGGCACCATGATCGATGAAGCCTGGGTAGAGCGTATCGAAGGCATGGGTATCGATGAGGTTATGGTGCGTTCCGCCATCACTTGTGCCACCGCGCACGGTATCTGTGCCCAGTGTTACGGCCGTGACCTGGCGCGCGGTCACCGCGCGAACCCGGGTGAGTCTGTGGGCGTTGTCGCCGCACAGTCCATTGGTGAGCCGGGTACCCAGCTGACCATGCGTACCTTCCACATCGGTGGTGCGGCAAGCCGTGCTTCTGCAGCGGATAGCATCCAGGTGAAACAGGCCGGTACTGTGCGCTTGCACAACCTGAAGACCGTGAAAACCGAAGCGGGTAACTTGGTTGCGGTTTCTCGTTCCGGTGAGCTGGCGGTTGCCGACCCCGCTGGTCGTGAGCGTGAGCGCTACAAGCTGCCTTACGGTGCGATCATCAGCGTTGACGAAGGTTCCAGCATCGACGGTGGTCAGATCGTGGCCAAGTGGGATCCGCATACCCACCCGATCATCACCGAGGTTGCGGGTTGGGTGAAGCTGTCCGGCATGGAAGACGGTCTGTCTATTCGCAAGCAGACTGACGAAATCACGGGCCTGTCCTCCATCGAAGTGATCGATCCGGCTGAGCGCCCGGCGGCGGGTAAAGACCTGCGTCCGGCTGTGACTCTGGTGGACGAGAATGGCGAAGAGTTGACTCTGGCGAACTCCAACGCGCCGGCGCACTACGCACTGCCGCCGCGCGCAATCCTGAGCCTGAAGGACAGCGACAAGGTGAACGTTGGTGATGTAATCGCACGTATTCCACAAGAATCCGGCGGTACCAAGGACATCACCGGTGGTCTGCCGCGCGTTGCTGACCTGTTCGAAGCGCGTAAGCCGAAAGAGCCGTCCATCCTGGCGGAAATCTCCGGTACCGTTTCTTTCGGTAAAGAGACCAAAGGCAAGGTTCGTCTGCAGATTACCCCGCAGGACGGCAAGCCGCTGGCCAACGGCAAGGATCACTACGAAGTACTGATTCCGAAGCATCGCCAGCTGACCGTATTTGAAGGTGAAACCGTAGCGAAGGGTGAGGTGATCTCCGATGGCCCGTCCAACCCGCACGACATTCTGCGCCTGAAGGGCGTGGAAGAGTTGGCGCGCTACATTACCAATGAGATCCAGGAGGTTTACCGCCTCCAGGGTGTAGGCATTAACGACAAGCACATTGAAACCATTGTGCGTCAGATGCTGCGTAAGGTTGAGATCCTTGAGATGGGTGACTCCGAGTTCATCAAGGGCGACCAGGTGGAATACCAGCGCGTGGTAGAAGAGAACGAGCGTCTGCGTGCCGAAGGCAAGCAACCGGCTCAGTACGAGCGCCTGCTGCTGGGTATCACCAAAGCGTCTCTGGCGACCGAGTCCTTCCTGTCAGCGGCCTCCTTCCAGGAGACCACCCGCGTACTGACCGAAGCAGCGGTAACCGGTAAGGGCGATAACCTGCGCGGCCTGAAAGAAAACGTGGTAGTGGGTCGTCTGATCCCGGCCGGTACCGGTCTCGCCTACCACGCCGAGCGCAAGCGCAAGCGCACCCAGCAGCAGACCCAAGGCTTCGCCGAAGGTCCTTCTGCTGAAGAGGTGGAAGCGGCGCTGACCGAAGCCCTGAAATCTTCCGGGGAATAAGGTCAACGAAACGGAGTAGTCTGACTGGAAGGTTCTGTCTATACGGCGTTTTCCAGTCAGTTCCGGATCGAAATCACCAAGCGATGTAAGTGTTTACTTCGCTTGGTGGTTGACTCGGGGATGCGGCGTTTATAGAATGCGGCCCCCGCTAATGGGGTGCGATTGCCTGACGGACTTCAGGTTCGCCGGTATATCGCGCACTGACGATAGGCCCTCACTGCTGTAACTGGTGGGGGCGTTTTATTTTGGAGTGATTTTTAATGGCAACGATCAACCAGTTGGTTCGTAAGCCGAGAAAACGCAAAGTTGAAAAAAGCGACGTGCCTGCACTGCAAGCTTGCCCGCAGCGCCGTGGAGTTTGTACTCGTGTGTATACCACTACACCGAAGAAGCCGAACTCCGCACTGCGTAAAGTTTGTCGTGTGCGCCTGACCAACGGTTTCGAAGTAACTTCGTACATCGGCGGTGAAGGCCACAACCTGCAGGAGCACAGCGTGGTACTGATTCGCGGCGGTCGTGTAAAAGACTTGCCGGGTGTGCGCTACCACACTGTACGCGGTGCACTTGACTGTGCCGGCGTAAACGATCGCAAGCAGGGCCGTTCTAAGTACGGTGCCAAGCGTCCTAAGGGATAATCCCCCAAGGTCAATTTGCGTTTCGGTTTAACGAATAACCGGAGTAAGGCTGAGCTCGCCGATTTGTAGAAGCTAGTTATTAGCGAATGCGGCGGCATCTCAGAGTAACCCTGAAGAGAGGCAATTCCATGCCAAGAAGACGAGTAGTCGCCAAGCGCGAAGTACTGCCCGATCCCAAGTTTGGGAACGTGACTCTGGCCAAGTTCATGAACCATGTCATGATCTCTGGTAAGAAGTCTGTGGCAGAGAGCATCGTATACGGTGCTCTGGATCTGGTTTCAGAAAAGCTGAATAAAGATCCGATTGAAATTTTTGAAGAGTCCCTGGAAAACATCGCCCCGATGGTGGAAGTAAAATCCCGTCGTGTTGGTGGTGCTACCTACCAGGTACCGGTAGAAGTGCGTCCTGCACGTCGTACCGCGCTGGCAATGCGCTGGCTGGTAGATTTCTCCCGTAAGCGCGGTGAGAAGTCTATGGCCCAGCGTCTGGCCAATGAAATGATCGACGCAGCCCAGAACAAGGGCGGTGCGGTCAAGAAGCGTGAAGACGTGCACCGTATGGCGGAAGCCAACAAAGCGTTCTCTCACTATCGTTTCTAAGATAGTGTCGCTTCTAAGTCTGATGAATATTTACATCGGCAATTAAAACCGAAAGGCAGCACGGCCAGTTTTTAAACACCCGGCCTGGCTGCCTTTTGCCGTTATATCGAGGATACAACTGTGGCACGTAAAACGCCTATCGAACGCTATCGTAATATCGGTATCTGCGCCCACGTAGACGCCGGTAAAACCACGACTACCGAGCGCGTACTGTTCTACACCGGTCTGTCCCACAAAATTGGTGAGGTGCACGAAGGCGCCGCAACCATGGACTGGATGGAGCAGGAACAAGAGCGCGGTATCACCATTACTTCTGCAGCAACCACCTGTTTCTGGGCTGGTATGCAGCAGCAGTTTCCGCAGCATCGCGTAAACATCATCGACACCCCGGGACACGTTGACTTCACCATTGAAGTAGAACGCTCCCTGCGTGTTCTCGATGGCGCGGTCGTTGTACTGTGCGGCTCTTCAGGCGTTCAGCCTCAGACCGAAACCGTATGGCGCCAGGCGAACAAGTACGAAGTACCGCGCATGGTATTCGTAAACAAGATGGACCGTGCCGGTGCGGACTTCCGCAAGGTTGTGGGCCAGCTGAAAGATCGCCTGAATGCGAACGCTGTACCTCTGCAAATGACCATTGGCTCTGAAGACGAGTTCAAAGGCGTTGTAGACCTGATCAAAATGAAAGCCATCCTGTGGAACGAAGACGACATGGGCATGACTTTCGAATACGGCGACATCCCGGCGGATATGCAGGACGAGTGCGAAGAAATGCGCGAGTTCCTGGTTGAAGCGGCTGCGGAAGCGACCGAAGAACTGATGGAAAAGTACCTGGAAGAAGGTGAGCTGACCGAAGAAGAGATCAAGTCAGCGATCCGTCAGCGTACCCTGGCTAACGAAATCGTACCGGTTCTGGGCGGCTCTGCGTTCAAGAACAAGGGCGTACAGGCCATGCTGGACGCGGTTATCGAGTTCCTGCCTGCCCCGAACCAGGTTAAGGCGATCGAAGGTACTCTGCTCGACGCGGCTGAAACTGTTGAAACCCGTGAAGCTGACGACAATGCACCGTTTGCTGCACTGGCGTTCAAAATCGCGACCGACCCCTTCGTTGGTACTCTGACCTTCTTCCGTGTGTACTCCGGTAAGCTGGAAAGCGGCACCGCGGTATACAACTCCGTGAAGCAGAAGAAAGAGCGTGTCGGCCGTATGGTACAGATGCACTCCAACGACCGTCAGGAAATCAAAGAAGTACTGGCAGGTGACATCGCCGCGGCCATCGGCCTGAAAGATGTGACCACTGGTGACACCCTGTGTTCTGAGGACGCCAAGATCGTCCTCGAGCGTATGGAGTTCCCGGAGCCGGTAATCTCCGTAGCGGTAGAGCCGAAGTCCAAGCCGGACCAGGAAAAAATGGGCATCGCACTGGGCAAGCTGGCTCAGGAAGACCCGTCTTTCCGCGTCAAGACCGACGAAGAGACTGGCCAGACCATCATCTCCGGTATGGGTGAGCTGCACCTGGACATCATCGTTGACCGCATGCGTCGTGAGTTCAACGTTGAAGCCAACATCGGTAAGCCTCAGGTTGCCTACCGTGAAACCATCCGCAACACCTCTGAGATCGAAGGCAAGTTCGTTCGTCAGTCCGGTGGTCGCGGTCAGTACGGTCACGTTTGGGTGAAATTCGAGCCGGCAGAGGACGAGTCCGCTGAAGGTCTGGAATTCGTCAACGAGATCGTTGGTGGTGTGGTACCGAAGGAATATATCCCGGCAGTAAACAAGGGTATTGAAGAGCAGATGCAGAACGGTGTTCTGGCTGGCTACCCGCTGCTGGGCCTGAAGGCTACCCTGTATGACGGCTCTTTCCACGATGTGGACTCCAACGAAATGGCGTTCAAGATCGCGGGCTCCATGGCTACCAAGAAGCTGGCAGACGTGGGCGGTGCTGTACTGCTCGAGCCGGTGATGAAGGTAGAAGTGGTTACCCCGGAAGAGAACATGGGTGACGTAGTAGGCGACCTGAACCGTCGTCGCGGCCTGATCCAGGGCATGGACGAAAATGCGTCCGGTAAAGTTGTAAACGCGGAAGTGCCGCTGGCCGAAATGTTCGGTTACGCCACCGACCTGCGTTCTGCTACCCAGGGCCGTGCTACTTACACCATGGAATTCCTGAAGTACGCGGAAGCGCCGAAAAACGTCGCTGACGAAATCATTGCAAAGAACAAAGCTTAAGCTTTAGTCCCTTTAAAACTTTTTAGTTAGAGGATCCTGAAAATGGGAAAAGAAAAGTTTGAACGTTCCAAGCCCCACGTAAACGTGGGCACCATCGGTCACGTTGACCACGGTAAAACCACTCTGACTGCTGCACTGACTCGCGTATGTGCAGAAGTATGGGGCGGCGACGCTGTTGCTTTCGACGGTATCGACAACGCTCCGGAAGAGCGTGAGCGTGGTATCACCATCGCAACCTCTCACGTTGAATACGAGTCCCCGACCCGTCACTACGCACACGTAGATTGCCCGGGACACGCCGACTACGTTAAGAACATGATCACCGGTGCTGCTCAGATGGACGGCGCTATCCTGGTATGTTCCGCAGCTGACGGCCCCATGCCGCAGACTCGTGAGCACATCCTGCTGTCTCGTCAGGTAGGTGTACCGTACATCGTGGTATTCCTGAACAAAGCCGACATGGTTGACGACGAAGAGCTGCTGGAACTGGTTGAGATGGAAGTTCGTGAACTTCTGGACCAGTACGAGTTCCCGGGTGACGACACCCCGATCATCGTTGGTTCCGCTCTGATGGCGCTGAACGGCGAAGACGACAACGAAATGGGTACCACCGCTGTTAAGAAGCTGGTTGAAACCCTGGACGAGTACATTCCGGAGCCGGAGCGTGCGGTAGACCAGCCGTTCCTGATGCCGATCGAAGACGTATTCTCCATCTCCGGTCGTGGTACCGTAGTTACCGGTCGTGTTGAGCGTGGTGTTATCAACACTGGTGACGAGATCGAGATCGTTGGTATCAAAGAAACCACCACTACTACCTGTACTGGTGTAGAAATGTTCCGCAAGCTGCTGGACGAAGGCCGCGCTGGTGAGAACATTGGTGCGCTGCTGCGTGGTACCAAGCGTGACGAAGTTGAGCGTGGTCAGGTTCTGGCTAAGCCGGGCTCCATCACCCCGCACACCAAGTTCGAAGCAGAAGTGTACGTACTGTCCAAGGACGAAGGTGGTCGTCACACCCCGTTCTTCAAAGGCTACCGTCCGCAGTTCTACTTCCGTACCACCGACGTAACTGGTGCGTGTGAACTGCCAGAAGGTACCGAGATGGTAATGCCAGGCGATAACGTTCAGATGACCGTTACCCTGATTGCACCGATCGCAATGGAAGATGGTCTGCGCTTCGCGATCCGCGAAGGTGGCCGTACCGTTGGTGCTGGCGTTGTAGCTAAGATCATCGAGTAATATTTACTCTCGATCGAAAGCAAAAAAGCCGTGGCAGAAATGCCGCGGCTTTTTTTTGCCTCTCGGTTGTTGTCCCTTTCGGTTACCACCAATCCCGGCTTAGATTGCAATGGCGACTGGTCGCCATAAGACGGTCGAAATCCTCTCCGTCCAGTGCCACCAGCGATTCATGATCGCCGGATTCCAGATAGATTGTATCGCGACTGTCCAGTCCAGTATCAACCAGCGTCGTCAGTCCGTATGCCTGACCCAGTGGTGGCAGAGCGCCGAGTTCACAGTCGCTGAAGATGTTGCTGAATTCTGACTCGCTCACCATTTCCAGCTGATTGCGCCCCGTTTCATCGCGCACTGCGCGCATATCCAAGCCGCTGCTTGCGGGTATGACCACCATTACCATGCCCTGGTCGTCCTTTAGCAGGATCGCCTTTGCCACCCGGTCTTCACGAACATCCGCTTTGTGCGCGCTTTCACGGCTGGTCGCGCTGTGTTCATGGGGGATCACCCGGTAGTGGACGGAATGGTTATCAAGGTATCGACTGACAGTGGGTGCCATGGTCATGACGTATCCCTCCTGTTTAATGTTTGAATGCCTCTACTGACAGTTTAGTTTCCCGCCGCCGGTCTTAAAGGGACATGTCCATCGTTGTATATGTCTATCCGTGATATGAGCGGCGTTCTTGAA
The DNA here is from genome assembly GCF_020171345.1 of Microbulbifer agarilyticus. Lineage (GTDB taxonomy): Bacteria > Pseudomonadota > Gammaproteobacteria > Pseudomonadales > Cellvibrionaceae > Microbulbifer > Microbulbifer agarilyticus_D. The sequence continues at coordinate 193,709 of NZ_JAIUZM010000005.1, forward strand.
CTGACAGAGGGGGTGGTCGTGTACCGGATAAACACGAATCAGGCAGATTTGGTGAGCTGCTCTAACAATTGTCGATGGCGGGCGATGATCGGCGCATCCTCGGGGAAAATACTTTCGTAGGTTTCTATTAGTCGTTTACAGATTTCTATCGCTTTTGACTTGTCGTTTTGTGCAAGGGCAATGTGCATTTCTGTTTCATCGTTTTGCAGTACGATGGGGTGGTCATGGCTAAAGGTCTTTAAGTTAATGGTTTGCGACAGCTGATTTAGTTCTCTCGCCTCTTCCAGATTGCCCTCATGCAATGCGATACGCGCAAGACGCAAGTTCCAGCTCGCCACCCCATAGTCATCGGCACCGTATTGCACGATGTTTTCCTGCTTAACCTGGTTGATCAGCTCGATGCCGGCGGTGACATCCCCCGTTATCGCCAGCGCTTCACCGAGATTCGCGCGCGGCAAAAAGGTGGAGTCGGAGTTGTGTGGATAAATCTTGCCAAGTATGTCCACGGCCTTTTCCAGATCGGCGCGTGCCAGTGCAACGTGGCCAAGATGAAAGTTGAAGTAGCCGCGATGGTGGAAAAGTTCCGCAGTGGTTTCCAGCTCGCGCACCTCGCCGGCTAGGAAAGGGTTCAGTACCTCAGCAGCCCCTTGAAAGTCACCCAGGCGGCCCAGTAGTCGCGCATAAGTGATCGCGCTGTGCCGAAAGATTTTATTTTCGGTGCTGAAAATTTTACCGCTCACCTGATAGGCCCGCTGCGCGAGCTCACGGGCTTCCTGCCAGCGCCCAACACGCATATAGCTCCGCGCGACAAAACGATAACTATTGAGCGTGTCCGGGTGGGACTCCCCCAATAGTTTTATGCGTTCAGCAAGTACTGCGGATTCGGTTTCCGCGGCCATGGGGAAATCTGGTTTATTGAAGTAGGCGTTAGACAGGCTGTGGTTGTTAGCCAAGCCCAGAGCGCCGCCCTGGTCGGGCATTTGCTGCCAGATATCCTTGGCCGCGTTCAGTACTTCGATGGCGTCATCCGGTGAACCAACACGGGAAATCAGCTGTCCCTGCCGGTGCAGCGCCTTTGCCTGCAGGCGCTTGTCGGGATGCTCCCCCAGAAGGGTGAACGCCTCTTCAAGTGCCGCTGCAGCGCCATTCACCGCGCCGGATTCCCGCTGATAGCGCCCGAGGCCGATTAATAGCTCGGCGCGCATATGGGCGGCTTCCGTTGCACTGATACCTGCCGGCAGTAGTGCGGCGGTGTCGAGTTGTTGGAGTGCTTCCTGCTGAAGTGTCGCGGCTTCGTGGTACTTGCCGACGTTGTAATTTAACTGCGCCAGTGATTTCAACAGTTGTGATTTCACGGCGGGGTCATTGTCCAGAGTCTCGCGAATCTTGCGTGCGCCGTCTTCCAGAATCTGGTCGACGTTGACGGTGCGGCTCTGGGCGCGTGCAGGCGACGCCGCTTCAAACATGTCCGTGAGAAGCGCCGTTGTGCGTTCCGCGGTGTACATCTGCCGTTTGATTTCCCGTTGTGCGTCGAGCAGGCTGTCGCGTTCCATACGCAGCTGGTCTGCCAGGTACAAAGAAGCGGCGAGCCCGAGATTAATCGCAAGCACTACAGAGGCGGCGAGGCCGCTGGCGACAGGGTGCCGGGCTACTACGCGGCCCGCGCGGTAAAACAAGCTCGAAGGTGTTGCCTGCACCGGCTCTCGGTTCAGGTAGCGCTCAATATCCCGCTGCAGATCACGGGCGCTGTCGTAGCGTCTGTCTGGCTCCTTGCGCAGCGCCTTACTGACAATATTGTCCAGGTCGCCGCGCAGTGATTTCCGGTCTTGGATTCCCCCGCTCTCCACCCGTATCCGACTGGGTGGTGTTGTCTCCGTATGGCAGATGGCTTCCACCGCCTGCTCCGCACTGTTGTTTCCCAGCCCGTGGGGAGACCGCCCGGTAAGCAGGCAATACAGTAGTGCTCCGAGCCCATACACATCGGTGGCCATGGTGGTGCGTTCACCACGTATCTGTTCCGGGCTGGCATAGGCCAGGGTCATGCCTTGCAGGGCTGTCGCATTGGTGCGGTCCGCCTCTCCTTGCAGGGCTTTGCCAATGCCAAAATCCAATAGCTTTACCTGGCCCTGCTCGTTGACCAGTACATTTTCAGGCTTGATATCCCGGTGAATAATCAGGTGATTGTGGGCATAGCTGACCGCCTTGCAGGCTTCAATAAACAGCTGAAGCCGTGCCTTAAGGGGCAGTTTGTGGGTAAGGCAGTGTTCATGAATCGCCTTGCCCGATACATATTCCATGACCAGATAGGGGCGGTTATCGTCGGTCGCGCCGCCGTCCAGCAGCGTCGCGATATTCGGGTGCTGCAGCTTGGCCAGGATCTGCCGTTCCTGATGGAAGTGCTTTAACTCTTCGGCGCTGGCAAAACTCGGGGCTACCTTGATTGCCACCTGCTGCTCATAGCTGCCATCGGCCCTGCGTGCACGAAACACGATGCCCATTCCGCCGTGGCCAATTTCTTCTTCGATTGCGAACGGGCCCAGCTGCTGCCCGGAGGGGATGCTCTGACTGAGCGTCCGTAATTGCTGGCCGATAATATGCGTCTGCTGTGCACTGACATCGACCGTATCGTGAAACGACAGGAGTCGCTTCACTTCGCACTGTTCTTCAGGGCTGGCCTCCGCCGAGGCGAGTAGCGCATCGCGTTCGCTAACAGGCGCTTCAGCGCAGCGGTCGAACAGGTCTTTAACCGTTTTCAGGCGGATTTTGCGGTTGGACATAACGCATTCAGGCTGGGGTGGGGTGGTGGAGCTCTTGCAGGCGATCAGTCAGGAACGCCCGGGCAAATTTCAATTCGCGCTCAACAGTCGCCACACTAATGTTCAAAATTTCAGCAACTCGGGCCTGGGTGAAGCCGGCGAGGTAATGCAGCTCGGCAATGCTCTCCAGTCGCTCACCAATTTGTGACATTTCGGTCAGTGTTTGGTCGATGGTGAGCAGGCCGAGGTTTACATCGATATCTCCTAGCAGGCTGTCCATCCAGACCGTGCGCATGTGCATTCCATTGCGCTTCTGCGCAGATTTTGCACGGGCGTGGTCCACCAGTAAATGCCGCATGGCTTTGGCTGCGCAGCGATACAGGTGGGTACGGCTTTCAAACTGCGCCGGCGATTCAATCAGGCGCAGACACGCTTCGTGCACCACATCGGTGGTCTGCAGGGTCAGTCCCGCGGACTGGTTCGCCAAGATGCGCCGCGCACAGCGCCGGAGCTCTTCATAAAGCTGCCCGGTCAGTTCGGGTAATTGTTCGTGCTGCGGCATGTGCTGCTGCTCTGATTGGGTTTCCGCTATTACGCCCGTTTTAGATCTTGTGGCAAATATGATCAACAAAAATTTTTAAAAAATTGAGTTCTATTGAGGGAATGCGCCTCGTATTTACGTAACTCTTTCCAAGGATCTTTTTTTACGCGGGTTCGGTACGGGCCGTCGGCTTACTAATTTGCGGGACTCACTGAATGTCAAAACAGTATTTGGTGGCGGGGTTGCTGGGTATCTCGGTTTTTTTGCTGGTGATTCTTAGTGCTCGATCAGAAATAGCCGAGCGTCCAAGAATGTCTGGTGGGCCCGCAGAACCTGTGGCGGTGGGGAGAGACCGCTGAGTGGGATATTGGCCCCTGCTGGGGGCGAACTGGCTACCTTCGTCAATGGCGGAAAAGTGCTGTAAAGGAAGGTGTATATATGTGCCAGTTTTAACCCGACTTAAGTGACATTGCGTCCGTAACGTTGAAAATAATGCTAACCGTGTCACATCAAATTCGTTAAATTGCGCATATTGATCACCCCCTCACTGGTCGCCAGTGGGTAGGAATTAAGAACAGGGATATCTGGTGAGATATCCACAAAGGTTTCGAGATATAACTGATGAGCGAACTGCTGTTTTACCGTAAGCCGGTGGCCCTTAACCGGGAAAATCACCGCAATCTCAAGTTTTCCCCGGGCGACAAGTTCCTATTCTCCCGCGAGATCAATTCGGTCCCACTTACCGGGATTGAATTCTTCGAAGCCAGTCGCGACCTGCCGATTTTCTTCAGCCGCAATGAGTCCGGCCAGTACTTCCCTCTAGCCCTGTTGTCGCTGCGTAACAATCAGCACGCATTGGTTGATGACGATGGCAGCTGGCAAGGCAGCTACGTCCCTGCGTTTATCCGCCGCTACCCATTTGCGATGACCGACAACCAGACGGTCTGTTTCGATGAGGGCTGCGAGCAATTTTCCGAAGAGACTGGAGAACCGCTGTTCAACGAGCAGGGTGAGAACAGCACAACCCTGAATAACGTCCTGCAGTTCCTGACCAACTTCGATAAGTCATACAGGGCAACTCAGGAGTTCACTGCAACCCTTGCCGAGCACCAGCTGTTCAAGTCCTTTGATATGCAGGTTATGGCTGGGGATGGAAAACCCGTGCGCCTGGAAGGCTTGCACGTAGTGGACGAGGCCAAACTGCTGGAAGTTGAGCCTGAGCAGGTGCAGCGCTGGTTCAAGAGTGGCCAGCTGGCCTGGATCTATGCACACCTGCATTCCCTCGGTGCGCTACGTCAGCTCTCCAAGCAGCAGGCGCAGACCAACGCCGTTGCCGAAGCGAAAGAAAAAGCCGAGGCCGGCGCGTTGAATTAATCGCACTCGCTGAAATTTTCAGCAAAGAAACACCTGGTCAGTATTTTGGGTCAGGTTCAAGGCAGTCGTAAGCCAAATTGTTGGCGCGGCTGCTTTGCTGTTTTAGCAAGATCATAAAAAGGCCGTTTATTTGACGGTCGTACACAAAATTAGAACGACGAAGAAAACCCCTAGTGTTTTCAAGGACCAAAGCATGAAACCCTTCCGCCACCATATGCTTGCTCGCGCAATTCGCCATGCCGTTCGCGGCAACGGAGCCGAATTGAATCGCAGTAAACGTACGCATAGGGGCAAGCAGCTCACCCTGGGGGCGCTGCTTTCCGGTGGTGCGGTCAACCTGTTGGCGGCGACGCACAATGTTGACGCAGTGGATGCGTTTACCGATGTGGAAGATCTCGGCGGCAACGTCGAAAAAGTTACCAGCAAGTACAAGAAGGGCTCGGTCGGGGTCAACGTCTTCAATGATTTCGTGGTAGGCGATCTCAACACGGTCAACCTTGAGCTGGATAGCGATGTCGATCAGCTCGTAAATATCGTGCGCAACAGCCGCCCGGAAGTACACGGTGTGCTGAACAGCTATCAGGATGGAACGCTGGGTGGCAACGTTGTATTTGCCAGCTCCTACGGTTTTCTTGTGGGGGCGTCAGGGGTCATCAATGTCGGTCAGCTTTCCGTAAGAACGCCCTCACAAACTGAGATCGATAGCTGGCTGGATGTGGGCACTCCGGACTTTTCCGACGAGGGCATCACGGCACTTGCCAACGACGACTACAGCGTGTCCGCCAGTGGTCTGGTGACGATTTCGGGCAAGATTAATACCGCTGACGGTATCGATATCCTTGCAAACGAGGTTGTTGTGGATGCCGGCGCGGTGATGACCGCGGGCAATGCCATTCAGGCGATCTATGTCGATGCCGCTATGGTAAACGTGGGCGATTTCACCGCGCCTACGGCGCTGCAGGTCGAGGGCGGCACAATCGCGATTGTGGCCGAGGGTGATACGACGGTTGGCGGAGACCTGATGGCCGATGGTGGTATCACCATCAGTGCGGCGGATATTGTTGTTGAGAGTGGCGCGATCATCGATGCGCGGGATGACTCGGTTGCTTCCGAAGCTGCGACAACCGCGATGTTCGTGGGGGACAACGTCTCTCTCGCGGGTGATGTATTGGCAAGTGATATCAGTATCATCGCGGATCAAACGGTTACCGTAACCAGCAACCTTACCGCTCTGGGTAGCATCGGCACCGAAGATGACGAGAACGAGTACGTTGTCGGTATCGTTGATGTGGATGCTCCGCAATTCAATCTCGACGCAGGCAGCGATGCGCTGATTCTGGCCGCCACCATTGACGAAAGTGCGGTGACTTCCGCCGGTGCCAGTGACATGGTGATCGTCGGTGAATTGGATGCGTTTGATTCTCTGGATGCGAGCGCGGGCACAATCGAGATCACCGCGGACAACGTCGTGTCTGGCTCCGATGTGGCGCTGCACGCGAGTGATATCCAGATTAGTGGCAGCCTGACCGCTGACGCTACGGCCGCGGACAGTCTCGGGCAGGTATTGCTGGATGGTGATGCCAACTACGATGAGCTGGGCAATATCTCCGCGAGTCGTGTCAAAGTCGTCACCACCAACGATTTTTACCTCACCAGCGATGCCAGCTCGGTATCCAGCAGCAGTGGCGATCTCGTATGGGAGGAATCCTCCGGCTCGATCGATCTGGATTTTGCGCTGGAGCTTGAAGCGCAAAACCTGCAAACCACATCCGGCCTCACAATTTCCGCCGAGGAAATTGTACTGACCGCAGGCAATGCCCTTTCGGTCGGCGATCAGCTGGCCGCCACCGGAGAAATCCGTCTGAGCGGTAACACGCTCGATTTCGATTTTTCTCAAATCAGCGCCGACACACTGTCGCTGGTGACCAGCAATAACATGGTATTTGCGGCGGCGGCCACCGACAGCGAATACGTGGCAGCAGGGGCCGATGACTTCAGGCTCGTGGGGGCTGTTGACTTCGATGGCGAGCTGAAACTTTCCGCCGGCGCGATCTCCGTAACCAGCGGCAATTCGATTACCGCAGACAATATCTCCTTCGATTCCGCCGATACGCAAATCAATGGCAGCGCCATTGCCGATGCCGGCGATAGCGACAGCGCGACTTTTGGCACCATCACTCTGGAGCAAAGCGCGCGCTATGCTGACCTGGGTAACCTCAGCTATTCCGAGCTGGCGCTGGTAACCGACGCGACCATTGTGCTTTCCGATAATGCCTCTGACAGTGCGGTTACCGGCGCTGCAGCGAGCGATATTGTCTGGGTAGACAGTGGCGATTTCGATTTCGGTGGTTCCGACATTAGCTTTACCGCCGGCACCCTGACGCTGACCACGGATACTTCCGTCTCTGCCGATAACATTACTCTGGAAGTCGATACCTTCGATACCAGCGGCACGCTCAATGCCACCGGCGATATCATCCTGCGCTCGTCGATCGATGACAGTCTTGACCTGAGCGGGCTGAATGCGGCAAAGCTCACCCTGGATTCCGATGACCTGACCTGGACTAAGTCGCTGGTATACGGCGGTGATCTCGAACTGATTGCGGATACCATCACGGTTTCTTCGGCTACAGATATTACCGCGGCAAATATTACGCTGGACGGTGACACCATCAATGTAGCGGGTAGCTTGTCCACCGGTGGTGGCGATATCACCATCGATGGTCGCGAAATCACGCTGGAAGATGGCAGCCACCTGGACGCGACTGGGGTTGCCACGGATGGTGATGTCACCATCACCGCCAGCGACAAGAGCGAAGTCGGTTATGGCACCGCGAGTGCCACCACCAGTATTACCCTGTCTGGTGAGATCGATGCGGCGAACATTACCGCCGAGGCCGAAAGTATCGCCATTAGCTCCATGTATGCGGAGCTGGGAACGACCCTCGGCGTTAAGGCGGTGGCCCAGCTGCTGGGTGTTGAGTTTAACTATATGGAGGCGCTGGCGGATGCGACCGTAACCGTGACCGGTACTGCGGATCTGAACGCGACCGATGACATCACCCTCGCCTCTGAATCGCACGCAATGAGCGAATCCATGGCGGCCGTACTTGGCGGCGCGCCTGCGGGAGTGGCCCTGGCCGGTATCTACAGCCATTCCGATGCAAGCAGCACCACAGAAATTCAATCCGGTGCAGTGGTTCATGCCGGTCAGGACCTCAGCGTCACCGCACACAATGAGGCGTATGTGGCGGCCTCTGCCTTCGTTATTCAGGCGCAAAACTCGAACAAGGCTGTGGTTGCCGCGTCCGTGGGCGAGGGTGATGTGAATGCGACCGCACGCATTGAAAACGGCGCGGATCTCGACGCGGCGAACCTGGTGCTCTCTGCAGAGAACCTGAATCGTTTCTATTCATCATCCAGTGTCTACGGCCTCACCGGTACCCGCTACGGTATCGCGGTTGCCGTGGGTGATTTTGATACCAACGCGACCGCAGAAATGGGGGCGGATATTGGTAGCGCGGGCGACAAGGTCGGCAACGTGACCGTGACCGCGCTGGATCGCACCGTAGAGCAGCGCGTGCACTCCGGCGTGAAGATCGGTGCGGGCAAGCTCCTGCGGATGTTTGGTTCCCGGCTGATCAAGGGCGCGAGTAAAGTGCAGAGTGGGGCCTCCAGCCTCCTTACCAATTTCCTCCCAGAAAGTACCGAATCCCCGGAAGATAACGGCAAACCCGGTGAGGTTGAGTGGAAGGGCGGACTTGCGCTATCGCTCAACCTGTCTGATCACGAAGCCTACGCCTATCTCGGTAACAACGTGTCGGGCGCAGATGAAGCGCCCAGTATCGATGCAAGCGGCGATGTGCTGGTCGCCGCGGCAACGGATCTTGGTACCGACAATGATGCGATTATTGGTGGTGATGGCCGCGGTGCGGTCGGTGGCGACCAGGGCGGTTATCGAACCACTGCGCAGACCAGCATCTCCTCGCCAAAAACGCGTGGCAATGTCGTCGCCAATGCAGAAAAGAGTGCGGCACTCTCTTTTAACTTTGCGATCAATGAGGGCGAGGCGGTTGCCGAGGTCGGCGACTACGTTAGCATTAATGCGCAAAACCTCGGCGTGGTGGCCGAGCAGAAAATGCCGATCGTTTCGACCTACGATCGGTGGGACACCATGTCCGACATCAAAAACAAATTCAGCAGTACCGCGGGACTGGAAAGTAATCTTCTGACCACCTTCGCCAACTCCGGTGCGAGTGCCGATAAGGAAGCCTACGGCGGTACCGTGAATGTTGTGTGGAACGATATCGACACCAAAGCCTGGATCGGTGATAACGCCACTGTTATTACCACCGACACCGGTAGCTGGAGTGCTGAACGCAAGGTAGAGAGCAATAGCGGTACGCCGGGTATTCTCGATGATTTCGAACCGTTCCAGACGGTGACCTATACCTTTGACTTTGATGAGTCCGTCTCGGTACGCGCATTCAACCTAATCGAAAGCGCCAACGTGGCGGGTAATATTGGTAGTCTCGGCCTGATGCCTAACGCCAATGGTACCAACGAGGAAGGTAAATCCGTTGGTGGTTCTATCGTCTTCGTTCAGCAAAACGCGGACGCGGTCGCTGGTATCGGTGAATCCACGATTACTGCGGCCGGCGATATATCTATTACCGCAGAAACCGACGAGCGGCACTTTGTGGTTACCCCGTCTTCCGGTTGGGGTGCGGGTACCGGTTTCAACGGCGCTATTGCTGTATTGAATTCCGAAGCGCTGACCCACGCCTCACTGAGTAATCGCGCGTTCGTTACCGCCGAAGATTTGGTTATTGTTGCCGACCATCAAATGGGTAACTGGGCCGCGGGCGGCGCGGTTAACTGGACCACCGGTGAGAGTGCCGTGGGTGTGGCTATCGCGGTCAACATCACCCAGGGTGACACCAAGGCGTTCATTGGCGATAACTCGGAAGAAGAAGAAAAGGTTTCGTTCAAAAACGATTCCCAGCCTGCACCTGACGCACCGTCAGCCCCGGCGCCCACCGAACGCGCCATTGTTGCGCGCAATGTTGAGGTGCGCAGTAAATCTTCCGGTACCAATGGCAGCCTCGCGGCGGCGGGTGCACTGCTGCAGGAGCACACCGACGAACCAGGCATGTCCACCAAGCTGAAAGGCTGGTTGGACGGCAAGACCGGCGGTCTGGCCAGCAAAATTTCCAGCAAACTGTCAGGCAAACACAGTGATGCCAGCAGTAGTAGCAGTAGCAGCAAAAGTTCGGTTAATCAGGCATCCAGTGATGCTTCGAATGGCAGTTCTTCCGACAGTAGCGATAGCGTGGCCCAGGTCGACGCGGATGCGACCAGCTTTGCCGGTGCGGGTAGCGTAACGGTTTCCGTTTCCAACCTGGATGCCAAATCCATCGTTGATGGGGCAAATATTCGCGCACATAGCGGCGCTGGCGACGAGGTGAATCTCGATATCCAGGCGCTGCAGAAAATTGTATCGGCCTCTGCCTCTGGTTCGGCGGCGGTTAACCTGTCCCAGTCCCCGTCTACACCGAATAGTAAAGCAATGGCGGGTGCTATTGCGTACCAGATTACTTTCAATGATGCGCTGGCGTGGCTGGTGGACTCCACCGTAGTGGATGCCGGCGATGTCGCCGTGCAGGCACTGCATGGCGGTGACCTGACTTCCGTTGGCCTGGCGCTCGCGGTGGACAAACCCTCACAGGGTGGCAAGTCCACTTCTGCCGGGCTTTCCATTTCTGGCGCCATGGTGCGCGATGGTACCTCCGCGCGCGTCGAAGGGTCCTCAATCAGTTCCAGTGAAGGTGGTGATGAAGATCTGGAGGTGACCGCCTATAACAACACCGATATCGGTGTGGGTGGCGGTACACTGTATGCCGGTGGTCAGCAAGGTTTTGGCCTGGCGATTACCTATGCGGATATTGATGACCCGGCCGATCTGATTGGTGACAGCAACCCGGATGGCAACAATATCTGGAGCAGCGCATACAACGAAGACGTGTACAGCGGCAAAGCAGTGGAAGCCGTGGTCACCGACTATTCCGGTACCAATAGCGACATTAATGATTTTCAGAATATCGATATCAGTGCACGCGGTTTGCAGCGTATTGGTATCGGCGCCGCGGGTGTTGGCTACAACGATAATGCCGAAAATGCTTTTGGTTTTATGGGCAGCTTTGCCATTGGCTCTATCCGCAGCGATAGTAAAGCACTGCTGGAAAATGTGGATATCACCAGCGCGGATACCATTTCCGTTAACGTTGCCGGCAGCAAAAACGGCAGCCTGGACACTATTCTGGATGGGTTGGGTTCCAGCAGTGTAAATGACGATTACGACTTCTCCGGTGCAAGTGCTTTCGATAACACCGAAGTGCACACCAGTGATGACGGCACCGGCTCCGCTTACAACTATGGCACCGAGGGTGAGCGCATTATCGCGGTTGCCGGTGTGGTGCAGGTTGGCAAAAGTAACCTCGGGATTTCTTACGCCCACGCGGATGTCAGCACGGAAAAAACCGCACAGATTCGCAACGCCAATATCAATGAGTCCGATACTGCGGCGAGCAGTGTCGATGTAAGTGCCCGTGATGAGGCCCTGTTGTACACCGTTTCCATCGGTGTTGGTGTGGCCACCGGTAAGTACTCCGGGATTGGTTCGGTTGCGGTGAACAGCCTCAATAACACAGTGAAAGCCGAAATCGGTGACTGGAACGGCAGTAAAGAAGGCCTTATTCACGCTGAAGATGTGGCCGTTACCGCGCAAAACGATATGGACGCAATTAACGTAGCGGGCGCGGTGGCTGTTTCCACCGGCAGTGGTGCGGCTGGCGGCCTGGCGGTGGCCCTGAACCTGGTGGGTGACAGCGGACACGAAACCCGTGCACGCATCGGTAATATTGATTTGGAAGTTTCCGATGATATTACCGTGAAAGCGTCCAGTGGTTCCGACGGCGATGAAAACCTGCTGGTAGGTAACGCCATCGGTATTGGTGCCTCTACCGGAGGTTCTGGCCTCGCATTTGCTGGTGCCATCGGTGTTACCGACGTCGACCAAACGGTACAGGCGGGGATCAAAAACGTTGGGGAAAACTCCGATGGCTCCGCGACTAATAGCGGTGGCACCATTCGCGTGCAGTCCACCGATTACACCGACAGTGTATCTACCGCCTGGATGGGTGCAGGTTCTTCCAGCGGTTCTGCCGGTGGTATCGCGCTGGCGGTAAACCGTGTGGATTCCGATGTAACTGCAGAAATTCTTGGTGACGATAGCAGCGATACCAGCACGGTACTCGCAGCAAAACATGTTTACGTCGATGCCCTGCGCGATAACTGGTTGCTCACCATCGACGCCGGTGTTGCCGCATCGAATCAGATATCGGTAGCCCCGTCCATTGGTACCGGCGTTGTCGACGGCAATGTGACGGCGCGTATCGCCAATAAGGCCGACATTGATGCCTACGGCAACGTCGGGGTTGAAGCGCAAGCGCACACCGAAAACCTGGTGGGTAGTGGTGCGGTTGGTGTTGGACTGAATGGCGGCGCGGGTGCAATCGCGATTTCTACCGCGGCTGAATACGGCAAGACCCAGGCCTATATCGAAGACGCAACGGTTAAGGCCCTGGGCCTGGGCGGCACTTTCAATATCCTTGATGGTGAACTCACCGGCATGACGGCATTGCCCGATCTTTCTGCCACCGAAGAAGACTCTGATGGCAACTCCAATGCGGTCGGCAATTCCGATGTGTCCATGGATGACCTTACAACCGCATTTGGCTCGCAGAATTTGAGCGAAGGCAATGAAGCGGTTACCGGTGTCGCGGTTAACGCCACCAGTTTTGTTAAGCAGCAGGCGATCACCGTCGGCGGTTCCGGCAGCAAGAATATAGCGATTACCGCGAACGTCGCCACCAATGTATTCGAGTCCAGCACGGACGCTTATATTAAGAATTCCACAATCAATAGTGGTGTGTCCGGCACGGATACCGCAGACGTTGTCGTGCGTGGTTCCAGCCATGACTACGGGCTGGGCGTTTCTGCCGGTGTCGCAATTTCTGGCGGTGGCGCTGGCATCGGCGGCTTCTCTACCAACCATATGGGTAAGGAAGCAAACGCAGAGATTGATAACAGTACGATCGATGCGGATGAGTTGGTGCTGGAGGCGAATTCCACCCAGCTGGCGCAGGCGGTTTCCGCCGGTATTGCCGCGGGCGTGGGCGCCGAGAGTGGTCTGGGTGGTGCGGCCTCGGTGACCATCAATAAAATGATGGGTGGCACCAAGGCATGGCTGCACGACAGCACCATTACCGCCTCTGATGTGGTGGTCAATGCAGAGCGTCGTCAGGATGTGAATTCCGCGGCCGGTTCCGCCGGTATCGGCACCACTGTAGGTGTGGGCTTCGGTCTTGCGCTCAATCTGGTGGGCGGCGACAGCACTGCGCTGATCGGCAACGATCTGGATGACTCCGGTGATGCCGACACCACCCTGATCAAGGCGGATAACGTGACCGTCGACGCCGACCGGCTGGAAAGCGTGAACAGCTACTCCCTGGGTGCCGGCCTCAGCACCGGCTATGGCGTGGCGGCGATGATCAACGTCACCGAATTCAAAGGCGAAACCCGCGCAGCTGTGCACGGCCTGCTGCATGACAATGGCACCAGCGCGAATACCGCCGATGATTACTTCACTACCCAGATTGTTGGCAAGGACGGCACCGCCGATGCCACCAGTGTCACTGTCAATGCACAGGACATTCTCGATGTTGACCAGGAGACTCTGGGTATTGGCGTCGGCAGCAGTGTCGGCGTGGGTGCCGTGGCCAACGTGGTGCTTGGTCGCAGCCAGGTTTATTCCGAGGTCGTCGGTTCTGATGTCGATGCCACGCTGCTGGATATCGATGCTACCGCGCAGCGTGAGGCGTGGATGATTTCCATGGCCGGTGGTGCCTCCACTAATGTGGGGGCCGCGGTCAGCATTGGTGTTGCGCTGTTCGGTCAGGGGGATACCACTACCGAAGACGGCACCAACGCGGAAGACGAATTCGATCCGTCGCGCCAGACCGCGAACAATGTGCTGGCGGAAGACACCGCTGGCTATAACCCGCATCTCTCGAGCGATGATATTGCCGCGATCGAAGAAGAGAGTGGCTCAACCATCGAGGCCTCCACTGCCCCGAGCACCAGTACCACGACCGAATCCGGTAATTCGCTGAAGATTGGTGGCGAGAGTGTGGTGGCCGCGCGTATTTCCGGCGGTGACATCGATGTGGATACTCTGGATGTCGACGCCCAGACTTTGCTGTTTACCTATCAGGGGCTAGGTGCAGTTGCATTGGGTAGCGGTGCCATCTCCGGTGCCGTGGGTGTTACCCGTCTGTACGACATGACCATTGCCACCGTGGACACCGATCTCACCGCCAACGACGTAACCGTTGATGCGCAGGTGATGGATGTATCCGATGATGACGCCGCGGGCGAAATGAAATCCTGGGTGATCAGCGGCGGCGGTACCGGTATTACCGTGAACTATAACGATGTGCGCAGTGAGCTGCGCACCGTTGCCGGGGTGTCGTCTGCGACCGGTGACAGCACTGGTGATATTTCCGTTTCCGCACGCGATACCACCGAGCTACGCGTGGGCGACCTGGATGCCGGCAAACCGTCCGATCCAACCGAAGGTTCCCTGAGTGTCACCATTGGCGCCGGCGCGATTGGCGTGTCCATTGGCTTTGCAGAAAAGAACAGTGATGTGGATGCCTGGCTGGGTGAGGCCGGCAAAGCCATCAGCGGTTACAACACGGTCGAGCTCGATGCCTATTCTGCAGGCCTGGTGAAAACCAGTGCCTTTGCCCTGGCCGGCGGTTTGCTCGCTGGTGTTCAGGGCGTAGTGACCGATGCCCGGGACGAATCCAATGTTAATGCCACCGTACACGGCACCATTGATGCCGATTCCGCGGTGAATATCGACGCCCAGGCGACCCCGGAAGTCTTCTCCCGTGCCTACGGTGTTACCGTTGCTGCCGGCGGTGCCATGGGTGGCTCCTTCTCCTATGCCATCGCGGACACCAAGGCGGTGGCTGAAGTTGGCGATGGTACCTACTTTACCGGGAATGCGGATGTAAATGTTCGCGCCGAAACCGGTGATGGTTCCAATGACGATTACGTCAGCGCCGATGCCAATGCATTTGCCGCATCCGGTGGTTTGCTGGCCGGCGTGGCCGGTTCCGAAGCGCTCGCAGAAAATAGCTCGCAAGCTGTAGCCAAAGTCGGCGACGGCGTACGTATCCCAGACAACGACTTCGGCGTTTATGCACGCAACACCGCGGTGCAATATGCCGATGCGGATGGTTACTTCGTTGGCCTGTTTGCCGGTGGCTTTAACTGGTCTACCGCTGAGTCTAGTACTTCCGCACGCGTAGAGTATGGCAGCAACCCGATCTCCAACGCGGTGCTGCGCACTGGCGACTTTATTCTTGACGCCTACAACTACGACGAAAACCAGAGCTTCACGACCGCCGGTGGTGGTGGTTACTACGCGGCCTCCGCGGCGGTTTCCAACGCGAACAGCTATAACAATTCGAACGCTAACAAGTCCGCGAGTGTTGAGATCGCAGACTGGGCTTCCGGTTACACCGCGGTGCCGGTAATGGGCGGCGAGGTGCGTCTGTCTGCTGCGCATGAAAGCCAGTTCTTCTCCGGTGTTGACTCGACTACAGTTTCGGTGGTGGGTGGCTCCGGTGCGGAAGCCAGCTCCGATATCGACAACGATGTTGAAGTGACTCTGGGCAACAACGTCAGCTTCGAAGCGCTGCAAATCGAAATCGAAGCCGACAACAGTGCATTGCAAATTCAGGACCCCGCGGAGTCCGGCTTCTCAACCAGTATTAATGCTGGCGCCGGTGGTGCAGCCAACGGTTCCGCAGGTCTGTCGTACCAGGATCTTACCGGCGTCGAAGCGGCGGTGACCATTGGTAACAATGCCGTGCTGGCGATCAGCGATCTGGCCTGGCTCGACAGTACTTATGACCACGGTATCGCAATCGACGCGCACACGCGTTTCTATGTATACGATGCGGCGGTACTGAAGGTGGGTGGTGCCCTGCAGGGCGCCGGTTCGGAGTCCGACGTGGACGCCACCACCAAAAACACCGTCTCTATTGGTGATGATGTGGTGCTGTACAACCCGATTGGTGAAATCGGTATCGGTACCTACACCATTGGTTCTGCCACCGCACAGGCGGAAACCAGCGTGTGGGCCGTTGCCGGTGTGGCCGGTGGCGTATCCGATGTGAACGTCACCGTTACCAACACCGTGGATATCGGTCAGGACGTGATTATCAACGCCCTCGACAATATTGGTATCTATGCGGGCCGTGGTTCCAGCTACCTGTACGAAAACCAGCTGGTGGCCGATGCGCGCACCAATGTATACAACTGGACTGCGGTCCCGATTCCGGCGGGCAATGCTGCCGACGCCGATATTAATGTCACCAACACTGTAGTTTTCGGAGATGACATTGATCTGGGTAGCGACAGCCACGTTACCGTGGAAGCCAATGAAGGCTCTCTCTATGCCAATGCAGATGGTGTAGAGCGCAACCCCTATCTGGAACTCTTCTCCACGGAAACCACTTTCGGTTCCAACGACACCAGCAGCGATAACTCGCTGGTGTTCGAAGGTTCCGGCTCTGTGGTTGCGGGACAGAATGCCTACCAGTGGGTGGATGTTGACGATTCCGGAAATATCACCTCTGACCTCGCGGGTTATGGCGCTGCAGGGCAACTGAGCGATAAATATTCTTCCCGTGCCAGCTTACAGGCCTACATCGATGAGCTGCAGGCGCTGGTGGACGAGTACGAGGCGTGGACCGAATCCGGCACCAGTAACGAAGGCGGTAAGACCGACGGTAACGAAGATACCGGTGATGCCGGCAGTGGCGGCACCAGTACCGAAGTCGATACTGGTAGCTCCGGTGAAAACCCGTATACCGACGAAATCGTCGAGCTGAAGACCGAAATTGCCGCGCTTTCCGTGGTTCTGGATACGCTGTCCGAGCAGGAAAATAACGTGATCGCGGTCACGGACATCAGCGCGTCTGCCGGTAACGTCAGCCTGCTCGCCGACACGATAGATTTGCAGGGCGCGAACAATAATCGTCCCCAGTTTATTGCCCGTGGTGACGCCTACATCGATATCAACAACCGCGATGACCAGCACCTGCTGGTGGGTAACCTGTACATTGCCAACCAGACCGGCGGTAATGTGTACGTTACCGGGGGCGCGTCACTGGATGAAGCCTATATCACCGAGGAAGACAGCAGTACCACGGGTATCAGCTCCGGTATTCATATTGTCCACAACCCGGGCGGTCCTAATTACCTTAGCTCGGATGTCATCATTGACGGTGCTATTTCCAACCTGCTATCCACGGTTGATATCACTCTGGAAGAAGGCGACCTGCTGCAACAGGCGACCATCGAGGCCAACACCATCAACCTTACGGTGGAAAATGGCAGCCTGGTAGTGGACGCAGGGGATAGCGATGTTTACTACGGTCGTGCGCCCTCATCACTAGTGAATTTTGTCGACAAGTGGAAGCCCGACGACGCCGACGATTTTGTTCAGTACTGGATCAACCACCGCTATGAAGATGATATCGATGCGGTGGGCATCGACGAATTCAACAACTGGTTCTATGCGTGTGCTACTGCACACCGGTGTACTGTGGGTGGCACCAGCTACAACGATGAGCACAGTTACTTCAATAACTCCGCGGACGATAATGCGGACTACGACAAGATTCATGTGTTCTTTAACTGGGGCTTCAGTAACAGTCAGGAATACACAGATAGTGACCGTGTCGATCTTGAGTTCAGGACCGACAGTGATAGCCGCGGCGGTCGACACTGGAAGTTCCAGCCGGTTGAAAACAAACAGAGCAACCTGGTCCGCACCGCGAGCTACAACTCGGTGAAGAGTGATATTGGCTCACCGGGTGCCACTATTGTTGGTGAAAAGGTTGTTATCAATGCGCGCCGGGTGGATATCAACGGCACCATCGAGGTGGGAACCGACAACAACTGGTCGGTGAGTGTGGGCAGCGGATTTGATTCAGCCATTGCCCAGTACATCAGTCTTGCAGGTCTTTCCAGTGGTGATCAGATCGAGCTGCAGCCTGGGCAAACCCTGCGCCTGAATAACCCGGATTACATCAATGACTTTATGACGCCATTTGAAGATCGCTATATTTATATCGATCCTCAAATTTCCAAAGTTAATGGTGCCGAAAGTATTACGTTGACCTACGATGTGGCCAGCGGTCAGTTGCTGGTGGACGACGTACCGGTTTCCGGTGGTGGCTATCTGTCGATCAATGCCAAAATTTCTTCCACCGGTGCGGATGGAAAGATTCTGGTACGCGATGGCCTTGGTCAGATCGATATCGACAATAACTCAAACACCGAACTGGTGATCAATAGCCTGGATGCGGGCGATGACGCTGTGGGTATCGTGCGCATTACCGATCACAACTTCACCAAAAATATGAACGACGGTGGCAGTAGCAACGACTACTTTAGTCACTGGTATGTGCATAGTCCCGGCGGCCAGATTCAGGAATACGAAACCACTTCATACGCTACAAGTTATGAAGACGGAGCCTTTATCCGCTCTTCCGGCGGCACCGGCACCACTTCCAGTACCACTTACAACCCGCTTGCAGGGCAGTTGTATTACATCCGCGAAGATGCCTCGGTCAGTCGCTCTTATACAGATTTCCCGGATGGCTACTTGGCCAAGTACCCAAATACTGTGGGTGAGTGGCAGGGAACTGGTGCGGGCGGCGACCTGGAGTGGACGGTAGAAGAAAGCCGTTACACCACCTGTGCGGCGAATCCGGATGTCTGTACCAACGGCACGGCCACCAACTATATTCGTCAGGAATACGATGCGGATAGTATCAATCGCTATTGGTGGGGGATCGGCTACAGCTACGACACGTACTACGGCTCTAACTGGACCAATACCGATCCGAGTGTGTACATCCCGTATTACCTCAATATGGAAACCCACACCTATGTGAAAGCGGATCACAGCATTGGTATTTCCTTTACCGGTGTGGGTACCGGCAGCATTGATATTGATTCGGCAGCAAATGTCAGTATCAACGGCAATATCTATAACCCGCTCGGCACTACCGACATCAATACCAGTGGTGCCCTGAATGTCAGTGCTGGCGCGGCTTTCGATGCGGAAACCCTGCGTCTATACTCGGCAGAAGGGGATCTCGGTAGCCTGAGCGACCCGCTGAATATCGCCACCAATACCGTCTCGCTCGATGCAAATAGCGGCTCTGTGTATTTCGATATCACCGGCAAGTCCGGCGCTGTGCAGTTGGAAAAATTCCGTGCACTGTACGATATCGCCGGTACTGTGGATAAGGGCCTGGAAGGTGTCGGAACCGGTACCCATATTCAGGGTGATACCCTCGACCTGGTGAGTTACTCCGGTAGCATCGGATCGGCGGGTACCATCGGCACCTCGTCCACCTACGATTACATCAATATAGACGTGAATGAAGTCACTCTGGAGGCTGCCGACGATATCGTCATCTACCAAGCATCCGGGGATCTGGCGGTGAATACTATTACCGCCAGTGAAGATGTGGTGGTCACCCTCGGTAATGGCAGCCTAGTCAATGGTATTGGCCAGAATGAAAAAACCGATGAGGAGTTGGCCTACCTGCAGACCGTTTGGGACCGTCTCGGCCTGCAGGATGCTGACGCCGGTGAGATTGCGGTTACCGGCTACGAAAACCAGTTTACCAGCAAGTACCACACTTACTGGCTGATCAAGCAGCGTCTGAGCGATTCTTCTGAGGCGGGTTTCACCATTGACGGCGCCTTCGAAGACACCTTTATGTCCCGCTACGGCGTGTCGACAGTTGCCGAGGCAGCGCAGCTGGCGAAAGATGAATACTTCGCCCTGGAAGACTGGTTCGCAGACCAGGTCGCGGCACCGGACGTTTACGCGAATGAAGAAGATGCGATTGGCGTAGAGCAGAAAGGTACCCTGCAGGGTTACGCCTACGGCGACCTGCTGACCAGCAGTTATGACGCGGACTACGCGCTGGTAATCGATGAGGCCAGCTCCTGGTATGCAGACCTGATTGAGGGCGCGCAGTGGAGTCAGAGCCAGCTGGATATCAGTATTAACGCGGCGGCTCTGAATGCGGATGCGCAGGCAACGCTGACCAATCGCGAAGCCAACATCGTTGCCCCGAACCTCGACATTAATGTCAGTGGTGGCAGCGTGGGTGAAGACCTCGCGGATCTGGTATTCGTTATCGATCGCGATAACCCGACCATTACCGACGCGCAAAAAATTGCGCTGTTGGAAGCGGGCCCCGGCGATATCGAAACCAGTGAAAACGGTTCGCTGATTACCTTCAATGTGTCGCAAGTGGATCCGATCAAGATCGATACCACCGGTGTGCTGAATATTGCCGCTACCGATGAGATTTACGCGGAGTCAGCCAGCGGCCTGACCTTGGGTAGTATTGTTTCTACCGACGGCAATGTACGCCTGGCGGTGAACGGCGCCATCGACGCGATCAGCGGTACCAATATTTCCGCAAACGATCTGTACCTGGCGAATACCCAGGGCGATATCGGTAGCGTAAGTAACCGCGTCCAGGTAGACCTGGACGGTGTACTGCGCCAGGCAGGCGCAGCCAACAATTTGTACCTTACCCAAGTTGGTGGCGATTTGATTGTCGACGCGGTGAGCGCGGGTGGCATTGCAAGTCTGACCAGTAATACGGATATCCTGGGCCTGGATAGCGAAAGCGTTGTTTCCGGTAGCGCGATTCAACTGGTGGCTGGAGATGATCTGGGTAGTAATACTCAGGCCCTGAACCTGCGTATGTCCGGTGGTGGCGATCTGGATATTACTGCGGACAACGCCTGGCTGAATATCGCCGGTACTTCCGAAGCGCGTCTGGGCGCAAGTCTGAATGGTGTTCTGAGTGTCGATGCCAGCGGTAATCTGGTGATCGACGGTGGTATCAGTGCTGCGGAGCTCGACCTATACGCTGCCGGCGACATCCTCGACAGCGGTGCGGAGACCGTAACCGTTACCAGTCTGGCAAAACTTTCCGCAGACAATATCGATGTCGATGCAGTGACCTTTGACATTGGCAGCGGCGACTTTGATGCGACTGCAGGCGCCATGACCCTGGGCGATATCACTACCGAGGGTAATCTTGACCTACTGGCAACCGGCGCAATGCAGTTAAATGGCGATCTCGATATTGCTTATACCAATGCCTCCTCCGGTGGTGATGCGCGAATGCTGGCGGATGCCCAGAGCATTACCATGGCTGCGGGCAAATTCATTCGCAGCGAAGACGATATCCAGCTCACTGCCGTTGACAGCCTCGATCTGCAATCCTTGATTGCGGGTCGCGATATCAATCTCACCGCATTGAACCTGCTGGATACAACGCTGGGTGATATCGATGCGGTGTATCTGCAGGCCGACAACGTCTACGTCGATGCGCGCGATGCACTGACTCTGGCTGACGTTGCTGCCTCCGGCATTATCAATCTTGAGGGTGAAACCCTGCTGGTTACCGGCGACCTGCTTACCGGCGGTGATGTAGTGGTTACCGCCGGCAACGGCCTGGAAGTTCAGGGCGATATTGGCAGCACGGGCAGCAAAGTTGCATCGATTAACTTGCGGTCGGGTATTGGTGGCGTAACTCTCGGTGGTAGTGCCTTCACCAGCGGCCAGTTCCTCGCGAATGCAGGCAACGACCTCTCCCTTGCTGCGATTAGCCTGATTGATGCCGCTTCAATTGATGTAACTGCGCGTGCGGTTGCTGCAAATGCGGCAAGCCAGATGACCTCAGGCGGCTCTGCGCTGTTTACCCTGCGCGGTGGCGACAGCACTTTTGGTGAAGTAACTACCAGCACCAACCTGACACTGGATAGCGACACCAATATTACTTTTGCCAGTGATGTGACTACTGGCAATAACCTGCGCTTGGAAACCCTGGGTGATGTGTTTGTTAGTGATGGCGTAACGCTGGATATTGGTCGTAACCTGCGTGGTATTGCGACCACCGCGTTACTGGCGCAGAGCTGGCAGATGGCGGGTTCCAGTCAGTTGCTCGTCGCGAACAATGCAGAAATTGATACCGACGGTGTACAAAGTTTCGAAACCCTGTTCGTGACGGGTAACCTGACGCAGCGCGCCGGTGATGACGTTACTTTCGATGCGAATACCAATATTGGCGGTCGCTTGCACCTGACCGGTGGTGCGGGCCTGTTCCTCGTCGGTGACTTGAACGTTGGCACCGCATCGACTTCTGACATGACATTGCTGCTGGATGGCTCGGTTGTACAGTCCGCCGGTCAAACCAGCAGTGCCAGCGGTGCGATCAGTGCTGAAGCGCTTGCCTGGGCCGCGGCCGCAAACAGTGCGCTGCAAATTGGCGCTGGCGCTTCGTTTGAATTTACCTCATCAAGCTCTGCAAGCAGCTTCGGGTTGCTTACCAGTGGGGGTGACCTTTCTATCGATAGCGCTGGTGATATCGACTTCCTGAACGATGTTACCGTCGGTTCGAATGTTTCCGGTGCAAACCTGCTGTTGAATGTCGATGGCGATGTGTCTCTCGCCGACGCGGCAACATTGCTGACTTATGGCAATTGGCAAGGTATTGCCGAAGTCTCCGCACGTGTTGGTAGCTTGACTGCTGGCAGCGGCAGCCTGGTCGATACCCGTGATGCGATGAATGTGGTTGCTCAGCAGGGCATTGATTTCGCCCAGTTGAATGTAACCAATAGCGCGCTGTTGAGTGCAGGCGGCGATATCCAGTTTAGTGAAACGGCCGATTTCGGTAGCTTCCTGACCATTGCCGACGGAAATCACTTGAATCTTGTCGGTGATGTCACTGTTGGCTCTGCGGGTACCGCAAATGCGGACCTCACTTTGCGCGGTGACGTTACCCAGTCCGCCGGCCAGCAGTTCACCATCGGCAACGATCTCACCGCTTCCGCCAACAGCTGGAGCATGGGCGACAACGCCCTGCTGCAGGTCGGTGGTGCAATCGATATTGCCACTGCAGCAGGCATGAGCCTGGCGAGAGTGGATAGTGGCAGTACGCTGTCCCTGAGCAGCTCGATGTCCGATATCCAGCTGCGTGATCACCTGACTTCCGGAGGCCCGGTGCTCTTGTCTGCAGCGGGTACTGTCAGCGTGGATCCAACTCTGGATGTGGTGAGTGGCGATGCATTTACCCTGCGTGCAAACAGCTTTGTCATGGGGCAGGGCAGTCTGTTGCAAGTAGCTGGGGATACTCAGCTCGATAGCGCAGGCGATGTCGTATTGGCCGAAATTATTGGCCAAGGCAATACCGAAATTACCGCGGGTGGAGCGCTTCAGCTTAATGAGCGTGCCGAAACCTTCGGTAGTCTGAAGTTGGATATCGCCGCTGAAATGGCGCAGGCCGAAGGGCAGCACCTGGTTGTGCATGGTGACTTGTCCGCATCGGCAGCGAGCTGGCAAATGGATAGCGATGCGCGCCTGCAGGTAGTAGGCGACGGCGATGTCACACTCACTGGCGATGCGGATCTGCAGTTGCTGAATGTTGGTGGCGATTTCGCGCTCACCAACGGCGGTGACGTAGCGCTGCGCCGCGACGTGCATACCGGTGGCGCACTCACCTTGCAGGCCACTGGCGACATTGCCCAGTCTGCGGACACCCTGGTGAGAGCGGGTGGCGCTGTGGCGATCGATACCAACCGTTGGACCATGGGTAGTGGTAGCCGCCTGGAGTCGCTAGGTGGTATCCGCGTGCACAGCTCCGAAAGCATGTTGCTGTCGGAACTGAGCAGTAGCTGGAGTGGCGATTACGCATTTGACCTGCTAAGCAGCAACGGCCGTGTTGATGGACGCAGCGATGCCGACCTGCACCTGCAAGGCGTGGCCGATGGTCGCAGCTACCTGAGTGCGGCAACGGGCATCGGCGACCCTCTGATCATGGATGTACCCTGGTTCTCTGCCGTCACCGATGAAGGCGACATCAACCTGATCCTGCTCAACGACGCCCATGCAGAACTGCTTTCCGCGCAGAATGGCGACATTCATATGCGCGCCTTCGGCGATGTGGAAATTGCCGAACTGATTGGTACCCCACACCTGTGGATCGATGGCTTCCTGCTCGCGAACCAGATGACGATTCCAGAGGGCAGCTTTATTGCCGAAGAAGGGATCCAGATCGATCAGTTGCTGATGACCGCTTCTGGTGAGTTGGAGTTGCGTGCACCAACTATCGACTTGAATGTTGATAGTCAGGGGAACCCCGAGCTGTTCCTGACGTTGACCAATATCGACGGCGCAGCCGCACAGTGGGTAGGCGTCAATGTGGATAACAATGAGCGCTTGACCATCGATCGCCTGATGACCGACTACGGCGCAATCACAACCAGTGGCGACCTGCGTATCGAAAGTGCGGAAGTGATCTCTGAACTGGATATGCAGAGTGGCGTGTTGAGTTTGACTCTGGATAACGTCGACCTGTCGCCACAGGACCTGAACGGTCAGCTGGTCACGCCTTATGGGGAGTTCTGGTTGGATGTGCAGGGCAACTTGCTACTTACCAACGCGCAGGTGACTCGCTATCGCGACCCTCTGGTTCTGACTTACCAGGGTAAAGACGGTGAGTACGTGATCGGCGACCCCGGCTTCAGCCGTCTTTCCATCGAGCACCAGCTGGAAATTTCGATCGATGGTGAACGTGCCGAAGGCCGTGACTTGTGGCGCTTGTGGTTCAGTCGCCCGCTGGATTACCTGAATGCGGAAGAGTACTTCTGGAACCCGGTCGATTGGCTGGACCCGGATGAGTACAGCGAGATGGATCCGGAAAGTGACGAACCCGGTTACGCGGAAATCTCTGCGGACGACACGTTGGCCATGCGCTAATCCTCTCCCCCCTTCTCTGAGGGGGTGAGAGGGAGCGATGTTTATATAAAGATGTAACACGGCCGTCCCGGCGCGAGCCGCCGGGAATTGGCGATAAACCTGAATGGTGGTGAAAGTGGCAAGGTTGGAATTTGGAAAGCTTGCGCAGGTAGTGGCGCTCGCAGTGGCGGTACCCTGTGCTTGGGCGCAGACGGGAGTCGACCTGCCCGAGCATATTCCCGGCGCGGATGCGGGGGAGCAGGCGGCGGAGATTCGCCGTCGCGAGCAGTTGCTGATGGATCGCCCTGGGGCGCCCGCGTTACGAGGGATAGATGAGGTTGAAGTGACCGGTGATCCCCGTGAGCTGGAGGGGCCGGTATTCGAGCTGCGCAGCGTGCGCTTCAGTCCATCGGAGCTGCTTACCGAGCAGCAGCTGCGGGACATCGTCCTGCCCTATCTGGGGCAGCAGGTCGCCCACAGCCAGCTGATGGAGATCGTAGAGTCGATTAACCGCACCTACCGCGAATCTGGCGTTTATACCGCCGTAGCGGTATTGCCGCAGCAGGAAGTAAAAGAGGGCGTGGTATCAATTCGCCTGATCGAGGGCAAGCTGGGCGAGATTCGCTTTGAGGGCAACGAATACACTGCGGACGCCTTCTTCTCTGAGTGGATGGTCAAGCATCAGGGGCAGGAAACTGTGGATATGCCGCTGCTGCAGGCGGATATCCTCGAGTTCAACCGATTGCATGACGAGCGCATTCGCGCGGAACTGCGCCGCGGTGAATCCTTTGGCCTGACCGACATTGTGGTCACCGTACAGGAGCCTGAGCGCGGCTTTTTCCAGACCTTCGCCGACAACTACGGCTACGAGAGTTCCGGGCGCGAGTCACTTGGCTTTATGTACCGCCGCCAGCACCTGCTTTCTGGTGGCGATCGTGCCATTGCCTACCTGTCGGGTAGTGAGGGTGCACAGTCCCTCAGTCTGAGCTATAACCGGCCTCTCCCCGGTACCCTTTGGCGTTTCGGTGGCAGTGCGTCTCTGACCCGTACAGACCTGACCGAGGGGGATTTTGCCACTTCCGATGTGCAGGGTGATTCGCACCGTCTCGGGCTCGAGTCCTCCTGGCTGGCATGGTCCGGCGAACGCGGCTGGCTAAATGTGCTTGGCGCCGCCGGCTACACCCGATCTACCACCGAAATCGCTGGGGTTGTGTTTAGTGACGACGCTATCCTGCAGGGTCAGGTTGGCGCCAGCGTCAACTGGGTAGGGCGTAACTGGCAGGTGACCGGCCGCCAAATGCTGGCCTACACTGATTTTGACGACAAGTCCGACGTGGGCTCAGCACGTCAGGCTACTCAGGAGACCCTGTATAATGGAGCGCTGACCGGGTACGTGCGCGCGGGCACTACAGGCTTCTACGGTATTCTGCTCTCCTCCTGGCAGCACAGTAACGATGCGCAACTGCCGGGTTCGCTGTCTTTCTCGCTCGGCGGTCCAACTAGTATCCGGGGCTATTTGCCCAGCGCTGTCAGCGGTGACCGGGGATGGTATGGGCAGGCTGAGCTGCATTACGATGCTTGGCAGCCGTGGGGTGTGACTGTGGAGCCATACCTTTTCTTCGATTACGGCGAAGCCAAATCTCTGGATCGTGGTGCGGACGGAACGGAAAAAATTAACGTCGAGACCGCGCTTGGTGCGGGGGGCGTTGGATTGGCACTTTCGGGCACCTTCTGGTCACTATCGATGAACTTCGCAGAGCCCACTAAGGAAGCGACTCCCGAGCAGGATTCAGCCGTGTTCTATGCCCGCATGAGCGTTCGCTATTAGCGGTTGACAGCTCAAAACTTCGCCCGTAGAATTCGCGCTCCTTTTCGCCCGCCCTCGGGGCTGCGTAAAAGGACGTTCTTTAGCTTTTATTATTGGAGTTTGATTCCATGCAGGGTCAACGCATCCGAATTCGCCTGAAGGCGTTCGATCACAAGCTGATCGACGCGTCTACCCAGGAGATTGTTGAGACGGCCAAGCGCACTGGCGCACAAGTACGCGGTCCTATCCCGCTGCCGACTCGTAAAGAGAAGTACACCGTACTGATTTCTCCGCACGTCAACAAAGACGCGCGCGACCAGTACGAAATCCGTACTCACAAGCGTTTGCTGGACATTGTAGAGCCTACCGAGAAGACCGTTGACGCGCTGATGAAGCTCGATCTGGCGGCCGGTGTTGAGGTTCAGATTAGTCTCGGCTAACACGTTAAATTAACTACCGAATCCCAGGCGAAAACGGTCTGGGTAGTGTAACGCTCTGAAATTGGGCGGCCGCAGTGGGTTAAAGCCCCGTGCACTGAGAGGTTGAAAAGATGACTATAGGTATTGTCGGCCGCAAGAGCGGCATGACTCGCATCTTCACCGAAGATGGCGCTTCTATCCCGGTAACTGTTATCGAGGTAGCTCCGAACCGCGTCACTCAGGTGAAAACTGTGGAAACTGACGGCTACTCCGCGGTTCAGGTAACTGTGGGTTCCCGTAAGGCTTCCCGTGTCTCCAAGCCCCAAGCGGGCCACTTCGCCAAAGCCAACACTGAGGCTGGCTCTGCACTTTTCGAACTGCGTACTGACGGTTCTGAAGAGTCCTTCGAAATCGGTTCTGAAATCACTGTATCTGGCTTTGAAGCTGGTCAGAAGATCGACGTAACCGGCACTTCCAAAGGTAAAGGTTTCCAGGGTGGCGTTAAGCGCTGGAATTTCCGTACCCAGGACGCTACTCACGGTAACTCCCTGTCTCACCGCGCTCCCGGTTCTATCGGTCAGTGCCAGACTCCTGGTCGTGTGTGGAAAGGCAAGAAAATGGCCGGTCACATGGGTGCTGAGCGTGTAACCACGCAAAACCTGGAAGTGGTTCGTGTTGATGCCGAACGTAACTTGCTGCTGGTTAAAGGTGCCGTACCTGGCGCTCCCGGTGGTGACGTGATCGTTCGTCCGGCAGTTAAAGCCTAAGTCTGAGGGGAAATAGATATGGAACTGAATATCGCTACTCCCGAAGGCGCTAAAGGCACTGTTGCAGTCTCTGAAGTGGCTTTCGGTCGTGAATTCAATCAGGACCTGGTGCACCAGGCAGTTGTCGCCTATATGGCTGGCGCTCGTCAGGGTACCAAGGCTCAGAAAAACCGCTCTGCGGTTTCCGGCGGCGGCAAGAAGCCGTGGCGCCAAAAAGGTACTGGCCGTGCTCGTGCCGGTACTATCCGTAGCCCGCTGTGGCGTTCTGGTGGCGTAACCTTCGCTGCTGAACCGCGTGATCACAGTGTAAAGCTGAACAAGAAAATGTACCGTGCTGCACTGCGCTGCATTCTCTCTGAGCTGGCTCGTCAGGAGCGTCTGGTTGTAGTTGAGTCTTTCGACGTTGAGGCGCCGAAGACCAAGCAGCTGGTAACCAAGCTGGCACAGTACGATCTGTCCGACGCGTTGATCGTGACCGAAGAGGTTAACGAAAACCTCTACCTGGCCGCGCGCAACCTGCACAAGATCGATGTTCGCGATGTACAGGGTATCGATCCGGTAAGCCTGATTCGCTTTGACAAGGTCGTGGTTACCGTTTCTGCACTGAAGAAAATTGATGAGGTGCTGGGATGAACCAAGAGCGAATCTACAAAGTACTGCTGGGCCCGGTAATTTCCGAGAAAGCTGCTGTACTGGCGGACGCCGCCAACCAGGTAGTTTTCAAGGTAACCACCGACGCGTCCAAAGCCGAAATCAAGGCCGCGGTAGAGAAGTTGTTCAACGTTTCTGTTGAGCAGGTTCGCACCGTGAACGTTAAGGGCAAAACCAAGCGTACTCGCACTGGCATGGGTCAGCGCAACGACTGGAAAAAAGCCTACGTTCGTCTGGCCGAAGGCAGCGACATCAACTTCGAAGCCGCTGAGTAAAGGGGAAAGTTGCAATGGCTATTGTAAAAGCAAAACCGACCTCTGCTGGCCGTCGTCACCTGGTAAAGGTTGTTAATACCGACCTGCACAAAGGTGCGCCTTACGCTCCGCTGGTTGAGAAGAAGTCCAAGACCGGTGGCCGTAACAACAACGGTCGCATTACCACCCGTCATATCGGTGGTGGTCACAAGCATCACTATCGCGTAGTGGATTTCAAGCGCAACAAAGATGGCATTCCAGCCACCGTTGAGCGCCTGGAATACGATCCGAACCGCAGCGCGCACATCGCCCTGGTGTGCTATGCCGACGGTGAGCGTCGTTACATCATTGCGCCTAAAGGCCTCAAGGCCGGTGCCAAGATCCAATCTGGCGACGCTGCGCCTATCGCTGTAGGTAACACCCTGCCGCTGCGCAACATCCCTGTTGGTTCTGTAATTCACGCCATCGAGCTGAAGCCTGGTAAAGGTGCTCAGCTGGCCCGCTCTGCCGGTGCCTCTGTACAGCTGGTTGCCCGTGAAGGTCAGTACGCGACTATCCGTCTGCGTTCTGGCGAAATGCGTAAAGTTCTGTCTGAGTGCCGCGCCACCCTGGGTGAAGTGAGCAACTCTGAACACAGCCTGCGCAAGCTGGGTAAAGCTGGTGCCAAACGCTGGCGCGGTGTTCGTCCTACCGTTCGCGGTGTGGCGATGAACCCGGTAGACCACCCACATGGTGGTGGTGAAGGTCGTACCTCCGGTGGTCGTCACCCTGTGACACCTTGGGGCGTTCCGACCAAGGGTAAGAAAACGCGTAAGAACAAGCGCACCGACAACATGATTGTACGTCGTCGCGGCAAATAAGCCGCGCGATGTCTGAGCTGCTAGAGAGGAATCGACAGTGCCACGCTCATTAAAGAAAGGTCCCTTTATTGATCTGCATTTGATCAAAAAGGTGGAGGCAGCGATCGAGAAAAATGATCGCCGGCCGATTAAAACCTGGTCCCGCCGTTCCATGGTTATGCCGGAAATGGTGGGCCTGACGATTGCTGTACACAACGGTCGTCAACACGTGCCCGTTCTGGTCAACGAAGAAATGGTTGGCCACAAGCTGGGCGAATTCGCCGCTACCCGCACTTACCGTGGCCATGCCGCGGATAAGAAAGCGAAGAAGCGCTAAGCCGAGGTTATAGAGATGGAAGTGCAAGCAAAACTACGCGGTGCTCGTCTTTCGGCACAGAAAGCGCGTCTGGTAGCTGATCAGATTCGCGGCAAAGGTGTCGAGGAAGCCCTGGATATCCTGGCTTTCAGCCACAAGAAGGGTGCTGCGATCGTCAAGAAGATTCTGGAATCTGCCATCGCCAACGCCGAGCACAACGAAGGTGCCGACGTCGACGAACTGAAGGTTTCCACCATCTTCGTGGATGAGGGTATGACCATGAAGCGCATTAAGCCGCGTGCAAAAGGTCGTGCCGATCGTATTCTGAAGCGTACTTGTCACATCACTGTGAAAGTAGCCGAGAAATAAGAGAGCAGGCGAGAAAACCATGGGACAAAAAGTACATCCTACCGGCATTCGTCTGGGTATCGTTAAAAAGCATACTTCTGTTTGGTATGCCGGCAGCGACGAGTACGCAGACAAGCTGTACACGGATCTGAAAGTTCGCGAATTCATTCGCAAAAAACTGGCCCACGCTTCTGTGAGCCGCATCGAGATCGAACGTCCGGCCAACACCGCTCGTGTGACCATTCACACTGCGCGCCCGGGCATCGTAATCGGTAAGAAAGGTGAAGACGTAGAGCGTCTGCGCAACGAAGTTAGCGCTCAGATGGGTGTGCCCGTGCACATCGACATCGAAGAAGTGCGCAAGCCTGATCTGGACGCCACTCTGGTTGGCCAGAACGTTGCTCAGCAGCTGGAGCGTCGCGTTATGTTCCGTCGCGCTATGAAGCGTGCCGTGCAAAACGCAATGCGCCAGGGCGCACAAGGTATCAAGATCCAGGTTAGCGGCCGTCTGGGCGGCGCCGAGATCGCACGTACCGAATGGTACCGCGAAGGTCGTGTACCTCTGCACACCCTGCGTGCCAACATCGACTACGGCACCGCTGAAGCCAGCACGACTTACGGCATCATTGGTGTGAAAGTTTGGATCTTCAAAGGTGAAGTCATCGGTGACGAGGTTGCCGAAGAGAAACCAGCGAAGCCTCGCAAGAAAGCTTCTAAGTAAGGGGTGCGCAGATGCTACAACCAAAGCGTACAAAATTCCGCAAGGTACAGAAGGGTCGCAACCGCGGTCTTTCCCAGCGCGGCTCTAAAGTGAGCTTTGGCGAGTTCGGCCTCAAGGCCATCGGTCGTGGACGCATTACTGCGCGTCAGATCGAAGCGGCTCGTCGCGCAATGACTCGTCACGTTAAACGTGGCGGTAAAATCTGGATTCGTGTGTTTCCAGACAAGCCCATCACCAACAAACCTCTCGAGGTTCGGATGGGTAAAGGTAAGGGTAGCGTTGAATACTGGGTTGCCCAGATTCAGCCAGGTAAGGTCCTCTACGAGATGGAGGGTGTTTCCGAAGAATTGGCTCGCGAAGCATTTGAGCTCGCCGCAGCCAAGCTGCCTGTAAAGACAACTTTCGTTAAGCGTTCGGTGATGTAATGAAGACTGCAGATCTACGCTCAAAGTCAGTTGAAGAACTGAACCAGGAACTGATTACCCAGCTTGAAGCACAGTTCAAGCTGCGTATGCAGAAGTCCACCGGTCAGCTGACTCAGACCCATCTGCTGAAGCAGACTCGTCGCGACATTGCTCGCATTAAGACTGTGTTGACCGAGAAGGCAGGTAATTAATCATGGCTGAAGCAAAACTGAAGCGTACTCTGACCGGCAAGGTTGTGAGTGACAAGATGGATAAAACCATCACCGTTTTGATCGAGCGCCGTGTTAAGCACCCGATCTACGGCAAAATTTTGAGCAAGTCCACCAAGCTCAAGGCTCACGATGAGAACAATGACTGCAACATCGGTGATGTTGTGACCATTGAAGAGTCTCGTCCGCTGTCCAAGAGTAAGTCCTGGTCCTTGCAAACTATTGTAGAGCGTGCGGCGAAGGTTTAAACCTGGGCCCATTGACTGTGAAAACCTAAACCGGTTTTCGGAGAGGAACAATGATTCAAACAGAATCCTACTTAGAAGTAGCCGATAACAGTGGGGCTCGCCGTGTCATGTGCATCAAGGTGCTGGGCGGCTCCCACCGTCGCTACGCTGGTGTTGGCGACATTATCAAAGTAACCGTTAAGGAAGCGATTCCTCGCGGTAAAGTGAAAAAGGGTCAGGTAATGACCGCTGTTGTGGTTCGCACCAAAAAAGGTGTGCGTCGCCCAGACGGCTCCCTGATCAAATTTGACGATAACGCAGCGGTGCTGCTGAACCAGAACCAAGCTCCGGTCGGCACCCGTATTTTTGGCCCGGTAACTCGTGAGTTGCGTGGTGAGAAGTTCATGAAGATCATCTCACTGGCTCCCGAAGTTATCTAAGCCACGAGCGGAGAAGAGTAATGCGCAAGATCAAGCGTGACGATGAAGTGATCGTTATCGCCGGTCGCGACAAGGGCAAGCGTGGCACCGTAACCAAGGTGCTGAACGATGGCCGTTTGATCGTATCCGGTGTTCAGATGATCAAAAAACACCAGAAGCCGAACCCACAGTTGGGTGTTGCCGGTGGGATCGTTGAGAAAGAGGCCGCTATTCAGGCTTCCAACGTAGCCATCTTCAACCCGAATACGCAAAAAGCTGACCGGGTAGGCTTCAAAGTACTGGAAGATGGCACTAAGATCCGCGTCTTCAAATCCAGCGGCGAAGCCGTTGACGCATAAGTCAGGTGGAAAACATGGCAAGGCTTAAAGAGCTCTACACCAAAGAACTCGCGTCCAAGCTTAAAGAAGAGCTGGGACTTGAGAACGTAATGTCCGTGCCGCGCATCACCAAAATCACCGTCAACATGGGTGTCGGTGAAGCCATTGGTGATAAGAAGGTACTGGAACATGCAGTCAATGACATGACTGCAATCACTGGTCAAAAACCTATTGTGACCAAAGCGCGCAAGTCTATCGCGGGTTTTAAAATCCGTGAAGAATGGCCGATCGGTTGTAAGGTAACTCTGCGCGGTGAGCGCATGTATGAGTTCCTGGAGCGACTGATTGGTATCGCTATCCCACGTATCCGCGACTTCCGTGGCATTAGCCCGAAGCAGTTCGACGGTCGTGGTAACTTCTCAATGGGTGTAACAGAACAAATTATCTTCCCGGAAATTGACTACGACAAAGTAGACAAAATTCGTGGTCTGGATATTTGTGTCACTACTACAGCAGCTACCGACGAACAAGGTCGTGCACTGCTGAAAGCATTCAACTTCCCTTTCAAGGGTTAAGAGGATTCCATGGCGAAGAAATCCATGATTGCGCGTGAGAACAAGCGCGCTCGAACCGCAGCTAAGTACGCTGAAAAGCGTCAAGAGCTGAAGGCGATCATCGCCAGTGCCAGCGCTTCCGATGAGGAGCGCTGGGAGGCT
This sequence comes from Microbulbifer agarilyticus, assembly GCF_020171345.1. Classification (GTDB taxonomy): domain Bacteria; phylum Pseudomonadota; class Gammaproteobacteria; order Pseudomonadales; family Cellvibrionaceae; genus Microbulbifer; species Microbulbifer agarilyticus_D. The sequence goes on from NZ_JAIUZM010000005.1 coordinate 226,820, forward strand.
CAACTCAAGCTGCAACAAATGCCGCGCGATGCAAGCCCGGTACGTCAGCAACGTCGCTGTCGTATCACTGGTCGCCCCCACGCTGTCTACCGCAAGTTCGGCCTGTGCCGTAACAAACTGCGTGAAGCCGCTATGCGTGGTGATGTCCCCGGTCTGGTTAAGTCCAGCTGGTAATACGGCACACTTGAGGAGTCTTAAGTAATGAGTATGCAAGATCCGTTGGCAGATATGCTGACCCGCGTCCGCAACGCCTTGGCGCGCGGCAAGGGCAGTGTTTCTATGCCTTCTTCCAAACTGAAAGTAGCCGTAGCAAACGTTCTGAAGAGCGAAGGTTACGTTACTGATGTCGCTGTTAGCGAAGGTGCCAAGCCTGAGCTGACCATTGAACTGAAATACTTCCAGGGCAAGCCGGTAATTGCTGAGCTGGACCGGGTTTCCCGTCCAGGCCTGCGTAACTACGCAGGTAAGAAAGCGTTGCCGTCCGTTCGCGGTGGCCTGGGTATCGCTATCGTCTCCACCTCTCAGGGTGTGATGACTGATCGCGCTGCCCGTCAGGCTGGCGTCGGCGGCGAAGTGCTCTGCACCGTATTCTAAGCGGGGGTTAATATGTCTCGAGTAGCTAATAGTCCCGTAAGTATCCCCGCTGGCGTTTCCGTTGACCTGAAAGGTCAGGAAATCGCTGTGAAAGGTGGTAATGGCAACCTGAACTTCTCCGCGCACAGCGACGTTGAAGTTAAACAGGAAGAGAATCAGCTGACCTTTGCTGCACGCAACGGTTCCAAGCAGGCCCGTGCCCTCGCCGGCACTACCCGCGCGCTGGTTAACAACATGGTGGTCGGTGTCAGTCAGGGTTTCGAAAAGAAACTTCAGCTGAACGGTGTAGGTTACCGTGCGAAAGCATCTGGTAAGACCGTTAATCTGACTCTCGGTTTCTCTCACCCGGTAGATTACGCACTGCCGGAAGGTGTTACTGCAGAAACCCCGAGCCAGACTGAAATCGTACTGAAGAGCAGCGATAAGCAGCTGTTAGGTCAAGTGGCCGCAGAGATCCGCGCATTCCGTCCGCCGGAGCCCTACAAAGGTAAGGGTGTCCGCTACGCCGATGAGCGCGTGTATCGCAAAGAGGCCAAGAAGAAGTAAGGCATAGATATGAACGTTAAGAAGCAAACTCGCTTGCGTCGTGCACGTCGTGCCCGCGCCAAGTTCCGTGAGCTGGGCGCCGTTCGCCTGACAGTGAACCGCACTCCTCGCCACATTTACGCACAGATCCTGACCGCCGATGGCGACAAGGTATTGGCCACCGCCTCTACTCTGGATAAGGACCTGCGTGAAAGCAAAACTGGTAACGTCGATGCTGCTAAAGCCGTTGGCACCCTGATCGCTGAGCGTGCGAAAGCCGCTGGCGTTGAAACGGTAGCCTTCGATCGTAGCGGTTTCAAATACCACGGCCGTGTTAAGGCCCTGGCTGACGCTGCCCGTGAAGCCGGTCTGAAATTCTAAGGGTTGAGTTATGGCTAGAGAAAAAGTCGAGAAGAGCAACGACGAAGGCCTCCAGGAGAAACTGGTTCAGGTCAATCGTGTTGCCAAAACCGTTAAAGGTGGTCGTATCTTCGCGTTCACCGCTCTGACCGTAGTTGGCGATGGCAATGGCCGCGTTGGCTTTGGTCGTGGTAAAGCCCGCGAAGTGCCAGTAGCCATCCAGAAGGCTATGGAAGCTGCGCGTCGCAACATGATCCAGGTAGATCTGAATGGTGACACCATCCAGTACGCTACCAACGGTCGCCACGGTGGTTCCAAGGTATACATGCAGCCCGCTTCCCAGGGTACCGGCGTAATCGCCGGCGGTGCCATGCGCTCCGTACTGGAAATGGCTGGTGTCCACAACGTACTGGCCAAGTGCTACGGCTCTACCAACCCGGTAAACGTCGTACGCGCCACCTTCAGTGCGCTGGGCAAAATGAGTAGCCCAGAAGACGTTGCTGCCAAGCGCGGCAAGTCTGTGGAAGAAATCCTGAACTGATTCGGCTCGGGCTGTAGTGATTCGCTGTAGCCCGGTCTGAACTTGCTTTGAGTGAATGAGTCATGGCTAAGAAGACCATCAAAGTAACCCAGGTTAAAAGCATCAACGGTCGTCTGAAGAATCATCAGGCGTGTGTTGCTGGTCTGGGTCTGCGCCGCATTGGTCACACTGTGGAAGTGGAAGACACTCCCTCTGTGCGCGGCATGATCAACAAAGTGAACTACCTCATTAAAGTGGAGGAGGCGTAACATGCGTTTGAATGAACTGTCTCCCGCTGAGGGTCACAAGAGCAGCGCCAAGCGCGTTGGTCGTGGTATTGGTAGCGGCCTGGGTAAAACCGGCGGTCGCGGCCATAAAGGTCAAAAATCCCGCTCCGGCGGTAGTGTTCGTCCGGGCTTCGAAGGCGGTCAGATGCCTTTGCAGAAGCGTCTGCCGAAGTACGGCTTCACCTCTCGCGTTGGCCGCTTTGTAGCGGAAGTGCGTCTGGCGGAGCTGGCGAAGGTAGAAGGCGACACTATTGATTTGGCAGCGCTGAAGAATGCCGATATTATCGGCAACCACATTAAGCGCGCCAAAGTGTTCCTTTCTGGTGAACTGACCAAAGCGGTTACCGTTAAAGGTCTGGGTGTCACCAAGGGTGCTAAAGCAGCCATCGAAGCTGCTGGCGGAAAAGTAGAAGACTAAATCGAGGCCCCAATGGCACGACCAGGAACTGGTGTTAACTCCCTGGGCAACGGCAAGGGATTAGGCGAGCTTTGGGCTCGCCTTCGTTTTCTGTTTCTCGCGATTCTTGTTTATCGCATAGGGACCCACATTCCGGTGCCCGGTATTGATCCGGAGAAACTGGCGAATCTGTTCAATCAGAATCAGGGAACGATCCTGGGTCTGTTTAACATGTTTTCCGGTGGTGCACTGGAGCGGATGAGTATTCTTGCGCTCGGCATCATGCCTTACATCTCTGCGTCCATCATCATGCAGTTGATGACCGCAGTAACGCCCTCCTTGGAGGCGTTAAAGAAGGAAGGTGATGCAGGCCGTCGTAAAATCAACCAGTACACCCGTTATCTGACGGTGTTTCTGGCTCTGATCCAGGGTATCGGTATGACCTTTGGTCTCGCCGGACAAAACCTCGCTTATTCCGCAGAGCCCGCATTCGGTTTTTACTTTGTGGCTGTTGTGTCACTGGTAACCGGTGCAGTGTTCATGATGTGGCTGGGTGAGCAGATCACCGAGCGCGGTGTTGGTAACGGCATTTCGATGCTGATCTTTGCCGGTATCGTCGCTGGTCTCCCCAGTGCCATCGGTCAGGCTTTCGAGCAGGCGCGTCAGGGTGAATTGCACATCCTGATGCTGCTGGCCATCGGCTTCGTAGCGTTAGCGGTAGTCTACTTCGTAGTGGTGATGGAGCGCGGTCAACGCCGTATTACTATCAACCACGCACGTCGTCAGGCAGGTCGTTACTCGCAGGCGCCTGCGGCACAGTCCAGCCACTTGCCGCTGAAGGTCAACATGGCCGGTGTGATCCCGGTGATCTTTGCCAGCAGTATCCTGCTGTTCCCTGCGACACTTGCGCAGTGGTTCGGCCAGGGTGGTGAAGGCATTGGTGCACAGATTCTGCAGTGGATGGCACTGCAGCTGGGCCCGGGTCAGCCCCTGAACATTATTCTGTTCGCTCTGCTGATCGGCTTCTTCTGCTTCTTCTATACGGCGTTGATGTTTAACCCGAATGAAGTGGCAGATAACCTGAAAAAATCCGGTGCCTACGTACCCGGTATTCGCCCAGGTGAACAGACCGCTCGTTACATCGACAGCGTTCTGACTCGCTTGACCCTGGTGGGTGCTTGCTACATCGCATTGGTATCCCTGCTGCCGCAGTTCCTGGTAGTTGGGCTGAACATTCCGTTCTATCTGGGCGGTACATCACTGCTGATCGTTGTGGTCGTTGTGATGGACTTCATGGCGCAAGTGCAGTCGCACCTGTTGTCCCACCAGTATGATGGGTTAATGAAAAAGGCAAATCTGCAAGGCTACGGTCGCCGTTAATCGGTGACCCGGGCAGCAGGATTGAATTGAGGTAAGGTCATGAAAGTACGCGCTTCTGTTAAAAAGATCTGCCGTAACTGCAAAATCGTACGTCGCAAAGGCGTTCTGCGGGTTATCTGCAGCGCTGAGCCTCGTCACAAGCAGCGGCAGGGCTAATCGGCCATTTTGTCGATTAGTGGCTCGCCAGGGAAGGCGAGTTTCGGCGTCAACACGCCGAGTTGGTTGGGAAACCAATTGTTCGTGAAAGAATTTGCCTCTTGGCACAGCCCCGTGTTAAAAGGCGCACCGCAGATGTTTTGATTTGCGGTAAGACCAAAGAGTCAGCAGGTGCTGTTTCGGCGGTCTAAAAAGGGGGCGTTGACTGTCGTCCGTTTCACCCTGAGTTTCGGCTCTGGGAAGGCGGGCTATTGCAATTTGGTGTATGAAAAGCTATTCTTGCGCGCCTTTTTGGTGGTGTTGGTGGCTTTTTATTCGCTGTCAGCGCCGAATTAAGAATTGAATCGCGCCACAACCAAAGTTGTGCGGTTCACAATACGTGGAGTACGCCTCTATGGCACGTATTGCTGGTGTAAACGTACCAGACCACAAGCACGCCGTGATCTCCCTGACCCATATCTATGGTGTCGGACGCACTACGGCCAAGTCTATTCTGGCAGCGGTAGGTATCGCTGAATCCACCAAACTTCGTGATCTGTCCGAAGACCAGATCGAAACCATCCGCGGTGAAGTTGCGAAACTGACCGTTGAAGGTGATCTGCGTCGTGAAGTATCCATGAACATCAAACGTCTGATGGACCTGGGTTGCTTCCGCGGTCTTCGTCACCGTCGCAGCCTGCCGCTACGCGGTCAGCGCACCAAGACTAACGCTCGTACCCGTAAAGGTCCGCGCAAGCCGATCCGTAAGTAATTACTTACGTCGCGCAAGTCTTCACAAGTACAGGATTTAGGATATAGGTATGGCTAAGCCAAAAACTACTGCTCGCAAAAAGGTCAAAAAGACCGTTGTCGACGGTGTTGCCCACATCCACGCATCGTTCAACAACACGATCGTGACGATCACTGACCGTCAGGGCAATACTCTGAGCTGGGCTACCGCTGGTGGTTCCGGTTTCCGCGGTTCTCGTAAGAGCACCCCATTCGCAGCCCAGGTTGCTGCTGAGCGCGCAGGCACTGCTGCTCAGGAGTATGGCCTGAAAAACCTTGATGTCGAAGTTAAGGGCCCTGGCCCCGGTCGCGAATCTGCTGTTCGCGCACTGAACAACTGCGGCTACAAGATCACCAACATCACCGACGTGACGCCAATTCCGCATAATGGTTGTCGTCCGCCCAAGAAACGTCGCGTGTAAGAGGGGGTTGACGAAATGGCACGTTATATTGGACCAAAATGTAAGCTTTCCCGTCGGGAAGGTACCGATCTTCAGCTGAAAAGTGGCGTTCGCCCGCACGACTCCAAGTGTCGTGCAGAGACCAAGCCGGGTGTTCACGGCGCTGGTCGCGGCCGTCTGTCCGACTACGGTATTCAGCTGCGTGAAAAACAAAAAGTACGCCGTATCTACGGTGTGCTGGAAAAGCAGTTCCGCAACTACTATAAGGAAGCGGCGCGTCTGAAAGGTGCAACCGGTGAAAACCTGCTGCAACTTCTGGAAAAACGCCTGGACAACGTGGTTTACCGCATGGGCTTCGGCTCTACTCGTGCTGAAGCACGTCAGCTGGTATCTCACAAGGCGATCCTGGTGAATGGCGCTACCGTAAACATCCCTTCTTACTCTGTTAAAGAAGGCGACGTTATCTCCATTCGCGAGAAGTCCAAGAAGCAGATGCGTATCCAGAACTCCGTTTCCCTCGCTGCACAGCGTGGTGACGTTGAGTGGATAGACGTGAACGCGAGCAAGCTCGAAGGTACCTTCAAGCGTGTTCCGGATCGCGTAGATCTGCCGGCAGAGATCAATGAAAACCTTATCGTGGAACTCTACTCCAAGTAAGGCTCTGTTCCATTTAAGGAATAAAACTGTAATACAGGTATGGCTATGCAGACTGCTGTCAACGAGTTTTTGACACCTCGTCGTATTGACGTCACCGAGTACAACCAGAACCACGCTAAAGTGGTTCTGGAACCGCTGGAGCGTGGTTTCGGCCACACTCTCGGCAACGCGCTACGCCGCATCCTGCTGTCCTCCATGCCGGGCTGCGCCGTCACAGAAGTTGAGATCGACGGTGTTGAGCACGAGTACAGTGCAATTGAAGGTGTGCAGGAAGATGTAATCGAAATCCTGCTCAACTTGAAGGAAATTGCGGTGGTGATGCACGGCAAGGACCAGGCAGTGCTGAGCCTGAGCAAGAAAGGCCCGGGTGCGGTTACCGCAGGCGACATTCAGGTGGACCACGACATTGAGATCGTGAACCCCGAACATGTGATCGCTAACATCACTGGCGATGTTGAACTCAACATTCGTCTGACCGTTGCGCGCGGTCGTGGCTACCAGCCCGCCGACGCACGTCGCGAAGACGAAGAAGAGACTCGCGCCATTGGCCGTCTGCAACTGGACGCATCTTTCGGCCCGGTTCGTCGCGTGTCCTACAGTGTGGAAGCCGCACGTGTGGAACAGCGTACTGACCTGGACAAGCTGGTTCTGGATCTGGAGACCAATGGTACTCTGGACCCGGAAGAAGCGATTCGTCGCGCCGCCACTATTCTGCAGCAGCAGCTTGCAGTATTTGTGGACCTGGAAGGCGAGAAGGATGCCCAGCCAGAAGCCAAGGAAGAGGAAGTTGATCCGGTGCTGTTGCGCCCGGTTGATGACCTTGAGCTGACCGTTCGTTCGGCTAACTGTCTGAAGGCAGAAAACATCTACTATATCGGCGACCTGATTCAGCGTACCGAAGTAGAGCTGCTGAAGACTCCGAACCTGGGTAAGAAGTCTCTGACTGAGATCAAAGACGTTCTGGCCTCTCGCGGTCTCTCCCTGGGCATGCGTCTTGAGAACTGGCCGCCGGCCAGCCTCAAGGGCGATAGCAAGCTGAGCCCCCTGTAAAGCGTTTGTGGTGCGGGTGTTGAGCCCGGCCCTGTAAGAAACCCGAGTGGTGTGTGCCCATAGCAAATACCACTCACAAACGACTTGCTGAGAAAGCAATTCTAGTCGTGAGGAATTGAGTTATGCGTCATCGTTATAGTGGCCGTAAATTCAGTCGTACTAGCTCTCACCGCAAGGCCATGTTCAAGAACATGACCGCCTCTCTGGTAGAGCACGAGCTGATCAAAACCACACTGCCTAAAGCCAAGGAACTGCGTCGCGTTGCCGAGCCGCTGATCACCCTGGCCAAGAAAGACAGTGTTGCTAACCGCCGTCTGGCTTTCGCCCGTATCCGTGATAAGGATGCTGTGCGCAAGCTGTTCGACGAGCTGGGTCCTCGTTACGAAGCCCGTCCTGGTGGATACATCCGCATCCTGAAATGTGGTTTCCGCGCAGGCGACAAGGCGCCGATGGCCTACGTTGAGCTGGTGGATCGCCCGGTTGCGGACGAAACTGCAGAAGCTGCAGAAGCTTAAGACCGCGTGTCTTAAGTCGTCGGTAAACTGTCGGTCGCAAGGCCGATAGTATCCGAGCAAAGGAAAGCCGGTCTTTGACCGGCTTTTTTTTGGTTTGTCTGTTTTGTTGAATACGAAGGTGATTCGAAGATGTTCCAATCGCTCGATGAACTATTGAAGATACTCAATCCTCAGATAGTCGGTAGCCTGAAACGCGCAATTGAGTTGGGCAAATGGCCGAACGGTGTTGCGATTACCGCGGAGCAGAAAATGCTTTGCGCGGAAGCAGTGGCGCATTGGGAACAGCAGCATACCGACCCGAAGAGTCGTATGGGTGTGGTTCCACCCAAGTCCACTCCGTGTGCCGATAAGCATGGAGACGATGAGGCTTCGATAACCTGGGTTGACTCTTAACCTCCAGATTGCTGCTCACGTTTTACGTGACATTGATCCTCGTACAACCGCACTGAACATCGAATGGATAAACAGTGCGGCCTTGCTCATGGCAGTTACAGGATCGCGCTAGTGGCTGTAGTCGATATTCACCTCAAAGAAATGGTCGACGCAACGTACATAGTCGCCCTCGATAAAGGCAGAGAAACGCGTCTGGTAACCGACGAGTTTACACGCGTAACTCTCACCATTCGGATAGCTGGGGTCCCAGCTCCAATCCTGCTCCCAGTAGATTTCCATTGCGCCCGCACCGCCTACTGCGAACCTGTCCATTGAGGCGCAGCCTAATACTTCATCTGCATGAATCGGTACAGACAGATACTCCGCGAAGTTTCGGTAGTAATCGATACGATTTTGCGATTGCGCATGTTCCGTAGTGCCGCCACATTCGATCCCGCCATTTATGATCATCGTCGTGACACCAAAGCCGGGTACCAGACCACTGTTAAGATCTTGACCGTTTGGCTGCCAGGTTCCGTCGATGACGTGCAGCATGCTGGGCTTGGGGGGTTGCGGATAGACGAAAAAGAACACGGCGCTGGCGAGGTTAAGCCAGGTGTCGGCCACTAATTCTGGTGACTCAAGCAGGACGTTTACATCGCCAAACATTGCTGCAGAAAATGGCCCGTAGTTGTAGTTATAACTTAGTTGCTTGGCGCCGCGACCGAAGTAGCTTTTGTAGCTACCGTCAGCAAAGGTTGCGCACGGCCACTGTTGTGCCTGCCAGGTTGATAGATCGCAAATTCCGTAGCCGTTCGCGGCACTCTCGGTCCAGCCCTGCTCGCGCAAAAAGTACAATCCCTGACGCCACTCGGGTTCGATCCAGTGACTCGTATGTCCACCGGTCTCTTGGGTGAAGTGCGCGAACATGGTCGCGAGTGATTTTTGGCAGATGGCGTCCGCATCACGCCCGTCCGAGTAATCACCACAAAATGCCGGGAACTTAGCGATCGCGCGGAGAAAATTGGTGTATGAATATTCCGGAGAGCGGACGGGGAACAGGAAATTCCAGTTGTCGTTGCTGACGATCGCTTCCGCACGGCGCACGTTAGCTGGGTTTGAACTGAGCCCCGGTGCCACCTGTTCAACTGCTGTGTTAGTACGTGTTGCGATCGTTTCCTTTACCGCTTGGAACAGGTCGCTAGATGTCAGTTCAGCTTCTTTCTGTTGCAGAGTACTCAGGGAAATTGGATAACCACTCCCCCCGCATTGTTGGGAGATAGTGGTCGCATCACTGTGTTGTAGTGCACCATCACTCACCGTTAGCTCAAACGAAAAATTCCCGGCCGTACTTGGTAGAGTTACCTGAGTGGTTGGATCGTTGGGCGAGCTAATTTGGGCTGTGGCTCCTGCGGTCTGACGCCACTGGAAGGAAAGGGTATCAAGATCGCTATCGGAAGAGTTACTTCCGTCGAGTAATACCATTGCGGGGCAGCTTACCTGAGACTGATCCGCTTCGGCTCGCGCTACCGGGGCGGTGTTGCCCTGCGTTGTATCAGCACGTTGGAGCAAGCTAATGGAATCTGTTGCGGTCAAACTTCCATCACTGACGGTCACTCGGAAACGGTAGGTGGTGTTAGTGGCAACGGCGGCAAGTTGAACTTCAGTAGTTGCATTCTGCGGGCTTGTGATACTCGCGAGTGGTGTGGCGGGCGAAACCTGGCTCCACGCAAAGCTGAGGGTGTCGCTGTCGGGGTCGTATGAGCCGGCAGCGTCCAGGACCACGCTGCCCGCACCGGTTATCTCTGAAAGTGATACGGAAGCTACAGCTACCGGAGTGGCGTTCGGGTTGCTGTCTGTGCAGCCTCCCTCGGTCGCTAGCAGCCAGGGACTGTCCCAGCTGTTTGTCGCCGTGTATACCGCCTCGGGCGATTGCCCGGCCCCGGCCCACCATTGGGCACGAAACAGGTCAGACTGATAGCAGACCTCGCTGCCACCGGCGTAACTTTGTGTTGGATCGTATGTGGGAGCGGATGCTGCGGTTACCTGTCCCACACAGGAAAGCGCGCAGGTAAGGAAAAGTATGCGACAGGGTATCCATCGAAAAGCGTCGAAAGTAGTCATATTGTCTCCAGTTATTGTTATTTCGGACCGGTCACTGCTTGGCCAGGCTTTAAATCGCGCAAGAGACAACCAATTGACAGCGTTGTCATTTCTTGTGAAAAGCGCATGCACCTTAGAGTCTGTCTCGAGACTAGGGAAGGGGAGCAGGCGCCACACGACCGCATTGAGAGGGACCGCACGTTTTCTTACCGGAAGATTTCAGTCTGCAGGGATTGAAGTGATATTCCGGCGCGCACGAAGCTGAAGGAGATAAGGCGTTAGGGCGGCTTACATCGCGGTGGGAGCAATCGCTTACGCGAGGCGGGCTGGAAGTTGCGCCAATAGTGCGTGTTTTTCCTTGAGGAGTTGGTGCGCAATGTCGAGTGTTACAGGGGTGAAGTTAATGCGGTCACGCGGCTTAAGTTGGCCAAGCAGGTGCTGGTCGGCTTCGATAATGTGGCCAATGCGCGGATAGCCCCCGATGGTTTGTGCCTCTACGAACGACACAATGGGTTGGCCACTCGGGGGTACCTGAATGGTACCTGGGCACAGGCCAGAGGACGTCATTTGCGGCAGTCCCGAGGTGTCTAAGGGGGTGCCCTGTAAACGGATCCCCATGCGGTTACTCTGGGGCGATACCGCATAAGTGGTCGAGGCAAAGCGCTCCCGGTCTTGGGCGGAGAAATACTGCGCCTCGGCACCATCGATTACCCTCAGCTGGGGGCGCCCACTGTAGTTCAAGCGGAATTCGACCGGCAATTGACGTGTGATGGCCATGCGCAAGTTGCACAGTGGGATGTTGTCTCCGGTTTTTAAAGCGCGGTTGCGGAAGCCGCCGAGCCCAACCTGTAACAGGGTGGCAAGGCTACCGAATACGGCGGGAACCTGTATGTCGGCCGATATTGCAAGGTAGGCTCGGGCACCACTGCGTAGAGCGCCAAAATTGAGAATATCTCCCGGACGAACATGGATGACAGTGTCGTTTTCCACGGGTATATCGTTCTGCGACAGATCAAATCGTGCGCCACATACGGCCAGGCACAATTCTACCTCGAACTGAATTTTCGGGCCGACCATGGTGACTTCGAGGCAGGCTGCGGCTGACGGGTTCCCCAAAAGTTGATTGGCCATTGCCATGGCGACTGGATCGGCAGCGCCACCTGGCGCAACGCCATATCGCATCCAGCCACTACGGCCCCCGTCCTGAATACTCGTTTGTAGTCCGCCCGAGAGGATATTCAGCATGGCGGTGTTTTCCCTATCAGCCCCTTCTCTTGCGCCATCGCGAGAGCCTCAAATTCCGCCGGCGAAATAGGGACAAACTGAATACGGTCGAGCGGGCGCGCTATAAACGGGGCGTCGCGCGCCGGGTCGAACAACTGGATCGGTGTGCGGCCGATTATTTGCCAGCCGCCGGGCGTCTCCTGGGGATAAACGCCGGTCTGATTACCGCCAATACCGACCGAGCCTGCCGCGAGCTTCAGTGTAGGTTTGGGTTTGCGGGGGCAGGTAAGCCGAGGGTCAAGGCCGCCAAGATAGAGAAAGCCGGGTGTGAAACCGAGCATATGCACCAGATAGCAAGGGGCGCTGTGCCGGCGAATGACCTCATCGCGCGTCAGGCCGACAGTTTCGCACAGCTCGTTCATGTCCGGCGCATAATCGCCTTCGTAGCACACCGGGATTTCAACTGTCGTGGCACTTGACGGAGGGGTCGGAGCACGGACTTTATCGTTTGCGTGAACGAATTCACCTACCAGCCTTTCCAGTCGCTCCTTCAGTGGCTGCTGATCTTCAGGTGGGGATTGCAACGGGTTGTAGCGCACTGTCAGACAGCAGTACGCTGGAATTAGCTCGATAACTTCGGGCCACTCAGCGCCTCCCATCTCATGCTCAAGATGGGTCTCGATACCAATAATCAGCGTGCTCAATGCCTTCGAGACTTCATCGTCAAAACAGATATCCCAGGCTGTATCGCCATTACTCTGAATAACGAAGCCGGGGGCGTGCATTGTATCGCTCATACGCCAACGCGGATGTGTTCGCGCTGCAGGGCTTCCACGAGTTTTTCCGCGATTTGCACTGCATTGGGGTTGTCACCATGCAAGCAAATGCTGTCTGCGGTAAAGATAAGCTCGTTATCGTCGATGGAAGGGAAACCGTCGCCGCGGATGAGCCCGAGGGTTTGTTGGATACAGTGGTCGAAGTCCTCGATGACAGCGCCGGGCATTGACCTGGGAGAGAGCCGCTGCTTGTTGAGGTAGCGGCGATCCATAAAGCCCTCGCGAATAAATGGATGAGCGAGCACCTTGGCGGCGGTTTCCAACGCGCCGTTAGCGAGTCCAAGGATGTACAGGTCGGGAAAATCACGATGGATCAGTTCGGTCATAAGCCTTGCCAGCTCGGGATTGGCCTCCGCGTCGTTGTATAGAGCCCCATGCAGTTTTACGTGGCCGAGAACGACTCTCTGTTGGTTGGCAAGATCAGTCAGAGCCTGGATCTGTGCGGTTACCGATTCAACGAGTTCTCGCTCCGAAATCTGCAGGCTCTTGCGGCCAAAATTTTCAGGGTCCGGATACCCTGGGTGGGCACCAATGGTAAGTTGGTGCTTTGCCGCGTTTATAAGTGAAATAGCCATGGTTTCCTGATTGCCTGCGTGGCCACCACAGGCAATATTGCAGCGGGAAATATAGGGCATTAGCAGTGCGTCACGCGCACAGTCCTCAGCCGTGCTACCCTCGCCGAGGTCGCAATTGATATCGATATTCACGCGCGGATAGCTCCCCAAATGGCATTCCTAAAGTTCTGGATTGTGCATCCAACTTACTCGAGTACGTAAGCCTGAAGATGGGAGCTTCCGTGCGCAATAGGCAAGTTACTCCCTTGTTTGATTTGATTCTCGTGCATTTACATGGTGGGCGGGTCGGGGCTTGAATCCCAAACGGAATTTCTCTATTAGAAGCTGCCACGCAAATACGCTATTGGTTACCAAGTAGCGGCGCCACATGCGGCGCGGTTCTTGTAGTAGCCGGAATAACCACTCTAGGCCGGCCCGCTGCATCCACATGGGGGCACGCTGCACCTTGCCCGCAACCACATCAAAGGTGCCACCAACGCCCATAACGAAGTCGACGTTAAGCTGGTCACGCCAGCGGTGGATAAAATTTTCCTTGTGCGGGGATGTGATGGCAACGAACAATAATCTTGCCCCGGAACGGCGGATGTCGTCCACCACCGATTGCTCGTCTTCCCAGAAGTAACCATGGTGCCACCCGGCTACATTGAGCGTGGGAAAACGCGATTTTATCCTCAAAACCGCTTTTGATACTACTGGTGCGCGGGCACCAAGAAAATATACTGGGAAGCCCTTTTCACTACTCATTTCCAACAGGCTGTAAAACAGGTCGATGCCAGCAACCCGTTCGGGTATATCGTGACCGAGAAAGCGCGCGCCCCATACCACGCCGGCGCCATCAATATTTATGATGTCACACGATCCGACCGATTGAGCAAGCGTGGAGTCACTCTGCATATGAATCAGTTTTGCCACATTGACGACGACATGCTGCGTAAATGTGTGCGATTGGATCCGATCGCCAATCAGCGCCACGGTATCTTTCTGGGATGCGACGTCCATGGGAGCGCCAAGTAATTCAATTCTATGCATGGAATGAAATCCTTTTCCTGGGCGTGTAACGTCAACTCTCACAAGACACTTCCATGTGCTTGTGAAGGCGTTTTGGCTGGAATCCAACTATTCGTGGACGACCTTGGGTGGCGCCTGAGCCGTTTTAGCTGGTAAGGGGGCTGGACGGCGATAGCCCGACAGCTGGAGACCTTTGTCGTAGAGCCCATGCACCCATTTATGCAGCTGTTCGAGGCTGTAGGGGGTGAGTGATTTTGGATGCCCCATCGCGATGAAGCATTCGAGATGCTTGCGTCTGGCATTATTGAACGCATGCCGTAACAGGCTTGCCTTAAACCCATCCACAGAGACAGCCATGTGCGAGTAATGTGTGAGCAGGTGCAGTAAGTCGGCGCGGCTATTCGCCACAGCCGAGCCATCTCCGAAAGGCCGGTGGTGCCCACCGCGAGCGAGCAATCGGTTCAGTGCAAAGCGCCAGTAGAAGAGTGGTGATACTCGAAGAGAAGAGATCGCCACTTCAGTAAACGGGCCACTGTCCACGGCTTGGCATGGATCGCGATCAAAGTTCCAGCACGCAGCGGAGGGAGCAGAGCGGAAATCAAAATCGTGTGCTTTTGAGCTGGCTCCGCCGCCGTAATAGACCGAGCTGTCTATGCTGAGCCCGTTGTCGATCAGCGGTTGCGCGAGGGGAGCAAACGGCTGTATGCACCAGCCACCGGCGCGAAATGCAAATACCTTTTGTTTGAGATGCTGATTCAGCTCCCGCGTGCATCGAGTAACAATTGAGACGATATCCTGATCTGGCCACTGAGAGAGTCTGTAGCGGTCGATCACCGTTTGCCACTGGCGGCCGTCATGCCATGAGTCAAACCAGTGCGGATGTATATGCAGCTGGATTTGATGGCCGCGCGCTTCAAGCCCGCGGATATGCGACACCACCGAAAGGTATTCTTGCTCGAGGTGTGGGAATTTCTCTACGAACTCGCGCAATCGGACAAGATAGCTGGCGTCGACGAAGAACACAGCAGGTGCTGAAAATACATCGAGAGTTCGTATTAGTGCGTCGCAGGGCTTAAACAAGCAGGCGTCGGGGCTCCCGGTCTGTCTGCCAAAGAACAGCTCATAATCCAACGTTAATGCGATATGCATGTGTGGCAATCCGGTTTAGCTACTCGGCTGTCATTGTGTAGTTATCCACATGCTCTGCCTGTTTATTTAACCGAGGAAGCAGCCCGCGTGTATCTACCACCGTTTTCCCCGCGAGCTGATTACTGTCTATGGCGAGAAATGACGAGTGATCGACAAGCACTACAACGATATCCGCGCAGGCTAGCGCCTCGTCAAGGGACGAAAGCCTGATTCCCTTCGATTCAAGTTCCGCTGGTAACTTGCCTATGTTTGGTTCTACGGTAAGCAGCTGATTGCCACCGTGCTGTGACAGTTCTTTCACCACTTCCATGGCCGGGCTTTCCCGCAAATCATCGATGTCAGGTTTGAATGCAAGCCCGAGACAGGCGATGACGGGATCTGAGTGATTCTGTGTGGCGAGTAAAACCTGTTCCGCTACATAGGCCGGGCGTGCGTCGTTGACCTTCCTGGCCTGAGTAATGAGCTTTGCCTGTTGCGGAGCCCCGCTGACAATAAACCAAGGATCCACGGCTATGCAGTGGCCGCCAACCCCCGGGCCCGGGTTGAGAATACTGACTCGCGGGTGACGGTTGGCAAGACGAATCAGCTCCCAGACGTTGACGCCAAGCTCATCGCAGATAAATGCCATCTCATTGGCGAATGCGATGTTTACGTCACGGTAGGCATTCTCCGTTAGTTTGGATAGCTCCGCCGTGCGTGCATCAGTCACAATACAGTCACCTTCTACAAAAAGGTGATAAAGACTGAGTGCAGCTTGGCTACAGGCGTCACTTACCCCGCCGATGATTCGATCGTTAGAGATCAGTTCTTCAAGCGCTTTGCCCGGAAGAATACGTTCAGGACAGTAAGCAATATGGACATCCGCCGTACCGTGTTGACCCTGGATAGGAAAGGACAAATCGGCGCGCGCGTCACGTAACCAGCACGACAGCTTTTCCGTTGTCCCAACAGGAGATGTGGACTCCAGAATAACCAAGTCTCCGGGCTTCAAAACCGGCGCAATTGCTTCCGCTGCGGCCTGGATATAGCTCAGATCTGGGGCGGGCGACCCGGATGATGTGTCTTCGACGAATGGTGTGGGAACCGCGATAATAAAGGCGTCTGCAGGCTCGGGACTCGTTACCGCCCGCAGTCTACCAGCACTTACGACTTGGCTTACCAGCCGTTCCAAACCTGGTTCAGTAATATGCACTTTACCAGCATTCACAGCTTTAACAGCGGGAGCGGCTACGTCGACCCCAACTACCTCAATACCTCTGGATGCTATAACGGTCGCGGTAGGAAGACCGATATATCCGAGGCCAATAACGGAAACCCGATTAAACGGCGACTTCCTGTGCTGCATGTAAAATTCCTTTCAATATTTTCTCACAGGCGAATCCGTCGCCGTAGGGATTTACCGCCGCGCTCATTGCCTCATAGGCAAACTCATCGTTCAGCAGCGTATTAACTCCAGAAACAATTTTTGCGCTATCTGTCCCCACTAGCTTGACCGTGCCTGCCCTTACACCCTCAGGTCGTTCGGTGATGTCCCGCATTACCAGTACGGGTTTCCCGAGAGATGGAGCCTCTTCCTGAATGCCGCCGGAGTCCGTCAAGATCAGGTGCGCGCGGTGCATCAGGTAGACAAACGGAAGATAGGTAAGCGGACTTATCAAATGGACATTATCGAGTTCTGACAGCATTTGATTGACGGGGCCCTGTACTCGGGGATTGAGATGTACTGGGTAGACAAACTGTACGTCATCGCGAGCGGCGAGTTCACGAATAGCGTGACAAATATTCTCCAGTCCGGTACCAAAGTTTTCCCTTCTATGACCGGTAATCAATACGATCCTTTTGTCCGGATGCAGGAAAGGGAATTGTGATTCGAGTTCTGCACTAAGCTTGTCATCGGTTTCGATGCGACGTACGACGTCAATCAGTGCGTCAATGATAGTGTTTCCGGTCACCGTGATTTTTTCTTCCGCAACAGATTCGTTGAGTAGATTCTGACGGGACAACGTGGTGGGCGCGAAATGGTATTGTGCAATGGCTCCAGTCAGCTTGCGGTTCATTTCCTCTGGCCAGGGGCTGTAGATATCGTCCGTGCGCAGACCAGCTTCGACATGCGCTACGGGTATTTTGCAATAGTAGGCTGACAGAGATGCGGCAAGTGTGGTGGTGGTGTCGCCGTGTACGAATACACGGTCAGGCTTGCAGTCGTTCAGTACATCCCGCATGCCGAGTATAATTCGGGAGGTTACCTGAAAGAGGTCTTGGTCTGGCTCCATAATGTCCAGATCATAATCAGGCTCAATCTCGAATAGAGACAATACCTGATCCAGCATTTCTCGATGCTGGCCGGTGACACACACCTTTGTATCGAATCGCGAGTCTCCCCGCAAGAGGTTTACCAGCGGGGCCATTTTTATCGCTTCTGGTCGTGTTCCAAAAACAAGTAATACTCGCATAACTCGTCGATTCCAGCTGTGGGGGACTTATTAACAACACCCCTTTCTTTATAGCTGTGAGACGCGCGCTTGGCATATCTGATTTCGAATTTCTCGAAGGAATAAATGCCCTTATTTTTTCTGGCTTTTCATACTTTTGATTATTCAATCGATGGTGTTCGTGGGACCTATCCAATTGTTCCCACGATAGTGGGCCGAGGCTTTTCGTCAAAAGTAAGCGGAAGAAGGAAGGGGTTATATGGGCGGTTGGGAGTGCGTGTCTATAGCCACAATAGTTACGTGGCTATAGACAACTGCACTAGGGATAGTTTTGTTAGATCAGCTTTTGAGTGGTTTTTTCGTAGGTGTTACTTTGCCGCTCTTCGTTTAGCTCTCGCACGCTTTTTCCTTTTCTTCTTTTTGGCTCTTGATTTCTGACTTCTCGGGGATCGAGATTTTTTCGCTGTTTTTTCATCGCTATTGGATGTGGTTTCCTCATCGAAGTCGACCTCTGCAATTGCGTCCTCGTCCTCTAATTCATAGTGGTCAAATCGCGCTTCCTGCAGCGGTATAACATCGCCTTCTATTTCCCTGTCGATGGAGGCTTCGGCTGTGTCATCGTCTTTAGACATGAGAGCGCTATAAATGGCCGTTTCGGAGAAACACTCAGGATCGTCATTTACACTACTCTCAGCCTGATCTTCTTCCAGTGAGCCCTCCTGGACATACTCCTGGGTGTCCTCTTGTGAGACTTCTGATTGAATGCCGGTTTCGCGGATATCGGTATCATCCACAGGTACGTGATCTCGTGCACGCACGACTACCACTTCTTGGGTCTCTATCACGACCTCTGATTCGATCAGGTCTACCATTTCAGTATCATCTTCGATCGTTCCGATCTCATCTTCTACTCCCGCCGTTATCGTGCGCTCGACCTCCAAGTCATTCTCCGGGGGGGCAACAACAGCTACATCATCGTCCTCAAGCACGTACGCCTGTTTCACATCTGTATCAAAATTATTAGTAGGAGTGCGCCTTACACGAGCGGAAGACTGTGTGCAGGGTTGCGCATCCAATGCGGGTGAAACAGCCTGAGTAGTTGCGGGAACTATTCGTTCGCCGATGATCGAGTCCGGTCCGGGAGGCTGCGAAACAGGAGAGACCGATTGCGCACGTTTACCGCCTCGTCGCGTGTTGCCATAATCGTAGTCGTAGTACTCGTCGGCGTAGATCGCATCCTTACTCGTGTCCACGTGCGTGAGTACAACACCGTCAATCTTGCTGTTGATTTTGGTGAGCCGCTCCACGCCCCGTGAAACGGTGCGCTTATTGGTGGAGTCATACTTGACCACATACAACAATGCATCCGACAGCCTTGAGATGATCAGAGCATCGCTGACGGCCTGAACGGGTGGGCTGTCGATCACGATACGATCATAATCTTGTGCCAGAGTACAGATGGTTTCCGAAAATTGTGGTGACACAAGTAGCTTTTGCGGATCGGAAAGATGGCTTCCGGACGGCATTACATGCAAGTTGCTGGCAGTGTCAATATAAACGCAGTCTTCTACGGACTTATTTCCCTGAATCAAGTCGGTAATTCCGGGATGATTGGATGCGATGCGGAAATCCGATGCTACTGTGGGCTTGCGTAAGTCAAGGTCCACGAGCAGCACGCGCTCAACCTGACTGAGAGCGAAGGCGAGATTCTCCGCGACCGTTGTCTTGCCCTCAGCGGGGACAGAAGATGTCACCAGTATGGTGCGCATGGTTTTGCCGAGGCCCGTCAGTACCACGCCCGTACGCAACGTACGGACCGCCTCGTTGAATGTATAGTGATCAGGGTCGAAGAAAGTGCGTAGATTCAACTTGGCGTCTTTGGGCTTGTTTACTTGCGGCAGCAGGCCAATCAGGTTCTGGCCGAGATGTACCTCCACATCTTCGGGGCTACGCACGCCCATACGCAGGAAGTCCAGTAACAGGGCGATGGCGGTTGCAAGTACTGCGCTCAAGGCGAGCGCCATCATGGCCAACAGCTTCTTGTTGGGTTTGGTGGCCCTGTTTGGGACGACCGCTGAATCAAGGAAGCGAGCGGGAGCGATTTCGAAACCTGAGGCCTCTCGCGTTTCGTTAGCCCGGGTAAAAAAGGTGTCGTAGAGCTGGCGACTCACGTCAACTTCTCGAACCAGCTCTTGATAACGGAACTCTTTTTGTGAAACGCTCTGATAAGCTGCCTTTGCACGCTGAACTTCCTGCTCTTGTGCCTCAACCCGTGCCCTGGCTGTGTTGTATTGGCTTTCAATAGACTCAGCAAGAATGCGGACTTCACTGGCCAGCTGATTGCGAATCATTTCCAGTTCGTTACTGGCCGCGATCATTGTTGGGTGCTTGGGCTTGTAACGCCGCGCCAGCTCGGAAACATTACGCTCTGCAGCCGCTTCGTTGCGCTTAATTTCCTGAATCAGTGGGTTGCTGATGACCTCCGGCAAGTTGGCTAGCGCCAGCTCATTGCCTTTGAGGCGCTCAAACTGATTGAAGACACTGGTGATCTGCTTGAATTCACGGCGTGTTTCCTGAAGTTGGCTGGTGGCCGCATTCAAGTCCTGTTCAGAGAGGCCTCGCACCCCACTGAGATCAACGAGATCTTCTGTCTCACGGAAGCGTTGAAGATTAGTTTCGGAAGCTTCCAGTTTGCTGCGCAGTGTTTCCAGCCGTTCGTTGAGCCACGACGTAGCCCGATTAGTAAACTGCTCCTTTGCTTCCGATTGGAAGAAAATAAACTCTTCTACCAGTGCGTTAGCGACATCGGCTGCGAGTTTTGCCGATTGTGCTTCAAACTCGACTTTGACCAGGTTTGTATTACGGGCCGGTGATATGGTCAGTCGCTTGAGAAATGCTGATGCAACATTGTCGAGGGAGGCCGTGTCCGCTTTGACCGGCGTGGCGCCGTCTGACCCTTTCGTGCGCGAAAGTAGCCCGAACAGCCCAGCATTTCCTTTAGGCGCAAATTCGGGATGATTGATCAGGTCGAGGCGTTCGATAACCCGCTCGGCGAGTTGCCGCGATTTCAGCATCTCTGTTTGCGTGAGAATGTAATCTCGGCGCTGCGCGCCAAGATCATAGATTTCTTCGACGGAAACCGGATTCGCCTGGTCCACTTCAAAAACCAGCGATGCGGTAGCCTGATAGCGCGATGGCATTTTGTAGATAAATGCAATAGCGACGGCAGACATAGTCAGGCTGAGGCTGAAGATCAGCCAGCGCTTGGCGAAGAGAATTTTCCAGTAACGAAGTAAATCCAGGCTTTGTTCCTGAGGTAGTTCGTCGCCACCATTGCCCTGTGCATAGTTCATATGGTTTCTCTACTAAAAAAAGCTCTGCTTTACGGTAATAATGTCACCAGGATATAGCTTCGTATCCAGGTCCGCTTCGATCGTAATTTGCTCGTTTCCCTGCCCCCGCTTGATCAATATCTTGTCTTGCGACGCACGCGGAGTGAATCCACTGGCCATGGCTACGGCTTTATTGATCGTAAGACCAGGCAAATAGGCGTAGCTGCCGGGCGTGTTTACCTCGCCATCAACAAAGAATGATCTGTATTGGGTAATCGTTACCTCAACACTGGGATTTACCAGATATCCATCAAGCAGGCCTGCAGCAATTTTTTTCTCGATTAACGACGCACTAAGCCCTGCAACCTTAATCTCGCCGAGGAACGGATAGTTGATCACTCCGCTGTCACTGAGGCGTACTTCCAGAGAGAGCTCTTCTTCGCCAAAAACGCGGATATTGATGACATCGCCGGCACCGAGCTGGTACTGGTCGTCAAGCAATTTCGAAGATACCTCGGCATTAGCTTGAGTGATGATTACTGCTATAAACCATGGGGCTAGAAAGCACATGGCCCAGCGGATTCTATGTTTGCGCATAAACTCTCCTCACATCTTCAGTAGGACGCGTCAAATCCGATGAATACTTGATTGCGTTGGTAAGAAAATAGTTGGCTACTTGCACCTTGATTCAGGGTGGAAATGCCGGTTCGAAGGTCCATCCAGGGGCGAAATCGATAACGCACAGTTGTGCCCCAACGACGGATGTTCTCGGTCAACTGTGTTCCGGTAAAATCTGCTTTTGTGTAACGAAAGAACAGATCGCTGTCGATTTTTTCGTTCCACGAGTGTTGCCATGCGACAGATCCGGAAGTGGCGTCGACAAAGTTTGCGATACCGGCTGCTGAATCGATTGGGCGCCGCTCGGCGGTGATCAGCAGCTCACTTGTTTCAAGCGGGCTCCAAGTCAGGGAGGCTTGCCAGCGGGGCCGCCGATAGTCTGCTATTGCTGAATCGGTGTAGCTTTTCTTGACCATACCACCAAGAAGCGTGGCACTGAGTTTTTCGGTCTCGCGTTCGACGCCTACCATTAGTGTGGCTTCGTCGTTATCGCGATCCAGTATGTCGCCGGCTGGGGTGTCGTAGCGGATGCGTCGCCCTCCCAGATTGGCGAGAAGAGCCGTTTTGCCACCGATGTTTGCGGAAAATGTACCGTTGATAAATGGCGAGCGCCGATCACGTGCAACGATTTCTTCCCGGTAGTCGCGGTTGGTTGTACCCAGGGTGATGCCAAGAAAGCCACGCGCATCGTCTGCGCCGAAACCATAAGATACAAAGAGGTCGGACTGGCGATAGCGATCTCGCTCGAAAATCAGGCTTTCCAGGTCGTCTACAACCTGATCGTTGAATTCGTCGTTGATACTCAGGTATGCAGCACCGAGCGTTAGATTGTGTCGTGTACCCAGATCCCAGTCTGCGGCGCCACGGAGTGCGTGGTCCGTATAGGAGCTTCGTCCGCTGTTCAGGTAGTTGCCGTGTGAAAGGGCGTACTCCATCGAATAGACAATAGCGCCCCGATCGTACTCGAGCCCAACACGGGGTGTGGTTAGTAGCAGAAAGCTATCGATGCCATCTTGCGGAGCGTTGTTGATGTTGTCATCGTATCGTAAATCCATGCCTATGGCGGGGGTCAGCAGCAGTCCAGATCCAAGTTTGATTGGTTCGGCGGATGCGACAATACAATATGCGGAGAACGCTATGGCAAGAAAACTTGCTGACAAGAAGCGGATGTTAGGGTGCATAGACGTCCTTCCTGCTTGCGATATCGCTTTGAGGCGGGGACTGCTACTAACCCGTCCGTGACAATCGAGATGGTTCTTTTCTACTGAAGTAAGAGTTTAGAAGCACATATGAAGTGTGCACATGAACTGTATGCAAACTTGCAATAATCGGCGCGATGTTATTTCAGTAGGCATTTTTGCCTACAAATCCTCGCGAAACAGTGAGGCACAAAATACGCAGGTCGAGAAAAATTGACCAGTTGCGAATGTAGTCCAGATCGTGCTCGACACGTTTGTGCATTTTTTCCAATGTATCTGTCTCGCCGCGCCACCCATTGATTTGTGCCCAGCCAGTGATGCCAGGCTTTACCTTGTGGCGTAGCATGTAGCCGCTCACGATGGAACGAAATTGCTCATTGTGAGCTACCGCGTGCGGACGTGGCCCCACGATAGACATTGTGCCGCCGAGCACATTGAAGAGCTGCGGCAACTCGTCCAGAGAAGTGCACCTCAAAAATCGTCCAAACGGCGTCACTCGCGCATCATTTTTTTGTGCCTGTTGAATGGTGGGCCCATCTTCTGTGCATGTCATGGAGCGGAATTTCCACACGTCGATAGTATGACCGTTTAGGCCATAGCGTCGCTGCTTGAAGAGCACCGGGCCTGAGCTGGTAAGCTTTACGCCCAGTGCGATGAGCAGCATCAAAGGGCTCAAAAGAGTCAACGCCATTGTGGATACCAGTAGGTCTTCGAGCCGCTTTAACCAACTGTTGATTCCTTGAATTGGACTGTCGTAAATACTCAGGACTGTGCTGCCACCAATACGTTGCCAGCGTGTGCGCAATAGATTACTGCCGAAGATATCCGGGAGAAGAAACACGGTTGCGGTAGTGTCCCCCAGAGCCGCCAGTAGCTGGCCAATATGGCGGGCCTCTCCCACCGGCAATGCGATATAGATTAGATCGAGATCGCCGGTTCTGGCAGCAGATAATGCCTGTTCTAAATCACCTGCGATAAGGTGGGAGTTTCCGGGAAGTGCATCGTCGCCTTCGCCCCCGAGCCCGGGCAGTCGGTAGACACCCTGTAGTCGAATGCCCAGTTGGGGGTTGCGTTGTAATTCTTGCGCCAGCTTGACAGCTGCTTCATTGAATCCAAGGATCGCTGCGGAACGAGTGTTGTGGTCATTGACCCTAAGGTAGTGGAGCAGCTTTCGCAATGCGAAGCGCCATGACCCCAGGCCAAATAGCGTTACGCAGAACCAACTTCCTACCACCAGGCGAGAATAGATTGCTGCCTGCGCGGAGAAGTAGCCGATGAGTAGCAGTAGTAGGCATACCACGGTCCAGGCGAGAGCAGTCGTTAGAAGCATATTGCGGAAGCTTTCTGTACGCCATGACCGGTAGAGCTCGAGGGACTCGCCAATAAAGGCAAATAATATTACCGCAGTAAGACCAGCTATGAGCCAGTCCTTGTCGAGTGGTATGCCACCGACGAGCGTGCAGGCTAACAAGGCGCCGAGTATCAGCGCACCATCAAGTAGACGATAAACAGCGGCCAAATCACTTTGGTGTGTGCGAATCCATCCCTGCTGCACTGCGATACCTCCGGGATCACTTCTAAAACTAACTGCTGATGTTTTGCACGGCCTGTATGTATATTGAACCAGTCGAACATCTTTTGAACATAATATTGGACGAGTATCCGAAGCACGCAAGGTTGCCAGAAAAGAATTGTCACCAATGATTGCGTGTGTGTGGAACCCGCCAACTTTTCCCTTTGCACCAACGACGCAGGCGTCGCCTAACTTCCCTGGCGAGCCACCACCCTGTGGGGATTCCAGCAACGCCCGCAAAGAAGTCCGCGCTCGAAGCTGCGCGGCGTGATAGCAGTACACCTTGTGCCACCTCAATGAAAACCGCTGCAAAAAAAAGCGCAACCATGACACAGTGGCGTAGCGGTGGTCGGAATGCGAACACCACAACGTACGCAACGCCCGCGCATGCGATGAAGTGAAGAACCAGATCGAAATGACGAAACAACTGGGGAATCGGGTTGGGTCGCAAGCCGGCATATAAACAGGCGATGAGTATTGAAAAGAGGAGCAGCCGCCACTTTCCCTGGTGACGTTCGGAAGTGTCATTGAGGTTGAGTTTCACGATTAGAATTTACCGCTGAGAGCAAGAGAATTGAGATAGATACCGGTAGTAGTTAGTGTATGTGTCAATATGTGAAAAGAGGGCATAGATACATATTCCAGCCGCCACTTTATCGAATGTTTGTAAGCAATAATTGATTTCGCCATCGTAGGATGGGTAACAGGGCTATCCTGATTACGCCGTTATCTGGATGTTGTAATTATTGAGTATGAGAGGTCCCGAGAGTGAAGGTTCAGGCGCTAAATCTGTGCGTATTCTTGTTACTGACACTCAGCGTGAATCTATGGGCAGACTATCACGTTGACGGAAAAAACGGTGACGATAACAACCGTGGCACGGCGGATTCTCCCTGGGCAACACTCGAAAAAGCACGCCGCACTGTAAAGGGGCCTGCAAAAGTAATCGTTCATGACGGTCACTACAGGGCGTTTATCGAGGATAAGTCACGTGGTTCCACAGAATTTCTTGAATATGTGGCCGCACCAGGTGCGCGTCCGCGGCTCGAAGGGATCGACATCCATTACCCGGAGCCCTCCGACAGTTATGTTTCCTTCGATGGCTTTGACATCTTCAGCACGCGCCGCTTGCGACTGGTGCAGGTCGTTAATGCACGCCACCTGATTATACGCAATAGTGAGTTGCACGCTGATCATTGGTCGCGGGGTCCAGATGATGGTGTTTATGCGATCAACCTGCGGCGTACCGAAAACGTGCTGATTGAGAGAAACCGATTTTATGAGGTGTTTCGCGGAGTTTTGATTCGCAAATCAAATCACGTCACCGTACGAGGAAACTTTATTACGGTCACCGGCTCGTCAGGCATCATTTACATGAGCCAGAGCCGCAATGGACTTATTGAGAATAACCACATAACCGGGAGGGACTATGTACGCTACCCGGAGGATCCATTGGCGTACCATAAACCTCACCAGAGCATCATTGCGATTAGCGCCAATGATCTGGTGGTGCGAGGAAACCTTTTACACGGTATTGGCAACTCTTCCGGCATGATGCTCTACCAAAATGATATGCCTACTGATGTTACCGCCTATCGCAATATACTCATTGAGAGTAATGCTCTTTACGATACATCGAATAACAGTGCTCTCCGTATCTACAACCTCGGCGACAACGTGATACTGCGCAACAACTTCTTTTTCTCTAAAAAACGACCGGGTAAATGTGATGGTGTAACGAATGATGGCCACTACCGCTACAATGTCGCTTTGAACGTGCATTCGGTGGCCGAGGGGTTCGACGGGTCTGGGCTCAAGCTTTACAACAATATCTTTCTGGGCGCTGCTATGATTCCACCTGCGGCGGAGGAACGGAGCAATGTATTCTGGTCGCTGAAACGTGGAAAAAGATGGCAGGCTCGGCCTATCGACAAGGCATCACGCCTGATTGTTGGCCGTGACCGAGGCTGCGGGGAACATCCGATGTTGATGGAAAATGGCGGATTTTTCCGTGTTCGCAATGATTTAACCTTCCCGGAAAAGTCGGTACTCGATTTAACCCCGTCTGCGGCACCTGAGGAATGGCAAAATGTGGCTGCGGAGCAGCTACCCGAATACTTTCTCGCTCCGTTACAGGAAAGCGGGTTTCTCGGAGCGCCGGTGGTGCGTAAGCAGGTTCTTCGGCCGGTGCCAGGTCCGGTTCAATTGACCGAATCTTCAACAGCAGAAATGCCTAATACAAGGGCGACTGGTACCAGCCCGTAACACCGGGCGTCAGAAAATAAACTAGACCTGAGCCCTCTGCCGGGAACGCACCTTGCGAGCGTGCAACGCCGCGCGAATACGCTTTATCTGATCCTTAAATTCTACAGGCAACATCCGACGTATTTCTTCAGAAAGAAAAAGCAGTTTGGCAAATCCGCTGGCACGGTTGAATGGCGTGTCCAGCAGTTCTGGCCAGAGGTGCCTGTAGACCGAGGGGATCAAATCTCCACGGGCACGTATATTTTCAGGGATGGCCAAGATCGCTCGATAGTAGCGCGCGCTGTTGAATGGACTGATGGATGGGAAGGGTACGTCATGGCCAAACATGCTGGGCCCAGCCCAGCACCCTAAACGCAGTTCGACATAGGCGAAATCCAATAGATTACCGGTGCTAATGTTCTCTGGGAACTCGGCTATCCACGCCTCTGCCAGCTTCGTAGTGATGTCGTTTTCCGGGAACTCGAAGCGGCGCAGCAATCCCTGCGTCGTTAGTGTGGATAAGTTTTCGTCGCCCGGGTACCAATACGGGCTCTTTAATGCTTCGCCACAGGTGCCGGTCATTTCATGGCAATGGTTGTTATGAATGCGCGCAGTCGTACACAGCAGGGTAACCGCGTCCTCCACACAGTAACCGGTGCGCTGACGCCAAGCTTGGATCTCTACATCGGTTGGCTGTTCAAATTGCAAGGTGCGGTAATTGAGCCTGAATTTTCGAGCGATTCTACCCGCGATATGATTATCCAGACGTGTACCCGCATCATCCGCGTGCACTGTCTGGAAGCGCATTTGGTCACTAAGTTCCCTGGAAGCCGCCAGTATCATTCTCGAGTCTACGCCGCCGGTCAAATGCGCCACGTTATGGCCCGCGTTTACCAATGCCGTGACGTTTTGCTTTACCCAGCCGGCAATCAGTCCGGTTACGTTTTCTACATCGAATTCGTCGCATGAAGGAGTGTGGCTCAAGAAGGACTCGATGTGCTGACCATCAGTGTTGGCCAGGTGAGGGTATGTGCGCTCAGCATTCCAATCGCTCAGGGTAAGCCGGTGGTTGGGGAGCAGTCGCTTTACCCCGTGATAGGGAGTGACGCCGAAAGGAAGCCATTTCTTTGGGCTTCCCGCTGTCAGTGCGTCAAAGGTTACCTGATCAAAGTTCAGTTCCTGGATAATTTGCAGCGCTGCGGGGGTAGACGCGGCAGCCTCGAGATCGTCGCTGTATACCAGTGACATCATGCCACCGGCATCCGTAATTGCCGCTAGCTGCTTTTGCAGAGGATATAAGTATACAAAGCGTCCACAAAACGCTTCGTACTCTACAGCGATACCGTCAGCCTGGTTTGTGGATTGGATGATATCCCCGTCCTGCAGGAGTTTTCCCTGCCATATCACCCAGCCGATAATTCGTCCGATAAGCTCTCCTTCGAGGTTCTCAACCGCGATAAGCGGCACTTCTTTGGAGAGAGACAAGCACCAACCCTGGTACTCAACATTGCGCCAGCCGGAAAGTTCGGAAGCTGGTTGCTTCGCTATCAGGTATTGTTTGGGAAGGTGCATGGCGTTTGATTCAAAAGTCATTGTTTATCAGTGATTGCTCTGCAGATTTTGTGTCACGTGCGCGATGCCAGAGGTGACGACATTCCTTACGCAAATGAGGATCTGTCAGCGCAAGAAGGCTGGCCAGTAACAGTGCGATACCGCCACCGTACAGCAACTGCAGGATAAGGCCGGATAACCCACTGACCGTTGTGGGTGGGGGAGCCAGTCCAATTGTGACCACCGCAATTGCGGTACCAAATCCAGATAGCATGATCAGGCGGCGCACGAATATGGATTTCCCTTGCTTAATGGGCGCCAGATAGACGGAGATGGCGAGTGCAACGGCTTCCCCGCCAATGCCGCAGGCCGCAACCGCCTGAACGGAGTGTCCCGTGGCCGCGAGATAGACTGCGACTGGCAGCGCCAGGCTGCGAAAAATATTCGCAATCATTGCATTCTCGGTTCGTCCCTGGCTGTTAGCGATGATGGAAGGCGCAATACGCAGTACTCGTAGCGCTTGCATAACGCTCAATATGACGATGACACTCGCAGCCTGCATATATTGATCGCCGAAGCTCAACTGGATCAATGCGGAACCGGCCAGTGCAAATCCCAGTACCATCAATAAGCCGAAGGCGGCGCAGGCGGTGAGACTCATGGTGCAACAAGGTACGAATATTTCACTCTTGCCGCGATTGCGCGAAAGTATTGGCATCAGAATTGACGCGCTGAGTTTTGCGAAGATGATTGTCGGTAGCATGCAGAGTGAAAACGCAACGCTGTACCAACCGAGGGTATGCATGTCGAATTGTGAACCGATGATTACCCGGTCACCCTGAAAGATTCCGAACATCAGAAAGCCATTAATCAACAGGGGCCAGCCGAAGCGAAGTTTGCGCTTCGCTAGAGCCCAGTTCAATGTCCAGCGATATGGACGACGCGCGAGTATGTGCGAAGCGAGGACGCAGAGTATCGCCTGCAGCAGAATCACAGTAAGCATTACCCGGTAGTCATCGAAAATGTAGGTTGCGAGTAGTGCAACCAACAGGGTGAGCAGTTCAGGCAAGGTATCGAATAAGGCGGTGGGAAAGAAGTCGAGCTCGCGCTGCCGTACAACGAGATCGAAATGCATCAGTCCGTGCAACGCAGGGATCAGCGCCACCAGTTGAAACGCTTGAATCAGGTGGGGCAGACCAAATAGATTTGCCACTGGAGCGGCGATTGCCACCAGAACCAAAGCGATCAGGATGCCTTTGATGAACTGTATCAAGTGTGCGGAGCCCAGCATGGCGTCGCTATCGCCTTCATCATCCTGTACCAGTACGCGATCCAGTGCCAGATTGCTGGTCATTTCCACAAGTGAGATGGTCAGCGCAAACGTTGTGGCAATACCAAAATTCTCACTATCTATATGACGGGCGACAATAATGTTGCGCAACATCGAGCTGATTGCGACGAGTCCCTGACTGGCACTGAGTATCGATGCGCCTTTAAGAATGCTTGAGCGAACGGACAAACCAGACTCCCGCGTACAGGGTTTTTATAGCTAGCGTGATTTCAGCGCAGTCGCCAACAGCGCGCTTGTGCGGCAATACGTAAAGTGCCGGTGAAGGCCCTCGCTAGTTTAGGTCTAATAGAGAGTGCGGAGAGTTAACCGGCGCCAACTATGCAGACATATATATCCCCCCAATGCTTGAATCGCGCACAGATCCATTTTCCGCAATATCAATTATTTCTGCATGAACTAGTCTTCTGCGAGTAGAAATAATTGTTACCGATGCTAAATACAGCGGGATGTGTGTGCCTGTGCTTGGTATCGGGAAGTATCCCAAAAGGCTAATGATCAATGACCAGTATCTCCTTGCTGGGCGCCGCACCCGATACCGGAAATCTTGGTGTAAGTGCGCTCTCCAACTCCGTCGTGCACGCCATTCACGAGCGTATTCCTGGCGCTGACCTGTGTGTGTTTGACAACGGCAAAGGCATTCGGCGTAGAAACCTCCGTATCGGCGATAGCGAGTGGTCCCTGCGCGGTTGTGGGCTGGTGAACAGCCGGCGTGTGTACAGAAGGGAGAGCCTCGCCCATATGCGGCTGAGCCAGATATTTCCGAAATTGATGAACCCGGGGATAGAAACCATCCGCCAGTCCCATGTGGTACTTGATATCAGTGGTGGTGACAGTTTTACGGACCTGTACGGCAGTCGCCGATTTGAATTGATTAGCCGCCCCAAGGAAATCGCATTAGCCGCTCAAAAGCCGCTGATTTTGCTGCCGCAAACCTACGGCCCGTTTCGCAGTAAAAAGGCGCAAGCCCGCGCGGCGGATATTGTGAAGCACAGCCATGCAACCTGGGCTCGAGACGCGCGCAGCTTTGAGATAATGGTGGATTTGTTAGGTTCGGAATTCGACAGTGAGCGACACAAGTGCGGCGTCGACGTTGCTTTCTTGTTGCCGACAGTACGCCCGCAACAGCTGGAAGACTCCGTTGCACAGTGGCTGGAAGATGAAGCGTATGGCGCTAATTCCGATGTCATCGGCCTGAACATCAGCGGATTGATTTACAACGGCGGTGACTCGGCCGCGCGCCAGTATGGTATTTCCGCAAACTATGCCCTGACGGTACAGAATTTGGTTGAGCGACTATTAAGGGAATCGGATGTCAATGTGTTGCTGGTTCCACACGTGAACGTGCCGCAGGCTGAGATTGAGTCCGATCTGAGAGCCTGTCGACAACTGGCGCATAAACTGGGTCCAATCGCCAATGGCCGGGTGCGCGTGCTTACCGGTCAATACAGTGAGATGGAGATTAAATGGGTCATTGCACGATTGCAGTGGTTTTGCGGTACTCGTATGCATTCTACGATTGCTTCGCTCTCTTCTGGTGTGCCCAGTGCTGCAATAGCCTATAGCGATAAAACACTGGGCGTCTTCGCAACTTGCGGTCAGCAGGATCAGGTATTTGATCCTCGAGTTACACAGACTCAGGACCTGGTCGATTCTGTGTTCGAATCTTTTGCGCAGCGGGAGCACATAGCACCGCTACTGCAAAATAAACTCCCCCGTGTACTTTCCATTGCCAGATCACAAATGGATACCATTGCAGAATGCTGCGAGAACCTGTGAGGGTGGGGTCCGCGGGATGATAAACAGACACTACCTAGTAATATGCGCCGTTTTTCAGTCAGCCAGCGGTGAACTACACGTGTTGGACTAATATTTTCATGGCCGATACGCACTAGAAGAAGTCTGCAACGTCGACGCAGGCTTATTTTTCTGACTGATGCAGTTACGAAGAAGTCTTTCGGATATAGAAGTTCATGCAGAAAATCAACACGATTGAAGATGTACGGAATTATCAGCTTTGCACCGGTTGTGGTGTCTGTGCGGAGCTGGAGAGTACGCGATATTCCATTGCGGATATTCCCGGCGAGGGAATTCGTCCATATGTGAAAAACGCTGAAGCAGAGAGCAACGGTGAGGCATTCTCGGTGTGTCCGGGGGCACAGCTGAAGCACGATTCCAGTTTCAAAGATCCACAAGCTCGCGAGGATCTGCGTTCTGGCTGGGGTCCTGTGTATGACGTGCTGGAAGGTTATGCCTTGGATGAAGAAGTTCGGCGAGGCTCATCCAGTGGTGGAGCGATTACCGCAATTGCGTTGTTTTGCCTCGAACAGCAGAACATGCATGGTGCACTCCACACCGCAGCCGATCCGAAGCAGCCTTACCGAAACCGCACTGTGTTTAGTGAGGATCGCGCGTCGCTGCTGGCCGCTGGCGGTTCCCGGTACGCTCCTTCCAGCCCTTGCGCGGATTTGCGAAAGATCACTGAATCCGAAGGTCAATGCGTATTTATTGGTAAACCCTGTGATGTGGCTGCAGTAAATGCCGCACAAAAGGTCTCGCCAGCACTGAAAGAAAAGCTCGGTGTGAGTATCGCGTTGTTCTGCGCCGGTGTGCCGTCTACTAATGCGTCTCTGAAGCTCGCTAAGATGCAGGGAGCGAAGACACCCGAGTCGATTCGTTCGTTGCGCTACCGTGGCAACGGCTGGCCCGGCGTTTGGTCATTGGAGTTTATGGATAGTAAAGAGGGACTTCAGCGACGCGAGATGAGTTATGCCGAATCTTGGGATTATTTGCAGCGCCACCGGCAATGGCGCTGTTACATCTGTCCGGATCATACCGGTGAGTTTGCCGATATTGCGGTTGGCGATCCTTGGTATCGCGAGATAGCCCCGGGAGAGCCAGGCAGTTCCCTGATCGTTATTCGGAGTCAACGCGGCAAAGCAATTGTCGAGGCCGCCATCGCCGCCGGCTATCTGAAAATTACTGCGCGGGATGCATCGTTGCTTCCGCGCTCGCAGCCAAATTTACTGGCAGCGCGCGGTAATCTTTGGGCGCGCTTACATACGCTACGGCTGTTTGGCGTCGCCGTGCCTAACTATGCGGGCTTTGCTTTATTTCCATTCTGGCTGCGTGAACTAAAGCTGGTGGACAAGTTGCGGTCATTCGTTGGAACGATCCGGCGAATTTACCGAAAGCGGCTTCGTGAGCCGGTTGTTGAATCACGCTAGCGTGCAGATTTTTGGGGCGCCCAGCCCAGGGTAAGAGAAGCGGGAAATGTGTCTGGAGTAATCGTGGATGACTGAACGTGTAATGCCGGAGCATTTTGGCGGCGCTCTATGGGCGGACCAGACGATGGTGCATCCCATTGGGCTGGCTGCGCTCGTTGCTGCGCTGCTTGCACTACTGGTACTACCGCGGCGTTTTCAACTAATACCCTTGCTATTGATTGCCGTTGCGCTACCCGGCGCCCAGCGCATCGTAGTACTTTCTCTCGATTTCACCTTTGTGCGCATCATGATTATGGCCACGCTAGCGGTGGCGATTCTGAGTGGGCAATTACGCACAATCCGTTGGGGCTTGGCGGATTCCCTTATTCTGGCTGCGACGCTGTGGAATATGCTCGCCTCGGGGATACTGATTGGGAGCATCGATGGTGTGATTACCAGTGCCGGCGGTGCCTTTGATACCTTCGGAGCCTACCTGGTCGGGAGGGCGTACTTGCATTCATTCGCAGATATGCGGCGAATATTGCTGTGTTTTGCGATGCTATCACTGCCGATGCTTGCCTTTTTCGTGCTGGAGCAACTCAGTGGACGCAATGTATTTTCCGTATTTGGTGGCGTACCGGCGGAGACGCTCGCCCGCTATGGCCGGCTGCGCGCACAGGGCCCATTCATGCACCCGATTATGGCGGGTATTTGCTGGGCAACCATTCTTCCCTGTCTCGTTGCACTGTGGCAGGGGAGAGTCGGAACCCGCCTGCTAATTGCGGCCGGTATCGCCAGCATGCCGTTGATTGTACTGGCCACCGCTTCCAGTACCCCCGTGGTGGCGCTTATATGCGGTTTTGCTGGACTCGCCTTCTACACGTTTCGTCATTACATGCGCACGATGGCAGTGGCCATGGTCGCCGTACTCACTGTCCTGCATTTTTCCATGGATACCCCGGTCTGGCATTTGCTTTCGCGGATTGACATTACCGGTGGGTCTACGGGTTGGCATCGCTACAATCTGATTCAGCAATCCATCAACCATGTGGGTGAATGGTGGGCCTTCGGTACCACCGCCACCGCGCACTGGGGCTGGGGCATGCAGGACATCACGAACCAGTATGTGCTCGAAGGGGTCGATGGCGGAATTGTCCAGTTATTACTGTTTTCGTTCTTTCTACTGGTGCTGTTTGTCCGACTTGGTCGCGCGCAAAAATTTACCCGCTCTCACGCCCAGAGTCGCCTGCTTTGGGGCATGGCGGTGGCACTGTTTGTGCATTGTGTCAGTTTTCTCGCCGTATCGTATTTCGGCCAGATGGTGTGTCTGTTCTATCTCTTCTGTGGCGCCGTGGTTGCGGTTACGGAGCTGCGTCGACCAGTGCCCGCTAGGGTGCCAGCGACGCAGGGGACGCTAGCTCCGGCGACGCAAAACTAACGCTTCATCGAATAACTTCGGGAGGTGAGCGTGTCCAGTAAGACTCGGCTCAATATCGTTATTGTCTGTTACAACTGCGGTGCAGATATTGTCAGATTGCTCGCGGATATCGATGATGGTGACCTGCCGTTAGCGTCGATGGAATTTTTTGTGGTGGACAATGCTTCCATGGATGATTCCCTGTCGATTCTGCGGCCATTGGCTCCGAAAATTCACCTGATAGAGTCTGAAAAAAATATCGGCTTCGCGGCGGGATGCAACCTGGGTGCCGCGGCGATCGACAACTCGGCGCCGATCCTGTTTCTGAACCCCGATGTGCGCTTGCAACATGACAGCCTCAGTAATTTACTGACATTCGCGGCTGCCACGCCCGGCGCAGGAATTTGGGGCGGTGTGACCTGTGATGAGCAGGGCGAGTACGACGGAAAGTCCGCGTGGCGGGAACCCTCCTTAATTGATCTATTGAGCTGGAGCCTGGGGGCGGACTTCCTGCTGCGCAGGACGTTCGGGCGTACCAGTGCCGGCTACTCTCCTCGTGCGCTGTGCAAAGGAGCAAGCGTTGACGCAGTATCAGGCTGTTTTCTGCTGATCGATCAGGCACTTTTCCGGTTGCTGAATGGATTTGATGAGGGCTTCTTTCTGTATTCGGAAGAAATTGATTTGTGCCGCCGGGCGCGCGGCCTCGGGGCGCAGCCCCGGGTCACCGGTAACGCGGTGGTTTTGCATGCTGGCAGTAAGACGCTCTCTGGCATCAATAAACTGAATTATCTGTATCGATCGAAACTGCAGTACTTCGCCAAGCATGGGTCCCCTGTCACGGTTGCTGTAGCGCGAGTACTGATCGCGCTG
This sequence comes from Microbulbifer agarilyticus, assembly GCF_020171345.1. Taxonomy (GTDB): domain Bacteria; phylum Pseudomonadota; class Gammaproteobacteria; order Pseudomonadales; family Cellvibrionaceae; genus Microbulbifer; species Microbulbifer agarilyticus_D. The sequence continues at coordinate 261,487 of NZ_JAIUZM010000005.1, forward strand.
GGTTCCGCGATACGCTTTGCAGCGTTCTCAGCGTTGGTGCAGATAGGTAAAGGAAGTAGGGAGCAACAATCGGTCTGGAAGCAGTTTTTGGATGACCAGTGGCAACGGCACAAGGCGCGCAGTGATGCTTGATCCGCACAAGCCAGCGATCATTATTCCCGCGTATAACGAAGAGCACTCGATCGCCACCTTGTTGGACGCTGTGTACCCAGGTGTGCTTCTCGGTCACTATTCCGTGGTGGTTGCCTGTAACGGCTGCACGGATGCCACCGCGGAGATTGTGCGCAGTACATTCCCACAGGTTTACTGCCTGGAGATTCAGCGGGCAGGCAAAACACACGCAATTAATGAGGCGGAGAAGCTGGGCCTCGGGTTTCCTCGTATTTATGTGGACGCGGATGTCAGTATTGATGATATATCACTGCTAAAGCTGCTTGATCAGTGCGGGGATAACAATAATGCCGTGGAGCCCGCCGTAGTCGCGCCCGAAGGTGTAATGGATATGGCGCATAGTAGCTACTTGGTCCGGTGTTACTATGGCGCCTGGCAAAAAACGCGATTTTGTAGTGAATTTGGCTATGGTGCAGGGGTCTATGGACTGAACCGCGCTGCGCGCGAGCGATTCACTCTATTCCCGGAGATTATTTCTGACGACGGCTATGTCCGTGCGGTTTTCGGTTACGAAAACATTGTGGTAAATAGAGAAAGTCAGAGTCGTGTTGTTGCGCCGAGAGGCGTCTTGGACCTGCTGAAGATCAAGACTCGCAGCAAACTGGGCAAATTGCAGCTATTGCAGCTGCCCGAATGTCATACCCCCATGACGCATCGCAGTGCAGTCTTTACACGGCGTCCCAGTATACTGGAGTTGCTGGTGTATTACGGGGTTAATGCTGCTAGCTACCTCACAGCATGGCGCTACCGGCATGGCAATGCGCGGTATCAATGGCAGAGGGATGAATCCAGCCGCGAACTTGTCTAGACGTTGACGGCAAAGTCTCTGCGGCCAGGTGTTGCAGGACTATTTGTTGCGGTGCTCGAGACGGCGTCGCCACTGACGTTTCGTCCAGGTCATCAGACCGCTCTTGACCAGAAGAGTGCGTATCCATTGCTTTCCAATCCGGGTCGCTCCGTCCGCTATTCGTGTTACCTGCGCGGCCACAGATTTTCCGTAAAAATGCAGGGTCACCTCCTTGTTGTTCTTGTTACCGTAGAGCGCCTTGTAGCTCGCATCGCCAAAGCCGAAGTCAAACCAGCGGACCCCTTCGGCTTGCAGCTTTTCCTGAATGCGACGTAACAGATAGCCGCCGGGTGCAATGTCGCGATGTGCCGGCAGAAAGGAGGCGGCCATATAGCAGAAGCAGCCGTTGCACAAGCCGCCTACCGCATACGCAATGTTGTTTCCATCCGCCTGCAGTAAGAAGCCACGCAACTGGCCATTGTTTGCGAGGATACCCAAAATGTTCTGCCAGTGCTGATTGTCGCGGACGCCGACACCAAGGCCCCCCTGATAGCTCTGGTCGCCTATCTTGGAGGCCGCGGCGATGAGACGCTTTACCTGATGCGGTTCGGTAAACTCAACGACCTGGATCTTGTTGTCAAAGTGCCGCTCCAGTTTACGGTCTTTGCGTCGAAAGGAACCGCGCGTTTTCGAGGAGTTGGTGATCACCGGCTCGCCATCAGCATCCGTCAGCTCGGTGTACCAATGCTCCGTATAGACCGGATTTCCTTCTCCTGCCTGGTGTAGACCGTGTGACAAGACTTTGCCAAGTTCACTGTCGCTGCGTAGATGGTGGACAGCGATACAATCGATCTCCTTGCTGGCAAGCAGATCACGAAGGTAAAGCAGCTGTTGCTGTGCAACTTCCGGACTATCGGCAACAAACCCGCCGTTTACTATTTCCAAGGTCCTGAGCAATGGCATTGGGATCGAAATCGGTCCCAGCGAGCACCGGGTTCTGCTCAATGCGATACGGGCGATTAATATTCCCCGAGGGGCATCGGCAGACTCCCACAGAACCACCCGTGGACTTCGGTAAATATCATTTGATGCAAGGAAAGGAAGGTAGAAACTAGAATGCGCATGAAGTGAGCCGGGTGCGTCACAACGCGACTGGGAGAACGACTCCCAGTGCGATAGCAGAAGGCGTGCCTCCTCATTTGTGTGTGCAGTCCGAAGTGCGGTATTTCTATCAATGGATTCACTGTGGGTATCGGCAGTGACAGAGACAAATTGTGCTTGTTTCAGATCGACACTCGTCTCTGGGTGCAAAGCTGTTTCAACTTCCGAGGGCATTCTCAGGTCCTTTTGATCTAGTACCGGTATTTCAATTCACAGTCGTATGCACACGATTATCGGATTTTTTCGCCCTCCAACGGTTTCAAAAACTCCCTTCTACTGTGATGGAGTTGTTTGCCCGACATGGTCCACCACTGAAGTTCCAATAGTTTCGCAATGGTTTCCTGTGAAAAGCGATAACGGACGATCCGTGCTGGGTATCCAGCGACAACAGCATAGGGTGGAACATCTTCGATAACTACTGCACCAGCGGCGATGACGGCACCATCACCAATTTTTTGCGTGGGGTAGAGTATTTTCGCTCCATCGCCAATCCATACATCGTTGCCTACCTCGATAGTGGTTCGATCGAGTTCATAGCCCGCACTGAACCCGAGCCGTGAATGGTAAAAAATACCATGCGTAGAGAGTGTATTACGGGGGTGATCTGCGGTTTGGAATTGCACCGTGGGGTAAATTGTTGAGTACCTGCCAACGCGTGTGTAGCGCTTCAACTTTGAAGGTTCAAATCTGACACTGGTGAAGTCGTCGACCTCAATGTCGTAGTACTTGCGATAGAGATCGCGCATGGTAAGGCTGAATGTGGAGCCACCTTCCAGTTTAAGGATGAGTTTCTGCAACGCGATGCGTACCAGCCCCCGCTTAATCGCGAACATCGGTGCCAGCAGCATACTTGCGATTTTAGAGCGTTGCATCTTCATACCGTGCGGGAAGCTCGGTAGATCACTTGCCTGCTGGTTCTCACGTAGCCTGCCGAGGATGCTGTTGACCTGAAGCTCCGTTTTTTCGTCGACGGTCGCTGTTGCGAGTACCTGGGCTTCGGACTTCCCATCTCGGAATTGAGAAATGGCCTGTGCCAGCGCACTGACACTGGGGAAATCGAAAAGTAGTGTCGGCGGCAACTCAAGTGCAAATAGCTTGTTCAGTCGTGCAATAACGTTAAGAGCCGATAAGGAGTGGCCGCCAAGGTCGAAGAAACTGGTTTCCAAATTGGTTACTGATGTTTTTAGCTGGCTTTCGAAAACACTTTGGATTGTTTTGTTGATATCTACTGGCGTTGCGATGGTTTTGGCGGTTCCGCCGTCGGCTTTGGTTTGCTGGTCAATTGCAGTGCCCGAAGTGTCGCGGACTTCTGTGGAGGGTATGGTTGCACTTGTGCTCGGTGGCGCAAACGCCTTTCTGTCCACTTTACCATTGGGCGTGAGCGGGAATGACGCTACCGGGATAAAGACGGATGGCACCATATACTCCGGGAGAGTGAGGCGAAGCTGCTGACGTAGGGTCTCGCTATCCGGTAACTCACTGATCGTTTGCCCCGAGGTTTCTGCCTGTTGGCCCAGAAGATAGGCGACCAGATATTTTCCGCCGGACTCGTCATCGTGTGCGATCACCACACATTGCCGCACAGATGGGTTCTCGGCGATGCGCGCTTCGATCTCACCTATTTCGACGCGAAAACCACGGATCTTAACCTGGTGGTCCATGCGCCCCAGGTACTCAATGCGTCCGTCGCGATGGCGTACCACCAAGTCTCCGGTGCGGTATAGCCGCTCGCCGTTGAGTGCCTGGCACGAGAAAAATCTTTCGCGTGTGAGCTCTTCACGATTGTAGTAGCCGAGCGCAACACCTTCGCCACCGATACACAGTTCACCGGGCACACCGGCGGGCAGCGGTTGGGCCGCAGTATCCAGCACGTAGAGTGTGGTGTTCGCGATGGGCATCCCGATAAATGCCGAATCATTGGGGGATTCCACGGCGCTGACGGACGACCAGATTGTAGTTTCGGTTGGACCATAAAGATTCCACACTTGCAGGCCGCAATCCAAAAGCCGCCCCGCCAAGTCCTTACCCATGGCCTCGCCGCCACACAGCACGCGCACGCCTGGGTCACCTTGCCAGCCATGATCGAGGAGCATTCGCCAGGTAGACGGTGTCGCTTGCATCACGCTAATGTTCTCTCGGCGCAAGGTTGACTGTATCGCCTTGGGATCTCGAGACTGCTTCCAGTCCTGAATCACCAGTCGACCACCGCTCAATAGAGGGAGGAACAGTTCCAGCAAGGCAATATCGAAGCAGACGGTGGTGAGCGCGAGCAGCGTATCGTCTGTGGAAAAGCCGGGTTTTTCCTGCATGGAGCAGAGAAAATTCACCAGGCTGCGCTGGGATATCTGCACGCCCTTGGGGCGGCCGGTAGAGCCGGAAGTATAAATAACATAGGCGGGCGCGCCTGGCTGAGCTTGCTGCTCTCCTTCTAAGGAAACCTCCTGCGTAGCAGAGATGGCCTCATAAGTGGCATTTTCGCTACTTTCGAATCTCGCGCTTGCGTCCAGCAGGATCGCTTCGCCGGTGAACGAGGGGAGCTGGTCGCGGCTGGCGCCGTCAGTAACCAGCAACTTGGTCCCGCTGTCGTCCAGGATGTGGCCGAGCCGTTCGGCGGGGAACATCGGGTCCAATGGAACAAAGGCGCCACCCGCCTTCCATACCGCAAGCAGCGCTACCATCAGGTTGGTCGAACGTTGCATACATATGGCGACCAGGGTGCCGGACTTAACACCGCGGGTGCGTAGCTCCTGTGCGAATCCCTCGGCGCGCAGGTTCAGCTGTTGATAACTGAGCTGTTCATCGGAGCCGGTTACTGCGGTCTTTGCTGCATGGATTTTCACCTGTTGATCGAACAGCTGTGGAACCGTTGCTTGCTTGGGAAGCTCGGTTTGGGTCTGGTTCCACTGCTGACATACCAGACTGCGCTCTTCAGTAGCCAGTAATGGCAGTTGGGTGAGCGGCTTGTCAGGCATAGCCACGATGCTACTCAATAGCTGTTCCAGATTGAGCGTAAGATTTTTTGCCGTTTCCCGGTCGAAGAGTGCCGAGCGGTATTCCAGTGTCCCGGACAGGGACGATTCCCCCTCCAGTATCGAGAGGGTGAGATCAAATTTTGCTCCGCCGGCATGGGTGGTTAGTGGCGTTACACGGAGCCCTGGCAGTGTCCACTGCCCGGCGCTTTGTTTGCGGTGGATGAACAGGTGGCGGAAAAAGGGCGGCTCTCCAGAAGCGCGCGGGGGATTCAGCTCGGCCACCAGATCTTCAAATGGGACCTGATCGTTACTGAAGGCATCAATGGTGGTTGTGCGTACCTGCTGCAACAAGTCCCGGAAATTTCTTGCCTGGGAAAAATCTGTGCGCATCACCAGAGTGTTGATAAACAGACCAATCATGGATTCGGTCTGTGTATGTGGGCGGCGACCACTGGGTGTGCCAATAATGATGTCGTTTTGTTGCGTATAACGATGCAGCAAAAGCTGCCACGCTGCGAGTAGCAGCATAAAGCTGGTGGCGGATTCCTGGCGGGCCAGGAGATGTAGCTCTGCGGTCAAGGTGGCGGGTAACTTAAAGGTCACCATACCCCCTTTGAAATCCGGTTCTTCCGGGCGTGTGCGGTCTGCGGGAACATCCAGGGGCGTGGGCAATGCCGTAAGCTGGTTGCGCCAGTAGTTTAACTGCTGGCGATAGGCTGGCGAGGCTTCACGCTGCTGTTCCCAGTAAGCAAAGTCTGAAAACTGCAGTGGTTGTGATGGCAGTGAAATTGCTCTTCCAGTATCCAGTGCGCCGTACAAATTTCCTAATTCAGTAAAGAATATTCCGCTGGACCAGATATTGTCGTAAATGATGTGGTGGAAGCTCAGGACGAGAATCGCCGTTTCGTTATCAATGCGGATCAGATGAGCGTGAAATAACGGCCCCTGCTTCAGTGAGTCTGGTTCCCGCAGTATTTTCTGGCAGTAGGCGAGGGCGCGGGTGGCGCGCCCTTTTTGTGGCTCCTTGCGCAGGTCGATCGTGTTGAGACTGAACGAGGTGTGCGGTAGTACCTGTTGATAGGGCCCCTCTGCGTCTTCCGGGAATACCGTTCTCAACACATTGTGGCGTTCAAGCAGGGTCGCAATAGCCTGCTCAAGGGCACTGATATTCAGCGCCCCGCGCAGCAGTACCGAGTTGGAGATTCTGTAGGCTCGGCTATTTCCCCACAGCTTTTCTGCCAGCCACATCCGCTTCTGCGCCGAACTAAGTGGAATCCGCGTGTCGGCGGGTGCACGGGCAATACCTTTGTCTACGATTTGGTCCCCAGTATTGGTGTTGGTTTTGGTTTTTGCTTTGGCTTTGGCTTTCAAAGTATCGATGCGGGCGGCGAGTGCACGAAGGTCTTTTTCCTCGAAGATACTGCGCATATTCAAGTTCACATCAAACTGTTCGTTGATGCGCGCCAGCAATTGGGTGGCGTTTAGTGAATGGCCACCGAGTGCAAAGAAGTTGTCGGTGATGCTGATGGCATCTTTGCCGAGTAGCTCCTGACAGTACTCGACCAAGCGGGCCTCAGTTTGCCCTTTAGGGGGCATGTAGGGTGTGCCGGGTAGTGTTTTGCTTTCCGTTACTGACGGTAGTGCGTTGCGATCGATTTTATTGTTGGGGGTTTTTGGTAATTGCTCGAGCTGCACGTATAGGGTCGGAATCATGTAGTAGTTGAGCGTCTCGCTCATATGGTCGCGCAGCTGCTGGACGCTTAGCGCCGCGCTTTCTGACGGCACCAGATAGGCCACCAGTTGTGTTTCCCGCTCATGTTCGCGCGCAACGATTACCGCTTCGGTGATGTCGGGGTGGGCCAACAGTCGCGCTTCGACTTCGCTCACCTCCACGCGAAACCCGCGAATTTTCACCTGAAAATCCCTGCGTCCACGGTGGTGCAGCAGGCCGTCGGCGTCCATCTGGCCGAGGTCGCCGGTGCGGTAAATCGTGATTCTGGGGTCTTGGCGGTCGCGACTAAATGCCTTGGTGCTTGCCTCCAGGTTTTTCCAGTAGCCAAGTGCCAGGTAGCGGCTGCGTGCGGTAATCTCGCCGATCTTTCCCGGTGCTACCTCTTCGCCGTTTTCATCGAGCAGCAATATGTCTACGCCCTCTACCGGGTAGCCAATCGGCACCACGTCGCCATCGAGCTCGGTGTCTGGGCCTACGTGGAAGTAGCGTATGGTGCCGGTCTCCGTGGAGCCCAGCCCAGTGTAGAACTCAATGTTTGAGGAAAATACGTTTCTTGCCAGAGTGATATCACTGGTCAGGACTCTCTCACCACCGAAGGTCACTAGTCGAATTGAGAAGTTGTCGTCTTCCTCAGGGCGGTACTGCGCAGCAAACTCCCGGAACAGTGAGGCGACCGAGTGATAAATCGTGATGCGCCGTGACTTCAACCAGTCTGCCAGTTTTTCCACGCCCTCTCGATGGAAATCGTAGGGAAACAACGCGGCACCATTGAGCAGGGCGCCAAAAATACAGTAAACAGAAGCGATGACGCTGCAGGAGTACAGCAGTGTCATACGGTCTTCGGGTGTCACATTTTGCAGGTTGCTGCGCCGCATGCAGCCGTGTAACAGGTTGCGGTTGTTCTGCACCACGCCTTTTGGGGTGCCGGTGGAGCCAGAGGTGTAAATAATGTACGCCAGTGTGTCCGGCGAAACGGGAATATCCGGGTTGCTGCTGTCGTTATGCTCGGAGACACTGTCCAGGTTGAGCACCGCAGCATCGTCGCGAGCGAGCTCGCGGGCTTCCGTCAGACTTGAACTGTTGCTGATAATCAGCGCCGCCTGGGATTCTTGGTAAATGTATCGATTGCGCGCCTGGGGAAAGGCGGGGTCTATGGGGACATATGTGTGACCACATTTTAATATCGCCAGAATGGCCGCAATTTGTGGAATCCCTTTTTCCAGATACAGGGCCACTCGCGCCGGTTTCTCGGCTGGGACCTGGGCGAGAATCTGGTGTGCGAAGCGGTTTGCCAGCTGATTGAGTGCGCTGTAAGTAACCGACCCGCTGGCGTCGGTAATGGCGAGACGATCCCCGTAACGTTCTGCCAGTTTTTCAAAGCGCTGGGCAACTGATTGCTCGGTATCTGCAAGGGTAAATTCGGTGGCGTTCTGTGCGGTTACTTCGACAGTAGTCATACGGTGGCCTTTCGATAAATAGTGCAGTGTTCGCGAATCCATTCGCGGGAGCGGCGGCTGAAGGGTTTTCTGCCCCAGTAGGCACCAGCCCACCCGTCACCACGGTCGCGGCGCGCGTCGTTATGAATTTCTTCGATCAGATAATCTTCCGGCTGCAGCTGAAATTTTTTGGTGAGCTGCACACGCATGTCCATGTCCATACCATTGACAAATAGCGCGCCGCCTGGTGCTACAAGCTTCTCCAGATGGGCAAACGCCTGGCGCGCATTGGCGGCCGGCAGATGGAACAGGACATTCTGGGCAAACACCAGGTCGGCATGCCCCAGCTCGGCAATAAAGTCCGTGTCCAGCATGTCGCCGACATGGAACTGGATGCTGTCCAGTATTTCTGGTTTAACCCGGTAGTTGTCGCCCTCTATATCGAAGGTTCTGCCGACAAAATCTTCGGTCACGAATGGACCCTGGTAGACCTCTTCACGGGAGTAAATTGGGTTTTGCGCGCGCTCAATGACTTCCGGCACTATGTCGAACGCTTCGATACGGAAATCGAGATCTGGAAAGTGGCGGCGCAAGGTAGTAGCCAGGGAGATTGGCTCGGCGCCACTGCAACAGCCGAATATAAGGATGCGCATTTGCGCTGCCGGATCGCTGATTATCTGCGGTAACACCCGCTCCACCAGAGCGCGATACTGGTGTGGAAATCGGTGGAACTGGGTATACACGCGATTGGTGCGTGGCGTGGTTTTCACGACATACCAGTGTTTCAAATGCCGCAGCAAATTTTTGATAGGCGATGGGTTTTCCATGTAGGAGAACATCCTTTGTCGACTTGTTCAGGGCGATAAGTTTCCGCGCCGGCAATTACTGTTATTCGGCGGGAGGGATCGTCAGAGCTTCGTTGCTTTTTGGGTTACGGAGATCGTTTGTATGGTGTGGAAGAAACACGTTTGTCTGTGCTTCCCGCTCCGGTTTACCGCGAAAATTATAGATATTGGTTGAGGTATCACCGGCGCAGTAGATGAATGACCGGACAATTAATTGTTGGCGGAGTTGACCGGTCAGACAGGTTCGCGGCTTTACCTGTCACGCAATGGGCCTGAAACTGACGGTTTATTTGCAATAAGAAAATAACAATGCGCTTGCTCACATCACTATTGGCCGCCTCCGGTTGCCTTGCGACGGTCTGGTACGCTGCCGAACAGAATTTGCCGGCCCCTATCGACGCCATCTTACGTGCCCAAATGGAAACTGCCGCGAGCCACTACAGCGCGGAGATCCTGCGTGATGAATGGGGCATTCCGCATGTTTTTGGTGTCACCGATGCGGATGCGTCCTTCGGGCTCGCATACGCCCATGCCGAGGATGATTTCGCCACCATTCAGGATGTGATCCTGACGACACGCGGTCGCCTGGCAACACACAAGGGCTGGTCCGCGGTCAAAACGGACTACCTGGTGCAGTGGATGGGGGTATGGGATGCGGTGAATAGCAGCTACCAGCAGCGCCTGTCACCAGAAGGGCGGGCCATGGCCGAAGCCTACGCGGCGGGTATTAATCTGTATGCGGTGCAGCATCCGGATGCCGTTGCGCGCGCGCTGTTGCCGGTCACGGGGAAAGATCTCGTTGCCGGCTTCACCTTTAAGACACCAATGTTTTATGGCTTCGACAAAGCGCTCGGTGAGCTGCTGAATAGTGAGCAGCCCCTTGAGCTTGCGGTGGCCGGTGACGACGCGCTGAGCTGGCAGCCCCTCAGCAACCTGCCAATTGGTAGCCAGGGCATCGCCGTGGCACCCCATCGTTCGTCGGATGGTGCGACCCGATTACTGGTGAACTCGCACCAGCCACTGACCGGGCCGGTGGCCTGGTATGAGGCGAGTATTCACTCCGATGAGGGGCTGGATATGGCGGGGAGTACTTTCCCCGGATCGCCGGTGATTATTCACGGCCACAACCGCGATGTTGCCTGGGCCAATACGGTGAATAAGCCGGACCTTGTGGATATCTACCGGCTGAGCATTAACCCGGAAAATGCCAACGAATATCGGTTGGATGGCGAATGGGTAGAGTTTGAGCGCGAGCCTGCCTCGATGACGGTGAAGCTCTTCGGGCCACTGCACTGGACCTTTGACAAGGACGTGCTGCGCTCACAACACGGGCCAGTGATGGAAACCGAACACGGTGTTTATGCGCTGCGCTGGGCGGGTATGCAGGAGTCGCGCACGCTGGACTTTATGCTGGCGCTTAACAAGGCGCGAAACCTGAATGACTTCGAGGCCGCGTTACGCCTGCAGGCGATGCCCAGCATCAACTATGTGTACGCCGATCGTGCGGGCAACATTGCCCACTACTACAACGCGCAGTTCCCGCAGCGGATTGAAGGTTGGGACTGGTCCAAGGTCTTGCCGGGTGATCGCTCCGAATTGATCTGGCAAGGGTACCGCCCGTTTGCACAGATGCCGAAAACCGTGAACCCCGCATCGGGGCTGGTGTACAACGCGAACAATCCACCGTTCCAGGCAACCGATGGCGATGACGATCCACGGGCCGAGCAGTTCCCCGCATCAATGGGCATCGAGTCGGTAATCACCAACCGCGCACTGCAGATCGAAGCCCTGTATGGCGACAGCGCGCAAATCTCCCCGCAGCAGTTTGAAACCTTCAAGTACGATGTCGACTACCACCCGCACTCTTATCAGTTAACCGGGCTGAATGCGTGGTTAAGTGACGCCCACGAACGTTTCGTTGATACGGACTACGCCGCCGCGCTGGAGGATTTACGGAGCTGGTCGGGGAGCTTTGCGCAGACGGATAATCTTGCGGCGCTGGCGGCATTGACCCTTGCCCCGTTCCAGGCTGCGAACACTGCGCAGGTTGCCGACACGCTGGTGGACGAGGCCTTCCGTACCGCGGTGGATGGTCTGGTTGACGCGCACGGGCAGCATCGGCTGCCTTTCGGTGAGGTTAACCGGCATGTGCGCGGGGATCTTAGCCTGCCGCTGAGCGGCGCTGCGGATACGCTGCGTGCGGTTTACGGGGGCGAGTTAAACGACGAGGGCTTCTGGGAGAATCGCGCTGGCGACAGCTACGTGATGTTTATCAGCTGGCCCGAGGATGGTGAGGTGCAATCGCGCGCTGTGCATAACTTTGGCAGCGCCACGCTGGACACTACCTCACCGCACTACGCGGATCAGGCGCCCCTGTTTGCCAATGAGCAATTGCGTGCGGTGTATTTCGATCGCGCACAGATTGAGCGACAGGCGGTACGTCGCTATCGCCCGCAGCAGTACTCGGATTCTGCTGCAGGCGAATAAGCCGAGGTCTTAAGCCTGGGTCTTAACCGAGCATCGGCCCAAGGAAGCGGCCGGTGTGGGAACCCTCTACCTCGGCGACGTCTTCCGGCGTGCCGGTGGCAATGATCTGGCCGCCGCCGGAGCCGCCCTCCGGGCCGAGGTCAACAATCCAGTCCGCGGTCTTCACGACATCCAGGTTGTGCTCGATTACCACGATGGTGTTGCCGTGATCGCGCAGTCGGTGCAGTACGTCCAGCAGTAGTTGGATATCGGCAAAGTGCAGACCGGTGGTGGGTTCGTCGAGGATATACAGGGTCTGCCCGGTATCCCGTTTGGAAAGCTCACGGGAGAGTTTTACCCGCTGTGCTTCACCGCCGGAAAGTGTGGTGGCGGCCTGTCCGAGCTTGATATACGACAGGCCCACGTCCATTAGTGTCTGCAGTTTTTTCGCGATAGACGGAACCGGGTCGAAGAATTCCCGCGCGTCTTCCACGGTCATTTCCAGGACTTCGTGGATGTTCTTGCCCTTGTACTGCACTTCCAGTGTTTCCCGGTTGTAGCGTTTGCCTTTGCAGGTGTCGCAGGGCACGTAGATATCCGGCAGGAAGTGCATTTCCACCTTGATTACACCGTCACCCTGACACGCTTCGCAGCGGCCACCCTTGACGTTGAAGCTGAAGCGCCCGGGTTTGTATCCCCGTGAGCGGGCTTCCTGAGTGCCGGCAAACAATTCACGGATGGGGGTGAAGATGCCGGTATAGGTGGCAGGATTGGAGCGCGGTGTGCGGCCGATGGGACTCTGGTCGATATCCACACACTTGTCGAAGTGCTCGAGCCCCTCAATTTTTTTGTGCGGCGACGCTTTAAGGGTGGTGGCCTTGTTCAGCGCAGTGGCAGCCAGCGGGTACAGGGTGGTATTGATCAGCGTGGACTTACCGGAGCCAGAGACACCGGTGATACAGGTGAACAGGCCTACCGGGATTTCCAGATTGACCGACTGCAGGTTGTTACCGGTGGCACCTTCAATGCGCAGCACGTAATCCGGGTCGAATACATAGCGCTCTTCTGGAATCGCGATCTTCTTTTCACCGGACAAGTACTGCCCGGTAAGCGAGCGATCACACTCGGCGATTTCCTCCGAGGTGCCCGCAACCACCACCTCGCCGCCGTGTACCCCGGCACCGGGGCCGATATCCACAATAAAGTCGGCACTGCGAATGGCGTCCTCGTCGTGTTCGACCACGATCACGGTGTTGCCCAGGTCACGCAGGTGGGTGAGGGTGTTGAGCAGACGTTCATTGTCGCGCTGGTGCAGGCCGATGGAGGGTTCGTCGAGGATGTACATCACACCGACGAGGCCGGCGCCGATCTGGCTGGCCAGGCGAATACGCTGGGCCTCACCGCCGGACAGGGTTTCGGCGCTGCGGTTCAGGGTCAGGTAGTTTAGCCCCACATCCACCAGGAAGCGGAAGCGATCGCGCAGTTCCTTGAGGATCTTGTCGGCAATCTCTTTTTGCGCGCCCTTGAATTTCAGTTGGTCGGCAAAGTATTCGAAGGCGTCGCCCACCGGCAGCTCGGTGATCTGCGCCAGGGTGCGGTTATCCACAAATACATGCCGGGCTTCACGGCGCAAACGGGTGCCGTGACACTCGGGGCATTTCTGGGTGCTCAGGTACTTGGCCAGTTCCTCGCGCACCGATTGGGATTCGGTATCCCGGTAGCGGCGCTGGAAGTTGGGGATAATGCCCTCGAAGGTGTGGCGGCGCACGGTGATATCACCGCGGTCGTTGACGTAGCTGAAGTCGATGGGCGTATCGCCACTGCCATTCAGAATCACCGCGCGATACTTCTTCGCCAGTTTTTGCCACGGCTTGTCCAGGTCGAAGCCGTAGTGCTGCGAGAGGGAATCGAGCATATGGTAGTAGTAGATGTTGCGTCGGTCCCAACCGCGAATGGCACCCTCGGAGATGCTGCTCTCCGGATCGAGGATCACCTTGTCTTCGTCAAAGAACTGTTTTACGCCCAGGCCGTCACAGCTGGGGCAGGCACCGGCGGGGTTGTTAAAGGAAAACAGCCGTGGTTCCAGTTCCTCCAGTGAGTAGTCACAGATGGGGCAGGCGTGGCGGGCGGAGAACAGGTAATCGTCGCGGCCGCCATCCATAAAGCTGATCGAGGCGATGCCATCGGTGAGGTTCAGCGCGGTCTCGAAAGACTCGGCCAGGCGCAGCTGTAGGTCCTCGCGTACCTTGAAACGGTCCACCACCACTTCGATGGTGTGCTTCTTGCGCTTGTCCAGCTTGGGGGTGTCATCCAGGTCGCACACGGTGCCGTCGATACGCGCGCGTACGAAGCCGTCGCGGCGCAACTGCTCAAACACATGCAGGTGCTCACCCTTGCGGTCGCGCACCACCGGCGCCAGCAGCATGATCTTGGTGCCCTCCGGCAGGGCCAGCACGTGATCCACCATCTGGCTGATGGTCTGGGCCTGCAGCGGCACATCGTGATCCGGGCAGCGCGGCTCACCGACACGGGCGAACAGCAGGCGCAGGTAGTCGTAAATCTCGGTGATGGTGCCGACGGTGGAGCGCGGGTTGTGGGACGTGGACTTCTGCTCGATGGAAATCGCTGGCGACAGCCCCTCCACAGTGTCCACATCGGGCTTTTCCATCATCGACAGGAACTGGCGTGCGTAGGTGGACAGGGATTCCACATAGCGGCGCTGTCCCTCGGCGTACAGGGTGTCGAAGGCGAGTGAGGACTTACCCGAGCCGGACAGGCCGGTAATCACAATAAGTTTGTCGCGGGGAATATCCAGGTCGATATTCTTCAGGTTGTGGGTGCGTGCACCCCTGACGTAAATCGTGTCCACTCGTCTTCCTGTTGCAAAAAGTGTGTGACTCGCGCGTCGGGCCATGTGTGGCCCGGCGGAAACAAACGGTCAAGTATAATCCGAGGCGCCGACGTGCCAAAATCCGCGTAACGCGATACGCCGAGGGGGATCAATTCCTGCGGCCCGCACTGGTACAATGCGTCCCGATTTTTCCTGTGTCCGGATTTTTTGCATGAACTCCACCGAACGCCGCGCGCTCGCCGGCCTCGCCTCCCTGTATGTGTTCCGCATGCTCGGCCTGTTTATGGTGCTGCCCGTGCTGTCTCTTTACGGCAGCGACTACAGCGGCAGCACCCCGGCCCTGTTGGGGCTCGCCCTGGGAGCTTATGGGTTGAGTCAGGCGATTCTACAGATCCCGCTGGGTGTGCTGAGTGACCGCTGGGGGCGCAAGCCGGTGATATTTCTGGGCTTGGCGGTGTTCGCGATCGGCAGCGTGGTGGCGGCCACGAGCGAGTCGGTGTACGGCCTGATTGGCGGACGCATTCTACAGGGCGCCGGTGCCATTGCCGCGGCAACCATGGCGCTGGCAGCCGACCTGACCCGGGATGAGAACCGCGGTAAGGCGATGGCGATCATCGGCGCTTCCATTGGTGTGGCCTTCGTGCTCGCAGTGGTGCTCGGCCCGCTGCTGGCCAACCTGGGTGGCCTGTCCGCAATTTTCTGGCTGACCGCGCTCCTCGCGCTGCTGGGGATACTCCTGGTGTGGCGCCTGGTACCCAACCCGCAAGTCCAGATACGACGCGGTCCGGTATCGGGCGATTTCGCGCGTGTGCTCAGTAATGCTTCCGTGTGGCGCCTGGTGTGTGGGGTCTTTTTCCTGCACCTGTTACTGACCGCGCTGTTTATACCCCTGCCGTTATTGCTGGTGGAGCAGCTGCAGTTGCCCAGTGCGGACCACTGGAAGCTCTACGCACCGCTGTTACTGGGTACCTTCGTGGTGATGGTGCCGCTGATGCGCATGGCGGAAAAGCGCCAGCAGGTCCCCGCGGCAATGCGACTGGCCCTGTTGGGACTGGTTTTTGGCGGTGTTGCCCTGATGCCGTCGACCGAGGGGGGCTGGATTGTCGCCTGTCTGGCACTGTTCTTCCTGGCGTTCAACCTGCTCGAAGCATTACTTCCCGCACAGCTGACCCGGGAAGCGCCAGCCGAGTGCCGTGGTGCGGCTTCCGGCCTTTATGCCACCTGCCAGTTTTTGGGGGCGTTTGCCGGCGGTAGCCTGGGCGGGCTCCTGTATGGTCATGGCGGCGCAGGCAGCGTCGCGACCTTCGTATTGGGTGTGCTGGTGCTCTGGTCGATCAGCTGGTGGCAGCTGCGAGGCATCCGCTTGACGGTTGCGAGTAGCTAATCACATACCCCCTTGTCTCAGCTTGGGCAACTCCAGCCATTCGCCCCGGCGGTGACGGCCCTTGCCGAGTATTGTATGCTGCTGGATATAAATACACCGTTGGCTGCGCCGGGGTTTGCCCTGCCGCAGCCCCGTTGGTTTTCCGGCAATATTTTTAACCTTTTTTAGAACATGAGAGCCCCGGTCGCCCCGGGGCGCAGAGAGGAGAGGCACATGGCTTCCAGAGGCGTGAACAAAGTAATCCTGGTGGGCAACCTGGGCGGTGACCCCGAGACCCGTTACATGCCGAGCGGTGGTGCCGTAACCAACGTGACCGTAGCGACTTCCGAGACCTGGAAAGACAAGCAGAGCGGTCAGCAGCAAGAGCGTACCGAATGGCACCGTGTGGTGTTTTTCAATCGCCTCGCTGAAATTGCCGGCGAATACCTGCGCAAGGGCAGCAAGGTATACCTCGAAGGTTCCCTGCGTACCCGCAAGTGGCAGGACAAGAACTCCGGCCAGGACCGTTACACCACCGAAATCGTTGCCAGCGAAATGCAGATGCTGGATAGCCGCGGCGAAGGTGGCTACCAGCAGCAGGGCCAGGGTGGTGGCTTCCAGCAGCAAAACCAGGGCGGTGGTTTTCAACAGGATCAGGGTGGCTACCAGGACGAATTCGCCCAGGGCCGTTCTGCGCCTTCACCGATGGCACCGTCCAACCAGCAGCAGGGTGGCGGCCAGCCGCAGAGTCGCCCCGCAGGTAATCAGCCTCCCGCCGGTGGCTTTGACAACAGCTTCGACGACGACATTCCCTTCTAAGTTGGCCTGAACCGCCATGCACCACACTGGCTACAAGCCCGACACCGCCGTTGTGATCGGTGCGGGTAACGCAATGGATAGCGCCTTGCAAAAGGGCCTGCAAAAGGTCGGATTCCGGGTGCAATTGCTCAGCGCCGAGCAGTTTATCGAGGGCGGACTTCCGGATGGCGTGCGCCCGATTATCGTCAATGCCGCCAGCTGTGCTGGCGGGATTCGCATGCCCGAGGCCAAGGCGGTGTGTCACGCACTGCTGAATCAGTCGTGCCACGCGATACTGCACCTGTCCTCCTACGGGGTCTTCGGTCATGTAGGCAGCAGAAAAATTGATGAGGATGCCGAGCCCGACCCGCTGTCCGAGCGCGGGCGTGACTGGTTTGCGTGCGAGCAAACGCTCACCTCGCTGGATAACGTCAGTATCTTGCGCCTGGGCTGGCAGGTAGACCGCAGCGAGCAGGCGCTACTGGGCCGGGTCATTCGCAGCCTGCTGGACGGGCGCGCGGTGTCGCTGGACGACGCCAGCCTGGGCAACCCGGTAACTGTGTCCGACCTTGTGCGTGTTGTGGTGGCGATTACCCAGCAGCTTGCCAGCGGTGCACCGACATCCGGCCTGTATCACTATGGCTCCGCGGATACCTGTACCGCCATGGATTTTGGGCGCGAGGTGGTCGATCGGATGCGCTCGCTAAACGGGGATGATTTCGCCGCGGAGTTGACCGTGCTGGAACCCGCGGAAAAGGATCGCTCCTATGTGCTGGCCTGTGGTCGCCTGCGGGATGTGTTCGGTATCCAGCAGCGCAGCTGGCGGCAGGGGCTCACCCGTCAGGTGGAGTTGTGGCTGGAGCGCTTGCAAAAACCCGCCTCCTGAGTCTGGCTTGTAGAAATATGCAGAACAAAAAAGGGCGAACCGCTAAGCGGTTCGCCCTTTTTTATTGCGCTGAGGGCTGCGGCCCTCGCACAGCGATCAGATTTTGTC
Source organism: Microbulbifer agarilyticus (assembly GCF_020171345.1). GTDB lineage: Bacteria > Pseudomonadota > Gammaproteobacteria > Pseudomonadales > Cellvibrionaceae > Microbulbifer > Microbulbifer agarilyticus_D. Next base: position 279,063 of record NZ_JAIUZM010000005.1, read on the forward strand.
GAACACCAGGCTGGCGTTGGTGCCACCAAAGCCGAAGGAGTTGGACAGCGCGCGGTTGACCTTGGCCTCGCGCAGTTCCGTGACCAGGTCCAGCCCTTCCGCCGCTTCATCCACTGTCTCAACGTTGGCGGAGGCCGCGATAAAGTCATTCTGCATCATCAGCAGGGAGTAGATGGCTTCCTGTACGCCGGCAGCGCCCAGAGAGTGGCCGGTGAGGGACTTGGTGGAGGCAAACGCCGGTACGTCATTGCCAAACACTTCCTTCATGGCGCGCAGCTCCGCGACATCGCCCACCGGCGTGGAAGTACCGTGGGTATTGATGTAGTCCACTTTGCCTTCCAGGCCCTTGCCGTCCATGCCAGCCAGTGCCTGCTGCATGCAGCGTGCCGCACCTTCGCCGCTCGGGGCCACCATGTCGTAACCGTCAGAGGTGGCGCCATAGCCGACCAGTTCCGCGATGATGTTGGCGCCGCGGGCCTTGGCGTGTTCGTACTCTTCCAGTACCAGACAGCCGCCACCGCCGGCAATTACAAAGCCGTCGCGGTCCGCGTCGTAGGGGCGGGATGCGGTCGTTGGGGCATCGTTGTACTTGGAGGACAGGGCGCCCATGGCATCAAACAGGTGCGTCAGGCTCCAGGCCAGCTCTTCGCCGCCGCCCGCGAATACCACGTCCTGTTTGCCCATCTGGATCAGTTCTGCGCCGTTGCCGATACAGTGCGCGGAGGTGGCACAGGCGGAGGAGATGGAGTAGTTCACACCCTTGATCTTGAATGGCGTGGCCAGACACGCGGATACGGTGCTGCCCATCACCTGAGGAACCCGGTAGGCGCCTACGCGACGCACACCCTTGGTTTTCAGGATGTTGGCTGCCTCAATGATGGCGGCGGTGGAGGTGCCGCCTGAGCCCATCACCAGGCCGGTGCGCGGATTCGAAACCTGGGATTCTTCCAGACCTGCCATGGCGATCGCTTCCGCCATGGAGATATATGCGTAGGCCGCGGAGTCTCCCATGAAGCGCAGGTGCTTGCGGTCAATGTGCTCTTTGAAGTCGATATCGACCACACCGGCGATCTGGCTGCGCAGGCCCAGCTCTGCGTACTCTTCCATCGCGCGGATACCGCTGCGACCAGCTTTCAGGGAGGCCAGCACTTCTTGTGTGTTGTTACCGATACAAGAAGTGATACCCATTCCGGTAATGACTACGCGGCGCATAGTGATCTCCAATAAAACTTGTAGAGTGAATTGTTATATTTCTATGTGACAGCCACTGGAGTGACTGTCTGCCGTATCAGAAGTCGTCGGTACGGGTAAACAGACCCACACGCAGGTCTTTTGCGGTGTAGATTTCACGGCCGTCCACGGACACAGAGCCATTGCCGATACCCATCACCAGCTTGCGCTCTACCAGGCGACTCATCTGGATGTGGTAGGTGACCTTTTTGTTGGTTGGCAGGATCTGCCCGGTGAACTTCACTTCACCACAACCCAGTGCGCGGCCGCGACCGGGGTTGCCTTTCCATGCCAGGAAGTAACCCAGCAGCTGCCACATGGCGTCGAGGCCGAGACAGCCGGGCATTACCGGGTCGCCGGGGAAGTGGCAGTCAAAAAACCACAGGTCTGGAGTGATATCCAATTCGGCGATCAATTCTCCCTTGCCGAATTCACCGCCGTCTTTGGCGATGTGGGTGATGCGATCCAGCATCAGCATGTTGGGAGTCGGCAGCTGTGCGTTGCCCGGCCCGAACATTTCACCGCGGCCACAGGCCAGAAGTTCCTCACGGGTATAGCTGCTTTTTTGAACGAAATTACTCATTGGGTCCCCATTCTGGGTATTTCTTACACGAGCCGGCATTCTAAGCGCTAAGGATATCTTGTCCAGTCAGTCATAACGCTTTTTGTGACTGGAACTGTCCCAATTAGCCCTTGACCCTCGTTGTTTGGCTCGAAACTCCGGACATCTTGCCAGATTGCCCGCAGAGACCGCTAGTCCTGTGTTGCTGTAACGAGGTGTGCCTGAAGGCTGTCATCCATTTGTGATAAGTTGCGCGGTCAACGGATGTCCGAGGTTTTGCCGTTGTGCTCTTGAAACTCAGCGTTTCGGCACAAGTTACACGGAATCGATTTAATAATGAGGGACGTGCAATGCTCAAAAAGTGTCTTTTCCCGGTCGCGGGCTACGGCACGCGGTTCTTGCCGGCCACCAAGGCCATGCCCAAGGAGATGCTGCCGCTGGTTAACAAGCCACTGGTCCAGTATGGCGTCGAGGAAGCCATTGAGGCGGGACTGACCGAGATCGGTTTTGTCACTGGCCGCGGCAAGCGCGCGATCGAAGACCATTTCGATACGAATTTTGAGCTGGAACACCAGATTGCCGGCACCGGCAAGGAGCGTTACCTCGATTGTGTGCGCAAGGTGATCGATACTGCGAGTTTTTCCTACACCCGTCAGGGGGAAATGCGCGGCCTTGGGGATGCAATCCTGCAGGGGCAGCGCCTGATCGGTGATGAACCCTTTGGCGTGGTACTGGCGGATGACCTGTGCCTGAACGACGATCTGGGTGTGCTGGGGCAGATGGTGCAACTGTACAAACAGTTCCGCTGCAGCATTGTCGCCGTTGAGGAAGTGCCGAAAGAGCAGATCCACAAGTTCGGGGTAATTGCCGGCAACGAAATCAAGCCGGGCCTGTACCAGGTCACCAACATGGTGGAAAAGCCCAAGGCGGAAGAGGCCCCCAGCAATATGGCCATTATCGGCCGTTACGTGCTGACGCCGGATATTTTTGACCTGATTCGCGAGACCCCGCCCGGTAAAAACGGCGAGGTCCAGATTACCGATGCTCTGCTGACCCAGGCCAAACGTGGCTGTGTTCTTGCATACCGATTCAAGGGGCGCCGCTTCGACTGCGGTTCTGTCGACGGCTTTATCGAAGCCACCAACCATGTTTACCAAAATGTCTATTTGCCGGGAGAGAGTGGCTGAGATGTCTGAATTAACCTGTTTTAAAGCCTATGACCTGCGCGGCCGGGTGCCGGATGAGCTGAATACGGATGTGGCTTATCGTGTGGGCCGGGCTTTTGCCCAGTATCTGGATGCGCGCCGCGTGGTGGTTGGCCATGATATTCGCCTGACCAGCGGCGAGCTGACCGATGCGCTGGCCAATGGCTTGCGCGATGCTGGTGCAGACGTCTACCACATCGGTGAATGCGGTACCGAGGAAATCTACTTCTCGACCTTTCACGGGGACTTTGACGGCGGTATCTGTGTAACCGCAAGCCACAACCCCATGGATTACAACGGTATGAAGTTCGTCCGCGCGGGCTCACGCCCGATCAGCGGCGATACCGGCCTGCTGGATATCAAGAAGCTGGCCGAAGACAACGATTTCGCTGCGGTGGAGACGCGCGGCGAACTGCACACCTTTGCCCACCGCGATGACTTTGTAAAACACCTGCTTGGCTATGTGGATACTTCTGCACTGAAGCCGTTAAAGTTGGTGGTCAATGCGGGTAACGGTGGCGCCGGCTCTGTGGTAGATGCACTGGCCCCGAGCCTGCCGTTCGAGTTTGTGCGCGTGCACCACGAACCCAATGGCAACTTCCCCAACGGTATTCCCAACCCGATTCTGCCGGAGAACCGCGAATCCACCGCTGCTGCGGTGCGTGAAAGCGGCGCCGATTTCGGTATTGCCTGGGATGGCGACTTTGACCGCTGCTTCTTCTTTGATGAAAGTGGCGAGTTTATCGAGGGTTACTACGTAGTTGGCCTGCTGGCCGAAGCGTTCCTGGCCAAGCACCCGGGCGCGAAGGTTGTGCATGACCCGCGTCTGACCTGGAATACTGAAGACATCGTGCAAGCTGCTGGTGGTACCCCGGTGCAGAGCAAAACCGGCCATGCATTCATCAAGGAGCGCATGCGCAAGGAAGACGCCATCTATGGTGGTGAGATGAGTGCCCACCACTATTTCCGTGATTTTGCCTATTGTGACAGCGGCATGATTCCCTGGCTGCTGGTGGCTGAACTGGTGAGCCGCAGCGGCAAGTCTCTGTCCCAGCTGGTGGGTGAGCGCATGGCCGCCTTCCCCTGCAGTGGCGAGATCAACTCCAAGGTCGAAGACCCCAAGGCGCTGCTGCAGTCGGCGGAAGAGAAATACGCGGGCGGCGCTAACAGTGTCGAGCACGTGGATGGCCTGAGCGTTGCCTTTGACGATTGGCGCTTTAACTTGCGTATGTCCAATACCGAGCCGGTTGTGCGCCTGAACGTCGAATCCCGTGGCGATGCGGCGTTGATGAAGGCCAAGACCGAAGAGTTGTTAACCTTGATTCGTGGCTAGCAGCCTTCTGGCCTTAGTGGCCCCGCGGCTGTAAACAAAGCCGTAAATAAAAAGCCCCGGAGTAATCCGGGGCTTTTTTGTTTGGTGCAGGAGGCTTGGTGCGCGTTACTTGGTGCGCGCTACCGAAAATTCTGCGAGCTGGCGCAGTGCCGTCTTGTGCTCCCCGTCGGACAGAAATTCCAGCTTCTCCAGTGCAAGTTCCACTTCCCGGTTGGCGCGGGCAAAGGTGTAGTCCAGCGCGCCACAGCTTTCGATGGCGGCGACAATCTCTGTCAGCTTGTCGGCGCTCTTCTGTTCAATGGCCTCTTTCACCAGCGCCGCCTGTTCCTCCGTGCCGTTTGCCATTGCGTAGATGAGCGGCAGGGTGGGTTTGCCTTCGGCCAGGTCATCGCCCACATTTTTGCCCAGCTCTTCCGGGTTGCCGCGGTAATCCAGCGCGTCATCCACCAGCTGGAACGCCGAGCCCAGGTGGCGGCCGTAGAGCTTCAGGGATTCGCGCTCGTCGGCACTGCATCCCGCCAGCACCGCGGCGGTTTCACAGGCGGCTTCGAACAGGGCGCCAGTTTTTTTATGGATCACGCTGAGGTAGTTCGCTTCGCTCACCGCAGGGTCACCGGCGTTCACCAGCTGCTGTACTTCGCCCTCGGCGATGGTATTGGTGGTATCCGAGAGGATCGACATGATGTCCATGTCTTTCAGTGCCACCATCATCTGGAAAGCGCGGGAGTAGAGGAAATCGCCTACCAGCACCGCCGGCGCGTTGCCCCACTGGGCGTTGGCGGTCAGGCGGCCGCGGCGCATGTCGGACGTATCCACAACATCGTCGTGGAGCAGCGTGGCGGTGTGGATAAATTCGATAATCGCTGCCAGGGTGATGTGGGCGTTCCCCTGATAACCCGCGGCGCGGCTGCACAGCAATACCAGTAGCGGGCGCAGGCGTTTGCCGCCGGCCTCGACCAGATAGTGTCCGATATTCTCCACCAGAGGGACGTCGGAATGCAGTTGGTCGATGATTTGCTGGTTGACGGCCGCGAAGTCGTCGGCGGCTACCTGGTGGAAGGGCAACATGCGGGGGTCCTTACAAGGGTCCTTATTACAGCGCGATTTCCGCGCTTATCTCTCTCACGGCGGCAAGACTAGCGGTTTTGCCTTCACTGGGAAAGGCGCGTCGCTAGAAAGAGCCTGCAAAGCCCCAGTTGGCGGGCAGTCAGGGGCTGCTCTGTCCGAAAAATGCACTATTGTATCCAGCGGGCGAATTGATTAGAATCTGCGCCCCGCTCAAACCGCGTCCGTGTTTTGTGGATGCAGTGTGGGTAGGGAAGAAGTTTTTAACATCAACGGCGCAAGCCCCCAAAATGCTGGTTAGTTGGTCACTTATTTTGTTGTGACTCTGCCGCTGCTTCGTGTCGTCCATTTTGGAGCATAGAGATATGTACGCTGTTATCGAGAGCGGTGGCAAACAACACCGTGTAGAAGAAGGCGAAGTACTGCGCCTGGAAAAAATTGAAGTCTCTACTGGCGAATCTGTCGATTTCGACAAGGTTCTGATGGTAGTGGACGGTGACACCATCAACATCGGTGCGCCGGTAGTGGAAGGTGCCAAGGTGACTGCAGAAGTGCTGAGCCACGGCCGCGGCGAAAAAGTACGGATCATCAAGTTCCGTCGTCGTAAGCACTCCATGAAGCGTCAGGGCCACCGTCAGTGGTACACCGAAGTTAAAATCACTGGCATCAAAGGCTAATCCCCGGGTAATAGAAGAGGAGTAACTACTCATGGCACATAAGAAAGCTGGCGGTAGTACGCGAAACGGTCGCGATTCCGAAAGTAAGCGCCTGGGCGTTAAGCGCTTTGGCGGCCAAGCGGTTTCCGCAGGCAGCATCATCGTTCGTCAACGCGGCACCAAGTTCCACGCTGGCGTAAACGTTGGTATGGGCAAAGATCACACCCTGTTCGCTACCGCTGATGGCGTAGTGAAGTTCGAGGTGAAAGGCGCTAACAACCGTAAGTTTGTTTCCATCGAAACAGCCTAAGCGGTCACAACGCCCGATCGAAAAGCCCCGCATTCGCGGGGCTTTTTTGTATTGATGGACCGCAAATTACACTGAAGACCGGATAACCCGGTAAGTAGACACATGAAATTTGTAGATGAGGCGCCGATTTCGGTGCAGGCCGGCAACGGCGGTAAAGGGTGCTTGAGCTTTCGTCGCGAGAAGTTTGTCGCCAAGGGTGGCCCCGACGGTGGCGACGGCGGTGATGGTGGCTCTGTGTATCTGGTGGCCGATGAGTCACTGAATACCCTGGTGGATTACCGCTATCAGCCCCGCTACCAGGCCCAGAACGGCGAAGGGGGACGCGGGCGCAACTGTACCGGCGCCAAGGGTGAAGACCTGGTGCTGAAGGTGCCTGTGGGTACCACCGCCATCGACGTGGAAACCGGGGAGACCCTCGGTGACCTGCTGGAGCCCGGTGAGAAGCTGCTGGTGGCACAGGGTGGCTGGCACGGCCTCGGGAATACCCGCTTCAAGTCCAGTACCAACCGCGCGCCGCGCCAGACCACCCCGGGCAGCGAGGGTGACCGCCGCAACCTGAAGTTGGAGCTGAAGGTGCTCGCCGATGTGGGCATGCTGGGCTTGCCGAATGCGGGCAAGTCGACGTTTATCCGTGCGGTGTCCGCGGCCAAGCCCAAGGTGGCCAATTACCCGTTTACCACCCTGGTGCCAAACCTCGGTGTGGTGAAGGTGCAGAAGTACCGCAGCTTTGTCATTGCCGACATCCCCGGATTGATCGAGGGGGCTGCTGAGGGCGCGGGGCTGGGTATTCGCTTCCTCAAGCACCTGACCCGTTGTCGTGTGTTGCTGCACCTGGTGGACCTGGCGCCGTTCGACGGTTCCGACCCCGCGCAGAATGCGCTGGCCATCGAGCGCGAACTGGAATCCTTTAGTCCGACTTTGGCCGGGCGCGAGCGCTGGCTGGTGCTGAACAAGACCGACCTGGTGCCGGCGGATGAGCTGGAGGAGCGTTGCCAGGCCGTGGTGAACGCGCTGGGGTGGCAGGGGCCGGTATTCCGCGTGGCAGCCATTCGTGGTGATGGCACCGATGTGCTGTCCGGCCAGCTGATGGACTACCTCGAAGAGCGCAAGGAGCAGGAAGAGCTGGACGGCGATCTGTTCGAGGCGGAGCAGGAAGCGCAGCGCCAGATGCAGCGCGAGGCCCGCGAGCGCATCGAGCATTTGCGTGAGGCGCAGCGCGCCAAGCGCAAGTCGGCGCAAGAATCTGGGGAAGATGATGAAGAATGGGACGACGACGACTACGACGTCGATATAGAATATCGTCCCTGATTTGTCGGCCCCTGCAGCGTAAAAATCTGGACAACGGTTTTTCTGCGGGGGCATACCCCATATGAGGAAGAAATGGATTCCATCTCGCCACGCCGGCAGCTTGCGGCGAGCAAGCGCTGGGTTGTAAAAATTGGCAGCGCCCTGTTAACCGATAATGGTCGCGGGGTTAATCGCGCGGCCATCCAAAACTGGGCCGGCCAGATCAGCGCTTTGCGCCGGCAGGGGATCGAGGTGTTGCTGGTCTCCTCTGGCGCGGTCGCCGCGGGTATGGACCGCCTTGGCTGGCGCAAGCGCCCGGACTCCATTCATCAGTTGCAGGCGGCGGCCGCCATTGGCCAGAGCCACCTGGTGCAGGTCTACGAGCACGCGTTTGGGCAGTACGACTGCCGCACCGCGCAGATCCTGCTCGACCATGACGACTTCTCCAATCGCACCCGCTATCTCAATGCGCGCAGTACCATCAAGACGCTGCTGTCCCTGGGCGCCGTGCCCATCATCAATGAAAACGATACGGTGGTGACCGACGAGATTCGCTTCGGCGATAACGATACCCTGGGGGCGCTGGTGGCGAACCTGGTGGAGGCGGATGCCCTGCTGATTCTCACCGACGCGGACGGCCTGTTTACCGAAGATCCCCGAGATAATCCGGATGCAGAGCTGGTGCGCGAAGCGGCCGCGACCGACCCGCGGCTCGCAGCCATGGCGGGGGACTCCCGCAGTGGTCTCGGGCGTGGCGGTATGGCGACCAAGGTACGCGCGGCGCAGCTGGCGGCGCGTTCAGGAGCGCGCACGGTGATTGTTGGTGGCAGTATCGATGGGGTGATCGAGCGAGTCGCTGCAGGCGAAGACGTCGGCACCCTGTTGCTGCCGGAAGCGGACCCATTGACCGCGCGCAAGCGCTGGCTGGCAGGGCAGCTGCAGGTTCGAGGCAAGTTGGTGCTGGACGCCGGTGCCGAGCGCGCGCTGTGCAACCAGGGCAAAAGCCTGTTGCCGGTGGGTGTTGTTGGCGTGGAGGGGCGTTTTCACCGCGGTGAGCTGGTGAGCTGCGTGAGCAGCGCTGGTGTGGAGGTTGCCCGCGGGCTGGTCAACTATGACAGTGCGGAGGCTGCCAAGGTGTGCGGCCAGTCGTCTGACCGTATTGTTGAGCTGCTTGGTTATCGCGACGATGATGAGTTAATCCATCGCGACAACCTTATTTTGCTGTAAATAAAAAACCCCGCATAAGCGGGGTTTTTTGTGCTCAGGAAGCGGTGGCTTAGGCAGCCAGCTTCTTGATCTGGGCATTCAGGCGGCTCTTATGGCGAGCAGCCTTATTCTTGTGAATGATGCCCTTGTCGGCCATGCGGTCGATAACCGGCACAGCTTCCGCGTAAGCGGTCTTGGCTTTTTCTGCGTCACCTGCATCAATGGCCGCAACTACCTTTTTGATGTAGGTGCGCACCATGGAGCGCAGGCTGGCGTTGTGATTGCGGCGCTTTTCGTTTTGGCGCGCGCGTTTCTTCGCTTGGGGTGAGTTGGCCACCGGTTGCTCCTGTCTGGAATCTATAAAATCTCGAACAATCGGGCCGGGGGCCCGTTTGGGACGCGACATTATCCCCAGCGTTGGTTGTTTGTCAACCGCCTTGGCGGCTTGTTTGTGACCACTGGGGATAGCTTCGCCAAGGTGGCGTGCGCGGCGCCGTTCAGCGGGGTAGGGTCAGGGTGAAAACCACTCCGCTGTTATCGTCGCGATTGGCCGCCTGCAGCTCCCCGTGATGGAAGTCGGCAATCAATCGTGCGATATGCAGCCCCAGCCCCAGATGGCCGGCTTTGCCGCCGTCATCCCTCACCGATACCAGCGAGTCAAATAGCTTCTGTTCAAAGCCTTCCGGCAAGAGTGACCCCGTATTGCCGACGCTCACTCGGTAGGCTTCATCATCGGCCTCCAGTTTAAGCTGAATTGTGGTGCCCTCCGGGGCAAAGCTGGCGGCGTTATCCACAAGCTTGTCCAGTAGCTGGGCGAGTAACTCCGGCGCTCCGTAGTAATCCAGAGGCCCATCGGGGCTGGCCAAAGCAAGCTGGTGCTTGGGGTGGGCGTCGGCATAGCTTTGGGTGAGTAGCTGCAGCAGGTCGCACAGGTCGAATTCCTCGCGCTCCGCCTGACTGATACTGGCTTCCAGTTGGTTGGCGGCGGAAAGCGCGTTGAGAATGGACGACAGGCGCGCACCACCCTCGGCGGCGCGCTCAGCATAGCGTCGACTGTCCGTATCCAGCTCCCCCGCCGCCAGGTTGTCCAGCGATGAGCGAACCACAGCAAGGGGGGTACGCAGCTCGTGGGACAGTTTACTGGCGAGGCTGCGCAAATATTGGTGGTAGTGGTCCAGTTCCGCGAGCAGGCTGGCAAAGGCGCGGTTTAGTGCCCCCAGCTCATCGTTCAGATAAGCCTTGGGGAATTCGCCGCGCAGGCGGCCGCTGCTATCCACCGCGGTTTGCGCGGCCCGATGCAGCTTGCGAATGCGCCAGGACAGCCAGCTGGCGTAACCCAGCAGCAGTAGCAGCACCAGTCCCGCCGCGGCGGCGGAGGTCAGCCAGAGTCGTCGCGCGGCAGACTCGGTAAGCGACTGCAGCGCGTTAGAGGACTGGGTGGTAATGACCCGGCCGAGTAGCGGTCGCTCGACGATATTGTCGGCACGGGTTACCACTGGCACGCTCACCGCTGCGATCCGCTCTTCGGAAGCGCCGTTTGCGCGCGCCGCCGGTAAATTGAACCACTGGCTGGCGGTTTCACGGTTTAGTGTGAGGGTTTCAGGCAGTGCATCTTCCGGCAGTGGTGGTAGCTTGTCGGTGGCGAGAACCTGGCGGTTGATCCAGTCCTGTAGCCAGTTGTGTCTGGTAGCGTTGGTGTATTGCTTGCTTTCCTGATGCCAGTCGCGTCCGGTACGGGCCAGGACAAAGCCTTCCTGATCGACAACCGTGAGCTGCAGCTCTGGGCGGGCAAAGTGCTCCAGCTCTCTTTGCAGCGCGGGCAGCGGTTCTACCAGTATGCCGGGCCGGCCATCGGCGGGCAGGGTGCTGGCCTGGCGCGCGGGTGTGCCGCCGTCGCTGCGCTGGCGGTCGAGCACGCGCAGTGCAAGCTCGCCGCCGGTGAGCGCAAACGGCAGCGCCAGTTCAAGTTGGTAGCCTTGCGGAGAGGAGGTCCAGCGTCCGCGGATGCGTAGCTCACGCTCGTATTCGCCCCGCCGTGGGTTGTACCACATGGCTTGCACTGGCCCCTGGCTCGCCACGGGCAAGGTGTAGAGCTTGCGGGCGGTGTGAATTTCCACGGTGTCGCCGTTGGATATACCGGGAACGCGCGGATCCTTGTAGCTGGGGCTGGTGTCCCGGGCGGTCAGCATCAGGTAAACCTGACTGCCGCGTTTACCCAGTATGACTTGGGCGACGGGGTCGCCCTGGGAGTCGGTCAGTACTCTCGGTTGCAGGTCGCGCCCACGCCATTCCGCTCCGTAGCCATCCAGTTGTGGCGTCGTCTCCAGAGGGTGCAGGTATAGCTGGGCTCCCGGTGGGCGGCCGCTGCGTCTGGGATCTGGTGCCACCAGTTCCGGTGCGCTGGCAAGGCGCGCGGCGATGGCGTTACCTGTCGCCTCCAGCGTTTGCATTTGCCCCTGGCTCAGCGCCTGGTCGACCTGGCGTAAATACTGGCAGCCCGCCCAGGGAAGGGTGAGTGTGCAAAGGCTTAGCAGGACCAGTTGGCGGCGTAAATTCATTAAGGTGCTTTATCAGAAGTGTTTTTTTTAGATCTGCCAGCGATAGCCCATGCCGTAGGCGGTGCCTATGGCGTCGAACTGGGCGTCAATCGCCTGGAATTTACGCCGGATGCGCTTTACGTGGGAGGTGATGGTGTTGTCGTCGAGCACCACGCGCGCGGCCTCCATTAACTGGCTGCGGGATTTGACGTGGCCCGGGCGCTTGGCCAGCGCGTGCACAATCCAGAACTCGGTCACTGTAAGATCCACCGGTTCGCCTTGCCAGTGGCAGTGCAGGCGGGATACGTCCAGCTTCAGGTCGCCCTGGGTGATGGTATCGTCATCGCCGGCGTTCGATTGCATGACGCTGACCCGCCGCAGCAGGGCGCTGATCCGGGCCTGCATGTGAGGCAGTGAGATATCTTTGGTCAGGTAGTCGTCCGCGCCCAGCCGCAGGCCCGAGATGATATCCAGCTCGGAATCCCGCGCGGTGAGGAACAGGATGGGCAGTGTTGGCGCCATGGCGCGCAGCTCGCGACACAGTTCGAAGCCCCCCTCGATTTCAGCTCCCAGCCCCACATCGATCACCGCCAAATCAGGCAGTCTCTGCTGAAAAGCCGCCAGTGCGTCCGGTCGGGTGTGATAGAGGTTCACCTGGTAGCCGCTGCGGCGCAGGGCGTCGCGGTAGTTTTCGGCGATGGCGATTTCATCTTCGACGATGGCGATGGTGGGACTGGTCATAGGTTTCCGACGCTGTGACGAATTATTAGATTTGGTTCAGCGGAAAATCATGCCCGATTAGCGGTGCTCGAGGCAAAGGTATCTGGAGGATGAACCTGCTTGGGCGGCAATTTAGGCGGCAACTCAGGCGGCAACTCAGGCGGCAACTCAGGCGGCAAAAAGGCGCGCGGCTACAGGCGCGCCGCGCGCAAAATACCACTTACAGGGTTGAGCTTTGAGAGGCGTTGAGCGGCGGCCGTGGAGCAGGGCTCGAGGAGCCCGACCGCCGCTTTTGTGGGGCGGAGGCCGGTCTAGTTACAGTGTTGTGGCGTGCTGGCTCAGAAGGAGCCTGCGACCGCTTCCGGCATGCCGAAGTGAATATCGACGCGGCGCTCGAGTGCGTAGGCGTCGTGGTCGCCTTTACTGGCTTTGGATTGGCTGGCGCCGAGGGCGCGACGTTCAATGCGCTCCGGGGCAACGCCATAGGCTTCCAGGGCGCGCTGTACGCTCAGGGCGCGTTGGTCGGACAGCACGTTGTTGTAACCGTCGCTGCCGCGTGGGTCAGAGTGTCCTTCGAGGTATACCTGCAGTTGCGGGTGGCGGTTGAGGAAGTCGGCCATGGCGGCCGCCTGGCGCTCCTGGGCTTCCTGCAGTTCATCGTCACCGGTGGTGAACAGCATCTGGAATTCGAGGCTGTCCAGTGCCAGCTCGCGGGCGTCGTTGGCGGACAGTCGCGCCGCATCCAGTTGTTGTGCGAGGTTGCCCAGTTCGGTGCGGCTTTCGGTGAGTTGCGTTGCGAGCATGTCTGCCTCTTCTGCTTGCTTGATCTGTTCGCCCAGCCAGGCTCCGCCCAGTGCCCCAGCGATAAAGCCGATGGGGCCTCCTACGGCGGCTCCCGCAACTGCGGCGCCGGTGAATACGCTGGCCTGTGCGGCCGGGGTCAGGACAGAGCCCTGTGAATCAATTTCGGTGTCAGTAGCGGCCTCAGCGGAAGCAATGGTGTTCAGAGTCAGGGTGCTCAGGGTTACTGCCATCAACAACTTTTTCATGATCGTGTTCCTTGCGATTGGATTGAAATAACTGCTCTTGGTTCCGATCGGGTGTTTCCCGCTTCGGTTGAGAGTTATTTAAATCCCGCAAGGAGGCACTGGCGTGGCGCCCATCGGGCGAATTCCGCAACAATTATGGCGAAATATGGCGGCGGCCCTTGTGACTGAGTTCAGCCTCTTGGTATGAGGGGGGTCTCAGTCTTGAGGTCGCCTGTAACGCCGGTCTCTCGGTTGCTCGATGCGCACACGCACGCGCCGAGGGCGCGGGCCCATGGCGACGGCGATATACAGCAGAACCGCCAGTATCAGTGCAATAATCAATGCGTTGATGGTCATTCCGTTACTCCTCTGTTGCCACTACTCCCTGTAGCGCGCCAACTGCATAACCTGAGTATAGTTCCCTCTTGCGCCAAGCGTAGGGCGTGCGCGGATGAAATACGGGATAAGTTCCCAAGACCAGATGGCCGAGTAGGTAGATTGCGGTAGACTTGCCGGCCATTATGTTGTGATCGTGAATCAGGAATCAGGGAAGTGGCAGGATCTTCGCCAAAACAGACCTCCAATCCGAATCCAGACTCTCCCGAGCAGGCCCCGCAGGCTTCAAAAGATAGTCCGCAACGGGGGCTGTTGCGCGGAAGTTCGGTGGTGGGGAGCGCCACTTTATTGTCGCGGGTGCTGGGCCTGGCCCGGGATATCGTCTTTGCACGCTTGACTGGTGCGAGCGATGCCGCCGATGCTTTCTTTGTGGCGTTCAAAATTCCCAACTTCTTCCGCCGGCTGTTTTCCGAGGGGGCTTTCTCCCAGGCCTTTGTGCCGGTTTTGGCAGAGTACCGCCAGAACGGCGGTATCGCTGCGGTCAGGGAGCTGAACGATCGCGTTGCAGGCGCGCTGGGCGGCACCTTGTTGCTGGTGACCTTGTTCGGGGTTCTGTGTGCGCCGCTGGTAGCGGGTATCTTCGCGTTTGGCTGGTGGTGGGGCGGCAACGAGCCCGAGAAATTCGCCATGACCACGGAAATGCTGCGCATTACCTTTCCGTATCTGATGCTGATCTCGCTGACCGGTTTTGCCGGCGCCATGTTGAACAGCTTCGACCGCTTTGCCATCCCTGCGCTCACCCCCGTATTGCTGAACCTGGTGCTGATCGGCGCGGCCACGATTGCCGCCGGCTGGTTTGAACCGCCGGTAATGGCCCTAGCCTGGGGGGTGCTGGCGGCGGGTGTGGTGCAGTTGCTGTTCCAGATCCCTTTTCTGATGCAGCAGGGGCTGATGCCGCGACCAAAATGGGATTGGAAGTACCCCGGGGTGCGCAAGATTCTGCGTTTGATGGCGCCGGCGATCTTTGGTGTGTCGGTCACCCAGATCAGCCTAGTGCTGGACACGGTGCTGGCCTCTTTCCTGCCAACCGGCTCGGTGACCTGGCTGTACTTTTCCGATCGCCTGACGGAGCTGCCACTGGGCGTATTTGGTGTGGCTGTGGCGACGGTCATTTTGCCGAACCTTTCCCGCCAGCACGCCGGCGGCGACCCACGCAAGTTCCGCCACACCATCGACTGGGCGCTGCGCAGCGTCACCCTGATTGCGCTGCCGGCAGCGGTCGCCCTGTTTGTATTGGCCGAGCCCTTGCTCACCGTTTTGTTCCAGTACGGCAACATGACCGCGCGGGACATGGAGATGGCTGCGTGGTCACTGCGCGCCTATACCTTTGGTCTGCTGTCGTTCATGCTGATCAAGGTGCTGGCTCCGGGGTATTTTGCACGCCAGGACACGGCCACACCGGTGAAGTTTGGCCTGATTGCCATCGCCTCAAAGATGCTACTGAGCCTGTTGTTCGTCATCCCACTGCATATCTACTTTAAGCTTGGTCATATGGGGCTGGCGATGGCCACCGCCGGGCAGGCGGCGATCAACGCCTGGCTGCTTTACCGTGGCCTGCGTCAGGGCGGCGTCTATGCGCCGGAGGCCGGCTGGCGCAGCTATCTTGTGCGCCTGCTATTGGCCAACCTGGCCATGGCCGCAATACTGCTGACAATCCTGCATTTCTGGGGCGAGTGGAGCCAGTGGCTGTGGTGGGAACGGGCCTGGCGTATGGGGGTACTTGTTGCCGCCGGTGGCGCTACCTATGGCTTGGTCCTGCTGGCCAGTGGTCTGCGGCCGCGTCATTTCCGGGCGACTTCCTGAATTTTCGCGGGGTGTACCACGGTTGGCGGTGCCCAGAAGCGGGTTAAATCCGGTATACTGCGCCGCTTGATTTTGCCAGGGCGGAAAAGGGTGGTTGGAGCACTGTGACCGAGCAACGGGAGCTGATACGCGGGCTGCACAATTTGCGCCCGCACCACCGCGGATGCGTGGCCACCATCGGGTCGTTTGACGGCGTGCACTTGGGGCACCAGGCCATTATCACGCAGCTACGCGCGCGGGCCGCTGAGCACCAGCTGCCCTCGGTGGCAATTATTTTCGAACCCCAGCCCCACGAGTACTTCTCCGGCGAAAGAGCCCCGGCGCGCCTGATGCGCTTCAAGGAAAAGGTGCTGGCCCTGTTCGATGCGGGTGTGGACCGGGTGTTGTGCCTGCAGTTCAACGAGCGCCTGCGCAGCTTGAGCGCCGACGCCTTTATCCAGCAGGTGCTGGTAGATGGCCTGGGGGTGCGCCACCTTGTAGTGGGCGATGACTTCCGTTTTGGCTGCGATCGCAGTGGTGATTACGCCTTGCTACAGCAGGCTGGCGCCAAATCCGGCTTTAGCGTCGAGGATACGGCCACCTTGCAGATCGGTGGTGAGCGAGTGAGCAGTACGCGCATTCGCAAGGCCCTGCAGGATGCGGACTTTGCCCTGGCTGAACAGCTGCTGGGCAAGCCTTACCGGATCACCGGGCTTGTCGCTCGCGGTCGTGCGCTCGGCCGACAGCTCGGCGCGCCGACTGCCAATGTGCGGTTGCACCGCTACCGCTCGCCCTTAGTGGGCGTATACACGGTGACGGCAAAGCGGACTAGCGGCGCACCTATGGGTGGCAGCTGCATGGAAGTGGCTGGCGTTGCCAATGTGGGTTTCCGCCCCACGGTAGAAGGCGAGGGGGCCAAGCCGCTGCTGGAAGTGCATCTGTTCGATTTCAACGGCGACCTTTACGGCCGTGAAATCGCGGTGACCTTTTGCCACAAATTGCGCGATGAAGAAAAGTTTGAGTCGCTGGACATTCTCAAACAGAAAATCGCCAACGACATTGAAAATGCAAAAGCCTGGTTTACTAACCGCAAGCCAGCTTGAGCATCACGAATTACCCCGTCGCATCTAACGAAGTATTTTGTGAGATGCGAAGGTAGGGGGCTGGGGGCGAGTTTTCAGGAGCGTCGCAAACAGGAAGTTTGCGCCGCAGCGCCCAGGGATGGGTTTACAGCGGTCCTGAAAACTCGCCCCCAGTGCCCTGCCGCCACTGAACGAGATTAAAGAACCCCGAAGCTCTTTCTTTTCTCCGGTGGCGCGGAAGCAATGGGGATCAGGTTTCAAAATCGCTGCGAGTACATCCATGTACGCTCCGGCGGTGACGTCCCTGTCACCGACGGTTTTGAAACCTGATCCCCATTACTCCCGCTTCAATTTTTAGTTTCGTGCTTCGTAAGCCCGGGAGCTTCGAGAAAGCGCGAAACGCCGATCATTTTAGTGAAAATTTCTGAGCTACAACCGAAGTAGATAGCCAATGACCGACTACAAAGCGACCCTGAATCTTCCTCAAACCGATTTCCCGATGCGTGGCAACCTGCCTAACCGGGAGCCGGAGATTCTGAAAAAATGGCAAGAAGGCAAGCTTTACGAAAAGATTCGTGAAGCCCGTGCTGGTCGTGAGCAATTTATCCTGCACGATGGCCCCCCCTATGCCAACGGCGATATTCACATCGGTCACTCGGTTAACAAAATCCTCAAGGACATCATCGTCAAGTCGAAAACCCTCAGCGGCTTCGACGCCCCTTACGTGCCTGGTTGGGACTGCCACGGTCTGCCTATCGAACACAAAGTGGAGCAGAAAGTTGGCAAGGCTGGCGTCAAGGTGGATCACAAAACGTTCCGCCAAAAATGCCGCGAGTACGCAGCCAAGCAGGTAGAGGGTCAAAAGAAAGACTTTATTCGTCTCGGCGTGTTCGGTGAGTGGGACAACCCCTACCGCACCATGGACTTCCAGTTCGAAGCGGACATCATTCGCTCCCTGGCGGGCGTGGTAAAAAATGGCCACCTTTCCCGCGGCTTCAAGCCGGTCTACTGGAGTGTGGTGGGCGGATCCGCCCTGGCCGAAGCGGAAGTCGAGTACCAGGATAAAACCTCCTTCTCCATCGACGTTTGCTACCCGGTAACCGACGAGACCGCGTTGGCCATCGCCGATGCCGCCGGCGGCCACGCCGGTGATGGGCAGCTTTCCGTAGTGATCTGGACCACCACCCCCTGGACCCTGCCTTCTTCCCAGGCCGTATCCGTAAACGGCGACCTCGAGTATGTGGTTGTGCAGGTGGGTGGCAAGCGCTTGCTACTCGCCGAGGCACTCAAAGATGACGTCTTGGCACGTGCGGGCCTGGAAGGTGAAGTGGTTGGTCGTATCCGCGGCGCCGCGCTGGAACACCTCAAGATCAAGCACCCCTTCTACGATAAAGAGTTGCCGATCATCCTCGGTGATCACGTCACCACGGATGCCGGTACCGGCTGTGTGCACACAGCACCCGACCACGGCCCGGACGACTTCAATGTGGGCAAGCGTTACGGCATCGAGACTCTGAATTATGTTGACGACAACGGTGTATTCCGTGATGCGGTGCCCGTGTTCGCCGGTGAGCATGTGTACAAAGTTGACGGTAAAATTGTCGAACTACTGAAAGAAAAAGGTGTACTGCTGTTTGAGGACAAACTGCTGCACAGCTACCCGCATTGCTGGCGTACCAAAACGCCGCTGATTTATCGCGCGACCCCGCAGTGGTTTGTCAGCATGCAGCAGAACGATTTGCTGGAGCACGCGCAAAAAGCGGCGGATGAAGTACAGTGGATCCCGGGTTGGGGCAAGGCGCGTATCGACTCCATGCTGGATGCCAGCCCGGACTGGTGTATCTCCCGCCAGCGTACCTGGGGTGTACCTATCGCGCTGTTCGTGCACAAGGAAACCCAAGAGATCCATCCGGAGACCCCGGCGCTGATGGAAAAAGTGGCGCAGAAGGTCGAAGAAGGCGGTATGGACGTCTGGTTCGAACTGGATGCCGAAGAGCTGTTGGGTGATGAAGCGAATAATTACCAGAAGGTAACCGACACTCTGGACGTATGGTTCGATTCCGGCGTAACGCATCAGGCAGTACTCGAGCGCCGTGAAGGGCTGCGCTTCCCGGCGGATCTGTATCTGGAAGGTTCAGACCAGCACCGCGGTTGGTTCCAGTCTTCCCTGAAAACCTCGATTGCCATCAACGACTGCGCCCCCTACAAGCAAGTGCTGACCCATGGTTTCACCGTGGATGCGCAGGGCCGCAAGATGTCCAAGTCCGTTGGCAACGTGGTGGCTCCTCAGGATGTGATCAATAAACTGGGCGCGGATGTATTACGTCTGTGGGTTGCGGCGACCGACTTTAGTGGCGAGATGGGGGTTTCCGACGAAATCCTGAAGCGCACCGCGGATTCTTACCGCCGCCTGCGCAACACTGCGCGCTTCTTCCTATCTAACCTGGCGGGTTTTGACCCGGCGAAAGATCTGTTGCCGGTACAAGAACTGCTGGCGCTGGACCGCTGGGCGCTGGAGCAGGCCGCGAAGCTGCAGGAAGAAATCATCGCTTCCTACGACCGCTATCAGTTCCACCAGATCTATCAGAAGTTGCATAACTTCTGTGTGGTGGAAATGGGTGGCTTCTACCTGGATATCATCAAGGATCGCCAGTACACCACTCAGGCAGACAGCGTCGCGCGCCGCTCCGCGCAGACTGCGCTGTATCACATCATGCAGGCGTTTGTGCGCTGGGTAGCGCCGATCCTGAGCTTCACCGCGGAGGAGCTGTGGAAGTTTATTCCGGGCAATACCGAGGACAGCGTCATGCTGGCGGAGTGGCACGAATTCCCCGAGTTGCCACAAGGCGCCGAAATGGGAGATGACTTCTGGGCTGCCATTGCCGATGTGAAAACTGCGGTGAACAAGGTGCTCGAAGAGCAGCGTGCGGCGGGCAATATCGGTGGCTCCCTGCAGGCCGCGGTTACTTTGTTTGCCGACCCAGCATTGCAAGCCAAGCTGGATGCACTGAAAGATGAGCTGCGCTTTGTGCTGATTTGTTCCTCCACCTCCGTGCAGCCGATTGCCGATGCGGCGGGCGCTGAAGAGACCGAACTCGCCGGCTTGCGTGTGTCTGTGCATAAGGTCGATGCGCCGAAATGCGGCCGTTGCTGGCACTATCGTGAAGATGTGGGCAGCAACAGTGAACACCCGGAATTGTGTGGGCGCTGTGTAGAAAACGTAAGTGGCAATGGTGAAGAGCGCTACTTTGCATAATGAGCGCTACTTTGTATGAGGAATGCGACTTTGCATGAGGAACGCTATGCCTAACGCTCTCAAACCCAAGTCCTCGTTTGGGCTGTTCGCGACACCCTGGCGGTGGTACCTGCTGTCGCTGGTGGTGATTGTGATTGATATCGCCACCAAGGTCTGGGCGGTGGAACGCTTTATGTATGGCCCGCCACTGCAGATTATTCCTGGCTTTTTACAGTTCACCTATGCCGAAAACTACGGTGCTGCGTTCAGCTTTCTGGCGGATGCCGGGGGGTGGCAGCGGTGGTTTTTCGGTGCGGTGGCCGTGATCTTCAGTGCCGTGGTGATCGTCTGGATCAAAAAGCTGCCGGCGGATAAACGCTGGGAGCCCATGGCGCTGGCGCTTATTCTTGGCGGTGCACTGGGTAACCTGTGGGATCGTATGCTGCTCGGTTATGTGCGTGATTTTATCTCCGTCTACTACGGGGACTGGCATTTTCCGGTATTCAACGTCGCCGATATGGCAATTTCCGTGGGCGCCGCAATGCTGCTGATCGAGCTGCTGTTTTTTAAAGAGAAAGACGAAGAATCGAACAAGAGTGGCGCGGAAGCCTAGTCGCTTAACGGACGTACCTGTTAGAGAAGTAGTATGAGTAATAACGTAATTGGCGAACACAGCCGCGTCACCTTGCACTTCGCATTGAAGCTGGATGATGGGTCGGAAATTGACTCCAATTTTGAAGGTGAGCCGGCCACGTTTATCGTCGGCGACGGTAATCTGCTGCCTGGTTTTGAAAGCGCGTTGCTTGGCCTGAAAGCCGGTGACGAGGCAGAAATCGAAGTTCCGCCGGAAGCGGGCTTCGGTCAGCGTAACCCGTCCAATATCCAAAAGGTGAAAAAGGGCCATTTTTCACCAGATATGGAGCTGGAAGAGGGCTTGGTGGTTTCGTTTGATAACGGTGATGGTGAATTGCCGGGTGTGATTCGCGCCATTGGCGAGGATGATGTGGAGGTGGATTTCAATCACCCGCTTGCCGGTCAAACCGTATTCTTCCACGTGAAAATTCTCGAAGTGGCCTCGGTCAATTAATTAGACGGCTTAAATAGGTCAAGGACACAGTAAGATGCAAATTCGTCTCGCCAATCCGCGCGGCTTCTGCGCCGGTGTTGACCGCGCTATTGATATCGTGAACCGCGCGCTGGATGTGTTTGGAGCACCCATCTATGTGCGTCATGAAGTGGTACATAACAAATTTGTTGTAGATACCCTACGTGAGCGCGGTGCGGTGTTTGTGGACGAGCTGGATGAAGTGCCGGACGACGTGATTGTAATCTTCAGCGCGCACGGCGTATCCAAAGCCGTACAGCAGGAAGCGGCCGATCGCGGTTTGAAAGTGTTTGATGCAACCTGCCCGCTGGTCACCAAGGTGCATATCGAGGTGAGTAAATTCAGCAGCGATGGCAGTGAATGTATTCTGATCGGTCACGAAGGCCATCCCGAAGTGGAAGGCACTATGGGTCAGTACGACACCAGTAATGGCGGCGCCATCTATCTGGTGGAAGATGAACAGGACGTGGCAGCGCTAGAGGTAAAGGATCCGTCCAACCTGACCTTTGTTACCCAGACCACCCTGTCCGTCGACGATACCTCCCGGGTGATCGATGCCCTGCGGGCCAAGTTCCCCAGTATTCGCGGCCCGCGCAAGGATGATATCTGCTATGCCACCCAAAACCGGCAGGATGCGGTCAAGCAGCTGGCACTGGAGTGTGACCTGGTGCTGGTAGTGGGAAGCCCGAACAGTTCCAACTCCAACCGCCTGCGTGAGCTCGCCGAGCGCTGCGGTACCGAGGCCTACCTGATTGACGGCCCGGATTGCATCGATGCGTCCTGGCTGAAGAACAAACAACGCATTGGTATCACTGCTGGCGCATCGGCACCGGAAGTACTGGTGGAGCGAGTAATCAAGAAACTGCGAGATCTGGGCGCGGACGCCCCGGATGAAGTGGCCGGTATCCCGGAAAACATCAGCTTCAGCCTGCCCAAAGAGTTGCGGGCCTGACCCGCACAGTATTCTACTCGCACTCTGCAGCAGCGACCCTGTCCACCCGGACACGGCCGCTGCGCGCGAGAATTAGTTGGTAACCCTCTCCCGGGATTGTCGGACAAATAGTGAAGGTCCCAGCCTGAAAGCCGCCACCGCTGGCGGTACCCGCATAACGGCTTTCCCCCGAGCCAATAAACGAAACATAATTCGCCAGAGGCCCATTGGCGTTGACCGTCACTCCGGTCAGCGCCGTGCCTGTGGTGATTTGCCGCTCATTAGCATCACGCTCCCCATCGAAATCCCGGTCATAAAAGACTTCCCAGCCCGCATGCCAGGTGTCGAGCCTGCGTAGCGTGGCCCGGCGGTTTGTGCTGACGGCTTTGCTGCGCGTCAGGCGAATGGCTTGTAGAAGTGCGTCGGCGGCGGCCCTGGTACGGTTGGCTTCCAGTTGCTGCTGAAAGCTGGGTATGCCAATGGCGAGTAAAACGCCGAGAATGCTGCATGTGATCAACAGCTCGATCAGTGTGAGGCCGCGCTGGTTCACAGCTCCTCCTTGAGTTGTATATATTTTCAGCGGTTGCCGTCCTGGTCGCCGCTTGCTCCCTTCAACTCGCCGTTTGTCGGCCGCTAATGCCGTAGTCGGCGTGAGCGTGATAGGGTGCGCAAAAGCTAACATCGCGCAAATTAGGCATCCAGTGCGGGCACATTGGAAATGCCTCTTAAGATAGAATCGACGCCAGTATTAGCAGTTCAACCGTACCACCTGTGGCGAATCATCAATTTGCTTGTTGGTGGGTGAAAAATGAACAGTGTTCAGCAGTAATAAAAAGCAGAATATCCGAGGCTTACACACTATGGGATCCAGACAGCAGGGCCTGACCCTGATTGAGTTAATGATAACCCTCGCCGTTTTAGGGGTGATTACTGCCATCGCCGTGCCTGGCTTCAACTCCATGATTCAGAACACCCGCTCTGCCACCCTCGGTGAAGAAATGGTCGGCGCGCTTCAGTTTGCGCGCAGTGAAGCCATCAAGCGCGGTGCGCGTGTGAGCCTGTGTGGCAGCTCCGATGGCTCCAGTTGTGATGGCGGCTGGACCGATAACTGGATCGTAGTCGTGGACACTGCGGCAACCGACGACGCAGCCTCTCCCGTTGTGGCCAATGCCGCAGCGGTGCTGCGTTTTTGGGAGGCCCCGGCGAATGGTGCCGCGGTCACTGCGACCCAGGGGGGCGGTTCCCCCACGTTTGTGCGCTTTACCCGTCAGGGAACGCTTGGTCTGTCAGGCACCGGTGAAGTAACCCTGAATACCAGTTTTAGCGGCTGCAGTAGCAACCGTGCGCGAGAAATTACTGTGGGTGCGGCGGGTATGTTGAATACCAAACGCAGTACCTCTGGTTGCTCCTAACAACGGGCCGGACCTACAAGGGGAATCTCAATGAAGAAACAACAGGGCGCTGGCCTGATCGAAGTCATGGTAACCGTACTGATTCTCGGTACCTCCCTGCTCGCACTTGCCGCACTGCAGAGCAAATCCCTGCAATACAACCACAGTGCCTACCTGCGTTCCCAGGCCAATATTCTTGCTTACGATATCCTCGATCGTGCGCGTATTAACCGTGCCAATGCCGCGAATTATTCCCTCGGGGTCGATGATGCCAAGCCTACTGGAGGCACTCTGGCGCAACAGGATATGAATGAGTGGCTCACCAATGTGGAAACTATGCTGCCGGGTGCTGATGGTGGTATTGAATGCGTAGCCGCCACTAATTTCTGCACCGTTACCATCCAGTGGGGCGAGCAAAACAGTTCCGGCGACGCCAATGAAGACGAAAGTGAATTCGTCTACACCACGCGGCTGTGAGGAGAAGTAAGCAATGTTAAGAAAAATGCACACTCAAAGAACCTTGTACGGCCAGCAGGGTATCTCCCTGGTTGAATTGATGATCTCCATCACCATCGGCCTGATTTTAATGACCGGCGTGGTGCAGCTGTTCCTGTCGAGCCGCACTACGTTTTCCACCCAGCAGGCGCTGGCCCGGGTGCAGGAAAGTGGCCGCCTGGCGATGGAGTTTCTTGCCGAAGATATTCGTATGGCCGGCTATATGGGCTGCATGAGCCGCAATCTGAATTTTACCAACACCCTGAATAACTCTGGCGACCTCGAGTACAACTTCGAGATCGGTATCGAGGGGCTGGATAATGTCGGCGCCACGCCCCCCGCGGGCTACCCGATGGATATCGTTGCGGGTACCGATGTACTGGTAGTACGCGGGGCCAATGGCAATGGTGTGGATGTGACCCGCAATAACGACAGTGCCCAGTTGTTTGCTGAAGACACTGGGGTAACGGCCAGCTGTGGTGCGGGCCTGGACAGTTTTAGTGGGCTGTGTGAAAACGATATTCTAGTGGTATCCGATTGCTCCAAGGCGCGAGTATTCCAAGTGACGAACTTGCAGGCCTCAGGTGGTGGTGCTCTAGAGGTCAACGTTGTTCACTCCGGCGCAAATGCGACGCCCGGCAATGCTGTCTCTTCCTGGGGTGGAAACAGCAACCCCGAGGAAACCTTTGGTGATGATTCCGAAATCATCAAAATGAATACCTTCCTGTATTACATCGGCGACGGTAGCAATGGGCAGCCAAGTCTGTGGCAGACAACCAATGGTGGTACCGCGTTAGAGCTATTGGAAGGCGTCGAAGATATGCAGCTCACCTATGGCCGCGATACCTCCGGTGATGGCATCCCGGACACCTATGTTGATGCCTCTGTACTCACCTCGGCGGCCGCCTGGGAAGACATTTCCAGCGTTCGTGTGCAGTTGTTAATCCAGAGTACGGAAGACAATTTGTTGCAGGAAGAGCAGCCGTATACCTTCAATGGTGTCACCAACGCCGCGCCCGGTGACCGCCGTTTGCGCCAGGTGTTTATCAATACCGTCGGCATCCGCAGTCGCTTGCCCTGATCGAAGCGTCAATCACGAGAAGATTATGAAAAAAGTAACAAGCTTCAATGCAATGCATGGTCAGCGCGGTATGACGCTGATCGTAGGCCTGATTATGGTGCTACTGATGACCCTGGTGGGTATGGCGGCTATTCGGGGCAGCAGCATGCAGGAACTGATGGCCGGCAACATGCGCGACCGTAACCTCGCGTTTCAGTCCGCCGAGGCGGGCCTGCGTGCGGGCGAAGAGGTGCTCACCGGCGCGACCATCCCGGTGTTTGATGGCACCACTGCCGGATTGGTTCAGGCGATGGACGGCTCCAGCAGTACCGGCTACTGGGATAGCTACGGATGGGATGCAGGTTCGGTTCGCAGTTCTGCGGGCGTTCAGTTGGTCGCCAGCCAGCCCCAGTATGTGATCGAAGAAGTGACCTCAACCATCACTGCCACCGCAGCCGATGGCGGTGCGGTGGATTTCGCCAGTGCCCTGAAGACGGAAGACACGGTGTATTACCGGGTAACCAGTCGTGCCGAGGGTGGTACCGCAGATGCAGTAGTGATTCTCCAGTCCACCTACAAGCGCTAAGTCGGGAAAAGGGAAGAATTGATGAACGCAAAGATGAAAACAAAAAAATTCTCTGCCGGACTGGCTGCCGCGGCGCTGAGCCTGGGCGTGAGCCACAGTGCGATGTCGGTCGATATGGCACAAAGTCCGCTGTTTCTCAGCACCGGAGCACCGCCGAATGTCATGTTTGTTCTCGATGACTCGGGCTCCATGCATTTTGAAATCACACCGGAAGACTACCGTAGAGGTACCAGTTATATTTTTCCGCGTGCCGATGGCATTTACGGCTCGGATGACGGTGATAAAGATGTTCCTACCGTCGAAGACGACGACCCCTTCAATGCGCTGACCCGTTCGCCGCAGTTTAACAAGACCTATTACAATCCGGCGGTAACCTATAAGCCCTGGATCAAGCATGACGGTAGCTTATATCCAAATGCGACCCCGGCATGTGCCTGGCACAACCCGGAAAATACCGGTGATTGCCCTGGCGATGGCGAGTCGGTTACGGCAACGGCGCGAAACCTGACAGTTGATAACGCAAATTACAACGGTAACCGTTGGCGTAGCAGCCGGGTGGTGCAGGAGGATGGAACCGAAGACTGGGGCTGGCATCAAAATGCTTTGGTATTCTGGCCGGCTACCTATTTCTGGCACAACGGTGGGGACCAGTGGGCTTGGGGAAATTACACCAAGCAGGAGATTAAATCCGGCATTACGTACACCGGTCACGGTCGTGAAGAACGCACCGACTGTACTGCCGGTACCTGTACCTATGATCAGGAAATACAAAATTTCGCCAACTGGTATACCTATTATCGCTCGCGGATACTTGCTGCGCGCGCGGGGATCGGTCGTGCTTTCGCAGAGCAGGGTGAAGACTTGCGAGTAGGCTTTGGTGCGATTAACCAGAGTTCAACCACGGTGGATGGTGTCAATACCGATACTGTATTGAATGGTGTGCGCTCCTTCTCTGACACTAACCGCGAGATTTTTTTTAACGCGCTGTACAGCCGGGCGGTCCCATATTCCGGTACTCCTCTACGACGCGCCCTGGATAGCGCCGGGCAGTACTTTTCCCGTACCGATAATAAAGGGCCATGGGGTCAGGATCCGGGGGTGGAAGATGACACGGCGCATCTGGCTTGCCGTGCCAGCTATACCATTCTAATGACTGATGGCTACTGGAATGGAACCAGCGATTACACGGACGCTGCCGAAGCGAATGTGGATGGTACTTCGAGTTCAGAAATCACCGGTCCCGACGGGCAGTCCTATACCTACAATGCGGTATCGCCGTTTACCGACGGTCATGATAATACTCTTGCCGATGTGGCGATGTATTACTGGAAAAATGACTTGCGCACTGATCTTTCCAACCAAGTTCCGGTGAAAGATGATTCTATCGACCCCGCCTTCTGGCAGCATATGGTCACCTTTGGTGTGGCCTTTGGCGTGGAAGGCTCGGTTGATAAAACAGATGCATTTAATGCAATTACAACCGGAGCCACCATTACCTGGCCCGACCCCGCCGCCGATAATAGCGCTAACTCAACAAAGGTAGATGACCTGTTACACGCATCGGTCAACGGCCGCGGTGGCTTCTTTAGTGCTGCGGATCCGCAGGAATTTGCCGACGATCTTTCCAGCGTATTGGAAAATATTGTTGGCCGTACCGACGGCTCCGCTTCCTCGGTAGCCACTAACTCCACTCGTCTCGGTACTGACACTGTGATCTATCAGGCGCGCTTTAACAGCACCGACTGGAGCGGCGAAATTCGCGCCATGAGTCTGAACAGTGATGGCAGTATTGGTGCCATGAAATGGCAAACGGAAGAGGCTGATTTTGCGAGTCCAGCCTTGCGGGATATTGTCACCCATAACGGCACTACGGGTGTTGATTTCGCTTGGGCAAACCTGAGCACCGTGCAACAGGATGCGCTGAAAGACGGCGGTACCGATGCAGAAGGGCAGGCGCGCCTGAATTGGGTGCGCGGTATGGATGTTACCGGTTTGCGTGAACGCAGTTCGCTGTTGGGGGATATTGTTAATTCCAGCCCGGTGTTTGCCGGCGACAAGAAGTTCAACTTCAGTAATCTTCCCGAGGCGTTGGGTGGCCTGGTCTACGATACTTACCATGCCAGTCAGAAAGAAAACCGGCGTGAAGTGATTTATGTTGGCGCTAACGACGGCATGCTGCACGGGTTTGATGCTGCCACCGGCGAGGAGCTGTTTGCGTATATCCCGTCCGGTGTCTACGAACAGTTGGCCAAGATCGCTGAAACGGATTACGGCAGCACGACCAACCCGCATGCTTACAGCATGGACGGCAAGCTGTTTGTCGGTGATGCCTTTGTTAATGGTGCCTGGAAGAATATCTTGGTGGGCTCCCTGGGTGCCGGCGGCCGCGGTATCTTTGCCCTGGATGTTACCAATCCCGACGGTTTCGATGCGTCAGACGTATTGTTCGAGTTAACCGAGGCGGACTTCCCTGGTATCGGCAATATTACCGGCGAGCCTCTGATCGCACCGACCAACGACGGCTGGAAACTAATTTTCGGGAATGGCTACAACTCCGAAAATGACCGAGCGCGCCTGTTTGCGGTCGATCTGGAGAATCCGCTGACCGAAACTCAGGTCATCGAAGTGAATGAAACGGCCAATAATGGCCTCGCAGGCCCGGCGTTGATTGCCAATGCCGATGGTGAAGTGATCACCGCCTACGCGGGTGACCTGCTCGGCAATATGTGGAAATTCGATCTCAGTGCAAACAATGCGAGTAACTGGAGCGTGGCTTTGTCCCAGGGGCAAACCAATTTGCCGTTGTTTACCGCGGTAGATCCGAATGGCAATCCGCAGCCTATTACGTCCACCCCGACACTTGGCCTCAATGGCGAACTGGACAATGCAATCATGGTCTATTTCGGTACCGGCCAGTATATGGCGAGTACGGACAACGCCGTCGGAGACGTAATCAATAGCTTCTACGCGATTGCCGATCAGGATGCGCAGGTCACCGGGCGTGATCAACTGTTCCAGAAAACCATTTCCACAGAGGCCGATGGCGTACGCGAAGTGGCTGGTAATACTGATACCAGCTTTTGGGAAACCAAAAAAGGCTGGTACCTTGACCTGTCTTACTCTGGTGGCGTCACGGGCGAACGTGTGATCAGTAAGCCGCTGTTGGTTTACGATCGCTTGCTGTTCCCAACCACGATTACTTCAACCGACCCCTGTTCCTTCGGTGGTAGTGGCTGGCTAATGGAACTGGTGGCGGTAGGTGACCGTTACGAGGGGCACAGTATCTTCGGTGAGGACGGTGTCGAAGTGGATTATGCGGTTATTAGTTATTCGGAAATCATCCGCAGCGGTGAAAAGGCCTACCTGCCCACCAGTAATATCCGCGGTGATGTGGCGGTGCCGGAAGGTGGTTTCCCCACCGAGGCGGTTGGTCGTATGTCCTGGCGTCAGTTACGCTAAGTTATTCAAAGGTTGAGATTTAAAAAATGCAAAAACAAACGGGTTTTACCTTAATCGAGCTGATGATCGTTGTGGCCATTGTCGGCATTATTTCAGCCATTGCTTACCCTTCTTACATGGAGTCTGTACGCAAAAGTAATCGTGCGGATGCCAAGGCAACACTGAATGATGTGGCGCATCGCCTGCAGCGCTGCTTTACCACTTATAGTGCCTATGATAATGCTAATTGTTCTGTAGCAACGACGCTTTCGGGGGGAGGTACGATTACCTCGGCCGAGGGAATGTACAGCGTGACAGCGGCTGTCACGGCGACCACCTACACCCTGACTGCGGCCCCCGTAGCGGGCACCAGTCAGGCGGCAGATACCAAGTGCGGTAGCCTGACTTTGACCAACGCGGGTATACGCAATGCTTCCGGCCCTTACGGCGCCGAGTGCTGGTAGTCCCAGCTTAAGAGACTAAAAGCGATAAAAAATAACCCGGCTTTTGCCGGGTTATTCGTTTTCTAGACCTAACTTTTTCAGCCGGTATCGCAGTGAGCGAAAGCTGATTCCAAGTTTTGCGGCAGCAGCGGTTTTATTCCAGCGAGTCTGGCTGAGCGCCAACTCAATGGCATCGCGCTCAATGGTTCCCAGAAAATCGTCCAGTGTATCGTAGTCGGCTGCGCTAAATTGACCGGGGTGGGCGGCTTGCTCATTGATGGCGTGCGCGCTGCTTCCTCGCTTGTCGCGCTCTCTGTTCGATGAGTTCGCGGGGGAGGGCGTCGCGAGTACCTGGGTTCCTCCACCCAGATCCAGATCTTGTGGGCGAATGGTGCTGGACTCGCACAGGGTTAGCGCCCGCTCAAGAATATTTTCCAGTTCGCGCAAGTTGCCAGGGAAGGGGTAGGAAAGTAGGAAATGCAGTGCTTCCTGGCTGGCCCGCGGTGTGCCGCTAACTTGGTTTGCGTTTAGCCGGCGCAGCAGAAAGCGTGTCAATAGAGGAATGTCTTCGGCCCTGTCTCGCAGCGGTGGTACCACAAGCTCAATCACATTTAGTCGGAAGTACAGGTCACTGCGAAAGTCACCGCTGCGGGTGTGATTGGAAAGTAGTTTTCGGGTACTGCTGATGATGCGCACGTCGAGTGCCACTGGGCTTTCATGTGCGCACGCAGGCAGGCGCTTCTCCTCAATGACCTGGATCAGCTTACCCTGTATCTCTTTAGGGAGCTCAGCGATTTCGTCGAAGAATACAGTGCCGCCATTGGCTGCAGCCAAAAGCCCTTCACTGTCATCGTTACCATCCTTACTGCCAAACAATACGCGCTCAAACTGTTCTGCCGGAATACTTGAGCAGTGGACCGTTATAAAGGCTTTATTGGCTCTGGGGCCAAGCTGGTGAATACAGCGCGCCGTAAGCTCCTTACCGGCGCCGGCTTCTCCGAAAAGGTGGACGGGTGCATTGCTTCGCGCAACTTTTTCGATCCTATTGCGCAGCGCCTGTATGGCCTGTGATTGCCCTTGCAGGAGCGCTGGAAATTCCTGCTTTTGCAGGAATCGATCCTCACCCAGGCGTAGGGCCATTTGTACCAGTGTGCGCAAACGCGCAAGGTTAACGGGCTTGCTGACAAAATCGAAGGCGCCAAGCTTGAGTGCGGCAATAGCGGTATCCATATTGCCGTGGGCGGTGATCACCGCAACGGGGAGGGTGCGATCTGCGGGAAGGTTTTGGATTGCCTCTACCAGCTCCAGCCCGTCACCATCGGGCAGGCGCATATCTGTCAGGCAGAAATCGTACTGTTTTTCCTGCAGTCGTCGACGCGCCTCTGCAACTGACATTGCAATATCTGCACGCACATGCATACGCTGCAGCGTCATGGAGATCAGGTCACAAATATCTGGTTCGTCATCGACAACCAGGGCAATGGGTTGACGGTCGGTCATCTTGTTCAGCGTTATTATTGATCGACAATCAGAAACGTCGTTAGAAAATCTGCTCGGTGCTGGCGAAATCTATTCGGAAGCAGCTGCGATTTTTGTGGTCTCTGCAGTAGTACAGGTTTGCCCGATTAGATTCGCATAATTCCCGCGCAATATACAGTCCCAGGCCGGCACCGGTTGCTGCAGTTGTGAAAAAAGGCTCAAAAATTTTGTCTTTGTGCTCTTCTGTTACGCCGTCCCCCAAGTCGATAAAATCCAGTTGCGCGCACTCACGGCTCGGGTTAAACCGGATAACGATTTCTGCAACGGAGCGTCCAAGCGCTTGGTGGGAGTGTCGCACAGCGTTGTTACATAAATTGGTCGCAACCTGCGCCATTTGATTGGGGTCAAACCGTGCGTTTACCAGTGTGTCAGGGCTAGTGAGCGTTACTTGGTGCTGGTGATTGGTTTCTCGCTGGTACTCTTCCAAAAATGTGTTGGCCCATTGGCGAAGGTCGTGCATGGCTGTTTGTGGCGCCTGGCGGCGCGACAGCTGCATAACATTTTCGATGATCTGATTCACCCGTTGGCTGTGACGTCCGATAATCTCCGTCAGTTGGCGATCTTCACCGCTGATAGACTCGGACTCCGAGAGTAGCTCGGCAGCGTGATTGATAGCGCTGAGGGGATTGCGTACTTCGTGGGCAATTGAGCCAGTGAGCCGGCCGAGGGAAGCCAGTTTGAGTTGTTGCGCCTGCTGGGTCAGTTTGCGGTTGTCCTCCAGAAACACCAGTGAGCTGTCGGAAGTGTCGCCACTTAACGCGGTGACACTGGCCCGGATTTCGCTGCCAGGGTCTCCCTGAACGATACCACTGGTTATACCGGGTTGATGACGCAGTTCGGCCAAATGCATAAGTAGGTCGCCCTCGAGGCCGTTGTCCTGCAATTGTTTCGGGCCCAGTAGCTGGCGCGCGGCACGGTTGATCAGCTCGGGTTCTCCCGACGCATTCAGCACCATCACACCGGTGCGCATTTGCGCCACAATTTGCTGGGTCAGGCGCTGCAGCCGTGCGGCCTGCCTACGCTGTTGCTCCGCTTTTTCGTTAGCGAGCTGAATATGGGTGGAAAGGTATTGCAGTGCGGTCACACAGGTAAACAGCAGAATACCCAGACTGCCTGCCGACACGATATCCTGAGTATCGGCTCGCTCATTAACGGCGTTTAGTACCTGCTGGCCAATGATCGCCATACTGGCGATTGCCGCCAGGAAGGCGCTCATGCGCCGGTCTAGTAGCAATGAGCCTACCGCACAGGTTGTCAACAGCAGGTAGCCAATGCCGGAATCGAGTCCACCGCTTGCCTGGATCAATAATAAAAAGGTGAGGATATCGCAGCCGAGAATACTGCCGATACGCCGGGGCGATGTGCGGAATCGACTGGGGTAGAGGAAGATAAGCCAGGCGATATTCAGGATCGAATAGCTGATGGCGGTGTTCAGATAGAGTGCCGGGAACAGGGTGCCGACGGAACCGCGGCTAATGCCGGAGATGAAAAGCCCGAGCAGGACGAGGCTCATGGCTACCCGGTACCAGGCGTAGATCTTCAGCAGGTCCCGCTGGCGCAGGCGTAATTGCCTGGGGGTTGGGCTCCCATTGCTCTTATTGTCTGCGGTGGTTTCTGTAGCCGTAGCGGATGGCATGGAAAAACCCGAAGCACTCGCGAGCTGGATGGCCGCTGGGGATTGGTCGCTCACTTTTTATTCTCTTGGTGTGAGTAGGTTCTTGCCCCAGCAGATATTGTGCGCTTTCGCTGCGTGGCTACAATAGCGGCCTCAACGCAATGGGGTTACAAGATGTCTACTTTGCAGCTAGTGCTGGCGCAAATCAATCTAATGGTGGGGGATATCCCGGGCAATACCGACCAAGTGGTCGAGATCGCCCGCCGGGCGCGCCGCGAACACGGTGCCGATCTGGTTCTGTTTCCGGAGCTAACCCTGTGTGGTTACCCGCCCGAAGACCTGCTGCTGCGCCCCAGTATGCAAAAACGTATCGACGATGCCCTGAACCAATTGCAGGAAGCGGCGCTTCCCTGCGCGGTACTGGTGGGGTACCCCCGTGTGGTGGGCGGCACCGTGCTCAACATGGCGGGGCTGATTCAGGATGGCAAGTTGGTTGCGGAGTACGCTAAGCAGAAGCTCCCCAATTACCAGGTCTTTGACGAGCTGCGCTACTTTGCCCACGGCGATCAGCCTTGCGTGGTGGACATCAACGGCATTCCCACCGCCATTACCATCTGTGAAGACATCTGGCACCCGGAGCCCGTGGCTCAGGCCAAGCACGCCGGAGCCAAGCTGATGCTGAACATCAATGCCTCCCCCTTCCACCGCGGCAAGGCCGCTGAGCGCCTGGCACTGCTGGCGCGACAGGCGCAGGCCGGCGACATGCCAATCGTCTACGTCAATTCCGTCGGCGGCCAGGACGAACTGGTATTTGATGGTGGCTCTTTCGCCGTGGATAAAGACGGCAGCCTGCGGGGGCGGGCTCCCGAGTTTATCGAGAGCCTGCTGCCGGTCACGATAGAGGCTGACGGCGACGAAGTGCGCATCGTCCAGGGCAATGACACGGAGCCAATGGAGGATCTCGCCTCGGTGTACCAGGCGCTGGTATTGGGGGTGCGTGATTACGTGAACAAAAATGGCTTCAGGGGCGTGGTCCTGGGGCTGTCTGGCGGTATCGATTCGGCGTTGACCCTGGCGATCGCGGTGGACGCCCTCGGCCCGGATCGCGTGGAAGCGGTGATGATGCCGTTCCGCTACACCTCCGACCTGTCGAAAAATGACGCGGCGGACCAGGCGCAGCGCCTGGGTATTCACTATCGAGTGATTGGCATTGAGGGGATCTTCGATGCGGCCATGGCGGCGTTGGCCAAAGAGTTTGAGGGCAGCGAGCGGGATACCACCGAGGAAAACCTGCAGGCTCGCGCCCGCGGTATGCTGTTGATGGCCATCTCCAACAAAAAGGGTTACATGGTGCTGACCACCGGCAACAAGAGCGAGATGGCTGTGGGCTATGCCACGCTCTATGGGGACATGGTGGGCGGCTACAACGCCTTGAAGGACGTGCCAAAAATCCTGGTATATGCCCTGTCCCGCTACCGCAATTCGGTGTCCGAGGTAATCCCGGAAACCGTGATCACCCGCGAGCCGAGTGCAGAACTGGCGCCAGATCAGGTGGATTCCGATAGCCTGCCGCCCTACGAAATTCTGGATGAAATTTTGCGCCTGTATGTGGATCACGACTACAGCGCAGAGACGATTATCGGCAAGGGGTTTGATCGGGACGTCGTTATGCGCGTGGTGCGTCTGGTGGACCGCAACGAATACAAACGCCGCCAGGCGGCGGTAGGGGTGCGTATCTCCGAGCGTGGCTTCGGCCGCGACCGGCGCTACCCGATCACCAATGGCTGGCAGGCCGGCGAGTAACCAGCACGCCGCTGGCAGTTGCCCAATAGAAAGCCCCCGGTACTTGCGTAGCGGGGGCTTTTTTGTATTTGCGGATTACTGGAGTTCCGGGGGCAGGGGCGCCTGCTCGCGCTGGAACTCGGCATTGTAGAGTTCGCGGCTATCGAACCCTCTGGGGTCGGACTTCTCGAACAGCCCCAGAGTGATGCGGTGCAGGAAGCTGCGCCCGCTGGCGCCGGCGTAGTATTTGTAGTTAAAGCTGCCATCACTGCGGAATGCCGGGTGATCCGGGTAGTTATCCCGCAGTACCGCCAGAGAGGTGGACTCCAGCTGGGGCATCTCCAACAGGTGGTAGGCCTGAACCATCACCGCCAGCGCATCGGGTACCGACGGCGTCTGCTGGAAGTTCTCCACCACAAAGCGGCCACGATTTGCCGAAGCCAGATAGGCGCCGCGTTTGAAGTAGTAGTTGGCCACGTGGATCTCGTAGCGGGCCAGCAGGTTACGCAGGTGGATCATGCGTTTCTGGGCATCCGGGGCATAGCGGCTTTCCGGGTAGCGCGCCATCAGCTGCGCGAAATACGCGAAAGATTCCCGTGCCGAGCCCGGGTCGCGGCGGGTCATATCCGTCGGCAGGAAACGCTCGAATAGGCCACTGCCTTCGGTAAACGAGGCCAGACCTTTCATGTAGTAGGCGTAATCCACATTGCGATGCTGGGGGTGCAGGCGGATAAAGCGGTCCGCCGCAGAAATAGCTGCATCGTTCTGGTAGTCGCGGTAGTAGGCGTAGATCAGCTCCAGCTGGGCCTGCTCAGCGTAGTTACCGAACGGGAAGTTATCTTCCAGCGCCCGCAGATTCTTGATGGCCATTTCCCACTGGCTGGAGCGGAGCTGCCGCTGGGCCGCTTCATAGAAAGCCTGCTCGGTACGGTTTCCGCTGGGCAGGCCTTCTTCTTCTTCGTCCGTACTGGCGCACGAAGCCACCAATACGGCAAGAATAGCCATAAATAGGGTTTTCCAGGCCTGATTATTCCAAGACCACATGGCCCCTCGCTCTATCATTATTCGTCTCAACCTTATTAAACTAGCCGCCCAAAAATTCACTGGGGGCCGAAGGGCAGCTATTTAACCACAGCGCCTCGCCAGCCCAAAGTATTAGACCCTCTCGGATGAGCAATCAAATACATCTTGAAATTGAAGTGCCCGCAGAATGTGCCGGGCAGAGGTTTGACCAGGCTGCGGCGGATTTGATCCCTGATTATTCCCGCGCACGCCTGCAAACCTGGATAAAAGGCGGCCAACTCACTATTGACGGGCGCTCCGGCAAGCCGAAGGACAAGCTTTTCGGTGGCGAACGGCTGGTACTGCACGCGGAATTGGAGCCACAAGGGGAGTGGCTACCGCAAGAAATGGACCTGGACATCGTTTACGAGGATGACGCCATCCTGGTAATCAACAAACCTGCGGGCCTGGTCGTCCACCCGGCAGCCGGCAATCCGGACAATACCTTGCTGAATGGCCTGCTGGCGCATAATGCGGGGCAGCAGAACATTCCTCGCGCCGGTATTGTGCACCGCCTGGATAAGGACACCAGCGGCCTGATGGTGGTGGCCAAGACCCTGCAGGCGCAGGCGGATCTGGTGGACCAGCTCAAGGAGCGCAGCGTCAGCCGCTTGTACGACGCCATCGTGCAGGGGTCCTTAAGTGGCGGTGGCACCGTGGATGCGCCGATGGGCCGCCATCGCACGCACCGGCTGAAAATGGCCGTATTGCCCAACGCAGGAATGGGCGGCGCCAAGGAGGCGATTACTCACTATCGCCTGCAGGAGCGCTTCCGCAGCCATATGCTGGTGCGCTGCCAGCTGGAAACCGGCCGCACCCACCAGATCCGGGTGCACATGGCGCATATCCGCCACCCGCTGGTGGGCGATCCACTGTATGGCGGGCGCGGGAAGTTACCACAGGGCGCAAGTAGAGAACTGGTGGAAGCTTTGCAGCAGTTCCCCCGCCAGGCACTGCATGCCGCGGAGTTGGCACTGATTCACCCGGAATCCGGTGAGCCGATGCTCTGGCAGGCGCCCATGCCGGAGGATATGCTGCAGCTGCTCGCGCTGTTGCGTGCCGATCGCGCGGATTCTGGCCACGACTCCGTTTGATTGTTCGGCGCTTTGAACTCGGCTCGTTAAGCGGCTTTACGAAAAACGACTTATTGCTACACAGGATCACCCATGTCTGCGGATCACTACCTCAAACCCGACTGGCCGGCGCCGGCAAATGTGCGTGCTTTCGTTACCTTGCGCGAGGGCGGTCACAGTGAGGGATGTTATGCCGCATTCAATCAAGCTGATCACGTAGGTGATTTGGCGGACGCGGTAGCCTCGAATCGGCTGCAGCTGCAGCAGGAGCTGAACCTGCCCAATGCACCCCAGTGGCTGGAACAGATTCACAGCGATAAGGTGGTGGTCGCGGGCACAGATGGCAAGGTACTTACTGCCGACGCCAGTGTTACCGGTGAGGCCGGCACCGTATGTGCGGTACTTACCGCGGATTGCCTGCCGCTGCTGGTGACGAACCGCGATGGTACCGAGGTTGCCGCCATTCACGCGGGGTGGCGAGGACTCACCGGCGGTGTGATTCGAGAAACCCTGTCCGCGATGCAAAGCGGTCCGCAGGATTTGCTGGTGTGGCTGGGTCCCGCTATTGGCCCGCAGGCCTTCGAGTGTGGTGTGGATGTGCTGGAAGCGGCGTTCGAGTCGTCCATGAGTGAAGCCCATGCGGAAGCGATTGCCCAATGCTTTGTCCCGCACGTACAAAAACCGTTGCATTTCCTCGCTGATATTTACGCGCTCGGCCGCGCGGAGTTGGCCGAGCTTGGTGTTACTCAAATTTTTGGTGGAGATCGCTGCACTGTCACCGAGGAGGCGGCCTTCTTTTCCTACCGCAGGGACGGTGATACCGGCCGAATGGCATCTCTTATCTGGTTTGAATAACGCGAGTCTTCGACTCCGTCAACTTGAAAATCCGCAGTAAGCCCGCAAATTACTGATCAGCACTAGACTGTATTCGTCATTGTGTTTCCGTGCGTCGCACTTTTCTTTTTCGGCGCGCCAATGATCAGGAGAGGGGAGTACGCATGCGTATCGACCGGATGACCAACCCGCTACAGGCGGCGATTGCCGACGCTCAATCGATTGCCGTCGGCCGTGACCACAATCAAATTTATCCCGAACACCTTTTACAGGCGCTGCTGGATCAGTCCAGTGGCAGTGTCTCCGCTTTTTTGAATCAGGCCGGATTTAATATCAACGGCCTGCGCAACGACCTCGCCAAGCGGCTAGATAGCTTGCCTACAGTCGGTACCCCGACCGGCGATGTGGGAATGTCGCAAGAGTTAATGCGCCTGTTTAATCTGGCTGATAAACAAGCCCAGAAAAATGGCGACAGTTTTATTGCCAGTGAAACGGTATTACTGGCGGCGTTCGATCCCGCCGCCGGTGAAGTTTCCAAGATTCTTAACGCCAATGGTGACCTGAAACACCTGCAAGACGCGATTCGCAAAGTGCGCGGCGATGAAAAGGTGGACGACCCGCAGGCAGAAGAGGCCCGCCAGGCACTGGACAAGTACACCCTAGACATGACCGCGCGCGCCGAGGCCGGCAAGCTCGACCCGGTAATCGGTCGCGATGATGAAATTCGCCGCACCATTCAGGTATTGCAGCGCCGCACCAAAAACAATCCGGTTCTGATCGGCGAGCCGGGCGTGGGCAAGACCGCCATTGTTGAAGGGCTCGCCCAGCGCATCGTCAATGGTGAGGTGCCCGAGGGACTGAAAGACAAGCGCCTGCTGTCACTGGATTTGGGTGCCTTGCTCGCCGGGGCGAAGTTCCGCGGCGAATTTGAGGAGCGCTTAAAAGCCGTACTCAACGAACTGTCTAAGCAGGAAGGACGCATCATCCTGTTTATCGATGAACTGCACACCATGGTGGGCGCGGGTAAGGCGGAAGGTGCCATGGACGCGGGCAATATGCTCAAACCCGCCCTCGCCCGCGGTGAGTTGCATTGTGTTGGCGCCACGACACTGGACGAATATCGCCAGTACATCGAAAAGGATGCAGCGCTGGAGCGGCGCTTCCAGAAAGTCCTCGTGGATGAGCCCTCGGAAGAGGACACCATTGCCATTTTGCGCGGCCTGAAAGAGCGCTACGAAGTGCACCACGGTGTGGATATTACCGACTCCGCAATTATCGCCGCCACCAAGCTGTCTCAGCGCTACATTACCGATCGCCAACTGCCGGACAAGGCCATCGACCTGATCGACGAAGCCGCCAGCCGCATCCGTATGGAAATCGATTCCAAGCCGGAAGAGATGGACAAGCTGGAGCGCCGTTTGATTCAGCTGAAGATCGAACGCGAAGCGGTGAAGAAAGACAAGGACGACGAGGCCGCCAAGAAACGCCTGGAGAAACTCGAAGAAGATATCGACCAGATCGAAAAAGAATACGCCGACCTGGAAGAAATCTGGAAAGCGGAGAAGGCCAAACTCGCCGGCAGCGCCGACGTTAAAAACAAGCTGGAACAGGCCAAGCTGGATATGGATGCCGCGCGCCGCGCCGGCGATCTGACCCGCATGTCCGAAATCCAGTACGGGGTGATCCCGCAGCTGGAAGAGCAGTTGAAGCACGCGTCGGATAGCAGCGATACCAGTGAAAACCAGTTGCTGCGCAATCGTGTAACCGACGAGGAAGTCGCCGAGGTGGTATCCCGCTGGACGGGCATTCCAGTGTCAAAAATGCTCGAGGGCGAGCGTGAAAAGCTTCTCCGGATGGAGGACGTATTGCACGACCGGGTGATCGGTCAGGACGAAGCCGTCGAAGCGGTATCCAATGCCGTGCGCCGCTCCCGCGCAGGCCTGGCCGATCCCAATCGGCCGAATGGCTCCTTCCTGTTCCTCGGCCCGACCGGCGTGGGTAAAACCGAGCTGTGTAAGGCGCTGGCGCAATTCCTGTTCGATACCGAAGACGCCATGGTGCGGGTGGATATGTCGGAGTTTATGGAGAAGCACTCCGTTGCCCGCCTGATCGGTGCGCCTCCCGGCTATGTCGGATACGAAGAAGGTGGCTATCTCACCGAAGCGGTACGTCGTAAACCCTACTCGGTGCTACTGCTGGATGAAGTGGAGAAGGCACATCCGGATGTGTTTAACATCCTGCTGCAGGTTCTTGAAGACGGCCGCCTGACCGATGGCCAGGGTCGCACCGTGGACTTCCGCAACACCGTTGTGGTGATGACCTCCAACCTTGGCTCGGACCTGATTCAGAAATACGCCAGCGGCCGCGACGACGATGAAGTCGATTCGGAAATCCAGTATCGGCAGATGAAGGCTGCGGTGATGGCCGTAGTGGGTGAACATTTCCGGCCGGAATTTATTAACCGCATCGATGAGGTCGTGGTATTCCACCCACTGGGGCGCGAAGAGGTGCGCGCGATCGCCGAAATTCAGCTGCAAAATCTGCGCAAGCGCCTGCTGGATCGGGACCTGAATCTGGAAATCTCCGACGAGCTCTTGGCTAAGCTGGCCGATGTGGGTTTCGACCCTGTATATGGCGCGCGTCCGCTCAAGCGCGCGATTCAGATGTGGATCGAAAACCCGCTGGCCCAGGACGTGCTATCCGGCAAGTTTGCACCGGGTGACACCATTCACGCGACCCTCGAAGGAGACAAGGCAGTTTTCAACAAGTGATATTCAGGTGACTATTAATCGGTGCCGGAGTGGGCCCGGGGAAGGGGCCCAAGTAATAGACCGCTGGTATTAGACCGCTGGTAAGAACTCGGTGGTAATGGAATGGATGTATGACACTGGCAAGGCAGCTATTTAACTGGCGCATGTTTTGGATGCTGCTGGCCTGCCTTGTGGTGTTCGGCGGTATCTTCGGTTTCAAGTTTTTTGGCCTGTATATGATGAACCAGGCCATGGACAACATGTCGCTGCCTCCCGCCACCGTGACCACCACCCGTGTACAGCAGCAGCGCTGGCAGGCTAAGTTGAATGCAGTGGGCAGCCTGCGCGCGGTCAATGGTGTCGACGTTACCACTCAGGCGCAGGGCAAGGTAAAGGCAATCTATTTTGAATCCGGCCAGCCCGTCGATGAGGGAGCTGTGCTGGTTGAATTGATTGCGGAGCCGGAAACCGCACAGATCGAAGTGTTGGAAGCGGAGCGCCGCCTGGCAGAGCGGGAATTCAAGCGGATATCCGAGCTGTATAAAAAAGGTGTCGCTACCCTGCGCGAACTGGATGAGGCCCAGTCCAATATCGACCAGGTTCTTGCAAGCTTACTGGTGCAACGGGCCACCATCGAAGAGCGCACGATTACCGCCCCATTTTCTGGGCGCCTGGGTATTCGCCGGGTTGATCTGGGGCAAAACGTGGCACCCGGTGATGCCGTCGTATCCCTGCAGCAGCTGCATCCCATCTTTGTGGATTTCTCCCTCGCGGAGCAGGATTTTTCCCGCGTAAAGGAAGGGCAGGGTATTGAGCTCAATGCCCCGGCGGTACCCACACAGACTTTTCAGGGGCGTATTACTGCCATCGACCCGGCCATCGACCCGCGCAATCGCACTTTTTTGCTTCAGGCCACCCTGGAAAATCCCGAGGGGCGTTTGCGCCCCGGCATGTTTGCCGACGTGGCGGTGAAGGTGGAAAAGTTTCGCACTGTGCTCGTAGTGCCGCGTACCGCAATCAGCTATGCACCCTACGGGAATTCGGTATTTATCATTCGCAAGCAGCAGGGCAAGCCCGAGCCAAAAGCGCCACAAAAGCCAATACTCGGAAGGGCCCCGCCACCACAAACGGACCTAGTGGCAATAAAGCGGTTTGTTAAAACCGGTGAGGTGCGCGGCGACATGATCGAAATCACCGAGGGCATCCAGGCCGGAGAGCAAGTGGCTACCAGTGGTCTGTTGAAATTGCGCAACGAGGGTGGGGTGATCATCAATAACGACAACCCGCCGCCGGAGCAACTGGCTCCTAAGCCGGGTAATAGTTAGCCCGCAAACGCCGCTGGCAGGGACGCCGAGTGCAGTTTACCGACATCTTTATTCGTAAACCGGTTCTGGCCTGTGTGGTCAGCCTGTTTATTTTTCTACTCGGCCTGCGCTCCACTGCCGAACTCAATGTGCGTCAGTACCCCGAGTTGGAAAATGCGGTCATCACCATCAGCACCGTGTATGTCGGCGCGGATGCAGATCTGGTGCAGGGGTTTATCACTACTCCACTGGAGCAGGAGATTGCCACCGCTGATGGACTCGATTACATCGTTTCTACCAGTATTCAGGGTATCTCGGTAATCCAGGCTTACGTGCGGTTGGATTACGACCCCAATCAGGTCCTCACCCAGGTGGTCGCCAAGGTCAACAAGCTGCGCAATGAATTGCCGCTGGAGTCGGAAGACCCCACGGTAGATCTGGCGGTGGGTGAGACCATTGCCGCCATGTATCTCTCCTTCTCCTCTGAAATCCTCGATAACAACCAGATCACCGACTACATCACGCGCGCGGTGCAACCCAAACTTTCTACCATTGCCGGCGTGCAGCGGGCGCAGCTGCTGGGCAATCGCACTTTTGCCATGCGGGTCTGGCTGCGGCCGGCGGAAATGGCGGCGCAGGGGGTTACTCCTGGAGACGTCAGCAGTGCCTTGCGCCAGAACAACATCCTGGCCTCCATTGGCAGCACCAAGGGCACCCGCGTGGCAATGGATATCCGCGCGGATACGGATATTGCGACGGAACAGGCGTTTCGCCAGCTGGTGGTGCGCGCCGATGGCGATCAGCTGGTCCGCCTTGAAGATGTTGCCGATGTTGAGCTTGGGTCGGAATCCTATGAAACCTCGGTGACCTTCAACGGGCGTTCCGCCACCTTTGTCGCGGTTGAAGTGGCGCCGGATGCAAATGCATTGGATGTGATTGCCGATGTGCGCGACGAACTGTACAACGAAGTTTTCCCGCAGCTGCCCGAAGGCATGCTGGGGGAGATTCCCTACGACAGCACCGAGTACATCCAGGATTCGATCAACGAAGTGGTGAAAACCATTGCCGAGGCGGTGCTGATTGTGATCGTGGTGATCTACCTGTTTCTGGGGTCGATTCGCAGTGTGATCATTCCGGCAATCGCGGTGCCGCTGTCCATGGTCGGCGCGTTGTTCCTGATGCTACTGATGGGGTTTACCATCAATCTATTGACACTCCTCGCCATGGTGCTCGCCATCGGTATTGTGGTGGACGATGCAATCATCGTGCTGGAAAACGTGCATCGGCATATCGAAGAGGGTATGACGCCGATGGATGCGGCTTTAAAGGGCGCGCGTGAACTGGCCTGGCCTATTGTGGCCATGACCACGACGCTAATCGCGGTATATTTACCCATCGGCTTTCTCGGCGGCCTTACCGGGACCCTGTTTGTGGAGTTCGCGTTTACCCTTGCCGCCGCGGTATTGCTGTCGGGCGTGGTGGCCCTGACGTTGTCACCGATGATGGCGGCGAAGGTATTGCGCGCGGAAGATGGTAAGCGTGGTAATCGCTTTGAAGCCTGGATTGAACGACGCCTCGGTGCGCTGGAGTCTGGATACCGCCGCCGCTTGCACAGCGCACTGGACGCGCGGCTGGTCATTCTGGTGTTTGGTGGTGTGGTTCTGTGCAGCTGCTACTTCCTGTTTATCACTTCCCCCAGCGAACTTGAACCGAAAGAAGATCGTGGCTTTATCCTCGGTATTGCCAGCGGTGACTCCTTCGCCACCCTGGACTATATGGAGCAATTCACCGAGGAAATTAATGGCGTGCGCGACCGGCATCCGGAAGTGGAGAACTTGTTTCTGCTAAATGGTGTGGGCGGCGCGGGAAATAGCCCCAATAGTGCGATTGCCGGTTTCGTGCTGTCTTCGTGGAACAAGCGTGACAAGGATACTCAGGAAATGCGTGAGGTTATCCGCGGTGAGGTTTCACAGATTGCCGGCTTGAAGATCGCCACCTTTGTACCGCCGAGCCTGCCGACGGCCGGTGGGCGCTTGCCGGTGGAGTTTGTGGTGGGTACCACCGAGCCGATATCGACGCTGGCCGGTTTTGCCGATGACATTATGCAGCGCGCGCGCGCCAGCCGCCGCTTCATCTTCCTCGATGCGGATTTGAAGATCGACAAGCCGCGCATCGAAGTGGTCATCGATCGCGACAAGGCGGCCTCCATCGGCGTAACCATGGCGGATATTGCACGGGAACTTGGCTCCATGATGTCCGGCGCCTACACCAACCGCTTTGCTCTGGAAAACCGCAGTTACAAAGTGATTCCGCAGGTGGTGCGTGTCGAGCGCCTCTCCGCCGATCAGCTCAAGCAGTATTACATTCGCGCCGGTGACGGCACTCTGGTTCCCTTGTCGACGCTGGTGCGGCTGGAAGAAACCGTCGAGCCGCAACAGCTGAAACGTTTCCAGCAGTTAAATGCCGTGACCATATCCGGCGTGCCCCGGCCCGGGGTGCCGCTGGGGGAGGCGTTGGGGGTGCTTGAGAGTGCCGCGCAGGAGGTGTTGCCGCGGGAGTA
The DNA here is from genome assembly GCF_020171345.1 of Microbulbifer agarilyticus. GTDB lineage: Bacteria > Pseudomonadota > Gammaproteobacteria > Pseudomonadales > Cellvibrionaceae > Microbulbifer > Microbulbifer agarilyticus_D. The sequence goes on from NZ_JAIUZM010000005.1 coordinate 322,665, forward strand.
TTCCGTGGACTATTCCGGACAGTCGCGCCAGTACAAGAAAGAGGGCTCCGATCTGGTAGTGACATTCTTCTTTGCCATGATCGTGATTTATTTGGTACTGGCCGCACAGTTTGAATCCTGGCGCGATCCATTAATCATGCTGGTGACGGTGCCCATGAGTGTGTGCGGGGCGATGATTTTCGTGAGCCTCGGGCTGACCACCCTGAATATCTATACCCAGGTGGGGCTGGTTACCCTGATCGGGGTAATTTCCAAGCACGGTATCTTGATCGTGGAGTTTGCCAATCAGCTGCAGCTGCAGGGAAAAAGTAAGCGGCAGGCCATTGAGGAAGCGTCGAGTATCCGGCTGCGCCCGATCCTGATGACCACCGCCTCTCTGGTGCTGGCGATGGTGCCGCTGTTACTCGCCGCGGGTCCCGGTGGTGGGGCGCGTTTTGCCATGGGGCTGGTGGTCGCATCCGGCATGACCATCGGCACTCTGTTTACCTTGTTTGTGGTGCCGGCAATGTATTTATTGCTGGGGACGGATTTTGCGCGCGAGCGCCAGAGTGACGATTCGGGGAGTGATGGTGAGCTGGCGGAGAGCGAGGGCCCCGCGCATTGAGTGAGTAGGGCCGGGGGATGGAGGTGCTGGTGTTTCGGGTTAGCAGTTGTTGAGCAGAATTTCCCGGGTCTGCTGGATGCGCTGCTGGCGCTCCTCTTCCCCAAGTACGCGGTAATTGCCACTGGCATCCACTTCGCGCACACGCGAGCGGGCCTCGAGCTCTTGCAGGCGTCGCTGTGCGCTCTGGCAGCGCTGGGTGCGAGCGGCCATTTCGGCCTGGTCGAGCTGTATCTGCTGGTCCTGATCCGCTTGGGCGGTTTCTGCTGGGGTGGTTGCCGGGGTTTCTTCGGGCTTTGCCTCGGTTGCCAGTTGACTGTTGGCCTGCAGAGTCTGCTGTTCATTTTGCCACTGGCGGTAGCGCTCGGATTTGGGCGCTTTAACGACTTCGACCTGCTCCTTCTGCGGGGGCTGCGAGCCAAAGTGCACCACCCCATTTTCGTCTACCCATTTATAGATGCCATCGGCATGGGCGGCCGCCATTAGGCCCAGAGACAGAAAAAAGGATACAAGCAGAGTGCGCATGAGAAGCCGCCTTGTCGAGTGTTGCCGTGGTTGCAAATCGGTATTGTTATCTCGCCATTGTACCGGGCGAGGGCGGGTATCTCGCAACCCAGTTAACACTTTATGGGTGGCAGGCCGCCTGCAGCGGCCCAATCAGGGGCAAATTGGCCGGCGATTGCCCCCTATTTGCCGCAATTTGTCCCACGAGGCCCCGGGCTGGTTGACACTGGCGGTTCAAACTGGACAATTTGCGCCTCGCTCGGCGAAGTAGATGTCCCCGCAACACCCCGCGGTCCGCACTCTCCCCCAGTGGGTTAAGCACCCACTACCTCCTGCCGAGGAGGTCCTCCCCATCTGGAGGCCTTGGAACACGCACTCCGGTTCGATGACCGGTCGGGTTCCGCGCAAAAATAGCGCTGCCGTGAAGCTATCCTAAAAAACGGGCTATTTCTGCGTTTAAGGCTGATATTTATCACGCTTTTCCTTTAGAATCGCCGTCTGGCTTTCGCACGCCTGGCATTTCTTTCGCTCGTGGATGATGCGGATCCTAAAATTTAGCTTTTTTTGAGGTGGCTCACGTGGAATTACTCTCCGGCGGCGATATGTTGGTTCGCGCGCTGCAGGATGAAGGGGTAGACCTGATTTTCGGTTACCCCGGCGGTTCAGCGCTGCATATATACGATGCAATCTTCCGGCAGAAGAGCATCAAGCATGTGCTAGTGCGTCATGAGCAGGGTGCCACGCACGCTGCAGACGGCTACGCCCGTGCTACCGGTAACACCGGTGTGGTGCTGGTGACGTCTGGTCCCGGTGCTACCAATGCCATTACCGGCATTGCCACCGCCTATATGGATTCCATTCCTATGGTGGTAATTTCTGGTCAGGTGCCTTCCGAAAAGATCGGTGAGGATGCTTTCCAGGAAACCGATATGGTGGGCTGCTCCCGCCCGATCGTGAAGCACAGCTTCCTGGTGAAAAAAGCCGAAGATATTCCCGAAGTGGTCAAGAAGGCGTTTTATATCGCTGCGACCGGCCGTCCTGGTCCCGTGGTCATCGATATTCCAAAGGATGTCACCAACCCGGTAGACCGCTATCCGTACCAGTATCCGGAAAAGCTGCGTATGCGCTCCTATACCCCGGCGGGTAAAGGTCACGCCGGCCAGATTCGCAAGGCCGTAGCGCTGTTGCTGTCTGCCAAGCGTCCGGTAATTTACGCCGGTGGCGGCGTGATTCAGGGCGATGGCTCTGAGCTGTTGACCGAATTGGCGCAGCGCCTGAATTTTCCGGTAACTAATACCCTGATGGGCCTTGGTGCATACCCCGGTACCGATAAACGTTTCCTGGGCATGCTGGGTATGCACGGTACCTTTGAGGCGAATACCGCCATGCACCATGCAGATGTGATTTTGGCAGTGGGTGCACGCTTTGATGACCGGGTGACCAACACCCCGAACAAGTTCTGTCCCGGAGCGAAGGTAATCCACATCGATGTGGACCCCGCGTCTATTTCCAAAACCATTACCGCAGATGTGCCGATCGTTGGCACAGTGCAGTCGGTGCTGGGTGAAATGCTGGAAATGCTGAAGTCCTCGAAAGAGATGCCCGATCAGTCTGCAATTGTTGACTGGTGGCGTCAGATCGATGACTGGCGCGAGCGTCACGGCCTGTACACGGCGCCGCGCTACCGCACCGATGGCGACATGATCATGCCGCAAGAGGTAATCAGTGCGGTGCATAAGATTACCGGTGGTGATGCATTCGTGACATCTGATGTAGGTCAACACCAGATGTTCGCCGCGCAGTACTATTTGTTTGATAAGCCGCGCCGCTGGATCAACTCGGGTGGCCTCGGCACCATGGGCTTTGGCCTGCCGGCGGCACTGGGGGTGAAAATGGCTCACCCGGATTCAGAAGTTGTCTGCGTGACCGGTGAAGGCAGTATCCAGATGTGCATTCAGGAACTGTCCACGGCCACCCAGTACAACTTGCCGGTAAAAATTCTTTGTCTGAATAACCAGGCCCTGGGCATGGTGAAGCAGTGGCAGGAAATGCAGTACGAGGGGCGCCTTTCCAACAGTGTGTATGAAGAGTCCCTGCCGGACTTTATCGCACTGGCGGAAGCCTACGGGCACCTTGGAATGAAGATCGAGCATCGCGACGAGCTGCACGGCAAGCTGGCCGAAGCCTTCGCGATCAAAGATCGCACCGTGTTTATCGATGTTTATGTCGATCCGACGGAACACGTATACCCCATGCAGGTGATGCCGAGTGGCTCCATGCGGGATATGTGGCTGAGTAAGACGGAACGGACGTAAAGGGAGATAAACAGGATGCGCAGAATCATTTCAGTTCTGATGGAGAACGAGCCCGGGGCATTGTCGCGGGTAGTTGGCCTGTTTTCTCAACGTGGCTACAACATTGAAAGTCTTACGGTAGCGCCAACCGAAGATGCGACGCTGTCGCGTCTGACGCTGACGACGATCGGGGACGATCATAAGATCGAACAGATCACCAAGAATCTGAACAAGCTGATCGATGTCGTGAAGCTGGTGGACCTTACCGAGGGTTCGCACATTGAGCGCGAACTACTGCTGGTGAAGGTGCGCGCGACCGGTGCACAGCGTGATGAAGTTAAGCGCAGTGTGGATATTTTCCGCGGTCAGATTGTCGACGTCACCAGCAACATGTACACGGTGCAGGTGTCAGGCACCAGTGAAAAGCTCGACGCTTTCTTACAGGCCCTGGGCGAGCACACCATTATGGAAACGGTACGTTCCGGGGTGAGCGGTATTGCCCGCGGTGAGAAAATTCTCAGTATTTAAGTGTCAAACAACCAAACAGGAATTTCTGGGCTTTGAGTCCAGAGTGAACTTCAAAGCACATTAAGCAGGAAGTAAGTTATGCACGTTTATTACGATAAAGATTGTGACCTCTCTTTGATCAAGTCCAAGACTGTAGCCATCATCGGCTACGGCTCCCAGGGTCACGCCCATGCCAACAACCTGAAAGACTCCGGTGTTAGCAATGTTGTTGTTGGTCTGCGCAAAGGCTCCGCTTCCTGGGCCAAAGCAGAAAAAGCCGGCCTGCGTGTAGCGGAAGTCGCTGACGCAGTGAAAGATGCCGACGTGGTAATGATTCTGACTCCGGACGAGTACCAGGCTGCGGTATACCGCGAGCAGGTAGCGCCGAACCTGAAGGCTGGTGCTGCACTGGCTTTTGCACACGGCTTCAACGTGCACTTCGAGCTGATCGAGCCGCCGAAGGATGTTGACGTAATCATGATCGCACCGAAAGGCCCGGGCCACACCGTGCGTTCTACTTACCTGGAAGGTGGCGGTGTGCCGACGCTGATCGCGGTTTACCAGAACGCTTCCGGTGGCGCGAAAGAGCTGGCGCTGTCTTACGCGTCTGCAAACGGCGGCGGTCGTTCTGGCATCATCGAGACTAACTTCCGCGAAGAAACCGAAACCGACCTGTTCGGCGAGCAGGCGGTACTGTGTGGTGGTGTTTCCGCGCTGGTACAGGCCGGTTTCGAAACCCTGACCGAAGCGGGTTACGCGCCAGAAATGGCGTACTTCGAGTGTCTGCACGAACTGAAGCTGATTGTTGACCTGATGTATCAGGGCGGAATCGCGGATATGCGCTACTCTATCTCCAACACCGCAGAGTACGGCGACTACGTAACCGGTCCGCGCATCGTAACCGAAGAGACCAAGGCTGAGATGAAACGTGTACTGAGCGACATCCAGACGGGTAAATTCGCCAAAGACTTCATGCTGGAATCTCTCGCTGGCCAGCCCCGCCTGAAAGCGGAGCGTCGTATCGGTGGCGAGCACCAGATCGAAGAGGTTGGTGCCAAGCTGCGTGCGATGATGCCTTGGATCAAGGCAAACAAGATCATCGACAAGACCGAAGGCAACAGCTAATTCTGTTGAATTAGCAGCGTTCGATCACAAAGCGGTGGGGCTTGATGGCCTCACCGCTTTTTTTTTGCCGCTGCGCCACTGTACACTGCGAGGGTAATTAGTCAGTCGTGCTTTTAAGGAAGCCTGTATGAGCGATAACAAGGACGCCCGGCCGCAGGGCCCGGGATCCGATGAAGAAATCCGCTTGCCTGTGGATGAGCATGTGGAAGAAGAGGTTGGGGAGAATGGCAAAAAGGTCCGCGCGAAAGGCGTGTACCTGCTGCCGAACCTGATCACCACCGGTGCACTGTTTAGTGGCTTCTATGCCATCGTTGCCGGTATGGGCGGCAAGTTCGAGGCGGCCGCGATCGCCATTTTTGCGGCGATGATCCTCGACGGTCTCGATGGGCGGGTTGCACGTCTCACCGACACTCAGAGTGCGTTTGGAGTGCAGTACGACTCCCTGTCGGACATGGTTTCCTTCGGCCTTGCACCGGCGCTGGTAGTCTTCAGCTGGGGGCTTGCACCACTGGGTAAGCTCGGGTGGGCTGCTGCATTTCTGTATGCGGCTTGTGCTGCGTTGCGGCTTGCCCGCTTCAATACCCAGGTCGATACCGTTGATAAAGGTGTGTTTATTGGCCTCGCCAGTCCTACGGCGGCCGCCATCGTTGCCAGTATGGTGTGGGCGGGGCACGAGACGGATGTGGGCACCGGCTTGGCCATTGTCGCTGCGCTGGTCACTGCGGCCGCTGGCTTGTTGATGGTTTCGAACTTTCACTATACCAGCTTTAAAAAGCTCGATTTCAAGGGGCGTGTACCCTTTGTGATGATGCTGGCAATCATTCTGGTCTTCAGCCTGGTCACCATTGATCCACCGCGTGTGCTGTTGGTGATCGCGATTATCTATACCTTCTCTGGTCCCGCTATGTGGGGTTGGAAATTTGTTGCCGAGCGTCGCAGCGCGCATGCCGCGGCCACGCAAATGCTGGATGATGAAGGTGATGCGGCTGAGGGGGATAGCAAGCCCAAGGCTGACGGAGAACATGACCCAGAGTCCAAGCCTTAGTCGGTTTTCTCGCAAATGAGGCGCGACCAACCTGTGGTCGCCGCCTCTTTCGCGCCGCTCTGGCCGCTGTCTGGCCACCGCGGAATGGCCGCAAAATCCCCCTTCGCCATTTGGCATTACCCCCACCTCACACTAAGCTCAAAAGATACCTTGCACGAAAGTGCACAACAGTGGCGGGCTACGCTGGTAGGTCGCGCTTTCTGTCAGCTCTAATTCCTGAGATTTTGTGACTGACCTATGGGTTTTGGTGCGTGAAAACTTTTTTCACAAAAGTGCTTGCGTGCCAATGTGTGCAGCCGTATAGTTCGCGCCCTCGCTGCCAAGGCGGTAACGCAAACGGCGGTGAGAAGGTAAGTTAACCTTTTGATTTTCAACGAGTTTTTCTCGCAAAATGAATTTCAAAAAGCGCTTGCCAAGGTCGAAAGGGTCGCTATAATGCGCGCCACTTCAATGGGGTCGCCACGGTTTAACCGGTGTTTTTGTTGAGGCTTCGACGGGGCTTCAGGCAGCCCCCCAGCACTGAAAATCAGGTCATTTATTTGCCGGATTTCAGCGCTGAAAAAGCTCTAAAAAAGAGCTTGCCAAACGAGATTGGCGCCATATAATGCGCGTCCTTCTCGGGGTCACCGAGAGGTTGATCGAAGCACCGGAAAGCGTTGATTTATAACGGTTTCGGG
>NZ_JAIUZM010000006.1 GCF_020171345.1 Microbulbifer agarilyticus
TAATCTCGTGGAGTGCCGGTAAGAGAAAAATGAGTTGGGGGAAGTGCGGTATTCTTCCCCCGTAAATTTAGGCAGTGGCCAGCCAAACTTTGGCTGGCAAAGTGCTAGTAGTGGGTTCCAAGTGCGTCAGCCATAACCAGGCTAGGCAGGATCGCCCAAGGCCCCTGCGGGGCCCCGGGCTGGACAGCCTACGCTGCGCTTCGGCTGCCCCTGCTAGCGGCGTTATGAGTGAGGAGAATAAATGAGACTTTTCCTGTCTTTATTACTATTTTTTACGTCTTACGTTGGAGCGCAAGAGGATTCCGTTCACGAATCAGTGCAGAAATCCATAGGTAAGATCTTGTTGTATCAAGACATCAATACCCGTTATCTCGTGGGTAATCCTGGTAATGGACATTACTACCTGCCATACATAATTCAAGAAGAGTACGAGACTTCAATTAGCAGCCTATCTGTTGAGGATAGGGTTCGCTTCATCTGGGGGGTAATATCATTTGCAAAATTCGGATCTCATGGTACAGCCGAGTTTGCGGGCCTCATCAAAAAATGTTGTGCCTCAGAGTTTAGAGATTCTGCAGAAAGTTACCTAAAAAAAGCAGAGGAGAATGGAAATAAGTCTCCTGCATATATTGATGAGAGTATGGTTTTTAAAGCAAAGTTTTTCCTTCGGAGCATATAGAAATCGGCAGTTTCTATGCGACACTCATAACAATCGGTTGTTGTCGCCCCTACGGGGCTGGGACGGCCTTTCCGCGGCTTCGCCGCTCCAAGTTCGCCCCAAAACCGAGCGTTATGTTGCTCTAGCCGGAGAGTAGTGCATGTTTGGAATGATCTTTTATAAATTAAAGGAGATTCGTGATCACAAGTACTTCTTTAGGAAATGCAAGCGTTGTGGTCTTTACTCTGATGTAGCTGATTATCCATGTGGTCACTGTGGAAAAATGGATGAGAAAGAGCTATTCGAATTTTTAAAATTGCGAGAACGAGAAGTCGAAGGAAACAATAGTCTCGGGTTGGTTTTCGGCGTTATCGCTGTTGTAATATTTTTGCTAATAATGAGCACGTTTTTCTAATTGTGGTACATTCAACATAACAATCGCAGGCAGAAATGCTCCGGCCCTTCGGGCCTCCGCGGGACGCCCAACGCTATGCACATTTTGTGCGGTCGCGGCGCTCCCAGTTTCGCACAAAATGTGCATAGCATTGGTCGCCCCTGCTGCGGGCGTTATGTTGCCGGTCGATAATTTTTATTATCCGTAGCGACTGGCATTTTAGTTCCATAAAATAGCCACCAACATTGAGCCAATACGGCTGGTTGCTATTCACTCAAGTGCGTTCCTAGAGTGTTCGTTCTGGTTACGTGAAGGAGGGCACTCCTAAGTAATCTTGGGGAGTGCCAGTAAGAGAAAAATGCGTTGGGGGAAGAGCGGTGTTCTTTCCCCGTAAATTTAAGCAATGGCCAGCCAAACCGTGGCTGGCAAAGTGCTAGTAGTAGGGTCTGAGTGCGTCAGCCATAACCATGCTAGGCAGGATCGCCCGATGCCCCTTCGGGGCCCCTGGCTGGACAGCCTACGCTGCGCTCGGCTGCCCCTGCTAGCGGCGTTAATTTCAATAAGATCAAAATCATGCTTAAGAAAGGTCTACTAACGATTTTTGTAATTGTAGGGATGTATGGTAGTTACTTGATCGGCGAGTATCACGGAATAAAAAAGGGTGTAGAAATTACCACCGTTTTTTCTATTTCAGGACGCTCGGCGGAACAAGCAAACATGCTTTCACTCATGCTTTCTTTGTCGAGACGTGGCGAGAAAGAGAAAATGTATGAATGGGGTGAGAAATTTCTAGTCTCAAGTGTGGAGACTCATATGATGATTCAGAGTGAGCTGCAAGATGAAACGAAATCCCTAAAAGACTCTGATTCGCTAAAGACGTTACAGGCAATGGTTGACGAAACTATTTATGAAAGTACTCAATCATACATAGACAAGTATCTAATTGACGACGACCGCTGAGAAGTTCAACCTCCGGATGGCAAAAATTAACAAGGCCGGGCAAGATGCTCTGGGCCTGCGGCCCTCCGCGGGACAGCTTACCTTGTGCACCTTTTGCGCAGGTCGCTGTGCTCCCATTTTTGCACAAAAGGTGCACAAGGTAAGCTGCCCCTGCCGGCGGCGTTATGATTCAAGAGAGAGCCTGTGGCACAGCTAGACTTCTACGCAAATAGTTCGGACATCATTGAAGTAATTGATTATATGTTCGATCTTTCCCCTATGAAGTTATTCGAGGCTTACTCTCGCAAAGACCATGAAATTAGAGAGTTTAAGTCCAGTAAAGATATTCTTGAATCCTCTCACATAGAAGATAACCATGGAGGAGTTTTCGTTCGAGGTTGGTGGGAGTCAGTTACATCTAAACCTCATATAAAAAAATTCGGCTTAAATCCATCTGTCGGTGAATTCCGCGAATCAGTGGAAGGTGTAGGTACCTTTCAGCTTCTTCAGGGGCGGCCTCATGATCTGGCCGATAATGCCCTGAAACTAAGTAGCTTTACCCATTGGACCGAGAAAGGCGCCTTTCAGAGAGCAAACTATTCTGATGAGGAAGTTTGTGAAGTTAATTGGAAAGAATTTAAAAGCCTTTCTGGTAAGCTCCATCGTCATATTAGAAATAGCTTATTCCAGGCTAAGTTATTTAAGCGCCCAATCCTAAAAGGAGCACACCTAGATTTAGAAAATGGTGGAACACTTTTTGGTCAACCCGGCGTTTACACAATAGGCTCTAAAGAAATTGAATCATAACAAACGCCTCAAACATCGCGCATTTCATGCGCTGGACTCGCAACAAGTTGCTCGCCGTATAGGCGGGCGTTACATGCCCAAGGAACCCAAAGATCGAACATAAAAAAGAAATCGAAAGAATTATTCGCGTAGATCACGCAGGTGAGCTAGGTGCGATTAATATTTATAAGGCTCAGTTATTGGTATCTACCTATCTATATAAAGATGTAGTGCCGGAACTAAAGGAAATGCTATCTCACGAAAAAGAGCATTTCGAAACTTTCGATAATTTGTTAAAAATACGTTCAATCCGTTCTTGTTATGCATTGTGGTTTTGGGCTGTTGGCGGTTTCGTCTTAGGGTTATTTACAGCTCTAATGGGGCGTAACGCTATATGGGTATGTACTAATGCTATCGAAACAACTGTATTGCACCACTTATCATGGCAGTTAAGTTTCCTTGGCAATCATGATGCAGAGGCACATGATGCAGTCTGTAGCATAAAGGCGGATGAGGAAGCACATCAAAATATGGGTGCTTCTCGTGGTAAAAATGCCTTTATTTATAAACCAATTTTTATTGTTGTTTCGGGGGCAACCAAGATAGCAATTTGGTTATCAACCAAGCTCTAGCATGTAACAAAGCTATCCACCGGACTCCATTTCCGTCGCTTCGTTTTTGTGCTTAAATAGCACAAAAACAAATCAACTACAATTCGCCGGTGATAGCGGCGTTATGTGTCGAGAGTAGATGTTGAGTAGGGTCAGTAGGAAACAGATGTGTTTTCTCGGAGTTTTGGGCACTCCATACTTTATCGTTGTTGCCTTGCTGGTGCTGCAGTTGGGATACATTAGTAATTGGTTCTACTTACTGATGCTCCCAGCCTTGTATGCTTATGACAGATTGTCTCAACCGGCATATATCGAAAAGGTAGAGTGTGGAGATTTTGGTAAGCTGAAATTTGCAATGTGGGCACTTGGTTGGCAGTTTTTGTTTTGCGCCGTAGTAATTTCACTATTGTGGTTTCTAAACACATAACAAGGCCGGGCAATATGCTCTGGGCCTGCGGCCCTCCGCGGGACAGCTTACCTTGTGCACCTTTTGCGCAGGTCGCTTTGCTCCCATTTTCGCGCAAAATGCGCACAAGGTAAGCTGCCCCTGCCGGCGGCGTTAGAGCAACGAATGGACACTGAAGAAATTACCTACATAGTCTTATATTTGTTGCTGTTGGTCGCATACTTCACAGCTGCTTTTTTTACTTCAAGGTGGCTATGGAGGAGGTTGGAGCAGATCAGCTACATGGTCAAAATACCACTGAGAGCAGGTGTACTTACATTTTTCTTCGCTCCAACGGTATTTGCATGTGGAGCGGCAGCCTTTGTACCGTTTCCAGTACTATTGGTGACTGAGCTCGTCAGTGAGCCCACCGCATGCTCTGGTCAAATTGGGTTCGCACTACCAACGCTAGCTATTTTTTGGGCCTTGTGCGTGCTTGTATATCTTTCAAAATTGGCCATCGGCAGGCTTCGGGCATGAGTGCCAGGTCCGCTCTAACAATCACAGGCAGTGAAGCTCCGGCCCTTCGGGCCTCCGCGGGACGGCTTACCTTATGCACGTTTTGCGCGGTCGCTTCGCTCCCATTTTCGCGCAAAACGAGAATAAGGTAAGCCGCCCCTGCTGTGGGCGTTTAAGCATAGAAACGATGAACCTAATAAAGCGCTGGTGGAACAAAAGGAGAAAGCTTCGCAAGATTCGCACCGTGTTTGTCTTTAAATTGAAAGGTGAATATGGAAAGAGCAGAAACTTGAAATTCAATCAAGTAAAAAGTGCTCTTGCAGCCGCGGGGCTAGAAGGCGAGCATGAGGAGTATGCGTACGCCCTCGCATTATCTCCCGCGCAGTACAAGTATTATCAAAAATTAAGTTCTATCGAATTTTCGCAAGAGGCACTAAGAATTGATCTAGGGGTAAGTAGTGCTCTTTTAGGTATGGGCTCCCAAGGCGCTGGCCCATGGTCCGAGTGAAAAGCTTAACAATCACGGGCAGTGAAGCTCCGGCCCTTTGGGCCTCCGCGGGACGGCTTACCTTATGCACGTTTTGCGCGGTCGCTTCGCTCCCATTTTCGCGCAAAACGCGCATAAGGGAATCCGCCCCTGCCGTGGGCGTTATGACTCTTAGTAGTATGAAATATTTATTAATTGCTCTAGCGATGTTACCGCTTTATGGGAAGGCATGTGGTAATGATGAAATTCCGCATCAGATAAAATTTTCTAAAGGTGCATTGTACAATGCACCTCAGTGCCATCCTGTGAAAGTAGTTGTACCTACGAAGTACAGAGGTGGAAAGTTAGAATATGCAACCTTTCTGCTGGGGTCTGGAGTTGCGGATAGCACCTCTCTTGAAGTAAATGTAAATATTCTTGATTCATCTGACTCAGTCAATGAGTCGGAATTATATTTATGTTTAAACTATGAAGTGGCTCCACGGTCCACGCTTCATTTGCGCTATCTTCCCGTGCAAAATGAAGACGGAGTGGTATCTCTATGCGCGCAGGAATACTACATCAGAGACTTTATGTCTCATCTCACAGAGTCATAACAAGTTGCTGAAGTATACTCCGGGCGCGAATATCGCGCCCTCCGCGGGACAGCCTACGCTTCGCTCCGGCTGCCCCTTAGCAAAGCGTTAAGTGCACAAGCAATGAAGAAGATTCAAGGAATATTTCTCGTAGCAGGCATCGTAATTCTTGGAATTGCGGCAAGCGCTTACATAGAAACGTTGCAGTATTCTAGCTGGCAGAAAACACAAGCAATCCTTCAATCTGTTTCATTACAAAACGCAAGTAGCCCCACTGTTGCAGGCGCCTCCGATTGGGGTGGCAATATTGGCAAGGCATCCTACATCTACCAAGTGGATGGAAAGGAATACAAAGGTAGCCGCATAATGCCGCTGCAGAATGTGTACTTACCAAGAGAGAAAGTAGTAAATTTAAGAGAGGGTGTTATCACAGTCGCATATAATCCGTCTGAACCCTCTCAGTCATTTATATTTGCTATTACGCCGGTAACTCAGTTAATTATGCTGCTTTTGGCTGGGATTACATCGGTCGTGACTGCTCTTGTTTTGCCAAAGCTAGTCAGTCTATTTCCAGGTGCGACGCGTGAAAGCACTTAACAAAGCAATGCAGCCGACGTCCAAGTTTGTGCACTTTTTACGCGGTCGCTATGCTCCCATTATGGCGCAAAAAGCGCACAAACTTGGCCGCCGCTGATTGCGGCGTTAAACACCTAAGGAAGTATCGTGCCAAGTGAATCAAACAAAAAATGGGCCAATTTAGTTTCCTCCTTGACCGGCGGTTCTAGAGCTGTGGCAAATTACTATGATGAGCTAGAGACTACTTCTATTCATGTACTAACAACCTTAAATGAGGGTGGTAAAGTTTGCGCCACAATTGGGCTAATGGATGTACAGCATGAGCCACCAACCGAAATCCTAATGGATTCCGTCAGCGAGGATATAAAGCTAGAGAATATAATTTCAACAGCTGCTTTCTATATCATGAAAGATGGCTGGAAAATTAGCCCTGGCGTAATATTCGAAACCCTAGTATCTGAATATCACCCTGAAATAGAACTAAAGCATTTACTATTTGTGCCTCAATACCAATGGGGTGAAGCCTTGTCTAAAGTACATTTAGAACAGGGATATATTTATCCATTATTAGCTGTGGGCATTACAAACGAAGAGCTCGATTTTATTTCCAAAAACGGAGTATCAGAGCTAGAAAGTGTTTGGGAGCAAAATAATGTCAACGTTCTTAACTGGCATCGGGGTTCGAGTGTTTAACAAGGCGCTGTTGTCGGACTGGTTTTCCGCTGCGCTCCAAACCAGCCGCAAAGCACGGCGTTAGCTTTCACGGGTAGAAAATGGACACATTCGAGTATGCCCAAATCGCAACTGCGGTTTCTTCTGCGCTGATTGCTCTTGTAGCTCTTGGGCTAGCGATCTATGAGGGTCGTAGCAACAGACAGCATAATCGGCTTTCTTTAAAACCTTCTCTAGTCATGGAGACTTCTACTACAAATAGCCCGCCAACCATTAGCGCAACTATCGTGAATGCTGGTCTGGGTCCAGCAGTTATCCAGAATATTCAGTTTTTCCATCACGGAACCGAATTGGTGGGCGATCTTGAATATGAGCTAAGGGAAGCCATATCCAAAATATTGGAAAAATTTATGGTAGAAAGTACTTCGGTATCCATTATGAATCCCGGCTATGTATCTAGAGCGTCGAGTGAAAATAATATTGTAATGATCAAGGTGCTTCCGCAGGAGCCGACGTGTATCGATAACCTGAAAGAGCTTCTTAATGTAATTGATGTGCGCATAGAGTATCAGTCATTTTACGGCGAGCCTGATGAGTATGATTCCAGAGAAAGCTAACAAGCAGCGGCAGGGCGACAGCCAACGCTACGCACATTTTGTGTTACTCGCTGGTGCTCAAACATTAACACAAAATGCGCTCCGCGCTGGCTGCGCCTGCGCTGGGCGTTAGCCTCCTTAGAGAGAAGTCATGCGTTTAATCCTAGCTCTAATCTACATCGCAACCGGGGGCTGGCTGTATATCACTCTAGTCGGCGATAGCCTGCCGCCTATTGTTGGTGTGATTTTTGCTCTAGCACTGATGTTGTCATCTGTGATTGTTTGTAATGAAGGATTTCTTCGCCGTCTAAAAGGTCAATCCGAAGATGATCACATAAATCAGCTAATCGGAGAGAGGGCGGCAGTCGTAGAATCTTTTAAAGTACATGATGCAATCACATTTGAAGATTTGAGTACTGGTTGTTTATGCCATTTACTGAACATCGGTGATAATAGAGTTGCTTGTCTTTACGGCCAATACCTTTATGAGTACTCAGAAATTACGGATGATCCAGAGTTAAATCAAAATAGAATGTTTCCTACAACAGACTTTACGTGGGTAAGGCATCTAAAAAATAACACAATAATCCGCTTGGAAATCGGAAAATCGGTTTGTGAAGAAGTTAAATTGGAAAACCCTAGTATAGATAATCTTTTTAAATTGGGGCTACAACTTAAAGATGGAGAAGTTGTTGAAGGGGTGGAATTCGGTAGACTCCGGGCGGCCTGTGGCAATTAGGCTAACAAACGCAAGCAGAGGGACGCCCTACGCTATGCACATTTTGTGCGGGTCGCTGCGCTCCCAGTTTCGCACAAAATGTGCATAGCATTGGTCGCCCCTGTTGCGGGCGTTAGCCGTCAATGAAAATTCGGACCTTAAGGAAAAATATATGGATATAGATAGCGTCATGGCCTTTATGCTGATAGCTGCTTTGCTGGTTATCTCGCCAGGTCCGAACGGGTTTCTGATAGCTAAAACTGTGCCATTATCGGGAAAAAAATCTGGCTTCGCGAATGTCTGGGGGTTTGTTGCCGCTTTTTACGTCCATGGAACATTCGCCATTTTTGGTGTTTCAGCGCTTCTCACACAATCAGCACAGGCGTTCTTTATTTTCAAAATTCTAGGTGCACTCTACCTAATCTGGATTGGCATAAAGGCTCTTATTGGCGCCTTCAAAAGTGGTAATTCCAGTCTGCCAGATTCACCTAAGAATAATGTTAAGCCTGTTTCGGTTGGTGCCGCCTTGTTAGAAGGGTTTTTGACAAACGTTCTAAATCCTAAAGTTTCAATGTTCTATTTGGCCGCCTTTCCACAGTTCGTGTCAGTAAATGAAAGTGCAATACACGCATATGCATTAGTTACAGCACACTCGGTGGTAAACTTTGTTTGGTTTTCAATCATGGTTGTTGCTCTATCTCGTGTTAAAAGTGCTTCTAATAACGCGAAGTTTAGGCGGTGGATCAATTCCATTACTGGTCTTGTACTTATTGGCTTCGGGTCCAAGTTGGCACTTATCAAGAACGGCTAACAAGCAGCGGCAGAGCGACAGCCAACACTACGCGCCTTTTGTGTTACTCGCTGTCGCTCAAACATTAACACAAAAGGCGCTCCGCGTTGGCTGCGCCTGCGCTGGGCGTTAAGCACCTTTGAGGCTTTTATGAGGCTACAAGAACCCAGTGAAGACAGAGCTGTATTAAGATGCCTGTTAATGGGCTTCTTCGTCGCTCAAATAATATATAAATGTGAAGGGGGAGAGCTTTGGGCTGGGATAGGGCTTGCACTCGTTTTTTACATTGTCCTAGAACTGACCTATGAATGGATCGGAAAGGATTCTTGGATCGCAACTATCCTAATAATGTCTATATGGTTTGTTCCAATCTATGATTGGTATAGTTCCTATTATGAAAATGTCGTATCGGCCTTTCTTCCAGCAATTGCTGTTGTTTTCTGCGTAGGGAGACTTTTCGGGTGGCGGCACTTTTATAAGGACCTTAAGGGCGGCAAGCCAGATGCTTAACAAATGGCTGCAGCCGACTCCATAAGCTTTGCTTCGCTTTTGTGATGCTCGCTGCGCTCACATTTTCACACAAAAGCTCAGCGCCGCTATGTCGCGCTGAGCCAGGCGTTATGCATCAAGAGGAAAGAAATGAGAATAAACTACATATTTCATGTAATGCTGATCTTCCCATTAAGCTGTATTGGATCAGATGAAATTTCTCATCTTCAGGCTCTGGATACAAAGGCGTCTGAGTATAGAAAAATGTCTATCGAGTGCATTACTGATGCAAAGCTTTCTAAAAAACCGTTCGCCGAAATTGATACATGCAAATTATTGTACAAATTTACTACAGATGAATTTCCGGGCCTAAAAGATAGTATTGTACAAGCTGAAGAAAGTGCGAAGTTGGAGGGAGAAGCTAAAGGGCTTGGCAGCCCAGATCTCAGAGAAAAACTGGTTCTAATTATGTCCGCAAAATCTCATATGAGTATTGCGGGCTCTATTTTGAACAAGGCACGCTGAAAAATGCATAACAAGTGACTATGGTGTCCCGTCAAGCGATTAAGCCATTTTTTCATCCCAGTACGTGTTGTTTTTAACCATGGTATTGAGGATCGTGAGTTGCTTTCGCATGCAGGCAACGATGGC
>NZ_JAIUZM010000007.1 GCF_020171345.1 Microbulbifer agarilyticus
TGAAGTCGGAATCGCTAGTAATCGTGAATCAGAATGTCACGGTGAATACGTTCCCGGGCCTTGTACACACCGCCCGTCACACCATGGGAGTGGGTTGCTCCAGAAGTGGCTAGTCTAACCTTCGGGGGGACGGTCACCACGGAGTGATTCATGACTGGGGTGAAGTCGTAACAAGGTAGCCCTAGGGGAACCTGGGGCTGGATCACCTCCTTAATCGAAGTCGACCTAACTTCGTAAGTGCTCACACATATTGCTTGATCGGACTGATGATGTTGATGTTTGAAAGGCTTCAGCGAGTTGGGGCTATAGCTCAGCTGGGAGAGCGCTTGGTTTGCATCCAAGAGGTCAGCGGTTCGATCCCGCTTAGCTCCACCATTTCCTGAGATGTTTATAGGCCTGTAGCTCAGCTGGTTAGAGCGCACCCCTGATAAGGGTGAGGTCGGCAGTTCAAGTCTGCCCAGGCCTACCAAATTTCCACGATTCGGCACTTTTGAATCCCTTGCATAGCAGGCTATGCGGCGGGCTCCAAAAATACCAACTCGTGAAAATTCACTTCCTCTTTCTTTCTTTTATCAATATCAGAAATCAGAAAACTGGTTTTTTGGATTGAGTGTGTTGCTTGATTCGAGAGATTAGCTTTCTGATTTTTACATCAGATGTTCTTTAACAAGGTGAAACATTTTGTAGTAATACACTGCAAGGCGAGGTTGAGTACTAACAATACTCAACATCAATAGAAATGTGTGTCTCTCAAGCACACAATCCGGTGTTTGAATACTTACCCGTATTCAAATGCAAAGTCGTTAGTAGTCGTTTGTGTTGTATGGTCAAGCGACTAAGCGTATACGGTGGATGCCTTGGCAGCTGGAGGCGATGAAGGACGTAGGAGCCTGCGATAAGCCTAGGGGAGTCGGCACACAGACTTTGATCCTAGGATTTCCGAATGGGGAAACCCACCTGTTTTACAGGTATCCCTAACTGAATACATAGGTTAGGGAGGCGAACCCGGGGAACTGAAACATCTAAGTACCCGGAGGAAAAGAAATCAACCGAGATTCCCTGAGTAGCGGCGAGCGAAAGGGGATTAGCCCTTAAGCTCTTTATGTCTTAGTGGAAGGATCTGGAAAGTTCCGCGATACAGGGTGATAGCCCCGTACACGAAAAGGCATTTAGAGTGAAATCGAGTAGGTCGGGACACGTGTTATCTTGACTGAACATGGGGGGACCATCCTCCAAGGCTAAATACTCCCAGCTGACCGATAGTGAACCAGTACCGTGAGGGAAAGGCGAAAAGAACCCCGGAGAGGGGAGTGAAATAGAACCTGAAACCGTATACGTACAAGCAGTAGGAGCCCTTCGGGGTGACTGCGTACCTTTTGTATAATGGGTCAGCGACTTATTGTCTGTAGCAAGGTTAACCGCTTAGGGGAGCCGTAGAGAAATCGAGTCTTAATAGGGCGTTTAGTTGCAGGCAATAGACCCGAAACCCGGCGATCTATCCATGGGCAGGTTGAAGGTTGAGTAACATCAACTGGAGGACCGAACTCACTAATGTTGAAAAATTAGGAGATGACCTGTGGATCGGAGTGAAAGGCTAATCAAGCCGGGAGATAGCTGGTTCTCCTCGAAAGCTATTTAGGTAGCGCCTCGCGTCTCACCCACGGGGGTAGAGCACTGTTTGGGCTAGGGGGTCATCCCGACTTACCAACCCCATGCAAACTCCGAATACCGTGGAGTGCAATCGCGGGAGACACACGGCGGGTGCTAACGTCCGTCGTGAAAAGGGAAACAACCCAGACCGCCAGCTAAGGTCCCAAATATCAGTTAAGTGGGAAACGATGTGGGAAGGCCCAGACAGCTAGGAGGTTGGCTTAGAAGCAGCCATCCTTTAAAGAAAGCGTAATAGCTCACTAGTCGAGTCGGCCCGCGCGGAAGATATACCGGGGCTCAAACTGATAACCGAAGCTGCGGATGCTTTTTAAGCATGGTAGAGGAGCGTTGTGTAAGCCGCTGAAGGTGAACTGTGAGGTTTGCTGGAGGTATCACAAGTGCGAATGCTGACATGAGTAACGACAAGGGGGGTGAAAAACCCCCCCGCCGGAAGACCAAGGGTTCCTGTCCAACGCTAATCGGGACAGGGTTAGTCGGCCCCTAAGGCGAGGGCGAAAGCCGTAGTCGATGGGAAACAGGTTAATATTCCTGTACTTGCAATTGCTGCGATGGAGTGACGGAGAAGGCTAGGCCAGCATGGCGATTGGTTGTCCATGTTTAAGGTAGTAGGCTTATGACTTAGGTAAATCCGGGTCATACTCTTTATTGAGAAGGCTGAGAGCTGATGACGAGTCTCTTTTTAAGAGACGAAGTGGTTGATGCCCTGCTTCCAGGAAAAACTTCTAAGCTTCAGGCAATTGTGAACCGTACTCTAAACCGACACAGGTGGTCAGGTAGAGAATACCAAGGCGCTTGAGAGAACTCTGGTGAAGGAACTAGGCAAAATGGTACCGTAACTTCGGGAGAAGGTACGCCGGTTTTGGTGATGGGACTTGCTCCCTAAGCTGAGGCCGGTCGAAGTGACCAGGTGGCTGCGACTGTTTATTAAAAACATAGCACTCTGCAAACACGTAAGTGGACGTATAGGGTGTGACGCCTGCCCGGTGCCGGAAGGTTAATTGATGGGGTTAGCGTATGCGAAGCTCTTGATCGAAGCCCCGGTAAACGGCGGCCGTAACTATAACGGTCCTAAGGTAGCGAAATTCCTTGTCGGGTAAGTTCCGACCTGCACGAATGGCGTAACGATGGCCACGCTGTCTCCACCAGAGACTCAGTGAAATTGAAATCGCTGTTAAGATGCAGTGTACCCGCGGCTAGACGGAAAGACCCCGTGAACCTTTACTACAGCTTTGCACTGAACTTTGAGCCTATTTGTGTAGGATAGGTGGGAGGCTTTGAAACTGTGACGCCAGTTGCAGTGGAGCCATCCTTGAAATACCACCCTGGTATGTTTGAGGTTCTAACTCTGGTCCGTTATCCGGATCGAGGACAGTGTATGGTGGGTAGTTTGACTGGGGCGGTCTCCTCCCAAAGAGTAACGGAGGAGTACGAAGGTGCACTCAGCATGGTCGGAAATCATGCAATGAGCATAATGGTATAAGTGCGCTTGACTGCGAGTCAGACATGACGAGCAGGTACGAAAGTAGGTCATAGTGATCCGGTGGTTCTGTATGGAAGGGCCATCGCTCAACGGATAAAAGGTACTCCGGGGATAACAGGCTGATACCGCCCAAGAGTTCACATCGACGGCGGTGTTTGGCACCTCGATGTCGGCTCATCACATCCTGGGGCTGAAGCCGGTCCCAAGGGTATGGCTGTTCGCCATTTAAAGTGGTACGCGAGCTGGGTTTAGAACGTCGTGAGACAGTTCGGTCCCTATCTGCCGTGGGCGTTGGAAATTTGAGAAGAGTTGCTCCTAGTACGAGAGGACCGGAGTGAACGAACCTCTGGTGTTCGGGTTGTCACGCCAGTGGCATTGCCCGGTAGCTATGTTCGGACGGGATAACCGCTGAAAGCATCTAAGCGGGAAGCCTCCTTCAAGATTAGATTTCCCTGACTCCTTGAGAGTCCTAAAGGGCCGTGGAAGACTACCACGTTGATAGGCTGGGTGTGGAAGCGTTGTGAGGCGTTGAGCTAACCAGTACTAATTGCCCGTGCGGCTTGACCATACAACAGAGATGGTTACTAACGATTTACTGATCGAAGACGATCAGTGGATTGTGCGCGAGAAGAGACATACAGTTCTTGCGGTGTATTACTACAGAATGTTTTACCGACTTATTTGGGGTTATCGCCGGTCAGAACCTGACCAAGGCAAACAGCGATAACAGGCAGCGCAGAGCACTCTTTAAAAGAGATGAAAGGCTCATAAGACCAGACCAACCCAAGCCAGTTTGCCTGACGACCATAGAGTTGTGGAACCACCTGATCCCTTGCCGAACTCAGAAGTGAAACGCAACATCGCCGATGGTAGTGTGGGGATTCCCCATGTGAGAGTAGGTCATCGTCAGG
>NZ_JAIUZM010000008.1 GCF_020171345.1 Microbulbifer agarilyticus
TAGCTGGTTCAGAGTGCGGCCGCAATAACCAGGCTAGGCAAGATCGCCCAAGGCCCCTGCGGGGCCCCGGGCTGGACAGCCTACGCTGCGCTCCGGCTGCCCCTGCTAGCGGCGTTATGGTGCCGGTCGGTAAAAATTAATATTTGTGTGGCTGCATTTTTTTCGTACAGTTTTGGTGTCCAGCATTTGGCTTTTTTGCCTCGGCACATTCAAGCAGTTTCGTTCCTAGAGTGTTCGCTCGGGTTCGGCAGAATAGGGCGATTCCGCTGCAGTATTGTGGCGTGCCAATAAGATAAAAACAGGTTGGGGAAAGTGCGGTATTATTTTCTCGTTTTATTCGTGCAGTGGCCAGCCAAGCCGTGGCTGGCAGCGTGCCGGTAAGCGAGTCCCCAGTGCGGCAAGCCATAACCAGGCCAGGCAGTTTGCTCCGGGCCTTCGGCCCTCCGCGGGACAGCTTACCTTGTGCACGTTTTGCGCGGTCGCTTCGCTCCCATTTTCGCGCAAAACGCGCACAAGGTAAGCTGCCCCTGCTGGCGGCGTTAGGGCAGTAAGATCATGAGTATCGTGCCTGTCACTGAAGGCGATTGGGCGCTTTTAAAAAATATTCGGCTGGAATCACTTCAAGATTCACCTGATGCATTTGGTATTACGTACGCAGAAGCAAAAGAGATCCCGGAAGGTAAATGGAAGTCATTGGCTTCGGGAGTAAACGATTTAAAATTCTTCTTTTATCGTACTGATAATGAAATTATCGGATTGGTCGGCGGCGTACTTTTGGATGGTGAGTACGAGCTAGTTTCCATGTGGGTAAAGCCGGATCAAAGAAAAATCGGAGTTGGATTCAGGCTGGCTAAAGAGCTGCTTGCTCACGCAAAATCTCATGGCTATAGCTCTGTTGTGCTGAGTGTCTCGGTCAATAATCAAGCAGCATACAGGCTCTATTCAAAGATAGGATTCAGAGTTGTAGAGGAAAAATATAGTGGTTCCAGGGCGGAGCTAAAGAAAATGGTATGGCGCTCCGCCTCCGAGCCCTAACAATGCAATGCAGCCGACGGCTTACTTTGTGCACTTTTTGCACGGTCGCTGCGCTCCTATTTTCGTGCAAAAAGCACACAAAGTAAGCCGCGGCTGATCGCGGCGTTAGGCATCTTAATGAACATGGAAGAATACGAAGAAATAGAGCCAAAACCACTTCCAAGATGGGTCACAATTCCATTGGGTATTGTCTTTGCTCCATTTACTCTTTTATGTGTTATAGGCTCAGCAATACTCTTAGTGGCACCGAACGTACCGCCAACATTTCTCACTATTTCTTTAGGTAGTGTATTTTTAGCTGGTAGTCTTTGGGTGTTTTACCTTTCGCTTCGGCTGTTGTTTGTAAATCCAAAAGGTAAGTCCAAGCTTGTGTCTCCATTAGGGCTCAAGGTAGTCGCGCTAGTTTTTGCAGCAATTCCAATTATTTCAATTGTGCTGGGTACATTCTGGGAAAAGCCCATCATCCATAGCATCATGACCATTGCATATATTGGTATAGTGTTACGTTTGTGGGGTGTAGCCAACCATCGGAGCCAAAATGCCTAACAAATTGCTCAAGTACACTCCGGCCGCAAAAGGCGCGGCCTCCGCGGGACAACCTACACTGCGTTTCGGTTGCCCCTTAGCAAGGCGTTACGTGTCAATACTAAATAAGCAATGAGATAGATCATGCATACAGTAATTTACGTGATGCGCCACATTGATATTGGTGGTCATATAGATATTCCATATAAAAAAGTCGGAATTACTGGGGCAGGAAACGCCACGTTAAGCTCGCGGCTTCAGCAAATTAGTAACACGAAATCTCCAATTAAAGCCCAGTACGTCGCGGCATGGGAGCACCAGGATGCAAGGGCTGTTGAAACTGCGTTACATATGCTTTTAGAAGATAGCCGAATAGAGGGAGAATGGTTTCTAGACAAAGATGACACTCTCGTTGAAAGAATGCAGCCCATTATGGAGCTCATTGGAGCTAACGAATTGGTCATAGAAGAGAGCGATGATGAATACACTCGTAGTATTCTAAAAAGAGAGAGTGAAGAGCGTGAAAAAACAGATCATATTCTTCTTGCTGAAATAGCAAATCTTTTAGATATGCCGCTCCGATCAAGCTCTAGGATCGCGGGTCCAACTTTTTTCAGCGATGGAAAACAATTAACGTACTATGTTAATGCCAGAAAATCTGGTAAGCATCATCTTTCAATAGGTAGAAGCAAAGCAGTTTTCGGTGAGATTCGGGATTTTCTTGAATCAAGAGGCTACGATGTAGAGCAAGGTAAGAAGGGTGGCGCCAGAGTACTGGGCATCTCCAAGAACATGATTGCCGAAGTTATTAACAGCATCGAAGCTGAGTTCGAGCCAGAACCAGCTTAACCACGTAACAAAGCGCTGCAGCCGACGGCCAACTTTGTACACTTTATGCGCGGTCGCTGCGCTCCCATTGTCGCACATAAAGCGCCCAAAATTGTCCGCGGCTGAGCGCGGCGTTATGGTGCCGGTCGGTATTTTTTTGTTTTCAGTGGTTGCTGAAAATTTAGTGCCGCAAAATAGCTTCCAATATTGGGCCAATTGGGCCGGTTGCTATTCAATCAAGTTCGTT
>NZ_JAIUZM010000009.1 GCF_020171345.1 Microbulbifer agarilyticus
CCATCGTTGCCTGCATGCGAAAGCAACTCACGATCCTCAATACCATGGTTAAAAACAACACGTACTGGGATGAAAAAATGGCTTAATCGCTTGACGGGACACCATAGTCACTTGTTATGAGTTTGATAGTACGCTGTACGCAACCACCATAATCATTAGTGCTACCAAGGCAAAAACTAGTTTATTCATTAGCGAATTCACGGAGGCTGCAACCTTACCTTGAGATTCACTCTCTAGACGCGACATCTCTTCTTCTGTGAGCTGATGCCTAACATTATGCCTATTGTTTGTAAGCAAAGCTGTAGCATCGTCCACTTGCTCGTTTAAGACAGCCCAAACACCAACTTTGACTGTTCCGGTCACTATTGCTCCAAGCTGCTTCGAGTTCACTCCTGATATATGAGTAAGAATTCCTTTTGACCTGAGCCTACTAGACAAAAGCTCAGCATCTGACAGCGATGTAAACTCCCTGAGTAGCTTCATACTTAGGACTCATAACGCCGCTAGCAGGGGCAGCCGGAGCGCAGCGTAGGCTGTCCAGCCCGGGGCCCCGCAGGGGCCTTGGGCGATCTTGCCTAGCCTGGTTATTGCGGCCGCACTCTGAACCAGCTACTAGCACTATGCCAGCCACGACTTGGCTGGCCACTGCTTAAAATTTACGAGGAAAGAATACCGCACTTTCCCCAACTATTTTTCATCTTACTGGCACCCCAAAAGATAACTCCGGACTGCCCTCTTCTACTGAAACAGACCGAACACTCTAGGAACGGAACTGATTGAATAGCAACCGACCAAACCGGCTCAATATTGGAAGCTATTTAGTGGCACTAAAATTTCAGCAACCACAAAAAACAAGAAAATACCGACCGGCACCAATAACGTTTTTATAACGGGCCGTAGTGTAGTTGATTGTTTGTGCTAGCGTAAGCGTTAAAGCGCAAACAAGCGACGTAACGGAGGTCCGAGCCAGCATAGCTGGCGGGCGTTGATAAACTTGTTATAAAACGCGCAATACTCTGACCAATGAAGTAGCCTAACCAAACACTCGTAGAACCCTAACGAACTAATACATTACGTACTATGAATTTCTAAGGCGTTGCTATAACGCGCAGCGATTTAGCGACGCCGACTAACTGCACCGAACCTAAAGCTACGAAGTGCTTAAGGCGGCGATAGCGGCCTTTTACTTTTACCTACGAAGCTAACCTGACCTGATAAATACTGTATCTATCCACCAACTACTAACCACAAAAAGCAGTTACTTGAAGCGGAGCAAAATCTTTTCTTCTACCCAATCACCCGGGTTTTATAACGCCGCTAGCAGGGGCAGCCGAAGCGCAGCGTAGGCTGTCCAGCCAGGGGCCCCGAAGGGGCACCGGGCGATCCTGCCTAGCTTGGTTATGGCTGGCGCACTCAGACCCTACTACTAGCACTTTGCCAGCCACGGTTTGGCTGGCCACTGCCTAAATTTACGGGGAAAGAATACCGCACTTCCCCCAACTCATTTTTCTCTTACTGGCACTCCCCAAGGTTACTTAGGGGTGCCCTCCTTCACTTAACCAAAACGAACACTCTAGGAACGCAATTGATTGAATAGCAAACGACCAATTTGGTCTGATACTGGAGGCTATTTTATGGCACTGAAATGCCAGTAGCTACGGAAAATAAAAATTACCAACCGGCAACATAACGTTGCTAGCAGGGGCAGCCGGAGCGTAGCGTAGGCTGTCCAGCCCGGGGCCCCGCAGGGGCACTGGGCGATCCTGCCTAGCCTGGTTATGGCTGACGCACTCCGGACTACCTACTAGCACTTTGCCAGCCACGACTTGGCTGGCCACTGCCTAAATTTAAGAGGAAAGAATACCGCACTTTCCCCAATCATTTTTTATCTTACTGGCACTCCATAAGATTACTCAGGAATACCCTATTCTACTTAACCAGAACGAACGCTCTAGGAACGAACTTGATTGAATAGCAACCGGCCAAACTGGCTCAATGTTGGAAGCTATTTTGCGGCACTAAATTTTAGCAACCACTGAAAACAAAAAAATACCGACCGGCACCATAACGTTGCTAGCAGGGGCAGCCGGAGCGCAGCGTAGGCTGTCCAGCCCGGGGCCCCGCAGGGGCACTGGGCGATCCTGCCTAGCCTGGTTATGGCTGACGCACTCGGAACCTACTACTAGCACTTTGCCGGCCACGGCTTGGCTGGCCACTGCCTAAATTTACGAGGAAAGAATACCTCAACTTCCCCAACTATTTTTTATCTTACTGGCACTCCATAAGATTACTCAGGAGTACCCTCTTCTACTTAACCAGAACGAACACTCTAGGAACGAACTTGATTGAATAGCAACCGGCCAAATTGGCTCAATATTGGAAGCAATTTTGTGGCACTGAATTTTCAGCAACCTCGAAAAACTAAAAAATACCGACCGGCACCATAACGCCGCTAGCAGGGGCAGCCGAAGCGCAGCGTAGGCTGTCCAGCCCGGGGCCCCGCAGGGGCCTTGGGCGATCCTGCCTAGCCTGGTTATGGCTGACGCACTTGGAACCCACTA
>NZ_JAIUZM010000010.1 GCF_020171345.1 Microbulbifer agarilyticus
TCAGCCATAACCAGGCTAGGCAGGATCGCCCAAGGCCCCTGCGGGGCCCCGGGCTGGACAGCCTACGCTGCGCTTCGGCTGCCCCTGCTAGCGGCGTTATGGTGCCGGTCGGTATTTTTAGTTTTTCGAGGTTGCTGAAAATTCAGTGCCACAAAATAGCTTCCAATATTGAGCCAATTTGGCCGGTTGCTATTCAATCAAGTTCGTTCCTAGAGCGTTCGTTCTGGTTAAGTAGAAGAGGGTATTCCTGAGTAATCTTATGGAGTGCCAGTAAGATAAAAAATAGTTGGGGAAGGTGAGGTATTCTTTCCTCGTAAATTTAGGCAGTGGCCAGCCAAGCCGTGGCTGGCAAAGTGCTAGTAGGTAGTCCGGAGTGCGCCAGCCATAACCAGGCTAGGCAGGATCGCCCAAGGCCCCTGCGGGGCCTCGGGCTGGACAGCCTACGCTGCGCTCCGGCTGCCCCTGCTAGCGGCGTTATGGTGCCGGTCGGTATTTTTTATTTTTTCGAGGTTGCTGAAAAATCAGTGCCGAAAAATAGCATCCAACATTGTGCCAATTTGGCCGGTTGCTATTCAATCATGTTCGTTCCTAGAGTGTTCGTTCCGGTTCGGCAGAAGAGGGCAGTCCAGAGTAATCTCTTGGAGTGCCAGTAAGAGAAAAAATCGCTGGGGGAAGTGCGGTATTATTTCCTCGTAAATTTAGGCAGTGGCCAGCCAAGCCGTGGCTGGCAAAGTGCAAGTAGTAGGTTCCGAGTGCGTCAGCCATAACCAGGCTAGGCAGGATCGCCCAAGGCCCCTGCGGGGCCTCGGGCTGGACAGCCTACGCTGCGCTCCGGCTGCCCCTGCTAGCGGCGTTAATTTATTGTATGAAGCGAACAATTCTTCAAATAGTTACGTCCATTTCATTGTTTTCTTTCGGGTTGGTGGTTGGACTCTTCATAAGTGGTAAAGTCTTAGAGATCAGTGAGCTGGATATGTATGCTCATCAACTTATGGGGCTTTCCGGCACTCTAAATCAAATCTCCGACGAAGGAGTGCAGTCGGGAATTAAGACAATGAATAATGATTTATGCTCACTAATTTCGATTATTCAATCATCCGAAGAGCAGGTGTCACGCTTGCCAGAGCAAACGGTTGATCTATTGGTGGTGTCCCTGCAAAGGCAGGGGAAAAATTGCGATAACTATAATGCGCTTTTGGCGGAGCTAGGTGCCAATTAAATTAACAAGCGCAAGCAAGATGCTCCGGCCCTTTGGGCCTCCGCGGGACGCCCAACGCTATGCACATTTTGTGCGGGTCGCTGCGCTCCCCAGTTTCGCACAAAATATACACAGCATTGGTCGCCCCTGTTGCGGGCGTTATGGTGCCGGTCGGTATTTTTTTGTTTTCAGTGGTTGCTAAAATTTAGTGCCGCAAAATAGCTTCCAACATTGAGCCAGTTTGGCCGGTTGCTATTCAATCAAGTTCGTTCCTAGAGCGTTCGTTCTGGTTAAGTGAAAGAGGGTGCTCCTGAGTAATCTTGTGGAGTGCCAGTAAGAAAAAATGAGTTGGGGAAAGTGCGGTATTCTTTCCTCGTAAATTTTGGCAGTGGCCAGCCAAGCCGTGGCTGGCAGAGTGCTAGTAGGTAGTTTGGAGTGCGCCAGCCATAACCAGGCTAGGCAGGATCGCCCAGGGCCCCTGCGGGGCCCCGGGCTGGACAGCCTACGCTACGCTCCGGCTGCCCCTGCTAGCAACGTTATGTTTCCTGAATCAAGTGGCATTGAATGTTTAAGCAGCAATTTTTTCAGGTCTTGATCGGATCATTGGTTTTTCCTTTTATATGCTGCGTCTTAATCGGAGTATTTAAAGGGCTAGAGTACGGAAGTGCTTGGATAGGGTTTAAAGTCTGGCTTTACACATTTATCTTTGTTAGTCCTTTTTTCGTAGCTCCAAAGTGGAGGGTGCTGCGGTCCCTCGCCAAGGGAAATCGCTTGTGAGCGGTATCAAAACATAACAAGCGCAAGCAGTTTGCTACGGCCCTTCGGGCCTCCGCGGGACGCCCAACGCTATGCACATTTTGTGCGGGTCGCTGCGCTCCCAGTTTCGCACAAAATGTGCACAGCATTGGTCGCCCCTGTTGCGGGCGTTATGGTGCCGGTCGGTATTTTTTTGTTTTCAGTGGTTGCTGAAAATTTAGTGCCGCAAAATAGCTTCCAATATTGGGCCAATTGGGCCGGTTGCTATTCAGTCAGTTCCGTTCTTAGAGTGTTCGGTCTGTTTCAGTAGAAGAGGGCAGTCCGGAGTTATCTTTTGGGGTGCCAGTAAGATGGAAAATAGTTGAGGAAAGTGCGGTATTCTTTCCTCGTAAATTTTAAGCAGTGGCCAGCCAAGTCGTGGCTGGCATAGTGCTAGTAGCTGGTTCAGAGTGCGGCCGCAATAACCAGGCTAGGCAAGATCGCC
>NZ_JAIUZM010000011.1 GCF_020171345.1 Microbulbifer agarilyticus
TTACGCCCTTCTCGCTAACGGGTAAATTGAGACCCACCTTCGGCGGCCACCGAAGGCCTTGTTTATCACAGTTCGCTGCCTGGCCGGTTCATTAAGACCGATAACAAGTATGAACGTGACAAACACTCACTAGGCATAACTCGAATAGTCATGTGGGCCTCGAGCCCGAATAGCAAGGCGGAGATAGCTTATCTTATGCAATATCAAGAGATCAATGTCGGTATCGATACCAGTAGCACTCAACTCGATATCTATGTGAGACCCACTGGCCAATTCTTTAGCGCCCAAAACAATAAAGAAGGTATCGAGCAAGCAGTAAGCGCGATACTGGCACTCAACCCTTCCAGGGTGTTGATCGAATCAACGGGGCGACTTGAAATGGATTTTGTGTGTGCTGCTGACAAGCGTGGGCTACCCATTGTTGTTTGCAACCCTTCACAGATCCGTAATTTTGCAAAATCATCAGGAAGAATCGCTAAAACCGACAAGCTAGATGCCATGGATATTGCCCACTTTGGCGAGGCCATGAAACCAGCACTAACTACGATAAAACCAGAAAAACTACGCGAAATCAGTGATTTACTTGCCGTCCGTAGTCAGTGCCTTGAGATGAGCACTATGCAGAAGAATCGGCTCAAGAGGATGCCAAAGTCAGTTCACGACCCCATTCGTCAAATCCTTACCGCAATCAAGAACGAATTACTTAAAATCGACAAGCAGCTCGACAAGCTAATCAGCAGTGTGACCGAGTGGAAAGAAAAACGAGATCTTCTTCTGAGTGCAAAAGGCGTCGGCAACGTCGTCGCTTATACACTCATGAGCGAGCTACCTGAACTCGGGAAACTTAATCGTAAGGAGATCGCTGCGCTTGTTGGTATCGCACCGATGAATCGCGATAGTGGACGCTACCAGGGTAAGCGATTCATTCGAGGCGGGCGCCACCGCGTGAGAACGGTTCTATTTGTCTCAATGATGTCTGCGATCCAATCTCACCCGAAACTGAAACCAATGTATGAGCGTATGGTAGCCGCTGGAAAACCTAAGAAAGTTGCCATCGTTGCCTGCATGCGAAAGCAACTCACGATCCTCAATACCATGGTTAAAAACAACACGTACTGGGATGAAAAAATGGCTTAATCGCTTGACGGGACACCATAGTCACTTGTTA
>NZ_JAIUZM010000012.1 GCF_020171345.1 Microbulbifer agarilyticus
GGGCTTTCACATCCAGCTTAACTAACCGCCTACGCGCGCTTTACGCCCAGTAATTCCGATTAACGCTCGCACCCTCCGTATTACCGCGGCTGCTGGCACGGAGTTAGCCGGTGCTTCTTCTGTAGGTAACGTCAATCCCTAAAGGTATTAACTTTAGGGCCTTCCTCCCTACTGAAAGTGCTTTACAACCCGAAGGCCTTCTTCACACACGCGGCATGGCTGCATCAGGGTTTCCCCCATTGTGCAATATTCCCCACTGCTGCCTCCCGTAGGAGTCTGGACCGTGTCTCAGTTCCAGTGTGGCTGATCATCCTCTCAGACCAGCTACGGATCGTCGCCTTGGTGGGCCGTTACCCCACCAACAAGCTAATCCGACATAGGCTCATCCAATAGCGCAAGGTCCGAAGATCCCCTGCTTTCTCCCGTAGGACGTATGCGGTATTAATCCGGGTTTCCCCGGGCTATCCCCCACTACTGGGCAGATTCCTATGCATTACTCACCCGTCCGCCGCTCTACTCATTCCGAAGAACTTTCGCGCTCGACTTGCATGTGTTAGGCCTGCCGCCAGCGTTCAATCTGAGCCATGATCAAACTCTTCAGTTTAAAGAGTCGCCTGTTGCTCACGGGAACCGGAATTTGGCTCCCCAACAGACTTAAGTCTTGCTCGGAATGCTGACTCAACCAATCAAATTGGCTGAACGTAATTCATTGACATGAGTTACTTGCTTCCGATAAATCTTTTGATGGCCCTCTCCATAAAGGATTGGGACATCTGTATCGATCCGTCGCTCCGCAAGCACCCACACATATTGCTTGATCGAATTTTTAAACAACTCAGTGCAGCGCTTGGCCATCACTGTGGGACGCGTATTCTACACATCC
>NZ_JAIUZM010000013.1 GCF_020171345.1 Microbulbifer agarilyticus
TAATCTCGTGGAGTGCCGGTAAGAGAAAAATGAGTTGGGGGAAGTGCGGTATTCTTCCCCCGTAAATTTAGGCAGTGGCCAGCCAAACTTTGGCTGGCAAAGTGCTAGTAGTGGGTTCCGAGTGCGTCAGCCATAACCAGGCTAGGCAGGATCGCCCAAGGCCCCTGCGGGGCCCCGGGCTGGACAGCCTACGCTGCGCTTCGGCTGCCCCTGCTAGCGGCGTTATGAGTACGTACTGACAGCATGCTAGTTATTGGAATACTTTGTTTTGCTTTGGGGTTTGGGTTGTTTCTCTTTGCCACGGTTTCAGGCAGGAGCCTCTTAAAGGCTGTAAAGAACGAACGCCCGGATCTTCACAAAAAGTATTTTTCGCTTTTCAATCGTTCCTACTATTATTGGGGGCTGATATTTGGCAATGCGGAACTTGAGCGAGAGGATCTACCAAAGGAAGTATTAGCGTCTAAAAAACGAGTAAAAAGAAGGTATGAAGCATCATTCATATTCTTTTTTCTCTTCGTTGCGCTGCTACTCCTGGAGGTACTCATAACAAACGCAAGCAGTTGACTCCGGCCCTGCGGGCCTCCGTGGGACGCCCAACACTATGCACATTTTGTGCGAGTCGCTGCGCGCCTAATTTCGCACAAAATGTGCATAGTATTGGTCGCCCCTGTTGCGGGCGTTATGGTGCCGGTCGGTATTTTTTTGTTTTCAGTGGTTGCTGAAAATTTAGTGCCGCAAAATAGCTTCCAATATTGGGCCAATTGGGCCGGTTGCT